>JAJDCD010000001.1 GCA_029261035.1 Candidatus Omnitrophota bacterium
TGTTTTCAACCTCTACACACCCCACCAAAGTCCATAACTTAAAAGGCCAGAGAATGTTCTCCGCCGCGAGTTCACAAAAGTGACAGTCACCCTAGGTGACAGTCACTTTTGTGCTGTCTGAGCGCCGGAGAACATTCTCTGGCCGACAACCCACCTCTACTTTGAAACAACAATCGCCCCCATCTGCCCCCCAAACGCCAAAGAAAACGACAAAGCCATCCCCACCTTCTTCTCCCGCATTTGATTCGGCACAAAATCCAAATCAAAACCCTCTTCCACATTGTCTAAATGAATCGTAGGAGGAACCCAACCTTCGCTGATCGAAAGACAACTCGCAATAAACTCCACAGAACCCCCAGCACCCAACATATGCCCCGTCATCGACTTTATAGAACTCATCGGAATTTGTTCAGCAGAAGACTTAAATAAATGTTTAATCTCATTAACTTCGTAACGATCCCCTGCTACCGTCGAAGTACCATGCATACTCACATAATCCATATCTGAAGGTTTCAAGCCTTTCGATTTAAATGCTCTATCTACAACTGAAGACAATCCATGAGCTCTTTCATCATAATGAATCAGCGAAACACCATCTCCACCGAACGATGAAGCTATAATCTTGGCATAAATCTTAGCTCCTCTGGCCTTGGCCGATTCTTCTGATTCTAAAAACACCATCCCCGATCCTTCTCCTATTAAAAAGCCATCTCGATCAACATCATAAGGGCGCATTTTTTCATTCTTTGAATGCGCTTTCATATTTCTGTAAGCAGCTAACATCATTTTCGTAATACTGGCATCACTGGAACCAGCCATACAATAATCCACTTCTCCATCAGCCACCATTTGAGCACCATCAATAATCGAATAGGTCCCAGTAGAACAGGCCGCCGTAAAACACTTGGCAGGCCCTTTAACTTTATGTCTTTTTGCTAACCACTGAGCCCCCATATGCGGCGGAAAACTAGCATAGAAAGCCGCCGTATGTAATGCCGAAGGCAATGTGTCTCCATACTTCTCTTTTACCTGCTCAAAAGTAACCATCCCTCCCTTACTGGAACCCATAACAATCCCAATTCGATAAGGATCCACTTCCTTTAAATTAATTCCAGCATCCTGAACTGCTTCTTCCGCAGCAGCAAAAGAATATTGAATAAATGGATCTAAAAGAGACGTTCTCCAACCAGGCTTAAAATTCTTAACCTCACAAGCTTTCTTTATCGGAAACGAAGACGTATCAAAACGTTGAATCTGTCCCTCTCCCGACTTCCCAGCCCTAAGAGCCTCTCTAAACTCACTCAAATTGTTTCCAATAGGACTAACAACCCCCATCCCAGAAACAACAACCGTTTTTAACATTCCATCTCCTTACTTACTAGCGTAGAGCGCATAGCGTTTAGAAAAACCATCGCCACACATGTGACGATACCACCTAAATCCTAAACCAAATTATCAGCAATCAACGCCTTTATCCCTGCACTCGTATCAGAAACTAAAACAAACAAGCATTTCGTTATTTACACTATAACGAAATACATTAAACCAAGAAAACAAAAGCCCTCGATGGCCCTTTTGTTTTCAACGCTCTCACGCCCCACAGAGTTATAATCGAATAGTCAATAGAATGTTCTCCGCCGCGAGTTCACAAAAGTGACAGTCACCCTAGGTGACAGTCACTTTTGTGCTGTCTGAGCGCCGGAGAACATTCTATTGCCGCAACCCACCCCAAAAACACCCCAAACACTCTTCACTCCATTCAAAAGGACATCAATTTTAAATCAATTCCGCCTAGTATCATAATGAAACAACTGCCCAGACAACTTAGTAACATAATCCGACATCAAATAACTAACAAACCGAGCCACCTCACCCGCATCAGAAATCGTATTTAAATAACTCTCACTTTTAGCCTTATCATGCACAAACTCCGGCAAAACTCCCGTCATATCCGTCATCACATACCCCGGAGTCAAACTATTAACCATAATACCCTTGTCACCAAGCTCCAAAGCCATGCTCTTAGTCAACGAAATCAAACCTGCCTTACTTGCCGTATAAGCAATTTGACCAAAGTTCCCTCTCACACCTACACGACTAACCATATTAATGATTTTAGGATGTTTTGCCTTTTCTAACAAAGGAACTAAATGACGCGTTAAAAAGAAAACAGATGATAAATTTACCTCTAAAGACTCATCAAACTCTTCTTCTGTGAGCTTTAAAATGGAATGATCCCGAGAAATAGCTGCATTATGAATAATCCCATCAATCACAGAATATTCGTTTACAATTTGTTTTGAAAATTTGTTTACAGAATTTCGATTACTTAAATCTAAAAAGTAACCCTTCGCTCCTAGTGCTTCAATGTCAGCTACCCGATCTTCATGAGAACAGTAAGAGAATAAGACTTGAGCCCCTTCTTCGGAAAGAGTCTGGACGAGAGCTTGGCCAAGTCCGCCAGTCCCACCCGTTACGAGAATTGTTTTATCTTGGAGAGAAATATTCATGAAAGTTAAAAACAGACGAAAAAAAAGCAGAGAACAGAATTAAATCTATTCTCTGCAATCATTTAATTATTAGTTGCTTCTGGAATTTTTGGGATGTTGTAGCCAGCTTCTTCCATCATCCGACGGTCTTCTTCAATCGAACCCCCTGGAGTTGTTAAATAACCTCCTACAATCAACCCGTTAGCACCTGCTCTAGCTGCTAATCGTTGATAAGGACCTAAATTAACTTCTCGTCCTCCACCTAACTTCAAACAAGTTTTAGGAAGAATAAAACGAAATACAGCAATCGTCTTAATTGCTTCCATAGGATCCAAAGGTTCTGCTTTTTCAAGAGCTGTTCCAGGACGAGGATCCAACACATTAATTGGCATTACTTCAACATCAAGCTTAGCCAGCTCAAAAGCCAATTGAATTCTATCTTCCTTAGACTCACCCATACCAATAATCCCTCCAGAACACACTTCCATACCACAATCTCTTACATTTTGAATCGTATCAAAACGATCTTGGAATGTGTGAGTAGTCACAATCTGAGGATAATAATTTGGAGAAGTCTCTAAATTATGGTTAATTCGAGTTACACCTTGTTCTTTCAAAAGCAAAAGACGTTCTTTGGATAAATTTCCAACAGAAGCTTCTAACTTAAGATTAGTCTTTTCTCTTAACATTCTAAAACCAGATAACACCTGTTCAAATTGTTCATCTGTTAAAGTACCTGTAGCCGTAACAACACAAAAACGATCTACCCCACGCTCTTCAGCAGCTTTACCTCCTGCAAGAATTGTTGCTTCATCAACCAACTCGTAGGTATCAATTCCAGTTTGCGAATGAGAGGACTGAGCACAAAAGCCACAATCTTCAGTGCAATCCCCACTCTTTGCATTAATCAAAGAACAAAGATCCGCATCATTTCCGGAAATTTTTTCAGTAAGTTCATGTGCAGATTCAATTAAATGTTCTATCGTTTCCCGCTCAGCAATAGGAATGTGTATCAATTTTTGTGCTTCTTCAAAAGTAATGCGCTCACCATTTAAAACCTTATCTTTCAATTCTGTAATGAATTGAATCATGATTTCTCCTTATGATTTATTTACAGACCTTCTTCCCCAATGGCATCATCAACAATAACGCCCTGGGATTTTAAATGAGTAATTGCTTTATTGATATCCTGCTCTTCACCTTCTAATTCTACCGTAGCTTCACCTAATTCAGAAGTAATTCTTGCACGTCTAATATTTAACACCAAATTATGGTCCCGTGCCGCTAAAAATATAATTGGCTCCTTAATCAAAACCTGCTCAAACACCAACTTAAACGCTCTTTTCATTATTTCACCTCGTCTATAGCTTTCAGCCTTTAGCAAAACAATCGTCACACACGTGACGATACCACCTAAATACTAAACCAAACCATCTAGCACTCAACGCCTTTATCCCTGAAATAGTATCAAAAACTAAAACAAACAAGCATTTCGTTATTTACATTATAACGAAATACATTAAACCAAGAAAACAAAAGCCCTCGATGGCCCTTTTGTTTTCAACCTCTACACACCCCACCAAAGTCCATAACTTAAAAGGCCAGAGAAT
>JAJDCD010000002.1 GCA_029261035.1 Candidatus Omnitrophota bacterium
TGTGGGTAAAGACCCACCCGCAGTAGCAGAACCGACTTGAACATTATTGAATGCATTGCCGCTAGAGGTGAGTGTAGTAACGCCATCAAAAACGGCAGTAGAGCCAGCGTTTGTAAACGTATCTAAGTTTGTTAAATTAACGGTGCTTGCAAAGTTAACGGTGTCTCCAGAAATATCTACGGTAGTTGCCCCACCATTAAGAACCGTAAATGTACCATCGACATCTAAGTCATCTGCCGTGGTTAAAGATCCACCCGCAGTAGCAGAACCGACTTGAACATTATTGAATGCATTGCCGCTAGAGGTGAGTGTAGTAACGCCATCAAAAATAGCGGTGGAAGTTGTTGTAACAAAAGCATCTAAATTGGTGAGGTTTACAGTGCTTGCAAAGTTAACGGTATCCCCAGAAATATCCACGCTCGTTGCGCCGCCGTTAAGAACAGTGAATGTACCATTCACATCTAAATCATCTGCGGTGGTTAAAGTTCCGCCCGCAGTAGCAGAGCCGACTTGAATATTATTGAATACATTACCGCTAGATGTAAGTGTGGTGACGCCATCAAAAACAGCAGTGGAAGTTGTTGTGGTAAACGTATCTAAGTTTGTTAAGTTAACAGTGCTTGCAAAGTTAACCGTATCACCAGAGATGTCTACAGTTGTAGCACCACCATTAAGAACAGTGAAAGTACCATCTACATCTAAATCATCTGCGGTGGTTAAAGTTCCGCCCGCAGTAGCAGAACCAACTTGAACATTATTGAATGCATTGCCACTGGAGGTAAGTGTGGTGACACCATCAAAAACAGCGGTGGAGCCAGCGTTTGTAAATGTATCTAAGTTTGTAAGGTTTACGGTGCTTGCAAAATTAACCGTATCACCAGAAATGTCAAAAGTAGTAGCGCCACCATTAAGAACAGTAAGAGTTCCATTGATGTCTAAGTCATCTGCCGTAGTTAAAGATCCTCCAGTAGCTCCTGTACCAATCTGAATATTATTAAAGCTTTCAGAATTAGAAGTTAAAGTTGTTGTGCCATCAAAAACAAAAGTTCCACCATTAGCAGAGAAGGTTCCTGCGCCAGAAAAGGTAACGTCGCTAGAAGCAAAGAAGCTACCCGAAGGAGCTGTAAAAGTACCGCTTGAGAAGGTGACTGTGCCATTAGAATCAACATCTCCAGCACCGCCAGTAAAAGTGCCACCAGAAATCGTAAGTCCTGCGGTAAATGTTTGAGTCGCAGTAGAAGCAAGATAAGATCCGCCACTTACTGTGGTTAATCCCGTAACCGCAGTTGTATTTCCATTGGCATCATAAATACCATTTGTAACGGTTAAAGTGCCTGCAATAGATTTAGCTGCCCCGCTTTGGAATGTATCTTGATTTGCACCCGCATCGGTAGAATTAAAAATAACATTGAAATAATCCGTACCGCCAAAATCATAAACCGTGAAGGTGTCAGCGACTCCATCGGCATCCCCAACGTAAACAACAGTACCACTATCCATATCCATGGTCGTGATTGCCACAACTTCACCGCCACCCGAACCGTGAACTCTTAACGTACCATTATTTACAAGGGTCGTAGCCGTTAACGAATTACCATCGACAGAGAAGATGTCATCCGCACCAATGGTCAAAGTAGTGATCGTAACCGTGTCTTGAAGTACAATTGTTTTAGCGGTGCCATTAACAGTTACAGCGCCTAAGTTTTGAGAGTTAGCGGTTAAGGTATTAGAACCCGTGCCGTCAAAAGTGATTGTTCCAGAACCGGCGTCCACAGAACCCACAGCAGCAATAGTAAGGTTTCCAGCAATGGTTGCATCATTATCATTCGTATTAAAGTCCAAGTCGCCGTCAGTGACAGTAAGGTTTCCATTCACATCTAAGTTACCAGAAATAATAATGTCATCGGTACCTGCACCACCAGTGTTATTTAAAATTAAGTTGTTTAGAACAACAGCATTTGTAGTAAATGTTTGATCCGCAGCACCATCCAAGGTGAGCGTTCCACCATTAGCAGTAAAAGTACCGCCCGTGAAAGTGACATCTCCAGAAACATTAAGGAGTCCAGAAGGAGCTGTAAGCGTACCACTCGATAAAGTGAGAGTTCCGTTTACATCCACAGTTCCTGCAGCTCCTGTGAAAGTGCCGCCAGAAACAGTCAAACCACCATTAAACGTTTGAGTCGCAGTTGAGGCATTGTAAGTACCTCCATTGATTGTAGCTAGGGAAGTAACCGCAGTTGTATTTCCATTGGCATCAAAAGTACCATCAGTGATGGTTAGCGTGCCTCCAATAGAAGTTGCATCCTGAGCATCCCATTCACCACCAGTACCATTAAAGATGACATTATTAAAACTATCACCATCACTGGTAATCGTTTCGGTCGCTGTGGAATCAAAAGTGACAGTACCTGAAGAAGTAAAAGCACCACCCGTAGCATCCCAGGAACCAGAGACAGTAACTGCATTGGCAGCCATGGTGAATGTACCATTAATATCAATGTCATCAACAGTGACAGAACCACCTGGAGTAAAAGTGTCTCCAGAATTAATGAAGAGCTCTCTTGCATCATCGACAGTGAGAGCGCTACCAACAACATCGTAGAAGATATCTGTGTCTGCATTATCAGCAGTAGCAAGGTTTGCATTGGTAACAGCAGCACCTGTTTCGGAACGAATGATTAAACGGTTTTGGAAGAGATCAATGTTCGTTTGATTAGATTCAGGAACTAAAGTAACGGTAACTGCTTTTTGAGTTTCACCGTCTAAGAATAAAGTAATAACATCCCCAGAACTGACAGCAACAACAGCAAAAGTATAAGCCCCCGAACCATCGGTGTCATCGGTTTGTTTAGCAGCACCGTTTACAAGAACAGCAACCGTAATACCAGCACCAATGTTCGTAGTACCCTCATCGGTAAAGACGGTTCCAGAAATAGAAATGTTGGTGGTAAAAATCCAATTCGTATTTCCACCAGAGTCTGTAGAGTCATTGGCTGTAATAGAGTTAGCAGCTGTAGAATCTTGAACATCAACAAAAGAGACAGATTCAGTACCATTATCCGTAATTGTGTAAGGGGTAGCAGCAATGGTAGAGCGTAAAGTAATTAAGTTGCCAGAAGCACCTGTTAATGTAAGAACACCGCTGATTGTTTGATTGGTGCCCGCCGTAAAGATCAAAGCTTTTCCAGCTGTAGTGACAGTAAAGTTGTTAAAAGTGGTAGAACCAGAAATGGTTGTGCTAGTGCCACCATCAAATTGAACTGTGCCTGCACCAGCAGTAAAGGTACCTCCGGTACGAGTAAAGTCTCCGGAAATAGTTAAGAGAGTAGGGGCCGTAAAGGTACCACTAGTTTCAGTAAACGTACCATTAACATCAACAGTTCCTGTAGAACCTGTGAACGTACCTCCGGAAATTGTAAGTCCACCGTTAAACGTTTGAGTCGCAGTCGAAGCGAGATAAGATCCGCCACTCACAGTTGCAAGTCCTGTAACAGTTGTTGTGTTTCCATTCGCATCATAAATACCGTTGGTCACAGTTAAAGCCCCAGCAACAACTTTAGCAGC
>JAJDCD010000011.1 GCA_029261035.1 Candidatus Omnitrophota bacterium
TTTAACCACGGCTGATGACTTAGATGTCGATGGTACATTTACGGTTCTTAATGGTGGGGCAACTACCGTAGATATTTCTGGAGACACCGTTAACTTTGCTAGCACCGTCAATCTGACCAACTTAGATACGTTTACAAATGCTGGGTCTACCGCTGTTTTTGATGGCGTTACTACACTCACCTCTAGCGGCAATGCATTCAATAATGTTCAAGTCGGTTCTGCTACTGCAGGTGGGTCTTTAACCACGGCAGATGACTTAGATGTCGATGGTACATTTACGGTTCTTAATGGTGGGGCAACTACCGTAGATATTTCTGGAGACACCGTTAACTTTGCAAGTACTGTAAATCTTACAAACTTAGATACGTTTACAAATGCTGGCTCCACCGCTGTTTTTGATGGCGTTACTACACTCACCTCTAGCGGTAATGCATTCAACAATATTCAAGTAGGAACTGGAGCAACAGGTGGATCTTTAACTACGGCTGATGATTTAGATGTCAACGGTACCTTCACTGTATTAAATGGCGGCGCTACAACTGTAGATATTTCTGGTGATACCGTTAACTTTGCAAGCACCGTTAATTTAACAAACTTAGATACATTTACAACAGCAGCTTCTACAGCCATCTTTGATGGAGTGACTACGCTTACCTCCAGTGGTAACGCATTCAACAATGTTCAAGTAGGAACTGGAGCAACGGGTGGATCTTTAACCACTGCGGATGACATGGATGTAGATGGCACGTTTACAGTTCTTAATGGTGGAGCTACAACCGTAGATATCTCTGGGGATACAGTTAATTTTGGTGGAAATGTAGACTTAACGAATTTAGACACCTTCACCACAGCAGGTTCTACAGTAGATTTTGATGCAGGAGCTGGAGTTCAAACCCTAGACACTGCAGGTAATGCTTTTAACAACGTTACACATTCAGGCGCAGGCACCTTAAGAATCATCACAAACGCGTTAACCGTTGGAGGTACATTCACGAATAGCGCAGGCACTTACGATGCAAACGATTTAGCAACAACCGTAACTGGACTCGCAACGGTATCTGGAGGTACTTACTTAGCAAAAACAGCAACCCAAACATTTAATGGTGGACTTACCGTTTCTGGAACAGGCATCTTTACAGGCTCTACTGGAGCTGTCGATGTAAACGGAGATCTTTCAATCACAGGCGGAACACTTACAGCTCCTTCAGGAGCTTTTACGGTTAGTGGAAATTGGAGTAAAACAGGTGGGACTTTCACAAGCGGTGCAAATACGGTTACCTTTGATGGTGCCGGAGCCCAAACTCTTAATTCAGGTGGAACAGATGGTGGCAGTGATTTTAATAACATCACGGTAAGCAAAGCAGGCGGAACTTTATCACTACTTACAAATGCGCTAGATGTCGATGGCACACTTACAGTAACCAGTGGTACTTTTTCTCCAGGTGCATTAGCAGTAACATCAGGTGCCATAACCGTCAATGGAGGAACCTTCACAGGTGGAACAGGAACGGTTGATCTTAATGGGGACCTTATGATTACAAGTGGAACTTTTACAGCTCCTTCCACAACAATCAATATATCAGGTGACCTCACTCTTGCAGGTGGAACTTTCACAGCAAATGGGGGTGGCGTTATTCTTGACGGTGGAAGCCAAGTTATTACAGGCTCCTTCACTTTCTTTGACTTAACTAAAATAGTCGCCGCTCCTGCAACCTTAACTTTTAGCGCAGGTGGAACAACAACCATAACCGGAACGCTAACTCTGAATGGTGCTATGGGATCATTACTGTCTCTAAGAAGCTCTCTCCCAGGAACTGCATATAGCATTGATGCTCAAGGAACGCGAGATTTAACTTTTCTTGATGTCGCAGATTCTACGAATATTAATGCTACTTCGATGTTTTGTTTAACAGGTTGTGTTGACTCTGCTGGAAATACAGGCTGGGTCTTTGCATTACCACCTCCTCCTGGACCAGGGGTACCAAGTAATATTATCAACCTCATTGAGCTAGGACTTAACTCTCTAAATCTCTACTCGGACTCTAGCTTACTCGATTTTATTTTCCAAGACCCAATAACTTTGGTAAAACTCATAGGATTAGCATTCAGAAATGCGATACTAAAAATAATTTTTGAATTTAGAAATTGGAATTCTTTAGGCAACTTTTCAGATGGAAGCGCCTTTGAAATGAGCACTTGGAGAAAACTTTTTTCTTTCCTCTTTTTCCTTTCAGTTGAAACTCAGAAAGAAACTGAGAAAAAAAAAGAAGAAGGTCCTGTTGTTATAAAAACAAATAAAGTTGTTATGGCAAACGGACTGATAGAAATACTAAAAGAATAAGTAATCGATTTCAAGGACCTTCCCCCAACAACCCATATCAATGCCAACAATGCAATTATGAAAAATGGCCTTATAAAGTTAGTCCCATAATCTTTACATTCTTGCCAATCCCTATCTCCATTAGGATCGTAAAAATTAAAATTATCTTATTTTTATAAGTTGTTGTCAGATATTGACTTATTTTTTGAAACCTTTAGAATCAAGGTGTATTTGTCTGCCTATTTGCAGTATTTAACTTGATTAACTTATTAAAGCAGGGAACTCTTTGTTTACAGACCACATCCAATCTAATTTTCGGACCAAAACTGCAGCAACTTTAGGACTTTTGTGCCTATTCTTAATGATTTCTCCTATAGGAATTTCTTACGCTCAATTTTTTGGAGCTTCAGAGCAAGCTGGAGTTATTGAGAAAAAAGTTGTTCAAGAAGCTGAAGAAAACCTAAAATCAGAAGAGCAAGTTGCCACCTTCGAAGAAGAAGAAAAAGACGATATCCCTGTTTCTTCCGATCTAAAATTCTTTATCAATAAAGTTCTCATTGATGGAAATGAGCAGATCCCTTACGAATACTTAGAGCCTATTATAGAACCTTATGAAAATAATGAAGTCACAATGAAAGACTTGAAAGAGCTGGCTCAGAACTTAGAAAATGAATACCGAAGACAAGGCTTCATCACAAGCAGAGTCTTTATCCCCCCTCAAAAAGTAATTGAAGGTGTTATAAAGATGCGTATCGTAGAAGGCAAAACAGGAAATATTGAAATTATTGGAAATAAACATTTCAAAACAGAACAAATATTATCTTACTCTGTCATGAAAAAAGGTGAGGTCGTCGAATACAAAGACCTCATGAAAACCCTTAAAGGGATGAATGCAAATCCGGACAGAAAAGTAAAGGCTATCATTAAGAAAGGAACAACCCCCGAAACATCTGATCTTATTTTTAATGTTAAAGATAGCTTCCCTTTACATTTAGGGTTCTCCTTCGACAATCAAGGAAACCTTTCCACTGGCCTAAAACGTTTCGGGTTTAATGTACGCCATAACAACTTCTTAGGTAAAGATGATACCCTTTATACAGGAACCGTTTTCGGAAAACATTTTGGTGTATTCTTTGCCCAATATGTCTACCCTATTGCTGCATGGGGAACAAAAATTGTTGCCGGTTTCAGCCATGCCCAAGTTTCTCCTAAAAGAGACTTTGAACCTTTTGGTGTTAATGGTATTTCACAAACTTATTTTCTTAGAATAATCCAACCTCTTATAACTACAAATGTCTTTCAACTGGGCTTATCCCTTGGAGGAGAGTTTAAAGAAAGTAAAACTAAAGTACTTTCAGGTACTTTCAGAAGAGATCGTCTCAGGGTTTTACGCTTTGGGCCTAACATGAGTTACAGAACAAAGAAATCCAGTACCTTTTGGGAAAATACATTCAATTTTGGAATACCTCTATTTAGTTCTTTTACATTCCTAGATCCATCAGGAACAACTCGAACGAATACAGAATCAACCTTTTTCAAAATATCTGGAAACGCCACACACACACGGAAAATGCCTTGGAACACAACTTTATCCGCTAAAGTAAACTATCAATATTCCGCAGACAAACTACCTTCTTCAGAAGCTTTTTATATGGGAGGCCTTAACTCTGTTCGAGGATATCCAGAAGGAGATTACTTATCAGACACAGGGATTTACTATAACTTAGAATATTTTATTCCTACATTCTTCGTACCTAAAACATGGCAACTTCCTTACGCCGAAGTACCACTCCATCAACAAGTCCAATTTGTCACCTTTTTAGACCATGGATACGGACGACTTAGAAATGCCAATAGCAGCGAAAGACAATGGGCTCACCTATTCTCTGTAGGAGGAGGTCTGCGAATTAAAGTCTACAAAGACCTCTACGCCCGAACCGAATGGGCTGTACCATTGGGTGATCGAGCCATCACCGAAGACGTAAACGACCGATTCCGCTTCCACTTCCGCCTACAAATGGAATTATAACCTCTCCTTTTTCGCTTGAGAGAAAACAGAAAAAATCTTCCATCATTAGCAACAACAGGACCCTATGTCCTGTTGTTACATTTAAAATAAATGGGCCAGTCCCATTTATGCAAAGAGTCTTGCTCGACGCTAAGGCTCTTTGCCACATTCCCACCCTCCACTTTACAAAAGCCCCCGAAGGCAGATTTGCACTGCCTCGCCCTACCTAACGGTAGGCAGGCGCGAACCGTTGCTATTCTCCTTCGGAGCAATGCTGTCTGAGCGCCGGAGAAATTATTTTTCCGACCAACCCAACTTTTAATAGCTAATTAGAATTTAAACGGTAGGTTTCTGAAAATTATACTTATTAATTTTTCGAATTAAATCCATGCGAGATATTTGAAGAACTTTTGCAGCCTGACTCTTATTCCAATTCGTTTTCCGAAGGGCTTCTTGTATATACTTCCTCTCTACTTGCTCCGTAGCAATTCTCTTAGCCTCTTTCAAATCTAAACTCTCATCGACCATAACATCAGGAACCGAAGACTTAATGACTCGCGTCCCAACAAGCTCATTGGGTAGATGATTCATGTGAATCAAATCACTTTTCGACATAATTGCAGCATGTTCTACGACATTATGTAACTCTCGTATATTTCCCGGCCAATCATAATCTTTAAAAAATTGACGCACTTCAGGATCAAAAGATTTTCTCTTATCTTGATGTGCTTTTGACATCTGATCTAATAAATCTTCCACAAGAATTTCAATATCCTCTTTACGATCTTTTAATGCTGGCAAGTCTACTTTCATAACATTAATACGGTAATACAAATCTTCTCTGAAAGCACCTTCCCCAACCATCTTCTTTAAATCTCTATTTGTAGCAGCAATAATACGAACATTAACTTGACTCGGCTTAACACCCCCAACTTTCAAAAAGGTCCCTTCTTGAATCACTCGAAGTAACTTCACCTGAAGCATAGGACTCATATCTCCAATTTCATCTAAAAAGAAAGTCCCCTGATCGGCAATCTCAAATAAACCTTTTTTCTCAGTAAGCGCCCCCGTAAAAGATCCCTTCATGTAACCAAATAATTCACTTTCAAGAAGTGTGTCCGAAAAAGCAGAGCAGTTAATAATCACAAACTCTTTATCTTTTCTAGGACTGTTATAGTGAATAGCACGAGCTGCCAATTCCTTCCCCGTTCCACTATCCCCATGAATAAGCACAGTAACATCCTTCTCAGACACTACTTTCAGCTTCTCTATCACTTCCCTCATCAAAGGGCTAGAACTCATAATCCGATCAAATTGATACGCCGCATGTGACATTAAATATCCTTTATCTGAAGAAATAGAACTCGTTCCATTTCTTACATTTCTAATGGCAAGGGAACTTCCTCTGCAAAGAGCCTTGCTCAATGCTAAGGCTTTTTGCTCACCCTCTACTCACCTCTCATATTATACCGTGAAGCCGGAAAATAACTTCTCCGCCGCGAGTTCACAAAAATCGCATTTCATTTTTGTGCTGTTTGAGCGCCGGGGAAGTTATTTTCCGGCCACCCCACTTTTAATATCAACCTTCAATTTATCAAGCCGTTCCTTAATATACTTCTCATACCCTTGTCCCGTAGGCGCATAATACTTCTTATCTCCAGGCATATAAACTTGCTCTACATAATGATCGGCATAATCATGAGGATACTTATATCCTTCCCCATGTTTCATCTTTTTAGCTCCCGCATAATGCTTATCTCTTAAATGATTAGGTACTTCTTTAGCTACCTCTAACTTCACATCACTCATTGCTTGATTAATAGCTTTATAAGACGCATTGCTCTTAGGAGCCGATGCCAAATAAGTAACCGCTTGAGATAAAATAATCTGAGCTTCTGGCATTCCCACAAATTCAATTGCCTGCAAGCAACTGGTTGCAACAGTCAAAGCTCTTGGGTCTGCATTTCCAATGTCTTCTGATGCCAAAATAATAATACGTCTCGCAATAAATAAAGGATCCTCCCCTGCATAAAGCATTTTTGCCAACCAATAAACAGAAGCATCTGGGTCCGACCCACGCATACTTTTTATAAAAGCACTGATCGTGTCATAGTGATAATCTTCATTTTTGTCATAGTAAACAATTCTTTTCTGAGTCGATTCTTTGGCTATTGCTAAATCAAACTGAATCACCTTATCCTTGTTCGGTAGAGTTGTTAAAACACCTACCTCCAAAGCATTCAGAGCTCTACGAGCATCTCCGGAAGCACATTTAGCAATGTAGCTCACCGCATTTAAATCTATGTTAATCTTCAACTCACCAAACCCTCTATCAGCATCTTCTATTGCATGCTTTAAAATTCTTTCAATGTCTATCTCCTGCAGAGGTTTCAATTCAAAAACAAGAGAACGGGAAAGTAAAGGGCTTACAATTGAAAAGCTTGGGTTATGTGTGGTTGCACCAATAAGAACCAAAATGCCATTTTCCACCTCTGGCATAAGAACATCTTGCTGCGCTTTATTAAAACGATGAATTTCGTCCACAAACAAAATTGTTTTCTGCTGAGTCATTGCTCTCAGTTTTTTAGCTTGTTCAATAATAGATCTTAATTCGGAGACATTCGAGGTTACTGCATTCACACTTGAAAATTGCGACTCCGTAGCCTTAGAGATAATAGATGCTAACGTTGTCTTACCACAACCAGGAGGGCCGTAAAAAATCAAAGAGCTTAAGCGATCTGCCTCAATAGTTCTACGAAGTAATTTATCTGGACCCAAGATATGCTCTTGACCAATATACTCATCTAAGTTTCGAGGTCTCATTCGGGAAGCTAAAGGCATCATAGATAGGTCTTGTTCGTTTCTAACCGGAGTGTCTAAAAATAATTCAGGGGCACCAAAATCGTTATTGTATTTAGCGGGTTTAGAAGACATAAAAGGAAGTATAGCCTAAAAAAAAGGCTCTGTCACATAAAAGTGACACAAACACAAAAATGGGGACAGGCTACTTTTCTATCGTAACGTAGCACCAAATTGATGATTCAAATCTTGTAAGATTTTATCTTGTATGCAGTTTATTTCTTCGTTTGAAAGAGTTCTTTCGTTCGATTGAAATTTCATTGTAATACCCAAACTTTTAATTCCATTCGGCAAGCTCTTACCCTCAAAAAGGTCGAAAACATCAATCTCGACTAAAAGCGCTCCAGCAATTTCATAAACACGATCGATCACCGTTTGAGCTTTTAGGTCTGTAGGAATTAAAAGCGCTAAATCTCTCAGAATATGTGGAAAGTTAGAAATAGCAGAAAACTTGTACGCCTGTTTCTTCTTTTTAAAAAGAGGTTCTAAATTTAACTCCGCTAAAAAAACTTCTTGAGAAATGTCATACTGGTTTTGAACATCGAGTTTCGCTTGCCCAATCACACCGATAATTTCCTGCCCCACTCGAACCTCAAGGTTCACTTGATCGGAAAGAAATGGGTGTTTAGATTCAACAAAGCTCAAACCTTCAATGGAAAGAATATTTAGAAAACTTTCAACAACACCTTTCAAATCAAATAAAGTAATATCTCTTGGTTTATCTTTCCAATTAGAAGATCTATTTCCAGTTAACGCAAAACCTAATGACCAATTTTCGTCAGGTTGCTTCTTTGCTGTTTCTTTACCATAAACATGGCCAACTTCAAATAAGGCTAAATTGCTGCTTCCAAAATGAACATTGCGTTTCACATTTTCTAAGAGCCCCTGCATTAAAGTAGGTCTCATAGCGGACAAATCTTTGTGTTGTGGATTAACAATACAAGTTAAAGACTCTTTATCCCAACCGATATTTAACAACTGCTCTTCATGAACCAAACTAAAATTACACACTTCTTGAAACCCTGCACTAACTGCAAATTGTTTTACACTATCTAAAAAAGTAAAGATAGGAGCTTCTATTAAAGGCATAGGAGGAACCGAGGGAAGGGTCTCTTCTATAGAGTCATACCCATAAATACTTGCTATTTCTTCCACTAAATCAATGGGTTGTAATAGATCCGGTCTAAATGAAGGAACAACAACAGCATAATCTTCTTTTACTTTCTTAACATCCAAGCCAAGCGCCTTTAAAATTCTTACAATTTCTGTAGACTTAATTTCAGCACCCAAAACTTTTTGAACATAAGATGAGGGCAAGGTGATCTTGGGCTGCTTAACCACAGCAGAACCTTTCTTATACACTTTTGAAATTTTTTCTATCTGACTGTGTTCTTGAATTAAAGATACGGCACGGTCTCGTCCCACATCAACACCTTTAAGATCTACTTTTCTCTCAAAACGGTAAGAAGATTCGCTAACAAGAGTTAAACGTCTGGAAGTAACACGCACATGAGAAGGATTAAAAAAAGCAGACTCGAGAAGAACATTCTTTGTTTTTGAATTAACTTCTGTTCTCTTCCCTCCCATCACACCGGCTATTGCTATAGGCCCTTTCTTATCCGCAATGACAAGATCTTTCGATAGAAGTTCATATTCCACATCATCAATGGCTACCATTTTTTCACCCTTTCTAGCAGGACGAATATAAATAGTATCTCCTTCAATTAAATCGGCATCAAAAGCATGTAAAGGCTGTCCTAATTCCAAAAGAACGTAATTTGTAACATCCACAAGAAAGCTAATACTCCTAAGCCCCACAGCTTCAAGACGCTTCTTCATAACAGAAGGTGTTTTCACATCTTTAATATTTTCCAGCAATACAGCCGAATAATAAGGACACAGTTTCAAATCATCAATCGCAATTCGATACTCTTTATTAGATTTTGGAAGAGCCTTCTTTAACTGAGTTGAGATCCTATTGAGTTTCTTCCCGTAAATAGCGGAAAGCTCTCTAGCTACACCCACATGACTCAACCAGTCTGGACGATTAGAAGTAATCTCCATCTCAAAAGTGGTATCTGCCTTAGAGCTAAGCTCAGAATCAATCACCGCTTCAAGGCCTGCTAAAGTTAAATCATTCGCTATTTTTTCAGCAGAATTCCCTTTAACATCTACATAATCTTTAATCCAATCAACACTTACCTTCAATATCTTTTGTCCTTTTCTATTAGCGTGGAGCGCATAGCAGTTAGCGTATAGGTTTCTTTTGTCAAAAGAAAAGCTCTTTGATCAAGTGACTCTATACGCTAAACGCTATCCGCTAGCATTCAAAATTGATTTAAAAATCGAATATCATTTTCGAAAAAATGACGAATGTCATTAATTCCATATTTCAACATCGTCATACGTTCTACACCTAAACCAAAAGCGAAACCCTGATATTTTTTAGAAGAAATTCCAGCAGACTCTAAAACGTTTGGATGCACACACCCAGCTCCCAGAATTTCAATCCAATCTTCTTTTCCTTTTTTAGAAGAAAACTTCATATCCACTTCAACACTAGGCTCTGTAAATGGAAAAAAGTGAGGACGAAAACGAATCTCCGTATTAGCCCCATAAAGCTCTTTAAGAAAAAAACTTAAAACACCTTTTAAGTCACTAAATGTCGTCTTCTCATCAATCAACAACCCTTCTATTTGATGAAACATAAAAGAATGCGTTGCATCCACAGTATCCGGACGATATACACGGCCAGGAGCAACAATCTTAAAAGGGGGTTTGTGGTTTTCCATCATTCGAATCTGCACCGTTGAAGTTTGAGATCGTAATAAATTACCGTGAGGTGTATAAAAAGTGTCAAAAGCATCTCTAGAAGGGTGGTCTAAAGGAATATTCAAAGCAGTAAAATTATAAAATTCCGTTTCCACTTCTCTTCCATCAATGGCTTCAAACCCCATCCGTTTAAAAATATCTAAAATTTCATTAACCGTTTGAGTTAAAGGATGTAAACGTCCAACAGAAGGGCGCAGACCTGGTAAGCTCCAATCTCCTGCGGGTTTTTTACTTTCTTCAGAAGACAAGGATGCAGCTTTGTCTTTAAACAAATTTTCAGATTGGTTTTTAAGCTGATTGATTTTTTGACCAAAGGAAGAACGTTCTTCTTGAGGAACATCCCCTAACCCTCTAAGCAAAAGAGTGATTTTTCCCTTTTTACCTAAAAATTCAATACGAATTTGCTCTAGAGATTTCAGGTCATTAGCTTGATCTAGTTTGCTGGAAAATTCTTTAGAAATGGAATCGATATGTTCGAGTGTTAACATAGTTTAGCGTAGAGCGTAAAGCGTAGAGCTAGCGTGCAGCGGATAGCGTTTAGCGGATAGGATTCTTTGTCCAAGAAAAAAGCTCTTTGGCCAAAGGACTCTAAACGCTCTACGCTAAACGCTCCACGCTAGTTTCTATCGCTAAACGCAAACAATCCTTATGCTTTTTTTGCGAGTTCAACTAATTGAGTAAATGCTGCCTCATCTTTAATACAAATTTGAGAAAGCATTTTACGATCTAAGCTGATATTAGCTTTCTTGAGACCGCAAACAAAACGAGAATATGAAATTTCATTTTCTCTACAAGCTGCGTTGATTCTCATAATAAAAAGACCTCTCATATCTCTCTTCTTAACCTTTCGATCACGGTAAGAGAAATACATCGCTCTTTTTACAGTTTCATTAGCGGTACGAAACAAAGTGCTTCTTCCACCGACAAAACCTTTTGCTCTTTTTAATACTCTATTTCGTCTAGCTTTTGTAGCTGGACCATTGGTTGATCTTGGCATTACATTACCCCTTTCATGAGTCTCATTTCTATAAAATTAAAATAAAAAAGCCATAGTTCAAAAATAAAAATTGGCAAAGAAAAATTTTCTACTTTTTACTTTAAAATTTTTACTTCTTCTAGTCTCCGTATGGTAAATTTGATAAGATTCTCTTAACATCTGTCTTATCTACCATCACGCCTTTTCTAAATTGTCTTTTCTTCGATTGAGGGCGGTCCGCTAAAAGATGTCTTCTCTTTGTACGCTGTCTCTTAACCTTTCCTGTCCCTGTAATCTTGAAACGTTTTTTCATTGCTTTGTTTGTTTTTAACTTTGGCATTACTTTCTCCTTAAAAACTAGCGCGGAGCGCAGAGCGTTTAGCGTATAGGATTCTTTTGCCAAAAGAAAAGCTCTTTGACCAAGTGACTCTATACGCTCTACGCTAAACGCTACCCGCTAATAAATTACTTTTTTACTTTAATGGGGGTCATAATAATTGTAATCACATTACGTTCCATCCCCGAATTTTTTTCCACTGTTCCAAACTCTTCTAACTCTGCAACAAAACGAGACATCACGCCTTTTCCATGTTCCGCATGAGCACGCTCTCTACCTCTAAAAAACATTGTAAGCTTCACTTTATCTCCACGACTAAGAAATTTTTCTGCATGCTTTAACTTAGTTTGAAAATCATGGGCGTCAATTTTGGTGCCCAACTTTACTTCTTTAAGACTCACATTGTGCTGTTTCTTCTTCGCTTCTTTTTCCTTCTTGTTCAAGTCATAAACATATTTTCCATAATCCATAATACGACAAACAGGAGGATCTGCATTTGGAGAAACTTCCACCAAATCCAATCCTTGTTCTTGAGCAATTGTAAGAGCCTCTCTTGGCGTCAAAACACCCAATTGTTCTGCGTCCGCAGCAATCACTCTTACTTTAGGAGCTCTTATTTTATCGTTATAACGAATGAACTTAGAAATGATGACACCTCCGTTTTAGTCTGGCTGTTTCTTTGTTTCGATTTCTTCTTTTAACTGTGTAATTAAACCTTCTATAGATACAGAACCCAAATCTTTTCTACCCCGAGCCCGTAAAGCAACATGACGGCTCTCAACTTCTTTATCTCCGACAACAGCAACATAAGGCGTTTTGCCCGTTTCTGCTTTTCGAATCTTATACCCAATTTTTTCTGGGTCCAAATCTATCTCAGCTCGAATGCCAGCTGCCTTTAATGCCGCGTACACTTCTTTAGCATAATCGTCTTGTTTTTCTGAAATGGTAGCTACTAAAACTTGTACGGGCGACAACCACAAAGGAAAGTCTCCACCAAAATGTTCAATTAATATTCCAAGAAATCGTTCTACAGAACCAAAAACAGCTCTATGCACCATCACAGGACGATGTTTTTTACCATCCTTGCCAACATAATCAATATCAAAACGCTCTGGCATAGAAAAATCTAATTGAATCGTTCCGCATTGCCACGTTCTGCCGATAGAATCCTCAATATGAAAATCAATTTTAGGACCATAAAAAGCGCCGCTGCCTTCACTCACATAGTAATCAATATCATTATTCTTTAATGCATTCTCAAGACCTGTTGTTGCCTTTTCCCAAATCTCATCCGAGCCCATAGAATCTTCCGGACGTGTAGACAACTCAATCTGAATTTTATCAAATCCAAAAGCTTTATAGATTCGAGTAATCAAAGCAAGACACTTTCCAATTTCCTCTTGAATTTGATCTTCAACACAATAAATATGTGCATCATCAATAGTAAATGCTTTTACTCGAAACAAACCATGCAAAACACCCGATTTTTCATGTCTATGGACTAAACCTAACTCCGCTAGTTTAATAGGAAGGTCTCGGTAAGACTTCGGTGTGTTCTTAAAGATCAAAACTCCACCTGGGCAATTCATCGGTTTAATTGCAAATGTAGTCTCTTCAATCTCACTGAAATACATATTTTCTTTATAGTGATCATAATGACCACTCTTTTTCCACAACTCATCATTTAAAATAATAGGGCTTCGGCACTCGACATAATCTTCTTTTCGATGCTCTTCACGCCAGTAATTCGTTAACTGATCATAAAGCACAGTTCCTCTTGGATGGAAAAAAGGAATCCCAGGAGACTCTTCATGAAAGCTAAATAAATCAAGCTCTCGCCCTAGTTTTCTATGATCTCTTTTCTTCGCTTCTTCTAATCGATGTAAATATTGTTTCAGCTCTTTGGGTGACGCGAAGGCCGTTCCATAAATGCGTTGAAGCATTTTATTTCTTTCATCGCCTCTCCAATAAGCTCCAGCAATACTAAGCAACTTGAATGCTCTTACTTCAGAAGTGTTTTCTAGATGAGGCCCACGACACAAATCAACAAAATCATTATTCCAGTAGGTAGAAACGGTATCCGCCTCAATCCCTTGAATAATTTCAACTTTATAGGTTTCACCTTTTTTTTCAAAGAACTTAATCGCTTCTTCGCGGCTCATTTCCTTTCTTTCGAAAGGTTGAGCTTGTTTTACAATCTCACTCATTCTATTTTCTATTTTCTCAAGATCCGATTCTGAGAATTGCACATCGGCATCCACATCGTAATAAAAACCATCTTTAATCGCAGGACCAATCGCTAGCTTTGCACCAGGGTAAAGCCCCTGAATCGCTTGTGCCATAACGTGTGCCGTACTATGTCTTAAACGATCCAACTTAGACTTAACGAATTGCTCACCAGACTCTTGAGTTTTAGTTTCTTCTACCATATCTATCTTTTGCCTATAGCTATTAGCTGCTAGCTTTTGGTTTAAAATGCTTGCCAGTTTTTTAAATTCAATCTGGCAAAAAGCTTTCTGCTTCAACTGCTATTACCAGTTTTCTATCATCCTACTGGTGAAAAACTTTCTGCTTCAACTCTTTGGATTCGGCGCCTACAGTAATGCTCGTCGCATTACTTCCGGTCGGCCATTCATCGCCTTATTGTTGTCGTTGCTCCTGCGCTAGTCGCAACTCCGTAAATATTTTCTTTGGCGATTCTTTTCGAATCCTCTAGTTCCCAAAAATTTTTATGGTGGGAACTAGAGGATTCGAACCTCCGACCTCTACCATGTCAAGGTAGCGCTCTAACCAACTGAGCTAAGTCCCCTAAATTTATTCTTTTAACTTTAAATTGTTTTTATAATCCATTCTATGCTGTCATCCTCGAATGTTTTTATCGGGGATCCATAGCATTTAAAAAAACTGGCTTCCCGATCACATCGGGAATGACAAACTCTGCTTTAATAATAGTGCCTAGCTGCCCTAAATTTCAAATAGAGACACTTCTCCTTAATGCCTTTTTGGGCTTAAGGGAAACTGCGTATTTTAAAGAGGTTAGTGGGTATTGTCAAGGGGTGGCGTAACGTCCGATAACCTAATAATCCTTTAGCTTCTAATAGGTTTGCTTTTTATCCAATTTATCCCATGTTTTAAGTAATTCTAGACATTCAGGTCGCATATAGCCCGATCTTAGCTCTAAAGGGCTCTTACTAAGGGCTTTAAGCGTCCTGGCAGGTATTTGAAGCTCATTAAAGCCTCTTTTTTGTACATCTGGAATTCGGGTCCCATAGACTACTTTTTTAATCTGAGCCCAGTGAATCGCTGAAAAACACATAGGACAAGGCTCTGTCGTCGAATAAATAACACACTCTTTAAGGATATGGCTTTTTAGCTTTTTTGTTGCTAAGCTAATTGCATTTATTTCTGCATGGCAAATAGGGTTTTTAGATTCTAATACAGTGTTATGAGCAACCGCAATCACTTTTCCCTTTCTTACAATACAAGCTCCAAAAGGGCCTCCCTTCATTTTTTTTATTCCTTTCAACGCCGCATCAATTGCTTTTTGCATAAATTCTTTTTTCATTAGAGTTCCTTTGTTAGCATTAAACTTTAATCTGGGACAGTCCCTCATTACCACTTGTTAGTCTTCCAGTTTTATTAGTTCTAAAAAACGTGTTTCGGATTCATGAATATAGTTTTCGTCCTCGGGTCTTACTTTTGTTAATTGATGAATCGCGATTCCTTCTGCCGCAGCAACAGCAGCTCCTGCGGCTAAATAAGCTCCTCCACCCGTGGAAGCAGCTCCTGTTGCCGGCGCCAAGGCAATTCCAGCCGTAGCTCCTGTCAACCCTACCGCAATTAATGATGCTCCAAAAATATAAACTTTCTTACGATCACTGTAAGGACCATCATACTCATAACTCCCTCGCTTTACATTAGGGTCTAACATACGATAATCAGGTCTGGAATACTCATTCTCAGAAGGTAACAGTGGATTCATAGAGACATCCCCACTATCCGTAATACTCACATAGGGTTCCCCTGTCGTTGGATGATCTCTAACAATCACCTGCGTATAAGTCGGATCCAAAACTTCATTTGCAATAACAGAAGAAGGAAAACTTAAAATTATTAAAATATAAATTAATTTGTGTAGCATATTTACACTCTCTCTTAACCCCGTCATCCCCGAATGCTTTTGTCGGGGATCCAGAACTAGATTCCCGCCTTCGCGGGAATGACAAACTGTGTTTTCTGTCCTCAGACTTCTGACTTCAGTCTTCTGTTATTTCGTCTCCAGAAAATCTTGTAACGTCGTTACCATCCCAAAAATATTTTTCTCTATAGCCGCGTTCAAATTAACTTCAGGGCCCCCTTTTTTAGCAAATACCTTTTTAGAATCACTGACTCCCACAGATTCAAAACGGGTAACAGGGTTTAGGTCTTGATCAAAAACAAGGATATCGGTAATCACAGAAAGCTTCTGTCCTTTCATATCCATTGTATTATTAAACTGTTTAATTTGAACTACTGCAAGGTATGGAATCATATAACGCTTCAAAATATCTTCCCGTGGAATTGTTTCCATAAAAACAAACTCCTCAAAAGATGCTTGAAATGCTTCTAAAATCATGGGTGCCATAGCCTCTCCCACATGATAAGTTTGAGGATCAGACCAACGACTCCCTTTATCTGTAGAAGTATACGAATAAAAAGAGGGTGGCACAAAAAGCGCCACCCTCTGAGGAGATGTTTGAACTTGCTGAATAAAACTATTTGATAAAAGACCCGGAGCGTGAATATCCCAACCAAAAAGCCTGGCGCATCCAGTAAATACTAAGAGTATAAATACAAAGCAATATCTTTTCATAGATTCACTTCGTAATTAAAATAACTCTTTTAGCTTACCCGTTATTTCTTTAGCAGCGCCTTGAGTTCCTTCCCAAGTTTTTTCCAATCCTTCTTGAGTTACTTTAGCGATGTCTTCTGCTTGACCTAGACGAGTTCCTAACTGACCTTCGATTTGCCCTTTGATGCCGCCAGCCAAACCTTCAATGTCAATATTCGCTAAATTACCAATAGTGGTACTCATTAACGCCTTAGTCACGATCAACGAAACCAAAACTTTAGGATCTGTAATATTTGTATAACTACTATCTAAGTTAAGATTAAACTCTTTAACTTCAGGTTCTCCTCCACCTGAATAATCTTTATAGATCACTTTTCCAACTTTCAACTTCAAAAGATCAATTTGTATTTCAGGTAAATTTGTTTTCTCTTTAGGTTTATCTGATTCTTTAGACTTTTCTTTTTTAATTTCTTGCTCTACAGGCTTCAATGCATCTAGATTCAACACCCCTTCTCTGTTCTTAATCACAGTAAAGGTTGCTAAATTTAAACGAACTTCTTCAAGATGAATATTACCTTTAAGAATATCTGACAAATTATAATCCACATAAACTTCCGGAATATCAAACATCGTTTTATCTTCATATCCTTTAGGATTATTCAATTTCATATAATTAATCCCCAAAGAAGAATCCCTCAATCCTATCTTGAGACTCTGTATATTTAAAGTTAATCCGGTAACAGCCTTAACACCACCTTCAACGGCTGCTTTTACAATAACATTTTTTCCAATCATAAAAATAATAGCCACTGCTACTATAAAACCTAAAATAGGCGTCAAAATTCTCATAGCATACTCCTCGCGCTCAGCGCTTTATGTTCATAAAGTGTCTTCATATATCAGAATAGCAGATTTCAAAGACAGAAACAAGAGAGGGAAAGATTGTCATCCTGAGTGTGTAGCGCCTGCCCACCATCTTGTTGGGTGGGAAGGATCTATTTTTTGTATTAAAGCATCTATCCCATGAGATCCTTCGCTACGCTCAGGATGACAAGCCACTTCTTCTAAGACAAGGGGGAAACACCTGCAAATAGTCTTGCTCGATGCTAAGGCTATTTGCCGCCTCCTAATCGCAGCGAAAGATCAAAACCCAGAAGTAGGAAAATAGCTTCTCCGCCGCGAGTTCACAAAAATCGCATTTTAATTTTTGTGCTGTCTGAGCGCCGGAGAAGTTATTTTCCGACCCCCACCTTTTACCCCCTCGACTAAGCAGCTCTAGCAACCAACCTCTGAGCATTCTTCAAGTCGACCAAATGTTGAACGAATTGCTCTAAATTAAAAGTAATCACCCATTGCTGACTTTCCGAATCTTGCTTCAACCCAAAACCTAAGTTTTGCATCCAAGCAAGAAACCCCGTTCTTCTAAAATCATCCCTCTGCATATCCAAAGCTCTCGCCATACCAACAACAGCTTCCGCCATCATCTCTTTTACAAAACCAAAATCATGTGGAATATCTTGGTCTCTATGCTCCAACACATTCACTTCTCTTAAAGCCGCTAATAATGTTAAATCAGGAATCATATAAATCAAACGCTCGCCTGGTTTCAAACGCTTCTTATGTCTTTCTAATGATAAAGTTAAATTTGCGTCTGCTCTCTTCTTAAGATG
The DNA here is from genome assembly GCA_029261035.1 of Candidatus Omnitrophota bacterium. Classification (GTDB taxonomy): domain Bacteria; phylum Omnitrophota; class Omnitrophia; order Omnitrophales; family JACROU01; genus JAJDCD01. The sequence goes on from JAJDCD010000011.1 coordinate 17,834, forward strand.
AATGCTATTGGCAACAGCAGGGTCAACTCCACGAATTTCTGTTATAACAGAATGTATTACGTGAGCACGTTCTTGCTGAGCCAAAGTATAATAAATTGAAATATCTAGGAGGGGCTTCCCAATAAGATCTACAGGAACTGTTTCCAATGCGCTTAAAAGAACAGAACGAACTTCCTCATGAGAGACAGGCAAACTTTCTATATGAGTCACAACCTGTACCCTCACATCTTTTTCTGCTAAGGCTCTTATCTGCTCCGACAACTCTGCTTTAAGACCTAGGATCGCAGCTTCCATCAACCGCTCTTCATTTGCTGCGCTCACCTCTTTACCCCACAGTTCTTCCGCTCTTATTTTTCTATCTTCCACCTGAGCCATTTCGGACTGAAGACCCTCTAAATTTACACCCTGTAACACCGCTAAAAATATTTGGTTCAGCTGAGTTGATAATTTTGTTTTTACTTGCTTGCTGATGGCTTCAAAATGAGTTTGAGACAATAGCTCATCCACAATGCTTCCAACTCGCTGCTTTACTTTAGGGAGGCTTAAAACAGCGCTGTCTTGAACTAATTGCTCTAAAGCTTCTCTCTGTGTATCAAAAATAGAAGGTGAAACTGTATTTAAAATGAAGTGTTGCAGCTCCCCCTGAATGGTTTGGGTGAGTTCTTCATCCCCCAACAAACCTAAAAACTGTTTTAACAACTCAAATGAATCAACCCGAGAAGGCATCTGACCGTAACCCAAAATAGCTGCTAAATAATTTTTAAATTCACCCGAAATAACTTCTTCTTCAACAGAAACTGTTTCACTCCCTAAAGAACTCGCCTCAGATAACTCAATGGCCCGATCCACAATTCTCCTTGCTTTCTTTTGAGCAAAAATCGCTTTTCCATCTAATATAACCGTTTCAAGATGAAGAATAGATTTTACCTGAGGAGGAAGAGAATAGGTTTGAGTATGCCCCGATGATCCCTCAAATGGAAAAATAACTGTCTTTAGAACATTGCTAGTCACATGCTGATATAAAACTTGCGCCACCTGCTCTTCGTTGCCTTGCAGTTGAGTGCTAGCCAAACGATATGTTTTTAAAACAACCTCAAATGTTTCAGCATCCAAACCTTGAAGAAGAAACTTTAAATTCTGGTAAATATCAAAGGAAATATCCGGAAACTCTTCTTCTGAAAGAATTCCATATTGAATTGATTGAAAACTCTCCAAATCTGCAATGTTCACTTTACTATCTAACATAGAGCCAACTAGCTTCTGGACAAAAACCTCTTCTAAAACCATCCGAGTGGCCTCAGAAATAGCTTCTACAGAAAAAAACGCTGCTACCCCCCTGCCCTCAGATAGAATACGCCGCTTCAAATTTATTTCAAAGCGATCAACAACAAATTCAAAAAATCGATACATATTTTTATCTTCGAGTTCACCTTCCCGAAACTCTTCAATAATCTCCTCATAATTTCCAAGGATCTTTTTTAAGAGATCTAAGTTTCTTATTTCTGAATCTCCAAAAATCTTTACAACATCACTAAAATATGTCTTTGCCTCAGGGGCTACTTTAGCTGGATAATGTTCCAAAGCAATGTAAGACAAATTATCTGGTTCTAAAAATGATTGATAAACTTTTGTTCTATTGGACACCTCTTCAACGACTTCTGTTTTTTCAAAAGGATCCCTTTCTCCTTTATGTCGATAAAAATTTTCTCCTTCGAATAAAGATGATAATTTTATTCGAATTTGTTCCGTATCGCCCTGAGCTTGACTAATAGCTTCACGGCGACCACTTTCCGCATATCCTCCTTGAGTGTAATATATTAACCTATTCCTTTTTTTAGTAAAAGAAGGCCCCCACTGCCTCCTTCCTCCACGAAGTCCCATACCAAATCCGAAACGCTCTATTTCTTCTGGAGAAAATTCTTTTTCCAACGCCTCAACAATTCGAACCAAATCTTCTTTTGGTTTTGCCCCTCGAATATAAAGTAATAGCTTGGGTTCATGCGGATTTTCAAACACACGATTTCCTTTTCGAACAGATCTATTCGACTGAGGGATTTTACCTAAGACATCAGGCTCCTTCTCAAGCACCTTCATCACACGTTCCATAACTTCAAAGAAATGTTCTGGTTTCGGATTTAAAAATAATTTCCACTGCTGTGTTGGATCAACAACTCCTTCAACAGGTCTTCCTTTAGCAAAAAATCTCCACCCTGAAGATTGATAGGATTGAATCCCATGACTACTAAATATCTTAGAAACCAAACTTTGAAATTGATTCTCTGAAACAGTGGTTACCGATAACTCTTTTGGTTCTTCCTCAACAGGTAAATCCAAAAATTGATTTGCCATAATAGAAAAGTATGCTTTTTCTTCCTCAAAAAAGGCTTTAGCTCCTGTAGCCGAACGACTGGAAGAGCCCGACATATTGTTTACATAACTTGGTCTTTTATACCCTAACTGCATTGCTAAAGAAGCATCTCCTACCTCCTGAGAATCCAAAGATCCTCTTTTCCAAACATAATATTCTTTATCTGTTTTCCCAGTTCCAGATACTTTCTGAAACCGAGAAATAAGCCCCTCATTAACACCTGTGTTTCTAGCATGAGTCACCATTTCATCATATAGGTGCTCAGGAATTAAAAATCGTTCCACATTTTCAAACAACCCTACATGAACTCGTATTTGCAATTGAGGGTTAAGGTACGTTCTTTGATAATGCTCATCCCCTCCGGAATAATGTTCACCTTCAGGAATAGCTGACAAATATTGTCTAAATTCATAGTCCGTGGCTATTGCTCTTCTTAATTCAGCTTCATTCATTTCTTTTCCGTAGAAATTCTTTGCTTTATTAAAAAAATCATAAAAAATCTGATCCACATGAGTCCCCTCGGATACCCCGCTCCCTATATATTTTTCTTCAAAACCTTTTTTCATCACCATCTTAATAGCACCAAACTCTGAATCTAAACCATACCTAAAATTCGCACCTCTTCTTTGATTACGAGCCTCAATTTGACCTGATTTCAAAATAGCCTTAAATAATTCAGGCGATGTATTGTGTGTCCACAATAAATCCTGAAAGGTTCCCTTCATAGGTTTACCTTCCCGAATAACAGTTCTAACGTCTGCACGGTCAACAACAGGAGGGGCCAAATCTTTAGAAGACAAGAAACCAATTATGGTTTGGTCCGCATAGGCTTCCTGTTGATTTTCATCAAGCAAATTTGCGTAAGAAGGATATTGGGATAATATTTCATTAAACCGGTTTAAGTTAGGGTTTAAATAGGATTTAATTTTATCTAAATAATCAGAACCATGCTGAATGTCACCTACGGAGAGCAAGTGTTGAACAGACATCAAAATTAGATCCACAGTATTTTCGATTTGCGTTGGGTCATTCAACCCTGACAATTCACTTATAAATCCTTCAGTGATTTCATGTAAATAGTGTTCACCTAAAGAGTTTTTATATTTAAAAAATTGTTCCGGAGCAAATTGATAAAACAGTTTAATAGCTGCTTTAATCTCTTTATCTCCCCCTCTCTCTTGTTTTCGTACAATACTTTCAGAAACCATTTTAATAATACTCTGGTCAAAATCGTATAAAAACTCATCAGACAATCGCGCTTTGAATTTGGGGAACAATTGAGCATGTTGTTGATAAAAATAAATTACTTGTGATTTTAAATTTATATTCTTTTCATTTTCCTGAAGAGCACGGCCAATCCAAGATTGTCCTCCCACAATAGACTTTTGCGCCTCTAACTCCAACCCATCTTCTTCTCTTTGAATTTTACCAACTAATAAAGAAATTATTTTTGTATTTAACTCAAAATATTTAAGCTCATTGTGGACCTTTTCACCTTGATCTTTAACATTTCCAACAAATTCAAGAGCTTTTGCCAAAACTTGACTTAACAAGGGTTCATGCTGAAAATCATTTAAGTCATAAGAATTTAATAAATCAATCGCTTTATATGCAACTTGGTTCGCCGACTTAAACCGGTTTTCTCCAGCCAAACCAATCGCATAATCTAACTGATTTGCAATACTACTCAAAAGTTGAGTTCGGCCAAAAAGAGATTCTACATACAAGGCTTTTTGAGATACATTTCGTACTAAAATATTTCCTTCTGGAGTTTTCTGAATATCAATATGAACAGGTTCCATATTTGGATCCTGATGAACTGATGAGATTCCAGAGGCATCTCCAATAAAAACAAAATCATCCCATCCTTTTCCAACTTTAATTTTATTACTAAATTTATTAAAGCGATGAAATCGTCCCCCCGCTACAAACCCCCCTCTACTCTCAGAATCGTGCACCACACGAGTTACTAAATTCTCATTTACAAGGAAATGACTATCCCCCGCCCTTAAAAGAATCATCTCTTTAGGTGAAAAGATTCGCTCGTCAATAGATCGATACTCAATTCCTCCTTCAAAAAGAACAGGGGCTATTTTTTTATCATCTTCAATAGCTTGAATTCCACCACGAATAAATAATACTTTATCTATTAAACCCGATTCAAACTCTGGGGTTATTCCCAACTCATTAAAAACACTTGTTATTTTCCTCTCCGCTTCAAGCTGTCCAGGAGCGTAAAAAATCTCCTCATCTCCCTGCTCTATTTTTTGATGCTGCAAATATATGAGCACTTTTTGTACTCCAATTCCCTCTTGAACTAAACGAGACAAAAGCTTCATTCCTTTTACATTATTAAATATTGCTCCTATATAGTTATCTTCCAACATTTGCCAAAAGTAAGTCGCTCCATCCAGGATTTGAATCGCAGGGCCTATGATTTCCGGATTTTTAATGGATGGCAAACCCAACTCTTGTAAGATAAGCTCTAACTGCTGTGATGTAGCCGGATTAATTTCAGAATACTTTTTATGATTTATTTGATGAACAAATAGATTTAATTGATCTAAAGTCAATTTGCTTTCCAAAAGGCGATTCATAAGACTCATCATTGGGTTTGCATCTTTATCTTCTCTCAATACCTGTAAAGATTGCATATAATCCGGCAGCTGTTCTAGACGAATTGCTATTGTTTGATCCACAACATTAACATTCAATTCCTTTAAAATTTCATCAATGATTAAATCTGAAGGGTCAAGTTTTCCTGCTAAAATCGCTTGCTTAACATAAAGACGAATGGTCGTTGCTTTTTTTAAGTAGTTCTCAAATTGCTTTGGAGAAATTCCTTTATCAATAAGTATATTCGCAAGTTGATGAAAAAGAATAGAGTCCTCAAAGCCCACTCCTAGAGATTGAGCCGTTATCGGTTGAGGGGTAATAACACCTAACTGAATATCATTTTCATTAAGGGGCTGCATAGAAAAATCATAACCCTCTTGTCCTCTAAATAAATCATTAAATGTTGTTGTCGCCTTTTCAATATATTGAGGTTCTATGGGCGTAATCATAACTCGAGCATTATTTTTAGAGATTTTCTTAAGCTCCTCCAACACAGCAAAAACATCCGTTGGAGTTACGGGAATCCCTCGGCTTTGACCAAAAAGCCAAGGAATAAAAACAAAATCAAAAGAACTTCTTTTTCCAATTTGAGAATCTAAATCCAGAATATCCGCTACTTCAAATGCTATATTCTTATCCCACTCATAAGCCCCTTTTTCTCTTGTTGGAAAATCCTCAGACAGTGCCTTTCTAATCATTTGTCTCATTGATGCATACATTGCCTTAATAAGCATTTCATTATCCGTCTCAAGGCTCGGATACATAAAGATCTCACCTACAGTATCTGAACTATTAGACCCTTTATAATTCCAGTATTTTTTGATCGCTTTCAACCAAGCAATCGTGGATGGATCCAAATCATACACCGTCACTGATTTAGTGTTCCCGTATTCTGCTAATAAAAACCCATTCATGCTATAACCCGGAACAACGAGCACATCTTTATTTTTAATTCCCAAATCAAACTCTGGCAAATTAGGATAACCTCCCTCAAGTCGCTTTCTAAGCTCTAACTCCGCTCCTCTTGGAAGTAAAAGAACTTCGCCTCCATCGATTCGATCTCGAGGCTCTTCTTTCAATAATTGAATTTCCTCTTCCGTAAGCACAACAGGTTCAAATACCTCTCCCAAAGAATAGGCCTCTGCCAATTCTTTGGTGTTTACACCCATACGTTCCGCTAATTCTTCCTTGCTCGAACGAGCACCTAACATTTGGGTTAATTCTTCAAAATCCTTTCCTGATTGGCTCCCTAAAAGTTCCGTAAACGCGCGTTTCATCTCAGACAACATACGCTCTCTTCGTACTTCTGGAGATAAGTTTTCCAACACTTTATTTACCACTCTATTTATAAGAGAGACGAGGTTCTGTTCTGTTTTAACTGCCTCTTTCCATTCCTTCGAAAGCTGTTCTAAAACAAGAACGCTCTCTTTTGGATAACTTCGAAGCACTTGATTTAAACTTCCCTGAGCATAACTCTCTCGAAAAGCAGTTTCATCGTCCGACAACCCCATCGTCGCTAATATCGTTTGAATTGCAAATCGACTTTTATTTTTATAACTAACATCCCCTTCCATAACTTTTTGATAACGATTATCTTTCTCGATATTATGAATACGAGGGGTCACAACCACATAAGAAACACCTTCTTTTTCCATCCAATCACTCATTCCTCGAGTGTGAAAACCACCCGCCACAATAATAGCTCGATCTTGTTTTTCCTCTTTCATAGCATGAGTCAAATTTTGATAAAGAGCCGTATCTCTTTTAAGAGCATCTTCATAAAAATGTATCGCTGGTTTCAACCTCAAAGGTAATTGAATTTCTTCTTCATGTTTTTTTAAGAACTCATCAAAAGAAACTTCGAGTCTCTCGATTCCTAATTCTGTTTTCGCTAAAACGTCCCACTCTTTTCTAGATATTTCCAACGATGACAGCTGCTTTAACGCATGAAGATGATTGTAGAGTTTAATTAGAGTTTTTATTTCTTTCTCCTCAGATTGCAACATTCCACGGGTCGCACTGCTCGTAATGACAGCTTCTTCTGAACTTCCCCCAACTAAAGAAGTCTTGATTTCTTCCCGTAACCAATCTATTTCCTCAAATAAAGCACGTGCTTCAATTTTAGAAGTTAACTCTTCTTGAAGTTGTCGCTGTTTTTGTTGCTGTTTTTTTGCTTCAGCCATTGCTTGATAAATTCGAATAATTTGAGGAACCCGATCTTCCGTCATAACACCCTCTTCCATTCCCTGTTCAAATAAAATAGGAAGAAATTCCCAAAGAGCTAAACGCTCTTTTAAATACATTTGTTCTTTTTTGTGAAAATCTTTTAAACTCTCAGGGAAAATTTTATCTCGGATTTTATCTAATTTCATATTCAAAAGATGGAGGGTATGCAGATTAGCATCTTTAAAACTAAGCGCTTTCAAATATTCACTTCTATTTTGAAAATAAAGAGCTTTATCTTCAAGGCCATAAAAAATCCCTGGTTTCGGATTTACAATAGCCGCAACTTCTCCACCCGATAGCTCTGCTCGTTTCATGTAGTCGTAAGCTTGCTGATGATTTATTTCTGGATCTGGAAAGCTTCTCAAAAAACGATGCTCTCTTTTCCCGACACCCCCCTCAAGACCTACCAATTTAAAATTATGCTCATCTTGCAACTGCTGTATGATCAATTGAATGTTCTTTTGAGCATCAAAAATACCGTGAGCATCTTGAATGGCAACAATCACTTTTTTATTTTTTTGGGAAGCAAACCTGTTTTCTAAAGAAGCAAAAGAAGAGTTTATTTGAATATCATTCACATTTAATGCTAAAGCCTGTAAAGGCATTGCCATTTGTGCATACACATTAGGTTGGGGACAAAAACTCACTAAGATAAAAAAACACATAGTGACCCAAGTTAGAATTTTCTTATATAAGAAGTGCATAAGTCCAAAAGCCCCTTAAAAATTGATACTACTCTTACGTAAGATACTTATTTAAAAGATTTATCATTACTTAAAAAATACCATATTTTACCTAAAAAATCCATCCTCAGATAAATAGCAATTTTAACGTAACCCTATGAAATTAATGGAGATAGCTATTAATAATGAGCTAACTGCCCTCTAAGGGGCCAGGCCCCAAAAGGGCCTGGCCCCTTAGAGGATTCATGGAATTCCCCCAAAAAAACAAAAAACTATGCGGCAGTTAGAACAGCTCTTTGAGATTGGTGGATTTCGAAAAGATTTTCGACAAATTGACGAAGGTTAAAGCGGACAATATATTGTTGATTCTCAACATTCCAATTCACTTCAAAACCCATAGATCTGACAAAATTGAGATATCCATTACGACTCACACCCTCTTGCTCTCCTTCTAGAACACGAGCTAATGTCACCAAAACTTCTGCAATTATAGGTTTTACGAATTGAAGATCCTTAGGAATTTTACCATCTTGATAAATAAGCACATTAGAAGATTTTAATTTTTTAGAAATACGCTCATCAGGTAATAGATAAATAAGAGCTTCATCGTTTTTCTTAGATTTTTGATGCTGATCCATAGCAGAAACCAAAAGAACACTTGGTTTTCTTTTAAAATGAATCTGCGGTGCAATATCCGTTTTAGATAATTTTATCTTCCTTAAATAATTCTGAACGATCTTAACCTGCATTTGATCGGGAGAAGTATAATAAATATGCCATTTCAAAGCTTCAAAACCTACCATAGAGAAAGAACTTTCTATCAACGTTTCAAAATCTTCCTCATTTGTTGGCAAAGAATCTGCATGAGCAACAACTACTACGTCCTTATCATTCTTGGAAGAAGAATTTAACGCTAGTTGTCTTCTTAAAATGGCTAATGCTAGCTTCAAAGAAACATCACCACCATCTAAGGAAAGTATACTGTGGTATAAAGAAATAGCTTTCTGATTCGACTGATACTCTCGAACAAGAACATCTGAAGAAACTCCTTTAATAACTGATTTCAACAAAAGCTTAAGACGCTCTTTTACAAGAGTAACATCTTCAAAAATAGATGCTAATAACAATTTAGAAACGAGCTGATTTATTTTTTGATCTAAAAGAGAACTCTCTATATCCGAACTTAAAACAAGAAGAGATTCGATCAACACCGATTCTGATTTGATTCGTTCTATCATCAAATCAACCATATATCGAACTAACTTGTCCTCTACAGCTTCAATCTTATTTGATCGGAGTTGTTCCATTAACTCTTGTTGGAACACCTTCTTTTCACTCTCTGTCCAGAAACGTTCCATCAACCCAAACTCTGTTGCAATATATTCAAAAAGATCGTTCTCATTCACCATTGTGCTTCCCAACGAGTTCCCACTCAAAATAGTTTTCGCTCGATCGACAACACGCTTGGCCACCGTATCACCACGAGCAGACCCAATCCTTAGACCATTTTTAACAAAAACTGTATTTAATTCTTCCGGAACATGCGTCTTACCACCCACACGAACCGTTTCTCTTCTTGTTCGAAAGGACTTTAGCAACTCCAAATCTATTGTTTGGGCAATAATCTGAGCTAGAGTTTCCTCTGCCCTATCTTCAAGTTGTCCTTTTTTCAATTCTTTCTTTAACCGATTGATAACTCGACGCTGACCAAAAGAGTCTACTCCTCGAAGAACCCCTCTAATCTTTACAAATTTTTCATAATCTAAAGGCGGGAATTGCTCTGGAGCAAGAATCTCAGTATCAATCTTTCTGTAGTAGAAAACATCATCTCCAAAAATCAAAAGTTTTCTAAGCTTTGAAACAGTATTACGAACCAAAGCTTCTTCAACAAGAGGCGTATAAAACCCTTCTAAGAATTGAGGGTCTGTTCCTGGGTAGTTAAGACGAATAATTTGCAAAGCAAACCCTGTTTGTCCTTCGCTATAATTGTCAGGGTCCTCTAAATTTTCTAAAAGAATTTTTAGTTCCTCAAAAGTAAACCCAAGCTCAAGGAGCTCTTTAACACTCTTTGCATGTTGTGGCGTTTCATCCACATCTAAAATATCCATAATACTCAATTCCACATATTGAAAGTCTTGCTCTTCAACACCTAAAAATTCAAGGATTCTATCCGCATCGTTACCCTTAACAACTTCAATCGGATCGGAACCAAACGGGTCTTCTTCTCCTTTGTAGAGATAAAAATTCTCCCCTTCATAATGTTTTTCTAATTCTGTTTGCTCACGCTTTCGATCTACTCCTCGAGCAATACGATGACGACTACTTTCATAAAAACCACTTTGCCCATAAAAGATAAGTTCATTTCGCTTTTTTGTAAAAGACGGCCCCCACTGTTGATATCCATGCCTTACTCCTTGTGGCAATGCCATCATTGATACTTTTTCAGCTGAAATTCGTTCTTCAATTTTAGTTACAATGCGGACTAACCGTTCCTTAGCATCATTTCCGTAAATATAAAACATGAATTTCGGTTCGTTTGGATCAGAAATAGCCGGCGCACCCGATTTACGTTTATCCGTGTTTGAGGAAAGTATTTTTCCATACACTCTCTCCTCTTCACTCAGAACAGAGGAAACAATATCCAATACCTCATAAAAATGTTCCGGATTCGGGTTTAAAAATAATTTCCAAAGCTTTCGATCATTCGTATGTTTACGGACAGCTCCTTTCTTTACATAGAGCCATCCATTAACTTGACGCGTAGCAAGTCCGTGTTTAGCAAATATTGAATTGGCTATTCTTAAGTACTCCACATTACTCAAACTTGTCACAGGGATATAACCTCCATCTCTAGAAGTTTCTTCTGCATAAGACTCATCTTGACCAAACATATTTTTAGCTAAAATTCTTAAATATTCAGCTTCTTCTTTCTGAAAAGCAGCTTTACTTGTAGTATAGGTACTTGAATTTCCATAATATAGTCCTGGACGACGAACTCCATCTTTCAAAGCTTGTCTCAAGTCCCCGTGTTCTTGTTTATTTTCATCCATATAAAAAGCAAAATATTGCTCTTCTGCTCCGGTACCCTTAACTCTTTTAAATTTTTTAATAAGCTCCTTTGGAACCCCATTATCCCTTGCAAATCGAGTAACATCCCAAAACATATGATCCGGAATTAAAATTGTCTGAACATTATCCAATGTCACTTGCTTACGAATTTGAAGTTGAGGACTAAAATAACTTCTCAAGTAAACTTCATCTCCTAAAATAAAGTCATCGGGATCATCCGGTAAGGGAATCAACTGACGTCTGAAGTCATATTCGTTTGCAATCCTTCTTCTCATTTCACGCTCTTCCATTCCTGCTTGTTTAAATCGAGATCGAGCAATTTGGAAAAGGTCATAAAAAATTTCATCCACATCATCATGATGATTGCGTCCTTGCCCTCGGAATTGCTCTTCAAATCCACGTTTCATAACAATTTTTATCGCGCCATACTCCGAATCCAAACCATATCGGAATTGAGACCCTCGATGATCTGTCGGTTTCACATAACCAGACTGTAAAATAAGTTTAAATGTCTCATAGGAAGTATTATGGGTCCATAGCAACTCTTCAAATAATCCCTTTACCGATTTCACTCTATCGATTTGCAATAAAATATCATTCAAAAAATCTTCTGTACTTACTGTTGCTGTCATTTTTCGGCTTGAAAACTGCTCTGTAATTTCCTGATCCCTCTCATACTCTCTTCTATATGGATCAACACCAAAGATGTCAGGGTAATTATTCACAATCGTGGCATAACCCGACATCTGATAATGAACCCATTTTTTGATATAACTTAAAACACTCTTGATTTCAGGCTCTGCTTGGTCAATCCCAGCCAAACTTAAGATTCCCTGAAGGATAATACCAATAACAACATCTCTAGTCTCATTCTCCATTTCTTGACGAATAGAAACCGAAAAAGATTTGAGCAAACTCAATAACAGTCGATAATCATGAGAAACATAATCCAAATTATCGAATAGGTAGTAAAATCGAATAGCTGCTTTAAAATCTCCTCGCGACATCTTTCTTTCTGCACTCTCAGCAATCATTTTGGTGACTCGTCTATGCAAACCATTCTTCTGTTGCTCTAACCCTCCCCTGCCAACCAAACGAAAATAATAAGGCTCCATCTGTTTATAATAGATAATGGCTCGTGTTTTTTCATTTTCAAGAACTTCCCCTTCTAAGTTAACTCTTGGAACAGCAACATCCGCTATCGACATTTTCCATGAGTCCCTTCCTTTTCTAGGGCTCTTTTCTTGCCTTTCAATAGGGGTTAATAACTGATCAATGACATAAAAATTTAAATAAGCCACCATTTCAATGACATTTTGAGAAATCCGTTCTGCCTTATCGGATCTTAATACAAGATCTTCCATCATGACGGTAAACAATTGCTCTAAAGAGCGTAATTCAAAAGTAGATATATCTTTTTTCTCCCTTAAAACTTCAACAGCCTCCTCAATACGTCCCGCTCTTACCATATCTGTCATCTCTCTTAAAGTTTCTTCAGGCGTTTTTTCTTTTTGAAAATAATAAACAGGAGTAGAAGAATGGTTTATAATTTGATATCGGTTCAAATCCATCCGGTAAATAATATCCATATTCATTTTAGGAATAGTTGTATCCTCCCATTGCAAACCACCTTTCCCCGGAACTCCAACTGTAACCCAATTACCAAAACTTGGGTCTTTTCCTATTTTGACACCCTGCCTACTCTGATTGTAAGGCACCAAATCATTAATCCTATAAACATCCCCTACAGCATTAAACATAACTTCCTGAACCCCAGTCCTGTCCACACGTAAAAAATGTTCCCCCACACTTAAATAGGTGTCCGTGTAATTAGGAATGGACAGCATTTCTGTCAATGGATCGAAAAGGTATTTATAGCTTCCCACCTCTAAAACAAAACCACCATTTGCTGCATCTGTAGCCCAATATTGCCCTAAACGCCTTGTACCTAACGAAGCAGCTTGAGTTTTTTCTTCTTGCTGGCTTGGTAACATTAAATCTTGAAATGCTTTTCTAACAACATCTCGTCCTTCTGTTTTCAATACTGTCCCAACTATCTTTTTTATACTTTCTAACAACACTTCTGTTTTCAAACGCGAATCTTGATTTCGAATCACCTCGTCCAACTGAGTAAGTAAAGCCTCTGGATTTTCAAACAAACCTCTTTGCTTCACTTTTTGGATAATTTCTGACTTCCAATTTGATTTCAGAACAGATAAGTCTAGATTTCCCTGTTGAAACACTTCTAATAACGCTAAATCAACATACGCTTCTAAAAATTTTTGCTGGCTGCTACCTAATCCCATCGTAGCTAACACCGTTTGAATTGTATCCTTATAACTCACATCTCCTCTAAGCACTCGGTGATAGTTATCTTCTGTCTCAACGGATTGAATTTGAGGAGAAACAACTAAATAAGAAATCCCCTCTGCTCTCAAAAGTTCGGCAATCCCTGGCATATGAAAACCTCCAGCAACAACGATTCCATTGGACTGATTTTCTTTTCTCATCGCCTCAAGTAAATTATCTAAAAGCACTCGATCTCTCTTTATCGCCTCTCTATAAAACTCCATCACTGCATCCAAGTTTAAAGACAATGAAATATCTTCCCCATGGTCTTTAAGAAAGGTTCTCATAGAATCAAACGAAAGCTGGAGCGCATCCCACTCTTGCCGAGCAATCTCTAAGGAAGACAGCTGTTTTAAACGATAAAGGTCTGAATAAAAGTGCAGCAATTTTTTTGCTGAACTCAAATCAGCTTTATTACTTTCTACAAAATTTTCTTTTAGCTTCCAACTCAAATCCTCAACTTCACTATAAACAGATAAAGCTTCCATTTGAAACAGGGTGTCTTCTGCTGCATCTGTATTTAATTGTAGAATCTGAAACAATAAGGGGTAATTTGTTTCTAGAGGAATTTGATATTGATGAACTAATTTAAAAAGAGTAGGTAAAAACGAAGATAAGTTTTTTGAGTGATTTAAAAAATAAGTCTCTTCCCTAAGAAAATCTTGAAGCTCTTTAGAGAAAAGCTTTCGTGCTATAGAATCAAACTTTTTCTTAACCAGTGAGATTGTGTGAAGATTTTGCTCTTTAGATTCTATTGCTTTCAGAAAAGAGTTTCGGTTTTTAAAATAGAGCTCTTCATCTTCTAGCCCATAATAAATTGCTGATTGAGATCCAAGAATAGCCGCCGCTTCTCCACCCGAAAGTTCTCCACGTCTTAAATATCGATCAACAACAACTTCACTCACCTTTTTATCCGGAAAACTTCTAAGTAAAGTATGGTCCTGTTTTCCTTTCCCTCCTTCGAGGCCAACAAGATTAAATCCATACTGATTCTGAAAACTCTCAATTAAATTTCGAATATTTTTCTGAGCATCATACACACCATGCGCATCTTGGATCAGAATGACAGAACGAGTAGCGTTTTCTTTAGAAGAAACAAACTTCTCTTCTAAAGAGCCATATTGAGAATTGAGTTGGATATCATCGAAAGAAACTACAGATGCGGCAATAGGTAATTGCGCCTGAGCAGGAGCTACAAAACAAGTTTCTAAAAACAGAAAACTAATGATAAGAAAACTACTAATAAATTGTCGAAAACGCTTAGACCTCATTAATGGTAAATGTCCCTTCCAAAAGAATTTAGATATTATAAATCCTTTTAAAAGTAACACAAAATCTAATATTTTCAACACTCCTTGGGAATCATTACTAAGTTATTGTTATGGAAGGGGTTATCAACCAATAAAAAAAAGGGGGCTGTCATTGCGAAGCAAAGACAAATGGGCTGCGGCAATCTCGGGCGTAACAGAAAATTGTCATTCCCGAAATCTTTTATCGGGAATCCATGATGTTTTGAATATTTTTTATTAAAAGACTGGATCCCCGACTAAAACATTCGGGGATGACATCACAGAAGGCGAAAACAACACTCTAAGACTTATCACCAAACATATTTTGAATAAAACGATTATAACTAGCCCCCAAACCGCTGTCATAAGACTCTACATCCGAATCATCGTCATCTTGATCAAACTTGCTCGAGTCATCTCGTTGCTCATCACTCTCATCATCGTCCGTGTCGAATTTACTATCGTCATCCCTTTGACTATCGCTATCATCGTCATCGGTATCAAACTTACTTGAATTATCTCGTTGGTCATCACTCTCATCATCATCCGTGTCGAATTTACTATCGCCATCCCTTTGACTATCGCTATCATCGTCATCGGTATCAAACTTACTTGAATTATCTCGTTGGTCATCACTCTCATCATCATCTTGATCAAAAGGGTTATCTTCAAAACCCAGACCTGGACCTTCAAAACCAAAGTCATCCCCAAAACCATCCATCTGAACATCAGGATTATCAATCAATGTCTGCTCCTTAATACGAGCTTGGTCTAGACTAGCCAACACAATAGATTGATTCAGAGAAAAAACGATGAGAATGGGAATAACAAAATTCTTCATAAATACCTTTCACAAAAATTAGAATGAAGGAATTATAGCACAAATAAAGTGACTGTCATCAGGCTGCGTGTACGCAGACCATGGTGACTGTCACTTTATGCTTTGAGACTTAAAAATTTAGTGACAGTCACCATGGTCTGCCGTTGACAGCCTGATGACAGTCACTATGCGGCTTTTGCAACCAACCGTTGAGCTGCGTGAAGGTGGGCTAAATTCTCGATAAAAGTTTGCAAATCCAAAGAAATAATGAGCTGCTGTGATTCCGGATCTCTTGTCCAGCGCACACCCATATCTCCAACAAAAGAAAGAAAATTAATTCGCGCTTCATCCGTTTCAGAAAGCTCTAATGCTTTAGCCAGACCCACCGTTGTTTCAGCTAAAACCTCTTTCACAAAAGACATCTCTGGAGGAACATCACTGTCCTTATGCAAAACAATATTCACCTCTCTCATTCCATCGACGGAATTCATATCTGGAATTAAGAAAATAACAGATTGGTTTGGCTTCTTTCTTTTTAGATGCCCCTCTAAGGCCTCTCTGATCATTGTTGGTGATTTTTTCTTAACTTGAATTAAAGGTGCAATCTCAGGTCGATCTATCCTTAAACCATTGACATACTGTTTTAAACCTGCAACACGTTCTACTTCATCATTCGTGTAATAAGTCGTCCACTCGATCAAAGGTCGATCTAAGAAATCCACAGACACTTTAGACAATGCTGCTCCAACCATATCCCGAACATCTTTTTCTTCTCTTGGAATACTCCCCGCTAAAGTAACTACGGATACTTTGCCGTCCACATTCAACGCATCAATAAAACTTCCAAGCTCAGCACGTAATTGTGTAAGTGCTAATTGCATTTTTTCTATCCCATCTTTTGATACCAACATACGCTCAAACCCTAACACAGATGCATTTCTACGTTCTCCCTGCACACGAAGCCTTTCTTGGATCACATCCAAAGAAATACCTCTCAACACTCCTACAAATATTTCTACTAAGATTCGCTGCATACTCTCATTCTCTTTTAATGCAACAAAATCTGTATTGCCAGCTAAGTCATTCACAAAACGTTGAACCATTCGTTTCAACTCTGTCGCATCAGCATATCGCACCTCTTCAACAAGTCGCTTCAAGGAAACATCCTGCTGACCTATAAACTCAGTGAATTTGCTTCGAATAAATGAAATTAATTGTTTAGAAATAGAATCCACATTAGCTATATTTAATTGCCCTGTTAATGCCTGAAGCATTTTTTCTTGATTCCCCTTCTCAAATGAGCCGTAACCAAGAAACGCTGATAAATACTCTAATTGTGCTGTTGACAAACCTAAAGAAGAAGCGCTCGCTGCATCTCCCGCGTACCCTTGACTAAACTCTAAATGATTCTTTTCTTCTACTTGCAACCTTCGAGCCACTCTATTTAATGTTTGAAGCGAAGTAGTTCCAAAAGGGTCTGTGTACAACTCTCCAAAATAATATTGCAAATAATCTTCTGAAAGACCTGCTTTTATTTTTAAATCTTTCAACGCCTCACTAGCATAGCCCTGAGAAACCATTTTCGTCATAAAATCACTGCTATTCCTTAAACTTAAAACAAAAGTTAGAAGCTGCTTCTTCAATTCTCGTTCTTGAGCTTGAAGCAAAACAAGTTCTTCCAAAATCTCAACATCACTCTTACCTTCTATTTCTAAAACTCTTTTACGAGCCCCTTCAAACGCTTTCGTCTGAGGCCCGGGCCTTGCATGAAAATACTTCGCTAGAAAAACACCGTTGTCTGGCTCCCCTACAACCTCTTCTGAACGAACTCTTTCTAAGACAATATTATGATCAATTTCATGAATTGCAAAATTTCCCGTTGCTTGATTCCCCTCCCCATAAGCATCGCTTGAAGCAATTTCTCCTCCTGCTCTTCCATAAAAAATGGCCTGTAAAGGATCGCGCGTTACCGAACGCGCAAAACTTGCATCAACAACTCTTGAACCACGATACGTATTATTTTCAATGTCTAACCGAGATAAAACATCCCCATCATCAGCAATTAAAAACAAATCTGACTGTATACTTTCTCTTACCCATTCTTCCGTTACCGAAAACCCACTCTCTTCAAAGAAGAGTTTTATTTGCTCTAAATCCACTGGAACTTTATTATCTCTAAGTCCATTCGCACGGCCTACATTTCCATACAGCTCTGCTAAAATTACTTTCATTTCATTCGTATACGTTTCTTCTCGATCTAAATCCTTAATTGTAATTTTCTTTTTCAATCGAAAGATATGGTTCAATACAATATGTTTAAAATAATTTCTGAGGTAAGCATTCAACACCTCTTGCTTCAATTCAGATGTCACACGTGTATCTGACAACAAAATTTCAACACCTCTTGGCACAACACTCAAAACTCGAAGAAGCTTCTTTTTCTCTTCAAGACTTTCTGTTTCATAGTATAAACCCACCCATTTCTTTAACAATTCTTCAGCTTCAGACAACCGCTCTTTTAATTCGTTAAGCAATCTCAACTCTCCATTATCTTGCCAATTATCTAACTGCTTTAAAACAAGCTCTACATCTCCTCCTAGAGAATGCGCTTCAACGCCAACCCGAAGCCACTCGCCTTCTTCCTCCACTGGATTCCGAAGACCTTCTTCGTCTTGAGTTGTAGGTTGTAAGACTTGCTTTAATCGCTCCAACTGTTGAAACACGACTTCCTTACCAAGCCTTTCAGTTTTATTTAAAATTTCCATAACCTCTTCTGTGGGAAACATCCCCTCAACAGCACTTTTCTGAATGTCCAGCAAGAGATATAAAACTTCACTGATTTTCTCTCCCATATCATCAATAATCAATTCCAACATCTCTGTATTCAACAATTCCTTACCATATCCTTTTTCGGTTACTCCCGTAATTAATTTTACAAAAGCAGAAAAAGCTTCTTTTGTTTTTGGAGAACTATTCTTAGCTAACTTCTCAAAAAACTCTGGTCTCAAAAATTCAGGGTCCAATCTTCCCTCTTTAACCCCAACACCTAACTCGATTAATGTGTTAAAAACTTTTCCGGTCGCTTCTGAACTAGCACGAGAAATTCTCTTTAAATATCCCACATCTAATATGCTTTCTGGTACTCGATTGTCCTTGCCCGCCTCTCCCAGTTTGAGAATAGCGTCAAAAGATTGCCAAACGGTACTCATACTGGATTGAGTAATATCTATTAAGAATTCCGAATTTAAGAATGCGCTAGGCAACTTACCCGCTTTTTCAGCTCGTCCTAACTCTGTTAAAGCAGAATAAGCACTCACCAAAACACCCGTTTCATATTTAACAGTTTCTTTTAACAAATTCATTTTCAAAATCTCTTTACTCAATTTTTCTTCTCTCACCGCCCGTACCAAACCATCTAAATTAGGAAAGAATAGGACAGCCATGTCAATAGGATTATTAAGGGATTCAAGAGTTTTAAACAAACCTTCAATTTCTTTTATTTTAATTTGATCTGCTTCGCTATGCCTTCTAAAACCGATTCTATTGCCAAGCACCCTTAACCCGTAAACAAACGAATTCCATAGAGAATATAAAAATTGCAAAAAACGATTCTCAAAGGGGTGAATGGTCAAACCCATTAAACCTAAAAAAGCTTCTCGAGAATATTTTAAATTCCTTATCACTCGGTTCAAGTCAGGATACAAGTCGCGCCACTCTTCTTGACTAAGACTAAGTACAGCTAATGCTCTATCCCATCGAGGGTAAAAATCCCTCCACCCTTCTTGACTGAAATTTAAATGAGCCGAAGATTTTCTCCAACCCTTTCTACCAAGGGACTGTCCTCCGACCTTTGAAAGAAGCCACTCATCCTCATCAGAAAAGCGTTCATCTAAGTTGCCATCCCCAGAATCTTCCCACGCCTCTTTTAACCCATTCAACATAACTAAAACTTGCTCTATTCCAATGACCTCCGTTTTTCTTAAGATCTCGAAAATTTCATCTTTTCGAAACTCTCTTTCTACAGCCACCTCGCCTAACTCATGCAGTATATCAAAAACATCTCCTGTCCGTTCTTTTCCCTGTTCTACCGCAAAATACAGCAATTCAAGATCCAGAACATCCTTATGAGCATACCCAGACTTAATAAATTTTCCCATGGACTGTAAATGAAGCAGCGTCATCACTGTTTGATTTTTCGCTGAATACGCAATTTTATCTAATAGCTCCACATCCAAAACTCTTTCGTCACTTTTCTCAGTTAAAACATCGTCCACTAGATCTTTCAGAACCTGAAAAGTTGTATTTGCATCTTTGGGATCCATTTGAATGAGTTGCTCAAAAAAATCTTCGTTTACAATTAATGGGGGAACTTTTCCTTTATTCACTGCTTTCGTGAATGCCGTCAAGCTTTCAAAACCCATCGTTCGAGTGAGAACCCCTTTCGAAGTAAGAAAATTCTCAAAAAACTCCAACTCTAAAAAAGACTTCCTTAAGTTTCCTCCTCTAAAAGCTTGCGCTAGCTCTCTCAAGGCAGCAAGCTCTGAAATTTTTTCAAAATACTGCAATTCCAAAAAGGATCGATCTAGCTTTCCCTCTTTAACCCCTTGAGCGATCTCTTTTAAAGCTAAAAATGCTTTGTCTGATTTTTCTTTTTTTAACATCACTAATTGCTTCAAAAATTCGATGTCCACATCCTCTAAATCTATTTCTCCTCTTCCCTCAGCTTCTCCTAGCTCCAATAAAGCATGTAATATATCCCATACATTTTTTTGAGCTGTTGCAATAATATGCTCAAGAAGCCCTTTATCTAAAATCCACCGACCCGCCTTTCCACTTTTTATCGCAATTCCAAAAGAGGGCATCACTGACAGGACATCCCAGAGTATTTTGTGATTCGAAATGTTTTGTAACATCTGTAGGTCAAATGCTAACGGGTCTACTTTCTCTTCCTTTATTCCTAATAGCAGAGCTCTTAAATAGTTACCGGCATAATCCTCTAAGATCTGTCCCAGAAATGGTTCTAATTCTATGAGTTTTTGATGAGAAACCTCATCCTCTTCCATCCCTAAAATTAATTGAAATATTTCAAACATATCTTTTGCTTCAAGAGTTTTAGCTAAGCTCGGGTAATCTCTATCTAAAACTTCCCAATCCACACCCAGTCGTTCGGGTAATTCTGAAGCCTCATATTTTTCCTTTGCCCCCAAGGATGCCGCAAAGGCAGCATCTGAAGGTTCTGGAAAAGAAAAATCATTCTGAGCATCCAAAGGCAGTCCATACTCAATAATCTCTCTACTGCCAATATATCTCAAAAAATCCAAAGATCCGAAATGGGCCTTTTGCTTATATTGGGAATTAATAGGACCTATAACCTGCGGAGATGCATGTTGTTGTCTGAAAAAATGGAGAAACACTTGTAAAGGTTCGTAATCGCCACTCAGCAAGACCGTATCTTCCCCTGTGATTAAATTAATCCGGCGGTTAAAAGCAACGCCTCCCATGTCAATATATCCATCATCCACCGGCATTTCGCCTCGGGTAATAAAGTACTGAAGAAATAATTCATCCCCTTTTAAATCGGTCTCTACAATTTTAATTTCAATTCCGGACTGTCCCCAAAGTCGAGGGATTGGCCCAACCTCATTCAACTGAAATGATTTTTGTTTCATATCAACGCCAATAACCCCCTTCTCAAAAATAAAGTATATTTTTTCTTCTCTTGGCATAAACACATAATTGTTTACATTTTCTAAACCTGCAGCTTGTGCCCTCAGCCCATCAAAATGGCCTAACAGTCCAACTTGAGATTGCTGTGGAAAAATCTCTCTAAATTGAGGCGTATTAACAATCGGATCAAAGAGCAGTCTCATCGCATCCCAAGACCTTCCCCCTCGCAAATAATTCTGTAAAAGACGCCCTCTCACAACAATATCTGCAGGATCCCTCAATAAATCCCTCTCAAAGTTACTAATAATTTCATCGATCCCCAAACTGGAAGCTTTTATCTGTTCCCGACCCAACCACTCATCTTCTTCGCGCTCTTTCTGAACCTCAGTTTCAAATTCCTTTTCCCATTCTTCTGCCAACTGATCCAACTGAATCAACACATCCTCTCGACTTATTCCTTGTTCTACTTTTCTAACAATTTCTAACACCTCTTCTTTTCTAAAACTTCCTTTTATTGCCACTTCCCCTAATTCAATAAGCACTCTAAAAGCTTTTGGTGTTTCTTCTTTCATTTGCTCTGCCACTTCTATCAATAATTCTACTTCTAATACACTCTCAGATATATTTCCTTCTCTCACTCCGACTCCCAGCTCACTCAAGGCATAAAAGGCATAAAAGGCAGACGATGCTGTATACCCTCCGCTCGCTTTTGCGATTCTTTCAAAAAATTCTATTTCTAATACACTCTCGGCTATCTTTCCTTCTCTCACTCCAACTCCTAGGTCACTCAAGGCATAAAAGGCAGCCCCTGCATTCACTCCGCTCGCTTTTGCAATTCTTGTCAAAAAATCTGTTTCTAAAACCTTATCGACCACCATTCCCTCTCTTACTCCAACTCCCAGCCCACTCAAGGCAGAAAAGGCTAACCCGTCATACCCTCCACTTGCTTTTACAATCTCTTCAAACATCGTCTCAACTTCTTTTATTCGGGCTT
Organism: Candidatus Omnitrophota bacterium; assembly: GCA_029261035.1. Classification (GTDB taxonomy): domain Bacteria; phylum Omnitrophota; class Omnitrophia; order Omnitrophales; family JACROU01; genus JAJDCD01. The sequence continues at coordinate 39,915 of JAJDCD010000011.1, forward strand.
TGTCCTTTATATTGCTTGCATACGCTATAAATGCTGCTATTGCATTTTCTTTAGTCTCTAATATTTCAACTAACTTCGGATGACTTCCTTCCAACTCTTCCCAACTCATATTAAACTTCTGTGGTAATTCAGAATCTTCATACTCACTCTTTGCTCCAAGCGATTGAGCTTCTGCTCGTAGCCATTCACCTTCATCTTGTTGCGGAAAACCTTTAACTTGTTCTAGGAGCCATACTTTTTTTAACTGGGTTAACTGCTTATTCACTTCTTCCGGATTTATTCCATTTTTCACTTTTCGAACAATAGAGAGAATTTCATCTTTTTGAAAAACTCCTGTTCTTCTGATCTTTGCCAAACCTATAACTAAATCAAGTACACTATCCGTCTCTTCCTTCATAGTTTCTGCTATTTCAACTAAAAAATCCGCATCAAGCACACCTCTATGAATTCGATTGTTTAAGGACCTTTCAATTAACAGAAATAAAGATCTGTATACTTGACGCGCCCTACCTCTACTTGCCTCAGCAACACTCTCATAAAACTCAACTTCCAACATTGCCGGGTCAACACTTCCCACACTAACTTCTTGGCCTAATCGTTTTAAAGAAACAAAAGCCTCTCTCGTAGAAGACTCTTCGATATCCGCAACCAGACCCAGCAATCGAGGGTTCAACACTCTTGGATCCAAAGTTCCATTACTCACCCCCACTGCAAGCTCTCTAAACTTCTGAAAGCTATCTTGATAAGTATATTCACCTGTATTTCTAATTTTAAGAAACAACTCTTCGATTTCTTTCATAGATACGTCTTGTTTGATGTAAAGAATATAACGTTTGAAGGCATTAAAAGCAGGTCTGTAAAAATCATCAAGAATCTCTGCCAAATCGGGATAGTCTCTTTTTAACTCATCCCAAGGAGGTAAAAAATCTACCCCTTCACTACGAAGAGATCGAAGTGCGTTATATCTTAGAACACCACCCAAAGACTGCGCTTCAACAGCGCTTCGATCCAGCCATTCCTCTTTATCTGTATCAGGGGATACAATCTCATCCAGAGATTCTTTTTCCCACGCCTCTTTCAATTGATCCAATTGTTCTAAAACTTTCTCCTTTCCTACAGCCTCTACCTTCCTCACTATCTCTAAAATCTCATCACTTCTAAATCCTCCTTGGAAATCTACAGACCCTAACCCTTTCAATCTTTTAAATACTCCCCCTGTTTTTTCTCCCATTCTTTCTACTATCTCTATCAAAAATTCTACTTCTAACACCTTCTCTTTTATCTTTCCATCTATCACTCCGACTACTAGCTCTAACAAAGCATAAAAGGCAGACCGCACATTCCCTCTGCTCGCTTTTGCGATTTCTGTCAAAAATTCTATTTCTAACAACGTCTCGTCTATCTTTCCCTCTTTCACATTCCTTCCTAACTCTTCCAAGGCATAAAAGGCAGCCCCGGCATTCCTTCCACTCATTTTTGCGATTCCTGTCAAAAATTCTATTTCTAACAACTTCTCGTCTATCCTTCCCTCTTTCACATTCCTTCCTAACTTTCTCAAGGCAAAAAAGGCAGACTGTACATTCCATCCGCTCGCTTTTGCGATTTCTGTCAAAAATTCTATTTCTAATAACTTCTCGTCTATCTTTCCCTCTCTCACTCCGACAACTAGCCCCTCTCTCAAGGCTCGAAAAGCAGACTGAGAATACTGTCCTCTCCTCTCTTGTCCTCCTCT
>JAJDCD010000012.1 GCA_029261035.1 Candidatus Omnitrophota bacterium
TTTTGTCTCTGCAGAAACTTATAAAATAGATTCTGCGCATTCAAATATCTCCTTTAAGATTAGACATTTAGTTTCTAATGTTAAAGGAAGTTTTTCTGTTTTTGAAGGTATTATAGTGTATGACGATAAAGATTTATCTAAATCGAATGTAACTGCTATGATCAGCGCTGCTTCGATTGACACAAATAATAGCAAGCGTGATGAGCATCTTAGAAATGAAGATTTCTTCAATGTTGCCCTTTATCCAGAAATTAATTTTAAGAGTAAACGTATTGAAGAAGGGAAAAGAGTTGTTGGTGATTTGACATTGCATGGTGTTACTAAAGAAGTTCTGATGGATGTTGAGTTAACAGGTGTTGCTGAAGATCCTTGGGGGAATACAAGGGTAGGTTTTACAGCTTCTTGTCTTATAAATCGTAAGGATTTTGGCATTAATTACAATAAAGTTTTAGACCAAGGTAATTTATTGCTTGGTGACGATGTTTCTATCGAAATTGAAATTGAAGCTATTTTACAGACTTAATAGTTTGAAATTTATTTTTTTACCTTATTCCAAGCTTTTCCTTTCTGAATTTGCATGATTTGACATTGATAGTTATACTTTAACTAAGATGTAACTTATTTATTTTAATAAGGATATGTAAAATTTAGGAGGAAAAGAGCATGGTGATGTCTCATTCCTCTCCGCGGATTGGCCAAATATTAGTAGAAAATGGAGCTTTAAGTCAGAAGCAATTAGATGAAGCTCTCAAAATTCAGATAAGTGAAGGTGGGCTTATAGGAGCGATTCTTGTAAGTCGTAACTTCATTAAAGAAGATGACTTGGCCTCTGCTTTAGCTAAACAGCTAAATTACCCTTTTCTTTCTTTAGAAAACGTAACAATAAATAGAAACCTTATCAAAGAGTTTTCCCCAGAATTTTTATTCGAATCTAGAATGCTTCCTCTTGAAAAATCAAAAGATATATTAACAGTAGCAATGGCAGATCCTTCGGATTTAGATATGATTCAAAAAGTGAAAGACGTATCCGGCTGTACTGTACTCGCTTTTGTCTCTTCAATGTATCAAATAGAAAAAATGATTCAAAAAGTTTTTGACTTGAAAGAGAGTATGGAAAGCAAAGACACGTCTCATCTTTTAAAAAAAGCTACTAAGAAAGAAAAGAAAGACGAAAAAGGATCTTTAGATTAAGGGTGCTTCATGGAGCAACTATTAAATAAAAAATTAATAATAAAAATGGTCGGCAAAGGTCTTCTGCAAGAAAAGGACATGGAGGTATTGTTGGCTTTAGGGGATAAGCATAAAGAGGTTATCTACTTTGATTTAATTATCCAAAAGAAATTGCTAAGCGAAGAAGAGGTTTTTAATTTTTTGAAAGAAGAATATGGATACCCCATTGTAGATCCTACATCTTTTACTATTACTTCAGATGTGCTCAATTTGATTGAAAAAGAAGTTGCACAACAAAAACAAATACTTCCTTTATTCAAAATTGACAACACGCTAACAGTTGCTATATCGAATCCGATGTCAGTTGTTGGTTTGGACGACTTAAGATTAAAATTAAGATTAAAACTTGATGTTATGCTAAGCCTGCCAAGTAAGTTGGAGGAAGCGATTGAAGTTAATTACTCGCAATCAACGCATTCTGAGTTGCCACAAGAAAATATTGAAGAATTATTTGATGTTGTAGAAAGTGAAGAGGATGAATTTACATCAGAAGATATAGCTGAATTGATGCAAAAAGCATCGGAAACTCCTGTTATCAAAGTAGCTAATTTACTTATTGGTGAAGCTATTAAAAAGAAAGCCAGTGATTTATTTATTGAACCTTGGGAGAAAAAAGTGAGAATTCGGTGTCGTGTGGATGGAATTCTGGAAGAGTTAAAGTCTCCTCCTAAATCTATTGGCAATGCATTAGTTTCAAGAATTAAAGTTATGAGTCAGCTGAATATTGCAGAAAGAAGGATTCCTCAAGATGGTCGATTTAAAGTTAAGATCAAACAGAGAGAAGTCGATGTCCGTGTTTCTGTTATCCCTTCAACGTACGGTGAAAAGGTTTGTCTTCGTTTGCTGGACAAGAGTGTGAATATTCCTAATTTAAATAAGCTTGGATTTGTTGAAAGCGAGCTCCAACAGATAAGCGATGCGATAACTAAACCTCATGGAATGATTTTAATTACAGGGCCTACAGGAAGTGGTAAATCGACAACCTTGTATGCAATGTTAAATATGCTCCATAGCCCTGAAAAAAATATAACTACTGTTGAAGATCCTGTTGAGTATCAAATGAATGGTATTAATCAGGTAAATGTAAATGAAGGAATTGACTTAACATTTTCTTCTGCACTTAGGTCTATATTAAGACAGGACCCTGACATTATCATGATTGGAGAAATTAGAGATGCTGAGACTTTAGATATTGCCATCAAAGCCGCATTGACGGGGCATTTAGTTTTGACAACGTTACATACAAATGATTCTATTAGTTCTTTGGTACGAATGACCAATATGGGAATTGAGCCATTTTTAATCTCATCTTCTGTTTTAATGATTACAGCACAAAGACTTGTTCGTAAATTATGTTCTCAATGTAGAGAAGCGTATGAACCTGATCTGGAAACGGTAAAACGGTATGAGTTAAAACAATTCAAATCTGAATTGAAATTGTATAAGCCTATAGGGTGTGCTTTTTGTTCTGGAAAAGGTTACCAGGGAAGAACTTTATTGACTGAAATTCTTAAATTATCTCCAGAGATAAGAGCTCTTATCTTAAAAGGGGTTTCTCAGGATATAATTAAAAAAAGAGCTTTTGTAGAAGGTATGAAATCATTAAGGAAATCGGGTATTTATAAAGCTTTGAGTGGGGATACTTCTTTAGAAGAAGTGATTCGTGTTACAGCTGGAGATTTTATACCTGATTAATTTGAGGTGTTAAATGAATATTAAAGAAATGCAAAAACTTCTAGTTGACGAAGGTTATGTTTCGTCGGCATCGATGAAGCAAGCCTCTTTAATTAAAAAAGAGAAAGGAGGCCAGCTTGTTGAAATCCTCTTAAAGGAAGGGTTTTTACAAGAAAAAGATTATGTTTGTTTTTTTGCAGAGCACTCAGGGGTTCCTTTTGTAAGTTTGGATTATATTCATCTTGTCCCTGATTGGATGGAATTGATACCCCAGAAATTAGCCTATCAATATACTCTGATTCCAATCAGTAAAATAGAAAAAATTTTAACAGTAGCGATGGCCAATCCTATGGATGTGATTGCCATTGATGATATTCGTAATGCTACGGGGATGCAAATAAACCCTGTGTGCGCACCTTCATCAGAAATTAAAAGCGCTCTTGATGATCATTACAAAGGGGATGAGGAGTTTTCTGATGCCCTAGAGTCTGTAGATGAAGATGGTGAAATAGAAGTGATTGAAAACGAAACAGATATAGATTTGTTACAAGAAAGTGAAAATGACGTACCTTTGATTAAAATGGTTAATTTAATTTTGCAAGATGCTATAAAACAAAGAGCTTCAGATATTCATTTTGAACGATTTGAAGATAAATTTCAAATTAGATATCGAATCGATGGAGTCTTGAAAGAAGCTGTTTTGCCTCCAATAAAAATGCACCCTTCCGTTATCGCTAGAATTAAGATTTTAGCAACTTTAGACATTACCGAAAAAAGACTACCTCAAGATGGTCGCTTCAAAATTAGCCTTAATAAAAAACAGATTAACTTCCGTGTATCAATTTTACCAACATATTTCGGTGAAAAAATTGTGATTCGTATTTTAGATTCATCTTCTTTACAGTTGGGCTTAGAAAAGTTAGGTTATTCTGATTATAACTTGAAAAAAATAAAAAATGCTATTGCAACACCTTACGGGATGGTCTTGGTTACAGGGCCAACAGGGAGTGGAAAGTCAACGACTCTTTATTCGATACTCAATCAATTAAATACTGCTGAACGTAATATTATGACTATTGAAGATCCTGTTGAATATGAAGTTGAGGGCATTACGCAAACTCAAGTTCATTCAGAAATTGGGCTTACATTTGCGGGCGGGTTGAGATCTCTATTACGACAAAATCCAGATATTATGTTAGTAGGTGAAATTAGAGATTCTGAAACAGCTGATATTGCAGTTAAGGCTGCTTTGACAGGTCACTTGTTGTTTAGCACACTGCACACAAATAGTGCGGCAGGTGCCATAACCCGTCTTGTTGATATGGGTATTGAACCTTTTTTAATTGGTTCCTCAATGGTTATTGTTATAGCTCAAAGACTGTGTCGAAAGATCTGTAATAATTGCAAAGAAAGTGTGTTTATTGACGATGAAGCTTTTAAGCGAATTAATATAGATAAAAGTTTGTTGAAAGATGGAAAAGCCTATAAAGGGAAAGGCTGTAATTCATGTAATGGCTCCGGTTTTCTAGGTCGAATGTGTATTAGTGAAGTTCTGGAAATTGACAACGAAATTCAAGAAATGATTCTAGGAAGAAAATCTAGTTTTGATATACATAAGAAATCAATAGAAAAGGGAATGAAAACTTTATTTGAAGATGTTGTTTACAAGTTTGCTCAGGGGCTTACTTCCTTTGATGAAGTGATTCGTGTAACTTCTGAGGAGAATTTTTAAATAAGGAGTTGTTTATGCCTAAATTTGAATACTTAGTTAAAGATACAACGGGTAGAGATATGAGAGGGACTCAAGAAGCTGCGGATGCAAATTCATTAGTCCAAGACTTTCATGAAAAGGGCTACGTTATTGTTAAGATTAATGAGATGAAAGAGGCTTCAAAGTTTTTTTCTGTATCCACAAGCAGTTCATTTGGGAAAGGGAGAAAGGTTAAACTAGAAGAGCAGGTTGTTTTTTCGCGTCAATTAGCAACAATGATTAATGCGGGAGTCCCATTGGTACAGTCTTTAGATATTTTGGCTCAACAAATGGACAATCCAGCTTTTCAAAAAATAGCATTAAGTCTTAAATTTAGTGTTGAAGGAGGTCGTAGTTTTTCTGAAAGTCTAGGAGATCATACAAAAGTTTTTTCCCCTTTATTCATAAATATGGTTAGAGCAGGTGAGTCGAGTGGTAAATTAGATGAAATATTAGATAGAATTTCTTCCTACTTAGAAAAAACGAACACCTTAATTAAGAAGGTGAAAGCAGCTTTGGTTTACCCCGCTGTAGTAAGTGGTTTTGCTTTTATTATTACTTATGCAATGTTTACATTTGTAATACCAAAATTTGCTGAAATTTTTGATACTTTAGGGGCTCAATTACCACTGCCAACTCGAATAGCTATTAGCATTAGTTATTTTTTACAATCAAATTCTCTTTTTGTTATCGGTTCTTTAGTCGTGATTATTATTTTATCAAAAATGCTTTTAAAAACTCCTCAAGGTAGACTTTGGTTTGATCGAACAAAGTTATCGGTTCCTGTCTTTGGGCCCTTAATGTTGAAAGTTGCCGTCAGTAAATTTACAAGAACATTATCAACTCTTGTACGTAGTGGGGTTCCTATCCTGCCTTCTCTAGAAATTGTTTCAAAAACTGCAGGGAATAAACAGATAGAGGTCGTTATAGATGATTTAAGAAACTCCGTTAAAGAGGGTGGTGGAATTTCTGAACCTTTGTTACGGAGCCCTTTCTTTCCTCCTATGGTCAGTCAAATGATTGCGATAGGAGAAGAGACAGGGCAGATGGAACAAATGTTGGGGAAAATTGCTGATTTTTATGATCAACAAGTAGATACGGCTGTGACCGGGTTAACTTCATTAATTGAACCCTTTATAATCATTTTCTTAGGAGGAGTAATTGGTGGAATTGTAATTTCTCTCTTTTTACCAATTCTAACTCTTACTCAAGCAATTAATTAGAATAGGATGTTCGGATGACAAAAGATGTGCTAAAGATTAACGTTAGAGCACTTATTATAGCTCGTTTATTAGTGGCCACTTTATTTCTCTGTTTTGGCTTTTGGAACTATTCTGCTCTAAAAATGTTATTTTTATACCTCGTTGTTTTTCTTTCTGTTATCAGTCTTCTGTACTTAATTTGGTATGTTATTGGTAAATATACATTATTTCTTGTTCTCACACAGCTAACAATTGATTTGATATGGGAAACTTTATTGATTCATTATACAGGGGGTGTTTATAGTATTTTTATTGTTTTCTTTATCTTAACGATTATTTCAACTTCTCTTGTATTACCCCATCCTGCTAGTTTGTGGATGGGGGCTATTTCAAGCATCATTCTCGTCTTGCTCGTCTTGTTAGAGTTTAATACGATTCAAGTGCCCTTTTTGAATACATCGATAGCCGCTTATTACTCCTATCAAGATTGGTTCAGTGTTCTATATATCTTAATGGTCTATTCAACCCTATTCTGTATTGTGGGTTATATTGGTCTCTACTTTTCAAAAAAAATCTATAATTTAGAAATAAAAATTAAGAATCAAGAACAATTAACTATACTCGGTGAATTGACAACAAATATTGCCCACGAAATAAAAAATCCATTAACGGCAATAACAGGCTCTATTGAAGTTTTAAAAAAAGATATAGAACCTACTTTGAGTCAAGAGAACAGAGAGCTTATGGAGTGTGTATTAAAAGAAACCCATCGTTTAAAGAAAATACTGACTTCCATATTAGACTATTCGCATGTAAACAGACGAAAATGTTCTAATTTTGATTTAATACAAATAATAGAAGAAATTATTCCCATGCTAGAAAATATTTCGGTCGATAATAAAGATGTGGAAATTTTTCAAAGTTTTGGGAAAAGGCCTATGAACTTTTACGGAGATTCTGATCGTATTAAGCAAATGCTTTTTAACCTAATTCTAAATGCGTATGAATCGATCCCTTCAAAAGGACGGATTGATTTATACTCAAGGTTAGAAGATGGTGCTATGTGTCTTACTATAAAAGATAATGGGGTAGGAGTTCCTGAGAAAGTTAAAAGACATATATACGAGCCTTTTCAATCCACTAAAAAAGGTGGGACAGGACTAGGATTAGCTATTGTTTATAAAATTGTTCAAAGTCATGATGGAACTATTGAAATGAAGAGTCAGGAAAATATTGGAACAGAATTTAACATACGTTTTCCAATCTATGCGGAGTAGTTGAATGGATAAACTAAAAACACCTATTATGGTTATCGATGATGAAGAAGGTATCTTGAGCTTCTTAAGCAAAGCATTAAAGAGAGAGGGGTATGATGTCCATTGCTATGACAACCCTCAGATTGCTGTTGCGAAACTGGAAAGCATTCAACCTAAGATTGTAATATCTGATATTGTAATGCAGCCCATGAGTGGGCTTGAGGTTTTGAGTAGAATCAAGGGTTTTGATTTAGAGATAAATGTTATTTTGATTACAGCACATGCATCAGTCGATAGTGCTGTCTCTGCTGTTAGAGGAGGTGCTTTTGATTATCTAACCAAGCCTTTTGATGTGGATGACGTCTTATTAACTGTAAAACGAGCTTTGAGTGCAAAACGTCTTCAAACGACAAATATTGATTTGGAAAAGAAAACTCAAAATAAATACCAATTTTCTAACTTGGTGGGTAAGAGCAGCAAAATTAAGGAAATTTACTCCATGTTAGAAAAAATTTCTAAAACCGAAAGCACTGTTTTGATTGCGGGTGAGAGTGGCACAGGGAAAGAGTTGGTTGCTCGTGCTATACATTTTAATTCAAAGAGAAAGTCAGAATCTTTTGTCAGCGTTAATTGTGCATCTTTACCGGATCAGTTATTAGAGAGTGAATTGTTTGGACATGAAAAAGGTTCTTTTACTGGGGCAATAGAAACTAAGCCTGGCTTATTAGAAGTAGCAAATAAAGGCACATTTTTATTAGATGAAATTGGAGACACTTCTCTAAATGTTCAAGCTAAATTGCTTCGAGTTTTACAAGAGAGAGAAATTAAAAGAATTGGAGGCGTTAAAAACATTCCTGTCGATGTTAGGGTAATAGCTGCGACAAGTAAAAATTTACCTGCAGAAATTGAAAATAAATTATTTAGAGAGGATTTGTTTTATCGGTTGAATGTTATCCCAATTTTTATGCCTGCACTAAGAGAACGAAAAGAAGATATTCCTCTTTTGATACAGCATTTTATTACATCTCTTAAATATAAATACCAGATGGAAAAGGAGCTTATATTTTCTGAGGAGACTTTAGCTTATCTTGGTGAATATAATTGGCCTGGAAACATTCGCGAATTAGAGAATATTGTAGAAAGAATTTATATGCTTTCGGAGGATAAAAATATAAATAAGGAATGTATTAATGATTTATTAGGTAAAGAGTTAAAGCCTGTTAAAGATATGACTAAGGGTGGGACAATGCTTATTGAGTTAAAAAATGAAACGGAACGATTCGAAAGACAAATGATTGGTGAGGCTTTAGATAAAGCAAAAGGAAACAAGCTTCAAGCAGCAAAGAGACTTCATATAAGTAGACAAACTCTTCAATATAAGATCAAAAAGTACAATTTAGATGAATAATATTTTTACAGACTGACAAGTTTTTTTACAAAAAGTACCCTGTGTGTCATAAGTAAACAAAAAAAGGCTTTAGTCTAGGTAATAAAATACCGTATTAAAGATTAACGTTTGGCATTCTATTTGTATGTATTATACGTAGTATTGTTAACTTTTTAAAAGGAGGCGTCATCATGTTATGTAAATTAAATTCAAAAAAAGGTTTTACGCTTGTCGAAATTATGATTGTTGTTGCTATTATTGCTCTACTTGCTGCTATTGCTATTCCTAACTTATTGCGAGCTCGATTAAACGCTAATGAGTCTGCTGCTAAGGCTTCATTAAGAACTGTTAGTAGCGCTTGTGAAAGTTTTCGTGCAGCACAGAATCCACCAAGCTATCCTGCGAATTTGGCAGCTCTTTCGGCTGCAAATCCACCTTATATTGATAACACGTTAGCCGCTGGAGCGAAACAAGGTTATACCTTTACTTATGCTCTAGTAAATGCCAATCAATATACGGTTACAGGAGCTCCAACAACAGCTAATATTACAGGTGTGAATACATTTTTTGTTGATGAAACAGGTGTTATTCGATTCACCAATGCTGCGGGTAACCCGATTGAGGGATAAATTGCCTCTGTTATAAAAAACATCTTTCCAGGGATATCTTCAGGTATCCCTGGGATAGTATTTTAAAAGAAAGAGATGTTATGAATCTTAACAGCTGGCAAAAAAAAACATTAGAATGGATAAGACCTGTTCCTATTGAGTATTATTTGTCTTTACATTTAGGGAATAGCAATTTAGTTTTATCTGAGTTTGAAAAAAATCAAGACACGTTTAAGTTAATACGCTTGTCTCATCACCCTCTTTCTAATCAACAAGATAAAAGAGAAGATTCATTTAAAACTCTTTTGGATAAAGAGGTTTTAGCTAATAAAAAAATTTTTATTTCTGTTCCTTGTGAATCAGGTATTTCTCGTATTATTCAATACCCTATTATGGACACAAAGCAGCTTAAAGATTCTCTAAACTTTCAAGCTGAAAAATATTTACCCTTTTCCTTATCTGAAATTTATTTTGATTGCCTGCCTATAAACCAATTTCAGAAAAAATCAAACTTAAATCAAATGGATGTTCTTCTCGTAGCTTGTAGAAGAGACGTTGTTATGAAAGCAATACAATCTATTCAAAAACATAATGGAGAACTATCTGGTATTAATTTGGATTCTATAGCGTCTCTTAATTCGTTTTTAAGATGGGCTCCTTCAGAAAGTAAATCAATTTATCTTTATCTAGATGTTGGATATCACGTTACAAATATTAGTTTTGTACAGGGCGGAAAGCTTTTGTTTGTAAGAACGGTTTCTTATGGTGGTATGGATTTAATAGAATATTTAGCTAAAAACTTAAATATACCTGTTGCTGAAGCTGAAAGTGTACTGGTGAATGAAAATGATTACAACGTTTCGACTAAAACGGTCTTTAAAAAAGCTATAGAGAAAATGATGAATGAAGTTAAGGTAACTATAAATTATATGGAAAGTCAAAGTGATCAACCTTTAAGTTTGGAGAATATCTATTTATCAGGAGGCATTAGTCAAAATTTAATATTTAGAGAAGGTGTTGAAAGCAATCTTTCAGTTCAAGTCTACGATTGGGACCCATTAAAGGGAATCGACATTGACCCTTTAATTGATGGGGAATTGTTAAAAAAAATACGGGGGATTTTGCCAGTGTCTAGCGGTTTGGCTCTAGCATAATAAAAATATGTTTGAAATAAACTTATTACCGGAAGAATTTAAAAAAATTGATGAAAAACCCAGAGTCGTTTCTTTCCGATTTGCCATGATTGTCACTTCGGTATTAGGCATACTACTATGGTCATCCCTTTCTTTTATGGTTGGAACCATTAAAGTGGATCTTAATAACCTTTCTTTGCAAAACCAAAGTTTGCAAACGAAATCAGTTGAAGCCGACAAAATTATAAGTGAAATAAACCAAAATTATTTAGAACGAAACAAAGTAATATTTAGTATAAATCGATTTAATCAGTTGTGGGCTTTTGTTTTTAGCGGAATCAGCAATCAGTTGCCGGAGACAATATGGTTTGAAAAAATCAAATTGCAAATGAAAGGCCCTAATACATGGGAGTTCATGCTAAGAGGTATGGCTCAAGCAAGTACGGATGAACCTGCAATTAAAATTGTTGGGAAATACATTAGTTCTATAAAAAAAGTCTTAGAAAGTTCTATTAGATTGAGTTATGTGTATGAAGGAAATGATCTGGGTGAGTTAAATAATTTAAGTGAGAAGATTTCTTTAGAAACATCTACAAATCAAAAGAATGTTGAAGATGTTACTGTAACAGAGTTCAAGAGCTGGTATTTAATGCTTGAGAATGAGGGGAGTCAGGATGAAACTCGGAAAAGGTGATCTTAAGAAGAAGTCTTTCAAAATCCCTGATTTGAAGAGGAATAAATCCTCTTTTATTGGTGCTGCTTGTGTTCTTTTTATTTTTGCTGCAGGAATACTGCCAAGTAGTATCCAGTTTGTAACTTTGAAATCTCAATCTGATAATGTAAAAAAACAGATCCTTCAATCACAGGAAAAAATTAGAAACCTTCCTCGTTTAGTTCAAAAGAAAGAAGAATACACAAAGAATATACGAAAATTAGAAAAACAATTTTTTGACGCTGTATTTTTACCTAATTTGATTGGTTTAATTTCCGAAGTAGCAAGTCAGGCCGATGTGAGAATTTTATCTTCTAAACCAATGGAATTTGAGGGGGATGAAATGCTAGAAGAGAATAAATTCTACAAGCCTTTTATTATCAATTTAGAGTTAGAAAGTGGTTTTCATGAGTTGGGAAAATTCATTAATATTTTAGAGACGAATGAAAAGTGGTTTCGTATTAGTGAACTTAGTGTGACTAAGAAGAATGATGTTAAAGAGCATAAACTGATTATTAATATGAGTATTTTGACTTTTTTGAAGAAAATTTAGTTAAAAGAGGTCTCGTATGAAACATAGAATAAAGTTGAGTATTTGTCGTTTATTTAAGGGAATAATTGGTGTAAGTCTCTTTTTTTTATGTATTTGTGAGATTTCATTTGGCGAGGAGGCAAAATTTTTGTATGATACCCATAGTCAAAGAGATCCATTTATGCCTCTGATACAAAAAGTGGACCTTGAGAAGGATGCTGAGGATCCTAATTTTTCATGGGATCAGGTTAAACTACAAGGAATTGTGGTCGATCCAATAGATGGTTCCTTCGTGATGATAAACGACGAGATATACCAAGAAGGCTCTCAAGTTGGGCCATATACAATTGAGCAAATATCAGATATGTTTGTTGTTTTTGCTTTTAACGATAAAAAATATCGTTTAGATATTGAGAGCTAATTTAAAAAACAAGGCCAATTAATTGAAAAAAATCATATTCGTATTTCTTTTCCTATTCTTCATATCTTCATTCACGGTGTATGCACAGCCCGTTTTACTTGCAGAAACGAATGATTTAGTAGCTCAAGAAACTCAAGTTTCTCAGAGCGCTCCCGAACTCCCTGACGGTTATGTCAGTTTGGATTTTAAAGACGCTGAAATTCAGAGTGTTCTTAGAGTAATTGCATTGAAGAGTGGAGTAAACATTGTTGCCGGCCCTGAAGTTGAAGGCCGCGTTACTATGAGGCTGAAAGATGTGCCTTGGGAAAAGGCCTTAGCTGTTTTGCTTAAGACTTATGGATATGTATTTGAGAAAGATCAAAATATAGTAAGAGTAACAACTTCGGAAAACCTTCAGAAGGAACCTTTGGAAACAGAGGCTTATATACTGAACTATTCAAAAGCAGCAGAAATTGCAAGTGCTGTTTCTGAACTTCTTAGTGAAAGAGGTCGGGTTAAAGCTGTTAATAGAACCAATACCATCATTGTGACGGACATGGCTTCTAATTTGTACAATATTAGAAAGATTGTCAGAAATTTAGATAAGAGAACGCCACAAGCTGCGATTGATTCTAAAATAGTTAACACTCAACTTACAGACACTGAAAACTTGGGGATTGATTGGAATATTCTCGGAACTTTATCGGGTTCTAGTATTCCCACAACGTTCCCATTTAAAACTTCTACAGGAAGTGCTCTTCCTGATTCTTCCGCATTGAGTGGTTTTTTTCCAGTTCTAAACGCAGCGGGTGCAGGACCAATTCCAAATGCTTTAAACCCTAGAAATTTCCCATCCTTAGATGCCGCAGCAGCTACGATTGTAGGGGATACCTACACGTTGGGTGCTTTGAACTTTTCTCAGCTTACAGCTGTTTTTCAATTTTTAAAATCAAGAACAAACACAAAGATTGTTTCAAACCCACGTATCGTTGTTTTGAATAACGAAACAGCGAAGATTCAAGTGGGGCAAGAAATTTATATTCCCAAATTTGAACTTAATGAACAAACAGGAGCTTATGTAGTAAATGATTTTGAAGTAAGAGATACAGGGGTAATTATGAATGTTACCCCGCATATTAATTCAGCAGATGAAATTTTAGTAGAGGTACGACCAGAGGTTGTAAACTTTATCGGAGATCGTGTAGTTATACCTGGTGTTTTAACAGCCCCTCAGTTTGGAACAACTGAAGCTGAAACACAAGTGTTGATAAAAGATGGTGAAACAATTGCTATTGGCGGTTTATTAACTGACAATAGAGCTACAACTTATAATCGAGTCCCACTTCTTTCTAACATTCCTTATTTAGGAAAAGTATTTCGTTCCAAGAGAGAGACTGCGGGAACTGGGATCAAAGTTGAAACCATTTTCTTTATAACCGTAGACATTGTTGATACAGAAGGTCAAGATACTCGACAATAGTTATACAGAGTTGACATTGTAAGCACGGGTGCGTCCTCCTAAATAAAGTGAAAGTTACTTTATCTTCTAAAAGTTCATTCTGCCATATAAAACATAATATATTAAATGGAGAGAGTGAATTACCATGGATAGAAAAATTCTAATTAGTTTAGAAGCAAATGAAAAAAGGGTGGCAATCCTTGAAAAAGGCCATATTGATGACTATTTTATCGAACGTCATGATAAACAGTATATGCTTGGTAATATCTACAAAGGTAAAGTAAGAACCATCATACCTGGTATTGAGGCCGCTTTTATTAATGTGGGCTCTGAGAAAGATGGGTTTTTATATGTTACCGATGCTGTTAGAAACCCTTTGGACGCGGAAGAGGAGCCAGAAATCGGTGGTACTGTAGCCGACGAAGAATGGGTTCCCAAGAAATTCAACAAGAATAAAGTGAAAATTAACGAGTTGTTGAAAGAAGGCCAGGAATTAATTGTTCAAGTTGTTAAAGAACCGATTAGAACTAAAGGCCCACGTTTAACGACATTCTTTTCTTTTCCAGCACGTTATTTAGTAATGATGCCCGGAGAAAATAAATTAGGAATTAGTCGAAAGTTAGACAACCCTAAAGAACGTGAAAGAATTAGAGAAATATTTAAGAGGTTAGATTACCCTTCAGACGTTGGTTTTATTGTAAGAACGGCTGGAATGGGAAAGAGCGAGAAAGAGTTTAAGCGAGATGTTGATTATCTAGTTAGCATTTGGTCTCAAATTAAAAAAGATATTAATGTAAAGACTTCACCTTCTGTTATTCATAAAGAATTAAGTCTTGTTGAAAGAATTATAAGAGATACCTTTTCAGAAGAATCAGATACGATCATTGTAGACGATCCTGCAACATTTAAAACAATACAAGAATTTCTAAAAGAATATATGAAAGGGGAGAAGGTTAATCTTAAGCTTTACAAAGACACCGTCCCTTTATTTGAGAAATTTAATGTAGAGAAAGAAATTGAAAAATCTTTTCAGAAGAATGTGTATCTGAAGTCTGGTGGCCATATTGTAATTGAACAAACAGAAAGTTTGGTTGCTATCGATGTAAATACTGGGAAATTTACAGGGAGTCGAAATTTAGAAGAAACAGTTTACCGTACTAACTGTGAAGCTGCTAAAGAGATTGCTAAACAAATGAAGCTTCGAGACGTTGGCGGAATCATTATTATCGATTTCATTGACATGGAAGAAGAGGATCATAAAAAAAGCGTAATTAGAATTCTTAAAGAATCCGTTCGAAGAGATAGAGCTAAGACAAATATTTTAAGAATTTCTGATTTAGGGTTAGTTGAAATGACACGTCAAAGAGTCCGCCCTTCCATTGAAAGTGCTTTATATCGTAATTGTAGTTATTGTAATGGAAAGGGTCTTGTAAAGTCAGAAACAACGATGGTGATACAAACGATAAAACAAATTCGACGTTCGTTTAGAGATGGCAAAAGAAAAACTCTAGAGGTCAATCTTAATCCAGATGTAGCGCAAAAGTTGCTACTTCAAGAAGCTAAGATGATTAAAACATTAGAACGCCAATATAAAAGTAAAATTATTGTAATTGCTAATCCATCTCTTCATATTGAAGAAGTGAAAATTGCTATAGTAAAGGCTCCTTCAAGATTGCGTATGTTTTCTAAGTAGGTTTAAGTCTTATTTAAGATTTGAAATTTTGAATGAATGAGATGAGCTTTTGTGAGAAATTTGGGTCGTTGCGCAGATTGGCAAGATCAGAGTCTTGTTTTAAGTGATCTATATCGTTATAGCCTAAGTTGAAGGCTTCCTTTATTGCACTCAAACTTTTTTCTAGTTCTCCTAGTAAACTATAGCTACAGCTTAAATTATAAAAGACAGTATCATCTGTTGGTAAAAGCAAAGATAGCTTTTTGTCCAGTATTAAACCTTCTTGAACTCTTCCTGATTTAGTATATATTTCAGCTAATGCGGATAAAGCTTCTATATGATCAGGTTTTGAGGAAATGAGCTGTTCAAAAAAAGCTGTTTCATATTCCAATTGGGCTTTGTTTTCAGTAGAATCCTTCATAGGGTATATAGTAGCAGATTTTTGAGTATTAGAAAATCATGTTTCAATTCTGTTTTAAGCGTCATATAATAAGGTTCAAAGGAGAAATAAGTGGATATTAGTATTCTGTTTGCATTACTGCTTTTGCTGGTTTGCGGCTTTGCCTTATTTGTATTTTTTAGTCGTGAATTCAAAAGAGATCTATCTAACACACAAAATCGTGTTGAGGATTTTGTTTTAAACCAAAACAAAGCCCTCCAACAAGAAGTTAAATTTTTATCTTCAGAGATATCAGATAAGCTTAAAGATCAAAACTCGGTTCTTAACCTAACTCAAAAAACTGTTGGAGAACGTTTAGAAGGTGCTAATAAAGTTGTTTCTGAGGTTCAACACCGTTTAGGACGATTAGAAGCAGCTTCTCAAAAAATATTTGATTTAGGACAAGACATTAAAGATTTAGAACATACGTTAAAGGCTCCTAAATTAAGAGGTGTTTGGAGCGAGCTCTATTTAGAGGAAATTCTAGAGCAGATGATTCCAAAAGCACATTTTAAAATGCAATACACTTTCAAATCGGGTAAAACGGTAGATGCTGTTATTCAACTACAAGATGGGTTAATTCCTGTTGATGCTAAGTTTCCATTAGAAAATTTCAAAAAAATTACTCTTGCTGAAACGGATACACTCAAAAAACAGACAAAGACTTTATTTGCTAATAACGTTAAAAAACATATTGATGATATTCACGATAAGTATATTTTACCCAATGAAAATACTTTTGACTTCGCTATGATGTACATCCCCTCAGAAAGCATCTATTATGAATTGTCTACAGGAAGAGATGAGTTCTTACGGGATAAAGAAATTTTTGAGTATGCCCGTAAAAAAAATGTGATTCCAGTTTCACCTAATACGTTTTATTCTTACTTACAAACTATAATGCTAGGGCTTAAAGGTTTAACGATAGAACAGAGTGCCAAAGAAGTTCTAGAACAATTATCTCGTTTAAAGCATGATTTTGATCGCTTCAAAGGAGATTTTAAACTTCTAGGAACTCATATTAAAAATGTAAAACAAACTCAAGAAAAATGCGAAAAATCATTAGGTAGATTTGAGGACGAGTTATTACAAGTTGAAAAAGAGTCTGACGAACCCCAAGCTTTAGAATCCTTGAATTTGGACTCTGAGAATGCTGAAAAGGAAAAATATGAAAAAATTGGCTGATTTGAATCATAAAAAAATTGCTCGAATCTTATTTGGTATCTTACTCTTGTCCGTAATTTTTATCACACCGTTAGAGGCCCAGACTAAGAGCCCCATACCAGCATCCCTTTCAGATCTTACAATTGTAAATGCAAGTAATGATGAAGTCATTGAAACAGGGGACGAGTTTACGGTTCTTGACATCCCTGAAAACTTCTTCTACTTTTCTCTTAAATCTCTTTCGGATTGCATAGCAAAATCCTGTGATATGACATTAAAAGGCGTTGACGCTTTTACTGGGTTGTTATTTAAACCCTTTAATCGTTCGGAAAAAGTAAAACAATCTTCCTACTAATCCATAAGATAATTTCTCGAGTGTGACAACCATGGATTTACTCTCAATTACGGACTATCCCCAATTTAAAAACAAATTACAAAAGTCGAATTGCCAAAAATGCACTTTGTCTTCAAAACGAAATCATATTGTGGTCGATAGGGGAAACTTTGATTCAAAGATTCTTTTTATAGGGGAAGCCCCAGGAGCAAAAGAGGATGATTCTGGTCTTTGTTTTGTCGGAAGAGCTGGGAAGATGTTGGACCTTATGTTTTCTGAAATTAACATTGATACGAATCAAGACACTTTAATAGCTAATATTGCTAAATGTCGACCTCCTAAAAATCGTGTTCCTAATAAAATAGAAGCCGCAGCTTGCTTTCCTTTTTTACTTCATCAAATTTTGTTAGTTAAACCACAGGTCATTATCTTATTAGGAGCATCTGCTTTAAAATATTTAGATAAATCAAAAACATCTTTTGAGATGATTAATGAAGTTGGACGTTTTTTTAGATTGAAGGAGTTTGACGAAATTGACTTTTTTCCTATCTTTCACCCTGCTTATCTTTTATACAACCCAGGGAAAAAAAATCTATTTAAAGAACACCTACAAATTTTGAATCAATATTTAATTAAACAAAAGATTCATCCAAAAATAAACAAGGTCTCTAAGTGAAGAAGAAGAGAATTCATATTATTGTTTCGGGTCTTGTTCAGGGCGTTTTTTTTAGAGCTTCTACTTTGGATAAAGCTCGAAATTTAATAGTGGTAGGTTGGGTTCGGAATTTGCCAGATGGTACCGTTGAGATAAATGCAGAAGGCGAGGATGGGAAGCTTAGCCAGCTTTTAGACTGGGCTAGGAAGGGGCCGGTAGGGGCACGTGTTGATCATATTGATTATTTTTGGGATGATTATAGAGGTGAGTTTGAAAGCTTCTTTGTTAGATAATTATAGGACTTAAATATGAACACAAAAATAAACCTCAAATATGAGGCTATAAGCATAGTAAAAACACTCAAAAAGGCTGGTTTTGAGGCTTTTTGGGCTGGAGGAGTGGTGAGAGACCTATTATTAAGAAAAAAGCCTCATGACTACGATATAGCCACTTCTGCCCTTCCTAAAGATATTGAGAAGTTATTTAAGAAAGTTGTTCCAGTCGGTAGACAATTTGGCGTTATGATTGTGAATAAGGGAACTTATAATTTTGAGGTAACAACCTTTAGAGGAGAAGGTGCTTATTTAGATAACAGACACCCCACTAAAATATATTTCACTACGGCTAAAGAGGATTCAAAAAGAAGGGATTTTACGATTAATGCCTTATTTTATGATCCTATTGAAAAAAAAGTGATTGATTTCGTTAAAGGGAAGAAAGACTTAGAGAAAAAAATAATTCGAACCGTAGGGGATCCTAAAGAACGTTTTACTGAAGATCATTTAAGAATCATCCGCGCAGTCCGTTTTGCTGCAAATTTGGGATTTGAAATTCATCCTAAAACTTGGAAATTCGTTAAGGAAATGTCTCCTTTAATTAATAAAATGAGTCAAGAACGTATTAGAGATGAACTCATTAAAATGTTTACACGACCTAATCCAGGGGAAGCTCTTCATTTATTAAACGTCTCGGGATTACTTAAAGAAATTCTTCCAGAGATTGCTTTGATGAAGGGAATTAAAGAATCTAACAAAGATTTGTTGTTTTATACTCAGCTCGTTTTAGAGTCTCTAAAGGAACCCAATCTAACAACAGTATTTTCTGCTTTATTTCTAGACTTGGGCAAAGCTTCTGCGAAACAGGTAAAAAACATTCCCCATAGCTCTTCTGAATCTAGTGTTAAAATTGGAAATCGTATTTTAAAACGTTTAAAATTTTCAAATAAAACTACGAGCAGAATTATTTCTTGTATAAGAAATCAAATCTTATTTGATGAAGTAAGGAGCATGAAAGAATCTCAATTAAAAAAACTAGCGGCTTCTGGTACCTTTGAGGATGCTCTAGAGCTCTTTCATGCAATCTGTTTGACGGGTAAGGGAGATTTGAGAAATTACCGTTTTATTAAAAATAAAATGAAGACGTTTCAAAAAATTAATATTAAACCAAAAGCTATTCTTTCCGGCTCGGACTTAATTGAATACGGATTGAAACCCTCAGCAGTTTTTAAGGACCTCTTATCAAGACTATACGATCTGCAATTAGAGGGTAAGGTTGAAACGAGGTCAGAAGCTTTAAAATGGCTCAAAAAACAACTTTAGGGGCTTTTCATGAGCCCCTATTTTCTTCCTTGAAAAGAGTTCTATATATGAGAGAATTAGAGAAGAAGAGTATTATCAAATCTTAGATTTAGAGTAAAAAGGGAAGGGGATAATAAAATGAGTGTTCCTAAGAATTTAAAAAAATTTCTAGATAAAAATCACGCATCTTACCAACCTTTGACTCATGAACGTGTCATCACGACATCCGAAGTGGCAGAAGTTCATCATACGCCAGGAAGAGAAGTGATAAAATCTGTTGTCATTAAAGATAATGAGAATTATTATTTGTTTATTTTACCTTCTTCAAAGGAAGTAGATTTTTCGCGTATAAGAAAGATTTTGAATTCAAAGTCTGTTGATTTAGCTAGTGAAGAAGATTTTAAAGAGATATTTTCTGACTGTGAATTAGGGGCCATGCCACCCTTTGGAGAGCTTTATGGTCTTAAGACCTATGCAGATGAAATGTTAAAAGAAGATGCTAATGTGCTTTTTAACGCAGGGACTCACGAAGATACAGTTAAAATGAGTTTTGAAGATTTTAACAAATGTGGGCATCCTATTTATGCTAACTTTGCAGCTTAGAAAATTAAAATATGGATAAACCCGAATTACAATTTTCAGTCATCTGTGATGACATCCGTCGAGAAGATAATGGTAAGTTTATGCTTATCGGCTTATTTGAAGCTATAGGAAGCGCAGTGTTTCCAGCTGTTCATTCTAAATTATTTATAGCTAATCGATGGTGTAAATGGGATGGGGAGTTTAAAGAAAGAACCCGAATCATCTTTTCTGAGACAAAAGAAATTATTGCTGAGAGCGCAGAAGTAGCCGTAAGTTTAAAGGATTTTTCGACTCATCATACCGTTATATCTCAATTTAATAACATTCGCTTTCCTGAAGCGGGTAAATACTTTGTCGAAATTCTTTTCAATGATGATTTATTCCGATATTACCCAATTAACCTCTCAAAGATTGAAAATGAAACATCTTAAACTTATAACTACCGTCATAATTATAATCTTATGTCCCGGCCTTTCGTATGGGGATATCTATTACAAAACTGAAATTCAATCCTCCTTTGAAACAGATAAACGAATAGAAGAAACTTTTATTTCTGGAACAAAAATGAAAACCTTAATTAATGGCACCTATGGCTGGCTTATTGATTTAAAAGAAGGAACCATTCTAGATTATGATTTAAAAGAGGGTACTTATACCGAGTTAACAATAGAAAAGTTTAAAGAAAATTTAAATTCACTGGGTGAGGATATGTTAGGGATGAGTGAACTGTATCAAAATGAAGAAGACCTTGTCGAAGAAAAAAAAGTGTTAGAGAAAACATCCGGACCTGTAGATTCGGCTCCCATAGGAAAACTTATGAGTCGAGATTTTCAACCTTTGCTTAAAAAAGTTAGAAAGAAAAAAGAAATAAATGGAGAAGAATGCTATTTGATTAATGTCGATATTAGCAGAACTCAACAACAAGAAATGTGGGTTACGGAAGACTTACCTTATACTCAGGAAGTTATTAATTTTTGGAAGGCTTTCTACCGTCTATCAAGTGATACTTTAAAATCTTTTCCTGAACTCAAAAATCACTTTCAGGTTTTGTCGCAAATTGATGGATTCGTTATGTCTAGGAATATCACTATGCAGATGGGGGTAGATCAGACCTATAAAGAATCAGAGCTTGTAAAAGAAGTGTCTCAGCAAAGTTTTGATGAAGATATGTTTGTGTTGCCAAAAAATCTTCGAAAAGTTTAATTATAAGAAAAGGTGAAATTATGGAAAAGGTAATCGTAACAGTCTTAGGAAAAGATCAGCCGGGCATTGTTGCTCAAGTAACACAAGTTCTACTTGATAACGGTTGCAACCTTGAAGATTCAAGTATGACGATTTTAGAAGGCGACTTTGCAATGTTAGTGATTGCATCTCTTCCAGAATCTATGAATTTGCAAGAAATTAAAGAAAAGTTTAATGTCATGAACGACGCTATGAATTTGTGTGTAGAGGTGAGACCTTTTACAGAAAATAAAAGCCCTTCAAAACAAAACGGCAAAAATTACATTCTTTCTGTCATTGGTGCTGACAAACCTGGCATTGTACAAAATATTTCACAATTATTAGCAGATAACAAAGTTAACATTACGGATGTTGAGACGAAAAGAATAGGGACTGAAGGGAAAAGAGTTTACGCCATGATTATCGAAGTCTTTATTGATGAAAGCATGAATGTTAAAAGTTTAGAAGAGAAAATTTCTAATTTGTGTAAGAGCTTATCCGTTGATATGACTTTTAAACCTATAGATTCTCTAACTTTTTAAGATGCCGATACAGTCAGTCATTGAATACCCCAATCCTATTTTAAGAAATCTCTCAGAGCCTGTAGAAAGCATAAACGACTCTTGTTTGAAGCTAATATTGGACTTAAAGGATACAATGTTCTCTTTTCCTGGTTGTGTCGGATTAGCCGCTAATCAGATAGGAAGTAAAGAGAGGGTTGCTGTTGTTGATGTTTCTAGTAAAATAGAAGGTTCAGAGTTACGGGTCCTTATTAACCCTAGAATTTTGCATCAGAGTAAACATAAGATTTTAAGAGAAGGCTGTTTAAGTATTCAAAATTTAACAGCTAATGTTAAAAGAGCAGAACAAGTTGAAATTGAATACATGGATGTTTCAGGTGAAATAATAAAATATCAAGCACAAGGTCTCGAAGCTATTTGCATTCAACATGAAATTGATCATCTGGATGGAAATCTTTTTATTGATCATGTGATATCTGCAAAAACGGATATTTTTCGGAGAAAAAGATATTTACATTAGAAATCTAGAATGGAGAAGGATGAAAAATGGAAACGATGAATAAAATTCAATCTGTAATTGAAAAAATAATTAGAATATTTGAGGTTAATAATTCAGGCTCTAGTTTTAATGCGATAGAAAAAAAAGCTCATAAAATTTTAGGGGTTATTATTATTCTAACTCTTATTCAGTTTTTTTTATTTATCATGACTCTAAATTTATTTTCAAAAATAAAAACGAATTTTCCTTCTGAGCCTATTGGAACCCAGGAATCAACGATCTCTGAAATTCAAACGCCACCAGAAACTCAGCGTAATCCAAAGGAGATCTTAAAGGAAGCTGTTCCAGCATTTTCTCTTTCCTTCGATACAAAGTCTGAAATGCCTGTCATAGGGCAAGGGCTTAAGCTAGTTCAAACAAACCCTAATGAACTTATGAGTGCCGTCGATTTAGAATATGAAGAAAGCGCTGCTCTTGGGGATGATGGTTTTGGGTTGAAATTCAGTTATTATTTTGCTGAGACCTTGGATGTAACTGAGGGGAGTGAGGATTGGTTAGGAGCTATTTTTACAATTCCAACAATTGAAGTCAGTGAAGAGATGAATATTAGCTTTTGGTTAAAGGGAAATCTTGATGATGGTTATAACTCTACAATTACAGTAGCAATCGTCGATGACAAAGACAAAAATATAAAAATACCTGTTCATAAAATATCAAATCTATGGACAAAGAAAACATTACCTTTATCTCAATTGAAAACTTATTTAGATATAGAGAATATTAAATTTATTACCTTTTTTATTGGAGGAAAAGATCTCACTACAAAAAAAGGTTCTTACAGTATTGATCAAATAGAAATTAAATAATGATCACGACACTAACTTTAAATCCTGCCATTGATTTAACGATGGAAGTCAATGGAATTACGATTGAAGATGTAAATAGAGTACAAACTTTTACAGAAGTTCCTGGTGGCAAAGGTGTTAATGTCTCCATAGTTTTAAATCGATTTGGATACAAACCTTTAAACACTTTAGTTGCCTTGGGTGGCTTGAGGGGAGAAAGGTTTAAAGAGGATTTAAGAGAAATCAATTTAAAATTCAGATCAATTGATATTAAAAACGAAACTAGAGTTAATTTAGTCTTATTCGATCGTGTGTCAAAAAAAACGACAAAGCTAAATCAACTTGGTCCTCATATATCCTCCAAAGAGCTTAATCAGCTGATTGATATTTGCAAGAAAAACGCTAAAAAAAGTCATTACTTTGTTCTTTCAGGGTCTTTGTTGCCTAATATGAGAAAAGGCTGGTACGCGCAATTAATCGCTAAAATTCAACGTTCAGGATTAAATATTGTTGTCGATGCTGATGGGGATGTTCTTAAAAATGTCCTTAAGATGCGTCCATTTTTAATTAAGCCCAATATTCATGAAGCAGAAAGAGTTTTGGGAGCAAAGTTTCGAACCGAATCCTCTTATTGGAATGCCGCGAAATGGCTCCAAAAAAAAGGTGCTCAAAATGTTCTCTTGTCATTAGGCTCCAAAGGGGCTTGTTTTTTAGATGCTCAAGGAAATCAATATAGAGCTCATACGATACCTATAAATGTAAAATCGACAACAGGTGCAGGAGATTCTTTTCTTGCAGGGTTTTTATACCAACTTAGTAATAAAAAATCTATTTCTGAATCATTAAAATATGGAATGGCCTGTGGCACTCACACAGCAATGACAGCCGCAAATGATTTATGCCAAAAGTCTTCAGTGGAAAAAATAGTCAAAAAAATTAAAATTAAAAAAATTTAAGTCACAAATAATTAAGGGGAGTGTAATGGGAGCGAGTCCAATCATATCTAAAATGAGACAATTACTAACTTCAAACGACAAAGATCTAGTTATTTCAACAATAAAAGTTACAAGAGCTCTTAAATTAAAAGATGCTGGAATTATTAAAGCGCTCAAAAAGCACCTTGAATCAGAAGATCATCAACTGCAATTATTAGCCATAGATTCCATCGGAGATCTCGGAGGTAAAGAAGCGGGGCAACTCCTTTTTGATATCTTCAAAAAAAAGATTAATCTTCGATTACAAATTGGTAAGTCCTTGTCTCAAATTGGAGATCCAATTATTCCATTATTAAAAAAAGAATACAAAGAGCATAAAAATGATCGGATGTATAAGAAATCACTTATAAGTATTATTTCAAAAATAAAAACATTTAAATCTATTCAATTCTTACTCAATTGTCTTTATGAAACAGATTTGGAAATTTTAAAGCATGTTTGTTATGAGATAAGAAACCCATTAAGTGCTATTGATAAAAAAGGAATGCCCGCCTTAGTTAAAGAATTGAATGCTCACTTAAAAGAGGCTAAAACTAAAAAACTTTCTAATGCTTTAGTTTCCTTAGTCATTATTATTGGGTATACCAAAGATCCTAAATTCGAAAAACCTCTTTTGACTTACTTAGACCCTAAGTTTCCCTTTGTTTTAAGAAGAAATACCCTCTTCGCAATAGAAAGACTGGGATTGACAGGGAAGGGGCATGAGACCCTTGTTAAGGCTTTATTACCCCTGTTAGAAGATCATCATTTTAGTGCAGTTACTCGCTCTATATCAGCTATATTAGAGAAAGTTAGCTTTGGTAAAATCTATCAGAAAAAGATGATTAAATTAGTAGAATCCAGAAACTTTGAAGTTAAGAAACTGGCCATGAGTAAGATTGCTCAAATTGAATCTAAAGAAGTTGTAACTCTGTTATTAAATCATCTCTTTGACAAAAATTACGATATTAGAACAGCTGCTGAAAAGGCCCTCCAAAAAATGCCATCAAGCACAACATATCTATTTCCATTACTCATAAAAAAAGACAAACCTGAAGAAATTAACGCCATAGGCAAAATCTTAGCTTACCACAAAGGAAAAGTAACCCCTTTAAGACTTAAAGAAATATTCAAATTAATGAATAAATCAATGGCCAAATGGGAAGATGAAAAAACTCAGAGTTATTTCAATATATTAAGACAAATTAATCCTGACTTTATCCATTCAACATTCATTAAAGAATCCGCCTCATACAGAAAGAAGAAGAAATACAAACAAGCCATTCAGCTTTTAGAACTCTTATCCAAAACCACGGTTTACACAAAAGAAGTAAAGTGGGAATTAATGCTTAATTATTTACTTAGCTCAGAATTACAACTATCATCCGTTGAACGTAATCGCGATAAAGCACTTTTTATCATCCAAGGATGCTTAAAATCGGGTGATAAAGACGTGTTAAAAAAGATAAAAAAGGAAAAAGCCTTATCCATGGAACACCTATACTATATAGGATTCCATTTCTCAGAAAAATTATTTGAATTGAAGGAATTTGGAGTTAGTCTTTTAAAGAGTATGATTAAAAAATCCCCAAGAAATAAATATTCCATTAATGCAAAAAAACGATTGCAGTCTGTTGGAGAAGCCTCAAAAATATTGAGTAAATAATTCGGAAATAACGACAACTTAGAAGATCCATTCGAACGCCTAATCAGCCAAAAAGAAATGACAGACCTCCAAGAAAAACACCCAAACAAAAACTATTGATTCTGACGTACTGTGGTAATGCTGGATAATCTAAGCTCTAACTTATCCAATATTACCACAGCACTTGGACAACTCTAAAGAGTTGACCACAGACTCAACAGTACTACGACTATATTTTAGTTAAGAAAAGAAAAGCTTTGATTATGGGCCTAATTTAAATAGACATAGGATTAAATGGACCATAATCAAAGCCATATTACAGGATTTATATAGCTATTTGAGGATAGAGGAAAAATAAGTATATAGTCCTATAATGTATCTTATGTTAACTTTACCATATAGTAAATGCATAAATAACGTAAAAACAGCCTTTAATACAAATCCCTAAACTTCATACTGCTTTTGAAGCTTTTTTAACCCTTCGCAATAATCCAAGGAATCCTTAGTCCGCCAGGCAAACGGAAATTCTTTACACTGTTTTGGTTTAACTTCTTGAATCATGCATTGATTATCTTTCAAGAATATACAACTATCATCTTCATTAGTTTTTAATGTTAATCGCGGTTTCATGATCAAATCGCAATAATGATCTAAGAAGAACTTATGATCTAAATTCAGATGTTTTGATATGGTTTCAGACTCATCCAAACCTATGTAAACATAGCCTGGATTTCGACAACAATTACCACATTTCTGACACTCAAATTTATCAATATGCTTAAGGTAACCGTACTTATCCATTAAGCCAATAAAGATGCTACGATCTGGTTAATAGCCTTTCCATCCGCTTTACCGCCAACTTCAGCCATAATCAGCTTCATAGCCTGTCCCATTTGAGCTTTAGTTTCTATATTATTGTCTTTTAGCACCTTTTCTACGATAGGTTTTAACTCATCATTAGACATTTGTTCCGGTTGATATACCTTTAAAATATCTAACTCATCTTGTTCTTTTTTAGCCAAGTCCTCACGGTTGGCCTTATTGTATTCTTCAATACTGTCTTTACGTTGTTTTATCTGCTTCACAATCATTCTTAACACATCTTCATCTGAAGCTTTATCAAGCTTATTGTCAATAAGATGAGATTTTATTGCGGATTTCAACATTCTTAAGGTCTGTAATTTTAATTCTGATTTAGCTTTCATTGCGTCGATCACATCTTTATTTATAAGTTCTTCTAATGTCACAGGATGCTCCTTTTGTTATATTTAATAAACTTCTCCTAATTCATGAATATCTGCATTACTTGTTTCTAAATCCAACAAAGCTACCGTTGGTTTTCCTGTATTCGTACCACAACCTTCGCCAGGATTAATAATTACAGCACGGTTCATTTTCTCTATTCTTGGCTTATGCGTATTACCGCAAATGATGTAATCCACAACTTGACTTTCTTTATCCATATTAACCGTAGATTCATCGTGAATAATGAGAAAAGATTTTTCTTCTAGAATTAAATAATACGGAGGTTCTTTGATAGATCCTCCAGAGATTTCACGGGGTCCCTTTGTCAAAGAATCCATATTACCCAAAACAGCATAAAATAAAATTCCAGAATTAATAAATTCTTTAGCTGCTTCCTGTGTTGTAAAATCACCCGCATGAATAATTGCTTTCACATCATTCTTTTTGAAAAATTCTATCGCACTGTGTATTTCCAAAAATGCATCATGTGTGTCTGAGATAATTCCAATTTTCATTTTAAACTTTCTGGTAATTCATTTTGTTTTCTTTTAAATAAATCTTCGCTTTCAAACTACCAATCTTTAGCAACTTCTAGGTTCCTTGATTGCTCAGGAGGACGTCTAAGATATAACAAATCTTTCTCTGCTTCTTGTAAGGCATTTAGTATGCGCATAGCGCTATCTTTAGATATCTTACTTCCTTTTTGCTGATATCCACCCTGACCTATAGACTGCGGCAAATTCTGCTCTCCTGGCTCACCTCCCCCACCTCCATTCATACCCTCTTCCAGTTCCTTTCTAAGCTCTTCTGTTGACTGTGGCCCCATAGAAGAACCTGCTCCTTCTTGCTCATTTTTCTCATCTAAAGTAGGGTCGTCTTCAGGGAATGGAATTGTTTCATCTTCTAAAGAATCTTCTTCTGGAGTTGGTATTTCAGCCTTCCCTTCTTCATCATCCTTCTCTTGATTAGAACCGTCTTTTTTCTCTTCATCTTCAGCCCCTTCACCCTCAGACTTCTTTTCCTCAGACTCTTCTTCGCCCTCATTTTTATCTGACTGATTCGACTCTGATTCCTCTCCCTTTTGCTGAGATTTTTCTTGTTCTTTTTGCTGCTGATTCCGTTGGTTGGTACCAGATTGAGATTTTTGTTCCGACTGACTCTGTTGCCCATTCGACTGCTGGTCCTGGCTTTGAGATTGATTATTTTCTGAGTCTTCTCCCTGATCTTTCTCTTCTAACTTTTCTTGCTCTGATTTTTGTTCTTCTTCAGATTCACCTTTTTCTTTATCAGACTCCCCTTTACTTTCTTCTAATTCATTTTTGTCTTTGTCACTTTTCTCTTTACTGGATTGAGCGCTTTGATTATTGCTTTGTTGAGACTGCTCATTTTCATTTTGTTTCTCTTGCTCAGATTGCTGATTTTTAGATTGGGATTTCTGCTGCTCATTACCTTGCTCCTGAGAAGACTCAGACTGCTGTTGCTGATTTTCTTGACCTTCCCTGTTCTGCTGCTCTTGATTTTGCTGCTGAGATTGGCTTTGAGATTGTTGTGACTGTTGATCCTGGTTTTGTTGTTGTTGATTTTCTTGGCTTTGCTGCTGCTGAGACTGACTCTGGCTTTGTTGTGACTGTTGCTGTTGTGATTGTTGATCCTGGTTTTGTTGTTGATCTTGCTGCTGACTCTGAGATTGCTGCTGAGATTGGCTTTGGTTCTGCTGGGACTGTTGTTGTTGATCTTGATTTTGCTGCTGATCCTGTTGCTGGTCTTTGTTTTGTTGGTCCTTTTGGTCTTTTTCTTTCTGTTGTTTTTCGTAATCTTCGTTTTCTTTCTTTTCCTCTGGAGACCTTCTCTCATCCTGCTCTTTTTCGTAATCTTCTTTTTTCTTTAACAAGAACTCTAAATTGTATTTAGCGTCTTTATCCTTCGGATTCAGGTCCAACACTTTTTTATAAGCTGAGATAGCTTTATCAAAATTCCCTAAACGATATTGAGCATTTCCATAATTATACAAGCTTTTACCTATCAATTTTCCTTCTTCAGTCTTGTCTAAACCCTTTAGAGAAGTTTCAAAAGCGTTATTCGCTTCCTTAAATTGTTTTAACTGATACAAGGAACTCCCCATGTTATATAAAATTTTAGGGTTATCCTTATCTTTCTTAGCCGCTTCCCTATAAGTTTCCAAGGCTTGTCGGTACCTTTTTTCTTGGAAGAGTTCATTAGCCTTATTATTCAAAGCTGTTTTTGTTTCAATAAAACCCGTTAACATAGGGTACATAAGAAGTAAGAAAACAAAAGCTTTCATTTTTTTTCTATCCGTTAAAAGAAGTTCTGCTATAAACAGCAGAAAAGCCACAAAAAGAAAAAGTTGAAAATGATCTTCCTTCTCTGTAATTTCTCTTTCTTTAAAGGTTTTCTTTCCTAATCCTTGGATATGTTTGTAGATAATATCTATTTCCTTTTCTCCAGGAGTTGAAGGAAAATATAGCCCCCCTGTTTCTTTCGCTATTTCCTCTAATTTAGAGCCATTTAATTTAGAGATGACCACTTGCCCTAAACGATCCTTTTTAAAGCCTGTAATACTGTTTCTACCCCCTTTTAAGGGTATAGGGGCACCTTTTCTAGTCCCTACCCCCACGGAATAGATTCGAATATTGGATTCTTGCGCTTTTTTAACAATCCCCTCCAAACCTCCACTATGCTCTTCCCCATCCGAAAACACGATCATAGCCTTGTGCTTCCCCTTAGTATCAGGAAATGCTTTCAAGCCCGTCTTTAAGGCATTAGAAAGAGAAGATCCTGGGTCTGGAATATACCCAACCTTCACCGTATCTAAAAAGAGATAAAAGGCTGAGTAATCAATCGTAAGAGGCGTTTGAAGAAAAGAGCTTCCGGCAAAGGCAACTAATGCAATTCTATCTCCTTTAATTCTACGAACAAAATTTCTGATTTCAAGTCTCGCTTTTTCAATTCGATTTGGTTTTATATCTTCAGCCAGCATGCTCAGTGAAGTATCTAACAAAAAGACAATATCCACTCCTTTCCTCTGAATTTTTCTTTTCTCCTCTCCCCATTGCGGTTGTGCTAAAGCTAAAATCAGAAAGAGAAAAGCCCCCAAAATTAGAGCGATTTTTATTTGAGCTTTCTTTTCTGAAGTAAATGGGGATAGTTTAGGAATTAATTTTAGAGAAGCAAATTGAGACAGAATACTTTCCTTTCGCTTCTTTCTCCAAAAAAAGAGTAAAGCAACTAAAGGAATTCCTAAAATAAAAAAAAGTATTGTTTCATTATAAAATTGCATTCTTTATCACCTGTTTTAAGGAAGCTTTAAAAGAATCGTACTTCCTAACAATATTTCCAAAATCAAAAGCAGAATCGCTGGCCACAATAAATAAGGAAAGAGCTCGTTATAATTTGCATACTCCTTAACCTTAACTTCTGTTTTTTCTAATTCATCAATCTTTTTATAGATCTGTTCTAAACTACGCTCATCTCTTGCTCTAAAAAAAACTCCTCCTGTCATATCTGCTATTTGTTTTAACATCTTTTCATCAATATCTACTTTTGCTTGAACATAACGTCTTCCGAAAAGAGGATCGTCCACAGGAAAAGGAACAAGACCTCCCCTGCCAATTCCAATAGTATATATTTTAATGCCAAAACCTTTGGCTAGCTCAGCCGCCGTAACGGGATCAATGTTTCCAGAATTATTTTCACCGTCGGTAATTAATATGACAACCTTACTTTTAGCATCGCTTTCCCTCAATCTATTGATTGCATTAGCTATAGAAAGGCCCACAGCTGTGCCATCTTTGATCATCCCAATCTTAACTTCGTCCATTAAAGAAACTAAAACATCATAATCTAATGTTAAAGGACATTGAGTGTAGCTTTGCCTTGCAAAAACAACTAAACCAATACGGTCATTCTTCCTTCCTTTTACAAATTTCTTAGCTTCTTCCTTTGCTACATAAAGACGGTTTTCAGGGGCAAAATCTTCAGCCTGCATTGAACCCGAAACATCCAGAGCTATAACAATATCAATACCTTTTGTACTTAATTCTTTTTCACTTTCAATGGCCTGAGGACGAGATAAAGCGAGCACAATTAAAATCAACGTAATTATCCTCAACATCGAAAGAGCTCTTATAGGGTTCTGAGAACCGGCAATTTTAATCTTCTTGATCTCATTCAGAGTCGGAAACCTCAAACTACTACTTTTCTTTCGTATCGAAATAAAGTACAAGAAAGGCAAAACGATTAAAAATATTAAAAATAAAGGCGATTCAAAATGCATTATCCAATCTCCTTTTCATTAATAACTTTCATTTTTTCTTCCCCATCTTTTTCTAAAGGCTCAGCTTCTCTCTCATATGTGTTTTCAATGATTTTCCAGGCCATCTTAAAGTCTTTTTGTATTTCTTCTGTTTGAGGGGTGTGTTTTGCGTATTTAACCATTTCCAAGGAATTAAAATATTCCATAATTAAACGGACATCTTCCTCAGATAAATTTAATCTCTTTATAGATTTAAATATTTCTAATTTCGTTTCCTCGATAGCATTAAATTTATATCTTTTTGAGAGGTACAATTTAATCACTTCGGATAAACCATAGTAGTAAGCCTTATGTTCTCCTCTAACCAACATCCCACTATCTTTTATTCGATTGAGTGACTGAAAGGCTGCTTCATGAATCTTTAAAGGGGGTGTCTTAAAACGATCTAGAAGGTGAGGGTTTTTCCTTAAGAAAAAGAAAAGAAATATAAGGAAGAGAAAAAAAACAGCTCCGAAAATTATAAAAAAGAACTTCCAAAATTGAGAAGGTATTTCTGTAACCCCTTTAATCCCTCGTATATCCTTCTTAACGGCACCCTTTTTATCAATGGAATGTACCGTGATATATAGTTTATTTGTTTTAATCTCTTTTTCTTTTCCGTCAATATCCTTAAAGCGAAGAGTTATTGGATCGATTACGTATTCACCCAACGTATAACTTGTTATTTCATAAGTTTTACCTTCAATGACCTGAGCTCCTTCTTTTCGAGGGGTAATATCAAGGGAAGACTTTATTTCAAAATTTTTTAACTTTTTTTGATCTAAAGAACTTAAAATCTCAATTTGCGGGTTTCTTTTAATTTCAATTCGATATTCTACTTTATCTCCTACGGTAATAAATGCTTTATTCACCGAAGCTTTAACAGAAATATCACCCACATCTTGAGAGTAAATTAATGGAGTCATTAGGGAAAACAATATTAAAAATAAAATCGACCGTCTCAAATTATATCCTCTTCCTCATATAAGCTAACTCTAACAATCTACTGCCTTCTTTTGCGAGCGTCTCTTTCTTTGAAAAATTTCATCAATGGATCTACATAAGATTCAGTAATATCTATTTCTATCTTATCCAATCCCGTCTTCTTAAATAGCTCGTCTATTTGGTCTAGATTTGCTTGAGTTTTCATGCAAAATTGTTTTTGAAATTTTTTACTTTGTGTATTTACAATTACCTCATCCCCTGTCTCCAAATCCTCTAATGCGAGATAACCTATCTTAGGAATATCTCTTTCTCTTGGATCAAAAAGATGGACCCCAATAATGTCATGCTCTTTCCCTAAAATTTTTAGAGGCTTTTCGTAGTTTGAGTCTATGAAATCTGAAATTAAAAAGATAACTGCTTTTCGGGTTAGCACCTTATGCATGTATTCCAACACCATAGAAAGATCGGTTTTGTTATACTTAGGTTCATATGAGAGAATTTCTCGGACTACACGCAAAGCATGTTTTCGACCCTTCTTAATAGGAATGTATTTCTCAACTTGATCTGTAAAAAATATAAGTCCCACTTTGTCGTTATTCTTCACAGCTGAAAAAGCGAGAAGCGCTGTGATCTCTGCTGCTATTTCAGATTTAAGCTTTTCACCCGAACCAAAAAAACAAGAGTATGAAGCGTCAACAACAAAAAAAACAGTAAGTTCCCGTTCTTCAACAAACTGTTTTATATAAGCAGTTTCACTTCGCGCTGTTACATTCCAATCAATAGAACGGATATCATCGCCAGGGACATATTCTCTAACGTCTGAGAATTCAATCCCCTGCCCCTTAAAAACAGACTCATATTCTCCTCCAAACAAATCATTAACTAAACGATTTGTTTTTATTTCAATGAGTTTTACTTTGCTTAATAGTTCTTTTGGTAACAATTTAAGCTCCTTAAGGGACTGTCACTCATCTCCATTCAAAATTTTAGCAATTAAGTTCTTAAAGTAAATTAATTTATATTTTGCATCTTCACTTTTTTGGCCCTGCCCTTTACCTAGGGGACACGCACTTTTGCCACAATTGCTGTCGCAATGGTTACAAAAGTCCATGTCCCCAACTTCGAGCTGTGCTAATTTGGGGACATGGATTTTTGATACTGTTGCTTGCAACTGTGTCAAAAATGCGTGTCCCCTTCCTCAATATTAACCTTCTACTACGGAACTTCTATTTGGTCGAATATTTTCTTAACAATATCTTCGGAAGTCATGTCTTCAGCTTCCGCCTCATACGTAATTAGGATACGGTGTCTTAGCACGTCCAATCCAATTTGCTTCACGTCTTCAGGTGTAACATAAGCTCTTCCTTTTAGAAAAGCATGAGCCTTTGAAGCTTTCGTTAACATAATACTTGCCCGAGGAGACCCTCCAACTGAGATTAAATTCTTTAATTCTTCCAATTTATATAATTCTGGATTACGCGTAGCAAAAACAATATCCAGAATATAATCTTTTA
Organism: Candidatus Omnitrophota bacterium; assembly: GCA_029261035.1. GTDB lineage: Bacteria > Omnitrophota > Omnitrophia > Omnitrophales > JACROU01 > JAJDCD01. The sequence continues at coordinate 33,488 of JAJDCD010000012.1, forward strand.
TTTTTTCATCGATATAAATATCATTAACCAAACCTCTTAATCGAAGAATGTCTTTAGGATTAATCACTGCATTTACATCAATTTCATCGCTTTTAGTAACTTTTTCAAGAATTAATTTTTCTTCTCTTTTATTGGGATAAGTAACGTTAAGTTTAAGCATAAATCGATCTACTTGAGCTTCAGGTAGCGGATAGGTCCCCTCTTGCTCAATTGGATTTTGAGTTGCCAAAACTAAAAAAGGTTCTTCAAGCTTATATGTATTTTCACCAATAGTAACTTGTCTTTCTTGCATCGCTTCCAGCAAAGCACTTTGCACTTTTGATGGAGCACGGTTAATTTCGTCAGCCAGAATGATATTGGAAAAAATAGGTCCCTTTTTAGTCGTAAAATTACCGTCTTTTGGGTTATAGACAAGAGTACCAATTAAATCTGCCGGCAAAAGATCTGGCGTAAACTGAATTCTTTGAAATTTAGTGTCGATGGCTTGAGCCAAGGTATGAACAGATTTTGTTTTAGCAAGGCCCGGAAGACCTTCAATCAACACATGACCATTTGCCAAGATGCTGATAAGAAGTCTTTCTATCAGATACTCCTGCCCCACAATCACTTTATGAATCTCAGTGATGAGAGCTTCCACCAATTTGTGTTCATTTTTTACTTTTTCTGTAATTTCTTTTATTACTGCTTCCATGACTACCTCCATATTCTATAGTTATTACGAATGAAAATTCATTTTAGTTTCTTGGTTCAAACTCACCTTTGGGTTCGTTAACCAGTTTTGATTCAAAAAATCGTTCTGACAATCTTTTAACTTCAGTGCTTTGTGCATATGTTAATTTAGTTTGAGAGTACTTACAGGATTCTAATTTTAATATTATTTCTAATAAAATATTTTTATCTTCGTCTGTCAAAGATTCACAGGACTGTATGTTGTTTTCATCCAAAACAATTAACTGATAGGTGTCACTCAGATATTTACTTATTTTTTTGGACAACAATTCCATAAACTCTGAAAATTGTCCATCTTCAAGCAAGCTACCCAATCTATTAATTTCATTTAAAACCTCTTGCTCTATACTAGGTTTTGAATCTTCAATTATCTTCTTCTTTTTTTTCTGTTCTTTAATAAAAAAAACGAGCATCAAAAGAAAAACCACAATTCCAGCAGAGGTTATCCATTTCCAAGGAATAACTAAGGGTGGTTTTCTAATAGATACATTTTGACCTGGGACTTCAATTTGACTCATAGAGCTCTTCCCCGTCTCTATGTATTGAATAGGAAAGGAAGGAATAGTCACTTTGCCAGCTCTTGCTGCAATAAGTGTGAAATTAAAAATTCTTCTTTGAATTAACCAACCATTTTCAGTTTGAGCAGATTCAGACGATACCCCTGTGTTTTCAATTGTAAAACCTTCTATTTCTAATACGGGTGGAATAAATTTGACCTGATCTTCATTTCCTAACCATTCGATGGAAACCTCTAAAATAGCCTTAGAACCAATAGTTGGCTCTTCGTCTTGAAACGTTATACTCTTATTAATGGTTAAGGATATAGGAGAATCTTCTTGAGCATATAAAGCATTGGCGGGTAATACAAAAAGGACAAGAACTGTAAAAATATAAATCCATTTCATATTTAAACACTTTACTGTTAATAGGTTAGTAAAATTACTTCAAAAGAGAATCCTTATTATAGCAAGAAGGAATGAAGAGTAAAAGCAGGGATTTTTGGATCGGCACCAGATCTCAACACTTGGCACTGTTTCAGCTAATGCAAAATAGGGTTTTTCAATGGTTTAGAGGTTTGAGTGCCTGATCTTTAGACCTGACATTGTTGGGGCTTAAAGGTTTGTGTGTGCCAGACCTGAAGGCCTGGCACATTCGGTACGAAACTTGGTACACCCAACAAAAGTGATTGAGTTTGAATCAAACCTTTATTTTGAGATCAAACGTTAGGCAGCTGCTTGAATGGCTTTCCAAGCATTGATGTCAGCAAGTAATGTATCCCAAAGAGCGGCTCCACCTGCTAATTCAATACCGGTATATATCTTGGTATCAAATTGCTTACGACTGAAGTCCAGAAGTTTCTTAGCAAGCAAGGTAGCTGTTAAGTTGTGTTGTGTTGTATCGCCAGAAGAGACTTTAGCTAATAACAGTCCTCTTTGAGCCGTTACATCTCCAACAACCTCTTCAACACCCACAAGACCTGTCGGAACTTTCTGCAATTTAATTGTTTCATTTAGACTACGATCGAGATTCTCTGGAGCAGAAACAATCACTAAGTTATCTGGATAGAGACCATATTCAGCAATAGCCAGATCTCGAACCTCCGTTTTTAAGGCTGCTATTCGTTCAGCATTACCAGAAAACCACAAGGTCAACTTTAATGCTTTATCCATACCTGCAAGCAAGACAAGTTCTTGTAAATCAGTAGCCACTGTCTTGTCTGTCACTTCTCTATGCACAAACAAGGCTCGTGATGTACTTGTATTTGCATCTGGAAGTACATTAAAGATTCGCCCCAATTCCTGAGTTGCCGTTGGTGTTAAGCGAATAACATCCGCACTCAAGATCGTATTATCTGCGATTTGAGCCAACTCAGCTGGAAGAGCAATATCGAAAGAAGTTAATACTTGTTCTTGAAGTTCTCTTCCGTACTCTTCTAAGACCAATGGTAGAGTTAAATCTCTTGGTCCTGTAAAAATTGTTTTAAACTCAGGAGTAACAAAGCTTGCAACCTGAGCTCCTAAACTTTTTGCTGCTGTTTGAGCTTCAACAATTACTCTTGTTTTATCGAGTACCTTAGAAGCATTCTCGATTATAGCTTCAGTTGCTATTGGTGTAACCACTTCAAGAGGTGAACTATTTTGTCTTATAGATTCCCCCACAAGAAAACCAACACGTTCACCTATGGATTCAACAATACTTGGCATATCTAATCCAAGTATCGTCGTAAATACACCAGAAACACCACCCCCATTAATAACGTAGTCTACAGCCCACAGAATACCTGTGTCGAATAATTGCGCAGATAATTGACGTGCTTTATTAGCAACAAATTGTTCATTTGCAGCACCTGCAACAATTTTAATTCCAGCTTCACTCAATCTTGCAATAGTATCCTGATCCAAAATATATTTAATTGCTGTTGGACTAAATACAGATGCCGGAACATCATAAATCTGATCTGATTTTGCAAGCAAAGCAACACTTCCATTCTCAAGACTACCAAAATTAAATGTTGAAACATCTGGAATTGTAGGAACGTTGGAATAAGTTTCTTTGACAATAGCATGTTGACTATCAAGTTCACTCATAACGACAATAGCTCCCTCTTCTATCAAAGCTTTAACTAAAGGAGTTCCAACACCACCCTGTCCGCCTTGAACAGCTATTATTTTACCTTCAAGAGTTACATCTTCACCAAATACTTTTTGAATAGAAGCCTTAATCCCATTAAAAACACCTCTTGCTGTCCAAGGAGATGCATTATCACCCCCAAGAGCAAGATCTTTGTGCCCTACAACGTGACTTGGGGAAGTTTCCCCTATCGTCAACAATAAGGGTAATGGTGTATTCATGTCTTGTCCCACAAATGTCACTGGTATATTCTCTAAAACTCTACCAAGACTGAGATATGCATCTCTTAATTTTCCTCTTTCAACCTGAGAAAGGTTCTCAATTTTTTTATTTGGATCAAGACCATCTACCTGAATCATTGTCTTTGACCCGCCTAAAGGTAATAAATCGAGACCAATCATGGCATTCTTACTTGTCATAGCTCGAGATAAAGTCAAAGCTGAAATCATTTGAGCTTCTCTAGAATCCCATTTTAATCGGCGAACACCTCCAATAGCACCAGACATCAACCATTGTTCTGTTCCATATTTCTTATAAGGAAGTAAATGATGTAAACCAATAATAGCTGTATAACCAACACTCTCATTTCTAGCAATAACAAGTCCCACATGACCTTCCCAAACATCACTTACATGAGAAGGTAAACTAGAAGGATCTGTTATTCTGGTTACCTTTGTTCCATCATTTAATGTCAGACCTTCTTCAGGAATCAAATTCTCAACCCATTGACGTCCTAGTATTTGCATTTCCTTGAATGCTCCATCCCCCAAAGAATTTGCTATAGCAGATTCTAATTTAGATTGTTCATCAATAATAAACGAAGGAACATTTTTAAGCTTTCCTAGAAAATCTCTTCTACCAGAAACTTCTTGTTCCCAATAACCAGAATCAACTGTAGTTGTAATGCTTAAAAGATCTGATGGATCAATATCCACCCCATCAAAATGAACACTCCCCTTTTTAGGGACAAGACCAACAGAAGTTTCAGTATAGTTATCAGCTCCACTAGCTCTCTCTAACGCCCAAAGAATAACTCGAAAGTTTTCCATAAACCCAGGCCAAATATAACTACCATCTTCGTTTTGTCTAAACCAATTAACATGAAAGAAAGCTGGAGCTTGCTCTCCAAGAGAACCAATCACTCTTAATTTATTTTCCATATCTGCTGCTTCTGTTTGAGAAAAGAAAGGACGATTTGCAAAAGGATCTCTTTTCATAACACCTTCTTCTCCAGCTGCTGCTGCTGTACCCATAACACCCATAACAGCACCATCATAGATACCTGATTCTATCGTAGGAAGCTGACGTACTAAAAGTTCTCCTTCAGGAATACGACCACCCCAGAAGATTGCGCTAATACGAACACCCTTAGGATCTCTCCAGTGTTCTGACATGATTTCATCTTGAACACGTTCTGCAGATGCTGCATAGCGTGCATTTGGATGAGCCCATTCTCTTGGCTCTAGCTTTTTGGACACTTTATTCTTTTGAAGTCGTTCTCCAGAAGACCAGTCAGCAATCTTTTCTCCGGTCCAATCTTCCCAACCTTCTAGATCTGGAGTTCCAACTTTAAGGGTTTCAGACCCTTCTATATATGTTTCTTCTCCAAATGCCCATGCTTTGTAATGAGCTTTACTTTTAAATCCTGGAGGGAATTTGGTTTTATCTGTCCACCATACTTCATTTGTAATTGTGTTAATTGCAACATTGGTAAATATTGTCCCCGTGTTTGGACCAATGGCTACCATTGCTTTTGGTGTTTGCTCCGCATTCGTACCTTTTGCAACACCAAAATAACCATTCTCAGCATTGGTTGCATAAAGCCCTTCACCTTCACGAGCACGTGCGAAAATAATGTCATCACTGACAACACGAACTTCGTACTTACCTTTAAGAGCATCTGGAACTTCGATCATAGCAAAATTCGTTTTCCCAGAAGCACTTGGCGCTGCATATGCTACATAATCAAGTTTTCCTGTTTCAAGATTCTTGATTTCAACCACAGCCATATGCTCTGCTAACCAACCTTCTTTAATTGCACTCCAAGTTGCATAACGAAGTGCATGAAACTTTTTGTTTAATAGAGCATTCCCACCATAATTAGAGCCGTAAGACATAATCAACATTTCATCAGGAAAAATACCGTAATTCCTTAAATCGACACCATCTTCAGCTTCTTCAATAAACTCTTTTCTAGCATCGCCTTCAAGACCCAACTCATTCGCTTCTTGTGTTGCTTTCTCATTCGCTTCTGCAATAAGAGAGTATATTTTATCTATATCACCAGGTTCATGAACACCACGAACAAATTTTTCTTCATCACCTAGTTCTGCCAGAGCTACATTACCTACCTTAGCAAGTCTGAACATATTTAAAGCCACATATCGACTTGATGTTACCTGAACACCCACCTGAGAAAGGTCAGAGCCAGCAGTTCCCATTAGATATGGAAGAACATACATTGTTTTGCCAGCCATAGAACCTTTTAACAGACCTTCCATAACTTCTTTCTTTTCTGCTGTTGGACTCCAGTTGTTATAGTGCCCTGCATCCTCTGGGTTTTCTGTTGCGACAAACGTCTTTTTAACAGAACGCGCCGTATCTTTTTTATGAGAACGTGTGTAATAGTTACCATCTGCGAGTTTTGTTAATTCTCCTGCGGCAACAGCTTGCTCAAGTAAAGCAGCGTCATCTGATTCGTCTACAATCTGAATATCCGCAGCCCCTGTAAACTCAACCATTTCACGAATCCAGCTTTGCAACGCAACATTAGATAAAGTTGAAATCTTATCTTCAATTGCTGCACCTAAACTAGAAGCTTCTGTTGTTGTTTGAGTCCAATCGTATACGCTCAAAGGAAAAGTATCATAAACAAAGTCATGAGCCTCCAAAGCTTTCTGAGCTAAAGTCAATCGACTTATATTTTGAATTGTTGCTTTTTCTGATACTTTCGCTTTGGCATTACTAAGTTTTTTAGTAACATTTTCACGAGAATCAAAAATTGCATCCAACAAAGCATCTCTCTCAGAAGCATTCGATTCAATTACAGCTAGCAGCACACGCGAACCATAAGTAATCCATTCATCGTGAGTCAATTTTCTTTTTAATATTTCCATAATGACAGGAGATTTGCTTTTATCAAAAGCCCCACCTGGATTATCATTAAAGTATTCAGTTACCGTCAAATCTCTTTCTTGTAACATTTCAAGAATAAGTTCTTTAGTAACTTTTTCGCCATTTTTAACTTCTCTACCATCATGAAGAATTTGTCCACCTTCATCCAACTCGATACCATGAATTTCTAACAACTTAACCCAATGCCAGAAAATTTCATAAGTAGCAAAGTCGTTCATTAAACGTTTACCTGTAAATACGTGTTTACCCGCATCATTGGTAAGACGTTCTTTTTCCGTTTTATAATCATCAACAGCGGCTGCATTATTTCCATTCAACTGTTGGAACCCATACTCTGAAGCCATAAAAATTGCATAACGAATTCCATCTAGTGTTACTTTACCAGTTGGAGTTGTGAATATTTTCGCATAAGCTTCTTCAGAGAATAACTCATCTAAATCTTTTTGAGTAACGATATAAGGAGTAATTCCTCCTGCATCAGAAACAAGTCCTAAGTTAATGAATTTTTGTCTTTCTTCTACAGATAAACCATCTACTAAAGCTTGCAAGTCTTCTCTAGTTGCTTGTAACGGTTTAGCGCCTGCCTCTACATATTTCGTGGATACAGTAGCAACCCAACTTTGACGATAGGCATCAAACTCAACTCCATCTATAACAAGAAGACCTGTTAATCGTTCACGGAGTTTATCTAAAAACATTGCTTGAACAGCACCGTCATTAGTAGCTTTCTTAGCCGCAGCAATCTCTTCCGTGTCTGTTGCTTTAATTGGAGTTTCCATTACAGCAGACATTCCACCGATCGGCATACCATTCTCCAGAGCACCCGTTTCACGATTTCCTGTTACTAGTACTGTAATTAAAGCATTCCTACGCGTGTATTCCGTCATAGAGGCTTCTGTCATACCAACGCTATTAGGATCAGGAAATACTTTTGAAGGGTCATCTTTAACCATCTCAAAACGCCCATTAATATAATCCCAACGACCTACATTAGGTCCAATTAAGTTTTCTCTTAAAATCCAAAGAATTACTTCTTGCTGAGCAGCATAAGTCCCTCTTTCATTCAACATTTCTATTTTTATAGAACCCCTTTCAAGACCTAGAGTTTCTTCAAATCGCTTAAGAATCTTAGAAATAATCAAAGCTTCTTCAGGAGATTCAATTTTAGGGACATAAAAGTAAACATTACTCTCATTTTCTTTTTGAGCATCATAGTTATTCAATAAATGGATTGTAAATGCTGCAATCGTCGCAGGAATATTTCTACCATCTAAAGTAATTTGTCTGTTTTTTAGATGAAGCCCAGGAACACGATGAAAAATGGTTGGCCATTGATCACGATCCACTTTGATACTATATTCTTTAGGTTCACCTTCTTTATTTTTCTTTGTAGGATGTTTGAACGCACGTCCTATCCAGGTACCCGATATCACTTCCTTAATATAAGTCCATGCTTGATAGAGTTTTTGTTGATAGTCATTACCCGCGTCCTCCCAGTCAAACATCCAAGACACAGCGCCTTTTAACCCTGCGTTAATAGCTCCCATCAACATACCCATATCATCGGCTGGCCCCGTTCCTTGCAGACCGGCTTTTAGAACTTCTGCTGGGACTGGCACTGTTGAGTTCATAACCCAACGATACTGAGAGTCTTTATTTATTAAACCTTCACGAATTTGTTCAACCGTTAAAGTGTTTCCATCCGCGTCGGTCAATTCTTTTGAAGGGTCCGCAAAACCATAACCTTCACCCGAATCTCGTCGAGCTTTTCTAGCGTGTAGTTGCTTTCCAATTTCTAAACCAAATTCACGCGTCAACGATTCAATCGTTCCTTCTACATTTACCGTTCTGCCATTTACTTCTTTATCACCGAAAAGACCTGAAAAATCTTCAGCCAAATCTTCGCGAACTACAAGCCCTTCTGTTGTGGTATTTACATCAACATCAGATTTAGCAGAAAGATTAAATTGATTAGATGTATCAACATCATTACCTTTTTCTCTTGAAGAGGCTGTTCCATTTGCTATTCTGTTAATAGATGCTAATTGAGCACCTCTCACTTCAGCACCTGCAGAATTTTGATGTCTATTGGTGAAAGGAGATCCTATTTTCTGACCCACCTGCTGAACCATAGACACAAATGCATAAGCACCCACTTTAACTAATTCTCTCATTACTCGATAAACGTTTAAATGAGCAACATGATCTTGAAAAATGGTTACGAATTGGAATGCAAAACCTTGCTTACCCATATCCGTACTAAAAGTTCTTAAAGCATCAACCATCGCCTGAACATCTTCAGGGTTGTCACCCCATGTATCCGGTTGACCCCAATCAAAATCTTTTGATTGCATTGCTTTTTTAATATTAGCTCTTTGCTCTAAGCTCAAAGCAGCATGCCAGTTATCAGGGTTATTCCAGTTAAAAGATGGAGATAAATTCACTGCCTTAAGTGGTTTAAAACCTAACTCTGGATCATTGTCTACAATATCAGCAAACGCTTTTGCATTTTTTAAATCGGGTTCTTTTTGTTCCATCCACAAAATATCTGCTGCACGAGCTGCCATTCTCAAACGGATCCCTGCATTTGTAACACCCAACGAGTTATCAATTTGAAAAAAACCTTCACTTGTTTGAGCTAACGTGTGATCCCAATAAATTTCAATATTAAAACTATTTATTGCTAACTCTCTTAAATCCTGAAAATCCAAAGTAATCTCTAAAGGATTAGTAGCTTCGTTCCATGCCTCGACTTCACCGCTACGGCCAGCTTCCACCAAAGCTCTTTCAACAGCTTGAGGATAAGTCATAACATCTGCTTCTTGAGCCCAAACATTAGTCAACCTAGAAGATGCCGCAACCTCCTCTTCCCAGCCGGAGACTTCCGCATCTAAGACTTCTTGAATTGTCCACTCTTTACCAGAAGCATCAACAACAACGTTATTTAAACGCACTCTAAAGTTCGGATCTTCTAGCTCAATAGCAAGTCTATTCGACCAAAGTTCATCCACATAAACAGGGTTTCCACCATACTTTGGAGTCAAACTTTCATTATGCTCTAAAAGCCTCTCTTTTTCTTCTCCTCTAATATTCCAAACCTCTCTAATAGAAGCCGCAATTTTGGGAAAATTAGCTTCGATTTCCGAAAGCCTAACTTCAGGGTCAACACCTCTGTTATATTCTTTTTTATGAGATAAACGAATCACATCTTTTAAAGAAGGTATTCCTTCAACTGTAGCACCTTTAATAAAGTAATGATCTTCAGCTGAATTATCATCTTCAAGTAACTTTGCTCCTTCAGCATCACTGCGTGCAATAATTACCAAAGTTGAGCTTCGACGAATGGCTTCATAACGAATATCCCATAGACGCTTCATAAACTCACCTAAAGAAGTCAACACTTTACCAGCCATATGACCACATTTTTTTTGTCCATGTGCTTGGTCTTCAATATGAATCGATGCTGATTTTGCAGCAATAAACAAAGAAGCTAATTGAGTCGGAGATTTATGAGCAGTATCTCCATCAGCGTAAATAGGAATTAATGCATTTAATAAAACATCATTCAAATTTTCAAGAACTCCAGCCACTGCTTTCTCTCTATTTGCCTTTAAGTTGTCACTAGAAAAGCCTACATAATTTTCTCGATTACTAATTAATTCAGAAATAAAGCCATCCCCTAATTCTGTAGCAAAGTTTTCAAAATCTTCTCTAACTTCTATTGTAAATATATACTGTCTTGCTCTAACAGAATCGACAAACGAGCGAATCAATGCTGGCTTCATTTGCTCTAAAGATGCTTTGTTAGGAGCCCTTCTTAATATTTGGAATAAATTGGGAAAGAACTTTTTAGTTAGATCTCTAGACAAAGTTCTGAATTGATATTGTAAGTTTTTGTCCAAGTTAACTAAACCCGTGTAAATTTCTTTAACTTCATTTGGAACACTATCCAATTGGTACTGAGCTAAATCTGGCTCCCCCATATGATGCGATGTTTGCCAACCACTTAAATACAAAGCTTCTGCCCCTGCCTCAACAGCTGCTTTAGCTGTTACAGAATCCATCACACCACCGGTCGCTGCAAAAGTACCTTGCTCCGCATGCTTCATAACAAGATAATACAAAGAATCTGCTAATGCATTAGCTGTTTCTGGCACATCTAAAACGCTCCCTGCCAATCTGTGAAACTCTTCAGCAGTCCATTTCTTATCCTCTCTCATAAATTTAGCAATTCGACTAAATCGATCTTGAGCTAAGAATTTTTTAAAATGTGCTACTGTGGGTTCAATTCTTTTAGCCTCTGGCAAAGCACCCAAACTATTGGCAGATACATTAACCACTTCATTAAAAACTGGAAATTCCGCCAACAGATCCTGCCCCTCAACAGAAAGTTGAATTCCAACTCTGTTATTCCAGGAAGAAAATTGTTTTCCCCAAGGACTTTCGTTAAGCGTAGTCTGAAGCCCTAAAATATCCCCAGCTTCTATAACTCCGCTACCAACCAAAGCTCTTCTAGCAGAAATGATGAATTCAGGAGCAACACCACCAAAGTAATCAACACCTAAAGCAACCAATGCTTCTACAGAAGTTCCTCCAAAGAAAGGTGTTTCAATTGTTGAGTCCTTTAAACCATGGCTACTTGTCTTAAGGAATGAATGAACGTAAGTTTCTTGCCCTTCAACAGAATCAATTTGAGGAGCAATTAAAGAATAGTTCGATTTGTCTTCATAATAATTCTTAAAAGATTCAGAGTGAAACCCCCCTGTAATAATGGCTACATTCTTAGCTCTTCTAGATTCAATTAAAGAAGTAGCTTTATCAAACATACCTGAATCACGCTGAATAGCACCTTCGTAAAATTGCACCGATTTCCCGAATAGAGCTTTCACTTCTTCTAAATTCTCAATTTGTGTTTTCTTGACACGAGACAATGTATTGATTTCATGAATAATTCGACTAGGGTCTAAAGTGTTTCCTTTAGACTTCAATGCCTTATAGTCTTTTGGTGTTAACTGTAGCTCAAATAACCGGCTCAATAGTTCAAAGTTTAAAATCAGTTCCAACACCCTCTTCTGTTCTTTAGACTCTGTTAATTTATCTAAGATCTGAGCATTTAACTTCTCAGATTCATTAAACAACCTATCTCCAACCAACTCATTTTTCAAAAGAAAGTTTCCAACAAAAAATGAAACATTAGGATATACATCAAAATTAAAATTTGCTGGCAATTTCCTAACCACAGATTCCATCAACAGCGCAAGAGCACCCTCAGCATCAGAATCAACAGAGTTAAAAAATGCTTTCAACTGTTTGTGCTCTTTAGCAGAAACAGTTTTGCGTGCAAGTTTTAAAAAAGCATTTTTTTCTTTGTGAAACTGTTCTAAATTAAATTGATCTTGAAACTTTTGGAGTTTAAAAACTCTAAAAAGCATTGGCCAATCCAATTGCTGACCCGGTTGATCAAAATCAATATTTAAGATTTGATTCGCTTGTTTTTTTAAATTTTCTAATCTCTGAATAAATGTGATTTTCTTCTGGTCAAAGTCTTTTTTGTTTTTTAAACTAAGTCGAATATCTGCATTCAACAAAGAAGACTTGAGGCCTTCTACCTTAGCTTTTATATTGGATAAAAACAAACTCGTCTTCTCTCTTTGAGATAATACAGCTACAAAGTCTTTTGAGTTACTCATATAAGATGCTTCATCTTCTATACCATAAGCTTTAACTTTAGGATTATTCATTAAGAATAATTCTGCTCCCTTAAGATAAGCTTTGCGAGTTAAATCATCTGCAATTTGTGCGTTGATTTTTTTATCACGAACAAACTGAAGCAGTTCAGGTTCTAACTCCGAAACGGAGCCTTCTAAAAGAAGTAAGTCTATTTTTTTGTTTTGATTTAAATAATTAAGAATGGATTCTATATTTTTTTGGGCTTGATAATTACCATGAGCTGTTTGAATATGAAATACATTTGTTTCATGTATTTTGGGTGTTTGATGCTGAATAACACCAAGCTCACGAGGTAATGTAAAATTTGAATTGTTAAGTGATACGGATGAAACTGTATTTAATTGCGTTAAACCTTGCGAATATCCAGTCCCTGAGAAAATAAAAGTTAATGCAACGAACAAGTTTATTGCCTTTAATCTAGCGAAGTAATTAAGAAACATATGATGAATCTCCTTTTCGAGGATTATTTTTTTGAAAGCAAAACAAGTTTGCTAGGGTATTTCTTTTGCTAAATTTAAATACATGTTTTGAAAGAACAAAACGATAATTACGTTTTCCGCAATCCGTTGATTTTTTTCGAATTCATCCGTGAAGAGAGATCAAAATATAATAGAATTTCAGATAAAAGTCAATTTAATGTTGAATGAAAAGAAAAAAAAATAATTAAAAAAGTAGTGTTAAAAACATTTAAGAATTTACTTTTCGATTCATTTCTCTCTTATTTTGAATATTGCTAAATTATTTACATTAAAAAAATACTTATTAAATTTATTTATAATATTATTTATTAAGCTGATTTTAAAATACTTACATCATCCCCTATTATTTATAAGGAAGAAGTTCAATAATTGATTGTAAAAATAGCATATCTATCATGAATATTAATTATAATAATAGAGGTAATTCAATATAGGATATATTTCTTAGGCAGGAATAAAAAAATAAGGGAGCAGTGCAATAACCGCTCCCTTACCTTAAGCATTACTTAATACTATTTAGTTTCTTTATCTTTGTCTTTATCTTCGTCAACAACTTCGAAATCAGCATCAACAACATCTTCTTTTTTTTCTTCTGGTTGTTCTTTGCTATCACCTGTTGCTTCCTGATTTTTAGCAGCTTCTTCTTGCTGTTTTTTAGCGGCTTCTTCATACATTCTCTGAGCCAACCCTTGAGAAGCTTGCCCTAACTTTTCAGAAGCTTTATCTAAAGTTTCTTTGTCTTCAGTTTTCAAAGCTTCTTTAGCTTTCTTAATGGCATCTTCAATACTCTTTTTCTCTTCGTCCGTTGCTTTGTCTCCACTTTCTTTCAAGGTTTTTTCAACAGAATAAACAAGAGTATCCAAGTTGTTACGTGATTGAATCAGTTCATGCTTTTTCTTATCTTCTTCTGCATGAGCTTCCGCTTCTTTCACTAGCTTTTCAACATCATCTTTAGACATTCCAGCAGAAGACTCAATACGAATTTTTTGTTCTTTTCCAGTAGCTAAATCTTTAGCGTGAACATGAACAATACCATTCGCATCAATATCAAACGTAACTTCGATCTGAGGAACACCTCTAGGAGCTGCTGGAACACCTACAAGATCAAACCGGCCTAGCGTTCTGTTATCCGTAGAGATTTCTCTTTCTCCTTGAAGAACATGAATGCTTACAGCTGTTTGATTATCTGCAGCTGTAGAAAAAATTTCTGATTTTCTGATAGGAATAGTGCTATTTCTATCAATTAAGCGAGTCATAACACCCCCTAAGGTTTCAATACCCAAAGACAAAGGTGTAACATCCAACAAAAGAACGTCTTTAACGTCCCCTTGAAGAACTCCTGCTTGAATTGCAGCACCGATAGCAACCACTTCATCCGGATTCACCCCTTGGTGAGGATCTTTTCCAAACAATTTTTTTACTCTTTCTTGAACAGCAGGCATACGACTTTGTCCGCCTACCAAAATTACTTCATCAATCTCAGAGGCACTAAACCCTGAGTCTTTTAATGCTTTTTCACAAGGCGAAATAGAACGATCTACTAAATCACTTACTAATTGCTCTAACTTTGAACGTGTAAGCGTCATTACTAAATGCTTTGGCCCAGATGCATCGGCTGTAATGAATGGAAGATTAATTTCTGTTTCCATAGAGGTTGAAAGTTCACACTTTGCTTTTTCAGAAGCTTCTTTTAAACGTTGAAGAGCTGTTTTGTCTTTAGACAAATCCACACCTTCTTGTTTTTTGAATTCTTCCATAATATGTTCTGTTACTGCATGGTCAAAGTCATCTCCACCTAGATGAGTATCTCCATTAGTTGCTTTTACTTCAAAAACCCCATCTCCAATTTCTAAAATAGAGATATCAAAAGTACCTCCGCCTAAATCGTAAACAGCAATTTTCTCATCCTTCTTCTTATCTAAACCATAAGCAAGAGAAGCCGCTGTTGGCTCATTAATAATACGAAGTACTTCTAAGCCAGCAATTTGCCCAGCATCTTTAGTTGCCTGTCTTTGACTGTCATTAAAATAAGCAGGAACAGTAATAACAGCTTGAGTAACAGGCTCACCTAAATAAGCTTCTGCATCTTGTTTTATTTTTTGAAGTATGATGGCTGAAATTTCTTGAGGCGTTTGATCTTTACCATTAGCTTCAATAAGCACATCCGAATTTTTTCCTTCTTTTACTTTAAAAGGAACAAGCTCAGCTTCCCTACCAATTTCATTGAAATTTCTTCCAATAAATCTTTTGGCGCTAAAAATAGTATTTTCAGAATTGGTTACCCCTTGTCTTTTTGCGGGCAAACCAACAAGTCTTTCCCCAGCTTTTGTAAAAGCAACAATAGAGGGCGTTGTTCTATTACCTTCTTTATTTGCAATAACCTTTGGTTCTCCACCTTCCATGATTGCAAAACATGAATTCGTTGTTCCTAAATCGATTCCGATAACTTTTCCCATGACATTTCTCCTTCTTTTGATTAATAGCTAAATTTAGCTTACCCTATTACTATCAAGTAGCATGCCAAAGACCTATTCTCTGATAGTTTCTTTAACTTATTGATATATAATCATTTAGGATTTTTTAGTATTTTGATTATTGAGTCAGAAGTGTAACCCTGTAACGGGATGGCACAAATAGTGTGCCATTTTTAATAAAAATAGCTCTACTACAGTTCGTATTCGTCAATTTTTCTATATAACGTTCTACGAGATATTCCTAATATCTTTGCGGCTTTAGATTTATTACCATCTGCCTCAACGAGTTTCTGACGAATCATTTCTTTTTCCATATCATGAATATTACCTTGGGTCCTGTTATCCCCAGAAAAAGCTAAACTATTATCAGAAGAAATGTTCTCTCCCCTTATATCATTTGGAAGATCAAATAGCTCTAAAACAGACTCATTAGCAAGAACGATCAATCTTTCTATTACATTTTTTAGTTCTCTAATATTACCAGGCCAATTATAATGTTTCATTGCCTCTAAAGCATTATCTGCAATGCCTGTAATTGTCTTGTGATTGATCGCCGCAAAATGCTTAATGTAATGCTCGACCAACGGCTTTATATCTTCTAGTCTTTCTCTTAAAGGAGGGGCTTCCAACAAAATAACATTAACCCTGTAAAATAAATCTTCTCGAAAAGTTCCTTTCCTTACCTCATCTAGAAGGTTTCTATTAGTAGCAGCAATAAGTCGGACATTAACCTTTATTGTTTTCGTACCTCCAACTCGTTCAAACTCTCCTTCTTGAAGCACCCGAAGAAGCTTTACCTGCATTGACTCTGGAATTTCCCCAATTTCATCCAAAAACAATGTTCCATTATGAGCTCTCTCAAATCTACCGATCTTTCTCTCTGTAGCTCCAGTAAAAGAACCTTTTTCATGTCCGAACAACTCACTTGCTAATAAGGTCTCTGTTAAAGATGCACAGTGGACTGCGATAAAAGAATTATCTTTTCTAGGACTCATATTATGGATTAAATGAGCAATCAGCTCTTTTCCTGTTCCGGTTTCACCTTGTATTAATACGGAGGAATCGGATTGAGCCACTTTTGTTGCCATATCAATAGCTTCTTTCATCTTTTGAGATTCACTGATTACCTCAAAAGCTTCGTATTTATCTTTAATAATATCTTTTTTTAATTCCTTATTCTCCAATTCTAATTTTTGACTTGATAATGCTTTCTTAACCATAAACTCTAACTCATCTAAATTAACAGGTTTAGTCAGGTAGTGAAACGCCCCTGCCTTAATAGCTTTTACCGCATTTTCTACAGAACCATAAGCAGTCAGTAATATTACCGGAATTTGAGCATCAAGGGCTTTAATTTGGTGAAGTAAGGACATCCCATCAACATCTGGCATTCTTATATCCGAGAGAACTACATTTGGAGCTTCGCTTTTTACTATGGCTAGAGCTTCTTCAGCTGAAGAAGCTAAAGAAATATCGTAGCCCAAAGAACCTAAGAATTTACCCAAACCTTCTCTCGTGTTCTTTTCATCATCAACAATTAAAATGGTTTCCCAATGCGACATTTCAAGCTCCTTTTTTACAAAATTCAGAATTACTTATCATTGAAAGACAATTGCTTCTTCTCATTTCTCATAGGTAATAACAAAATGAATTCCGTTCCTTTATCATTCAAATTCTTAACCTCTATCTTTCCACCATGAAGAAGAACAACACTGTATACAATAGTCAAGCCTAACCCAGAACCTTCTTCCTTTGTTGTAAAGTATTCTTCAAAAATATGCTCAACCTTATCCTCCGATATTCCGACTCCAGAATCTGCGAAAGAAATAGAACAAACCTGATCCTTAAAACTTGTTTCAACAGATAAAGACCCTCCTTTAGGCATTGCTTCCATCGCATTTTTTATAAGATTAACAGAAAGCTGATAAATTTTATTTCGATCAAATAAAAAGTCAGGAAGTTTTTTATCTAGTTTCAAACTAATCTTAATCTTCATTTCATTCAATTCGGGCTCAAAGAAACGAACAGCCTCTTCTATGGGTTCATTTATAGCTCCTAACTCAAAGTCCGCAGGCGTTTGCCGTGTTGTCTTTAGAAAATTTTTAATTATTTGATCCATTCTAGAAGTCTCCTCCAACAAAACCTGTATGGACTGGTTAAATTCATTTTGATCTTTCTCAGGAAGGGTTTCTGATTTTTGAGAAAGAAGCTTTAAATGAATTAAAATAGAATTAAGAGGATTTCCAAGTTCATGAGCAATTCCTTGCGATAGCTTAACTAGGGATGAGATTCTTTCTAACTGTCCTAACTCCTTATCTTTTATTCGAATGGATGTAATATCCATAAGAACAAATAGAAAATAATCCACATTGCCTTCATTATTATAAAAAGGTTTTATGCTTAATATCAGAAAACGAGGCTTTGGATAAAACACTTCCTTTTCTTCACTCAATATCCCATCTTGTTTATCCATTTTATCTTCAGCCCAATGAAGCAAATCTGCATCAAAAATCATTTCTGAGAGGACTGTACTCTTATTAGGGTCAAATGAGACCCCTAAAGTACTTTGCGCAATTTTATTTGCCCATAAAATCTTTTGATTGGGTTCTACAGCCATAAGACCTATAGGCAAATCCACCAATAATTCCTTTAGATCTTGTCTCTCTTCTTCAATCTGTAGGATATATTTCTGAACCGCTTCTTTGTCTATCTTTTCTAAACGTTCTAATAATTTATTTGTAAATAATGATTTAGACATTTTTCCCTACCAATTCTTTTGTTTTCTCCAGTATTTTTTTTGACTTAAGCAAACTTGTCCCAATTAAGAAGGCATGTACTCCTTTTGATAAAAAAGTTTCAATCTCTTCTCGAGTAGACAGGCCACTTTCAACCACAACTGTTTTGTTTTTAGGAACTCTGGACAACAATCTTTCTGAAACCCCTAGATTTGTAGACAATGTACTTAAGTTCCTATTATTTATTCCTATTATATCGCAATCAATTTTCAACACTTTATCCATATCCTCTTCAGAATGAACTTCTACAAGAACATCTAGGTTTAGAGATTGTGCTAATTGATAAAACTCTCTCAATTCTTCCTCCGTCAAAAACATAGCAATAAGAAGGATCGCATCTGCAGACAATACTTTTGATTCATATATTTGATAAGTATCCAGAATAAAATCTTTTCTTAGAATGGGGAGCTTTGTTACTTTTCGAATGGTTTTTAAATAACTAGGTCTTCCTAAAAAATATTTCGTCTCCGTTAAAACCGACAACGCTTTTGCACCACCCTGTTCGTACCACTCTGCTATCTTAAGAGGATTAAAATCCTCAACGATAATCCCATTTGATGGACTCGCCTTTTTTATTTCCGCAATAATATGAGTTCCCTTATTAGAAGAAATTGCTTTTTTAAATGAAAAAGAATCTGGCTTAAAGCTATTTTCCTCAATAGATTTAATTAATCTTTTTTCAGGAAAACGGAGTTTTAGCTCCTCAACTTCCCTTTTTTTGTTCTTTATAATTTCATCTAGAATCATTTCTTCACACCTTGATTAGTTAGAAAAATCAATCAACTTGGCAACACAATTCCATTAGATATTTCTATCGCTTTTTTAAGTTGAGCATAAGCTCTGCCGGTTTCTATAGAATACAATCCTAGCGCAACTCCCTCTTTAATGCTAGAGGCTCTTCCAGAGGCAAACAACCCCAAAGCCGCATTCGCAAGAACAACATTTCTTCTTGGACCCTTTTCCTTTCCTTGCAATATATCTAAAGCTATTCTTTTATTTTCTTTAAGGTTCTTAGTATTCAAATCCTTAGGGTTTATCTTTTTCATTCCAAAATCAGAGGGCGACAATGTATGTTTTTGGATTTTGCGTTTATATAATTGAGTCCCATGAGCATCTCCTGTTAGAGAAATTTCATCATATCCCCCCTCACTCATAAATACCCACACATGTTTAGAACCTAGTTTTTTTAATATATCTATATACACACCCACCAAAGAAGGTTCTGAAACACCTATAATTTGATTTTTAACTTTAGCAGGGTTTAGTAAAGGACCTAAAAAATTAAAGATAGATTTGATTTTCAGTTTCTGACGAATGGGTTGAATCTTAGCAAATGCTGGATGATAAAATGGAGCATGCAAATAAGTGAAATTGCTTTTTTTAACTAATTTAGTAAGATCAGACTTCTTAAGTTCTAAGGAGTACCCAAAAGCCTCCAACAGATCTGAGCTGCCACACTGAGAAGAAATAGATCTATTTCCATGCTTAATTATCTGAGCTCCAGCTCCAGCAGCAATCAGAGCGGCAATCGTAGAAATATTAAATGTGTTTTTCCCATCCCCTCCGGTACCACAAAAATCAACTGCAAAAGGTTGATTATGATGAACAACATTCATTTTCTTTCTCAACAATTGGACGGCAGACAATAGTTCTACAGCAGATTCTCCTTTTTTTCTTAATAAAAGAAGAGAAAGTAAGTTAGAATACATAGAATTAGAACTATTGAAGTAACTCTGAATAAGCTCCAGAGCTTCTTTCGAGTTTAAATCCGTATTATTTAATAGCTTTTGTATAATAGCATCCATATAAGGCCCATCTAAATGAAAATAAAATATTTAAAATTACTTCTAATTTATTCTTTCTTACTCTGTTTACCCTTAAGTTCCTGCAGTAAACTTTTTCCGCCAAAAGAGATTACAGTTCAAATAATACCTCAGGAAAAAGGCTTCATTGCTCATTTAAACATTTCAAGAAAAGGTCAGGTTCTAATTATACAAACTGAGGAAATCAACCCCTCTCATCCAGAACTTAAAAAAATATTAGAGACTCCAAACACTTCTTTTACGCTTATTCTTCCATTAATAAATGAAACTTTAATCAAAACAATTTCTCAACCCTTATGGATTGAGAAAATGAATGAATTTCACTATATCGATCTTAACTCAGTACCTGAATATCTTAAAAAGTATTTGTTAGAGCTTAAATCAAAAAAAATATTTTCCAAACCAACACGTCAAAACAGATACGTCCCTCTTAAAGACGCCGTTCTTATCTCTGTCTCACCTCACGAAAGCCTCGAATATAAAGAATCAACTAAAATTTGCTTTAAATTAATTCGAGGAAAAACTTCCTTTGTATTCACCCCAGAACTTACCCTGAAACTGATTGCGGATATGAAGAAAACATTTGGCAAACGTGGCATGAGAACAGACTTACTTGTCTCCAGCTCCATAACAGACGTTCCAGATATACTTTTGAATGAGTTCTTTGGAACACCTCATGTTATCAACATATCTCAAAGCGATTATACAGAAACTCCTATTTTTGAATCACAGGGTAAAGTAATAAAACAAATAAACTAGCTTTTACTTCACACTCAAAAAATTCTTAAGCAAGATCTTGCCTTCTTTAGTCATAATCGATTCTGGATGGAATTGAACACCCCATGTAGGATAATTTTTGTGTTTAATACCCATAATTTCTTGACTGCTCGTCCATGCATTGACAATAAAATCCTTAGGCAAGGTGTTTTTGTCAATCAATAAGGAATGATAACGTGTTGCAATAAAAGGATTACTCATAGATTTATAGATTGGATCATTCTTATGTTTAACCTCAGAGGTTTTTCCATGCATAATCTTTTTAGCACGAACAATTTTAGCTCCGTAACTATAGCCTATACATTGATGCCCTAAACAAATTCCTAATATGGGTATTTTTCCATTAAACTCTCTTATGACATCATTAGAAATCCCTGCTTCTTTTGGGGTACAAGGACCTGGAGATATTACTATTTTATCTGGTTTCATCCGTTTAATTTGCTGAATACTCGTTTCATTGTTACGAAACACCTTCAATTTACCTCCGAGTTCACCTAGGTACTGTACGACGTTATAAGTAAATGAATCAAAGTTATCTATCATAATAATTCTATTCATAACAAATCATTTCCTTCTGATATCTGTATCGCATGAATCAATGCTTTTGCTTTATTAACAGTCTCTTCATACTCTTTTTCTGGATTAGAATCATAAACAATTCCTGCTCCTGCTTGAACATAAGCGTGATCTTTATCTACAACCACTGTCCTTATAGCAATACACATATCCATATCTCCCGTTAAACTAAAATAACCTACAGCACCCGCGTAAGGGCCTCTTTTATCCTTCTCAAGCTCGTCAATAATTTCCATTGCTCTAATTTTAGGAGCTCCAGACACCGTCCCCGCAGGAAATGTAGCTTTCAATAGATCAAAATCTGTTTTGTTTGACTGTAATGTTCCCGTTACATCCGTAACTAAATGCATCACATGAGAATAACGTTCAACCCGGGCGTAATCATCCACTTCCACAGTATTCGTTTTTGAAACACGCCCCAAATCATTACGCCCCAAGTCAACTAGCATTAAATGTTCTGCCATTTCTTTCTTCGAATTCTTAAGGTCTTGTTCTAATTTCTTGTCTTCTTTCTCAGTCTTCCCTCTGGGTCTTGTTCCAGCAATCGGACGAACCTCTGCCGTCGTTCCTGTTTTCTTAACTAGAAGCTCGGGACTAGAACCAATAAGTTTCAAGTTATTGTGTCTAAAGTAAAACATATAAGGAGATGGATTCAAGGATCTTAAAACGCGATAAATAGAAAAATCATCTTGAACTTTTCCCAAATCAAAACGTTGACTCATTACAACCTGAATACAATCTCCTTGGCGAATATAGTTCTTAATTTTCTTAACTTTACTCGTAAAACTTTGCTTAGATAAATTAGATTTTAATTTAAAAGCTGAAGGTCGAGTAGCTCTTTTCTTAACAACAACTTTCGTATCTAAAAGTTTGTGGTATTTATTTAGGTCGACCTGCACTTTCTTATAGTTACTTTCTAAGTTCTTATCACACTCTATAAGTTGAACAATACGCATCTTTTTTTCTAAATGGTCAAAAAGAATAAAGTGATCAACCCAATAAAAAACACTTTCAGCAATGGGAAGACTTGGTTTTTTATTTTGAATTGATACCGATTCAAAATAACGAACATTTTCATAGGACAAGTACCCAACAAGCCCACCTTGAAAATCAGGCAAATATTCTGATTTTTGAAATTTCTTTCTTTTGGGTTCAATCTCTTTTTCCAAAGTTTCTAATACACTTTTATCTTGATTAAATACAAACTCTTTCTTTGGAGATGGGCAAATAAAAGAGTATCTACCTAGTTGAGCCCCTAATTCTACCGACTCTAAGAGAATGGCGGGATTGTCTTCCTTATTTAATTTAAGAAAAACAGACACAGGAGTCTCTAGATCAGCCATAATCTCCTTGAAAACTGGAGTAATTGTTCCTTTTTTATATTTTTTCAACTCGCTCAATGAGGGTGATATCATAATTTACCTTCTTACAGGAACGTCCTTATTCATTAAATACTCTTTTACTTGCGTTACTGTTAATTCGCCAAAATGAAATAAACTTGCAGCCAAAGCAGCGTCTGCCTTTCCTTCTTTAAAAGCTTCTTCAAAATGCTCCAATTTCCCAGCCCCACCCGAAGCTATCACAGGTACAGAAACGGCATCAGATACTTTTTTTGTCAGGTCTAAATCATAACCTTCCTTAGTGCCATCACAATCCATACTTGTTAATAAAATTTCTCCTCCTCCAAGACTTACAACTTCTTTTGCCCATTCGACAACATCTCTACCTGTATCTATTCTCCCACCATGAGTAAAAACATTCCAACTACCTTCGGAATTTCTTTTAGCATCTATGGCAACAACAATACATTGAGAACCAAATTGGTCTGAAGCTTTTTTTACGAGCTCGGGCTTTTCGACTGCTCTTGTGTTCAAGGACACTTTATCGCATCCTGCTTTAAGCAAATCTCGAATATCTCCAACCCCTTGAATTCCTCCACCTACCGTAAAGGGGATATAAATAGATTCCGCTACTTTCTCAACGATCTTTAGTAAAATAGGTCTTTCCTCATGAGAAGCTGTAATATCCAAAAAAACAAGCTCATCCGCATTCTGCTTATCATAGGCAATAGCACACTCAACAGGATCTCCAGCGTCTACAAGGTCAACAAATTGAACCCCTTTAACAACACGGCCTTCATGAACATCTAAACACGGTATAATTCTTTTTGTTAACATTCAATAATCTCCAGCGAGTTACTTTTTAACCAACTCAACGGCTTCTTTTAAATTAATTTTATCTTCATA
Source organism: Candidatus Omnitrophota bacterium (assembly GCA_029261035.1). Taxonomy (GTDB): domain Bacteria; phylum Omnitrophota; class Omnitrophia; order Omnitrophales; family JACROU01; genus JAJDCD01. The sequence continues at coordinate 56,883 of JAJDCD010000012.1, forward strand.
TAAAGCACGGCCAATAATAGTTCCATTAAAATTAGGTTCTTTAATTTCCAAAACTTTTTTTACATCCTCAATATTTGCCATGCCTCCAGACAATATAAACTCAATGGATGGTTGCAAGTTCAAAACCTCTTTCAAACCTTCTATATTAGGCCCTTGCAGCATTCCATCTTTAGAAATATCCGTCCAAACACCGTAAGAAGCTCCCATCTCCGCAATATGATTTAAGAAATCTTCTTGGTTAACTCCGCTCCCTTTCTTCCAACCATGCGTTTGAACTAACCCGTCACGCACATCCATACCAATTGCAATCTGACTAGAAAATTCAGAAAGAATCTCTTTAACAAATCCTTTATCAACAGCACGAGTTCCAACAATAACTCTGGAAACACCTATATCTAAAGCCGTCTTAATTTGCTCAATTGTTCTTACACCTCCACCAAGCTGAACTGGGGTATGAGTCTCATCAATGATCTTTCTTACGTATTCAAAATTTTTAAATTCACCATGAACTGCTCCATCTAAATCAACTACATGTATAAAATCTGCTCCCGCTTCTTGCCACCGCCTAGCATAATCCACAGGTTCTCCTGGATACTCTGCCACCTGAGCAAAATCACCTCTTCGAAGTCGTACTACTTTTCCGTCCAAAATGTCAATAGAGGGGTATAACAACATAACTTTTTCTCCTTTAATAATTAATAAAGTTTTCTAAAATTTTAAGTCCTTCCGATTGGCTTTTCTCAGGGTGAAACTGAGTCGCCCAAACATTCTCTTTTTCAATAATTGCAGGAAAATCCACACCGTAAGACGCCTTACCAACAACAATGGAGGGGTCTTCTGGAATGGCATAAAAAGAATGCACAAAATAGAAATAGGTATCTTTTTTTGTATCCTTAAAAATACCGCTCTGACCTTCATTTGGAACAATCGAGTTCCATCCCATATGAGGTACTTTTAAATCCCGGTTTTGAAATCGAGCTATTTTCCCCTTAAATATATTCAACCCCGGAATATCTGGATTTTCATCGCTAGATGAAAATAAAACTTGTAATCCTATGCATATGCCCAAAAAAGGTTTGTTATTCTGAATCACTTTTTTAATCGGAGAAATTAAATTTCTTTTTCTCAGTTCACACATCGCGTCTCCAAAAGCACCCACTCCCGGAAGAATAACCTTATCCGCCTGAAGAACGACATCCTTATCTGATGTCACAACAACACTCGCTCCCAATTTTTCTAACGCCTTGGATACACTTCGAAGATTTCCTGAGCCATAATCAATAACTGCTATCATTAAAAAAACTCCCTTAAAGATTGCATCAAATTTACACACTTTATAAGCAAAACATGCCCTATTATAAATTAACAGAATTGCCTTAAGTTATTCTTTTAACTTTCCCTTAGTAGAAGGAATGCCTTTGCTACGGGGATCAATTTGAGTGGCCATATCTAAAGCCTTAGAGACACACTTAAAGAGCGCCTCTATGACATGGTGAGGATCTGTACCAAACTGAATAATCACATTCATATTAATTCCAGCGTGTTGGACAAAAGTCTTAAAGAATTCTCTAGCATCATTTAAAAGATAAGAATTCTTGCGCTCAGTAATTTTCACCTTACGGTCTACTGTGTAATGAAATGAAGGTCGATCTGATATGTCTAGTGCTACTTGAACTAAAGCCTCATCCATTGGAAGTATAAAAAAACCATAACGCTTAATTCCTTTTTTCGTACCCAAACACTCGCTAAAAGCTTTCCCCAAACAAATGGCCGTATCTTCATTAGTATGGTGTATATCAATGTGAATATCTCCAACAGCCTTAACTTCTATATCGAATAAACCATGCTTTGCGAATCCTTCTAACATATGATCCAGAAAAGCAACGTCGGTCTTTACTTTTGATTTTCCACTTCCATCAATTTTTACTTTAACTTGAATATCTGTTTCGCTTGTCTTTCTCTTAAAACTTGCGGATCTCTTATTAGATTTAACTGACTTTGTATTCATTCGATTCTCTTTTCTTATGCCTAACATTTAGGGACTACTATAAAACGTCATTTTTTCTTAGTATCTACAAAACGTGCTTCCATTGAAATTTTGTGCAAAATAAGACCCTCAATATCTGTTAACACCTTTACAAATTCTCGTCCTTTATTCAACGCATCTTTAGTATAATGAATCACTTGAAAGCTCTTTATAAAGCTTGAAGAGCTTAAGGGTGAAAAAAAGCGTGCTGTCCCTGCTGTCGGTAGGACATGACTAGGCCCTGCGATGTAGTCTCCAATAACTGTCGGAGAATAAGGTCCTATAAAAACTGTCCCTGCATGTTTTATCTTTTTTAGATAAATATTAGGAGATTTAGTGATAATCTCCAAATGTTCCGGAGCCATCTCATTTACAACCTCACAACCCTCTTCTAAAGAAGATACCATAATAATATAGCCCGGTTCGACTCTTTTTCTAATCTGCTCTGCCAACTTCTTTGAGTTCGTCACCAAAAAGCCAGACCCACCAATATGTTCTGTTTGAGCTAGAAGGTCACAGGTGACAAAATTAGGATCGGCTGACGCATCTGCTAAAATACAAATTTCACTTGGTCCAGCCACCATGTCAATGTCTACATAACCATACACCTGCCTCTTTGCTTCTGTTACATAGGAGTTTCCAGGCCCAACGATTTTATCGACTTTCTTAATTGTTCTTGTTCCAAAAGCCAAAGCAGCAATTGCTTGAGCACCACCACAACGATAAATCTCTTTAATCCCTAACAAATTAGCCACTACTAATATTTGAGGATTGATATCTTCTGTATCCCTTTGAGGTGGAGTAACCAAAACCAGATCTTTTACCCCTGCAATTTTCGCAGGTAATGCTGTCATCAAGACAGTAGAAATTAATGGTGCTTGTCCTCCAGGAACATAGATGCCAACACGCTCTAAAGGAGAATAACATTTACTTAATTTCGCTCCATCGCAGCCCTTTACAGAGTAACTCTTTTTAATATCTTTTTCGTAAAACTGTTTAGCGTTACTCTGAAACTCTTTTATTAAAGGAACAAAATCATACCCTTCTACTTTTTCATAAGCCTTGTTAATTTCCCCTTCGGAAACTCTTAATTTTTTCAAAGGTATATCAATACGATCAAACTCCTTAGTAAATCTTCTCAATGCTGCATCTCCATGAGTCCGAACTTCTTGAAGAATCTTATGCACTTTTTTAAAAAGTAGCTCATCAAACTCAACTTCTTTGAGACGGCTAATCTTTTTTTGAGTTGTCTTATCCCATTGCACGACTTGCATAATAGATTTCCTTTTTCTACGATTCTAATATCGTAATAATATTACTCATCAATTCTTTAATTTTCTCGGGGTTTCTGCCCCCACCCTGAGCCATATCTTTCCGACCTCCTCCAGAACCTTCTAAAGGAATAACAACTTTCTTTAGAATATCGTTGGAGCTTACATTGCTTTCTTTCATATCTTGACTAAGGGCCACAATCACATTTGATTTTTGCTCTTCAATTGAAAATAAAATTAAAATAGAACTCTTTGTTTTTTGTTTCAAAACATCAATAGTATGTCTCAATTCAGAAATCGGAATGGAATCAAAACATGCTGCAATCACATTAAAACCATTCCATTTTTTGGCATTTGAAATCAATGAATTTAAATCTATCGATTTAGCTTTTGCTCCCCTATTTCCTTTTTCAAGTTCCCTCATCCTAATTTGTAGTTTTTCAATACGTTGAGAAATATCCTCTGGACTCGATTTCAACGTATTAGCCACTTCTAAAATCTTAACTCGCTGTTCTTGAATTGCTTTAAGAGCATTTATTCCCGTCAAAGCCTCAATTCTTCGAGTCCCACTTGAAACAGATGAATCCGAGGTGATTAAAAAAGCTCCAATATCTCCTGTACGAGAAACATGAGTTCCTCCACAAAACTCCAAACTCACTTCACCCACTCGTAGAATACGAACCTTATCCCCATACTTATCACCGAAAAAAGCTAATGCACCTTCTTTTCGTGCTTCTTCTAGCGTTTTCACTTCTGCTTCAGCTGGAATATTTTCTAAAATAATTTCATTAACTCTAGTTTCTAACTTTTCTATTTCACTCCTTGTTAATGCTTGAGAATGGGCGTAATCGAATCGCAACTTATCTTCATTAACCAGAGACCCCATCTGCCTTACATGAGACCCTAAAACATCTCTCATAACAGCCTGGAGAATATGCGTCGCTGTATGATTTCTTTTCGTAGACGCCCTCAAAGCCCGATCAATAATTGCATTAACATGATCTCCAACCATAACAGAGCCTTTTTTAATCTCTACATAATGAACAATTCTTTCCCCGTCTTTTTTAGAATCTTTAACTACAGCGGAAAAATTAGAGTTCTCTAACTCACCTCGATCTCCTACTTGCCCACCTCCTTCACCGTAAAAAGGAGTCTTATTCAATATCACTACCGCTTCAGTCCCTGACTGTTCAACGAAAAGAACTTCAGCTTCCTCAAATGAGCATAGATCATATCCCAAAAACTCTGTATCTGGAATATCCGCAATTTTTTTCGAAAGCTCAGATACAACAAAGATATCCCCAGAGATTCCACTGGACTGCTTTGATCTTTCCTTTTGCTGCCTCATCTCAAGGTCAAACCCTTTTCTATCAATCGTAAGTCCTTCAGCATCTAAAATCAACTCAGTCAACTCGTCAGGAAATCCAAATGTGTCATAAAGTTTAAACACATTACTGCCTGTAAGCTGCTTTTTCTTATCTTTCTTTGCTACGAGAATCATTTTATTTAAAATATCAATTCCCTGCTCCAAAGTATCCCAAAAACGTTCTTCTTCCATTTTCATATTCAGAAAGATAGAATCTCTATTTGATTTAAGCTCTGGATAAACCCCTGCCATCTCATCAATAATAATATCAACTAACTCATTTATAAAAGGGCCATCGGCACCCAATTGTTTTCCATACCAAGTCGCACGTCTTATTAACTTCCGAATAACATAACCCCGACCTTCATTTACAGGAACGGCGCCGTCGTTAATAGCAAAAATCGAAGCTCGAGCATGATCAATAATGGTATAGACAATACTTCTGTTATTTTCTACAGCCTCATTATTTAAACCTAAAACCTTAATCAGCTTTTTAATCATAGGTTGAAATAAATCTATTTCAAAATTTGTTTTCTTACCTTGAAGAACACACACCAAGCGTTCCAGACCCATACCTGTATCAATATTCTTATTTGATAATGGCTCAAGAACTCCTCCGTCTTTCCGATCAAATTGAGTGAATACTAAATTCCAGATTTCAGCAAAGCGCCCACACTCACAATCAATATTACACGCCTCATTACATTTAGGATTTTTCCCTTGATCGTAATAAATCTCTGAACAAGGTCCACAGGGTCCGTTAGGACCATCCTTAGGGGCATTAGAAGGCCAGTAATTAGACTTATCTCCCAGCTTCGTGATGTGAGATTCTTCTATTTTTATTTCATCTTTCCAAATTTTGTAAGCCTCATCATCACTTTCATGCACACTGATCTGAAGTTTTTCAGCTGGGATTGAAAGTTCCTTTGTTAAAAACTCCCAAGCCCATTCAATAGCTTCACGCTTAAAGTAATCTCCAAAAGAAAAGTTTCCTAGCATTTCAAAGAAAGAATGATGATAAGGAGTTTTCCCTACATTCTCCAAATCTCCTGTTCGTATACATTTTTGAGAACTTGTTGCACGGGTCATATCTTTCTTTATACCTAAAAAATATTCTTTAAATTGATTCATTCCAGCACCCGTAAAAAGGAGGGTCGGATCATTTTGAGGAATCAATGAATCAGAAGAGACAATACGATGGCCTTTTGACTCGAAATATTTTAAATATTTATCTCTAACTTCATTAGTTGTAATCATGACCTACCAATCTATGCTACTATTTGAATCCATTTTTTCAACAATCGTTCTACATATTTCAAAATCAAAGCCTTTTCGTGCAAGAAAATTATAAATTCTGTTTTTTACCTTATTATCAAATTCTCCGTTTGATGGCATTCGAGATTGAGCTAACTCCATAGCTCTTTCCATTTGAGATGTGCTATTTTCAGGTTCAAAATTTTCTTCAATTTGCGTTGTTGTAATTCCTCTTTGTTTTAGCTTATTTACAATCTGAAGATTCCCAACACCTTTGTCTCTTAGCTCTTCAACATAAACCTCTATAAAACGAACGTCATTAATCAACCGGTTCTTTTTTAATACGTCTAATGTTTCTTTTATATCAGCAGAAGTGTGTTTCTTTAATACCATTTTCTTAGTTAGCTCTGCTTCCGAATGCATCCGAATGCCTATCACTCTCAAAGCATAAAGAAGCGCTTTATTCTTTACTGGCTCTTTATTCTCTTTAGATTTATTCTCTTTTAATTGCCTCATAATCATGCTTTTCCATAAAAACAGAAACGGCTCCCTGGAATTCGTAAAGAAGGAGCCGTTCTAAGAATAAAGTTATTAATTAAACAGTTACTGGTTGAGCAAATATTTTATCTTTTACTTTTGTTTCGATCTCATCTAAAACCTTAGGGTTCTCTTTTAAGAAGGCTCGAACATTCTCTCTTCCTTGACCAATTTTTTCATTCTTATAAGAAAGCCAAGATCCTGATTTTTCAAGAATATCATTTTCCACAGCCAGATCAATAATCGTTGCAGAGCGAGAGATTCCTTCATCAAACATAATGTCGAATTCAGCTGTTTTAAATGGAGGAGCCACTTTATTCTTTACAACCTTAACACGCACTCGGTTTCCAATAATCGAATCACCTTTCTTGATTGACCCAATTCTTCGAATATCCATTCTCAACGATGAAAAGAATTTCAAAGCCTTTCCACCAGGAGTTGTCTCAGGGTTACCAAACATAACACCAATTTTATCTCGAATTTGGTTAATAAATATAACGCTGGTTTTAGATCGACTAATAACAGAGGTTAGTTTTCTTAATGCTTGAGACATCAAACGTGCTTGAGAGCCCATTTGATGATCCCCTATATTGCCTTCAATTTCCGACTTAGGAACCAAAGCAGCTACCGAGTCTACAACAATCAAATCAACAGACTCTGATTTCACTAACATTTCCACAATCTGAAAAGCCTGTTCTCCATGATCCGGTTGAGAAATTATCAAGTCCTCCACTTTTACACCTAGTTTTTCAGCGTAGATAGGATCCAAAGCATATTCCACGTCAATAAAAGCGGCAACGCCACCTTGTTTCTGTAATTGAGCTATTACTGAAAGAGTTAAAGTTGTTTTTCCACTCGATTCAGGTCCAAAGATTTCCATAACGCGACCTCTTGGAACGCCGCCAATTCCAATAGCCATATCTAACGTCATTGCGCCTGTAGGAATGGATTCAATTTGTTCAAGATTGTTTTGGTCTCCACCCATTTTCATGATGGAACCTTTTCCAAACTGTTTTTCAATACTTTGCAATGTTTGCTGGAGCATTTTTTGTTTTTGGTTTTCGCCCCCAGCTGTTCCTGCTTTTTCTTTTGTTTTTGCTGTCTTTTTTTCTGTTTTATCTGACATTTTTAAGCTCCTATTTACAGTTAAATCGAGTTTTCCCAGTTAAATATTATAATCCCGAAGCCTCTCAAAGTAAAGCCTCTGTAAAGGTTCCGGATAGAAAGTTACAAAATTGTGGTTAAGACCTATTTCTCTTAAAGACCGGGCTTTCAGTCCCCTTAAAAAGCCTTGAAATATTCGTCCGATGCATAACGATAATAAGCCCACAAAGCAGCGAAGATAAAGCTATTAAAAATCCAAACTCAGGAATAGCACTATAATACAGGAAAATAAAGCCCACAAAGGCAATACTGGCTACTATTGAACCTAAAGCTATGTAGTTAAAGACGAAAACACAAAACACAAATACAACAAATGCACTAAGAGCCGCTAAAGGCAATATAGCCAAAAAGACCCCCAAAGAGGTGGCTACACCCTTTCCACCCTTGAACCTAAGCCATACTGGCCAATTATGTCCAAAAATAGCTGCAATTCCAAAAACCAAAGATAATGTGATTGAAGAAAAGGTAAATGGAAATACAGAATTAAGCTTCTCAATAGAAATCAAATGCCAAAACAACAATGCAGGAATAAAACCTTTTAACAAATCTACAAATAAAACAACCGCCCCCCACTGCTTGCCAATAACACGAAAAACATTGCTCGCACCAACATTACCACTCCCATGCTCTCGAATATCAATTTGCTTTACCCACTTACCAATCAAAAATGCTGTTGGGATGGATCCGACCAAATAACTAAAAAATAGCAGCAGAATAAAAAGTATCATCACAGACCCTTTATTTTTCCTTTGTTTTTTCTTCTACCAAATTCATTTTTAAGCCAACTCCACGAACTTTAAAATGGCTCATAAATTGATTTTCTAGAAACCCCCAATAATCTCTAGGGACTCTCTGCTTTCCTTTAACAAATAAATTAAACCGCAAGGGACGTCGATGTGTTTGAACTAAATACTTTAGCTTCCCACCTTGTGGAGGTTTTTTCTTCTTAAGCATTTCTAAAAAGTCATTCAATTCTTTAGTACTAAATAACTGATTGTAGTACTCAAAAATTTTAAAAGATTCTTCAATAGGCTGTAAAATATTCTTAGCTTTTAATCCTGAAGTAAAAAAAATAGGGAAATGTTTCAAAAAACCATTTGCCTCAACAAGGTCATTTTTATAACGAGCCATTTCTCTCTGACTCGATAGATCCCATTTATTACCAACCAAAATCAAAGCTTTTCGTTCCTCTAATATTTTTTTTAATATATTTTTAGAATCTCTTTTCAATCCTAAAGTAGCATCAAACAGCAAAACAATGACATCCGCTTTTTTAAGAGCCTCTTTAGTTCTAGTAAAACTAAAAAACTCTGTTGCAGACTTCATTTTTTTCTCAGATCTCAACCCAGCAGTGTCTACAAGTCGGATTTTTTTACCTTCATATTCAAAAGATTCTTCTACTAGATCTCGAGTTGTCCCAGGAATCTCAGAAACAATAACCCTATCTTTTTCCAACAAAGCATTTAGATAGGTGGATTTTCCAACATTAGGCTCTCCAATAATAGAGAGATTAAAAAGATAAGGATCTTCTTCAATCAACTCATGCTGTTCTGGGAGACTTTTACACATATCAGTTAACAATTCATCAATCCCATGCCCGTGTGCCGCAGAAATTCCTAATACCGTATCAAACCCCAAATGATAAAACTCCCCCAGCTGTAAAGGCCCACGCTTATCATCCAGCTTATTTACCACAACTCGGACAGGTCTATTAATTTTTCTTAAAATATCGGCAAATCGTTCATCTGTATGCGTAATCCCACTTGCTCCATCTACAACAAATAAAATCTCATCTGCTTCTGCAATTGCTTTCTCAACTTCCTGATCAACCATAAATTCCATTGTATTTGATTTTGCAAACTGAAATCCTCCAGTATCGACAATACGAATAGACTGATTGTCCACTTGAATGGTTTCATAGTTCCGATCTCTCGTAGTGCCGCTTTCTCTTTGAACAATAGCCTTTCTTCTTCGGATTAATCGATTAAACAGAGTAGACTTTCCTACATTAGGTCGCCCCACAATAGCAACGAGAGGCAAAGCACTCATTAATGAATTTGTCACTGTTAAATTTCCTTCCAAATCAAACTAAAAAAGCTCTTAAAAAACAAAAAACCACAGCCATAGAAAATTAAAAAACTCTTCTATAGCTGTGGTTTGGAAATTACTGTAAAAATTTTAATTCGTCGCCAGATGCAGGGTCGAATTTAAATCGCTCAGGAAATGTTTGACCTGTTTTAGGATTATATTTCGTGTGAACTTCTTGCACTTGAGACTGAGGCGTAAACGCTTGCTGCTGAGGAGCTGCATACCCCTGTGATGCCAATTGCTCTCTTCTCAACTCTTCCTTAATTTCTCGTTTAGCTGATTCTTTAGACCTTCTCATCCCTTCTCCAACTAAAGCTCCGAGTAAGGCTCCAGAACCTGCTCCGATAGCAGTACCCGCTCCCGTATGACCCGTAGTACTTCCAATAATTGCTCCCAAACCAGCACCCGCAGCAGCACCACCTAAAGCACCTGCAGCTGGTTCATTAAGCGTAGTTTCACAACCTGTCAGTGAAACCATAATTAATAACAATAAAGCTAAACCTTTGTTAATAGACATATTCTTTATTCCTCCTTATTATCTAACATTCCAACTAATTGAGACGACTTTTCATTGTCTTTATTCACCTTAACAGACACAACCTTAGAAACCCCTGTATCTTCCATTGTTACTCCATACAATGCATCCCCCATAGCAATGGTTTTACGACTATGAGTAATGATAATAAATTGAGACTGATCCAAAAAGGTCTGCACTACCTTCAAAAAGCGTTCAATATTAGCCTCATCCAATGGAGCGTCAATTTCGTCCAAAACACAGAAAGGCGAAGGTTTAATTTTAAATAATGCAAACAACAAAGCTATAGCAGTCATCGCTTTTTCTCCCCCCGAAAGGAGCGTTATATGTTGCAACTTTTTCCCAGGAGGTCTCACCATAATTTCTATTCCTGACTCCAAAGGATTAACCTCATCCACCATAGTCAACATAGCTTCACCCCCATTAAATAGGGTGGAAAAAAATCCTTGAAACTCTCTTTGAACAGCATCAAAAGTATCTTGAAACAACTTCTTAGTTGTTTTATTTATCTTACGAATTGCACTTAACAGAGACTCTCTCGCTTCTGTCAAATCATTCTGTTGGCCTGTTAAAAAATCAAACCTCTCTTTAAGTTCGTTGAATTCATCTACCGCCAGCAAATTAACAGCTCCATATTTATCTAATTTTTCTTTTAAATGATCAATTTGAAGAGACAACTCTTCTGTAGACATATCCGTATTTTCTAATGCATCAGAGGTCGCTTCTAATAAATCAATTTTGTAAGTTTCTTTAATTCTTTCTAGAATAGCTTGCTGAGAATAATTCGCTTCAACTTTTTTCATTTCCAGATGATGTAACTCTTCTTTGAACTGTTCTAATTCTTTTCTTATATCTTCTACGTCAAGAGCCAATTGTTTGGTTTCCGTTCTTTTCATTTCCAAATCAGCAAGAATACCTCTTAATCGGTGCTCAATCTCAGAGTGATTTACTGCCAAGCCTTGGATTTCCGTTTGATGCTGTTCATTCTCAGAAGACAACTGTAGAATCTGCTCTTCTCCGTCAACAATTCCTTTTTGTTTTACTTGGATTCTCTGACTCTCTTCATGAATTGATTTATTATTTCTTTCCAAATTACTTTTTAGAAAAGTTAACCTTTCATTTAAATTCTTAAATTCTGTTTCCAATTCCACCTTTTTAAATCTCTCTGACTCTAAAACTTTAGATTGCTCAGATTCTTTATTTCTAAGTAATAAGATTTTTTGTTTAACATTATTTTCTTCATGATTCAAATTTTGTTCTTTTTCTGTATGCTCCAATATCTGAGCTTCCGTTTCTTTCAAGCCTATTTCGGCAGCAGCAATACTTTGCTCTATCTGTTCTATCTTTTGATGGAATTGCTTTAAATCTTCGTTAAGACGCTCAAGAAATTGATTTTCCGTTTCTGATTTAATTTGCAATTTAGAATATTGATCTTTTCTTATCTCAAATTTATTGTCAAAATCAGATTTTTCTTGAATGAATCGCTTCTCCTTTTCTCTGTTTTCAGATAAACGAATCTCTAAGCTCGCTTTTTCATCCCGTAAACTTTTTAATTTATCCTCAAATTCAACAACTTCAGATTGAGCAGATTGCGGTAATGTAAGTTGGTTACCCGGTCCCAAAAGAATGCCATCCTGTGTCAAAACTTGATTTTGAAATAAAAAAGAACGCAAATCTTTTTTCAAGAACTCCGAGGCCTTCAAATCAGTCAAGTAGATATGATTTAAAACACTCATCAGCTCATGAGGAAACTCACCCTTCAGGTCAAGCATAAAACGCACCGGCTTCAACTCGACGCCATTTAAATTTACAATCTCTGGATTATTTGACTCGTTGCTTTCTTGAACAAATGTGGTCAAAGACTTATTTCGAGATCTATCTGTAAGCTCAGATAAATCATCAATTAACTCCGATTTACACAACACCAAAACTTCTTCAGAAAACAAGTGAGCAAGCTTTTCAAAAATCAATTCACAACCTTCTTTAGGAGCTAGAATATCTCTCAAAAAATAAGCTTGATTAAACAAACTTGAGCTCTCATCGGTCTGCTTTTCTTTTATTGTAGAGAGTAACTTTTGTGTAAACTTCTCAGAACTCTTTTCTAGAATAATCTCAATTTGAGCATCAATTTCGTTTGATCTAGATTCAGACTTAATCAACCAAGCTCGTAACTCCGAAAGCTCCAATTCCTTTCTCTGTAAAGCCTCTCTGGTTGCTTCTAATTCATTTGAAAGCGCTCCTCGCTCTTCATTAAGATTTTTCTCCGATTCTCTTCTTTTGCTAGATTCCTCTATGTTTCGATTTAATTCATTTTTAAGCACAACCAAAGATTCTTCTTGGTGGTTGAATTGTGCTTTAAAAGAAGCTAAGTTACTTTCCAATTGTATCTTTTCATGATGACATTTTGTCTTCTCTTCATGAATTAAGTTTTGTTGATTAAATAGATTTTGAATATTTGTTTGTACCGAAGAGAACTTAGAAGTTTCTTCAGCAATTTTAGCTTCTAATTGAGCGAATTGTTCATTAAATTGATTAAAGGTCGTTTCTTTTTCAAGGGTTTCAGTATTATTTTTTTCATTTTCCTGATTGAAGTTACTAATTCGATTCTTACACAGCTGAATTTCGTTCTCAGCTTCATCCTTTTGATTTTTTAAAGATCCGACTCTTTCTGTATTAAAATATGTTTTATCTTTCAGAGAGTTAATCTTTGAAGAAAGCTCCACCTTCTTAACTTCCCCTTCGTTATACTCTGTTTCGAGTTTTCTCACGCCTTCTAGCTTCTGATTCAAAAATTCTTCTTTTTCATTAAAAAGCTGCTGCGTTTCTTTTACGTTATTATTGGTCTGATTCTTTTTATCTTCAAAGGCCAAAAATTGTTTTTTTAACTCATCCAACTCAAGGCTAGCTTTAGTTAGTTCTAGTTTTTTAAGGGTTTCAAATTGTTCTTTGTATTTTTCAGCTTTTTTTGCTTGTCTCTCTGCATATTTAATATTCTTTTCAACTTCAGCAACGATATCCCCAAGTCTTAAAAGGTTACCTTCCGTTCTCTCTAATTTTCTTATAGCTTCTTCTTTTTTAGATTTAAACTTAGAGATTCCAGCAGCTTCCTCAATGAGATACCTTCTTTTTTCTGGGTCCGCAGTTAAAATGTAATCAATACGACCTTGCTCAATCATGGAATAAGAACTTGATCCGATTCCCGTATCCATAAGCAAATCTTGAATATCTTTATAACGACACTGCGTTTTGTTTATAAAATATTCACTTTCCCCAGAACGATAAAGCTTTCTAGAGATAACAACTTCATCATATTCAATAGGCATGATTTTGTTTTGATTATCAATGGTGAGGTGAACTTCAGCAAATCCTAGAGGCTTCCTAAAATCAGTTCCATTAAAAATAACATCTTCCATTTTGGAACCACGAAGCATTTTCGCACTGCGTTCTCCGAGAACCCAGCGAATAGAGTCAGACACATTGCTCTTTCCGCAACCATTAGGACCTACAATACAAGTCACTCCTGGCTCAAAGAACACTTCCGTCTTATCTGCAAATGATTTAAATCCAAAAACTTCAATTTTTTTAAGGCTCATGAATAGTCTCTATTATCTATAAGAATGTTGAGTGGTGTATCTAAAAACAGAGCGATTCTAACATTCTACAGAGCGAATCTCAAGATATGTCTTAAATTAGAGGAAAACTTCTAAGTATTGTGCTACCCATCAAATCGACCAAAACACAACGTGGCGTTATGCCCCCCAAATCCTAAAGAGTTAGAAAGGGCAAAATCAACCTTTCTTTCCTTAGCTACGTTTGGAGTATAGTCTAAATCACAGTCTGGATCAGGATTATGAAGGTTTATCGTAGGAGCAATAATACCCTCTTGAATGGTCTTACATAAAACAATTGCCTCAACACCTCCAGCAGCACCTAAAAGATGGCCTGTCATGGACTTTGTTGAGCTGATACTTACTTTACGTATATGAGGCTCTCCTATTGCCTTTTTCATCGCAATAGTCTCAATTTTATCGTTTAAAGGCGTTCCTGTTCCATGGGCATTGATATAGTCAATTTTATCAGGAGAAACTCCAGCATCTTTCATGGAACGCAACATACAATTAGCCGCGCCTGTGCCTTCAGGGTCAGGTGCGGTTATATGATTTGCATCAGAAGTCATACCATAACCCAAAATTTCTGCGTATATTCTAGCTCCACGTTTTTTTGCATGTTCAAGCTCTTCGCACACTAAAATTCCGCAACCCTCACCCATTACAAATCCATCTCTTGTTGCATCAAAAGGTCTACTCGAGCTTTCAGGTGTATCATTCTTGGTAGACAAAGCTTTCATAGCCGCAAATCCACCAAAACCCAAAGAAGTAATACAAGCTTCAGAACCACCGGCAACCATAACATCCGCTTCGCCTCTTTGAATAATTTTAAAGGCATCCCCAGTTGCATGAGTCCCAGTCGCACAAGCTGTAGCCACACAGCTATTTGGACCTTTTAAATTGTGTTGTATAGAAACTTTTCCGGATGCCATATTCACAATAAGCATTGGAATAAGAAAAGGAGATAATCTTTCTGGACCTTTTTCCATTAGAACTTTGTGCTGCTCTTCAATTGTATGAAGACCACCAATCCCCGACCCAATAAATACCCCGCATTGAGTTGGATCTTCTTTTGAGAAATCAATACCAGAATCTTTTACTGCTTGATCGCTTGCAGCAATTGCAAACTGAACAAAACGATCATTTTTTCTTCTTTCTTTAGGCGAAAGCCAATCAGCAGGGTCGAAATCCGAAACTTCTGCTGCTACTTTAGAAGGAAAGTTATCTGGATTCACTTGAGTCAGTGGACAAGTTCCACTCCTACCCGCTTTCAGTGAGCTCCAAAAACTTTCTATAGAATTACCAATAGGACTGATGACGCCTACGCCTGTTACGACTACCCTACGATTCATGACCCTTTACCTATTATCTTTATTTATTATTTCTTTTTTTCTTCAACATATTTAATTGCATCACCAACGGTGCCAATTTTTTCTGCATCTTCATCTGGAATTTCAACGCCAAACTCTTCTTCTAATGCCATAACCAATTCTACGGTATCAAGAGAGTCAGCACCAAGATCATCGACAAATGAAGCATCTGCGTTTACTTCTTCAGGTTTTACACCCAATTGTTCTACTATAATTTCAGTGATTTTATCTTGTACTGCTGCCATTGACATGTTCCTCCTTGTTTAGGTTTTAAAAAAGATACTACATTAACATTCCGCCATCAATCTGAACAACCTGTCCAGTGATGTAACTAGAATACTTTGAAGCTAAAAACAAAACTGTATTAGCAACATCTTCCGGCTGACCAAATCGATCTGCTGGAATCAACTTTAACATTTCATTTCGAACTAATTCCGGCAGTTTATCTGTCATTGCAGTCTTAATAAACCCTGGTGCAACCGCATTAACATTAATGCCTCTACTTGCTAATTCTTTTGCTGCAGATTTCGTCAAACCAATCACACCTGCTTTTGAAGCTGCGTAATTTGCTTGTCCTGCATTTCCCATAACACCAATGATCGAAGCAATGTTAACAATTCGACCAGAACGTTGCTTCATCATAACCTTAGCCGCTGCTTTGGTAAACAGAAAAGTTCCTTTAAGGTTAATATTTAAAACTGCATCCCAATCTTCTTCTTTCATTCGTATCATCAAAGTATCACGTGTGATACCTGCATTGTTGACGAGTATATCTATCCGCCCCATAGTGTCAACACATTTTTTAATCGCCTCATCAACCTGAGTAGAGTCTGTAACGTTCGCCATCAAATCTAAACACTTAACACCCTTACCCTCAATTTCGGCTTTTGTTTTACTCAAACTCTCTTGATTTAAATCAAGAATAACAACATGAGCACCTTCACTAGCAAATAATAGAGCAATTTCACGCCCAATACCTTGAGCTCCGCCAGTAATCAAAGCGACTTGATCTTTTAATAACATTTTACTCTCCTCCTTAGTTTCTTGTAATGTGTCTGTCATCTTTTTCTCCTATTTCAAAGTTAAATATCAAACAAATTTATAGCAACCCATTTTTACCTACTAAGATTTAGCGGTAAACATTTCTACATCTGTGACTGAACCTAAATTTTCAACAACAAGCTCTGGATCTATCTTTCTTGCCAATCCCTTTAAAACGGTACCAGGACCTATCTCAATTGCCTGAGAAACACCCTCATTCTGCAATGCTTCAATTGTCTCAAACCATCTAACTGGCTGGGACACTTGTTGTCCAAGCAACTCCTTTATCACTAAAGGATCTGTTTCCTTTTCAGCAGTTACATTTGCGTAAAAATCAATCTCTGGAGCACTTAGCGTGAATGACTCTAAAGTTTCTGAAAGACCCTCCCCAGCCTCTTTCATAAGCCTAGAATGAAAAGCCCCACTCACCTTGAGAGGAATAGCCCTTTTAGCCCCTTTTTCTTTTGCTAATTCACAAGCTTTTTCAACCGATTCTGCAGTCCCAGAAATAACTGTTTGCTCTCTAGAGTTTAAATTTGCTATTTCACACCCAGCTTCTTCTACAACACATTTTAATACTTCTAGATCTAATCTAATAATAGAGGCCATTGCTCCTGAGTGTTTACTTGCCGCCTCATCCATCAAAGCACCTCTTTTTTGAACCAATCTTAAACCATCTTCAAAGCTCAGTACATTAGCAGCAACAAGAGCGTTGTACTCTCCCAAACTTAGACCACAAACATACGAAGGTTTTAAATCTGGGAACTCACTCTTAATCAGCGCCATAATTGCTGCACTCATTGTAAAAATAGCAGGCTGAGAAATTTTAGTCTTGGTCAGTTCATCTTCCGGCCCTTCAAAAGAAAGCTTAGAAATAGAAAACCCTAAAATCTCATCCGCCTTATCATAAACTTCCTTACAAACTGGAAACTTTTCGTAAAGGTCTTTTCCCATTCCTACAAACTGCGCCCCTTGCCCCGCAAACAAAAAAGCTTGTTTTACCATTTCATCACCGTAGCAGCCCATGTAAGACCTGCTCCAAAAGCAACCATAACAACATTTGACCCTTCTTTTATCTTCCCTTCTTTAACAGCTTCGTGAAGAGCTACAACTGTAGAAGCGCTAGACATATTGCCATACTTATATAAATTGATAAATACTTTTTCTCTTGGCAATTTAACTCTATCCATAACAGCATCAATAATTCTCAAATTTGCTTGGTGCGGAATCAGCATATCAATATCTTCAAGGCTTAGCCCCGCATTATCTAAAACTTTTGCTACAGAATCGCTCATTTGTCTTACCGCTAATTTAAATATCTCTTTACCTTCCATTTTTAAGGTATGCAACTTCTTATCAATAACGTCATGACTTGGCGGTACAGCAGATCCTCCACCTGGGATTTTTAACAAATCAGCATATTTACCATTAGAACCAATATAAGAACTCAAAATTCCTGATTCCGAATTTCCATCAACTGCAGTTACCACAGCAGCACCAGCACCATCCCCAAAAAGAACGCAAGTAGAACGATCGTCCCAATCAATAAAACTAGATAATTTCTCTGCTCCTACAACTAAGATATTTCTATACATTCCTGACTTTATAAAAGATTCAGCAGTAGTCAATGCATACGGAAAACCTGAACACGCCGCAGAAATATCAAAAGCAGGGCAATCAGCCCCAATCTTTTCTTGAACCAAACAAGCCGTGGCCGGAAAAAACATATCTGGAGTAATTGTTGCAACGAGAATCAAATCGATATCCGAAGTCTCAAGCCCCGAGTCTTTAATCGCATTCTTTGATGCTTCAACAGCAAGATCACTACAAGCTTGATTATCTGCAGCAATATGCCGCGACTTAATACCTGTTCGAGTCTGGATCCATTCGTCTGTTGTATCGACCATCGTTTCTAAGTCAGCATTCGTCAAAGCCTTTTCTGGAATGTATATTCCAGTACCAATAATTTTAGCTTTAGTCCCCATTACTTATCCCTTAACTATTATCTAATTTCAACTCTTTTTCGTTCTGAGAAATCTCAGTAACGATCTGGTGATTAATTTTTTGCTGAACGGATTGCGCTGCAACACGAACTGCATTTTTAATTGCAGTCCCGGAAGATCCCCCATGACTAATAATTACAACTCCATCAACACCAAACAGAGGAGCTCCTCCACATTCTTCATAATTTGTATCTCTTCTAATGGCTTGAATAACAGGCTTACATAAAAAAGCTCCTAGCTTAGCAATAGGGTTTTTTCTTATTTCTTTTTTAAACAATTTGGCAACAACATCCGTAATACCTTCGGCTATTTTCAAAACAACATTACCAACAAAACCATCACAAACAACACAATCGCATTTACCAGAAAAGAAGTCTCTTCCTTCCACATTACCCACAAAATTCAACCCAGAATCTCTTAACAAACGGTAAGCCTCTTTTGTCCTTTCGGTCCCCTTACTCTCTTCTTCTCCCACATTCAAAAGTCCAATGGACGGACTTCTCTTCTTGAGAACACATCGAGAATAAATTTCTGCCATAATTGCATACTGGAGTAAGTGATCAGGTTGAGGATCTACATTAGCACCCACGTCGATAGCTAATGAAATCCCATGTTCTGAGGGGAAGGTGATTGCAATACCAGGACGTTTAATTCCTTTAAGCAGTCCTAAATTCAAAGTAGCACAAGCAACAGCAGCACCTGTATTACCCGCTGTTACAACGGCATCTACTTCTTTCTTTTTCAACAGGTCAATAGCTACATTTAAAGAAGAATCTTTTTTTCGCTTAATTGCTTTAACGGGTTGCTCGCCCATAGAAATAATTTCAGAGGCATGATGAACAAATAGTCTTCCTGCACAAACTTGATATTTTTTCAATTCTTGCTTTAGACTTGATTCATCCCCTACAAGAACAATTTCATACTCAAATTCGTTAGCTGCCAGAACAGCCCCTTCAACAATAGCTTGAGGAGCATAATCTCCTCCCATCCCATCAATTGCGATGCGGATCATACTTTATTTCTCCTCTTTTTTAGCTGAAAGAGTAATAACTTGTCTTCCTTTGTAGAAACCACAAGATGGGCAAATGCGATGAGGGATAATTCGAGCATCACAATTGGTACATATAGACAAAGACTTTAATGTTAAAAAGTCATGAGAACGCCTTTTGTTTGATCTTGCATTTGAATGTTTTCTTTTTTGCTGTGCCATAACTATATTCCTACCTTCCTTATCATCTTAGAACTCAAAACCATTTTGAATTCTAGTTATTTTGATTCCAAAGCTTTGAAGTATCGCAATCATCTGAACATAAACACTTTTGCTCACGCAACAATAATAGCGACTCCCTCAAATGATCTGTAATATCAACTTCCATTCGCTGACCAATTTCTTCACGAAACTTAAAAGAATGATCTAGGTCTTCCTGAAATAATTCTAAACATCGAGAACATTTCTTTTCTAATTTTGCTTTTACGGCAACCTTAACAGTAATAACATCCCTCGACTTAGCAGCTTCACCTTCAATATTTAAAGAAGATAAATAAATTAAATCATCAAATTCTAAGTCTAATTGTTTGGCATCCAACTCACTTGAAACTCTCAAAACATCCGAGTCTTGAAATTGCCCCATGTGGATACATACTTTATTTTCATTCATATTTGCTAGATTATCTGTTTTTTGCATTATTTTTTTGATAACTTCTTTATTAAAGCTTCCCCAACATACTCTGGAACCAAACTCTTCAAATCCCCACCAAATGTTGCAATTTCTTTAATCAGTCTAGAAGATATATAGAAATAATCTTCTGAAGGCATAATAAAAACGGTATTTATTTCCGACTCTAGTTTATGATTCGCAATAGCCATTTGGAATTCATAATCAAAATCTGAGACGGCCCTAATCCCTCTAATAATAATTGAGGAACTCTTTTGTTTAGCATAATCGACAACTAATCCATCGAAAATTTCAACTTTAACATTAGAAACCCCTTCAAAAGCCTGCTCAATAAAAGAAAGCCGTTCTTTCTCAGTAAAAAAAGGGCTTTTCGAAGTATTTCGTGCTACAGCCACATAAACTTCATCAAACATAGTTGCGGCTTTTTTAATAATATCAATATGCGCTAAGGTTGCCGGATCAAAGGTCCCTGGATATATTGCTATTTTACTTTTAGAGTCCTTCATTTTCTCGCTCTTTTCTGTAGATAAAAGACAAATAAGTGCCCCCGAATTTTTTTGTCTTCTCCACCCTATACTCTGGACTTAATTCCCCAGGAGTTTCCTCCTTAGAATGCTCTAATACTATGCAACCAAAAGTGCGCAGTATATCAAATTCGCATACTTGTCTCAAGGTCTTTCTAATAAAGTCTTTATTGTACGGTGGGTCCAGGAAAATAAGGTCAAATTGGGCCTTATTTCGCTTAATCTGCCTAAGAGCCATCTGGATGTCCATTGCATACAAAGTTACCTGATTTTCCACCTTCAATAAATCTATATTCTTATTGATTGAAGAAATGGCCAATCGATGCCTATCCACCAAAGAAACGCTATGAGCACCCCGACTTAAAGCCTCAAAAGAAAGGCTCCCGCAACCGGCAAATAAATCTAATACCTTAGAACCCTCAACCGAAGCCCCCAAAACATTAAAAATACACTGCCGCACCTTATCCATCGCCGGCCGAATATCCTTATCCTTAGGAAAGAAAAGCCGTCTATTCTTATACAAACCCGTAGTTATCCTCATCTACATCCTCTACCTATAGCTTTTGGCTTTAACTTCGACGCCAGATGCGAATCCGACATAATTTGTGGAGGATAATAAATCCTACACTTTCTCTCATTTCGCACACAACGCTTTTATCCAATTTTAAATTTACACGGTAACAACCAACAACAGTTTCGTTATGAATAGCATAACGAAACACATTAAACCCCAGAAACAAGATGGGCTCGATGCCCATTTTGTTTCAACCTCTCAACACCCCAAAAGCGTCCATAACTTAAAGGAAAATGGGAAACCCTCGCCGCGAGTTCACAAAAGTGACAGTCACCGCAGGTGACAGTCACTTTTGTGCTGTCTGAGCGCCGAGGGTTTCCCATTTTCCGCCAACCCAATAAATCTCCCTCTAAACCTTTCTCTCTTCATAATACTTCAAATACTCATCCACCTTCAATTTCAACCCAGCATTATCCTCCCTTTCAAGACCAGGATCCAAACGCTCAACTTCCTGAGCATCTTTCCTCGCCTCAACCAACGTAGAATAATCTTGAATCAAATTAGCCAAAACAAACTGAGGAACCCCTGACTGACGTGTCCCCAGAAAATCTCCTGGCCCTCGAATCAACAAATCTTCTTCAGCAATTTTAAAACCATCATTGCTTTTCGTCAAAACCCGCAAACGACGCTTCCCTTCATCCGTTTTTGGATTGCCAAACAAAAAACAATAAGAAGCTTGAGACCCTCTCCCAACACGTCCTCTTAACTGATGTAATGCAGACAATCCAAAACGTTCTGCATGTTGAATCAACATAAGAGTTGCATTTGGATTATCAATTCCAACCTCAATAACAGAAGTTGCAACTAACACATGGATCTTACCTTGATAAAATTCTTTCATCACTTTATCTTTTTCAGACGAGTCAAGCTTTCCATGAACAAGCCCAACTTTAAAATCCTTAAAAACTCCTTTGCTTAAACTCTCAAAAGCTTTCTTAGCTGCCTGCAAATCTTGTTTTTCACTTTCTTCAATTAAAGGAAAAACAATGTATGCCTGCTGATTTTTTTCTAACCCTTTAACTATAAAAGAAAAAACATCCTGTTCTTTAGTTTTAGTAATCCAATAGGTCTTTACAGGCTGCCTTCCTTTTGGCAGTTCATCGATAGTCGATATTTCCAAATCGCCATATAAGGTTAATCCTAAAGTTCTAGGAATAGGCGTTGCAGTCATAATTAATAAATGAGGGGACTTAAGATTTTTTTCAGATTCCTTAATCAAATGAGCCCGCTGCCTCACCCCAAACTTATGCTGTTCATCAATAACAACAAGGCCTAACTTAGAAAATTTAACCCCTTCCTGTAGCAAAGCATGGGTTCCTATCACAATATCCACATTATGTGTTTTCATTTCGTAACGTGTATTTGTTTTTACTGCTTTATCATGGCTTCCTGTTAACAAACGCGTACGAACTCCCCAATCAGAAAGCAAAGAAGAAATATTTTTATAATGCTGTTCCGCCAGTATCTCCGTCGGAACTAGTAAAGCAGCTTGAAAACCTGCCTTAACCACAGCCAATAAACCCAATGCGGCTACTACGGTTTTTCCAGAACCAACATCTCCTTGCAACAAACGCCTCATTGGAATTTCTTTCGACAAGTCATCAAAGATTTCATTAATTACTTTTTTTTGAGATTGAGTAAACTCAAAGGGGAGCTTTTCTTCAAATGAATGAATTAATTTTGGATTGGGCTTAAACTGAAAAGCCTGCTTACTTAACTTATCTTCTTTCTTTCTTTTAAATAAAGCAAATTGGAATAGAAATAATTCGTTATATATAATCCTCTGCCTTGCTTTGCTTAACAACTCCTCAGACTCTGGGAAATGGATATTTTTAATAGCATCCTTCAAATCCATAAATTCATACTTTTTCATAATAGAATACGGCAAAAACTCTTCTATCAATTCATCCGCATGGGTTTCTACCATGACATTCATAGCAGATCGCAAAGTGCGTTGCCACAAACCTTCACTTAATGGATAGATCGGTACAATGCGTCCTGTATGAATCTTTTCATTATCTTCTGAACTTAAAATCTCATATTCTGGAGAACTGAGCTGCAAACGTTTATAAAACTCTACTTTTCCACTTAAAACAACCTTATCTCCTTCTCTAAAAATCTTCTTTAAATAAACTTGATTAAACCAGGTCGCATAGACAACACCCGTGTTATCTCGGATTACAAGTTCAAATATTTGTAAACGCTTTATTCTTCTTATATGAATTCTCGCAATTTCTCCTAATAAAGTTACATGTTCATTCACTTTAATTTTATCAATAGGAAGAAAACGACTTCTATCTTGATATTTGCGTGGAAAAAGATAAAAAAGATCTCCGACAGTCTCATACCCTAATCGACTTAAGGCTTGAGCTCTTTTAGGGCCTATCCCTTTAATAAATTGGATGGAAGTATCTTGATGTAGGGCTTTATAATTATGTGTCGTAGTGGTCATAAATTAACTCGTTTGAAGCTTTTGCTTAGCCTCTCGCATATACTCAGCAGCTTCCTCAGGAGGCGTTGGATTTATATAAAAACCCGAGCCCCATTCAAAACCTGCAACTTTTGTTAGTCTAGGCATAATTTCAAAATGCCAATGATAATCCTTAACATCCCTATCTTTAGATCCGTCTGGATTATTAGAATTTGGAGATGTGTGAATAATAAAATTATACTGAGGTCTTTTTAAAGCAGAAGATAGTTTACTTAATGTAATTCTTAAAGCTTCTGTCATTTCTTCTAAATGTTCACTGCTTTCATAAAAATCTTTTTGATGATACTTAGGCAGAAAACATATTTCAAATGGAAATCTAGAAGCATAGGGACAAAAAGAAATATAATATTCATTCTCATAAATAATTCTCTTGGCAACTTTCTTTTCCTCTTCAATCATATCGCAAAATAAGCACCCCTGCTTATTCTTACGGTATACTTCAACCCCATCCAACTCTTCTAAAACTCTTTTTGGAATAATTGGCGTAGCAATAATTTGGGAGTGTGTATGACTTAACGATGCCCCTGCTTGAGGGCCTTCATTTTTAAAGATCAGAACATACTGATTCCTTTCATCTTCATACAAAGACTTAATCCTCGCCTGAAAGACTTTCAAAACATCTTGGATCTCTTCATTGGAAAGATCTTGAAACTTCTTAAAATGATCCGGGCTCTCAACGACAACCTCATGAATCCCAAATCCCGTCATTTGAGAATAAAAGCCATTGTCACCCTGAGTCAAAGGCTCTTTTTTATTAAGCGCCGGGTATTTATTAGGAATATCTCGAACAGTCCAACCCGTAGAATTTGGAGAGGTTCCCTTAGGTCTTATTGCTAAAATTTCAGAAGGAGTTTTATTTTCATTCCCATAACAAAAAGGACAATTACTAGCGTCTCCCTCATTAAAATCTTCAGAGACAAAATCAAAAGGCCTTTTCCCTCTTTCGGTAGCAATAATCACCCAACGTTCAGTAACTGGATCTTTTCTTAGCTCTGCCACAACCACTCCTATTCAATAGAATTCAACCTTCTACCCTTTTTCCATTACTCCAAATTGAATTGATTTATTTAACAACATTAATACTGGAATTGCAATAATTCCGAGTAATGCGGATAGAAGAATTAAATTATTTAATCCCGTCCATTGAAAAAGATAGCCCCCCAACATACTCGAAAACAATGTTCCAAAATTATGTACACTCATTAAAACAGCAAACAAACAACCTTCAACAGTGGTAGCATGAGACAATTTGGCCGCAAAAGATAATAGAGGTAGTAATATTAAGTATCCCAAAACACCATTAATTGAAAAAATAACCATCGCTGAGACGAAGTCTTTCACTAAAAAACAAGATAAAATTCCTATTAAGTTCAATATAATTCCCGCAAAAATCACTCGCCCTAAATTAATAACAGATAAGAACTTTCCAAAAATAAAAGCTCCTAAAATCGCACCAACCCAAGTTACGCTCGACAAAAGACCCAACTGCTGCTCTGTAAGCTGAACAGTCTCCTTTAGGTAAAAAAAGTAAGGAGTGCTAAAACAAGCTGTACAGGCAAGTATAATAAGTAATAAGGAAAAAAGAAGAAAAGGTTTTGTCTTAAAGAATAAGAGGCTTCTCCAAATAGGCTCCCAAATAATCCCTTCTCTCACTGTGACTTTTTCTTCGTGCACAAAAAAAGAATAAATCAGAGTAACTAAAGGCAATATAGAAGCAAAAAGAAAAACATAACGATAAGAAAATTGGTAAGCTAAATACCCTCCAACAACACCACTAAGAACCGCCCCTAAGCTTCTAAAACCCCAAGAGAGACTTTGATATTTGCTAACTGTATTTTTATCTGATTTCTCCACAATAAGACCATCTGTAATTACATCTGTTGCGGCAAAACCAATGTTGACTATTAACAACGCTCCAAGAATAAGCATATAACTCTGAGGACCTAAAGACAAAAAGACCCAGCCAATCAGAGAAAACAAAGAACTAATAAAAATATAGGTTTTTCTTCGATAACCCAAAAAGGGCACACTATCTGATAGAGCACCATAGATAATTTTAAAGAACCAGGGGAAAGAACCTACGGAGGTTATGTAGGCAATCTCAGAAATAGAAAATCCAACTTGCTTTAAATAAAGCGGCAACGCTATAGCCACAATACCTAAAGCCCCTTGGATAAAATAAACAATAGAAGCAAGTTGAGCTACAGATCGATCTAGCATAAAGGAGGCTCGTATTAGATGTGACGATTTTCTTTTTTGCCACAGAGGTTTTACTAAAGGCTAACAGCCAAAAGCTCAGACAAAATGGAAACTATTTTTTCACTTCTTCAGAAAGAGCTGTAAGGTTCTCTTCTAATTTTTTTAACGCAGCATCAGCATCTTCTTTTGCTTCCACTCCAACTTCTTCAGCAACACCTGTTTCTTTTGCCAAATCAGCTTCTTGCTTCAACTTTTCAAGAGCTTCTTTAATTTTCGCTATATCTGCTTCAGAAACATTTTGTCCAGATGGGTTTACTATCGATCTAGATCTTCTTGCTTCAACAATGTCCAAAGAGATACAAGTAATTAAAAAAAGAATAGCGCATACTGCTGTTGCCTTAGTAAAGAAATCACCTGTTTTAGTTCCAAACAATGTGTTCACTCCACCATCACCGCCACCGCCACCAAAAGACGAGCCCGTTAACCCCTGCCCTTTACCAGCCTGAAACAAAATAACGGCTACCAATACGAAACAAACAAAAACATGTAAAACTGTCAGAAAAATGCTCATTTTAAACCTTTGCGTTATCTTCTACTGTTCCTTGAATAATTTGAATAAATGATTGTGCTTTCAAACAAGCTCCTCCAACGAGCCCTCCGTCCACATCCTCTTTAGAAATCAACTCCCCTATATTTTCAGGCTTCACACTACCGCCATATAAGATTCGGATTTTAGAAGCGATTTCTTGATTTGTTTTTTGCTCTACTAAAGATCGTATAAAATGGTGCATCTCTTGAGCTTGCTCAGGAGTTGCTGTCTTCCCAGTACCAATAGCCCAAACGGGTTCATATGCAATAACAATTTTTTCAAACTGCTTCACATCTATTCCTTGGAAAGTTCCTTCAAACTGCTGCCTCACTGTATCTTGAGCTCGACCTGATTCTCTTTCTTCCAAAGTTTCCCCTACACACACAATAGGAACTAAACTATAAGACAACGCAGATTGAACCTTTTTATTTATAATAGAATCTGTTTCTTTAAAGTGAGCTCTTCTTTCAGAATGCCCCAAAATTACATATCGACATCCTAAATCTTTCAACATCACAGGAGAAACTTCTCCTGTAAAAGCACCTTCTTTTTCAAAATGCATATTTTGGCCACCTAATCCAATTGGAGTCCCATCCAACAAAGAAATAACACTCGACAATTGAGTAAACGGAGGACAAATAACAATATCACAGTAATCAATACTATGAACTCCAGCTTTAATCGTATTCACTAAGTTATTAGCTTCTTGAGACGTTTTAAACATCTTCCAGTTTCCAGCAATCATTGGTTTTCTCATTAATTTTCCCTCTATACTATAACTTCGTTTAATATTGACTGAACTCCAGGCAACTCTTTACCTTCTAAAAATTCCAAACTTGCCCCACCACCTGTGGAAATATGAGACATCTTTTCTTCCAGGTTAAACTTTTTAATTGCACTGGCAGTATCACCCCCACCAATAATTGAAACAGCCTCTAAACCAGCTATGAATTCAGCTATTTTCTGTGAACCGATTTTGTATTTTTCCATTTCGAATACACCGACCGGCCCATTCCAAATAATTGTTTTAGCATTTTTTAACGCGTTTTGAAAATTCACTATCGTTTTAGGACCAATATCCATGCCCATCCAACCATCTTCAATATTTTGATTCTCGGTAACTTTAGATTCTGAGGTTTCGTTAAACTCAGTAGAAACCTGATAGTCAACAGGCAACAATAACTGAACGTTTTTTTCTTTAGCCTTTTCCACTGCTTGTTTGGCAATCTCAATACCATCTTCATCTAACAGAGATTCCCCAATCGTAAAGCCTAAAGCTTTTTGAAATGTATAAGACATTCCTCCTCCAATAATCATAATATTAACCTTGTCCATCAAGTTATCAATAAGCTTTATCTTATCTGACACTTTTGCTCCACCTAAAATTGTCGCAAAAGGTCTATCAGGACTCGATAACGCTTTTCCAAAAAACTCCACTTCTTTGGTAATTAAAAATCCAGCAGCTGAAGGAAGAAAATGAGTTACACCTTCTACAGAAGCATGCGCTCGATGACAAGCCCCAAAAGCATCATCAATAAAAACATCCCCTAACTTAGATAGACTTTCAGAAAACTGAGCATCATTCTCTGTTTCCTCTTTATGAAAACGAAGATTTTCTAGCAGAATAACATCTCCAGACTGAGCTTGATTCACTTGGTTTTCCACATCCGAACCAATACAATCATCTAAAAATTTCACTTCTTTACCTAATAACTTTGATAAATGTTGAGCAACCGGCTTCAATGTAAACTCTAGATTTCTCTGCCCTTTAGGTCTACCCAAATGAGACATCAAAATCACTTTAGACCCTTGTTCTATAGCGTATTTAATAGTAGGAAGTGCTTTCACAATACGAGCATCATCCTGAATAACAGATTCCTTCAAAGGAGCGTTGAAATCAACCCGTATAAGTACTTTTTTGTCTTTAATATCTATATCTTTTATTGTTTTCATGAAACCCCTTTATTCTTTTATCTAAATTCTCTGTCTAAAGAGATAAACCACTAGCTGAGCCCGCTATTTTAAAGGATTCCTAAGGTTTGTCAATCACTGAAGATGGAGCCACTCTATCTGCTGATATTACAACATCTTCGATTATAGAGTTTAAAGATAGCTTCAACAACTGCTCCAAGGATATGGGGAGTTTTAGGGACCAATTATCAGGACGGATAGTTCCAGGTATATTAATTCGATAATCCCAATAATCCCCTTCAAAATACTTCAAATCCAGCAAAAGCCAATCCAACATAGAAAGAACACAAAATACAGAGTCGGCTCGATGAATTTCTTTAATCGCTTTTTTAACTAAATCAGAGTAATCCTTCTTAGTTATAATTTCTTTCAAGTCCAATAATTTTAGAAACTTTTGTTTTTCTTGGTAACTCGACAAGTAAACCTCTTCCAGCTCTTTTGATTCTAAACTGGAAACACCGAGTTCAACAGCAATTTTTTCAGAAGAAATAATTCGTTCATTCCAACTCAATTTTTCATGCCCTCCTGATTCACGCTGAAACAATTTGAAAACAACCTCTTCAAAATCAAATTTACGTTTTTTACATATATTTTGAATCAGAGTCTCATCCAGACATCCCGCCTCATATTCCCACCAAGCTAAAAGATTCGATAAATCATGATTAGAGAGTGTCGCAATAGAATTTTTTCGATACCCCTCAGACTGAGAGAAATCATAACTCCCTCCCCAATCTTTCTTCCATCTTTGTATATCCATTCCAGGAATTCCAAACTCCTCCAAAACCTCAAAAGAACATTGAGGAACCAACCCCAAATCTTCCGCACATGGTAGCATTTCTGTACTATCTACTATAAGGGATAACAATTCCCTTCCTTGCGCTTCCCAATCCATCTCATGAATCGGGTCAAATTTTCCGTTCACCCCTTCAGTCTCTACAGGTTCGGAGATCGGAATAGACCATATACGGAACAATCCAATGGCATGATCTATACGAAAGAGATGATAAAATTTCTCAGCATATTTAAGCTTCTCTTTTACATAATCAAATTCATGTTCTCGAATAGCATCCCAGTTATAAGGAGGCATACCCCAACGCTGGCCATTCGAAAAATGCATATCCGGAGGGGCCCCTCCAGCATAATTTAGCTTAAAATACGATTGATAAGACCAAACATCGGCACTATCTCTAGAAACCAATAAAGGGAGATCTCCCATAATCAACACATCTTTTTCTTGGGCGTAAGATTTCACTTTCTCTAACTGTAACGAAGCTTGCCATTGTAACCATTGATGAAAAACAATACTAAGCCTGTACTTCGTCTTAACTTGATTCAATATATCTTTTCCACGATTTCTTTGCTCAGGCTCCCAATCTTCCCAACAGGATTCTTGATTAACTTCTTTCAACACTTTAAACATCGCATAGTCTTCTACCCAAAATTTGTTCTCTTTTAAAAAAACATCAAACTCTAAAGGTAATTTACGTTCTGCAGATTCAAACATCTTCCAAAGAATATTTAGTTTATCAGACTTAATTTCGTAATTAACCTTAGGAGTATTTAATGGATATTTTTTAATGAGAGCCTCTAGCTCATTAGAAAAAGATTTAACATCAACACCTTCTATATTCTTTAAGCTCAAATACATTGAATCTAATGCAAAAGTACTTTGGGCATCATAAGGAAAGAAATTAAAACCTGTATCATTCAGGGGCAACAATTGAATAATGCTTAATTTGGTTTTCTGACACCAATCGATCAATAATTTCAAATCAGAAAATTCACCACAACCGATACTGTTTTGAGAATAGAGAGAAAATAAAGGAACAAGAACGCCAGAGCGACGACTTGGCTGAAACTTTTGCCATTTGGATTTAGAAATACTTTCTAAAAAGGCTTCATACATAAGATACAGAAAAGATCACAGTCAAAGCAAGTCAATTCAAAGCTTCAACTGTGATCCTATCCTGAATTAAGCGGTAACCGCTAATTTTTTACCAATTAAGATAGCTAAATCAACACAACGATTAGAATAACCCCACTCGTTGTCATACCAGCTGATAATTTTAATCATTCTCTTATTTAGAACTTGTGTCAAAGAAGCATCGACAATAGAAGAAGCTGGATGTTGATTAAAGTCTCTAGAAACTAGAGGCTCGTCACAAACTTCTAAAACGCCCTTCATATCACCTTCAGCTGCTTTTCTCAATTCAGATAAAATTTCTTCAATAGTTACATCTTTTTCAACTTCAGCAACAAAGTCAACAACAGAAACATTAGGAGTTGGAACTCTCATTGCCATACCATCCAACTTACCATTCAATTCTGGAATTACGCGACCAATCACCTTTGCAGCACCTGTTGACGTTGGAATAATAGAAAGAGCAGCGGAACGAGCTCTTCTAGGATCACTATGAGGTAAATCCAAAATTCTTTGGTCATTGGTATAAGAATGCACTGTAGTCATCAAACCACGAAGAATACCAAAATTATCATGAAGCACTTTAGCTACTGGCGCTAAACAGTTTGTTGTACAACTTGCATTAGAAACAATGGTATGTTTCTCGGCATCAAACTGATCATCATTAACACCCATAACTATGGTTAAATCTTCATTTTTAGCTGGAGCAGAAATAATTACTTTTTTAGCTCCACCTTCAATATGCTTTTTTGCTTTTTCAGCATCTGTAAAGATACCCGTTGATTCAATAACAACATCAACACCTAAACTTCCCCACTTAATATCCGCAGGATCTCTTTCGCTGAATACCTTAACTTCTTTTCCATCAACCTTAAGAAAACCATCTCCAGCTTCAATATCCGCATCCAGAGTACCCATGGTTGAGTCATATTTAAGCAAATGAGCTAAAGCATCTGTTGGGAACAAATCATTTACAGCAACAATTTCAATTTCACTATTTTTGAAACCTGCTCTAAAAATGTTTCTTCCAATTCTTCCAAAACCGTTAATACCTACTTTTAAAGACATTAGTTTTTCCTCCTAAAGACTAGCTATATTGTTCTTTTTTACTGTAAGAAGCTGATCATTTTAGCGATAAATAAGATAAAGTCAAGTTTGAGCTTTTGAGGGGAATTTAGGTGGATTCCATACAGTTGTCACACAGAGTTCAAGAATTCTCTTTAGAAATAGCGCTTCTTCACCTCAAACCCAACGGTTCAAAGCAGCAATTAAAGGCTATCCCCAACCTTCAACCGTCTTCCATTTAGGAAAGCGTCTCCGCTGATAGCACTTTTACCCGATAATTGAACGCTTTTAACCCATAATCGGTCTCGACCGGTTTGGATTAAAAACCCCTCATTTTTTTTCACTTCTATAAGGGTTCCAGGAGTTTCAGAACCCTCTCCTAACTGTAGCGAAGTATCCAACAATCTTAAACGATCATTTTGATACAAAGTGTATGCTACTGGCCACTGAATATAAGCTCTCACTTTATTATGTATTTCTAAAGCATCCATACTCCAATTAAATTCAGCATCTTTCTTTTCTATTTTAGATGTATATGTAGCCAAAGCTTCATCTTGAGTCTTAAACTCTACTTTTCCTTGTTTCGACAACGCATCTATAGCTACCTGTGTTAGCTCTGCCCCAATTTCAGCCAAGCTTTCCGATAACTCTTCTGCATTTACATCTAAGGTTACAGGGGTGGACTTCTGCATAAGAACATCTCCTGCATCCATCTTTAAAACAGGACGCATGAGACTTACTCCCGTTACCTCATCCTTATTTAATAGACTGCTCTGAATAGGTGACGCTCCTCTATACTTCGGCAAAAGTGAGGGATGAACATTTAAATTTTCAATTTGAGGTAAATCCAAAATACATTGAGGAACCAGCTTACCGTAAGACGCAATTACAGAAAAATCAATTTCCAGTGCCTTAAGTTGTTGTGTCAAACTTTCTTCTTTAAGATTTTCAGGAGTTAAAACTTTAAGACCTTTTTCCTCGGCCCACTGTTTCACGACTGAAGGTTGAACCTTCTGACCTCTACCTTGTTTTTCATCTGGGGTCGATATAACAGAAACTACTTGATGATTTTTATAAAGAGCTTCAAGAATGGGAATGGAAAAGAAACTAGATCCGAAGAATAAAACTTTCATATGGAAAAGATAACTAACCTATCATTATTTGTTTGTTCAACTGCTTGATTATATCGGTTCTTTCAGTAAAAGAAACCCTATCGATTAATAACTTACCTTCCAAATGATCTGCTTCGTGCTGAACCACACGAGCAAAGAAGTCTTCGGCTTCAACTTGAATTTCGTTTCCAGAAATATCCAAAGCCTTAAATATGATTTTTTGGGCCCGTTTCACCTCAGCAGCAACTCCCGGCAAACTTAAACAACCTTCGTAACCCAACTCTGCCCCTTCATGATGAATAATTTCGAGATTAATATAGACCTGTTCCGTACCCGGCTCCGCTTCAGGAGAAACCACCATAATACGTTTAGAAACACCTACTTGCGGCGCCGCTAAACCCACGCCATCATCATGATACATGGTTTCAATCATATCTTGAACCAAGCGCCGAATGTCATCATCAATCTCTTTGACAGGTTCTGCCACTTTTCTCAAAACGTCACTTGGATAGGATTCGATTTTTAGTACGCTCATAACCTTAACCTCTTATTTAAACTATATCATATCAGAATCTTCAAGGACTGTCACCACACACAACTCATCAAAGAACACTTACAGGATCTACATCCACTAGAAGCTGTATAGCTGAAGGCTTCTTTATTTCAGCAAGAGTTTCCCTGATATGCTGCAAGATTTTAGCTTTATCCGTTCCCTTAATCATTAAATGCCAACGGTAATAATCTCTCAGTTTATGTATAGGCAAAGGTGCCGGCCCTAACACAACAGATTCTTTATCTTTATTATGTTGATCAAAATGAAACCTTAACTCATTAGCAAAATCCAAAAGCCGTTTCTCCACTTTGCCCTTTAAAATAATATTAACCAAATTAGAAAAGGGTGGATAACTCAGTTCCTTTCTTCTTTCCACTTCTTCAGAATAAAAATGTTCATAATCTTGTCGTGATGCATTTTGAATCACGTGATGATCATGTTGGTAAGTTTGAATAATAACTCTTCCTGGCACATCTCCACGCCCCGCTCTACCAGCCACCTGCGTCAATAGTTGAAATGTTTTTTCATTCGCTCTAAAATCAGGTAAACTCAGACCTACATCCGCCAACACAACCCCAACTAATGTAACCTGAGGAAAGTCAAATCCCTTAGCAATCATTTGAGTACCTATTAAAATATCAATCTTACCTTCTTTAAAATCATTCAGAACCTGAGTTACTTTTCCTTTTTTTCGGGCTATGTCCGAATCCGCTCTTCCAATTTTCGCTCTAGGAAAAACTTTCGCAATCTCACTCTCAAGCTTCTCTGTACCCATCCCACCATATTTCAAAGTTGGCTGCCCACAATCAGGGCAATTCAGTAAAACTTTGCATTTAAACTCACAGTAATGACACAAAAGCTTTCCGTCCCCCATATGAAATGTTAAAGGCACTTCACAACTTCCACAACTTAAGATGGTTCCACAGGATAAACAGTGAATAAAGGTAGAGAATCCTCGGCGATTTAAAAAAATCAGAGTCCCTTGTTTTTCTTGTAAATTTTTGTCTATCTCCTCTTTCAAGCGATCTGAAAACAAAACAGGTCTTTTCTTTCTTTGAAACTCTTCACTCATATCTACAATTTCAACTTGAGGTAATGTGCGATCCGTGACTCTTTTAGTTAGTACAGCACGTGCAACAGCCCCAGAATCGCAAGCATAACGAGTTTCTAAGGAAGGCGTAGCTGTCCCCATAACTAACTGAGCCCCTGTTAGCTCTGCCAATTTTTTAGCCGCCTCTCTCGTATGATAACGAGGAACTTGATCCTGTTTATAGGTAAACTCTTGCTCCTCATCAATAATAATAAGTCCTAAATTAGAAAAGGGTGCAAACAAAGCAGACCGTGGGCCCAATACAATTTGAACTTTTCCTGATTTAATTTTAAGCCAAGCCTTGAATTTTTCTAAGGGGGTAAGACGACTATGTAAGATTTCTAATCTAGAAGAAAATCGCTCTATAAAGGTATGTTTAATTTGCTCACTCAAAGCAATTTCGGGAAACAAACAAATGCTAGACTTGCCCCGGTCTAAATATTTCTCAATCAGCCGCAAGTAAACTTCTGTCTTACCGCTCCCCGTCACTCCTTGAATTAAGGCGGGCTTACCTTCTTCTCTCTGCACCAAATCCAACACTTGACTCTGTTCTTCCGTCAACTCATGAGGACTAGGCGCTACTGAAACCGAAACAGAATCTTCTAATATTTTATATTTCTCATTAAAGAAATCAACAGAGCTTGTTTTTGATAAGAGATAGTTTGGGATCAGTTGATTTAAAGCTTCCCCCCAAGAACAGTAGTATTCTTCAGACATCCACTGACTTAACATCAAATCACATTCTCTTAAAATCGGCTCTTCATCCAATACAGCAATGATGTCACGAAGCCCCTTAAAACTCTGCCCTTTATCATGAGAGACAACAACTCCAATAATTTTTTTGTTTCTAAATGGAATTTGAACCCGAACACCTGGTTTTATTTTAGAGGAGAACTCTTGAGGGATTTTGTAATCATAGGCTGGTGAATTAGGAATAGGTAAAGCAATCTGAGCTTTTAATACTTCTTCCGTAGATTGAGTTTCTTCTCCTGCTGCTTCTAACTTCATTGATATAGTAACACCTCGTTGAGTGAAAATTCTAATCTATACTGAAATTCCATTAATGATTTAATTCGTCCCGAATTTGTTTCATATCTTCCCACACCTTCTTCTTCTCAGCTGGATTTCTAAGTAAATAGGCAGGATGAAAGGTCGGCATCAACTTAACACCTTCGTAAACGGCCCACTTACCCCTAAGACGACTAATAGGTTCTGGCGAATTTAATAATGTCTGACAAGCAAATTTCCCCAAACAGCAAATAACATCTGGGTTTATAATTTTCAACTGCCTTTTCAAATATGGCTGACAATTAAGAATTTCATCTGGGTTTGGATTTCTATTTTCAGGAGGTCTACATTTTAATACATTACAAATAAATACATCTTCACGCTTAAAACCAATAGATTCTATGATCTTAGTTAGTAACTGCCCAGACTTTCCCACAAAAGGAAGTCCTTGTTGATCCTCATCATAACCTGGAGCTTCACCAACAATTACCAGTTTAGCATTCACATTTCCTTTACCAAAAACAATCGAATTACGAGACGCAACCAAATCAGTGCATTTCGTGCATTTCATTACTTCCTTATAGAGGCTCATCATATCTTCTCTTTTATTTACAGGAGATACTATTTCTTCAGCAACTTGATCTGAAGCAACCTTCTCAGGAGCGGGTGCAGAGGTTTTTCCCATCAAAAAACTCTTAACCCCTCTTTTCTCTAGAGATTCAAAATACTGCTCTACTTTCTTAAGACTTTGATTCATTTCTATCCTTTTGGTGATCAGACTAAAAAACCAACTACTGTCATCCCCGAATGTTTGTGTCGGGGATCTAAATGTTTTAAAAGACACTGGATCCCGCATCAAGTACGGGATGACAATACTTTCCGCTATCCGCTATCCGCTGCACGCTCTACGCTATTCAATATATGATCCACAATATCTGAACTTGAATTTGGCTTAGCTAAAGCCTTTATTATTTTACGTTTCTCCGCCAAAACATGAGGATTGGCTTCAATCTCTTTAATCACACCAACAACATCAGAGGGTTTGTTCAACTTCCAACAAATATCATATTCCTGCAATAACTTTAAATTACCCTCTTCTTGTCCAGGAATATAAGAAGAAATCACCATCGGAATCTCCTTAGACAAAGCTTCACTTGTAGTAATTCCCCCTGGCTTTGCTACTAAAACATCAGACACTTCCATTAGTTCATCCATATTATTGACAAACCCTAAAACTTTGACTGGATATGAGTAGGATAAAGTAGACAATTGCATAAAAGCACTTTTATTATTTCCACAAACTACAATCGCTTGGATATGCTCACTGCAATTATTCAAAGAGTCTAACAATTCTTTTATAGGCCCATAACCAAAGGAGCCGCTCGAAAACAAAAGCGTTAACTTTTCTTTTGAAAAACCATATTCTTGAATCAACTTATCTTTTTCATCCTCTTTACGCTCAGCAAACAAAGTGCGAATAGGAATCCCAAAAGAGTGTATCTGATTCGAGTTAATCTTCCACTTATCACCCATTGCTTGTTTAGATCTTTTATCCATTACAAAGTAGCTATCCACAGCATAATCAATCCAAAAAGAATGCGCATAAAAATCAGTCACCGAAACCATAATTGAGCTGGAAATTTTCCCTTTGCTTCTCAGATCGCAAGTCGTATGAATACCAATGAAGTGAGTAAATACCAGACACTCGGGTTGAACGTCTTCCAAATAACGAACGTATCGACCTAACACACTTCGATTCCCCCATTTTCTAAACAAAAATAAAAAAGGGAATAAAATTTTTTGATCATATAAATGGAAACAAGCTCCCCAAAACCAAGGAAGATATGTGGCCAAAAACCGGTAGGTCCCCGTGTACAGGACAGAAAAAAACTTAGGGGTAAAATCCAAGATATCAATTGCTTTACAATCTTTATCTGGGTTTCTGTGTTTTATTTCCTCTAGCAAAGCTTCTGCTGCTTTTTTATGTCCGTATCCCGCGTTTGCATATACAAGTAATATCATGATTAATTTTCATAAAGACAGATTTCAGAAGTTAGACAACTGAATTAATTTTTATCTATCTTCTGACCTCCCGCATCCAATTTCTGTTTTTTTTCCCAATATCGAGCATAACTCATTAATTGGTATAAGGAATGGAAATAAGACATTAAAAACCCTTGAAATCCAAATTTATACCCTTTTTTCATAATATAATTTTTAAGAAACCGATCAATGGTCTTTCTAAAAATTTTTGAAAAAGAAACTTTACGTCCATCTTGAATCCATTTATCTGCTTCCAAATCAGTCTCACGATTCATTTTTCCTAAAAACACACCAAAATCAGGGCAAGAAAAATGAAGAATATCTCCTTTTAAAGCCCCGCATTCACCGTCAAGATAAACACAGGGATGAACCCCTTGCTCTTCATCATATTTAAATTTATCTTTAAGAAACAGCCTCAACTTAGGCGCAGGATAATAACCAGCTCCTTGCACCCAACGATCTCCAATATATGTTTTAATAGGCATAGAAAATGCCGCACAACCATTCGCTCCACCCGATACAACTTTCGAAATTTCTTGAGCTAATTCAGGAGTCACTCGCTCATCCGCATCAATACTCAAAACCCAATCATTTTTAGCCTGAGCATAGGCGAAGTTACGATGCTTCCCTTCAAGATCCATCTTGCGACTAATAACTTTAGCACCTGAATCCTGAGCTAACTTAATTGTCCCATCCGTACTCTCATCATCGACAACAACAATCTCATCGGCCCATTCCAAACTTTTAAGACAATCCGGTAATCTTTTTTCCTCATTTTTAGCAATAACACATACAGAAACTAGCGCTTTCTTCTCGCTCATGTGACAATTCCCTCTGTTTTACTTTTGGATTGAACACCTACTTTATAACAAGCCATGCTTATTCCCATAAAAATCCAAAATATAAGTCCACTTTGAAAACTATGCAACACTGTATCTATTGTTACTAAACACAAAAAACCAAAACACCCTGAAATAAGTCCTAGAGAAGCGTCTTTATATAAAGGGTCCGGGATACCTCGAGCACCTCTAATTACTTTAAAGAAAAAGAAAAGTAAAAATAAAACAAAGAAACTTAATCCGATAATTCCAATTTCTGCCGCCAACTGCAGATACCCATTATGAGCATAGTACCCTTTTACTCTAGAATCTTTCACCGTATCATATTTATGGTGTACCAAATTATAATTATTAATCCCCACACCTAGAACTGGTTTAGCCTTAATAACATCCGCAGCTCTTTGCCACAACATAAAACGTTCACTAACAGATTGTTCCTTTCGATCTGCATCAAAGTGAATCAACATGTAATCCGGTAGTACAAAAAAAGCTAAAACCCCCGCAACAATAAGTCCACCAAGAATCAATTTGCTTTTCTTTAATATTCCTAAAAAGAAAATACTCGCTCCCATAGCGAGCCAAGACCCTCTCGACCCCGTATGAAATAGACATACAAAACCAGCAAAGCTCATAAGAAGTAACAGAAATCTTTCCCTCTTTTTTCTTAACGCAGACCCCAAAGCTAAACCTAAGAAAAGAGAAACACTCAAAATAAGATAAGAACCAAATTGACTATAATAACTAAAAGCTGCCGTAATTCGGCGCCTAAAGTCCTCATTAAAAAACCCTGTCCCTTTACCTCGAATAAAATCTTTTCCTGTCCAGTATTGCCACATCCCATTCAAGCAAACAACTAAGAACAAGATAAACAGAACTTTAAAATAACGCATCATTTGTTTTTCAGTCTTAAAGGTATCAATCACCATCAAAAAAGCCAGAATGGGTTTTACTGCTTTAATAACACCCCTAAAACTAACATAAAAATATTCTGCATTTGCTATAGATAAACCAATAAAGGCAACAAAAAGAGCCAAGAATAAGTAAATAGGTTCTTTAACAAAATTCAAATCCTTATCTATGAATTTTTTAATTATCCAAAGAACCAGTCCTGTAGCAAAAAATATTTCGGATAATGCTATAGAAAATGTCAACGATACCGTCAACCCTAATAAACAAAATTCAACTGCAGAAGAAAGTCTCTGAAAGTACTTTTTTTCTGTAAGTGCATTCTCAGTCATAAAACCTCAATCATAGGTTGTAGAGGTGACTGTCACTTTATGTGACTGTCATCTCATCACTAAAAGTGACACTCACCAAAGTGACAGTCACTTTTATCATCATTTAGCTCCTTTAAAAGAAAAAGGAGTCATTAATATAATTTTGATATCCATCCATATCGACCAATTCTCAATATAGTAAAGATCGTATTTTATCCGTTCTTCGCTTGGAGGGCCACCTCTTAATCCATTAACTTGAGCCCACCCTGTAATTCCAGTTAAAACTTTATGGCGCGCCATATAACGCGGTATATCCGTCTTTAGCTGATCCACAAATACAGGCCTTTCAGGTCTAGGCCCCACAACACTCATATTCCCTATAATAACATTCAGTATCTGAGGAAGCTCATCCAGATTACTCTTCCTCAGAAAAGAACCTAGGCGTGTTTTCCGTGGGTCCTCATCAGTAGCAAACTGCGGCCCAGATTCTTCTTCGGCATTCACTTTCATGGACCTAAATTTATAAATATTAAAGAGTTTGCCACCTTCTCCTACTCGTTCTTGTTTAAAAAAAATAGGGCCTCCATCAGACAGCTTAACAAGCAAAGCGATAAGGACTAAAACAGGAAGGAAGAAAATAAGCGCCGAAATAGATACCGTTAAATCTAAAAGTCTTTTTAAAGCTCGGTTCAGAGGCCTATTCAAAGGAGTTTCTTTAACTCCTAGCAAAGATACTCCATTCACACTCTCAATGTCTAACTTATTTGTCATCAAACCCAACAAATCCGATATCATTTTGAATTCAACAAGGTTTTCTTCTGCTTTAAGTACAAGCTGTAAAATTTCTTTTCTAGTAAAACTATTCTCCCCTAAAATAACCTCGTCTATATCTTCTATTTTTAATATAGTTTCAAAATCCTCAATCGTTCCCGTTATTTTCACATCATTAATATGGGTACCCACATTCTCCTTATCTTCAGTCAACAACCCAGCAATAGCATAATAACTTTTTCGATTTTTAATCAGACCATCAATCAAATTACGAATAGCTGTCCCTCTTCCAATCAAAAGTATCTTCCTCTGCATCCCAATAATTTTAGCCGCTTTAGAAACCAACCAGTAAAAGAAAACCCTATTTACAAATAGCATTACAATCAACATCACTGCCGCTAAAATAAGCATAGTTCTGGAATACGTAAAATCTCTATAAACAAAAGAGCCTGCCATCAAAAATAATGACCCCATAAATACAGACTTCACAATCATAAAAAATTGAGAAAGCAATGAAATATGCTTCCCAAAGCGATACAACCCATAAAAACGAAGCACAAAAAAGTATACTGCCACACAAAAAGGAATTGTATTTAAGTAGTACTTAAACGCAGGAATACCTAGAGGAGTTGGAAACCAATCAGAAAATCGAATGGCGTAAGCTAAGAAAAATGCCGTAGCCATCAAAGCGATATCCGACCCCCACAGCCACAACATGGCAATCGTATATTTTTTCTTTTTCTTCATCATAACTTATGCTCTTTTGTTAAAAATTAAGTGCTACAAAATACGTATTATCAAATTTCAAAACTCAAAGTTTGTTCGTTGTCATCCTGAAGGTAGAGAAAGATCTCTTTTCTGACTCATCTTATCATTAATCCAGTTTTTTAGCTTAAGATCAAAAACTTCCCCTCTAAAGCTAAGCGCATGTTCTTTAATTTTCTTTCGATCAAAGGTCAAGGATTCGAATTGACGCACTGCATGTAAAATGGACTCCTTATCCTGACTTTCAAAGAAAACCCCAGAATAAAAGACTCCATCTTCTTTATAAGGTACAACTGTTTCAGTAACGCCCCCTTCCCCAAAAGCAATTACAGGCGTTCCCATAATTTGCGCCTCTAAAGGAGTAATTCCAAAATCCTCGAGGCCAGGAAAGATGAAAGCCTTTGCGTTGGCATAATAAGACTTCAATACAGAGTCCTCTACCCAACCCAAAAACTCAATATTTGTTTTTGAGCTCTGTTTAAGTTCATTCAAACAAGGTCCCGTCCCAATAACCTTTAACTCATACCCTAAATCATTAAATGCTTCCACAGCCAAATCAATTCTCTTATACGGAACAAGTGCTGATAAAACTAAATAAAAAGGCCTATCTTCCAAAATAGAATCTTCGGAATTCAAATCTACAGGGGGATGAATTACCTCAGCATCCCTTTGATAATAATTTTCTATTCTCTTTTTAACTTCAAAAGAATTCGCACAATAATAATCCACTTCCTGCGCTGTGGCATAATCCCATCGCTTCAACCAACTCAAAATCCATATAGCTAAAAACCCATAAATTTTACCTTTAAAATATTCCTTCTGAAATTTCCAAGCATAACGAATAGGGGTATGACAATAACAAAGATGCAGCGCCTCTTTAGGTTTCACTATCCCCTTTGCCACACAATGACTGCTCGAAATAATTAAATCATATTTCTTCAAATTAAAAAGTCGGATAGTCCAAGGGAAAAAAGGAAGTAAGAAAGGATACACTTTTCCAATTCCCGGAACATACTGCAGCCATGAAGTCTTAATATTTCTAGAAGCTAAATATGGCGATATTTTTTTTCGATCACAAAATAGAGTGTAAATATCACTCTCAGGATACAGTCGGGCTATATGTTCTAAAACCTTTTCTCCACCCCTTTGCCTAATAAGCCAATCATGAATTAATGCAACTTTCATCTTATCCATTCCCAACTGCTTTTTTATATACTTCTAAGGTCTGTTTAGCTGTTTTATCCCAAGAAAAACGTTTTAACTCTTTCTTTCCTCTTTTAACCAACTCTTTTCTCAAACCCTCATCATTATAAAGATCTAATAACTTCCTCTTAATATCCCCTTCGTTTTCAGGATCTACAAACAAGGCCCCACTCCCTGCAATTTCAGGCAAAGATGAGACATTAGATGCTATCACTGCTGTATCCGTAGCAAAAGCCTCTAATAAAGGAAGTCCAAAACCTTCTTGGAGAGAAAGAAATAAAAAACATTCTGCCAACTCATAAATCGCTTTCAAATCTTCATGAGGCACATTATCTAAATGAAGAATCCAACCTTCAGCAACTGCTTCCTGTATTTTTTGATTAATTTCAGGATGGTTTGAAAAAGTTTTACCTACCAAAACCAATTTCATACTCCTTCCGGTCTTACTCCTCACTTGAGAAAAACAATTGATCATTCTTAATATATTTTTATTTGGCTTCATCGTTCCTACAAACAAAGCAAATCGCTCCGGAAGAGAGTATTTAGACTTTGCATAATCTTGAGATGCCATCCCTCCATTTAAATTAAAGTCTCCGCGCAAAGCCTCATGTATCACATTTCCTTTTACAACATCCACATTCAAGATACTTTTTACATCATCCAAAGTCGATTGAGAAACACTAATCCATTGTTTTGATTTTTGACATGCTTTTTTAATTAAGTATTTCGCGTAATGATAAGCCAATTGATTTGGCAAAAACTCTGGATGTTTTAAATGATTCACGTCATGAATAGTGGTTACCATATCCCCTCT
The DNA here is from genome assembly GCA_029261035.1 of Candidatus Omnitrophota bacterium. Lineage (GTDB taxonomy): Bacteria > Omnitrophota > Omnitrophia > Omnitrophales > JACROU01 > JAJDCD01. The sequence continues at coordinate 99,571 of JAJDCD010000012.1, forward strand.
AAAAAAAATAGGTACGTTATAATGTGGAATATGAAGCAAATTAACACGATACTGAAAAACGGGGTGTACCACCTGCTCCTTCAAAGAGTAAATGGGATGATCACAATCCACAATCAACGTCTTAGCATGAATCCCTTTAATTTTTTGCTTCAACATATTTTTTGGGCCAAATAAAACATACTGGTTTCCTCGGTCCATGGGAAGCATATGGTTTAATAAATTTTCTATATAAATTCCAATACCCGAATGGTTTATCATTCGGGCATCAAACCCAATTCGCATAATATTCCTTTGTTTCTCAATATGATTTATTATATATTTCAACATTCTGTCATTCTGAGGAGTACAACGACGAAGAATCTCAGACCCTTCGCTTCGCTCAGGATTGTATGTGTTTAGTAATTCGATGACAAAACAATGAGACAAAGTGTCATTCCCGAAATCTTTTGTCGGGAATCCATAATACTTACGTATTACTGCTCATTTTGCCAAAAACCTGGATCCCCGATACAAACATTCGGGGATGACAAACTTTACAACTTCTCGTTTAACACTTCTTTTTGTTTTACCAAACTTTCAAAAGCTTGTAACACATCCTCAACTTCAATCCATTCCATACATTGATGATGAATAAGAGGACATACTTTCTCCTCACATGGAGAACACTCAATATCTTTATAAACAACCTCGGACAGAGTTGCTTTGGGCTCCCATTCATCATGACGATTCGTTCCGCTAAAAATTGTCAAACAAGCCGCTCCGCAAGCACCAGCGACATGAGCTGGGCCAGAATCATTGCCTATAAAATAATCTGTAATACTCAACAAATCTGAAAGTTGCTTTAAATCTGTCCTGCCAATCAAATTAAATAAATGTTTCTCTTTCAAAAAATCTAAGGAAAGCGTCGCTTCATTTTCTTTACCAATCAAAACAATTTGATATTTATCTTGCTGCAATATAGAGTTTAATACCGTTGTGAATTTTTTAACATCCCACTGTTTCGATGGATAGCCAGCACCTAAATGAGCAGCTACCAGAGGCCTACTGGTATCCCGCCCTAATTCTTTCATCTTTTCCAACATCTGCTCTTGTCGTTCGGCTTTAATTTCTAAAACAGGCTGTGTCACCGAAGTATTTCTATGGGTTAACGTTGACAGCAAAGCATTACACTTATCCACCTCATGAACTCGCAATGGATGAATGGGGGCCGAATTCAACATAAAACCCCCTCCGCGAACACCGTAAGAGACTCTAAATTTAACTCCTGAAAGAAATAAGAGATAAAAAATGGAGCGAATATCCCCTCTAAGATCAAACCCCAAATCGTACCCTTCTTTTCTGAGGTTGAGTATCAGAGAAAAAAGCTTTCTAACACTTAAGCGTTTCTTTTTTGACAACCAATGATTTTCAAGCCCAATAACCTGGTCAATTCTTGAGTCTTTCTCAAACAAAGGTGCAAATGCTTTATCGCACAGTAAATGAATTTCTGCTCCAGGGAATACATTCCTAATATTCGAATAAAAAGGAGCACTCAGAATAATGTCCCCCAGATGATCTAATCGGACAATCAATACTTTCCTAACTTCTTTTGGACATTTCTTTGATTTAAACAAGAAAAATAGACTGCCAATTAAATCAAGAAAAAAAACACTAACCCAGGTTTTCTTCTTCTTAAAAACATAATCAAACATGAGGTTTCACTTTGTCTTTAAATTCTTGATCTAATGTTTTGTTTTTAATTAAATTAAAGCAACGAGCAGAAAATACAGTAGGAAGAACAATCGCATAGAACAAAACAAACCATTCTTGAATTGCTAAAGATAGAAATTTCAATTCAACAAATAGACCTATCAAACTCGCAAAGGTCAAAACATTCATTAAGACATGGATGTCTGTCAATTTACACAAGAAGATAAAACAAATTTTAAATATATTTTTAGATTTTTCATTTGATTGAGAAGAACTCTCATCTTTAGTGTTAACAATATCAATCGACCGCCACTGATTAAAATCGATCCAGTGAAAAAATGCTTTCCACTTCGCATCAAAAAACATAGAAACAAAAGCCATAAATAAGGCGCTAATAGCACCCAGAACCAACATGAACACATGTCCCTGACTGAAATAAGCTCCCACACCCAACCCGATAAAGATAACTGAATGCACCGTATAATGCGTTATATAATCAAAAAATACCCCCGTAACACCTGCTGTTTTTCTATATCGAGCAACCTGACCATCCACATGGTCTAATAAGTACCAAAATTGAAGTAGAAGAGCCCCAAGAAAAAGCCCCCAAGCAGTAGGGCAAGCAAAAGCGACTGCTGAGGCAATCCCTATTAATATAGAAAAAAACGTGACTTGATTCGCTGTCACCGAGGTATAAAGCAAGGGACGAGTTACATACAAAGCTAAATCTCGAATAATATGGCGGACATACCAGTTACCATACCCCTTTTCCTTATAATGAGGTTTCTGGCAAATAGCTCTCAATTCTTTAATCGACTCAACCATGGCTATCTCCTTAAATTCATTCTTCTGTATAGACATTCTCTTGGTCTGCAAACAAACATGTATTGTACCAATCTTTAGAGAATTAAGGAAGGAGATCTCTGTAAAGGGTTTATTTATAAGTAATTAGGCAGCAATCTGGATTAAATACTGTGCCATTGCATTCTTGAAGAGGTGTTTTGTAAACTCTTCTAATCGCACTCTATATCGGCCAGATTCTTTGGAGAAATAACCTTCTCGGTTTTTTCCCTGATCTAAAAGAAGGGATAAAGATGCCATCAAAGCAAAAGGAGATCGCTCAAGAACAATGTGATTATCTGATCGATCTGCACTGCCTGAGTTCGAATAGTTAATGATTGGATAAAACGTTCTATTCTTCCCGAGACTATTTTTAAGTTGCTTCAACAGGGATTCAAGGTCTCTATCAACAAATTTAAATTGCTGATTATTTACATAATCCGCTTGAAGCACAACTTTCTCATCTTTAATAATTATAATTTGGCTATTAGCTAAACTTAAGAACTGTTGAACACCCACCACTTCTTCGACTTCAGAATTCCGAAGCAAATCATTCCAAACAGAAGCTTTTATAATAAGATATTTTTCTTCTTCTAACCTTAAAGCATCAAAAAATAAATTCTCTACCCTCGAACCTTTCTCTCCCAAACTGGATGCACTTAAAGCCTCTTCAGAAAATACTGCTGTTAAGCCAGCGCCTAACAGTTGAAACACATCTTTAAGAGGGTCTTCATCACCAACGTTCTCTAATTTCCCCTTGATACTTTCTACATCAATCCCTTTAATCACTTCCTGAACTCGTTTAAGCACTTTTGATATTGAGAATTCCTCTTCTAAATCCATGTTTAAAATAGTATTTTCCAGAATTTTCAATTCGATCTTTTGTTTTAAACTCTCACCTTCATCTAACTGTTCTGATAACATTCTAATCTCATCTATAAATTGCTCTAATCCTTTCACCTGTATTCTTTGATTGAGATAATCGTACAAATCTTCCATCGAAGAAGCCACTGTCGGAATACCTCCAAGTAAAATCGAAATTAAGTTGGTTTTCTGATCCAAATCACTGATGACTACATTTTTAGGTTCTCTTTCATATAGGTTAGGGTTACCAAGAAAAGTTGCTATTTTTTCAAATATCTCAGCTAATTCATGGGAAGATTTAATGTTCTTAATGGAAATATCATAATAAGAAAGGATACGTTCACTGTGCAGATTACCTGTAAGAACTTCTTCTAATTTAACTCTAATATATTTACTTACCCTATCGGATTCCTCTACTTCCACATATTCTTCTACAGCCTCATGCAATAACAGCTGTTCTTTTTCTTCTGCCGTTAAAAGCTCAAACTGAGTTTTTGTAATTAAGAGAGATCGGTATAAAGGATTGAAGGAAGTTCTGAGGGCAAGGATAGGGATTTGTTTTACAGGAGTTTGAGCTTCTTCGGAGTCGTAAATATCTAAAACAAAATAATTCTTCTCTCCATCATAATGCACCACTCTCTTCTTTCCATCATTCAAGTATATTCTTTCCTCAAAAGCTTCTTCAATCACATGCCAATGAGTCTTCTTTCCAATTGAAAATATTTGAGCTAATGGACTCATTGATAAAACAGTTTTTTCAATACGCCTACTCACTTTTGGCAGAACAACTGAAACTATCGCATCTTTAATATCTTCACGAATAACTTCGGGTGCTTTTGCATACACAGAAACATTTAGGTTTCCAAAGATAGCAAACACAAAATACTCTAAAATATATTCTAACTTTTCACGCTCTAAATCGCTCAATTTTAACTTAGTTGTTTTTAACAGCTCCACAATATCCTCTGTTGAACGCAATCCTTTATTAGGATCTACAAGCATTTTTTCGTCAGCAATTATTTTTAATGCCCTGTAAACCAAAGAAGTACGTTCTAGATAATTTAAAACAAAACGAATTTTATCTTCCGGTCGAACAAAGTAAGTACCTCTAATCTCGGACTGATGTTTATCCAATGATTGCTTAAAATCCTCAAAAGTAATTTGATCTGGAACTAGCTCCGCTCTTTCTCTAATTATAGGAAGGGCTCTGTATTTAGCCTTAACCATAATCTCCATGGTAGCTTTTTCACCCATAACTCTTTTACCTTTATCATTGATATAAGCTAGCGGATAAACATGTTCTCGGTTTTTCTTTCCTACTGAAATCCCATTAAACTGAAGGTAACTATAATCATTACCATAAAACTCGCCCTGATCCCCAATCTTTAAAATCTCATTTACATGAACCGAAACTCCCGTTTCTCTTTCTATGTGTTCAACAAAATCTTCCAGAGAAGAAGCTTTGTCTGTTCCCAGAGGCATAAAATCAATAGACCTTCTCCCACTAATCATAGCTGTAAAGGGAATTCCGTCCGTTACCAATGCAGCCTGTAATCGGGTTACATAAGGTAGCGCATTCCTTATATCCCGGAAATGTAATCGAAAGTAATTCTTCCTTTTTTGTAAAAATGCATGGTTTTTTTCTGTCAGTTCTTTTTCTGATTTTGCTTGTTTAAGAACAATTCCCATTGTCTTCAAAACCCCTTTAACGTCCTGTTCGCCTCTTCTAAAACTATAATTCCCAGGCCACAATCTTTTTGGCTGACGAACTAAATTTCCGAAGCCATCCAATATTTCTGCTCCATTATCTGCATAAACAATCAGATACCTAGCATCCTCATCATCCATCCCAGAAGTTCTCAATGCCTCGTACACCTTTTTCATTTCGGGCTTACTCGCCAATCGAGCCGTTGCGAAAGAAACAAAAACCTTACCCTTTAGCAATTTAACTAAAAGTTCTATCGCTTTTTTTGACAATTTGCCATGCTCAAGCGTTAAAGTACCGTCAATATCCAGCATCGTTGCAACAAACTGGGTTTTTATTAATTCCTCAAATTCTTTTTTTTCTAACAGCTCAACCAAATCATAAATCACTTTAGCTTTAGGGTATACTTTTCTCTCTTTATACAACCCTTTAAAATGAGGTTTTCCATCGAGAGATTTCCTTGCCGGTTCTATATGCATACGATAGAGACTCCCTGCTCCATCATTGATAATATCCGCCTTATACAAAGCAAAAGCCATTCTAAAAAGGTCTCTTCGATTCAACTTGTCTTTCAATTCCTCCGAAGGCGTAAAAGCGTTATCTACTAAATCTTGAGGGGTTCTAGGTTTTGGGTTAGCGTGATGCTTAAACATGTCTCCAAATTGATCTGCAATTAAAATAGCCTCAACAATTTTAATTTCATCGTTTGAAAACCCTAAGGAAGGTAGAAACTGATAAGCAAACTCAATTGATTTTTCTTCGTGAAGTAAATGTTGTTCATCATAAAGAGCTCTCTCAGTCTTTTTATCTGCTGTTATCGTGGCTTTCCCAACATCATGCATCAAAGCTGCCGCTCGAATTAAAGCTCTTGGATTCATACCTGGTATATTAATGCTATTAAAACCATCTGTATCCACACCCTTAAGTACATTTTGAGTGTGTTGCTGAATATCAAGAGCCAATGGACGACCCCGACCATCCTTACCTCTTCTTCCCGCGGGTCTTTCCATCAAAGATAATAAAGGGGGTGGTAAATATTTAAAAATCTTTTTAATATTCAATCTAAAAGTAACATCATCGGTCTCTAACATTTTCTTTACTTGACGACTGCCTTCAACATCCGATAACTGGTAGATTTCTTTCACATAAGCTCGTGCTTCTTTCAGAGTTGTAATAATATTATTTGCTACAGTTTCATCGCTTTTACTTTCAAAACCTGCAGAATAAACAATTTGCTTAATTTGCCTATCTGTTAATTTAGCTATTTTTTTCGCCATTCTTTTTTGAGCGGCTCTACCTAACTCCGTTTGAATAAATCCAAAAAACTCTCTCTCATAATCGGTAATTGCTACAGAGGCATAGGTCCCCGGCTTTGTTATATCGGTAGGGTCACCCATAAAATCTTTGATGGCTTGAATATTAAAACCCTCATTCTTTAAAGTCCCACGAGCCCGATAGTGAAAACTGCCTCCAAAGTCCCAAACGACAGGATTTCCATTAAGTCTTACAGAATTATCTATTCCGTTATTTTGTTTTGCTCTACCATCATAGTTCAGAGTAATCATATCAAACAAAAAACGTTCTAACACTTCATTGCTTTTTCTCAGTTGCTCATCTGAACCTTCTGGAAACTTTTCTATAAGTCCCGGAATTCTTTTACTAGCAATGGCATATTCCGTACTCCCCGTTCCTGGGTGTGTCATTTTAATAATACGCACATCTGTGGGCACATTTACCCCTAACTCTTTTGCCATTCTCCAAGCAACATACTCTGTTCTTAATTGGTTAATTTCAGGGTAAAATTTAACGTAGTACTCATCTCCATTCGATTTTCTTTTCATAAATCGAGCTTTGTTAGACCCAAAAGGTCCCCAAGGAGTAGTCCCCGTTAAATCCTCACTCAGCTCATGCCCCTGAATCAACATGTACATCCATGAAGTTATTTTAATTTTTCCGTCTTCATTGAAATAATCTGCCAATTTAGAAAGGAAGGTTGTTTCAGCTATATCCGAATTAGGAGTTTCTCTAAAAAAATGGCTTATTTCATCTTTTTTCGCTTGATCTAAAGCCACGCCATTCAATTCACCACGACGAATAATTCGATTAAGAGCATCAACAAAAGAGTGATTATCTTCATTGCTATGCACACCTACCAGAATACCCATTCCATTTTCAAATGGATTTTGATTTCTGATTACCTCCTCATAAATCTCACTTTCATCAATTAATCGAAAATGATCCAGCTCAGCAGGAGACATTTTTCTTTCTCCCACCCCAAACCTACCACTGGATTTATCAAAAAAATCACTCGCTCTCAGAGATGTAATCACCTCTCCTCTATCATCCATTAACTGTTCTTTAATTGCTTTGAGTTGTTGAAAATGTTCTTGTTTTATAAATACAACCCCTAATTGACTTACAGGAATAAGTCCTTTAAAAGGGATGACAGGTAGCTTTCTATGCCCAAAATCAATACCTCTTGTAATTTTGGCTTCATTGTAATATTCGCTTGGAATCAAAAATAGAGCTCCGTTATAATCAATAAATTGCTGACTACCCGCCCCATAACCACCGCCACCTTCTCGGATCACATAATCATATTCATTTGCTATATAACGGACATCTGATTTCCCCTGATTTCTTGCTTTACGATCCGTAATAGGAGGCTGTAAACCTCGAGTAATTCCATCTAAAAAAGCTTCTGTTCCTGTAACAGAACGAATAAGCCATTGCCCTTTAGGAAAAACATCTTCTTCGTTCAACGTTCCTTCAGGGGCAGCTCCATGATAAAGCCTTCCTGTATTCAAACGTCTATAGATAGCCCTGTATTTTGTTTTTGGGTAGGAAAACAAGAGCTCTAAAATATTATTTCGATACTGTTTCCCAAAAACAACTTCGATTAAAGATCTTTTGATTCTTCTCTTAGCTTTACTTCTATCATCTTCAATAACAGCTTCCAAAACTTTTTCTTTTTTTAATTGTTTCATAATCCATTCAGCAACTTCAAATGCTTTTTCACTATCGGATATATTCTGAGAAGCTCTATAGCGAATTCCATCTATAGCACTTAATTTGATTTGCTCAGCAACGTAACGATACAAGCTTTTATCAAAAACGTCATTAATCACTTTCATTACTTCGACCGTTGAAGAAATTTTTCCTAGTGCCTCTAAAGCTTTTTGACGCAAATTCGCAGATATTTTTTCATCCTTAAAGATCTCAATAATAAACTTTTCTGAGCTTTCATTCGCCAAACGGCCATTCACTTCAATAAGAACACTCAACAGTTCCTCATTAATCGAAGACTCTATAAGAGCTTTACGCAATAAATTCCTCAAAGTTCTATCAGCCCCTGAAGGCCTTGCATTCGCTACTAAATTCAATATTTCTTTCTTTAGATCTACATTTGTTAATTGCTCATACATGTTAAGCAAAGTCAGCGCCCAATCGGGATGATTAACATGAACAATCCCTTGGACTAATTCAAAGAGATAAACCTCTCCTTTTTCCGTTAATTTTTCCGAGCCAAATCGCTCTAAAACATCTTTATAGGAACGTCGAATATTAGGTTCATGTAAATTGTCTCCAAAAACAATAGCACGTATCTCTGCCATAATAATTGGAGATGTTTTCGGGTTGTTATAAATTCTAAGCAAATCCACAGGCTTATACTTTGACCGTTCTTTTGCTATCGATCTTTTAACTTTGTTTCTCTCTCTAGAACGAAGTACTTTCAAAGTAGCTCCATTTAAATCCACATTATTGTCTCTCAATTCAATATAAGCCCCTAATCTCACTTTCCACTTTTCAGATTTTTCAACAATTTCTTCTAGGATAATGAAAGCATCCTTTGTTCCTATCTCCCCCAAAGCCTTTATGAATCGATGAGGAGAGAATTTACGAACACTTAATTTCCCTTTATCATCCCCAAAATACAGAATATTCTTTTCTACCATCTCCACTATCAGAGAAACAATCATAGATTGATTTTTATCTGTCCTTATATATTCAAATGCATCTAAAAATTGTGCTAATTCATTTTCTTGAAGTTTCTCAGGGCCTAAAACTGCCACCATTAAATTTAGCCTATCACCTTCATTTGAAGCAAATCTTTCAACTTTCCTTTTTAAAGATCTTGAAGTCAAATATCTCCTTTCATAAACTTTGACAATTTTTTCTTGGTACGGTTTTAATACAGAAGATAAATGTTGCTGCTGGCCAAACTCAACTAACGTATTTAGAATCGCTGCTCCCAATTCATTATTCTTGTTTTGATCTAATTTAGACAATAACCAATCAATGCTTGGCCCAATCTCATTTGCCCATTTTGGCTCTTTTAAAATATGAGACAACAACCTAACTGCCATAAGTTTGTCATCAACAAAACTTTCCTCCTGCGATAAATACTTATACAGAAAATTGATGTCTGATTTGTCTAATGTATATTGATTTGATCGAGGATTTTTGTATTCTGCCCATAGCGCATCAATAAATTTCAAAGGGTCATACCCTGACTCTTCAATGAGGTAGGTAACATCCGAATCAATCATAAATAAACGTGTGTTATTTATTTCTTCTTCTACAGTAAATTCGTACTCATCCCCTTCCTCATCTTCGCCAATCCACTCATAATCTCTTAAAGTAGGAACTGCTATCAAACGGACAAGAGTTGCAAAAGATTTATGTTTATAGGGTATCTTTTTCAAAATTTCAACAGACTTTTCGGAACCTGAAAGCGCTAGACGAATTAACTCCATTTGAGCAAAAGAATACTTCCCCGAATTCACTTTTCCAATTCGAGTCAATTGAGCTTCAAGAACAGCAACAATCTCAGCCTTAAATACATCTCTTATTTCTTTAGGTAATACCTTATCCACATCTTCACCACTTAAAACGCGAGTTGAAGGTTCTCGCATTATTTTCTTCTTTAAGGAGGTAACAACAAAAGGAATACGACCCGAAGAGGCTTCAAAGTATTTAATAACATCACTGTACGCATCATACGAGACATCAATAGAAGTAATTGACTCTAATGCTTTAAGTACAAAAGCATCTTTTTTGAGGATTTTAGCCGTAAGATAAGCAACAGCCGCAAGGTCTCCAGTCTTAGCTAAAGTTATAATGCGTTCTAATACGATACCTTTATACCGTTCTTGATCCTCTGGAGAAATTCTTATAATTTCTTGAAGACTCATAACTCTGATTTCAGCTACAATCAAATCATGAAAATCTCTTTTCATTCCTGGAGTCATCCTAAGTAACATATCATGGTTCATACGACTCTGAAGTAATTTTTCAACTTCATTAATTATATATTCTGTTGGCTGAGAGTAACTTTTATACAATTCAATCAGTTGATCATAGGTGTAATATCCAACATCAAAAGTCTTATCCTTGAATAAATCTTCAACACGTATATCTCCATGCAACCACATCTGAAGCAAACTCTGATAAACAAAATTTTTCACAGCAACATCATTTGGAGATTCGTTAATAACCTCTAAATATTTTTCTATAATTTCATCAAAATACCGAGTTAATATTCCAATAGGAAGCTTTTGTATTTGCTCCAGACTCCATTCATTTTTAAGGCGGTACTTAAAGGAAGGCTCAACCACTTTCAATTCACTCGGGTCTAATATGCCAAATTCGTTCAATTCTGCTGTTGTTGACTTATCCTTAATCAACCCACGTATATATGCATCTGGCGACTTAGTAGAGTAAATAAAACGAGCTGAATTTTTGACATTTTCTTCTCTGAATAAAATTTCCTTTAAAGAGTATCGTTTCCTGTAGTTTTGAGCAGAAAGATATTTATAAACAATTTCCCTTTGAAAAAGCAGGTCATAGAATACCAACTTAGAATTAAAGCGAAAACCAGTCAATATATTCACAACGATCAATCCAAGCCTCTGAAAAGGTAATAATGCCAAGCTGTAAATAAAAGCAATAACCCCAACACTTATATTAATAATAGGTGTTGTCCATGGAACAGAAACACGATTAACTGTTATTATCTCAAAAAATACCCTTATAAACTCTAATGGAAATGCAATTAATACATACAGCAATGCAATAGGCGCCATAAATACAACTCTGAAAAAATCAGAAATTGAGAAAATAACATCTAACCCGGCAGGAACCTCTTGATTCTCTTTTAATATTTCAAAATAATCTTTAAGTGGCGTTAAACGATGTGCCGTCTTCCATAAATTCCTAGCTTCTTCAGAACCAATCAAAAAGGCCCTACTTTCTTCTAATTTATTAATCAAAACAGAAGGTTCATCCAACACCTTCAGTAAATCAGAATAAACTTTAATCAACGTATCTGAATAGCTTTCTTCTGTCTGCAAACGTTCAATTAATAGTGCAAATAAAAAATTCAAGAATTTTTCTTTCTTTTCTTTTGTCAGTTCTATTAATGTGTAGTAATTCCAATCTTTTAAATGATCTTTTAATTCATAATAGAAAACTTCCACCACCTCCATAGGAAGGTCATTCACTTCACTTAGACTCAAATTCCCAACTCTTTTTTTAACCATATTGCTTAAATGCCCATGACTACGTCTATTCCAATACTCAAAACTCTCTTCTGCAGGCAAAAACTTAAGATTATAAGGAAGTCCTATTTTTTTAGCTGCATTTCCAAAAACAAAAAAACTAGGTCGTGTTGGGTAATTAAGAATAAACACATCCACATTCCACTCTTTCATTTTCTTAAAGACATGTCCTTTAAATAACAATCTATCAACCCCATACAAAGCAGAAAGAATAAATGTGATTCCTCCAAAAACAATAAATGCATCTGCAACAGCTAAACTCATCAGATTCCATGAAGCCCCAGCCATAAGAAGGTAGCTTTTAACCAGACCCAATCCAAAATAAAACATTGCTCCATAACTAAGGATTGACAAAGAGGTAAGAAAACCTGCCATTTTAATGACTCCCCAAACCCGGACATCCCACCCTTCTCCACCACTGTCTTTTCCAAAAAACAATTGAGTGATTGCTAAGGCAGTTACAGAATACGGAACTCTAAACACACTAATAAGCATAAGTTTTGCAAGACTAAAAGCACTCCAAATTAAATTGAATATACTCCCTAATAAAATCTCAAAAAAACCTGCTATCAGAGGAAGTAGAATAATGAGAACCTTCAATCCCCCCAACATAAAAGTAAAAGGATATAACATAAACTTCATACTATTTGTCCATACAGATTCAAAAAAAGAGGTTTTTTGTTTTTGAAATATGATTTTTAGATCTTCTAGACTTATCTCGTCACTGAAATTCCACTGAACTAAATCCATCAATTCAGTTATTCCGCGTCCATCCTCTGCTTCTGCCCAAATCCTCAACAAAGTCCTCTGGGTGTCTATATCCATAAAATTAATAAGGTCACTCAACCCTATATTATTATGTTCAGATATTAAAATAGATGGGATCTTAGACTCAACGCCCTGTTTCTCCCAAAAATTTATTAATTGAGTGATTTTCCGGTGATATAAATACCCACGAACCAAAGCTTCTTCATGTTCTTTCTTTAATTCAGGGGACAATTTGTCTGATTCTCTAACTTCAATAGTCTTATATACAGCTTCAGCTACAGCTGATTTAAATACCTTTCTTGATTTCTTATTAAGACCATTTAGATTCACTGCTAAATTTGTTTCAGAAATACGTTTAATTAAAGCCTTTTGAATTTGCTTACTTTGATATGGTGACAATACGTCTCTCCACCCTTTAAACCAAGAAAAATTCTTATTAAATAGACGTTCGACAAAGAAATATTTCAGAATATTTCCAGGAACTTCAGAAGAAAATATCAAATCCTCAACAACATCATTCCTATAATTATGATCAGAGAAAACTTTCTCTAAAACAGCCGTCACAACCAAAATAACCGCTATCAAAGCAATAAAGCCAATTGGATTCGCTGTCAAAAGGGCTATATTAATTTTTCCATTTAATAGACTGGCAAGCAAAAGCCACTCTGATACAAAGACAATCAAAGAAAGAAGATCAGAAAAACCCAACTCAGGACCTCTATCAATTAATTTATTTACGGTATAACCTGGGCTTAATGCTGCTAAAAAAATGGTATATAATAAAATAAACCCTAAAGATACAAAGGCAGGGACTAAATCGACAACAAACCCTAAAACACCTCTCACAATACGAATAATTTCTAAAGGTAGTTTCAAAATAAAAAACAGCATTTTCTTAAGAAATGAGACCTGTTTAGACAAATAGAGCTTTTCTATTTCCTGCAAACTCAAAATGTTCTCAAAACTCCAACTTTTTTTATCCACCAAACGGGAAATAGGTCTTTTCAAGCCTTCTTTCTTCATTAATTCATACACAACTCTAAGAGGCTCTACATCGCCTCCATTAACTGCTATTGTAAATTCTGATATTAAGTCACTCGATACTCTAAAAGAACCCCATAAACCTATCTTTACATCATTCTCATACGCTATCACTTGGGTTACTTTTGATTCCGCTCCTCTTTCTAACCAAAACCGCAATAATTCCACTCTTGAGTCATGAGCTATATGCCCTCCCTGAGTTTCACTAAGTTGAATTAACCTTCTCGTTACCTCTTCTTCAAATTCTCTCTTTACATCTTTATTCAAGTTTAGTATTTGCCCTAAAGTGAAGTCCAACCATATTCTGCTAGCTATTTTCGACCTCATATCTTTTCGCACAGCACCAGGTAGGTCATTCATATCTGAAGCGCTCAACCTAGAATTCTCTATCTTAGAAGAAATGGCATTCCTATATATGTCTGTTTTATAGGGAGAAACAAAATTTAAATACTTCAAAGGAAGAAATAACGATTTAAATGATGTTGGAACTTTATAGAACCCTTCGTAAAAAAATGGCTTTTCAATGAGTTTGCTCAAATTGTTAGATATACCACTTTGAAAATAAGGTTCATCTAGAAATTTTAAAAATAAATACATACCGAACATTACGAATAAAACTAGCAAAGAACTGCCAACAAGAAAAGACAATGACCCTAAAGCAATTTTTGCCCAGAAAGCCAATTGAACCCCAAACAGTGTTCCTAATGTAATTTTTGCTCCAACCACCCCCCCAACAATCATTTGAATCACCCCGATAATAAAAGCGGGTGCTTTAAGATCTTCATAGCTCGTTCTGTCGTCATTAAAATAGAATCTTACAAATGCAGGAACTGCACTCATAAAAACAAAAATACCTACAATTAAGGCTGGTATTAATTTAAGAATTAAAATAGGAATTAGAATACTGTGATACAAAAAAGAGGAAAATAAATAAAACAAACTCGTAGAAACCAGAAAGACGGACTGTATAATTTTTCTAGGTAACCCTGCTCGATACTTCCCATAGATAATTGCCAAATCTTTAAGAGAAAAAAGATCCAACGAATATCCATTGCTCGAGATTAGCTTAGTAATTCTCTGAAAACGCCCTTCTAATTTAATCACTTCTAAAAAGGCTTTTTGAGGATAGAACGTCATAAGACTATTTACATTAGGGAGTTTAATCTGAGAACTCCCCCATGTCGTGGGTCTTAACTTAGAATCCCCCATCAAATCCGTAACTCGATCAAAATACTTTTTATTTTTCCATAATTCAAAAATAAAGTATTCCGCATAATTTTTCTCATCAGTTCTTGAATTATTCATATGGGCTCTAGAAATTAAAGTGGCCATAATTGCTTCGAGATATAAATCAATAACATGCTCTTTTAATAGAAGAAATTCACTAACAGAGATCTGCTTAAGAGATTCTTCGACATCATCCTTATATTTTCTCAACACCTCTGGGCTTAGATCATTAAATTGAGATGCGTAGTTAAACCCACGAATATGACTCCCTAGCATGGTATCAATATATGTTGAACGATAAAAACCAACAGCATAGACCAAACCTGGCAAAGGAAGAAATCGATCTTTCCATGAGTCTTTTACTTTAGGAAAAGTATTCAACATAAATTCTTCTGAAGAAATATATTTAATAAATTTAAAGAACTTCCCTGAGAATTGTTTCTCATCAAGACTCATCAAGAGCTCAGAGATGATCAATTGACTCAAGAAAAACACGATAAAACTTAGTGTGATAGCTCCAATAATCCCAAATAAAATTGAAAGCCCCCAAGTAGCTAAAGAAGTCAAATTGAGTAAAGCAAAATACGGGTGGGCCAAAATAACGCTTCCTCCTAAGCTTAGAAGGGCTGGCAAACCATAGAAAGGTCCGTAATCCTTATTGGAAGTTAAATGCTTTGGAGTATTCTCAAAAAAGAATCCTCTAAATGCAATTGATGGCGAAAAAACAAATGCGACAAATAGATGTTGTACAATAAGAGGTATCATTTTCACTAAAACAAAAAATGTTGTAATAAGAAAAGAACTAATTCCCCAAATTAAAAAGGATGCATTCGTTAATAGTGATAAAGGTAAAGTCAGAATATATTTCCACCAAGGATTTTTGTTTTTCTCAGCAAGAGACTCCCATTCTTTTAAAGATATTTTGTCTAATCTCCAAGGCGAACTTCTATTCATAGTTTTTATATCAATCAATCGACTCATTCTTTTCTGCGAACCTTCTCTCATCCACAATTCTAGTAAAAATTTTTGAGCATACTCTCTAGGCTTATTTCTAATACTCCAAGTTGGAATATTATTACTTGAATGATCTGCAATGATATCCGTAGTAACAGAATCAGGCCCCCTTCCTTTCCATAGGGTAAACAACTCATCTCGAGCAACATCTCTTGGGTTTGGATGAGTTGTGCGATGATCGTCATGTGTTGCTATATGAATCAAACGTAGAGTAATTTCTTTCTCAAACTTTATTTTAAATTGCTCTGGCAAAATATTGACGTGAACAGCAGGTATTTTCTCTATCGCCTTAAGTACTTCTCGTCGCTGAACCCTATCGCCTTTTAAATAATTTTGAAGAGCCGGTACTAATAGACGGTATCGATCATTAAACTGATAAGCCACTTCTTTATTGCTCAGCACTATTTCTCTTAGCTCTAATTCCTGCTTAACATCATAGACATACTCTTCCGCTTCTGCTGTTTCAGTCCAATTTATAACATTTTTCTCAAAAGCTTTAAACGTATCTACTTGAGGGACAAACCCTAAATTCTCAAAGAAATTGAACAGCAATTCTTTAAACTCTGCTTCTTCTGAAATATCTTCTATTTTCTCACCTTTTAAATACGCCGTTAAGAATCTTCCAATTTCATGTGTCAAATCTCGATGTTCAGGATGAAGTTTTAAATAATCTTGAATTTCTTTATCTGAATCAACTTCTTCCAGAAAATGTCCATGCTCTTCAAATAGTGTCTGGATCCAATCTTCAAAGTTAAGTCCATCTGCAATAACAATAGTTCCATCTTCAACACCTTCTGTTGTCAGGTAAAACCCCTGAACATCTCCTTCTGGGAATAATTCTGAAAGCAAATCTCGAGATACACCAACTTTGACTTTTTTAATTTTTTTAGAATGTAATACAGCAACTGGAAACATCCCATAAAATTGTTGAAAAACAGATGTGAGTAATGCCTCATTCCTTGCAGTTCTTACGGAACTAACTTCCATCGAATAGTTACTTCTTAACACCTTATTCAATTCTTCAAGATCTTCCGCGCCTGTATCCAATACCTTACTTGGAAGTTGAAGGACTTTGTTAATCAAACGATTCACCCAACGCGAATCAACTTTATCTAACCACGTGCCAGTTTCGCTCAACTCTTCAGTCGGAATTTCTAAAAGTGCTAATTTAGACAAAGCCCAATAAAACTCTTCCTGAAAATCTGGCCTTGCCAATTTTAAGCGAGGAACAACGGTTGAACTAGAATAAGCCCCATTCAGCCAAACCTTTAACATTCCATCGACATTGAATTCATTCATATCTTCCAAGTGTGCTAGTATCGATTTTCGATGTTTTTTTCCTTTTAAAAGCTTTCTTAATTGATATCCTTCAACTTCTTTCTTAATAGAACTCCATTGATATATAGCTGTGCTTTCCTTTTCATATTCTGTTAAATTTTGGAGGATTTGAAAACCTCTTTCATTTATTATTTTGAGAACATTTTTATCAAGCAACCTTCCCACAAGGTCTTCTTCATCACGCCTCTGTTTTTTGAGCAAAGTTCTTAAGAGCTCCAGCTCTTCTTGCTCGCCAGAGCTATTCTGATATGCAGCCAAAAACAAAGTGAAAATTTTAAACTCTGGAGATTCTTGTGTAAGATAAAAGTTCAATTCTCTTGAATGCAAAAAGAAACTTCTGTGTTTTTTCCATAATTCATTAAATTGACTCCTATCTGCCTTACGACAAATAGTTATTAACTTCTTTAAGCGTTCATATTTTTCAGACTCAATCCCTGCAGCCAATCTATTAACATCCTTGATGAGATGTGCAGAAACAAGCTTATCTTTGGAATTAAAATTAAGTTTACTCTCTAAATATTCTCCTGATTTTAAAGGTGTGTGAGACTGTTCTTTCTGAAGTAATTTTTCTGTGTTTTTTTGAAGATTTTTTGATTCAGAAAGTGAATCTTTTGTTATTGAAGTAAGATCAGAGTGAAACTCATTTTCAATTCTTTTATGGTACAACTGATAGTTGTGTTGAGATTTAAACTTAGGACTAATTGCTACATAATTCATATCCTTTAGCCCTGCTTGCTTTTGGATGCCTGGTTGATGAAAACCACCTGTAATCAAAATAGCTTCTTTTATCCCTTGGTCTTTTAATTGCTTTTCTAAGTTAATAACTATAGATTCGTCTCTCTGCATAGCAATTAAATAAAACTGATCTAACAAGTCCCAATCGATCCAACTCTGAGCCTCTTTTAAGAACTCCAAGCTATTGAATTGCAATTGAATAAAAGTGTTTTTAAACTGAAAGTATTCCTCTGAACTAAGCTTAAGATGAGTGCTTTTTTCAAGAAGTTGAATCCATTGATGCCTTTGATGCCAATCTTTATCCTTATTTGAAGAACTTAATTGAAACCAAATCATTTGATATATTTTCTTTAAATCAGAATCAAACGAAACAAATTGTTGAGTTTGAGTTAAATTAAGAAACTCAGAATAAAGCTGCCACTGAACATATTTTTCTTTTTTAAGACCCACGAAAACTGCCCATAATTGTAACCACTCAAAAAACGAGCTTTTTGAATCTTGTTTTTTAAGCCGTATTTGAACTAATTCCTTTTCGTATCGACTTAATACTTCGGGCTGATCTTCCAATTCAATCTCAATTGCATTCAAGATTTCATTCAATTCCTCTTCTAAACGATTAAAATCCAGGGCTTCTACATAAGGAATAATTTTTTCTAAAGAATCCATTCCCCCTTCTTTTAATTTAGATTTTAATTGATCAGGACGAAGCTTAAATACATCTTTAAAAGAATTGGCTAAATTTTGAACTATTTCAAAATCAGCAACCGTCAATTCTTTCCCTTGATACTCTTTCCAAAAATTCCATAACTTTGAATTTGATTCCCGCCTAAAAAGAGCTTTAACATTTTTCTTAAGGACCTTCATCCGTTCAGAGTAATGCTGATTCTTCTCTAATATTTCTTTTAAAAGGGATAAGTTTTTTTCGTATAACTGAGAAGACTCAATACCATGAAGTTTTAAGCTAGGATTTGATAGATAAGCAGCTTCACCACCCGTAAGATATCCATTTTCAATATACCATTCGATTACAGGAGATTCTTTTTGCTCTGTTTGTTGAATTGCTTTCTGGAGCCAAGGAGTTTTAATTTCTCCTTCATAACCCTCAACAAAAATATGTTTTATTTTACGCTGTTGAGCTACATCCAACACAAGCTCTTTAATGCTACGCTGAGCCCCAGGCTCAGAATGAGCATCTAAAATGTGTATGATTTTAGGACTATTTGAAGATTGAGAGGTTGAAGTAACAATTTTCCCTATACTCGGACGCACCCACAATGGTTGGGCCTGCGGATTTACTTTTAACGCCACCTCATAGGCATAAACTGCATTCTGAGACAAATCAGTCAAAAGAAAGAAGATGAGCGTTATAAAAGCAATAATTTTAAGGAAATTACGACATTTCACCATGCAATGAAATATCCTTTCTTAGGAAATATAATCGTTTAAATTTACCATGCAAATGATCATAATACAAATAATTATAAAAATATTTAAAAACTAGTTAAACTATTACTATATAATGAGTTAAGTAGTTTTTGGTCATTTTTATGGGTTTATTTATATGGAAATAGCAATGCATGAGGCGATATCACTTAAGAATACGCTAAGTGGCACGCTTTAGATTGAACAAAAAACGGAACCCTCTAAGGTGCCAGGCACCTAAAGTGCCTGGCACCTTAGATGAGGAGCTAAACGACGAAGAATCTTAGATTAAAGTAAGAGGACCTTAGATCCTTCGTTATACTCAGGATGACACTCTCGCATAAGAATTCCGCTTCACGAGAAAAAGAGAGCTTATACTCTTTTTCTTATGCAGCAATCATGATACGGCGAGTTGCTTGGATAAGATCCATGATTTGGTCTATGAATTGTGAGTTAAACTGGATGAAATACTGATTCCCTCTCATCTCAATTTTTAATTCTTCGGGGATACGATCTTGGAGCAATGATGTTCCTTGTGAAGAAAGCAATAATCCGTAAAGTAAATGCGCAGAAAAAAGATCTTTGGATGAAATGCCTGGGTAGTTCTTTTGGTGAAATTGACGTGAAGTTTGTCCCAACAACATATTGTCTTCAAAGTTTTGTTTTGGAGCAACGACCAAAGATGATTTTGGCAACCACATTGTAGGTAGCTTTCCCAAAACCTTCTTTGCCAGTTCTCTGCTTTTACTAGAAAACAGTTTTGCTAATTTTGCATTACTCTCTCCTAGATTATTAAACTGCCCCAAATACAAATTAGGCAAAAATCCAGCAATTCCTTCTGTGCTTTCAAACAAGAATACTCTTTCGTCATAAGTAGAATACAGCATCTCCCGAACATCCCCATACACAGCTTCAGAAGATACAAATACGATTACTTTATTAGGTTGATTTTTCAAAATTAGCTTCAAACTTTCCATCTCTCCAATAAGGTCATCCAAACTAGTTTTGCCAGAAAGTGGAATTGCAACAACACCAAAACTTTTATCAACTAAACTCGAAAAAAAACTTTTAAGCTTTACCACATCAAACCCTAAAGATTCTATCCCAGAATCAGTATTTTCTAAAACATTCACTAAATTTTGAGTTACCAGTGCAGGAGATTGGCTTGGAAACAACTCTGCATACAACCTTTCTGCCACTTTCGTATTAGCTCCAAGAACCCCATCCATTAAATCAACAGTTACCCTACGAGCAGCTAAAAGGTCCTCATCAGAAATACGAGCACTCAATGGATTAGATTCTAATTCCACCAAAGAAGAACCCAAAGAAGACCCAGATCCACTTACAAATCGACTAAAAAAGCCCCCTTTCTTAACAACTCTAGGAGGAGCTTCTCTTCTGGCTCTGGATACTCTTGGTTTAGCAGCGCGTGCATCGGCCGCTGTTTCAAGCTCAAGATCATTTATTCCTACTGCATAATCAACAAAATCTTGAAGCTCATCTCTATTCGTAGGCACAGTCAACCGTCTCTCAGCAACAGCTTTGAGAATTCGATTAAAGGCTTTCGTTTTGTCCGTATAGTTCAAATTCTTCAAAGAAGGAAATGCGATTAAAAATGCAGATAACTGATCTCGTGTCTTTATTTTTTCAGAAGCAACTAATTGAATTAATTGATTAAAAGCATCCGAAAAATCATTCCCAAAACTTCTAATCGCTTTTTTGAAGATAGGATTCGTTTTGAGAGCTTGTAAATCAAGAATTTTAACATCCACAGCTCCACTGGAACTAGCCACAACAAAACGATTTTGCAATATGGCAAATGAACTCATTGCCCCACCAACAATCCCACTTATATTCTGTCCTGTTTTAGTTTCCAGAACACCTACGCGATCTTTTTTAAAATAGAGAAGACTGGAATCTTCAGAAAACTCAATCTTGGCAGAGTAACCATCAACACCTTTCAAGGTGGTTATTTTTCCACTTCTCAAATCAATTAGCACTTCGCTTCCATAATTACTATCTGTTGTTTTAGCATTTCCAGCAGATAAATATTGACCATTAGCTGAAAATACTGGAACTCCTGTTAAGTGGATAGGGAAAGTACGGACCTTAACTTTATCAATCAAACGGTAGACTTCAAAGAAATATTGAACTTGCCCACTTGCAAAATCCCTTCTCCCAACAAATAAATACTCTCCTTTTAGAGAAAAAACAGCTCTGTATACCCCTGAAAAATCAAATCCAAACTGAGATGAGATATCTTCTCCTTTAGAAAAATCATATATTTTCTCATAGTTCTTCGCTTCCCTATTCTCATCAAAATAGGTGTAATGAACAACAAGATATTTTCCATCTGCAGAAATCATTGCTCTTCTTGCATGAAGGTCAAAAGAGATTTCTCTTTCGAACCCAAAAGTAAGATCCACTACCTTACTTTCATTGTTTCTATAGCGCACAAAAGCCATATCCGTATCTCCTAGAAAATTTACGGACAAAACATCACTTCCCAATTCAGAACTCATATTTGTTGCTATGTCGTTTTCTAATTGATATGCCTGATCTGAAGCTCGATCTTGATAAACAATGAGAAGGTTTCCCGAATCTGAAAACTCAAGTCCTCCAGCTGTCAAAGAAACTCCTTCTAAAACAACCTTATTTCCAGAATCAACATTATAAAGATCCGCTGACTGCTTACTCGAATCGCCTCCAGTTCTAACATGGGTTGTGTAAGCAATATACTTTTCATTTGGAGAAAACTTAAATCCAACCGCACTGCTAGACATTCCTCTTACTACCTTAACGCCCGTCTTTACGTGATAAACATCCGTTGAAGTAAAGGACTTTACAACAATCAAATTACCCGAAGGAGAGACTTCTCCTAATTGCACCTGACTTCCAAAGTTAATGGGTAATTGCTTTCTGCTAAGGACATCAAAAGCAACCGCTGTATTGTCACGATACGACACAAAAGCAATAGATCCATCTTTAGAAAAAGATACTTTTTCTGTCGGTTTAGAACTTCCCAACGAAGATCGTTTCAAAACTTCCAATGCAGCATCTACACTCTGAGAGTCGGTAAATGCATCAAACCAAGACGAACCATTACCATTCGATCCGTTTCCATTTCCACCCAAGCTAGCTGCAAGACTGACGCCTGAACCCAAACTTTGAGTCAGAGCAGACTCCAACCTACCTCTAAAATAATCTGGAGATTTCCCTTGCAGGATTAACGCTCTTTGGGATTGTAATTTCAACACATCCGAAATTTGAGAAACAACAACTGGGCTTTTTCTGGATTCCAACATAGATTCCAAATAACCCTCACTCTTCAACTCACCTGAAATCTGAGGGGTCAACCGCACATAAGACATCTTCTTATCCTTAGCAAATTGCTGTACAGCCTCAGCGTGATACCCTCCCGTAACTAAAATAGCTTGTCGGGCACCTTTATCTTTCATATACCTTTCAGCATGATTCAACATAAACACTTCTCGTTCTTCAGCTCCAAGATAAAAATTCATTGCCGCGTCAAACACGTTATTAAAGAATGAAATATCTTCAAACACTTGCCTTTTTACTCTTTTTTCACTATTTAGTTTTTCTAATTGATTTACTATTTCAGAAGGTTTAAATCTCAACAAAGCTCCTGCATCTTCATTTAACCATTGATATTCATCGCGTGTTAATTGAAGGGTAAATATTTTTTCTAATAACCGAACGTTTTCCAATAAGATAACTATCTGCTCTTCCATTTCATTCAAAACTAAAGACTCTAAAATGAGTCCTTTTATTTTTTGGATTTCCTGAAAAAATGGAGCTGATTCCATCTCCGATTTCAAGATTTCCATTTGAATCAACTTCTTTAATAGAGGAAAAGACTGAAATGAAAAATCCTTAGGCAGCTCTTTGAATAATCGTTCAAAAAAAGGTCTAAGCACAGCTAACTGACTTTGAGACAATGTGCCCTGAGAAGACGCTTTCAAAGAAAGCAAAGTCGCATTTAACTCATCACCTAAGTTCTTACTTAACTTAAACGATGAAGTTTCTTTCAAAAAGCCTTGAATCTCATTATTTAGCTTAGACGCATTCCACTGACTCTCAAGTTGTTTCATGCGAAAAAACCGAATAAGCATGGGCCATTCTTTTTGAAATTCCGCTTTTTCTAAATCAATATTTAAACGTTCGAGTGCAACTTCCTTCAAAAGTGAAAGTTTATTGATAGAACTCAAATCAGCTTCATTTTTAGAGGACATAAGATCTGAAAACTGCTTTAAATCCGTATTAAGATAATGAGGGATAAAAGCTTCTAATTGACGTTCTAATTTTTTAATGAAAGCACCTGTCGAAACAGACTGTCTCAAGACAAACTGAAAATCTTGGCGGTTTTTCCTGTAGTTCAAAGAATCTTCAATGCCGTAGGCGTTTAACTCACCCTTAGAAACTTGATCTAAACGATCTAACAAAAAAAGCTCCGGTCCTGTCAACTCTGCTTCTTTCATTAATTTGTCTGCAAATTTCAAATTCTTTTTAGGACTTTCAGGAAAGAAGTTCAAGATTTGAGGGTCCAACTTTTCAATCCCCCCCTCTAACAACATTAAATCCACTCCTTTTACATCCGTTAAATACTCAATCATCGATTGGATATTTTTTTCAGCTTCATAATGTCCATGGGCGCTTTGTATATGATAAAGAGTAGGTGCCTCTGGAATACTAAAAATAGATTCCACAATTGCTGTATCTTGAGGTAAGCCTAATAATTGATTTGTAGGTGCGCTCTTCAATTCAGGACGAACAACTTGTGTCCAAGCCAAAGAAGTAGAAATAAAATTTAATAGAATGAATATGCTAATAATTTTTAGTGTTAATTTGTACATATATATAAGTCTCCTAAACGACACTATTTTCCTTCTAAAGCAAGTATCTGTCAAACCTTAACATCAAATTGTAAAACAACCTTTTATTAAGTCTTAACCCTTTGACATGAGCTTTTAAAGCTACCCTATGGGTGGGGAAAATGCAAATGAGGTTTTGGGTGAAAGTTACTTGCCTGTACAGAGTGACTGTCACTGGCCTGTGCTTGCACAGAGCTCAGTGACTGTCACCCCAACTAGCTTGGTGATAGTTAACGCGTTGTGATAGTGACAGTCACCATGCTCTGCGGGGTCGCAGGCTGGTGACAGTCACTATGCGGCTCTTTTAGCTTTTGATTTGGCCTTGAATTCTGCCAAGAATTGATTGGCCAGTTTAACGACATGACTGAAGTTCATCACGATTTGATTTGTTTCAGAGTTGTAAATGCCTGCTAGCTCCCCAGCTGTCAAAGCACCCACTCCATTTCTGGATAAGTAACGGCCTGTTTCGAATAAGAATTTGTTAATCAATTGTTTTTGTTCATTACTTAAACGACTATCCACACCTTTTGTTTCTTGATAGAGAACAGAAATAACTCCTTCTTGACCATCCGCTCTACTTACATGAACTACATTCTCTTCTCTAGCACCTTTCTTTACAAGATTTTTAATGGTATCTGAAACAGCCTGACTTGTAATATTAACAACAGCAAATCCGGTACGTCCTACCGCTGTGGTTAATAACGGATGGTTTTTAAAATTCTCTTTTAATTGAGCTGCTAAAGCAGGATCTTCCACATGAATAAAATGCGCTATTCCCGAATCTACTGTCAATGGATCGATCAAGCGTTTAAAGGATGCTTCACTATCCACCTGCTGGCTATTCGTCACAAATCCTTGATCTTTAATATTCGGAGCTGGTGAAGAAGCTGCTAACGCACTTACAGCTATTGCATTTTCAACCAATTTCATGGATACCCAATCGGTTGCACCACTATAGTGAGTTCTTAGATACTTACTTGCAGCGTTTTGTAATGTTAATGGTAATGTAGAGACAAAAGGAGCTACACCTTCGTTGAGATAATCTTGTGCGGTGTCATTCATTCCTCGAAGAGCCATACGAATAACTGGATTATCTAAATCTTGATTCTCAATAGCCTGTGCTAAACGTTGATTGAAAATTTCTAAGAATTGGGCCAGATCGGTATTACCTAATTTTTGAGCTGCCAATTGAGTTCGCTGGTAAGCGATCAACTCATCTGTAGCTGCTCTCAAAACTAAGTTATCAATACTGGATAAGGCCTCAATGTTTTCTAAATGAGTTAATTCATGAATTAAATTGATAGCTAATGCATTTAGGGCTTCTTGATCTCCTGTAGCTGCTCGATCCACAATCAATTGATTCAAGACAATGGTTCTGTTTTCTAAATCAGCATAGGCTGCTACCCCCGTTAGTGCTGCATCAAAGTTTTCAGAACGAATACTTCGAACAATGGATGGGTCAATATAAGCTCCAGCATTTATTCTAAGTGCTTGTTCCAAAGCTTTTGCGATAACTCCCTTATATTCTTGCATTTCAGCCGGCAACACGGAGTCTAGTAGTGATTTCATCTGATTTTCCGTTTGGAAAGCCCCCAAAATGGTTTGCCCTGGAATCGTAGCGGCACCCAAAGATCTAGCTGACACTTGAGTCATAAAACTCGTTACATCCGTCATTGGAAGCGTAAGAGATTTAACTTGATCATTCACCTCGGTTATGACGGTCAGTTCTTCTGCTCTTTCTGATTCTTCTTGTCCTTCAAGGGCACTGATAACTTCAGCAAAGGTTTCCCCGATTGCCTCTGGGTGTTCTCGTTTCAGAGCATCAAACTCATCCGCACTTAAAGTTGGCAATGCTTTATAAGGTGCCGATAGCTCTGTTGAAATAGCCTGTACTTTCTTTCCGCCCAAGACTTCTTTTGCTTGCTCATTAATCTGAGCTTCTAAAGATGCTATCTGACTCTTAAATCCTTTAAGAACTGGCTCAACCTTCAAAGCTTGAGTTGGATAATCATTAACAAAACCTTGAAGTTCTTCAATATAATCTTTGCCTAATTGAATCGCAGTTAAACTATCACTACTTTTCATAGACTCTTTTACTTCTGCACCTTTTTTCAATATATTTCTTGCCGCTATAGCATCTGTCGAAAATTCCATGCGACGAGGAGCTCCTTTATAATTCACAACAATAGAAACGACAGCTTCGTCTCCCTGGGCTAAAGCTTCCGTTAAAATTGTGTTTAATTCGGGAATACGTTTAACAGCTTCATCCACACCTAAATCTAATGATGGGATTGCACTTACAGATTCTGAGCTCGTAGACGCAATCACCGACTCCACAGATTCAACCTTTTTATCTCCCAAAGAAGCTAAAACTTCAATCTCTGGAATTTTAATTTGAGCTATCTGTATGTTTTTAGATTGTATCTCTGCTTTAGCAGCTGCTAACGTTCTGCCAGAAAATTGACCGTCTACAGTAAATCGATTTTTAACCTTTGCTTGTATCGATGAAAAACCATATTGATGGAAAAGGTTCTGTAGAATTCCTCTGTCACGGTCCGTCACAAAAGTTTTTGCGAAAAACTGTTCACCCTTTGTCATTAATTCAGGATCTAAATCAATATCTTTCTGAGAGTAATAAGCTAAAATTTCTTCCACCACTTGCTCTTCAGTGTATCCACTATTCAATAAATCTTTAGAAGCTTCTTCGTAACCATCCAATGTCTTAATCACATCTATAATTGCTTCTCTTTCTAAATCAGATAGAGAGAAGAAAAGAGCATGATTTGTTTCATGAAGCACATTTTTACGCGCTTGTTTAAATTCCTTCAACAAACCTTTGTTGGCACTAATGTCTTTACCTAAGGCAGGAGAAAAAGAAATAGTCCCTAACCCGTTGGTTTCAGCAAATAATTTCATAACTAATTGAGAACCTTCATAAATATTTGTCTTTAATTGGGTTACAGCTTTACTTTCAGCTTCTTCATAAGTCATCTTAGGATTTAATGAAAGTATTTCTTTCGCTAACTTAGCAATAAAAGCTTCTATTTGAGGATTAGACAAATCCAATTCCAATTCTTCAGCAGAGTCTTTTGTTGCAATTTCATAATACTTAGCTCTCTCTTTTGGATTCACAAAGAAACCAAGAGCATTTTCAGCATTAAATTCCCACTGATTATTAATATAAAGCTGTGTATAAACGAGCTGCAAGAAGTCCTCTCTATTCGCTTCTTTATCTACGACAACAATATTTTCTAAGAAAGCATCTATAGGATCTTGAGGATACTCACTCGATAAAATAAATTTAATTTTATCCGCTCCTTCTTTATCCACTTTTCGAGCCAAGCTAGCCATTTCTTCAGCTCGAATAACTTTCATAACAGGTTTTCCATCTTTTCCTTTTGTAGCCAAATAAACATCTTTACCTTCTCTAGCTTGCCTCAACCAACTATTCACATTACCAATCAACCAATTTCTAATTTCATTCCCTAATTCTTCTAAGTCTAAAGAGATCTCTGTGATTTCCCCTAACTTGTTGCTGGCTTCCATAAGCACAAGTGCTTGATAAGGATTTTCAGCCCCTTGACTCACAAGCTTTTCTGCCAACGTTTCCCCTCCCAAAATCTCACCTTGTGCATAAGAAGAAACAATCCCTTCCAAGACATCTTCTAATTTTTGTTGCTTAGAGGTCTCTTGCTCCACTCTCTTATCATGTTGAGAACGCATTTCATTATGCTCAACAACTAATTGAGTTGCGTGCTGTAACACCATCTCTCTTAAAGAGGTCTTTCCTTTTCTATTTGCTAATTGCTTTAATTGAATCTTCCAATCAACCCCTTCTTGACCTTGGCCTAGCTGAGTTCGAGCCACTTGAATAAAATCACTAAGGCGATGCGTTGAAATATCATTTTCAGCCGCAAATGCTCTTGCTTCATCCATCGTTCTATTAAAAGCATCTCTTCCAACAGATTCAATAACTTGGGCGTCCTCTCTAATCGTTTGCAAAACTTCTATTTTTCGTTGCTTCAATGTTTCTGCTGACGCTCTTTGAGACTCCGGTAATTTTACATTTTCTTCATCCATTACTTCTAAAGCGGCATATACTTCAATCATTTTTCTATCCGTTGGATCCACGACTCTTTCTTTACCTATTTGTACTCTTAAATTATCTGAATGAGGTAATGCCTCACCTTTCTCAATTCTTTCCAACAAGAGATCCAAATCACGCGTTTCTACTGGGTCCATTCTTCGAACCAACTGTTCATAAATCACTTCCCTTGGAGCTAACCAAGAATCATCCACACTATCAACAAAGTGCCATGCGTAATACTCTCCATCCACCAGTTGATTAATGCGTTTTCTAATACTGGTTTCATCAGAGGTACGTCCAAACTCATCTCTATTAACTAACTGAGCCGCAAAAATACGGGCAATATTTTCAACTAAATCTTTCTTTCCAGGTCCAAAACGAACCATATGTCCTATCGTTTCTTTCCAGTCCACAACTCCAGGTTTTCCTAACCCTTTATTCAGAGCTAACAATTTCTTCTTAAGATCTGCACGGTAAGATGCTGTTAGACCAAAACCGTCCAACAAACGATCCCGATGTTTCAATAGCAAAGAATCTCTTAATACTTTTATTACATCGCTGCTTTCAATTCCGTTTTCACTTAAAAGCTTTACTATTTCTTTATTTGCCAATGGAGACTTAAGGAAATTACTTGGATCTGTTTTGCTCATTCCTTTTTCTGTACTGATAAGAAAATCATGCAACATTCGTTCTGAAACCTTGCTATTCTCAGACAATTGTATTGCTGCCTTCGATTTAGGGTCTCCAGACTCTGCTTCCTTTAACTCAATTTTATGAGCGGTATCAAACACAACTAAATCCTGCCCTGGACCCGAGTGAGAAGTGATTTCCTCAGCAACTTCAGAAGCAAAATTTCTTTTAATATCTGCCAAAACACGTGGGTCTCTACCTGAAGTTCTATATTGAGAAACCATTTTTTCTAAGTAATGGATAAAGAAGCGAACTTCTCTATTTCTACCTGAAGCGCCAATCGCACTGGAGTCACGACCTTCATCTCCACGATTTCCAACAAGAGCTAATGAGAAATTAGAAGCAATACCATAATCTTTAGCTGCACTGAAGAGTCCATTTGCTCCTTGATTACTGGAAACCAATACCTTTAATTGCTGAAGAGCCTCTTCTTCACGACCCGCCTCTGTAGGAATATCTTTATATGGATCAAATAAGCTAGCTCCTAATCCCTTTTGAGCATAAGTTCTAGCTGCAATCGCTAATCTACGAATTGTTTCTCTATTCTGTTCTGTAATAGACTCTGTTCCTTCTATAATTTGTTTTAAATGAGAACCATGCTTTACGTTCTCGTCTAATTGAATCGCTCTTGAATTAGCTTCAGAACCATACTGATCAACCACACCCTGATACAAGTCATAAACCACCTTATAATCTCCTGTTAACTGATTAGGATCAAAATAAAGTTTATCTGCTTGATAAACACCACTTTCCGCTTCTGCTTTCTTTTTATCTTTAGCTGTCAATTGTGACTGAAGCTTAGGTGCTATCACTTGAATCTGTTTTAGTTGTTTTTTCAAGAAAGCCTGCATTGACGCGTCTTGCTTAATCGCATTTTCAAAATCTTGCCTTGCCAAGACAAAATCACTACTGGATACCGCATCATCTTCTTTAAGTGAAAGAGCACGGTCAAAAAAGATTTGCCCTCGAGCTGCATAAGCTTCTGCAAGTAGCTTTGCGCCTAATTCGGACTGTATTTCTTTTCGATCCAAGAAATTAATCGCATCGGTATAAGCATTCAAAGCAGTTTCAGCCAAAGTATTCGCTTCTGCTTCTTTTCCACTCTCTCTTAATACTCTAATTTCTTTGTCTGTATTTTGAGCTATTTGTAGAGTTCTGATTGTACCAATTAAAGCTTTTTGATTAGGTTGTGTATTCGTAATCGTCGCAATATTCAAGATACCCTCTAAAATAGAGTCGAAACTCGAGGTATCTGAAACAGCAAAATTTCTTCGGCTCACAAGATCTTGTAGTGGCGTTATATCCTTTTGAATGAGCACATTCAAAATATCTTCCACGCTAAGTTCATGTTCTGCTTTAACTAATGAAAGAGCCGCATTCAACATCTGAGCTTGATTAAAGAAATCCCTTCTCATTTTGGCAACTTCTATGTTTCGAGCTTCATCCTCTACAGAAATCAAAGTATCTAAAGAACTTAAAAGAGCTCTTAATT
Source organism: Candidatus Omnitrophota bacterium (assembly GCA_029261035.1). Classification (GTDB taxonomy): domain Bacteria; phylum Omnitrophota; class Omnitrophia; order Omnitrophales; family JACROU01; genus JAJDCD01. Next base: position 129,935 of record JAJDCD010000012.1, read on the forward strand.
CTTCCTGTCTCTCAGCGTCAGACTCCTTCTTAATACTTGAATTAAGATGATAAATCAAAGCACTAACTACACCCTCGCCATCTCTATATCCATGAGTCTGAGATTGTTTAAGAAGCTTTCCAAGGCCTAAAGCCGTGTCCTTATTTAAAGTGGCTATAGACAGCAATTGTTTAATAGACAAGTCTTTAGCTGTCGCTGCTCCCATAGCGACAATAGCACCCTCTTTAGATCCGTCCTTTAACCCTTTACTGATATCCACTATTTGCTCTTTTGAGAAATTAGGATTCACCAAAGGAAGAATGTCTTCTATCTGAAGTTTAAAATCTTTTTGTAATTGTTCTAAGAAATTAACTGTTAGATAATCCTGAGGTGGATAATTTTCCATCAAGTAAGTATCTATATACTGATCAATCATGTGATCATTCCAACCTTGACGCTTTAACTGTTTTTTATATTCTTCTCTAATTCTCAACTCAACTTCATATTGCCTAGCTAGCTCGTTATCAAATCCATTGAGTCGTTCTAAAAATTCTGCTTCTGCCGTCTTTTTATTATTGAGCTGTCTTCTTGCTTGGATAAATTTAGGAAGTTCAAAAGCAACAGCTTCTCCTTCCTTAATCTGCGTCGAACTTTCGTCCAAAACACTCAATGTAATCGATTCTACACCTGTTTTGTTGCCGTCATATCCAGAGTTCACTGCGGAAGGAGTCACTTTAACTTCATACTCCACACCTGCAATTGTAACCTTAGTATCTTTACGGGGTTCTAGAACAACCCCTTTATAACTGTAATGACCTGTATCTGAATTGAAATCAACTTCAATAGTTGGTTGTTTAGGGTCAGGAGTTTTAATCTTCTTTGTCTCACCGGCAACAACCTTCGTTGTACTTTGAATCGTACTTGAAAACTTAATTCCACCTGTCTTAGTATCAGGAGAAGTTGTAATGCGATACATTCGGTAGACTTTTCCTCCTACTGTTTTATATACACCCCCATCTTCTATATCATGATCCCCTTTCTCTTCCTGCCAATAGTCCACATTGCTCGTCTGATCCACTGGAACCGTAACGGACTTCCCTAAGTCATCCACGATAATGTAATTACCTTTTCCATCTGGAGTTCCCATAACCGTAGGGGCTTTTGTAGAATCTTTAAGGTCTTTTGTTGCTGCAATAAGCTGCATTAAACTGTCTTTTAATTCCTTCGATTTAGAGGAATCTTCTGCTAATAAATATTGCTGATAGGCTTTTGAAAGAATTTTCTTTTGAGCTCCATCAGAGGTTGTTTCGATTCTTTTTAATATTTGTTGATTAAAAGCCTTATCTCCTCCCAAAAAGCCGTTAGCAAAACTTCGGTCTCCAATAACTACTTGTTTAAAGCTAATATCCGCCCCTCTAATTTTCTCGATCAACCTTTCTCCATAGCTCAAATCATCAACTTGATCAATATCACTTGGACGTTTCTTTAATTCAGAAATTCCTGGTAATAGATTAACCAAAGGAAGAACAGCAATGACTTTACCCAGACCTACTAGGACTCCACTAACTACAGAAGAAGCCACAAAAGCAACGGGCTGTATTGCACCCACATTCAAAATGCTTCGGACAGAAACTGGAGCCTGAGAAGTTGTAAATTGTTGGAACGCTTGAGCGCGTAAAGCTTCTGGGTTGTTCTTATAGCCTTGAGGGTCGGATTTTCTTACAGATTGAAGTTGTCGCACCAAATCCCCCAATTTGTTTACCTTATATCCAGAAAGAGCTTTTCGATTCGTCTCAGAACTCAATAATGAAACAAGATCTCGATGATCTTCAATATTTAATTGTTCCGAACTAACAATTGAGATTTTTTCTACTAACTTTTGAGCTAAATCTGCATCATCCAGGTTTGGGGATTCTCTATTTACATCTTTAAGGAGTGCGCTTATTTTAACTTTTTCAGGATTCGTAAAGAAACCTTTAATATTATGAACCGTATTCTGATAGAGACGTTTCGCTTTTAGTTTCATCAAGTCTCGAGCTCGTACTCGACGTTCTTGATCCAACTGATCTCTATTCCATACATCAAACCCTTCTAAAAGATTACGTTGAATCCATCTTCTGATTTTTGTTTTTTCTGGGGTTCGACTCATACGAAGCTTATCTTCTAGCCGATCGATGTCTTTATTCAAATTAGCTTGTTGATACTGAAACTTTTCTTGGGATTCATGGGCGTCAACAATACCATCAATCACTTTCCTCTGTTGTGGATATAATCCCATTTCACGAGTTGGTGTACTCACTTTCATCATTTCTCTCTGAATGATTTTAGCTAGCTCTGCTCTAGAGTTTTTAGCAGATAGGATTCTAGCCCACTCATTTGGCTCTACAGCCTCCGAAGGAACAAATTTCTTGAATTCACTAAAGAAAGAATTTAACTGAACAAGCTTATCTAAAGTTTTCTCATTTGCATCTTCCGCATTAATAAATCCCATTCCTACTAATGCAAAAGTGAATGTAACGATGTCAGAATCACTCGCACCTACAGGCGGCACTGGAGGAGCAACCCCTTGTCTAGAAGAAATCAACTTTCCAAGAGCCTGTCTTAAAGCTTTTTGATTCGCAATTTCTTCTTCTGACAGAGTAACACCTTCTGCTGCTGTTAACTGTCCTTTAAGGTGAAGAGCCAATTCCACCATTTTCATTCCTGTTTGGGTCAACAGACCCTCTTGAGTATTATTGATCATCCCTTGACTTAACAATTCTTTCTGAAGCGTTTTAACCGTTTTTGTATCTAACTGATCACTATTAAAATCAGACAGCGCTTTTCTTTCCATGACTTTAGCCCCAACGCCTCCTGCCTGCGTTGCTACATCTGGAAGCTGATCCTCTCGAACCCTTTGATTAGCTAAACGCAAAACTTCTGAAACAGTGCTCGCTTCCGTTGTTCCACGTTCTTGCCCAACCAAACCTTCTCTAAACTGAATATCTCCTGTCTTCAACTTCTCTACTTTCTGACCTGCTTTAAGACCCAACTCTTTATAATCATTCACTACCGTATGAACAATCGCAACATCATCCAAAGCTTCAAGTACTCCCGCTTCTCTCAATGTTTGCGCCATCAAATCAATGTTTGGATTTTTTCGAATAATTGTCTCTAAAATCTCTAATTGTTTTTGTTCTTGATACGTTAAGTCAGAAGCCCCTCTTCGAGCTAAAAGCTTAAACTCTTCCACAGATAGATTTGTACTAAGACGTCTGAGAATATTTTGAATTTGAGGCTCCGCTAGTTTAGAGTTCACAGCACTATCTTTATGCGTAAACTCGGATGCAGTTTCTACAGCGTAACTCTTGCCTGCTTGCTCAATATAATAAGTACTATTTTGATCATTAAAATTCAGAGCTGTCTCTTCAATAGCTTTTAGCTCTGCCGTGATCGTCTTTTGTATAGCATCTGGCAATTGAGTAAAATCTTCTCTTTGAACAATACGCTTCAATTCTTCTATAACTTTGTTTCTAGCACTGAGAAGGTTTTCTAGGCCACTTTGGGTTCCCCCTAATGCAATATCTTTTTCCCCTACCCGTGAGGAATCGTAATCGCTTTGATATTGAGAAACAACATTCAAATGTTCTTGAAGTTCCGATTCAGATAATGCGGAGTCACTTTTTAAGCTTTGTTTTAAATTTTCAAGAAAAGTTTTATGCTTATCATCAATGTCATTCACCAACATGGTTAACAAGAAATTGCTGGCTTGACGATCTTGATTTGTTAATAAAATATCAGCCAACTCTTCCTTCGTTACACGATCCGTAGCTTTAGGATCATCAGAACGGTTTGCATCAACATAAACAATGTTTAGTTGATGAAAAAGAGGGGTTACTGCTGCAGAAAGTTCAAAAGTAAAGAGAGCTGTACGTTCTTCACCTGCTTCTTGCTGAGCCTTATCTTTCAATAACTCTTGAGTCACAAATTCCATATCAATACTGCCTTCTTGGAACATTTGTCTAAATTCTGGGCTGCGCGCATAAATAAAGTCACTTCCTCCACGATGCTCTCCTCCAGGAAGCCCTTTCTTTTCTTTACCGTAAAGATGATCCTTGCTGATTCTTACACCACGGTCTCGTTTCATTGATTGAATCGCATCAAAAGCAGTGGTACCCCCATCATAAAGGTCATAAATATCTGCCTCACCATTCATAATAACGTCAACACCGCGGGTAGCCCCTTTATTAAAGTAAAAAGCGACTCTTTCATTAGGACCCACATTTGCAGGGTCTGCTAAAAATGCTTTTACATCAAGTTCACCCTCTGCTTCGCCCGCAAATTTAATTTGATTATCACTCAATAGGACATTTCCATTAGCATCTCTCATCACATTACCGTCAACATCTCTTACAACACGAACAATTCTCCATGTGGTTTCTTGATCTTTAAGCACAAGAACATCCACATTTTCGTCTCTGTCCCAATTACCTGCTGCATCTTCTTTACGTAACAAACGGTCAATCAAGCCACCTGATTGGGCATCAGATCGAGCTAAATCGACATCCCCTAGTAAGTCTCTCTCATCTCCGTTGGTTAAAATGTTCTTTACAACAATATGCCTAGAAGCTCCCTCACTGCGTTTTGTCTTAATCGCCTTTAAAATTCCTTGATTATCACTTACCGTATCAATACGAGAATCATCAATATTTACAAAGTGATCGGTTCCTTTAGAGGCATCCATCACCTTAATTCCATAAGACGCTAGTAATGGTAAAACAGCATGGTCCATCGTTCCTGAAAAACCGCTAATATCTGATCCGTTGTTATAGAATAAATTCAATGTTGCGTTACGAGAAGAACGGCTTGATTCTGAAGAAACAGTGATTGTTTTCATTAATTCTTTTCTCTGACTAGGGTCTCTTAACTTTTCACTGATTGTCTCATCTTTTTTCTCAGTACCATGAGCTCGTTTCCATACAAGCTGTGTATGGACATTCAATAAAGGATCGGACTGATTCAAACTTGGCGACACAGCACCTCCTGAAAAGACCTTAATTGAAGAAACATCTGCATGAACCGTATCCAATTTTCCTAAAACACCTAGGTCGAATAGTTCTTCAATAGTTGAGCCTAAAGCGTTATAGATGTTATCACCTACAATATCTTTGATTCCCGATTTATCTTTTAATTCTTGAAGCTGCTTACGTTGATTTCCATCTTTTACTTCAACAAGCAATCTTCTTAAATTTTCTTTCTGATCTACATTTAACCCTTGAATCATCTGAGCCCCTTCATCATTGACACTCGTTAATTCAAAATACAAACCAATGTCATGCCCATCAAATTGTTTTAACGCTAAAGCGCGACTCGCCAAAGAATCTCTAAGACGTTTTACAAAATCAGAAATATTTCCTTTTTTCTGCATTAGTTCTTGCGTAGATAAAGTTAAATCTTCTTCTGTAATTTCTTCCCCTTCTTTTTCTGCTAAAGTTTTTAACTTTTCAATTATTTTTTTACCAAATTCTGATTTCATATCAAAGCGAGCATCAATAAGTGACAATTTTGCTTTTTGCGTAATATACTCATCCCATTTCAATTTCTTTGTTTCTTGTTTTTCATAATCAAATGCCGTCACAATGAGATGACTTCTTTCTTCCGCTAAACGCTCTGTTCCATTCAATTCTTTGACCTTTTTCTTACGAGAACCCTCTCCATATTGACGATCAACATCGATTTCTGTCTGTAAACTACCTAAAGCTTCATCCACAATATCCGCGCCGATCATATGTCCTGCAGAAATCACTTCTTGACCTTGCCCACTGGATTGAACGCCTGTTGCAGAAAGGTTCGTATCAGCTTCATCATAGATAACCCGATTATCCTTGAATAGGGCCTCTCTCAACTGTTCCATACGTACATTTCGAGTCTCCCTATCTTCGCGTTGCTTATCAGTCTCATTCGGATCTACTTTTTCAACATCTCTCATAGCAGCAAAATCAATAGAGGTTGCTTCTGCTATCAAGATATCCGCTTCCATAACGCGAGCCAAAACATCTTCTTTCGATTTATCTCTAATATCAGACAAAACATCCTCATCAAAATGCATAACCTTAAAACCTAAGTTCTTGTATATTTTTTGAAGATCCGCATCCATCAACTGTTCTTTATAAAGGATACGATTAGGAAGAACTGAAATCGTTTTTACCCCTTCTTTAGATCCAGGAACAAGTTTACGTGCGACTTCATTTCGACTGATCATTTTTGTGATAATACTGGCCAATGGGAAAATAGTACTAGTTTTACCACCACCTGCAGGAACGGTATAAAAAGTCTTTTTGCCAAAAACAAGAAGACCAATATGAACAGGGACATTCATGCCAAAACGATACTCTGGTAAGAAACCTTTTTCTTTAAGAAAAGCTTCCATCGCTTCATTGTAAATATCAGCTAATACTTGCGTTTCAGGCTTCTTTGGATCTGCTTCAGCCACTGCTCGACGAACACCATTGACTGTTTTCCATCTCAATTGGATTGGTAACTGTTCCGCACCTTGGTCCGTAATGATCTTACCTTCAACAAATTCTGATTTTTCAATGTCATGTTTTTCAAGCTTTTTACTATTTTTGTCTGCCACAGCATCTACAGAAGCGTTGATGGCTGCTATTTGCCCTACAAGATCTTTGATTTCAGAGATTTCTCTGTCTGTAAGTCTCAACTTCAATTCAGCTTGCGCCTTACTTAAACTGGTTGCTCCATTAAGAATGGATTCTCTTAATCCTTCTAGCGCTTGAAGGCGTTTCATTCCATCGCTATGAATAGAACGCAAACCTTCTAATTCTTTTTTAGCAATACCATAATCTTGTTCTGAAATTTCGTTTTGAGAAAGAATAGTCGTGAACTTATCTGCATGTACTTGGGCTGTTTGTACTTTGGAGGTAATTTTAGACTTAAAGTTTTGAATTCGTTTAAGAGAGGTTTCGACTCTTTGAGAAGTGGCTTCACGACCGGTAGCCATTGCCGGTGGGGCTCTAGGAGCAGCTAATTCTAATAAAGCAAGTTCAGAGTTCTTTTCCGTTTTTTGAGATTCTAATTGATTTACTTCAGCTTGAAGCTGATCTAGTTCTTGCTGAAGTTCCGAAGTGCTTACCCCGCCTATTTCTTGAAGATCTGCTGCGGCAGCTGTAATTTCAATATCTAATTCCCCTAAACGTTGAGTGATAGCATTTTCTTGAGCTACAATCACAACCGCCTCCACATCTCCTTCTACTTTTCCTCGAATTGGAGCTAACGCATCATACTCTCCCTTAATTCGATTTTGATGTTGCTCCACTTCTTGAAAACCATACTCCGCATCACTGAGAATAGCTGTATTTTCTTTCATCAAATCAACTAAGTTCATTTCGTGAAGGCCCGACTCTACAATTGCGGCTTGAACCATGATTTGCCCCATAGATGAATAGTCTTTTGCCATCTGCCAATCCATTTGACTGAAAATATTTCTTTCTGTCATTTTTCGAATAAACGTATCTACAAGCTTTTCTCCCTGAGGCAACTTAGCTAGTATCCCTAAATTTTGTACGAGCAAAGCGCCTAAAGCACGCATATTAGAAGTATCCCCTAAATCTTCCCCAGCATCTTGTCTTGCCTGCAATTCACTTCTAGACTGTTCATACTCCTCGATCGTAGTTAAATAATCAAAATCATGAAGAACCAATCTTCCATCGGAGGTATAACCATAATTATCCACTTTTGCATCTCCATCAAACAACCCTCGACTCCACAGAGTTTGCTGTGTATTAATAAAATCTTCAATAATTTGTTCTACTTGTTCTGAAGTAGCTTCTTTCAAGACTTCTTCTAATTGTAATAAAGGTTCTTGGGTTTGAACTTGAACACCATTTTCAAATGCTATATTCATATTAGCTTCAATAAGTCCAGGACTTCTCTCTTCTACCTGTTTAAGAGCATCTTCTGGGGTCATTGTTTGACTAATCGCAACAGCATCATAAAGAGGAGAGTTTTGAGGTATAACTTGTTTTGAGGCCAAATTTCTAAAAATCATTTCAGCGCTCAACAAACCTTGTATATAAGCTTCTTGTCCTGTCAGAGTCTGAGTCACACCTGTTTTTGCCGTAACTCCTTCCCCTGCTTTGGATCGTGCTAAGTCCGCCCCATGAGCTCTAGATTCTCCATTTTCCAGAAGTTCACCCGTTAAGTCTAAGACCTTCAGAATTTCAGTCTGCATATTACCTTCACTATCTACATTAACTCTCTGATAAGCCGCTCCAAAAGCTCCTTTTCCTATTTGAACTGCTTGTCCTAAAGCATAATCCGTGCTTGGAGCATCTTTTTTCGCTTGCTCTAATCGATCTGAAAGCTTTTGTCTCTCAGCCTTTTTAGCTTCCAATCGTTTCTCTGCTAAAGCACGCGCTTTAAGTTGCTCTGTCTTTTGACCCTGACTTCTCTTGGCTAGCTCTATTCCCCTCTCTAACTGAGTAATTTCTGATTCAGTCGCTTGAGATTTTGTTTTCAGTTTGTTTTCTGCTTCTAGTTTTTCTTTTGCTTTTACTTTTTCTGAAAGTGTTTCAATTTCTGTATTTAACACAACTATCTCTGCATTAACCTCATCCAATTGAGTTTTTGCAGCGGACATTTGGGCTTCTTTATCCGTTTCAGAAATACGTTTTTGATTCTCTGCTAATTTGCTCAATGCGAGAGAAATAGCAAAATGAGCTGAATCGATTCTTTTATTGATACGCTCTAACGACTCTAAATCACGAGAACTCATATCTTGCGTTTCTCCAATAGACTTATTCAAAACCAGCCATTCTTCTGAGTTTGCTGTTACTTGTTTTTCAAGTTGAGAAATCTCTGAAAGAAGAAGCTTGGATTTTAGATAAAAGTCCGCTAATTGATTTTGTCCATATTCTGCTAGCTGTTGAGCCTCTAAACCACTAATACTTAACTGAGCAGAAGAGAGCTTCGATCTTAAAGCTTCTAAAGATAACTGATCTCTATTGATACTTTGTTCTAATTGTAATAACTGATCCTTACCCTTCTTGCGTTGGGTCAAGTAATCTTGGGATTTAGTCCTCAAAGCTTCTAGTCGAGCTAGTTCTGCCTGACGTGTTTCTAAATTTGCTTCCGCTTTCTTAATCGACTCCGCATTAGCTCTTGTTAATCCCGTAGCTTCAATAACGCTTACTTCTAATTCCAGGTCTGCTTTTTTCTTCTCTAGTTGGGATTTCTTTAGTTTTTGACCTGATAGTTCTTCCTCTCTGACTTGAGATAAGGTTTGTTTTGTCTTCACTCTAAAAGACTGCTGAGTCAAGAACCCTCTTCCATCTCTCTCTTGAGCAATAATCAAACCTTCAGAAGTTCCATCAAATTTCGATCGGCTTAAATCAATCGCACTTTCAACTCGATCTTGTAAATTATTGTCTGAATCATAAAGCTCTGCCATGCGTGCATTCTGAATATGAAGCCGCCCCGCTAAAGACCCATCTGCTTTTTGTAAAATAACATGCGCTTTAGCTTCACCTTGTTCTATACGGCTTCGAATCTGAAATGTGGTTAACCCATCCGCCTTACTATAATTATTATTAATTTGAAGACCCACATGACCCACAACTTGTCCTAGCACCTGATTCATAGAGTCCAACATTTGAAAACCCGCTTCTGTTCTATTTAAAGTAAGCAAAGGCTTTGGTGTTCCTTTAACATCTCGATCCATATGGTCACGGCTTGCTTGTTTAAACACTTCAATCTTTTCAGCACCATCAACTCCCAATACAATTTTCACTTCCATCCCTGTACTGGTTAGAGCTTCCATCACCAACTGACCATTGACACGACTTGTTTGAATACCAACAAGATTTCCTTCTAAATCTACTAGAGAATTTTCAGAATCTCCAAACTGGGTTCGCCCGCCTTTCTGAGAAATATCAAACAAGGTTCTGCCTCCTGTCTTGTCAGTCACTCTGAGGCCACTATCCGTTACTTGGACAGCATCTTGAGAAGAACTATTAAACAAAAATGGAGTTTCTAACAACGTAACTACCTGAGAAATGCCTTCACCTTCGGATCTAAGAGCTTTTATTTCAGAGATTCTAATGTATTTCATGAGCTGACGATGATCTCCTTCATAGTTCTTAAGGAGTTCTACTAAGTCCACCACATCCATAGACTCGATTTTAGCCATTGTTTCTTGTAATTCCTGTTCATTCATATCGGAGTAATCTCTGTTAAGCAACGCTCGATTAAAAGCATTAACAGCTGCTTCACCTTCAACAGCAACTTTATCTCTTAAACTGATAAGGGATTCCTGAAACTCTTTAATATCCTCTCTCTGTCCGACAGCAACTTCTTCTACTTCAAATCCATGTTGACGAAGAATCAATCTAGCAATTTTGGATGCCAACTTATCAGAATCTCTTAATTCGGATTCTGTAACATAAAGCAAATCATCGGACTGGGCTTTAGGGCTGTATCTACCAGAAACAATAAAGACCCCTACTTGCGTTGTTAATTGGAAGCCTGTTTCCTTAAAGGCCTTTTGAAGGGCTTCATTCATGGCTTCAATCGCTTCTGCTTCGTTTCCTTTTTCCAAATGATGCACCACAGCTCCCTCATTACTTAAACTTGCTGAACCGCTAAGCCCAATAGCAATATCACTTAAGAGTAAAGTCTCTAATTTATTATTTAAAATATTCCTTACAACTTCTATCGCCGAACTCATATCACCACCAAAAATCATTTGATTGATGACAAAAGTAATTAAAGAGTCTAACTCAGTTTCCGTTGCCGCTTTTTTACCAATACTTTTCTCTGCCATTTCTAAAACAACAGCACGTAATTTTTCACGTTGGGTTTCCGAGATTATTTCACGAACCAGCATTTCTGAGATAGCGCTCATCGCATCCCTCATTGCAAATTCTGCTGTAATTCGGTCTTCAATCATCATTTGTTCTAAGCTTTGCTGTGCCTGACTTACTTCGCTCAGCATTCTTTCTATCATAACGTCCATGATCTCTTTGAAGTTATATTGGGTATTTTGTTGTGACAGAGCTTTAATTTGAGGTCTCAGCCGATCCATTAGTTTAGTCATATAGATCAGTTTCCCGGCTTGTGTCTTTTTATCTTTAACCTCTTTAGAAGTTTCCTCAACAATTCGATTGATTGCTGTAGGAAAGTCCCCTTGTAAGAATCCAAATAATCCTGTTGGAGTTAAAGGAGTCGCAACTTTACTCACCTCTGCTCTAAATGCGGTCAGTTGATCTGAAGTAAATTCAACGGATTGGTTCACCAAAGCCATTAGAGAGAGTAACAATTGTAAATTATCAACTGAAAGAGAGCGAGAGTCATTCAAGACTTTCAAACCTTCCACATCCGTCAAATTAGTAAGCACGATTGAGAAATTCTCATTGAAAGTGCCGTCTGCATTAATTAAGTTCTTAGCTGTCAGTAAAACAAAGCCGTCAGGAACTATAATCAATTCGAATGGAACCACTTTACCATCCAAAATGTCCTGTTTTTGAGCTAAGATTCGATCTCTTAATCCTAAGAAATCTTGCTCACTTGGCTCGTTGCTGGTTGGTTGACTGTGCGTGATCAAATCCACATCTTTAGAATTTAAAAATTCTGCTAACGTTCCGCTGGTACGAATAATATTTGGATCCCCCGTTGAATAAACAACAAAACGTCCTCCTATCGTCACAATCATGATTTCGAAATCTAAGGCCCTGATTTTAGCAAGCATTTCTTCCGTAACCTCTTGTTCTGCTAAGACAAAAGCAATCGGCTTTCGATCTTTCTGTTCTTTTGCCGCATTCTGAGTAAAATCTGTCAATGCCGTATCTAAGGTAGCTTCATTGAGAGCGCTGTTAAACTCTGCCGTCATATTGGTTTTCAACGCTGCTTTTTGTGCAAGTGTTAACGTGGTATCTGTTTCCACAAACTCCGTAGCATCTGTAAACGTTTTCATAATCGTATCGATATTCAAGCTTTGAGTTGCTTCTCTTAATTTTTGAGACCATGATTCTGCAACTTCCAACAAAGAGCCTGTTTTGTCTAAATAAGACCAGTTTTCTGTCAACGCATTTTCAAGCTGAGTTAATGTATTAAGCTCATTTTCTAAATCTGTAGCTTCTTCAGCAGTGATTACATCCTTTAATTTAGTGATCGCTGACTTCAATGACACTCGAAGCTCCCCAAGCGCTGTCATTATTTCACCCACTTCAGCCTTCCACTTAGACAACAGTTCCGGATCAATCGTTTCCGCTGCTGATTTTAATATGTCTTTCATTTTAGTTTCATAGTCTTGAATCGCTGTTTTTGTAGCTGCAATGGATTGTTTAAGAGCATCTGCTGATTCCTGACTAATTACAGCATCTTCTTTATTGATATCATCTACAGCTTTTTGTGTGTCCGTAGTTGTGTCTTTAGTAGCCACACCCACCTTCAACACTTCGATGGTTTTTTCTACCTGCTGTATCCTCGTCTCTATATCATTTATATTTTGATTTAAACGTTCTAAAGCATCTTTGCTGAGTTGATCCTGTAGATTTTCTGCTTCAAGTCGAACTTGGTCCAAAGAAGCCTTAGCAGAATCAATAGCATCTTCCGAGGCTTTAACATCTGTAGAATTCTTGGTGGTATCTAATTGCTTATTAATGTCTGTCTGAGCTACTTCAATATTAATCAAAGACTGAGTCACTTCTTTTTGAACAGCAACCTTTGTTTCCATCGTTTGAACACGATCTGTAGCTTCTGTAATAATACTTTTGTCAATAGCTCGATCTCTGGAAAGTTCTTTCAATGCATCTAATGCTTCTTGAGCATTAGTCAACTTAACCTCTGAATCTTCGAGCATCTTTTTAGCGGTGTCTGATTTTAAAGTAAAGGAAACAACCTGAGACTCTTCATTCACATCATCCAAAAGCTCAGATAAAACATCCAAAGCATCTAACATTTCTCCCAACTCATCTCTTTGAACTTTGAGATCCGTTAAATCCGTATCTACTTTATCAACCGTATCTTTATTTATCTTTCCTTCTGTTTCTAAGGCACGAAGTGTTTCTAATGTTTTTTCAGCTTCACTAATGGTTGTTTGAATCACACGGGTATCTTGATTAAACTTACCTTCTGCGATTTCTGTTAGAGCGCTCTGTGCTGCATCCATATTCAATTCTGTTTGACCCAAAGCATCATTCACTTGATCCACAGTTACTTTTTGTGTTTTTAATTTATCTAAGGTGTTTTGAGCCGCATCACGAACCGAAGCATCCAACTTCCCTTGATCCACCAGCGTATTTAATGCGCCTTGCATTTTTTCACTTTTTTCTATTTCAGCGTCTACTTTTGCTTTTATAGCAGTCGATTCTTGAGAGTTGGTTACATCTACAATCTGATTTGCAGCCTTAACCGCTTCGGACTCCACACCGCCTTTTGCATTAACACCAAAAACAACAACTTCTATAATGTCTCTCAACTCTCTAATTGCTTTAACCGCATCCACCATCTTTAATACAACAGATTGATCCACCTCACCTTTTTCTGCCAATGTATTTAATGCTTCTAATGCACTTTCAGCATCCAAAACTTGCTGATCTAAGGATTGCTTAGCTTCTTCAGAAGAAACAACACTTTCAGCACTTAAGACAGACTCAAAAGTCTGATTCGCATTTGCCTGAGCAATCTCTAAAGAAAGTAAATTGTTTGTTATCGATGTCATCGTTTTAAGCTGATCTCTTAATGTTTCCAATCGAGCTTCAACTAATTTCAACACTTCAGCTGAGACATGATCTTGCCCAGTGAGTTCTTTTAATTTCTGAACTTGTTGTTCTACTTTTTGAACCTCGGTTTCCATTTGATTTAAATTCGTCTGAGCTTGATCCGCATTATCAACAGATCTTGAAACATTCACTAATGCAACAACTTGATTTTCAGATTGATTCAATCGTGTATGCGCATCCAACACATTTCGAATCGCATCTCTTTGCTCTTTAGCTTGATTTAATTGATTCTCATAGGCTATAACAGTCTCATCTTTTACCACTCCAGCATCTCTCTGGGCTTTTAAAGCAAGCAGCGCTGTTTCACCTTCCAAAATGGCTATATCCGCATCAATTGCTTTTTCCTGTATCTCAGATATGTCTGTAGACTCACTCACAATAACAGCAGAAAATACGGTGATATCAGAAGCTTTACTAATTTCACTTAAATTTGTAGCAAGCTGACTTATATCCTTCTTAGCTTTTTTAATGGCTGCAATAATTTTTTCCGCTTGCTCTAAAGCTTGCTGAGCGAGTGGGGAATCCATATTTCTTAAGTTTTCTAAAATTCGTTCGTTATCTGCTAACTCTTTATCCAATTGAGTTGCGATATCCTCAATTTCAGAAACATCTTTAATTTCTTGGATTTTACCTTCTAACTCTTCTTGTTTATTCTGTGTCACACTAATATCTGTTAACACATCTGCCATTTCTGTAATCTGCCCAATGCGGGCAAGAGACTCTTCAGCTCTAATGTTAATAATTGCTTTGGCATCTGAGGACAACTCTTGATTTAAAGATGCTCTAAGGGCTTCCATTTGCACCTGAGTTTCTTCCATTTCTACAACAAGTGCTTCAACGGCTTCGGTCGATTGAGCATTCAGCGCCGCAACACGTTGAGCAAAAACAAGAGCTTCCATGGCTTCAAAAGCCGTTAGATTTTCTGTTGTCTTCTTAGCTGCTTCTGCCTTCTGGGAAAGGTTATCAAATCTATTCTGAGCCACACTCAACTTTGCTTCCGAAATCAAGCCTTGTTCTGCCAACAGCTCTAATTGAAGCACGGCATCTAAAGCTTCAGCAACTTCTTGATCCAAACGTTCTGAAGCCGTTTTTGCCGTTGATGCATTTGAAGAATTTTGGACTTGGCTAATTGTGGTAGAAAGTGTTGCTTCTTGAGCATTAAAAGCCTGAACAGGTTCTGCTATTTTATTTGCTACTTCAAGATCTAAACGCAATATTTCTGCACCTTCTCTAACTTCCGATACAATCTCAGCACCCAATACCCCTTCAAAACTTTCTATCACTTCTAAGGCTGCGTCTGCTTCGATGCTCTTTTGCTCTAATCTATTTCGAAGTTCAACAACTTCGCTTAAGTCTGAAGTTTCGTTCATTTGAGCATTTATATCTGAAGTCGTTTCCGAAATTTTCGTAACGGACGAAAGCGTATTTAAAGCGGTTGCAAGTCCTGTAGCTACTTTTGCCGCTTCTGCTGCAGCAGGAGCATAATCATTATTTGTATTTGCATTTTCTTGCAAACGAAGCGCTGCTTCCTGGGCTTTAGCCACTTGCTCTTCTAACGCTTCTCGTTGCGTTTCTATCTGACTAACCCCTCCTCCGTCACGAATTAAAACTAAGATTTCATTCTTAGCATTTTCTGATTCAGCCAATAAATTAGCACTTTCTAAGTCAATAGACACATCAGCTATCACTTCGCTGTTTTTAATCACATTTTCTAATGCCTCTACTAATTTCTTAATCTCTTTATTTTCACCATCCAATTTACCTTCTTGAATTTTACTCGTTACTTGTGCTAATCGAGCTTCTAACTGAGTTTTTAAATTTGCCTTATCTTGATTCGCAAACTCGTTATTCACTGATTGCATTGTTGCAAGGGCAATAACTTCTGAAGAAGCTCCTTCTATAAAGTCATCCGAAAGAATATCTGCTAAATCAAACTGTGTTTCTCCGTCTTTATCTGTTCTCATCAAAGCGGCGATTACGGTCGCTTGAGCTAAAGGACTTGCTGTATTCAACAACTGACCCACCTCAGCCATACTAACTCCATCCACATAAACCATATCTTTTATTGTTTCAAAAAGTGTTTGTGGGGAAGCCACAATCGCAGTCGTCTCAATCAACTCACCCTCAGAACTATAAGTTTTTGTTAAACCTTCCAAGGCGGTTACAGAAACAATTCCTTCTGCCGTCACACTTACTTCATAGAATATACCTGCTGTGGTTTCTATAAATGCCCTCATCTCTCCACCCGCCTTGCTGACAGCAACCCCTTTTTCAACGAAGACATTACCTTCACCCTCAACAACACGCTTACCATCTAACTCTATACGAGCATCTCCAATTTGAATGATCGAATTTTCCCCAGAGTTATCCAAAACAAGTTTTACATTCGTATTTTCTGAAAGGGTAAAAGTAGACACATCATTTTCAGTTTTTGTCTGAACACCGCTAATTGAACCTATTTCAGATCCTATCAAGCTTGGGTCCACATTCTCAACCTGAACAACACTCTGATTTCCAGATGTAAAATTAAAAGCAACCGTAATATTTCCATTCACATCTTGGTCAATAGAAACAGTATCAATAGAAACAACTTCTTTTTGTTCCGCTTGTTTTACAAGGGCATTCAAAGCAGCTTCTTGAATAGCAGGACTATTACTTAGCAATACCGCCATATTCTGAGCTTGTCCGTTACTTAAACTGTTAAGTAGAGCCTTAGCAGAATCTTCATTTATTTCCTGCAAATCTCTCAGTTTTTCAAATACAGAAACCAAAAGAGCATTTCCTTCTTCAACTCCTAATTTAAGAGCTGTCTGAATCAATTCTGTTACCTGCGATGAGGCACCATCTAGAAAACCTACTCTATCATTGATCGCTGCTACAGAAGCTTCCATTGCTTCAAATTGAGAAATATCCTCTAAGGTTGCTAAGTCCGTTAAACTCATTGCATCCAATACTGTTTGAAGCGCTATGCTTCTAGAACTGATTGTTTCTTTTTTACTTAAATTACTTGTGAGTTTAGCTAAACTAAAGTTAACATCTGCCACTTGAGCTCCTTCTAAACTTTCTAATTGAACTCGAACAACTGCTACATGAGAAACATCTATAGCATTCTCTGCTAGCAATACAATATCTTCAGCGCTGAACTCTTCCCCACTATTCTGCTTCGTTTCAATTGCTTTTAATTGACGAATGAGAATATTTTTAACCATGACCTTCTTCAAATAGTCCACAAAGTCAGCTCTGTCTTTGAAATGACTTAATCGTGCTGGGTGAAGTTGAGACAATGTGTTGATAGCAACAGTCACATCTGCTTCTGTAGCTTCATTAATATTTATTTCGGTTTGAAGTGCAGTTTTTGACTCCTCAGTTTCTAGCGTTTCAATAAAGTTCTTTCGAATTAAATGATTAGCCTCAACCTGAGCAGAAGCAACACCCAGTTGTTCAATCGCTAAGGTTGGTTCATCGATAGGTTCTACAGAAAGCCCTACCAATTGTTGTATCACATTTTTTCCCGTTTCTTGTTCCATGGAGTTTAATTCAGAAGTGATTTTTTCAATCAAAAGAACAACGTCTGGATCTTCAAAATCAAGTTCACCTTCAACCTCTTGGCTAAGTCCATTTAAAGCATCAACAGCCACAGAGAGCGCTTTTAGATCTTTCAACGAAACATTTTGAGCAAACTCAGAGTCTAAAACAGCAATCTTATCTTGCATTTGTTTCAGTTGATAAAAGGCTTCTTTTCCTGTAACTGTAATATCCAACATCTGAAGAATATCCGTATCAGTAACCTCTTGACCCTCTAATACAAAACCAACATCACTCAGTTTCTGAGTTACCTCCCGAACATCTGATAACGTCATAGAAGAAAAAACACCCCCATATTTCGCATCTACATGCTCTGAAACCTCTTGAGCAACTGTTCTAAGAGCTGCATGCTTATCTTCAGATAATCCTAAAGGATTAGAATCATCTAATAAAATCATAACGGCAGCACCTGGAGTCTGAGACCACATTCTCATTTGCATCAGACTTAAATTCTGCAATTGTTCTTCAGTGACTCCTAGCTTCTTTAATCCGCTATTCACTTGGGCTAATATATCAACTTGCTGAAGATCCAAATCAAGCTGTCCCGCTAACGCTAGAACTTTTTGCAATGTCTCGTTGTTTCTATCTCCAAAAACAGATTCGGCGATAGAGGCATAGGTTTCATAACTAGGCAAACCTGCCTTTCCTTGTATCTGTCTGTCAAAAATAGCTTGTTTAACCTGTGAGGCAGCTTCAGCAATTTGTTGCATCTCTTCCATAGCATTCCCTTCAAAGAAATCAAAAGCAGCAATTTTCGCAGCAACACCTTCGGAGTAACCAATGAAATTTTCTGGATCAAGCTCATTAAAACTAAGGATCTCACCAATCTTAACGTTATCTTTAAGGTTTGGAGAAATTCGATCTAAAATATTAAAACTATCAGCACTCAAGTTTGCACCTATATGCATATTAACCAAGGTGAATAGTTCATCTACAGAAATATTAGTTTCTTCAGCCATTGTCTTTAAATCACCGTAAGAAACAGTTGTCGCTGCAAGTAACGGTCTAAGTGTTTCACTTAATTCAAAGGCATTAGTCCTACCAAGAGCTTCATGAATAAATTTCAAAGGAGAAGCATCCGCCCCCTTAAGAAGTACAAATCGAGAAACATCTTCCAATGAAGTGTTCTCTAAAATCTTACCCTCAGCATCTGTCAATTGAGCGTCCACAACCTCCATAGCATCAATCATTTGTCTCCAGTTTACTTCTGGATAAAGCATTCTTAAGATTGGAATTGCATGTGCTTGTGCTGCTACGTACTTCGCTGTATCACCTGCTTCTACATTACCTGCAATTTTTTCAGCTATTGTTAAGCCTCGGTTAACAATAGATTGAAGACTTACACTTTCGCCCAATGAAATCCTTTCTGTCACCGCTAAAGCTTCTTCTATCTGAAGTTTTAAAGGAGCACCTTCTTGAGCATCAAGCCACGCTGTACTTTGAGGCTTCGCTAAATACTCAACAAGCGCATTTCGATTATTACTTAAGGCTAGTCCTTTCAAGTCTTCTATTTTTAAACTTCTCAATAGCTTGGAGTTAACACTACTTAGCATATTCATAATTAAACGTGCTTGCTGCTGCTGTTCTAAATTCATTCCTTCAAAAAGACCTGTTACCGCCATAACTTCATTAAACTCTTCAGCACCTAATCCAAAACGTTCCATTTGAGAGGTTAAATCAAATACTGTCGCTGTTTCTCCAATATCAGACAACGCATTCTTAACCTGCAAATAGGCCCCTGCTTTATAAACAGTGATATTCCCCACCTTAGCTAAACCATCTATTTCCCCAGCTTTAATTGATTGGATCGCTGCAAGCATTGCATCCGCCTGGTCTCTTTGAGCAAAATTTAATATCGATACAATTGTCTTAGCATTAGCCCCACCAACATCAACACCATAAATATCCATTAAACGAAGAAGGTCACTTGCTTTGAAATTTTGCAAATCATCCTGGAAGGAGATTGCGGTAAGCACCGATCTTAAAGACTCCGTTTCCGGCTTATCAGGAAAGCTATCTGCAAGTAATCGGACCATTCCCTGAGTTCCCAATTCGATTTCAGCTGTGATCAGTGCATTAATGGATGCCTCTGGAATCTGATTGTCTTTAAAGAAATTATTGATTTGATCAACTAAGATTAAACGATCTTGATCTAAGTTTGGAAATAAAGTCGCCGCCAAACCTGGCACCGCCTTAACATCAGAGAAAGTAGCTGTATTTAAATCTATATCCGCCAACTGTGTTGTGATATTTGCATCGGGAGCTAACTCTTGTAACGTTGTTTGATAAAAAGCCAAAGCTTCGTAAGGATTTTCTAATTGTTCTTGAGTCATATTACGGCTGGTGACTGCGGCTAAAGCTCCTGAGTATCCTAAATCAGGATGCAATGCCAAAAGTCCACGAGCTGCCGTTTCATTTCTTTCAAGGTCGAGTACCACTTCAGAGAAATTCCCCGTCGATAAATTAGTGACGATTCTCTGACGACTTTCTCCTTTACTTAATAAAATAGCTCTTGCTAAGTAAACCTGATTCTCCGCATCCGCATATTCAAATTGACGTTGGGTGGTGTAGGTATCCATAACAAGACCCACATTGCTCAGCAAGAACTCCCTATAACCGGCTTCACTTCCGGAATCTTGTTGCATTTGATAAATCATATACTGAAGTTCTGTAATTCCTTCTGGAGAATCCCCCCTCAATTGACCTATTTGGACAATAACTTCATCCACTTCATCCATATTTACAGTTTCTCCTGCTTCCAAACGAGTACTTAATGTTTTTAAGCGTCCAGCTAGAAGACTGAGTTCCGTTCCTTCATTGGCTCTCAAAGCATGTAGCCCCTGATCTCCATAAAGCGCCTCTTCGAATGCTGTTTGGATCGCACCCTCTTCGTCTCCATCCAATATAAGTGCTGGAACACGAAGCAGGCTTTTAGCTCCCTGAACAGATCGAATAGCTACCTGAATATTGCGAGCATCATTCGCTCTGGATTGTGCTTGATGCGCTTCTTTTTGAGCTGCAGGAACTTCCGCGCTACGTTTATTCACACTGGAGGTTGTTGGACTTGTTTCTGACTTAGCTTGAGACTGAGTTGTTTTTAAGAGATCTGCAGGTTGCGCTTCATGTGCAAATTTTGAAAAGTACTCCGTGTGAGCAATTTTATTAAAAATATTAACAAACTCCGAAATGCCTTTAGCAGAAAATAACCCCTGCCCAGCTGCTACTTCTGGCTTTGATGCCTCTCTGTTAAACTCAAGTCTTGAAGATAATTCTTTAGGGTTTAAGGATTCGATATGTTTTAGAAGTTCTGTACGTCCTTCTAAATTTAATACAGGGTTTCCTGCGGAGTCTGTTTTTCTTAAGATTTCATTGGCAATATTCACAAACTCTTCAGCGACACGTTCTACTTCATTTCTCAATGCTTCAATCGTTTCAACTCGTTCTTTAAAAATAATACTTTCTGCTTTTCCTTCACTGTTTCTAGAAATAGTGAAGTCTTGAAAACGTTCTACATGATTTGTTATATCTATTAACTCAGGGAAATGCTCTCTATTTTCTCGAACAAACTCTTCAAAAAATTCCTTTTCATATTTTTCTCTCGTGATAGGTTCTCTACCAGCTTCAACATCCAACTGTCTTCTATCTTTAAAGCTTTGTTCAAAATTGGTTTCTTTTTCACTAATCAAATCCCTGAGATTTGTAGACACTTCTTTTCCCTCAGTGGAACGAATAGAAAGTTCATGAGAAGTGACTTTCTCTAATCGGAGACGTGCATTTTCAATCAACGCTTTTGCTTCAGGGCTCGTTCCCGACTTCACTTGTAACTCAATCAAAAGCTTTGATGCCGAGTTCAGTGCCGCTTTCTTTGTTTGATCAAATAACTGTTTGCGATTAAATTTTCCTTGATTGTGTTGTGAAGCTTCAAAAAAGGCTTCAACCAACTTTGAACTCGAAACCCTATCTCCATTTGCAAGAATTTTTGACGTTTCACCTTTTACTCCAAGCCCCTTCTGACCTAGAACAATTACATCCATCGTTTGATATGTAGCCTTTCCAGTCAATGTACCTGAATTAAGTCCGACAGCTTCGTTAAAAATGGCTCTTTGTCGGCCTAAAGCTTGAATCACTCGGGTTGAACGACTTCCTTCTGAAGCGACAATTTCGATTTTGGCTCTTTGTGGGATTCGGGCATCAAACCCTGTGAAAGTTCTTGTAGTGAAGGTAACACCTGCTTCTTGCATCAAATAATCTTCTTTAGCTCTCTCGTAGAGCTCTTTCATAGCTTCGACAGGAGGAGCTCTTTCCCCGTTCGCTTCCGCCTTGGTTTGTAGCTCTAAAATAAATTCTGCTTCTGACTTAAAGGGTTCCGCTTCCTTCCATTTAACATGACTTAATTCCGCTATTGCTTCACCCTTTGAATTAACTAGCTTTCCTTGCTGTTTACTTCTAACAAGATCTATAGACACCTCTTTCCCGTCCTTCAAAGTAACTTCCACGTTTCTTTTTCCTTTAGAAGTTAGTATTTCATTGGCTTTACCTGGTTCAAAAGTTCCTATTTTTTCTCCCTTAGGGCCTTCCAAGAAGTAGTTCCCATCTTTACCCTGAAAAATAAGGGCATTTTCATGAGATTCATTTCTAGATCTTACGGAAGATAAAAACTCAGAATATGCTACTTCTGCCTCTAACACAATAAGACGATCTCCCTTATGCTTTCCATTATTCAACTGCGACTCAACACGCCCTCCTTCTGCAACCCAATCTTTCAAACTACTGACTTTATCTACAATATTCAATCTTCTTGTTGGAACAGTTCCATCCGCTGAAAAACGATAAGGTAATGTACCATCTGTTGTTTTCCCTACTTTAATTCCAAATGCAACTGCTTGCAGATCTCTCACTTCACCAATAGAACCTGACGCACCCGAAACATTACCTCCCAATTCATGGATTTTCCCTACAATATCCTGCATCACTGTTTTAATAGAAAGGTCATTAAAGGTAATATTTTCGACATTGGGTTCAAAGCGAACACTTTCACCCTTACTTCGACTTTGAAGCGCAGATTCAAAACGAGAAGCATAAAGTTCATATGCCAAAGACTGCCCTGGATCACTGAACTGTCTATTTACCTCTGCCTTATCACTAAAAGGAACTGATTTTCCTGTTTTTACATTTTTGCTTAAAAGAACATTGCCGCCTTCCCCAATAAATTTTACTTCAACAACAGGAACTCCACTCTCACTCATAGTTTCTGTAATTTCTATTCTTTCAACTTTACCATGCTCAGCTTCAATTTTAGGAAGCTCTTTTGCTAATCCATTGAGCACACCATTGTTTGACCCTTCCAATGCTTCTACAAGGGTTTTTCGACTTTCTCCTTGCTCTGGCTTTGTTGAAGTTTCCATGGCTTCAAACGCTTCTTTAAACTCTTTTACCCCATCAATATAAGTAAATCCGCCTGGGCCTTCATGAAGTGCCGATGTTACTTGTGCTAATTTATTAATGGCAGAACGAACCATTTTTACAGCAGCAGGCCCATCCCCACCTTTAATTAAAAATTCATAAAACTCTGTCTTATTTCCGAACTTCTCTCCACCAAACTCTCCTGGCTTATGGGTTTCTCCCATAAACTCACTACCTTTCTCAACAAATTTCTCATAAAAAGCTTCTGCAAATTCCTTTAGGGTACGGTCTGTAAAACGAGAGGATCCATCTGCTGTTTTTGTTACCACATCTGATCTTCCTAACACTTCCACAGACTCTACACCTTCTTTCGCTGCAGTTTCTTTAACTGAGAATGTTTCACGAAGAACATCAAAAACCTCCGAATAAGCTTCTGCTACAGCCTTGCCACCACCCTTCACATTCTGAACACCAAAGGCTTCCAAAACGCCTGTCTCTGATAAGTCTAATAATCTCTTACTTCCTTTAGGACCTCCAGCTTGCTGAATCAAATCAGCTAACTCTGGCAATTGATGGATTTCATCAAATCGTACGTTTGATTTCTCAAACAAAATTTCAAATGTCTCTATATCTTTCTTTGACGCATCCGCTTTAATATAAGCTAAAAACACCGCTTGAAGAACCTCTGGGCTTAAGACAACAGCATCCGCTTCTTTAATACGCTCCAAACCTGTCTTCCCATCTTTAACTGTAGTTAATTCTGCAGAGTCCTTAATCATCTCAAATTTTACCCCATTTTCAGAAAAGAATTCTTTTAAAGCATCTTTATTAAAAGCCCCTTCCGTTTCTTTTAACAACTCTCTTGGTATGGACAATACATGTTTCTTATATTGAGGAAGTAACTTCGTTGATAACACTAAATCAATAGGAAACACCGTAGAAGTCTTACCGGCACCCGTACCAAACTCTACAGCATTTAACTTTCCAGAAAGAAGCTCTCCCACTTTAGCAAATTGTTCTGCTCTTAATGGGTATACTTTCCTTTCAAAAGACTCAACTATTTTATTTGCTTCACGAACAGTTACATTTGCTCCATCAAGAATAGTTTTAACTGCTTCGCTACCAGGCTGAAGTTTAATGTTATGTGTTGCTTCCAATTGAGAAATTAACTCAACCTCTGTCATCTCTCTAAAACGAAATACTTTTCCTTCTTTAATTTTTGCCTCGATAGCATTTGCTCTTTGAGTAACCCACTGAGCTTCCGTCAACCCCTTTTCAGTAGGAAACGCTCCTTTCTCTCTAACATATTCCAACGCTTCAATACGAGCATCTGATTCTGCCATTTTTCTCGTTTCATTGTTCTGGGTTAATGTTTTTAATTCTTTCACTCTAGAAATATTACTAACTAAATCTAAGTTTGTTGAAATATTTTCTAACTCAACTTTTTGTTTTTCAAGAGTAAGCCCTTCAAACTCTCTATTCCCTAAACTCTCAATCAAAATAAGCTCTTTCGCTTTAGCTTGAACATCTGCTCTTTTTAGCAAGTCTTTTAAATTAGCTTTTCTATCCGCTGGTTTCATCTCTTTAACTACTTCTTTACCCAAAAACTCAACTAGCAACTCCGTTTCCTTGCTTTCTGAAATTTTTGTCAATTCAACCTTAGCCAACTCAGATTGACGCTTTGCAGGAGTCATTACATCAAGAACTTCTTTACCTAATTTTTCTAATAAAATATCCTTAACTGCAGACTCTGTTAATTTAATATCAATACGCTGCCTGTTGGCTGACATTGCTTCAGCATCCACACGTACACGAGTATATCCGCCTCCTTCTGATATCTCTTTTTCAATTCTTTGGCTCAACTCTTGAATTCTGAGCTCTGCTTCTGGAGATTTTTTTATTTCGGCAATTTGAAGATCTATTTTTTCTGGAGACATTTCATTAATTTTCTCTCTCCCTAGAACTTCAACCAATGCGAGTTCTTTGGCCTTTGCTTGAACCGTTGGAAGATCTCTGATTTTATTAAATTCTAAAGCTCTCTGACCTGAATCCATCTTACTCACACTATCTCTACCCAAACGTTCCACTAAAATTTCAATAGAATGAGCCTCAAGAGCTGCTTCGGTATTTATTTTAGACAACTCTACCAAACGTTGTTCAGCACTTATTTGCTCAAACCGTTCTTTCCCCAAACTTTCAATCAAAACCTCTCTTGTAGCTGATTCTTGAGGGCTTTTTTTACTCGTCAAACCTTCATGAAGTCGAGCTACGACATCCGCTGCCACATCCGCAATATATTCTTTACCACCCGCTTGTTCCAAGACATCTGTAGGCATTCTCTTAGCCACTTCAGCAATTGTAATTCGTATAGCTATTTCTCGAGCTATATCCGCTGGCGTAATAACCTCAGATCTCTTTTTATTTCCTAAGTTTTTGTCTGAAGCAATAAATTCCTTTTTAATTCCATTTTGCTCAATGATGATATCTGTAATATCTGTTCTCTCCTGAAGCTCTTTAAGTTTTTGAACACCTTCATTCAAACTTAAATCCTTCTCAAGATCCAAGCGTTTTTCAGCACCTTCTTCTTTGTAAGTAATAATAACGGCCCCAGAACCCGGACGAATACCAGAGCCCACATTATTAAGCTCAACACTTAAAGCTTCAACATGTTTTGAACCCAACTCTAAGACACGAGACGCTCCATCAGGGCCTCTGTATTCAAAAAAGATTTGCCCTTCCGCTTCCATGCGGTCCAGAATTTCATTTCTCAATTTATCTACACGATTCACATCATGAAGTTTCCCTTCAGCTTGCGCTTGCTTATTCGCTAATTCAATTGCTTTGTTATTATTTATTTTCCTTCGGAAACTTTCGTTTAAAATCACATCTTTTAAAGATACTTGAGTTGCAACACCTTCTCTTTTAGCTGTACCGTCTGCATTAAAATCTATTTTACCCTTATCATTACGAACTACTTGTGTCACTAAAATTTCCGAAGAGCTTGTTGGGTTCAATTTGATCAAAGCATCAAAAGCGGCTCCTTTTTCTAATTTTAAACTTCCAATATCTTCTCCGAAACGTTTTTTTAGCTTCGATTCTAAAACAGGATCTTTAGCCAAAACATCTTTCAACGACCTTCCTTCGATACTTGCTGTGAGAAGTTCAGACATGAGTTCAGCACTACCCCCCTCTTTACTTCTAACATTTATTGCTTCGGCCAAAACTTCTTGATAGGTATTACTCTTTATATCAGCTATAAATTCTTTGGCTATATTATCAATATTAGTTTTATATGCAGATTCACTCATCGAGTTATTTACTAAGTCTTTTAAATGGGTAAGCTCCGAAGAACGAATATTTTGTTCAGCAAACTTACCTCTTACTTCAGAAACATTGACCTCTGGATTTTCTCTTTGCCTTTTGCTGACCTCTGCCTCTAGCCGAACCTCGTATTCTGCATTAGAAAGTTCTGTTTTCACTTTACCTGAATCATATTCTGTTTTCATTTCATTAAAACGTTTATTACTAACAATTTCTTTTCTAATACCATCTGGACCATGTTCTGCTGCATTTCTAATCGATTCATAACTGCCTAAAGCTTTTGCAGCCTCAGCAGGAGTTTTAGATTCAAGAACTCTACGCGTCAAACCTGGTTCTGCCGCTAATTTGAATTCTCCGCGAATTTTTGCAACGGATTTTAGGTTAGCGGGACCTGGAACCATAAACATCGCAATCGTCTGCAACGTACTTTGAAAATCACCCACTTCTTCCTTGTTCAATCCAATTAAATTTTTACCTGCCATCCACTCTAATAAACCGTAAGCACTTGCACTATTACCAAGCCCCAGCCATTTTCCAAGATCTTTTGATTTTTCTCCACCACCAATAAAATCAGTAACCAATTCAAACATCAATAAGTTATCCATCGTTGCCATTGGACTCAAGAATGGGTGCATCACCGTTTGTCCTGCTTTTGCCAATAAACCTTTAAGACCTCCCGCTTCTAATGCTCCTTTAAAAAATCCTGCTTCTGCTCCAAATAATTTTTTTGCCAAGACTCCCTCTGAACCAGCAGCCCAACTTGTAAATTTACTAATCCCACTATTTTTACCAAATAACGCTTGAGTGGTTCCTTTAAAGAACCCTCCCGTTTCAGCTAAACTTTGTGTTAAGGTTGGCTTTCCAGCTGCACCACCCACATTACCCTTAAAACCCAATATATGAAGTAGGGGGCCCATCCACAACCCTTCAACAAAAGCATGACTCAAACCACTAGCTCCCTTACCCCAATCATCAGACTTAACAACTCGTGCCCCATCAATTCCTTCGATCGTTCGAGCCAAGGCTTGTTCATACGTCTCGCCTTCTTTAGGTTTAACGACATCCGCAGCATCAATTTCGGTTCCATCTTTAAGAATAATTTTCTGACTTGAGACACCTAAACCTTTTTTAAATGCATCCCAACCGGCTCCCAAAGAATCAACAACTCCTTCTCCACTAAACAAAGCTTTCATGCCATTCCAAATACCAGAAACACCTGCATTAAACGCATGTAAGGAAGCAAATGTTGAGCCTCCTTTCAACGCTTCAACACCCACATGTTTTGCAACACCTAAAAGACCACTCGCAATACCTCCGCCCGCTTTTTTGAATGGATCGACAAATAAAGATTTTATTCCTGATGTGACCGTAGCAGCATAGTCTCCTGCAGCTTGTCCTGCGGTGCGTCCAATCAGTTTTCCAATAGCACCACCAATACCTCCATAAATACCTCCTGTAATAAATGCAGAGGCTTTATCTCGAACACCCACACCCGGAACTAAGTTAACAACATTAGAGAATCCTTTTAACAAAGAAGCTGAAATAGAACCATTGGTTGCTGTAGCCGCTTGACCTTTCAACCATTGTCCAAAACTTGGAGGTCTCTTAGCTCCGTTCGCTTCTCTTCCACTGTCCCCAACAAGTTGCCCTAACCCTTTGTCCAAAGGATGAAATAGATTTGTTGCCAGAAGAGCTCCTTTCGCGGCAGAAGCAAAAATACCGGATGTTCCTGCACCAAAAGGAGTATATTGAATTGCTTTACTGATATTATTTACAAGACCTGCTCCTGTTCTAAATGCGCTTCCACCTACATTGATAAAAGCATTTCCAACGGTTCTTGCAGTACCGGCTGCTAATCCTGCTGCATAACTTCCAGCACTCCTTGCCAAACCACCAACCCCTGACAAGATTTGGTTTAATGTTCCTCCTTGAAAATATCCTGCGACTTTTTGAGCTCCACTTGATATTAAATTTCCAGCACCTGAAACAAAACCAGATGCCAAACCATAAGCTCCCTTAGTTAAACCAACACCTGCTCGACCAATCAACCCAGGAATAACTCCGACAGCGCCGCCTATAAATTGTTGCAATCCATTTAAACCTTGTAACCCAGCTGTGCTACCAGAGAACCCATATTTCAACCCTCCAACAACTCCTTTTGCTGCTCCTAAAACTCCTCTTGCAGCAAACCCTGGAATAGCTGACAGTCCAGCCAAAGCACTTTGACCTATATTTAAACCATATAAAGATTTTGCAGCACCTGTAAACCCGGCGCTGAACCCTGCAGTTACAGCATTAGCTGTTCCTACACCAAACCTTCCTATTGCACCTGTGCCATACCCCAATCCTCCAAAAAATCCTCGTGATAAAAACCCACCAGCACCCTGATAACCCGCGCTAAGCCCAGCACGTGCCGCAGTAGCAGATGCTGAAACAAAACTCTTTACTCCTGCCACAGCGCTTCCAGCTAATCCACCCGCTCTAACTGCTAAGCTTGGGAGAAAACCTTGAGAGGCCCTAACAACACCTGCAATTTGTCCTGCTGCTCCAGCATATTTATATCCTATCTGAGCACCCTTACCAATTGCTGTTTTAGCCAACCAACCTCCCAAACCCGTTGCAGCTCCTTTAGCCGCATACTCAACTCCTTTTCTAGCCAAAGCTGCACCAGCCGTTTTAAATCCTACTTTAGCTAAAGCACGAGAACCTAGTGCTGCTGCACCACCCGGACCTGCTAATTGAAAACCCCATTGAGCCCAGTCAAATGCTTTTCCTAAAGTTGTTTTATAATTTCCTGTAAGACCGACAACATCCAACCCTGTTGAAAGAAGACTTGCCGCTAAAAATCCAAGAGGACCTGTTAATGTTCCTAAAGCAAGAATAGATGCCGTTGTTACAGCTTGTGTGACTTCGTATGCTGCATTTAAAAACCCACCTCGAGATTGGATGATGTTTTTTCCTTCTTGGTGTTGAACGTTCCATGTCGTCCAACCACTAATTGGAGTTGATTCTACGGGAGCACTTCCAGGTGCTGGTGGCAACTGACCTTTTGTATTGAATGGAATTTGAGCCATCTGTTGTTGCTGAAAGTAGTCTTTTTTATCTTCACTGGAAACAAAAATTGCTCCAAGAGCTGGCGCAACAGAACCATTAAACCAGTTATTTTCTACTTCTGTGTATCCCAGAACAGCTCTACGCTCTCGATAAGATGTTTCTGTTAAATCATCACCAGTTGCATTGGCATTTTGAGGATTGGATCGAATAACATCTAAAGCATCGGCTTGAGTATGCACTATTTGACCTGCTTTAGGGTGATCTTGTTGATTCCCTTCAGAGTCTGTCGTCTTAGCTGGATATCGAACCACCTCTCCATTGTGCTTAAATGCTTGTAATGGGGGAACGACATTTCCTTTATGATCCCTTGTAACCTCTTCTGTTGCTTGTATTATAGTTCGTTGACCAAATTTATCAGAGCTCCATCCTCCAATTTGCTGATCAAATTCATTCATCACAGTAACACTCGTTTTCTCTATGGCGCTATCTGTCCCGTTAGGGTCAACTTCGCCATCTTCGTTATATTTAACTGCAGTAAAGTTCTGTCTAATAACAATTTTATTTCCTAAATCATCCACACTATTTGTTGTTAAGCTGACAGAACCATCAACAGCAAAACCTACACGCCCGACTACTTGCATTTTTCCGTCATCATCTGGTTTGTAAAAAGTCGTATTGACACTCCCGTCACTTCCTCTGCTTCGAATACCAACCGAGTCTTTAATATCTTCAAAAGCACGATCTCTAAATCGACTACCTGTCTGATTGGACTCTCCACTTTCAGGATTAGCATAATCACTGAATAACTGTCGATAACTTTGTCCACTGCCCAACCCTTCACCTTGACCCACAAAGAAAATAGTATCTCCAGATTTTGCAGGGACAAACGTAGGCTTATCACTACCATCCAAGAATAAGTTCACACCCTGACGTTGCCACTCCCCATCAGAATCCTTATTATAAATAACTGATCCTTGAACCGTACTTTTCACTTTAGATGGATCTGACTGATCTCCTAATTCCACTTGTACTTTTTCTGCAACCAAACGGGTCGTGGCAACAAAGGTACGAACACCTGCCGTATTAACAACATCCGAACCAATCAAAACTTCTCCTTGAGTCACAATACTACCAACCATACGAGTATCCACAGAACTAAAGGTATAAACAACCTGTTTACCTTCGCTATCTTTTGTTTCAAGACGCGCTCCGGCTCTTAATGGAATAAAGGTGTTCGTTCCAGCAGCATCCACACTTGTTTTAAGGTGAGTTCGGTTATTAATGGTAGAACCTACAAATTGATTATTTTGAATCACTATCCCACCCAAGGTGCTTGTCGTAATCGTAGAACCTTTTGTTAAAGTCGTGGTAAATACATCCCCTGTATAGGTTCCTGTTTCATTCCCTTCATCATCTAGTGTTTTATAAACTGTGTTGCCATTTTCATCCTGGGTTGCTCTTAATTTAACTCCATCCTTACCTTCATAACCGGTAATAAAATTATCACTCAAAACGGTTTGTGTCTTAGTTTTACTTCCAGGAACCGTTAATGTAATACCAAACACCGAACCCATTTGAATTTCACCAACAACCGTTCTCATCTGATTACCAGCATTATCGGTTTGAACCATTGCTCCAGAAATTAACTCCGTCTCACTCGTTTCATTACCATCTTCACCAATAACAGTCTTAATTTCAAAAACAGCGCCTTGCTCAAGCGTTAAACTTCCACCTAGTTTATAATCATTGGATAATGCACGATGCCTTAATGTTTTAGAATCTACTGCAGAAATTTCTACTTTGTCACTAGTCATTGCACCACTAATGAGACGGCCATCTCTCATCACAGAGCCTACTGCCATTTTAAACTTAGGAGACAGAATAGGGTTACCGTCTGCATCTAATTTAGGAGTACCATCTTCATTTTTAAGAGGAACTCCACCTAATTCAATCCCATCACCTAAAAAAGTTTGTTCTGTATGTCTAGCACCATCGGAACCTTCATACTTCATTACATACATTCTTGTACTACCTTCTCCTTGCCAAATGCCTCCATCCACATGATTCATGGTGGTTTTTCCGTCTACCACATTAAACTCAACGACAGCGCCACCATCTAAGGTAATACCACCTAACTCAATAGTTCCTAAATTAGCAGAATACGTAGTTTTAGTCGCTCCACCCTCCACAACTTCTTTAGAAGTACGTAACCCCGTTTTACTGTTATAACTTTCTCCAGTCGTTAATTGCCCATTCGTAACAATGGTTCCATCTTTATAAATCATGTTTCCAATTTGAGCATTGTCCTTAGTAATAGTTAAAGTATCCGTAACCTCTCCGTTAGCACCTGCTTCTGTCACTTGAACAAAACCAATAGCTTCGTTGGTCTTAATCATTTTCCCACTAATCAGTTTCCCACCAACAAGTGTCGTGTTTTCTAATAATTGAGTCACAGTTCCGTCAGCACCTTCAATTTTAAAGTACTTGGTATAGGTCGTTGTACGAACAGTCGTTAATTCTCCCGTTTCATTACTAACTCGTTTTGTTGCTGTTGTAACAATACCCGTATTTTTATCCACCAATTTACCTTCAATCAAAACTCCATTTCTAAACACAGGTGTTTTTCCATTTTCTCCTCGTTCCAAAAAGACACCATCTCTAATTTCTGCTTTATCAACACCATCCAACAACTTCATCGTTTGTTCTGTCACACCATCTATCGTGTTATATATTTGACGAATTCCTTTTTTCTCGTTAACAACTTCTCCATTTGTAATTAAATCATTCACCATCTTAAGGCCTGCAGAATAAACCAAACCAGCCGCCTCGTTCTTTACTTCTCTTAATGTCGTGTTAATTTTGTATCCATTGCTAATCTCATTTCTCCACCCATTCACTTCATCCACAACCAAACCTTCCACCATACGACCACGCCAGAATGTTGTTCCTGCATCTGTTGTTATATTCCTAAGTACACCATCTACTTTACTGCGTCTTTGTTCTACCTTTTGAACCAATTGCTGAGTGTAAATAACTTTTCCAGCCGAATCCAAATGAACTTCCCCACCATCTTTAGTTACTGTAATGGTTCCAGATTTTTTACCTTCTGCATCGTATTGAAATTC
The DNA here is from genome assembly GCA_029261035.1 of Candidatus Omnitrophota bacterium. Classification (GTDB taxonomy): domain Bacteria; phylum Omnitrophota; class Omnitrophia; order Omnitrophales; family JACROU01; genus JAJDCD01. The sequence continues at coordinate 162,177 of JAJDCD010000012.1, forward strand.
GGAGGTTTGTCCTAAACCGCCCCCTTGGGTCGTTGATGTTCTTCGAAGAACCAATTCTCTCTGACCATCCTTTTCTTTGCCCACAGCTTCTCTTAACTGAGTCTCACGAACTGTTTTTATTTCCTTAACCTGTTTTCCCCCAATGTTATGAACCTCAACAACACGTCGAGCACTCGAAGTCTCTTCAGCCAACTTATTACCACTATCCATATCATAAAGAGAGTTAACCGTAGTTCCGTTTGTTTTAACAATCTTAGAAGCTCTGCCATTCTGCATATCCCACCAAGACTTAAAGGAGGTTCGTGTGCCATCATCGGCTAAAATATTATGAGCTTCTTTTGCTCTATCAAAGAAGTCATCACTTGGAGGTTTGTTACCCGCAGTTGCTTCCTCATACTTTTTGCTAGCTTCAACCATTTTTGTAATGTAATTATTTACTTCTTCAAACATTACGTCATAATTCCCTCCAGAAGAAGTATTTTGAAATGCTCCTCCCTCATAATCCATAGAACCTTTCAAACGTCTTTGTTCTGCTTCAATTAATCTCGTAAGCGCAGATCCGTCATTTCCTAAATCTGCCCCATGATTATGGTGGTCCATATGATCCGGAGAACCGCACTGCGCTGGAGCTTTATGCGTGTAGCTTTTAACTTCTTTAATAACCCTTCTGCTTACAAAATCATTATCCAACTCTCTTTCGAACATTTTTTTCAAAGTAGTTTCTAATGTCTCTTTCATATCTTTAAATCGATCTACCACTCCATTGTTCAATCGAGCACCGTTAATTCTCTCAACTTCGTAAGCTTCCGTACGAGTCTGTGTATCTCGATCGTAAGTACTTCTCTGTCCCACTTTCCATTTAGAGCGGTAAGCAGTATATATAGTCGTGTCTTCATAAATCTTTTTCATTAAGGTAGCAAGCTTTGCTGTATCTAAATCTGAAGCTTTTGATTTTTGAAAAGGGATATTGTTTAACTTTTCGCCCGTAAGAATCTCTTCTGTTTGGACATCACTATGAAAACGAACTCGAGAAGGTAAAATCTGAAGAGGATCCCAATCGCCAAAACGGTAAATAACTGTTTCATCCTGAACCAACTTAAAGTCTTGTTTAAACATATCTTCCCAGAGGTGCGCCATCTGATAAGTCTTTACATCTTTTTTAAATTCATCTACTTTAATTGGAGATGGCCATTTTTTAATATATTCCAAAACTTTATTTCTCTCATATTTATCTTGTTCATAGGTAAATCCATCTTTCTCATAACTTCTATTTAAGATTTCATTCCCTTCTTGCTTTAAATCTTCTTCTACAACCTCTGCAATAAGATCTGCTCTTTCATAAGCACTCATTTCATACCAGCTTTTCTTGGCTTCAACACGAGCAACAAACCTAATGTTAATATCAAGCGCTGATAACTCATTCAAATCAACATCTGTAATGTTTGGGACTACTTCTCTTAAATGTTTTCTAGACGCTTTAATAAGAGCATTTCTATCCGCATCAATCAGCTTATCAATCTCTTCATTTACATATTTATCCATTGCATCGTCTACATATTTTTTCTTAATGATCAGCACATCTGTTTGTCCAACAGCGTCATCTCTTTGTCGAACAGCATCATCAATTTGCTCTTGCGTGGAATTAGGATCATTCATAATACGTTGCAACTCTGCTTCTGCTTCGTTTTCTCCCCAAGCATCAAAAAGTTTGGCTTTAATCTCATTGTAGTGATTATCATTTATAACAGTGTCCACAACACCTTCTTGAAACTCTGAAAAATCAAAATATTCGTGATTAAATTTATCTCTTTCAACTTTAATTCCACGATCCGCTCCCATAAAACCTTCGTCTGTCTGAAAATCAATCCCACCGATCCCTTCTTCTATTTTATTGACTAAATTCATCATACGACTAAACGACCCACCACCGCGTCCATCCGTATCCAAAATATCCTTAGTTGTAGGAAATGAAAGCGTTGTATCCTTTGTTGTTTCTGTATAAGTACCATCCTCATTACGTCTATCTCCATAATATTGGCTATACCGTGGAGGCTCCCCAGTCATAATCCGTTCTTTTTCGTAAATTTTAAGAGGAGGAGTAGGCCCGTCTTGATATCTGTTTTCTTTATACTCATCGTATTTCTCTTCTGCACTTTTAAATACACCTCCCATACTGGTCATATCTAATTCAGGGGTGTAACCTCCAGACATACTATAAAGTGAACGGCCATAATAATAGCCTGCATATTTGATAGGGTCGTCAGAAGTTCTATTCTTAGCAAGAATGCTTTCTGCCAATGTTTTCATTTGAGGTTCGATCGTTGACTTTTGTTGCTTAATCCAATCTTTGTACGTATCAGCAGCATCACTAATCTTTCCTAAAGCTCCGTCCATCCCTGAAGATCCAACCAAAGCTTCATGTATTTGTTCAAATGCATCTCTGGATTTTTGAAATGCCTCTTGATAAGCTGCTTCTGTTTCATCCACAAATGTGGTGTAAGCTTCTCTAAATTCGTCTTGAGCTTTTTTATCAATTTCTTGTTTTGCATTTCGAATGGCATCTAACTGAGCAACAAACGTCTCTTCAATACCTTCTCTTTTCTCTTTCTCTTCTTTAAACATATCTTCTAAGGCTGTTTTAGCATCTTCTTGTTCTTGTTTTACTTTTGCTATTGCTGCATCCGTAGCATCCGCAAATGCTCTTTGCGCTGTTTTCCAAGCTGTTGTAATCCCATTCATGGTGCTTGCATAGTCTTGCTGAAATTGGCTTACTGCAGCTTCATAAATAGACTTTTCAGAGTTGATACTTGCAAGAAAGGTAGCTTCATCTTGATCTTCTAAGAATTGATTAAGAGCCACTCGCAAAGCTTCATCATAAGCTGTTTTAGCTTCAAAAATACCATCGGTGTATTCCTGCTGAGCATTATCCCAACCTCTACGCGTTTTTTGTTCCTCCTGCTCTAGCGCAACTCTTGCTGTTCCTTTCAGTTTATTTTGAAGCTCTAAAGACAACTCTCTATTAGGGAACTCTTCTCTAAAATCTTGTATTTCTTTCTGAACATCTGGGTCTCCACCCATCACTTCGTAGTAGTCTTTCATAGAGGCTTCAATTTGATAATCGTAATCCTGCAAAGCTCTATTAAAGGCTTGGTCACTCTCTCTAATCGCATCATATCTTGCTGTAACAGCATCATTAACCCATCTACTTTCATTAAAAGTATCATCAGCTCCAAGTTCATCCAAAACATCTCTCTCTTCCTGACTCAGAAGACCTCTAATTTCACTCATATCTGCCAAAGCATACCGTCTTTTGTATTGAGCAACAGGACCACCCTCATTCTCACCAAATCCATTCTCCCAAAAAGCTGCCGATAATTCGTCCGCCGCTAAAAGTTTCTTCTCATTCAGCATTCCAACCTGGTCTCCCCGTTCATGCAACCCTCTAAAGAATTTAGAAAAATCTAAAGCACTTCTTTTGTTAGGTGTGTAAGGTGCCATCCATCGTTCTACCGTCTCATTAACACTCAGTGGTGGCTCTTGCTTAGGATCGAATAAGAAAAATTTATCCCCATCATGTTCAAAAGAAATGGCAGCATCAAATGCATCAAAATAGTCTTTGGTTTTGCTTGGTGTATAAGAGTAAGTGCCATCCTCATTTCGAACTTTCTTACCTAAACGCTCTTCTACGTAATCATTGTAAAGCTCTCTCATTTGTTCCCGTTCATCTGCCCCTGTGGTAGTTGTTCCTGAGGACGTAGGAGTATCAAAAGGAAAGCCAGAAAATGTACTACCAAACAATTGAGTTCCTCTTAATGTTGAGCCTGTATCTGTTATAGATCCACTACCATACTGACTCACACTTTGAGTATAAAAAGGACTGTCCACTTCTTGTAGAAAGCTTTCCAAAGAATCTCTCTCTAAAGATAAGAACTGTGCGTAACGGTCAGAATCATTAAATAATTCTCTATCAAAAAATTCTTGGGTTTTAACTACATTCTTAGTAATTTGTTCCATAAAATCATTACTTCTCATATCCATTTCTGCTGCATTTTGAAGATAATCATCTAACACCATAGGATTCATTCCCGTTGTAATTCCTAACCCACCTGTAAAACTCCTAGACTCCCCATCCCAACGATCTTGGTTTGGATAAGTAGGAGCAACAAAACCACTACCAGCAACACCCGCATAAAGAACTAGGGTTGGAGGAGAAATTTGAATCATACCGCCACTATGGAAATAATCTCCTCGCTGATCTTTTAACCATGCTCTTAAATTTTCTTCCGTACGATTACGATAATCAATAGAAGTCATATTCATCACATCAGCAAATTGAGCACTGTCTACATTCCATTTCTGCTCTGCGTCAGCAAGAGCTATCTCTCTCAAATGAACGGCTTCGGCTACTTTCTCTTGGTATGCTACAAGCTCTTTTTCCCATGTCGTTTCAACAGCTACGAGCTGATCCATCATATCTTTGTCTAAAGTAGCTATTGTTTCTTTAGAATCTGCTTCTGCCTGAGCTCTCTGAATTTCATAATCTTCAATAGCCTGTTTTGGTTGATGTGTTGTTTGTGATGTATTCGCTGCTGTTAAAAAGTCTTGAAGGGTCGTTTCGTACTGGCTAAAGGTGGCATTGGAATCGCTTGAACGATCATCTCCGAGCAACAGATCTACGCCTAGAGAACCTGCTTGCTCAGATAAGATTTCAACATAATGATCTAAAAATGATCTTCTATCATCCGACTGCATTCTTGCATCAAAATCTGCTTGAGAAATAGGTGATTGAGAGCCTGCTGCAGAAACAAAGGTTTGAACGACTCCTTGTAAAGCAGAATAATACTGAGACAACTTACTTTCTAAGGTATCCTCAAGAGTTAGAAGAGCTCCCTCAAGAGCTTTCTCCTGTGTAGCTCGCTGAACAGAAAAATTCTTTTCTATCTCTGTTTTAGCTTCGAAGTAAACTTGTCTTTTTGGGTCCAGATCTAAATCCAGTTGAATTCGAGCCGCATTATAATTATCTGCAGCACTTTTTTTATCTTTCTCATAATCAATAATTGCTTGTTCCATCTTTAAAATTACAGGGTCTCGAGCTGTATGGTATTCTTTATCAGAAAATAGTTGATAATTTTCAAAGTGAGATTTGTATCGTGCTAGCGAATCATCAGCATCCGCTTTAGCATCATTCCAAACGTCCATAATGTCATCAAAGCGATTCGAAATACCATCATACTCCTTACTATCAACCATATCTGAAGCTGCCGCTTTCAAATCTGCCCAACGACTATCTCTGGAAACTTTAAAATTGTCTGCCTCACCCGTTCCCGTACCCATCATTTCATCTTTTACTCTATTAAGTCGATCTGTAGTGTTATCTATTAATGCTTCTACTTTTTCCATATAGGCATCAATCATTTCATCAGAAGCCGTATCTAACTGAGCTTGTGTTGTCGTCTGTAAATTTAAAACATTCTGAGCAAGGTCCAGATCAGCAGTCTTAGAGTCAGCTTTTACTTTATCTGCAATTGCTTCTTTAGCAGCTCTTGCTGAAATAGATTGCCCTGTTTCAACCCACTTAATATTTCTTCCTGAAGGTGGTGTTGGGCGTGACTCTCCTATAATAAAATTCATAGCACTTTGAGCCATACTTACCATTTGAGTATAATTAGCCGCTTTTATATTGTTTCTTTTTTCTGTATCCGTTTCACCATCATACATACTCGCTTCAAACTCACTTACCCATTGCGAAACAGATTTTCCACCAGGTTTATAACGTGTTCTTTCATGAGGTTGATAGGCTTCAACTTCTGAATTCCAACGATATGAAGTCCTTTCTTTTGATGCATACGCATTTAATTGCCCTAAAGCATAATCATAAAGGGCTATATAAGCAGCACGATGGGTGTTGTGGTGACCTGTTAATGTAGTTTCAAAGCTATTAATTGCTGTTTCAACTTTGGCTTTGTTTGCACGATAATCTTTGACGAAATGTCCATCCGTTCCTTCTAAAGCTGGATCCAAAAAGTCAGGGTCATCTAATGCAATAGCATCTTCGTAAAAATTCTCAATATTATGAGGTTGATACAATTCTTTCAAATCGGTTGTGTGCTTTTTTAAATTCTCAAAGAGTTCCACCGTTCTCTTTCTTTGAACTAATATACGCTCCTTTACTTTTAACATATCCTTAGCATGCTCTAAATCTCGAAGTAAAGGACTGCTGTCATCTCTATCGGAGGCTTGGTCATACAAAGCTTGTCTTTGTTCTACGATTTGTTTCGCTACATTGTAATCATGTTCTGCAAGAAACTTCTTCGCTGCCAAACCACGTATATCCAACTTACGAAGAACCATCATTCCAGCATCCACTTCTTCAAATGAGATATCATTCCAACTTTTATCTGAAATATCTTCAGCAAACTCTGCAGCTTGCCCCGGTTCTGCGCCGGCAGTCCCTTCTAATGCTTTTAAGTCTTTTTTAGCATTTGTGAGATCAAACTCTGCAGCTTTCACCGCTAACTCAGCTGCTGCAACAGCATCCCCCTCTGCCACTTTCAATTGATCTCTCGCATTTTTTAAAGCAATTTCTTTTGCTCGAATCACTTCTCTCAAAGCAGCTCCCTGCCGACCCGACAAAGCTGCTTTTGCTGCTGTCATTGCTTGTTGAGCACGAGCCAAATCATCCCGATTATTCCCTTCAAGATAATTACGAACATCATCATAATATTTTTCTGCAGATTTTAAGTTAGTTGCTAAATTCTCAGCAAAAACATCTTTATCTTGGAAAGAATTGATTGCTACAAAAAGCCGTCCTTCATCTTTTCTGAAATTCTCATGCGCTGTAACCACTTTAGATGTTTCTTTATAGAGTTTCTCCATGGTGGCATGTTCACGAATGCGATTCGTAATCGCTTTAACAAATGCATTTTTCGCCTGAACAGGCATCACCAATTTAGGAGGAGGATCTTGAGATAAATACCTCGCGTTTTCAGCCATTTGATCCGTTAAACCTGTAAAATTCTTTAGATGAGGTGGAATGAATTTATATATTTCTGCTGTAGGACCAGCTGCACCAACCTGATAAGCAGCAAAGAGTTTGTGAATTTGCGACATTGTTGGATCGTAGTTTGATTCTGTGTCCTTTTGATTTGCTGTGGCCTGCAAAGCAGCTGCGTCATTTCTTAACTCTACCGCTTCAGCTTCTTTCTTTACAGCAAATGCCTCTAACTCTTGGACTCGCTTCAACATATCTTGAGTCGGCTGACTTAAAGCGCTCAATTCGGAATTCGCTTTTACTGCAGAAGCTCGAGCTTCTGCTGCTGCTTCCTCTGCCACTTCCGCAGAAGTAATAGCCACATCCGCTTGATGCTGAGCTGAAGTCAAACTAAAGGTTTGATATGGAAGCTCTCCATCTAAGATGACGCTAGAAGGATCTCTGAAATTCGCATTTCTTGGATCTATATCATCCAAGAGTGACCCATCTCCTCTTTCATCAATAATATCCTCAAAAGTTCCATCGGACATAATTGCAATTTGTTTTAAAACTTTTCTTGCCGAAATAACTGGCTGTCCATCCTCATCAAATTGATCTTCCAAATACCATATCTCACCCTTAATTCCTGATGGATTCGTCCAAACAATTTTTCCGTTTGGAGTCATTGTTTCTCCATTTTGATAGAAAAGTTCATCTTGGGCCAAATTAGCTGTTCCAGCTACTCTGAAATCAGTAATCTCATCTCCTTCTTGAGGAGGTGGTGCATTCGCAGGAGAATTTGTATCTTTAATGTATTGCAAGGTCCAACCATTTTTTAAACGCGCTGTCGTAACAGACCCAACAGAAGGCTGAAAACCCAATTGATTTCCTGCACCATCATAGTAAACCTCATTACCATCAAAATAAGCTGTTTTTAATGTAATGTTGCCACGATCATCTTTTTCATATTTATATTCATAAACTTTTGGTAAAGCTATGATAGAACCTATCTGAGTCCCTTCTGTAGGAGCCTCAGAAGGTACTGCTTCTTGATTTTGCAAAACTTGAAGAGCTGCACCATCATAAACTTCTGATTTAACCAAATCACCAGCATCATCATAATGATTAACCGTTCTAGAAGCCCCATTAGGTCCTCCAGAAGAGTTATCAATCATTTTTACAAGCAACCCTTCTTCTCTAAAATATTCAAATTCGTGTGTAACACCATTTGCAATAGAAAGTGTCATATCTCCCTTTTCATCATATTCGATATGGCTTTCTAAGGTTTCTTCCTGTTGCGTGACTGGGTTGACCTGAACAGCAGTTCCATCGACAATAGTTTTTAAAATTTTACCTTTAGGATCATCGTCTTCTCTTTCGTAAGTGTATTTCATTACAGAACCATCAGGACGGTTAACTTCTTTAATTGTTGTGTCCGAGTTAAATATGGTAACAGTTCCTAAAGTTGTTCTATCTTCTGGGAAAAATGGATCTTCTGTGATTTCAGAACGTTTAAACGCTTTTCCTTCATCGTCAATACCGTAAGTCCAAGAAGTCACAATCCCTCGTCCATCAATGTTTTTAGTTAACTTTCCTTCAACATCGAATTCTTGAGCATTCATCGTTCCGACCAACTCAGGGCGATCTGACTTAACCGTTCTAGCAATTTTCCCAATCACATTGCCGACCGCATCCGTTATATTTTGGTATTCAATACGATTGTTATCATCTTCAAAAACAAGGAGATTATTGGTGATGGGGTCAAATTCTTTGGTGATGGTATTGTCTTCGAGGTGATCGATTTGCTTGATTAAATTTCCGTAAGAATCAAATACCTGCTCTACTTCTGCTTTTCCTTGGTCATCTTCAACGCTAACAAGCTCTCCATCCGATCCAAATTCTCGAATGATAGTGGATGCTGCAACGTTAGCCAACCCAACAAAGCCAGCAGATAGTGCTTGTTGCGCGACTTCATCTCCCAATCCTTTAAATAAGAAGTCGCCTTTGGCTTCAGGAGAATCCTCTGGTGGCGCTCTAACATTAGGTTGATCATCTAAAATTCCGTCTGGTTCTGAAATTTCGGGTGGCAATAAAGAAGATTCTGGGATTTCGGGAATGTCAAAAAGCTGAACTACAGGCGCTGAAGAAAAGTCAGAAACATCCAAAACCCCGCTAGGACCACCTAGCCCTAAAGGACTAATAACAGAAGGTGCTCCAATTGCTTGAAAATCAGCTAGAATCGATTCTGCTGACTGCCCTCCTTCAACATCTAATACGGATAAGTTAACTGCGCTAGTAGAGTCCGCAATATGTTTACCCCACTGTGTTGGTGAGCCAATATTTAAAAATTGAAGGTTGGCAGCCGTTTGTATGACTTCCGCCCATTCTTCAGGGGTGTTCATATTAGGATAAGGTCCAATGATAGACGACAAATTATTATTAATAATGGAAACGATTTGTGATTTTTGGTTTCCTGCTTCACTGACTGCCTTTAATAGTCCTCTTGCTTGAGTAATATTTTGAATCCCCCCTGAATTTCCATAATATCCTGGAGTTCCAAAAATCTGATCTTTACTGACACCTGCACTCAAAAGCTCTATTGCAATAGCAACACCTTCCCCTTTGTCATAACGTAAGCTATCCAGAATACCCGCAATTTGTTTAAACGTGTTTCCTCTTTGTTCATAATAATTATAAATATTATTCGAACTGTCTGTAGGATCTTCATAGTCATATTGATATACAGAGCCATAATAATTTGTTTTTGCTGTCAACTGCCCTTTAGGAATATAATTTAATGATAGTAATTGGGAATTAAATGCAGCCTTGAACAAGTCTGTCGCTTCGCTCAACTCCCCACCAACATGCTCTAGATAACTATTAAGCATCTCGTTCAAATCAACAACGCGAGAATCTTCCAAAGCTCCACTTTCATCTAAAAGCACGTCATAAAGTTGCTCTAACTCTAAAGTCTGATCAAAAATCATCACAGCCAGCAAAGAAACTCCCGCACTCACTAGTTGATTAATAGATTCAGCTGAAATAATATTGTTTTGAACTTTATCTGAAATTAAATTTAATGTACTTTCTAAATCTAAACTTGAATGCATTTGAGCCATTGACTGAGCAGCGCTAACAAACGAAGCCGAAATACCCAAAGCAGCCAAATTATCTACTTTTTCTTTCATTACAGGATCCGAAATAAGTGCATGCATTGAATTTAAAGCATCGATACTACTGATAGAAGAAAGATCTACGTCCTGAACAGCTAAATCAACAACCTTACTGACAACAGCATCCCATTCTTCTTCTGTGGAAGGGTCAGGATATCTTCCAACAATATTAAACATGTTGTCTTTCAAGGCTGTAACTACTTTGTCTTTGTTTTCACCTGCTGCTTGAATTGCCTTTAAATAAGAAGCCATTTGTTCAACCGCCCCAACGTCATCCCCTGAGCTCCTACCATATCGATCTAATGTTCCAAACAAAAATTGAATATCAACACCCTCAGCAACAAATTGAGACAAGACATTTACAGCGTCCCCTTCCTCATTTCTAAAATTATTAGAAAAATAATTTAAGAAAAGGTCTGCTTTTTCTTTTCTATCACCATAATAGTCATCCGTGTAATCAGGATCTCCTGATTGTCCATAAGTGTAATTATAAACACTGCCGTAATAATTCGTATTAGCTGTTAATAAAGATGGATCAATAAAACCTTCAAACAAAGAATTTTCGAGTAAATTCTTAAATCCAGCTATTGCTGCATCAAGCCCCTCTCCAGCATTACCCTCCATGAAACCACTGACAATTGTATTAAATTTATCTTTACGATAACGATCAAAAGAACCATTCGTATTTTTAATCACATCCATAATTTTATTGAGCTCTAAATCAGAACCAAAAACCATCATGACTTGAGCGCTCAACCCTGCTGTATTCGCCTGATCTAAAATATCTGAGGTTAAATCTCCATTTTGTAATTTAGTCATTAAATCTGTAAGAACAGCTGCTTTATCTATTCCCTCTGTTCCTCCAATACCAGCAACCATAGCCATAGATATTCCGGCATTTAAAGCATTTTCTGTTACTGTTTTTAAGTTGGGATCCGAAAGCAAGGCATTCATTGCTGATAACTGATCAGTACTTGTAATAGCATCTAAAGAAAAGTTTTGCGCCACCAACCCTGCCGCATCATTAACCACACTCAACCAATCTTCAACGGTTCTTTGTGATGGGTAACGACCAACAATAGTACTAATATTATTCTCTATTACTGTTATAACCGCTTCTAGATTATCTCCTGCGTTATTTAACGCCTGAATATAAGCTTGCATTTGCACTGTAGACTTCAAACCATCCCCTAATGTGCGTCCATACTGATCCAAACCACCAATCACTTTATCTAAATCAATGCCCAAATCATTCAATTGAGCCATCAACTCCAACCCTTCTCCCTGATCATATCTTAATGTACTACTGGTAAGTAAAAAGAATCGATTTGCAATATTTTTTCGGTGAGTAAAATAGTTTTCTATATACCCTTCTTCTCCTTGAGTTCCATAACTATAATGACTAAAACTTCCATAATAGTTTGTTTCTGCCGTTAACTGATCAACAGGAATATACCCATTATCTAGAAGAACCGATCTTAAAGCATTTTTTACATTACCTGGTATATTCTGCCAATTAGCTGCTCCAGAATGATCCAAATAGCTATCAATTAAAGCATTCATTTTATCTTTTCTATAACGATCTATATCAGAACCATCGTTAGACAATGCATCAAAAAGTTTCGTCAAATCCTCTGTTAAGTCAAAAGTCAAAATAGTCTGCAAGCTAACTCCATTACTCACTAGCTGAGTGATAGAATCTGCCGTCATCGCTCCTTGATTTACTCTGGATATAAGCTCATTCAATACGTCTGCTAATACCATTTCCGGATGACGTCCCTGTGTATCCCCAGCCAAAATCAAAACACTCGAATCCATTCCTGCATCCGTAACAGCTTGGACTAAATTTTGAGTATCTGGATTTGTTAATAACGAGTGCATCGTATCCAAAATAGAAGTACTGGTAATCGCATCTAAGGATGTATTTAGATTAACCAAATCAACAATTTTATTAATAGTCTCTTTCCAACCTTCGACAGAGTAAATTCTTGGATAAGTCCCGACGATAGGAGTTACATTATTTTCCATTACTTGAATAAGCGTTGTAGGGTCTGCAGCTTCTTCAATAAGCTCTTGATATGCTGTTAACTGATCTTTATTTTGAATACCTCGAGTAACAACATAACCATATTGGTTATATTCCCCTAATAAAGTTGTCGAGTTCACTCCTGCTTTGTAGAGCGCTGCCATCGCTTGAAGAGCTATCCCTTTATCCGTCCCTTGAAAAGAGTTAAATCCATTAATCACATTGTTAAATACTGTTTGGCGATTATTTCGATAAGTAGACTCATTAACTCCATCGAAATCATATTGAAGAGCACTGTTACTATCAACATACTGTGTTGGAACAACATAACCATTTGAAAGCATCAACGTTTTTAACATATCTTTAGCATCCGACATTTCGTTTTTCCAGTTAGCACCCCCCACATGACTGATAAAACCATCGATTAAAGCACTCAAACTACTAGCTCTAGTCCCCTCAACAGCAGTGTAGTAACCGCTTCTTCCCAAAACATCCGCAAGTTGATTTATTTCTTCTTCAGTATCAAACATAAGGATAGAAGTTAAACTTAAACCCATTTGAGTCATATGATTTATTAAACTGGCATCATACGCTCCACTCTGAATTCTTGTCTGAAGATCTGTAAGAACGTCTTTGGCTAACATTCCAGGGAAGTTTTCTTCCGATTCTTTTGCCATAGCAAGCACAGCAGGGCTTACATTAGAAGAACTGAGATTTGCCATCAAAGCCAGCGTCTCTGGGTCTTGAGTCATTACATTAAGTCTTTCTAAATCTTCAATACTCCTTGCCCCATTAACTGAAATTCCTGAGTTAATAATATTAACCGCATTTAAAACTAACCCTTTGTACACTTCTGCTTCCTCAAAGCCATTTGTAAAATTAATAAATCCCGCGATTCCACTGTTGATTGCAGCTACTCCTTGGGCAGAATTACCACCTAGTTGATCCATTGCTTGTTTAAATCCATCTAAAATATTAATGCTATAAACACCATTATAAAGTAACGTTCCTTGTGCAATCCCACCTAACATATAATCTCCACCTACTCCCTGCTCGTAGAGCGATGACAAAATATCAAGAGCTCTGCCTTGATTAGGAGAAGCAGAACTGATCACATCATTCATTCGATAAAACACCGATTGCCTATTTTTATAGTAATCATTTGTGTTGTACATATAAGGGCTGGTTTCTGTTCCATCACCTATAATTCCAAATTTCACTCTTTGCTCTGAAGTTAAAGCCCCCCAAGTTGTAGTATCCGTAATGTCCAAATAGTCATAATCCAGCAATGTCTCCATTAAAAAGGTTTTAACTCTGCCTTTTTCACTCTCCCAAGAAGCAGCCCCTTTATACTCAATAAATCCATTAATCATGTCGTTCATCATATCAACAACAATAGTGTTTGTTGTTACACCGTACCTTAAAATACCATCAAAAATTTTTTCAAATTCAGCTTCTGAATCAAATAACATCAATGTTGTAATATCCAACCCAAATGCTGCCATGCGATTGATTGTGGTTACAGATAAATTCCCTTGTTGAATTAAGTCCTGGATTAAATTCAAAGTTGATTCAGCTGTAAACTCGGGAAATCGCCCTTCTAACTCACTCGTAGCTCCTATAACACTTCCAGCAATTCCTTCAGCAGCCAGAGAGTCCACTAATGGTTTTGTGGCAGGATCCATAACTAAATCATATGTTTTACGAATAGATTCTAAAGTGGTGTTAATAGGCACTGACAAATTGTTATTTTTAATAACAAGCGCTTTTTCCAATACTTCTTTCCAATCAGCAGAAGACATTACAGTGATATGTTCTACGGATTTTAATTGGTTATTTACAATCTCTACCATTAATGTTCTGTCAGCCTCTGAAGCTTCTTCTAGCGCTTGGGCAAATCCGCTCATTTGATCTTTAGAATCCATTCCTGGCAATACCACATTTCCATAATACCCATATTCCCCTTGAATTCTCTTAGGGGTAACTCCAAAACCTGCCAAGGTCCCAGCACTCAACAAAACCTCTCCTTCACTACCGCTAAATTTATTCATAAACGACTTAAAACTATTAAAAACTGTTTTGCGGTTATTGTAGTAAGTATAGGTATTTAAAGTAAGTCCTCCGCTGTAATAATCCTCAGAAACACCTAGACGATAACGATCTTCTTCTGGAATCGCCTCTAAGTTTTGAGGATCGACATAATCCACCATGATAAGCAAGTTCATCAAGGCATCTTTTACTTTGGTTAACCCAGAGTCATCCAACGTCTCATAAGCATTCGAAACAATATTATTTAAATTTCCAACACGACTTGTATCAATTGAAACATCATTACTTTTTAATACATCCATCAATTGTTGTAATTCAGAATCTGTATCAAATAGAAGAATCACTTTTAATTCAACTTGATTGGATACAAGCTGATCCAATGTGTCCTTACTAAATTCCTGTGCATCTAATTTTGAAATCAATGAATTAATGGTATCTTGAAAGACAAAACTCGAATTCTCTGACTCGAGCGAAAGAGCCGCTGCAATCAAGGATCCTGAAATACCTGCGGCAGAAGCATCCAAAACAATTTGTCTCATCTGAGGGTCTAATAACAGTTCACCCATCCTCTTTAAAGAATCCACATCTGTAATTCCTTCTGTTGAAAACCCTAAATTTGAATCATTAACAATGGTATCCGTTAACGTTCCATTTGAGTCATAAACATAATCCTTAAGAGTAATTTTCCCATCAATAATAGCAACCTCACTAACCAAACGATCATTAACATCGTAAGATTGACTGCTGCCATCATCTCCAAAAGCTTGCCTTGATCCATCTGGGTTTTGAATTGCAGTCACCTCTCCTTTAGAATTAATTTGTTGAATCGTAACTTGATTATCAACACTCGTTAATCTAACTTCTGAAAGTTTATTTTCTACGTCATAACTATACTCTTCCATAGATCCGTCTAAAAATTCGATTTTTGTAACATTTCCACTAACATCATAAGTCTGTTGTGATCCATCTTCTAAATTAACCGTTGTACTTGTATCTTGAACGTCAAAAGACTGTTGAGACACATTTCCATCTTTGTCTGTTTTTTGGATTGAGGATATATTTCCAGATACATCATAAATATAGTTCTGAGAGGAGCCATCAGATAAATTAATACTTAATAATTTGCCTGAAGCATCATAAACTTCTGTGGAACCATTAGGAAGACTTACAGTAAGAGTATTAGTGTCTGGATCAATTGCCTGTGTTGTAGTTTGATAGTTATTATCAGTAATCTCTACTTCTATAAGGTTGTTATCTGTATCATATTTAAACTGTCGAGAACTTCCATCTACATTATCAATACGAGTTATATTTTCGTTATAGTAGTAATGAATACGTCCATCTGGAAAATCAATACGATTTAATGTGCCATCATACCCAAATGATTGCGTTGTTTTCTCCCCATTAACCGCCGTAAGAGATATCTCTCGAAGAGTTGCTCCCCAATAAGAATAGTCAATAACTGTCCCGTCAACCTGAGTCACTTTTGCCAATTGACCTAATTCGTTATAATCGTGAACAGCTCCATCTGGCAAAACAGATTGCTGAATATTGCCATTCTCCGCCATTGTATGCACCGTCAAAGCATCATTAGAATCCCTAGCTTCAATCGTAATTAAATTATTGTTTTCGTCATATAAGTAAGTATGATTTGATCCATCAGGGTAAACGACAGAAGAAACTAAATTATCGTCATTAAAGTAAGATACAATGCCATCAGAAGATGTTTCTGAAATAATTTTTCCTTCAGGACTTATCGCTTGAATTACTTCGGTTCCGTCTTCATCAATCAACTTTATAGATGACAACACTTCATTTGAGTACCCCAACTCTTTTGAACTACCATCCGTGTGCTCAATTCGGTATAACCGCCCCTCAGAGTTAAAGTACTTCATGTCTCCATTAGGCTCTTCAATAGAGACAACCTTTCTATTCTGATCTAAAGTTTGAGTGGTAACCTTCCCTTCACCATCCGTTATTTCAATTGTTTGCAACAATCCTAAAATACTGTAGGAATACTCTTGCTGGGTCCCATCCCCATTAACAACTAATTGAATTCTTCCAGACAAGTCATAAGTTTGTTCTGTTCCATCTTCCAATTGAACCACAAAACTATTGCCATCATCTCCAACAACTCTTTCCGTAACAGTTCCACCAGCTTCTGTAACCACAATTTTTGATAAAACAGAATTTTCATCATATTGGTAGTCAACTCGATTTCCATTCGCTTTATTCACAGATTGTATTTGCTGGTTCTCTCCAAAAAACTGAACGCTACCATCAGGTAACTCTACCGTTGAAATCAATCCTCTTGGGTCATAATTCTGAACTGTTTCATTACCCACAGCATCTGTTAGTTTTATTTTTTGCAACAACCCTTTATCCGAATAAGAATAATTTTTACGGGTCCCATCCACAAACTCTATCTTCTCAAGATTCTTACTTTGGTTATAAAACTCTTTGGAGCCGTCTGGATTATCTACAACAACCAAGAAACCCTCTACATTAAATCTCTGTATGGTTACATCGCCATCTAAGTTTCTCTCTGTAACCATGTCTAATTTACCTAAATCATCATAAAGGTAATTCACCTCTTCCCCTGAGACTTTGACTTCTCTCTCTAATTTTCCCAATGCATTATAAGTTTTTTCATCTCCTGCTATAGTCGTTTCACTCAAGATACGGTCGTTTTGATTGGAATCAAAAACCATCACTTTTCCATTGGACCGTGTCACTGTAATAACACCTTGATCTATAGCTAACGTGGCAAGGTTCTCATCCGTGTCTGCAGAAAAATATTTCTGATAGAAATTAATTACATTTGCATGAGCTTTTGCTTCTTCTACAGAAAAACTTGTCTTTGCCCCACTACTGATATCAGACAATTGACCTCTAATTTCTCCATAGTTAAGAGATACATCCGCCCCATCAGTATCTTTTACAGTTTGTAGCAATGTGCTATTTCTATCTAAAAAGCTTTGGTAAGCCGCAAATTCTTCAGGGCTTTCAGTCATTAGATTGGCCATAAAAGCAACATTAAGTTCTTCTGAATTTATTTTCAGCCCAAAACCAGTTGAGCTACCAGCTTCAGAAACAGCCTTAAAGGTTTTTCTATTAGAAAGATCTGATAGGTTTACATTCAACGCTGCTGAAACATCATTTAAATTTGCAACAACACTTTTTGCCTGTTGAATTTGCTCTTCTGTTGCATTTACATCGAAAATAACATCATCTTTTAAACTAACTGCTGATTGAATTAAGGCATTAATACTATCTATGTTTTGATTCGCTATATACAAATCACCTTCCGTCAAAGCCTCAATAGAAGATGTCCTCAATACATTGATTTGACCTGTAATTTCTGTAAGAATATTTAGTGATACATCTGAGGTCACTTCTCTACTCAAATTATTTACTCCATCTTCCAAAGAAGCTACAATGCCATTAATTGCATTTTTAATCGTTGCAGCATCCCCTAAGTCCTCTTGAGTTCCCCCTAAGGATTCCAATCCTAAAATCGCTAGATCCAACCCCTCTTGAATAGATTGAATTCGCTCCAAACTAATTGAGGCTCTTAAGCCATCTTGGTCCTGAATTTGTTGGGTCAAATCACTAGCAATAGCAACTGCTCTATCATTCAAACTTTGAACAACTTCATTCAATTGCTCTAAAGAAGCAAAAGAGGAAACCCGAACAGCCTGCATCAAACTTTCATTATCCGCTAATTGAGTTTGTAATGACAAAACGAGATTCTCAGCTTCTTGAATTTGCTCAGCTGTAGAAAGCCCACTTTTCCTCATACGTTCCAGCGCATTAACAGCACTGTCATTAAGTATCTGAAGATTTTGCAACGCAGCTTTTGATTGATTAAAATCGTTTTGCTCTATTGCCCCACCTAGTGCAAGCTGTATATCTGCTGGAGAAATAGTACTCTGATAAGACTTCATAACACTACCATCAGCTCTTTTATCATAAGACATTCTATTCGCCTGTATTTCACCTGTTAAAGCAGAAATAGTCGCCGAAAGAGTCACGTCATTATCTTCATTGAATTGGGTAAGCAAAACAGTCCCGTTCTTATTTACTTCAGTAATCTGTTCTGTTTGATTATTAGACCTTTTTACATAAGAGTAAGTACTAACACCACCAAAAGGATCTCTTTTTTCAATCATGTCTCCTTCTTTGTTAAACTTTTTAATGGTTCTTCGATCATTGGAGTCCGTTTCAATTAATTGGGTTAACACTCCATCTTCACGCGTATATTCCATCTTAATTCTTTTTTCATACGAACCATCTGCTGGTGTTGAAATTGTTTCTGTCATATCTCCATTAGAGGCATAAATCCGTGTGGTCTTATTTCCAGTTAAATCATCTGTTTCAATAACCTTTTCCATCGTTCCTTCAGCATTTCTAATCGTTTCGGATGTTGTGGAAGAAATAATCACGCCGGATGAATTTTTTACTACATTTTTAGTAACATCTCCAGACGTAAGGTCCATGGTGCTGACAGTGTTATTACCCTGATCATCATCTGTGATTCTTGATAAAATATTTCCCAAACTATCTTTGTTATAACTCATATTGGCCACAACATTGGTTTTACTATAAGGGTTATATGTTTCAATACGAATTAAGTCATTTTCTTTTGGATCAAAAACTTGTGTTTTAATGAAGCTTTTAGGATCAACTTCTATAATGTGTGTTGTATTTCCAACGGAGTCTAAAACATAAGAGTATTCTGTAATACCTCCAAATTCATCAATTTTCTTCTTAATTTGACCGGTAATGACGTCCATTTCTTTAGATACCAATAAACCTCGACCATCCTTCTCAGTAATAAACTTAACATTACCCACACCATCTCTTAAGTATTGAAAATCTGTCTTTCCTCCTAATGGATTGGTAAGAGAGATTAAATCTCTCAACAAATTAAATTCTTTTCTTGTTACAAGACCATTCGGATCTGTTTCAATAGTTTTGCTAATATTTCCTTTTCCATCTTTCTCGTGAATCATGCTGGTCAAACCACCAAACTTGTTACTAAAACCAGTCACATCTCCATGAATGTTAAAAGATTGAGAAGTTTCATTACCATTTTTATCGGTGGAAATCTGTTTGCTTAGATTTCCTTTTCCATCTTTTTCATTTGTGATATTGGTAACACCTCCATATTGATCAATCAAAGCAGTTGTGTCTCCATGGACATTCGTTTTTCTGTGAGTTTTGTTTCCATTTTTATCAATCGTGCTTGTAACCAAGACATTACCTTTTGCATCCTTAGTGTAATCTAAGACACTCACACCTCCGAAATTATCTACCTGAGTAATCAAGTCTCCACTGGTATTATAGTGTTCTTCTGTTTTTTCATTATTACGATCAAAACGTGTGATCTTCTTATTGTTTCCTTTCCCGTCTTTTTCATACAACATTCTACTCGTCGATTCCCATCCTTCTTCCAAATTTTTAAAGGTTTGAGACAGAACATCCCCATATTTGCTCATTTCTTTTTCTGTCACATTATTATTCTTATCTGTTTCAATTGTTTTCTCAATATTACCTTTATCATCCTTTTGGTATTCGAATAAAGTGGTAGCAGACCATCCTTGCTCTACATTCTGAACAGTCAAACTTTGAATATCACCATATTTACTTTGTGCTTTCTGAGTAATATTTCCATTCTTATCTGTTTCTGTAACTAAATTTACATTTCCTTTATCATCTTTACCATACACAAACTCCGTGGAAGCTTCCCAACCTTGATCTTTGTTTTTAAAGGTAAGTCGAATCAAATCTCCATGGATGTTATTTTGTTTAATAGTTTCATTTCCATTTTTATCTGTTTCTGTAATTTTTACAAGATTACCAACACCATCTCTTTCATAAACAAATTCTGTCGTCGCCTCCCAACCTTCTTCATTGTTTTTAAAGGTAGAGCTCGTAATATCTCCAGCTACATTAAAGTCCTTAATTGTTTGGTTTCCATTCTTGTCCGTCTCTGTTGTTTTAGTGATATTTCCAATTTCATCTCGTTCATAGCTTGTCGTTGTAATCGCTTCCCAACCTTCTGAGAGGTTTTTAAAAGTAACCTTAACAACATCACCAGCGTCATCAAACTCTTTAATGGTTTTATCCCCATTCTTATCTGTCTCTGTAGTTTTAGAAACATTTCCTAGCTCATCATGTTCATATTCATAAGTTGTTGTATCTTCCCAACCTTGGTCTATATTTTGAATTGTTAATTCGACAAGTTCTTGTCTGCCGTTAAATTTTTCTGTTTTAATATTTCCATTTTTGTCTGTTTCTCTACGTTCTATCATATTTCTATTTTCATCAAACTCATATTCAAAGGTTGATTTCGCTTCCCAACCTTCAACACTTCTAAAAACTCTTTCCGTAATATTATTGTTAATATCAAATTTTTCTATAGTTGTATTTCCATTAGGATCCACCTTAGTCGATTTTAAAATTTGAGAAGTTACAGGATCTCTATCATAAGAAATATTTGTTTCCTGAGTCCATCCTTGCGCACTTTGAACAACAATTTTTATTGGATCCCCAAAGATATCCAATGTTTTTTCTGTTATATTTCCATTTTTATCTGTCGCAATCGATTTCGTAATTCTTCCATTATCTCTTTCATAAGCAAAAGTAGTTTCTCCACCAAATCGGTCCACTATGGATTTAACATCTCCAAAAGCATCCAAAGTCCTAATTTCTTGAATATCCGCTGTGCCTGGATTGACAGCAATTACAAAACCATCTGCATCTTGCTCTAGAACATACCCTTCAGCATTTGCTTCCGTTCGGGTCACAATCGTTTCTAGTAACTTACTATCATCATCTTTGACTGTTTCATTAATAGTTAAAGACCCATCCGAAGATAAAATAGCTACATTTTCACCCGCGCTATTGTAAAGAAACGTATTTGTTCTATATGCAGTTGGGGTTCCATCTTCGGCAAACAAAATAGGCTCTTCTGTTGTATCAATAACACTGACTTGATTTCCATCCACGTTAATTTGCTTATATCTAGTGCGAGTAGTCTCTTCTGTTCCTACAACCTGAAGCACCGACTCTCCGGAAGAGGTGTCATAGATATAAGGGGTGACTTTCCCCGTAGGATCAATTGTTCTATCAATCAAATCTTGTCCAAACTGATCTCTACGATAGTAGTTGATGGTTCCGTCATCATCTTCAACTCGGTCTAATATGCCAGTATTCTCATCGTAAAAATAGGTGCTTTTTTTATCTAGAGAGCCATCTCCGTTGTAAAAAGAGATCTCTGAGACTCTTTCACTTCCAGGATCCCCTTCATAGGTAGATACACTGGAACGCCCGTCCTCTGTTTGAGTCACTGTCGTCAAAGCTCCATTAGCAGCATAAGTATAATCCGATGTTGAAGAGACATCTGGGTCTGTGTCTGCATCATCACCATCTTCTTCATAAGTTACAACCTGAGACATTCTTTCTCTTCCCCTTTCAGTCCCTTCGTATTTAACCGTAGAAAGAAGAACATCTGTATCTTCTTTAAATTGATTTACTTGTTTAAGCGCCTCATTTTCATCATATTCAAAGGTACTTCGAGACAACACTTTGCCTGGTTGGGAAATATCGTATTCCGTAGTTTCAACAACTCGCTCTCTTCCAGGCTCTCCTTCGTAAGTTGAAGCTGATTTTATTGCAGCGCTGTCACTGTCCTGAAGTCTAATTTGAGTTTCGCTAATAGCTCCACCGTCTCCATAAATATAATCTTGTCGAGATGCCAAAGCATAAGCACCGTCTTCTTTTTTGAAATAATTAAGAGCACGGTAGATACGCTCTTGACCCTGTTCACCTTCCATCAAGTTTATAGCAATAGGATGTTCATTAAGGTCGTCCTTATCTCTAATCTCTGTTTTAAGCAGCTTGCCATTAGAGTCATATACAAATTTTTGATGTGTAGAAAAACTAGATTGGTTTGTTTGGGGGTCAATACCGAAAGTAATCATTTCGGTTGTTAATTCCTCACCACGATCTCCTTCAAGTCGAGCTTCTTGAATAATGGGAGCCGTAGGATCTTCACTATTTCTATATTGAATTTTCTTAATACGATCCTTGTCGTCATGTTCCATATGCTGCCAAAGACTGAGCTCTGCCTCACCCGCTTCATTAATACGGTAATTTAATACATCGGAAGCAATTTCACTTCCTGCAGCACCTTTAAACTTCGTTTTTTGCAAGACAGGATCTGTTTCATTAGGACCTGATCTTCTACTGATTTCTTGAAGAGCTCCCGTTACGTCATAAGCGTAATCCGTACGGTTATCAGGAACAGACAAGGTAGGATCATTTTCATCTACTCTATATTCAATATTATACAAAGTTCGCTCTTTACCAGGCTCATCTCCCTCGTAAAAACTTTCAAACAAAATAGCTCCATCTAAGTCTCCAGAATTTCTTCGCACGATTTTCTTCAACACACCTTGATCATAAAAGAAGTCTGTTCTGCCTGTAGCAATTCCAGCATCATCATATTGGACTGTATAGTCAATCAAAGTGGTTCCTGGCAAGTACTGAATATCAGAAACAAGAACATCATCCACTAAATTGTCCAACGCATCCACTTCATTATTAACTCTATATTGTTTTAAGCCCGTATTATCGCCATCTTCATTGTATTCATAAACACTCATACTGCCTGGCTTAGTCTCCGAAGCTCCAGGGCTGTCTAAATCAACTTCATAATTAATAACAGCTTTAATGCGTTCATCTCTAAATAAACCTTTTTCATAAATTGCTTCACTGACAATATTACGAAGAGCATTCGTTGTGACCGTTTTTAGAATATAACCCGCAGCATCATATTCATAAGTCGTTTTATTTCCAACACCATCTTGGGTGTAATCAATGACTGGCACATTAAAGTTATCCAATTTTTTATAATAAAGTGTATTCTGAAAAGCTCCTGTTCCTTTTTGCACTGCGTCTGCAGCATTCTCAACATCACTGACATCAAAATTCTGTATCCCGGTCATTTCCCCATCTTCATTATAAAGATACTCACTTCTAGATATAATCTCCTGTCCGATTTCATCATAACTGACTGAAGTATCTACCTGACCTTCTTCATTAAAAAAGCTCTCACTAATCTTAGTGTTATCTTCTAAGCTTTTTTCTCTAACTGTTTTCAAAACCTTATCTGGACTCTCTGGATCATAAACACTTCTATTGACACTACCTGTTCTAGAGACGACATAATCCACCTTAGCATTACCTTCACCGTCCGTTACCACATTACCTTCTGCGTCTTTCAAATAAACTGTTTTTTCAATAACACGAATAGGACCATCTGTGGAATTTGTCTGCTTACTAATCGCTTCTAACTCTCCCTGATCATTGTATAGATAAACATCCACCTCTCCTCTGAGGTTGGTTATTTTATCGATCACATCTTCATCTGTTACAGGATTCTTCTTATAATTTATTTTTCTTCCATCATTAAGAAAAATAAGTGTATTTCCATCTTCATCTTCTTGAACAGACTGAATAACTGCATGAGAATTAGTAAAAAAGTCTAAAGCACCATCTTTTTTATAATAACTAATAGTTCCATTATGAAACACATCCCGACTCATTCCATCAATAATTTGTGAATTTGTATTTTGAGGCGTATAGTCTACTTGGGTAAAATCAATAATAGCGTTTGTTTCTGGGTCTCTAACTAAATCAAAAGTCTGTATCACATCTCCATTCTTATCTATAATTTGCTTAATATACCCATCTTCGTAGAGAGATTTTTCTCCATTCTTATTCGTAAATTCAACCAACTCTTCATTTTCATTAAATACACTTAACTCCCCATCAGCGAGAACTTCATTACGAATTAACTGATCATTACTATCTAATGTTTGAGTACTAACAACACCTGTTTGTGGGTTTTCAGATGTAACAATAGTTTTAGCATCATCCCCTTCACCTTCATATTGATAGGATGTTATTTGCTGTATGTCATCTGGAAGATCCCCAATTCGAGTTGTTATTTTGCTGGCTCTATTTTCAGAGTCATATTCATAGTCTTGAATTGTCCCATCAGGGGATATGACTTGTTGAACATCTTCATTTTCATTAAATAACTGCCGTGTTCCATCAGGAGTAACAACCTCGGAAATTTTTCCTTCAGAGTCAAACTTTTGCGCTGTGACATCCCCTTCTGGATCCGTAACATTAATTTGAGATAATTGATCTGCTTGATTATAAACAAAGTCTTGAGTCGTTCCATCCGGTTGTACCACTTGAGAAACATCTCCATTAGAGTTAAATGACTGGATAGTTCCATCTGCAAGTTCAACAGAAGAAACTTCACCATTTGCACCCATATTCTGGATTGTAAGTTCCCCCTGCGAATTTGTGATTCTAATTTGCGTTAATTCTTGAGCTTCGTCATAGACAAATATCTGCGTTGATCCATCCGTCTGATCAACTTGCGAAACATCTCCATTCGCATTAAAAAATTGCTTTGTTCCATCATCAAGTTCAACAGATGAAATCTCTCCATTCTCGCCCATATTTTGAATAGTGATATTGCCGCTAGGATCTGTCACTTGTATCTGAATTAGCTTTTCCTCATCACTATAAATAAAATCTTGAATCGTTCCGTCATTTTGCTCTACACGTGAAATGTCACTATTTTCATTAAAAAATTGCTTTGTTCCATCGGCAAGCTCTATAGAAGATACCTCTCCATTCTCATTCATATTTTGAATCGTTAGTATATTATTTTCATCTGTAATTCTGATTTGGGTTAAAACACTTTCTTGATAAATATATTCTTGCTTACTGGTATCTGGATTTTCAACCCTACTTATTGCTCCATCTTCGTTAAATGTTTGCTTCGTACCATCAGGCAATTCTACCGTTTGAACTTCTCCTGCTTCGCTCATTCTTTGCAATGTTTCATTGCCATCAGCATCAATCAATTTAATTGCAGCCAAAATAGCGTTTTCATCATAGATATACTCTTGCGATGATCCATCTAGATTATCAACACCTGTTACTTTACCTTCAAAATCAAAATATTGCTTTGTTCCATCAGGCAGTTCAATCGAAACAACATCTCCATTTGAATTCATTTCCTGCTTTGTTGTTTCACCTTCTGGGGTCGTAATATTCACAAAAGTCAAAACACCTAAGTCATTGTAAATGTAATCTTGGATAGTTCCATCTGTCTGTTCAACACGACTTACATTCCCATTAGCATTAAAAAACTGTTTTGTTCCATCAGCCAGTTCAACAGATGTTGCATTTCCATCCACATCTACGTTTTGATAAGTAATCTGATTATCTGGGCTCGTTATTTTAATTTGAGATAAATTACCTTCATCATCATAATCATATTCCTGTTTTGTTCCATCGGCTGTTTGAACAAATAAAGTCTGATCTGCATCAACTCCTTCACCCCCCAATTCTCCATCAGCACCCAAATCCAATGTTTGAACTTGCTCTAAAATACCCGAAGCATCTCCATAGTCATCCCCATAATAAGAAGAGAAATAAGCTTTAAATCGATTGAAGTACTGCGAAACAGCTTGCTTCATTCCCTCAGAAATATTAACAGGGTTCCCTTGTTGTAAATCAGAGCGAATCACATTAATTTGATCCGCAACATCTTGATAACTCACTTCAGCTCCATCAACAACAACACCTCCAATATGTCGATAAGCAGGATTTGTCAAAAAAGCCTCATAATTATCAAACTCTGTCGTGCCTAGGTTATTTTGAAAAAATGTTTGATTAATATCATCAGGAGAAACCCCAACGATCGCAGGGCCTGCCCCTTCTTCTAAACTCGCTCTCAAAGCCACTTCTTCTGCAGAGTCTTCTGGGACAGCGATCCCCATAAAGTTACGATAACGCTTAATATATTCGTCATGAGCTTGAATCATCACTTCGGAAGGAACCTGATTAAATGCCGCTTGATTTCCATCCGTAACCATTAAGTCAAAATGCTCTCCTACCTGTCTGTAAGTAATAGTATGAGGATTACCCTGAGCATCAGAAAACGTAGCATTAATATCTGCAAATTGACCTTTAAGAAAATCAACATAGTTATCTGCTTCACCATTATTTGCTCTAAAAGAAGCTAATAAGCGATTCACTGCTTCATCATTGGAAGCTGGGGCAACATACCCATCTGGAAGCTCAACATCTCCAACAGGAGCTCCTACAACCTGATCATTTAAAGTTGGATCTATCAATGTTTCAGTACCATTTGGATTAATAATTTTTATAGTTCCATCCGCTTGAAGTTCAATCTCTGGGTAAGAAACAATAGCCGTTGGAGCGCTAAAGACGCGAATGGTAGCTTTATTCGCCGAGGCTACTCCATCCTGATCATAGCCATAAGTGTATTCTTGACGACTACCATCCGGATTGACTACTTTGCTAATATTTCCATCCGTATTAAAATGCTGTTCTGTTCCATCTGGAAGTTCCACTAAAGAAACATTTCCATTTTCATCAAATACTTGTATCGTTCCATCCGGCAACTCTATAATTTGAACCTGCCCTGTTCCTGACATACTTTGAACCGTCTCATTCCCATCCGCATCCACTGTCGTTATCTCTGTTAAAACACCTTGATCACTATAGGCATAACTTTGCGTTGCACCATCCGCTGCTACTACTTGAGATAAAGTGCCGTCCTTATTCATATATTGCGAGCTTCCATCAGGCAATTCTATATGGGTAAGATCACCATCACTATCAAGGTGCTGAGTGGTAACTAAACCATCCACATCGGTAATAGCAACCGAACTCAATGATCCCCCCGGAGCATATTGAAAACTCTGTTCACTTCCATCCGCATTCACAACTCGACTCACATCCCCAAGCGCATTAAAAAATTGTTGAGTTCCATCCGGCAAAGCAACAGAAGTTACCCCACCTGTCACATTTAAGTTCTGAGTTGTTACAGCATTATTCGGATCTGTAATTTTAATTTGAGTTAAGTTCTTGGCGTTATCATAAAAGTATTCTTGCTCACTTCCATCTGGAAGCTCTACTCGAGTAACATCCCCATCCGCATTAAAAAATTGTTGGGTTCCATCAGAAGTGACAACAGAGGTCACATTACCATCCACATCCAAATTCTGTTCTGTTATATCCCCATTGGCATCTGTGATTCTTATTTGAGCTAGATTTGAATTAGAATCATACAAATAGGCTTGATCTGTTCCATCCGGAAGCTCCACTAAAGTTACATTTCCAGATCCATCAAAGGTCTGTCTCGTTCCATCCGGCAATGTAATTGTCTGAACCTCTCCTGTCGCAGATACATTCTGTATCGTTTCATTGCCATCCACATCAACAATTGAGATAGAAGAAAGAACCCCATTGTCATCATAACTATACCGTTGTTCACCACCATCAGCTCCCACCACCCGAGATATATTTCCATCTTTATTAAAATGCTGCGTGCTTCCATCACCCAACTCTATCCGAGTTACATCTCCATCTATATCTAAATACTGTGTAACCACACCTCCATCCACATCCGTTATAGCAACAGAATTAAGAATCCCATCAGAAGAATATTGATAATTCTGCTCACTTCCATCTGAGTTTAAAACACGCTTCACATTCCCATTCACATCAAAAAACTGCCCACTCCCATCAGGAAGAATGACAGATGTCACATCTCCCGATAAGTTTAAATTTTGAAGTGTTATATCATTGTTAGCAGCAGTGATTTTGATTTGACTTAGGTTTCCTGAAGCATCATATAAATACTCTTGCTTACTTCCATCTAGAAGCTCAACACGACTCACATCTCCATTGTCATTAAAAAATTGTTGGGTACCCTCTGGCGTTTTAACAGATGTGACATTGCCATCTAAGTCTAAGTTTTGTTCTGTAACCCCTCCATCAACATCTGTAATTTTAATCTGAGTTAAATTGGAGTTCGCATCATAAAGATAAGCTTGACTACTTCCATCTAGAAGCTCAACCAAGGAAACATTTCCGTTAGCATCAAATGTTTGTTTTGTACCATCAGGCAGTTCAATTGTTTGAACTTCTCCGCTTGCAGATATGTTCTGAATTGTTTCACTTCCATCTATATCAATGATTGTGATAGAGGTAAGAACTCCACTATCATCATAATTGTATCTTTGTTCACTTCCATCACTAGCAGTAACCTTTGTTACATTTCCTTCTAAATCAAAAAACTGAGCTCCTCCATCTGGAAGCTCAACACGAGATATATCTCCAAGTGCATTAAAATTTTGTGTCGTTACGTCTCCATCAATATCTGTAATTGAGATAGAAGAAACATTTCCGCCAGCACCATAAACATAGTTTTGCTCACTTCCATCAGCGGCAATAACGCGACTTACATTTCCGAGAGCATTAAAAAATTGAGAACTTCCGTCTGGAAGAACAACTGAAGAGACATTACCTGCTGCATCTAAGTTTTGAACTGTCGATTGATTGTAAATATCGGTAATTGTAATACGAGTTAAAGCTCCTCCTACGTCATAAGTGAATTCCTGAACACTCCCATCAGGCTGCTCAACTCTAGAAACATCTCCATTTTCATTTAAAAATTGTTTTGTTCCATCAGGAGTCATAATTGAAAGAACATCTCCCTCTGGACTCAAATTCTGAATTGTTACTCCACCCTCTAACCCAGTAAGCAAAATTTGCTTTAATTGAGAATTATCATCATATATATATTGTTGACGAGTTCCGTCGGGTAATTCGACCAGAAGAACATTTCCCTGTTCATCAAATGTCTGACGAGTTCCATCCGCGAGTGTAATTGCTTGAACATCCCCGGTAGCCGATACGTTTTGAACTGTCTCATTCCCATCAACATCTATTGATGTAATGGAGCTCAAAACACCCTGTTCGTCATAGCTATATCTCTGCTCTGTATTATCTGCTCCAAAAACCGTATCAACAGATCCGTCTTTATTAAAAAATTGAGTACTTCCATCAGGAAGAAAAATCTGACTTAAATCCCCATCTCCATCAAAAAGCTGAGTTGTTGTCGATCCATCCGAATCCGTAATTGCCAGGGTTCGCAAACTACCATCAGCAAGATACGAATAGCTTTGAACGCTTCCGTCAGGACTAACAACTCGGCTAACGCTCCCATCAAAATTAAAAAACTGTTCTATACCATCCGACAATACAATCGAGGTCACATTGCCATCTGCATCTAAATTTTGGGTAGTCACAGAATCAAAAGAATCTGTTATTTTAATTTGATTTAAGTTACTATCCGCATCATAGAAATACTCTTGCTTACTCCCGTCTACAGACTCAACACGAGTAATATTTCCATCTTCGTCAAAAATTTGTTGAGTTCCATCAGGTGTCGTTATTGAAACAACATTTCCAGCACTATTCAAATTTTGCTGAGTAACATCTCCACTTTCATCTGTAATATTAATTTGAGTTAAATTAGAAGTATTATCATAGATATAAGATTGACTCGATCCATCTGGAAGCTCTACCAAAGTCACGTTACCAGCAGCATCAAATGTCTGTTTGGTTCCATCAGGCAATTCTATGTTTTGAACATCTCCAGTAGCAGATACGTTTTGTATCGTCTCATTCCCATCGACATCGACAGATGTAATAGAGAGCAGACCCCCATTCCCATCATAGCTGTATCTTTGCTCCGTCCCGTCTACATTAACAACTCTTGAAACATCTCCACTTTCATTAAAATGTTGCTCAGAACCATCAGGCAGTTCAACGCGCTTTATACTCCCATTAACATTTAAAAATTGTTTGGTTATCTCTTGATTCACGTCTCTAATTTCTACTTGATTTAAAGTTCCTGTAATAGCGTCATAAGAATAAATAGATTCACTTCCGTCTGGGTTTACAATGCGACTCAGATTTCCATCCCCATTAAAAAACTGCTCTGTTCCATCAAAGGAAACCATTGAACCAATACTTCCGTCTGAATTTAAATTTTGTATCGTTACATCATTATTTATATCCGTTATTGTGATTGAGCTTAAATCGCCATTAGCATCATAAGTGTAATCTTGGGAACTCCCATCTACAGATTCAACCCTAGAAACATTACCTTCTGAATTTAAAAATTGTTTGGTTCCATCAGAAAGAAATATAGATGTAATATTTCCAGCAGCATCCAAATTTTGGATTGTTATTTGATTAAAGATATCGGTGTTTCTAATTTGACTCACATTATTATTCGTATCATAAAAATACTCTTGTTTCGTCCCATCTACATTTTCAATGAGGGCGATATTTCCTGAAGCGTCAAAGGTTTGTTTAGTTCCATCCCCAAGAACAATACTCTGAACTTGGCCTGTTGAAGAAATATTTTGAACTGTTTCACTTCCAGCCACATCCACAGAAGTAATAGAAGTTAAAACACCTGTATCATTGTAATCATATCTTTGCTCGGAACCATCCTCATTAACTACCTTTGTAACATCCCCTTCTTTATTGAAGTGTTGGACAACCCCATCTGGAAGATCTATATGTGTAAGATCACCATCCGTATCAAAATGTTGAGTTGTCTTCAGCCCTACAGCATCCGTAAACTCAACAGAGGTTAATTCGCCTGAAACATCATAATTATTGACCTGAACACTAAAATCTGGGTTAACCTGATTTAATAAATATCCATCAGGATGAAATTGCTGAGTCGTTCCATCGGGTAACTCCAAAGCAGATAGAACCCCGTTATCATCAAAATTCTGCACCGTAACCAAACCATCTATATCTGTGACAGTAATATCTGTCAACAAACCTGTAGCGTTATAGCTATAATCTTGAACTGTTCCATCAACCAAAGTTCTCTTCTCAATTAAATTAGTAATAGAGTCCACTATATCCACTTGTCCATCAGGGTATGTGGTCGTTATAAGACCTGTATTTTCATCCAACACAGAAACCGGGGCTGGAAAATAGGTATCTCTTAATAAAGTGATACTACCCGTCAACTGATCAAATTCCGTTTGAGTTAGCGTTTGATTCGTAAGAGCATCGTTGACTGAAACTTCAAGAGCATCAATCAGATCTTCATTTTCCAAAGCATCCGCAACAGCTAATTGAGTCAAATTTTGTAATGTTTGATCATGGGTAACAAATGCTGGGCTTGCTTGTCCAGCATAAATCTGCTCTCTTTTTCTTTCTAACTCATTTTCCAGATCAACTTCTTTTAAAAAGTTAGACAAAGCTCGTCTTGAATTAATAGGATTGTAATCCTCAGAACCTCTTTCTAGCTTTACCGCTGCTTGTAGTCCTTGAATAAAAGCCCTTAAATCATCTGTCTCAGAAATAATTCCATCCTGATTAAATTCAAAAAGCTTAGGTCCTTCATTTGTATAAGCAATTACAAATTGACTCTCTTCACCTGCTACCTCAAAATCTCGAAGACTGGGTTCAACACTAGAAACACCACTAGGATGCGTGTGTGATTTAAAAGATGACTTTTGAATAAGTGAAGCTACGGATTGAGAAGCGGTAATTTCATCATCTTGCCCACTAGAAAATAATACTATTTCTCCCTCAACAACAGTAATAGCAACTTCCATAGGCCAGTCAAGTAGACTTTGAAGACTATCAGCAGTAATTGCTCCAGGATCCAAAATAACAGCAGCGGCTACATCTTTATCAAAACCACCCATTTCCAAAGCGTCTTCAATACTGTAACGTTCTATTTCTCGAACATCTGCCCATAAATCTCGTTCAATACGATCTCTTTTTAGAAGCTCAGCTTCTCTTTCATATTCTTCAATAGTAACAACGTCCCCTTCGGGTTTTTCGATTAATAAATTCCCATCTTTGTCTTGAACCAACTTTGGAAGCGCTTGATCAGGATAACGGTAAGAATTCCTAAAATGCTGACGATAGATATTCCAAACTTGAGCATGAGCTTCTGCTTTAATAGGATCGATTTTAGAACTTGGATTAACAGACCTGTCTTTGATTGATTTTAAATCCCCCAACAAATCCATCATTGAAATGGAAATACCAGCCTTCCCCTCTTCCCTCTGAACCTGAACCGTTCTACGTGCATTAGATTCAAGAAATTCCATATAGTAATTAAATTCCAAAGGCTTTTCTTCGCTAAAATTTTCCAAAGATTGATTAGAAACATCTTCACTTTTAACAGCTTCTTTTTCAATGAAATCTACAGCAGCTTTTGGAGCTTCTTTCTTTTCAACTTTGACGTAAGAAAAATAATCCTCTTCCACTTCTTTTCCTGTAAATGATTTTAGGGTTTCTTCTTTTGTTAAGAACTCCCCTAATTCTTTTTCTTTATCCTCTTCTTCTTTTGCAATTCTTGTTTCTTCATAAGCTTTTTCATCTTCAGCTTTTTTAGCAGCATCTTCGGCTGCAATTGTTTGAATTTCTTCTTCGGGTTGAGGCGCTACCATCTCTTGTAAGAAATCTTGTTGGTAACGGATATGTTCTAAATTAGCAGAGTTATTTTGAACAACTTTATTGATTGGAGTTAAAGAAAATGCGAATAGAATATCGTTCTGAGTAAATAGAAAGGTAACGAGAACCACCCAAGATATAATCTTGCGAGTGGAACGAAGAAAGGATTTCTTTTCCGATCGAGCCTTTTTTAATCTCATGTTCAAAGGACCTCCTAGTTGCCTAACTAGTTCCCAGAACAAGAGAAAAAGGAATATTTGTTTACACTATAACTATACCTAGTGTTTCCTATTGTGTCAAAACACCCAATTTAAGGGGGCATTTATGTACTAATTTACGGGTATTTCTGTCTTCTTCTTTAGTGATAATTTAGGTATTTTTATGTTTCTCAATTTAGAGAACCCTCTTTTAAGATCATCTAACCCATAATAAAGACATGGGATAATGAATAAGGTAAGAATAGTAGAACTAATAAGCCCTCCCATAACGGTTATTGCTAAAGGCGCCCATAATTCAGCTGATTGCCCGAAGCTAATAGCCATAGGAGCAAATCCAAGCAACGTAGAGGTCGTTGTCATCATAATCGGTCTTAAGCGGTCTTGACAAGCCCTCATGAGCAAACTCTCTACATGAGTGTAATCCTCCTTCAACATATTAATTCTATCTATTAAAATAATAGAACTATTAACCACAGTACCTGCAAGCATAATCATCCCTATAAAAACAGATTGGCTCAAAGGCTTTCCGGTCAAAGTCAAACCTGCCCAAACACCAATGGCAGCTAAAGGAACTGCAACCATAATTAACAACGGCTGAACAAAAGACTGAAACAAACATGCCAGTAACATATATATAAGTACAACTGTGATAATCATAGCTTGGCTCAACTGACCTCTTCCTTTAATGAGCTCTGGGTATTTTCCTCCAAATCGAAAATAATAATCTTTTGGAAACTCAACATCTTTTACAGCCTCCTTAACATCTTTTGCTACGGCTTCAATAGCTCTGGATGTATCTGCTTTTACAAAGACATATCGATGTTTATCTTTTCGATCAATTGTAGAGGGGCCCGTAGATGGAAAAAAACTAGCCACTTGAGAAATAGGAATTTGATCTCCTCCTTTATTCCCAACCAATATTCTTCTAAGATCCTCTAGCTTTTCACGATAAATAGGTTGTAACCGAGTTATTGTTTCTACTTCTTCACCCTTTTCCTGCTCTCTGAATTTTGTTGGCCTCATACCTCTAACCTGCGCATGAATGGAGTCCGCTACTTGCTTGACGGTTAAATTGTAATAAGAAGCACGGCCACGATCTACAATCAAACTGTACTCAGGCCTTTTTCTCAAATCTGTCATAACAACATTGGAAAGTCCCGGGACCTTCCCCATAATACCTGTGAATTCATGGGCTAGTTTTTCAAGTTTGTCATTTTCATGACCGTAAATATCGATAACAAGTTTCGTCGACTCATCACCAGAAACTCCCTCATCCACAATAACAGAATAATCTTCGTGAACAGTTTTCGCTTCTTCCCCTCCTTTTTCTCTAATATATTTTATAATTTCTTCCTTAGAAGTTTTTCGTTTTCGTTTCGGCAGTAATTTAACATAAAGCTTTAAGTCATCTTTTCTAACAACCGTATTCATTGTCTCTACTTCAGGAAATTCGCTCAACAAATCTTCAATTATTTTAGCCACACGATCATTAGCCCCTAATTTAGCCCCTGCAATAGGAAACACAATAACAGAGAATTCATTCTCTTCGTAAGAACTAGGCATATCCATATCTTTTTTACCAATTTCACCTGCCGCATACACAAAGGAAAGAAAAACAATTAAGAGAACAATGTACTTGTTTTTGAATGTTTTAGACAAAAGGAAACGATAGCCTGAAAAAAATCGACTCCGCTCTAATTTCTTAAGATCTTCAGCCCCACCTGAACGCCCTAATTTAATACGGCTCATAAGCATAGGAATAAGCATAACAGCAACGAATAGAGAACAAATAAGAGATGCGCTAATGGTAAAGGCTAAGCCTTGATACATGAGTTGAATTTCTTTATCAATGAATATAATAGGGAGAAAAACAATGATTGTTGTAGCTGCCGATGCTGCCAACGGAAGCCAAACCTCTTCAGCTCCAACAATGACCGCTTCAAAATGGTGCATCCCTTCTTGTTTTTTCTTATAAATATTTTCTATTACAACAATAGAACTATCAACCAACATACCCATAGCTAAAGCCAAACCCGTTAATGTCATCACATTAATACTAACGCCCAAAGCAGCCATAAATATAAACGTCCCAATTACAGCGGATGGAATAGATAACATAACAATAAAAGCCAAACTAACCTTTCTAAGAAAAGCAAATATCGTTAATACGGTCAATATCACACCTAACAATAAAGAATTTCGAACTTCTCCAATCGCTTTTTTTATAGACTCAGCCCGATCTGTTATTACGGAGATTCGGATATCTTCATCTAGAAATTTACGAATTAACTCGACTTCACTTTGAACGGATCTAGAAACCTTAATTGTATTAGAGGTACTTGTCTTTTTAATTTGGAGTGAACAATTGTCTTGGTTATTGAGTCTGGCGTAATCCTGCGGCTCCGAATAAGCATCTTTAACTGTGCCAACTTCTTTTAATGGGACAATAGAGCCTTCTGAAGTTGTCCCCACACCAATTTCACCAATATCTTCTACTTCTGTAAACCCACCAATAGTTCTAATGGCAATATTTAAGGAACCTTGCTGAAAATCTCCTGCCAGCAAGTTAACATTAGCACTCCCTACTGTCTCCATTATTTTTTCAACAGTAATATTTTGAGCAAACATGCGGTCGCGATCTAACTCAATTAAAATCTTTCTTTCTCGACCACCGTAGACATCAACACTCGCGACCCCCTGAACGCGAGCTACTGCAGGTTTAATATTTTTTTCAACATATTCGCGAAGTTCTTCTGGCGTCTTTACTCCTGAAACAATTGAAAATATTAAAATAGGACTGTCTGAATCATTAAAGTTAGCTATGATCGGTTTTTCAATTTCTTCAGGTAATTTATTTTTTACTTTGGCAAATTTTTCTCTTACTTCTAGAGCAGCAAAATCCATATTCGTTCCAGGTTCAAACTGCAACGTAACTTTAGATTCCCCTTCACGCGAATTAGAAAATAAGTTTTTAAGGCGTGCAACAGTAGCTACCGATTCTTCAACGGGCTTGGTGATCAAAGACTCTACTTCAACGGGAGCTAAACCACCTCTAGCTCTTGTTGTAACTGAAATAATTCCTCGAGACATGTTTTGATAGAGTTCAACTTGAAGACTGATTAAGGAAATAACACCTAGGAGGATAATCCCAACAAAGAATATGATAGTAAAAACAGGTCGTCTAACAGAAAAATTTGGAAGTCCCATAACGTTGTCCTCGAATCCATTAGCGGACAGCGTTTAGCGTGGAGCGTATAGGGTCTTTTGTCAATAGGCTCATCTGTCCAAAACATGTCCACTTAATCTATAATTCACTTTATTTATACTACGCGTCACAAAAGAACCCAGTTTTACTATCCGCTCTACGCTATGCGCTACACGCTAGTAGTAGTTTCCTCAGTTTCTTCATAATCTTCATCTTCTTCTAGCTCGTCATCAAAATCTTCTGGTTGTCCTAATATAAGATTGGTCAATCGAGTTACTAACACATAAAGAGACGGCACTACAAAAAGTGAAAATACGGTAGAAGAAACTAATCCCCCCATGACAACGATTGCTAGTGGGGCTCTTAATTCAGCCCCTTCACCTGTTCCTATAGCCATAGGAACCAAACCCATAGCCGAGGTGGCTGCTGTTAACATAATCGGACGAGCTCTCACCTTAGCGGCTGTAATAGCAGACTCTACGACACCCATCCCTTTTTCCCTTAAGTTATTAATATATTCAATCAATACGATTCCATTATTAACCACAATACCACCCAGCATCACAATTCCCAGAAGCACAATCACATTCACACTTTTCCCTGCTAAAAAGAGCGCCACAGAAACACCAAAAATAGACAAAGGAACTGTAAACATAATAATGAGTGGTTGAATAAAAGATTCAAACTGCGCTGCCATAATCATATAAACTAAAACAATAGCCAATACGAGAGCAAAAATGATTTTTTGAAAAGATTCCTGAACCTCTTTAGCCTCACCCGCTGGAGCAACAAAATAACCTTCCTCCAACTGAATCTTATCCAACTCCATTTCAATATAAGAAATCACCTCTTTTTTATCTGCTTCTTTAATCAAATCAGCTGTAACAGTTACCGTTCTTTGCTGATCTTTCCTTCTGATTTCACTTGGCCCTCGGCCAACCTCTAAAGTGGCCACTTCTTTCAAAGGAACCATCGCATCAATCACATTACTCTTAATCAAGAGACTGCTCAAAGTACTCAAGTCTTCCCGATCTTCAGCTCTAAGCTGCACACGAATATCAAACTCTCTCCCCTCAGATTTAAATTTTGTAGGAACCATCCCTTCAATAGCAGCTTTAGCTGTTAAGGAAATATCACGTGCTGAAATTCCGTACAAAGCAGCTTTCTTTTTATCAATAATAATTCTAGTTTCAGGACTCGACTTTCCTAAGTCATCCGTTATGGCAATAATTTCTTCTTTTGAGCCCAAAATATCTTTAACTTGTGATGTTAATTCAGCTAACCGTTTTAAATCATACCCCTTAACTTCGACAACAATTGGCTTACTACCTCCAGCAGCAAAAGCAAATTCGCTCTCACCCGCTATAAATTGAACTTCAGCTCCTTTAACATCGAGCTTCAATACTTCGGCTCTAATTTCTTCAATAACATAAGAGGATGGTACTTTTCGTTCAGAATTTAAATTAATCAATATTTGAGCTTGTGACGCCCTTAATCCTTCAGCTCCTCCTCCAGAGTCTGCTGAGGAACCAATACTCACAGCCATTTTTTCAACGAGAGGATGGGCAGAAACCACTTTTTCTAATATTTCCACCAATTCATCCGTCGCTGAAATCGTTGTTCCTACAGGCATATCCACCTTAACCAAGAACTGACCTTGATCTACCTTGGGCAGAACTTCTTGAGGCAAACTTCCTAGAATTTGTGTCCCAATAAAAAATAGAAAAAATGAAGCAATAACAAAACTACCAAAAATCATATTTTGCTTTTTAGGGGATTTTGAACAAATAGACTCTTGAAAAGAGTTAACTTTTTTCATTAAATTATTAGGTTCTTTGTTCGGATTTAATTGTTTATCATTCAGTTTAATTTTAACTGCAAACAAAGGAATAATAAAAAGAGCTGCAAAAATAGCTACAACAAGTGAAAAAATCACTGTCCACGATAAATCTTTAAATAATTGGCCAGCAACTCCTGGAACAAAAATAATAAGCGGAAAAAATACAGCAATATTTGTTAAAGAAGAAGAAACAATGGGCCACATAACTTCTTCTGTCCCTTCAACAGTAGCCTCTCTTGCCTCCTTACCTTCTACGCGTAAACGAAATATATTTTCGATCAACACAATCCCATTATCAATAACCATACCAATACCTAAAGCAACACCCGCCAAGGACATCATATTAAAAGTAATACCTCGAGCAAACATTAAAAAGAAAACACCCATCACAGTAACTGGAATAATTAAAACAACCGCAAAAGAAGTAATGAAATTACGCAGAGCAATCAACAAAACAATAAAAGCCAAAAGACCTCCTTGCCATGCATTGTTGACGACATCTTGAATAGAGGCTTTGATAAATATGGAACCATCATAAATGATCTCAACATCAACATCTCTAGACTCTAATTCTTCTCTTAATATCAATAGGGTATCGCGAATTCGTTCTGCCACTTTAATCGTATTTGCTTCTGCTTGTTTTTGAATGGAGAGGGAAATATTTGGAAGGCTATTATAACGAGAAATACTACTCACATCTTTAAATGTATCATTAACCTGAGAAATGTCTTGAAAGTAAATAAGTCTCTTTCTAACAACACCTCTTCGGCTCTTATCCCGCTCTCCCTCAACCGTATCTCTCGCAGAAAAAGAAGAAGATCTTTCTAAAAATGAAGTCTCTTTTTGTTGGGACTGATCTTTTTGTTCTATTCCGGCTACTACAAAAGGAATTTCTTCTACCTTTTTAAATTCCCCTACGGTGCGAATTAAATATTCATATAAACCTTTTTTAATACTTCCGGCTGGATACGAAAGGTTTGTTTGTTCTAATTTTTCAGAAATCCCCAATAGAGAGAGTTTAGAAGCTAGCAAACGACCCTGATCCACTTCAACAAGAATATGTCTATCTAAACCACCACTCAATGAAGCTGATGCGACACCTTCTACTTTCTCTAAATTATCTTTTAATGTTTTTTCAGCAATGTATTTCAAATCCATCAGCTCTAGGCTTCCTGTCACAGACAAAATCATTACAGGCTTAGCCAATGGATCAAATTTTAAAACTTGAGGATCTTGAGATTCTTTTGGAAGCTTTTCTTTTACAAGGTCGATTTTTTCACGAACCGCGAGAGCAGCAAAATCAATATCCGTTCCCCATGAAAATGAAATGGAAATTAAACTCTTTCCTTCCCTTGAGACAGACTCCATTCTTCTTAAGCCCCCAACAGAACCCAAAGTTTCTTCTATAGGCTTTGTAATCAAGGCCTCGATTTCTTCTGGAGCAGCATTAGGATATTCGGTGACAACACTAATTTGGGGAAAAGTGATAGGTGGAAATAATTGCTGAGGTATTCGAGCAATGGCAATGAATCCCAGCAAAACAATTCCTAAGACTAGCATAATCACAGTTACGCGACGACTCAGGGTAAATTCGGATAATGTCATAGTTCACCTCAAGGTTCTTTATAAGTATACACCATATTTGCATTTATGACATTTCTTAGTTGCTAAACGGTGTTCCGAGGAGGGATTTAGATATTTATCCTTGCTACTATAGTAAATATCTCTTAATTATAGCTGTAATTCCTGCTTCTCTAATATCTTAACTTTACTACCATCTTCTAGCTTTTCATACCCATAATTCACCAGCAATTCCTCATCATTTAAACCATAATCAATTTGAGTATAATCTTCTCTTTGGTAGCCAATTTTTATCGATTTTTTTGAAGCCGTCATAGTTTCTTCATCTACAACAAAGGCATAAGCATCATCTTTTTTACCCAAAACTGTTTCTGTAGGGACAACTACGGTATTCTTTTTACTATAAATTAAAATTTTAATACGTGAAAACATTCCAGGAAGTAATAAACCTTCTGGGTTTTCAACACGAACTCGCACAGAAGCCGTTCTAGATGTTCCTGCCACAACAGGTGAAATATTTTCTACAGTCCCTTCAAATGTCTTTTCAGGGTAAGCATCAATAAAAACTCGTGACCTCTGACCTAAAGCCAGTTTATTCACATCTCTTTCTACGACACCAAATTCAATTAGTACATATTCTGTAAATACATGCGTCCCGACTAAAGTATTCTGCGTAATCGCCTCGCCCTCTTCTACATAAAGTTCCCCAATCATTCCATCAGAGACCGCATACAAATTGGTCTTTTCTAACAAAGATTCATTCGTCTTAACTTCTAAAGCCGTCGACTCAGCCTCATACTGTGCACTTTCAAGTTCTAATTTAACTGCATCTGAAGTCGATTTAGGAATAGCTCCAATCTCAAAAAGCATTTCATGCTCCCGAACTTTTTCTTCAGCAATTTTCAAAGCAGTAAGAGATTTATTGGATTGAGCCTGAGAACGTTTTAAATTAAGAAGAATATCATCTTGCTTCAACGACATCAACAAAGCTCCTTCTTCATAGTTCTCACCTTCACGATAGTTGATCGAATTGATCAAACCAGGCACTTCAAAACTTAACTTAAATTCAATAGCTCCCTTTACCGTCCCCAAACCCTTTAGAGAGTCTTCAAAATTAAATCGCTTAATAGGAAAAACTTTAACCGAAACTAAATCCTGATCTTCATTTTGAGCTTGCTCTTGGGCCTGTTCTGGCTTAGGACCTTTTTTACTAAAGAAGAATTGATTCGCAAACAAAAGACCAAAAAAACTCAAGATAATAATAACGACAAGAGGCTTTGATAATTTAAACTTGAAATTGGGAGGAATTATATTGAACGAGGATTTCTTTTCTGGAACTTCCTCACCTTCACCCTTATTCACATTTGAATTTTCATCTTCTAACGTCATTATCTAACCTTCCCTTGAAAAGACTCCATTTTGAGAATATCTTGTTTCCCAATTGCTTTATTTAATGAAATCCTTGCAATAATAAAATCTGATACTGATTGCGTATACTCTTGTTTCGCATCCAACAAATCTTTTTCAGCTTGCAAATACTCTGAAATTTGAATTTGATTTTTCCCCAACTGATAAAACTTCAACTGCGCTACGCGTTTTCTATGTTCCATTTTCTTCACCGTTGAATCTAATTGGATCAGAGCCCTGTTATACCCATAAAAAGTCTCTTTAACTTCTTTAACTACCTCATTTTCCTTCTCTTGTAATTCTACCATCTGTTCCATCATTTGAATACGTGCTTCTTTTTCATCCACAAAAGCATCAATTGCGTCAAAGAGGGCAAATGTAAATTTATGCGTGTTAGTTCGAGTCCCAGATCCCCCTTGGAACTCCGTTACACTAGGGCCTCTCTGGTCTGTGTCAAAGCTATATTCGAAGGTATTTCCAAAAACATTAGAGGTTGTTTCTACACCAAATTTAAATTCAGAAGACCAAGAAGGGTCCGGGTTATTATCCAAGAAAGACTCTGCTGTCTGCCCC
The DNA here is from genome assembly GCA_029261035.1 of Candidatus Omnitrophota bacterium. Taxonomy (GTDB): domain Bacteria; phylum Omnitrophota; class Omnitrophia; order Omnitrophales; family JACROU01; genus JAJDCD01. The sequence goes on from JAJDCD010000012.1 coordinate 203,630, forward strand.
GTTTCAAGAATGACATCAAATTGAGGTAAAAGTTTACCAACCTCTCCCTTCAATTTATGTCTATTAGCCAAGAGCTTAAACTCTTCTAATCTTAAATCCGCCCTGTTTTGATAAGCAACCTCAACAAGGTCCTCTAACTGTTGAGAAACTCGATCTATTTTCTCAACATCTGCAACAGCAAAAAAAGAAGAAGTGTCCATCATTTCCTCTGGAAGAGCTTCGTTTTTTAACCGATCCATAGAATCTACTTCAATCATCTCCCCTTCAGGCAACTTCAAGAAACGAGATAGATCTAATTGTGCCAGAGCCAGGTCTTGATAAGAGGTTTCCAGTTCTGCTCGCAATTCTCCCAAAAGAGAATCTGTATTAAGAAACTCTATTTCTGAAACAATCCCAGCTTTTCTCTTTTCAACATTTTGTATTTTTAATTTATTCATTCGTAAAGAAAAATCAGACATTCCAGTAAACAAGGTTTGAGCACGAGAATAGTTCAAATACGCTTCAGCAACTTGCATTACTAATTCCGAAAGCTCAGACAACGACTCTTCTTTACTAGCTTTGTAACTAGCCCTTTCTTCCTTATATGCATTCCAAAGTGTTCCACCTCTAAAAATAGGCTGCTTCAAATTGATTCTCCAGGAATCCCCTGTAAAAGCGCCTTGACTCAAAGAACCTCCCTTTTCATTAAGCTCAACATCCATTTCAGGAAATAGGTCTCTAAATGATTTCAGCAATCTTATTTTTGCTGTCTTTTCTTTCTCCTTTGCAATTCTCACAGGAATAAAGACCTCCATCGCCCTCATAACAACTTCTTCTAGAGACTTCGCTTCTTGAGCAAGAAAAATTTCCCTCTCCAACAAATCTTTTTTGTTAACCACTTCCTTAAAATATTTTTTATCCAGATTTGGAAAACGCTTCTGCAAAGCAGCTCTTTCTAGCTTTACCTGCGCCTTAATTAATTTTCTATCCTGCTTCTCAAGGTCCTTATAGGATGTGACTGAATTCAATTCTGAGGAGTTTTCTTTGAATGAGTTCCAACGATCGTTAATTTCACTAACCGTCATTCCATAATATTTTTGTGTTTTCTTACGGTGCTTCACTAAATCAGAAGATGATTGAGCTTCTAGACGCATAACTTCTTTTTCCTGCCGCAAGCTCTCTTCTTGTTGCTTAACTTTTTCTTCAGCCAATTTTTCTCGCTCTGTATTCAGCTTCTCTTCAAGCTCTTGACTCTTAATTTCTTCTTGTTTTTTGATTTCTAATTTTGTTTTTTGAGGACTAACTAAAGGAGGTTGAACAGATGAACTCGTGGTTGTTTTTTGCTGATCCACAAACGAAAACACCTCTTCCCCCTCATCAACGTAAGGAGATTGAGGCCCATACACACCCTCGGTGTTTTCAGACCAAGATGAAGGAATACAAAATATTAATACTAAGATGGTGATTGGTAGTAAAAACTTCCATGCTTTCATTAGAGGTTCCTCTATAAAATAAGGTGCTGATCCATTTACAAAAACAGTGTTATATTATCGGCTATAATAGCTTTTAACTAAAGCAGCTTGTTTATAGGACCAAACCTTCTATTCTCTTATAAAAATCCACTACAGACAGAATTTCAACTTCCCCACTATGACGTGTTTTTAATTCTACTTTGCCTTCTTTAGCATTTTTAGAGCCAATAATCAGTTGATAAGGCAACCCTATTAAATCAGCATCATTAAATTTGACTCCAGCCCTCTCATTCCTATTATCATAAATGACATCGATAGAAGACTTCTTAAAATATTCATACAATTCATTAGCTATAGAGACAACAACCTCATCTGCTTGATTCATAGTAATCATATGAAACAAAGCAGGTGCAATAGAAACAGGCCAGCAAATTCCTTTTTCATCATGGTTTTGCTCAATCGCTCCCGCAACCATCCGATTAACCCCTATTCCATAGCACCCCATAATAATATCTTGTTCTTTTCCGCTCTTATCAATAAAGCGCGCCTCCAGAGGTTTTGAGTAACGCGTTCCTAACTTAAAAATATGCCCAATTTCCATGGCTCTTTTCATTTCGATAACACCATCTTCTGCGGACGGAGACCTTTCGCCAGGTAGAACGGTTCTAACATCCCCATAACTCTCTACGCTACAATCTCGATCAAGGTTCACTCCTTTATAGTGCTTATCATTCTGATTAGCACCGGAAACATAGCTTCCCCCTAACTTTAATGCTTCATCACCAACAACTCTAATATTCTTTAAACCAACAGGACCACAAAAACCCGTAGAGCAACCGACCCATTTCAAAATTTCTTCATCAGAAGCCAGAACTAATTCCTTTGCATCTAAATATTTTTTCAGTTTCAACTCACTAATTTCATGATCTCCACGAACCAAACATGCAACGGGATTTTTATCTGCCACATAAATTATCGTCTTCATCAAATGTGTTTTTGCTAAATCTAATTTTTTTGAAATTGCTTCTATCGTTTTCAAACCTGGGGTTTCGATCAACAACAACTCTTCTAAGTCAGATGGCTCTGCTAAACTTTCATTAAAACATGGTACCAGTTCTGGGGTTGATCGGTAATCGGTTTTTGTACAAGAAGCAATGGTATCTTCCCCAAAATCTGCTAAAAGCATAAACTCATGAGACACATTTCCACCCATTAACCCAGGATCAGCATTTACAACTTCCACATTTAAATGACATCTCTTAAATATGTTTTTATATGCTTGCAGCATTACTTGATATGTCTTATCCAAACCTTCCCAATCTGTATCAAAACTGTATGCATCTTTCATAATAAATTCTTTCGATCGTATTACTCCAAATCGGGGCCTCAACTCATCTCTAAATTTTGTTTGAATTTGAAACAATGTCATTGGTAGTTCTTTATAACTTTTAACATTATGACTAATCAAATCAGTAATCACCTCTTCATGAGTTGGACCCAAAACAAACTCTTGTGCCGATCGATTTTCAAAAGAGATCTTATCTCCACCTAAAGAATCATAGCGTCCTGTTTTTTTCCATAATTCTGCTGGATGAAGCGCTGGCAACAGCAGTTCCACAGCTCCCACTGAAACCATTTCTTCTCGAATAATCTTTTGAATTTTATTTAAAGCCAAAACTCCCAAAGGCAAATAGCTGTAAACTCCTGAGGAAAGTTTGCGAACCATGCCCGAACGAATCATCAATTGATGACTAGTTGCTTCAGCATCTTTAGGGATATCTCTTAAGGTTGGAATGAGTGTTTCTGTCCATTTCATTAATTCTGTCCTTTGTCATTAAAACGTGAAGCGTTATTCCTGAAGTGCATTTCACTCTTAAACCAAAAACCAAAAACTGGTTTATTTAAAAAAACCTATAATCCAATCAAAGAATTTTAGGTTCACTAAGTCGTTATACATAACAACCACCATCAAAATCATAAGAAGCAGGAATCCTATTTGCGTAGCAATTCCTTGTACTTTCAATGAAACTGGCTTTCTGAAAATAGCTTCTATGGATAGAAAAAGAAAATGACCTCCGTCCAAAGCTGGAAATGGAAGCATATTAAATATAGCCAAAGTAGCACTAATAAGAGCTGTTAATTGAAGTAAATATACAATCCCCATCTCTGCTGCCTTACCCGTAACAGCAATAATTCCAATAGGCCCTGCTAAATTTTTAAGAGATAATTGACCTGTAACTAAACGTCCTAATGCTTTTAGTGTGAGTGTTGTCGTATTGTATAAAGTAATACCACCCTGCTTGAAAGATTCAGCTACCCCATATTTTTCTATAGCATACTCATCTGACGGTTTAATCCCAATACGTGTTAGCTTCTTCTTGTCGCCAAACATATCTTCAGCCTCTTCCACCTGAGGCTTGATTACAATTTGCTCAACCTTATTTTCACGTTTAACATTTAAAAGAATTTGGATTGAATCATTTGTTAATATTTGGCTGGTCAATTCAGTCCAATTTGAAACAGAAACATTGTTTACAGAAATAATTTTATCCCCTACAAGCAAACCACTTTTTTCTGCAGGGTACCCCTCAACAAAGCCACCAACGGAAGAAGATAGCGTTGGTTTTCCGACCATAAAAATAGCTGAAAATAAAATAAAAGCAACCAAGAAATTCATAAACACCCCACCCGAAACAATCACCATACGAGCCCAAAGAGGCGCTTTTAAATAGTCCCCTTCCTTCGGCTCATAATCTTCCCCTAACTCACTCAAATCTTCACCTTGAGGTTTAACAAAACCCCCAAAAGGAATAGCTGAAATTGTAAAACGGGTTTCTTTTCCCTGCCATGCAAATAGCTCAGGACCAAACCCGATAGAAAACTTCTCTACACGAACCCCCGTCATTCGACATGCTATAAAATGACCGCCTTCATGAAGAAAAATCAAAAGTCCTAAAACTAAAATGGTAATAAGAATACTCATTTACATACCTTCCTTTTTTATTTACCTAAGCTGTTTTACTACAAATATTATTAGATTTCATTTCATAAATAAGCTGAGCTGCTATTTTGCGAGCCCATCCATCTGCTGTTAACACTTCTTCTAAATTAGGCTTCTTAACCCCTTCATGCTGCTTAAGAACAGCTTCTATAACCACAGGAATTTGGGTGAAAAGAATTTTATTTTTCAAGAACTGGTCGACACAAACTTCATTCGCAGCATTTAAAACACAAGGGAAAGTCCCTCCTTTTTCTCCAGCTTCATATGCCAATCTTAAACATGGGAATTTTCCCATATCAGGCTTCATAAAATTTAGCTGCTTTACATCAGAAAGATTTAAAGACAAACCTTTCATAGGAATTCGTTTAGGGTAAGATAATGCAAATTGAATGGGTAACTTCATGTCCGTTGCCGCAATCTGAGCCAACTGAGAACCATCTACAAATTCACTCAAAGCATGAACTACAGCCTCTGGGTGAATCAAAACATGAATTTGGTCAAAATTAAATTGAAACAAACTATTTGCTTCAATAACTTCTAACCCCTTATTCATTAAAGTTGCAGAATCTACTGAAATCTTTTGTCCCATACTCCACTTTGGATGTTTTACAGCTTCTTCTGGAGTTATTTCTGAAAAAGTTTCTTCGTCTCTATTTAAGAAGGGCCCTCCTGAAGCAGTAAGATAAATAGAAGAAATTTCATTTCGACTCCGGTCTTGTATACACTGAAACACCCCGCTATGCTCACTATCAACTGGAATCAGATGCACCCCATGTTCACGAACTAAATCATGAATAAGTTCGCCCGCCATAACTAAGGGTTCTTTATTTGCTAAAGCAATATGTTTTTTAGCCTCAATTGCTTTTACAAGAGGCACTAATCCTTGAGCTCCCATCAAAGCAAGCAACACTTGATCTACTTCCGGATGTGTAACGGCCGCAATAAGCCCTGCAGCCCCAGAGTAAACTTCTATGGGTTCTGAGTATTCCTTTGTCAATTTCTGACAAAACAAATCCTTCTTATCTTCATCATGAACAACAACTAATTTAGGCTTAAACTTAACAACCTGTTCGAAAAGCAAATCAATACTCGTATTCACCGCTAAAGCATAAACAGAGAATTCATCCGGGTGTTGAGAAATAACTTCCAGCGCATTTTTACCAATCGAGCCTGTTGACCCAATAATACAAACTTGTCTCATTATTTTTTCCTAAAATTAAAATCTAGATATGGCATTTAAACCAACAAATGCCGTCAGGTAATAGTATGTAAAGGGTACGGTAAAAAGCAAACTATCCATCATGTCCAGAACACCACCCAATCCAGGAATAATACCCGAATCTTTAACATTCACATCTCTCTTAATTAAACTCTCTGCCAAGTCTCCTAATTGAGACAACAAGCCTAAAACAATACCCAAAACCAATAAATGTATAAAATGAACTCCTTCTATAAAAAACCCTGCACATAAGGATACAACAATGGAAGCTATAAAATTAGCCACAGCCCCTTCAATTGTCTTATTGGGGCTAATATGCGGAACTAAAGGACGCTTCCCAAACCAGTTACCAACAAAGTACGCTGCTGTGTCTCCTAATTTGGTAACACAAAGAATATAAGCAACCCAAAACGTTCCATCTTCCAAATATTTAACTTTCGTAACGAAAGAAAAAAGCCAAGCTATATAAAAAATACCAAAAACGGTTACCGCGGTGCTAATAAGAGAATTTGACTTAAGAGATCTATGGAAGTTGAAAATAAATAAACAGAGGATGGTCACTAAAATAATTACAGATTCTCCTTGAAAAAAAATGGAGAAAGGCAAAATAGCTCCAAAAATCAAGCCAAGGACTTTATTTATAAATATGCCCTTCTTCTCTGCCATCTGATAAAACTCGTATAAAGCTAACAAAGAAAAAGCTTCAACCATGACAAAGAAAAACCAATTAGGCGCAAAAAAAACGGCATAGGTACATAAGGATATAAAAAATGCGGAAAATAAAAGTCTTTTAGTTAGAGAAGTTTGTCCGGCCAAAGCGACGCTCTCTTTTTTGAAAGGATTGAATTGCATTAAGAAAATTTTGTTTTCTGAAATCAGGCCAGAAAACATCTGTTACAAAAATTTCAGTATAAGACAATTGCCATAGCAAAAAATTACTTACCCTCATCTCTCCACTGGTACGAATCAGAAAGTCTGGGTCTGGCATATCTTTGGTGTACAAATGCTGTTGAATAACTTCTTCATTAATATCTTCAGGACTCAGAATACCGTCTTTAACTTTAAGAGCTAAATCCTTCATCGCGTCTACAATTTCGCAACGACTGGAATAACTTAAAGCTAAAGTTAAGGTTAACCCTGTATTGTTTTCAGTCTCTTTCACATTGAAAGCAATTTTCTTTTGAATTTCTTTTGGTAATGTATGAATTCGACCAATCACTTGAAACCGAACATTGTTTTTCGTCAGAGTCTTCAATTCTTTGTCTAAATAATCAGATAAAAGATGCATCAAAACATCAATTTCCAGCTTAGGTCTTTGCCAATTCTCTGTCGAAAACGCATATAAAGTTAAGTACTGAATCCCTAAGTCGCAAGAAGCTGTAACCACTTCACGGATGCTTTCAACCCCAGCCTGATGTCCTTGGATACGCTTTAAACTCTTAGACTCAGCCCATCGCCCATTCCCATCCATAATAATAGCAATATGAGCAGGCAAACCTTCCTTGCTTTCAGAAACCCCTGATTCAAAATTACTCTGTGTCATATCTTTAAAAATAGATTTAATCATTTATTATTTATCTCATAAATATAGTTTGTTCTCTTTTGGAACCAACAGAAATAAGGGATATAGGTGTTTTTAAGAGACTTTCAATACGCTTCAAATATCGCCTTGCATTCAAAGGAAGATCTCTGTATTTTCTAATTTTAGATGTATCTGTCTGCCAACCCTTATGATTTTCATAAACAGGCTCACACCCTTCAAACATTGCAATATTTTGAGGAAATTCTTTAATTATTTTATTTTTATACCGATAGCCTGTACAAATTTTAATTTGAGCCAATTCATCTAAAACATCCAATTTCATGACCGCCAGCTTACTTAAACCATTTACTAGAACAGAGTACCTACCAATAACAGCATCAAACCATCCACACCTTCTTGGACGACCTGTAGTAGCCCCATACTCGTCTCCTTTTTTACGAACCTCTTCCATCATTCCAGTTCCAAACTCTGTTGGAAAAGGACCTTCTCCCACTCGAGTCGTATAAGCTTTTAACACTCCTAACACTTCGTCAATCTGCGTAGGGCCAACACCCGTTCCTGTAAGAGCTCCGCCAGCTGAAGGGTTTGAAGAAGTAACAAAAGGGTAAGTTCCATGATCCACATCCAAAAGAGTTCCTTGAGCACCTTCAAATAAAACAATTTTGTTTTTTTCAATTGCATCATTAAGGATTAAAGAAGTGTTGCAAGAAAAAGAAAGTAACTTTTTTCTGTATTTTAGATACTCTTTGCTTATTTTGGCTAAAGAAAGAGGTTTGTGCCCATAAACTTTTGTGATTAATTTATTTTTAACTCTCAGAACATATTCAAGACGCTTGATGAAATATTTTGTGTCCATTAAATCTGCAACACGAATCCCAAGACGCGCCATCTTATCTTCATAACAAGGGCCAATCCCTCTTTGTGTCGTTCCAATTTTAGTAGAGGTAGTCTCTTCTGTAAGTCGATCTAACAAGCGATGATAAGGGAAAATTAAGTGCGTTTGCTCGCTGATGTAAAAACGCTTATCCACATCAACACCTCTTCTTTTCAACATTGTCATCTCTTCAAACAAAGCCTTAGGGTCCAAAACAACCCCATTACCAATAATAACCTTTTTGCCTTTTCTCAAAGCTCCTGATGGAAGTAAATGGAGAACGAATTTTTTATTTCCGTATTTTACGGTATGACCCGCATTGTTCCCGCCCTGAAAACGAACAATATAATCGCTTTTTTCAGTGAGAAGATCTATAACTTTGCCCTTACCTTCATCCCCCCATTGAGCACCAATCAATACCGTATTTGCCACTTGAATCTCCCCTTAATTATTCCAAACAGTAAACGAGCGGGTCACTGCTTAGTAAACCCGCTCTAAACTTTAAGGCCTAATAAAAATTTATAAACTTAATAACTTAACATCAATAACCTTGGAAGCACTCTTTATTTCATCTAAAACAGCCGAGCTCACATCGCTATCTGTATTGATAACAGTAATAGCTTTAGCACCTTCTTCATTTCTACCCAAAGTCATTTCTGCAATATTAATATTATTGTTCGCAAGAATGGTTCCTATCTCACCCACAACGCCTGGTTTATCTTCATTCTCAACAACCAGAATATTCCCTTTAGGAACTGCATCCAAAAAGAAATTATCAATTTTCACAATTCGAGAATCTGTTTTACCAAAAAGCGTTCCCACAATGACATGAGACCCTTTATCCATTACTATTTCAACAGAAATGAAATTAGCAAAATCTTCCAATTGAGAAGTCTTGCTCTCATTAATCGTAATCCCTCGTTCTTTAGCAAACAAAGGAGCGTTAACATAATTAACAACACCTTCCCCACAAAAAGGCTCTAACAATCCCTTAACTGCAGCTAGAGTAAGAGGCGCTAGAGGAAATTGAGTCACTTCCCCACTATACTTCAAATTGACTTCTTTAATACTCCCGGCAAAAAGCTGCGCTTGTGCTTTTCCAAGTTTTTCAGCCAACTTAATCCAAGGCCTCAATATCTCCATCGATTTTATGTCTAACGAAGGCATGTTTACTGCGTTTTTAATTTCGCGTCCTAAAAGAACGTCCACAACCTGCTTCACAACGGCGACAGAAACGTTTTCTTGAGCTTCTGCTGTAGAGGCCCCTAAATGAGGAGTCGCAATCACCTCGTCTAAATCTAATAGTGGGTTTTCGAGTGGAGGTTCACTCTCAAAAACGTCCAGAGCAGCTCCTTTTACTTTTCCGCTTTTAATAGCATCATACAAATCCTTCTCATTAATGATACCGCCACGAGCACAGTTTATTATCCGAACTCCATCTTTCATTTGCGCAAAAGTTTTTTTATTTAACATATGTTTTGTATCATTTGTTAACGGTGTGTGAAGAGTAATATAATCTGCCTTTGCATAAATTTCATCTAGCGTTGTTATTTCAACACTCAAATCAGAAAAAGTTGTATTAGCAGCAATAAAGGGATCGTACGCCAATATATTCATACCAAAGCTCTGCAACCGCTTCGCCACTTCACGACCAATACGACCAAACCCAACAACTCCCAAAGTTTTTCCGTAAATTTCACTCCCTTGAAACTTTCCACGTTTCCACTCTTTATCTCTAACGGAAACATGCGCTTGAGGAATATTTCGATTTAATGACAACAACATACTAACGGTATGCTCACAGGTGGAAATGGTATTCCCTTCTGGAGTATTCATCACAATAATACCTTTTTTGGTCGCTGCTTTTATATCTACGTTGTCTACTCCAACACCAGCCCTACCAATAACTTTAAGTCGATCTGCTTTTTCTATTAATTCCGCAGTTACTTTTGTGCCACTGCGAACAAGTAAAGCGTCATAATTACCAATAATATTTTTCAATTCTTCAGGGTCTAATTTAGGCTTTACATCAAACTCTATTTCTGTTTGCTCTTTCAATAATTCTAAACCTTTATCCCCCAAAGGATCTGAAATTAATATTTTCATTTTCTCTATTCCCTTATCCGGATCGATCTCTCGACTAGTTTTTTGGACTGTTTCTACTGACATCATTTTCCTTTTTAAATTATTTTTTCTTTGGAACGACAGGAGCTGCTTCTATTACAGAATCCACTAAGCCATACGCAGCCGCTTCTGCACCTGTAAGAAAGTAGTCTCTATCTGTATCTTGTTCTATTTTTTCAAAAGGTTGCCCTGAATGATGGGCTAAAATATGATTCAACTCGTCTTTCAACTTCAATATTTCCTTAGCTTGGATATGGATATCTGAAGCAGTTCCTTGAGCTCCTCCCCACGGTTGGTGAATCATAACCCTAGAATGAGGAAGCGCGTATCTTTTTCCCTTAGTCCCCGCTGTTAAAAGAACAGCTCCCATACTCGCCGCCATACCCACACAATAAGTAGCTACATCACATTTAATAAACTGCATCGTATCGTAAATAGCAAGTCCTGCACTCACAGACCCACCCGGAGAATTTACATAAATATTAATATCTTTATCCGGATCTTCCATTTGCAAAAAGAGTAATTGAGCAATAATTAAGTTTGCAACCATATCATCAATTCCAGAACCAATAAAAATAATTCTATCTTTTAACAAACGACTATAAATATCGTAAGAACGTTCACCTCTACCCGTTTGTTCAATTACCATAGGAACCAAAGTACTCATAAAACCCTCCTCAAAATGTTATCTTCTAATTAAACTAAGAATTTTCTATTGTCGCCTTATCTTTAATCAATTGAATTACTTTTTCATTTAATATTTGATTCACAAGACCACTAATCTGATCCTGCCCTTTGAAATGTTCTTGAATTTTTTCTACTGGAACATGATATTGCACAGACATTTTCTGAAACTGTGTATCTAAGTCCGACTTTTCAACTTTAATATTTTCTTTTTCTGCTACCTTTTCCAAAATAAAAGCTAATCGAACTTGTTTTTCAGCTTCGGGTTTTAAATCTTTTCTCAAACGATCCACTTGTTTTTCAGCTTCTTCTTGTTTTTGTCCACTTTGCATCAAACGCTGAACACCATCAGAAACCATTTTCTTCAAATGTCGGTCAACAACTCCTCGAGATACCTGAAAAGAGTTTTTCTCTATCAATCGATCCATAAGATCACGCTCTACCTGACTCTGAAGTTCCTGATCTTTCTGTTTCTTAATATCATCTTCAATTGCTTTTTTAAATTCATCGACCGTCTTGTAACCTCCAGCTTTATTAGCCAAGTCATCATTAAGCTCAGGCACTTTTTTAATTTTGACGTCTTTTACTGTAATCCAAAATTCAGCTTCTTTGTTTTTAAGCTCTGGATTAGGGTGATCTTTTGAAATTGCGATTTTAAAATTTTTAGTTTCACCTGCCTTAACACCTACTAGATGTTTGGGGAAATCTCCTAAATAATCAATGTCTTTTATCTGGATCATCTCTTCCTTATGATCTTCTTTTGGCTTATCCCCAAATTGAGTTTCGTAGTCTGCTATTAAAAAATCATCTAACTCAGCAGCTCGATCTACAGGCTCAAAAGAAGACAATGAATCACGAACTCTTTCTACCACAGAATTTATTTCCTCTTCTTTAACTTCAACACTTGGTTTCTTTACTTTAATTCCAGAATAATCAGCAACTTCAACCTCAGGCTCTAACTCAACATCAACCTTAAATGTCAATTCTGTATCTAAAAAATTTACATCTTTAACATTAGGATACGAAATAAGCTTCAATCCTTCAGAATCAGAAATTTTTTTCACAGCAAAAGATATAATCTTTCGAAGAACTTCCTCTTGTGCTTTATCTGCAAAATGCTCCTCAATGACTTTACGAGGAGCCTTCCCTTTTCTAAACCCAGGCAAATTAGCATCTTTTGCCGCTTCATCAAAAAACTCTGTCCGTACCTCTGTGATAATTTCCGGCCCTACCTTTATTGTGATTTCTTTTTCACAAGCTTGCACATCTTTAACTGAATATTCCATGAGTCTTTCTCTCTTTCTTAAGTATTTATAAACTGGAGCGAGCGAAGGGATTTGAACCCTCGACATCAACCTTGGCAAGGTTGCGCTCTACCACTGAGCTACGCTCGCACTGATATACGGGGTACATCCATACCCCACACATATTGATTGACTGATGCCCAAATACTCTAAATGTGCTAAAACACACGTATTAAGGCAAAGTCCCACAATCAAACTAGACATTTTATATAGGAATCAAACCCTTGTCTACTATTATTAGAGGCTATTTAAGGACATATTTCGGAGTTTAGAACTTTTTCTACTTCTTCTTGTAACCGGATTAAATTAAAGGGTTTAGATAAAAAGGAATCACAACCCAATTTTTTTGCATTTTCTTTAACTGTGAAATCGATATACCCGGTATTCACAATCACTTTACTCTTCTTATTAGAGGCTTTCATTTCTTTTAAGACCTCTAGTCCAGATATGTCTGGCAGCTTCAAATCAAGTAAAATAAGGTCAAAATCGCCACTGTCAAATAGGTCCAATCCCTTCCGACCCGTATCTGCAACGGCAACTTGGAAGCCTTCATCTTCGAAAAACAGCTTCACTTCCTGAATAATGTCTTCTTCGTCATCAATGACTAATAGTTTCTTCATGTTCCACTTCCTCAAAGATAGGAATTCTTATGATAAATTGGGTTCCAAGATCTGGATTACTGATTACCTCAATATCACCCCCATGAAGCTCAATAATATATTTACTCATATACAAACCAATACCAGAACCTTTACCTTCTTTTTTTGTTGTAAATCTGAAATTAAAAATTTTCTTCTTTATTTCATCAGACATCCCACAGCCATTATCTGAAAAATCAACCTTCAGCAAAGACTCATTTTCTTCATCACGAGATGCTTTAACCGTTATTCTTTTTTCCCTCTGACTTAGTAAAGCATGTGTAGAGTTAATAAACAAATTCAAAAACACTTCTTGCAAACGCTCTAAATCCCCTTTAATCAAAGGTACATCAGGAGCAATATCTATATCCACATCCACCCCAGATAAGTTATCCATATAAGTCTGGAACCGAACCAAAGGAAGAGTCTCTTCTAATACAAGTTTTAACGATAGAGGCTGCATATGCCCCTTCTCATGTTTTCGCAAAAGTCCTGTCAGCGTGTTAACAACAGCCTTAATACGCCCTATATTTGAATCAATCTTTTTAAATACATCCAAAACTTCACTTACCTTTAAATCTTTATTTTTTCTGTATTTCAAAATAACACGACTTACATTCATTGACAGAATAGTTAAAGGATTATTGATTTCATGCCCTACAGAAGAAGATAAACGTCCTAATGTTGCCATCTTTTGCTCGTGCAATAGTTGAGCCTGTTTATCTTGCAATTGTTTGTTAGCCTCTTCCGTTTCCTTTAATGCTTCAATTAACTTATTTTGAGCGTCTGAAAATTCAAAATTAATAGACTCCAATTTCTTACTTTTTGTAAGGGCTTCCTCATACAAACGTGAGTTTTCCATCGAGATTGCTAATTCTTGAACTAACTGAAACAATAAAGCCAGGTCGTCCTTATGAAAACTTTTCTTATCTTTTCTTTCCCCCAATAACAAAATAATTTTCATTTCACTGCCCAGAAAACTAGGAATAATACTAGCCGATTGAAGCCTCATCATTTCTTGTTTTAACAACTCACAGGAATAAGGTGCTGGAGCCCAACTTAAACCTCGGTTAGATTCCTGAATTACAGCTTCTAATCTCTCCAAACAAACAGATTGTTTTTCATTTTCCAAAAAGCTAATTAAAGGATTTCTCTCATCTACAGACAAAGCTATTTCTTCTTTTATCAAATATCCACGTTGATAAGCTAAACGAAACAAGCCTTCTTGGTCCTTATAAAGAATAGCAGCGTTCTTAACTTCAAGTATCAGTGTAGCGAAATGTACGATCAAACTAAACAATCTTCTTCTACTGCTAACTTTTGCTAAACGACGACTCACATCTTCAAGTAAATGCTTATATATAAGTTTTCTTGGAAAAAAGACCCAATCTAGGATCGTTTCTGTATGAGGGTATAAAAGATCATAAATAACGAAGGATAAAAAAGAAACCAACCCTACCAAAACCCAATGATTAATAGTTGTGGCAGATAAAAAATATCGGTTGCAGATATAAAGAACAAAGTAGAGAGATAAAAAAACAGTAAGGAAGAATAAAGATTTTACAGCTTGTTTTGAAATGAAGTTGATTAGCGTAGGTTTTGAACCTGGATTGAATTTTTCTCTTGCCATTGCAACTCCTGTTGCTATCTTATTTTATTTCATTCATACGTTCTCACTGAAATAATATATCGGCACTCAGAACCAGAACCTAAGCCTTGATGTCCAAGGAAAAATACTTAGATTTACTTAATAAACTACTTCATCCCCTACCAAATGTCAAACCATTGAAAATGGTGGCGCCGGAGAGACTTGAACTCTCACACCTTGCGGTACATGATCCTAAGTCATGCGCGTCTGCCAATTCCGCCACAGCGCCAGAACTAGATTAAAATTCAGCTTGTATTACTAATTAATAATTTCACAAAGTGCACCGTGCACCCAAGGGAATATCCCCTTCAGCACCAGGCTAATCACTTCGCTACGCTTCGTAGCCGATGCTGGACTCATACCTTCCACATTTTATGATGTGGTGCATGGTCTGCCAGTCGACAAAACGATGTTTGCCTGTCGTGCACTTAGCTGTGAACCGTTTTTTGTGTTCACGCTTAGCATAGTGCATGGCCAATTCCCTGCCTGCCGGCAGGCAGGCGCCAGCTTCAGCGCCCTGAAGAGATCAAAATTATAAAGTATAAGCTAAAAAATAGCGAGAAAATCATATATATGATTTTCACTCTCATTTTGAATTTTTACTCTTCCATCTTTATTTGTATGGCCTACCATACGAAGCTAAGGACACGCTAGTGCCTTAGCGTAGTATGGTGCCCGCACTAGGACTTGAACCTAGGACCCACTGATTAAGAGTCAGTTGCTCTAGCCAACTGAGCTATGCGGGCAAAGTTATACCGCATAGCTAAGTTGGCGTTATAGCTGCCTGTCTGCCATCTTGCTGGGCAGAAGCTATGCGGACTTATTATTTTATCTTTACGCCCTGTTTCTCTTCTTATCGAAATAGTCAAGGTCAGATAAAGGAACAGCTACAGATGTCGCAATATTGGTTAAATGCGCTGTAATTCGTTTAAAATACCTTGCTGTCAAAGTTAGGGAAACGGTTTCATCGGACGGATAATTACTTTTTACTAGCTTCTTTAAAATTTCATCACAAGTCTCAGAAACTTCTCTCTCAACTTCCCATACAGATTCTGCCTTTTTTTCATCCGAATTCATAAAAGCTGTTTTTGTTTGTTTAAACAGTTGGAGAATTTTCTCATCAATAGAGTCAAACAATTCAACAAACTTCTGATTGTCTAAAGGTTTACCTGTAAATGTAGTAACTTCGTATAAGTTTTTTGAGTAATCCCCCAATCTCTCAGCATCCTTAACCACACTCATCAGCAATAACGAGGTCGACATATCCACGGAGGGCTGAACGGCCAAATGTTCAACAATCCGTTTGCGAATTTCTTTTTCACGACTATTTACGCGGAAATCTATGTCATAAATAATCTTCTTAAGATCACCTTCTCCTTTATCGCGAATTAATTTGTCGCAAACAATCACAAACATCTCTTCTGTGTCATCCAGCATTTTTTTAAAATCCCCTAATACTTCGCTGACAAAATCACTACCTTTCCAAAACTGCATTAAATTTTTAAACATAGCACCTTCTCCTTTTAACCCTAAGTGGACTCATCTTTAATTAAATAACTTTGATATCAAAATCATCAATGCCGGAAGAATAAAAAACACTCCGGTAACATAAAATATGGCATACCTTCTCTTCTTAAATGCTAACTCACTCAAACCTTTAGCTAAGCGAATTGGAATGGTTCTAAAAATCTTAATAGGGTAAATAATAACCACACCAATAAAATTAAAGAGGAAATGAACAAATGCAATCGTAATTGCTGCTATATTCCCTGTCGCTAAAGAAGCTAAAATGGCTGTCCCCGTAGTTCCAATATTAGCTCCAAGAGTTACGGGGAAAGCAAACTCAATTGTAACAATACCAGCCGCAATCATAGGAATTAACAAGGATGTTGTAATAGAACTACTCTGAACAATGATCGTAAAAATAATCCCTGCAAAAATCCCAACAATCCCCCCTTTAGTCAAAATGTTATTTAAAACCGTTTCTGTTTTATCTAACACAAGTGACTTCATAACCTTAACAATGCCAAAAAGAGTAAAATACATAATAATAATTGAGACCACTAAAATGAGTATGTAACTTAGATTATGTGAAGCTTCGAAAAGGTCAAGAAACATATTTTTAATATAGTTTATCGTTGGTTTGGTTACCATCTTAAGAGGGCTCGTAAATTTAATCCCTCCTATTGATTCAAACTGAGAAGACATAAACATAGCTGTTTTCTGAAGAAACCCGGTCATCAGCTCTAAAGGAAATATAATAGCAACACAAATTAAATTGAAGAAATCATGAACCGTCGCGCCTGCAATCGCACGTTTAAATTCTTCACGGCGCGTAATATGTGCCAGAGATACTAATGTATTCGTTACCGTTGTCCCAATATTGGCACCCATAATAACAGGGATCGCATTTTCAATAGTAATCACACCCGATGCAACAATACCGACCAGAATGGAGGTTGTGGTTGAGGAACTTTGAACCAAACTTGTAGCAAGAATACCAATAAACAAACCAACGAAAGGGTTATTCGTTGTCGTCAACAAGGTTTCAGCAAAACCTTTGCCAAATCCCTTGAAAGCAGCTCCCAGCAACCCAATACTAACTAAAAACCAATAAATTAAACCAATAACAATAAGTAGCTTAAGAATGGTTTTAATTATTTTATTATCCATACCCACCTAAACGAAAAATGCATTCTACATTCAGAAATCAATAAGAAATTAGATTTAAACTTTATACAGGAACGTAATACTATAACAAAACCTCTACATTGTCACATTGAAATTGCACCAAAAAGCAACTTTTACATTCACCTTACAATTGCTTTACATTCAAGGGCTAAAACACTCATTCAATTCAAAACTCAACACAATAAAAAGGGTCAAGATTACAACTTCACGTATCCTTGACCCTTTTTAATTTTAAATTAAAATCTCAACAAGCTTATTTTACAGTAAATACAATAATTGACGTTGCCCCATTTGCAACAAAATTAGCTCTGTACTTACCTGACTTCAATTTTTCACCACTTAATAGTTTATCCAAAGCACCTTTTGGAGCTTCAAATAATAATAGAGCTGGAGCAGCTCCCGCTTGTGGGTTCCCAGAAGCATCTGCTTTAAAAATATTAACAATTACTTGACCTTCTCCTTCAACTTCAATCTTTGAATTAGAAGGAACTGTACCTTCAACTTCAGCGAAAACACTCCCCTTCACAGCTTCTTGTCCATTGATAGAAACTTTAAAAGGATATATTGGATCCGTTTCTGCATTTGCAATAGAACCTAAAGAACAAAAAATACCCATCATTAAAATCACCAACATTTTATTCATAACACTTCTCCTCTTTTGAGATCCTATCAGTCGCGCTTGGTCGCGCTCCTTCAGGATAAATTAGTACGGGCAACTTCAGCCTCACTGCGTGAGTCTAAGTTGTGTACTCATTTACTTGTCTTGAAAAACTCGACTCCCCACAGTTTGAAGTTGTCCCTGGTACTTCCCACTATAAGGTGTTTCTGCCGCGTTATCCATTTTACAAAAAACCAACTGACAAACCCGTCTACCAGCCTCTAACTTGATGGGTAATGAATTTGCATTATATAGCTCTAATGTAATCCTTCCTTTAAAACCAGGATCTACCCATCCTGCATTTTGAATAAACAGACCCATACGACCAATAGAGCTTCGCCCTTCAACAAAAGCCGTTAGGTCCTCAGGAAGTTCGATGTACTCTTGAGTTGTAGCTAAAATAAAGGAATGAGGTGGAAGTGTTATTTCTTTGGATTGTAACTTGCGGTATTTAATTTCGGAATTTAAGGTAAGGATATCCATGTTGTTTTCATCGACAACAAGAAAATCATCTCCCAAAGTGCAATCAACCGAAGCTGGTTGAACACCATTTGAAGCCAAAGGTTCAATTTTTAATTTCTTTTGTTCTAGATATTGTTTAATTGTCTTATCAGATAAAATCATAAAACCCTAACTTTTGTTATTCGCTGTTAATTGTTCAACAGCAATTTGCTTCATCTTTTCAACCATAGAATAAAAACCATTAGTACGATTTGCACTAAGCTGATTTTCCAAACCCAATTGGGTGAATATATTTTTAACATCCGTTGTTAATATAGTTTCAGGAGTTTGATGATTGAATAAGGCCATCAAAACAGCAACAAGGCCTTTTACAATATGAGAGTCACTATCCGCTTTAAAAGAAACAACACCTTTGTCTTCTAATAAAGATTCTCTAACTAACCATACCTGGCTAGAACAACCGCGAACACGATATTCCTCAACCTTAAATTCTTCAGGAAAAGCAGAGATTTTTTTGCCTAACTGGATAAGAAAACGATACTTCTCTTCCCATGAGTCTAGTAGCTGAAAATTTCTAAGAATACGATCAATCGTAATTGTTTTGTTTTCCGGAGTAACTGTAGACATGGGGAAATTAAACCAATCCGCCTTCTATTCCCTTACGAATAACTGCTGTGGCATTGTGGCTATGAAGAGATTCCCAGTGCTCCACAGAAACAACCCAATCCTTAATTCTTTTCTCTGCATTCAACTCTACACTTAAATTTCTAGACGCATGCTCCACAAAAATAGGATTAGCTCCGTTCAAAATTGCAAATGCTTGTTCATCTACTCTTTTTACTAAACTTTGAGTTTCTGTAGGAATAGCTTTTCTCAAAACATCCACCAAGTCTTCAATGTAAAATTCCGAGTCTGCATCAAATTCCACGGTGCACTTAGCGCCTGAGCGCTGACTATGGGCTGAGGCAATTCCAGAACCTTCAGATGTCTTACCTGCTTGAAATTCTTCTTCGTATTGTTTAGCCATAGAAAGACTACAAGGACAAGTAGAGGAATATTCATAAAAAAGAGTTAAATACATCTTCAACTCCCCTTTTTTATTTTCTCTTCCTTCTAGCTCAACATCATAATATTGCCATCCCCAATTATCACTCTTAAGGGACTGCTGCTTCAAAACTATTTTAAATTTTAACTTCAAATAAGCATCAGAAAAATAAGGGTCATTATCATGATCTCTCATATCTACTCGAAAACGATTAAGAACCTTTCTAAATAAATCTACGCTCATTGGAATTTCAGCTGCTTCAACAGTTAAAATCTCACACAAACGGCTCATATTAATTCCATTTTTACCTTCTGGGCAATTAATATACATACTAGCAACAGCATCATGATTACGAATAGCACCGTTTTTATAACGGTAAAGGATGGGTAATCTAAAATGATTAATTCCTACTTTATCAATAGAAACAACAACATCATTTTCTGATTTATGGAAATCATTTAAACCATTTTCGTCTTGGAGATTAAAATTTAAGACTGGATTTTTATGTTTCGTCTGAGATTCTTCCACAAAGACTTCCTTTCGAAGTACAAAATTTATTTCTTAAGTTGTTCACTTTCATAGAAAGTAACATGATGACTCAACAGTTTCTTATCTTTATAAACAAATTTCGCCGAAAAAAACCTTTGCTCTTCTTTAAGCCACTGCAAGAAGTAAGGGTCACCTTCCCATAAAGGTAGGCTTAAAATCTTATCATCCTCAATCCAATGAAGCTCTCCTTCATCACATGATTGAAGGTCTCCCGAAAACTCAAACGCTTCAAAGAGAAAAACAACCCAATCTTCCCCTAAAATAAAACTAGGAAAAGTTAGAACGCCTCTCAACACCGGGTTCTTAATGAGTAAACCAGATTCTTCTTTTACTTCACGAACAACACATTCTTCCGGAGTTTCTCCAGAAAAAAACTTACCCCCCAAACCATTCCACTTACCTTCATGAATATCTTTATTTTTCTTAATTCGATGGAGCATCAAAGTATTACCTTGATCACGAACATAACAAAGAGTAGAAAGTTGGGTTTTATTCATAATCTAAGAAAAAATGGTGACAGTCACCATTTTAAGCTTAACAAAATTAAGATTTTGCTGCGCTTTGACTTTCTCTTAAGTTTTTAGCTGACAATACCATATTTTTTAAAGCTTCTTTAACTTCTGGCCATTGCCTTGTCTTTAAACCGCAATCTGGATTCACCCAAATATTTTGAATTGGAAGAACATCTTCAGCTTTTTGAAGCAGTTGATCCATTTCAGTTACTTCAGGAACACGTGGAGAGTGAATATCAAAAACTCCAGGCCCAACCTCATTTGGGTACTTAAAGTTAACGAACGCCTCTAAAAGCTCCATGTTAGAGCGAGATGTTTCAATAGAAATAACATCTGCATCTAAGTCCGCAATCGCTTGGATAATGTCATTGAATTCTGCATAACACATATGGGTATGAATCTGAGTATCATCCTTTACTCCACTAGAGCAAAGTCTAAACGCATCTACAGCCCATTTTAAATAATCTTTCCAATCATCTCTTCTTAAAGGCAAACCTTCACGAAGAGCTGGCTCATCGATTTGAATAGCCGCAATGTTTGCCGCTTCTAAATCTTGCACTTCGTCTCGAATCGCTAGACCAATCTGCTTTGCTGTTTCGCTTCTTGGTTGATCGTTTCGAACAAAGCTCCATTGAAGGATGGTCACAGGACCTGTCAACATACCCTTCATCGGCTTGTCTGTGAGTGTTTGTGCAAAACTAGAATAGTAAACAGTCATTGGTTTTGGTCGAGAAACATCTCCGAAAATCACCGGAGGTTTCACATAACGAGAACCATAACTTTGAACCCAACCAAATTGAGTAAAAGCAAAACCTTCTAGGTTTTCCCCAAAGTACTCAACCATGTCATTTCTTTCAAATTCACCATGCACAAACATATCGATTCCAACTTCTTCTTGGAAATCGACTGCTTTTTTAATTTCGTCTTTTACAAAGGTGTCATAGTCTTCAGCGCTTAACTCACCTTTTTTTAATTTCGCACGGTTAGAACGAACTTCTTTTGTTTGAGGAAAAGATCCAATGGTTGTCGTTGGAAACAATGGCAACTTTATCTTTTCTCTTTGAGCTGTTTGACGAGATGTAAACTCAGAGTCTCTTTTAAGATCAGCTTCTGTAACAGCATTAGAACGATCTTTAACAGCATTGTTATGAATTCTAGAACTGCTTCTACGAGATTCATTAGCTGCTTTGTTAGCTTCAAGAGCTTCTTGACCACCTTGCCCTGTAATCAATTGAAAAAGACTAGTTACTTCTGTAAGTTTTTCTTCAGCAAATGCTAACCAGTTTTTTAATTCATCATCCAACTTAGCTTCATTTCTAAGTGTTACTGGAGAGTGCACCAAAGAACAGGATGGAGATACAATCAAACGATCTTCGCCGATAGCTGCTTTTGCTTTTTCTAAAATAGCTAAAGATTGTTCAAAGTCATTCTTCCAAATATTTCTTCCATCAACAACACCTACAGACAATAGTTTATCTGCTGGTAATTGAGACAATACTTGATCTAACTCACCTGCTGCACGCACACAGTCCACATGAAATGCATTAACAGGCAACCCTAAGAATGTTTGAAGGTTATCTCTAAGATCTCCAAAATAATTTGCGGCCAAGATTTTTAGATTAGGTACACTAGAAGCAAATGTTTCAAATGCTGATTTAGCTAAGCTACGTTGCTCATCTGTTAAATCCAAAGATAAAACAGGCTCATCAATCTGCACCCATTCAGCCCCTTGAGCTTCTAATTTTTGAAGAATCTCAACGTACAAGGGCAACAATTTGCCAAATAATTCAAAACGATCGAAGTTAGGATTGTCTTTGTCTTGAATCTTTCCTAAAGTTAAATAGGTTAAAGGTCCAATCAAAACGGGTTTTGTTTTAATCCCCGCATCTAAAGCTTCTTGGAATTCATCAAAAATTTTAGAAGAAGAAATTTTAAAATTAGTATCCTGGCTAAATTCAGGAACAATGTAATGGTAATTGGTGTCAAACCACTTGGTCATTTCACAAGCAAAGGTTTGAGAAGCATGGTCACTACCTTCTTCTTTAGAACCACGTGCCATCAAAAACAAGACATCTAGGTCAATATTGTTGCCATCCCACTTAAAGCGTGGAGGAACATTTCCTAGCAAACAGGACATATCTAACATTTGATCATAAAAACTAAAATCATTAGAAGGGATTAGATCAATACCAGCTTCCTTCTGTGTTTGCCAATTTGCTTTTCTTAATTCAGATCCTGCTTTTTTAAGCTCTTCGCCAGACAGTTCACCTTTCCAATAAGACTCTGTTGCTTTCTTCAATTCTCTTTTTGCACCTATTCTTGGAAAACCTAGATTACCTGATAAAGCCATGACTTATATCTCCTTTATTTTTTAATATTTGATTAAAGCTTTGTTGGATTAGCGGCATCCCCATAAACATCTTTTGGGTCAAACACCTTTTCCGTATCTGTAAACACAAGTTCTATTGGTTTATTGTCTTCAACTGCTTTCCCATAAGGAATTTCTCTATAAAAACAAGAACGGTACCCAACGTGACAACTTGCCCCACCTTGTACATCTACACGTAACCAAATTGTATCCTGATCATCATCAATCATAATTTGTTTTACTTTTTGAACCAAACCACTGGTTGCCCCTTTATGCCAGATTACTTTTCTGGATCGGCTCCAATAAACAGCTTCGCCCAACTCAATCGTTTTAGTTAAAGCTTCTTTATTCATATATGCATGCATTAAAAGCTCGCCTGAGGTATGATCCGTAGTCACTACTGGAACAAGTCCGTCAGCATCAAATTTAGGAGCTAATAGCTTACCTTCTTCAACTTCTTCAACATTCTTTCTTTCTGCAAAAATATTTTTATCACTCATTACGCTTCTCCTACACCTATTTTAGATAATATAGATAATTTTCCCTTTATGTAAAAATGGTCGGATACTCTATCATTTATTAGATGAAATATCTACCTAAATCCATCATTCTAAGCAAGCACAAAGCCTAATTCATATTGAGGAATCCTATTACCAGCACTCAAGTTATGGACCCAGTGTGCCAGGTCTAAAGACCTGGCACACAATATAACGTTATAAGTTGATACTGTATATGGGGTTATGGTTGTTTTTACTGGCTACAGCCTACCCTTTGCCTAGGGGACACGCACTTTTGACACAGCTGCTTCGCAACAGTATCAAAAGTCCATGTCCCCGAATTCCTCATCTTTTTTAACCTGGTACACAAAGTCAAAAGTCCGTATAATTATCTTTCAACAATTTTAAATACGGAGATAAATATGGCTACATTGTTCACAAAAATCATTGCTGGCGAAATCCCCTGCCACAAGCTTATAGAAGATGAAAACTTTCTTGCGTTTCTAGATATTCGTCCTATAAATCCAGGCCACAGTCTTGTTATTCCTAAAAAGGAAGTTGATTATATTTTTGATAATGACGACGAAACACTTTCTAAAATTATGCCTTTTGCAAAAAAAGTAGCAACAGCCATCCGAAAATCGGTTTCGTGCAAACGTGTAGGAATTATGGTTGCAGGACTCGAAGTTCCTCATACTCATATACACCTTGTTCCCATTCACTCTATCGGTGATTTGAATTTTGCCAATGCAACCCCAACAGAAGACAAAGACCTCGCTCTTGTTGCAGAAAAGATTAAAGAGAATTTATAAATATGAATAACTCCCCACTCAGTCGTCCAAGAAGAAACAGAAAAACAGAATCGATTCGAAGAATGATGCAAGAAACGCAATTTCAAGCTTCAAACCTCGTTCTCCCTCTTTTTGTTCAAGAAGGAGAAAACAAATCTACACCGATAGATTCTCTCCCTGGACATTTTAGACTCAGCATTGATTTAATTGTTAAAGAAGCACAAGCAGCTTTTGAATTAGGAATCAAAGCATTATGTCTTTTTCCGGTAATTAATCCTTCTCTCAAAAATTCTAATGCCACAGAATCTACAAATGACAAAGGGCTTCTTCCTCAAACTATTCGAGCAATAAAAAGTGCCGTCCCTGAAATAACAATTATCACAGATGTCGCTATGGACCCTTATTCAAGCGACGGGCATGATGGGGTTGTTAAAAATGGAAAAATAATAAATGACGCCACTTTACCCATCTTAGCCCAGATGGCTTTAACACAAGCAAAAGCAGGCGCTGATATCGTAGCCCCATCCGATATGATGGATGGTCGCGTTGCTGCTATTCGTAAAATCTTAGACGAATCAAACTTTCAAGAAGTCTCTATTCTTTCCTATGCTGCCAAATACGCATCTTCTCTTTACGGTCCTTTCCGAGATGCTTTAGACTCCTCTCCAAAAGATGGAGACAAAAAAACATATCAGATGGACCCGTCAAATATTCGTGAAGCCAAAAGAGAAATTGAGTTAGACATCGCTGAAGGGGCAGACATCTTAATGGTTAAACCCGCACTCCACTACCTTGATGTTATTTCTACAATCAAAAGCAACTACCCCTTACCTATTGCGGCCTATCATGTCAGCGGTGAGTATGCGATGATCAAAGCAGCGAGTGAAAAAGGTTGGATTAATGGTGAGGATGTTCTTTACGAAACATTAGTTTCTATAAAACGAGCAGGAGCAGACATCATTTTCACATATGGTGCTCTTGAAATTGCTGAAAGATTAAAAAGTTTAAAGTAAAAAATCAAAAACACCCCATCTTTAGAACATTTGTCATCCCCGAATGTTTGTATCGGGGATCCAGGCTTTCTCCCACATAGCGCAATAAAATATGATTTATAGATTCCCGACTAAAGATTTCGGGAATGACACTTTCTCTAGCATTCTGTCAAAATTCTGAGATTGCCACGGCCAATTTGTCCACCGCCTCGTAATGACAAACATTCTGTTTTCAGACCTCAGACTTCTGACTTCAGGTTGTTCAAAATAAACGCGTATTCCATTGCAATCTCTTTCAAGTATTCGTAGCGCCCTGAAGCACCTCCATGACCTGAACCCATATCAATTTTAAGCAACAAATCATTCTGATCCGTTTTAAATTCTCTTAATTTAGCGACCCATTTCGTAGGCTCCCAATATTGAACTCGAGGATCATTAAGCCCTCCCGTCACAAACATTGATGGATAATCCTGTTGTTTAATTTGATCATAAGGAGAGTAAGAGTAAATATAATCAAAATATTGTTTCTCATTTGGATTCCCCCACTCATCATATTCTGTAACGGTTAGGGGAAGGGACTCATCTAACATCGTGTTAATTACATCCACAAAAGGAACATGCATAATTACGCCCTGGAATAAATCTGGCCGCTCATTCACACAAGCTCCCATAAGCAAACCTCCAGCACTTCCCCCCGCAACATAAAGTTGATTGCTAGATGTATAGCCCTCTTGAATCACATGCTCACTGCATGCAATAAAATCAGTAAACGTATTTTTCTTGGTTAAGAATTTTCCATTCTCATACCAATCCCGCCCCAGGTCAGATCCCCCGCGTATATGTGCTATCCCGAATACAAAACCTCGATTCAACAGACTCAACCGATTGGATGAAAATGTCGCATCGATATTAATGCCGTAGGAACCATACCCATATAAATAAAAAGGGTTCCCTTCCTCTTTCTTTAAACTTTTCTTATACACTAAAGAAATAGGAACTTTAGTTCCATCACTTGCTGTTGCATAAATTCGTTCAGATTGATAATCCTGAGGATCATAACCTCCTAAAACGTCTTGCTGCTTTCGAACAGTTTTTGTTTTGTTTTTAAAATTAAATTCGATCACGGTATTTGGGGTTGTCAACGAAGTATAAGAAAATCGAAGCATAGGAGCTTTGAACTCCGGATTATTTCCCTGTCGCAAAGCATAAACGGGTTCTTCAAAAGGAATTTCAAAAACTTCCTCTGAATTCCAATATCTCAACTCTATATGGTCTAACCCTCCTTCTCTTTTAAACACAACTAAAACATCTTCAAATACATCAATGTCTTCAAGCTGAACACCTTCCTTATGAGCAATAACTTCCGACCAGTTCTCTTTCTCTGGCGTAACAACTAAAGTTTTCATCAACTTAAAATTCTGAGCTTGGTCATTAGACAATACATAAAACTCGCCCTTATGATGCTCTACAGAATACTCATGTTTTTCTTCTCGCTTTTGAATGAGGCTAAAATCTGCCGTTGGATTATCCGCATCCAAAAACCAAGCTTCTGAAGTGATTTTACTATCTAAACCTAAAAGCAAAAATGCCCCATCTTTACTTTTGTCTAACGAAAGAAAAAAACGCTCGTCCTTCTCTTCAAAAAGTTCCTTATCGCTTTCAACAGGTTCCCCTAGAACATGTTTAAACAACTTATAAGGCCTTTTAGATTCGTCTAAAGTACTATAAAAAAAAGTCTTATTATCATTAGCCCATTCACAGCAAGTTGCTGTATTTTTAATTTGATCTGCTAGCAAACACCCCTTCTCCAAGTCTTTGATGTACAACGTGTATTCCTCATCTCCTTTTAGGTCTACAGAGTAAGCTAAGTAATTGTGGTTTGGACTTATCTCAAATACACCTAAATCAAAATAAGCTTCCCCCTCAGCTAACTGGTTTGAATCAATCAGAATTTCCTCATCAGCTTCAGTCGAAAAATGTTTTCTAGCATAAATAGCGTACTGCTTTCCCTTCTCTGTTCTCGAATAATAAAAGTAATCTCCTTTTTTAACGGGTACAGAAATATCTGTTTCTTTAATTCGGGACACCATCTCCTCATACAACTCTTTTTGAAGAGTTTCTGTAGACTCTAATTTTAGTTTTGTATAATTATTTTCACTCTTTAAGTAATCCAAAACTTCTTCATTATCTCTTTCTCTCAACCAGAAATAATCATCCTGAATCTCCAAATCATGGACATTAAATTTATATGTCTTTTTAGCTACTTCTGGAACTTTAAAAGCTTTTTCCATTTTATTTTCCTATAAGTTGCTCTGAATCAGTTATAATTTAGTTAATAACAAAGGACCTAAAAACATGTCTAAAAGAACTATAATTTTTGGTGACATTCATGCCTGCCATAAAGAATGGCAAACGCTTATGAATAAAATCAAAATCAAACCATCCGATGATTTGATTTGTGTGGGCGACGTTGTCTGCAAAGGCCCTTCAACCAAAAAAGTTTTAGATATCGCCATGAGTCTAGATAACCTGCAATGCATTCTGGGAAACCACGAACTTCATCTCCTTAACGCCTGGAAAAACAATCAATTAGACAACCTCTCAAAAGCATACCAATTTGATGCTATTCGAGAATTGGGAAACGAACTCGAGACCTACATGAACTTCATGGCTCAGTGGCCTCTCTATATCGAAACCGAGGATTACATTGTCTTACATGCTGGACTTAAAGCAGGCATCCCCTTAAATAAACAATCCGCCAAAGATTTAACAACGCTACGAACCCTCGAAGACAAATCTCCTTGGTACGAACATTATCAAGACACAAAGCTCATCGTTCATGGGCATTGGGCTCGTCAAGGTCTGGTCGTCCGAGAAAATGTTATTGGTCTAGACACAGGATGTGTTTACGGGAAAGAACTAACAGCATGCATTCTTCCCGAACGAAAAATTGTAAGTGTTCCCGCTGAAAAAACATACATTTCTGTTTAATAAAATGTTAACTCTTCGCTATCTCTAGAAAACGCTCCAAAACCACAGGAAGTTCTGTACAACCATCACTGCCTCGAAAATGAAACATATTCTTCTCCAGTATGGCCTTTGCTCCAATTTGCTCTGAAAAATTTTTAGCCAACTCTAATGGAACCATTGGATCATTGTCTGAAAAAATAGCAACAGCTTTTCCTATCCACTTTCTTACAATATCAGGATGGAATGTAAGCTCATAAAATTCTTTTGTTGAAGGGTTATGTATATTCCCACTAAACCCGGCAACAAACACGCACCCCCCAATAACTTCTTCCGGAATATGAGCCTCTAAAAAACGAGCAATTGCGATGCAGCCTAAACTATGACCAATAAAGTAAGTTTCCGCATCGGCTTTTCCTACAGCATCATGAATGCAATCAATCCATTCAGAAGGATGTGGCATTGCAGCTCTGGGCATAGCTAGTACATGAGCTTCAAAACCTCTTGAATTCAACTCTTTCTCCAGCCATCGAAACCAATTCGATTCTGGACTCGATCTCCAACCATGAACGATAAAAACTCTCTTCATTCTGCTAATTTTCCTCTTTGATTATTATTAAAATAAAAATTTACAGTCATAATCGTTGAACCTATAAAAATCATAAACAAACATAAGATTTGCCCCATCGAAAAAGACGCTACAACAAACCCTAAATGAGCATCAGGTTCTCTTGTATATTCAATAAAAAAACGAAACAATCCATACCCTATTAAATATACACCACTGACAAATCCATTAAAATAATTTTTATTTCTTATCGACCATAATAAAACAAATAGAATCAGTCCCTCAAACAAAGCTTCTAATAGCTGTGACGGATAACGAAGCTGTCCAGAAGCATCCGAATTAAAATACATTCCCCAAGAACTTTGAGTAACCCTTCCAAACAATTCATCATTTAGAAAATTCCCTATACGCCCTAAGGTATAGCCTAAAGGAACTGCTGGAACAATAAAATCCACTAATTTCCAAAATGAAAATTGGTAATGCAAACCAAAAAATAGAATTGCTAGAAAAGCCCCAAAAAGCCCTCCATGATAAGACATCCCTCTAAGGCCTATAAAATTAAAACCAGAATCAAATGGGAGGAAAATTTGAAAAGGATGATGAATAAAATAACTCAAATCATAAAACAAGACATAACCTAATCGTCCACCCAAAATAACACCAAAAACCAACCAAACAATCAGAATATCTAAATCTGATTGAGTTAAAATAGAATCCTCTTTTTTAATTCGATATAAAACGACTAAGTAGGTAATAACAATTGCCGAAACAAAACAAATTCCATAATAACGAATCTGTAAGCCTCCCAATTGAAAGAAAACAGGATCTATATGTTGAGGTAAATGCTGCCACCAATCAAAAAAAGAATTCATAAACTGTTCTCTGGGTTAAAAATCTAGGCTTTTAAAATAGTATCCATTTTTTGAAATAACAATTCTAATGTTGAAGAGTTGTCTATGTTGTAATTTGCCATTTGTATTGTTTCGTCAAGTTGCTGATCACTAGCCGTTTGACTTGATGCTTCATTTTCTTCTAAAGCGATAAACTCTTCTAAGGTCTGAGGATCCTTCTCCCGATTTCTTTGTCTCATCCGATCAAAACGGACTTCGCTGAGAGCCGTAACAGCCACTAATCTAAAATTAGGTAATTCCATTAACACTTTAACTTCTTCTGGATGACGAATGGAGTCAATAACACAATTTTTTTCTGAATCAACTTTTAACACAACTCTCTTAGCTAAAACTCCTGCACCTGCTTCTTTTCTTAAACGGTTTCCCAACTGAAACAAATTATCTCTGACAACAGGGATTGATTCTTCCATAGCGGCATCTCTCAAACAATCTGAGAGGGAAAAATAAACAAAACCCTTCTCTTTTAAATACTCCGCAACAGCGCCTTTTCCAGAACCATTTTTTCCGGTTAATCCAATAATCATAATGGCAGCCTTAAGACACTCTTTGCATTACTTAAAATCTGATCAGACAAAGCCTCACCTCCCATTCCATGAATCTGCTTCATCGTTTCAAAAGTCTCCATCATATAAAGAGTCTCATTTCTTTTTCCTCTTTTTGTCTGTGGGGGTAAATAAGGAGCATCTGTTTCAATCAACAAACGATCCAAAGGACAGTACTGACAAGCTTCCCTTAACTCATCGTTCTTTTTATAGGTTAAAGGCCCAGCAAACGAAATATGAAAACCAAGATCCAAACAACGTTTTAAAATATCTTTGTCCCCAGAAAAACAATGAAAGATCCCAGAATAAGGCGCCTTACCATAATGGGTTACAATCTCCAACAAACGGTCAAAAGCGTCTCGACAATGAAATATCAAAGGCTTATCAATTTCAGAATAAAGCTCCAAAAACTGTTCTAGCACCTTCTCTTGAACTTCTTGAGGCGACATGTTCCTAAAAAAATCCAACCCCACTTCTCCAATAGCCACAACCTTAGGGTCTTTTAAAATTTCTTTAATCTCATTCAAAACCGCTTCATTCACATCCTTGGCATCATGAGGATGCACCCCCGCAGTAGCAAATATATTTTCATACTTATTTGCCAACTCCTGCGATTGTTTAGAAGTCTCTACATCGGTACCCACATTAACAAAATAAGCAATCCCCGCCTCTTGAGCCCGCTCCATAATCTCCACACGCTCTTCCTTAAAATCCGGAAAGTTCAAATGCACATGCGTATCAATCAACCTCATCAAAATTCCTTTGTTTATAGCCATCAGCTTTTAGCTTTTAGCTATTTGTAAATCTTAAATCAACATTTCCCACAAAAAAAAGACTTAATCCCAGTAAACGCATAAATAGGTACCAATAAAACGCGTTTCGTTATGAATAGCATAACGAAACACCCTAAACTCCAGAAAGAATATGGGCTCGATGCCCATCTTCTTTCAACGCCTCAACACCCAACAAGCGTTCATAACTTAAAGGAAAATATTGCATCCCCGCCGCGAGTTCACAAAAGGGACAGTCACCGTAGGTGACAGTCCCTTTTGTGCTGTCTGAGCGCCGGGGATGCAATATTTTCCGAACAACAACCTAATCTTTTAAGCCTCATCCTCCAACTTAGGAAACAAAGCCTCCCCCTTATCAACCTCCCCACCAACCTCAACAAAAACCTTCTTATAATCTCCAACTGTTTTTATTTGCTCAACCCCAGAAAGCTTTAATCGACCCAAAATCTCTTTAGAAGAATTCGGTAAAAACGCCTGAAGCAAACAAGCTATATGAGCCAAACAATCCAATAGAACAAATAAAACATCCGCCAACTCTTGCCTCTTACTCTCGTCCTTACTCAACGCCCAAGGCTTCTTCTCTTCAATAAACTGATTCGATTTACGCATAACTTCCCACACAGAAGCTAAAGCTTCTCTAGGATTATTTTTTTCCATGCTGGAAACCACTTTATCATATAAATCATAAGTCATTTTCATCAACGCTTCATCAGAAACCGATTCAGATGGGCTTGGAACTTTTCCTTCAAAATATTTTCCAAGCATGGATGAAGAACGCGACCACAAATTTCCTAGGTCATTAGCCAAATCCGTTCGGTATCTCTCTCTTAAAAGATCCTCAGAATAAGCCCCGTCAAGGCCCACCGTTACTTCATTTAAAAGAAAATATCGAAAAGCATCCACACCATATTTTTCAATCAACTCTACAGGATCCACTGAGTTTCCACTCGACTTAGAAATCTTCCCCCCGGATAACGTCCACCAACCATGCGCCAACACCGTTTTAGGCAATTCAATCCCACAAGCCTTCAACATAATCGGCCAATAAACAGCATGATGTCTTAAGATATCCTTCCCCACAACATGAAGATCTGCAGGCCAAAGCGAATTAAACTTATTTTCATCAACACCATAACCAATACCACTTACATAATTAATAAGTGCATCAAACCATACATAAATTACATGCTCTTCAGAACCAGGATATGGAATCCCCCACTTCAAACGATCTTTTGGCCTTGTAATACACAAGTCTTCTAAAGGTTGTTTTAAAAATCCTAAGATTTCATTTTTTCTCATCTCAGGCTGAATAAATGTAGGATTTTTTTGTATTGTTTCAATAAGCCAATCCTGATACTTTGACATTTTGAAAAAATAATTCTCCTCTTGGATTTTCTGAACTTCTCCACCCGTATCTGGGCATCTCCCCTCCACAAGTTCACTTTCAGAATAAAAGGTTTCACTCTTAATGGAGTACCAACCTTCATAAGTGTCTTTATAGATTTCGCCACGCTTCTCTAAATCTCTAAGTATATTTTGAACAACTTTCTTGTGCTGCTCGTCAGTCGTTCGTATAAAATAATCATGTTGAATCCCCAAAGATGACCAAAGTTCTTTAAAATGGGGCACAATCTTATCCACATATTCCTGAGGCTCCATTCCCTGCTCACGAGCGGTCTTCTCAATCTTACTTCCATGCTCATCGGTACCTGTCATAAAGAAAACATCATTTCCCAAGAAACGATGAAAACGAGCAAAGGCATCACACAAGATATTGGTATAAGCATGCCCAATATGAGGCTTAGCATTTACATAATAAAGAGGTGTTGTAATGTAATATTTTTTTGGCACTAAATTCTCCCTTTGAATACTATAATTTCAATCTGAATATATCGACCATAACAGGTATTTACATAAATCTCCAAACAATAAACACAACACTAATACTCAATAAGAATCCTAACCCAACCCAACTTAAAAATTTCATCCCCTTAGAAGGAATACACTCTGTTGGCACATGATCATGAGTTACAACCCAATAATTTAAAAAAGCAAAAACAGGAGCCGCCAAAAATGAGATGATGGTTGCAAAATCAATCATCGCTTTCATATTATGTGCCAAATAAGCAATCACACAAAAAGAAAGGCCACAGACAAACAACATCCAAATTTGCTGCAAAAATCTTGTACTCCAATTTTCAAACTTTGGAAAAAGTAATTTAACACAAACTGCCATCGTTCTTGGATAAGCATCATTCACTGTAAGCGTTGTACTTAACATTGTTGTCAATGCTGCAATGCCAATGATGGGCGCGCTCCACCTACCTAACGAATCCGCATAAAGAGAAACGACCTGGCCTGCAAACTGGATTCCCGAAGAAGAAAATTGTTCTCCAGTGCCAAACATCACCAGTGAACCCAATCCCAAGAAACAACATGCAAGAACAGCTGTTACGACATAACCCAAATTGAAATCAAACTGTGTTTCTTTTAGTGTGGGGTGATGGCCTGTTTCTTTAGCTCTCTCCAACAGCCATACAGACGACCAAGTGGACGCTTCGATCGGGGCTGGCATCCAGCCCAAAAGAGCAACTAAAAATGAAAGTCCTGCCAAATTCCAAATATCAGGGGCTTCAAATCCTGGCTGAGCACTTCCCCCATGAGCTAAAGCAATAGAAAATGCTGCTACAGTAGAAACAGACAGAACACATATAATAAGTTTTACTATTTTATCAAGC
The DNA here is from genome assembly GCA_029261035.1 of Candidatus Omnitrophota bacterium. Classification (GTDB taxonomy): domain Bacteria; phylum Omnitrophota; class Omnitrophia; order Omnitrophales; family JACROU01; genus JAJDCD01. The sequence goes on from JAJDCD010000012.1 coordinate 237,198, forward strand.
CAACGATAATTGCCAATAAAGACAATGGCAATTGTTAAAACAAATAAAACACCACTCCACTGTACAATATTTAACTGATCTCCAAATACAAACCCAGCCAAAGCTCCTGTTACCATCGTCACCGCAGCACAGTTCACTATGGCAGTACAAAAAGATAAAGCAAAAAACAAATACAATAATGGCTTACCTATATGCAGATAACCTTCCAGCAGACTTTTTCCTGTAGTTGCTGTATACCTTTGGCCATATTCAAAAAAGGGGTACTTTAAGATATTAGCTAAAATAACAACCCAAAGAAGCGTAAAACCATAATTAGCCCCTGCCCTCGTTGATTGGATTAAATGAGAGCCTCCAATAGCAGCCCCCGCAAATAAAATCCCAGGCCCAATACTTTTAGCTATATTCTTCCATTTTGATATGGTATCCACTTGTCTCAACGCCATAAACACTCCCTTTAAAGAAAGACATCATATCTAATTCAAGCAACGAATTCAATTATCAATACGCCCAAAGCCATCCAACCGTGACAGGCACTAGCTTTTCGTCTATAATGAACGGCTTCGGAGGCATATATCATATGGACAAGGTTATCTTTATCGATCGTGATGGCGTTATCAATATAGACCTTATTGGGGACTATATTAAAACTTGGGATGAATTTCACTTTGAGTTAGGTGCAGAAGAAGCTCTAAAAAGGCTCAATGACGCAGGATATAAGATTATTATCATCTCCAACCAAGCTGGAATTGGAGACGGCATCTTTAAAGAAGAGGCTCTTTGGGATCTTCACCAAAAGATGATCGAGGCCTTAAATAAACAAGACATCGTCATTCATGATACTTTTTACTGTCTTCATGGGAAACAAGAAGGCTGCAAATGCAGAAAACCGGAAGTAGGCCTCTTTGAGAAAGCCCTCACCTCTGCAGACTTTGACAGAGAGAAAACTTTTTTCATTGGAGATAAAGCAACGGACATTGAAGCGGGTCTTCGCTTTGGTCTTAAAACCATATTTGTATTAACGGGTCACGGTCCCTACGACAAAGAGAAATTAACAGACACCATTAAACCCAATTTAATGGCAGAAAACTTATTAGAAGCAACCCAGTTACTGCTAACTCAAGATGAGTTAACGAAAGGCTAATCTTAGTATGAGCGAAGAGAAAAAGAAAAAATACAACGTCAACTTACCCAAAACAAGCTTTCCAATGAAAGCTTCTCTATCTAGCCGTGAGCCTGAAAGATTGAAACTTTGGAGCAAAGAAGGTCTTGAAGAAAAGATCAAAGAGAAATCTGATCAATCGGAAGGCAAATACATTCTTCACGACGGACCTCCCTACGCAAATGGAAAAATTCATATTGGTCACGCATTAAACAAAGTTTTAAAAGATATGATTGTTCGTTACCAATCACATAAAGGCCTCAAAACAACTTATGTTCCCGGTTGGGATTGTCACGGGCTTCCAATTGAACACGCTTTATTAAAAGAACTCGGCCAAGACAAAAATGATGTCGATCAAATGGAATTTAGAAAAAAAGCAAAAAGCTACGCCAGTAAATTTGTTAAAACCCAAATGAAGGATTTTCAACGCTTGGGCATTTTTGCTGAATGGAAAAACCCATACCTCACTATGGCCAAACACTACCAAGCCAGCATTGCTCGAAGTTTTTTTGAACTCTACAACAAGGGTTATATTTATCGAGGGGAAAAACCCGTTTATTGGTCTATAGGTTGTGAAACCGCTCTTGCTGAAGCTGAGCTCGAATATCAGGACAAGACATCAAAAGCAATTTTTGTACATTTCCCTATCGTAAACAATAATTTCCTAAAAGAACTAGGTCTCGATGAAGCAACATCTACATCCTTTATGATATGGACAACAACACCCTGGACATTACCTGCCAATGTTGGTATTGCGATTCACCCAGATTTAGAATACGGAGTTTATAAAATTAATGATAATGAAGTAAGCATATTCTGTTCTGCATTAAAAAATCGCATAGAAGAAAAATTAGAGTTGCAAAATGTGGAGTGTTTAAAATCTTTGACTGGAAAAGAACTAAAACAACACATTGATGAATATCAACATCCCTTCATCGATCGAGCTGGAAAAGTTATCGAAGCAGACTATGTTTCTGCTGAAGATGGTACCGGTATTGTCCATATAGCTCCCGGACATGGTGAAGACGACTATATCTTCGGTCACCTCAAAGCAGGTTTGGAAATTCTTTCTCCAGTAAATGCTAAAGGCCAGTTTTTAGAAGATTTCAATAAAGACTTAAAACTTAAAGGAATGAATGTTTTTGAAGCAAACACTCCTATCATCGAACACCTAAAGAGCAAAAAGTTACTCAAAAAAATCGAAGATCATCAACACTCTTACCCTTTTTGTTGGAGATCTAAAACACCCGTTATTGTACGCTCCACCCCACAATGGTTTCTAAAAGTAGATCACCAAGATTTAAGAAAGAAAGTTATTGATGCCATTGAAGACAACTCCAAAACTTCTTGGTATCCGGACTGGGGTAAAAACAGAATCCTTAAAATGATAGAAACAAGACCAGACTGGTGTCTGTCTAGACAACGTCTATGGGGTGTTCCAATTCCTATTGCTTATAAAAAAGATACGGATGAAGTTTATTATTCCGACTCTTTCAGAAACAAAGTTCTAGAGCTTTTCGAACAAGAAGGAGCCGACGCTTGGTTTTCTCACCCAAAAGAAGACTTCTTTGATGGGGACAAAACATTAGCAGAATCTCTTGAATTCGAAACCGATATTTTAGATGTTTGGTTTGATTCTGGAGTAAGCCATCAAGCAGTCTTAGAGACAGGTCACAAACTTGGTTTCCCTTGCGAGCTCTACTTAGAAGGCTCCGACCAACACCGAGGTTGGTTTCAAACCTCTCTTATTACTTCTATGGCTTTACGAGGACAATCTCCGTTTAAAAATGTTCTTACTCATGGCTTTGTGGTAGATGGACAAGGTAAAAAAATGTCTAAAAGTGAAGGGAATGTCGTAAGCCCTCAAGAAGTAATAGAAAAATTCGGGGCTGATGTTCTCCGCCTTTGGGTATCCTCTTGTGATACCAATAGTGATATCCGATTAAGCTCTGAAATTATTGACCGCATGGCTGAAGCCTACAGAAAAATAAGAAACACATTTAGATTCCTCCTTGGAAACATTGCTGACTTTAACCCAGAAAAAGAAAATATCCCATTTGAGAAAATGCATTCCCTTGACCAATGGGTTTTAAGTCGTTTGAACCAGGTTTCAAAGGAAGTAACCGACTGTTATGAAAGTTTTAAATTTCATAAAATCTATCAAATCATTTATGACTTTTGCATTAGCGATCTCAGCTCTTTTTATTTAGATTCGTTGAAAGATAGAATGTACTGTTCTTCCCCTGATGACCCTTTAAGGAAATCATCGCAATCAGCCATGCACATCATTGCCAAAGCACTTTGCCAACTGCTCTCCCCAATACTTGTTTTTACAACGGATGAAATATGGAGAACAACCTTTGATGAGAATTCAAGCATCCACGAAAAGAACTGGGACACTTCTCTATGGGAAAATCACTCAAAAGAAAATTTAAATCGTTGGAATACGATCCGTTCTATCCGAAGAAATAGCGACCTCGTCATTGAAAAATTAAGAGAAACCAAAGAAGTCGGAAGTTCTTTAGACTGCATTGTTCACATCGATTCTAAAATAAATGAAGAATTAAAGAAATTCACAGAAGATCTAGAACTTGGACTCATCGTATCCCAAGTCCAATACGAAACAATAGAAACAGAAAATAAATTAGAATTTGATTTAGAATGGACCACCTCAGAAGATAAGCCCCGCTCGGACAAAGTAACCGTTTATATCTCAAAAGCGAGCGGAGAAAAATGCGGCCGCTGCTGGCGCTTCGACACCACCGTAGGCACCACAGACACCCCCGAACTCTGTGAACGCTGTACCACCGCAGAAAAAGTAGTTAGTTCTTTAAACTCATAGCGACTGTCACCAGGCTGCGATCAGCAGACCATGGTGACTGTCACTATTATGCTAAAAGAAAAATGACAGTCACATTCAACGATCTTTATAAATCCGGGTGACAGTCACTTTTAAAACCAAACGCGCGAAGCGACTCCTCTCAACAAAGGATGTCTAATAAAATAAACAGGAGCTCGATGTTCCTGTTTATTTTCACCCTCAACACCCCACAAGCTTTTGCATTCAAAACAAATGGGTATCCTCCGCCGCGAGTTCACAAAAATTGATTTTTATTTTTGTGCTGTCTGAGCGCCGGAGGATACCCATTTGTTTTACAAACCCATCTTAAAACACTACTTGTTTTTAAACGAAATCAACCGAGAAACAAACTGAGTCTTATGATTAATATAAAAGACTAAAGGAAGAGAAGCAACACAAACAACCACACTCTGAACTAAACACTGAATCAAACGATCATCCAACACAACCCACTTTTCAACAAACCAAACAACCCCCAACATAAAAACAAACGGAATCAGCGCCTTAACCCAAAAAAGAAAAACCCCCAACAAATGCCCAACCTGCAACATAGCATAACTCACTATAGCAATACTAAAAACAACAAAAGTAAGAACCGTAGCTAAAGCGACCCCCTCAATCCCCCAGCCAAGACTAATCACATACCAATTCAATAAAATCGAAATTAAAATAGCCGCTACGACCAAAGGAATTACTTTCATTTGCTTGTTTAATGTAACTAAAAACGTACTCGTATGAAAACCCAAAGAAGCAAAAAAGGTTCCAAATAAAAAGATCTTCAAAGCTGCTGTTCCTGGAATATAATCTGGCAAAACCCACCAAACCACATAAGGAACAACTACATAAGCCAGTGCGATAAAAATAGGTGTTAATGCAGAAAGAATCTGAAGAGGCAAAATGAGATAATTTTTAATACCTTCAGCGCTCCCACTTTCCCCATACTTCTCTTGAAGTCGCGGATATAGAACCGTGGATATAATAGTTGGAAATGCCAACAAATAGGTTTGAGTCATTGTAGCGATAGAATAGAACCCTAATTCTGTAAGATTAATAAAGCGTCCAATCATAACTTTATCAATACTTCTTAAGATCTCATAAGAAAAGCTCAATAAGAGTAAAGGGATCCCTATTTTTAAAAGACCTTTCAATTTTTTCGAATTCCAACACCACTTCATTTCATAACGTGCATGTAAATGCGCATAGGTAAAATTAAAAACAAAACTCAAAACTAATCCCGCATAAAGCCCATACAAACCCCACTTCCAAACCAAGCCGATAGTTACCGCTAAATCAACTAAAATACTCACTATTTTAATTTTACTCAATAAAACAAACTGTTTATTCGCTCTCAAAAGAGTTAAATAATAATCATAAATACGCTGCATAATAACAACAAGGGCTGTCACCATTAACCCCCAACATATAACCGGAGAGTAATCTTCTCTCTTTAAAGCAACATAACCTACGATTAAAAGGGCTGGGATAATTGAATTAATAATACTAAAACTAAACACCTGATTTTTAATCAATTCCGCTTCTTCTTGATTCCCCTTTCCTTTAAAAAAAGGAATCTCTCTAAAAGCTGCCTTCGTTGTCCCTAAGCTCGAATAGCCGCAGTAATTCATTACTACTTTTAGGAGAACAAAGATACCCATCTGTTCAGGCCCTAGAAATCTTCTTAGAAGGACACTATTGATAACGCCTAAGAACTGCGCAATATAGGAAGCTCCGCTAAAAATAACTGTGTCTTTTATAATTTGATTTTTATTTTTTGAAGAATCAGACATAATTTACTTTCGAATTTAATTATAAAAAATTAAGATTCAAAAATTTTCTTTTTTTCTTTGGCAGGAACACCTACAGCAAGAGCGGAATCAGAGATGGATTGATTAACAACACTTCCAGCTCCTATTACTGCTTTTTGACCTATTTCAACCCCTTTAAGCACAACACTTTTCGCCCCAATCCAAGCATTTGCTTTGATATGAATCTTTTTGCTACGACCCGAATTCATCAAAATACGTTTATTGGTACTATCAATGTCATGATCACTGTCAAATAGATAAACACCAGGGCCTAAAATAACATTGTTCTCTAAGCACATTTCCTTACTCCCTAACATACAATCTCGAGCGATCCAAACCTCATCTTGAATAACCACTTCTCCACTAGAAGTAATCATCGCGTTTCTCAGAATGGAACACTGCCTACCTATTTGAATCGTATCATTGGAAACAAGATGAGCCCCTCTTTCAATAAAACAATCATCTCCGATTGTAATAATTCCGTTCCCAAAACACTCTAAACGAGCACCTGCTTCAATGACAACATTTTTTCCAATACGAATATGTTTTGACCCCTTAAGATCTATAGCCCCCGTCACAACAGAACCCAAGCCAAAATTTTTAAAACGCAAACGATAATAGAAGGTAAACAAGAGCTTTTTAAGATAAACAGCCACCTTTTCAATAAAGCCCAATAAACCGTCTTGTTTAAATACTGATTTTACATTCATATTTTTCCCTATGTCATCGCGCCTGTCCTCCGGCTTGTTGGGAGGGAGGCTTTGACAATTAAACCGCGGAAATCTCGGGTTTTAATGCTCAAAGCTAAACCTGAGATTACCACGGACCCTTTGCCACATTCCTCGCCATGACGATTTTGAAAGTTATACTAAATCCTGCACCTTAATGGTTTTATTTGCTGGAATATTTTTTTTAGCTTTTTTGTTTAATACTTTATGAATTTGATTTGCTTTAATTCCACTTGATTCTGGACGAATTGGAACAATCATCGATTCTTTCAAAAAAGTTCCTTTTGCAACATCTGTTTTTGCTACATAACTTCTACGAATTAAAGGTTTCATTTTTATTTCTGTTTTAGATACCTTTTTAGAATATTCGCCTAACATAGCTTCAACCAAACGAATCTTATCCACCATCTGCTTTAATTCCACAGGAGTCACAGAATGAAAATGATCCCCTCGAGGCCTGTTTTTATTTAAAGTAAAATGCTTTTCGATCACATTCGCCCCAACAGTCACCGCATGAACACAAGCATCAAACCCTAGCATATGATCCGAATAGCCAACAGGCACTTTGAATTTATCTTTTAAATACGGAATTGATTGAAGATGAATGTTCTCTGGCAATGCTGGGTAATTAGCAACACAATGAAGCAATACCACTTTTGATTTTGGAACCACTTTGAAAAGCTCTTTAATCTCAGACTCTTCTGTAGCACCCGTGGAAATAATAAGTGGTTTTTTGAACTTTTTTAAATATGTGAGTAAATGAAAATTGTTTACATCCCCAGAAGCTACTTTAAATACAGGAGAAAGCTTAGCCACCAGGTCCGCACTTTCACGATCAAAAACACTGGCCATAAAAACAACTTTGTTCTTTTTTGCTTCCTGCGCTAACTGTTGATATTGTTTGAAGGTAAACTGGAGTTTTTTAAATCGTTCTAATTGTGACTGCCCCTTACTTTTAGTATGTGAATAAGAGGTTGCTGAAACACGAATCAATTGTTCTGGCTGGTACACTTGAAATTTAACGGCATCGGCTCCAGCCTTAGAAGCTTCTTTGATCAGCTTTTTCGCTTCAGAGAAACTCCCCTCATGATTCCCACCAATTTCAGCAATCACAAAGGTTCTTTTAGAATTAAGATTAAACTTCCCTATTTTCATAAGCACCTCTTATCCTACGCTCTTTCAGCAAAAACAATCAGTTTGTATCCCAAATTGTTCTCAAAAATAAATTTCTCAACCTGTTCTCTTAATTCTGGACTAATATTAAACTCTTCTTTGTTTACCGATTTATCTGCCAAGTAAGGATTGTTATATCTCAGGAAATGAAGCGTTTCTTCAAACTGAGACAATTGAGTATACATATCTGTAACTTTAAAACCTTTTTTCTCTAAAAGCTGAGTAATCGTATCTGGAGAAAAATACCATAAATGATTTCTACCACCAAACGTTGGAGAATATTCATGCATAACACGTGTTACAAAACTGTGGCCATTTGGAATCAACATAACCAAAGTTCCATCATCAGCAAGTAAAGGATGTACTTGTTCTAAAATCTCATCCGGATTAGGTGTATGCTCTAAAACTCCCCACATAGAAATAACCTGAAAATCTTTTTTAGGATAATCCACTTCATGAAGCAGCTTCGCGTCAACGGTTAAACCTAGTTCCTTAGTAGCATACTCATAAGCCTTCTTACTGATTTCCATGCCATGTGTATTCCATCCTAAATCACGAGCTAACTTCATAAAAAGCCCCACAGAACAACCTACATCTAACAATCTTTTACGATTGCCTTCAGAGTACTTTACACTCAAACGTTGAAGAGCTTCACCAAAACGGTGCTTAGCATCATAATCTTGCTGCTCTTTAGTCAAAAGTATATCAACCCACGTATCTTGAGACTCATTCCCCTCATAACTTTCAATCAACTTATCCGTATCCACTTGAGGGCTCACAAACAGCATTCCACAATCACAGCATTTCACAAATCGAAATCCCTCTTTCATAAAAGCCAAGTTATGCTTTTTGCTTTTACAAACACAACAATCCACGTGACGCGCCAAAGATTCTTTCAATTCACCCGTCTCAGGATCCATTAGATCCAACAACTCTTTCTGCTGTTGTTTCCAATACTTATCTCGTCCTGTAGCTTTAACAAACGTATAAGGATTCTCAGCCATTTAAATACTCCTTTTAACTAACCTTTATGCTTACTTAAAAATTCCTTAATAAAATCAATAACCACATCTACATCCTCATCGCTTAAACGTGGATGTAAGGGCAAACTCAAAACCTCATTCGCTAATTCTATCGATTGAGGAAACTCACTACCCGAAGGTACAAATGGGTGAAACAACGGATGATCATGTAAAGGTAAATCCCAATGAACACTAGCACCTACCTGATTTTCCACTAAGAACATTCCCAAATCGTTCCTTAACCCAGATTTAACTCTAAAAGCATAATAAAGAGGCACGGCATCTGAGCCATCTTCAACTTCCATCAACTCAAACAAGCTTTCATTTTTCAAAAACTCACTATAACGCTCTGAAATTTCTTTGCGTCTTTGAATAAAACCATCCAACTTCTTCATTTGAACCATACCCATAGCGGCCTGAATATCTGTCATTCTAAAGTTATGTCCTAGGTCATGAATCTGATAGCTCCATGGTCTTTGACTTTCTTTTCTGTCCCAGGCTGATTTATTCATTCCATAAGAGCGGAGTGAGTTAATTTTTTGAATAAAAACCTCATCATTCGAAGTAACCATACCCCCCATTCCAGCGCTGCAAATCATTTTTAAAGGACCAAAACTAAAAGAAGTGGCGTCCTTCCAGTTTCCAATTTTCACTCCTTCAAATGAAGAGCCGAGAGCATGAGCTGCATCTTGAACAATTTTCAACCCATGTTTTTCAGCAATAGCAGAAATAGAAGTCATATGAGCAGGAGTTCCAGCATAATGAAGAAGCAGTATCGCTTTTGATTGTGGTGTAATTTTTCGTTCTAAATCTTCAGGATCCAAATTACCTGTGGCTTTATTTACATCAACAAAAACAGGTTTCAATCCTGCTTGTAAGATAGAAAGTCCTGCCGCAATAAAGTTGAATGTAGGGATCAAAACCTCATCCCCCGACTTAAACCCATAAGCACTTAAAGACAAATGCATCCCTGCGGTACAAGAACTAACGGCTGAAGCAAATTTAGCCCCAGTATACTCCTTAAACATTTCTTCAAAAGCTCTCACTTGAGGGCCATTCAAAATCCAAGGAGACTCAACAACATCTTGAATTGCTTGTCTTTCCTCTGCTTCTAAAATAGGTTGGCCTAACGCTATTTTACGATTCGTTTTTTGCATGGTCTACTGTTTCGCTTTCTTGTTTAATCTGTTTCACAACCTTCGCAGGAATACCTGCAACAACGCTCCAAGCTGGAACATCTTCCTTCACCACACTTCCAGCAGCAACAACGGAGCATTCCCCTACGGTAACGCCACAAAGAATAGTAGATCTCGCGCCCAACCAGCATCCTTTTTTCAAAAGAACAGGTGCTTTTTTAGGGGGATAAAATTTTGAAAGAGGCTTACCTAACTTAGAACCACAATCTTCATGAGTTAAAATCATTACTTCAGGAGAGAATGTAACACTATCTTCGACAATCACTTTATCAGCCAAATCTACAAAACAGCCTGGCTGAAGCGTAACATTATTTCCTAAGTCCAAATGACGAAACCCATCCACATAAGCATTCTGAAAGAGAACATCATGCACAAACGTGTTCTCTCCTACTTTTGCTCCGCCTAATTTTAAGAAGAAACTTCGCCAATTAGGGTAAGGTAAAGAACGTAGCCATTTTTCATAAAACATCCACCACAGCCACTTTCTCCCCTCTCTTGTCTTCCATTTGGATAGCCAGCTATAAGATTTGGGATTCATAAGATTCGGTAGTCAGGCTTAGCTAAAAATCAAGCTTTCCTGCTGTAACATATTGTTGTATTTCTTATCTTTAAAATCTTGAAATTTACCTTGATCAAACTGAGCTTTAATTTCTTCTACAGCAGACTCAATTGTATTCGCAGGAACAAAACCAATGTCATCTCTAATTTTATCAAAGTTAACAAAGTAATCTCTTTGGTCTTTAGCGCCCTCATCATGAATCACTTCTGTTCCTTCAATTTTAGAAGCCACCAAATTAGCCAAGTCGATCACACGATGATTTTGTTCGTTAGAACCTAAGTTAAAAACTTGTTTATGAATTTTTTGTTTATCCGCTTTCAATCCACAAATCATTGCACGCGCAACATCACGAGCATGAACATAAGGCCTCCATTGCTCACCACCAAATACGGTAATCTTCTTATTCGTATATGCATGCAGCACAAACAAATTTGCAACAAGATCAAAACGCATTCTAGGAGAAAGCCCATATACTGTTCCTAAACGAAAGATACATGGAGAAAAGTCATCATCCGCTAAAGACAAAATACCATGCTCCGTACGATACTTTGTTTCCGCATACAAAGAAACGGGAGCCACAGGAGATTCTTCCTTAAGCCCTTGCTTCCCTTCAGAAGCTCCATAGACAGCACAAGTCGACGCAAACAAATATCGGCCCACTTTATAATGACGAGCAGCGTCCGCGGCTGCTTTCGCTGTAAAATAGTTCACCATAATCGTGTGATTTACATCCAAATCACAAGCAGGGTCACCAACGATAGCTGCTAAATTAATAACAGCATCCACTCCAAAAGCAGCATCTACTAGAACATCTAGATTTCTAATGTCCCCAGTCATTAATTCAAAGTCAGGATGATTTACAATTTCTTTAAGTGAAGCATCTCCAAAAAGAAAACGATCCACACCTCGAACGGCATAACCCTCTTTCAAAAGCTCTTCACACAAAAGAGAGCCTACATATCCACCAGCTCCAATAACACACACTTTTTCTTTGGTCGTGCTTCGTTCAGAATTTAAAGTAAAATCAACATGATCTTTATTTTCCTCTAAGGCTTCTTGAAGCTTCCAATATAATGCTAAATCTTTAACAACACCCTCAGCGTCCACTACAGGGACACGATTCACTCTATTTTTTCTCATAAACTCAACGCCATCTTCGATGGAAAAACCCTCTTTAAGAGTTCTTGGTTCCTTAGTCATTACTTCTGAAATTGGAGTGCTTAATTCAATATTATTTAAAATAGCTCTACGAATATCACTATCCGTAAGAAGACCTATCAACTTATTATCCGCATCAACAACCAAAGCGGCTCCTATTTTTGCGTTGGTAATAATCCCCATTACTTCTTTAATTGTTTGGTCCTTATTTGCTAATTGATTTTTTACCCAGTCTTTCATCGCGTTACTATCTCCTTTTCAAAAGAAACTCAATTTTTTTTATTAACCGTTCTGTTCCACGAGCATCAAGTCCTTTTTTTCCTAAAGAACTTATTTGGGATAATTGCTTACGATTCTCAAATAACCGAGAAACCTGACGAGCCCCCTTTACCGCATTCGCATGATTCATACGTCCCATGTAAAGAGCAGACCCTTTTTTCTTAAATTCTATAATATTTTTCTCTTGATGCTTCACCTTAGCAAAAGCAAGTGCCGGAACTCCCATCAAAGCACACTCATAAAGAGTGCCCCCTCCTGCAACTAAAGCTAAGTCGACCTTATATAAATAAGGAGCCAGCGATTCCTGCGGCTCCAATAAATGAATCTTAAGGTTTTTAAGCCCTGACCAACGGTTTCGAATGCTAGTCTGTGAAGGTCCGAGCACGAAATAAACCTCTATATTAACACAAAAGGTTCTTATTGCGTCCAATAAAATTCCTGAAAAACCCAGGTCGCTCCCCCCTCCCAAACTAACCAAAATGGAAGATTTCTTAGAAATCTTACGCTTTCTTTTTAGGTATTTAGGGTAATCTGGGTGAAAAACACGGTATTTAGGCCCTAAATCCACCACTGAAGAACCTTTTTTTATGCTTTTTGAGGAAATCCCCTCCACTAGTGTATTTGAAGTGAAATTAGCCTCAAATTTAGAGTCAGAACTGTTCTCTAGAGTAATAACAGAGAATGAAAAATGCTTTAATTGACGAATATAGCTCTTGGAAACCTTAAGAATATCCAAAACACAAACAACCTTATCTGAAAAAGAAACTTTCTTTGAAATAAAAAGAGGCTCTTCTGCTTTTGATAAGCGCTTTGGTATCACAATAACTGTAAGGCCTTGCTTCTTCAACCAAGCAATCCCTTTTTTGTCTTCTTTAATAAAAATAAGAATTTTAGGTCGTATGAGAGAGGATTTTAAATGACGGACGAGAATTTTTGTTTTTTTCAGGTGGCCCATCCCGAGATGGGCACCACCGTCAACTCGAAAAACAACTACAGACTTTGTAGTCACAATGTTATTTAGCCTGCAATAACTTCTTATCGATAAAGCTTTCTTTGTATTTATCAAACGTATCTTTAAATGGAATCAATCTCTTTAACGTTTGTTCAATACCTTGCTCAAAGGTCATCCTTCTTGGTCCCAATAACTCCAGAAAACGATCGTTAGCCATTTCCATATCATGTTCTTCTTTTTCAACACGAGGATTTGGAATATTAATCACTTCTACATTAAGACCCAACTCGGTTCCTTTGGTATTAATCAATTCAGAAAGGTATTTAATGCTAACCACATCTGTGGTTTGGTTATACACTTCCATGGTATTATTTGGTTTTTTGTTTACAGTGTTTACCAAAGACTGAACACAATCTTCAATAGAAATCTGAGGTTTTCCCTGTTCCCCTTTTCCATAAATGGTAATTGGGAATCCAGCAAGAACCATCGCACAAAAACGATTCACAACCACACCGAAATTGAAGTCGAAATCAAAACGAGTTGCAAGTTCGGGTGCTAATTGAGTTTCTTCTGTATCTGTTCCGTAAACAATAGAAGTTCTTAAGTCTGTGACAGATAAATTCCATTGCTTATTCGCTAGGTATAAGTTGGAAATATCATGACACTTAGACATGTGATACCAAGAACCTGCCATAGAAGGAAAAGGAACGGTATCTTTACCACCTTTATATTCCACTTCGAAGAAACCTTCAGGAATAGGAAATTCCGGAGCTCCATAAACACCTGTCGTTGTCGTTGTCACAAAGTGTGTTTCTAAAAGATCTAACTCTTTAAGACCCCACAACAAATTACGTGTTGATTGGTTATTATTATTTTGCGTGTAATTACATTTCTCAATATTGATTTGAGAGTAAGGCGCTGATGGCTGAGAAGCGATATGTAAAATCGTTTCTGGTTTAAATTTTCTCAAAAGGTCATAAGTAAACTCAACATCCACTAAATCCCCTTCAATCAATTCAATGTTCGTAAATCCATTCGCTTTTGCAACAGACTCACGTGTTTTCATATCTGCAATTGGAATAGCAGAAACAGATCCACATTCTTCAACCCACTTCCTTCTTCCTAAATTGTCCACCCCAATAATTTGTGCATCTGGAAATGTTTTTGACAACCTCAACATTGTTGGCCAACCTACATATCCATCACAACCTGTAACTAAAATATTCATCTTATTTATCCTTTCTTTTTTCAAATAAAATCTAATTAAACTTCAGGGTTCTGATCCTTTTGTATCACCGTCTTATTTAATTCAAAAAGATGCGGTGATTTTTCAGCAAGAGACAATATCTCATCAAGTCCAAAAGGTGTTTTTTCTTGATTTAATTCTTTAAAAAGCCTTTCCAGAACTTCTAAATCTAAAGGCTCATCTAATGCTAATCTCAAATCCTTTGATTGCCACTCTCGTCTTGGGCTCAAAACCCCAAGCTTAAACCGTTCAGAGTGGCGGCGATTATACCATGTTACATGTTCCTTGTCTTTATCCGTTTCAGCCTTCTGCCAGGCTGTTTTCAGGCTAGAAAATGACAAGATTTCAGCTGTTGTTCCTCTAGGAAAAGCCTCTGGATCCTTAGCGCTAGCATAGTCTAAGTCCCCATCTCTGTAGAGGTTAATTAAATCTGTAATGTAGCCTGGCTCAATTAAGGGACAATCTGCTGTAATACGAATAATCGGGTCTAACTTCCATTTATTAGCCGCTTGGTAAAAACGATCTAAAACATGATCTAAATCCCCTCGGAAGCATAGAACCCCTCTCTTCTTTGCAAAAACACTCACAGGGTCATCCGATTTTTCTTTAGAGGTCGCCAAAATCACTTGTGAAGGATGAACCACTTTCTCTAAGCGGTCCAACAAATGCTCTAAAACTGTTTTTCCTTGAATGGCTTTTAAGACTTTACCCGGAAGTCGCTCAGAACTCATTCTGGCCTGAATTACTATTCCTAATTTTTTTATTTTTTGATACCGTTTCACCAAGCAATGGATGGCCTCTATTAACCTTTCTACTTCTTTACCATCTGTAGGCCCGTAATAACTTTTAAGAAAACTTTCTTGTTCTGATTTTAATGTATTCCCTTTTTCTAAAGCTAACTTCAATTCGCTCCCTAAAAGAGCCTCCTCAGCAACATAACGAACCGGCATTTTTTCTCCAAAAGGAATATAATCAATTTTCTTAAATAAATTCACATTCACAACAGGAAGCTGATAAGCCATAGCATCCACACACACTGTTGAAGCCATATTAACCACAACATCAGAAATAGATAAAATAGAAGATATATCATACGCATCAATAACTTGAACACTTACCCCACTTTTCAAATGTAATTGATCAAGGGTAGGCTTAAAATATTCTATCTTGTCCCCGGGATGCATTTTAATCAAAAGAGTCGTCTCGTTAAGTTCTTCAACAGAGTTACAAATTGCTTTAAGCAACTGAATACCTTGCTCAAAGGTCAGTTTAACTTTCATCAAACCATGATCTCCAAAACGTAATCGATTAGCAGGATAGAAAATAACTTTATGTCGTTCTGGAATACCAAGATCTTTTTTAATTCGATTCTTCTCAGAAGCGGATTTCTGGAGAGCTTTTTTTCTTCCTGGGAAACCTGTAATCACAATATTTTTTTCCGGAATCCCCCATCGTATAAGCTGCTGCTTAGACATCTCCCCCCAGACTGCAATTTGATCGGTGGAAAAAGGCGTAAATCCTCTCTTCTGCCCTGTAATGCCATGCTGAATGACGATAGAAGGAATAAAGCAAACTCTGGCAACCTCCGCTAATATCTTATGAAAAAAAGTAACATCTTCATCCAATATCAAGGATTCAATTTTATTCCTTTTAAAAAAAGATTGAGCTTCGTCAATAAGACTTATAGCTGATTTCCATTCATTAGAAAACAAAAGTTCAAACCGCTTCTTACAAACAGAAAATAAAGATATTTCGTTTACACAAAATAAATCTGAAGAACTTAATAAAGTAAGAAGTTTTCCAGCTTCAATTCCCTCTGTTCTTTTTTTAGAAAGAACGAAACTACTAACCCCCTGAAAATAGTTTCTTAAGTAATATCGAGGATTAATCACATTATTTACATAAATCCATTGAAATGGATTCTGAGAATAATCCAACAAACTCTTCCCAACCCTCGGCGAAGCCGACATTGCCACTTTAGGCTTAGTGGATGAAAACAAACCTCTAATAGCTCTTATGATTGAAAATAAAAAATAAAAACCTACGTGAAATAAGGAAGGACGATAACTAGAGGAATTTGTATTTTTTGAATCCTGAAAACTACCCACAACTTCAAAATCAACACCCTTTAACTTTGCTCTTTCTATTGCAATTCGAACAAAGTAATTTTCTCGAGCCGCAAAAAATGTCCCTTCAGCTTCTATTCCAGGAAAACAAATAATTTTCTCTGGCTTCTCCTCTTCAAAAGCACTTTCAACCGCCTTCATTTGCTTTAAAACACGAACCCAAAAGTAATCCAAACCATGGACTAATAACTTCCCCAGAGAAACATCCCTATATTTCATTAAGCGAACACATTCAGGTCGTTCTGTCCATTCCACCGCTAATCGATTGGCCGTATCATCTACCCAAAGTTGCTCTTCCTCTGTCATCTCTTTAAATGCAACGCTTCTTGCCCCTTCAGGTAACTTTTCCTTTAAACCTAAAGGCCCTAAAACACAAAAATCTCCTAGGCTCTCCAAATTTTCCTTCAGATAAGCCTTAAAAGAATTTAACTGATTTTGATGATCCAGAATGATTAATTTCATAATTGAGTCTCTAAAATAATGTTAATATCAATAGGAGTTGTTAAGAGCTAATTTTATATATGAGGTATTTAGAATTTTCTTCAAATAACGAATACTGGCTCTCAATATATTTTTTAAACTTCTGCTTTTTGTTAAACGTCTTTAGATCAGTAACAATATAGTAGGATGCTAGATTCTGAGACATATACTTTTTAAACTTTTCTACCAAAGCATCATCCTCACCTTTTAGAAAAAATGCCCACCCCGTTCTATCCGCATAGTACAGCACTGCTATTGGGATAGGATGAGACACGATAACTGTTTCATTTTCACTGCTTATTTCATCTATTCTCTCTGAGACTTCAATAATATCAACACCTTCTGGACTTGGCTGATACAAAGGTCCTGCAACATATCTAAACGACACAAGCAACGGTATGCACAAAGCAATTATAAGAACAAAGCGATTCCAATCTTTTCCTGAAAAAAAACTTTTGAAAGCTACTGCAGAAAATACGGCTGCCGGTGGGAGTAAAGGCAATAAATAAAAAGGGTGGTCAATTGCTTTTTGTGGTAATAAAATTCCAATACTTAAAGCAAAAATAAACCAAAAATAAAAGACATTCCGTTCTTTCCATTGAGAAAATTGTAACATCCCGAAAAGAGTCAAAACAAACCCAATAGGGCTAAGAATGATCCCCCAAAATAAATTAGGGAAATCCTTCAAATAGCTAAGCGTATAGGTGAATCGTCGTTCTTCTCCGAGTTGAGTAAATAAACTGGTATGCAAACTATCAAACACCGACGATTGAAGATAAACATAAAGAAACCAGAGCATAGGAATTAAACCCATTCCTATTGCTACACCAAAAGCTTTAAGCTTCCAAGCTTTTGGATAATGGTTAGCTAAGGCTATTAAAAATACAGGTGCACAAACAATGAAATGAATCCGAAGAAGAAAGCTAAGAGAACAGAATAGAGTCCCTAGAATCAAAAGTAAATTAGAGTTTTTACCTTCTTTTGGAAGCATCAATAAATGCCCTAAAAGCAGAAAAAATAAAGCCAAACTCTCATTCATAAATGTTTGGCCCATCACCCAATTAATAGGAAAAATCATAAAAAAGAATACCGCGAGTAAGGCTATGACTTTATCTTTCAAATATCGCATAACAATAGAATAGAAAATAAAAACAGAGGCTGTTGAAACAACAATCGATAAGCCTTTCCCCCACACATCCATATTCCCTCCAAAGAAATGATAAAACACAGAGGTAATCAAAGATGGAATTGGGTAATAAAGAAAAACGACTGCAGGCTTCCCTTCTATAAGGTACAAGGTCTGAGGAACTAAGAGATTAGAAAAATTATTCCAAGAAAAAACTTTGGCTACCATTCCAGTAAAAGCTTGATAACCTCCAAAATAACCCGTGAAAGGGATTTGTAACGTAGTTAGTTTCAATGCCAACACAATAAGAAATGTGACAGAGACGCAAACTTTTAGAAGTTGAGTAGGAAAAGGATTAGGATTCATTTTTTATTGAAGCAGCAAGAATAGTCAAATAGTTTGAATAAGTTACTTTATCAACATTGAAATTTTGAGTTTTTATTAGCTGCAATAATCTCTTTTTTGAAAAATGATTGATATGCCCACAACGTTTTTTATAAAGATCATCATCCGTTAAGAAACCTGTCAAAAAGCAATGGACGTTAAATAATAAATAAAAAGGGCTCATAAAGAAATCATAAGGAACATCAATAATAAAAACCCCTCCTGGTTTTAAAACACGAAATATTTCTTTTAATGCTTTCTTCGGATCATCCAAATGTTCAAAAACATGAGAACTGATTACAATATCAACAGAATTAGATTCAAAAGGCGTGCTATACATATCCCCAGGCTGTATATCAATAAGCCTTCCCTTCTTCAACCCATACTCTAATAAGTCCTTGTTTACATCCAGCCCCGTCACCGGAAGACTTTCGGTATTCCAAGTACAAGACCCACAAGCAAAATCTACTATTTTAGCGCCTGGCACATAATACTGATTCACGAGTTCTTGAGTTTTTTTAAAGCGCGATAAATGAAACCAAGCCCTAAAACCACCTACCTTACTTTGCGTCACCATATCATCAAAGAAGGTCCCGTCGAGGTTCTCATAGATAACCTCATCAATAGGAAGATCCACAAAAGCCCAAAAAACAACAGTGCTTAAAATAAGAAAAGAAGATAACGACATAAGTAGAGCAGCACACACTTCTGATTGCCCTTGAAAAGCGCCGTAAAACAAGGCTATCACTCCTACACCAAAAGCAAACACAAAGAGTAACAGAGCTGCCACCCTCATGGGTTGAGTTAAAATATAATCTCGGAATGTTTTTAAGAAAAAGATATTTAATATTAAGAAGATTGCTGAATGAGCAACAAAAGAAAATGTAAATGCTTTAAATATTTCCCAATCTAAAACAGTAAAAAAATACATAAAAGAAACGTAGTTGACTAATGCACTCACAATTGTGATTGCAGATATACCCAAACAATGTTTTGGATAAGAATCTAAAGAAGAAACAGGAGGAGACACTGTTGTTTGATTCATCTTAAACTCCCTTTTGAAACAACTTTTTATTTTTAAACCTTAAAAACCAAACAATTAGAAGAGCCTCGTAAACAATTTTCTTAGAAATCTTAGAAGTCCCGTCTTGCCTATCTGTAAACAAAATTGGAATTTCATATAAAGAGAACCCTTTAAGCAAAGCTCGATATTTCATTTCGATCTGAAAACTATATCCATCCGAATGAATGTGATCTAACTCAATAGCCTCTAAAACTTCCTTACGATAACAAATAAACCCGCCTGTTAAATCACGAACCTGTACTCCTAAAATCCAACGAGAATATATATTCGCAAAACGGCTTAAAAGAACTCTCCAAAAAGACCAATTCACAATCTTCCCGCCTGGCATCCATCGAGATCCGACAACAATATCATAATCTTTAATACGTTTAATAAACTCAGGAATGTAACGAGGTCTATGAGACAAATCTGCATCCATTTCAATAACCGCATCAAAACCATTTTTAATCGCCCATTTAAACCCTGCTACATAAGCAGGTCCAATACCCTCTTTTTTCTCTCTCAACAATAATTGGACTCGAGGCTCTGCTTGATAATGACTCTTCACAAAATCCGGGGTTCCATCTGGAGAACTATCATCAATTACAAGAATAGAAACATCCGAATCCAACCTTAAAAGACGGTCAACTAATTTCCCGATATTATTAATTTCATTGTATGTAGGAATGCAAATAACTGTTTTCATTATGATTTTTTCTTCCCTATGACCATCACACGGTTTTGCATGTTGAAAATTCTTCCAAATAAAAGAATTATTTTTGCAACAAAATTTTCCCATGGTTTCAGCTGATACTTATCAATATCCGTACTGGAATGAAAAGCATCTACAGATTCAAATTGATTCATTTCTAAAAGCTGAGATAACGTTTCCGCTGTATAGTATGTAATATGTTCTAAAAAATAGAGTTTATTCATACCTGTTTTAAAATTTTTTCCGCTCAATCGATAAAGAAACGTAGATAACCATTGAAGAAAACTGGCATCGTTCGGTGTTGCAAGCAACAGCAGCCCACCTGGGTTGAGCATCGCACATGCTTCTTTGACGAAATAATGTGGATCTTGTTGATGTTCTATAACATCAAGCATCGCAACCACATCATACTTCTTATCCTTCGGGATGTTTTCTTCAAATAACCCAGCATCTAAATCTAAATCAAACTTTTCTTTAGCCAGCACGGCATTTTGTTTACTTGAGTCAATTCCCCCAACCTGCCAACCTCTACTTTTTGCCAAAGCTAAAAAAAAGCCATTCCCATATCCCACTTCATAAATCGATTTATCAACAAAGGAAGGTGAGTGTTTCTCTAAGCGTTTGAGCTCTGTTTCAAACTCATCTCGAGTCTTCGTTTTCTTGTTCAAGTCCCCGTACTCGTAATAACCATCGTGATAGCTGTGCATTTCCTTAAGCTGGTCGGATGACTGATAAGCATCCACCATACTATCCGCCCCTAAGCATGGATCCAAATATCTCAAATTGCACTCGCTGCAGGAATAACAAACTGTTTCCTTAGTAGGGAAAATCAATACCCTTTCCTTAGAGTGACACAAAGGACATGCCCCTAAACGATCTAACTTTATATCCAATTCCATGAATCCTTACCCCAAATATGTTTTTTAGCCTTAAAGGGCCTATGCCCCTATATATAATGACGGCTTAAAAATAAGCTTAGTATGCTAACATACCCCTATATTACTGGCAATCTTTTATCTAAGTACAATAGCCTGGTTAACTTATAAGATTTCGTATAACCTGTATTGGGTCTTATTCTTAGGATTTTCGGACGGATTAAAGGTAATCTGCTTTACCTCATTAAATACACTGCTATTTAGGATTTGGCTCTGCAAGGAAGACGCTTCCTCATCTGTTTTACTTAATATATTTGATAAGAGTAAAATGTGAGTATAACCCTCCAATTTAATTTGTTGGATCAACCCCTTCTCTCGATTCTGCTTTTTGCTTAAATAAATTTTAAGCCGATCCGTATTACGATCTACATAAAATAGCTTCACTTCTTGGCTTAAAATTTTTGCGTCTTCGGGCAATTCTTGATTAATCCATTGAGCCATCTCATAACTTCTCTCATTTTGATTTAAATACTCCACAGAAGATTCTACCCCTAAAGCAACTTTCCAATCGGACTTCAAGAAATAAGCCGCAAACAAAACACATACCCCAATGTAAATCAATAAAAGAATTCTTAAAATATTTATAAAAAAAATGGGAACAATCTCTTCTATTTCTTGATATGTATACACCATTAATAAACACAGCACGGGTAATACAGGAAAAAAGAATCTTAAATTTTGAGGTCCAAAAAACCAAAGACCCCAATAAGAAAAGAAAACTAGGAGCGCAAACCGAACTAAAGGTGTCATTTTCCGAAAAAATACTAAAAAACATGGAATGATTAATAGAAAAATAGGACCTAACTGATTCCCCATCCCCCCAAACTGATTTGGGTGCATAATCATATTCCATGGCAAGAGAACAAAAGCAACCCATCCCTTACCCATACCATGTTTTGCTAGATCATATGAAGAGCTCTCTAATCCAAACCAAGAAGAAAAATATGGAAAGAATGGATTTCCTGTATAAATATAAGCTCGAATGTACCAGACACAAGAAACTAAAAGAGCAATGATAAATACAACACAAAAAGATTTAAGAAACCGAAGCTTATTGGCCTTCAAAGATATAAGCCCATAGGCCATAGCAATACTCAAAACTCCAATAGCCATAATCAGCTTGATACCAAAGCCATAACCGACAAAGCACCCCGCTAAGAGGTACCAACCCATGTTCTTCGACTCAATCCCCCTCCAAACAGCATAAAAAATAAGAAACAAAAAGCAAGTCATAGCAACGTCATTATTTGCTGTTGGCATTTGATGAAATATGCCAGGGATACTCAAAAATAAAGCTGTCGCTAATAACGAAGGAAATAATTTTAATTCGTTTTTGACCAACGTATAGATTCCAAATGCTGTAATCACACCAAACCCCCAATGAAAAAGCTGGGCGCATTCAGGGCCACGCAAAGCCAAACCTAACGTATAAAACATTTCCATAAAAAATGGAAATACTGAATTAGCGGTATAGGGCAAAAACTCAATACTGTGATTCAACAAGAACCGTTTTGGTAATTCCAAATGATAGATTAAAGGATCGTTGTCAATAGGCGGCGTCAAAGATTTTAAATAAACTAAATAAACAATCAAAATGGATGCGGCCACAAAAAGAGAACTCAAAATCCCTCTATCACTTATTTGCCAATCTTTTCGAAGGGCTTCAACTAATTCTCGACATAAAACCCCCGATCTTTTCACAACACAAAAAAACAAGAAAAGAAAGATTGAAAAAATTAAAAGTGGATACAAAACATGCGCTAGCCCCAGAGGTAAAATAATCAAAGGAATAAACCCCAACCCCAACCCTACAGAAAAAAGACACTCTTCCTTAATATTAGAGAACTCTAACTTCAGCATTTTTAAAAGAATGTTTCCAGAACCCAGACAGATAAAAAAAACACACAGGACGGTAAATAAATCAGCAAAACTTGATAAAAGATGTTCCAACATCACCATAAGACTACCTTCTCAACTTTCTTGAATTCCTAATAAAAATTCCTAATGGGAAAAATACTGCAAAAGCCATTCCTACACAATAGAGATAAATTAATTTCTTCCAGAAAGGCTTATATTTAAACTCAACAATATAATCTCCTACCGTCGGAATCTTAACCGCCTTAAAAAGCCCATTCGCTTTAACTAAAGTAGTCTCAGCGCCGTTCAGAAACACATGCCAACCTGGGTAGTAAAGATCACTGAGTACAAACACACCCGCTTGACTTACTTGCAATTGATACTTAATGTATTGATTTCTGTTTTCTATCTCTTCAGCATCCACTCGTTCCAAAGAACCCGAATTATCCCCTTCCCCTTTTCCATCAACATAAATCATCTTCTGAGGGTTAAACTCTCCCTGATCCAACAAGGTATAAAAATTTTCGTCGCTAACATACTGATAGTGATTTAAGAAGTAAGCCTTAGGCAATGGGTTCTGAATCTGATATAAATTAAAATTCTCATTTTTAGAGACTGGATTAAAATTTGAATTATTAAGAGTTATATCACTAGCAAGATAAGCCACATTCAAAAACTGTAAAAGTTTCACATACTTAGCTAACTTCTCCTCAGTCGCAAAAGCTAAATCCTGAGAATTATTCACATCCCCTATTCTGGCTAGAAAATCGTAATAGTTTTTCATGATTAAAGGCGTATAACCTCCCGTTACGGGAACCCCTTCTAATATATTTGTAGAAGCGGGTAAAGGGAGACGGTCGTTAGCAACCACTGAAGAAGGCGCCCTATGAAGCCGCGCATTTCCTTCTTTTAACATGCTCACGATGTCAGCATCTGTTTTTACAAAACTGAGAGGTTCGTAATTGCCCTTCACACTGGTAATTCCATAGAAAAACAAATTACCAAAGAGTAGAGCGACTAAAGCCACAAGCCCTGTTTTAGATTTTTTTCTTACTCCAAAGAATAAAACCCAAGCTAAAGAAAGAACCATAAAAATCACAAACCCTAAGTTCCAAACGTCTTTTGGAGATATAAAGGTTAGAATCGCTTGATAGAGACCTCCGAAACGTTCAATGTAATTTGACAAAGGTTTAAAGTGAATTTCCGGATTATAAAAATAAGACTCAATGAACCAGCGAAAAAACTCTTGTATCGGAATACTGAAAATTTTGAGAATCCAATACGACGCTAGCAAGCCTAAAACACCCAACCCTGTTAAGAACACAAAGCTTGTCGCAGACTTTTTGATCACAGGGTCTCCAACATCACTCTGACGCCACTTCTCCACGCCAAAAGCAACCAAGATGGATAAAGCAAAGCCTAAAAAAAACAAAAACTTTGTTGGGACTCTAAAGCTATAGAATTGAGTTAATTTAATTAACCCTACAAATAACGGATTAAACTTTCCTAAACAAAGTAAAAATGTGAGTACTGCAAAAAATATAAAAAAGATTTCTTTGGAAGTTTTAGGCTTAAACAGAGAAACTAAAACAAAAAACAAGCCTATGGCTCCTACATAAATCTCAGAACGAAGAAAGGCATCCCAGTTCGGAAAGAAAAGCGTTGATAAGGCAAAAGGGTTAAATGATCCAATATAAACAAAAGCCTCTGTAAAAGAAAATCGGTTAGAAAAAGTAGCCAACTCTAAAGTAGCTGCCAATTGAGGAGATGCAATAAATAAGCTTAAAACAAAAGCAAAAGATAAAAGCATCATCTGAGTAAAAAATATTTTAAAGCTCTTTTCTTTGAAGTAATTCGCAATAGCAAACCATAAAAAATAAAACATGCTAAAAGAAATAGAATAAACAGCATACTGTAAGTATCCCCCTAGAAATTGCATTGAAAACACAAGTCCTAAAAGAGGAGTAAGAAAATAACGTTTCTTCTCAACAATTTGATCCGCTATTATCAAAGTAAGTGGCAACCATATTAAAACTTTAAGAGAAATAATATTGTAATAATACCCCCCTTGAGATGTCCCAAACAAGAACACCAAGGCCCCCATAAAAGATGAAAATCGAGACAATTTAATAGAACGAAGATAAAAGTAGAAAAACAAAGCCCCTAGTAAGTAATGAAGCAAGATTCCATAGTTATACGCAGGAAATAATGGTAAGAAAAAATAAAAGAGCAAATTAAAAGGATAAAAGGCCCCTATCTGACCTTCTGCCAGCAAAGGAAAACCACAGTGAAAAAGACCACACCACCAAGGCAACTGCCCCATACGTATATTCTCTTGAAGAAAAGAAGCCCAAGGGAAATGCTGAACACGATGATCTCCACTGAGAAAACCCTTGGTCAGTAAAAACAACTCCGGAAAAAAAAGAAAAAGCGCCGAAGCAATAAGAACAATAAAGGTGAATTCTTTTTTCCATTCAAATGTTTGTTTCAAAAATATACTCCTAAACTAAATTGAATAAACTTCTACAATCTGACCATTCCGATCTCTTTGAAGTAATTCACTCCATAAAAAAGGAGCTCCCGTAAGCGGTTGTGGGTCTAAGGGGTATACTATCGATTCGTCTTCGTAAGGCGAAAATCGTTTCACTCGTTTAGCCGTACCCGCTAAATCAGCAACAAATTGCGGCTGATCTTCTTTACTTACCTTTTCAATCAAAACATAATTAATGCCCATCTCTTTTAAAACGTTTATATCATAAGGAATTCTAGGCTCAGAGAATAAAGGTGGAGACTCGTTTAAATTTTCGCTCAAGTAAAACAACTCAAAACCTTCCGGTTTTGTTTTTTTCTGTTCTAACATAAATTGAATTCTCTTTTTTTGAAAATCACTATAATTCTCAGATTGTTTTGCTATCTCTTGTTTGCCCAAGAGCTGTTTTTCATTTAAAGGTAATCGAGGTATAAAGAAAGGCGTTCCTAAAGCTAATTTAGAATCTTTAGGCAAGTTAGCGACAACCCATTCATAAGCAATAGAACGAACATCTTTTTTTATTAACAGCTGATCCAACAAAACTGATTTTGTTAACGAAGGGGCAATCAAGATAAGGACAAAGCCAACAGAAACCCAGTTGGAAAACGAAGCAAAACGGAAGAGTGAATTAACAAAATAAGCGCTAAAAATAATTAAAAAAGGAATCAAAGGTAAAACGTAACGATCATAAGGCTGGCCCATAAAAACAATCACAACATAGTAAGAAAGCACAAAACTTAAAAGAACAAACATCCCTTTATCTAAACGCAAAAAAGAAACGATAATCCCCAATACCGCAGTCCAAAACAAAGGCTGAGTCATCCCCTCCATCAAAGAATACTGAATGTGGTGCAACCACCCCGTATAGCCCTGAGAGCCTGCCTGCCCTGATAGCTCAGAAAAGAACGCTCTATAATCCAAAACGGCGTAAGGATTCAGCAATGCAAACGTAATCAAAGAAATAAATGCTGCAGCCCAAAGAGGCCAATAAAATATAAGTCGGAAAGAAAACCCAACACGAAGAGTATGCGCAACCAGAAAAGGAATAAGAATAAAGACCCCGTTATATTTAAACGCCACAGCCGTCCCTAGCAACATTCCGAAAATAAGATAGGCTCTTCGATTTGCATCAATTAAAACTGAAAAAATAGAAAAGAATGCTGCAATCAAAACACACATCAAAGGCATATCTGCATAAACAAAATGCGAGTCCCGAACATGCAAAAAACAAACGGATAAAAACAAAGCCGCAAACAACCCAACAGACAAAGAAATATATCGTTTGCAAAGTTTATAAACGAGGTAAACTGAGAACGTTCCTAAAAATACTCCAAAGACCATACGTGCAATCAAATAAAAAGAAGACGGATCTTGCAGAAAAAACTGAACAAACCCTTCTTTCCCCTCAATCAAACCCAATAGATTCATCACAACAAACTGAATCCCATAAAAAAAGAAAAGTAAATAACTTGTTAAAGGAGGAATCTTAAAGAAGTACGGGTTAAAATCTAGATTCCCATAAGAAAGAGCATGATTCACCACAATAGGCTCATCCGCATGATAAAGAAACGGCAACCCAAAGCAAACCCCAACAAACCTCAACCCAAAAGCCAAGATCAATATCAACGGCAAATAAACAGACGCCCGAGACTCCAACTTCATCCATACCCCCCAATTTATAGCTGATAGCTATCAGCCATTAGCTTTTCACCTGTCAACAAAGCGACAGATCCGCCATATTTATGGCGGTCACTTAATCCTAATTCTCATAACATAACAACGAATGCTTTTATCCCAGAGCACCACAAAATAGCTAACAACAAAAATGCGTTTCGTTATTTAATTAATAACGAAACACCCTAAACCCCAGAAACAATATGGGCTCGACGCCCATCTTGTTTCAACCCCCTACACACCCCACAAGCGTTCATAACTTAAAAGAAAATGCTGCATCCCCGCCGCGAGTTCACAAAAATCGCATTTCAATTTTTGTACTGTCTGAGCGCCGGGGATGCAGCATTTTCCAAACAAACCAAACCATTTTCCCCTACCCCAACATAAACCTTCTGCTATAATACCCCAATGAAAACAAGAACACACGCAGCAATTATATTCTCAATAGGCTTCTCTCTCTGGTTCTTCCTTATCCAGAACCTCCCATTCACTCTCGGAGACGACCTAAACGTAATCAGCTTCTCAATTCAAAAAAACTGGGCAACCCTAATAAAAGCATTCCTCAATCCGCTGACTCCAGCCCTCTATGTCCACGGAGAAATCAGCTTAGAAACCACAAGAACCTTACAACCCATCCTCTTTAAGCTCTGCCATCAAATCTTCGGTTACTCCGCGCCCGCATTTGATATGATCAAAATCATTGGCATGGCCCTTACTGGCACTTTTGTTTTCTTATGGATACAAAAACTTAACAAAAACACATTCATTTCCTATTTAGGAACACTCATCTTCTTAACAGCAGCTCCCCTTTACCGAGGCGTTAATTGGATTGCCGACCTAGATATCTTAGCCCAATGGGGCACAATCGCTGCAAGCTATTTATTCATAAGCTATTATATATCGAGTACTGAAAATTCAAACAGAAATAAACAGAGCACTTCCCGCTTTATATACACTCTACTAGGGATTATCTGCTTTTATTGGATTGGAATGAAACTAAAAGAAACAGGACGCCTCTTTCCTCTCATTGCTCTATGCTTTATTCTCGTAGATCAGAACGTTCGACTCTTTAGCTGGTTCAAGTCTTCAAAAAAGAATTTGGCTCTTTTTAGTGCCGTTTCTCTACTCATCTTTACTGTAATCCCAGTATCAACACAACATACCGTCATAGATGAAAGAGCCAGCTCCGTCACCTCAGCATTTCAAATTAACAATATCCCTTATGCTCTTTGGAACAACCCTCTGAGTAACCATATTCCTTCCGATCTAGCTTCAATGCTTTTCTGGGGACTCTTTTTACTTACGCCTATTTTATTCTTATTTATTTTCATTCAATGGCTCCGAAAGAAATTAGCCCGAAACCATTTCCAACTGA
Source organism: Candidatus Omnitrophota bacterium (assembly GCA_029261035.1). GTDB lineage: Bacteria > Omnitrophota > Omnitrophia > Omnitrophales > JACROU01 > JAJDCD01. The sequence goes on from JAJDCD010000012.1 coordinate 265,597, forward strand.
TATTATTCACTTTAATTTGGAGCTCAGCTGCATTGTGCGCACTTTGCCTTGGCTTTCACCTAACTGAGAACGAACGTTATCTATCAACACTCATCGTTCCCTTCATTCTATTTTTATTTCTTTTAATTAGCTCCACATCATCATTTTTATCAAAAAAAGCTAAAACCCTTTTTCTTTTGACTATCTTTATACTTTCTGTAATTCCCATTCAAAGAAACATAGACTCTATTGTTTTCATCAAAAAACTGTATGACAATCGAAATATTGCAGATTGGAAAGGAACACAAATTATATTCGAGGATCTTTACAATAAAGAAGCCACTGCAGAAAATTTAGTCGATTTCTATCAAGGAAATCCTCCCTACTCCAAAAAACTCTTTCATGAATCCAGAGTCAAGCAATGGGATAGCTCTGTGGCTTCAGACATAAATACGGTAAGAAAAATTGCAAAGGATTGGGGTTCGGCTTTCGTTATTTCGTTTGATAAGAACCTCTACACCAATGAAAACGATGTAACCTTAATCAAAGAATCCGACACTCGAATTGGCAGTCTATACACCACACTCATGCCTCTAATTAAAAAGAAAAGTCTGCAGAAGTTTTACGTTTACAGAATCACTAGCTAACCTATCGCTTTTTAGCGATAACAAGTTGAATATCCCAGGGGTTGCAATAGAATTTTACATTTGAGAGACGAGTGAGCTTAAAAAATCCATCAATGAATTTAGAAAGAAGTGGAAAGTAAAGCCCCAAACGATTAGCGAAAAATTCAAAAGAGATATACTTCCCCGCAAATTTATTACTAATCAATTCAAAACCCAAAGACTCTACACATTGATTTAAATCTTTTTTAGAAAAATAATAGAGATGTTCATGATCCTTGAAGCCCATCCATTTATTACCAAATAGTTTGGCAGGAAGACTAGAAAAGTCTGGAGTAGCCATAATCAAAATGCCGTCCTTTTTCAACAAAGAGTAAGCCTTTTCGATATCTTGCTTTGGGGTTGTGGAATGCTCGATATAATCCCACATAGTAATCAAATCATAATGGTTCTCTTCGCTTTGTAAGTTCTGAAATAAACCTAGATGCCCCTTAAAGCCCTCCGATTTAATATGGTCAATGCAGTATTCGGAAATATCTAGACCTTCAGCACTCCAACCTCTTTCTCTAGCAACCTCAATAAAAAAACCTAAAGCACACCCAATATCTAAAGCCTTTCCTTTTGAAGGAATAAACTTTTCTATTTCTTTCAATCGCTTATGAAAGGTTCTCTTAATTAAAGGCTTATCTCTTAAATAGTCACAATATCCTTTTTCCCCAGAAGAGTCGCTATTAAAGTAATGCTCAGAATAAAACTGCTGTAAGGCACTATCAGGAAGTCTTTCCTCTAAATGAGCAACACCACAACCTGTGCAACTCACAACTTTCAACTCCTGAATGAGAGGTTCCGCCTCTAAAGTCCCACAAAAGTCACATTCCATTTTTTCTAATGTTAATTCAGATACGCTCAAATCGGCCACACCAACTCCCTCTTCAGCTTAAGTAATCAATTGACACAAGCTATACACCATTCTATAATAGCCGTCTTTGCAATTTTACAAAAAAATCAGCAAATTTCAAACATTTTATCGCGGGGTGGAGCAGTCTGGTAGCTCGTTGGGCTCATAACCCAAAGGTCGCAGGTTCAAATCCTGTCCCCGCTACCAATTCTAAGAATTCACTTCTCGTTGTTCCCTTTGAACTACCTTATAGAGCACTTCCCCAGGCTTAACCATACCCAGATCTTCTCTTAATACTTTTTCTAAATATTTGGTGTCTGTTCGAAGTAAAAGCGCTTGTTTTTCCAATTCTAAATTTTGGAGTTTGACTTGTTCTATTTCTTTAGCGAGTTGAATATTTTTTTCTTTAAGCTGTCTCATTTGAGTAAAACTAGGAAGATACAGAGATATGACAAAGATGAGAACTCCAGAAATAATACTGAAGGTTAGGATTTTACGCAACATGGGGATGAACTTTCTTTGGGTGACAGTCACTTAATATAAGTAACATAATTAAGCTAGTGACAGTCACCAGTTGTCCCACTTGGGTAAAACTGGGAAGATATAAAGATATGATGAAAATAATGATTCCAAATACAATGGAAAAGGTAAGAATTTTGCGTAGCATGAGAACCTCTGAAGTCAGAAGTCGGAAGTCAGACAACAGAAAAAAGCTATTTCTGACTTCTGTCGTCTGACCTCTGTCTTCAGTTATTACACTAAAGCTAACGTTTTATTACTTTTTTGTGCTTTTTTTTTAAAAAACCCTTTAATCGCCCCTGCAAATCGAGCTTTACTTCCCAATTCTTCTTCAATGCGAAGAAGTTGATTGTACTTTGCAATTCTATCGGAGCGACAAGCAGAACCTGTTTTTATTTGACCACAATCCAATCCCACAGCCAAATCCGCAATCGTAGAATCTTCTGTTTCACCACTACGATGACTCATTACAGCTGTATATCCATTTGCCTGAGCGAGACGGACAGCTTCAATGGTTTCAGATAATGTTCCGATTTGATTTACTTTAATTAAGATGGAGTTTGCAACGCCCTTTTTAATACCCATTTTTAATCGTTTCGAGTTTGTTACAAAAAGATCGTCTCCAACAAGTTGTGTGGTATCGCCGATACGATCCGTAATTTCCTTCCAACCATCCCAGTCATCTTCACTCAAACCATCTTCGATTGAGAAAATAGGGTACTTCTCCACCCAATCTTGATAGAAATCAACCATAGACTTGAAGGTTTTAACTTGATTAAAATTTTCTCCGTTAAGAACATATCTTTCATTCTTATAGAATTCACTTGATGCAGGATCCAAAGCAATTTTTATCTGGGTTCCAGCCTGATAACCCGCAGCCTTAATTGCTTCCATAATAATTTCAAGAGCTTCTTCATTACTCTTAAGGTCTGGAGCAAAACCACCCTCATCTCCGACAGCAGTTGAAAGACCCTTCCCATGTAAAATCATTTTTAGATGATGAAAGATTTCAGCACCCATTCTTAAAGCTTCCTTAAATGACTTTGCGCCGAAAGGCATAATCATAAATTCTTGAAGATCTACATTATTATCAGCGTGAGCTCCCCCATTAATGATGTTCATCATAGGAACAGGTAAAATATTAGCTTTAGAACCCCCGATATATTGATATAAAGAAATCCCTTTAGATATTGCTACTGCTTTTGCGCAAGCCATAGAAACACCTAAAAGAGCATTAGCCCCTAGCTTTGCTTTGTTCGCAGTGCCGTCTAATTTAATAAGGAACTTATCAATCTTTTCTTGTTCTGACGCATCTTTTCCTTTTAACTGTTTTGCAATTACAGAGTTTACGTTCTTAACAGCTTTACTCACACCTTTACCAAGATAACGGTTCTTGTCGCCATCTCTAAGCTCAACAGCTTCGTGTTCCCCAGTAGAAGCTCCACTTGGAACGGCAGCTCTACCTAAACTTCCATCTTCGAGATAAACATCCACTTCAACCGTTGGATTTCCTCTTGAATCTAAAATTTCTCTTCCAATAATCTTCTTTATTGCTGTTGACATCATTTTCTCCTTTATGCTTTACGTTAAACGAATAGCTAAATTAGCTTACCTTAAAACTTTATTACCCTTCAATTTTATTTTCCCTTCAAAAACATTTTTAAGTGCTTTTGGGAAAATTTCATATTCTGCTTCATGAATTCTTTTTTCAAATTGAGCCAAGCTATCTTTCGATTTTAATTCCACCGTTGCTTGATCGATAATAGGTCCACTGTCGACCTCTGGAACAACGTAATGAACCGTCACACCACTAACTTTCACCCCATACTGATACGCATCTTTAATACTAAAGGCTCCCTTAAATGATGGAAGTAATGAGGGGTGAATATTAATAATTCTATTTTTAAAGGCCTTTATGAATGCTGTTGACAGGATTCTCATATAACCCGCCAATATCACATAATCTACTTTTTCGCTCTTCAGAAGCTTCAACAACTGATTTTCATAAGCTTTTTTATTTTTAAATTCTTTAGGATCGAAAGAATAAAATGGAACCCCTAATTTCTTAGCTCTTGTAAGCACTTTTGCCTTAGGTTTATCACTAAACACAAAAGCCAAATGAGCTTTGAGCTTTCTCTTTTTGATAGATAAAATTATATTCTCGGCATTAGCCCCATTTCCTGAAGCCAAGATAGCAATCGTCTTTAATTTCTTAGTCATATCTCACCTTTTGTCTACTAGCGGATAGCGCATAGCGTTTAGCGGATAGTATAAATCCTATTTCTATATCAACACCACCACCAACGCTTTTATCCCTTAACTTACATAACTTCATGTCAATAATATAAGCGTTTCGTTATTTAGACAAATAACGAAACACGATAAACCCAGGCAATAAAAGTGCTCGATGTACTTTTGTTGCCAACCCTCTTCATCCCCACTAGTTTTTACAACTTTCAAGGAAAACAGTGTGCCCTCGCCGCGAGTTGCGCAGGCCAAAGGCCGAGCATGTCTGAGCGCCGAGGGCACACTGTTTTCCGAACAACCACTATTTTTAATTACGCCATTAAATCTATTTTCTTTTCGGCAATTTCGGAATTATTACAACAAACTCACCCTTAGGTTTACGCTCTGAATAATGAGTTAAAAGTTCCTCAATCGTTCCTTTTCTTTTTTCCTCATGAATCTTTGTCAACTCTCTACAAAGAACTATTTGTCTATCCGCCCCCAAAGTATCCTTAAGGCTTCCTAAAAGCTTCTCAATCTTATAGGGAGACTCATATAATACCTGAGTTCTTAGTTCTTCTGCAATCCTTTCTAAACGTTCCGATCTGGCTTTCCCCTTAGGCGGCAAAAAACCAACAAAGACAAATGAGTCCATCGCTGCCCCTGTAGAAACAAGCGCCGCTAAAAGAGCGGATGCTCCAGGAATAGGTATTATTTCAATTTCTCTTTCGACTGCTTCATGAACAAGCGTATACCCAGGATCACTCAATAGAGGAGTTCCGCTATCGCTCAATAGAGCAAAACTAGAACCCTTTTCTAATCGATCTAATAATTCTGATATTTTTTTTGGAGATGTATAATCATGATAACTGGTTTTGGGTGTTTTGATATCATAATGACTGAGTAACTTACCCGCTTGCCGCGTGTCTTCTGCCAAAACCAGCTCTACTTGAGAAAGAACTTCGATAGCTCTAAAGGTTATATCTTTGAGATTGCCTATGGGTGAACTAACAATATATAAAGATCCAACACTGGATGGGTTCATAAATACGAGGTCTATTCGCTCAAAACTTCAACTTCATCAGGGTTAATCTTAACAACCCCTTTATTAACCGAATAGCTTTGCTCACGCCCTTCATTTTTAACACGAATATCACCAGGCTCTAAGAGTGCAAACATACGCGTGTGTCCAGGAAGAACACCCAATTCGCCCATTTGTGTAGGCAATACCACAAACTCCGCCTCCCCCTGGTAAATAACCCGATCATAACCAATGATATTAAGTTTTATCTTTTTCTCATCCATAAAATAGCGCTCTCAGTTAATTATTTGTTTTTTTCTTTTTCGTAATTTTCAATTACTTCTGTGATAGCACCAGCCATATAAAAATATTGTTCAGGAATTTCATCATGACGTCCTTCAACAATTTCTTTAAAACCCTGGATCGTGTCGTGCAACTGAACAAAACGCCCTGGTCTTCCTGTGAACTCTTGAGCAACAAAGAATGGTTGAGAAAAGAAACGTTGAATTTTTCTTGCTCGAGAAACAACAACTTTATCCTCTTCACTCAATTCATCCATCCCTAAGATCGCAATAATATCTTGAAGATCTTTATATCGCTGTAGAACTTGTTGAACGCTACGAGCAACTTCATAGTGTTCGTCTCCAACAATTCTAGGGTCTAAAATTTTCGATGTAGACTCTAGAGGATCAACCGCAGGATAAATTCCCAATTCCACAATACGCCGACTCAATACCGTTGTTGCATCCAAATGAGCAAATGTGGTTGCTGGAGCAGGGTCTGTCAAGTCATCCGCAGGAACATAGATTGCTTGAACCGATGTAATCGAACCTTGCTTCGTAGATGTAATTCTTTCTTGAAGAGTTCCTACGTCTGTCCCCAAAGTAGGTTGGTACCCTACAGCAGAAGGCATACGTCCTAAAAGAGCAGACACTTCGGAACCCGCTTGTACAAAACGAAAGATATTATCTACAAAAAGAAGTACGTCTTGATGTTCTTGATCTCTAAAATGCTCTGCCATCGTAAGCCCTGTTAAACCAATACGAAATCTTGAACCAGGAGGTTCATTCATCTGACCAAATACAAGAGCTGCCTTATCAAGAACTTTCGACTCTTTCATTTCTAAATAAAGGTCATTTCCTTCACGCGTTCTTTCCCCTACACCAGCGAAAACAGAATAACCACTATGTTCCTTAGCAATGTTCCTGATCAACTCCATGATGATTACAGTTTTACCCACACCAGCACCACCAAAAAGACCAATCTTTCCACCTCGACTATAAGGCGCTAGTAAATCCACTACCTTAATCCCCGTTTCAAGAATTTTGGTTCGAGTATCCTGCTCTAAAAGTGTAGGAGGCTCCCTGTGGATTGGATCTCTGTGTACTCCTGAGGTAAGAGCTTCGCCATTATCTATAGGCTCTCCTAACACATTAAACATACGACCTAAAGTTTCTTTTCCAACAGGAACCATTACAGGGTTCCCTGTATCTTTAACTTCAACGCCTCTTTTTAGAAGATCTGTTGAAGAAAGAGCGATACAACGACATAGGTTATCTCCTAAATGCTGTTGTACTTCCAAGACAATCTTGATCTTCTCTTTATTTTCTTCATATTCAATATTCAAAGCGTTAAAAATATTAGGCAAATTCTCTTCAAACTCCACGTCTACAACTGGCCCAATAACTCTTTTTACTTTTCCAACGTTCATTAGGATACTCCTTTGTAATTAGCGGATAGCGCATAGCGTTTAGCGTTTAGGGCCTTTTGTCTTAAAAACTATCTTCTTCCTACAAAGGAAGCTGATAAAATACAGACATTTGGATTCCTATACGCTCCACGCTAAACGCTCTACG
>JAJDCD010000013.1 GCA_029261035.1 Candidatus Omnitrophota bacterium
TTTTGTCGTGCTACCCAAAACCCCCCCCCCCCCCAACGCTCTTGCATCTACCCAAAAAATTTGTTTTTCTGCGCCCCCCACTTTGGGGGGGGAGAAGAGGTTTGGTTTGGTTTTTAATTAAAGACATTTAGAAAGGCGTAACATACTGTGATTTCTCTATTTTGTGGACGGTTTAAAAAGGGACTGAGAGTCATTGCTTTAAGTATGTCGGTTGTATTTTCTGTTACAACTATACTCGAAGCAGCCCCTCTGCAAAACTTAGGCGCCGTGACACCCAGTGTTTTTCCTCCTTATGCAACAATGCTACCCATTAAAGAAAAGCTTCAGTCAGCACAAGTGGATTCTATTTACTTACCTCAAGCGAAAGAAAGTCCTTCGGTTTATATTCTGCAAGACGCACATGACAGTTTAGACGCCCAAGACAACATTCGAAAAACTCTTCGATATTTGGTGGAAGAAGAAGGTGTTTCGCTTGTTCTTTTTGAAGGAGGCAGTTTGGAGCTAGATCCTAGCTTTTATCAGTTTACCCCTAGTGAAGAATTGAATAAAAAAGTTTGGGATCGTCTTGCGGAGGAAGGGGATATCGGAGGGCTCGAGAGATATGCTTTAGAAGCAAATAAAAATGTTCTGTTTTATGGTATTGAAGATGAAAAAACTTATTTTGATAATATTCGTGCCATCCAAGAAGTGTATCAAGCGACAACATTAGCTCAGTTTGAAATAAGTAAAATAGATCAACAGATGAATAAATTAAAAGGCAGACTTCTTAGCGGAGACATTAAAAAGTTATATGACTTTAAAACGCAATTTGAAGAAAACCATATTTCATTAATGCGATATGCAAATGGACTAACCCTTTTCTCTGAAGAACTTTTGAAGGTGGATCTCTCCGATCCTAAAAACCAACTTCAGTGGCCTCAGCTCTTACGTCTCCATCAAATTAAAAAGCTGGAATCAACGATTCAAAAAAAACAAACAGAAATCCAAAGAGAACTTGAGCGGCTTCAGGAAACCTCCAGTTCAGTTGATTTTGTTTGGAAACCCAAACTGCATGGCCGAGCGCAGGGGCATTTGCGTTGGTATTTTGAAAGGGCACTTGATGAGCTTCGAGAGCAAGGTATTCGTATCCACAAGGAAAGTCCGATTTATGATTGGATGGGGTTTTACACGTTAAAAGATGAGATTCAATCAAAAGCGTTATTTGAAGAAATGCAGTCTCTAGAAAATCAATTATGGTCCCAATTTCAGTTAACCCAGGAACAGAAAGACTTTTTGTCTCAAGACCAAGAGTGGAGGCAAATTAAAAATCTGATCGAACTTCATTTGTCTCGAGAGGATTGGTTTAATGTTAAATCCAAAGACACTCCATTTGATTCTTATCCTCATTTAGAAAACTTAATTCAACTGGCAAAAGATAATTACAAGCTGGTAGAAAAAAGAGATAACTTACTTTTTCAAAAAGCGTTTAATTTGATTCAAGACAACCCAAGTAAAAAAGCAGTTCTTTTATTAGGAGGATTTCATGCAAAGCCCATTGCTGAACATCTAAAACAAAACAATTATTCTTATCTGACGCTCAATCCGCACATAGAGGACATCCATAGAAAATTAAATTACAAACAACAAATTTTTCCACAATGGAATGATTTAGAAAAAACACCTAACGCTTCTTCTCAAACAAGACAACCGGTATTAGGAGCTTTGCCCTCAGAAGCGATACTTCCATTTCAACGCCAGCTGAACGACAGGGTGCTTCGAGTTCTAGATCAAATGGGGCAAACCTCAGTTACTGCGTCAAGCCTCGGCCAGAGGAGGAATGCAAAAACAGCATTAATAGAAAGCATCAGAGAAGCATTTGGCGAGTTAAGAGAAGGAGAGAGCCGAAAGATGGGAGGGGTTGAAGAGTTGGTTAAGATGTCTAGCGGCCAATTACAGAAAAGTTTTCCTCAACCGAATGGAGAGCGAATGAAGAAGGCATTCTCTTTTGGAGCTGTGACTAATCTAAAAAAGGTAAATTTAGAGCTTGGAAGGATAGGGGAAGGAGAATGGGAGTTAGAGTTTACGTATGAGTCTGAGAGCAAAGAAGAAGGAATCGCAAGACTGTATTGGAATGGAAGGAAGTATGAGACAGAAAAGCAAAGGTTACAAAGAAAAATAGAAGAAGCCTTTGGCGAGTTAAGAGAAGGAGAGAGTCGAAAGATGGGAGGGGTTGAAGTCTTGGTTCAGATGTCTAGCGGCCAATTACAGAAAAGCTTCCCCCAACCGAATGGAGAGCGAATGAAGAAGGTGCTCGCTTTTGGAGCTGGGATGAATCTAAAAAAGGTAGAGTTAGAGATTGGAAGGATGGGGGAAGGAGAATGGGAATTAGAGTTTATGTATGAGTCTGAGAGCAAAGAAGAAGGAATTGCAAGACTGTATTGGGATGGCAGAAAATATGAGCCGGAAAAGCAAAGGCTACAAAGAAAATTAGAAGAAGCCTTTGATGAGTTAGGTGAAGGAGAGAGTCGAGGGATGGGAGGGGTTGAATTGTTGGTTCAGATGTCTAACGGACAATTACAGCAAATTTTTCCTCAACCGAATGGAGAGCGAATGAAGAAGCTGATCTCTTTTGGAGCTGTAACTAATCTAAAAAAGGTTGAGCTTACCCTTCACAATGAAAAAGGAAAATGGGTATTAGAGTTTAGATACCAAAAAGAAGGAGAAGAGGAATTTAGATCGGAGCCTGCACGCATTCAATGGAACCCCAACACAAACGTTTACGAACCCTACACGAAAGACACAGAACAGGAAGTGTATCAATTTGATCCGGAAGCAGAAGGATTTAGTTTGGGGAAAGAAACAGAAAAAGAAATGCAAATCAAGGAAATAGAAAAAGCGTTTATAGAGTTAGGAGAAGGAGAGAGTCGAAAGATGGGAGGGGTTGAAGAGTTGGTTAAGATGTCTAGCGGCCAATTACAGAAAAGTTTTCCTCAACCGAATGGAGAGC
>JAJDCD010000014.1 GCA_029261035.1 Candidatus Omnitrophota bacterium
GACGATTCATGCTTCCTCGTCGCGGAGCAACACCTTCGCTTTCTCGAGCGCTTCGATCTGCTGCCGCGGAAGCGACAGCCACTCGTCGAGCACTTCCGCGTTGTGCTCGCCGCGGTGCGGTGCCGGCCCACGGATGCCGGAATCCGCATCCGAAAATGCGTAGGGCGCCTGGATCACCTTGCGCGTGCCTGCACCGCGGTCGTCGACCTCGGCGTAGACCTCCGTAGCCTTCAGTGTCGGGGAGTCGAGGACCTCATGCATCGAGCGAACCACCCCCCACGGAAGCTCCGCCCGATCGAGATCGCGCTCCAACTCGCCGCGGTCGGTGTAGGACGAGATCTTCTCCCGCACCGCGCGCTCTCGATTGGCGATCTTATCGGCCAGGTTGGAGCCGTCCGAGGCCGTCACTCCCAGCACAGTCTTGAATTGGTGCCACAGCCCCTTCCATTGCGACGAGATCAGGATCGGCCCGCCGACCGCGTCGAAGACCTGGCCCCCGAGCCTCTCGGGAGGCAGATCGTCGTCGAGCAGATGGTGGCTGTAGTCGTCGGTCGCCACCACTGGTAGACCTCCTACCGACCGGTGGGCCGGAGCCGATGTTCAGCCGATAGGAGGCCCCCGTTCGAACCGTGCTTGCGGTTTTCCCGCACACGGCTCACCGATGATCTTTCGAGTCGCAGCATCACACTGTCTCCGGGTAGCGGACCGTACCGCGCAGGCGATAGAGCCCAAGGTTCCAGAAGAAGTCACGATCCCACCGGACAGCTTCGCCGGCCCGGAGGTGCGACCCTTTCCTCATCACGAGGAAATCACGCAGGCGCCGGTAGACGTAGCCGTCCATTTGGTTGAACCGCTTCGCGGCATTCCCCGTGCGGAAGTAGGTGCCCCAGCCACGCAAGATCGGATTCAGACGTTCGATGAGAACTCGCACGTCCTTCACGTGATTCCAGCGTCGCGAGGTGAGCGCATGAACACGACGTCTCGCCGACTTCATCGCCCTCGCAGAGGGCCAACGCTGCAGGTAGTAGCGTCGACGACCATACTGCTCCCACAACCGACCGCTCATCCGTTTGTGCAGATGGCAGCCCAGAAAATCGAACCCCTCCTTGCCTCCGGTGAGTTCGACTCGCCGCGTCTTCCGTGGATGAAGCTCCAAACCCAGCTCGCCCTCCAGGATCAACCGGACGACTCGCTCAGCCTCCTCACACGCTCCCGCGGTATCACACATCACCACGAGATCGTCTGCGTAGCGAACCAGCGTTCCCCAATGGGAATACTGCGACGTCCACTGCGCGTCGAGGACATGCAAGTAGATGTTGGCCAGCAACGGCGAGATCACGCCGCCCTGGGGCGTGCCCGTCACACCGTGACGAACCCGACCTTCCTCCATCACACCGGCCTGAAGCCACTGGCGGATCAGCTTGAGCACCCGACGATCACTGATCCGCCGACCCACGAGTTCCAACAGCTTCGACTGATCGATGCTGTCGAAATACCCGCGGATGTCTGCGTCCAGCACGAAGTTCCCTTCACCGTTGCGGTAAGCCCGCTTGCGAAGAGTCTCCAACGCTTCCGTTGCGCTCCGGCGTGGGCGGAAGCCGTACGAACACGGCAAGAAATCCGCCTCAAAGACTGGTTCCATCACCAGCTTCGTTGCCATCTGCACCACTCGATCACGTACCGTGGGAATGCCCAGAGGCCGACTTCCACCTCCAGCCTTCGGGATGTACCGACGTCGGACCGCCTGCGGTCGGTACCTGCCTGCCTGCAGCTCAGATTTCAACTCCGCCAAAAACTCCCCAACACCGAGCTGCTCGATATCGGCCAACGTCTGTCCATCAACGCCCGCCGAACCGCGGTTTGCCCTCACTCGTTCCCACGCCACCCACAGAACGTCATCTCTGTAGATGCGGTCGTACAAGGCGTGGAATCGGCGTTCCGGAGACCGCTTCGCTGCGGCCCAGAGTCGGCGTTGGAGGTGGCGCACTTTGACATCACTCGATGGAGCGATGGGGGAGTTGGACCGGTCCTGATGCCCGGCCATGCCCTCGCGCGTAGCTCCGCTTCCGACACGATCAAAGTGAGGACCCTTCCCTCCTCCGGCGTTATGTTGCACCGGTATCGACGGTACTACGATCCCCTCGGACTCCCGCTGAACAGCGACCGACTTCGCACTCGGCTTATACGGCACACCTTGCCCTGACAAAGGCAGTCCAGACGGGTCTCCCGTGTTCCGCGTCGATCCTTCCACACATGCCGCCACCCGTACCCCGGGGAGACCCGAAGAGCGATTCGGAACCAGCTCATCGGACGTGGCCTTCGCCGTGAAATGAGCGGCTCGGCTCTCCCATTGTTTCTCTGTCGAGGCTGCAGCGTTCACTTCATGTTGCGGCCTGCATGGTTGCTCCCTCTTGCGAGGCTCTTGGCGGCCCGCTCGGGTCGCCCGGATCTCTCCAGACGCCTGGGCCCGACTACCCGGCGCTCCGACACTTACCGGGGCGGGACTCTCACCCGCTGGATCGACGCAGCGTGACGACGGCCCCAGATCCATGGGCAATGAAAGCTGACG
>JAJDCD010000015.1 GCA_029261035.1 Candidatus Omnitrophota bacterium
AATACAGCTGTTACTTTTACTCTCACAGGAGACTTGTCTCACACAAACGGAAGTCTTAGCAACAGTGGAACCATCACATTAGATGTCACTTCAACATCTCATGACTTTTCTCAATCAACTGTTGCCGCATTCCAAATAAAAGTTTTTCTAGATAACGCTCTTAAAATTATTAACCTAACTTCCGATTTTCATATTGATGCTGCTGGAGGTGATCTTAATATTTCTGCAGGAACTTTTAATGTCGGAACCAATGGTTTTATCATGAATGATAACTTTACTCTTTCTGGCATTGGAATATTTAATGCTACAAACGCTACAGCTCTTGATTTCAACACAAGTCCTTTTGTAATGACTGGAGGTACTTTTGATGCACCCAATCAAGCATCAGGTACCACTATGTTTATTTCGACAAACTCCTTCTCCATTACAGGAGGTGCCTTTAATGCTAATTCAGGGACTGCTAATTTTGATGGCTCCACAGCTACTATAACAACTCAAGTAGGTGCAACTCCTGTTAGTTTTCATCATGTCATTTATTCCCAAAGTTCTGGAACTAAAACACATACCACCAGCATGAATATTACTGGAGACCTCACACTCACAGGCAATGCTGTTAATGCCAATACGGCTGTTACTTTTACTCTCACAGGAAATTTAGATCATGATTCTGGCCTTTTTTCTCAAAATGGTAATATTACTCTAGACATCACTTCTGGAACACACACTTTCACCCAATCAACAACCGCTAACTTTGAAGCACAAGTTCAGGTTCATACAGCAGGTGCTATTGTAAATTTAATTTCTGATTTTAGGTTTGCTGGAAACGATGGACAGCTCAGCATTTCTACGGGCACCTTTAATGTAGGAGCTAATGATTTTGAAGCAGATGACAACTTTTTACTATCTGGAACAGGACTTTTCGATGCAACAACAGCCACAAGCTTAAGATTCGACGGAACAGTCAATATCTCTGGAGGTACTTTTAATGCTCCTAGCGCTACCATACCCGACTTCAACAACTCCTTCACTGCAACTGCTGGAACAATCAATCTTAGCTCCGTTTCCACCACCTTTTCAAATGCCGTTACCATGGCCGCAGCCATTACATTAAATCATAATAACGGAATAATCTCTTTCGATGGTAGCAGCACACATACGATCGATATTGATGGCATCAATTTATTTAACGTTAATTTTAATGCTACCAGCGGAACAAGGTCTATAGTAAAAAGTTTCAATGTTTTAGGAGACCTATCCATTATTAATGGTCAGACGGTAAATGCAGGTGTAGCTTCTACTATTACATTAACAGGTAATTTTTCAAAAACTGCAGGTTCTTTTGGTAATGGTAATTTGACATTACGCTTTGTTGGAGATACAAGCCATAATTTCTCCAACACCGTTAATGATATTGATGCCCAAATTTTACTCGATGATGCTAATGAAACACTCACCTTCACCTCTAATGTTATTTTCAGTAGCTCCGCATCGATCACCATCTCTGGAAGCAATACTGTTTTTGCTGTTGGAAATAACACTATAGATGTAAATACCTCATTTACAATTTCTGACGGACTCGTCACCGTAGGCACTGGAAGCTTAGACCTTTCAGAAACCTATACTCAAACGGGTGGAATTGTTAATGAAATCAACTTCAATGGAACTAGTAATAAAGTTATTAGACAAGATGCCGGATCAATTGTTAACGCTACCTTTTCTGCTACGAGTGGCGACAGAAAAATTGCCACTATCGGAAATAAATTTATCATCACTGGAAATCTCACAAAACTAGACAATGGAGACATTAGATCAGACGGAGTCGCCGTTACAATGGAAATCGGGGGTAATTACTTTCAATCTGGAACCGGTGTCGTTGGAGATGTCTTCCTTACAATGGAATTCACAGTAGCAGCACATACGATTGATCAAGATGCTGGAAGTTTTTCCGGACAATTACTAATAGATCAAGCTGGAGAATCTATTAGCCTTATCGATAACTTCTTTATCACCTCTATAGGTTCTTTAACAATTCAAAACGGAAGCTTCTCTACCAGTAGCAACACGCTTGAAATAGATGGAGCAACAAATATTTCTGGCGGAACTTACAATGGAAACAATGGAGACAGCGATTTCGATGGTAGTGTTAATATAACCGGAGGGACCTTCATCGCCAGCTCTGCAACAACTCGTTTTTCTAATACTCTTACCATTGCTGCTGCATCTACTTTTACACACAATAGCGGAACTGTTCTTTTTGATGGCAGCACCACCAACGACGTTGACATTGATGGGAAAAACTTATTTCACCTTACTTTTAGCGCTTCAAGTGGCACAAAATCTATTTTGAAAAGTTTTAATATCTTAGGGGACTTATCTGTCATCAATGGGCAAACTGTAAATGCAGGAGTCGCATCTACCCTTTCATTAGCTGGTAATTTCTCAAAGACATCAGGCTCTTTTGGTAATGCCAATCTCACGTTACGTTTTATTGGAGACACGAATCATAATTTTTCTGAAACTGCTAATGATTTTGATGCTCATTTTTTATTGGATGATGCTAACGAAACAGTAACCTTTACATCCAATGTCAGATTCAACTCCACATCTTCTGTCACGATTTCAGGAAGCAACACTGTTTTTGCTGTTGGAGATAATACAGTAGATGTTGATGTTCCTTTCACCATATCTAATGGACTTGTTACCGTAGGAACTGGAAGCTTAGATCTCTCTTCAACATTTAACCAAACAGGAGGTACTGTAAATGATATTAATTTTAATGGTACCGGTACTATAACACTCACTCAAGAAGCTGGGTCTATTGGCAATGCTATATTTTCTCACACCAGTGGAAATCGTATTATTGCTGTAAATGGAAATAGCTTTACTCTTACTGGCAACTTTTCAAGAACAAGCAATGGTCCTATCGGATCTGGTGGACTCGCAGTAACAATGCAAATTGGTGGTAATTACTTTCAAGCAGGTTCTGGAAACGTCGGAGATGCCACCCTTACCTTTAATTTTACAGCTGCCGCTCACACCATTGATCAAGACTCTGGAAACTTTGCAGGACAACTCGTAATTGATGAAGTTGGTGAATCTATTAGCCTTATTGATAACTTCTCTATCACCTCTGTAGGTTCTTTAACTATTCAAAATGGAAGCTTCTCCACTAATAGCAACACTCTTGAAATTGATGGAGCAACAAATATTTCTGGTGGTACTTATAACGGAAATAATGGAGACAGTAATTTTGATGGTAGTGTTAATATAACCGGAGGGACTTTCAGCGCCAGCTCTGTAACAACTCATTTCTCTAACAATCTTACCATTGCTGCTGCATCTACTTTTACACACAATAGCGGCACTGTTCTTTTTGATGGTAGCAGTACCACTAATGTTGATATTGATGGGAAAAACTTATTCAACCTTACTTTTAGTGCTTCAAGTGGTGTAAAGTCTATTTTGAAAAGTTTTAATATCTTAGGGGATTTATCTGTCATCAATGGGCAAACTGTAAATGCAGGAGTCGCATCTACCCTTTCATTAACGGGTAATTTCTCAAAAACTGCTGGAGCTTTTGGTAATGCTAATTTGACATTACGTTTCGTTGGGGACACCAATCATAATTTCTCAGTCACTTCTGGAGATATTGACGCTCATTTTTTATTAAATGATGCTAACGAAACGGTTACTTTCACGTCTAATGTCCAATTCAGTTCTACATCTTCAGTCACAATTTCAGGAAGTAACACTGTTTTTGCTGTCGGAGATAATACTATAGACATCAATGTTCCCTTCTCTATTTCAGATGGTACGGTCACTGTAGGAACAGGAAGTTTAGACGTTTCTCAAACATATACTCAAACGGGCGGTGTCGTCAATGCTATCAATTTTAATGGTAGTACCACAATTACAATCACACAAGAAGCTGGGTCTATTGGCGATGCTACTTTCGCTTCTACAAGTGGGACTCAAACACTCGCTGTCAATGGAAATGACTTTATTATTACAGGTAATTTTACCAAAACTGCTAATGGTACATTAATCTCTGCAGGAGTCGCATTAAACCTTAATGTGGGAGGTGACTTTTCTATTTCTGCTGGAACACTAGGACAAACCTCCCCTACTTTAACAATCACAGTAAAAATGACAGGTGCTGGGACACAAACATTCTCCCACACAGGAGGTAATTTTAGAACTCACTTTGAAGTAGCTAAAACAGGTGGCGAAGTAACACTTCTAACAGCTCTCGTCCTTCAAGAAAGTAGAAACTTAACCATTACTTCGGGTGTACTTAGTTTAGCTGGTCAAAACCTAACACTGGGAACTTTTTCTACTTTTTCAAATGACGGCACTCTAAAACTTCAAGGAACAGAAACTCTTTCTCCTGTTCCTGCATCATTCCCTCAAGACATAAACTCAGGAACTTGGGAGTTTACTGGAAATGGTGATTCTAACCCCGATACGTTTACAATTTTTGACTTTGGAACCACGGACTATTTTAATGTAACTTGGAACCCAACAGATGCCAACGACACATTACAACCTACAAACTCCCTAATTATTGCTGGTAGTTTTGTACAAAGCGGTGGAACTTTTAATCAAAATTCTCAAGACTTTTCTGTTAATGGTCCGAACACCTTTCAACTGGACTCCGGTGTCTTTAACCAATCTAATATCATTACTGTTAATGGGAATATGGTTATTAATGGTGGAACCTTTAATGGCTCTAGTCATAACATTGATATTAATGCAAACACACCAGCTCGTGGAGACTTTGATCAAAATGGCGGTGTCTTCAATTCCACATCAGGCCTTATGACCTTAGAAGGCTATTTTGACCGTTCGGGTGGTGGAACGTTTAATCACAACAACGGAACTGTTGAACTAAATGGAACACTCCAGTTTGTATTAGGCTCTACCACTTTCAACAATTTTACAAAATCTGTTGTCGCAACAGATGACCTCACCTTTGGTTCTGGCACCACTCAAACTATTCTGGCAACAACAACACTCACAGGTGTATCCGGAGATCTTCTTCGACTTCGAAGCAACAATCCTGGAACTCAATGGGCCTTTGACCCTCAGGGAACACGTGTCATTAATTTTGTTGACGCTCAAGACTCTAACAACATCAATGTAACCATCATTACTCCAGGAGATTCTACAAGTTCAGGAAATAACACAAACTGGCAGTTCCCTGTAAGTATTACTGGAAACGCTTTCAATTCTTCTTTAGGCGCTTTAGGTGCTGGCATTGAAGTCGCAGTCTCCATCAATGGCGGCAATATAGTTACAACAGATGATACAGATGCAACTGGCGCTTATGAACTTACGGGTCTTACCTTATCTAGTGGAGATGTTGTTACATTGTTTTTTAACAACGAATCCCCTAATGGAGTTACCGTATTTATAGCGCCATCCACAGGAGTCGCAGGAGTTGCCATTGTTCAAAATCGTCTGACATTACGCCACGAAGGAGGCGGAGCTATCACAAATGCAAACCTTGCAACGGCATTTACGACTGTTGATCCAGGGACAGCGGATATCACCAGCACATTCAGTATGGCGGCTAATGTACTGAATATGGTAGGTGGAACAACTCTGTCCATTCCATCGGGGCACACATACACTCCGGGAGACACTGTTAATGCACAACACATGATTATGGATGGAACTTTGAATGTCAATGCGAACACCGTAGATGTCAACCAAACATATACTCAAGGAAGCGGCGCTGTTAATGTGACATCCGGAACGTTATTGGTTGCTACTACATTTGTTCAAAGCGGTGGTACCATAGACTCAATTACCTTTGATGGTGGAACTGCGAACCTAACACAAAATGCTGGAACAATAACCGACATTAACTTTACCGCTACCGGTGGAACAAAAAATATTCTTAGCAACTTTACTATTCTTGGAAATGTTACTGTAGCCAACACTAACAACACCATCGCTGGAACCGGCGGAGTCCGCACAATGACTGTTTCTGGGAATTTTAGCAAATCTCAAAATGGTACTTTTGGAAATTCAAATCTACGAATTGCCTTTACAGGAGATACCACACACTCTCTAACTCAGACAGGAGGCATCATTGCAGCCCAGTTCCGCATTGACGAGCCTGGGGAAACCGTTACTCTTGCATCAAATTTCACAATTAACAGTACGGGATCTTTTACTCTTGGGGGAACTGCAGATGCAACTTCAAGTCTAAATATTTCCACCTTCGCTTTTCAACTCGACGGGGTTTACACTCATTCTTCAGGAGTTTTTAATGGCAATACGGGCAATGCTGATTTTAATAGTACATACATTTTCTCCGGAGGGACTACAACAGCCCCTTCTGGAAATATGAACTTTTCTAGTACTACTACATTTTCAAATATCGGGGCAGGAGCCACTTTCAATCATAACTCAGGTACAGTTATTTTTGACGGGGCGGGAGCTAGCATAAACCCAGATGGAGCTATTTTTAATGATGTTAACTTCAGCAGCACAAGCAGCACCAAAACATTCACTGGTAATATGACCATCTTAGGAAATCTGCTTGCCAATTTAACGAACTCTAATGTTACTGCTAGCTCTTCAGCTATAACAGTTAATCTGGAAGGTAACTTCTCTCTAACTTCTTCCTCTGGCATTCTTCAAGTTTTTACACTTAATTTTACTGGAACCAACGCTCAATCTTTTACTCATTCTGCGGGCACTCTCTCCCCTAACATTCGGATCAACAAAGCTTCTAACACTCTAACTCTTTTGACTAACGCATTTTTATCCGCAGGTAGCCTTACCTTTGACTCAGGAACTCTCGCTCTTGGTGCTCAAGTATTTGATACTAATGTTATTTACACTCACAATGATGGTACAGTAACTCACACCTCAGGCCGCATCTTAGCCTCTTCCGCTTTCACTCAAGCTGCTGGAAG
>JAJDCD010000016.1 GCA_029261035.1 Candidatus Omnitrophota bacterium
TTCAAATCAACAGTTTGGCCTGCATTCGTCAAATCTAAATTTGCTGTAAAGGTTCCTGCCGTTATGGTCATAGTGTGACTTGTACCACTTCCCAAATCATCAAACGTTAATACCAAGTTGGAATTACCAAAATCACCTGTATTGTTTTGAATATAATTTCCTCCTACTGTAATTGTTCTTGTCCCACCAACTCCTTCAATATCTGCACTTCCTACAGTATCTGAAACGGTCAGATCTCCTGTTATTGTAAAATCAGATAATAGATCTTTGTCTCCTGAGGTATGGGTAAAGGTAAGATTACCTATAGTTCCAGCCGTTTGGGTTATAATTCCCGAGCTTCCATCAAAGGTAACATCAGGAATTACACCCCCTGTTTGAGTAAAATTAGCAGCAACATTCAAAACACCAGCTCCCACTGTAACACTTCCACTCGATTGCCATGTTCCATTCACATCAATAGTATTAGCACCTACAGCTAAAGTTCCTCTTATATCAATCGTACCTCCGGAATTAATCGTAACATTCGCTCCAGGAGTATAAGTTGCCCCAAGAATAACCAACAATTCTTCACCAGTCGCAATCGTAACATTATCACCACCATCAATTGTGTAAATCGCAGCAATATCACTATCACCACTATTATTTGCTGTATCTAAATTATCATTCGTTATAGGCCCGCCATTTTCATGGCGAAGCGTTAAATGGTTTTGATGAAGACTAATATTTGAAAGAGCACCTGCTGTGGAATCGATATTGGATAGCGTCACGGTAACTGCGTCAACAGTTCCGTCATTATCAACATAAAATGTAATCACATCACCACTAGAAAAAGTATTTCCGGAAACCGTGAACGCTCCAGAAGAAACTGTTGTTGATGCCGCTAAGGTTGCAGCTCCTCCGTTAACAGAAACTGCGATGGTTTTTCCAGCAATTCCACTACCTCCTACTGCATCTAATAAAAACCCTGCCACATCCCCAAAAAAGATCCAATTCGTGTTATTGCCAGAATCAAGACTTCCAGCACCCGCCGCCGCAGCGGTTGCGTTTACATTGTTGGAATCTTGAACATCGATGTTGCTAAAATCTCTTGTTCCTTGTGGATCAATTTCCCATTGAGTTCCCCCACTAGTACTATCTAAAGTTAAATCATTGGTGGCATTTCCTTTTAAGGTTGTGGTGTTGGTAATTGTGACTCTCTCATCTGCCGTCACAAGTAAGGATGCCGCATTGCTCGTAGCACTTTGGTCATAGGTCAAGTTATAGAAAGTAACTCCTGCTGTTGTGTTATCAGGATCTATGGTATGAGACGTACCTGTAAAAACAACGGTTCCTTCATCAGCATTGAATGAAACAGTTCCTCCGTTGGCAATAGTAAGGTTACCACCAATATTTAAATTATTGGCACTATCATTAAAGGTTGCTGTTCCAGATAAATCAAAATCACCTGAAGCTGTAACGTCCCCACCTTGATTGAAAATAGCTGTTCCAGAAAGTATATAGTCTGTGTCTGTCATACCTCCTGATGGGGAGTTGAAAGTTCCACCACTCTGATTGTATGAATTTGCTGTTCCCACGTAACTACCTGCTCCGGCTACAAAGATTCCACCGGTTTGCGTATAAGCTCCTGTAGTAAAGGTGCCTGAAGCAACCGTTAGCTGTCCTGCTGTTAATGTAGTCGTTCCTATATTTGCAACCGTTACACCAACAGCATCAAAAGTATCTAAAGTACCATTCGTATCATTAATGACTAAATTGAAATAGTCATCTCCTGTAAATGTTGGAAGTGTACGGCTTGCCCCAGCATCAGTTCCTATAAATTCCCAAGTTCCAGAGTCTGTATCATTAGTTGTGACAATTACACTCTCATCACCACGGGCACGAATGGTGCCTTCATTAACAATAGTACTTGCTACTAAAGTCTCTCCAACAAGTGCCAATGTAACATTTTCTGCAATATCAAGCGTCACCACCGAAACAGAATCACCTGCTGTATAAACGATAGATCCTACGTTAACATTTAAATCTAACACCCCTGCTGGGTTCATCGTTCCAAGAGTCGAATCCTGAGATGCATTTAATATAATGTCTCCTGAAGTAACGGTTGTCACCAAATCTCCGGGGTTAATAGTAATACTTCCAGTACCATTCGAATCTGAATCTGAATTCAAAGTAAGATTTGCATTAGTGACAATAATATTGTTATCAACCACAATATTCGTTCCTGCATTTAAAGTCGTCGTTCCATTCGTGTTAATACCCACAAGTGCATTCACGGTTCCTACTGTCACCACATCCGCATCCGTAAAGGCAAAGGTATTACCCGCACCTGTAATCGAAGCCGCAATAGTCGCTAATGTATTATTTTCAGTAGAAAGGTCGACATTACCTGAAGCTGTAATGCCAAAACCAGCCGTACCTACATTAATTAAGGCACCTCCAGCCTGAGTCATACTGGTTCCAACAGTAACTGTTGCATCCCCATTATTCGTCGTTAAACCAGTAACACCATCTACCGTTCCTAATGCTAAGTCATCGGTATCTCTGATATCTACCGTATTACTAGCTCCACTCACATTAATCGCAACGGTATCAAAATCATTCGATGCATTGTTATAAGTAACATTACCCACAGCATCTAACCTTAAGTTCGTCACAGACATACTATTGCTTTGAGAAATAGTCGATCCGGAAATTAAGGATAAGGTTGAAGCTCCTCCACCGGCAGATGTATTAACGGTAGTCAATGCCCCCGTTGTGCTATTCCCAAGACGTAAAGTACTAATTCCTGTAAAAGCTCCGATTTCACCCGCTGTAACTTCCATAGTACCTACAGATCCAAAACCAAAACTTCCGCTGTTTGAGTAGTTCACTAATTGACCTGCATTGGCAGGCTCAAACGTAACCGTTCCACCAGCTGTCATGGTATTGTCTGTTCGAATCGCAATGTTATCGGCAACAAATCTCATTCCACCCGTTGCAATAATTTCAACTGTTCCCGTGATACCAAATCGTATTTGAGCTTCATCGGCACCCAAGATATAAGTAAAGAATCCAGCACCGGCATCCACCTCTGTACCCGTTGTAGAGGCAAATTCCACATCCGTTGCTACATTATTTGTCAATGTCACATCTCCATCATTCGTCGTAATACCATTTATACCATCTGCAGTAAAAGGGGCAAGACTAAATGAGGATACACTTGTCACACTCAATGCATTGCCCGAACCTGTAATATTCACAGCAATAGCACTCATTGGATTAGCTTCATTCAACGTAATTGCTCCCACACTTTGAAAAGCCGTAAATCCTACATCCAAAGTAGCTCCTGCTTGCTGAGTAATCGTGCCCCCTGTAATAAATGACGCTTCATTATTGGATGAAATTCTTGTTTGAGGGGCTGTAAATACAATATTTCCACTATTCGAGTCGCCTATTCTTAATATGGTTCCACTTGCAGGAGAAAATTTATCTAACTCGGTATCGGTTAATCCTAAAATACCAGCTGCATCAGCAGACCCAATATGAATAAGGGTACCTGCTGTACTTGGTTTTAGATGGGCTCTTTGCACTAATGAAAAACTAGCATTAGTAAAATCCATATTATCTCCTGTCAAAGTCAAAAACTGTGTGCCTGAAACTTGAGCAAGAGCATTAATTGTGAGAACACGGTTCGTTCCACCAGCAGTTAAAGTCATTGTTGAAAAACTGTCGGCAATAACGTCCTCATCGATTGTTAAATTACCGTCTGTCGTTATAACAGTAATGGGGCCACTCGTAGTATTGATGGCACCATCATAATCAATACCTGTAATACCATCAACAGTTCCTACAATCAAATCATCCACATCCGCAAAACTAAAACTTCGAGCCTGAAAATCAGTACCATTAAAATCACCTGCAATTTGGTCCACATCATTTGCTTCATTAAGTGTGAGATTCTTCCCAGCAACTACTTTTAAATTCGCAATACCTGTTAAAGTCGCACCTCCTGCTTGAGTGATATCATTAGAGGATCCTGTAGTAGTCAAAGAAAGGTTGGTAATATTGTCGAAAGAGATGGCTTCGGCAAAATTAATTCCCCCAGCTGAATCAATACGTAATAAATTTGCTGTAATCGTATCAATTTCGGCATCGGTTAAACCTAGAAGCGAGGTTGAGTCCGCTGAACCAAATTCAACTGCATGAGCGACAGCATCAATAGTTACGGTAGCACCCGTTGCTGTCGTGTCTCCGGTTAATACAAGTTGATCTGAATTATATGTCACACCACCGGTTCCCCGAACATCCCCGGCAACTGTGATAATGGCATCAGCCGTAGAAGCGGTCAGTGCAAGCGTACTTGTACCTGCATCTAGATCAAACGTCGCAGCTGTATTTGTAATTGTGATGTCATTACTTGTTGATGTTAAAGAGATAGCCCCATTCGTTGTCACAATTCCGCTCAAACCGTCAACCGCACCTCCGAGACTGATATCCGCGGTTGAAGTAAAACTAAATGCATTTCCAGAACCTGAAATCGAAGCGGCAAGATTTCCAGTAATCGTTCCACCCGATAAAGTAATTGCTCCGACACTTACTAATTTGACATTGGTACCATTAATGGAATTATTACTAATAGGTCCATTGGAAGTTAATACTAATAATGGAGTGATGTTTTGTATAAAGGTTCCTGTAATGCTTCCTGTATTGGAATCCCCAATACGAAAAGCAGTGGCACCTGTGATATTATCTAATTCTTGAGACCCTAATTCCATAATACCGTTACTTCCCTGAGATGCTCCACCTCCAGAAAGATTGATACTATGACCTACTGTAGCTGGGGTAATAACGACTTCACCCAATGTCGCAATGGTAGAAGAATTATGGATCACCAAATGATCCGCATTAACATTAATACCTCCATTGGCTGTAATTTGAATACCTGCCGTGGTACCCCAGTCAAGGTCTGCATCGACGCCACTCAAGTTAAAGGTTAAAGTACCTGAACCAATACCAATTTCATCTCCTGTTCGATTCGTAATATCGAAATCACCAGCCGTTACATTAATTGTCACGTCCCCATTATTCGTAGAAATATTAGTAGCACCTCCGTAAGACCCTAAAAGAAGTGCATTGGATTCTGTAAAATTAAAGGTGTTTCCCGCTCCACTAATATTAGCTGCAACTTCAAATACTGCATTGGCTTCAGTCAAAGTAATCGATCCAACACTAATCATTCCTAAAGTATTGGTTGAAATAGTTGCAGAAGCAGATTGCGTAATGGTTCCACCTGTTGTAAGTGACATATCATTGCCATTTTGATTACGAGTAATAGCTGAAGTAAAAGTAATATTTCCAGTATTCGAATCACCTATAAATAAGTTTTGAATTTGATTTGGAAGTGTATCTAATTCGGCTTGGGTTAATGATAGCTTCCCAACAGTATTTGTACCAAAATCCATTTCACGTCCATTAGTCACTTGACGAATATAGAGAGTTGCAGCAGTCCCTGGTGTTGAGCCCGTAAGGGTCATATTGTCTGCCACAAGAGTATAAGAGGTGCCTTGACTTCTAATGGCACCTGTAATCGTTAATGTGTTATTTACACCTCCTGCAGTTAAAAGCATATTTCCAGTTGTGAACACATCGTACGTAGCAGGCGTATCTAAAATGCTCAAATCACCGTCATTAGTCGTCAACGTTACAGTGGCAAATCCACCAGCACCTGAAGCGACTCCGTCCACACCATCAACACTGGTAATAGTTAAATCCCCTGCATTCGTAAAACTAATAGGATCGAAATCACTCACTACAATAGCTAAATTTGTAACACTATTTGCTTCGATTAAAGTAACCGTCTCTTCAGCGGATATTCTCAAATTAGTCTCGGTAATCGTAGCAGACCCTGATTGAGTCACGGTACCAAACGATGTTCCAGTAATCAACGATAAGGTGCTCGTTCCAGAAAGATTAATAGCTGAAGTAATTGATATATTTTGTGCAGAAGTAATTCGAATAATATTTGCGGTAATCGTATTTAATTCTGTATTCGTTAGGCCTAATGCTGACGTTGAATCAGCACCACCTAAATCAACAGCATGAGAAGAAGTTGCTGCGACATTTAACGTTACTGTTACTCCAGTCGCTGTAGTTGTACCCGTTAAAGTCATATTATCTGCTGTATAGTTCACAGCTCCGGTACTTGAAACATTTGCACCAATTGTTAATAGTTGATCAGCACCTAAAGCATTTAATGTAATTGTTCCACTTCCTACACTAATAGCTTGTTGAACATTGATACCACCCGTATCTGCTTCTACCGTGGCATTTTGATTTGTTGTTTGAATACCAGAAAGTCCATCTACGGTACCAAGGGTCAACGCAGTCGTATTGTCAAAATCAAGTGTTCCCGTTCCAGAAATAGAAACTGCTAGAACATCAATATCATTTGAATTCGATGCAGGTGTAAAGTCAATATTCCCGACACTTTCAAGCCTGAGATTGGTTGCTGTAATTGAATTCGCAGTTTGAATAATTGTAGAACCCGTAATGATTGCCACATTAGTAAAATCAGTAATACTAGGTGAAAATGTACTTACCGTTACAGCTCCACTCGACGCATTACCTAATCTCAATGTATTGGAGCCAGTAAATCTATCCAATTCTTGTATTTGCATACTGAAAGTTCCAGCACTTCCAAGAGATTTTCCATTGGCATTACCGAACGTCAAAAGTTGACTAGCTGAAGAAGGTTGTAATCTAACAATTCCTCCAGTTATAATTGTACTCGTAGTATCAATTCCAATATGATCGGCAGTAAAATTAATACCCCCCGTTGCGGTAATTTGAATTCCAGCAACGGTTCCTAACTCAATCGTGGATTCATCGGCACTTGCAGTAATGGTTAAAAGACCGGAACCTAAATTAATTTCATCACCCGTTCCATTAGCTAAAATAAAATCACCCGTATTCACAGTCAATGTAGCGTCACCATTATTCGTCGTCACACCCGTAATTCCATTGACAGTTCCTAAGACAAAAGCATCCGCATCGGCATAAGTCAATAAAGCGCTGGCATCATTCACATCGGCAGCAAGGGTGGTAATATTATTTGCCACTTCCCCTAATAAAACATTGCCACCGGAACTCACGTATAAACTTGGGGTGGTTAATACATTACCTGAAGCTTGTGTCACTCCACCTCCACCTGCTCCACCACCTGCATCAGCTGTAATTCTGATTTCACCACTGGATGCCGTTACATCACCCGCCGCATTTAAAATAACATCATCACCCGCATTCAAGATGACATTTCCACCGGTACTTGTGACACTTGCATCTAAGGTAAGATCATCGTCTCCTCCTCCATCTCCTGTTGCTGTTAAAGTAACGTCTCCTGCTTCTGAAATAGCTTCACTCACGGTTAATGGACTGGAAGCAACAATGGTTACACCTCCACTTGTACCACTTACTCCTACAGTTGCTCCAATACCTCCAATGGTTAAAGCCCCTGTATTTGTTAAGTAAAAACCACCTGTTCCGTAACTTCCTTCAACATTAGAAGTTGTTGTTGCTACAGGGTTCCCTGAAGTTCCTACAGCCCCAGAAGAAGCAAGAAGAGTTAAGTTACTTGCTGTTAAACTACTACTTGTTCCAACAATACTTCCTGAACTAGCTGTTAATGTAATATCTCCAGAACCAGAATTAGCATTTAATGTTCCAGCTGTAATTGAAGCTGCTGTTAAATTGATATTTCCTGTAGAGGTAATTGAGGCTGTATTATTAATGGTGCCCACAGCTACTAAACTAAAACCTGCTAAAGCCACAGCCCCCGCACTATTCACAAAGTCATTAGAAACATTCATATTCGCACCTAATGTAAACGTTCCAGAACCTGTATGATTTAAATTATAAAAACTAGTTGTAGATGCGCCTGAAATTGTTTGAGATCCAGATCCGCTGAATGTGACGGTTCCAGTTTGCGGACCAAAGGTTCCATTATTAACCAAGTTTCCTTGAAGAGTAATCGTCGATGACTCGGATGCAGTGAGTCTTGCTAAGCTATTAATGATTAAATCACCTACTACTGTAATAGTAGGATCAAAATCGGCACCCGATATAGGCCCATCAATAATTAAGTTTCCATTCACCGTTAAGGTTTGTCCTGTTCCAGAACCTAATCGAAATGTATCTTTACCTCCAATATCCACTTTTACAATTCGAGTTGGATTTGTATTCAAACCAAAAATAAGTTCCCCACCAGTAGAATCAATCACAGCAGCTCTAGGAGAATGTAATAAAAATCCTACAAATGTA
The DNA here is from genome assembly GCA_029261035.1 of Candidatus Omnitrophota bacterium. Lineage (GTDB taxonomy): Bacteria > Omnitrophota > Omnitrophia > Omnitrophales > JACROU01 > JAJDCD01. Next base: position 8,296 of record JAJDCD010000016.1, read on the forward strand.
AAACCATCTATACGGGAGAATGTAGGATCATTCAAGTCTACTTTCACGACATGCGCATTACTTGTAGATTGAGTTGCACCCCAATAGGATATTCCAGTATTCGGATCTAATACGACAGCACCAAATAAATCATTTTCATTGGTATTTAAAGTAATATGACCCACTCGAGTAAAACTAGAAAGATTCACTTTAATAATACGAGCAGGCGTTAACGTAGAGGTACCAAAGTAAGCAAAGTTACCATTCGGTCCTAAAACAGCCGATTTAGCACGTCCATCTCCTGCATCCAAAGTCAATGCAGACCCAACTTCTGTAAACGTACTTAAATTAACTTTCATGATTTTACTTGGTGTTGTATCGGTTGCAAAATAGGCAAAACCTGCAGACTCATCAATTAAAGTAGCTGCTGCATTAAATGTAGGACTTTCAGATAAGACAATAGACCCATTTAAAGAAAATGCTGAAATATCAATTCGATTAAGGCCGGTTCCTCCAGTGATATAAGCATTTTTATTAATCGAGTCATAAACAGTCCCATTAGGAGTAAAACCTAAAGCTAAATCATCGGATGTAAAGTTGGACAAGTTCACACGAACCAGTTTTTGTCCAGATGTTGGAAAATAAGCATAACCTAATGAAGTATCAATAAAAGCACCCACTCTCATACTACCCACTGATGAAAGTGACAAAATAGATACCATTTGGAAATCAGAAAGACGAATCTTAAAAATTTTATTACTATCACTACCAAAGTATGCAAACCCACCATCCACATCAATCACACCTGAATTGGCCCCTGAAGCCACTAAGGTGGTATTCAAATAATCATCCTCAACAAAAGTCGTTAAGTTCACTTTCGCAATACCGCTACTTCCAAAACCTATTCCAAAATAAGCAAACCCTCCGGCTGTATCGACAACCCCACCACGAATTCTATTACTTGAAAGCTCTATTTTAGAACGACCCCCAACCGTAAAATTATTTAAATCAATTCGAATCAATTCATCATTCGAACTGGTTACCCCTGTGTAAATAAAATCATTCACAGTATCAATTGCCATCGTATCACCAGCAATATCCCCAGAAGCAAAATCAACGGCACCCACACGTGTCAATGTACTCAAATTAACCTTAATCACTCGACCCGGATTAGTCCCGGTTCCAAAATAAGCAAAGCTAGTGGCTCCAGAGGTATCAATCGCAGCGACTCGAATAAAGTCATCAGAGGCATCCAAATTAGTAAAGCCTGTACGAGTGAATGTGTCTAAATCTACTCGAACAAAACCACTGTCCGTGGATGCATTATTTCCTAAATAAAGTTCTCCATCCGTCCCTGCCCCTTCATCAATAATTACTGCTTTATAAATATTTTCTCCAGAATTTAACGTTAATGTAGAACCATCTTGCGTGAATGTAGAGTAATCGATTTTAATAATCTTAGAAGGAAATGTGTTGGTAACAAAATATCCATAATTAGTCGCTCCTGATAAATCAGAAACAGCCGCTGAAATATTATTTTCTCCAGAAGCTAAAGTAATGGCTCCAGCTCGTTGAAAATTCACAAGGTCTATTTTAATAATAATTCCTGGACTCGTCCCGGTTCCAAAGTAAGCTGCATTTCCTTGCGTGTCTATGGTTGCCGCACCAATATTATTTTCTCCAGAACTTAAAGTAAGAATACCCACTACAGAAAAATCTGAAATACGAACTTTAAAAATTTCAGCAGACGTATCATTAGTTGCGTAGTAAATGAAACCATTAGCTGTATCTATAACCGCCTCATTTAAATTTGAGGAATCTGTTACCAAATGGTTATCTTCAGCAAAGGCTGTAACTTCTAATGGTGTTAAAGTTAAGTTATTAAAACTAGAAACAGGACCACCTGCTGTTACATCTACAGTACCTTCATTGGTAAACTGAACCGTATTCGGTGTATTAGTTGTTGTGTCTAATGACCCAGATCCAGTTAAAGGAGTTCCATCGCCCGTTATTTTTAAAATACTATTAGCACCTAATATCATGGTGGCACCCGTAGGAATTTCAACAGTTTCAACTTCTAATGTAGCGCTGGCAGGAGTCTCAAATGTTTTGTTACCCCAAATATATAACTCTGTATTAGCCGAAACTGTGATATTACTACCTGATAATGAATAAAGAATTTCCACATCACTTTGAGCACCCTTAGCTGTATTCAAATCAGATTGGGTTACAGCGCCAACATCATCACTTCTTAAAATTAGAGTATCTCCGTATATGTCTAAATCGGAAATATCCGTACCTCCAAGACGCGTCACAGTTGTACCATCTGTTGCATCTCCGTCAATATAAACCAAAACCACCTCAGTGCTTGATAAAGTAAGTCCTGCAAAAGTATAGGAACCACCACCTGCAGAAACTTGCGTCCCTTGGTCTACGCCATTAGAAATCAACCTGATTGTCACACCATCTAATGTAGTAGTTCCTTGATCTGAATATACTGTTCCTCCAATAGTAGTAACTACAAAATTCCAATTCACGTTATTCAAGGAATCGATACTTGATACAGGAACAAGCGCTTGAGCATCTGTATTATTACTATCCTTTACATCCACATCCGTCACACTTTGATTTCCTGTAAATCCAGTCGTATGATCCAAACTCCATTGAACCGTATCAGTGGTGGATCTTAATAATAATTTATTGGAGCCATCCCCTGTTAAGGTTAGGGTCCCTGCAATAGTTTGTGTGGTTCCTTCTTGGAAAGTTAAGGTTCTAGAGGCGCCTCCACCTGAAATATCTTTAGTCAAATGATTGAAGGTGGTGGAACCATTGATTTGTTGGTCCTGTCCATTTAGAACCACTGTTCCACTATTATGTGTGAAGGAGCCAGAATTTGAAAAGTCGCTGGCCACATTAAGTGTCGTAGGAGCTGTAACGCTACCGGCAGTCAAAGTAAAACTACCATTGACAGTAATTGCTCCTGCGAAAACAAAGGAATCTGGAGTTCCTGCAGTATCATTGACGACTAAATTAAAGAAAGTACTAAGACCGATTGATTGGCCAGATCCAATATTACGAGTCTCTGAGGTTCCCCCTCCGTCTCCTACTAACTCAAATGTCCCTGTTATCCCAATGCCAGAAGGTGCAATGATAGTTTCATTCCCTAAGACTCTTAACGTTCCTGCATAACTTAAAGTTGTTGTAGTTAAATTTTGACCATTGAGAGCTAGGGTAACACCTGCACTAATATCTAATGTGTCACTAATCGATGTCATAGCATTATTAGCGGTATAAACAACAGTACCCGAACCCACATTCAATCCTAAGTCGGCACCAGATGCTAAATTAATACCTCTTAATGTAGAAGCATCTGAAGCGGTAAGAGTTAATGCTCCGGAAGTCACTGTGGATATGGTTGTCGATGCATTCATGGTAAAGGCGCCCACACCATCAGAATCTGCATCCGCATTAAAGATAATATTACCACTTGTCACCGTAACGTCGTCGCTGACCGTAATTCCATCATCGACCAAAAATTGTAAATTACCCGTATTCGTTACCGTACCTGTAGTATCAATAGTCAATGCGCCGCCACTAATAAAAGTACTTTCAGACGTTGCTGTCAAGAATTGAACTTCAACATTATCGGTTTCTGTAACATGAACTCCGTTCGTTCCACCTGTCGTTAAAGAAATTGTGGCTACCGAAGTCTCAATAGGATCTAGACCCGTTCCAACGCTTCCTTGAGAAAATAGCGAAGCATCTCCTGCTGTGATATTTAATGTTGCTCCATTACCATCCAAAATACTTCCAGAAGTAAACATATTCACTGTGAAATCACCCGTACCTAAATTAATGGTATTCAAGGTTAAGTTCCCAGCTGTATTATCAAAACTTCCACCTCCACTTTCTCCTGTAGTATTGGCTGTTAAAGAAACATCTCCTGTATTCGAAATTTCAAAACCATCTGAAGCTGTTACTGTAATCGTATCTGCATCTGTAGTAAGGACCAGACACCCCCCACCTCCAACAACATTATCTGCGGCTGTTTGATTAACAGTCAAAATCAAATCATTTCCAATTAAGGCCGTTCCTGCTTGTTCATTGAGAATTGCTCCATCCGTGGCCACCATCGTAATATCACCAGTACCACTATTTGCATTAATACTTCCATTCGTATTAATAAGGAAGTCAAGAGCTGTCAAAGAAACATCTCCACCTGTAACTACCGTATTGTTAAATGTAATACGTCCTGTGGTAGTGGTTGAAGTTAAGGCATTACCAATGGTTATGGTATTTAAAGCAACCGTGCTTGCAGAATTAATGGTCATATTATTTAAGGTGTCGGTACCTCCCCAAGTACCTTGAAGATCAATTGCTCCACCGGTTCCAGCAGTAAATGAGAGGGAATCATCATTACTACCTACACTATCTCCATTACCTGTTCCCGTAATCGTAATATTCGCTCCAGTAGAAACAGCGCCAGCATTCGTGGTATCAATCAAACGATCACCGGTAACTAAAACAGAGTCATTAATTGTTACAGCAACACCTGCTGTAACGATATCTGCATTAATCGTTGTCGTCGCACCTGTCCCATTGATTGTCAATCCTCCTAACGCATTTAAATTTCCATTAATTGTTGTTGTGCCAGCTCCTGCTGGAGCATTTAATGTAAGTGGTGCATTTACCGTGACTGCGTCCACAACGACAGCATGTTCACCCGTTCCTGCAGTGCCAATAACAACTCCTGTCAAAGTATTTGATAAAGCAGCTAAAGTTGTAGATGAAAGATTTAGCCCTCCACCAACACTTCCTAAATTAATAGCACTCGTTGTACTCGCAGGTTGCAAGGTCAACGTTCCTGTTCCTGTTACAGAATTAGCCCCTCCACTAAAAACAATACTATCCGCAACAATGCTTCTATTATTACCTTCTATATCTAAAATTCCTGAAGCACCTATAGTAAAACTTCCAACCAAATTAATATTTCCATTAATGGTTACCGTACCATTATCAATAAGAACATTATTAAAATTAGTATCTGTCGTGTCTAAAGTACCACTGCCAGACAATCCAAAAGTAGAGTTCTCTGACTGAAAATCTACATTATCATCAGAATAGTTACCAACAATCCATGTTCCAGAACCCGCATTTATAATTTTAGAATTTGTCGTTGTTCCAATATCAATGTTGTCCAACAATGCATCTGATCCAAAATCATCATCATTCACAGCTTCGATATGAACACCTTTGATATCATCAGGAACACCAGCAAGAGAAAAGCTTTGAGCTGTAAAGACCACTTGGTCTGACAAACCTTCTAAATCATCCAAAACGTGAATCGTGTCAGAACCATCATCTAAAATGACAGATATTTTTAAGTTATCAAATCCATCTTCAATATCCCCTTTAATATATACTTGTAATACAGAATCAGAACCAGGAGTAAAAGCAGTAAAGGTTTGAGAAATAATTCCTGTCTGAGAGTCTAACGCCCCTGCTGTTTCTAAGGAATACGTTCCTGGAAAAACTGAGTCCAAGCCATCTATTGGAAGAGTCACATCTCCATTAATCAAATCAGCTGTCCAGTTTGTTAAGTCCCCTGTTTCAAAGTCTCCATTCAGAACAACACTCGACGAAGAAAATGCTTGAGTTAGTGCAATAGAACCACCCGATAACGTTCCTGTTACATTAACATCAGGGTTGTTTGTAGCTGCATCCACTGTGATTAAATCACCTGAATCTTCCACATCAACCACAAGGTTATTCAAAATATTAAAAGTTCCAGCTTCAAGTGTAATAACACGGTTAGCAATACTTAACGTTCCCAACAGACTAAGGTCATAATAACTACCATCAGCAATCGTTACATTTTGAGAAATTGGAATAATCCTAAAGTGAGCCTGCCCTGGATTTAAAGTACCATCATTAGTTAAATCACCATTTTGAACAGTTACTACTGTCCCTGCAACAGAGCTACCATTAAATGTTCCACCAATAAGCAAACTTCCGCCATCAATAGTTAATATATCTGTTTGTGTGAATGTATTTCCGGTTGGAACAGAAAAATCAGCAAAGTCTATTGTAATTGCAGGGGAACCTGGTGTGTAAAGGATATCCGAATCATCAAATGAGCCTTTAGAGTCTTGTAAAGTACCATTGGTAACCTCCTGAGAACCTTGACTATAAATACCCACCTCGTTTTCATTCAAATTCATTCCTGTAATCACAGCTGGAGTAGCCGCAGTTCCTCCAACCTGAGTCACCGAAGTAGAAACCTCTGCTTCACCATCTAAATAGATAAGGATATTATCTCCCAAAGCACTGGTAATATTAAAAGTAAAAACTCCAGTTCCACCATCTGATATTTGAAAACCTTCATCAATTCCATTTCGAATTAAACGAACCGTCTTTGAAGTTAGTGAAATAGTGGTACCTGAAACAGTAATAGGGCCTGAAGAAACAAAATTGACTTTTGGAACTGATCCACCATCATCATTATTACTACTATTAATTGAATCTGCTGCATATAAGTTGTAACCTAACACTTCAACATCAGCAATATCAGCAAAACTAATATTTTTAGAACCTGATGGTAAATCTAAATTAAACTTACCAACGCCTGTATTATCACTTTGAAGTACAATTTCATCCGCTGCAGAACCAGCAATATTAAGAATGTTTGTAACTGTAGTTGTTGAGTTGGTTGCAAAAATTAATGTAGTTGTGGTAGCTGTTGCATTTAATGTATCAAAAGTACTATCTCCACTAATCGTGTGAGAACCAGTGGTAAAGGAAATATCTCCTGTTGATGTAAATGTTCCAGAATTACTAAAATCGGCTCCAGCAGTAATATCATTTGTGCTCATGTTTAAAGTAGCACCTGTTCCAATACTTATATTACCGTTTACTACTAACGACCCCTGCGGTGACCATGTTCCTCCATTACCATTAAAGTTCACGTGATGTAATGTGTCATTAACCGTAACATTTCCACCCGTAGTGTCGTCAAAGGTTGTCGTATTTCCTGATTCCACATTGTAAGTTAATCCAGAAAGATCTACTCCTGTACCATCAAACGTTACAGTTCCAGAACCTGCGTTAAAAATCACATCCCCTGTTCCGCCACCGCCACCACTAGAAGCAATTGCAACGGTATAATCTTCGGTTTCACCATAATCAAAAACACCAGAACCTGATTGATTAGGCACTGGAGATTCAGCAAATTCATTAGTTACTCTCATACGAACATTACCCACAGAAGCCCCTGAAGGCGTATTGACTGTTGTACTGAATGGACTACCCGCATCCACAGATTCTGCTAGAATTATTTTCTCACTAGAACCAACACTATCATCATAAAAACCATCTCCGTCAAAATCAATCCACACCGTAATGTATTCAGATGAATCAATCACAATATCAACACTTAACAAATCAGAACCACCTTGTGTTACATTTGCGGCTGTTCCACCCGTAAAGTCACTATAAGTTGTAGAACCCGTTGAATTGTTAATTCCTGCAAAAGTAACATTCTGAATATATTCAAAGCTAGCATCATCAGATTGTGAAGTTCCTGTTACGTCATAACAATCTGGGCCTGCTCCTGTACAATTATCAGAAAAAGGTCCTCCTCCGCCACCTGTAGCAGAAACACTTAAGGATGTAATCGTAATTGAGGGATCATTAACAGATGCTTCTAAAGTAATATCTCCTCCTCCAGAAGTATTAATTTCCAAAGTAGCAAAAGAAACGTCAGAGTCAATATTAAGTGTTCGTGCTGTTGCGCCTGTATTCAAAACTCTAAAAACATTAAAAGATTCACCAGCTGCATCGACAGTAATATTTCCATTCGTAATATCTACAATGATTGTTGAAGTTTGAGCTGTAAGAAACCCTCCTGAAAAATCAAGGTCACCAGTAAAAGTATGTGTTCCAGAACCTGCTTCGAAAGTGCCATTGACAACTAATGCAACAGCCTCTAAGTTTCCAGTGGTCATTCTAAGCGTATCAACAACATCCAATGTAGCTGCTGTAACGGCTATATCGTTTCCAGAAACAGAATATGAAATATCTCCTGGTGTTGCATCGGTATAAGATCCTAAGGCAAGAGATAAGTCATTTGCTGTAGCAAGACCGGATCCCAATTTGCTCATTACAGAAAACGTATCTGCTGAAATATCAAAGTCCGTTATTGCAGCTACTGGTTCTCCTGCTACAGCAACGGCTAACCCTTGAAATGTAACGCTATCTAAATAACCTAACACTCTTTGTCCTGGGTGTAACGATAACGTAGTACTAAAAATTCCTGACCCGTCTGTATCAAATGTTCCCTGATCAATACCATCAATCAATAAACGAACAGCATCAGTAACACTAATTTCAGGTGTTGTTCCCGAAATAGTTACTGCTGTTCCTGCACCAAACAACCAAGATGGAATTCCTTCGTTATAATCAGTATTAACTCCGTCTGTTCCCAATACAGAAATAATGCTACTTGTCGTTAATTCGGAATTATTAACCGTTACATTCCCAACATTTTGTCCAGATGCAAGATCCCAAGTAAAACGAGTGCTTTGATCGGTACTGTCTAAAGTAACTCCATTTTCTAATGTTACTACTCCTGCGATAGTAAAAACTGTTCCACTTTCAAACCGAACCTCTTTTCCGGCTGTATCAATAGTTAAGTCATTAAAATTAGTTGTTCCTGTAACAGAAGCTGTATTACCAGAATTATTAAAATTGATTTCTCCTGTAGTCACATAACCCGTAGACCCTACTTGATTATCAAAATCACCTCCAACAGTAACAACAAAACCACCATCATTAAGCACACCATTTTGAATTAATAAGTTTCCTGTTACCGTTACATCATCCGCTAAGGTAGCGACAACACCAGCATTTTTATTCACTCTTAAACTAGCCATAGTGGCTGTTGTTAAGTTTGTAGTCCAAGATTGAGAATTAGCTCCACCTGCAAATGTAAATGCACCTAAGATATTAATTGTTCCTGCTGTAATATCTGCATCTCTAAATAAGTTAAATGTATCATTAACTGTTAAAGTTCCAACTCCGACATCAACTGTAAAAAAATCAGGATAAACAGCATCAAAAGTAGCATTGTTTGCATCTGTAACAGTCACATCACCAGGGTTATTAATATCTCCAACAATCACATCACCCAAAGGTGCATTAAAAGTAAAGTTGTAGAAATTATTACTATCTCCATCTGTGTCCCCTAAAGTAATATTACCTGTTGTGCTATCAAAAGATGAATTTGCTTCAAGAAAAACTTCTTGTTCTATAGAAATATTGCCAGTTGTAAAAACACCTCCCTCAACATCTATCGTGTCGCTGAAACCATTTCCAGACCCTGTTGAAGTAAAGCTAGATAAACGATCTGTAGCTCCAAGCGGTGTATCAAAATCAACATCACTGGCGGTTCCTATGGTAACTGTAAGTGAAAAGTTATTCCCACTTGATGATTCAAAAGATTCATGATCAAAAAAGATGTCTGCTCCAGCTGGAGACCCTCCAGCATCTGTAACATCTAACACAGTATTTCCTGTTAGAATGACATCAGCTACGTTATCAAAAGTAATATCATTTCCTTGGGTAATAATACTTCCATTCAATTCTATATCAATCGGTGTATTAGAACTTCCTCCAAATCGAAAACTAGCGTCATCATTACCTGTCAAAGTTCCATTAACTAAAAATTTTCCTGTATCTGCTTGAGCAATATTGTCCACACCATCAAAATGAACTGGATCTTTAAATGTAGCGGTTTGAATTTCTAGCGTATGAAGCATAACCGAAGCGCCGATCGTAATTAAACTAAACCCGTCTGCTAAAGCGTTCACATCTGTTGTTGTTAAGTCCATTTGACCTACAGTATCCCCAGCACCACCAATAACAGCATCCACAGAATTTTGCGTTGTAAAGTTCAGAAAGTTAATTGTTAATTCAATACCAGCACCACTGGCTGAAACAGAATTAATACCTCCGTTAAAATCAACTTCTTCTACATGAACACCTCCAGAAGAAGTGAAAGTTAGCGTGGAATTGAAAGTGACTTTTCCTCCTCCATTCTGAGATTCTATTGTTCCTCCATTCATGGTAACCGCTCCATTAAAAACAACATCGTCATCATCAAAGAGCCACCCACCTCCATTAGGAAAGTCCGCATTAAAAAATGTTAGAGTTCCTGAACTATTAATGGTGTGGGTTCCCGCAAAATCATCAAATTGAAAGGTTCCTGTATTAGGGTTATAAGTTCCTGAACTTAGGTTGGCTGCGCGTCCTACTCGAATGGTTCCTGTATTATTATTCAAAACTCCTGCGCCACTAGACATCAATAAATCTAAATCAACTGAAAATGTTCCAGACTGAACATTTAAGGTTCCTCCCGTAATAGAGGAGCTGCCTAACATAGATAATGTATTACTTCCTAATTCCACCGTTCCTCCAGACTGTGTATAGGATGTAACACTTGGAGCATCTAAAAATAGGTCTCTAGCTAAGGTAATGGTTCCTGTATAAGCTGCGCTAATAATCAGACGGTCTACTGTCCCACCAAATGAAGCATCAACCGTAGAATCATCTGTAGAGGTTCCATCGAAGGTAATAACATCGGCTGCTCCTGGAATGCCATTTGGATCCCAATTAAGTGGATCAGACCAAATTCCTGTGCTACCTCCATTATCCCAGGTAGGGTCAAAATCCCAATTCGTGTTATTTCCGAAACTAGCAGCTGGCTTCACCTTAATGATACTTTCTGACACATTATTAGAATCTCCAAAAAAGACATATTCTAATATCACATTTCCGAGAGGGCTCAAGTTCCATTGACCATTTCCAGGATCCGTGGATTGCACTCGAATTAGATTTTCACGATTTCTGCCATCTTCACCCAAAATGCTCATTTCATTCAAAATGGTTTGAGTGGATCCAGATTCGATATAAATTTGTTTTGCAGGAGAATGTGAAACAAAATTGTGATAGGTGTTGTCGCCGATAACGGTCGAGGCTAAATTTGAGTTCATAAAATTAACGGTTGAAGTGCCTGAATTAAATGTGCCACCCTGACTCACCCAGTTTCCACCCACCGAAATTTGATTTCCACCAGCGTTCAAAACACCCCCTTCAAGAATCAAATCAGTAGAAACGGATAAATCACTATTAACAAAAATATTTTCGGAAAAATTACTCATAAGATGAATTTCTTTAACTTCTGTTGGGGAATCAATAATGGAATTACCTAAGGAAGAACTACTAAATATAACAATATCCCCTGCACTAGGGACTAAATTACCTTCCCAGTTCAGCGGATTTGACCAATTCGAATTATTTCCTGCACCTGTCCAAACAATACCTCCTAAAGAAAAATCCCATCCGGCGTTTCCAGATGAGTCAAAACTGTGGCGTAAACCAGATGGTGGCCCGTGGATATTGACATTAGTTCCGTCCATCATATCAACATAAGATATGCTACTTTGGTTCTGAATATCGATCTTCCATGGAATCCCTGGAGCAGTCGATTTGATCTGAAGCAACTTTCCAGGAGCTCCTCGAAGCGTCAAAGTACCCAAAACGGCCTGGGTACTATCGGCCTCAAAACTCACAATTTTTCCAGGTTCTGTAACAGTTAAGTTATAGTAATTGTTATCTCCGTAAATTTCTGTTTCGTCAAAACCGAAGAATTCTACTGTCGAAGTACCTGGATTAAAACTACCCATATTGATCCAGTCAGCACCTATTTTGTAGAGTCCATTCTCTGCATTCACCAAAACTCCGGGGTCAATAACCAAAGATCCATTGGCCTGAATAGTCGTATCTATACCCTGGTCAAAAGTGGTTGTTACTGAGCTCTCGACAGCTGGACTTAAAATCAAGTCTCCAGCAGCGGCAATTTGACCCAAAATACTGTCTCCAGAAGCCGATACTTCCACATCTCCATGGTTAATTGTCATAACCGTAGTATCCACTTTTTGCTCAAACCTTCCAACTCCATCCTGATCGTGATCTGCAGAGAAGCTTAGCTTACCGGATACGACTGTGACATTATGATTCACTAATATATGATTATCTGCATTCATCGTCAGATTACCTGTGGCTAAAACATCCTCCACAACTTCAATATCAGATGCCGACTCCAATAGAGTGTCCCCATTATTAGCTTGGTACACACCTCCCACCTCCAACTTAGAATCACTCGATATCTTAATCTGCCCATCATTAGCTTGAAGAGCTCCTACACTACGAACAGGAGCCCCTACTCCTAAGATCTCAATCTCCCCATTATTGTTTACTACAGAGTTTGCTCGAATAATACCCGTTTGATTTACGGCATGATCAAAAAGTCCCATAGCTGACTTCGCTTTTAAAACAACAACTCCTCCATCGGCATTAATCTGACCTGATTGATCAATTTGATCTGAAACTGGATTTCCCTCAAAATCTAAAACAGAATGTGTTGTTGCCTGATCAACTCCTATAGCAATCTGACCATTCCCTGAAATTCCGATTGTAACAACATTACCTGTTGCAATTGCAGCTGTACCTAACGGAGCTACTACAACTCCCGTATTTCTAACTGCATCACCCACCAAAACTGCAAAGCCCCCCTCTCGGGTATTAATATTTCCTTCATTCAATAAAAATGACATTTGATTGTTAATGGTTTGATCGATCGATCCAAATAAATATTGACCTGCTAAAAAGTTTGCATTTGGAATATCTAAAGTTGAGGCGATAATTCCACCCACATTGATATTCGCATTTTGAGCAAAATGGATTCCCGCAGTGTTCACTAAAATAATATTTCCATTCGCTGTTAGAGTTCCGTTAATCAAAGATTGATTTCCTCCAATTACACGATTCAATGTTATGGCATTCACATCAGGAAGATTAAAATTAACTGTTTCGTTTTGAGCAATGTTAAATGAATTGTATTCGATGATGGAGTTATTAGAAGCTGTGATGTTCAGCGTGCTGGAATCGGATTGATCGAAGGAAACATTTCCTTCAACAACATTATAGTCTTGAGGTAAAGCTAAAAGCACAGGTGATAAAACCATAACTAAACACAAGACCATAAAACCAGTAATAAAATTTCTGCTTCGCCCAAATACCATAAAGAATCTCCAAATAAGTAAAATTTATGAGCTAACCACATTGTTACACTAAATAATAATCTTTTATAATAACTTTAACTTAAATGTACTAGATTGCCCTCAATGCTTTCTCCATAGTTAAAGTATAACACATTGGGGGGTGTATTATTAATCTGTAAAACCCTATAAAATAAGGGGTTTACAAGCTATTTTTGCATTGGATATAGGAGTGCCCAATATTTTGACATATAAGCTTTAATGTAAAAAATAGATACACACCCAAGCAAGCATCTCTCTAAGGGGCCAGGCCCCAAAAGGGCCTGGCCCCTTAGAATAATTTTAGCTATTTGAGCTTACTTTTTGGGCGACATATTTTAGGATGGGTTTAAAACCAAAGTCGAAACGTTTTTTTACGGTAGGTTGTGATGATATTTCAATCTCGAATGTCTCTCTTGAAGTTAATGTATAAGAACCTCTAGTTAGACTTTCATCAACTTGTATTTCATAATTTCCGGGAGTTAAACTACGGAAGACATAAAACCCGTCTTTATTCGTCATAATTTCTTCTGAACCTAAACGCACAACAATGCCACTCATTCCTCGTTCATCTCCAGACATTCTTCCATTTCCATCAACATCTTCAAACACATAACCTGAGATACTTCTTTGCGCTTTTAGAGGGACATCGTATTCATAAATTTGCCCTGCGGAAGTATCAAAATCTTTTCTAATAGGAACTAAAGATTGATATCCATCAGGAATACTCATAATACCTAAGTTAACAGAATTCTCTCCAGGTTTTACTTTGCGAATGTAATAATAACCTTCAGAACTTGTTCTGGCAGACTGTCCAGAACCTAGATTAATTACTACGTTTTGAATAGGCTCATCTAACCCTTCATCATAAACTTTATTTTGGTTCACATCGTTAAAGATACGCCCTTTAACTTCGACCTCTGTAGAAACACCAAAGTCGACCGTTAAAGCCTCTTTAGGTAGAACAAAGACATCCTGCGAGCTAGCTGTAGTAAAGAATGCTCCTTGTGGAATTGTAGACTGATCCACCTTTAAGGTTACACTCCCTTCTTTTATTCTCTTCAAACGATAACTGCCTTCACTCGTGGTATTAAACGATTTCCCACCTTCGACATAAACCCGGACATCACCGATCCCTGGCTCTCCAGGATCCCTTACTCCATTAATATTAATATCCTGAAAAACAACCCCATCAATAGATCCAGGCTGTGGAAATACAAGCTTCGTATCCCATAGAGCTCTTACCCCAGAGAATAAGGTAACTTCAACATCAGCCTCTCTTCCCACCTTGATTGTTTCTGATTTACGATACCTTATATTCCAATTGGAAAAGACCTCTATTGTATCTGTAATAGGCATTGTAATATTGGCAACCCCTTCTAAACGGTCATCATCACTAAAGCTTTGATGAATACGATTAAAGGTATTTCTAACATTTTCATATCTGAAAATAACGTTTACATTCATAGGTTTAATAATCGGAAACTTTACTTTACGCCCATACCCGAGACTAACCGTGAAACGACTAGGAAAAATACTACCCGGCTCATCGCTCGGTATTTCTTCTTTCAAAATAGCTTTTGTTAAAGATACATTAGCCGTAAATCCATCAAAAAGACTGGCTCCTACAGAAACTGAGGCTTGCTCTAAACTTGCATCAAATCCAGGGATGAAAATCGATTTTTCCCACTTATCTCTTTTATTGCCAATAGAAAGATTAATTCTCTTAATACCATATTTATTAATATAAAATGTTTTAGCTAATTTTAAACTGTATCCCCAATTAGTAAAAGGCTGAGAGCTTGCACTTTCATCTTTGTAAAAAATACGGCCTCTTAACCTTACTTTAAAAGGAAATCGAACAGAACCTGAAAGAGAATAAGACTCATTCATTTCACTAAAATTATTAGCATTTCTATCGGTAGTGTCATCAGAAAGAACATTCTGAAAAGTAAGACTTATAGCGTTATTAAAAAAAGGAGGATTTACATTAACCGTATTCTCCCATCGGGTTTGCCCTTCCGTTCCTATGGTCCCCTCAACAGAACGATACCGCTTAGACACTTTGATAAAACGCTCTCGGATCGTAACCCACTTCAACGGTCTATACCGAGCATTTAGTCTTACAGCACTTCCAGGACCATTGGTGGCTAACTCTCCATCCAAGGACAAGTAATCTCTAAATTTAAAATCAAAACCTCCAGAAACCACATTATTGCTTCTTCCAGTAGCGAGTTTCCCATAGCGATTAATCAATATCCCATAGATCTTCCCCTCATCCCAAAGGTGATATACCACCTTATTCGCCCGAACATGATTGTGCCCTCCTCTAGGTTGAAAACCTGCCCTAGAATCCAATATAGACCCTTGCCTTACTTGCCCTTCAACATAAGTCCAGTCCAACCTCCCTTTCTTTCCTATTCTTAAACGTGATTTAGCAGGATGAAGCCCAAAACCTCTTATTTTTCTTCCTCTTAAAGTAAATCGAGTAAAATCTAAAAAATTATCTACCGCAACTAAATCAACCTCTCCAAGAATAGGTGCTTTTACATTCTTTAATTTAAAAGATAAATTACGAAGTTGAGTTACCTCTTTTCCGATCGATTTGTCTCTTCGTGATTCAATATAAATATCACTATCAAAATCCCCAAAGGGTAAAGCCATAGTCACCTTACCTTGATGAACTCGAGTTCTAGTTTCTTCCTGAAGGTCGGGTTGACTGAGCTTAATTCCTGAATCCAGGTTACGATGAGACGCTTCATATCGAATCTTCAAACTTCTTTGACCGAGATCTAATTTCTGACGGCGAATATTCTCTTTCCCTTTCTTGATCCGTTCTCTAATAATATTTAACTCAACCACGTCAATCCGATACGTTCTTATCCCTGACTCATCCAATACATGAATCAAAGAATTTCCTTTTCGAACCCCCTTAAGTTCTACTAAATTATTCAATGCTTTTTCTATTTTAAGGGCACTTGGATCTAGAATAAGAACACGGGCTTTTCCGATGGTAGGGATAGAAAGTTGTTTCGTTCTTTCAACTTGGAGTATTTCTATCGAAGTAGGACTAATAGAAGTCACAACTTCAGGATTTGGATTAAAAGAAGATACAACATCTATAGAATGGGCAGAAGGAATATACATCCCTAGGACAAGTAACACCACTAATCCTTGAAATGTAAATTTACTATAGAAAAAAAAGATGCCTATTTTATTAAACATAAACCCCTATGACATATCAAAATCTAGCATAATTATTTAGAAAATGGATAGTAAGCTAAGTATTATTATCGACTATTCTAAGTAATTATTTTACTTCAAAATCGATTTCTTTAATCAAAGCTTCTGCACCATCAGGGTTTAATTCATAAGTAAGTAGAACTTTGTACTTCCCGGGAGGAATATCACCACTAAATTCCGCCTTTTCACTACCCACATCACCAGGAAAAGACTTAAAACCAGGGAGGGCTCCTTTTCCATAAAGGCTCCCAGAATCATCCAAAATAAAATAAACACCACTTAGGTCAATGTGCGCATTCCCCGTGTTTTTGAATTCATATTTAATACTGAGAGGTTTGTCCTCAGAAGGAGGGCTAAAATCCAATTTGGTAATTTCACCTGTTCTTCGAATACTTCCTTGAATTTCAAAAAATACAGACATCCCAATCCTAGGAATGGTTATCAACTCCGCTTGTTTTTCAGCTTTCTCTTTATCTGAAAACTCTGGAACTCCACGAATAAATAAATAAGCTGCATATCCACCCGATAGAGCGTTTTCTGGAGGAGACAAAACAAACTTTAAATCAATAAAATTGCCCGGTTTAACAATCGAGCCTTCTCCTTGAAGAATCTGTATCCAACGAGCGCAAGAATAAGGTGTTGAGCCTAAAGGTTTTGCTTGTCTAATAAGCTGCCCCTCCTTATTTCTTACATTCCCTGTATCACCCACATCCGTAAGAATTTTCATAGAACTTCCGCCTTCGTTAAAAACACGAACCTGCCCAGAAACAGCTTCTCCCTGTTCACTAACCAATCGAATTCGGCTAGGAGAAATCTTCAAACCTAGGCCAGCGGCTTCAACTGTAGGAAGCTCCAAAATGGAGATACTTAGAAAAAGAACTACTGGAAACATAAAAATGTGATTAAAACTAAAGTATCTTATCTTCATTGCGTCACCACCCTAAATGTTAAGTTTGAACGATAATATCCAGATTTTTGACCTACAGGGACTCTTACGGTATAGGTAATAATCAAACGCTCATCACTCCCTTGATCATCTGAAATAAAAATTTCAACTTCTCCCTCTTGCAAACTTACCGTACTCGGAAAACGCACCGTCCCGGTTCCGTTACTACTAATAATATAAAAATCAACCTCTTCAACAGGAAAGTCTTCTCCTTCTTCATTCTGCCAAGGACCAAACAAACTTTGGTAAACTCGATATATTTTTCCCGAATCATTATCAATTACAATCTCAACTTCTCTAACCACATAATCGGATTGAGCTTCCCCTCCAAAGCCTAAACTTTGAGCCTCTCCAAAACTAACGTCCCGACCACCCTGCAACGGTTGCACATCAATAGCAATTTGACCAAAGACATTACCTGTTGAAAGCAACATAATCAAAAATAGGAATAAAATATTTTTTAATTTCATCTATTTTTCCTAAAACCTTTCCTCTCGAATATCTATTCGAGCCCGGTAATTCCCTGCAGGAATAACTTCTTTTTCGTCTACTAAATAAGATATCGTAAATAGATCAGCATCTCCATTAGAGTTAGAAACAAAAATCACAGTTGAATCTTTACTCATAGATCGTTCTCCTGTGACCTGAGAAACACCTCCGTTTTTACCATCACTCACTAGAAATCGAACCTTCTCCAAAGGAAAAATAAAACCAGATTCATTTTCAAAATCATCCTGAACCGACTGAACAATGCGATAAGAATTACTTTCATTCGTTTTAATATTAACCTCAAGAGACTGAAGAACCCTTTGTCCTCCAGGATAAATTGGGCCTAATGTTATGTTCCCTCCCTCTTGTGTTTGTATATCTAAAGCAAATGCAGGTGAAATCTCAATTTCAAAAGCTACCGTTTGCGTATCTGAATCCTGAGCATACGCTGTTGTAGCAAAGAGTAGAAAAGTAATTAAAATTAATTTAAATCTCATAAAACAAACCTCACTGTCCATCCACTATGGTTAGTGTTAAAATTTGAGCATCGGTCCCAGCAGGCATTACAGAGTTAAGCGTTCCCTTCCAAGTAATCGTCAATGTTCCATCAATACAAATATCTCCTTGTCCTGTCCCTGGGGTTTTATCCGCTAAGTCCGTAGTCGTTGTTGCAATAGTTACAAAACCTCCTGAGGACTCTGCCAAAGAAGCAAAACTAGGGTCTCCAAGATTAGAATAAGAATCCACATCTCCTTTAAAATCAACATGTTCAAAATCATCGGAAAGAGCTGCTGAAATGGCTCCATTGATTGTTCCTGCAGCCATAGTGTTAGATTGAACGGTATAAACGACTTGCTCTGAATTACTATCGGTACCAGGGAGGAAGTTGGGAAACTCTAAAACAATAACTCCAACAGAAGCAGAAATACTCAATACAGGAGGAGCTCCAACAGTCAAAATAACAGCCCCTGCATTAATGGGCCACATAAGCAGTCCCAAAAAAAGGGCCCCGCAGCAAAAAAATTTAGAATGTAATGTTTTCATAATAATCCCTCTAAATCATAAGACGAAACCTAAATCATTCTATTCGCAACTTATTGTATAGATCTATTATAGCGAATAATAAAAAAACGGGAACACAAAACATTCTCTGTGTTCCCGTTTTTTAGAGAGACTTCTCTATCCTAAGAAGTAGCTCCTTCTTTTTATTACTATGCGCATATAATTATGTTACAACCCAAACATTAACTTAGATTATGCATCATTAACAGTTAATGTAATTGTAGCTGTTTCTCCACTAAATGCTGGTTGTGCTGATGTTAACGTACCTTTAACTGAAAAAGGTATCGTAGCATCAATGGTCTGTTTCGCCCCGGCTGCAACTACTGCCTTTGCTACTAAATTAGTTGGAGAAGTAGTCAAAGTTGTAAAAGCACCAGATGAATCAGATAAATCAGTAGCGTCTAAACCACCGCTACCCCCATTTTCTGTTAAACCAGCAGAGTTAGGGTCAATCTTAATGTCGATAAAACTGATAGCTGCATCAATAGCACCCGTAACAAAATTCGATAACGCACCTACGACAACAGCATTTCCAACAATCGTCGCATTTAAGGTAATCGTATCAGAATCTGTTCCAGAAGCTTCATCGGCGAAATCCATTGTTGTATCACCGCCTGATGCTGCTGTTACAATGGATAGTGATGATTGTTGTTGCATCGTCACCAAACTACCTCCATCATTTGCAGTAGCAGCCCAAACATTAGATGTACCCAACCCAAATGAAAGCCCAAATATCAACATAGAAACTAGCATTATTTTTGGAATCTTCATGAGAGTCTCTCCTTTCGCTTTCGCGTTAATTATTTAGAATCGAAAAGGAGAATTGCTTGGGGCTACTTTACCCAATAATGGAAGGTGTTCTTATACCCAAAATTCGGTAGCCGGGCTGCCATTGAAGACCCCTTGCTTTGCCATGATCCTTTATAGGTTCATGTCCCCTAACTTCAGGGAGTCCCATCTTTTCAGATGGTTTGCCATTTTCGATTCAGATTTTTTATTTGTTTCTATTATAAGTATCCCCCATAAATCACCATAAGTCAAATCCAAACACAAACCCTAACTCATTTATCTATAACACCTTACCCACCCAAAGTGCCAGGCCTTTCACCTCAAAATTGTAGCAAAGTGCCAGGCCTTTCATAATTAAGAGAAAATAAATTATTATTTTATTTAAATTTTATTATTTATTTTATATAATTATAATTATGGGAAGAGGGCCAAGAAACTTATATCCAGGAGCTTATTACCACGTATACAATCGTGGAGTAAATAAGCAAAAAATAGTATTTGATAATGAAGATAAAAACCTATTTATCCAACTTTTGTGTAAATCTATAAGAGAATATGATGCAAATCTAATTTCCTTCTGTCTTATGGATAACCATTTCCATTTATTTCTACAAACAAAGCTTCCAAATCTTAGTAATGCAATGTGGTTCTTTTCTTCCCGTTTTGCCTATTTGATTAATGAAAAATACAATCGAGTCGGTCCGCTTTTTCAAGGAAGGTTCAAATCACGTGATGTTCAGGAAGAACTCTATGGGAAAGTATTACTTAGATATATACATAATAATCCATGCGATGCACATATAGTTTCAGCAGCTGATCAATACAAATGGTCTAGTTTTAATTGTTATTCTGATAAAAATTTAAGTTGGGATTTTATAGACACAAGAAATGGGTTTTTATTTTTTGATAAAAATCCACAAAGAGCAAAAATGGATTTTATGGAATTTCATGCACAACACCCTTCTATAAATTTAGATGCCAGATTGAGAAACATGCGTTGTTCTCTCTAAAATTAATAGATTAATTCAATGGCCTGGCACTTTGCTACAATTTTGTGGTGAAAGGCCTGGCACTTTGGAGGGGTATGAAGGTCTAGATGTCCATGCGGATGGTGAAGTGGAGTCTGGAGTGATCTGATTCTGTGAGGGGTTCGTTTCCTAGGGCATGTGCAAAAATGAGGTCAAGGAACATGTATTTGTAGAGTCTCATTCTAAGGCCTGCGCCTGCTCCCAATAGAAAGCGGGACCGCACTTCAAATTGAGAAGGGCCTTTTAAGCGACCATAAGCTGCATCCAAAACAGATAATAGCTGCATACGATCTTTTATCACCGTATTCGTAAATGGAAAAGTTAAATTTTTAGGAATAAAAAAGGCAGGCATCACATACTCAATAGAAGCTAATACGCCTTGGTCTGCCAAATAGTCCCCTTCAGGATAACCTCGAACTGTATTTGCTCCTCCTAAATAAAATTGCTCTTGTGGAAATAACTTTCCTTTTGATAATTGAAATTCTAAATCAATGTTTGCTTGAGTCCCAAAAGGCATAATCTGACTTCGAGATATAGAACCATTGAATCTAGCTAAATTAGGTTCAGCGCCTCTCCTTCCCGAAAATGGATTATTTACCCCCGAAGCACCAAACCCCTGAATCCCAAAAGACAACTCTCCATTGAGTCGTGTCACACCATAACGGTCTTGAACCGTTCCTTCAATGGAAGGTCTCAAAATTCGAAGTCTATCTCTACGACTAGTACCAATAACACTTGTGGTTACGTTATCTTTAAAATCAAACACAGCTTGCGCATGAGAGGTAATGCGTTCATTCTCAAATAGAAGCTGTCTTAATGTGAGGGAGTATGTTTTAGAAATTCCCTGAATATCCGATCCCTTAGAGGCTCTCTTAGGGGCCACCGAAGAATAACTAAAACTAGGAATTAATTGCGTTCCAAAAGGACCAATAGGAATTAAATATTGGGCATAGACCACTCCAAAATCTTTACCAAATACAGTCCCCGTTTGTAAGGTACTATCAGGGATAATAAAGTTCGTATGGCGCGCATTGAAACCTATCCGTTTTCTTCCCGTGGATCGAACTCCTTGTTGATCAAATTGAAAACCCGCATGCAATGGGAATCTATCTTGTACTTTTAAATAAATATCGGTGGATCCTGTATCTTCTCCTGGTCTCATAATGGCCTGAACCGATCGATCTGGGTTCTCATTCATCCTCCGAACACTTACCGCTAACTGCTCATATTTTAAATTCTCTCCTTCTTTTAAACGTGAATATCTTCGGATAGACTTTTCAGAAAACCACTTATTTCCTTCAATAATCGTTTTTCCTACTTTACCTTCAACAACTTGAATAAGCAGCTTCTGATCTTTAACTTTTTGAGGCGGAACATAACAAATCGCGGTAACAAAACCTTTGGTACGATATATGTTCTGGATCTCTGAGGCTAAATCATTAGCTTCGCTCAGCTTAATTTCTTTTCCTTCATAATTGGAAATCAAAACAACCAAATCAGAAGTAGGAATTGCTTCATTTCCTGCAATCTCAATAGAATCTACATAAAAACTTATATCTTGGTCAACGGCAGCTTGTTGAGGACGTTCAGGTTCAACGATTTGAGGACGTTCAGGACGGGAAAGTAATTGTTTCCTTGCGTCTCGATTTACTTGGGATTCAATCGTTGCTGCATCAGCGCTAGCAGGGGGTTCAATTACTTGTTGAGCAAAAGCTGCATTGCTAAATAAGAATAAGCTTAAGCTTAAGAAGAAAAAAACCTGTTTAAAAAATTTAGACAACATGAGTTTCCACTCTTTTGTATAAGTAATTAATATAATAATTCTTCAGGTAAACTCAATTTAAAAGTCTGAAGTCAAAGTAAAGTGGAGACGAAATTGATCTCCTTCATTAGGAACTGCTCCGATGGCTTGAGCAAAGTAAACCCGTGCAGAAACATGATTGAAGAGATTCATCAGAACTCCACCGCCAGCACCTGCAAGGAATTTATTGTCGCGCTCTCCATTGAGTGGGCTTTGCAACCAAGCTCTGCCTGTATCAAAAAACCCTACTAATTGAAATGTATCTCTTAAATTGATTTGATGTCCAAAAATTGAAATAGGTTTCTTAGGAAAAAAGTAAGTTGGTATTCTTAACTCAGCAGATCCAATAAATCCATAATCCCCCAAATAGTCTCCTTCAGGATACCCTCTAACCGTTTCCATCCCACCAATCCTAAATTGTTCTGAAGAGACTAATCGATCTGGAGAAACTTGTGCTGAACCTTTTAAAATCAAAATTTGGTCCCACCATAATCTTTGAAAACGAATAGCCCCTATGCTGTAGGCAAAAAACTGCCCTCCCGTTTGAGCTCTACTCGCATTTTCATCCTTTTTATCTGATGCTCCTAAAATAGAACTAAAACCAAAACTTACTTCATTAGTCAATATCGTTCTACCCCACTGATCATATTGAGTAATATTTGGACCAAAACGAAGAACTCTTAATTGATCAAGGGAATCTTCTCGAGCTAATATTCGAGTTCGACTTTTAGATATATCTACACCAAAATTCATCGATCCTTCAAAACGAGAAGTAACAAATAAAGGAATGCTTAACGTAGGGTTAATTGTTGTAGACCCACCAAGAATCTCTAATGGTTCTAGCGATTTCCCCAAAGATAATTGCACATGACTAAAATTTAAACCCGCTTCCCAACCCTTAGAATTGATTGGAACATTATAAGAAGCAGAAATTCCTACCAAGCCTAAACTGTTAGACAACAAAACACGTGAAACCAATCGATCATTAAGTGTTAAAAAATTATTATGCGTCAAAATAATATTTTGACGATTACGCCCCGAGAATTTCGTTCCCAAATTATCAAATTGATGCCCAACATGAATAGGAAACTTATCTTCAATCTTCACAATGATATCTGTAGATTCTTCAATTTCACTGGGTGCTAAAACAGATCTTGCTGAAAGATCAGGATTCCGATTCAAACGAAGTAAACTCCGTTCAAGATCTTGAGCACGTAAAACCTGTTGAGACTTCATCCCAACTAAACGTTTAATTGAATATTCTTTAAACCACTTTTGTCCCTCTACTTGAATTTCTCCTACCTTCCCTTCTAATATTTTTATTTTAACGATACCTTCTTCTATTTTTTGAGGAGGGATATAAGCTTGACTGGTTACGTAACCTTTACTTCGATATAAAGCGGTTATTTGTTTGGCACATTCACTGATCTCTGAAAGTAAAATATTTCGATTCTGAAAATCTTGAGTTATCTCTAAAATTTCTTCTCTCGAGACAACCGTATTTCCTTCAATTTCAATTTCTTTAATAAAAATTTCTTTTTTAGGAAGTTCGATCCCATCCTCTTCTTGAAGGGGCTCGTCAATATCAACTTTTGCACGTGGTTTTGGAATATCAGGCATTCTTTGACGGCTAATTGCTTTTGCTTCTGCGGATACATCTGCAGAAATATTAGGAGGAGGTATTTGTTGAGCAAACCCACTTGGAATACCTAAAGAATAGAAAAATGTAAGTAGAACTAAAGCATATATATATTTCATGTTATCCACAGGTTTTTAGCAATGAGTTTAAACAAAGTAAGTGAATGTATACTGTATCGACTAAATATTATTCTTTTTTTACCCTTAATTTACAATAAGAAAATTATTATAGGAACATCTACTACCTATATACCCGTAAATTGATAACAATAATTTAAGAGAAAAGCTCACCAAACAAATTATATTCCATAAGATCCTTCTCTTCGCTCAGGATGACAAGCATTCACCCTATATCAAAACGAATAAATTGTCATTGCGAAGCATCAGGATGACAAGGTTTATGCTTTGGATGAAGCTTCAGGAGTTCCGTTGATTTGTTCAAAGTAGAAGTTGAAATCGTACGTTCCTGCAGATGGATTATATTCAAAGATATGTTTCACTATAAAATATTTGTCGTCTGGCGTTTTAAATAGGCTTGATGCCAACCTCAAACGACGATCTAGTTTATGTAACATATTTTCAACAATAAGATTGTTAGCAAAGAGTCCAAATTTATTATAGTTCTTCACCTTAACAATATCTGAAAAATTAAGTCCTGAACCCTTTTGATCTTTTGCTGTTAAAGAAGAGGCTCCAAAGTTCATCGTATAAGAAATTGTAAGATCTAAATCTTTTTGTTGATCATCAGAAAAAAGTAAAGACAAATCAAAAGTAAACTGCATAAAGTCTCCACCTTCAATAAACCCTGTATCGGAGTCTACTAGAATCTTTTCAGCCAATAGAGAATCAGCCAAAGCTCCATAACGTCCTACATTTTCAAGCTTAAAGAAATCCCCTTCTCCTAAACCTAAAATACTTATTAAATTTAGAGGGGATGATAATAGCTGAAGAGCTTGATCCCCCTGAAGAAGTAAATCTTCAAACCAAGCATCCAAATCAATCAACGATTTACCAAATGGGATTCCATCATTTTCAAAACTTTCTAAGGCAGTAAAAAGTCCTGCTAAAATATCTTCAGAAAGAGCAAATGGAGGAAGAACAGAACTTGATGCTACAGGAAGTGGGAATAACAATATTCCATTGAAGTAAACTTCTCCACCGTAAGGAAGAGATAATGCTAATGTGTTCGTTGGAGTAACCGTTCCATTCACATTAACAGAAATTCCAGCAGCATTAACACCTGGAGCAAACACGGTTAAAGAACCCCCAATCACATTAACATCTACAGAAGTTGCTGCCCCACCCACAAGACCACCACTAATCGTTCCTAATGCTCCTGTTGCAGTTAATGTAGAATTTCCATTCGCAGTAAAGTTATTTGCTGCTCCATTGTTATCAATAATAGATGAGCCGTCCGTTGCAGAAACATCAAAACTACCACCCGTAGCTGTAATCGTTGTTACCGTAATATCTCCAGCACCATTAAAGGTTACATTCCCCGCACCCGTATTAATATTCTGAATATCAACAGCACCTGTTTGATTAATTGCAATATTTCCTGTTGTTGTCGTAGCAGTCAATACATTTACGGCTGTTTCAAGAGCTCCTGGGTTACCAATAGCTGTTGCTGCAGTTAGAACCAAAACGTTAGCCGTAATATCTACAGTTCCATCTGTTCCTATTTCTTCAATACGTTCAGCAGAAGTAATTGTCACGTTACCAGTCGTATTTACAATATCTACATTCACATCTCCAGAACCTGTTGTAGTCAACATAATGTCTGCACCTGGAACACTGGCATCAACCTCTGTTGCATTCAAAGCACCATTATTTGATGTCAAATCAATATTTCCGGTATCCGTTGCTTGAGCTGCATTAACGTTCATACCCCCTTCTGAAGTAGATGTTAGAGAATTCCATGTTTCAGCAGAAGCATAAGTAATCACACCGTTTGTTGCGTTCGCCGTTAAGTCCACATCGCTTACTGTTCCACCAAAAAGAACGCCTCCAGTTCCAATTGTAAGAGCTCCCATTTGATTTAATGTAATATCTCCACCATCCGCATTAACAGCCAAACTACCTCCTGCTGTTTGTTCTATACCAGCATTGGTAGCTGTTAAATTAATATTTGCAGCATTAAGATCTGCAGTACCATATTCAATCCCTCCAACACCTGTTGTGCTCCAATCTAAAGTGTTAGCCCCTTGCACATTAATTGTTCCTGTTCCTGTAGCATCAATCGTTCCGGTAATCGTATTGTTTGTAGTAAAATTTCCACCATCCACATTTAATGTTCCGCTAACATTAAGGTCTACTGAGTTTGAATCTTGAATATCTAATCCATTGGTGTTCGCATTCAACGTTGTCGCTGTTAAAGTAACTCCAGCACCTTCAGCATCAATGGTACTAGCGAGTGTAATTGTGTCATTCGCCTGTAAGGTCACTCCCGTTCCTGTTAAACTTCCAATAATTACATTTGCTCCACCTGCATTCGCTGTTACGGTGACAGCCCCCGTAGCCGTTAACGTATTCGTGCCGGCTGCAATATTTCCTGTAGTTGCTTGCAAAGTTATCACTCCGTTATCCGCTGTTTGAGAATTACTAACAACAACTCCTGTTCCACCCGTTACAGCAAGACTATTTAAATTAAATCCATCCGCTATAGTAATCTGTCCTGCACTCGTACCAGATAAATCAATATGGGTTATGGTGCCTCCTAATAAAACCCCTCCAGTTCCAATAGTAAAATCGGGAGTTTGGTTCAACAAGACATCTCCTCCATCTGCATTAACAGCTAAACTTCCGCCAACACCTTGTGAAATTGTAGCTCCGACATTCGTTGTATTTAATGTGATACTTGAAGCATTAAGGTCTGCATTACCATAGCTAATTCCTCCAGCACCACTCGTGCTCCAATTTAAACTATTCGCTCCTTGTACATTAACTGTTCCTGTCCCTGTAGCATCAATTGTTCCAGTAACTGCATTATTGGCTGTAAAATCACCACCATCTACATTTAACGTTCCGCTAATATTAAGGTCTACTGAGTTTGAATCTTGAATATCTAATCCATTGGTATTTGCATTCAAAGTTGTTGCTGTTAGCGCAACAGCGCCACCTTCAGCATCAATGGTGCTAGACAATGTAATTGTATCTGTTGCATTTACAGTCACACTACTTCCTGTCATGCTGCCTAAGGTAATGTCAGCAGCAGCTGTTCCATCTATTGCTGTAACCGTTACAGACCCTGTAGCAACTAAGTTGTTAGCTCCACCAGCAATCGCTCCATTTGTTGCTGCAATATTAATATTTCCGTTGTCTGCAGATTGTCCACCACTTAACACAATTCCATTTTGACCCGTAGTGATCAATGCATTCCAAACACTTGTACTTAAGTAAGTAACAACTCCGCCCGTTGAGAAAACACCCAAATCAATATCCGCAATGTTCCCACCAAATCCAATTCCTCCAGCCCCAATCGTAATACTTCCAGCTTGCGTTAACGTTACATCCCCGCCATCCCCATCCACTTCTAATGTTCCTGTAGCTGTTTGAGTAATAGATCCCGCACTTGCTGTCAAAATAATATTTGCTGCATTAAGATCTGCATTACCATAGGTAATACCACCAGCACCACTCGTGTTCCAATTCAAGTCATTCGTTCCCAAAACATTAATGGTAGTTGATCCCGTTGCATCAATCGTTCCTGTAACTGAATTATTAACTGTAAAACTTCCTCCATTTACATTCGTGGTACCAATATTAAGGTCTACGCTATTAGAATCTTGTATATCTAACCCACTAGCTGTTGCATTCAATGTTGTCGCTGTCAACGCAACAGCTCCTCCTTCTGCATCTAATATGCTAGAAAGGTTAATCTCATTGTTAGCGCTTACGGTGATTCCATTTCCAGTTAAACTTCCTAAGGTTACATCACTTCCTGCTGAGTTCGCATTCACGATAACAGAGCCAGCTCCAACCAAATTATTATTGCCTGCATTTATATTTCCTGTTGTTGCTGTAACACTGATATTACCTGTATCCGTTGTTTGGGTTCCACTAATAACAACCCCTGTTTGTCCTGTAGATGTAAGTGAGTTTAAGTTTTGAGCTCCTGTTATTGTCACAAGCCCAGCTGTTGAGTTTGCAGTTAAATCTATATCCGCACTTGTTCCCCCGAGAAGAACTCCACCAGCACCTAACGTCAGTGCTGCTGATGTATTTAAGGCAATATCTCCACCATTTGCATTTACACTCAAACTTCCACCAACTCCTTGCTGGACACTTCCAGCTGTTGTGGTTAAATTAATATTTCCTGCATTAACATCTACGTTTCCATAGGTAATTCCTCCAGCACCACTCGTTTGCGCTGTAAAGTTATTAGCACCTACTACATTTACTGCTGTTGATCCTGTTAAGTCAATTGTTCCGGTGATTGCATTATTAATCGTATAGTCTCCACCGTTTACATTCGTAGTACCAATATTAAGATCCACTGAGTTTGAATCTTGAATATCTAATCCGCTCGTTGTTGCATTCAGTGTGGTAGCTGTTAAATTAACAAACCCACCTTGAGCATCTAAAGTACTTGATAATGTAATCGTATCATTTGCAGTTACTGTAATTCCATTACCTGTTAAACTACCTGCTGTAACATTTCCACCCAGGCTATTAGCAATTAAGGACAAAGAACCTATAGAAGTAAAATTGTTGCTGCCTGCATTTATATTTCCAGCAGTTGATTCAAGGAATAGATTTCCAGTTACATTTATTCCGACATTAATATTAAGGTTATTTGCTACTTGCAATGTAATTACATCACCACTTACATTTTCATCCACGGTTAAATCTGCTGTTGAATTAATTTCAACATCACCCGTTCCAGCATCAACCCCATCCAATCCTCCAACTCCACCTATAATCAAACTTCCTGTATTATCAATAAATACTCCACCCGTATTCGTGCTGGCTTCAAGGTTACTTAAAACAGTTTCAATAGGATTAATCAGCGTACCTATTCCTGTATCTGATATAAAACTAGCCCCACTCGCTGTAAGGTTATTTGTAGCTCCATTATCATCCACAACACTTCCGTTAGTAGCTTCTAAATTAATAGTATCTGGAGCGTTGATCACACCCAAATTAATATCTGCTGTATCTGCTGTAAGGTTGACATCATTTCCAGCACCGGTAACAAGAACATCTACAACTTGGATTCCACCACCAGAAGAAAAATTAAACGTTCCATCCACAACATCAATATCTTGTAATATTAATTCATTTGATTCGGATATATGAACATCCCCAGAAGTACTCGAATTTAAATTTAACGTATCTGCAGAAATTTGAAATGGATTAATTAATGTTCCAAGACCTGAAACAACATTTACAGTTAAATCTGTTGCTGAAACATCAACAGATGCTGTGCCCCCCGTTACCGTTCCGAGTTGAGCCGTTAAACTTACTGCTAATGTTGAATCGATTCTTGCATTTCCACTAAACGCTATAGCATCCGTTGCTATACTTGCCGAGTTAACCGTAGCAACATCATTAAATGTTGTCGTACCAGAACCATCCACCTGAGTTAAAGCTCCTACCAAGTTGACAGTCTCCAAATTCACATTTCCGGCATTGCTGATAGTAAGAAATTCTAACGCTACCAAACCACCAACAGCAGAATTAAAAGTAATAGAGCTAATTCCTATATCTAAAGTAAGCCCTTCATCTGCTCCTCCTGCCGTTCCATCAATAGTGTCTGAAAAAGAAACCACTCCATCTGTTACATCGTTGGTATCCACAACTACATCAGCACCTAAAACCACAGGGCCATTTACAGTAACATTTCCACCGTCTGTCGTTAGATTGGCATTCAAATTAACTGAACCATCCGTTGCATCTAAAATAAGTTCTGATTGATTTGTTGTATTAAGAGCACCACTCACGGTGATACTTCCACCTACTTGTGGGGATTGTATAGTTACATCTGAATCAAAAGTTACCGTGTTTACGGTAACAGCACCATCTCCATCTGTTCGACCTATCGTAATAGAATTAAAGATGCCCATTGCTGCCAAATCTGTAAGGGTAATGTCTAAAGGAGCTCCTGAATCAGCTGCTCCGCCCACAACTACCGCTTGTGAAGCTGTCGCTGGCTGTAACGTAATAGTTGTTCCTGTAACGGTATCAACTCCACCTAAGAAGTCAATTTCTCCTCCAATAAATATTGAATCCCCACCCCCATTTACATCTCCGTTATATTCTTGTAACCCTGTGCTTGTCATATCCATATCTGTTGCCGTAACATCACTGTTTGCTGTAAAAGTTGTAGAGTCTACAGTTAACGTAGTACCCACAATTAATTCATCATCAAAAAGAATAGCGGTTCCCGTTAAGTCAGCAAAAAATACAATATCTGTAAAGAAATGATCTTGAGTTCCTGTTGTTACTACTGTAAAGGAGTCTGCTTCTGTTTGATTATTTTCTAAACTTCCTGCTTGAATATCGACTAAACCACCCGCTTCTAATTGGTCATACTGTACTAAACCAGTAACATCTACAGTTAATATGTCTAAATCATACTCAGCTCCTGTAAAAAATGCTCCTGTGACATCCACAACATCTCCACTATTAATATCGTTAATATTCACACCACCTGTTCCATCTAAATCTATTCTATTTCCATCAGCATCAATATCTCCTGAGATAAATATCTGACCTACCGTACTAGTTAAAGTTACATCTGTAGTCAGTGCTATAAAACTGTTAAAGGACATACTTGGTGCTGTTATAT
>JAJDCD010000017.1 GCA_029261035.1 Candidatus Omnitrophota bacterium
AGAGGAGGACAAGAGAGGAGAGGACAGTATTCTCAGTCTGCTTTTCGAGCCTTGAGAGAGGGGCTAGTTGTCGGAGTGAGAGAGGGAAAGATAGACGAGAAGTTATTAGAAATAGAATTTTTGACAGAAATCGCAAAAGCGGGTGGATGGAATGTGAAGACTGCCTTTTTTGCCTTGAGAAAGTTAGGAAGGAATGTGAAAGAGGGAAGGATAGACGAGAAGTTGTTAGAAATAGAATTTTTGACAGGAATCGCAAAAATGAGTGGAAGGAATGCAGGGCCTGCCTTTTATGCCTTGGGAGAGTTAGGAAGGAATGTGAAAGAGGGAAAGATAGACGAGAAGTTGTTAGAAATAGAATTTTTGACAGAAATCGCAAAAGCGAGCAGAGGGAATGTACAGTCTGCCTTTGATGCTTTGAGAGAGTTAGGATACGAAGTGAGAGTAGGAAATGCATGGTCTTCCTTTAATGCTTTGACAGAGTTAGGAGAGATCGATGAAAGGGTGTTAGAAGCAGAATTTTTGACAAGACTCGCAAAAACGAGCGGGAATGTAGGGTTTACCTTTAATGCTTTGAGAGAGTTAGGATACGAAGTGAGAGGAGGAAATCTAGAAGAGAGCGTGTTAGAAGCAGAATTTTTGACAAGACTCGCAAAAGCGAGCAGAGGGAATGTGCGGTCTGCCTTTGATGCTTTGTTAGAGCTAGTAGTCGGAGTGAGAGCTGGAAAGATAAAAGAGAAGGTGTTAGAAGTAGAATTTTTGATAGAGGTAACAGAAAGAATGGGAGAAAAAACAGCAGAAGCTTTTGCAAGATTAAAAGGATTAGGATCAGTAGTTTTTGAAGGAGGATTTAGAAGTGATGAGATTTTAGATGTGGTGAGGAAGGTAGATGCTGTAGAAACGGAGAAAGTTTTAGAACAATTAGATCAGTTAAAGCAGGAATGGGAAAGAGCATCAAAAGGAGGAGGATCCCCAGCAGAAGAGGATGAAAAGGAATGGCTACGAGCAGAAGCACAATCGCTTGGAGTAGAAGAACAGTATGAAGATTCTGAATTACCAGGGAAGTTTAATATGAGTTGGGAAGAGTTGGAAGGAAGTTATCCGAAGTTAGTTGAAATATTAGAGATTAAAAAAAATGCAATAGCAGCATTTATAGCGTATGCAAGCAATGTAAAGGACAAAGCCCGAATAAGAGAAGTTGAGGCGATGTTTGAAAGGATCGCAAAAGCGAGCGGACAGAATGCCGGGTCTGCCTTTGGAGCCTTGAGAGAGTTAGGAGTCGGAGTGAGAGCTGGAAAGATAGACGAGAAGGTGTTAGAAGCAGAATTTTTGATAGAGATAGCAGAAAGAATGGGAGAAAAAACAGCCGAAGCTTTTGCAAGATTAAAAGGATTAGGATCAGTAGTTTTAGAAGGAGGATTTAGAAGTGATGAGATTTTAGAGATAGTGAGGAAGGTAGAGGTTATAGGAAGCGAGAAAGTTTTAGAACAATTAGATCAGTTAAAACAGGAATGGGAAAGAGAATCTAAAGAAGGTGGAGTGGAAGAAGGATGGCTTGATAGGGAGGGCGTTGTAGCTCAGTTTCTAGGAAGAGGATTACCAGAGAAATTAGGTTTGAATTGGGAAGGTTTTATTGATAGACATCCAAAATTATCTGAATTTATTTTGAATAAAGAAGACGCTTTAGATGCTTTAGTTCTTATGATTCAAATAAATGGCCCAGAAAGAATTAACGATATAGAGGAAATTTTCAAAAAAATCGTTGATGATGACCCAGATATAGATCAGGTATATCCATATCGTTTTTCTGTTATTAAGGATATGGCGCGCAAAGGAAGTGTGGGGAGTGATCTTTTGGATGTGGATTTCATTCAAAGAATATTGGAATTAAGTGGAGGGAATTCTGAAAGAACTTTAGATTATTTGTTTAGATTAATGCGAGCATTTGTGCATAAAAATAAAAATAACAAATTAACTTCCAGATCTAAGACATTCCGGTCATTAGGGTTTATTAATCATACTATTCACCCCAAAGCAATGGATAGAGATCTCTTATTGGAGATTGCTGAAGTGGCGCGTGAGAAAACAGCGAACATTTATAACCATTTGCTGGAGCTTGGGATTATTGCCGAAGGAGGGGGGTTTAATACAGAAGAAATCCTTGAGGTTTTAAGAAAAAAAGAAGCCATAGGTTTTGAAGGTATCGAGAAGCAATTAAATTTATTAGAAAGTGCGTGGGAAAGAGAAGTTCGGGGAAGAGCAATTGAAGAGGAGGGTAACGAAGAGGAGTGGATTGATAGAGAGAGTGTTGTAGCGCAATCTCTTGGAGCTAAAGAAATGTATGATGGTTATCAAACTCGTCAGATTATGGGTTTTATCCCAAGTTGGGAAGGGTTGGAAAGAGAGCATTCGAAGTTAGTCGAGATATTTAATGAATATGAACATTCGGTAGAAGTGTTTGTGATGTCTGCTACGTATTTAAAAGATAGATTTAACGTAAGAGAAACCAAAGTGTTATTTGAAACCATTTCTGAAAGTGTGGGGGATAAACCCTTTGTTTTTGGATTGTTGCGAGACATATTAAACGAGCCAAAAGAAAGTTTTTTAGCCGTGTTGTTTGATGAGGAGTTTATGAGAATTCTAGTGGAAGAAAGCAGAGAAAAAATAGCAGATGTTTTATATGAGCTTGATGAAGCTATGCTTGTCTTGGAAGTAACAAATGGAAATCAAGAAGTGTTTCATGTAGATATTTTAAAAGAAATGGTTAAGCAATTTGGAATTCAATTTAGAGAAATTATGAACAAGTTAACCTCTTTAGGAAATTCTAGATTGAAAGAGGTTTTTAAAAAAGATGAAGTTCTCTCCATTATTAGAAAAGTAGATCATGGGGTAAGTAAAGAAGAAGTGTTAAAGCAGTTGGGTCAATTGAAAGAAGAGTGGCTTCGTCAAGAAGCTCAAGGTGATTCTCAGCAAATTCAGGAAGAAGAATGGTTAGAGCAAGTGACGGTTGAAGCTCAATCGCTTGGAGCCCGTGAACAGTATGAGGATTCTGAATTACCAGCGAAGTTTAATATGAGTTGGGAAGAGTTAGAAGTAAGTTATCCGAAGTTAGTTGAAATATTAGAGACTAAAGAAAATGCAATAGCAGCATTTATAGCATATGCAAGCAATGTAAAGGACAAAGCCCGAATAAAAGAAGTTGAGGTGATGTTTGAAATGATCGCAAAAGCGATGGGGGAAAATGTAAGGTATGCCTTTAATGTCTTGAGAAAGTTAGGAGTCGGAGTGAGAGAGGGGAAGATAGACGAGAAGGTTTTGGAAGTAGGATTTTTGATAGAAATCGTAAAAGCGAGCGGAGAGTATTCTTCGGATGCCTTTGACGCTTTGAAATTGATGGGATACCAAGTGAGAGAGGGCAAGGTAGAAGAGAAGTTGTTGGAAATAGAATTTTTGACAGGGATCGTAAAAGCGAGCGGAAGTTATGCAGACTTAGCCTTGGACGCTTTGAGCGAGTTAGGAGGCGGAGTGAGAGAGGGAAATATAGAAGAGAGTGTGTTAGAAATAGAATTTTTGATAGAGATAGCAGAAAGAATGGGAGGAAAAACAAATGAAGCTTTTGAAAGATTGGAAGGGTTAGGGTTAGTAGTTTTAGAAGGAGGATTTAGAAGTGATGAGATTTTAGAGATAGTGAGGAAGGTAGAGGTTATAGGAAGGAAGAAAGTTTTAGAACAATTAGATCAGTTAAAACAGGAATGGGAAAGAGAATCTAAAGAAGGTGGAGTGGAAGAAGGATGGTTAAGAGTGGGTGTGGAAGCTCAATCCCTTGGGTATCAATTTCAGTACGAAGGTTCAGGATTAGCCGAACAATGGAATGTGGATTGGGACGATTTATCGAGTAATTACCCAGAATTAACAACGGTTTTGACGGCTCAATATAGGGGTGCTATGGAAGCTTTTATAAATTATGCTTCGAATTTCAACAATCCAAGTCAACTGAAAAAAGTTGAAACTTTATTTAAGAAAATAGCTGAAATTAAGAAACCAGCACATATGGCGCCATTTGGTTCTCTATCATTGCTTGGTGTAGCAATTAAAAATGGAGAAGTAAGCAAGCTTCTGTTGGATGTGGATTTGCTGATAAGAATTGTTGAAAGTAGTAAAGAACATGCGGCCGAGGCTTTTGCAATTATAAAAGCATTAGGAAAAAAAGTGAAAGAGGGAAAACTGAAAGAATCTGTTCTGGAATCAGAGCTATTTGAAAGAATCGACTTGGCTAGTGGGGGAGGAGATGCTGCTTGGGATGCTTTTTATGGTCTTGGTGAAATAGTAAATGTTGAAAACATAACCCTGCTTGAGATGGTGTGGGACATTGAGTTGTTTGAAGCTTTGGGTGAAATCCAAAGAGATGACAGCTGGAATATCTTTGTACAGCTTTACTCTATTATAGAGCATGTGGATGATGGAATTTTAAGTTTAGTGGCATTAGACAGAGATTTGTTGATTGAAGTAGTTCGACAAATGGATGGAGAAACATGGGCAGCTTTTCAGAAAATAATAGAATTAGGAACTCCAGTCTTGTCAAAAGAACTTCAAAAGCAGCAGCTCTTAGAAATTTTCAGAAAAATAGAGTATGGAGTTAGAAGGGAAGATGTTTTGAAACAACTGGATCTACTAAAAGAGGTTTGGGAGAGAGAAGCTGTAGATGCAGAACCTTCAACAGAAGGAGTAGATGATGTTGAATGGCTTGATAGAGAGAGTTTTGTTGCGCAGTCGTTGGGGAGAGGAGAACATTTAGTAACTGCTTTAAAGAATGTCGATTTTTACCCTGGTGATAATGAAGCTCATATTCAAGTTATTATTGCTGCAAATCGTATTGGCTATGATTTGGAAGGAGCGACGGGTGAAGTAACACAAAAAATTTTAGTGAGTTTTGAACGTTTAAAATTAAATCCAGAGTTAAGAGGAAAAAATGCTGATATGGAATCTCAGTTTGAGGTGTTGGCAAAGAACTTGAATGTTTCAGAGTTATTTTTCAAAGATGTTTTATCCCAAGTAAATTTAGATCGAGAATATGCTGATGAAAATGAACAAGCAGAAAGCTTGAAAGTGCTCCTTCAAAAAATAAAAGAGTATCTCTTTCTTGTGCCGTACCTTTCAGATGAAGAGTTAAGTATTGTATTTGGAGCAATCTATTTAATAGAAGATCGATATGGACACGATGAAGAGATTCAAGAATATTCTGAGACGATTGAGCAGTTGATTCAGATTTTAGCTCAACATAGGATTCTTCATACACGTTCTATTGCATCTACGGACCGTTTATTTCAAGAGATGCTGAAGTCTGAAGGGCGTATTTTTCAAATGGATAGACATAAGAAAATTGTTTTCAGTGAGGTCCGGTTGATTTATAGTCCGGAAGATGTCTTCTCTGGTCGTGATGGATTAATTTCTGTTGGTCAGAATTATCCTGGAGAGTATGAGGATGATTACACTGTTTTTAATCTTCCTCAAGAAGGTCGGTATCAAATCATAATTCATGATACGGAATATGATGGTACGAGCTTATATATAAGTAAAGAGCTTCAGAATGTTGAATTGAAAAAATTTTATTCTATAGCTGAATTAATTGAAGAAGTGGCTCAAAATCCTCGTTCTATTCAATCAAAACAAGAGGCAGTTTTTCTTTTGATGGGAGCGTATGATATTTCTTATGAGGATGCTGTAAGCTTATTGAGTTCTGAATACATTCAAAAATATACCAATGAAGAAATGAGAATTTCAGAACATAGTTATCCTGACGCTCGTTTGTCGCAAGAAGACTCTTTTCGTTTATTCAATGATATTGAAGCCATAATTCAAAAAATGGAAAAAGAGGATTCTGTACACAGCGTTATTCTTAGAACAAGTAAAGTCTTAAAAGTAATTCAGAAATTAGAAGCAGATTCCACCCAAAATATCGATGCTACAGAAATAATCAGAGGGTATTCCTTAGGCGCGAAGGCGCATTATGAAGCATCTGAATTGCCAAAGCAATTAAATCTAAGTTGGGAAGAGTTAGAGAGAGATTATTCAAAGTTAGTAGAAATCTTAAGAGGAAACGAAGGTGCTTTAGGAGCATTTATAGCTTATGCAGGAAATTTAAACGACAAAAATAAAATAAGAGAAATAGAAAGGCTATTTGAAAGAATTGTTGTTGTTAGTGAAGATTGGAGAAATTCATCTTTTGAGCAATTTAGGAGACTTGTAGATGGGGTTAATGGAGGAAAGGTAAGTGATAAAGTTTTGGAAATAGAATTATTAGAAAGTGTTGTTGCTACTAGTGGATTATCGACAGATGATTCTTTTCGTTATTTGCGAGATCTTGGAAGAGCATTTTATTTAGGAGAGGTGAATGAGGGGGCAATAGAAGTAGATCTGTTGGTAGAAATAGCGAGGTTAATGGGGGCAGAAACAGGGAGTGCATTTTTGAAATTGCTAGTGTTGGCGGAAGTTACTTTCAAAGGAAATTTTAAGAAAGGGGAATTTTTATCCATCATTCGCAAAGTAGAGCAAGGAGTCAGTAGAGAAGAAGTGTTAAGGCAGTTGGATCAATTGAAAGAGGAGTGGGAGAGAGAGTTTAAAGATGAAGGAGCTCAAATAGAAGAGGGGGAAGATGCTTGGCTTGGTCGGGAACAGATAGAAGCCCAATCTCTCGGAGTACGGGAACGTTATGAGCATTTTGATTTTCCTGAACGTTTGGATATAGGTTGGAAAGAATTTGAGTCAACGTACCCTGAGTTTCTCAGCATATTAGAGGCTAGCTCGGGTGCTATAAATGCTATGTTCTTTTTTGGGGCTCGAGTACAAAGCATAAAAGAATTAGAAGAAGTTATGGAATTATTTAAAATAGTTCAACAGTCTGACCCTAAACAAAAATGGATTTCTTTTCAATTGCTCTACAAATTATTAGATGCAATTGATAAAAAAAGAGTTGGTGAAGACTTTGCAGATATCAATTTCTTAAAGGAAGTAACTCAGCTTTTAGGTAAAAAAGCTTGGGCGGGGTTTGGTCATATTAAAGAATTAGGGGCCTTACTACCAGAAGGACGATCAGGTAAAGAGGAAATATTAGCTATTGTAAGAAAATCTGGAAGTTTGAAATCGACAGAGGTATTCAAACAACTAGAAAAATTAAAAAAAGAGTGGTCTCGTCAAGAAGCTCAGGATGGAGTGACAGAAGTAGAAGAAGTTGAGGGCTGGTGGTTAGACCTAGTGAGTATCGGAGCTCAATCTCTTGGAGCGAGGGAATCGTATGAAGCATCAGAACTACCAGAACAATTAAAGTTAAGTTGGGAAGAATTAGGACGGGAATATCCTGAGCTTATGGATATATTTAATAGACATTCAAATTCTATGAGAGCATTTTTGTTTTATGTTAGAAGTATGGGGGAAGACTATCAATTGAATGTGATTGATGATTTATTTAAACAGATAGATGAAATAAATGGAGAAGAAGCACAGGGTGCTTTTTTATGGTTCTCCTATTTAGCAGAGCGCGTGGCGCGTGGAACAGTAAGTCCGGAAGTGATGAATATAAAGCTATTAAAAACGATTGTGGAAACAGGTAGGAAATCTGCTTGGCAAATGTTTGCAATTCTTATGTCCTTAGGGTTTGAATTAAAAAAAGGGAGAATAAAATCAGACTTAATAGCCCCTAAGCTTTTCGAAAGATTTGCTGAGTTAAGTGAAGATGAAAAAGTGACGCTTTATTCAGGGTTTCAAATTTTAGAGCGTGAAACAGAGAACGATCGAGCTTCAGGAGAACTGTTAGACCTTGAATTGTTGATTGAAGTAGTAAAACAAATAAAGAGTAGGCCGGAAGCTGCCTTTGAAGATATAAAAGATTTAGGAGCTCTTACCGCAGAGAGCGGTTTTAAAAAAGATGAAGTTGTGGAAATATTGAGAAGAACGAATGAAATTGGAGAAGAAAAGGTTTTGAATCAACTTGGTTTGTTGAAAGAAGCATGGGGGAGAGAGTTTAAAGATAAAGATCCTCAAACAGAGACTGTTGAAGGTGAATGGTTGAGGGCGGGTGTTGAAGCTCAATCCCTTGGAGCCCGTGAACAGTATGAAGCCTCCGAATTACCAGAACAATTAAATCTAAGTTGGGAAGAGTTGGAAGGAAGTTATCCGAAGTTAGTTGAAATATTTGAGGTTGAAATGTTTCAGCTTCCTCCTGAAAAAAATGCAATAGCAGCATTTATAGCGTATGCAAGCAATATAAAGGACAAAGCCCGAATAAAAGAAGTTGAGACGATGTTTGAAGAGATCGCAAAAGCGAGAGGAGGACAAGAGAGGAGA
>JAJDCD010000018.1 GCA_029261035.1 Candidatus Omnitrophota bacterium
GACAGGAGTAGTTAAATTACCAGAAGGAGTAGAGATGGTAATGCCTGGAGATAATGTAGAAGTAGAAGGCGATTTGATTGTACCAATTGCAATGGATAAAGAACTACGCTTTGCTATTAGAGAAGGTGGAAAGACGGTTGGAGCTGGTGTTATTAGTGAAGTTTTAGACTAAACTAATTTCATTTTGTTTAATTTAAAATTTAATTATGCAAGGCCAGTAGCTCTAATTGGTAGAGCACCGGTCTCCAAAGCCGGGTGTTGGGGGTTCGAATCCCTCCTGGCCTGCCATAGTCAATGTTTTAATTTATAAAAATTTAAGAATAAGGTAATCGATGGCAAACAAGTTCACAGGTTTTTTCAATGAAGTGCAAGGAGAGTTAAAGAGAGTATCTTGGCCTAGTAGAGAAGAATTAATTGGCTCAACGATGATTGTGATTCTTTTAACTTTTATTTTAGCTACTTTTATTGGTTGTGTTGATTTTATTCTATCGATGGTTATTCGGTTTTTAGTAAGGTAATTTTTGATAATGAAAAAATGGTACGTAATACATACACAGACAGGTTTTGAGGGTAAGGTAAAAACCAATTTGGAAGCTAGGGTTCAAATAGAAGGTATGGACTCTTGTATAGGCCAGGTTCTTATCCCTACAGAAAAAGTTTCTGAAGTTAAGGAAGGTAAGAAAAAGATTACGGAAAGAAAGTTTTTCCCTGGTTATATCTTAGTAGAAATGGAATTAACAGATGAGAGTTGGTACTTGGTTAAAAACACCCCAGGCATCACAGGTTTTGTAGGTTCTGGTAATAACCCCATTCCTTTGCAAGATACCGACATAGACAATATTTTAAAGCAGCAAGTAGAGAAGGCTGAAAAACCAAAGCCTAAAATTGATTTTACTATTGGTGAAAGCGTCCGAGTTAAAGAGGGTGCTTTTGCTAATTTTAACGGCACTATTGATGACGTTAATCCAAATAAAGGTAAGTTGAAAGTTCTTGTAACTATTTTTGGAAGATCGACGCCGATTGAAGTTGAATATTGGCAAGTAGAAAAGGTTTAGGGGGAAAGACTCTTGGCTAAAAAAGTAATTAATCAAATTAAGTTGCAATGTCCTGGGGGACAAGCTAATCCAGCACCTCCAATTGGGCCTGCTTTAGGTCAGCATGGCTTGAATATTATGGATTTTTGTAAGGCGTTTAATGATAGAACTAAAGACAAGCAAGGTGTGACCCTTCCAGTTGTTATTAGTGTTTATCAAGATAAGAGTTTTGATTTTATTATCAAGTCACCACCCGTTGCAGTTATGATCAAAAAGGCTGTTGGTTTGGCGAAGGCAGCTAATAATCCTGGTAAAGAAGTTGCTGGAACATTGTCTAAAGCAGATTGTGCGCAAATTGCTAAAGATAAAATGCAAGATTTAAATGCGAATGATCTTGAGCCCGCAATGCGTATTGTTGCTGGAACAGCTCGAAGTATGGGTATTCAAGTAGAAGAGTAGGCGGAGGAAAACAGTGAAAAAGAAAAGTAAGAGATTTAGAAAAAGAGCGGAACTTGTAGATGTTGATAAGACATATTCTTTGTCTGAAGCTGTTGATGTAATTAAAAAATTTGAGACTGGCAAGTTTGATGAGTCTATAGAGCTCAATTTTCAATTGGGAGTTGATCCAGCTAAGGCTGAAGAGAGTGTTCGTGGAACGGTGCAGCTTCCTCATGGAACAGGGAAAGCTGTAAAGGTAGCTGTTTTTTGTAAGGGTGACTCTGTTAAGGCTGCTGAAGAAGCGGGCGCTGAATATGTGGGTGCTGAAGATTTGGTTACTAAGATTCAAGGCGGATGGTTTGATTTTGATGTGGTTGTTGCTCATCCAGAAATGATGAAAGAGGTGAGTAAATTGGGGCGGGTATTGGGTCCCAAGGGAATGATGCCATCTCCAAAAGCGGGAACTGTTGCGACGGATATTGGTAGGGCTGTTCAAGAAATTAAAAAGGGAAAAATTGAAATTAAAAGCGATAAGACGGGTGGTTTGCATGTGTCTTGCGCTAAGTTAACATTTTCTGAAACTGCTATAGTTGAAAATGCGCAAACTGTAATCAAGTCTGTCTTAGACCATCGTCCTTCATCTTCGAAGGGGGAGTATTTGAAGGGGATAACCCTTTGTGTGACTCAAGGTCCTGGATTAAGATTAGAGACAGTGGTTTAAAAGAGCTGGAGATTAGAAATGCCTAGTATTCAAAATAAAATAATGCTTAGAGATATGAAAAATCAAATAGGAGAAAATCCTTATTTGTTTCTTTCTCAATTTCAACGTTTGTCTGTTGATCAGGTAAGTGAGTTACGAAAATCCCTTAAAGATCAGTCTGAAGTTTCTTTTGTAATCAAAAACTCTTTGAGTAAGATTGTTTTTGATGAAATGGGTTTTGAAGGGCTTTCAAGCTTTTTGGAAGGTCAGACAATAATTACTGTTGCTTCATCGGATCCTCAAAATGTTTCAAAGACTTTGGTGAATTTTTCTAAAGCAAATAAGGGGTCTTTTAAAGTAAATGGTGCGTGGATTGAAGGTCAAGCTGTGCCGGCTGAAGAAGTTACAATGCTTGCAAGTCTGCCTTCGAAACAAGAGCTTTTAACAAAGGTTGTTGTGGGAATGAATTCTCCTATTGCTGGCTTTGTTGTGACATTGAACGGTGTTGTGCAGTCTTTTGTTAGAGTACTTAACGAAATTGCTCAAAAAAGTGAGCAGAAATAATTAGATCCACAAGGAGCGACACTGCTTCATTGTGAGATTATAAGGAGGAATAATTAAAATGAGTGAAGAACTAAAAGTAGAAGAACAGGAAAAGCAAGAAGAAAGTAAACCATCTGTGGAATTGTCAGATAAAGCGCAGAAAATTATGGATACTATTGAAGGGCTTACTGTAATTGAATTAGCAAATTTAGTAAAAGCACTTGAAGAAAAATTTGGTGTTTCTGCTCAAGCTGCGGTTGCTGTTGCGGCACCTGGTGCTGGCGCTGGTGATTCTGGAGCTGCGGAAGAAGAAAAAACATCATTTGATGTTCTTCTTAAAGAAGTTGGCGGAAATAAGATTGCTGTTATTAAAGAAGTTCGTGCTGCTACTGAGTTAGGTCTTAAAGAAGCTAAAGAGTTAGTTGATGGAGCTCCAAAAGAAATTAAAAAGGGTCTTACCAAAGAAGATGCTGAGAAAGTTAAAGCTGCCCTTGAAGCTGCAGGAGCAACAGTAGAGCTTAAGTAGTCTGAACACAATTTTTAGAGTGGGTCTCTGACATCACTCCATTTAAACTTAGTTTGTCATAAGTTAATAAAAAGAGGTGGACTCTTATATGAGTGGACTTAATACAAGAACATCATTTTCAAAAATTCCAGAATCGATGGATATTCCTTATTTGGTGGAAATCCAAAGCAGTTCTTATGAGCAGTTTTTGCAAAATCATAGACCGAAAAAGAGAAGAAAACGTGTCGGTTTAGAAGCTGCTTTCCAAGATTGTTTTCCCGTTGAGAGTTTTGATGGAAGCTGTAGTTTGGAATATGTTGCTTATACCTTGGGCAAGCCCAAGTATTCTATCTCTGAATGCCGCAAAAGAGGCATGACTTATGCTGCTCCTTTGAAGGTTCAATTACGTTTATTGCGTAAGGATGTCGCCAAAGAGCAGGAAGTTTATATGGGAGATCTCCCTTTTATGACAGATACAGGCACTTTTATTATTAATGGTGCTGAAAGGGTTGTGGTTAGTCAGTTGCATCGTTCTCCAGGAGTATCTTTGGAAGAGGCTCTTCACCCAAGTGGTAAGAAGGTATACAGTGTCCGTATTATTCCTTACCGTGGTGCTTGGTTAGAATTTGAAGCGGATATTAGTGGAGTTCTTTACGCTTATATTGATAGAAGAAGAAAGATTTTAGCAACGACATTGCTAAGGGCTGTTGGTTATTCTTCTAATTACGATATTATAAAAGCTCTCTACGAAACAGAATCTGTTAAAGCGATAACCAAAGCGAATGTCAAAAAGTTGGAAGGAAGATATCTGGCTAAAGATGTTGTTAATCCTGAAACTAAAGATGTTGTTGCTGTTGGTGGAACGAAGTTAACAGATGAGTTGTTGGATTTTTTCCTATCGCATAAAGTTAAAGAATTAGAGCTTGTTTTAGTTCCTATGGAAGAGTTTTCTCTTCTGAATACTTTGGAAAAAGATCCTTACAGCAATACTGAAGAAGCTCAAATTGCTATTTATAAAAGAGTACGTCCTGGTGATCCTCCAACAAAAGAAAGTGCTGAAGATTTGGTGAATAAGCTCTTCTTTGACATTGCTCGATATGACTTGGGTCGTGTTGGTCGTTTTATGCTTAATAGAAAATTAGGCCTTAATGTAGGGATGGAAGAGAGTTATTTGAAAAAAGAAGACATTATGAATGCAATGAACGCACTGTTGAAATTAAAAGCAGGCGAAATTTCTAAAGATGATATTGACCATTTGGGAAATCGTCGGGTACGGTCAGTGGGAGAGTTGCTTCAGAATCAATTTAGAGTTGGGCTTGCTCGTATGAAACGGTCTGCTTTGGAGAGA
This sequence comes from Candidatus Omnitrophota bacterium, assembly GCA_029261035.1. Classification (GTDB taxonomy): domain Bacteria; phylum Omnitrophota; class Omnitrophia; order Omnitrophales; family JACROU01; genus JAJDCD01. The sequence continues at coordinate 4,569 of JAJDCD010000018.1, forward strand.
ATGTCTATCTACGATTTAGATTCCGTTATGCCGCATAATTTAATTAACCCTAAACTGGTATCGGCAGCTGTTAAAGACTTTTTTGGACGTAGTCAGTTAAGCCAGTTTATGGATCAAACGAATCCATTATCTGAATTAACACATAAAAGAAGATTGAGTGCATTGGGGCCTGGTGGTTTGTCTCGTGAAAGAGCAGGTTTTGAAGTTCGTGACGTTCATCCTTCTCATTATGGTCGTATTTGTCCTATTGAAACCCCTGAAGGGCCAAATATTGGTCTGATTGCTTCGTTGAGTACTTACGCACGGGTAAATGATATTGGTTTTTTAGAAAGTCCATATCGAAAAGTAGAAAAAGGTCGTGTTACAGAGAAGATCGACTATCTTTCTGCAGATATAGAAGACAATTATACGATTGCACAAGCGAATTCTATAATAAATGAAAAGGGAGTTTTTCAGGAAGAGAAAATTGACTCTCGTTATAAAGGGGATTTTCCTAAATTAACTAAAGATAAAGTTGATTATATGGATGTTTCTCCAAAGCAGTTGGTGAGTGTTGCAGCCTCGTTAATTCCATTTTTGGAACATGATGATGCTAATCGTGCGTTGATGGGATCGAATATGCAACGTCAAGCTGTTCCTCTATTAGAACCAGAAGCTCCTTTGGTGGGGACGGGCATGGAGCATCGAGTTGCTAAAGATTCGGGTTCTACTGTTGTAGCTAAAGAGCGTGGGACGGTTAAATCGGTTAGTGCTGATGAGATTGAAGTAGATGATATGGTTTATCGTTTGAAGAAATTTGAACGTTCTAATGCGGGTACCTGTATTAATCAAAGACCCTTAGTTGAAAAAGGAGACAAGATTAAGCGAGGTCAGATTATTGCTGATGGTGCAGCAACTCAAGGTGGTGAGTTGGCTTTAGGTAAAAACATATTAGTTGCTTTTATGCCTTGGCGTGGATACAACTTTGAGGATGCTATTATTATTAATCAAAGACTGGTTAAGGAAGACGTTTATACCTCTATTCATATTGAAGAGTTTGATGTTGAAGCGCGGGATACCAAATTAGGAAACGAAGAGATTACAAGAGATATTCCTAATGTAGGTGAGGATGCTTTAAGAGACCTTGATGAAGAAGGTGTTGTTCGTATTGGGGCTGAAGTAAAACCTGGGGATATTTTGGTTGGAAAAATTACTCCCAAATCTGAAACAGAGCTTTCTCCTGAGGAAAAACTTTTAAGAGCTATTTTTGGTGAAAAGGCTGGAGATGTAAGGGATGCTTCGTTGACAGTTCCTCCTGGATGTGAGGGGATTGTTGTTGATGTGAAAGTGTTCCAGAGAAAAGAATCTCGAGTAAAGACAAAAGATGAGAAGAAACAAGAAATTTCGGAAGTGGATGCGATTAAGGATAAGTATCATGATCGTATTGAAACATTAAAAAGAGAACGTTTTAACAAAGTTTCTGCTTTGGTTTCTGGTCAGAAATTGGCAGAACCTCTTCTGGATGATGTTTTGGGAGAAGAAATTGTTAAAGCAGGAAAAGTTATGGGTGCGAAAGAGTTGAAGAAACTAGAAGTCTGTGATTATGGTTCTATTCGTATTGATGATGACCCTGTTCTAGAAGATAATATTAAGAAAGTTTCTCGTGTATGGGGTGATGAGATAGATGAGCTTGTGGAAGAGAGAGCTCGTGAAATTGAAAGAGTTAAAAAGGGAGATGAGCTTCCTCCTGGAGTTATTAAAAAAGTCGTTGTTTATGTAGTTTCAAAAAGAAAGCTTTCTGTTGGGGATAAGATGGCAGGGAGACATGGTAATAAAGGTGTGATCGCTCGTGTGTTACCTGAAGAGGATATGCCTTTTACTCCTGATGGTACTCCTGTTGATATTATTTTAAATCCTTTAGGTGTTCCATCTCGTATGAACGTTGGTCAGATTCTTGAAACTCATCTTGGTTGGGCGGCGAAGCATCTTGGTGTAAATTTCGCTACGCCTGTTTTTGATGGGGCGACTGAAGAAGAGATTAAACAGATGTTGAATAAAGCAGGCTTGCCAGATGAAGGTAAAATCCATCTCTATGATGGTCATACGGGAAATCGTATGGACCAGAAGGTAACGGTGGGATTTATTTATATGTTGAAACTAAATCATTTGGCTGATGATAAGATTCATGCGCGATCTATTGGGCCTTATTCTTTGGTAACTCAACAACCTTTGGGTGGTAAGGCACAGTTTGGTGGTCAGAGGTTTGGGGAAATGGAAGTTTGGGCATTGGAAGCTTATGGTGCTGCTTTCACACTTCAAGAATTGTTAACTGTAAAGAGTGATGATGTTGTGGGGAGAACGCGTGTTTATGAAGCGATTGTAAAGGGTGAGAATGCGTTGCATCCAGGAACACCGGAGTCGTTTAATGTACTTGTGAAAGAATTGAAAAGTTTGGCCTTAGATATAACGCCGGTTAAAAATGAAAATTATAAATCTAAGGATGCTAAAAAAGCACAAAAAGAGTTATCAACCAAGACTGAGAAAGCTAAAGCATAGTTCTTGATTAATTTGGAGGTTCTTATTTATGAAGTCTGATATCAATGCGTTTGATTCAGTATCAATTAAAATTGCTTCTTCGGATACCATGAGAAAGTGGTCTCATGGAGAGGTGAAAAAGCCAGAAACAATTAACTATAGAACTCTTAAGCCAGAAAAAGACGGTTTGTTTTGTGAGCGTATCTTTGGGCCCACAAAAGATTGGGAATGTGCTTGTGGAAAGTATAAGCGTATTAAATATAAAGGTGTTGTTTGTGATCGTTGTGGCGTTGAGGTTACCCAGTCTAAAGTAAGAAGAGAGAGAATGGGGGGGATTGAATTGGTTGCTCCTGTATCTCATATATGGTTTTTTAAGACGATGCCTTCACGTATTGGTAATCTTTTAGATCTGTCTGTAAGACAGTTGGAAAAAGTTTTATATTATGAAGAGTATATTGTTGTAGATCCTAAGGATACTCCTCTTAAAGAAAGACAATTATTACCTGAAGATGAATACCAAAAAGCTTTTCAACAGTATGGCCAGGGTAGTTTTGTTGCTAAGATGGGTGCTGAAGCTGTTAGGGATATTTTGTCTACAATGGATTTGGATAAGATCGCTCAGAAATATCAAAGACAGATTAAAACTTCAAAATCAAAACAAACAACAGCTCGCGCTATTAAAATTTTAAAGATCGTTGATTCGTTTAAAAAGTCCGGGAATAATCCAGAATGGATGGTTATGGATTGCGTACCGGTAATTCCTCCAGATTTAAGACCCTTAGTTGCTCTTGATGGTGGTCGGTTTGCAACGAGTGATTTAAACGATTTGTATCGTCGAGTTATTAATCGCAACAATCGTTTAAAGAAACTTCTAGATCTAAAAGCTCCCGATGTAATTATTCGTAATGAAAAGAGAATGCTTCAAGAAGCTGTTGATAGTTTGTTTGACAATGGTCGACATGGACGGCCTGTTTTGGGTACGGGTAATAGACCTTTGAAGTCTTTGGGGGACATGCTTAAAGGAAAGCAAGGTCGTTTTCGTCAGAATTTATTAGGAAAACGTGTGGATTATTCAGGTAGAAGTGTGATTGTAATTGGACCTAACCTAAAGATTCATCAATGTGGCCTTCCTAAAAAAATGGCTTTGGAGTTATTTGAACCTTTTATCATCAAAAAGCTTAAAGAACGTGGTCATGTTCACACTATCAAATCTGCTAAAAAAATGGTGGAACGTGTTAAACCGGAAGTTTGGGATATTTTGGAAGAAGTAATTACTGAGCATCCTATTATGTTAAATCGTGCTCCTACGCTTCATCGATTGGGTATTCAGGCATTTGAGCCAGTTTTGGTTGAGGGGAAAGCTATTCGTGTTCATCCTCTTGTTTGTAGTGCCTTTAATGCTGACTTTGATGGTGACCAAATGGCTGTACATGTTCCTTTGTCTATTGAGGCTCAAATTGAGACTAAAATGTTGATGCTTGCGGCTAATAATATTTTTTCTCCTTCTAACGGAGGTCCTGTTGCTACACCTACTCAGGATATCGTTTTGGGAATTTACTATTTAACAAAATCGTTAGATGGTGAAAAGGGTGAGGGAACTATTTTTTCATCACAAAGTGAAGCGATGGCAGCTTTTGGAGATGGTCAAATTGCTGTTTTGGCTAAATGTAAGTTGAGGTTGGCTGAAACTAATGAAATTATTGATACAACTATGGGGCGAATTATATTTAACGATGTTCTTCCTGAAGGTTTTAGGTTTGTGAATGATGCGCTAAATAAATCGCGTATTGCAAAAATTATTTCTGAATGTCATTTAAAGTTTGGTCATAATGCTGTTATTAATTTGTTAGACCAAATGAAGGCGTTGGGTTTTGAAGAAGCGACCAAAGCGGGTATTTCTGTAGGTATTGATGATATGAAAGTACCAAAAGCCAAGGAAGAAATGCTTGTACAAGCTAAAAAAGAAGTGGGTGCGATTGAGGATCAGTACCAAAATGGTTTAATTACTGATGGAGAGCGTTACAACAAAGTAATTGACGTTTGGACACATATTACAGACCGTGTTTCTGACCGTTTATTTGAAAACCTAGATTCGTTTAATCCTATTTTTATGATGGCGGACTCGGGTGCTCGAGGAAGTAAACAGCAAATTCGTCAGTTGGCTGGAATGCGTGGATTGATGGCAAAGCCGTCAGGTGAGATTATTGAAAACCCAATTACAGCTAATTTCCGAGAAGGCCTAACAGTGTTGGAATATTTCATTTCTACTCATGGAGCTCGTAAGGGGCTTGCGGATACAGCGCTGAAAACAGCTGATTCTGGTTATTTGACTCGTCGTTTAGTTGACGTTTCTCAAGATGTGATTATTAATGAAATTGATTGTGGTACCTTGAATGGTATTTTTGTTGAGCCTGTTTATGAGGGGGAGGAAGTTGTTGCGCCTCTTAAGGATCGAGTTATTGGACGTACTGCTTTGGATAGCGTTGCTAATATTGTGACGGACCAAATGATTGTAGAGTCTGGTGAAATTATTACTGAAGAAACTGCTGACTTTATTGAGGAAGCGGGTATTGAAAAAATTCGTATTCGTTCCGTATTAACTTGTGAAGCAACTCAGGGTGTTTGTGCTAAGTGTTATGGTCGTGACTTAGCAACGGGGCGTATTGTTGAAAAAGGTTCAGCTGTTGGTATTGTTGCAGCGCAGTCGATTGGGGAACCTGGAACACAGTTAACAATGAGAACATTTCATATTGGGGGAACAGCTTCTCGTATTGTTGAACAATCTTATTTTAAAACTAAAAATGGTGGAATTCTTAAATTTCATAGTTTGAAAATAGTTAAATCCAAAACAGGTGAAATTATTGTTTTAAACCGTAATGGTCAAATAACTATTCACGATGAAACGGGAAGAGAGTTAGAAAGATTGACAATCCCGTCTGGAGCTATTATTAGTACTTCTGATGGTGGGAAAGTAAAGAAAGATGAAGTTTTTGTTAAGTGGGACCCTTATACGGTACCTATTTTAACTGAGATGACCGGTTATGTTCGTTTTGAAGATGTTGTGGAAGGGATCACAATGAATGAAGAAATGGACGCAACTACAGGTCTGACAGAGCGTGTAATTATTGAACATAGGGAAGAGCTTCATCCTCAGATTGTTATTGAAAGTAAAGATAAAGAAGTCTTGGGTTTTTATCCAATTCCAGCAGGAGCTCATATCGTAGTAAAAGAAGCGCAGGAAGTTACGGGTGGTACTTTGTTAGCTAAAACCCCACGTAAAATTGCTAAAACACGTGATATTACGGGTGGGTTACCTAGGGTGGCAGAGCTTTTTGAAGCTAGGAAACCCAAAAACCCTTCTATTATTTCTGAGATTGATGGTGTTGTTGAGTTTGGTGAAATTGTGAAGGGTCAAAGACAGATTATTGTTAAAAGTGCTTCTGGCATGACAAAAGAATATTTAATTCCACATGGAAAACATTTAAATGTTTATAAAGGGGATAATGTATTTGCGGGACAGCAATTGGTGGATGGTCCTGTGGTTCCTCAGGACATTTTAAGAGTGAGTGGGGACAGAAAGTTACAAGAATATTTATTGGAAGAGGTGCAAGAAGTTTATCGTCTTCAAGGTGTAAAAATTAATGATAAGCATGTTGAGGTTATTGTAAGGCAGATGCTTCGTAAAGTTAAAATTGAAGAAACTGGAGATGCTGATTTCTTGTTAGGGGCTTTGGTTGATCGAATTCAATTTCAGCAAGAGAATGAAAGAGTGATTAAGAAAGGGAAACAACCTGCTAAAGCAACGCCTGTATTGCAAGGTATTACCAAAGCTTCTCTGAGTACAGATTCTTTTATTTCAGCTGCAAGCTTCCAAGAAACAACGCGTGTATTAACAGAAGCTGCGGCGTCTGGAAAAGTTGATGATCTCAAAGGATTGAAAGAAAATGTAATTATGGGACATTTAATTCCTGCGGGAACAGGATTTCGGGAACATAATCAATATTCTATTATAAGAAACCAAGAAGAATCTTCTGTGGCAGTTGCTGCTCTTGAAGAAGAAATTAATGATAAACAAATTAATGAAAAAACTTCAGACGAAAAATAAGATTAGATAGGAATAAGATATGCCAACAATTTCACAGTTAGTTAGAAAATCAAGAAAAGTTCAAAAAAAGAGAACCAAGTCTCCTGCGCTTCAGACAAACTCTTTTCGAAAAGGCGTGTGTTTGTCTGTAAAGACAATGACACCAAAAAAACCAAACTCTGCATTACGTAAAATTGCTAGGGTAAAATTAACCAATGGTTATGAGGTTTCAGCTTATATCCCTGGTGTAGGGCATAACTTGCAAGAACACTCTATTGTAATGATTAGAGGGGGGCGTGTTAAAGATCTTCCAGGTGTTAGATATCATATAGTTAGAGGGAAGCTGGATACAGCAGGTGTACAAGATAGAAAAAAATCTAGATCAAAATATGGCGCAAAACGCCCTAAAAAATCTTAAGTATTGAGGTAAACAAATGAGAAGAAGAAAAGCACCGAAAAGAAAAGTTAACCCAGATCCTAAATTTAGAAATGTTTTAATTTCTAAGTTGATTAACGTAATTATGGCTAAAGGTAAAAAATCTTTGGCTCAAAATATCGTTTATTCTTCATTAGATATCGTATCTAAAAAAACAGGAAAACAACCTTTGGAAGTTTTTAAGCAAGCTCTTGAAAATGCACGCCCTTTATTAGAGACAAAATCTCGTCGTGTGGGTGGTGCTACTTATCAGGTTCCTATTGAAGTTAAGCCGGATAGAGGGAATACGTTGGCTTTGCGTTGGATGAGAGATTATGCTCGTGGCAGAAAAGGAAAGCCTATGAATGAAAAGCTTGCGGAAGAGATATTGAACGCTTTTAATAAAACAGGATCTACTATAAAAAAGCGTGAAGATGCTCATAAGATGGCCGAAGCAAATAAGGCTTTCAGTCATTATCGTTGGTAAGTTAAAGTTATTTAGATTTTAGAATTAAAATTTAATATATAAAGGATATAAAATGGCGATTAAAGACTTCGCAATTGATAAGATTAGAAATATTGGTATTGCAGCCCATATTGATGCTGGTAAGACAACTACCACAGAGCGCATTCTCTACTATACGGGTAAAACGCATAAAATTGGTGAAGTGCATGAAGGTGCGGCTACAATGGACTGGATGGAGCAGGAGCAGGAAAGAGGTATTACTATTACATCTGCTACAACAACCTGTTTTTGGCAAGATTGTCGTGTCAATATTATTGATACCCCAGGTCACGTTGATTTTACTATTGAGGTAGAGCGATCTATGCGCGTGTTGGATGGTGTTGTGACTGTTTTTTGTGCTGTTGGCGGGGTAGAGCCTCAATCCGAAACTGTCTGGCGTCAAGCTGAGAGATATGAAGTTCCTAGGATATCATTTATAAATAAAATGGACCGGGTTGGAGCTGATTTTAAGGAAGTGGTTAATCAAATGAAAGAACGTTTGGGTGCTAATGCAGTTCCTATTCAAATTCCAATTGGAGCTGAGTCTGAGCTTAAAGGTGTGATTGATATTGTTGCTCAAAAAGCATATGTATTTAATGATGAGTCTTTAGGTGCTGAGTTTGAAACTGTTGAAATTATGGATGAGTATAAGGACGAGGTAAAGCAATTAAGAGATGAGTTGGTGGAGGCTATTGCTGAATGTGATGATGTGTTGATGAATAAATATCTTGAAGGTGAAGCTTTGACAGAAGAAGAGATTATGAAGGGTATTAGAAAAGCAACGATTAGTCTTAAAATTATTCCAGTTCTTTGCGGATCTGCTTTTAAAAACAAAGGTGTGCAGCAGCTTTTGGATGCTGTTGTAGATTATTTGCCAGCGCCTAGTGATATTGCAGATACTAAAGGGACGACAGAAGATGGGGAAGAAGAGACTCGTAAACCAGATGACAATGAGCCTTTAAGCGCATTGGCTTTTAAAATTGCATCAGATCCTTTTGTTGGTAAATTGGCTTATGTGCGTGTTTATTCAGGAAAGTTGACTTCGGGTAGTTATGCTTATAATTCAACGCAAGGTACAAGAGAACGTATAGGTCGACTTCTTTTAATGCATGCAAATAAAAGGGAAGAAGTTGAAGAAGCAAAAGCCGGAAATATTGCTGCAGTTGTTGGTCTTAAAAATGTAAAGACCGGAGATACAATTTGTGACGAAAAATCAAAAATCATTCTTGAGTCCATGTTTTTCCCAGAGCCAGTAATTTCCATGGCTATTGAACCTAAAACAAAAGCGGATAGAGATAAGTTGACGGAAGCATTGCAGCGACTCTCAGAAGAAGATCCAACATTTCGAGTTCGTACAAATGAGGAAACAGGGCAAACTATTATTGCTGGAATGGGTGAGCTTCACTTAGATATTCTTAGAGACCGTATGTTTAGAGAATTTAAAGTTGAAGCAAATGTAGGGCAACCGCAAGTGGCGTATAAAGAGACTATCACTAAACCAGTAGATTCTGTAGGTAAATTCATTAAACAATCAGGTGGTCGTGGTCAATATGGTCACTGTGTACTTACTCTTGAGCCTCAGGAAAGAGATAAGGGATTTGAGTTTATAAATAAAATTGTTGGTGGAGCAATTCCTAGAGAGTATATACCCGCTGTTGAACAGGGTTGTAAAGAGGCTTGTACGAGTGGTGTTCTTGCTGGTTATCCAGTTGTGGACGTAAAAGTGACCCTTACAGATGGTTCTTTTCATGATGTAGATTCTTCTGAAATTGCATTTAAAATGGCTGGAAGTATTGGTTTTAAGGATGGAGCTAAAAAAGCGGGGGCTACCATATTGGAGCCAATTATGTCTGTTGAAGTAGTTGTTCCTGAGGAGTATATGGGAGATGTTATTGGAGATCTTAACTCAAGACGTTGTCGTATTGAAGTGATGGGCGATAGGTCGAATTTGAAGTATGTAAAGGGTCTTGTCCCTTTGTCTGAAATGTTTGGATATGCTACAGCTGTACGTTCTTTGTCTCAAGGTAGAGCTACTTACACAATGGAGCCAGACAGTTACGCAGAAGCTCCGAAGCATGTAGCGGATAAGTTGACTTCAGCATAAAAATGTTTGTAATTGACAAAAACCTAAAAATCTATATAATTGCGCAATTTGTCTCTAAGGGGGATTTTAACCATGGCTAAAGAGAAATTTGATCGGTCAAAACCGCATGTAAATATTGGAACAATAGGTCACGTTGACCATGGAAAAACAACGTTGACAGCAGCGATCACAACAACGCTAGCAAAAAAGGGTTGGGCAGATGCAAAAGCATTT
>JAJDCD010000019.1 GCA_029261035.1 Candidatus Omnitrophota bacterium
AGAGTTAGAGATCAGAAGAATAAGAGAGGCGGAATGGGAGCTCATCTTTAGGTATCGCCAAGAAGGAGGAGTGAAAGGAACAGGAAGGCTTTATTGGAATGGGAAAGAGTATGAAGGAGAAAAGGAGAGGGCGAAGAGAAATATAGAATTAGCCTTTAAAGAATTAGAAGTTGGAAAGAGTCGAAGAATAGGAAATGTGAATAGTCTTATTAGGTTGTCTAATGGACAAATTTATAAAAAAAGCCTCCCTCAACCGGATGGCGGAGAAAATCCGAAGCTTATGACTTTTGGAGCTGGCAAGAACTTAGAAAACGTAAACTTAACGATTCATAACGAATCCGGAAAATGGGTCTTAGAATTTAGATACCAAAAACAAGGAGAAGAAGATTTTCGTCCTGAGCCTGCTCGCCTGCAATGGAATCCGGAACGCGGAGAATACGAACCATATGTGAAAGATACCCAACAAGCAGTATATGAATTTGATCCGGAAGCAGAAGGTTTTAGTTTGGGAAAGCAAATAAATAAACAAACTCAAATGATGAAAATCGAAAAAGCCTTTAAAGAGTTAGAAGTTGGAGAGAGTCGAAGAATAGGCAATGTGAATAGTCTCATTCATTTGTCTCAAGGCCAAATTAATAAAAAAAGTCTCCCTCAACCGGATGGGGGAGAAAACCCGAAGCGGAAGAGTTTTGGAGCTGGAACGAACTTAGAAGAGGTGGAGTTAGAGATCAGAAGAAAAAGTGAAACGGAATGGGAGCTCAACTTTAGTTATCGCCAAGAAGGAGGAATGGAAGGAGTTGGAAGACTGTATTGGAATGGGAAAGAGTATGAAGGGGAAAAGGAGAGAGTGAAGAGGGAGATAGAATCAGCCTTTAAAGAGTTAGAAGAGGGAGAGAGTCGAAGAGTAGGAAATGTGAATAGTCTTATTCATTTGTCTCAAGGCCAAATTCATAAGAAAAGCCTTCCTCAACCGGACGGGGGAGAAAACCCGAAGCGGAAGAGTTTTGGAGCTGGAACGAACTTAGAAAACGTAAACTTAACGATTCATAACGAAAACGGAAAATGGGTCTTAGAGTTTAGATACCAAAAGCAAGGAGAAGAAGCTTTTCGTCCTGAGCCTGCTCGCCTGCAATGGAATCCGGAACGCGGAGAATACGAACCCTATACAAAAGATACTCAACAGGAAGTGTATGAATTTGATCCTCTTGAAGATGTTGAAGGCTTTTCATTAGGACAAAAAGAAGATGATGATGCGGAGAATGACAAAAAGATTGGAACGTTCAGAACGAGTGAGATTACGCATGAATTTGTGATGGAGCGAGGAGGGAGTATTCGGGTTGATAATCAGCCGACGGATCAGCATGGAGGGCTCTCTATTGCGGGTTTTCAAATATTTAAAAGCTCTCCTTATGAAAATCAGGATAATTTGTCGGTAGCCTTTTATGGTGGAAAGCCCTATAAGGTTTGGGTTGTTCATCCTCCAGACCTTGAAAAAGGTTTAAAGGAAAGAAGGGAGCAGATATGGGAGTCGACCGTTGCTGTTGAAAATCAAAATAAGAGAATTTTGAATAAGCTGAGAGAAGCCCCTGCTTTCGGTTTGATGCAATTAGCTCACGGTCGTTATAACGAATTGTTAGACTTAATTTTAAATTCTCTTAAAGATTCCAATTTAACTTTATCTGAAGCGCAATTATATGCCTTCATTAAGTACTTCCAATCTTTGAATCTAGGTGAAGTTTATCAATCAACAGAAGGTGGAGGTGGTGGACGGCCCAGTTATTTGGATGTTTTGTCTGGTTTGCTTGAAAAGGCCGCTTTTTTTAGCAAGATGGATGAAAAGATGCAAGATTCTTATATCGATATCTATTTAAAACTTGTTTATAAGCAAATTATTACAGACCCTGAATCTGCCCTTGAATTAATAGACACTCAAATAAAGTTTGTAAAAGAGCAGAAAGATGAAAGTGGAATATTGTTTTTAGAGCGCATTAGAAAAAGAATTAAAGAAGATTATATTGATGCTCTAAAGGTGGAAGCAGTGCACATGAAGACAACCCCTTACCCTCATCAGAAAATTGGGAGCCATTTTCTTAAGACTCGAGAGCGAGCCTTTTTAGGAGATTTTACAGGGGCTGGTAAAACACTTGAGTTTTTAAATGCGTTGGACTCCCAGTGGAAAACGTTTGTGACAGTGCCTGCCAGTTTGATTGATAATATGTTGGAAGAAATTGATAATCATGTAAAACCCGGCACTTTTGAAGAAATTATCGTGCTCAGAGGGCCTCCATCGAAGAGAAAGAAATTGTTAGAAAGAGTTAGAGATAAGAAAAACATCATTATTATTTCTAGTATAGAAACACTCAGAAATTTTAAAAAACAAGACTTCGATGACATTAATCACAATCTGGATTTATTTGTTTTAGATGAAAGCCAGTATGCTGCTAACTTTTCGGGTGAAGGTGCAAAATTAAATTCTCAGCAAGCGGAAGCAGTTCAAAAAGTTCGGCCAAAACGATCCTGGTGGATGTCCGCAACCCCATATTCCTCCAATCCTCAACAACTATTTGCCCTTTTAAAAGCAATGGGTGTTGAAAAACGGTCCTTTTCTGCCTTTAAACAAACTTATTCTAACTATTCCTTGGAAGATTTGCAGATGTTACGAGAGAAAATGAGAAGTATTGCATTGATTAGAGAACAAGAAGAGGTGTATGACTATTTTGACCCTGAACTGCCTTTACAAGAACAGCATGACCGAATCCCAAGAATGGTTTCTATACCTCCAGAAGAAGAAGGTTTCTATTATTTATCGGAACAGCAAACGATTTATTATTTAGAGATGGTTAAAGATTTTAGGAAATTTGTGATCGAACGATATAACCCTTCTGTGCCTGAAGAACAAAAATTAGAAGAAAAATCCATTAACCCGATGACGAAGTTGCAATTCTTGTTTTATTTAATGGTAGATCCACGACGTGTTGGCTTGGATGAGGATTCTCCATTGATGAGAGAAGCAGAAAAAATAATAAAGAAAAGAAGAGATGAAGGGAAGAAAGGAATGTTGGTGACGAGCAACATTTTTATGATGGAAGCCTTGAAAGATGTTTATGGAGAACAAATGGCGCGTATTGATGGGAGTGTTACGGGCTATGCAGTGGATTCGAAGGGGCACCCAATTAAAGTTAAGAGAGAAGATAGGGATTATGTTATTGATGAAGAAAAGGGGAAGAAGGTAACAAATAAAACATGGCAAAAACATTTATTTCAGACAGATCCAGAGGTAACACTTGTTGGCGTTAATGACCGGAGTGGAAGTGTTGGTTTGTCCATCACAGCTGCTGAGTTCTTGATGTATATGCAGTTACCACAAACCTATCCCAGAAAGCTGCAAACACGTGGGCGTCCCATACGACCTGATGATAAGAGAAAACGATATTTTGTAGATGAAGTTCATATGATTGCTCGTTTTGATCCGAAATTAATACAACGTTATGAAGGCACGGATGACTTTAAGTATTTTGAGAAAGGAACACCTTCTGAACTTCAGATGAATCGACTTCAAGCAGGAGAAGAAAGATTTAAAATTTTAATGAGAGAAGGACGTTTGCAATCGGATGTGGATGAGGAGCTTTTAGAATCAGAAGGATTGATGAGTCAGATCCCAGGGTTTATGGATGATCCGCTAACAAAACAAGGAAAGTTGGTTCAGGATTATAGGGATGAGTTGAAAGATGTAGCTCGTGCTTTTCTGCCGCTTTATGAACAGGCAGAAAGTTTTGATCAAAAACAAGCAGTGCTGCAGATGGCCTATTTGTATGCACGCAGTGGAAGTCAGCTCGATTTAAAAGAGATGGTTCAAAGTTTTAAAGAAATGAATTTTTTGCAATTTGACTTAGTTTCTAAGATAGCGGAGTTCCCCAATAAATACATACGACAAGAATGGATGGACCGTATACATCAAGTAGTGACACAGGTCTTCCCTACACAAGAAATCGATTTTGAAGACGTTAGAAATCAATTGGGGTGGCTTGAAGATTTAGCTCCTTGGTTAATTCTACCTATATACATGAGTGTTGAGGGCTGGGAAGAAGGAGGTGCTTTGTATCATCTGAGCCAATTTATTAAAGAAGAGGTTGATCAAAGAAAAACCAAAGCTGAGAAAATAGCTTATTTGCAAAGCATCTTGTTGAGATTAAGTTCGATTAGAAAAGGAGATTGGAGCTCTTTTAAAGAATTCATGGAATCAGTAGGAGATATTGAATCTGGAGAGCTGCATGATAAGGCGATCGATTTAAAAGAAAGAGCCCAATTGTTTAGTAAAGCAGTTCAAATTATTGGAGATACAGAAGCAAGGAAAATCTTACTCGATGTCTCTTCTGGTTTGTCATACTCAGCAAGAGTAGATAAAGCTTACATGAACCTTTTAATGTCTACTTTTGATATCGAAGAACATGAAGCGGAAGAACTGAAATCATTTAATGCTTTGCGTATTGCCGTAGAAGTGATGAGGCGTCTTCATGAGGGAGGAGAAGAGTATTCTCAAGAACGAGCGGCATTCAAAGAAATTATGCTGCAGGTTGCTTATGAAACATTTTCGGATTGGCGCAATAAGCAAAACGATGTTCGTGATGAAGGAAAAGAAATAGATTATTTAAAGGACGAAAAATTCTTTTGGGAAGCATTTACACGCGGTGAGAAAGTTAAATTGGAAATGGGAGAAGTGGATTTTGAAGAAATAAAACAGTTACAGCTTTTAAAGGAGTTAGATGAGCTTCACAATGCTCTTTTGGAAGAAGATGCCATTATTGTTGACCGAATCAGCGGGCCTTGGGTTCGAGAACAATGGAATAATTTAATTACAGGAAAGAGAGTGACTTTGTATAAAGAAGGACCTTTAAAGAAATTAGCAAATAAAGTAATAAGAGCATATGAGAGACATAAAACATCTAAATCTGGATTAATTACATTTACAGAAGCAGATTTAAAGCTTTTAGAAGAGCATGGAATAACCTTGCCTTCGCAAGAACAAATAATGTTTGAAACTAAAAAATTTGATTTTGCCAGAGCCCCTCCTGATGAGGCCGAAATGTTTACCCAAGTGTTAAATTTGAGGTTAGACGAAATAAACACATTAAATAATTTAATCCGTTTAGAGAATACTTATCTGAGTATTATGAAAAGAGGCTTTACACCTAAGAATGCCAGTGAATTAAAAAAACTGTTCACAAAACTGAATTTTAACAGTGAAGCTAAAGACAAGTTAGACTTTATAGATGACCAAATACGGCTTATAGATAAACAGCTTTCTATACTAAGCCGAACACGCAAATTTAAAGAAGTGGAAATAGAATTCACGACAGACCCCGCCAAGTTGTTGATGAGAGGAATGATGGTTCCTCAACTCACAAACTGTTTTAACTGTTTCGCCGGAGCAAATACAGTTAGGGCCTTGGTAGATGATTTAGGTTCTAGAAATAAACTCTTGGCGATCGTTCGAGTAGGTGGAAAACCGCGTTCTATTGCTATTGTCAAAGTGCTTAAAGATGCAAATGGTCAACCTGTGATTTTTTTGGAAAAACCTTTGTATTTGGGAGGGTACCCCTTTCAAGATGAAATTCTAAAAGCTCTTTCTAATCTAAAAATGAGGACCTTATCTCGTTTTGGCGCTCACTTAGCAATTGAAGCGGCGGGGAAGGCGGGAAGAACTCGTCTTTATGGAACAGGCAGTTACTCTAATAGAGAATATTTTGAACCTTTATTTGGTTCTCGCAGCTACGATTATGCCGTTTATCATGGCGGTAAGATTATTCACCCAGAAATTTTAGATCCCTCTAGTCAATCAAAAGAACCTTATAAACCTATGTTTACTATAGGATATCAAGGGCTGAATGTAGATCAGTTTATTCAAAAATTAAGAGACAATGGAGTGCAGGTCTTAGTTGATGCTCGTTTTAGCCCATTCAGTCAATATAAGACAGATTTCAATAGAGAGAATAGCAAATTAAGGGAAGAGCTAAAAGAAATTGATTACGTTCACGAGAAAGATTTGGGAGCACCCAAATCAATTCGGCAGATAGAAGAAAAAGAAGGTTTGGCTGCTTTTCATGTTGCCTATCAAAAACATCTAGAACAGCAAACGGAAGCTAAAGAACGTCTGCTCGAACTCGCCAAGACGAAGCGAATAGCGCTTATGTGTTTAGAAAAGAGCGTCCACGAATGTCACCGTCAAGATATAGCCCAATGGTTCATGACCCAACAACCCACCCCCATCGGCTTCGAAGAAATCCGCCAACAAAACTCTGTCTCTGCTAGCAGTTTGGGCGTACAGATGAGTAAAGAGATTCAAATGATGAAAATATCAAAAGCGTTTAAGGAGTTAGAAGAAGGAGAGGTGGAAAGACTAGGGAAAGTGAATGAGCTTATTTTATTGTCTCAAGGACAAATAAAGGAAAAAACACTTCCGCAACCGGATGGAGGAATTCGTGAGAAGCCAATGAGTTTTGGAGCAGTAAATAATTTAGAGTGGGTGGAATTAGAGATGGAAAGATTAGAAGGTGGAGAATGGGAGTTGAGATTTAAGTATCAGGGAAAAAGCGGAAAGAGTGGAGAGAGCACGCTTTATTGGAATGGGAAGGAATATGAAAGAGAGAAGGAGAGAGTGGAGAGAAAGATAAGAGAAGTGTTTAAGGAGTTAGAAGAAGGAGAGGTGAGAAGAATAGGGAAAGTGAATGAGCTTATTATATTGTCTGGTGGACAAATAAAGAAAAAAACACTTCCGCAACCTAATGGAGGAATTCGTCAGAAGTTAATGAGTTTTGGAGCGGTAAATAATTTAGAGTGGGTGGAATTAGAGGTAGAAAGAATAGAAGGAGGAGAATGGGAGTTGAGATTTAAGTATCAGGGAGAAAGCGGAAAGATTGGAGATGGCACGCTTTATTGGAATGGGAAGGAATATGAAAGAGAG
>JAJDCD010000020.1 GCA_029261035.1 Candidatus Omnitrophota bacterium
ATCAGCATCCAATATTTACCACTTTTTTGGTGTATTGTTTCCAATTTAAAAATAATTATCTGTTTAGGAGCAATGAGATATAAATTCGTACTGGAAAGTATTGATGCTGTTGCCTGGTAAATTCTGCACGCTGATTAACAAAATCAAATCAAGCCCCGCATGAATGGCTGCCGCCTCAGAAAAGCTATCGGTGTGAATAGGCGTTGTTGAATAAATCGATCTTATGTCGACGGCTTTCGTTGTGTTTGTAAGGCATTGGCTTCTCTGTAGGTTAAATTCCTCAACATTATGCCAGACAGGCTATCTACTCACCGATAAGTTCGATTTATTCAACAACGCCTCCAAAATACTTTCACGACGTACAGACATAGCCTAGAATAACTCTTATCTATAGAATCAATTTCTAGGAGATATCTACTATGTCTGATGGGAACAACGAAAATGAAATCAGCATCCCAGAGGTTTACAGCCCAACAGCAATACCACTTAGCAAAGATTTTGATTTTATCCATGCGCCTTATAGCGATATGCTCACGTCCGATGGAAAAATAAAACATTTTTTCATCGGACGTGAGCATATCGCAGAGAATCTGGCTGCTTTGCTGGCTAGCAAAAGTAGAAAAAGGGGCAGCTATCTCATAGCTGGCTATCGTGGGGTAGGAAAGACAAGTGTTGTCAATTATGCGATTAAAAAATTTAAAAAAGTTTCTTCAGACAAGAAGAAGGTGTTAGAAGTCCGTTTAAACTTGGGTGACAAAAGCCAACTAACCCCACTTGATGTCTATTTATCCATAGCAGGTATCCTTCGCAAAGAAATCAAACGGAAAAGTAGCAAAAACTCCTACCGATCTTCTCAATCCTCAGAATTTCCTGAACAAACTGAGAGATATTCTATTTTCTTTGTCTCTAGTAGTTTGGCAGCTTTATTTCTATTTACATTCGGACTAAAACTAAGCATATCTCACGCAACAATACTTGTTACTCTAGCCTTGTTGATATTTACAATTGCTACATCATTCATTTTATTAATTAATTCTTTAATTCCAAGAAATAAAGCAAAGAAAGCATTAAATAATTTACTCGAAAGAATGACCAGCGAAATCAATGAAGCGGAGAATTCGGGTGTTTCTCATTATGTCAATTTTAATTTTTCAAAACACAAAAAAAAGCTGCCTATAAATATCAGGGAAGTTGAGGAGGAACTTTCCTGGATTATTGGTGAGCTAGAAAAATATGATTACAAGGTAATTATCGTCCTGGATGAATTGGATAAACTTTCCGATGAAAGTGAAATCGCCGAACTGAAATCAGACCATCAATCAAATCCTCAAGAAGCCATCAAAGTTGATTTGACCAATGATTTATTAAGCTCACTAAAGAGCTTTATCACAACCACCCACGCCACCTTCTTTTTTATCTCGGGTCGGGAAACACTGGATAAATATTATTCAGAAAAAGGCAGTCCGAATTCGCTTTACGAAAGTCTTTTTGATCGCGTTTTTGAAGTGCCTAGTATGTTGACCGATCAAGAAACAACTTCACAGGGAACTCAAATAACTAAATTAGTTGAGGAATATGTGTGTTGTCGCTTGCTGGTTTTTCACCACCCCCCATGCAAATGTCCGTTACTTGGCAAAATTAATAATTTATATAAAAAGGTGGTAACAGGT
Organism: Candidatus Omnitrophota bacterium; assembly: GCA_029261035.1. Taxonomy (GTDB): domain Bacteria; phylum Omnitrophota; class Omnitrophia; order Omnitrophales; family JACROU01; genus JAJDCD01. The sequence goes on from JAJDCD010000020.1 coordinate 1,671, forward strand.
AATGTTAAAGAACCTTCTAATGCTTATCAGAGTGTTTCTTCTTCTTATTCTTATTCTCTCAAGAAATATCAGGAAATATTAAAAGGACTTAATACAGGAAATGATGAAGAAAAGAATAAATTAATCCGCCGTCAAATCAGCATATTAAGAGACTTCATTTATTATCTGACATTCCACTCATGGGGAAACCCTAAAAGACTTTCTTCTCTATTTGAAACGTTTATTGTTCCAGAATATTTGGTCGACTGTAAACTGAAAGAAAATTGGTTGGAGAAGAAGAAAACTCCTTACTGGCTTGTATTTAATATTAATCATCTGCGTAGTTTTAGCCTTGCGGCAGAATTGACCGGACTTTTCATGCATCAACTTAGCCGTGAGGTATCCAGTATCAGCGATAAATTGACGGTCTCAACGTTCTCGGCAATTCATTTCATACTTAAATTTCATTCACATGGTTTTAGACGCTCATCGCTGCAGCGGTTGTCAGAAACGATTGGCATGTATCGTTCTCCGGAATTTAACCCCATTGTGAATGACTTACTGGCGCATACTTTCAATCCCTATATCCGTACGGTAAGAAACGGAATATACCGTTACCGGTTTCATCTGGGAATTGAACAGGAGTTGCGCTATATAAGTCATGTAAGTGATCTGGAGTCAGTCACCTACAATTCATCACTTGATTCAATGAAATATGCCAAGCAGTCTTTAAAAAATATTATTGGCGCCTGTGACAACAAGGAAACTAGCGTGATAGCGGGTGTTCACATCGCTTTAGGGGAAATTTGCGCGATTGAGCAATCTGATGCAGATGCAACGGTGCATTACAATATTGCCTGTAGTATGTTGCTAAAATTACTGAATAACGATGACCCGGCAGATCCATCAGTGCATCACAATACCTTGTTGCAGTGTATCGAAGTCATGTTAAAACAGGGAGATCTTGAAGAACATAAGCAAAACTTTAATAATGCGGGCGCGATTTACTTTGAAGCTGGGCGTATTGTTGAAAGGTTTTGTAACAGAGACAAGCAATTACAAGAGAACCTGAAAAGTGGCAGTTTAAAATGGATATTACTAAAGCAGCCTTTCTGGGCTTGTCATTTTTTATCTTTGAAGCGTAGCGCTTATTCGTTTGACCACAGTCCTGTAAACAAGGCAAGAATCGCTAAACCCGATTACTTATATTCTGAGAATGATCAAAATTTCTATCATACGGCAGCCACTCTGTATTTTTTTGCGGGATATGTAGAATTAACCAAAGAACACTATGAAACAACAAAAATTAAGATTGATGGAAATAAAATCAGCCAGGATGAGTATGATGAGCGGGTCGCCTTTCTTAAAGGCGATGCACAGATAGGAGAAATTGAGAACAATCTATTAGCGAAATCCCATGATTTTTTTAACATTTTAAAAGAAAGAAAAGAAGATAATAGTTTTAATGATCTATTATCAAAATCCCGTAAATTTTTTAATGTCATAAGAAAAAGCGAATACGAAAATAAAGGAAATACCTATTTCAATAAATTATTCGATTTTATTAAAAAGCAAATCAATAACAGCGAAGACGAAAAAAAAGATACGTTTAGAAAAGTCGCAGATGATTTCGAAAAAAACGGTCTCTATGTCAACGCCGCCATTACGCATATTAAGGCTATCAGTTACTATACTGCTATCTTAGATTCTTTTCATGATGAGACTTTTAGTAATGAAAAAGAGGTTGCAGAACTTAAAGAATTGGTCGAAAAATTTAACGCCGTCACTATCGAAAAAGGCAGACATGCAATCCGATGTATCAATAAAGCGCGGCGGCTTGATTCTGGCCATAACAATAAGAGATTACTAATATCCAGTTTAGACAACGAACAAGAAACTAATCAAGATATTGCCGCGCTATTTGAAATGTTATTGAATAAGAATAAAAAAAGCGTGAACGCCTACTCCACTGACGAAGAAGTCTTTTGGCAGCACTCGCTCTGGGCGCAAAAATTGGCCTCGGTATTGCTATG
>JAJDCD010000003.1 GCA_029261035.1 Candidatus Omnitrophota bacterium
GATGTTGTGGATGTCACAGGAGCATTTTTTACAGGAGCTGAGTATGATTTAGACATATTAACTGTAGATGTTACTGGTTTAGTACAGTATGACCAATTAGAAGCGGGTGGTTTAGTCGATATTCAAGGAGGAAGTTTAGAAAATAATCAAACCGAAGCAGACTCCTTTACTGTAGTAACAACAGGAACCCAAGATCATTTCTTTACAGATATATCTGATTTTGCAACATTAACAGGAGCCGATATTCTTTTTGATGATGAATTAATTGTGGGTACAACGTTAACTGTGGACTCTACAACTTTTACAGCAAACAGTGATGTGACAGCAACGGATATGGACGTAACCAGTACAGGATTACAAGAATATAATGGTGATGTGAATGGAACTGGAGGTTTGATATTTACGGGTGGAGAAATTGATTTTCTTGGTGGAGCCAGTACGGTTACAGGTACGACTATTACATTACAACCAGCAACAGCTTCACAAGCAGTTGTGATTGGTGGTGCTGCAGATAGTGGAGCTCCATTAAATATAACACTAACAGATTTAGCTGCTATGGGAGTGTTTAACTCTATTACTATTGGTCGAAGCGATGGTGATGGCACTGTTACAGTGAATGCGGTTACATTTACAGACCCTGTAACGATTCGTTCACCTGTAGCGACAGGGTCTATAACAGTTTCTGGAACATTAACAGGATCAGATGATGCATCGATAACACTCGATTCAACAAATGGAGCAATTAATCTTAATGCAGGTATTAATACAGATAGTGCGAACGTTACTTTATTAGGAAATACAGTTATTGGTGCTGATATTACAATTGATACCGAACAAGGAAATAATGGTAATGGTGGAATTATTGATTTAGATCAAGCAATTCTATCCGCTTCAGTTGCTGGTTTTGATTTGACCTTAACTTCGGCAACGACCAATGGTGTCGGAGGAGAAGTAAGATTAACAACTCTTGGTAATTCTGGTGGCGCTTTTATTAATGATTTAAGTATTAATGCTACAGGTTCAACTACAGATGGAAATGTAATTTTATTAGGAGATATTCGTTTAGATACAAGTGGAGCGGATCAATCTAGTGTTGATATTTTTGCTGAAGATTTAATTATTTCTAATTCATTAACGATTGATACCGAACAAGGAAATGATGCAAATGCAGGAAGTCTCAATTTACAAAATGTAGATATTTCTGCGGATATTGCTGGACGTGATTTGATTTTAGACGCTTCAACCACTAATGGTACTGCTGGAAATATTACTTTAGGCATATTTAATAATGATGGTGGAGCTTATATTAATGAATTAACGGTTAATGATGAGGGAACTGTATTAGGCGGTGGTATTGTAACCTTAGAAGGAAATATTAGTCTTGATGACAATGGAGCAGGTTCTGCTTCAAGTTTACTGATAACAGGAAGTAGGACTTTGCAAACAGTACTTGCTACGATTACGATTGATACGGAGCAAGGTAATGATGGTCCTGGCGGAAGTGTTGATTTTAGTGATCAATCATTAAGTTCAAATGATTGGTTGATTAATACCTCAACAACTGCAGCCGGAGAAAATGCAGGAGATGTAACTTTGGGTGTTACTTCAGGAACAGTTAGTGATTTTACGGTTGTGGCGACATCTACATCAGGAACAGATGGAAATTTAATTTTAACAGGTAATTTTAGACTTAACTCTACTGTTGTTGACCCAGCTGATTTTACATTTACGGGGGGAGATATTATTGTTGGAGGAGTTGATTCAAGAATTGTTACTGCTGCTTTAGGTGTTGCTGGTGGAACAGCCGGAAATATCAATTTGGGAGATTCTCAAATTTATGCGAATGCTACAGGCTTAGGATTAATATTGAGTACAGCTTCTGGTGTTGGAGGAAATGGTGGGAATATTAATGGGCTTGGGTTAGTGAGTGATAATGGTGGCCTTAATGAATTTTTAAGCTCGTTTTCTCTAAGAGTTAATGGAGACACGAGTGGAACAGCTGGAATATCACAGAATATACTAACAGATGGAGGCGGTACTATTTTCTTTACTGGAGATATTCAAATCGAAGGTAACGTTTCTATAGATAGTGAACAGGGAAATGATGGTAATGGAGGAACTATTAATCTTACAAATACTCGTATTAGTGGAGATATAGCTGGACGTGATTTAACTATTAATTCTTCAACAACAAATGGAAATGGTGGAAATATTAATCTCGGTGTATTTGATAACAGTTCTGGCGCTTATCTTAATGAAGTTGTTGTGGATGGAGGGGGTTCTGTTCTAGGAGGAATTACAGATTTGAATGGAGATATATCTTTAGATGATGATGGAGCTGGTGGGGCTTCTAGTTTAACTATTACAGGAAGTAGATTACTCCAATTGCTAGCAGATATTATCATTGATACGGAGCAAGGTAACGATGCTGTTGGAGGATTGGTTGATTTAGGGGATCAAAATTTACATCAAAACTTTGATTTAACCATTAATACAGCTACGACAGCTGCTGGTGGACTAAATGCAGGTAATGTAATACTTGCTCGTGCAACGAATACAGGATTAAGCGATATTCTTGTGGATACCTCATCTCTAACAGGAACAGCAGGAAGTGTTACATTTTCTGGAAATATAAGACTCAATACAGTAGGAGGAGATGTTTCTAGTTTTACACTTGTTGGAGGAGGAGATGTAATTGTTGGAACTACAACTATTATTAATACGGAGTTTTCTAATACAGTAGGGATTATTTCTGGAAATATTGATTTGGGTGGAGGAAATATTTACGCGACTATTGCAGGAGCGACACTCATTTTAGATGCTGGAAATAGCGGAGCTGGTTCTACGGGTGGAATGGTTACTAATATTGGTCTTATCGATAATAATGCAGGTGCAGGTAGTTTTATTAATAATTTAACTTTTGATAATGCTGCAGATACGAATGGGTTAACAACTATATCAAATGATATTGAAGTAGCAGGTACAGTTACATTTATTGGAGATACCCAAATAACCGCAAATAGTTCCTTTACAGGAAACACAAATATTAATGGTAATTTAGATCTTAACTCGAACAATCTTGATCTTATTGGAGATAGTATTAATTTCTTGGGTGGGGCTAATTCGGTTACAGGTCCAGGTCAATTATTGATACAAACTCAAACAAATGGTGATGACGTAGGTATTGCTGGTGGAGCCGGAACTTTGCAAATTGATGCAACAGATTTAGCTGCTTTAGCTAGTTCTTTAACTTTGGTTGAGTTTGATACGACAGGATTGGGTTCTATTGATGCTAATGCTTTTACTGTAAATGCACCTATTCAATTGAATAGACCAACAACTGTTAATGGAAATATAACAGCACCAAGTATGTCCTTTAACAGTTTTATAGCACTGACTACAGATGTAACTTTAACTAGTACGGTAGGTCAGATATTTATCTCAGGAGATATTGATGCTGATGGAAATAGAATAGATTTAGATGGAACAGGTG
>JAJDCD010000021.1 GCA_029261035.1 Candidatus Omnitrophota bacterium
AGAGAGAGTAAAGGTGCTGTTGAAATCTAAAGTGCCCGTTGCTCCTTGGAAGACACCATCTGCTTGGTTATAAGTACCATCCATAGTTAATGTGAAAGTTGCAGCATTAAAAATGGTTGTTGCATCCGCTGCTGCTAAAAACCGAAGAGAACCCGTGGATGAAATAGTTAAATTAGTAGCTAATGTAATAGTTTCTCCAGGGTCATCTAATGTTAACTGAGCAGAGAAGAAGCCTGCTGTAATTGATATGGTATGAGTTGCGCTATTACCACTGAAACCTAATTCTAATGAAGCATTTCCAAAAGTGGAACCGATTCCTGATTGACTATAATTTCCATGAACCGTGATTCTACGAGTTCCTCCTAATCCATTAATGCCACTATTGGTATTGGTAAGCGTAAGGTTTCCAGTCACTAAAAGATTAGAGGTTATATTTTTCGTACCGCTCGTGTGAGAGATGGTTAAGTTTGCAATCGTAGCTCCTCCTGATTGACTGACACTTGCTGTGCTAAAATCAAGGTTAACTCCATCGGCGCTACCTCCTGTTTGTGTCCAATTGCCCGCAACACGAATGCTACCGGTAGTAACAGTGACGGCTCCAGCATCTTGAGTGTAAGCTCCATTAACATCAACCGTATTTCCTTCGATATTTAAAGTGCCACTGATATTGATGTTTTGAGGGATGGTAACGTTACCTCCAGGAGTGTATATTCCTCCAGTCATTACTTTCAGAGTTCTGCTGGCATTCATGGTGAGATTACTACCTGCAACAGAATAAACCATATCAGCTGTATCTGCAGTTCGTCTTGCGGCTAATAGGTTAGCGTTGGTAAGGGGAGTTACTCCATCATCAGTTCGTAGGGAAAGTGTGTTGGTTAAAATATCAAAATTATTTATATTTGCAGTTCCATCGGATCTGGTTACTGAATTACCATCAGTGCTATCATTAATATAAACAAGAATAACGTCATTATCACTTAAAGAGATTCCAGCGAAGCTATAAGATCCGTCTCCACTACCTGTTGTGGTGTTAAACACTTTTCCTTCATCGTTGTTTATAATAAGAGTAATTGTTATTCCATTGGCCAAGCCAACAGCTTTTCCTGATACGGTTACACCAACAATAAACCAATCCGTATTATTTCCAGAGTCAATACTATTTGGAGGATTGATAGCAACTCCATTTTGATTTACACTGTCTTGAACATCTAGGAAGTTAGTTGTAATCCCTGCCTGTGGATTGATGTTATGAGTAACTCCTGCAGTACTACTTCTTAGGAGTAGACGGTTAGCTGCATTTTGACCTTGTAAGTTTAAGGCGCCAGCAATTGCGCTAGTAGAAGCATCAGCAAATGTAAGGGTAGCACCACCTGCAGTTAAAACTTTGGTCAAATTAAAGAAGGTAGTATCACCTGTAATTAATTGGCTGCCAGTACCTAAATCAACAGTTCCACTATTATGTGTGAAGGTACCCCCGTTGTTTGTCCAGTTGCCTGTGTTTGTAAACGTTCCACTTGTAGAAACAAAAACACCACCACCATTTAATGTGAAATCACCTGTGTTGTTAATGGCATGACTAGAACCATTAAAAGTTCCGCTAATAACCATGTTGACTACGTTAAGTGATTCATTTTGATTGAAGGTTGCTCCCGTAAGAACATTAAATGTTAAGTTTCCATTTACGGTCATTGGGTTTGCGTTTTGGTTTACAGTACCTGCTGATTGAGTGTAAGTTCCATTAACAATCAGAGTAGAGGTGATTTCAAAAGTCTCAGTTCCGCTGATGGTTAAGTTGTGATAGTCTAAATTTCCACCACCAATATCAAAGTTTTTAATATTGTAAGTAGCAGTACCTCCAGGACCATCTCCAGTATAATTCCAAGTTCCAGAATCAACGTCTTGTGGGAATGTGGCAGGGAAGAAGGATTCATTTCCTTGTAGTTTTATTTCACCATTATTTGAAAAAGTGGAACTAACGTTTAAACTAACATTATTTCCGTTAATATTGAGTGTACCTGCAGTAATAGAGAGGTTATTGTTTGCGAATAGAATTAATGTTTGAGCAAGAGTAATCTCTCCGCCTGTTTTATTAACATCAAAATGAGCATTAAAAGTACCGCCTGTAACTGTATATAATTGATTTCCATTTCCAGTAAAGGAAAGGGTTATAGGGTTTGTGCCATTATCAAAAAAGCCGCCTGTGAGAGTGAAGTTTCCTTCAGTTGAAACTGTAATAGCGGTAGAAGCATCCACTTGACGTCCAACTGTAACGTCTCCTTGAGCATTAAGATTCGTGTCTAATGTTTTATTCCCACTCGTGTGATTAAAGTTTACATTAAAGAAATTAACGCCACTTGCAGAAATGTTAGCATCCGAACCATTAAAAGCAAAGGTTCCGTTGTTATGGTTAAAAGTAGCCCCTGCACCAATGTTGGAGAAGGTTGTTGCCCCGGCAACACTTATTGTTCCAGATGGTGCGGTAAACGTTCCTCCAGAAAGTGTCCATGCACCTGGAACAGTCATGTTTCCACTGCCTCCATTAAAGACACCACCCGTTTGATTGTAAATTACAGGGTTAAAATCAAAACCATTGGCATTAAATGTTCCATTAGAAAGGGTCACTGTAAAACTATTGGTCGTAAAATTAGTAGCAAGATTAATAATTTCGTTCGCATTATTAATATTCAATCGACCTAAGAAAGTTCCGCTAGTCTGAGTGATGGTGTGAGTGGTATCTCCTTCAAAATTAATCTGAAGGCTGCTGTGTCCAAGAGTAATAGGACCAGAACCTACAGGACCTAACTCTAAGTTTCCTTCTATTCTAAGGAAACGGTTTGTTCCATCAGCATTAACAGTCCCTGTCACTCCAGCTCCTGCTGTTCTGACAATGAGATTTCCTCCAACTCTAATATCTCCAACTAAGGTATGCGTTCCATTAACGCTAATATTAAAAGTCACGTTATTGAATGTGGCTCCTCCTGGATCTACATTGTGGGTTCCTCCAGTAAATTCAAATGTTCCATTATTTGCATTAAATGTTGCTCCACCTCCAATGTTTGAGAAAGTAGATATACCTGCTACACTCGTTGTTCCTGAAACTGCTGTAAAAGTTCCTCCGCTGAAGGTAAAGGCTCCTGGGACGGTCATGTTTCCACTGCCCCCATTAAAGACACCACCCGTTTGATTGTAAATTACAGGGTTAAAGTCAAAACCATTGGCATTAAACGTTCCATTAGAAAGAGTGACTGTAAAACTATTGGTGGTGAAATTGGTAGCAAGGTTAATAACTTCGTTGGCATTATTGATACTTAATCGTCCTAAGAAGGTCCCGCTGGTTTGCGTGATAGTGTGAGTTGTATCTCCTTCAAAGTTCATTTGAAGATTATTGTCTCCAATAGTGATTGGTCCTGAACCCACAGGGCCTAATTCAAAGTTTCCTTCCATTCTAAGGAAACGATTCGTGCTGTCGGCGTTGACCGTTCCTGTAATTCCAACCCCCGAAGTTCTAACAATTAAATCACCACCCACTCTCATATCTCCTGTCAGTGTATGAACAGCTCCATTCGTTGTAATATTAAACGTGACATCATTAAAGGTTGCTCCTCCTGGATTGATGTTATGTGTCGTTCCATCAAAGACAAAGGTTCCACCATTAGCGCTAAATGTAGCTCCGGCTCCAATATTGGACATAGCTACGGTGGAAGCAACGTTTGTTGTTCCGCTTGTAGCTGTATAATCTCCTCCTGATAGAGTAAAACTAAAATTAAAATCATGTGTTCCACTACCACCATTAAATGTTCCATTGCTAAGAGTAACAGCTCCTCCAACAGTCATGTTTGAAGTCCCTGGATTAAATGTTCCACCACTTTGATTGTAAATGGCTGGATTAAAATCGAAACCATTGGTATTTAAAATTCCGTTTGAAACACTAAAGGTGAAGCTGATGCCTGTAAAGTTAGAAGCAAGATTAACGGTTTCGTTGGCATCATTAATATTCATGCGTCCAACAAATGTTCCGCTGGTTTGGGTGATCGTGTGGGTTGTGTCTCCAGCAAACTTGAAATTTAAGTTTGTGTTTCCTACAGTAATAGGGCCGCTGCCGGCAGGACCCATTTCAAAGTTACCTAGAATTGTGATAATTCTAGATGTACCGTCAGCAATATAGGTTCCTGTGATTCCAGCGGAATTAGTACGATAAAGTAGGTCGCCAGCTACGGTCATACTGCCTGTAAGTGTGTGAGTCGCATTATTATTAGCGATGTTAAACGTTACATTATTAAAGGTGGCGCCATCAGGACCAACGTTGTGAGTGCTGCCATCAAAAACCACAGTTCCGCTGTTGTGTGTGAATGTAGCACCTGCTCCGATATTGGAGAAAATAACGGTACCTGAAATACTGGTTGTGCCACTTGATGCTGTGTAATTACCACCAGAGAATATAAAACTGTTATTGATATCATGAGTGCCGCTGCCGCCATTAAAAGTACCTTGAGACTGAACATAAGCGGCTCCCATGGTGAGGTTGCTAGAGCCCATGTTCATCGTTCCTCTAATATCGAGAGTTCCACCGGTATTTACGGTAACGTTGGCTCCCGGTGTATAAGTTGATCCAGCAAAAATAAACAATTCATCTCCGCTTGAAATTGTTAAATTGTCTGATCCATCTAATGAATAGAGGTCTCCAATGTCTGAGTCACCACTGTTATTTGCTGTATCTAAATTATCGTTGGTAATAGGGCCCGCATTTTCGTGGCGCAAAATTAAATGATTTTCAAATAAATTAATGTTAGCCAGCTCGTCTGAATTTGATAGGGTAACGGTAACAGCTTTTGGAGTTTCATCATCAAGGAATATGGCGACTACATCATTAGCAGATAGTGTTAGTCCTGTAAGTACAAAAACTCCATTTGCAGTAGTATTGTTCGAATCAGAAATGGCAGCACCATTAATTGAAATGCTAACAGTTATATTTGCTCCTATAGGAGTAGTTCCATCCGATTGAAAAACAGTACCCGTAATACTGCCAGGGAAGAGCCAATTAATATTATTTCCTAAGGAACCGCTGTTGGACGTTGTGATAGCAGTCGCATTAATGTTGTTGCTGTCTTGAACGAGTAAGAAGTTTGCTGTTCGCGCGCCTTGAGGATTAATGAGCCATTGAGTTGTAGGCGTAGAACTATTTAAAGTTAAAAAGTTGCCACTAGCTCCTGCAAGATTCATAGCGCTTACAATAATTTGAGTAGTTCCAGCTCCGAAGGTGAGTGTGTCCGTAGTAGCAGTTGTTTTTGTGAAATTATTAAATGTGGTTGATCCTAACACAGATTGTCCGGCACCATCCAATTGAACTGTTCCGCTATTGTGAGTAAAAGTACCACCATCTGCACGATCAAAATTACCTTCAACCGTCATGGTGCCATTGGTAGAAGTAAAAGTACCACCATTTTGATCAAAGTCACCATTGGCAGGAGCATTAGCATTGATGTCGATAGCGTCTCCAGCGGATGAGCCAGTAAAAGTTCCACCGTTAATAATCATATTACCGTTAACAGTTAATAGAGCTGTTTGAGTGTAGAGCCCTGCGTTTAAAGTAAAAGTATTAGGGCCGTTCACTGAAAACGTATTTCCGTTTTGTGCAAAAGTCCCTGCTTCTAGAGTGTAGCTACCATCGACAACGGTAGAGCTACCCAGTTGAATGGTGTCGTTCGTATCCGTAGGGTTGATCGTTAAATTAAAATAATCTGTTGCCCCAAAGTCTTTAACGGTAAATGTATCTGCAAGTGTATCTCCATCTCCAACATATTCCCATGTACCAGAATTTATGTCTTGAGTGAGGCCTGTAATTGCTTCTGCCCCTTGTAACCTTAAGGTTCCTGTGTTTGAGAAGCTAGAACCATTCATGGTTAAAGATTGACCGTTTAGCGAGAGAACTCCTGATTGAATATCTAGAGCTCTTGCAACATTAAAGTTGAGAGTGTTTAGAAGTGTTACTTCGCCACCTGTTTTATTAACAGTAAAATTTGTTCTAAACCTTCCCACAGTATGAGTGTATGTTTGAGACCCCGCGCCTTGGAATGAAAGAGTTAAAGTGTCAGAGACATTAGACCCAAAATTAACATTAACAGTTAGAGAAAAATTACCAGATAAGTTAATTGTTCTTGGTGTTCCATCTCCTTGAATTGTGACTGCGGTGGAAATAGGTGCTACTGATAAATTTCCTGTAATAGTAAAGTCGCTACCAAAGGTGTATGTACCTGTATTGTTATTAAAAGTTAAGTTACCTATAGTCGCTGCGCCACTTTGAGTTACTGTAACTGTTGTTCCATCAAAAATAAGAGCAGCGATTGTTCCACCTGTTTGATTAAAAGTAGAACTTGCCCGGACAGTCCCTGTGCCTGCGGTAATGTCTCCACCCGTTTGAGAATAATCTCTATCAATGTTAAGTGTATTATTACCTAGATTGAGTGTTCCTGCAGTCATAATGAAGGATCCTGTAGTTGAAATCAAAAATGATGCTGATGTTAATGTTACGGAGCCGCCAGATTTGTTGATGTTAAGATTTCCTCTAAAAAATCCACCTGTCTGAGAGAGCGTTTGTGTTCCTGCGCCACTAACTTCAAGAGTTAAATTATCATTACCAAAAACACCTTGAGTAGAAGAATAATTGCCTAAGAGAGTCAATGTTCTAGGGGTGGCATCGGCAAAAATCTTTGCATTTGTTCCTGCGGAGATAGAAGCTACGGTAAGGTTTCCGTTGACTATAATATTACTTACGAGTGTAACAGTC
>JAJDCD010000022.1 GCA_029261035.1 Candidatus Omnitrophota bacterium
AATAGAAGTAGGAGAATGGGAGTTTAGATTTAAGTATCAGGGAGAAAGCGTAAAGATTGGAGATGGCACTCTTTATTGGAATGGTAAGGAATATGAAAGAGAGAAGGAGAGAGTGGAGAGAAAGATAAGAGAAGCGTTTAAGGAGTTAGAAGAAGGAGAGGTGAGAAGAATCGGGAAAGTGAATGAGCTTATTTTATTGTCTCATGGACAAATAAAGCCAAAAACACTTCCGCAACCGGATGGAGGAATTCGTGAGAAGCAAATGAGTTTTGGAGCAGGAAGAAATTTAGAATGGGTGGAATTAGAGGTAGAAAGAATAGAAGGAGGAGAATGGGAGTTGAGATTTAAGTATCAGGGAGAAAGCGGAAAGATTGGAGATGGCACGCTTTATTGGAATGGGAAGTAATATGAATGAGAGAAGGAGAGACTGGAGAGAAAGATAAGAGAAGTGTTTGAAGAGTTAGAAGAAGGAGAGGAAAGAAGAATAGGGAAAGTGAATGCGCTTATTTTATTGTCTGGTGGTCAAATAAAGGAAAAAACACTTCCACAACCTAATGGAGGAATTCGTCAGAAGCCAATGAGTTTTGGAGCAGTAATGAATTTAGAGTCAGTGGAATTAGAGGTAGAAAGAATAGAAGGAGGAGAATGGGAGTTGAGATTTAAGTATCAGGGAGAAGGGGGAAAGGTTGGAGAGAGCAAGCTTTATTGGAATGGGAAGAAATATGAAAGAGAGAAGGCGAGAGTGGAGAGAAAGATAAGAGAAGTGTTTGAAGAGTTAGAAGAAGGAGAGCAAACAAGAATAGGGAAAGTGAATGAGCTTATTATATTGTCTGGTGGACAAATAAAGAAAAAAACACTTCCACAACCTAATGGAGGAGTTCGTGAGAAGAAAATGAATTTTGGGGCAGGAAAGAATTTAGAGTCAGTGGAATTAGAGGTAGAAAGACTAGAAGGGGGAGAATGGGAGTTGAGGTTTAAGTATCAGGGAGAAAGCGGAAATGTTGGAGAGAGCAAGCTTTATTGGAATGGGAAGGAATATGAAGGAGAGAAGGAGAGAATGGAGAGAAAGATAAGAGAAGTGTTTAAGGAGTTAGAAGAAGGAGAGGAAAGAAGAATAGGGAAAGTGAATGAGCTTATTAACTTGTCTCTAGGACAAATAAAGGCAAAAACACTTCCGCAACCGGATGGAGGAATTCGTGAGAAGGGAATGAGTTTTGGAGCGGTAAATAATTTAGAGTGGGTGGAATTAGAGGTAGAAAGAATAGAAGGGGGAGAATGGGAGTTGAGATTTAAGTATCAGGGAGAAGGGGGAAAGGTTGGAGAGAGCACGCTTTATTGGAATGGGAAGAAATATGAAGGAGAGAAGGAGAGAGTGGAGAGAAAGATAAGAGAAGTGTTTAAGGAGTTAGAAGAAGGAGAGGAAAGAAGAATCGGGAAAGTGAATGAGCTTATTATATTGTCTAGTGGACAAATAAAGGTAAAAACACTTCCACAACCGGATGGAGGAGTTCGTGAGAAGTTAATGAGTTTTGGAGCAGGAAAGAATTTAGAAGAAGTTGATCTCACTATCCATAACGAAAACGGGAAATGGGTTTTAGAATTTAGATACAAAAAAGAAGGGGAAGAAGACTTTCGCCCCGAACCTGTCCGCCTTCAATGGAACCCTGAAACAGAAGAATATGAACGTTACGTAAAAGACACCCGACAAGAAGTATACGAATTTGATCCGGAAGCGGAAGGGTTTAGTTTGGGAGAGGACAGAGGTCAGAAGACTGAAGTCGGAAGCCCAAACACCACCCCACACCAAGAAGGTGTAGGGCAGGCAAGGGTGCATGGCAAGCAGAATATTGTCACCCCCGACTTGATCGATGGATCCCTGCCTACCGGTAGGCAGGCAGAGTCTTCAGATAAACAGGATTCCCGCTTTCGCGGGAATGACAGTGCTAAAAGCCAAGAGCCAAAAACTATTGATCCATCGACAGCTCAGAGCTTGGGCGTACAGATGAATAAAGAGATTCAAATGATGAAAATATCAAAAGTATTTCAGGAATTACGAGACGGTGAAAGTAGGGATGTTGGAGATATTAGCCTTCTCATTAATAGGACTTCGGGACAATTAAAGAAAAATATTTTCCCACTTCCCAATGGAAAGAAGGTAGCTACACATCAGAATGTGGGGCTTGGAAAAAAATTGGAAGAAGTTAGGATGACCATACATAAGAAGGCAGGATATTGGATTTTAGATATAGTTCGGAAGAAAGAAGGAAAAGTAAAGTTTAGAGAAGATTTAGTTCAGTTACGATGGAGTCCTGAAACAAAGCTTTATGAAGTTATAAAAGAAGAAACTATGAGTGATCAAATTTGGAAAGCATTTAGAGAACTAAAGCAAGGTCAAAGTAGAAGTTTTGATGATATAGGCTCTTTAATTTTATTTAATTCGGGACAAGTAGCGCAAACATTTCCACAACCTGATGGCATAAAGATTGGAAAAGGCAAAAGTTTTGGCGCTAAAACAGGTCTGACAAAGGTTTCCTTAACAGTAGAAAAATTAAAAGGTGAGTATTGGAAGCTGACAATGCCTTATGTCAAGAAAGATGGTAGTAAAGGTGTTGGAATGCTTTATTGGAATGGAAGAGAATATGAAACAGAAAAGGAAAGAGTATCAAGAAAGATTTTAAAATCTTATTCACAGCTGCAAGTTGGAGAAGTAACTAGGATTGGGGATGTAAGTGCTCTTATAAATTTATCTCTAGGGAGTCTCTTGAAAGCATTTCCTCAACCGGACGGAGCAATAATTTCAAATAGTAAAGGTTTTGGAATGAAAACGGATTTAGTGAAAGTTTTACTGGGTATTAAGAGGTTGAATGAAGTGGAATGGGAGCTGAGTTTCAATTATCTAACTAAAAATGGTGAAAGTGGGCAAGCGAAACTTTATTGGAATGGAAGTGAATATGAATCAGAGAAAGAGCATACTTCCAGAAAAATCAGAGAAGCTTACGAAGGACTTATGGTAGGAGAGGAAAGGCATTTTGAAAATATCAATTCGCTTATTCAATTATCAGGAGGTTCCTTGTTGGGTATTTTTCCTCAGCCTAACGGAACGAATATTGGGAAATATAAAGCGTTGCAATCGGGAGGAGGTTTAGAAAAGGTTGATTTAGCTTTAAGAAAGCTGACAAATAGGGAGTGGGAGCTAAATTTTAATTATAAAAAACATAGTGGAGAAATTGGGCAGAGTCAGCTTTACTGGAGCGGAACAGCTTTTGAAACAAAACAAGAAGGAGTTGTCCGTAAGATTTTAGAGGCGTTTCAGGATCTTAATGAAGAAGAGTCTTTAGATATAGGAGATGTGGGCCCAGTGCTTAATTTAACCGCAGGAAGCTTGAGCTCTAGATTTCCTCAGCCAGACGGTGATTTTCTAAGTGGAAATTTTGCAATAGGAGCTGGGAACAATTTAGAAGATGTGAGTTTGAGAATGAGTAAAATTAAGGATGAACCATGGCAATTGGAATTTACGTATAAGCAAAAAGGCGGAAAGGAAGGAAAGGTTAATCTTTATTGGAATGGACGTACTTATGAAACTCCTAAAGAGCAAAAATATCGAAAAATCAGTGAAGCTTTTGCTGAGCTTAAAATAGGTGAGATTGAATCCATCGGAAGGGTTGATTCGATAATCAATATGTCTAATGGACAACTTTATATTGGGGCACCATTTCCTGATGGAAATACGCTAAAAAAGCCAAAGGGCTTCGGGTTGGGAGGCTCCTTAGAACAGGTTTTTCTGGATGTAGAAAGAAAAGAAATGGGTGGGTGGCAGTTAAAGTTTACAAGTTATCAAAAAGAACGAAAAAAGACAGAGCAAGTTCTTTATTGGAATGGAAGTGAATATGAGACTTATCAAGAAAGAACGATCCGAAAAATAAAAGAAATTTTTAAGAAATCTGGTATAGGAGAGAGGCAAGCTATTCAGGATGTAAGCAGTCTGATGAATATGACAAAAGGACAGTTGAGCGTTTTATTTCCTCAGCCAGAAGGCGGTGTTATAAACGAGTCTAAGGGGTTAAGGCTAGGCGGGACTTTAGATAGTGTGAATTTAGAGATAATAAGATTAAATAAAACAGAGTGGAAGTTAAATTTTATTGCCCTTAAAGAGAATGGAGAGTTAAAAGAGGGGAGTCTTTATTGGAATGGAGTAGAGTATGAAACGGAAAAGGAAAGAGTCTTAAGAAAAATTAAAGCTGTGTTTCGAGATTTGGGAGTGGGTGAAGGGGTAAATGTAGTGGATGTCAGTTCGCTTGTCTCTATGACTTATGGAGACTTGCAATCATCGTTTCCTCAACCAGATATGAAGCCTGTTGGCAGGGTTTTGAGCTTAGGCGGAGTACAGAATTTAAAGCAAATCGATTTAAAAATAAAAAAATTAGATGAACAAAGTTGGGAGTTGACCTTTGAGTACGTGAATGAATTTGATGTTGTTGGTGAAAGTGTATTGTTGTGGAACGGAAGTTTTTATGATGTTACTAAAAAACAAGAATCAGCTGTTGTTTTGTCCACACAAGGGCAAGTAAAAAGAACGGAAATAAGTAAAGAACTAAGTAATTTCTTTAAAAACATGAATGAAGACGAAAGTAGAGACGTGGGAAATGTTAATTATTTAATAAATATGGATTCGGGACGATTGGCAAGCATATTTCCTCAACCTGATGGTAAATCAATTAATGCTTCAAAAAATTTAGTTTCTGGAATTAGATTGAAGGACGTTGTTTTGAGGTTAACGAAATTACCTAACCAAGAGTGGGAACTTAATTTTAATTATGTGGACCGCAAAGGGCGAAAGGGGGAAGTTAAACTCTATTGGAATGGAGAAATATATCAAACGGTTAAAGAAAGAAAAGCCGAAATGATTAGAAAAGCATTTCGCCGATTGAGCGAAGGAGAGAGTGAAGTTATTGCAGACATTAATCAATTAGTTTCTTTGTCTTATGGGGCTCTTTCTGAATTGTTTCCTCAGCCTGATGAAACGAAGTTGCAGAAACGAATACATTTAGGTGTTCGAAAAGGTTTGAAACAAGTTGGTTTAGAAGTTACAAAATTGGAGGGTGAAGAGTGGTTATTAATCTTTGATTACAAACAAAATGATGGGGTGAAAGATAAGGTAGAAATTTATTGGAATGGAAACGAGTATGAAAGCAAGAAGCAAAGAGTTGCTAGAAAGGTTGTTCAAGCATATTCAGAATTAAGAGAAGGGGAAGGGATGCAAATTGGAAATGTAAACCCTTTAATATTGCTATCCGGTGGCGCTTTACTGCGAATTTTCCCAAGGCCTGATGGAAGTAAAATAGAAAAAGAAACAGGTTTTGGAGTTGGGAATGACTTAACAGAGGTTGAATTGGAGATTGTGAGACTTCAGTATGGAGAGTGGAAATTTAATTTTAAATACAAGAGTAAAACAGTTTCTGAAGGAGAAGCGAACCTTTATTGGAATGGAGAAGAGTTTGAAACAGAGGATGAAAGGTTACGAAGAGTTGTTAGCGAAGTTTTTCAAAAAATTAAAGTGGGTGAGATTGTAAAGGTAGGAAATATTAATTCTTTGGTTACTCTTTCTATAGCCCAGTTAGTAGGCACTTTTCCTACCCCTGACGGAGGGGTTTTGGGATATAGAATGAGTTTCGGAGCAAAAGCAAAATTAAGAGATGTTGATTTGGAAATAAGGAAGTCGGGAGAGAGAGTCTATGAGTTAGTTTTTAATTTTGAACAACAGGATGGGGAGAAAGGATCCACTCTTTTGTATTGGGATGGAATAAGATATGAGACGGAAAAGCATAAAAAAATAAGAGAAATTAAAGAAGTATTTTCTAACTTAAATATGGGAGAGAGTACAGATGTTGGAGACATAACATCTTTAATTACGCTGTATGGACCTCAGATTCGATGGTCTTTTCCTCAGCCAAATGGTAAAAATATTGGAGAACAAACAAGTTTTGGCGGAGAGAAAGGGCTTACCAAAGTAGCGCTTATTATTAAAAAAATTAACTCAGAAGAATGGCGGCTTGATTTTATTTATAAACGTAAAGAAGGGGATGAAAGAACAGCGCAAATGTATTGGAACGGAAGTAAGTATGAAAGAGAAGATCTGAGAGCGATAAGAAAAATGAAGCAGGCCTTCTTAGAATTAAAAGACGGCGAAAGTAGAGAGATTGGCAGAGTGAATAAACTTTTTCACCTATCTGCAGGACAATTAAAAAAGCGTTTTCCAACCCCTATAAACACGGTTATAGGAGAGATACAAACAATAGGTTTAGGGCACTCTGTAGAAGAAGTTAATCTCACTATCCATAACGAAAACAGAAAATGGGTCTTGGAATTCGAATACAAAAAAGAAGGAGAAGAAGGCTTTCGCCCCGAGCCCGTCCGCCTGCAATGGAATCCTGAAACAGAAAAATACGAACCCTACGTAAAAGACATCCAACAAGCAGTGTACGAATTTGATCCCGATGCAGAAGGCTTTAGTTTGGGAGAGGACAGAGGTCAGAGGACTGAAGTCGGAAGACAGAATATTGTCATCCCCGACTTGATCGGGGATCCAGTGTCTTTAAAGCAAATGGATTTCGGCCTTCGCGGGAATGACATCACTATAGATCAGGTGATACAAAAATATCCAATTGAAATTCAAAGGGCATTGCAGTTAGCGTTTTTAATGAAACAGTTAAAAGAAGAAGGTGTTTCTAAGGATTCTTTTTTGAGTTCTGTGAATTTAGTTTCAAGTCAGAGAGCTAATGTGCAAACAACAAAGCTGGTTTATCAAATTATGGATTTTGTGACATTTAGAGATCGATTAAAAAATTTAGAGGGGTTGGTTGGGTTTATGGAAGAAGGTGGTTTGTTAGAAGTGGCTTTTTCTTCTGATCAAAAACAAGAGGTGATGCAGTTGTTGGGAAGGAAAAGTGTGATACCTCAGAAATATCGTTATCTTTTTCAAAATGCTTTTAAACAGTATGGAGATGTTGGAAAGCAAAAGTTTGACGGCAGTGTTCGGGTAATACTGATGAATCAAGAAAATATAGACAAGGTTCCTGGGAAAATTGCCAAAGAATTTTTAAGTACTTCTTATGAGTCTCGGTACTTAAAATTTGTTCCTGGAGCAAGTGAGAAGCTTTCTGTGTGGGCGATTCAGGCGGCGCAACTAAGAGAAGAAGCAGGGGATGCTTTTCAGGAACAATTCACTTATAATGTGTTAGGTTTTTATTCTGAAGGTGATGTGGTTCGATTTAAGGATGGGAAATTAATCTTTAATTTAGTTGAGATATTGACGTTAAATTATGAAGCTCAACAGCAGGTGTTGATTGCGGCTTAGTGACTGTCATATGCCTGCGGAAACGCAGAGCTATGTGACTGTCACTAAAGTTTAGATTGTTTAAATAAAATAGTGACAGTCACGCAAGGTGACAGTCACTATTTTCTGATATGGAGACGAAATGACGGATAAAAAGATTGCGATTGTTACGGGCGGTAATCGGGGGATTGGTTTTGAGATTTGTCGGCAGTTAGCTCGAGAGAAAGACATTCAAGTCCTTTTGACCAGTAGAGATAAAGATAAGGGTAAAGATGCTTGTGCTCAGCTGAAGAAAGAAGGTTTGGAGGTTTTGTCCTACGAATTGGATGTTACGGATGAAAACGAGATTTTTCGTTTTAGAGATTATTTAAAGAAAGAATATGGGCGTGTAGATATTTTAGTAAATAATGCGGGGATTTTTATTGATAGTCATGACCATACAGAAGCGAGCGTTTTTTCTGTAGATATCAAAACGATAAGAAAGACAATGAAGACGAATGCTTATGGATCTCTTTTTATGTGTCAGGCCTTAGTTCCTTTGATGAATAAAAATAATTATGGTCGTATTGTGAATATTTCCAGTGGGATGGGGCAGCTTTCGGAAATGAATGGGGGCTCTGTTGGGTATCGTTTATCGAAAGTAGCCTTGAACGGTTTAACACGCATTTGGGCCGATGAGCTTAAGGGAACTAATGTTTTAATTAATTCGATGTGCCCGGGTTGGGTGAAGACAGGGATGGGAGGTGCTAATGCCACGCGTTCTGTGGAAGAAGGAGCGGATACAGCTATTTGGTTAGCGACACTCCCTGATGATGGCCCTAGTGGTGGATTTTTTAGAGATCGAAAAGAAATTGCTTGGTAGGGAAGAGCTCGTGAAGCGTTATGCGTGAAGAGTGAAGCGAAATCCAAAGTGCCAGGCCTTAAGGCCTGGCACACCTAAGACAAATGGTTTACGAAATGCGCTTCACTCTTCACGAAATACGATAGATAAAGGAAGGTGTTATGCCCAGAACATTCCGATTTAAATGTAAATTTAAATGTAAAAAGTGCGGAAAGACTTTTCCTAAAATGGGGAGTTGTGAGCCTAAGAGTTGCCCTTTTTGTTCTGCTAAAAAAGGTTCTTTCATTCTTGTTGAGAAGATAGATCTGAAGAAGTGATTAATGGTTTTTGGCTATTAGTCTTTAGCTTTTAGTGAGCAGTGATGTCATTCCCTCGAAGGAGGGTATCCAGTATGTCTTTCTACTTCTGTTGTTCTGTATTATAATAATGTCTTCGATTAAACATAAGTGACAGTCACACAAGGTGACAGTCACTTTTTTTGTGACGGAAAGAGATGTGTTATGAAAAAAATGTATAAATATTTAGTGGTTTTATTAGTGGTTTTAGGTTCTTTTTCTGTATTGAGTTATGCTCAAGAAGCACAAAATACTGAAAAAGCTCAAGATCCTTTGATTCCTATTGTTGCAAACATCCAATCAGAAGCAGATGCAGTATTAAAAGAGTCAAAGAGTGTTGAAAGAGAAGCGTTACTGAAAACGCAAGCTGCTGAAGTAGCTAAGGAAGAGTACGAAGGGCTCAAGAAACAAGCTAAAGAGGGTGACAAAGAAGCAAAGGGAAAGCTCCCTACGTTAGAAGAAAAATTTAAAACATTGCAAAAAGAAGCTAATAATTTGATGGATAAAGCTCAATTGGCTAAGAAAAAGGCAGAGTTGTATCAAACGATTAAAGCGGAGCAGCGTGCGAACGAAAATTTTCAAAGTCGTTTGATTAAAGCGGCTATTGTTATTGGTATTGGATTTGCTTTTTTTTTGGTGTTGAAACTGATTATGGTTCAGTTAAATCGATTTATTACTAAGTCAAATGAAAATAGTCTACATGAAAGTGATACGGTTCAGAGACTAAGAACTTTTTCTCGTCTTATTTATTGGGTTGGTAGTATTATTATTGTAGGAACAGTGATTTATTTAACGCTGGATTATTTTGGTTTTAATTTAACACCCTTGCTGGCAGGTGCTGGAATTGTGGGTTTAAGTTTTGGTTTTGGCGGTCAGTATTTAATTCGAGATATTATTAGTGGTATTTTTATTTTAGCGGAAGGACAGTTTCATATTAATGATGTGATTAAAATTAACGATTTGGGTGGTTTGGTAGAAGATGTTAATTTGAGAGTCACTAAATTGAGGGACTTAGAAGGACGTGTTATTTATATTCCTAATGGTGAAATTAAAGCAGTTATCAATTATACGCAAGAATGGTCTAGGGCTTTGTTTAATGTAGGTGTTGCCTATAAGGAAAATGTGGATCATGTAATGGAAGTTATTGTTAGTTTAGGTAAAGAAATGAGAGAAGATAAGGAATTTGGCAAATATCTCTTAGAAGATTTAGATATGTTGGGAGTGGATGATTTTGGATCCTCTCAAGTAACTATTAAATTTTTTATTAAGACGCTTCCACTCAAACAATGGACGGTTGCTCGAGAATTTAAAAGAAGAATTAAAAACAAATTTGACGAGTTGGGTATTGAGATTCCATTTCCACATCAAACGATGTATTGGGGAACGGGACAAGATAACGATTTTTTTAAAAATTATTTTGAGCAGAGTACTAAGTAAGGGTTGTGTCATTGCGCCTGCCCGCCATCTTGTTGGGTGGGAGGCTTTGATTTATTGGGCCGCGGCAATTTAAGGGTAGAGAGAAGTGTTTTATTCTTTTTGTCTGAGCTTGCCGCGGCTCTTTTTTTGTCTACCTCGCAATGACGCTCTTTCTTTTACCATCCCCGAATGACAGATGCTGGTTTGTCATCCTGAGAGTAGCGAAGGATCTAGGCGGGTGAAGAGTGTTACAATTTGTAATTCCATTCTTTTCTACTATATTTATCTTCCACTAATTTTTTTATTATTTCTGTTGGAACATCTGTAAATTCTTTTTCTGCTTTCCAATGACGAATAAATTGATCTTTAATTTGTTTATTGTCTAACTGTGTATTCATAACAAAATCAAGATGGGTTCGGTTTTCACGGTACTCGGGTCGAATCTCTGGAAGGAGTAATGTTTTTTCTATCAGGGATAAATCAAAATGAGTGAGAATGGTCCCGTGAAATAAATAGTAATTCTTTTTTCTTTTCTGAGCATTTCCAGAAAATTTACGTTGGCCCACACATAAATCTGTGATCCCTTGAATTAGAATCTCATCCTTAAAGAGAGGGGATAAGGCTTTTTTATTTTCTGCCATCACAAATTGGTTTGCTTGAGTGATGTCCTTGGAAGAAATTTCATCTTTAATTTTAAGGATTAGAGAATAATTAAAACAACCCGGTCCTTGAAGAACGGTGCCACCCCCCGAAGCTCTTCTGAGAATAGGAATTCCTTGAGTTTCACAGAAATTCTGTTGGGTTTCTTCGGTAACCTTTTTAGATAGGCCTAGGACAACGAAAGGTCTTTGAGATTCCCAAAAACGGAGTATTTCAGGCCCTAAATCCTGCTCACGGTGCTCTAGAAGGGCCTCATCGCAAGCGAGGTTCTCTTCAGGGGTATTAAAACTAAGGTCGAGTAGATGCATTGTCATAGAGGGAATGGTACTGAAAAGAGGAGAGAAAGTAAAGCTCGTCCATCCCCCTCTAAGGTGCCAGGCTCCCCAGGAGCCTGGCACCTTAGAGGGTCCTATAACCTGATTTTAAGGAATTACCTTGACCAAAGCAGCTGATTTATATAAATTACTAGGCTTTAGTAACCCAATTTAACCAACCTTATAAAATCGTGAGTAATATATTGGCTAAAAAATCGACTTCAAATCAAGATGCTTCCTCAGAGGGAGTAAATCAATCTGATGTATCTGGTGTAAGTAATTCGTCTGCATCTGATTCAGAACAATGGTTTAAATCATTTGAGTTTGTCTTAGAAGATATTCTTAAGAGAAGAGACTCAGAGCAAGCAGCCCTTTTATTAGATAAGTTAACATCAAGTCTTAGAGAGTCTGGTCACAAAATTCCTACAATCGTAGGCACTCCTTATTTTAATACAATTCGAGTAGAGGAAGAGGTTGAATATCCAGGAGACCGAGAAATCGAAAGAAAAATTAAAAGTTATATTCGTTGGAATGCAATGTCTATGGTGGTTAAAGCAAACCGAGATCCCGGCGGAGTGGGTGGTCATATTTCTACCTTTGCTTCTAGTGCCACTCTATATGAAGTAGGGTTCAATCATTTTTTTAGAGGGGGTGACGGAGATCGTCCAGGAGATCTTGTTTTCTTTCAAGGGCATGCAGCTCCAGGTAATTATGCGCGCGCTTTTTTAGAAGGGCGTTTAGAAGCTAAGAAGCTTCATAATTTTCGTCAAGAACTAGCAGAGGGTGGTGGTCTTTCCTCTTATCCGCACCCTTACTTAATGCCAGACTTCTGGCAGTTCCCAACCGTTTCTATGGGCTTAGGTCCTATTATGTCGATTTACCAAGCTCGTTTTATGCGTTATATGAGTGCCCGAGGTCTTTTGAAAAAAGAACCTAGAGTTTGGGCGTATATTGGAGACGGAGAAATTGATGAAGTGGAATCGTTGGGTGCTATTTCGTTACCCGCCCGTGAGAAATTAGATAATTTAACTTGGATTGTAAACTGTAACTTGCAGCGTTTGGATGGACCTGTTCGTGGTAATGGAAAAATCATACAAGAGCTCGAAGGTATTTTTAGAGGTGCTGGTTGGAATGTGATTAAAGTGATTTGGGGTTCTGGTTGGGATCGTTTGTTTAAGAAAGATAAGTCGGGTTTATTGGCTAAGCGTATGGGAGAAGCTCTTGATGGAGATTATCAAAAGTACTCTGTTGCTCCAGGAAGTTATACGCGTAAACATTTCTTTGGAAAATATCCTGAGTTGTTAGATCTTGTTAACGATATGACAGATGACCAAATTAGCAAATTACTTCGTGGGGGGCATGATCCTCAGAAGGTTTATAACGCTTATAAACAAGCGGTGGAACACAAAGGTCAGCCTACTGTTATTTTAGCTAAGACCATTAAGGGTTACGGATTGGGTGAAGCTGGAGAAGGTCGTAATATTACGCATCAGCAAAAGAAGATGAATGAAAAAGAGCTGCGAGAGTTTCGGTCTCGATTTAATGTGCCTATTGCAGATGAAGAGATTGTAGAAGCTCCTTTTTATCGTCCTCCAACGGATAGTACAGAATATAAGTATTTAATTGAGCGGAGAAAGAAGTTGGATGGGTTTTTACCCGCTAGAAAAGTAACGGCAGAACCTGTGCCAATGCCTAGCTTGGATTATTATAAAGAATTTTTTAAAGGAACAGGGGACATGGAACAAGCAACAACAATGTCGTTTGTTCGCGTATTGACTAAGTTGATGAGAGATAAAAATTTTGGGAAACAAATTGTTCCGATTATTCCAGATGAAGCGCGTACGTTTGGTATGGATGCTTTGTTTAGACAAGTAGGTATATACAATCCAAAAGGACAACAGTACGAACCCGTAGATAAAGAGAATCTTCTTTATTATCAAGAGTCGGAAGATGGCCAGATTTTAGAAGAGGGAATTAATGAAGCGGGTGCCATATCCTCTTTTATAGCAGCGGGTACAAGTTATGCTAATTATGGCGTGCACATGATGCCTTTTTATATTTACTACTCCATGTTTGGTTTTCAAAGAGTGGGAGACTCGATTTGGCTGGCTGGAGATATTAGAGCAAAAGGATTTCTTTTAGGTGCGACGGCAGGTCGAACCACACTTTCGGGTGAAGGTTTACAGCATCAGGATGGTCATAGTCATTTAATGGCCAGCACCGTACCGACCGTGATGGCGTATGATCCAGCGTTTGCTTATGAAATTGCTGTGATTATTCAAGACGGAATGCGTCGCATGTATCAAGACAATGAAGATCTTTTTTATTATATGACTGTTTATAACGAGAACTATCCAATGCCGGTAATGCCTGAAGGCGAAAAAGTAGTAGAAGGTATTTTGAAAGGTCTTTATCGTTTTAAAGAAGGGGCCTCTGGTAAAAAACATAAAGCACATATTTTTGGAAGTGGATCTATTATTGGTTCTGCACTTAAAGCACAACAGATATTAGAAGATAAGTATGATGTGAGTTGTGATGTTTGGAGTGCGACGAGTTACAAGCATTTGAGAACCGATGCAGTTAATATGAAGCGTTGGAATATGTTGCATCCAGAAGAAACTCCTAAGAAATCTTACATCGAAACATTGTTAGAAAATGAAAAAGGTGTTTTTGTTTCTGTTTCAGATAATATGAAGTTAGTTGCGGACCAGATTGCTCCTTGGGTTCCAGGTGGACTTATGACTTTAGGAACGGACGGATTTGGTCGAAGTGATACTCGAGAAAAATTACGTCGATTTTTTGAAATTGATGCAGAATCGACGGTTATTGCGACTCTTTATCAGTTAAGTGAAAAAGGCGAGATCGATAGAAAAGTAGTTTCTCAAGCTATTAAGGATTTGGGTGTGGACCCAGAAAAAATCTTTCCAGAAATACTGTAAAAAAGACTGAGGTCGGAAAAATACGAAAAAACTGTCATTGCGAGGCAGGGACATAATGAGCTGTGGTAACCTCAGGTAAGGTTCTCATGATTACTATCCGAGATTGCTTCGGTTCGCTTGTTAAATACCTCGCAATGACTTAAGTTCTTTACTCTTCAACAAAGGGAAATTAAAACATGGATATCAAAGTTCCTCATTTAGCAGAAAATATTAATACAGGCATTGTTGCCAGTATCTTGGTTCAAGAAGGTGATGTCGTTGAGAAGGATCAAACTGTAATGGAGTTGGATACTGAAAAAGCGGTTGCTCCGATTCCTGCTGAAGGCCCGGGTAAAGTGAGTAAGATTTTTGTTTCTGAAGGCGATTCGGTTAATGTAGGACAAGTGGTTGTTCAGCTTGATGGAGCAGGTGGAGCTTCTGCAGCGCCTAAAACCCCATCAGAGCCTCAGCAAGCAGCGGCTCCTATTCAGAAGCCTGTTGTTCAACAGCAACCTACATCTCAGGCTGGGTACCAGTATCAGTCGCCTAGTGGCTTTCCGCCTCCAGCGTCTCCAACTTTAAGAAGGATGGCTAGAGAGCTTGGGATTGATTTGTCTCGTATTCGTGGAAGCGAAGAGGGTGGCCGTATTGTTGTTGCCGACCTTCGTGATTACATTCAGTTTTTACAAGCAGGAGGAGCAAGTAGTGCTCCCCAGCAGGTTGAGGCGTCAGGTCCTAAACCGATCGATACTGATTTTTCTAAATGGGGTGAGATTGAAAAGAAACCTATGACTACATTGAGAAAAAAGATCAGTGAAAAAATGGTCGAATCGTGGACAACAGTTCCTCATGTGACCCAATACGAAGAAGCGGATATCACAGGGTTAATGGAATTAAGAAAAAAACATAAATCAAAATATGAGAAGGAAGGCGTTAAGTTAACGTTAACCTCTTTTATTTTGAAAGCTGTGATTCAAGTATTGCAGAAGCATCCGATTTTTAATGCCACGATTGATGTGGCTCGTGGAGAAATTATCATAAAGAAATATATTAATATGGGCATTGCTGTAGATACAGAAAATGGCTTAATAGTTCCAGTGATCAAAAATATTGATAAGAAAAATTTAAAAGAGCTTTCGCTTGAATTAGCGGAACTTGCTACCAAAACCAGAGATCGAAAAGTGGGCATTGATGATTTGGTTGGTGGAACATTTACGATTTCAAATCAAGGGGGTATTGGGGGAACGCATTTTACTCCTATTATCAATACGCCTGAAGTTGCTATTTTGGGATTGGGAAGAGGTGTTCAAAAGCCTGCAGCAGTTAATGGGAAAGTTGAGGTGCGTACGTTGCTTCCGCTTTGTCTTTCTTACGACCATCGTTTGATTGATGGTGGCAGTGCTGCGCGTTTCATTAAAGATCTCTTAGAAACACTAGAAAATTTCAAAGACAAAGACATTTGACAAACTGAGATGATGAAAGTTTGTCATCCCGCACTTGATGCGGGATCCAGGTAGGTTAAGGATATCATTTAAAAAAGACACTAGATCCCCGATCAAGTCGGGGATGACAATGAATAAAGGACAGACTCATGAGTGAGATGAATACGGATGTTGTTGTTATAGGTGCTGGACCGGGTGGTTATGCTGCTGCTTTTGCTGCGGCAGATAAAGGCCATAAAGTTATTTTGGTGGATAAAGGAAAGAACCTGGGGGGTGTTTGTTTGAACCGAGGGTGTATCCCGTCAAAAGCACTTCTGCATGCAACAAAACTAATTAAAGAAGCTAAAGAGTCTGAGTTTAGAGGGATTATTTTTGCTGAACCAAAAGTAGATCTTAAAAAAATGAAAGAATGGAAAGAGTCTATTATTGAAAAGCTTTCTCAAGGGATCGGTTTTATTGCGAAGCAACGCAATGTTGAAGTTTTGAATGGTCGGGGTTATTTTGAAGATTCCAATACCATTCGTGTTGAGACTGAAAAAGGGCAACAGTTTGTAAAGTTTAAAAAAGCCATTGTTGCTGTTGGATCTAAACCGGCAATGCCAAAAGCTTTTGATTTAGGAAACAAACGTATTATGACATCGACAGAAGCTTTGGAAATTGAAGATGTTCCTAAAGATCTTTTGGTCGTGGGTGGTGGTTATATCGGAATGGAATTAAGTACGGTTTATTCTGTTTTAGGAAGTAACGTTGTGGTTGTTGAGGCTATGAAATCCATATTAATGGGTGCTGATCCAGATATGGCTCGTTATGTGATGGATTATGCTCGAGAAAATTTTAAAGAGGTTCGTTTGGAAACAAAAGTATTAGAAATGGCAACCAGCGGAAAGAAAATTAAAGTTACTTTCGAGATAGATGGAAAGCCGGTGGATGAGCTTTATGACAAAGTATTAGTTTCTGTTGGAAGAGCGCCTAACTGTGAAGATATGGGTCTTGAAAACACAAAGATTGAAAAAGACGAAAAAGGATTTATTAAAGTAAACGAAAAACAACAAACAGCAGACGAAAATATATTTGCTATTGGTGATGTTGTGGGTGGTTTGATGTTGGCACACAAAGCATCGAAAGAAGCACGAATTGCTGTTGATGTATTGAGTGGGGAATATAACGAATTTAAAGATATTATTATTCCAGCTGTGGTTTTTACAGACCCTGAAGTTGCTTGGGCTGGTTTGACAGAATCGGAAGCCAAACAACAAGGGATAAAAGTTGAAGTGGCTCGTTTTCCATGGGCGGCTTCGGGTCGAGCATTAAGTTTTGACCGCACGGATGGTTTAACCAAATTGATTGTTGAGCCAGAAACAGAAAGAGTTTTAGGGATTGGTGTTGTCGGGCATGGAGCAGGAGAGCTTGTGAGTGAAGGCGCTTTTGCTATTGAGATGGGTGCCACAGTTCGCGATTTGGCAGAAACAGTTCATCCTCATCCAACTTTGTCTGAGACTCTGATGGAATGCGCTGAGGTTTTCTATGGTCATTGTACGCATATGGCACCTAGAAAAAAGTCTCAGGCTGTAAAGCAGGAGTAGTTGCTTTGGGAGGCTCGAAAAGGCCTCTGTTAAAGGAAAAACGAGAAAAGATCGATAATTAATAAAGGCGTTTTATTAATGTTTTCAGTGAGAAACGCTGAGAACCTATACCAGGAGGAATCAACATGCCAAGAGGAAATCCAGCAATTAACAAACCGTTAAAGCTAAGTGCAGATTTAGAAGCTGTTATCGGAAAAGGTCCAATACCTCGTGGACAAGTAATGAAGAAAATATGGGAATACATTAAAGGGAAAGACCTTCAAGATCCAAACAATAAAAGAGATATTATTGCAGACGATAAGTTAAGACCTCTTTTTGATGGAAAAGATAAGGTTAATATGTTTGAAATGACCAAATTGCTTTCTAAGCATTTGACAAAAATCGATTAATTTTTAAGGGCAGCTCATAATTTGAGCTGCCCTTTTTTTATCTCCTTTATTTACAACGGGTTACATAGGCTGCTAAATGCAGCTTATTTTTTTGTTTCTAAACTGGACTAAATCAGTCCAGTTTGGTAGAATTGAGTATGGAAGGAGTAATGGGCCTATTGTCTATGGCAGTAGATAAGGCGTATTCAAGCCGTAGTGTCTTCAGTAGTAATCCTATCTCTATCACTCTTTCCAATAAGTTTGAAGTTTGTAATCGGATTGGAGAGGTCCAATGAAATTTACAACAAAAACAGAATATGGGCTTGTTTGTTTAATTTATATGGCTCGTAATAAACAATTGCAGCCGGTGACGGTTAAAGAGATTGTGAGTGAAGAGCATTTTTCTGTTACGTTTACAGAAAAAATTTTACAACAACTCAGAAAAGCAAATATTATTGAATCGCATCAGGGGCATGGCGGTGGTTATGTTCTTGCGCGAAACCCTTCAGAGATTACTTTTAAAGAAGTGATCGAGTGTTTAGAAGGGCAGACGTTTGATGTTTTTTGTGCACCAAAGGTAAGGGAAGATATTGTTTGTAACCACTTTTCTTTGTGTGGTCTTAAACCTGTTTGGTCTAAGACAAAGCAATTGTTGGATGAATTTTACAGTGAAGTAACTTTGGATATGATTGTAAATAAAGAGACAAATATGAATGTTGTGAATGACTTTCATGTGTTAAAGGAGGCGAATGGGTAATGAGTAAAGAGAAGACGGTTACGATTGATGAAATTGTAAACCGAGAATACAAATACGGATTTAAGACAGACATTAAACCTGGGATGACTATTAAAGGTTTGTCTGAGGATACGATTCGCTTTATCTCTGCTCATAAAGAGGAGCCCGAGTGGATGCTTGAGTTTCGTCTTAAAGCATTTCGTCATTGGCAAACGATGAAAGAACCGGAATGGGCTAATGTCCATTACCCACCTATTGATTTCCAAGAAGTGATTTATTATTCGGAACCTGAGTTAGAGAAGAAAAAATTGCAGAGTATGGATGAGGTAGATCCTGAACTTAAAAGAACGTTTGATAAATTAGGTATATCTTTGGTCGAGCAAAAAAAATTAGCAAATGTCGCTGTGGACGCTATTTTTGACAGCGTTTCTGTTGCGACAACGTTTAAAGAAAAGTTAAAAGAAGCAGGGGTTATTTTTTGCTCTTTCTCAGAGGCGGTTAAAGAGTATCCGGAACTTATAAAGAAATATATGGGAACAGTGGTTCCTTATACGGATAATTATTATGCCGCATTGAACTCCGCTGTTTTTACCGATGGTTCCTTTGTTTACATTCCAAAAAACACAAGATGTCCTATGGAGCTTTCGAGTTACTTTAGAATTAACACAGAAAATTCAGGTCAGTTTGAGAGAACGTTAATTATTTGTGAAGACAACAGCCATGTCAGCTATCTTGAAGGGTGTACTGCTCCTAAGTTTGATACAAACCAATTGCATGCAGCTATTGTAGAACTTGTTGCGATGGAGAGTTCTGAAATTAAATATTCAACTGTTCAGAATTGGTATGCTGGAGATAAAGAGACGGGTAAGGGTGGGATTTATAACTTTGTAACGAAGCGAGGGAAGTGTCAGGGAGCTTATTCAAAAATTTCCTGGACTCAAATAGAAACTGGATCGGCTATTACTTGGAAGTATCCAAGTTGTATTCTTTTAGGTGATCATTCTGTTGGTGAGTTCTATTCTGTTGCTCTTACTGTAGGTTATCAGCAAGCAGATACAGGAACGAAGATGATTCATGTTGGAAAAAATACACGTAGTCGTATTATTTCAAAAGGGATTTCTGCAGGTAAATCGAGTAACAGTTATCGTGGGTTGGTTCAGATTGGAAAAAATGCAGAAAATGCTAGGAACTTTACGCAATGCGACTCTTTGCTTATTGGAGACACGTGTGGGGCTCATACCTTTCCATATATTGATGTTCAAAACTCTTCGGCACAGCTAGAGCATGAGGCAACAACATCCACTATTAGTGATGACCAATTATTTTATTTTCTTTCCAGAGGAATTGGGTCAGAGGATGCGATGACAACGATTATTAATGGATTTTGCAAATCTGTATTTAAGGAGTTGCCGATGGAGTTTGCTGTAGAAGCAACTCAACTTTTAGGACTTAAATTAGAAGGTACGGTAGGGTAAAGACAGTTTTTGGCTTTTAATAAAAACCAATTACTAATAGCTAAGAACAATGACAAAGGGGAAAGACATGTTAAGCATTAAAGATTTAACTGCTACGATTGCAGACAAGCAGATTTTGAAGGGGATTAATTTAGAGGTGAAGGCAGGAGAGGTTCATGCCATTATGGGGCCTAACGGTTCTGGAAAGAGCACTTTAGCTAAGGTTTTGGCTGGAGCACCGCATATTCAAGAAGCAAAAGGTGAGGTTTTGTTTGAAGGAAAACCTTTGCTGGATATGGCTCCGGAAGACCGAGCTTTGGCAGGTGTGTTTATGGCATTTCAATATCCGGTGGAAGTGCCCGGGGTGAACAATGCCTCATTTCTAAGAATGGCATATAACGCAAGGTTAAAAGCGGCAGGAAAAGAAGAAGTGGATCCATTGGAGTTTGATGAGTTGCTTATTGAAAAATCAAAAATAGTTGAAATTCCAGAACACTTTTTGGATCGGGCTGTAAATCACGGTTTTTCTGGTGGTGAGAAAAAAAGAAATGAAATTTTACAAATGGCTGTTCTGGACCCTAAGTTAGCTTTGTTAGATGAAACAGATTCAGGGTTAGATGTAGATGCGCTTCGCATTGTTGCTGGAGGAATTAATAGACTTCGATCTAAAGATAAAGCTATTATTTTAGTGACGCATTATCAAAGAATCTTAGATTATATTCAACCGGACTTCGTTCATATTTTATTTGATGGACGCATTATAAAGTCGGGAGATAAAAGTTTGGCTTTAGAAGTAGAAGAACAAGGTTTTGAGAACATAAAAGCGGGATAGGAGCCTTGTCATCCTGAATGTAACGAAGTATATCAGGTAAAAGATTTTTCAGCTCATTTTTTAAAATGCCTCAGAATGACATGTGTAAGATATTTTTTTTGGAGAATAAAGATGACGGATATAAAACAGAAATCACAGTTTAAAGAGTGCTTTAATGATAAAAAGCTTTCTTTTGAAAGTTTAGATTGGGTGAAATCTGTCCAAGAGAGGGCATGGACTCAGTTTCAGAGTTTGGGATTTCCGACTCAAAAGGATGAAGGGTGGAAATATTTTAATATAGAGTCACTTCTTAAGAATTCTTATGAGAGTGAAAGAAATTTTGAGCTTACTTCAGAGATGACGACGCGTATTCAACGTTATTTCTATGAAGAATCAGCTGCGAGTCGATTAACTTTTTTGAATGGAAAAAAAGAAAGTGGTATGACAAGCTTAAAAGATTTGCCTGCTGGAGTGGAGTTTCTTCCTTTGTCTGAAGCATTAAAAACGAAAGAAAGTAAAATAAAGCCTTATTTAGGTCTGAATATTGAAAAAGAAGAAAATGCTTTCAGCGCTTTAAATGCGGCACAGTTTGAAGAAGGCATCTTTTTATACGTACCTAGAGATACGGTTGTTGATATTCCGATTCATTTGTTGTTTTTTAATTTAAGTTCAGATTCCACACCTTGGATTGCTCATCCGCGTAATATTATTGTTGTCGACGAAGGAGCTAAGCTTAATTTGGTTTATGAACAAGTAGGATTGGATGTGAATAGTACTTTAATTAATGTATTTAACCAAATTCATTGTGAGAAAAACTCTTCGGTTCATTATCTTGGGATACAAAGAGAATCTCTTGGATCTTATCATTTAATGAATTCTCATGTTTATCTTCAAGAGGGAAGTAGCTTTGAAGGGGTTTTGTTTGCTCAGGGTGGTTCTGCAAGAAGAGATGAATTTCAGTTCTACATTGAAGGAGAAAATACGCACTGCTCTTTGAAGGGGTTAGGGGTTTTGGCAGGAGAGTCCAAGTTGTTTTCTCATGTGACCGTGCATCACCAAAAGCCTCATGGTAGCAGTAAGCAGTTATTTAAAAATATTTTAGCGGACAAAGCTCAATCAGAGTTTAATAGTTTGGTTCATGTATATCCGCAAGCGCAGAAGTCGGACACACATCAGCTAAATAGAAACCTTTTAGTTTCTGATAAAGCTCGAGCGTATTCTAGGCCGCAGCTTAAGATTGAAGCGGATGATGTTCAGTGTGCTCACGGCTCTTCCATAGGTCAAATGGAAGAAGATGAGTTGTTTTATTTGCAAAGTCGTGGATTGAATAAACAACTAGCACGCTTTGTGATGACATTTGGATTTGCAGAAGAGGTTTTAGAAGGAATTCAGATTCCAACCTTAAAAAGAGATTTGGAATGTGCGCTTCGAATAGAGTTGGAAACAATACTGAATAAGCATCAAGTGTAATAAGTTTGTCATCCTGAGCGTAGCGAAGGATCTCTGGCAAAGGAGTAAAGTTTTTCGGAAGATTCTTCGTCGCAAAGTTCCTCAGAATGACAGTAAGAGGTAGGTGAATAATCATGTTAACAAAAGACATAATCAACGTAGAAAAAATCAGAAAAGATTTCCCCGTTCTTTCTACTACCATGCACAAACATCCTCTAGCTTATTTAGATAATGCAGCAACCACACAAAAACCCCTAGTTGTTATTGATAGAATCAACCGTTTCTTAAAAGAAGAGTATGCAACCGTAAGTCGTGGTGTTTATATTCTGAGTCAAAATGCAACTCAAGAATGTCATGAGGTTAGGGAAAAGTGTCAGAAGTTTTTGAATGCAGAGAAATTAGAAGAGATTATTTTTGTTCGAGGTACGACAGAGGCGATTAATTTAGTGGCAGCATCTTATGGTAGGAAGTTTTTAAAATCAGGAGATGAAATTATCATTTCTGAGATTGAGCATCACGCAAATATTGTTCCCTGGAAACGATTGAGTGATGAAAAGGGTTTGGTTTTAAAAGTGATTCCTGTTAATGATGAGGGAGAGCTTATTCTTGAAGAATACAAAAAAATGCTTACAGAAAAGACCAAATTAGTTGCTGTGGGCCATATTTCGAATGCGTTAGGAACCGTGCATCCGATTAAGCAAATTATTAAATGGGCCCATGAAGTAGGGGCGAAGGTCCTTATTGATGGAGCTCAAGGAGCGCCTCATACCAAGGTAGATGTTCAGGAATTAGATTGTGATTTTTACTGTTTTTCAGGCCATAAGATTTATGGTCCAACTGGGATTGGTATCTTATACGGAAAATATGACTTACTTGATTCTATGGATCCATATCAAGGTGGAGGTGAGATGATCGAATTGGTGACTTTTGAGAAAATCACCTATGCTAAGCCTCCAAGTCGCTTTGAAGCTGGAACTATTGCTATAGCTGAGATAGTAGGTTTGGGCCCAGCCTTAGACTATATCGAGAAAATTGGTCTAGAAAAAATAGCTGCTTATGAAGATGAGTTATTGAGAGTAGCAACAGAAAAATTGAAAGAAATGGACGATATTACTTTGATTGGAACAGCAAAAGAAAAAGCTGGAATTATTTCTTTTGAGATGGATGAGGTGCATCCGCATGATATAGGCACTATTTTAGATCAAGAAGGCGTAGCTATTCGGACGGGGCATCATTGCGCTCAGCCAACGATGAAACGGTTTGGTGTGCCTGCAACAGCTCGCGCCTCGTTTTCGTTTTATAATAACCAACAAGATCTAGAGGCTCTTTTTAGAGGGTTGGACAAGGTGAGGGAGGTGTTTAAATGAACATCCCAGAACCTAAGTTAGATCATCTATATCAAGAAACCATTCTTGAACATAATAAGAATCCGAGAAACTTTAAAGAGTTAGAGAGTCCAACGCTTTATTCTCATGGTCATAACCCTGTTTGTGGTGATGACTATCATTTATATTTAAATACAGATACAAATAAAGTGATTACTGATATTGCTTTTCATGGCTCAGGATGTGCGATATCAAAATCATGCGCGTCTATCATGACGACTCTTGTTAAAGGAAAGACCTTAGAAGAAGCTCAGGAGTTGGAGGAAAACTTTTCTTCTTTTATGACCGATAAAGAAGTGAGTGAAATTACAAAAGAAAAAGTGGGGCGTTTAAAAATGTTTGAAGGAGTACGAGAGTTTCCTATTCGCATTAAATGCGCCACTTTAATTTGGCATGCACTGAAGGATGCAATCAAAGATAGCAAATAGCTATTAGCCTTTAGCCACTAGCCATTGAATTGTCATCCCCGACCTGATCGGGGATCCAGTTTTTTAATTACCTGGATTCCCGACAAAAGATTTCTGGAATGACAGTTGTTCTGGTTAGGAGGTTTTTTCTATCCGCTAAACGCTCTATGCTGAACGCTAATAAACAGAGGATAATAACATGGAACCAGGAACAGTAATTGAATTAACTCGAGATTGTGAAGTGACCCTCATCCCTGAGGGTACCAAAGCAACCATTGCAAAAGGAACCAGTGTGCGTGTTACACAGTCATTAGGAGGGACTCATACTGTGGTTACAGAGCAGGGGCCTATGGTAAGTATTTCTAGTGAAAATGCAGATGCTTTAGGGGTTGAGGCAGCAGGTTCTGAGAATCAATATGATGAAAATATGGATAAAGATGAATTTGAAAAGTGCGTTTGGGAAAAATTGAAAACTTGTTATGACCCTGAGATTCCTCATAATATTGTTGATTTGGGTTTGATTTATGGATGTAATATTATTGAGAAAGACGGGCTTAGAACCGTGGGTATTACGATGACTCTTACAGCTCCTGGTTGTGGGATGGGCGACTGGCTCGCTCAAGATATTAGAACCAAAGTAAGTGTTCTTCCAAAAGTGGAGAAAGTCCATGTGGAAGTTGTTTTTGACCCTCCTTGGGATAAAGAAAAAATGTCCCCAGCTTTACGTCGCCAAATGAACTTATAATTTATCTAACCTTGATCCTTTTTATAGCTAAGGTATACTATAATTATATTAACCTTTAACGGTAGTGGTGGATATGTCTTCAGAAAAAGAAAATATTAAAAATATAATAGACTTATTGTTAGTGGATATAGAAGAAGAGGAAGTGGGGATTAGTCTGCTTTCAACCTTTTATCAAAACGAAGAAGAGCTTACTCTTTTTTCCAACGGAAATAAAAAGACTGTAATGCGCATTTTGAAACGATTAGCGGATGACAGTATGCGCCACAAGCAAATAGTAGAAGAAATTATAGATCTTCTAAGTAAGGAATATCATGGAAAATGAGTTCTTAAAGAATTTGTGGCAGCTTCGTTTTGAGAAGATGAAAAAGAACGAAGAAGAAGCGGCTTGGGCTTATCAAGAAGTTCTAGATCTTTGTCTTGTTCTTTTTGGTGGAGCACACCCTGTTATTGAAAAACTTCAAACGCTTGTTAAAGAAGAAAGAATGCACGAAAAATTAGCAGAAGAATTGATCGAAATTGGTCGGATGACCCACCCCGAATGTGGTGGCCTTTAACTTTCTGTTGCTCTCAACTTTAAAAAGGGAGATATGGAACAGCCTACTTTTTTTACGGAATTTCTACTTGTTATCGTTGTTGCTACCTGGGTAGCGGTTATCTTTGACCGCCTTCGCTTGCCCGCAGTTCTTGGGTTTCTCTTGGCTGGCCTTGTTATTGGTCCTCAAGGTTTTTCACTTCTTTCAAGCACTGAAAATATTCATCATTTAGCAGAAATGGGTGTTGTTCTTTTGATGTTTACCATTGGGCTTGAGTTTTCTGTAGATCACCTTAGGGGTGTTAAAAACATTGCTATTTGGGGCGGCTCTCTCCAAATTTTAATTTCAATTGGTTTGAGCTTATTGTTTACTTTGTGGTCTTCACTCACATTGTATCAAGGGTTTGTGTTGGGTTCTGTGATTGCGTTAAGTTCAACAGCCCTGGTTTTAAAATACTTAATCGATAGAGGAGAGGTCGGAACAGAGCATGGGCGTATTGCTATCTCTATTCTTATCTTTCAAGATTTGGCTATATTGCCCCTAATGATTTTTACTTCAGGGCTTAGTTTATCTACGGATCAGTTAGCTCAAAATTTGTTTTTTGCTTTTCTGAAAACTTCAGGATTAATTCTCTTTGTGATTGTCTTTTCTCGATATGTTCTTCCTCATTTATTAAGGCAAATTGCAATGAGTCGAAGTCGTGAGATTTTTTTCTTAACCTCTATTGTAATTTGTTTAGGGATGGCTTGGGTGAGTGGACAGTTAGGTCTTTCTTTTGCTGTAGGGGCTTTTATCGCGGGGTTTATGTTTGCTAATACGGATTATAAGAGTCAGATTATGGGAGATGTTATCCCTTTTAGACATGTTTTTGTCAGTATTTTCTTTGTATCCATTGGACTTTTATTTGATATTCATTTTGCGATAGAACATATCCTTACTGTGGTTACTGTATTCAGTTTTGTTTTGTTTATTAACTTTGTGTTGATGAGTTTGTTGATTGTCGCTTTTGGTTACCCTCCGCGAGTAGCATTAGCCGCTGGAATTATGTTATCTCAAATTGGTGAGTTCTCTTTTCTTATCATTGAATCTGCAAGAAATGCGCAAGGAATAGATGAATACTTGTATCAGTTATTATTATCTGTCGCTTTTATGACTCTTTTGATTACACCTTTTTTATTTTCTTTAGTTCCTGTGGTGCTGAGAATTTCAGAAAACATTCCGTTTTTTGGTTTACCACCCCGCAATTGGAAGAAAAGCAAATTAGAGAAAAACATTGCACTGAAAAATCATTATATTATTTGTGGTTTTGGAAAAGCGGGCGAAGATTTAGCGATGACCTTAAAAGAAGAAAAAGTACCTTTTTTGATTATTGAGATGAACCCTCAGAAAGTAAAGAAAGCAAAGAAGTTAAGAATGAAAGCTATTTATGGAGATGCTGCTAATGAAGAGGTGATTAAAAGGGCAGGGATTAAAAAGGCGAAGGCCCTTATTGTTAGCTATGTGGACCCCTTTGGTGTGGGGCAAATGATTCGAATTTCTCAGGGTTTAAATGAGGATGCGGAGATTGTTGTTAGAACACGCTATGAACGGGATGTGGCCAAACTCTATGATTTAGGGGCAGATACCGTTATTATTGAAGAGTGGCAATCGAGTTATGAGCTGAATCGTATTATTTTGAGTCAGCTAGAAATTTCTGAGAAAAAAATTAATCATCATTTAGATCGAATACAATCCCGTAAAGAACTGCTTGTAGAAGAAGCTATTTTGAAAAAAGATACGGAAGGCTTTTAGTTCTTCTCTCAAAGAATTCCTCCTTAGAAAAAATTCATCCAATAAAACTCTTTAGTGATCTAAGTCACTGTAAGAACTGAATTTCAATGTCATTATGCTCCAAATTAAAAGGAGAATCATAATGAAGCCACCATCGCCGCCTATTCGTAAAATAATTTGGGTCAATGTTATTTTTTTTGCGATAACCACTTTTGTAGCACTCATAGGAGCTCCTACTTATATCTACAAATATGGGCTTTCTTTTTTTGATATTACTTTATTTGTATTTTTTATGATAGCAACGGGTTTGTCTGTAACTGCTGGATATCATCGTTTGTTTGCACATACGACTTATCAAACAAATCCGATTATTCGTTTTTTGTTCTTGTTTTTTGGAGCAGCTGCTTTTGAGCAACCTGTACTGGATTGGGCATCTCAACATCGAGATCATCATCAATATGTTGATACGGATGAGGACCCTTATAATATTAATAAAGGATTCTTTTATGCACATATGGGGTGGTTGATGTTTTGGGAGCATGATGTAGATCACTCTAATGTGAAAGATTTACAGAAAGATCCGATGGTAATGCATCAATCTAAATACTACATGTTGTGGGCTGCCGGTTCTGGGATTATTCTCCCTGTTCTTATTGGAGCCTTTGCAGGTCATGCTTTGGCAGCTTTTATTTTTGCTGTTTGCTTAAGGCTTACCTTGGTGTATCACGCAACTTTCTTTATCAATTCCATTTGCCACATGTTTGGGAAATCCACATATGATATTCATCAAACAGCAAGGGACCATTGGTTTATAGCATTTTTAACCTATGGAGAAGGCTATCATAATTTTCATCACGCCTTTCCAAATGACTACCGTAACGGAGTGCGTTGGTACCAATATGACCCATGTAAATGGTTGATTGCATCTATGAATTATATTGGGATGGCACGGGGTTTGAAGAGGGCTTCTCGTTTTCGTATTTTGGAAAAACGGTTAGCTGCTGAGAATCAACGAACAAACGAATTGTTGGAGTCTCTGATAAAAGATCCTCGTCTGGCAAATGCACTTTCGGTTTTTCAAACGCATTATCAGAAGGTGAAAAATAGTTTGCTGGCTTGGGAGGAAACAGCCAAGGAATATAAGCGTATTTTACGTAAACATGTGAGCCTAAATAACTTTAATTTGCGTTCAAAAGCATTTAAAGAGATGAAGTCGACACGATCCCTGTTTCAAAGAAAATATCAGAAGTGGAATCGTCTTACGAACAAAGACCCTATTCTTCTGACGCAGTTTCTCTTATCTAAAGCAGCTTAATTTATTTTGACCCCGATGAGGTGTTTGTATGCACGAAAATGAAATAAATTTCGAAATTAATGAAATCGTTAATATTAAAGGTTTGATCTTTAAGATTGCACTTGTCGATGCTGGAACTCGAAAGATGTGCCTTAAACAAATTTCCAAAGAAGAAGCAGCTGTCCTTAAAGAAGAAAGTGAAAAGGGCTAAGCTTTAAGCTGGAGGAGAATATTATGGAAGAAATTCAAAAAGTTGTTTCTAAACATCCATTTTTTGAAGGTTTGGATGAATGGTATTTGGAACAACTGGCAAGGTATGGCACGTTCGCAGAATATGCTTCGAATGAATTTTTGATTCGTGAGTGTGGAGAAGCGGACCAGTTCTTTTTGATTCTAGAAGGAAAAGTCGCTGTGGGTTTTGAGAGTGATGGAGGAAACTTTTCAGCAGTGCAGGAGTTAACAGAGAAGGACATTTTAGGGTGGTCTTGGCTGATTCCGCCTCACCGGTGGCACTTTGATGCTATGGCTAAGACAGAAGTTAAAGTTATTGTCTTTGATGCGAAATACCTAAGAACTAAGTGCGAGGAAGATCCTAAATTAGGCTATGAAATGCTTAAGCGATTGACGCACTTCATTACCCAGAGGCTATTAGCAACTCGACTTCAGCTAGCAACTCCTCCTGTATAGGATGAAAGAACATGATTTTAATTTCTTATATATAGAAATGGGGGGTTTTTTGCTATACTCCTACCTATGCTTAAAGACATTCCATTATTCCAAGATTTAACAGCTGATGAAAGAAAGATTCTCGAGACTTGTTTGCATGAGAAGACCTACGAAAAAGGGGAGGTTCTCTTTTTGGCAGGAACTATGTGTAAGCGAGTTTTCTTTGTTGCATCTGGAAAAATTAAGCTTTACAGAACCTCTGCTTCTGGAAAAGAACAGGTTTTAGAAGTTCTGGGTGGAGGTGAAACATGTGCTTGTAATGCTGAAGCTCAAGCCTTTAGTTGTGCTTCTACGGGAGAGGCCCTTATGCCGACAACAGTCTGGTACTTGTCAAAACCAGATTATCTCCGCTTAGTACATGAAAATCCTAATATTGCCCGCAAATTGCTTCAAATCTTAACAGATAAGTTATTTAATATTGGGGGTTTAGTTGAAGAAATTTCTTTGATGAACGTCAAAGAGCGTCTTGTTAAGTTTCTATTAGATATGCTTAAAGATCAGACGAAGGGCGAAGGTAAAGATGAAGTTTTGATATTACCTTTCACCCGAGAAGAAATAGCTCACCAACTAGGTTCTGCAAGGGAAACGGTAGCGAGAAACCTTCATCAACTGAAGCAAGACAAGCTTATTGATATAAAACCTCATCAAATCGTTATTCTTGATAAAAATGGATTAGAAAGTCTCTTGTAACTCTACTTATTTATCTTCTGTTTTTCATCTCATTTCATTGAAAATCCTACAAATACGACAATTTCTGCCTAAAACTTAAAAATAGTTAATTTACCTGTGTGTGACCCATGTCACAAACAGTTTTAAGTAATGGAGCTATACTATTTTACGAGTTTGCACTATTCACCCAATTCTTTAGACTCTACGAAGGTGTGTAATGAAGATAAATTTGTTGAGATTCTCAATTTCTCTATTTGTTTTGCTGGTATGTTTTCATTCTGGTAAGGCATTTGCTATCGATGAAGATATGGTGGATATTGACACGTCGGTTCAACTTTATGTACAGAACTGTTCTGGCTGTCATACCGTTGGAGGAGGAGAGCTGACGGGCCCTGACTTAAAGGATGTTTCTACATGGTCCCAGAATGATCTATTTCCGGCAGTAAAGAGAATGGAGAAAGAGGTAGGGCCTTTAACGGATGAAGAAATTCAGAGTTTGGTAGATTTCTTAAAGACTCCAGATGCGGGAGAACGTGTAAAAGCAGAAGAAGCAAAGGTTTCTATGAAGTTCCTGTCCCAGATGTCACCCGCAGATTCGGAGTTAGGAAAAGAATTATTTTTTGGCGAGAAAAGTTTTGAGAATAAAGGCTTAGCTTGCATTTCCTGCCACGGGATATCGGATTACCAAGGAGGCCATTTAGGTCCCGACTTAACAGGGATTTACAAGAAAATGGGTGAAACGGCTTTAGTTTCTGCTAATGAAAAAGCTAGCTTTAAGATTATGCGAGCGGCTTATAAAGATCACGCTATTACAAAACAAGAAGCGCTCCACTTAACCGAGTTTATGAAAAAAGTTTCTGAAGATCCAAAAACGGCATCGGAGTTTAATCCTGTTGTATGGATAGGCTCAGGGTTAGCCTTATTATTTTTTATTGTTCTTTTATTTATACGACCTAAAAGAAAAAAAAGCACAAGACATAATTTAATTAAAAAAACGAAAAAAGGGTAAATCATGAGTTGGATAAAAGATATTTTTTCACCTAAAGAAAGATCCTGGGAAGATTTTTATCGCAATCGTTGGGCTTATGACAAGATTGTTCGGAGTACTCATGGTGTAAACTGCACCGGATCTTGTAGTTGGAATATTCATGTAAAGCAGGGGATTGTTACGTGGGAAATGCAAGCTTTGGACTACCCTCAAATTGATAAACAAATTCCTCCTTACGAACCTCGAGGATGTCAGAGAGGGATTTCTTACTCTTGGTATATCTATAGCCCTTTAAGAATTAAGTATCCATTAGTGAGAGGGGTTCTTTTTGATTTGTGGAGAGAAGCTAAAAGAAAATATCCAACGGATCCTGTCAAAGCCTGGGAATCCATTGTAACGAATGAAAAGTCTAGAAAAGAATACCAACAAGCTCGAGGCAAGGGAGGTTTTAGAAGAGTTTCTTGGGATGAAGTCAGTGAGATTATGGCTGCAGCTAATCTTTATACAGTGAAAAAATATGGGCCAGACCGATTGGTTGGATTTTCTCCAATTCCGGCGATGTCTATGATTAGTTATGCCGCAGGAGCTCGTTTTATGCAGCTTATGGGTGGTGTGGCTATGTCTTTTTATGATTGGTATTGTGATTTACCCCCTGCTTCTCCAGAAGTTTGGGGTGAGCAGACCGACGTGGCTGAAAGTGCGGATTGGTATCAATCTAGAATGATCGCTGTTGTGGGATCTAATGTATTGATGACGCGTACGCCCGATGCGCATTACTTAGTCGAAGTGAGGCATCGTGGAAGTAAAGTTGTTGTTTTTTCTCCAGATTTTAGTCAAACCTCAAAAATTGCTGACGAATGGGTTCCAATTCACCAAGGACAAGATGGTGCTTTTTGGCTTGCTGTAGGGCATGTTATTTTGAAAGAGTATTTTGTTGATCAAAAAACGGATTTCTTTTTGGATTATCAAAAGAAGTATACGGATGGACCTTTTCTTGTGGTTCTAAACAAGGGTGATGACGGAGTTTTTAAAGCGGGGTCTTTTTTAAGAGCTTCTGACTTTAAAGAAACACAAGATGAAGAAAATGGAGAATGGAAACTTTTTGTTTGGGATCAAAAAACAAATAAACCGGCTATGCCAACAGGAACTGTAGGACATCGTTGGCAGGAAAAGAAAGGGGAATGGAATCTTAAAATGGAAGATTCTAAAACAGGAGAAAAACTGGATCCTGTTTTGTTTTTTGAAGGAAAAAATGCGGAGCAGGTTTCTGTTCATATGGACGATTTCTCTCAAGGGTTTGAAACGCAAAGTTTAGAACGTTCTATGTGTGCTCGGAAAATCAAAACGAAAGATGGGGAAGTGTATGTAACCACTTCTATGGAGCTGATGTTGGCTCAATATGGTGTTAAAAGATCAGAAAATGCTGAAGGGTTATGGCCAGATAGTTATGAGAATGATCTGGTGTATACGCCTGCTTGGCAAGAAAAGTTTACAGGCATCAAATCTTCAGTAGTGATTAATTTTGCAAGGGATTGGGCTCAGACGGCTATAGAAAGTGAAGGTCGTTGCAGTATTATTATTGGGGCTGGCGCAAATCACTGGTATCACAATAATCTGATTTATAGAGCGTGTATTAATGCACTCATCTTTTGTGGATGTGTTGGTAAGAACGGTGGTGGTTGGAACCATTATGTAGGGCAAGAAAAACTGGCCCCAATGGCTTCTTGGTCTCCTATTGCATTTGGTACGGATTGGGGCGGTCCTCCTCGGCTTCAAAACTCTCCTTCATTTCACTATATTCATTCGGATCAATGGCGTTATGAGAAAGCATTTGATGAGGTTTGTGCTGTGAGTGAAAAAGATCATCCTATGACAACAGGACATACGGCAGATAAGCAGGCTTTGGCTGTTCGTAACGGTTGGCTTCCATGTTTTCCTCAATTTAATAAAAGTAATTTTGATTTAATTAAAGAAGCTCGAGAGGATGGAGCAGACGATCCTGGAAAAATAAAAAATTATGTAGTTAAACAATTAAAAGAGCGTAAGCTTTTATTTTCTATGGAAGATCCAGATAACCCCACGAGCTTTCCTCGTGTTTGGTACATTTGGCGTGGTAATGCTTTGATGTCTTCTGCTAAGGGGCATGAATATTTTTTAAAACATTATTTAGGAACACATTCCAATGCGATTTCTGAAGAAGTGGCGAAAGAAGATATTAAAGAGGTTGTTTGGCATGACAAGGTAGAGCTTGGAAAAATGGATTTAGTTGTGGATTTAAATTATCGTATGGATTCCTC
Source organism: Candidatus Omnitrophota bacterium (assembly GCA_029261035.1). Taxonomy (GTDB): domain Bacteria; phylum Omnitrophota; class Omnitrophia; order Omnitrophales; family JACROU01; genus JAJDCD01. The sequence continues at coordinate 32,475 of JAJDCD010000022.1, forward strand.
TGCACTTTACTCCGATATTGTATTGCCGGCAGCCACTTATTATGAAAAAGATGATTTAAACTCTACGGACATGCATTCTTTTATCCATCCTTTACAAGCGGCGGTTCAGCCTTGTTGGGAATCTAAAAGCGACTGGGCTATTTTTCGAGATTTAGCAAAAGCAACTTCTGAAATGTCGGAACAATATTTTTCAGAACCTGTTGAGGATATTGTTGTAACTCCTTTACTTCATGATACGCCACAGGAAATCACACAGCCCACCGTGAAAGATTGGGCTAAGGGAGAGTGTGAACCTATTCCGGGAAAAACAATGCCTAATATTCAAGTTGTTCAGCGGCATTATCCTGATGTGTATAAGAAATTTATTTCTTTAGGGCCTAACTATCGAAATAAGGGGTTGTCAGCTCATGGGTTGAGTTATATGGCAGATGATGAATATGATCGCTTTTGTGAAGAAGAGCCCGTAGAAAAGTGGGATGGAAAGGTCTACCCATCTCTTAAAGAAGATAGAGGTGTTTGTGAGATTATTTTAGCTTTTGCTCCAGAAACGAATGGAGAAATGGCTTGTCGCGCTTATGAGGCGGAATCTAAAAAAACAGGTTTGGATCTCACTCATCTAGCTGAAGACAGCCGTTCCATTAAATATAATTTTAACGATTTAATCGCTTCTCCTAAGAGGGTATTGACGACACCTTATTGGACAGGGGTAACACGAGACAATCGAACGTATAGTGCCTTTTGTCAGAATATAGAACAGTTGATTCCATGGAGAACTTTGACAGGAAGGCAGCACTTTTATATGGATCATGAGGCGTATCGGGCTTTTGGGGAACATGTTCCTACCTTTAAAATTAGAATGGATGAAAAACAAAGTCGTGATTTGGTTCAAACAAAAAAAGAACCAGACAGTCTAACTCTAAATTATTTAACTCCACATGGTAAATGGCATATCCATAGTACTTATGGAGACACGCTTCGTATGAAGACGTTGTCACGAGGAATTGAACCTATATGGTTGAATGATCGAGATGCTGGTTTAGTGGGTGTTTGTGATAATGATTGGGTCGAGGTGACGAATGATCACGGGTCTGTTGTTACGAGAGCGTGTGTGAGCGCTCGAATTCCAAGAGGTATTTGTTTTATTTATCATGCAGTGGAAAGAACGGTTGGAGTTCCTAAATCACCGTCGCGTAATTTTAAACGAGCAGGAGGACATAACAGTTTAACTCGAGCTCGATTGAAGCCTTTGTTTATGATTGGGGGATATGCTCAATTTTCATACTTTTTTAACTATTGGGGTCCTCAAGGAGTTAATAGAGATACTTTTATAAAAATACGCAAACTAGGCAAATTGGTCTGGTAAATCGAAGAAATATTTTTACATAACAAAGGAAAAACATAATGGATGTAAGAGCTCAAACAGCAATGGTATTTCATTTGGATAAATGTATTGGATGCCATACCTGTAGTGTGGCATGTAAGAACATTTGGACTGATCGCCCAGGTGCAGAATATATGTGGTGGAATAATGTAGAAACAAAACCTGGAACGGGTTACCCCACGCTTTGGGAAGATCAGGTTAATTATAAAGGTGGGTGGGAAGTTACAGACAAGAGAGAACTAAAACTTAAAAGTCAAAACAAGAAAAATTTTTGGCTGAAGATGTTCTATAACCCTAACCAACCTACATTGGATGATTATTACGAACCATGGACTTATGAATATAAGCATTTAACAGATGCTAAGCTAGGAGATGATCAGCCTACAGCTAGACCGATTTCTCAAATCACTGGGGAGCCTATTGATATTGAAGCGGGGCCCAACTGGGATGATGATTTATCCGGTTCTCCTATCTATGCCGAAAATGATCCTAATTTAAGCCAATTGTCAGAAGATGAGAAAAGAATGCTTTTTGAAATCGAAAGTATTTCAATGATGTACTTACCCCGCATTTGTAATCACTGTGCAAACCCAAGTTGTGTAGCTGCTTGTCCTTCTGGGGCATTGTATAAGCGAGGGGAAGATGGGATTGTACTTGTGAATCAAGATGTTTGTCGTGGTTGGAGAAATTGTGTAGCCGCATGCCCATATAAGAAAATTTATTTTAATTGGAAAACAGGAAAATCTGAAAAATGTATTTTGTGTTACCCCCGAATAGAAACGGGGCAGCCTCCAGCATGTTTTCATAGTTGTGTTGGGAGAATCCGTTATATGGGTGTTTTGCTTTATGATGCAGATCGTGTTGAAGAAGCGATGAAAGCGCCTTTAAATTCTCTTGTGGAGTCGCAAAGAAGTGTTTTGTTAGATCCTTTTGACCCTGAAGTTATTAAAGGAGCTAAAGAAAACAATATTAGTCCTGAAATGATTGACTCTGCACAGAATTCACCTGTATGGAATTATGTGATGAAGTGGAAATTAGCCTTACCTCTTCACCCGGAGTTTCGCACACTTCCTATGTTGTACTACGTTCCACCGTTACTTCCTGTAATGGGGAAAATAGGGGACGGTATTTACGAGCATAAAACGGAAGACTTTTTTGCTTCAATAGAACAAGCGAGGCTTCCTATGAAGTTTTTGGCTTCTCTTTTCAGTGCGGGGAACTTAAATGAAATTAGAAGTGTCATGAAAAAACTTTTAGCGATACGACATTTCAAAAGAGCGGAATCTAGAAAAGAATTGGGCTCTGACAAGATAAGAAAGATTCTTCATGAATCAAGAATGGACCCAGAAGAAGCAGAAGCAATCTATCAATTAACTTCTTGCCCTGGACCTTACGAGCGATTTGTTTTACCGCCTCTTCAAAGAGAAGAAGCGATGGAGGGTGGGGAAGAATGCCCTGAGTCTTGTAAAGGGAGTTGTGGCTTAGGAGATGTTCAAACACCAAAGCGAGGGTTATAAGTCATGAGCGAAAAAAATGATTATATACAACTAGCAAAGCTTTTGGATTATCCAGATAAAAATTATATCAGTCAGCTAAGAACCATCATTAATTACTTTCAAGAAAAAAGCCCCGCAACTTCTCGTTTCTTAGAGGACTTTTTATCTCAACTTCTAGATCTGTCTTTGGAGCAAATACAAGAGATACAGACAGCAACTTTTGATGTCAATCCTATCTGTGTGCCTTATGTGAGTGTGCATTTGTTTGGAGAAGAAAGTTTTAAGCGTTCTCAGCTTATGGCGGGTTTGGCGATGGCATATGCAGATGAGGAGTTTGATTCAGGTAAAGAATTAGCAGATCATTTAAGAAATATTCTTAATTTTGCACCTTACTTTAAAGCCGAAGAATGGGATGAGCTTGTTAGTTTTGTTTTGTTGGATTCAGTTGAAAAGATGCAAGGTAAACTAAAACAGCCGGATCATGTTTTCTTACCCTTATTGAATGCAATTTTAGAAAGACTGCGTCAAGATTCGCTTATAGGAGTTCTTTAATGATGAACCAAATGTTTTTTGTGGGATTGCCTTATTTAGCTTTATTTCTTTTAGTGGCAGGCTCTATCCTCCGATATGTGTGGAATCCTTTTAGTTATTCTGCGTTGTCGTCTCAGTTTTTAGAGAAAAATGCATTGTTGTGGGGGACGCTTTCTTGGCATATAGGAATTTTAATTATTTTGCTTGGTCATCTTCCAGCATTCTTAGTACCCGAACTATGGAAAAGTTTAACTTCCAATTTTGTATTTCTTCTAACAGTAGAAACTGTGGGAGTGATGGCTTCCATTCTTTGTATTGCAGGACTTATTATTTTAATTGTTAGAAGAGTTGTTTCTGGAAAATTACAGCAAGTAACGACGGTTATTGATATTCTCTTACTCGTACTTATTTTGTTACAAGTGGTCATTGGTCTTTCGATGGCTCTGATGCATCGGTGGGGAGCTGTATGGTCTACAGGAACAACAACACCCTATCTTTGGAGTATTCTTACCTTTCGTCCTGACATTTCTTATATAGAAGAAATGCCTCTTTTAGTTCAAGCTCATATTGTGATGGCCTGGATTATATTAATGCTCGTTCCTTTCTCAAGATTGGTTCACATATTTTCATTCCCTTTCCAATATTTCTTTCGTCCTCCCCAAAAGGTGGTTTGGGTCAGCGAGAGGAGGAAAGAACATGATGATTCACTTGTGGTGGTTCAAGAGAGTCGTAGAGACTTTGTTAAAGGGGCTTTGGGATTGTCTGTGGCTGGAGCTTTATTGTCCGTAGGGGTTTTGGATAAATTGGCAGGTTTCTTTTATAAACCAGAAGTTTCTGTTGAAGAAGAAAGTAAACTGTTAGAGCAAAAACTAAAACGATTAGAACAAACAGCAGAAGAACGCACTTATCAGTTAGAAAGAATGAAGAAAGAGTTTATTTACGTATCGCGTCTAAATCAACTGGACATAGAAAAAGGGAAATATTTTATTGATTACTTAATGCGTCCTGCTTTAGCGTTTTTGGGTAAGGATGGGCTTCCTATTCTCATATCTGCAAAATGCACCCATTTAGGATGTACCGTGGGGAGTGAGTTAGATAATCAAGGACGCATATTGTGCCCTTGCCATGTTTCTTATTTTAATATTAATACAGGGATGCCTAATCAAGGGGCTCCAGCTTTAGATCCTTTGCCTCATTTAGGCTGGGTGATCATGAATGCGAATAACGAGATTATTCTGGAGCAAGATCCATCCGGAAAGAGATATGGAAATGTGAATGTCAGTAGTATAGACAAAAGCAATCGTGTGTTTATAGCTAAGAAACATAAGGAGTAATCTGTGGCTAAGCAAAGTCGTTTAAAGTATGTAATTGATGCCTTGTCTGAAAGGCTGCCTATGGAGAAATTAAGCTTTGAATCTATGGTGCAGAAGAAAGAGGTTCCTCTGCATAAAATGAGCTGGGCTTACTATATGGGTGGGTTGGCGCTCTTTTTCTTTTTGACACAGTTGATTACAGGGGTGATGTTGTTGTTTTACTATGAACCTACGGTTAGTGATGCGCATGCTTCTGTAGAGTATATTACGCAACATGTGGTTTGGGGTGATTTGATTCGAAATTTACATACTTGGTCCTCTAGTCTTATGATTCTTTGTGTGATGGTCCATTTGTTAACAACATTTGCGATGAAGGCATTTGAAGCTCCTCGCGAGTTAACTTGGCTTACCGGTGTTGGCCTTTTAATTATTACTTTTATGTTTGGTTTCACTGGGTATTTACTTCCTTGGCATCAAATTGCAGTCAATGCGACTAAGGTGGGGTTGCAATCTATTGAATATTTAGGCAATTATCTACCCGGGTTTTTGGCAGAGTGGCCTACGATGATTAAAGAGATTATTCAGGGAGGCCCTACTGTAGGACAGGCTACTTTAAGCCGTTTTTATGCGCTTCATGTTGTGATTTTACCTTTATGTTTATTTGGTTTGTTGGGTCTTCATTTGCTTTCAGTTCAACTTCACGGAATGAGCCAGGGGATTGATAAGCCTTCAAAAAAACAAGAACGCTTTTTTCCATTTTTTGTACTCAAAGATTTTTCTCTTTGGGGGATTGTGTTTTTAATTACCTTTATTTTGGCTCTCTGTCTTCCGTTTGAATCATTTTTTTCTTTTCCTCTATTTGAACCTTATGACCCACTGGGATCAACGCCTGATGGAATTAAGCCAGAGTGGTATTTCTTATTTCTTTTTTATCCTCTAGAACTCCTTCCTTTTTGGGTTGTTCTTTTGGGGTTGATGATTGTGATGGGTGTCTTAACATTTACACCCTGGATTTTCAAAAGTACTTCCAGAAAGATATTAACAATTATTTCACTGTTGTCAGCAGCATACCTCATTATTATGACTTTGTTTGGAGGCATAATTTATGAATGGGTTAAAGGGGGACACTGATAATGAGATGGATTAAGGTTTTATCATTAGTAAGTTTTCTATTAGGAATCTCTTTTTTATTCCAAGACAACCTTTGTGCTTACCCTGAGTTTCAAGAGTTCTCACAGAAAAATTCAGGACGTTATGTTAACTGTGCTCTTTGTCATGCCCATCCTGATGGTCCTGAGGGAATTAAGCCAGGGCAGGTAGGTAGTTTGGATGAGGAGGAAAGGCAGTTGTTGAATCAGGCACGAGCAGCCGTTCAGCCTGGATTTGAAGTTAATAGCCCCATTCTAAATGAGTTTGGCAATGACATTATGAAGCAATTAGGAAAGAAAGAATTTTTATTGTACCGCAAGTTTCCAGAACGTTTATCTGAAGTGTTAGATCCAAATAGCGATTTAGATAACGATGGAATTTCAGATAGGCAAGAATATTTAGATGGAACTCATCCTTTAAATAATCAACACGGAAATCCATGGAAGTTATTTAACCATCGATTTTGGAATAATCGTTTTGATATTTTAATTATTGTTTTAGCCACTTTTTTTGGGCTTTATGGTTTTAAGCATTTGCTTCATTGGCTACATTTTAAGACATCCTCTTTTAATAAGGATGAGGATGAAAGCGAAGATGAGGACAAGGATTCTTATTCCATATAAGGAGTTATCGTCATGCAAACACAAGCAACTTTTGATTCCCACAAGGCACTTTTTTTAAATACGTTTGCTTTTACTGTGTGTTTTGCCGTTTGGATGTTAAACGGGGTGCTCGTAACCTTTTTAGTAGCAAATCAGGTCTTTGACTGGGGTCCTGTTGAAATAGGTTGGTTGTTGGGGATTCCTGTCTTAACGGGTTCTCTTTTTCGTTTGCCTGCAGGTATGCTTACGGATAAGTTTGGAGGCAAGCCCATTTATGGAGCTTTGCTTTTAATATGCGCTGTACCTATGTACTTATTATCGTACGCTAATGATTTTACCAGTTTTGCTTTATGCAGTTTTGGATTTGGATTAGCAGGGGTTAGTTTTTCTATTGGAATTGCGTTTTCTTCTGTTTGGTATCCTAAAAATATTCAAGGAACAGTACTCGGCATTTTTGGTGCAGGAAATGCTGGAGCAGCGCTCACAACATTGTTTGCTCCTACCATCTTAAATAAATTAACACAAAATGGAATCAATATAGAAGGTTGGAGAATGTTACCAAAGTATTATGCTTTGGTATTGATTGCCACTGCTATTGTGTTTTTTATCTTTTCTAAAAACAAAAAACCTGCTTCGAGTGGCTTGGGTTGGATTGAGATGTTGAAGCCATTAAAAAATATTCGAGTATGGCGATTTGGGCTTTATTACTTTTTGGTGTTTGGGTGTTTTGTGGCTTTTTCTCAATGGCTAGTACCTTATTTTGTAAATGTTTATTACTTACCTTTAGTTACAGCAGGAATCTTTGCTTCGCTATTTAGTTTGCCTTCAGGTGTTATTCGAGCTTTAGGAGGGTGGATGTCGGATAAGTTTGGAGCAAGGAAAGTGATGTATTGGATCCTAGCATCTTCAACCATTATTTGCTTCTTGTTAATTGTTCCCAAAATGGATATTTACTCCCCAGGGCAGGGGATTATGGCTAAAAGAGCGGGAGAGGTTGTTGGGGTGACTGATGGTGCAATTAAAGTAGATACTAAGACTTACACCATGGTTAAAGCCCAGAATAAATTTGATGATTTGGATGATCAAGTTTTGGTATTTCCTTCAAAAGAAGTGTGGCAAGAAGCAGTTGTTGAGGTGGGTCAAAAAGTAAAACGAAAAGAGTTGTTAGCAAAAGGAATAACCCGAATTCATTTTCAGGCGAATGTATGGATTTTTACCGTTCTGGTTATTGCATTAGGGGCTATCTGGGGGATTGGAAAAGCAGCCGTTTATAAACATATTCCTGATTATTTTCCTAACGAAGTGGGTGTTGTCGGAGGGATGGTCGGAGTTCTTGGCGGGTTAGGCGGGTTTTTCTGCCCGATTATTTTTGGTTATTTGCTAAAAGGAACAGGGCTTTGGACGAGTTGTTGGATTTTTATGTTCTTTTTATCTTTTCTCTGTCTGTGGTGGATGCATCATGTCATTAGTCATATGTTGAGAAAGAAACAACCCGAATTAGAACATCGAATTGACCATTAACAACGAGTAAAGTTTAAGGAGTGGAAGATGTCAAAAATTAATATTCCCGATTGGGATGTCGAAAATAATGAGTTTTGGAATAATAAGGGTAAAAAACTTGCTTCTAAGAACCTTTGGCTTTCTATTCCTGCATTGCTACTGGCTTTTTCTGTCTGGTTGATGTGGGGGATGGTTATTGTTCAGATGAAAAAGCTGGGATTTAACTTAGGGCTTCCTGCGGAAACTCCGGAGCATTTAAGGCGAATTAACGAACTTTTATGGACGCTTCCTGCGATTGCAGGTTTGTCTGGAGCAACATTGAGGATTCCCAATTCTTTTTTAATTGCTGTTGGGGGTGGACGTAATGTTATTTTCTTAACGACAGCACTTCTTCTAATTCCAACAGTGGCTGCAGGGGTAGCGTTACAGGATGTGAATACGCCTTTTTTCATTTTTGCTTTATTAGCGGCCTTATCCGGGTTTGGGGGAGGTAACTTTGCTTCTTCCATGTCTAACATTAGTTTTTTCTTTCCTAAAAGAGTCCAGGGAACTTCATTGGGTTTGAATGCAGGTCTTGGTAATTTAGGTGTGAGTGTTATGCAGTTTGTGATTCCTATTGTTATTGCAGGAGGAGTCTTTGGAGCTGTGGCAGGTGGAGGTTTACCCTTAGTGGAGGTGGATGGCTCTAAAGCTGTGGGAACTTTGGTGTATATTCAGAACGCGGCATGGGTTTGGGTGCCTCTCTTAATCATTTCTGTTATCGCTGCTTTCTTCGGTATGAACAATTTGAAGTTTGCAACCCCTGCATTAGGTAATTATTTTTTAGAGTTTAGTAAAATTATATTATTGATTTTTTTCGGAGTAGTCGCTGCTGGTTTTGGAGGTTGGTTACTAATTGGTTTAAAATTGAATATGTGGCTTGTGTTGCCCATTACAATTTTGATAACCGTTCTCTTGATGAAATTCTTATCTCCTGGGGAGTTGAAGGAAAATTTAAATAGGCAGTTTTCAATCTTTAAAAGTAAGCATAACTGGATTATGACGATTATCTATACGATGACTTTTGGCTCTTTTATTGGATACTCTGCTTCTTTCCCAAAATTAATTCAGGATGTGTTTGGATACCTACCCGATGGAGGGGTGAACCCAAATGCGCCAAACCCTATGACATGGGCTTTTTTAGGCCCCATGTTAGGCGCTTTAATTAGACCCTTAGGGGGATGGCTTTCTGATAAAGTCAATAGTGGGTCTAAAGTGACGACATGGAGTACGATTGCTCAGGTAGGTGCGGCGCTTGGAGTTGCTTACTTTATAGTTCAGGCAAAAGGGGTTGAAACTCCTGAAACTTATTGGTGGCCATTTTTTGTACTATTTATGATTTTATTCATTGCTACGGGCGTTGGAAATGGATCTACGTTTAGAAGTATTCCATATATTTTTAGTAAAGAGCAAGCGGGCCCTGTACTAGGATGGACCTCAGCCATTGCTGCTTATGGGGCATTTATTATTCCCAAAGTTTTTGGACAACAAATTAAAGCGGGCCATGCGGAATATGCGCTTTATGGATTTACGGCTTATTATTTGATTTGCTTGCTCCTGAATTGGTATTACTATGACCGAAAAAATTCGCTCATTAAATGTTAGTTTTGTGATTTGAATCACTGTTTTATTGTACGGCACATGATAATTTAAACTCGTGATCGATTAATTTTTTATTAATAAACCAAAGTCTATTAGCGAGTTTAAATTATTATGCCGATTCCACTACAACCCTCAGTCGTTTATGGCCCTATATACTCTCGACGGTTAAATACATCCCTAGGGATTAACATTCTGCCAACTGATAGAAAATACTGTTTTTCTAATTGCTTATATTGTCAATATGGCTTTACGGACTTTCTCTCTTTGTCTCAGAGAAAGCTCAGTTCGATCGATTTTCTAATTAAAAGAATAGAACAAGGCTTTGAAGAACATAAGAAAAAAGGGCTGAAGCCTCATTCCATAACGTTTAGCGGGAATGGAGAACCTACGGTTCATCCAGAACTTTTCTTTATAGTAAAAGAAGTTAAGAATTTAAGAGATATTTATTTTCCACAAACTCCCATTTCAATTCTCTCTGATTCTTCAAGGGTTCACTTTAAGAGTGTTCAAAAAGCTCTATCTCAATTTGATTTATGTTATATGAAGCTGGATTCAGGAGATGATGAAATGATGAAGGTTATTAATGATTCTCGATTTCAGGTTCCTTGGAATAAGAAACTAACGGGTTTGAAAGAAATTTCGAACCTAGCTATTCAAAGTATGTTTTTTTCTACTCCAGTTAATAATGCTTCTGAAGAGCAGGTAGAGCTTTGGCTTAACAAATTAGAGCAAGTAGCACCAAGCGAAGCTCATTTATACACGATTGACCGTTCTCCAGCGCATGAGAAAGCAACAGCTGTAAGCAAACAAACGCTTAACAAAATAGCTAAATCAGTAAAGAAAAGAATGGGTGGGGTAGATGTGAAGGTATTTAAATAGAGCATTAAAATCTTAGGGTTGTAATTTATATAAGGTGGTGATGGCATGAAGATAATATATGTACTTTTAATTGTTGTTATGGGAGTGACAACAAATTTATATGCAGAGAATGTAAAAGAACAATTTGCTGTTGATTCTGGAGTTGCCCAACAAGAGAGCGTTGCAAGGTTGCTCGATCGTTCTCTTCAATCGGTTGATGATTCTGTAGGAGTTTTGGCAAAACCTTTGGATGTTCTTTTTCAGCCCATTTCCATTTGGGATGAAAATATTACTTTTCAATTAAGTGGCCAATATCGGTATCGTTTGGAGTTGAGAGATGATTTTAATTTTAATGATGCTCGATTTGAAGATGATGATATTCATTTAATGAGGACTCGTTTAAATGGAAAACTTCAAATAGGCCCTTATTTGAAAATTTTTGCACAAGCTCAAGATGCAGAGAGTTTTGCAGGTCGCCAGGCTCATAAATCAAGAGCATTTGTAAACCGATTGGATTTGAGACAACTTTATGGAGAAGTCATTAGTCCATGGGAAGATATTCCTGTGAGTGTCAAAGTGGGACGTCAGGAGTTGTCTTATGGGGATCAGCGGTTTGTGGGAGCTTTTAATTGGTCTAATGTTGCAAGGGTATTTGATGCGGTTAAAGTGACAGTGACCCCTGTTTCTTGGTTTAACTTTGATATTTTTCTAAGCCAAGTTGTTCAAGTTAATCGCAGTCAGCCGGACTCTTCAAATCATAATGATAATTTTTATGGTATTTATAGCACGTTAAAACCATTCCAAGAACACCTGATCGACACATTCTTGTTTATACGCCACAATCAGAATCGTGGAATTGTGGGGGAAGTTCCGGGAAGGTTAGGACAGTTAAAAGAGTATACGTTTGGCAACCGTTTTAAGGGTAAAAAATGGAATTTTGATTATGGATTGGAGTGGGCGTTGCAATTAGGTTCTCGAGCACATGATGAGATTAATGCGTGGGCTTTACACGTCGAAGCTGGATATACGTTTAAAGATTGCCCTTGGTCCCCGCGATTGTCTTTTGAGTATAACCATGGGTCCGGAGACAGCGATCCTACAGATGGAAAAAATGAGAATTTTGATAATTTATTTCCTACAAACCACATGCACTATGGTTATATGGACTTTGCTAGTTTGAGAAATATTGAAAATATCAAACTAGCATTTGATTTAAAGCCACATAAAAAAATCAAACTAACAACAGCATATCATTGGTTTTTCTTGGATACGACAAACAGTGCTTGGTTTAATGCGGGGCAGGGAGTTATTCGACCTCGTTCTCCAGGGGCAAGTAACACGATTGGACAAGAGTTAGATCTGACACTTAAGTGGAATATGAACGAACATCTTAATTTATTTGTAGGTTACTCGCATTTTAATGCAGGCGCTTTTATTAAAGATACAGGAGCAAGTGATAATGCGAATTTCTTCTATGTGCAGTCGACTATTAATTTCTAAATAAACAAGCAGCTAAACTTGGTTTTCTCTGCTTGTCCCGCCAAAAGGGCATGGTTTGGGTACTATGCCCTTTTTTACCTTAATGAGGCTCTATATCTAGGGGGATCAATGTGATCTAGATCACATTTTTAACCTTAGATCTTGTATACAATATTTTCTACCTACGATATATAGACACTTTATTCCAAGGAGGGTTTTATGGAGAAGATGTTTCCGGCTTGCCGAGTTGATGTTGTAAGAAAGAGAAGTGGAGAAACGGTTTCTTTTGATGCGGAAAGAATTAGAAATGCAATTTTAAAAGCAGGGCAAGCAGCCGGTGAATTTGAAGAGGATGATGCAAATCTCTTAACACTTCAAGTGATTAAAGTTTTAGAAAATAGGTATGATCGAGGAACGTTAGAGATTGAAGAAATTCAGGATATTGTAGAACAGGTTTTGATTTCAGCAAACTTTTTGAAGACAGCAAGAGCCTATATTGTTTATAGAGAACAACACAAAAATTTAAGAAGAGCAAAAAAGACAGTTGTGGATGTTGTTTCTTCTGTAAATGAATATTTAGATCGTTTGGATTGGCGTGTGAATGCAAATGCAAATCAAGGGTTTTCATTAGGAGGAATGATTCTTAATATTTCGGGGAAAGTCGTGGCGAATTATTGGTTAAGTCATGTCTACCCTCAAGAGGTAGGAGAGGCGCATCGTCAAGCGGATATTCATATTCATGACTTGGATATGCTTTCGGGTTATTGTGCTGGATGGTCCTTGAGATTGTTGCTTGAAGAAGGTTTTAATGGAGTTCCAGGAAAAATTGAGTCTGGGCCACCAAAGCATCTTTCTTCTGTCGTTGGTCAGATGGTTAACTTTTTGGGGACATTGCAAAATGAATGGGCGGGAGCTCAGGCGTTTTCTTCGTTTGATACTTACTTAGCTCCATATGTGCGTCAGGACCTTTTGACATACCCCGAAGTGAAACAGTGTGTTCAGGAGTTTATTTATAATTTAAATGTGCCTTCTCGTTGGGGGACTCAAACGCCTTTTACTAATGTTACTTTTGATTGGGTGTGTCCGGAAGATTTGAAAGACCAAGTGCCACAGATTGCAGGTGAGGAAATGCCGTTTACCTATGGGGAACTGCAACCTGAGATGGATATGATTAATCGAGCTTATATTGATGTGATGTTGCAGGGAGATGCGAAAGGAAGAGTGTTTACGTTTCCTATTCCTACATACAATATCACTAAAGATTTTGATTGGGATCATCCTAATTGCAATACTCTTTTTGAAATGACGGCCAAATATGGGCTTCCTTATTTTCAGAATTTTTTAAATTCGGATATGCAGCCCAACCAAATTCGATCGATGTGTTGCCGTCTGCAATTGGATTTAAGAGAATTGTTGAAGCGTGGAAATGGTTTGTTTGGTTCTGCGGAACAAACAGGATCTATTGGAGTTGTAACGATTAATTGTGCTCGTCTTGGCTATTTGTATGCGGGTGATGAAAAAGCTTTGCTTAATAGAATTGATGAACTTGCTTTATTGGCTAAGGAGAGTTTGGAAATTAAGAGAAAGGTGATTCAGCGTTATATTGATGCTGGACTTTTTCCTTATACCAAGCGTTATTTAGGCACTTTGAGAAATCATTTTTCTACGATTGGGGTTAATGGAGTTAATGAATGTGTTCGGAATTTTACAGAAGGAAAACAAGATATCACGCACCCAGAAGGTCACGCTTTTTCAGTGAGGATATTAGAATCCATCAGAGAACGGCTGAAGCAGTTTCAAGAAGAGACGGGTAATTTATATAACTTAGAAGCGACACCCGCAGAAGGAACTACTTATCGTTTTGCTAAAGAAGATAAGAAGCGTTTTCCTGAAATTTTGCAGGCAGGCACCAAAGAGAGACCTTATTACACGAACTCATCACAGCTGCCTGTTGGGTTTACAGATGATCCTTTTGAAGCCTTAGCGCAGCAAGATGAGCTTCAGACAAAATATACGGGTGGAACGGTACTTCATCTTTATATGGGGGAACGTATTTCAAGTTCAGATTCTTGTAAGAAGTTAGTAAAACGAGTTCTTGAGACACATAGGTTGCCTTATATTACGATTTCGCCCACGTTTTCTGTATGTCCTAATCATGGATATTTGGAAGGGGAGCATAAGTATTGTCCTAAATGTGATATTGAAATTTTGAATCGTAAATCTCAATCGTCTGAACCGGTGACTGTATAAAGGTTGCCTTAAAAAGGAGGGGCTATGAGCAAGGAAGCTAATCTTAAAGATGAAGAACGACAAGAGTGTGAAGTTTGGACAAGAGTGATGGGGTACCATAGACCTGTTTCAGAGTATAACCTAGGAAAGAAAGGGGAGTACGATGAGAGGCAATGCTTTAGCGAACCTTGTGGAAAAAAGGAGTAGTGTTTCTGTAGACAAAAATTGGTGTCGGCTTCCGGTGGGTGGGATTACCCCATTTACCACTATCGATTTCCCTAATCGTCTAGCAGCAGTAATTTATACCCATGGTTGTTCTTGGAGTTGTCGGTATTGCCATAATGCAGAGTTGAGAGGCTCTTCGGATCACCCTTTCGATTTTGAGAAATTAATTCAATTTCTTGAAGACAGAAAAGGGAAGTTGGATGGAGTTGTTTTCTCTGGAGGAGAACCTAGTATTCATGATTCTTTATCCACTTGGATGCGTTATGCAAAAACGCTTGGGTATGAAGTTGGGTTGCACACTAGCGGAATGTTTCCAGAGCGCTTAAAGAATTTGTTGCCTTTGTGTGATTGGGTGGGAATGGATATTAAAGCGCCTTTTAACAATTATGATAAAGTTACGCTTGTTGAAGAAAGTGGCATTGAAGCGAAAAAAAGTGCGCGTTTACTTTTGGATAGTGGTGTAGATTATGAATTTAGAACAACAGTTCATCCAAATCTTCTTTCAGAGAATGATATTAAAAATATAGCTAGAGAGCTTGAGGAGATGGGTGCGAAACGTTTTGTAATTCAAGCTTTTCAGCCCGAAGGATGTGAGGATGAAGAGTTGAGCCAAGTGAAGATGCCGGTACCTATTATATCGGAAGAGCTTTATCATTTTTTAGATTGTAAGTTTGATTTTGTGGATGTAAGGCAGTAGTTTTTAATTTTAAAAATAAAAATCTCCGATTTTAGTGACCTAAGACCCCTCAGGGTTATGGAAGCTAAAGCGTTTAGGGTTATTTGAGAAATCATTTAGCCTTCCGAAGATTTAAAGATCAGCCCAGTTAGGGATGATTTCTAAATCCGAATTGAGAAGGAGAAGGAAATGAACCATCAAGACTATCTTGTTGACTCATACGGTCGACGACTATCTTATCTTAGACTTTCATTAACCGAATTGTGTAATTTTCGTTGCATCTATTGCATGCCTGAAGAAGGTGTGCCTGTGGTGCCTCCCTCAAAATATCTAACCCGAGATGAAATCTTACGTTTTACTAAAATTATAGGCCGCTTAGGTGTTCACCGTATTCGATTAACCGGTGGAGAGCCTTTGTTGCGGGAAGATATTCTGGATATTGTCCGAGCTCTTAAAAGTATTGAGACCGTAAAAGAGCTTTCTTTAACAACCAACGCGAGCCGTTTGGGACCTCTCGTAAATTCTCTTAAAGAGGCGGGACTAGACCGGATTAATATTAGTTTGGATAGTCTAGACCCAGAGAGGTTTAAAGAAATCACCTTAAAGGATGTTTATTATGAAGTGTTAGATGCTACTTTTTCTGCGCTTCGAGCAGGATTTCCAGTAAAACTCAACATGGTTGTTTTGAAAGGAATTAGCGATGAGGAGATTCTAGAGTTTGCCAAGATGGCTTATGACTTTCCATTGGATGTTCGTTTCTTAGAGTTTATGCCTTTGTGTGGAACAGGTTGGAAACCAGAGTGGGTTCTTCCTATTGAACATGTTCGTCAAGTGATTCATCAGCATTTTGAGCTGACAGAGGAAAAGAATCGAAAGGACGATGTTGCTCAGAATTATATGATTCACGGAGGAAAGGGCAAGATTGGTTTAATTGCTTCTCTAACAGAATCTTTTTGTGACCAATGTTCTCGAATCCGTTTGAGTGCAGATGGAAGTCTTTACCCGTGCCTTTTTTCAGACAAAGAGGTGTCTGTTAAAGATTTGCTTCGCAGTCATGCATCCGATGAAGCAATTATTGAAGCGATTCGTTATGCGGCTTCGATTAAACCTAAGGGCAATTGGTTTTATGAAAACAAATTTAATGAAAAAGAGTCTCCTATTGAACAATTACAGTCTCATCCAATGATTCGTTCTATAGGCGGATAAAAGGAGAGTATCAATGAAGTCTGTTACAGAAAAAATAAATACGTTACGTATTGCAACAGCGACAAGTACTTTGGTAGCAAAACCAGAAACAATTGTGCGAATGAAAGAGAATGATTTGCCAAAGAAAGATGTGTTGATTGTCGCTAGGGTTGCTGCTGTAAATGCGGTGAAGAAAACGCCAGATTTAATTCCTTACTGTCATCCATTGCCAGTAGATTCAGTGAAGGTAGAGTTTGAAGTTAAAAGGGATAGCGTGATTGCAACAGTAACCGTTGAAGCGATTTGGAAGACAGGGGTAGAGATAGAAGCTTTGGCCGGAGCTCAAATGGCAACGTTGACGATCTATGATATGTTGAAGCCTGTAGATAAAGAGATGGAAATAACGACGACTAAACTACTCAGTAAAAAAGGTGGAAAAACATCTTTTAATGAAAAATTGCCGGCTGGTTTTAAAGCAGCTGTAATCGTTAGTTCGGATGGTACTGCAAGTGGAAAGCGAGAGGATAAGTCAGGTAAAATAATCAAAGAACGTTTAGAGAGTTTTGGGATAGAACCTGCTTATGAGATTCTTCCAGATGAAAAAGAGTTGATACAGGCAAAGATTAAAGAGCTTTGTGATGAGGGAGTTCTTCTTATTTTAACAACTGGAGGCACTGGATTGGGGCCTCGAGATGTAACTGTTGAAGCAACTCAAGAAATGATTGATCGAGAAATTCCAGGAATCGTAGAAGCGGCACGGAGTTATGGTCAACAGAGAACGCCCTATGCGATGCTTTCCAGAGGATTGGCAGGACAAAGAGGGAATACGATTATCATTAATTTACCGGGTTCTTCAAATGGTGTTCGGGAAAGCTTGAATGCCATTTTTCCAGCGATTTTACATTCTTATAAAATGATGAAAGGCTTAGGTCATTAATGTTACCGGTTTATTTTTTTCTTATTGCTTTGTTTTATTCCATGGTTGGGTTTGGAGGAGGGTCTTCTTATATTGCGCTTCTCGCGTTGATGGGAATGCCTTACCAAACGATACCGCCTATTGCTTTAGTTTGTAATCTGATTGTAGTCGTGGGTGGCTGTTGGCATTTTTATCGAGCGGGTTATTTAAAATTAAAATTAATATTACCCTTTGTTTTACTCTCTATTCCGATGGCTTATTTAGGGGGTAGGATTCCAATTTCAAATACAGCTTTTTGTTTTGTTTTAGGGTTTTCTCTTTTGTGTGTTGCTATTCGGATGTTTGTGCCAGATAAATGGTTTGAAAATCCAAAAGAAATTTCATGGAAAGCAGCTTGGTTTCTAGGGGTTCCCATGGGAGGGTTTTTAGGTTTTTTGGCTGGATTGGTCGGTATTGGCGGGGGAATTTTATTGAGCCCACTTCTTTTGTTTTTGCGTTGGGGGCATGTTAAAGAGGTTGCTGCTACAGCCAGCTTTTTTATTTTAGTCAACTCTGCTTCAGGGTTGCTTGGGCAAATGCAAAAAGGGGGAGCTGATTTTAGTTTGCTTCTGCCTTTAGCTGTTGCTGTATTTTTAGGTGGGCAAATAGGTTCTCGTTTAGGGGCTTATCAACTGCCAAAATTACG
This sequence comes from Candidatus Omnitrophota bacterium, assembly GCA_029261035.1. GTDB lineage: Bacteria > Omnitrophota > Omnitrophia > Omnitrophales > JACROU01 > JAJDCD01. The sequence goes on from JAJDCD010000022.1 coordinate 50,341, forward strand.
TTTACAACAACTATTAGCTCTACTGGTACTTTATATTTCAGTTCGATTGATAGGAATAGCCATATGATTACTGTTAAACAAGCAAAACAATTAATACAAAAGAATGTACCTCAACCTTTGAGAAAAATAGTTTCACTGAAGGAAGCGTTAGGTTTGGTATTAGCAAAGGACATAAGCTCTCCATTTCCATTACCTTTATATGATAATTCTGCAATGGATGGTTTTGTTCTAAATAGTAAAAACACATTAACAGCGACGAAGTTAGCGCCTATTAAATTAAAGCTCGGATTACCTATTAAGGCAGGGGATACTAAAAGAAGAATGCTAGATAAGTTTTCTGCGACACCTATTATGACAGGCGCTGTTATCCCGGGTGGAGCAGATACCGTGTTGATGAAAGAATATGCTGAAATAAAAGAGGGTTACTTAATTTTTAAAGCTCCTTATAAAAATAACAGACATATTCGTTATCGTGGAGAAGAGGTTGAAAAAGGAGAGGTACTTCTTAGTAAGAATGAAGTTATTCATTCAGGAACCATGGGTGTGTTAGCTTCTATAGGGAAGGGGCAAGTTCCTATTTTTAAAGCGCCACAAATTTCGTTGATGGCAACAGGCACAGAGCTTGTATCTCCAGGGAAACCGCTACGTTTTGGTAAAATTTATGACAGTAATTCAACGATGATTCGGTCTGCCTTAAATCAAATGGGCATTCACTCTGTTGATGTTACTCGAAGCAGTGACCGATTGGAGTTGTTAAATCAGCGGGTTAAACAAGCGCTTAATCAATCGGATATGTTAATTTTGATGGGGGGCGTTTCTGTAGGAGACTACGACTTTGTTAAAGATGTTTTAAATCATTTGGGAGTTAAGACGATTTTTTGGAAAGTGAGTCAAAAACCAGGAAAGCCTATTTATTTTGGAAAAAAGGGAAAGAAACTTATTTTTGGACTTCCGGGTAACCCAGCAAGTGTTTTTACCTGCTTTTATGAGTATGTGTATCCAGCAATTCGACAATGGATGGGATTCTCTAAAACAGAATTACCCAAGAAAAAACTTTCATTAGGAACAGAAGTTAAAGGAGATCCATTTAAGACGATCTTTCTAAAAGGAAGGATTGTTGAAAATAAGGTTCAGCTCTTGTCGAAGCAAGGTTCTCATATGTTATCTTCTTTGGCTGATGCGCACTGTTTTATTGTGTTGCCTCCAAGGCAAAGAGTTTATAAAAAAAATGAGATTGTGGAAGTACATCAATTTTTTTCTGACGAGAGAGGAGTGTTACTATGACGGTTAAAGTTTTGTTTTTTGCAGGCCTCAAAGATTATTTTGGAGAGTCCGAAAAGCAAGTGGAGATTAAGGAAAGCGTTACGGTAATTGATTTATGGAAGCGGCTATCTTCTTCGATAAACTCTGTTTCTGTTCCTCTTTTATTTGCTGTAAACGAAAATTACGTGAAGGGGAGTTATGTTTTAAAAGATAAAGATACCGTGGCTTTTATGACTCCGGTTGCGGGAGGATAGAAATGATTACAGAACAGAGTATTGATTTAAATACATTTTTAGCTCATCAACCTGACACCTCTTGCGGTGGGGTGGCAACATTTACGGGCATTGTTCGAAACCATCATAAGGGACGATCTGTTGAAAAGCTATACTATGAATGTTATACCTCGATGGCAGAGAAAGAGATGGGTCGGATTACTCAAGAAGTGAAGTTGGAATTTGGGGTTCATGAACTGAGGGTTCTTCACCGAGTTGGATGGCTGGATGTTGGTGAAGCGGCTATTGCTATTTGGGTGAGTGCGGCACATCGCAAAGAAGCTTTTAGTGCTTGCAGGGCAACGATTGATCGAATTAAAGCACGTGTACCTATTTGGAAGAAAGAAATTTATGTCGACGGAACAAGTGATTGGGTTCTGTGCACCCATCAAGAGGTGGAAGTTTTATCATGAAGATCCAAGGGGTTGTTTTGGCGGGGGGGAGAAGTACTCGATTTGGTTCTGATAAGGCCCATGCAAAAATTGGAAGTATATCTTTAGCTCAAAAAGCGATAAACTTACTTAAAGATATAAATTTAAATCCTTTACTGGTTTCTAATAACGATCAAGACTTTTCGTATTTATCTTGTCCTGTGGTTGTGGATCAAATACCGAACCAAGGACCTTTGGGTGGGTTGCAAACCGCGTTAACCTTAACAGATGCAGATGCTGTTCTCGTTTTGGTTTGTGATATGCCCGGAGTTACAAACGAACTGTTGAACCACTTGTTAGAGGAGCATCATTTCTCTCAATTATTGACACACTTTGCTTTTGGGAGAGAGATGGAACAGCCTTTTCCGGGTATCTATGATAAAAAACTATTGGATTTAGTTAATCAACAATTGAATCAAGGGAGGCGTTCTATGAAAGCGCTTTCAGAACAAGTGCAAAGTAAAAAAATAGTTCAGTTAGATCAAAATTTTGATTGTTTTGTTAATGTGAATACTCAGGAAGATTGGAATAAGAAAAATGAGTAAGCCATTTCGTATTACGATTGTAGGCAGCGGTGTTTCGGGTCTTGCGGCAGCTTACCGTTTAAAGGAGTTATCTCAAGAGAGAGGGATAGATATTCAAATCCAAGTTTTGGAGGCTTCTCCTGAGGTGGGTCCGGCAATTATGACCACACATCGCGAAGGTTTTTTGTTGGAGTCTGGACCAGACTCTTTTATTACAGAGAAACCATGGGCAATGGACTTATGCAAACGTTTGGGTATCGAGACTGAGGTGATTAGTACTCAGAATCAATTCAGAAAAAGCTATGTTGTACGAAACAAGGCTCTACTGCCTGTTCCGGAAGGTTTTTATCTAATGGCTCCGGTGAAAATCAGTTCTTTTCTATCCTCTAAAATCTTTAGTTTGATGGGAAAAACACGAATGGTTTTGGAGTATTTGATTCCAAAAAAGAAAAGTGATAAGGAAGAAAGTTTAACGCAATTTATTCATCGAAGGTTTGGAAAAGAAGCCTTAGAGCGTATTGTGCAACCTATGATTTCTGGGGTTTATGCGGCAGATCCGGACCAGTTAAGTTTAAGAGCTACATTTCCTAAGTTCTTAGAAATGGAAAAAAAGTATGGAAGTGTGATTAGAGGGTTGAGAAAGAAAAGAAGAGAAGAAAGTAGCGAAAAAGCAAGCGGCGCCCGATATAGTTTATTCGCTTCTTTTAAAGGTGGAATGAGAACCTTGGTGGATGCTCTAGTTAAAGCGTTGGGTTCAATGATGATTCGTACAGAGTGCTGCGTTGAAAAAATTGAAAAGAAAACAGGCTCCACATCTTGGCAGGTGTATCTAAAAGGTGGAGAAGTTTTAGATACAGATTATGTTGTTTTAGCTTTACCGGCAAATCGATGTTCGGAGATTTTAAAAAGTGTCGATCTTTCATTGGTGGATGAACTATCTGAATTTTCGTTTGGTTCTGTGGCGACTGTTAACCTGGCTTATGCACGAGAAGATATTAAACATTCTTTAGATGGTTTTGGGTTTGTGGTTCCCGCGGCAGAAAATATTCCTCTGGTTGGATGTACTTTTTCAAACGTCAAATATGAGGGAAGAGCTCCAAAAGGATTTGCGTTATTGAGAGCTTTTGTGGGAGGTGTTCAGAAACCAGATTGTCTTAATATGAGTGATGAGGCCTTAGAATCTCTAGCCCATGAAGAACTGTCTAAGCTTTTAGGAATTAAAAAGAAACCCCATTTATCACAAATAGGACGTTATGATAAGGTAATGCCTCATTACTACTTAGGACATTTGGAGAGGGTGGAAAGAATAGAAAAGAGGGTTAGCCGCCACGAAGGATTAAGTCTAGTAGGCAACAGCTATCGAGGCGTTGGAATTCCAGATGCCATCCACAGCGGAGAACAAGCCGCAGAAGAAATTATAAAAAAATTAGCAATAAGCATCCAATAAACCATAGCTTTTTATTTACAGCCTAAATTCTCTCATTTGGGCCCGGGCCTAAATGGAAGTTTTTTAAAATAAAGAACGTTTTATGTCGGAAAGATGTTCTTGCTCTTCTTTGTGAATAGGTTGTTCATGAAACTCTTTTATGTCGGATAAGGCATATGACATGTTTTCATTAAACATTGAAAGTCCTCCTGTTGTATCTAAGTAGTTCCATTCAGGTAAAGTTTTAACGTAACTTCCGTAACTGGACCATCTATAATTTTCTGGAGATGTAACAATATTTGCTTTTACTGGATTGTTATGGATATATCGAAGTAAAACTTTTCCATAGAGGTTTTCATTTACTAATCTATATTTGTATCTTCCCTGAAATAATGGTCCTATACGCTTATATTTCGTATTAAAAAAACGTGAGTACGTTGATGTAATATGCCAGATAGCCTCACTTAAATTAGGAGATACTGTTTGGATGAACAGGTGAAAGTGATTATCCATAAGGCAGAACGCAAATAGGTTTACGTTATACTTTTTTACACTTTCCGAGGTTGCTTTGAGAAACATTTTTCTATCATAGTCGTCAAAAAATATTTCATGCTTATTTACACCTCTATTGTATATATGATAATAAGCCCCTGGGTATTTGATTCTAGCAAAATGAGTCATAACGTATATTATTATAAATAATATATAAATTTCAAATAATAAAATAAAAAATTGATAAAATATTCAAACAAGAGACCGATAAGTTTTTATTTTACAGTCTAAATTCTTGCATTTGGGCCCGGGCCTGTTTGGAAGGTTTTGGGTGGTTTGGGTGTTTTAATTGAGGGGATAAGTAGCTAGTATGAAGGTTTTTTGCTAGAATGTGCGGCTATGGATATAGTAAAAGAGAAAAATATAAAGGTTTCGATTAAGACTTTTGGTTGTCAGATGAATGAGTATGATACGGAGCTTGCTTCTGGTTTGTTGATGAAGCAGGGGTATCAGATGACTTCCGATGAGACTGAGGCGGATGTTGCTATCCTGAATACGTGCAGTGTACGGGAGCATGCGGAGACGCGTGTTTTTGGGCGTTTGAGTCGTTTATGCTTTGAGAAGTCTAAATTTGGTCGTAATGTTGTTGTGGGTGTTATGGGTTGTATGTCTGAGAATTATAAAGGAGAGCTATTTGAGCGCTATCCTCAGCTTGATTTTATTGTGGGAACTCGTAATGTTAAAGATGTTCCTCGTATCGTAAAACAAGTGATTTCAGATAAAAAACGAGTGATGCTTTTGGAAGAAGAGGGTTTGGGTATTGAGTTTTCTGAATTCACCCAGCGCAAACACGCTTATCATGCATGGGTTCCTATCATGACAGGTTGTGATAAAGTTTGTACTTTTTGTATTGTGCCCAAAACTCGAGGTGCTGAAATTTCAAAGCCATCAAAGGATGTGATTGAAGAAGTTACGCGTCTTCGAGATCGAGGTTATAAATCGATTACGCTTCTTGGACAAAATGTAAATTCTTATGGTAAAGAGTTTGCTGATGGGGTTGGATTTCCTCAGTTGTTAGAACGGTTAGCTCAAATTGATGGAATCGAAATGGTTTCGTTTACAACAAGTCATCCCAGTGATGCTATTCCAGAACTTTTTGAAGTTATTCGAGATAATCCGGCTATTACGCGTCGTTTTCATTTACCTTTACAATCAGGCTCAGACCCTATTCTTAAAAAAATGAAACGACATCATAATATGGATCAGTATTTAGAAAAAGTGGAGCAACTTCGGAGTACGGTTCCGGGTGTGGATATCACCACAGATATCATTGTTGGTTTTCCGGGCGAGACGGAAGAGGATTATCAGGCGACAAAAGAAGCTCTACAGAAAATAGAGTTTGATGGGGCTTATATTTATAAATATTCTGCACGTCCTGGGACGCCTGCTGCTGAAAACTTTGAAGATGATGTTGCTCTTTCTGACAAAAAAAGAAGAAATAGCGAGCTTCTAGATATTCAAGATTGGATTTCTCAAAAGAAAAATCAAAATAGAATAGGCTCAACTCATAAAGTACTCGTGGAGAGAAAAAACTCTCGTGGGGAAGGTGAGGTTGTTGGGAGAACGTGGATTGATAAAAAGATCGTGTTTCCAGGAACAGAGGCTGTTGGAGATATTTGCGAAGTGAAAATTCAAAAGCTAGTGAATGACACCTTTTTCGGGGTGAAAGTATGAGCGATCCTTCTTTCCCTATTGTGACCCCGGCGCAGATGAAAGTGTTAGAACGACGATGCGTGGAAGATTATGGTATCCCCAGCTTGATATTGATGGAAAACGCGGGGCGGAGTGTTTTTGAAGTGACTTGTGAGATGCTTAAAGATTCAGGATCTGAAAGCCATGTTAGTATTTTTGTAGGATCTGGAAATAATGGAGGAGATGGGCTTGTTGCGGGTCGTCATTTATTGAACTTTAATCTTGAGGTTGATTTTTTTGTATTTGCTGAGGAAGAGTCTATTAAAGGAGATGCTTTAACAAATCTTCAAATTTTAAAGAAAATGAAAGCACCCATCCATTTTGTAAAAGATGTTGAAAGTGTAAAAGAAAAAGTTGCTGATTCCCATTTAATTATGGACGCGCTGTTTGGGACGGGGCTTTCGAGAATAATTGAAGAGCCTTATTTTTCAGTTATCCAATTTATGAATCATTCGAATAAACCTATTTTATCTGTTGATATTCCTTCAGGTCTTCATGGGGAGTTTGGAGAGGTTATGGGCTGTGCGGTAAAGGCAACTCGAACAGCGACACTCGGTCTTCCAAAAAAAGGTTTGTTTGAAAATGAAGGCCCTAAACATGTTGGAGACGTGATCTTGGGAGAGATTTCAATGCCCCGCGAGCTTTTTACGGGGTTTGAATAATGAAAGCAACTTTTAGCTTTTAAAAAAACGAAAAAAACAGATCCTTCGCTTCGCTCAAGGGTGACAATTTGTCTGTTCTCTTTGTCGTTAGATTGCCGCAGTTATTTTTTTTCCTCGCAATGACACATGCGGTCATAATTCCAAATATATTTTATCTTTCTCTATTTTCAGTTTATAAGTTTCGATGGGTGGGGCTGGCATGTTGAGACATTCGCCTGACTCTAAATTGAAGAGCCATCCATGAAGAGGGCAGCGGACAGCAGGGCCATTTTCGGTTTCTCCACGATATAAAGGGCCTCCACGGTGAGGACAAAAGTTATTAATGGCATAGGCTTTTTCTTTGTGCCAAATAAGAGCAATTTCCTTATCCTCTAATTCAATACAAAGACCTTTGTTTGTTTTTAGTTCACTTAAATCAGCAATATATTGCCGCTCTTGGGACATTCTGAAATTCCTTATATTTTAAGTTCTTTAAGCATAAAGAGTTACATTTCTTCAATATACTAGGGTTTGATTTTTAGCTCTTTTTATGGTTTACTTGTCGTCAATATTTGTCTGTAATCCCTTATTTTCGGACGTTTTACGGCAAATATTAATTACTTTCTTGCTTGGAGACTCAATTGAATTCAGACTCAAAATTAATAAAAGTTTTAGCATTTTTCATCTCTTTTTATTTTACACTTTTTTCAACCTTTTCTTATGCTAAGGCAATCCCTGTAGCTCAAGTGGGTTCTTATGGGGATAATCCTTTAAGCATTTCTATTCCTTCTGAATTAGGAATACTCCGTAATAGTACCCCTATTTTTCAAAAGAAGGGTATTATTTTTCATATTCAAGACGCGCATGGGCAATTAGAAGCTCAAGAGAATATTGAGAAATTACTCCACTACTTAAATTCTGAGCACAATGTAAATCTAATTTTTATGGAAGGAGCTCTTCAGGGAAGTGTTTCAAAAGACTTACTTCGTTTTTACTCCGAGCCAAAAGCGAATGAAAATGTTGTGGAGCAATTACTTGAAAAAGGGTTGATTGGTGGTGCTGAAAAATTCTTAGTTAATTCGGATAAAGAAACAAAAGGTTTTGGGGTAGAAAATAGTTCTCTTTATAGAGAAAATTTAGAATTATTTAGAGATGTATATAAATATCGAAAGATCACAGATATTTTCTTAAGCCAGTTTAGAAGTCGAATTGATTTGCTCTCCACTCATTATTTCAATTCGGACTTAAGAAAGTTTGTTATGGAGTGGTTGAAATTTTCTCGGAAAGAAAATCTTCAATACCGTTTTATTCAATTTTTAAATAAATCATCAAAAAAATATCTAAACCTTGATTTAAATAACCCTCGAACCCAACTCCGTTACCCCCAATTAACGCGCTTCTTCACACTAAAGAAACTTGAAGAAGAGTTGAAGGGTGAGGATGCTCAAAAAGATTTAAAGGTTGAGAAAGTAAAATTTAATAATTGGCTTACTAACAAAGATATTTCTTCTGAGACTCAAAATTTATTTAAACTGTTATTAGATTTTCATTCCTTATCTTCTGTTTCGAATATTAAATTTGATATTCGAAAAACTCTCGAAATCTTTTATACTCAAGCTTCTAAGAAAGGCTTTCAATTTCAAGATTATCCTCAGTTAACACGTGTTATAGGCAGTCTAATGTTATCTCAAGAACTTCAAGCGACGCAGTTGTTTTTAGAAGTAGAAGGTGTGTCTGAAGCTATTCTGGGAAAGTTAACGCAATCTGAGATAGAGAAAGATTTAGTCGGTTTAATCAAAAAATACTTATCCTTAAAAAAACTTTTTGCTTTGGAATTAACGCGTGAAGATTGGAGAAAGATAAATTTATATGGAATTCATTTAATTGCACCTGAAGAATTAGTCTCTTCTATTCATGGAACGGTTGAGTCTAAACGTATTGAAGAGTTGAAAGTAGATTTTGAAATTAAAGAAGCTTTTGAGAAAGCGACGCAATTTTATGCAGTAGCTGAAAAGAGAGAGTCTGTGATTGTTGAGAGTGTTCTCATCAATACAAAAGAGAATCAAAATGCTGTTCTGGTTACCGGAGGTTTTCACTCTGGAGGTTTGAGAGACTTGGTGGAGAAGGGAAGAAAGACTTTTATTGAGATAACGCCTAAAGTCACTCATTTAAATTCGGATCATACCTATTTAAATCAGATGTTGCTCTCTGATGTGTCTACAGTTCCGTCCCTTTCTTTGGGGAAGCTATCATTACCTCAAATTGACCGTAATTTTGGGAGTGAGTCAGGACGATATGTGTTATCACAGCTTATGCCTATTCTTTCTCGTACAGATGGGAGATCAGGAATAGCCTTTGATGTTCATGGTATTAAACCGACGCATCGGTTGGAGCAACCTCAATTACAGACTGTAAGTGTTGCAGCCTCTTTAGGGAATAACTATCTAGAAAATGCTTTCTTTAAGTCTGCTCGTTTTGTTTCTCGAATACTGCCAACAACTTGGAAAGAAGATATTAAGAGTGTAATTTTTAGAAGGTTAGCTAAAAACCTTAAGAAGGCTATAGTGGAGTTTGCGATTCAATATGAAGATTTACATCCAGGAGCTCAAATTGATAAACCAACGAAAGAGATGCAAGAAGCTTTCTTGAAAATTGCGAGACCCTTAGTGGAGAAGTGGTCTTCTAAACTTAAAAATAAACTTCGTTATCGTTTTCTTTTACCTCTTGTTTTGAATTACCCTGAAGGGGATGAGGAGTACCGTAGAAATTCTATTTTTATAGATAAGGATACGGGATTTGGAATTTTTACTCATGTTTGGAAAAAGGACGGAAAAACTTTAATTCATAATCATGATGGAACTATGGCGCTGTTGATGCCTTTTACCAATGAGATGAAAGAGGAAGTGTATCAATTGGTAGAAAAACCCAAGTCTCCGGAGTGGGATAAACAAATACATGACTTAGAGATGATTGAAGAAAGAAAATTAGGATTGGGTACCGTTGCAAGTTTTACAAGAGGTCAACGGTCGATTCATCGAGTGAAGAACTCTTCTCCTTCGAGAGAAGGGCTTGTGATGGAGATTTACGTTTGGATGGAAAGTAATCCTCCAAAACAAGTGAATGTTCCTATTCCTGTTTGGGGAGAAGAAAAAGCACATTTTATTTTGAGAGAAGAAGCCGGTAAATTAGCAGTTCCGTTACACCAGACTTTAAAACCGCACTCGGGACAGTTGATAAGACCGGAAATGGTAGGAGTTTTTGTTGATCATTTGAAGCTGCAAATGGAAGAGTATGCGCAGAAGGGGAAGGTGTACCCCATATTTATATTTGATGGAAAACAAATTTATGTTTTTGAAGATGTAGAGAAAGCTTTTGAGTGGTATTACGAATTAGATCCCGCAAACAGACCTGATGTTTATATTAAGCTTACAGAAGAACAAGAGTATGCTTTTCTGGATGCCTCAAATGTGAATTTCCATCAAGAATCATTAGGCTCGAGTTTGGGGTTATCTGTTACAGAAGAAGTGCAAGAGAAGGCGGAGCTCTTTCGTACTTTGAAAGGTGTTGGAGATGTTGAATTCATTGATGCTTTTATACAGAATGTTTACTATTCTTTACTGGACTCACCTCCAAGTGAAATAGTTGTAGACCCCGAAAATTATCAAGAGGGCCCTTCTTTGTTTGTTGACTATCGTGAGAAATGGTTAAAACACTTTGAAGGTTATTTTGATATAGCGACTCTTCTACAAGACGCTACTCCTGAATTTATCGACTACATGAAAGCTATTTTATTAAAGATGTTTTTTGAAAGATTTCCCGAGGTGGATAATCTGCCTGTTAGAGCTATTGAAGAGTTGGTGTATGAGTTCATTCGTTTGATTACTGGAATGCCAGAAGTAATGTCTTTCTTTAAAATGCGCGCACTTAGAGTCGGGGTGCACGAATTGCCTTTGCTTCATTTGAATAGTTCTGCTACGAGTAACGCGAGAGAGATGGGACACTATCTGATGGGTTTTGCCGCTCAAGCAAACATAGCGACCTCAGATGATTTTCGAGCTGCTGGAATAGATATGTATGAAACAGAGCAAAGAATGAAAAGAAATACTACTTTTGATGAAGATCAAAAACAGGATTTAATTGAAGAGCCCTTTGCGAAATATGCCATGAGAATTAGAGAGGTTCAACCTAAGTTTTCGATTGATGCTCGGAATCCTCTGTTAAACCGTTTGTTAGAAAGAAATGAGGAGGATGAGATTAAATCAAAACAAATTCTCTACTTCTTAGATAATACCATGGAATCCATTTTTGATTTAGGTCTGATCCGTTGGATGATACAAATGGGTCATCAGGTTACTTTAGTAGCAAAAGAAAAAGAAGCTGATAATGATATGACTGTTGATGATGTTAATTTGCTATTAAGTTTAGAGCAAGTAAAAGACTTTTTCAAAGACATTGATATTCAGGAAAAGATAAAAGTAATTTCAAGCGGTTCTGCAACTAGAGGAACAAACCTCAGAAGAGCAACTCCAGTCTTGGTAGAAGCATGGCAACAAGCAGAGATTATTATTTCAAAGGGAGAGGGGAATAGAGGAACTCTTCAAGGTGTTAATAAGGATGTGTATCACTTCGTGATGGCAAAACAAGGACATGAAACTCCTGGGATCCATCAAGGAACCATAGCTGTTGAGCATGTTTTGGCAGCAAAGAAAACAGAAGCTTCAAGCTTAGGGGTTGAGAATGTTGATGACTCGATGCAGGAATTTATCCTCCGCTATTTAGAGCCTAAATTACCATCGCCTCAAATTGTTGCAAAGCCTAAACAGTACCGAATGACATCAAATGTGTTTTCATCTACCCATCCAGAGATTAAGGAAAAAAGAATCGCAAATACTTTTCTCTATTTAGAGATGATGATGCAAGGGCTGTCGGCAGAAACACAAGAGAAGAACAGATTGCTACTAAAACGTTTCATGGATAGACCGGAATTGGAAGGGGTTAATTTAAGGCTCTTTTCTTTAATTGTTTATGATTTTATAAAAATTTTGACTGAAAGAAAAGAAGGTTTAAGTAATGCAAAAAAAGAAGCTTATTCTATTGTCCTAGACATTTTGCATATATCGAAACATGAGTTTGAAGGTTTGGAAAGCGCACGCGAACAAGGGGCTTTAGCTATTGATTTTGCTACGCGCGGAAATCAAACAACTTACCGTACTTTTTTAGAAATATCTCAAGGATCTATTCCAACGATAGGTTATCGTGCTCACATGATGGCGCTTACGAATGAACCTTTGGCTTGGTCTGTGGATGATCGTTCTGAATTGTTAGACCTCTTGTTAGAATCAGAAAAAGGAAAGGTGAAGTCGAAGCATGTACTTTATCTTCTGGATAATGTCATAGAAGATGTTTTTGATTTAATATTAGTTCAGTGGCTCCTTGAACAAGGCCACACAGTTACTCTTGTTGTTAAAGAATTAGAAGCTGGAAATGATACGACCTTTGAGGATATAAACTATTTAATTCAACAAGAAAAGGTTTTGGAGTATTTAAAACAGAGTGGAAACGTTTTTAATATTAATATCGTTTCTAGTAAGTCTGCAACGCATGCAACAGATTTGCGTTTTGTGACAGAAGAAGATAATCTGGGGCTATATCATTCTTGGCTTGCTGCAGATGTGATTATAGCTAAGGGAGAAGGTAATCGTGGAGCTTTGCAGGGAATCCATAAAGATTTTTTTAGTTTAGTAAATTCAAAAGCAGGTTACGAAACTCCTGGAATCAAAAAAGGGACACGTGCTGTTGAAAGAAATTTAGGATACCAATCTAGAACAGCTCTCCGTTCTACTGTATTTCAACACATAAACGGAATTGTTTTAGCTCCCGTGATGAACTCTTTAGCGAAGAGGGGTGTTTTTAATTTGTTCAGACCTTCAGAAGGTGGATATGAAGAGGTTTCGGAAATGGGTGAAACTCGAGCTGAAACCATGGATGAAGATGAAGCGTTAGACGATGCAGGTCTTTCTAGAGTTTTAACTTTAAAACAAATCGCGGAAAGTCGATTTGCAAATCGTGCTATTGTTGAGGGTAACCCTGAGGATAATATGGGTAATCTTTATGGAGCTCTTCGGATGTTGGCTCTTCAAGGTTGGCTCACGATGGAAGGGGTCGATGAGGAGACAAAGTTTGCGTTAACAGAGCAAGGTTGGAAAGCTGTTGGCTTAGCTGAAAAAGGGACGTATATACCTTCAGTAGAAGCTGTGTCTAACTTAAATCAATTATATCGTTTAATCCGAGGTCCTCCCGCCGGCTTAGGAATGTTGTTTAGACAAAAATCTGAAAATGATGAGCAATTAAAAAGCTATAAAAAATTAATCCAATTGAGTAAAAAGAATTGGGGTATAAGAGGTGCGAAGTACTCTATTGAAGAACGTGTTTACCAGCAAGTGGTTAAGCAGATGGACGGGATGTTGTTGGGGCCAACCTTTGTTGCTTTGGCTATGCCTTTATATGAAGAACGAGGCGAAAAAATAGAAAAAACGGGGCCCTCCTTTTTTGAGCACTTTGATCCAGAAACACACACGCTTGATTTAACAACGTTAAAGGGATCCTTTCACCCTGAGTTTTTAAATGAAGCATTAGGACTTTTGGAAAATAAAGGTTTTATCGTTTTTGAAGGCACCGATAAAAAAGTTGTTCGTTTGACTGCTACGGGTCGAGTGATGGGAACGCGTCCTAGAAAAGGGAAGTCGGAGCTAGCTACAGCTTATGGTGTTACTAATTCTTATCTCGTCGGTTATCAATATGTGGATGAATGGTTGTTTGGTAATGGAGCTATTCTGGATTCAATTGAAGGGGATCGATTAGATCGTGTGATGGATGTTTGGGGTTCTGGAGGAAGTCATAAGGCTTACTTGGGGGGTGTATTGTCTTATATGGAAGAAGTGTTTAATAAACCCCTAGAAGATCAGCCTGAAGGCTATGCGGATATGGGCAGTGGTAGTGGAGAGATGGCTGAAGAAATTACAGATTTTATTCTTAATAAAACAGCGCGCGGTAACGTTCTGGAAGAGAAGGCTTTAACTGTGGTTACCTCGGACTATGATCGAGCATCTCAAAGACGTTCTCGAGCTACGATGGAAACAGCTTTTGGAAATAGAAAGGACATTCATTTAGAAACACTTTATGGTGATATTACAAAACCGGGTGAATATGATGCTGCAATTCGAAATTCATCCGATCTCAATGGAGCAACTGCTCGTAATTTGGTGCATTCTCAATTTTTTATACCTCACGAACGTTTTCTTCAATTAAAGTATGATGAAAAAAATAATGCGTTAGATATTATTCGTGAGAGTTTAAGTGCCGTTGATCGAGTTCAGCTAAAAAAAGCCTTAGAGCTTTTAGGAGAAACAAGAGAATTGCCAACAGGTGAGAACGAGTTATTTGAGTTTGTTATTCGTCAATTCACAACCTCTTATTCGGATCGAGGTCGCTTGATTCCAGCTGTAGTTCAGGCTGCGGATTTAATGCAGTTTATGAGAAAGTGGGCGCCTTATACCCAACATGGATTAATTGTTTTAGATTTACATACACCTAGAGTTAACAGTCTGCTATTTCAGGATATCCCAAAGGATTTAAATCAACCCATGACCGTGGAATTAACTCCAGCGGTTGCTTATTGGGGAACCCATTGGATTCCGAGAAAGAACGCGCCATCCCAATTGATTATGCCTTATGAAGAATATAACCTTGTGATGGTTTTAGCCGGGATGACGCCAATTAGTCCAAAGCAATACCCTCCTAAAAAGACATTGCCAACCAACGTAAGTTTGACGCTTTACCGTGAGTCTAGTGCCGCAAACTCATTGGGTAAGGAGAATGATTTTCCTTTAACTCAGAAAGAGGCTCTTCAGATGATTTCGAAGAGAACTTTTAAAACGAAAGACTTAGATCGTATTCAAGGTGTTCCAGTTTCTAAAAGTAATATTTCATACAAACACCCCTATGTAACAGAAACGCAGATGAAATTATTAGCGAAAGTTTCTGAACAGAAGTATACGGATGAAGAACTTGATGTTGTTATTCAAGGAGGTTTTTTTAAGCCATTAACTCCAAAAGAAAGAGAAGAAGCTAATAAATTAGAAGATGCTCGAGGCTTTTATCTTTTTGATGAGCGTGATGTTTTGTTTCGTAGAGTAGATGTGGAACGATTATTAAATGGAATGATTAGAGAAAAATATGCGCGTCGTCTTATGCGCACAGATCGTATTCGGATTGTTAGGTTATTAAATATTAAAGGAAACAAAGAGCATTGGGAAGTTCAGACTTATGGAAAGATTCAATTAATCCCTGTTGCAGTAGTCAGAGAATGGTTAGAAGAAAAAGAACGTTTAGTTCATAGAGCAGTGGCTAAAAAAGTTTTAGAAGGGTTGGGTATTCGAATTGGTTCTTTTTACAGTTTTCTTAAGAAGCCTAAGAGTCATCTGAAAGGAGTTCAATTACCTGAACATAATAAAGAAAGAGGTGATTTGCTAAGTGTTAATTTGTATGGTTCTCCTGAATATCTAGATATACGAACTCTATGGTGGATTGTTGAACATCACACTAAAAAACAAGTGGTGAGTCAGCCTGGAAGTTCGGGGAGTGGAAGAGATGTGTCCAATGCTTCAAGTTTAGGCAATCCAGATAAAAGCGAAAAGTCAGAACGAATACAAAAGGCCATAAAAAAGACAGGGTATTCGGTGAAAAAATTTACTTCAAAAATGAGAGGGGAAATGTCGGCCTCTACCTTAGCTAGTTGGGCTAGTGGATATTACGAACCGACCCTAGAGCAGGTTCAGTGGGTGGAATTAGAATCGGAGCGTTTAATGAAAAAGGTGAGAAAGCAAATTGTTAAACGTGTTCTTTATTTAAAAAATCTTTTAGATTTATCTCCCAATAAATTTCTTCAATTATTAAAAACAGAATTAAATTGGAAACGTTTTCCAACAGTACTTCAAATAACAGAAGGTGACTTTGACTTAACCCCTTCTCAGCTAGAAGAAATTGAGTTGGTAGCAAAAAAAACTATTGCCGAGGAGTTTCGTTATTTGAGAAGAGAGATCTTGAACGAGGGGCAAATTACTTTTTCAGATTATCTGGAAACTCATCAAGTGACATTGTCTCGTTACGAGAGAGGTGTTTTGCCGATTACAGTGGATTTAGCTAAAGCTTTAAGAAAAGCGCGAAGGATTGTTTATGAAAAAGCTCCTGAGAAACTAAAACGAACTCGACTTCAGTTAGATGTATCTCAAGTAAAAATGGGGGAATTGTTAGGTTTTAAGGTCCAACATGTAAGAAAAAAGACAGAAAACTTAGAGTCAGGTCATACGTTGATGCCTCCTGGGTTATTGCAAAAGGCTCAAAAGCTTTTGGGTACTTTAAAGAAACAGACAGGTCTTAAACTTCGTTTTTATAGAGAGCGAGCAGGATTGACCCAAGAAGAGCTGGTTGAAGCGATTGACGTTGAAGGCGTTGATAAAGCGCGAAACATTAGTTTGTTTGAAAAGGGAACGTTGGTGACGCCTTATGAAGTGATGGTGCGAACTAAAGAAATAGCTCGAGAAACAGTTACAGATGAAAATCTAAAAAGAGGATTGGAATTAAAATTTTATCGACTTCAAACAGGAATGACTCAACCTGAGTTTGTTGAAGCGCTTAATTTGGATAGTATCAATGAAGGCCGTCAAGAACTTGGAAGAATGGAAAGAGGGCTGTATCACGTACCTCAAGAAGTTCTCGATGCTGCTCGATTTATAGCTCAGAGACGCTCTGATTTTTCATTGTTCGAAACTTCAGCTGCTAGTTTAGGTTTAGAGAAATCTGTTATTGAAGTTGCGCGTTTCCCTGGTCAACGATTGTTTCGTGTTTCGGAATTGAGTGGGGAGCGTATTGGAGAGTTCTTTGAACAATTGGGTTTAGCGGATTCTACTTCTGTTGATAAGGATGTTCAATTATTTAATAAGGATTTAACTATCTTACTTTCAAATTTAGGTTTTGCTGATAGGCGTCAGCAAGAGAGAAGGTCTCTGCCTTTGATTTTAAACCAAGAAGTTTTGAATATGTATCAGAAGGAATCTGAAAAAGTTGTTCATAAAATATTAGGGGCAGTAAAACGAGGGGATGAGCTTTTAATTTTAAAGACAGAAAGAAAGGCATCTCGTTTGATTGATCAGTTGAAAACTAAGGCTCATGGAAAAGTGAAAATTCAAGTTTTGCCCGAAGCGCTTTTCAACTCTCAAAGAGTTGGGGTCTTAACTGAAAAATATCAAACAAAGCCAATTCTCGTAGAGTCTCTGTCTTCTGGAAAAAGAGATCAAGTTTCTGTGGACGAAATTCGGTTGGACTTAGATGCATTTACCCAAAGAGGAATTGATCCCATTCAGGTATTAGCCTTAATTAGGAGAATGGCGGATGATCCGAATAAAAGGGCTCAGTTGTTCTTTGAGGCTGGATTTGACTTTAACCAGGACCGTCAATATTGGGTTGTGGGACAACGCTTTGTACAGATTATGACCCAAATCTACTCCGAATACCTCCAATCGCGTCAGATAGCCCAGGCGGCCTAATTTTACCTAATTCAGTCCCTGTCCCAAAGGTGACTGTCACTAAAGTGACAGTCACCGGTATCAAAGCGGCATTTTTTTAAAATAATACTGGAATTTTAGGCTAAAAGTGATATAACGACTTCTTGCGATGTGGAGAATTACCTATGTTTTTATAGGGTCTTGGAGGACGCATGTTTAAAGGTACATATATTGTGTTATTTCTGTCATTTAGTTTATTTGCGATTTCGGGTTGCGAATATATGAATGTGGGAATGAATGATTCTGAAAGTGTGAATAGTGGGAACCAGTTTAAGCTTCAATTTAAGGAACGCCCTCAAGCCGATCCTGACGATGTCCCAGAAGAATTATTAGAAAACGATTACTAGTTTGACCAGAGGGCAGAAGTCAGAAAAAGCTTTTTACAAATGACCCTATCCGCTATGCGCTAAACGCTCTACGCTGATAGACAAAGGATAAAAGATGCAAACATTAGAAAGAAGACGGTTTCCAAGTTGGTTGAAAAGAGAATTGCCTACTCAATCTACTTTGAAAACGCATGATATTTTAGAGAAACATAAATTGAGTACCATTTGCGAATCGGCAAAATGCCCTAATCGAAGTGAATGTTATTCTAAAAACACCGCAACTTTTTTAATTTTAGGGGAAGTTTGTACTCGGAGTTGTTCTTTTTGTTCTGTGAAGCCAGGAAAGCCAGGTGAGTTAGAATTAGATGAGCCGGAACGTGTTGCGAAGGCAGCTGTTGAGTTGGGCTTAAAGCATATCGTAGTAACATCCGTGAATCGGGATGATTTAGAATCGGGTGGCGCGGAAATTTTTGTAGAGACCATTAGAGAGTTAAGGGAGCGTATTCCGGAATGCACGATTGAAGTTTTGACTCCAGATTTTTGTGGAAATTGGGACTCTGTAAGAGCGATCACAGATGCTGCGCCCGATGTTTATAATCATAATATGGAAACTGCGAAAGAATTGTACTCTAAGGTAAGGCCTCGAGGGATTTATACTCGGTCATTAGAATTATTGGATTTGATCAAAAAGAGAAACCCAGACGTAATTACAAAAAGTGGATTTATGTTGGGTTGCGGGGAAACAAAACAACAAATTGATGTTTTGTTAGAAGATTTAAGAAAAGTAGATTGTGACATTGTGACTGTGGGGCAGTATTTGCAGCCCATTGATTCTAAAATGAAAGTAGAAGAATTTGTTCACCCATCTGTTTTTGAAGATATAGAGAAACAAGCAAAACAAATGGGTTTTAAAGAAGCTTATTGTGCTCCTTTTGTACGAAGCTCGTATCATGCGGGTGAGGTTATGGAAACGGTTAGAAAATAAATGAGCACGCAACTTAGGCGCACAGAGTAAGGCTCAAGTTGCCCGTGCGAATTTATCCCAGAAAGCTGCGACCCAGCAGCTTATCAGGGATCCAAATTAGAAGAAGAGGGAAAAGACAATGGAAGTTAAATTAAAAACAGTATCTCCTGATGTAAGTGAAGCTACAATTAGTTATTGGCATTATGAAGAAGGAGATTATGTGGAAAAAGGGCAAGAGCTTGTTGAGATTAGTTTGAGTGGATCAAATTATAATATGCTATCACCTGCGACAGGGACGCTTTCAGAGGTTCTTTATGATGTTGGAGAAGTTGTTGAAGTTGGTGAAACGATAGCAGAGATAGAAGAAAATTAGAGGTTGTGGTTTGATGAGGGTCGATATCTAAATACTGGATCCCCGACAAAAGATTTCGGGGATGACATATTTTTAAGCTGAAAGCGGATAAAGGAGTTTGTTGTGGACGAAGCAAGAAGAATGAAGCGGTTACCACCGTACATTTTTACTATTGTAGATGCGTTAAAAAGAGAGATTAGAGAGCAGGGAGTTGATGTTATCGATTTTAGTATGGGTAACCCTGATTTACCACCACCCTCTAACGTGATTGAGCGTGTTACGGATGCTTTAAAAGAGCCTGCAATTCACAGATATTCTAAAAATGATGGTGTGATTGAAAAGAAACTTAGAAAAGTAATTGCTGATTGGTATGAAAATAAATTTGGCGTTCGTTTAGACCCTGATACCGAAGTGCTTCCTTTGATTGGTTCAAAAGAAGGAATAGCGCATTTGTCTTTGGCTTACTTGAATAATGATGATTTAGCTCTTGTTCCGTCTCCTGCATACCCAGTACATTTTAATGGAGTGATTATGGCTGGTGGCATTCTTTATAATCTGCCACTGAAGGAAGAAGAGGGGTATTTGCCTGACTTTTTTTCACTTCCGAAACAGACAACAGATTTAACAAAGTTAACCATTATTGGTTATCCGCATAATCCAACTACAGCAACATGTGATTTGGAATTTTTTAATAAAGTGGTGGCATGGGCAAAGGGAAAAAATATGATCGTGGCGCATGATCTTGCTTATTCCGATTTTGTTTACAACGGTGCTAAAGCTCATTCTATTTTGGAATCCAAGGGTGCTAAAGAACAATGTATTGAGTTTCATACTTTGTCTAAGTCTTATAGTATGCCTGGGTGGCGTATTGGTTTTGCTGTAGGAAATAAAAAAATTCTTGCAGGTCTTGCAAAGACGAAAAGTTATTGTGATTTTGGTATCTTTAGAGCGGTTCAAGAAGCAGCAATCGAAGCGATGTCAGGGCCGCAGGATTATGTAAAAAAGATATCAGAAATTTACAGAAAGAGAATTGACTTGTTTGTAGATGGGTTGAATGCAATTGGTTGGGAAACAAAGAAACCTAATTCTACATTTTATGTATGGACTCGTATTCCTCAAAAATTCACCTTCCATACCTCTTTAGAATTTTCCGAGTTACTTTTGAGAGAGGTGGGTGTTGCCGTTTCTCCAGGAAGTGGGTTTGGAGAATATGGAGAAGGGTATATTCGTTTTGCTTTGGTAGAACCGGATGAGCGAATGAAAGAAGCTTTAACTCGTATCAAAAAAGTGCTTAGCCTGTAACAACTCTCGCGTATTAAAGTTAGGAACATCATTTTTATGTCTTCACAAAACAAAAAAAACGTAGCGCGTCCGATTGGTGTTTTTGATTCTGGATTAGGCGGTTTAACCGTTGTTAAAGAATTGAGAAGAAAACTTCCTAATGAAAAAATAATTTACTTTGGTGATATTGCACGTCTACCTTATGGTATTAAATCTAAGAAACAAATCATAGAATGCTCAAAAGAAAATACTCAATTTTTGAAGAGCAAGAATGTTAAAGCTCTTGTTGTGGCTTGTAATTCATCCGCGAGTGTTTCTATCCCCACTTTGAAGAAGATATTCAAACTTCCAATTATCGATGTGATCCAACCTGCTGTTGAGGCGGCTGTGAGGACGACTCAAGCAGGGAGGATTGCCGTTTTAGGAACTCAAGCAACCATTGATAGTGGGGCTTATCAAAAAGCAATTAAAAAAAAAGACGAAAAGATAAAAGTATTTTCAATCGCTTGCCCTTTGTTTGTTCCTCTTGTTGAAGAAGGTTGGGCGAATAATGATATTGCAAAAAAAACGATAGAAACCTATTTGTCCTCATTGAAGAGTAAGAAAATTGATGTGTTGATTTTAGGATGCACACATTATCCTTTGTTAAAAACAAGTATTCAGAAATTTATGGGGGATAAAGTTGTTCTTATTGATTCGGCAGGGCCTACCGTTAAGACTTTAGCTGAAAAGGTTTTACTGAATCAAAAAAGTATTGGAAGTAATAAGGCTTTAGAAATTTGTGTTACTGATTTTCCTAGAAACTTTGTAAAAATAGGTGAGCGGTTTTTGGGGCATAAGATGGAAAAGGTGCAAGTGATTCAATTAAGTAAAGGGCTTCTTCGGGGTAAAGAATCAATGGTGTTATCGAGTGAGTAAAAAAGCAATTGTATTATTTTCTGGAGGTTTGGATTCAACGACTGTATTGTTCCAAGCTTTAAAAGAAGGCTATACAGTTCATGCCCTAACAATCCAATATGGCCAACTTCATTTTAAGGAAATTGATTCCGCAAAGAGAATTGCTGGAGATTTAGGGGTGCCCCATGAGGTGGTGCATTTGTCTTTACCTTGGAAAGGGAGTTCTTTAGTTGATTCGGAATTGAAGCTTCCCAAAAACAGAAGTGCTAATGAGATGGAAACAGGAATTCCTTCAACCTATGTTCCCGCGCGTAATACCTTATTTTTAAGTTATGCACTCTCTTGGGCTGAGGCGTCTCAGGCTGATTCAGTTTGGATTGGGGCAAATGCGATTGATTATAGTGGTTACCCTGATTGTCGTCCTGATTTTCTTGCGGCTATGGAAAATGTGTATTGTTTAGGCACCAAACTAGGAAGAGAAGGAAATCCAATTAAGATAAAAGCGCCTTTAGTAGAAAAAACAAAATCAGATATAGTAAAATTAGCCTTATCATTGAAAGTTCCCTTAGAACAGACTTGGTCTTGTTATCAAGGAGATGATCAGCCTTGTGAGAAGTGTGATTCTTGCCAATTAAGAGCTAAAGGCTTTCAAGAAGCCGGAGAAAAGGATCCTATTTTATCATGTTAAAAATTAAGAGTCCTTTTAAGCCCAAATCTGACCTTGCCCAAATTTCAGAAGTGTTTTCTTCTATTCAAGGCGAAGGGCTTTGTGTCGGAGAAAAGCATTTATTCGTTCGTTTTCGTTCTTGCAATATCGCTTGTTCTTATTGTGATGAATATGACAAAGTGTACTTTGAAGATCTTTCAGTTATTCAACTCATGACTTCCATTCAATCTTTAGATAAAGAAAAAGGGCCGCATGATTATGTGAGCCTGACAGGTGGAGAGCCTTTGCTTTACACGTCTTATCTTAAAAATCTAATCCCGGAGCTTAAAAGAGAAGGGCATTCCATTTATCTTGAGACAGGGGGTATTCTTTATCATCAGTTAGAAGAGGTTGTCGCTTTTTGTGATTTTATTTCAATGGATATGAAGCTACCCAGTGTTACGGGAGAAAAAGATTTTTTTAAAGAACACGAAGCTTTTCTTAAAATTGCTAAACAAAAACAAGTATTTGTTAAAATTGTTTTGTCCAAGCAAACAAAGTTAGAAGAGTTTCTAAAAGCCCTGGATGTTATTTCTAGAATTGATAAAACAATCCCTCTTGTATTGCAGCCTGTTACAGATATAAAAACACAGGAGTTGGAACCTGGAATTGGAGAGTATTTATCAAGCTTGGTTTCAGTAGCTAAACGATATTTAGTTACAGTAAAAGCAATTCCGCAAACGCATAAGTGGATGAATATACAATAGCGTGGAGCGTTTAGCGTGACTGAAGGATCTCGGAAGTGAGAAGCCTGAGATTGCCACAGCTCGGCTGTTGTTGCTTCACAATGACAAAAAGCATTATGGATTCCCCCGCCCAACAAACTGGTGGACAGGCGATAAAAGATTTCGGGAATGACACTTTTTCTAATTATTATGTCACCTAGTTTAATCAACAAAGGAGAGAAAATGAAGAGGATGGATGGCCGTAAGCCTGATGAAATGAGAAAAGTAAAAGTAAAAATGGGTTATTTAAAATATGCTCTTGGATCTTGTTTGATAGAGTTCGGGAATACTCGTGTATTGTGTAGCGCTTCGATTGACGATGGTGTTCCGCGATTTTTAAAAGGACAGGGAAAAGGTTGGCTGACCTCTGAGTATGGAATGTTGCCAGCATCTTGTAATTCTCGTATCTCACGGGAGTCGAGTAAAGGAAAGATTAGTGGTCGAACTTCAGAAATTCAACGACTTATTGGACGTTCTTTGAGAGCGGTTGTTGATTTAGAAAAATTAGGGGAAAGAACCATTTGGATTGATGCCGATGTGATTCAAGGCGATGGGGGGACTCGAACAGCAAGTATTACTGGAGCTTATTTGGCGCTAAAGCAAGCAGTTGGAAAGCTTATTAAACAGAAGGTTCTTACAGAAGACCCAATTATTGATAATATTTCAGCGATCAGTGTTGGAGTTATCGGAGGAGTTCCTTTTTTAGATTTATGTTACGTTGAAGACTCTAGTGCAGATACCGATATGAATGTAGTGATGACCGGTAAGGGTAAGTTTATTGAAGTTCAAGGTACTGCAGAAGGAGCTCCCTTTACTGAGAAGGAACTGAGTCAGTTGTTAGTTCTTGCTAAAAAAGGGAATAAAGAACTAACAAAATTACAAGATAAGTATTAGCGTATAGTTGTAGAAAGCTCTCACTACCCCCCCCCTGTCAGGGAGAGGGGATTTTGTTTTGTTATTGCTAATAGAAAGTGATCTGTTGAAGAAGACTATTGTTGTTGCCACAAAAAATGAGCATAAGGTAAGAGAATTTAAATCTATTTGCACAGGAATGGATTTTAAATTTGTTTCTTTAACTGCTTTTCCTGAAATTAAATCCGTACGAGAAGATGGAAAAACGTTTGAAGAGAATGCGATAAAAAAAGCAGTTTATGTTGCAAAGAAAACAGGTTGTTTTGCTATAGCGGATGATTCAGGTATTTGTATTGATGCGTTAGGGGGGAAGCCTGGAATTCGATCGGCGCGATTTGCCGGGTATAAAGGGGATGAGGCTAATAACTCTAAAGTATTTCGATCTTTAAAAGGTGTTTCAGATAAAGATCGAAAAGCTCATTACCATTGTTCTATTGCTATAGCAAGCCCAGACAAAGTGATTGGATGTTGTGAGGGTAAAGTCTATGGCCGTATCACTCATGAACGAATAGGTGAAAAGGGTTTTGGCTATGATCCTTTATTTTATTTTCCACCCTTTAAAAAAACATTTGCACAAGTTAGCTTAAAACAAAAAAACAGGGTATCTCACCGTGCAAAAGCCTTAAAAAAAGCGGTTAGAATACTAAAAAAATTAAAATAAAGTCATTGCGAGCTTCAGCAAGGATGCGCGGCAGTCTCAGAATTTAGTATTTTTTCCCTTTAATCCGAGATTGCCACGGCTCTTTTTTTCGTTGCCTCGCAATGACGTATCTGAGGGTGCTTAGCTGTCCGCCGCAAAAAACGGAGGATCTGTCTTTGACGGAAAAGCGAAGGGCTGACAGCTACAGGCTATAATGATATAATGACACCTCAACTTAAAGAGGCTTCCATGGATAAAATTAAACAACCTAAGCTATTGACTCTTGAAGAAGCAAATGCAATTCTTCCTGAAATAACTGTGCTTCTCAAACAAATTTCTGACAAAAAAGACCAGATAGAAAAGAAGCAAGTCGAAATCGATTCTCTAGAGCTTATCTTGGATGAAGATACCCCTAAACTACAGCAAGACTTAATCGACCGTTCTAGTGAATTTAATGAGCTAGTTTCTCAGGTTAAGAAAACGCTTCAGCGCATTGAAGACAAGGGTGGTTATCTAAAAGATCTAGATTATGGTCTTGTTGATTTTTTTGGAATGCATGAAAATAAAGTTGTTTACTATTGCTGGAAGCTAGGAGAATCTAAAATTACTCACTGGCATGAAGTGGGTGAAGGGTTTGCTTCTAGGAAGCCTATTCATTAGTTCTGATTGTTCATTTCTTCTATGGTTGCTCTATAACCAATCCCGTGAGTTGTTAAGATTTTAAGCGTTTCATCTGATTCTGCTATTGTTCTCTTCTTTTTCTTTTGTCGATCAGAATAACCTGGAATTTCAATTTCCGCATCATTTTCTAATCTCTTTTGTTTAATTAAGAGTATGAGGTTTTCTATAAAATCTTTTCTTGATTGTCTATTTTGAAAATAAATTTGAGCTAATAGAGCTTGGTTTAAATTAAGTATGATTAGTGGCCCTTGAGGTGATGTTGATCCAATTGGACCTCCAATTGAGAATAACCAATTAATATTGTTTCCACTATTAATGATGCCAGGGAGAGTGGCGTTAATTGGAGTGGCGTTGATGTTAACACTATCTTGAACATCTAAGAAGCCTAGCGTAGTGCCGCCTTGAGCGTCGATGTTCCACTGTGTTCCAGGTGTGCTGGATCTTAAGAAGAGTATATTGCCGGCAGCACCTTGTAATGTAAGATTACCAGCTACCGTTAATGTAGAGCTTGCTTGGAAGGTGAGTGTTGGGTCAACGACATTTACTTTGCTGAAATTATTCACTGTAAAAGAACCTGTAATTGATTGATCTAGACCGTCTAAGACAAAGGTTCCTCCATTGCCATTAAATGTAGCGGCAGGCGCAACGGTAATATTGTTTTTAACTCTAAAGGTAGTGCTAGGAGCGGTTAATGTTCCACCCGTTAGATTTAAGTTACCATTTACATCTATAATTCCTGTGTTACCATTCACATTTCCATTGGAGATATTTAAGTTTCCTTCGATTTGCTGGGTGTTTGTTCCTGTGTTAAAGGTTCCGCCATTAACAGTGACATTGCCTTGGGTTGTGGTTTGTCTTCCGTTGGAGTTTAAGGTACCGCTGGTGATTTGGACGTCATTAGCGACGGTAATATCGTTTGTTAAAACAAAAGTGGATTTAGCAATATTTTGATCATTGATGGTAAGGTTGAAGAAATTATTGATCCCGTTAATATTTAAAATACCTCCAACTCCATCTCCGATATAGCCTACTGTTCCAATCGTATTGTTAAAGGTTCCAATGGTTGGAGTTTCATTTCCTGCAAGTCTGAGAAGTCCGTTGTTATCGACGGTACCGGCTGTAAAATTATTTTGATTTGCATTTAAAATATCATCGACTCCGATGGTAAGAGTATCTACGGTAACGGAATCTCCTAAAAGAATTGTTTTTGCCGTACCATCAACGGTTACATCACCTAAGTCTTGGTTGTTGGCGGATAGAGTAGAGGTGCCATTGCCATCAAAAACCCATCCGCCATTTCCTTTCGTTACTGTTCCATTGACGGTAATGGTAACGTCACCAGATGCGTTCACCGTAGGGTCATTGGTGAGATCAAAATTTCCGTCTGTAATTGTGACGTTACCATTAATATCAAGATTATTGGTTAAAACGACATTGTCTGTAACAGGAGTTGATTTATTAATTGTTAAACCAGCGATTGTTTTTCCTGCAAAGTCAACATTTTGATTGTTGTTTCCGTTGAGTGTGAATGAAGCAGTAGAAGAAACATTTGAGCTTGTTCCCATCGTAACATTACCTCCAACAGATATGGTGTTGGTAGTAGTGATGCCAGCATTAGTGCTATCAGCTACTGTGAGATTTCCTCCCACGGTGATAGGGTTGGCACTTGTGTCGAGTTGGCCTAGGTTTAGAACGGCGTTTCCAACCATGTTAAGAGCTGAGGAGAAGACATTTTTACTGAGTGCATTTGTTAAATTTAGATTTAAATTATTAATTGTTTCACCAGACCAATCGACTGTTTGGCTACTGCTACCGTTAAGGTTGATCGTTCCGTTGTTATGAGTTAATGTTGTTATTCCAGATAAATCAATATTGCCACTAACATTACTTGTTCCAGAGGTTGCTGTGTAATTTCCACCACTAACAGTTAAACCACCTAAGGTGATATCTGCGGTACCTCCAACAAAGTTTCCTCCTGTTTGTGTATAGTTAGCAGCTGTAATGGTATTTGCCCCATTCTGATTAAGGAAACCTTGGGTGAGTGTTATGTTTTGTTGTACATCCAAATTAGAAAGTAAAATAAGAGAGCCCGCAATTTTGCTAATAGTTAGATTAGGAATTGTAGAGTTTGCTGAAGTAGCTGTGAAAGTTTGATTTCCACCACCTGAAAAAGTAAGAGAAGCATTAAAAGAGGTTTCGTTGTCTAAAAGAGCAAAAGAGCTTGTGTTTCCAGACAGATTAAAGGTTAAATTAATGTCATTTACTGTTACAGCACCGTTTCCTGCCGTAACAGGGAAGCTTAAGTCTCCGCCAACAGTAACTGTTGGTGTTCCATTACGAGTAATGGCTAGCGTGGTTCCTGCAGCAGAATTTTGAATGGTGATATTTCCTGCTGTTGAGAAGTTATTACCATCAATAAAGGTGCTTCCTGTGCCTGTGCCGGCCGTTCGTTCAAGAGTTAATGTATTTAGGACGGCATTATTAAATCTAAGTGTCATTGGAGCAGCAGTATTGTTTCTGTGGATTAAACTTCCATTATTGTGAGTAAAAGTCACTGTGCCTGTAAAATCGACATTACCTAATACAGTTAAGTTACCAGAAGTAGACGTGAAAGCTCCTGCATCTAGATCTAAACTGCCAACTGTAATATCTCCAGAGCCTCCTATCCAGTTACCTGTTGTTTGAGTAAAGGCTTGTGTCACAGTAACGGTGTTTCCACCATTTTGATCAACGGTTCCCTGTGTTAATGTGAGTCCTAAACTAATGTTTAAGTCGGAGAGTAAGGTTAATATTCCTGAAGTTTTGTTGACTGTAAAGGAACCAAGGGTCGAGTTCTCAGGAGCGTCATTAAAACTTTGAACCCCTGTTCCTGTAAATTGAACGCTGGCATTAAATGTGGCTTCAGTATCTAAGATATTTAGAGAACTTGTTGCTCCTGAAAGAATGTAAGTAATATTTACATCATTAACCGTTACAATTCCGTTACCTACGGTTACAGGGATATTAATATTTCCACCCACAGTAACTACAGGGAAGCCATTGCGAGTAATGAGTAATGTAGTACCTGCAACAGAGTTTTGAATGGTGATATCCCCAAGAGTAGAGAAGCTGTCATTGTCAAAAAAGATACTTCCAGTTCCGGTGCCTGCAGTTCTGTCTAATGTTAATGTGTTAAATACAGCATTGTTTAAGAACATACTACTAGTTGTAGAAGAGTTGTTTCGAAGGGTAACATTTCCTCCGTTGTGGTTAAAAGTACCTGCTCCTCTTAAATCTACATTACCCATAACCGTTAAAACCCCTGAAGTGGAGGTCAAAGTGCCTGCATTAAGGTCAATGCCTAAAGTAATGGATATGGTTCCGGATCCCCCAAGAAAAGCACCACCATCCATGACGAGTTGACCGGTAAGAGTTAAATTGTTTCCATTAACGTCATAAGTTGGTGTGCTAATACCTAAGGTTCCTGTTAATGCAATTGTTCCTGTTTGAGTGGTGTTAGCTGAGAATTCAATGTTGTCATTTGTGGTTATGATGTCTCCAGCAATATTTACAGATCCTGAACCATTTTGTGTGAAGCTTCCATCTAAATTTAAATCTCCAGCTGCAGTGATGGTGAGGAGTCCTGTGTTCGTCAGCGTTAGTGTTCCACCACTTGTCGTTGTTATTGTATTGTTAATATTCATTGTTGTGCCTGAAACGATCGTAGTTGTTCCAACGGATTGAAGGGCAGCATCTAAAGACAAACTAGTTCCAGCATTCAAACTGACATTTCCTACAGTGTTTACGATGAGCTCATTAATATTAATCGAAGTTGTCGAAGTGATATTAATAGTAGCACCTGTAGCGGATACACCGACGGTTACTCCGATGCCTCCAATCGTAAGGGCGCCAGTGTTGTTAATAAAAACACCACCGGTTCCACCGCTAGCTTCAAGGTTAGAAAGGGTTGTTTCTAATGGGTCTAGGGCAGTAGCAATGCCTGCGCCAGCAATCAATACTGCGTTTGCGGCAGTAATGTTGTTAGTAGCACCATTTCCATCAATGATAGCGCTTGCTGCACCTCCAGCATTGAGTGTTACGGTATTTGTTCCTGCGCTGATAGGTCCTGTTGCTGTAATATTACCATTTGTTGTGATGACTGTGATGCCGCCATTATTGGTGGTAATTCCATTAACGCCATCAACAAAACCAATAATAAGTGCGGTTGTATTCGTGAAACTTGCTGAGTTGCCTGCAGTGAAGATAACAGCAGATAAAGTTCCAACATTATTGGCTTCATTTAATGTAGTG
Source organism: Candidatus Omnitrophota bacterium (assembly GCA_029261035.1). Classification (GTDB taxonomy): domain Bacteria; phylum Omnitrophota; class Omnitrophia; order Omnitrophales; family JACROU01; genus JAJDCD01. Next base: position 79,538 of record JAJDCD010000022.1, read on the forward strand.
CTTCCACCATTAGAAAATCTTAGGTTAGGCACGGTGATTGTGGAACCAGCTGTTTGTGTTAATGTGCCAACAGTGCCGCCAGCAAATAAGGTGAGTGTGGAAATGTTACTAGGAGCAATTGCTGTCGTAACGGTTATTCCTCCTGCGGTAGAGCCGCCAATTCTTAATATATTTGCTGTTATTGTATTTAATTCAGTATTAGTTAATCCTAGAAGACCAACAGCATCAGCTGCACCTAAATTAATTGCCGTACCATTCGTTCTGTGGGTCAGAGAAACGATTGAACCTGTGTTTGTTGTTGTTCCAACTAAATTAATATTATCTGCATTATAATTGATATTGTCATTACCGTTACCGACAACGTCTCCAAGAATAGATAGGAGTTGATTGGCTCCTGCTAGGCTGAGTAAAATTTGCTCCCCAAAAATATCTTGAGCAGCAGGTGTATTGTTAACTGTCAAATTACCTGTGCTAACAGAAATTATGATATCTCCGTTATTGGTACTAATACCATTAACCCCATCTACACTACCAATGATTAAAGTGTTGGCTTCTGTGAAGTTAAAAGCAGCTCCATTACCTGTGATAGAACCTGCTAATGTAGTTATGTTATTTGATAAAGTAAGGCTGACGGTGTTTCCAGCAGAAAGAGCAAGGTTTGTAGTCGTGACATTTCCATTTGTTTGATCAATGATGCCGCTTGTAATCAAACTGAGAGTAGACACATTTGCAGGATTAATACTTTGTGATAAAGTCATGTTGCCTGCTGTTGTGTTTCCAATTCTTAAAGTCGATGCTGTGATTGTGTCGAGCTCCGAGTCTGTTAATCCAAGTACTGTTGCAGCATCCGCGCCACCTAGATTGATGTTAACATTGTTGTTAGTAGGTTGGAGGAGAACTACCCCAAGAGTAGATGTGGTTGCGCCAGTCAACGTCATATTATCAGCAGTATAGGTTGCTCCTCCTGTAGCATTGATTGTTCCTGTCACTGTTAATAATCGATCTGTTCCTCCAGCGGTTAAGCTGACTGTTGAAGTACCTGCATTTACATCTTGAGTGGATGCTGTATTGCTAATTGTAAGAGGGCCGTCATTCGTGCTTAAGCTGATGGAGCCGTTGTTTGTACTAACCCCATTAATTCCATCAACGCTGCCGACGGTTAATCCATCGGTGTCGGTGTAGCTAAAACTATTACCATTACCTGTGACGCTAGCTGCAACAGTATTAACTGCGTTTGTGGTAGAGGAGAGAGTAACGTTGCCCGCAGATCTTATTGCTAGTTGATTGGCGGAAAGATTTCCACCTGTTTGAGTGATAAGTCCTGCTCCGCCGCCAGCACCATTATCAGAAGTAATTCGTATTAGTCCAGAAGTACTTACAACAGCTGATTGTAGCAATACGTCATCTCCAGCAAGAAGTGTTACTGTACCTCCTGCTGTACTGGAAACAGTAATGGCACCTACCGTTAAATTGTCATCACTTCCTCCATTACCCAATGCTGTAATCGTAATGTCATTGCCACCAGTGATGTTTTCAATAACAGAAATAGGACTAGACGCTGAAACATCTATGACTCCTGTGGCTGAGATGCCGACAGTAGCTCCAATGCCACCAATGGTAAGGCCTCCTGTATTAGCAATGAATACGCCTCCGGTACCTCCAGCAGCTTCTAAATTGTTCACAGCTGTTTCAATAAAATCTCCTGCTGTTCCAACACCAGCACCTGAGGTGAGCACAGCACTAGTTCCAGTAATGTTATTGGTTGCTCCGTTAATGTCAGTGATTGTTCCTGAGGTTGCAGTAACACTGATAGCACCACTGCCAGTTGAGTTTAATTGGCTTAGAACGACATTGGTAGCTGCAGAGTAGTTAATAGATCCTGTGTTAGATGTAGTTGTAACTCCGTTTGCCATGGTAATTGTTAGTCCTGATGTTAATGTGACAGAACCACTACCAGCAGCACTAATAGTTCCAGCGGCATTTTGGTTGATGTCTCCGCCAGTCGTATTTAGCGTAATAGTTCCATTACCACCTGATGCAGAAACAGCAGCATTTAAAATAAGATCATCTGTTGCTGCACCACCTGTAGTGGATAAAACAATGCTTCCTCCGCCTGTGTTTGTGATTGTTTCATTAATAGCAAAAGCATTTGGAGTAGAGATAGTAATGTTACCTCCTGTAGCAGATACTCCAACCATAGCACTAATGCCACCAATATTTAAAGTGCCTGTATCTAATACATCAATACCTCCAGTTCCACCATCTGCTTCTAAATTAGTTACATCAATTTCTAAGGTTCCACCAACGCCAGTAACACCGATGCCACCATTACCGGTTAGTATGGCAGAGGTGGCAACAATATCTGCTGTACCATCACTCCCAAGTTCAAAAATAGAGCCACCGCCTGAAGTCGTTGTGCTCAAAGTTACTTGATCGGGTGCGCTTACAAGTCCAACTACAATATTAAGCCCGTTACCTGTTGTAGATAAATTAACATCAGATCCAGCGCCACTAGCAACTACATTGGTTGCAGATATGAAAGAAGAGGTGACCAAAGTAATGTTTCCATTGTTAGTGGTGGCATTCGTAATATTGCTGTCGTTTGCATTGTTAATATCAATGTCTCCAGTTCCAGTAACAGATAAACTTAAACTGGTAACGTTGGTTTCAATCGTTCCTGTGCTTCCAATTCCTGTTTGTGCTGTAGCTGTTAAAGTATCTCCGCTGATATCTATGCTGCCGTCACTGCCTATCTCATTAATATTTCCATTGGTTGATGTTAAATTTACATCGCCTGTCGCAATAAGAGAATTGATTTGAACTGCTTGTCCTGCACTAATAGTAATGTTTGAATTTAAACCAGTTGTCTGTATAAGAAAAATAGCTCCTTGAGACACAATTCCTGTTCCATTGGAATTGAAATCCCCATCTATATTAACTTCTCCTACGGCTATTATATTTGCATTGAGATTAACACTGATTCCTGAATTCAAAGTAAGGGATTCATTAGCATTAATAGTTCCACTGATATTGATAAATCCAGATTCACCAGGAGCACGAAAGGTGTATGAATCATTTAACGTAATTGCAAAAATAGTAATGGAGCCGTTTCCATCTGTGCGTCCAATAGTTATAGAGTTGAATCCATCTGCGAGTGCTGCAATATCTGCGCTTGAAAGTTGCAATGTTCCACCACCACCATCTCCAACTCGAATCAGATCATTTGCGTTTTCTGCTTGAAGTATGACGTTTCCTGTGCCAGTCACAGAACCAGAGAAGTCTATATTATTAGAGGTAACAGTTAGTGTGTTTGCTCCCATGCTAAGTGTTCCGCGAACATCAATGCCACCATCGCCAACAGTAAGGTCGGTTCCTGGTGTGAAAGTGCTTCCGCCAAGAACAAGAAGCTCTTTTCCAGAAGCCATTGTGAAAACACCTGCAGGAGTGGTGTAAATAGCGTCGATATCTGTATCCCCATTGTTTGCAGTGATTAAATTAGCAACGCTAATAGGACCGGCGTTGTTATGACGCACAATTAAATGATCTTCGAAGATGTTAATAACGCTCAATTGATCAGCGTCTGAGATGGTGACGGTCACTCCTTGAGGAGCTCCATTATTATCTAGGTAAACAGTGACAACGTCTGTAGCTGCTATAGGAAGGCTTACAAAAACAAAAAGGCCTTCTAATCCGGCAGATGCAAAAGTAGTCGATGTTGCAGATGCAGCACCTCCGTTAAAAGCAACAGAAACGTTTGTTCCTGTGAGTGGTGTTGTCTCATCTGATTGAAAAACAGTTCCGGTAACAGAACCTGGGAAGCTCCAATTGATATTATTTCCAAGACCTGCACTTGCTGTAGTTACAATTGTGGTTGCATTAATATTGTTACTATCTCGGACAAGAAGACGGTTAACGGTTCTAGTTCCTTGAGGGTCGATGCTCCATTGAGTTCCATTGATGGAGCTTTGTAGTGTTAGGAACTGTCCAGCTGCCCCAGAAAGGTTGAGTGCATTGGTGATTGTTGTGGTTGTACCAGCTTGAAAGGTGAGTGTATCAGCAACAGCAACGACTTTGGTTAAATTAAAGAAATCTGTGCTTCCAGAAAGGGACTGTACGGTTCCATCTAAAATGACGGTTCCACCATTTGGATCAAATGTTGTTTCGTTGAGTCCATTACGATTAAAATTACCAGAGACATTTGTGTTTCCGCTCGTGAGAATAACATTTCCTCCTGTTTGAATATAATCACCATCGACATCAATAGCATGAGCTGCACTGGAGCCATTGAATGTACCTCCATTAATTTCCATGTTACCTAACACGGTTAGAACTTCTGTTTGGTTATAAACTCCGTTGTTTAATATGAAAGTATTGTTTCCTCTAACTAATACAGAGAAGGTGATTTGGCTGAATGTTCCAGAATTAATTGTCATTGTGTTTTTAACAACCAAAGTCGATGCAAGTTGAAATGTTTCTGTGGCTGTATCACCACCAATAGTTAAATTGAAATAATCAAGAGTTTCAGCCCCAAGATCATAATTTTTAACCGTAAATAAAGTTGTTCCGAGAGCACCATCGCCGACATATTCCCAAGTTCCAGAATCCACATCTTGGATGGCAGTTCCAGCAAAGGTTACGGTTTCGGATCCTTGTAATTTTAAAGTGCCTGAATTTTCAAATAGAGGAGCCGTTCCACTAAAAGATAAATTGTTTCCGTTAAGGAAAAGGGTCCCTGCTGTGATGGTTAAATCTCTATTAGTATTTATCGCAAGAGTAGAGAGCAATTGGAGTTCGCCACCCGTTTTATTAACAAATACATCAACATTAATTATTCCTGCCGTTCTAGTGTAGGTCTGAGTATTTGTTCCAGTAAACTCTAGTTCTAATCGCGCATCTCCAAAGGTTGAACCAGCCCCTGTTTGAGAATAATTACCACTAACTGTTATTCTTTTATTAGCCCCAGCAGAGGTGAAAACATTACTATTGGTACCAGAGTAGCTTAAATTCCCACCTACATTGAAGCCTCCTGTAAGCGTTTTTGTTCCTGAAGTATGGCTGAAGCGAACGGAATTGAAATTTACTCCAGAAGCTGAGATTGTAGCCGTCGAAAAGTCAAAACGAACTTCTCCTGTTGTACCATCAAAAGTTCCACCAGAAACAGTGAATGTGGTAGCAAAGGAACTAATGCCTGTGGGCGCTTCGAAGGTTCCAGCGGAAAGAGTAAAAGTTCCATTAAAATCTAAAGTACCTGTTGCTCCTTGAAAAACACCATCAGCTTGATTGTAGACACCATCGTTTGTTAAAGTGAAAGTGGAAGCATTGAAAATAGTGGTGGCATCAGCAGCTGCTAAGAACCTAAAAGAACCTGTAGATGTAATTGTTAAGTTACTAGCTAAAGTAACTGTTTCAGCGGGGTCGTCTAAAGTGAGTTGTGCAGAGAAGAGACCAGCAGTAACGCTAATTGTATGGGTAATGCTATTACCCCCAAAACCTAACTCTAATAAGCTATTTCCAAAAGTTGAGCCAGAACCTGTTTGACTATAATTTCCGTTAACAGTAATTCTTCGTGTTAAAGCTTGTCCGCTAATACCACTATTTGTATTAGCGATAGTAAGATTTCCTCCAACGGTAAAATCAGAAGCGATATTTTTTACTCCACTTATATGGCTAAAGCGGACATTGTTAAATGTAACACCTGTTGCCGTGATCGTAGCAGTAGAGAAATCAAAACGAACTTCTCCAGTTTTTCCATCAAAAGTACCCCCTGAAACAGTGAAGGTAGTAGCAAAGGAAGTAGTCCCTGTGGTAGCTTCGAAGGTGCCTGCGGATAGGGTGAATGTTCCATTAAAATCTAAAGCACCATCCGCTCCTTGAAAAATACCATTTGCTTGATTGTAGATACCATCATTTATTAAAGTGAAAGTAGAAGCATTGAAAATTGTTGTCGCATCGGCAGTTGCTAAGAAGCGGAAAGAACCCGTTGAAGAAATAGTTAAATTGCTGGTAAGAGTAACCGTTTCAGCAGGATCATCTAAGGTTAATTGAGCAGAGAACGTACCAGCAGTAACGCTAAGTGTGTGGGTGATGCTGTTTCCACCAAAACCTAATTCTAATAAGCTGTTTCCAAAAGTTGAACCGCTTCCTGATTGACTATAATTTCCATTAACAGTGATTCTTCGTGTTGAAGTTAGTCCGTGAATATTACTATTAGTGTTAGATACAATAAGATTTCCTCCGACAGTAAAATCAGAAGCTATGTTTTTTGTTCCACCCGTATGACTAAATCTTACATTATTAAAAGTGACTCCTGCAGCAGTGATTGTAGCAGTAGAAACATCAAACTGAACCTCACCCGTTTTGCCATCAAAAGTACCTCCTGAAACAGTAAAGGTAGTAGCTACGGTCATAATGCCCGTTGTTGCCTCAAAAGTTCCGGCAGAGAGAGTGAAGGTGTTATTAAAATCTAAAGTACCATCGGCTCCTTGAAAGACACCGTCTGCTTGATTGTAAACACCATCAACTCTCAGAGTAAATGTTGCTGCATTAAAAATAGTTGTACCATCCGCCGCAGCTAAAAACCGAAGAGAACCCGTGGATGAAATAGTTAAATTAGTAGCTAATGTAATAGTTTCTCCAGGATCATCTAAGGTGAGTTGTGCGGAAAAAAGCCCAGCGCTATGAATAATGGTATGAGTCAAACTGTTATTGCTAAAACCTAATTCAAGAGTTCCATTTCCAAAAGTGGAGTTAGCAGCTATCTGAGAAAAGTTTCCATGGACTGTGATTCTTTTTGCAGCGCCTCCAGAAGCCGTTATCGCGTTATTAATGCCTGCAATAACTAAATTACCTCCAACAATAAAACTAGAAGCAATCGTTTTTGTTCCGCTGGTATGAGAGAAGCGAACATTATTGAATGTGACTCCAGTAGCTGTGATTGTTGCTCCGGCAGCATCAAATTGAACTTCACCTGTTGTACCATCAAAGGATCCGCCTGTAACAGTGAAGGCAGTGGCAACAGTCATAGTTCCAGTGGTTGCTTCAAAGGTACCTGCGGATAGGGTGAATGTCCCGTTGAAATCTAAAGTACCTGTTGCACCTTGAAAGATACCGTTTGCCTGATTGTAGATACCATTGTTTGTTAAAGTGAAAGTAGAGGCATTAAAAATAGTAGTGGCATCGGCTCCTGCTAAAAATCGGAAGGAACCTGTAGATGTAATAGATAAACTACTAGCTAAAGTAATAGTTTCTCCAGGGTTATCTAAAGTAAGTTGAGCAGAAAATAACCCCGTTGTGTGAGTGATTGTGTGTGTAATGCTGTCGCCGCCAAAACCCAATTCGAGTGTTCCATTTCCAAACGTTGAGCCTGAACCTGTTTGGCTGTAGTTTCCGTTAAGCGTGATTCTTCGAGTGCCTCCAGTAGCGCTAATACCACTATTGGTATTGGCAATAATAAGGTTGCCACCGACAGTAAAATCAGAAGCGATACTTTTTACCCCTCCCGTATGGCTAAAACTAACATTGTTAAAAGTAACGCCTGTTGCAGTAATGGTAGCCGTAGAAACATCAAAGCGTACTTCTCCGGTCTTAGGATCAAAAGACCCTCCAGAAACAGTGAAGGTAGAAGCGGCTGTCATAAGACCTGTGGTTGCCTCAAAGGTGCCAGCAGAGAGAGTAAAGGTGCTGTTGAAATCTAAAGTGCCCGTT
>JAJDCD010000023.1 GCA_029261035.1 Candidatus Omnitrophota bacterium
CGGAAGGAACCTCTCCAGGCGCTCAGACATGCTCGCCCTTTGGGCTGCGCAACTCGCGGCGGGTGAGGTTCCTTCCGACTCCTTCGTGTTAATAAGAACCTTTGTGGTGGTGGGTGTTGCGAACAATATCTACATTGAGTAGCTCGTGTTCGCTTGGTATGATGTGTTTCATTATTATTTAAATAATGAAACGGTTTTTGTTTTAGGAGTATAAACGTTTGCAGGGATAAAGGCGTTTGTTGAGGGTTATGTTTGGGTGAGGATTTATGTTTTGCTCGCTGTACCTGCCTGTTGGCAGGTAGGCGCTAACAGATATGAACTATTAAGCAAAGGATTCTTATGTTTCAGGTTACTAAGGTGATTCATTTTTGTTATGGTCATCGGTTGTTGAACTATGAGGGGAAGTGTAAGCATCCTCATGGGCACAATGGAAGAGTTGAGATTGAGTTGTGTTCTGATCGATTGGACGATCGAGGAATGGTTTATGATTTTTCGGATATTTCTAAAAAGGTTAAGGTTTGGATTGATGAGAAATTGGATCATCAAATGTTGTTGTGTGAAAAAGACCCTATGGTTTCTTATTTAGAGGAACAGGAGGAGCCTTTTTTCGTGATGAAAGAAAATCCTACAGCAGAGAATATTGCAAAACTTATCTTTGAATATACTGCTTCTTTAGGGCTTCCTATCACAAAGGTAACTTTATGGGAAACCGAAAGTTCAAAGGCTGTTTATTCAGCTTCTAATGGATAAGTGTTATAAAGAGCCTTTAAGGAAAATTATCTTATCCGCCGTAATGCCAGGGTGTATCACGCATTCCTAATGAAGGAACATTTTCTCTCACTTCAGCTTCAATAACTTCAGCAAGATAAATCGTATGATCTCCTTCATCTAATTGATTTTTAATTTCACATTCGATATACGCTGGCAATCCTTTAAGTATGGGAGCTCCTGTCGTTTTGATTTCAAACTCAAGGCCACCTAAAGTAGTTCCGTCTAGTTCAACAGGTTTAAAAAATGTTTCGGCAATATCTTTTTGTTCTCGATTCAGAAAATGAATGGCACACTTTTTTGTTTTTTCGATTAAAGCATGGGTGTGACTTTCTTTTCTAATTCCCATTGAAACCATTGGAGGGGTAAACGAAGCTTGGTTTAGCCAGCTTAGTGTGGCTCCACTGGCTTCCTCTCCATGTTTACAGGTTATGATATAAAGCCCGCTAGAAATCATGCGGAGTGCTATTTTTTTTGCTTCTAAATCCATAATGAGCTCCTTTTCTATAGTATATATCCACTAGAAACGAGAAACCAGAGAAAAGAGAGGGTTCTTTTAGCGAAAAGTTCTAGATGCAAAAATATGTTATAATTCCCAGCTTATGAAGATACAAAAAGACCCATCCATAGAAGAAAGATTGAAGCCTTTAAAGAAGGATGTGAAGTTTTTAGGACACATTCTTGGAGAGGTAATTCAAGCCCAAGAGGGGAGCTCTATTTTTAAATTGGAGGAGCGAATCCGTAAGACTTCCATTGAGGTTCGTCGCAAGTTCAATAGCAAAAAAGAGAGCGAGCTGTTAAGTCTGATTCACCGAACAGATCCTCAGGTTGCTATTAAAATTATTCGAGCCTTTACGGTTTACTTCCAGTTGGTGAATTTAGCAGAAGAGAATTATCGAATTCGAAGAATTCGCCAGGATAAAAACTCTCTACGCAAAGCAACTTTTAAGGGAATCATTCAGGTTTTACAGAAAGAGAAAGTTTCTTTAAAACAGATTCAGAAATTTATGTCGCAGATGTTTACTCGGCTTGTTTTGACAGCGCATCCTACTGAGGCGCAGAGGCGTTCTATTTTGACGAAATTAAGAAGAATCAGTGCTGCTTTGTTTGATTATGAAAACACGAGATTTACTCCATTCGAGAAAAAAGAAATAGAGATTAATATTTATAAAGAAATAACGGCTCTTTGGCAAACGGATGAGCTTAGACGTAGGAAACGCACCGTAACGGATGAGGTTAACAACGGGATTTATTATTTGGATGAAATTATTTTTGAAGTTTTACCAAAAGTTCATCAGCAATTAGAGAATGAATTAACAGCGATCTATGACGGTCCGGTTCAAGTGCCCAATCTATTGACCTTTGGGAGTTGGATTGGAGGAGACAGAGATGGAAACCCTAATCTAACACATAAAGAAACCATGTTCACTGCTCTTTTACACCAAGAGTTAATTTTGAAAAGATATATCAAAACAATCTCTCATTTAATTGATAGTTTTAGTCAGTCTTCAGACTTAGTTTCTGTTTCTGGAGAATTAAAAAGATCTTTAGAAAAAGACAAAAAAGAATTAAAAAAACATGGATTTGATTTTTTAGGGCATTTAGACAAAGAACCTTATAGAGCAAAGTTGGTTTATATTGAACGTAAGTTACAAGGAACCTTGGAAAGAGTAGAAGATAAAAAACGGTATTTTGAGTCTGGACAAAAAGAGAAGAGTAAATCTTACTTTTATTACTCTATTTCAGATGATTTACTTGAAGATATAAAGGTGATGAGGAAAAGTTTGACAGCTTCGAAAGCTGAGATTCTGGCGACGGAAGAGTTGGATCCTTTTTTGAGAATGGTCCGTCTATTTGGTTTTAGTTTTGCTCCTTTGGAAATTAGAGATCACCGAGATTCTATTTTTCAAACAGTCAGTGAATTGGTATATCGAAAGAGTTCAGGAAAGACTCAATGGAAAAAACTGTCAGAGGATGAACGCGTTGAATACTTAACTAGAGATTTGTTAAAAAAACCTGATTTATTAAAGGATTACGAAGGATTGAGCGCTAAAGTAACGGAAGTTTTACGAACCTTGGAAACGGTTCGTAATATTAAATCCTCTATGAGTTCAGGGGTGATTGATTCTTATGTTTTAAGTATGACGGAGCAAGCAAGCGATATTTTATCTTTAGGGTGGCTCTTGCACGTTATGGGGCTGACAGAACAAGAAAATCATGGGCCTAAAGCGCTTCTCTCGATTGTTCCGCTATTTGAAACTGTGGATGTGATTCATCGATCTTCCCAAATTATGAAAGTTTTGTACAAAAATAAAGCGTACCAAAAAATTTTAAAAAACTGTGATAACCAACAGCAAATTATGTTGGGATATTCCGATAGTAATAAAGATGGGGGATTTGTAACTTCAAATTGGAAGTTATATAAAGCGCAGCAAGAATTGTGGAGCGTTTCAGAAAAATACAAAGTACAGATTATGTTTTTTCATGGACGGGGAGGGACGGTTGGGCGAGGTGGGGGTCCGACGAATAGAGCTATCTTAGCTCAGCCTCAGAACACTGTACGTGGGAAATTTAAAATGACAGAACAAGGTGAAATGATTTATTCTAAATTTTCAAATCCTTGGATTGCAGAACGAAATTTAGAGTTGGTTATTTCTGCTGTTTTTGAAGCAAGTTTGTCTAAGAAACATTTAAAAACACATCCAAAGCAGAAGGTTTGGGAAGAGATTATGGAGCAGTTCTCGGATGTGGCACATCATACTTATCGAGATTTGATTTATAATGATCCTCAATTTTTGGAATATTTTTCTCAGGCGACACCGATACAGGAAATTAGCTGTCATCAGATAGGTTCGAGACCTGCGTCTAGAAATTTTCAACAAAAAACGGTTTCCTCTATTGAGTCTTTAAGAGCTATTCCATGGGTTTTTGCTTGGAATCAATCCAGGCATACGGTTCCAGGTTGGTATGGTTTTGGTTCTGCTTATCGGGATTATCTTCGAAGTAATCCAAAAGGGGGCATTGAGGAGATTCGACAGATGTATCAAGAATGGCCTTTTTTTCAAGCAATGGTTGAATTGATGCAGTTGAGTATGAAGAAGGCAGATTTACATATAGCCAGGCAGTATTCCAATTTAGTTTCTTCTAAAGCAATTCGAGATCGGATTTTTGGACGTATTGAAGAAGAATATCAATGGAGTAAAAAAGCGGTTCTGGAGTTGACACAGCAGAAAGAGTTGTTGGCAAATCGTCAGACGTTGCAAAATTCGATTCGTTTGAGAAATCCTTATGTGGATCCACTGAGTTATATTCAGATTAGTTGTTTAAAGAAGTTGAGGGCGCTTAGGGATAATTCGAGTAAGAAGGAGCAGTTGGAGAGGGCTGTTTTTTTGAGTATTAATGGGATTTCACAGGGGTTGAAGAATACGGGGTAAAGGGAGAATTTGTGGGAAGTCTTAGTTGTCGGAAGGAACCTCTCCCGGCGCTCAGACATGCTCGCCCTTTGGGCTGCGCAACTCGCGTCGGGAGAGGTTCCTTCCTCCTCCTCGTTTTAATTACAACTTTTTGGGGTGGGGGTGTTGCGAACAAGATCTACATTGAGTAGCTCTTGTTCGCTTGGTATGATGTGTTTCATTATTATTTAAATAATGAAACGCTTGTTTATTTTAGGGGTATAAATTTTTTCAGGGATAAAGGCGTTTGTTGGCGGTTGTGTTTATGTAGGATTTATTTTTATGGTACGAAAATCTAAAAGTTAATGGTTGATGGCTATTTGCTATAGAAGAGGAGAAGGGTTTTGAAGAAGAAGGCGGTTGCGTTATTGTCAGGGGGATTGGATAGTAAGCTTGCGATTAGGATTGTTCAGGCGCAAGGGATTGAGATTGAGGCGCTTAGTTTTAAGACGCAGTTTAATTGCTGTAATGATGAGGCCGGTCAGGCGGCTCGAGAGCTGGGTGTGCCTGTGACGATGTTGTCTACAGATGAAGAGTATCTTCGTGTGGTTGAGAAGCCTAAGTATGGCTATGGTCGAGCGGTGAATCCTTGTACGGATTGTCGGATTTATATGTTTGCTTTGGCGGCTAAGTTTATGGAAAAGGTGGGAGCTTCTTTTATGATTTCAGGGGAGGTTATTGGGCAAAGGCCTAATTCTCAAATGAAACGGCAGTTGGAAATTATTGATCGAGATACGGGGTTGGGAGGGTTGTTGGTTCGTCCTTTGTCAGCAAAGTTATTACCTCCTACGAAGCCAGAGATTGAAGGTATTTTAGATCGAGAAAAGTTGCATGGTATTTCGGGGCGCTCTAGAAAAGAGTTGATCCAAATGGCTCATGATTTTGGAATGAAAGATATTCCTCAGCCTTCCACGGGTTGTTTGCTTACTGAGCCTGAAGTGGGTTTTCGAGTGAAAGATATTTTTAAAAATCAGAAAGAGTATACCCGTTGGGATTTTGATTTGGTTAAGTTTGGAAGACATTTTCGTTTGTCCGAAAATGCGAAGGTAATTTTAGGTAAGAGTGAAGAGCAGAATTTAAAGTTAGAAGCTTATTATGAAGAGGGGAAGTCTTCTCTATTTATTCCTAATAACTTTTATGGTCCTAGTGCGCTTCTTATTGGAGAGTTGACTGAGGAAACTAAGGATTTGGCTATTAAGTTGTTGATGAATTATTCTAAAAAGCCGAGGGTTGAAGGGGAAGAGCCTGTTTTGGATTTTAAGACGGGTGGGGAAGAGAGTCAGGTTTCAGTGGCTGTGGGGACTTCTATTAATCCGGTTGATTATCAGTTGGAGCGGAAGTAAGGATTAGAGTTTGTTTGGGGGGTCTTAGTCGTCGGAAGGAATCTCTCCCGGCGCTCAGACATGCTCGCCCTTTGGGCTGCGCAACTCGCGGCGGGAGAGGTTCCTTCCGACTCCTTCGCGTTAATACAAATCTTTTTTGGTGTGGCGTGTTGCAAATAAGATCTACATCGAGTAGCTCTTATTCGCTTGGCATAGTGTGTTTCATTATTATTTAAATAATGAAACGCTTATTTGTTTGTGGGAATATAGCTGCTATCTGGGATAAAAGCATTCGTTGTATGGAACATTTGATTTAGGATTCATTTAGTTCTTAAACCTAAATCCTAAATCAATATTTCTTATTGTCTGGTGGTGTAATCCCTGTGGTTACTTTAAATCGTTAATAATTAACTGGGGTTTCGTTATGAATAGCATAACGAAACACATTAGATCTCTGAAGACAAGGGCCCTCGATGGCGCTCTTGTCTTCAATTTCTTTTTTTTCTAACAAGTCGTTATAACTTCCGCAAAAATATAATATTCCCGCCACGAGTTCACAAAAATCGTTCCTCAATTTTTGTGCTGTCTGAGCGCCGGGAATATTATATTTTTGCTAATACCCCCACCCCTCAAATAAAATCAACCCTTAAACCAATTTTTGACTTACAAACTCTTCCATCTTTTCTTTGATTTGATCTCGCACTTTCTTGAAAAAGGCTGTTTGTTCTTCTTCTGTTCCTTCGGCATGTGCGGGGTCTTCAAAGCTGCAGTGAATGTGGGTGACGTTGCCTGGAAATATGGGACATGCTTCTTTAGCGTTGTCACAGACGGTGATGAGATAGTCGAATTCTACTTCTAAAAACTGGGTTAAGTTCTTAGGTTGGTTTGAAGTGATGTCAATATTGTCGTCATGCATAACTTTAATTGCTAGAGGATGGACCTCGGGGGCTGGTTTGGAGCCAGCGCTATGAACTTCAAAATTAGAGCCTCCAAAATGATTTAAATAGCCTTCGGCTATTTGGCTTCTACAGGAGTTTCCGGTACATAAAATAAGTACTTTTTTCATCTTTTTGTCTATCCCCTTTATTTTCAATTAGTTATGATTCTAACGGAATGGTTGAATTTAGTCGATAATCAAGTATTGTACTTTGAATGAGACTCTTTGAAAAGAAGGGTTTCTTTTATTTGACATAGGAAATGACGAGTGCTACTATTTTGGGATTAAACCTTTGGCAAAAGGTTTAGAATCTATATAAATCAAGGGAAAAGGGCGGTTTTGATCCATGAAAAGAATTAAAATTTTATCTATATTAATGAGCATGGTATTTGTTATGCAGACAGTTATTATTTCTCCTGTGACAGCAAATCCAGAAGCATCAACTTTAGGAATTAAAATTTCTCCACAATTGGCTACAGTTAATATGTATGCCTCTAAACATTCTGAAGGCAAGAAAGTTTTCTTTATTCAGGATGCACATTCTAATTATGAAGCACAACAAAAAGTGAGAGATATTTTAAAAGAAATGGTTCCTCAACTTAAAACCCAAACAGTTTTGGTTGAAGGAGCGACGAAGTCTTTAGAACCGCGTGTTTTTGATTTTTCTGATTCCGAGATTATAAATAAGCAGGTTGCAGAAAAGTTGGCTCAAAAAGGGTTGGTTAATGGGGCGGAGCTTTTTATGTTGGAGCCTGAGGCTAAGGATGTCTCCTTTTTAGGCTTGGAGAAAGCGGAGCTTTATACTCAAGAGCGTGTCGCTTTTATGAATGTGATTCAATTGAAGAGTGAAACAACTCGTTTTATTTCTTTACTCGAAAGTCGTTTGGATGCCCTAAAAGCTCGAGTGTTTAATAGTAAGCTTAGAGAGTTAGATCGTAAATTTTCTGATTACAAAAAGAAAAAGATTTCTTTGCTGGCCTGGTTTCGTGCGTTAGATGCTATGACCTTAAAGAACCTGATATACCCTTTAAATGATCCAAAGAACATCCGGGATTATCCCAACTTAGTACGTCTTGCCATCAGTAATGAAGCGTCCACACAAATAAGAACAGACCTTTTAGCAAAAGAGAAGAAAGAGCTTACGACTCTTTTGGCCACATACCCCGAACAACAACAGTTGCTTTCTTTGATAGGGACCAACCAAGTTTCTAGGATTAACGAAGAGAGTGTTGCGCGCCTTTTTGAAGTAGCAGAGAGCTTAGGCGTTGATTGGAATCAATTTTTGCATATAAGAAAGTCTTTTATTTCTCAGCTTCTAACTTCTGATATGGATGGAAACGAGCTGTTTAGAGAGATGGAGATTTTAAAAGAAAGCCTTTATTTTGAATTAGCAGAAACAGAAAAAGAGAAAAAGGTTATTCAATTAGAGCATGAGCTACGTATTCTAAAAGATCTTTTGTCCTTAGAATCCACCCGTGAGACGTGGAAAAAAATCTTGGCTGAACTTAGTCAAATCAGTCCTAACGACTGGATGCGCCGTTATCAAGAGTTGGAGTTAAGTTCTAAAGGGTTGGAGTTGGAACTGATGAAGAAAGCTCAGACGGCTTTTGAGAACGCCGTTCGTTTTTATGATTTTGCACGGGATCGTGAGCAAGTATTTGCTGAGCGTATTCGTCAAGCATTACAAAAAGAAAAAAGTGATTCTGTAATTGTGTTAAGTGGAGGGTTTCATACAGAAGGTTTGTATTTGGAGCTGATTAAAGATCCGATACAGTTTTCTGTGATTCAACCGCAGCTTAAAAGTAAAACGGATATTCAAAACTATTATGATGCTGTTTTCGAATCCAGAGATTTGAGTTTTGTAACA
This sequence comes from Candidatus Omnitrophota bacterium, assembly GCA_029261035.1. Taxonomy (GTDB): domain Bacteria; phylum Omnitrophota; class Omnitrophia; order Omnitrophales; family JACROU01; genus JAJDCD01. Next base: position 8,347 of record JAJDCD010000023.1, read on the forward strand.
GGTAAGATGGCAGCAGTTCCTTATGCAGAGCTAGACCCTGAGCAACCTGCGAATGCTTGGGTACGCGCGCAGATTGCAACTGAACTTTTAAATGAAGTAAACACTGCAGAGTTTAATGAAGCCTACTTAAATCAAAACCCTCTATTTGAACGGGCTGGGGCCACAGTTGTTGTCGAAGAAGGAATCATTCGTCTGGAACAACAAGAAGCATCAAGCTTAGGATTTGATGGGAGTCGCTGGACTCAGGAGCTTACAATTGCTGGTTTAAAAGGACAGATGCAAAAGCTCATTCAAGATGGATTTGGAACGGAAGGAACTAGTTTTGCTTTGGTTGAAAATCCAAATGATAAAACAAGTTCTCTTAATATTTCTGCCGAAAATAGACAAGTAGAAGTTTTTTATACAAAAGATAGAACAGTCAGAGATATTTTAGAAGCTTTAATTAATTATAGTCCTGCAAGCGATATCCCTGTGGTCTTTAGTGTTAAGTTGAACCAGCTTGCAGAAGAGTATTTTCCTGATCTTGCAAGAAGAAGTAAGGTGCCTACAGAAGCTCCAAAACCTAAAGAATCTGTTATCAAAAGCACTTCTACAGAATTGACTTTGGTAGATTTTGAAAAAGTAAGTGTAGACGGTATTGCTTTTAAACTGCAGCTTAATTTTTTGGTAACAACACCAAACCAAGTAGATGTAAGGTACATCCCTTTGGGTGGTAACAATGTCCAGATCACGGTTGAGTATGGGCCTAAGGCGGATGCGAAAACCATTCTTAAAGCATTGCTCAACAACCCTCAAGTAAGAGATCGGGAAGATATCTATTCAGCATTTCAAGAATTGTCTCAAGCTCAAGCAAGCAGTTTGGGAGAGAATTTAAAAATATTATCGAATGCGGAAATTGTTTCTAAACTCAGTGCTGTCATTAATGAGAATAGGGTGGCTTCCACAAGAGTTACACCACCTTTGGAGTTGGCTTTAATCACATCAGAAAATCAGACTCTAGGTAGACCTTCTACTATTAGTCGAAGTTATTTGAATTCGGATAAAATATTGGTAGAAAAAGTAACTGTTACAGCTCATCCTCAGGAATCTATTTTGGTAATTGCTAAATCTATAGAGAGCTATCCACTTAGAGTTAGAAATGCATCTTCAGCAATGCCTTTGGATGTTCGTTCTGCTTTTTCGAGCCTAGCACAAGGAAAAAGCAAAGTTATTGCTACTCAGGAATTGCCAGAAAGTGTTAGAGCGAAGTTGGCTGAGGTTATAGATGCGTCTAGTATTTCCGAAGTAAGTGCTGAAAGTTCTGTTCCGGTGGCCGTTTCTCCAGAATCGAAAGCTAAACCTATAGCATTAGATGTTCAAAATCTTTCAACGCCTCTTTCTAGTGCAAATGAAACAATACAAGCATTAACAGCTGTTGGGAGTCAGCCTCAACTAGCAATAGGTGCATCTATTCATTTTTCCCCTAATTTGCTTTTTGCTTTAGCGCCTCGACCTGTGAGTCCTGATGGAACTTTTGTTCAAGATGAAGCTATTTCTCGTGTTGCACTTCCAGAGGTTAAAGTAGCTCCAGGGCTTCTAGTTCAAGAGAATTCATCGTTCAATGTTACTGCGACTCCTGCATTAGTGCCGGTGATGCCAGGAAAAAGTATTTTACCAGTAAACCCAACGCGCTTTTTTATTGGGGAAAATTTAAATGTTGTTGGAGAAACTCAAATTAGTTTGGGACAAAACTCAGTTCTTATTATTGGGAATAATGTAAGACTAGAAAACTTACGGTTAAATGTGGGTGATAATCAAAGGCTTGTTATAGGAGATAATGCGGTTCTTTCTGGAGTGCTTATTTTATTTCCTTTGGACAATAGAGCCCGAGAACCATTTACTACGGAGACCACAACGAGTCCCTCTTTACCTCTGGCGGTGATATCATCAAACACACAAGCTGCTTTGAATTTGCCTTCTGTTGCCGTTGAGGCTAGCGGCCAGCTGCTAATCCCTGAGGGAAATACAAATGTGAGTTTTCCTGAAGTTATTGTGGGTCAGGATACTCAAGCAACTGTTAATCCATCCACTGGCGAAGTGGATACAAGTGTTCCTGATGCAGAGCTTGTTTTACAAGCGCGTAGTTTGGGGTTCCCTCAAGCTGGATTGCCGCTACCAACGGTGAATCGTGTTATACCCAACCCTCGTTTCCCAACAACTCCTAATTTTCCGACGGCAGATCGCATTGCACAGCTGGGTGGCGTCGTAAGCACTCCAGAGAGTTTTCTGGAATACTTGTCTTTGTTTAGAGCTACCATTCCAAATAAGCGATTCACTCTTGAAGAGCAAGTAGCGTTAGCGGAAGTGGCTTTAGAAGATTCAAGATTTGTGAACCCTTTGATTGCAGATGGAATCATTCGTATTGGTTTACAAGATCCCTCAGTGCAGCTTCAGAACATGGAGACAAGCTTGGGACGTGTTCAAACTAATTTGCAAACAGAAATTTTAAAAGCAGTGATTTTGAAACTCAAAAATAATCGAGTTTCGGTTACTTTGGCCTTGAGTGATCCGAGTAGTGTCTTTTCATTAAACAACGATGCTTACAAACAAGCGGTTGAATTTCATCTTCAGAATAATCCAAATGCAACTTTTCAATTTGTCCATTTAGGCTCTGCTGAGGATATAGAAAAAATTGATGAGCAGTTTTATCGATTTGGAGAACGTTTTAAAGTTATCCCCGCCACGTCTCAAAATTGGCAAATAGCGTTAAAAGGACTTATGGGAGAAGAGTTGTTGCAAGTGGTGCGACGCTTGCCTGCAGGTTTACCGATTAAAACATTACAGCAACTTTATGGGAATAAACACATTTCTGTTTTATTACCCGCTCCAGCTTGGAAACAGAATGTTGAGCTGCCTAGTGAGTCTATTGTTAAAGTAAGTTCACTAGCTCAGGATACAGACTTTTTTCAGAATGCAGACCAGAACTACGGTATCGTAAATGACGTTGCTTTCTTGGAAATTAGTTTGGCACAATTAGTTTCGCTTTTTGAAGGTAAAAATTTAGAATTGAGACAAGTTATTCCTGGGGAAGTTTTTATTTATGCAGATAATTTCTTCAGTTTAAATCGAGATCAAATGCTTCAAGGGCTCATTGATGATATTCATGAGCAAGCGATCCAACTACAACGCTTGGCATATCAGGCATAGATTCCCCCTGTCTCGTACGTAGTCGTTCGAGGGGGCTGTCATTCTGAGCGTAGCAAAGAATCTTGGGGTTTTAATTTGCTAAAGATCCTTCGCTACGCTCAGGATGACAACTAGAATTTAATTTTTCCCATATGCTATGGACTAAGTAACATCGACCTTTTTTACAGACTTCTAACTTTCAGCCAACCTTTTTTTACTATATACTATCTTTAATAATTATTATTATGTAGAGGACTTTTTTAGAAATGGGATTCTATCCGCTCTACACAAATAAATGAGGTAAATCATGTTAAAAACGAATGAAAAAAAACTTGTTGAAATGGCTGTTCAGGGCAAGCCAGCAAGCGCCTACCAATGGGGAGCTTTTGAAGTAGGGCATGATGGAGTTCCTTATGCTTTTCCTTCTACGGGAGGGATTACTTACAATGTAAAGGTAGGAGACCCTGCATTTGGATGGGCGGGGGATCATATTGAGGCGGGTGTTTCAACAATTCAAGATGAGAACAATCGCTCAAGTAAGGCTAATTCAGGTTATAACTTTTTGGCGTGTATTGGGAATGAAGCACGTATTGTTTCTGGTGCGGCAAAGGGAAAAAAGGGGACAGTACTTGGGACCCATGGTGGTGTTGAGCATGTGATGATTGATTTTGATGCTAAAACTTTAGATCAAATGACGATGGATGACAAAATTTTAATTCGTACAAAAGGACAAGGGCTTCAGCTTCTAGATTATCCAGATGTCTTGACTTATAGTTTAGATCCTAGAGTGTTGCATAAAATGCCAATTAAAGAAACAAATGGTGTTCTTGAAGTGGGAGTGACAACCGTTGTTCCTGCTTGTGTGATGGGGTCGGGCATTGGCTCCATGAATATTGGAACGGGAGATTATGACATCATGACTCATGATGAAAAAATAGTAAAAAAATATAACTTAGATAAGTTATGTTTTGGAGATTTTGTTGCTATTATGGATCATGATAACTCTTATGGAAGGACGTACAAGCAAGGTGCTGTTTCGATTTGTGTAGTTGTTCATAGTGATTGTGTCTTAGCAGGGCATGGGCCTGGGGTGACAACGGTGATGACAACCGCGAAGAAGAGTGGGATTGTTCCAAAGATAAATGCTAAGGCTAATTTGGGGCGGTTGTTGGGGATTGGACGGTTTAAGAAGTAGTAGGTAAGTGGGATGTGTTCTCTGTTCGTCGTCGGAATGGTTTTGGTTCGGCGCTCAGACAGCACAAAAGTGACTGTCACCTTAGGTGACTGTCACTTTTGTTAATGGGTACAGCCTATCCTTTGTCTAGGGGACACGCACTTTTGGCACAATTGCTTTCGCAATAGTTCCAAAAATCCATGTCCCCGACTTCGACTTCGTTTCTTTAATATTTTTAGCGATTTGCTAAAAGCGATGTAAAAAAAATGAATGGTGATTGTGGAAAAATATGATCAGCGGTATGTTGAGTTTATAGAGTTATTTAATGAGAGGCGGTATTGGGATAGCCATGAAGTCCTAGAAGACTTGTGGTTGGAACAACGGGACAATCCCCACCGACTGTACTTTAAAGCACTTATTCAGTTGGCAGGCTCTCTCTATCATGTAGAGAGAAGTAATTTTACTCCAGCTTGGTCTTTGTATCGCTCTGCTAGTAAGTATTTAGAAGAATTTCCTCCTGAGTGCTTAGGTCTGAAAGTAAAGCTTCTATTAGATGAAATGAGTATATTTATAAAATTTTGTGAAAATCAGGGCTTGAGAGACGGGCAGAAGTGGCCGATAATTAAAACTGGCTTTTAATTTTTTAAAGGATTTACGCTATTTACAAGGAAGTACTGTTATATGTCATTACTTATTATAGGTCTTAGGACCTACCGAAACTTTCCTATTTGTATTGGATATAATCGAGAAGAAAATCCAAAACGAAAAACTTCTATGCCTAAATTGACGGAAGATAAGAAGTCTGTGATTGCAGGTTTGGACGCTTCTTCTGAGGGTACATGGGTAGGGTCTAATCAACACAACCTTGTGGTTGCTTTGGTTAATCGAAACGAAAAGCCGTTGGCTGCACAGAAAAAATCTAGAGGACAACTTGTATCTCAAGCTCTGGAGCTTGAGCATCCAGATAAAGTTTTAGCATTCCTTAAAAAGTCAGCAAAAGAAAGCAGACCTTTTAATTTATTTTTTGGGAATATGAATGTTGCTTACTCTGCTCAATGGGATGGTAAGAAGTTAACCGCAAAAAAACTAGACAATGGCTATTATGTTATCCTTCCCGAAGGAATTAATCCTAAAAAAGATCCTTTTGTGAAGCACGTTGTCGAAAAAATGGAACATAATCCAGAAAGTGAATATATTCAAGAAGTTTACTTAGATGAGTGGAGAGATATTTTTTTCCGTTTGATTCAATTATGTCGTGAGCATGAAGAGAGTAAAAATAATCCTGAAGAGAAAAAGAAGAAGGCTGTAGGGAAAAAGAAGGGAACACGTACTATTTCTTCCTCGTTGTTTGTGCTTGCAAATAGAGGTGTTCAATTTGGCTATTTATGGCATTTGACAGGATCTCCTTTAACAGGGACTTATCGTGATTTCTCAAAACATTTAAGAAAAATAGAAAGTACGAAATAAAAGATTTATGAATAATCTTAAATGCATTATTTTGGGGGGTGGGCACGGAAAGAGACTTTATCCCTTAACCCAATTTCGTTCTAAGCCAGCGGTTCCTATCGGTACGAAGTACCGTCTTATTGACATTCCTATTAGCAACTCCCTTAACTCTGGAATTAAAGATATTTATGTTTTAACCCAGTTTAATTCGGTTTCATTAAATAATCACATACACCAAACTTATAAGTTTGACTATTTCTCAGATACTAAAGTTCAGCTTTTGGCTGCAGAGCAGACCATGGGGAATATGAACTGGTTTCAAGGTACGGCCGATGCTGTAAGAAAACACATGACACACTATAGTTTGAAACCTAATGATAATGTGCTCATTCTATCGGGAGATCATTTATATCGAATGGATTTTAATGAGGTGCTTCGCTTCCACATAGATAAAGATGCGGATATTACACTTGCGGTGAACCCAGTCGAAGAGAAAGAAACGCGGCATTATGGGATTATGAACTTAGATGATGATGAGAGAATTGTCGATTTTAAGGAGAAGCCCAAAGAAAAGGCTCAGCTTAAAACAGTAGATTTGTCACCGGCATTAAAAAAGAGATATCACATTCCTCAAGATAAACCACACTACTTAGCTTCTATGGGCATTTACATCTTTAAAGCTCGAATCTTAGAACAGCTCTTATTAGGGAATGAGTCTGATTTTGGGAAAGAAATTATTCCAAAAGCACTTTTTAAACATAAAGCGTATGGTTACTATTTTAAAGATTATTGGCGTGATATTGGAACCATTGATAGTTTTTATGACTCATGTATGGAGTTGACAAAGACAGACTCTCAATTTAGTTTTTTAGCCCCACAAAAGATTTATACCCATCCTCGTTTTTTGCCTCCAACCACAATAGCTAAAAGTGTTATTGATCAAGCGGTTATTCCGGAGGGTTGTGTGCTTGAAGAGACTCATATAGAACGTTGTAGCGTTGGACTACGATCTATTTTAAAGAAAAACTCTCAAGTCGAAGATACGGTTTTAATGGGAGCGGATTATTACGAGTGGAAAGTCCCTAAAAAATTCCCTCCAATTGGCATTGGAGAGAATACATTTATCCGTAAAGCTATTATTGATAAGAATGCACGTATTGGGAAAAATGTATCTATTCGTAATGAGAAAAATTTAGATAATTTTGATAGTTTGAACTATTGTATTCGAGATGGAATTGTTATTATTCCTAAGAATGGAATTATCCCCGACGGCACAAAAATTTAGGAGAGTATTTGTATCTCTTCTTCTATAAATTGTTTTGACTCTTCATTTAAAATCCAAGATTGCATTTGTGAAAACTTCCCCTGATTAATAGAGCAGATAACATAAGAGAAGATAGGCCACGCAAGGCTTCTGTCTGTTTCTGATGCCATTGACGGGTGGTCTGGGTGGGAATGATAAATACCTATCACTTTTAACCCTTCATTTTCTGCAGCTTTTTCTATAGCAGCATACTGTTTTGGATCTAAATCATAGCGGTCATTTTTATGATCTGGGTTTAAGTTGCTGACAGGATAAAGCCGCTGAATTTCTTTTTTGGTGGGACCCCGTTTTCCTACAAGCAAACCGCATACTTCTTCAGGATACCCTTTTTGTGTGAGAGCTATTAACTCGCTGTGGATTTTATGGGGGAGCGTGAGCATGAGCGTCCTTTGTGTGTTAGGGCCTTTGTTTCTCTGTGCTGTCATCCCCGCGAAAGCGGGGATCCAGAGTTAAATATAACTGGATTCCCGATCAAGTCGGGAATGACAAAAGTTCAACAAAAACTTTTTATCTATCCGCTCTACGCTAAACGCTATGCACTAGTAATCAAAGGGTTTAACAGGTAATAGCCCCTTGAGAAGCAGAAGAAACGAGTTTTGCATACTTAGCCATGACACCTGTTTCGTAACGAGGTTTAGGAGCTTTCCAAGTTTTAAGACGTTTTTTAATTTCTGCTTGGCTTAAAAGAACATCAATTTTTCTTTTTGTGATATCCAAACGAATAATATCACCTGTTCGAACAGCGGCAATGGTTCCACCTGCAGCTGCTTCAGGAGCAACGTGTCCTACCATAAACCCACGAGTCGCACCAGAAAATCGACCGTCTGTAATGAGCGCTACGGTTTCACCCAAGCCTTCCCCTACAAGAGCAGCAGTTACTCCTAGCATTTCTCTCATACCAGGACCACCCTTTGGGCCTTCGTAGCGAATAACGACAACGTCGCCTGCGATAATCTTTTTTTGTTTCACTGCACGAAAAGCGTCTTCTTCACAGTTAAAAACCTTTGCAGGACCTTCGTGGAATACTTTTTTGTAACCGGCAACTTTAATTACAGAGCCTTCAGGGGATAAGTTCCCTTTTAAAATAACAAGTCCACCTGTAGCTTTGATTGGGTCTTTCAGTGATCGAATTACTTTTTGCCCTTTGCGTTCTGTGGCTTTTGCTGCTTCTTGAGCAATGGTTTTCCCTGTGACGGTCATACAAGCTTTATGCAGCAGTTTCGCATCCAGCATTCGTTTTGCAACAAGGCGAATTCCACCGGCTTTATAAACGTCACTTGCTACATATTTTCCACCGGGTTTTAAATCCCCGAGAAGAGGGGTTCGTTTACTGATACGATCGAAATCCGAAATAGATAAATTAATTTTCATTTCATGAGCAATAGCTAGAAGGTGAAGAACAGAGTTTGTAGATCCTCCTGTCATGGCAACAGCGGCAATAGCATTTTCTAGCGATTTTTTAGTAATCACTTTGCTTGGACGAATATCTTTTTTTAGAACGTCCATGATGAGCTTTCCTGTTTCAAAACAAGCTTTGTCTTTTGCTTTAGACATTGCAGGGATTGCATTGACACCCATAGGGGAAATGCCCATAACCTCAAATGCTGTAGACATGGTATTTGCCGTAAATTGACCCCCACAAGAACCTGCTGCTGGGCAAGCGACATCTTCTAATTTTTCAAATTCTTTCTTTGATATTTTCTTTGCGGAGTATTGGCCAACAGCTTCAAAAACATCTTGGATGGTAACGTCACAGTCTTTATATTTACCAGGATCAATAGATCCACCATAAATCATAAGGGAGGGGACATCCATACGGCATAGCGCCATTACGGTTCCTGGAATAGTTTTGTCACAACCAGAAATAGCAACGATCCCATCAAAATAATGACCTCGAGCTACAAGTTCAATCGAGTCAGCAACTACTTCACGGCTAATTAAGGAAGTTTTCATTCCTTCGGTCCCCATAGTAATTCCGTCAGAGATAGCAATGGTATTAAATTCAATAGGGGTTCCGCCTGCTTTTCGAATGCCATCCTTAATTTTTTCGGAAAGGCGTCTAAGATGAAAGTTGCAAGGGGTGGTTTCGATCCAGGTATTGGCAACACCAATCATAGGACGATAGATATCTTTATTTTTAAGCCCCATTGCTTTTAGCATGGCTCGAGCAGGAGCTCGGCTAGGACCTTCTGTAATAGTAGCGCTATTTTTATTTAATTTCTTACTCATGAGGATATCCTTTATTTATTAATATGGCTTAAGAATTTAAGGGATTAAAAATGAAACGGAGTTTTTTTGAGACCCTTTGGCAAGCTCAGGGTTACAACAAGCTTGTCTTTGTTGTTATTTTTTACGTTTGACGACTTTTTCAGCAGCTTCGACAATTTTCTCTGCAGTTAAACCATACTTTACCATGAGCTCGGCTGGTTTCCCGGATTCTGCATAAGTGTCTTGAACACCCACATACTCTTGTGGGGCAGGAGCATTTTCGGCTAATACTTTTGAGACCAAAGTGCCGAGGCCGCCAAAAATAGAATGTTCTTCTGCGGTAACAACAGCGCCAGTTCTTTGAGCCTCTTCTGTGAGAAGGGCTACGTCAATAGGTTTGAGTGTGTGAATATCGATAACAGAAGCACTAATACCTTTGTCTTTCAGTTGCTCGTGCGCTTCTAAAGCTTCCCAAACAAGAAGTCCTGTTGCTACGATAACGACATCATTTCCATCTCGAAGTTTAATTCCTTTGCCCATTTCAAATTTTTGATTTTCATCATGAACGATTGGTGCATTGGGTCTTCCTGTACGCATAAAAACAGGGCCGTCATACTTGAGTGCTTGTCTTACTAAAGCACGGGCAGAGGCTTCATCTGAAGGGTTGAGCACAGTAAAATTAGGGAGGCTGGACATTAACGCAAAATCTTCTATTGCTTGTTGGCTGACGCCATCTTCGCCAACACTGATTCCTCCATGAGAAGCAATGACCTTAACATTTGTTTTTGAGTAAGCGACGGCAAGGCGTAATTGGTCGTACCCTTTACAGGTAATAAAACAAGAAAAGCTGGAGCATATAGGAATAAGTCCACAAGAGGCAAGGCCACTAGCGGCGCCTACAATGTTGGCTTCTCCAATACCAAAGTTATAAAAACGTTCTGGGAACTTTTCAGCAAAGAAAACAGTCTTTGTTGATTTGGATAGATCTCCATCTAAAACGACAATTTTATCGTTTGTTTCCGCAAGGACAGCTAATTCTTTTCCGTAAGCGTCCCGAGTAGCCATTCCCATCTTTTTTTCTAATTTTGGTTTTGTTGTAGAATCTGTCATCATTTTTCCCATTCCGATTTTTTGTTAAATAGAGATAAATTAATTTTTATTGGCCGAAGGCTATTCGCCAAGTTCTACTAAAGCAGCTTTTAGCTCATCGTCTGTAGGAGCCACACCATGAAAATGATTGTTGTGTTCCATGAAGGAAACCCCTTGTCCTTTGACGGTATGTGCAATAATAATTTGAGGTTTATCTTCTACGGTTCGTGCCCATTCAAAAGCACTTAGAATTTCACTGGTATTGTGGCCGTTAATTTCGCGGACAGCAAATCCAAAGGCGCGCCATTTTTCATCCATAGGGTGCATATCTAAGACGACTTTAACTGAGTCATCAAGTTGAAATTTATTATAATCTAAGATGACACAAACATTATTCAGTTTGTGGAACGCGGTAAACATGGCGGCTTCCCAAACTTGTCCTTCATTACATTCTCCGTCACCTACCATGACGTAAGTGCGGTAATCTTTTTTTGCCATGCGAGCAGCTAAAGCATGTCCAATTCCGATGGAGAGCCCTTGTCCCAAAGAACCTGTCGAGGCTTCAATACCTGGAAGGGACGTTACAACAGGGTGTCCTTGGAGACGGCTGTTTATTTGTCTAAGCGTTAAAAGCTCTTCCGTAGGGAAGTAACCACTTAAGGCAAGTGCAGCATAAAGCGCTGGTACTCCGTGCCCTTTACTAAAGATAAAACGATCTCTATCTTCCCATTCAGGGTTTTTAGGGTCATGATTTAATTCATTAAAAAACAACGTTGCAATAATATCGGTTGCTGAAAGAGAGCTGCCAGGATGCCCTGAAGCTGCTTTGTGGATCATGCGTACAATTTCTCTACGCATAAGTAGAGCTTTTTCTTCAATTTGAGATATAGAGAGTTTTTCAGTCATAGTCTTCACTTGTTTTGTAGAGTTAAAAGGCCGTAAAAAAGAGCCCCAATCATACTAAAAATACATCAAAAAAACAACGTAAAAACCAACCTTTTTGAGGGGTTTATGGAGATTAAGCCATAACTGCAACGAGGCGTTTAGCTTTCATGAGCTGAATTAAGCCTGTGAGGACGCTCTCAGAGAGGGTGAAGCTGCCATCAGAGTCTTTTTCAAAAAGACCATCGGTTTCTAAGCCGAGGGCGAGATAGGCCGAGGCCATGGCATGAGCGGCTGCATACTCTTCGTCTTTGGAGAATTTGTCTGAATTGTATTTAAGGCGTTTTACATCTTCTCCCAAATCGGATTTGAACTCCGAGCTGACTAAAGCCACATTTTCCGGAGACAGATTACTAAGTCCAGCTTTTCTAAGCATGGGACGAATAAATTGAGCGGCTCTTTGATTAATTAGATTTTGAACATCATATTCATTTAAAGATGAAAGCCCTTGAGAAGCATCTATTTGAGCTATTTTTGGATAAAACACAAATCCCATTCTTTTTCTTTGGAATAGGTTTGGATATGCTTTATTCAAACGATTTGCTTTTTGTCTGTTACCAATAAGGAAAAATAGTGCGGCACGGTCCGAGTTATAAATTTGATTTGTCTCTGCGGTTTCAAAACGTTTCACAAGGTCTTCATTTAGGGGCATAAAAACAGTTCCGACGCGATCTCCTTTGTAGTTCGTAACGCCATCCATAATTTGTTGCGCTGCCTTGTTTACATCTATGACATTTGCTTGAATAGTAGTAGGGAATGAGGTGGGCGCATTCATATTTAATTCAGTCTTGATGGAAGGAAGGATGTTATTAAAATAATCTTCAATGAAGGCGTTAGGAGTTTCAAACTCTCCTAAGATTGCTCTCATAACCCATTCGCTCAAAGTAACAGGGATTTTGTTGTCTAAGGAGTTTAAAGGAAGGGGTTGTAGCCCTGTTGGCAGTTCTTCAATATCAATTCCAGACAATAGCGTATAGACTTGGGCCCCTAAAGAAGAGGCGGAAATGCGTGTTCGATTTCGATATTCATTCATTAATTCGTTGACGTTTGAAATACGACTAGAGATAGGGGAAGCAAGCGCTTGTGTTCGTTGAAAACCAGGAACGTTAACTCGAAGAGTTTGTCCACGGCCTGTCGGAGTAGTAGCTGATGAAGCTGCTTGTCCAACTCCTGTACTTTCATCTAAAGTTGTTTGCCATGTCGCTATGGCTTTGATTAATTGGGAAACATCTTGTGCCATAAGATCTAAAGAGGCATATCGGTTTAGAGGGTTGGCATTCAATGCTTGATCTACAATCGTGTCCAAACGCTCTGTGAGTTCTTTAGGTAAGGATACCCCTCGACGTTCAAGTATCAAACTTGGACGTTCATATTTAAGCTTTTGTCGAAGCATTGTGGTAGCAATGCCATCAAACTCATTTTTTTGTGTAAAATCGATTTCGTAGGGCAATCGACCGGTTAAAGCTTGGTACAGACTGACCCCTAAGGCATAAATATCAGAGCGTTGACTTTCTTTTCTGATGTATTGTTGATACTCGTCAATTTGATCTATATTGATGAGTCCTGCATTCCATAGGTCTTGAGTGGTTTGCCCTATTAATTCAGGAGCCATAAATTCTGGGGTTCCGTATATGATTTCTTCTTCTTTAATTTCGGAGCTCCATTTAAATAGGCCTAAGTCAATGACAACAACATTACCGTCTATATCCATAATCAAATTAGCAGGTTTGATGTCCCTGTGAACACCCTCTCCTTTATCAGGATGTTTGGCTTTTGAGTGAAGTTCAAATAGGGCTGTTGCTGCTTTAACTCCAAAAATATCTAAAAGATCTTTGAGCATAGTTAATTTTGCGTCTTGTTTTCCAACAAAAAGAAGTTGGTTTTCTGTGATCAAGTTTAAAGGCTTTCCTTCAATAAACTCCATAGCATAACTATTTCCATTTTCGGCAACATATCTGGGAATAGACTGAATACCTGCTTGAGAGGTGAGGTAAGAGTGGTTTTCTTTCTCTTTTTTAAATAGATCAACATTGTAAGGATTTGTTTGCTCGATCAGTTGTTTTATTGCTAAAAGTTGGCCGTCGGCGCGTTCCACTAAGTAAACAGCACCAAAACCCCCCACACCAAGAGAGCGAAGGACTTTAGCTTTGACGGCGCCTAGAGATTCAGCTTGTACTTGGATCTCATTTATTTGCTCTGAAAGAAATTCTGGAGCAAAGCCTACTTCTTCTAAGGCGTTCCGTATCTCTGCTGGATCCTGAGGGTTGAAGCTCTCAAAGGCTGTTAATTGGGGGGGGGCTTGATAAAGGTTTGCCATTTGTCCTAACGATTGAGCTTGAATAACTTCATCCAGTAAGCGGTCTGTTTCATAGATCTTCACTCGATCAAATTCAAAGAAATTAAATCCATTAAAGGAAACGCGAATGAAGGGCTCTAAAACGTTATTGAGTTTAGCCATTCTCTGTTTGGCAAAGATTTGTTGGGCACGTTCTGGAGAATCGCGAGAGAGTTGTGTGAAGAGGGTTCTCAGAGTATCTGTTAATTTATTTTTGAGTATTTTTTTGTACTCTTCATAAGGCTCATTATAATCTATAGGACTAATCTTTAAACTTTCATAAAAATCATCGGACCAATTGAGATCTTTTACCTGTAAGGGAAAGATTTTATTCAAAAGCGTTTTAACTGCTTTTTCTAACATTGCAGGAGCCAATGCCGGGGAAGCCAACTCAACTAAGGCGGCCCTGGAAATAGGCGTGCCCGTAATTTGATATCCAAATTGTTGAAATAGAAATCTAACTAGGTCTTTGTTGATGCTATTTTCTGAATAGTCTAGCCCAGAAAGAAAATCGGTTAACATTTCTTGAAATTCATCTAAACCTTCAATGCCTGTCTCCGCTACTTCGTCTGAACTATCCAACTCATCTAAATCTTCCAACTCCTCAATTTTCATCTCCTCTACTTCCCATTCTTTTTCTTGCAATTGAGCTTCACCCAATACGCTTAAGTCTATTTTTTCAAAAATATCTTTAAGGTCTTCTGCTTCTGTATAAAAAGCCTCGAATTCGGAGCTGGAAATAGGTTGTAAACCTTTGCTTTCCAGCGCGTAATTAAGGGCGTATAAGATTTCCCAACGCACTATTTCTGCTTCTAGCTTTTTATCTAAGTCCTGAAGGATAGAATAATTGGCTAGGGGATTTCCGCTAAGAGCTACATAGAACAGGTCTACAAGGCTTTCGGGAATAACATCTAAGGAGAGGTTGACATCGATTTCGAATTTTCTAGCCAAATCACTCCTTACATTCTTTAGATAATTTTCAAATACAGTTCCAAATCTTTCTCGATTTAGTTCATTCTTTTGAGAGAGTTTTCTTAAGGAAAGGCTCATAGCTTGAAGACCGCGGAATTCATTGATGTTTATAGTTTCGTTTGTAGTTCGACTTAAAATAGCATTGAGGGCTTGCTCTAGCTGTTCTTTCATCATATCGGATACGATTCTTTCCAACCGTTTTTCCAATTGGCGTGCTGCGGATCTATTTTTAGGGTTGGGACTCAAAAGGGTGGTGATAGCATCTTGAAGCCTTTGTGGAAAAGAGAAGTCAGCGACACCAGACTCTTTTAAGCTTTGGTCTAAAGATTGAATATCCTGAGGCTGTATCCCTGCGATTTTCTTTTTTGCTTGGTCCTTGCTTAATCCAATGAGGTCGAAAGGAAGTTTTCCAGTCAACAAGTGATGGAAGACAACTCCAAGTGAAAACATGTCTGACTTTTGAGATACTTCCCGTATGTTTCCGGCGGCCATTTCTGGGGAGTTGTAAGCAATAGACCCTCGTCGGGTATTCTCGGGTAGAGTTTGTGTTTCTTCTTGTGTGATGGCTAAACCTAAATCGAAAAGTCGGACAGTTCCGTAGGTATCTATATAAAAGTTTTCTAATTTGAAGTCGTTGTTAATTTGGCCCGTTTGAGCTTGGTAATTTTGTACAGCTTTGGCGATGGCAAGCATATCAAAAACACGCGTAAATAAAGAGGCGGATTCATAATCTTTTATAGTGTTAGGAAAAACGTTTCTATTAGCGAAATATTTATCATCAAGAAATACCCCGCCTTCTAATAGCTCTATCGCAATATAAGGCTGTTTCCATTTTATGGAGCTTTCGGGATCTGTCACCACTTCGTAATTTTGCTCATAGATACGTACCACATGAGGGGACTTTTCCGCGGCTTTTAAGATCTGAGCTTCACGGGCAAAAACACGAGTTGCTCTTTGTAAGGCTTCCTTACGACTCCCTAATTCTCGGGTTAACATTCTAAGGTAACGGTTGGAAGGTCTTTTGACTGCGACCATTGGAATATTTGTGCCGAGTGTTTTAATGGGAGCTTCTAATTCTACGCGGTCGATAACTCCCATTGATCCTTCTCCGATACTTTGAGAGGTTTTTACATTGGCTTTTGTGACAACTCTTTTGTCGCCGAGAGATTGGGCACTGAAAATACTTTCTTCAAATGGAGACGTTGGGAATTTTTCAAAATCATCTTCCTCCTCTAGGAGAGGTAGGGTGGTGAAAGTAGTGTGTTCAGCAGAACCTCTTTCTCTATCCTGTCGGGCTTTGTAGCGTTTAAGAATAGAATCAAGAAATTTATCGTCTGATTTTTTTTCAGGAGCTTCTTTTTTTTCATCAAGAGGCGCTATATTGAAAAAATCCAAATCAACATCGGCAAAGGTTTCTTCTTTTTCGATCACTCGTTTAGGCTTTACAATTTCATTGACAGAAATCGTAATATTGTTGGTGTTTATTATCTCTATAATTTGACCGAGTTCTCTTATTAAGCTCTCCGTTGAGGGACGTTCTTCAGGCCGCATGCGAACCGCTTTGTACATCAACTCAACCAAAGGATTTAATACTTCTTCAGGAATTGTTAATTCAATACTTCCAAATTCTTTCATGTCGCTTAAGAATTTTTCTTTAAAATCTTCTAAGGAAATGGGACTTTTACCCTTATTTAAAACATCATCAAAATAGAGTCTCATTATGCTGAAATCTGTTCCGTAAGGGGCTGTTCCAGTAAACAAGAAATAAAGATTGACCCCCCAAGCATAAATGTCTGCTTTTTCGTCAATAGCATTAAGTTCACCTACTAACATTTCTGGAGAAATATTGATTAAACTTCCAATTTCTTTTGTTATGGAGCCCTTTCGAATTGCTTCTTTGGTTTGGGCCAGACCAAAATCAATTATTTTGACATTGCCATCTGACGTTAAGAGGGTATTGCCTAGTTTTAAATCTAGATGCACAATACCTTTAGAATGAATATAGCTTAGGCCTTTGGCAAATTCTTGCATAATTTGAAGACGGTCTTTAAAGCCATATTCTTGAAATTGGCTATACAAATCAGAGGTATCCCCTGAGCCTTCTTTTTTAAAGATCAGCTCTATGAGCTCTTTGCCTTCGACAAGCTCCATCAATAGATACTCTGTTTCTTTTAAATTATCTGGAAGCTCTTGTTCGAAAGAAAGATCCGTCATTTTCCCATCTGTAATATATTCAGGGATGTAAGGAGAACCTTTCAGTCGTTCTAAAAGAGTAGATTCATTATTAAAACGGATCCTAGATTTTTCAGCGTCTTCGTAGGGACCCGGGGTATTGGTTTTTAATGCGAAATGACGATCTATATTAGAGATATCAAAGACAGTTCCTTGGGTGCCTTGCCCTAAGCGTCTTTCGACTGAGAGTGTTCCTAGAGCATTGGCAACGACGGTTTCTTCCAAAATAAAACTTTTGCCAGGCTCTACGAATTCTTCAACAGAATCAGCAGCAAAAATAGGTGGTGCAGCCGCTTGCCTTGGAGGCGGGAGAGTCTCTCCCGTAATAGCCGTTTGATTTCCAGTGACAGAAACGTAGTTTGGCACTCCATCCAGAGTTTCACCGGCGTCCTCTTGTGAATCAATAAATGTAAGAGGTATTCTGGGGTCAGTAACAATATCTACATATTGAATGCGAACACTATCAGGGGAGTCTATTGTCAAATCTGAGATAGCGGTTATGATTTGATCTAGTTGTTTAATCGCAGAAACGAGATCTATTCGATCGTCTTTTTCTGGATCCATCAGCTTTTGGATTATGTGAATGATGCGTTCAAAAATTTCTTTTGGAATAATTAGTTCTAGCCCAAAATCTTCTAAATCAGATTTGAAATTTGTGCTTAGCACTTTTTCTAACAAAACAGAAACTTTAGAAGGGTCATTTGGGAATCTTACTTGGAGTTGTTTTTTCTCTTCTGTTTTATTGAAAATTCTTTGGGCCAGCTCTGGAAGAGAATTACCGGTTATAGGCAGGCTGCCTGTTAAAATTTTGTAAGCCAATACACCTAATGCATAAATGTCGGACTTTTCACTATTTGCGTTAGCGTCACTTACTATCATTTCGGGGGAATAGTAGTACGGAGTTCCAACAGCCACACCTTCTCTTTCTTTTGTGTCCAATTTTCTAGCGAGCCCAAAATCAAGCAACCTTACCTCTCCCGAAGCTGTTTTCATCAAGTTTGCAGCTTTGATGTCTTGATGTATGGTTCCCTTAACGTGTGTTGATAGAATAGCTTTAGCGGCTTCTCGTATAGTCTCTAGCCGGTCCAAGAGATCATAGGAAGAAACATCTGGGTTCGAATATTTTTGTTCTAAATTTTCTCCTTCAACAAGTTCCATGACAATAAATAGATCATTGTCTTCGAACGGGATATTTTCTATTTCAAACTGGAGCTGAGACAGGGTTCCATATTCAATGATTTTGGGAATGTAGGGGGATTCGTCGAGTTCTTGCATGAATTTTCCTTCATTAATAAATCGAGTTCTTTGTCTTTCGTTGGCAGATTGTGCATTCTTCATTACTTTTAGAACAAACCGTTTATCTCCTTGCTGTAATTCGTATACGATACCCATTCCGCCTCTTCCTAGTTCTTTAACAATGGTGTAACTGCCTAGGCTGAAGCCATCGGCTGATTGAATGTCTACATTAGTTTGAACTAAGGAATCTGCTTTTGGTTCAACGAGTTTTTGAATGGAAGTTATGTTTTCAGCAGGAAAGGCTTTTATTTGCTCTGGGCCAGCGTCATCTATGAGCTGAATTGTTTTTTCTAATCCTTCAATGGCTTCATCAATATTAAGACGGCCTTCTGGTGTTGCATTGAGAAGACCCGTTATTAAGTTGATGAGGCTATCAAAAATAGTTTCTGGAATAAAAACCTGTGTCTTTGCTCTATTAACTAAGTCACTATGGAATTGGTATCTCCACTCTTCCCGTAAAATTTCTATCCCTTTGTTTGCATCCTGGTTAAGTCGGCGGTGTTGTTTAACAAGCATTTCTTCAATACTTCTTCCTTTAATGGCAGGGTGACCGGTAAGGATCTGATAGAGGATAGCACCCAGAGAATAAACATCGCTCGGTTCTAGAGCTTTTGTTTCTCCGCGTAATAACATTTCTGGAGAAACTGTTTGGATTGTTCCAACTGTTCTTAGTTGATTCCCAAATTCAGCTAAATCTTCTTTTGTTATTGCCAGTCCAAAATCGAGAAGTTTTACATTTCCATTGGCATCCAGGATGAAGTTGGATGGCTTAACGTCTCTATGAAGGATTCCTCGTTTCTGAACATCTTTAATGGCTTTGGCTGCTTCGAGAATTGCTTTAAGTCGACTGGAAAGATCAAACTGTTGATAGCTGAGATGCATTGCCTGCTTGTTAATAAACTGATCTTCAAAGGTTTGTCCGGAAACAAGTTCCATAATTAAGTAAAGGTCGTTTGGGTTCAGTTGAATTTTATCTGAGCTTACAGTTAGGTCCCTAACGGAGCCGCTTTCGAATGTGTCTGCAACATAAGGGGAGGTGCTTAGTAATTTTTGTAGGCTAATTTCTCTTTGGACTTTTTGAGGGTCTCTTTGGCTGGAATCAAAGATTTTCATTGCATAGGACTTGTCTCCTTGTCTCAAAGCATAAATAACTCCTTGAGCGCCTCTTCCAATTTCATGTTCGATTGTGTAAGACCCTAAAGAGTTTGCCGTGCTTACTTCAACATCAAGGCTTGAAGTCAAAGCAATAGGAATCGAAGTAGGTGTGCCGTCAATAGAGATGGTTACGGTTCCAACTTGAGAATAGTTGTTGGAAACATTTTTAATTCCTTCTCGTAAGTCCGAATTTTCTGAAGTGGGGAGGATAGCTATTTCAAATAATGTTCCTTCGTTATTGGAAGCCGTGATGATGTTTCCTTCTGTTTTTATTGGAGTTAAGGAGCCGTCAAGCGATTCGATAATGGAATTAACTGTATCCGTTGAAATAACCACATCCGTTGTGGCCACTTCAATGCTGGTGTTGACACTCACAAATAAAAACTGAGAGTTATCTTCCAGAGGATGAGCGGTTTTAAACAGAACATTCTCTGGGGAAGGTTGCTTGAGTAGTCTGTCTGCCGTTTTTTTATCTACGAGTGATGTGATGATGTTAACTGAGACCCCATTAATATTAAATTGCATTCCATTGTTCATAGTTTGACGGCCTGCAATATTTTTCTTTGAAGCATTTGATACAGCAGCAGAATAAGCAGATACGGTGCTGGGAGCCAATTGACTTAGAAGGCTTTCGGTAAGCATAAAGGTGCTCTGAGCCGTAGGGGAGCCCTCAACGAAGCTGCTTCCAGGTTTCGTTGTGAAGTAGCTTACAGCTTTTTCCAGGTCTTTGTTTTTTCCGGCAAGGGTTCTCCAATAAAGAGAGGCGTCTTGGTCTAATCCGACTTGAGGTACCAGTAACGCATAGGCTGTATTGGAGTCTTTAAAATAGTCTGTTAATTCTTTGGCATGAAAACCGCCTACGACTAAAAAAGCTGTTTTGTCATTTTGGTTTTTCATTAGTTGGTTTAAATTTTTGAAAAGCTCCTTGTTTCGTTTTAGGGCACTTTCATAAAAATTTTCCGCTTCTCTCAAAACTAAAACAGATTCATAAAAATTGTCTTCAACTTGATAGCTCATTAAATACTCTTTGAAATACTGATTTAGAACTTTCCAGTAATTGGAATCGGTTAAAGTTTTTTTGTGCGATTTAAAATAAGCGTATTCTTCATCGGTTACTTCCAATACCCATAGTTTTTCTATTAAACGAAGCATCCGGTCTCGTTCCGCAATATTTTTTTCTCTGCCGCTTTCGCTAAACGCATTAATGAGGAGAAGGTAGATGTCTTCTAGGTCCGTAAAAAATCGATCAGCATCTATGGAAAGAGTAGAATTTAAATAAGTGATATATTTGTTTGTTTCATTTAAAACTTTAGGATGAGCCGGTGCTTGACGAAGCATTTGTTCTAGATTTTGGACAAACAGGCGCCCCTCTTGTTTGGATTCAAAAGAAAAGGGAGAGCGAAACACCCCTAAAGATTGAAGTTCTTGAGTGAGCTGGGGTTTATTTATTTTGTTTTCAATATCAATCAGGTTTTTCATCGTTTGATAAGAAGAAAAGCGGCTAAGAGAAATATTTTTTACTTTAGCTAAGCCCTCTAAGCTAACAAAGTGCTCTTTAATACTTTGTGGATTTTTTTCAAAATGCTTGATGGTTTCATCCAGTTTTTTTAGAAAGTAGGAAAATGCTCTCCGCTTTAATTCATCAATTGCTTTTCGGAGGAGGGGGAGATCAAATTGAATGCGTTGTTTTTTTTTCTCAGCATTTTTAAAAGCCATTACATTTTGATTATATAAAGAAATATCCTCGATGCCGAAAAGGCGTGCGTTTGGATTGTAGTTTGCCTTGTAATATTCAGAGCCATCGAGCTTGCCTTCATTAAGTAAAAAATCAGAAATAGCTCTGCGAGCTTTGTCGATGGGATTGGCTGTTAAAACAGAGTAATCCAGTTTTTTCTGGACGTTGGTTCCTTCCAGAGCAACTAAGGGAGCTTGGTTTGGGAAAAGCTGAGGAGCCTTTTTTGTTAAATAATCATAAATTTTTGCTGTAGAGTATTGAGCTTTAATATTATTGTGAGGGTCTTGCATCACAAAGATAAGACGATCTACTTTTTTATCAGGAACAAAAACTTCTGTGATGAAACCGAATTTGTCAGGGATCGATATGTTATTGAGTGTGTCTTTCAGTCCAGAGAAGGAAATATTTGTTTTGTTAACAGGAGTTAGATAAGAACTTTGAGCAGAAACCGGACCTGTGGCAAATACACTTTGAAGAAGAAAAAAGCAGAGTGTAAGCCAAGCGATTGTTCGCTTCCAAATTGTAATGGGCCGAGAGTTGCGAATCATCTCATTACTCCTCTTAAGCCCAGCTGTTGCCCCTAATTAAGTATAATTTATAAAGTCTTTAATTACAAATGGTATTTTAACTGGTTTTAATAATGTAAGCCCATTTAAATAAAGGGTTTACAGCTTAATAAAACATGGAACCCACAAACAGGCCCGGGCCTAGAGGAGGCCCGGGCCTGTTTGTGGGGGGTTTTACGCGCTGGTTTGTAAAGCGATCTGAGTTGCAAAGCGTGCCATAAGCTGGTTCAGAAGAGCCTCTGTCGGCCTGGATAGGACCCAAATACCTAGGCCCCCTTGATAATTTTGATTAAAAAGACCTTCGACATTGCCTTTGATGAGGGCGAAGACAGAGCGAGATATGACTCCGAGATCCAGCTCTCCTTGAGCGACAAATTTCATGGCTTTGGGAGCTCTTGAGCTAATCTCACTGACATTGATATTTCCTGTTGCAGATTGATCGTTGAATACAACTCCAATAAAGCTGGGGCTGTATTTGTGATAAATGGGTTTTATTTTTGAGGCGGATTTTTTTAGTTGGAGTTCTAATTTTGGATTTTCGGGAATGATGAGTTGCTTTTGTGTAATGTGTTTTTGTAGTAACCCTTCAGGGTCCCGTTGATACAACTCATTTATAATTTCTTCTCTGGATAAGTCATCATCAACGACTGTGATAGAGAGACCTTCTATTGAAGATAAAAGGAGTGATAAGTCTGAAAACAAGATACCTTTTTTCAAGGCAGACCAAAAAACAAGGAGCTCGTAAGGACCTTCTTGTTGTCCCACAATGGAAGAAACTTGGTTTCTATTTTGTTGAAATCGATTCGCGCTAAGGAAAGAGTCTAAATATAAACTCGTTTGAATTGTTGGAATGGTTTTTGTTTCTAAAATAGGAACTCCCAAACTCTTTGCTTTTGATGAGCTGTTCCACGCTTTTTTATAGGAAGCTGCAAGATAGGGTCTCCATGAGAGGTAGATATCTGAATATTTAATTTGTTCTGGGGCACTATCAGATTCCAGGAAACTAAAAGCAGAGGCTAAAAGATACAGCCCTTGGTGTTTAAACCCTAGAACTTGACTCTGGTAGAAGGACATTTGTGATAGGTTTCCTTCAATAATAAATTTAACTCCGCTTTCACTTAACACGATTCCTGATCTTGAAGCAAAGGTGACACTAATTTCGTTTGTTTCCTTGTTGTGAACAAAGCTTGCATTTGGATTCTGCTGAGCTCGGACTGCCTGTCGAGCCCAAAAATCAAGGTTGGTGGAGCTGTTTTTAATTGCAGAACTTTCTTGAAAGCTTGAGGGAGGAGTTTGGAGGACTATGGATAGGGCAACCCTATTTTCCCATTTTCTTCTTTCCCATTTATTTCTAAAATCCGAATTGCGTGTTGGAGTTTTTCTTGCCCGGATGGGTTTAAAGAGTTCGGCATCTTCTTCAGACATCCGGCGAATTTTGGATACCTGACTTTTGGCACCCTCATGAATGACAGTTGTGTTAGCGCGATCTAAAATTTGAGAATGTAAACTCTTTATTTCTTGTATAGGGTCTACTTCATCAACTTCTAAGTAGCCGGAATCCAGACGTAAGCGACTGGGATAATTTTCCCCTAACATAAAACGGTTGCTGAGTAATGCTGCAGATAAAATAGTTCGTTCTAATGGATCTTCAATAAGTAACGCCTCTTCTTTTCCTGTTGATGGTTTGTGGATACGGTATACGGCATAGTTGTTCGTCGGGTTCGTTAATTGTAGAAAGGGATGAATCGATATGAAAGTAAAAGGCCCGACAATCACATAATCAAAACTTTCTTTAAGTTCGTCTAATTCATTCGTGCTTTTTCTGATTTGCATATCTGAGAATTTAAAGTCAATTATTTTTTGAGCCTCGTTTTCTACAGGAGAAATATTGAGTTGGATGTTCCATGGAGATGAAGGGTGAAAGAGTTCCCAGAGTGTAGAAACTAACTCATTATTCTCTAACACTTTTTCTTTGGGAAGTAGGGATAGTTTTTGATCTTCTTCTAATCTTTTGTTTTGGATTCGAATCAGCATATTAACGAAATCAACCAAGGCTTCATTCCAATCGGATCTTTCATTTCCGGGTTTTTCGTTGAATAAGCGAGAAGCTGGAGATAATAAAAGTCTGTTCACGGCTTTCTGGTTTAAAGTATCTTGCTTGCCTTCAGCAACTGTTCTTAGGATTTGGTTCATTGCGCTTTGTGTCTGGGTGATCAGACCACGCTCTGTGAGACGAAGCATTTGTAATGAGGCATCTTCTGAGGAACTCATTTGTTGATAAGCTTTTAATGCTGGATCTAAGTTATTTCCAAAGGCAATAAAGGCCCCAAGAGCAAATTTTACCTCTTCTAGAATTTCATCTAACTCTCTTAGAGTTTTTGGTTTTTCTTTTGGCGTAGTAACAGAGAATGTGAGAACTTTATTTCCGGGGGACTTTGCTATTTCATCTTCCTGGTCTTGGAGCAATACGTCAATTCCGCCTGCTTTGCTTGTTCGTCCAGGTTGATATCCAAAAAGAATAATAGCTTTTCCTTCTAATTTTTTGATTTCTTGCCGAATCTTCTCAGATACGTTGTCGCCTGCGTTATAGGAGAGTTCAACGGTTAGTGTTTCATCTTCAAAAATCTGAGGAAACTTTTTTAAGAGACTTTCAAAAAACAAATTAGAAATAATTTTCTGATCTTTTCCCCAAAAGCCTTGCCAATGAGCTCTGAATTTAGAAAAGTGAAAGCCTTGCTGTTCCTTCACTCCAAATAATACGATATTGCTATTTTCAACAAGAACATAGGGTGGATGATTAGAATCAAAAGTGGATTGTAGTTGTTCTCTCTTTTCTTCAAATTGATCCATGTCGACTTGAGATAACTCTTGTAGTAATTCATAAAGAACGAAAAGGAGAACATCCGAATAAATAACGTTCTTACTTTTGTTGTAGTTCATCTGAGAGACTAAATTTGTATATTGGGCGGCCACGAGAGTTGAAAAATAAGATGTTGGAATAAGGAGTCGAAGGACTTCTTCTGTCGATTTTTCTGTATACATACTATTGATTGGCCATTCTTCTCCAACGCCCATATTCTCAAATAGAACAGTATCACCGATACTATCTTTTGGAGAAAACCCCTCTATTAACTTTTGAACAATGAGTCCGATGTTTGGGGTTGGAGTCTTAAATGTTTGGGCAATTTCTCCCATGCTAGAACCCGTAGTTGTTAAATCTGTTTTCGCCAACTCTGCTAATAAAGAATCCCTGAAAGAGTCTGGATTTGACTTGATGGGCTTAAGAGCGGAAGGGAACCGGATCGTAGATTTATTTTCTAAGGGGGCCTTAAAGTGGAGTTTAAGCACGTTATCTTCTAAAGGAACTCGGTGGTCATGAGCGTGAGCCCATTGAGGGCTCCATTGGGAAGAAGATATATTGTATTGATTTAAGAAGTGCTTGATATGTAGCGTATGAAACCCGCCGGAGATAAGGATAGCCTTTTTTAACCCATTTTCCTTCATATAACTCACTAGGTTTTGTCCCATTATGAAACTACGTAATTCTGCAAAAGAATAAAAATTGTGCGCATTGATGAGGATGGGCTCGAGTTTATTTAAAAGGGTTAGGACTTGGGTTTCTTTAGAGGGTAGTAAAGATAGGTCTGAGATTAATTTTGCCAACGAATGTTTTTGTTCCAGAGAATGTAGCAAATCTTTTTCTTGAGCTGTTAGTTCTCCAAGGCACATTTTTCTTGTTAAATGGAGTTGCCACTTTAAATAAGTGTAGATTTTCTGTTCTTTATTTTGGGCGAGAGCAAGGTGGAGTTTCCAAATCAAAGTTTCAATTTCGCTAAATAGAGAAGAGCTCACATTTGTTTGAAGCATGTCTGTAATTTCTTTTTTTATTTTTATTTGTGGATAAGAAGAGATATCTACCTTATGTTTCATTGCAAGTTCGTGCCATAACACAATGGGGTCTGTTTCGGTTTCTTGACGGAGGTATTTTTTTTCTAAAGGAGTTAACAGGGGTGATAATTTTATTTTTAGTTGTTTTAACTCTTGATTCATAACAGGAATATTCATCTCTTGAAAAGAAGCCATAATTTGTCGGAGTTGAAAATAACTGTTTTCAGCTTTGATATATATCCGTTTCCAACGGATTAAAGGATCTGTTTTCTCATACCAATGGAGAAGAGTTATTTTGCCTTCAATTAGTTTTTGGTAATTATTGAGAACGGTTTTCATCGTTTTGTGGTTATTAGATTTAAAAGGCTCTGCTAAAAGGGATTCAAGCTGATTGAGTTTTCTAATGGCGTCATATTTATTCTGAAGTAATTGTTGATATTGACTTAAATTTTGAGAATAGATTTTCTTATCTTCAATACCGTAGAGAGTGAAGGGAAGGGGGCTTTGAAAATAAGCATGCTCTGCAGCTCCCAACGTCCCTTCTTTTACAAATGAATTAATTGCAGTCATGAGATTTTTTTCAGAACTAAGCTGTTTATAGGTTTCCCCGTCAATGAGGCCGGAAGCCCCTTCCATTCCAACTAGGAGGATATTTTCTTCGGAAACGAGGTTGACAATCTGTTGGGATAATTGTTCCTGAGCAGCCAAGGATGTGTGAGCATCTTCTAGAATGTAAATGGATATATCCGAAGAATAGGGTTCTGGACTATGAGGTGCTAAGGTGTTTTCTTGGGAAAACCCCTGGGGTGTGGGCCCTAAAATGAAGATTATTGCCAAGATCAAACAGCAATATTTATCTAAGAGTACCCATGTCCGCTTTTTCACTATAGTATCCTTATAAGTTAAAACCATTCAGGAAATGTACCACAGAGAGCACCTAAACACAAACTAGATATTGGTTTACGTCTACAGTGCTAAGTCTTTTCCCAACAGTGCTTTATCTTATAGAAGTATGCTATACTAAATCGTTTTTTTCCATCTCAAACCTAGAATTTAGTAAGGAATTCCCTATGAAGCGTGTATTAAGTGGATTTTCGCTCTACTTGAGCTTAGCTTTTTTACTATTGGCTGCGTATTTGGCTGTTGTTGGCTTCCCAGCTCCTGAGTGGTTGAACTTTGTTCATTTAAAAAACTGCCGCAAACCCTTTGAATTTTTTCTTTTATTCTATTTGCTCTCAATTTTTATCCACCCTAACCGCGCTCAAAAGTGGGAGGGTCTTAAGACATTTCTATCAGGTAAGGCGGCTTTCGTAGGTCTTCTGCTTTTGTATTTCATTCTTTTTTTATGGCATGAGATTGCTGAATACTTGGCGATGGAAATTAATTTTATTCCATTTGGGTTTTACGATTATATGTTGTACTACTTTCCACAAGGGAAAATTAATTACACAGGTTTTCTTCATGGGTTTTACCATATTAACAATGTGTTATATCTGTTAATGCCTGTTTGGTTGTTATTTCAATCCAGCCTTGTTCTTATTGTTGCGTATCCGTTATTGATTGTGTTGGCGGGAGTGCCTCTTTATGCATTAGCAAAACATTATTTTCAAAAAAGTTTCATTCCTATTCTTATTGTATTTCTCTTTTTTAATTTTCGGTACCTTCAAAATATGTTGCATATGAATTTCACGGTTGAGATTTTTTACCCGCTCTTTTTCTTTTCTTTAGTTTATTTCGCTGTCTCTGTGCGCTGGTTTTGGTATTTCTTATTTTTGTTTTTGTCGCTTTCGATTAAAGAAGATGCACCTTTTTATTTGTGTTCGTTTGGTTTCTTAATGCTGTTTATGAAAGGGAAGCGTATTCCAGGTTTGTTGACGATTGTTCTTTCGGGGGCTTATTTTTATTGGATTAATCATGTTTTTGTTGTTTGGACCGACAGCGATATTTTCACAGCGGTTTCCAGAAATTTTAAAGAGTATGGATCTTCTTCTTTTGATATCTTGAAGTATGGGGCTACTCATATTCCGGAAATGGTTCAGCAGTTTTTAGGGACAGAAGATGCTTGGAAGACGTTGTCCAAGGCATTAAGACGGTTTTTGTTTATTCCATTGTTGTCGCCCTGGTTTTTAGCCGCCTTAGGGGCTTTGTTTCCTTTGTTTGTTCGAGGGGGAGAAAATTTTTTACAGTTACGTTTTCAATATGCGGCACCGTTTATTGGGTTTTTATTTCCTGCATTTATAGATGGGTTGAGACGGTTTGCGGGGTGGCTGGATAAAAGACAGTTCTCTAAAGAGAATGTTTTGTCCGTACTTTTAATCATTTTGCTTTTTATGAATGGGGGAAATTATCGTGTTCCTTCTTGGGATGTTGAGGACGTGAAAACAATTCGAATGGCGCGGGAGATTCCGGAAGGGAAGACGGTGGTTACGCATGGGCATTTGTTGCCTTATATTGGGTATCGGGATCCAAATTTCTTTTTTCAAGAACCTCTTGAAGCAGAGACGCATCCATTGCATTCCGTTTATGAAAATGCAGATGTTTATTTGATTGCTAAAAATGTGAATCCTTATCCGATGTCGGAGGGTTTTGTTGAGAAGAAGATTGGGAAGTTTATGGATAGGGAGGATTATGTTTTGGAGTATGAGGATGGGGTGCGGTATTTGTTTGTTAAGAAGTGAGTTGGGTTGATGCCCAGGGAATGTTCTTCGGTGCTCAGACAGCATTGACCCGAAGGGTCATAGCAACGCTTCGTGCCTGCCTGCCGTTAGGTAGGGCGGTGAAAGTGGTTGGGCGACCTTATCATTCTCCCGGCGCTCAAACATGCTCGGCCTTTGGCCTGCGCAACTCGCGGCGGGAGAATGCTAAGGTCTCTTAAGTTATTACTTTGTGGGGGAGTTAGAGGGGTTGGCAAAAGAAGTGCATCGAGCACTTATTTTGCCTTGGTTTAATGTGTTTCGTTATTTTATTAATAACGAAACGCTTGTTAGTTGTTAGCGGTTTTTGGTGATTCAGGGATAAAGGCGTTTAGGGCAATGAGGGGTTGATTTAGGATTTATTTTTTATCTCCTTCATATTTTTGTTATAATCCTTTGCTTCGAAAGGGATCAAAATGGATTTAGTTAGTGTTATACAAAAAGCTCCTCGTAAAAAGGAGCCGCCTCGGGTGGCTGTTATTGACCAGAGTGGTTGTACGGGTTGTGAGGCTTGCATACAATTCTGTCCTGTAGATTGTATCGAGATCTCTCCGGGCCCTGATTTTCCTGATATGGGGAAGCTGGTTGAGGTGGATCTTACGCGTTGTATTGGTTGTCAGTTGTGTGCTAAGAATTGCCCTTGGGATACGATTCCTATGATTAAATATGCTGAGGCAGAAACTGTTGCTAAGGAAACAACCCTTCGTTCTGTATGTTTTCCAGACGTTATTAAGCCAGATGCATCCTCTTAATTTTTATACTTATTTTTAAGGAGTACTTCAATGTCAGTTCAAATGTTAAAGTCTAAGAAAAAGAAAACTGCTCAACAATTGATTCGTGTGGGTCATTCCCCTGATGCGGATGATGCATTTATGTTTTATGGAATTAAATATGGGAATGTAAATACCCACGGTTTAAAATTGGTCGATGTGATTGAGGAAATTGAACTGTTGAATCAAAGAGCGCTTCGTTGCGAACTTGAAGTGACTGCAATTTCAGTACATGCCTTTTCTTTTCTTGCGGATTTTTATGACATTATGAGTTGTGGTGTCAGTATGGGGGATGGTTATGGGCCTCGTTTGGTGTGCCGTAAGAAGGCTAAGTTTAAAAGTTTAAAGGGGAAGGTTGTTGCGGTTCCAGGGCGCTTCACAACCGCTTATCTTCTACTGAAACTTTGGGGCAAGGGTGATGGAGAGATTCGTTTTCTTCCCTTTGATAAAATTGTTCCTGCAGTTCAAAAAGGGGAAGTAGATTACGGTTTAGTGATTCACGAAGGACAAATTCTTTTTGAAGAGTATGGTCTTAAAAGTATTGTTGATTTAGGAACTTGGTGGATGGAAAAAACAAAATTACCTGTTCCTTTAGGTATTGATGTTGTTCGAAAAGATTTAGGAGCACCTCTGCAAAAGAAAGTTACAAAAATTCTTCATTCCAGCATTGAGTATGGATTGAAGAATCGTGACAAAGCCATTAAGTATGCATTGAAATACGGCCGGGGTATGGACGTGGGGACTGCAGATCAATTTGTCGGCATGTATGTCAATAATTGGACTCGAGACTTAGGCCCCAAAGGAAAAAAGGCTATTACCGAAGTCCTAAGCAGAGCGGCCAAAGCCAATCTCATCCCAAAAGTGAACTTCAAAATCATACAAGCGAAATAGTGACTGTCACCAGGCTGCGTACCCGCAGGCCATGGTGACTGTCACTATTTCATATTTTGCCGTGAAGCACTCAACAGCCTGTCATCCCAGGTCTTTTAGTTGTCATTGCGAGGCAATAGCAATGGAGCCGTGGCAATCTCGGGAAACAGTGACAGTCACTGTTGAAGGTAGGCATAGTGGAGCCGAAGCAATCTCATGAAGGCAACTTAACATAATATAAATAAACAACTTATGTTAAAAATATCGATTTGACATACCCTATTCTAGCTGTTACCCTTCCTTTCTAATTTAATACTATATAAATATATGACTATGACACAGATTAAAAAACCCATATCCATCATTTTAGCTTTATGCTTTTTGTTTACCTTAGTACCGGCAGAGTCCGTCTACGCTAAGCATCCCCCTATTTACTTAAGTTCCGTTCCTGCGGTTCCAGAGGAGTGGGCTTCAGTAAAACGCTTTTCTCCTTCCAAAGCCTCTATGGGTAGAATCTATTTATTAGAAGATGCTCATGGTTACATTGAAGCACAAGAACGCGTTTTGGATTTGCTTTCCTTCCTGGAAGAAAAAACCCAAGTAGAGCTGGTCGGTGTCGAAGGAAGCTCGGAAGATTTTAATCTATTACTCTTCAGAAGTTTTCCTAATCTAGAAAAGAAGAAAAGTTGGGTTCGAAACAAAGTGAGGGAAGGAGAACTTTCTGGGGCTGATGGTGCAGCGATTCTGAGCAACCAGCCCATGAAATACTTTGGTATTGAAGATGAGCAACTGTATCAAAAAAACCTCAATCGTTACTTTGATGTTCAACAACAAAAACCAAATAAGCAAATAGAGGCATTCGAAGAAAAACTGGATAAACAGTTATCTAGTAAACTGTCAACCACACTTCTAGAAGTTTTGAATTTAGAAGAAAGACTGCTTCATCAAGACCAGGCTCCCTATGAATGGATGAAACAACTTTGTTCTTATCAAGAAATACTTCAGGCACCTAAGAAGTTATCTCATATCTTTTCTCTCATCAAGCGTACTGAAAACGATGAAAACTTCCACGAACCACTTCCAAAACTCGAACCAGAAATATTTTTAGAAATAAAGGATTACTTTACCGAATTAAAACAAAAACTGATTCGGAGTGAAGATGAGGCAAACTTACTTAAAAGAAGAGACCAGTTTTTAAGACTAAAACAGTTGCGTGACTTAAAACTAACACGTCAAGAGTGGGAAAATTTAAACAAAGATTTTGATGAACTTAGGGAGTTTTTTGAGATTCAACGTTCTTATTACCAAACAGCCATTAAACGAGAACGATCTTTTGTTAAAAGTGCTCTAAATCAAATGGAAAGCACAAAACAGAAGGAAACCATTCTTCATGTTGGGGGTTTTCATACCCAAGGCTTAAAAGAAGCATTTTTGAATAAGAACTATGAAGTTGTTCAAATAACGCCAAAGTGGAAAAAAGAAAGAGAAAGCACATATCAAGAAAGAATGAATTTGATTGCAAGCAGCAAGAGTTCCTTGAAAGAACCTTCTCTTGTGGGTGCCAACCTTTTAAGAGGCAGGGTCGAAGGAGATGTTCTGCAAGATTGGCTGAGTCATAACAATGCGGTTGAGTGGGGAGTTCAACTTATTTTTTCTGCTTATCGTTTGAGACAACATAAAGAAAAAAAGCTATTTGATTTGTTGGACAGGCTCACGAATCATTTAGATTCCACCACACCACGCCACGAAGGTGTAGCGTCAGCGAAAAACGGTGGATCAGTTCTAAAAGGAACAGAAAAGCTAATGACTAATGGTTATGAGTTGACCGCTAGTTTAAGTGAAGATGAAAAGGTTGTTGGAGCCAGTTTAGGTGTGAAGTTTTCAGAGAAGAAGATCTTGATTGGAAGAATAAGAACGGGTTTCAGACAAATTGAGGAAGGTAGAGTGGAAAGAGTGGAGATTGGAGATGTGAGTTTGATTGTGCAAAAGAAAACAGGTAGAAGTAACCATTCTTTTCCAACTCCAGATGGAGATCGTGTTAGAAAGTCCGTTAATTTTATTGCTTATGAAAATTTAGATGTAATTGAACTTACTATTGTTAAGGGTGTTGAAGGTCAAATTACTTTAGAATTTTCTCATCAGAAAAAAGGAGAGGAGCCGAAAGTATCCAAAGTCCTTTGGAATGGAAAAGAATACGAAAGGGTTCTCAATAATAAAGAAAAAGAAAAACAGGCATTAATCAAAAAAATTAGAAAAGCATATCAGCAGATTAAAAGCGGAGCAGCAGAGGTAGGGGTTGGCGATATTGAGCCTTTGGTAAATCTAAAGTTTGGTTGGTTGTATAGAACATTTCCAACACCGGACGGAGGCGCTTTGAAAGATAAAAAGCCAGGTTTTAACGGTAGGAATATTAAGTCAATGGACCTTAAATTAATTGCCGCCGAGAACGGAGAAATTATTTTTGAACTGAGCTATGTAACAAAGTTGGGTGAAACGGAAAAAACAATAATGTATTGGAAAGAGAATAGTTTGTTATCTGAAAAAGACTACCACTTAAACAAAATTATGAATGGGTTTAAGGACTTGAAAGCAGGTAACGAGAGAGTGCTTGTTGGAGGTATTGATTTTTTTGTGCGTAAGAAGCAAGGGGTCTTGTCTCATCTATTTCCTTCACCCGATGGGGAGCCTTTAGGAGAAGGGACATCTATTAGAAGTGGTCCTGATATTAAAACTCTCACATTATCTCTGCTAAAAGACAAAGCGAATCAAATATTTTTGGAGCTTCACTATACAAAAGAAAACGATGAAGAAGGGGTTTCAACACTTGTTTGGCATAACGGTAAGTATGTTCTTCCCATAAAACTACTGGATCAAAAATTCAGACAAGGTTTTTCAGATATTGAAGCAGGAGGAAGTAAGTTTGATATTGGAGAAGTTAGCCCTTTTTTTAACAAGGATTATGGTGTGTCTAGGCATACATTTCCTACTCCTAAAGGAACTGTTAAGAGAAATAGCCTTGTTCGTTTAGAGAAAAATCTGGACAGAGTAGAGCTTAAGCTTTTGAAAGTTGATGATGGGAGCCTTGTTCTTGAATTTGAATATGAATTAAAAGGAGGGGCAAAGGGAAGTAAAAAAGTTTTTTGGAATGGAAGCAAATATGAAGCGGATGTAGAAAAAGCGGTTCGAAAAGTTAAAGAAGCATATAAAAAAGTTTATGCAGGAGAGCAAAAAGTAGTTATCGGTGATGCTAGTTTGTTAGTAAGTAAAGAAAGAGCTCATTTATATAGGGTATTTCCTATGCCTGATGGAAATCCACGAAGAGGATCACGTAATATTGGGATGCAATTGAATGTTCAGGAAATTGCTCTTACAGTACATCGGGGCGAGAACGGACATCCTACACTGGAATTTTTGTATAAAAAAGATGAAGAGGAGAAGATTCTTAAAATTTATTGGAATGGAACTTTATTTGAGACGGAAAAAGAACGGCTTATCAACAAAATAAGAGCAGGGTTTGAACAGGTTAAAACACAGGGTCAAGAAGTTAGTATTGGTGATGTGAGTCTTCTTGTGAGTAAAACATCAGGAGGATTACAAAAGACCTTCCCAACTCCGGATGGAGGACAAATAGACAAGCCAAAAAGATTTGGAATTAGTGAAGATTTGGAGCTGATAGAACTTACTATCGAAAAAGATGCTCAGAGCCAAAACATTTTATTGAGATTTGACGCTAGAAAAGTAGGTGAAACTCGTTGGAGTAAACCTGTTGTTTTAGTTTGGGATGGTACAAAATTTACAACAGATCGAACTAAAAACGAAGTAAATAAAGAGTTAGTCGTACAAAAAATCAAAAATGCATTTCTTGAACTCCAAAAAGAAAAGAAGAGCATTGACATAGGAAATGTTACCCAACTGGTTGGATCTAAAGTAGGATACCTCTATAACATTTTCCCTACTCCGGACGGAAATAAAGTGGGAAAGCCAACAACTGTAGGTCTTGGCGTTAACATTGAATCAATTAGCCTAAAAATAGAAAAAGACGAGGAGCTTGTTTTAATATTTACTGTAAAGGGAAAAAATAAAGAGACAAAAGCAGTTCGTGTTTATTGGAATGGTAAAAATTATGAAAAAGAATATAGCCGATTTTTAAGAAAAGTAAGAGAAGGGTTTCGTCTGATTTCAAAATCTGGTACGACAGTAGTTGAATTAGGAGATGTGAGTCGAATTGTGAATACGCAAGGAGGAACTGTTTATAAAACCTTCCCTACGCCGGATGGAGCTACTATAGGAAAGAATTTCTCTTTAGGGACTGGGGGAAAGGTTCAAGGTATTGCGTTAACCTTAAGAAAAGAAATCAAAACTGGGAGAATATTGTTAGAGTTTAATTATACAAAAATAAAAACAAAAAATGTTTTAAGAACACAGACTCTTTATTGGAATCCAAAAATTAAAACTTATTTGCCTTATGTCAAAGAAACCCAACAAGAAGTTTATGAATTTAATCTCGAGGATGAGTTTGACGGAGCAAGTTTGGGGGATCAGTTTGATCAAAAGAAATTCGTGATTGAGCGAATTCAAAAAGCATATAAGCAAATTGCAGACGGGAAACAAAAGGTAGATGTTGGAGATGTTAGTGCTCTCATTGATTTAAAAAAGGGTTTGTTTATTCCCCGATTTCCTGCCCCTGATGGAAGTAAGAAGCATGGAGCTCAGGCAGTTGGAATAGGACATCATGTGAAGAGGGTTTTATTAACTTTGTTGAAGGAAAATGAGACCTTAGTTTTTAAATTCACTTATTTAAAAGAGGGTAGTAGTCAGTACCAGGAAACAAAATTGTATTGGAATGGAACTAATTTTCTTCTGACACCGAAGTGGACTAGAGTGAAAATTTATAACGCATTTGATGCTATTAAGCCAGGAGAAACTATAAGCATTGGAGATGTTAGCTCTGTTACGAACAAAGAAAGGGGCTGTTTGCTTAAGACCTTTCCTCTTCCTAATGGAGGGCGCTTAGGGAAAAACCAAACCATTCTGAGTCAAAAGAATAATGATGTTATTAGTTTGAAAGTAATAAAAGAAACGGAAGAATTAATACTGGAATTTAGTTATTCCTCAAAAAATGACAATAAAGTGAGGCGAACTCGAATTTATTGGAATGGTTCAGCGTATGAATTAGAGCAGGACTGGAAGATTCGAAGAATAAAAGAAGCTTATAAAAAACTAAAAGAAGGGGAAGTTAAAGATATTGGAGATGTGTCTTCCGTTATTAATATAGAACGGGGGCTATTTCAAAGTGCTTTCCCCACCCCTGATGGTAGAAGGATAAAAAAAGTTTATACAGCAGCAATAGGAGCTGATTCCAAACAAGTTTGGATGAGGGTCAGAAAAGAAAATGGAGATTTAACCTTAGAGCTTGATTACGTGAAAGAGAAAGAGAAAGGAACGCAAATTTTATATTGGAACGGAAAAAAATTTGAAACGGATTTTGAAAGAAAAATACGAAATATTCAGGAAGGTTTTCAGCGTGTTCTAGAAGATAAGACTTCAGTTTTTTCTGTTTTAAATATTGATTTTTTAGTGAATCAGAAGTATGGATACTTTTTGCGAAGGTTTCCAACTCCGAATGGGCGCCAAATTGGAAATGCAAAATTGCCAGGATTTGGATTGAATGTCAGAAACATACAGTTAGATGTTATTAAAGAAGATAGTGAAATGGTGCTTAGCTTTAATTATGACAAAGAAGGAAAAGATACAAAAAGTACATTGAAACTGTATTGGGACGGACATAAGTATTTGTCCGAAGAAGAAAAAAAAGGCGAAAATAACTCAAAAGAAGTTTTGATTAGAAAGATTCGTAAAGGGTATGAAGTATTACAAAAAGACGAAAAACAAAGCATAGAAATAGGGGATATCTCTTTGCTTGTTAGCATGCAAAGAGGAAAATTCAGATCTTTCTTTCCTACTCCCGAAGGAGGGAAATTAAAAACTATGGCTTCGTTATATACAGGAGTGCGTTTAGAATCTTTAACATTAAACCTTAAAAGAGAGGGTGAGGATATCGTTTTAGAGCTTAGCTTTAAAAGACAGGGAGATACTTCTTTGAAAAACATCCAGCTTTATTGGAATGGCACTGAATTTGAACAGTTTAAGGGAAAAAGAAGCAAGATGAATGAAAAGCAGGATTTGTTAAAAAGGATAGCGGATGGATTGAAGAAGGTTCGCAAGCAAGAAGAAGACACGGTTGACATTGGAGATGTTAGCTCTGTAATGAATATGAAGTTTGGTATGATTGCTATGGTTTTTCCTGCCCCGAATGGAGGGAAAGTAGGTTTTCAAAAAACATTAGGTATGGGAAAAGTAGAAGTAATTACTTTAGAGATAACAAGAGAGTCAGAAGAGTTGGTTTTGCTATTTAAATATGAGGGAAAAAATAAGAATGGAATGGCTAAACTTTATTGGACAGGTCAGGAGTATGTAACAGGGCAGCAAAGACAGATGGAATTTGTGCGAACCAGTTACGAAAAGCTTGAAAGAGGGGATGAAGTAAGAATTCAAATAGAAGAGCATGAGTTTTTAATTAATAAAAGACATGGGTTTTTACAGGGAAGTTTTCCTACTCCTGATGGAAAAGAGATAGGAGAAATGTTGTTTCCATCTATGGGAGAAAATGTGGAGTATTTAGATTTTTTTCTAATAAAAGAAGAAAGTACGATTTTACTTGAATTCCACTCACGTCAAAAAGGAAAAAAAGAAACGATTATTTCTAGACTTTATTGGAATGGAACAGAGTTTGAAAGTGATAAAGATATTGAGGTTGGAAAAATCAAAGAGGGGTTTGAATTTCTCTCAAGGGGAATACAGCAAAGGTTTAATGTTGGTCCCTTAAATGAATTGATTTCTAAAGGATATGGGAAGCTTCAAGCTGATTTTCCCACCCCTGATGGCAATAAAGTAGGTAGGGTGAAGCCTATGAGCTTAGGACCGAATTTTAAAGAAATTAGTTTAGAAATATTATTAGAAGAAGGGCAAATAGTTTTGTTTTTTACTTATACAGGCGAAGGAGAAAAAGAGCAAAGGCAAGGAAAAATGTATTGGGTCCACGATAAGTATTTAACTGAAAAGGAGATGCAAAAACATCGATTAGCTGAAGCGGTTAAAGCGGTTTATAACGGAAGTTTAGATCAATATGAAGTTGAGGATGTAGTCCTTTATGTGAATAAATCAGTGGGACGACTTAACAGAAGCTTCCCAACTCCCGAAGATGGGGTCGTTGGTAAAATGAAAACAATCGGCATAGGAAAGCCGAATGCAGAAGTGAAATTTACAGTTAAAAGAGATGTAAAAACTCAAAAGTTACAACTAGTCTTCAAGTACAGGAAAGAAGGAGAGGTGGGCTTTAGAGAGGGTCCTGTAATCTTAACTTGGAATGGAACAGAATATGAAACGCCCAAAGAGATAGAGTTGCGTTTAATTAGAGAGGGTTTCCAAACGATTCAGAATGGAAATCTGAAATCTGTAAGAGTAGGAGAGCTCAACGAATTAGTCTCAAAAGAATATGGAAAACTACAGGGAGATTTTCCTACTCCTGACGGAAATAAGATTAAAAGAATAAAATCCTTACGGATGGGCCCTAAACATAGCTATATTGCTTTAGAAATTACCAAAGAAGAAGGTGGGATAGTTTTAATTTTTGATTACATCTTGCATGGGACAGCGGAAATAAAAAAAGGGAAGCTTTATTGGATTGATGGCACTTATTTAACTGAAAAAGAGTTTCAAAAGCATAGATTAATTAAAGCGATTGATGACGTTAATAACGGAGCTCTTTCTTTTGCTGAAATAACAAAACTGGATTATTTTTTAAATTTTAATTATGGGGTTTTGAACGAGACATTCCCAACTCCGATAGGAACGAAAATAGGAAAACAACAATCACTTGGAATAGGGGGTCTTCTGGAATCAGTGAAACTAATTGTAGAAAAGGAAATAAGGACTCAAAGATTGTTGCTAAAGTTTATTTATAAACGGAAGGGAGAAGCTGATTATCATCCTGAACCCGTCATTTTGTTTTGGAATAAAAAAACAAACAAGTATGAAAAATATGTTCGCGAAGTTCAACAAGATGTTTATGAATTTGATCCCAATGAGGAGTTTGAGGGAATGAGTTTGGGAACTCGGTTAGAACGTTACCCCAAACCAATTCAGGAGGCTTTAAGGCTTGTTAACTTTTTAGATCGAGAAAATATAAATTTAGATTTTTTAGGGCAATATGTGAAACAAATTAGAACGACTGTAGCGGATCCGTCTGTTTATCAAATTATGGATGTGGTTACGTTTAAAGATCGGATTCGAGATGAAGAGTCTTTGTTAAAGATGGTTCGTATGATTGAGGATGGCGGAAAAATTGAAGTGGCTTATAGTGAAGAGGAGCGAGAAGAAGTTCGAGGTTTCTTGAAAAAAGGTGGCTTGCTTCATGGATCATTTAAACATTATTTCAGAGATGTTTTTGTCCCATACTCAGAATTAGGAAAATCGAATCTGTCTAATTTGATCAAGGTTGTGTTGGTTGATGAGAAGAATATGGGAAGATTGAATCAGCTAGAAGAAGACTTTTTTAAGGTGGGTTATGAGAGTCGGTGGTTGGATTATATTCCTGGAATGACAAGCATGCTTTCCAATATCAGCATTGAGGCGGCTCGAATGAAACGAGAAGGAGTGCCAGATCAATTGGCCCAATATGTTCAAAGTTTTTATGAGACGGGAACAAGCTTCTCTCTTCAGGGAGGAGTCTTGTTTTTGGATGTGGTTGAAATGTTGAAGACGAGTATTGTAAGGGATCGAATGATTGCGAGGGCGGCGTAGTGACTGTCACCAGGCTGCGTTCTCGCAGACCATGGTGACTGTCACTACGTTTTTTGGCAAATGAGTTATGTCATTCCCTTGGAATGCGGTAATCCAGCGTTGGATGACAGAGGGTGTTTTTTATAGGAGTGCTTAGTATTTAAGTTACAGTGCCATTGTGCCAGGTCTAAAGACCTGGCACGACAGTCGGACCTTTGTCTAGGGGACACGCACTTTTGTCACAATTGCTCTCGCAATGGTTACAAAAGTTTATGTCCCCGGCTTCCTTTTTGTTTTTCTTTATACTATCTTCAGCACAATCTTTCCGAAGTTTTTTCTGTCTAGCATGTGTTGATGGGCTTCCTTTGCTGCTTCGAGTGGGAATACTTTATCGATGACGGGTTTGAAGGTTCCTTCTTCTACTTTTTTTATGACTTCGAGTAACTCTGAGAGACCTCCCATATAATTTCCCATGATGGACTGTTGTTTCATGAATAAAAACCGAAGATCGATTTTAACTTCGGGGCCCGTGGTTGCTCCGCAAGTAACAAGACGTCCTCTTTTTGATAGGGAAGCCATGCTTTCTTCCCATGTAGCAGGCCCTACGTGTTCGAAAACTACGTTCACGCCTTTTCCTTCAGTAATGTCTAAAACTTTTTCTGATATTTTTTCTGTGGAGTAATTAATTGTATGATCTGCTCCGAGATCTGTGGCGAGTTTTAATTTTTCGTCATTTCCTGCTGTTGCGATAACGTTTGCTCCAATAGACTTTGCAATTTGAATTGCCGCGATTCCAATTCCACTGCCCGCTGCTTGGATTAAAACGCTTTCGCTTTGAATTAATTTGGCTTGAGTCACAAGCATGTGCCATGAGGTGAGGAATGTAAGTGGAATCGAAGCCCACTCTTCGAAGGTGAGTTTATCTGAAATTGGAATAATGTTTCGTGCGGGACATTTAACCAATTCGGCATAGCCGCCGTCTCTTAGAAAGCCCATTATTTTGTAACTGTCGCACATACTGTCCCAACCGCTTGTGCATGAATCACAAGTACCGCAAGAAACTCCGGGAGCGATAAGAACTCGGTCGCCGGGTTTAATCCCTTCAACTTCAGCACCTACTTCTTCGACAATACCTGCAGAGTCACATCCTAAAATATGAGGAAGAGGAATGGGAACGCCTGGCATGCCTAAGCGAGTCCAAATATCTAAATGATTTAAGGCACAAGCATGATTGCGGACGAGCACTTCCTTTTCGTTAATCGTTGGATCGTTTACGTCCCCGTATTGCATTACATCTACTTCACCGTGTTGATCAAAATAAACTGCTTTCATGTTTTCTCCTTTGTTTATGGCTTATAGCTATTAGTCTTTAGCTTTTAGCAGAAACTTTTCTTTTTGTTATACTCCATTATCTTTTAAGGGGGCCAGGCCTTGGGGTCTGGCCCAAATACGGTCTTTTGTCATAAAATCACTTTTGATTATTAGCTTTTAGTAACAATATAATTCCTACAGTCAGAACTACTATTAATTCTAAAATTGCGATTCTGAAATTGAATTGATCTGCAATTAAAGCAAAAAGGGCCATGGAAAAGCAAGAAAGTTTTGTTGTCATTCCATAGATCCCAAAAAATTCCCCAATTTTTTCTTTTGGAGAAATTTGAATTAAATATTTGCGACCCGAGGTCCAAATGCCAGCAAAGCTAAAGGATCCAAAAAGAATAACGCTGGATAAGGCTATAATTGGGTTTGGGGCGATGGTGAGTATGATGAGACAAATCCAAAGAGAAAGGGCAGAGAAAAAAAGAATTTTAAAAGCACCCACGCGGTCTGTAATAAAAGCGAGAGTAAATCCAAAAATAGCAGCGGCTAAGTTAGATCCAATAAGAATGAGGATGACCGAGCCTTGTTCTAGTCCAAAAGTGAATTTCAAAAAAACAGAAAGCCAAAGAATGACGGCGTTCATCGCTTCAAGAATAAAAAAATGAGCTACAAAAAAATAAAAAACTTTTTTGTGATGAGGGATTTCTAATAATGTATGAGTTACTTCTTTGAAGTATTTACTGACATCTTTAAAACTAAAAGGCTCTGGGTTTGTGACTCTTCTTTCAGGAACATTCATAAATAGAGGTATTGCGGCCAGAAAATAAAAAATGCCGACCATTGGAAAAACAAAACGGGTTCCTAAGTAGTTTTGCACTAAGTAAGCCAATGGCAGAGCTAGAAGAACTCCCGTATAGCCTAAACCTGTTCCAACTCCTGAAACCCAACCCTGTTTTTCGGGTGGGCTCACAACGGGAAGAAGTGAGTTGTAAAAGACCAGGCTGAGAAGAAATGAAAAATGAGCGACGGAAAAGAATACGAGTAGCCATATCAGTTGAGAAGAAAGACCTAAAAAAGCTGTAAAAAAACAGGTGAGACAGGTACTGATAAGGAGGTAAAACTTTGTTTTTCCGGTTCTGTCTGCTACGGCACCCATGGCTGGAGAGAAAACCCCAGCAAGAATCATCACTAGAGAAGCGGTTAAGCCTAATGAGGCCTTCCATTCTGTGATCGATGTGACATAAAGGGGGAGAAATAAGGTCACAATCGCAGCAGAATAGAGGGTGTTGGCCAAGTCATACAGGGCCCAACTAGTGGTTTTCTTGTGGTCGAGTTGCTGGCTATCCATAGGGATGCAGTATATATAAAAAACCCTTATGTTTATAGGACTTTTTAACCTTATTTTCCCTTCACACAAGTCTCTTTTCAGGGTACAATACTCAGCTTATCTAGCGGCTATTTAGTCGCCTTTAGGATTTTAACTGATTCAATTTATAGGTTATTCATGAATGAAGCTGTACTGATATTTACTCTTATTTTCTCTGCTTTGATTGTAGGAACCTTACTGGGATTAC
Organism: Candidatus Omnitrophota bacterium; assembly: GCA_029261035.1. GTDB lineage: Bacteria > Omnitrophota > Omnitrophia > Omnitrophales > JACROU01 > JAJDCD01. The sequence goes on from JAJDCD010000023.1 coordinate 49,942, forward strand.
ATCTTTTATTGAGTCCAAAGAACCCTAACTCAGTAAAGTCCGCTCCTTTTGAGTGCGGAAAGGACCCAATTTCTGAGCCTAAAGGGCGATTATCGGTACGATTTTATATTGTTGCGATGCTTTTTCTTATTTTTGATATCGAACTTGTGTTTCTTTATCCCTGGGCTGTTTTGTTTAGAGATTTAGGGGTTGTTGGATTTTTGGACATGCTTGTCTTTATTGTTATTTTGATGACAGGCTTTATTTATGCCTGGAAAAAGGGAGCTTTAAAATGGAGCTAACTGCCCCACAAAAAGAAAATATTCAAAAAATTGAACACTCTAACTTGTTTACTCCTGGTTTTTTTAGCTCAAAGGTATCTGAGGTTGTGGGTTGGGCAAGAAAGAATTCGATCTTTCAGTTTCCAATGGTAACGGCTTGTTGTGGAATGGAATACATGTCTGTTGCTTGTTCTCATTATGATATCGATCGTTTTGGAGCGGGTTTTCCTCGTTTTAGTCCGCGTCAATCCGATGTTCTCTTTGTGGTTGGAACCATTAGTCATAAGATGGCGCCTGTGATGAAACGTATTTATGAACAGATGACAGAACCTAAGTGGGTTGTTGCCTTTGGCGTGTGTACTTGTACCGGGGGTTTTTATGATAATTATGCAACGGTTCAGGGGATCGATACGATTATTCCTGTCGATGTGTATATCCCTGGATGTCCTCCAAGACCAGAGACTGTGATTGATGGACTTATTAAACTTCAAGAAAAAATTGAACACTCTGGTTTCGAATCCAGACCTGGAAAGTAATCTAAAAAATGACTGATTTAATAGAAGTAATTCAAAATAAATTCCCAGATTTAGTCGAGTCTTCTCATAGCCAATGTGGCGACCAGACCGTTGTGCTCAAAAAAGAAGGTCTTTTAACGGTAATGAAGTACGTTCAACATGAGCCTTCTCTTCATTTCAATATGTTGATGGATCTTACGGCTGTAGATTACTGGGCTCAACTTAGAAAACCTCGCTTTGATGTGGTTTATCATTTGTATTCAACAACAAAAAATCATCGATTGCGTATTAAAGTTCAAGTAAGTGAAAAAGAGTGTGAAGTAGATTCGTTAACTTCTTTTTGGCCATCCGCGAATTGGTTTGAAAGAGAAGTGTGGGATATGTTTGGCGTTAAATTTAAGGGCCATCCAAATATGAAACGTATTTTGATGTACGAAGAGTTTAAAGGGCATCCGTTGAGAAAAGATTATATGTATAACAAAAGACAACCTCTTGTGGGGCCTGTGAATTAAGTACGGAAGTCTGATAGTTATAGAAAAAGGAAAAAATGAGCGAATATTCAAAATTAGATGTAACTCAAGAAACGATTGATGCTGAGACGGAAGGGATGACGATCAATATGGGTCCTGCCCATCCCGCTATGCATGGTGTTGTCCGTCTGATTATGAATTTAGATGGGGAACGCATCCGTAAAGTGGATGTTGAGATTGGTTATTTGCATCGAGCGTTTGAAAAGTCGGCAGAGCAAGCCGGTTATCTGCAGGTGATTCCTTATACGGATCGTTTAAATTATGTGTCTCCACTGATTAATAATTTTGGTTATGCGAGTGCCGTTGAAAAACTGATGGGCATTGAAACTACAGAACGTTGCCAATTTATTCGTGTGATCATGAGTGAAATTTCTCGTGTTTCGGATCATTTAACTTGTGTAGGAGCTTCAGCGATGGAGTTGGGAGCTTTTACGGCATTTCTGTATTTAATGAAAGCTAGAGAATATTTGTACGAGCTTGTTGAAGAAGTTACAGGGGCGCGCCTCACAATTTCTTATGTGCGCATCGGAGGGGTTAAGGCAGATTTTCCAGAAGGTTTTAAGGGAAGAGCGCTTAATGCGATTAAAGAAGTACGAAAAGTTTTAAAAGAAACAAATCAGCTGTTAACGCGTAATCGAATTTTTATGGATCGTTTAGAAGGAATAGGTCTGATCTCTCAGGAAGATGCGATTGCTCATGGAATTACAGGGCCGTTTCTTCGTTCGACAGGTTGTGATTTTGATTTAAGAAAAGCGAGTCCTTATTGGGTGTACGACCGTATTGATTTTGATGTCCCAGTTGGAAGTCGCGGAGATAACTATGACCGTTACTTAGTCCGTTTAGAAGAAATGGAACAAAGTATGCGTATTATTGAAAAAGCATTCGCATTGATGAAAGAAGGAAGTATTCGCGTAGATGCTCAAGGAAAAGAAATTCCTGCATCTTTGATGGTGGACGAAGCCAAGATGGGAAACACAAAAGGTTTCTGGCAGTTCGAACCTCAGGTGGACCCTACGCTAGAAGGAACCGCGAAAAAAAATCAGAAAGCTATTTATCCGGATGTTGAAGATAAGAAAGAATTCATGTTGCCGGCGAAAGAAAATACATACGGCAATATTGAAGGGCTCATGAATCATTTTAAATTGATCATGATTGGTCATGGTACGAGTCCTCCTAAAGGGGAAGTTTATTTTCCTGTTGAGGGAGGGAACGGAGAGCTTGGTTTTTATGTTGTGAGCGATGGGACGGATCGTCCTTATCGAGTGCGAGTGCATCCTCCTTGCTTTCCTATTATGTCGGCTCTTCCTAAGATGTTGGAAGGGGACATGGTGGCGGATGTGATTGCGACGTTTGGTTCGGTGAATATGATTGCGGGGGAGTTGGATAGGTAGATGTGGGGTTTGAAAGTTGCGTCGTCGGAATTATATTTCCCCGGCGCTCAGACAGCACAAAAGTGACTGTCACCTGGGGTGACCGTCACTTTTGTGAACTCGCGGCGGGGAAATATAATTCCTCCTCCTAGAGAACCAAACGTCTCGTTTTTTATTGGTTTAGGGCGAGGTGCTTCGCGCAATATGTTTTGCTAATAGCTAGTGACTGTCACTTTTGCTTAGTTGAAAATAGTGGAAGAGATTGGCGGTGACAGTCACTGAAGTGACAGTCACCTAAAAAGCTATAGACAAAGGAATATAATGGAAATACCTGAAGAGTTAAAGAAGAAGTGGGATGAGGCTGTGGCGCGGTATGAGGAGAAGAGGGCTGCTTTGCTTCCTGTGTTGAGATTAAGCCAAGATCATTTTGGGTATATTTCTGCAGAGGTGGAAGAGGCTGTTGCTCATTATATGGGGACGACACCTGTTCATATTCGGGAAGTGGTTACTTTTTATGAGCTTTTTCATACGAAGCCTGTGGGTAAGAACAATATTCAATTCTGCCATACGCTTGCTTGTAACTTGAATGGTTGTGAGCCGTTGATTAAACAGCTGAAAGAAAAGATTGGAATTAAAGAAGGGGAGACCTCTTCCGATGGGAAGTATTCTTTTTCTAGAGCAGAGTGTTTAGGGGCTTGTGAGATGGCTCCAATGATGAAAATCAACAAAGACATTTATGGTCCGTTGGATAAAGATAAACTAAACGAGATTATTGAGAACCTCTAAGTTTTAATGGGGGACTGTCCCTTCGGGACTGTCCCAGACTAAGTCTAGAAGGCAACTATTAATTATGACGGAAAAATTAATTACAAAATATTTAGAACTTACGGATGCGAATAAAATAGATGTGTTTGAATCTAAGGACGGCTATAGCCGTATCCAAAAAGTCTTAAAAGAATTAAAGCCAGAAGAAGTGGTTGATGAAGTTAAAAAATCAAACCTTCGAGGGTTGGGTGGAGCTGGTTTCTCTACTGGGATGAAGTGGAGCTTTATTCCTAAGGATGGAAAGAAACCTGTTTATCTTGTTTGTAATTGTGATGAGGCTGAGCCGGGCACTTTTAAAGACAGACATATTGTTACATCGACACCTCATTTATTGTTAGAGGGGATGATGATTGCTGCTTTTGCTGTTAATGCACATAAAGCTTACATATTTATTCGGGGTGAGTACGAACGTCCGTACGAACGTCTGGCAAAAGCGGTTGAAGAAGCTTACGCAAAAGGGTATTTAGGAAAAAATATTTTTGGTAGTGGTTATGATTTGGACATTGTTGTGCATCAAGGTGCTGGCGCTTATATTTGCGGAGAAGAATCGGCATTACTTGAAGCTCTTGAAGGAAAAAAAGGTTGGCCCAGATTAAAACCTCCTTTCCCTGCCGTTGTTGGGTTGTTTGGCTGCCCTACGGTGATCAACAATGTTGAGACTTTATCGTATTTGCCTTTAGTGATGCAAGGTGGGGCAGATTGGTTTTCGAAATTAGCCGGAGAAGAAAAGTCTGGAGGAACGCGTCTTTTTTGTGTGAGTGGACACGTCAATAAACCTGGAATTTATGAGCTCCCTGTTGATACAACGTTAAGATCTTTGATTTATGATCATGCCGGAGGAATCCGAGGGGGTAAGCAATTAAAAGCAGTTGTCCCTGGGGGTATTTCTGCCCCGATATTAAGTGCTGAAGAAATTGATGTCAAAATGGATTTCGATTCTTTGAGAGCTGCTGGAACCATGGCGGGATCTGGGGGTGTGATGGTGATGGATGAAGATACCAATATGGTAGAAGCGTTGATGGTTGCTTCTCGTTTTTTTGCTCACGAATCTTGCGGCCAGTGTTCTCCTTGTCGTGAAGGAAGTGCCTGGCTTTATAAAATTGTGAAACGTATTAATGAAGGTGAAGGCCGTGTTGAGGACTTAGATAGTATGTTGTCTATTGCAGGTAATATTTCTGGAACGACTATTTGTGCGTTAGGGGATGCTGCAGCAATGCCTGTCACAAGTTATATTAAAAAATTTAGAAGTGATTTTGAAGATTATATTAGTGACTGTCACTTGCCTGTGGAAACACAGAGCTAAGTGACTGTCACTATTAGGGCATAGAAAAAATTAGAGAAAGACGGTGACAGTCACTAAAGTGACAGTCACCTAAAAGCCAATAGCTATAGGAGTTCGAAGAGTTATGCCAAAAGTTACCATTGATGGTCATGAGATAGAGGTTTCTCAGGGAACAACAATCATGCAAGCCACAAAACAGTTAGCAATTGAAGTGCCTTATTATTGTTGGCACCCAGGGCTTTCTGTTGCGGGAAATTGTCGTATGTGTCTTGTGGATGTTGAAGGTCCTCCAAAGCCTCAAATTGCGTGTTACACCCAGGTTACTGAGGGAATGGTAGTCCATACGCAGTCTGAGAAGGCGAAGAAAGCACGTAAAGGAACTTTGGAGTTTTTGCTTTCGAATCATCCTTTGGATTGTCCCGTATGTGACCAAGCTGGAGAGTGTGACCTACAAAATTTTTATATGGATCACGGGCAATATGATTCTCGATTTGATGAACAAAAACACAAAAAGAAAAAAGCTCAGCCCGTAGGGGAAAACGTGATGTTGGATCAAGAGCGCTGTGTTCTTTGTTCTCGCTGTGTTCGGTTTTGTGATGAAATTACAGGTACCGGAGAACTGGGTATTGTGAATCGAGGAAGTCATGAAGAGATTACCGTGTTTCCTGGCAAAGAGGTCAATAATGCTTACTCAGGTAATGTTGTTGATATTTGTCCTGTCGGGGCTTTAACGGATCGTGATTTTCGTTTTAAATGTCGTGTTTGGTATCTTTCCAGTCAAGACTCGGTATGTCCGGGGTGTTCTCAAGGTTGTAACATTCGTATTGATTCTAATTTATCTCGACCTCAGCATGGAGAGGGTGAGCGAGTGATGCGTTTAAAGCCAAGAGAAAACTTGAACGTGAATGATTACTGGATGTGTGACGAGGGTCGTTATAACTATAATTTTATTGATCGTAATCGTATTCAAACAGCTTCTCGAGTTAAAGAAGGGGTTGTTGAAGAAATTTTATTTGAGGATGCAGTTGATTCTTTGGCAAGTGTTTTAGGAGATGCAGTTAGAGAGCAGAGACATGGACGTATCGGGGTTCTTGTTTCAACGCAGTTGACCAACGAAGATCTTTTCTTTGTTAAAAAGTTCTTCAAAACTAATCTGGGGATGGATGCAGTAGAATCTCGTTTTTCATTTCCTGAAGGAAGTAGTGATGACTTTTTGATTAAAGCAGATAAAAGCCCAAATACAGCAGGGGCACAAGCTTTAGAAGTAATTGCTTCTGGAACGTATCAATCTGGGGAAGATCTAATTGATAAAACGATTGCAGGAGAGTTTGATGTTTTAATTTCTTTCGGAGTCGATATTGATGGGTTGCTAGGAAAAGAAAAATTAGATGCGATTCTTGAGAAAGTAACATTACTTGCTTATGTTGGCAGTAATCACAATGAAACATCTAAAAAAGCACAGTTGGTTATTCCGAGTACGGTTTATGCAGAAAAAGATGGAACCTTTACCAATGTTCATGGAAGGGTTCAGCGTATTTGGCCTGCATTTCCTCCTTTAGGACAAGCTAGACCCGAATGGCAGATTATTTGTGACCTTTCAGAAAAGACAGGTTTCTCTGTGTCTGCAGATGATGCGGAATCTATTTTTAGTGAAATCACACAAACAGTTTCTTCTTTTCAAGGGTTGAGTTATGAAAAACTAGGAAAAGAAGGAAGTCTATTGAGCACAGTTAAAGAAACTGTAGAGAAATAGTTAGAGGAACGTATGAGTGTCGTATTTATCCAATCAACATTACAACTTGTAGCCGTCTTCGCTTTTTTTATGGGAGTTCTGTCTTTGGCAGGGCTTCTAACTTGGGTTGAGAGAAAGCAAAGTGCCGTTATGCAAGATCGTATTGGAGCTAACCGAGCGGAGATTTTTGGATTTCGTTTTTTTGGTTTATTTCATATTATTGCAGATGCGATTAAGATGTTAACCAAAGAGAGCTTTATTCCCGCAAAAGCAGATAAGTTTTTATATCAGCTTGCACCCATTATTTCTGTTTTTTTTGCCTTGATTACTTTTGCAGCGATTCCTTTCGGCAATGATCTGAAATTTGGAGAGTATGTCGTTCCTCTTCAAGGGCTTGATTTCAATGTGGGTCTTCTCTTTATTTTTGCGATGTTATCTATCGCGGTCTATGGAGTTATATTGGCCGGCTTTTCTTCGCAAAGTAACTTTTCTTTTTTAGGAGGTTTACGAGCAACCTCTCAGTTACTTGCTTACGAAATGGCCATGGGAATTTCGATTATAGGCTTGGTTATGTGTTATGGATCTTTGAATTTAAATGAATTGGTTCATTCCCAGGGGGATTATTTGTGGGGTTGGTTACCAAAGTGGGGATTTTTTTTACAGCCTTTAGGCTTTATTATTTTTCTTATTGCAGGGATTGCAGAAAGTAAGCGAGTTCCTTTTGATATTCCAGAAGGAGAGTCTGAAATTGTAGGGTACTTTGTGGAATACAGTGGAATGCGATTCGGCTTATTTTTCTTAACAGATTTCTTGGAAACAATTTTAATTTCTTGTTTGGCGGCAGTTCTTTTTTTTGGCGGCTGGCAGGTTCCAGGGCTTTTTGAGGACGGTTTTCATTTTTGGAATGGGGTTGTCTGGAATTTACCTTCATTTGTAGTTACAATCATTGGTGTTTTTGCTTTTATTTTTAAAATTGCTTTCTTTTGTTGGTTTTTAATGACGATTCGTTGGACATTGCCTCGATTCCGTTATGATCAATTGATGCATTTGGGATGGAAAATTCTATTTCCACTCTCTATTGCAAATATTCTTATTACAGGAACCGTCATTCTTTTATTAAGCTAAATTAGCGCTAAAGAGAAAGTGTTAGACAGAGGACGTTATGGCAACAATACAAGTTGAACGAAAAAAAATGAATTTGTTGGAGCGGATATATCTTCCGGAAATTATCCGAGGGTTTAGGATTACAACATTTCACTTCTTTAGGAATCTTTTATTTCATCTGTTTCGAGCATTTGGATTTAAAAATTTCAAAGGTGCAGTTACGTTCCAATATCCAGAAGAACAAAGGCCTTTGTCTGACCGTTTAAGAACGCGTCATCGTCTCATGCAAAGGGAAGATGGGTCTCCTCGTTGTGTGGCTTGTATGATGTGCGAAACCGTATGTCCTGCTAAGTGTATCTACATTGAAGCTGCAGAACATCCAGATCCGAACATTGAAAAGATTCCTGCGAGTTTTGATATTGATTTAGGAAAATGTGTGTATTGTGGTTTTTGTGTTGAAGCTTGTCCTGAAGATGCGATTCGTATGGATACTAAAATTTTAGATATCGCGTCATTAACGAGAGGCGGACTTTATTACACAATGGAAGAACTTCTCCACCCAGAACAGCATGGCGCTAAAATAGAAGAAGCACGTAATAAGGTTCTCCCACCAAAGTAGCCATCAATTGTTAGCTAAAAACAAAACTATTATTCCAATAAATGTCATTGCGAAGCATAGACTAAAGAGTTGAAGCAATCTCGGATAAAAAGATTTCTTTTGCTTGAGATTGCCGCGGCTCATTTGCTTGCACCTCCTGCCCAACAAGATGGCGGACAGGCGTAATGACAGGCTTTTAACGTATTTGCTGATATCTATTAGCTTAGAAAAGGCTTGTTGCAGCTTGCTGACATAAGTGAATAAATGGACCCGGAACAACTCCCAAGATAACTACGAAACCAACCGTTAAATAAAGAGAAATTTGAGTGGATAGAGGAATGTTAATAGGAGAAGTGTCTTTGGGTTTTTCAAGAAACATTTTTCCAACAATAGAAAGATAGTAATAAGCGCTTAAGATAGCCATAAAAATTCCAATCACAGCTAACCATAAAAAACCTTCATTAACAGCGCTGTACAGCACAAGTAGTTTTGCAACAAAGCCACTGGTGGGTGGGATGCCTGTTAAAGACAATAGAGAAACAAAAAGACATGTCGCAAGCATTGGAGACTTTTCTTTTAAGCCTTCATATTCGATGACACGATCATTTTCGGAATGATTTGCAAGTAATGAAAGCACAAAAAAAGCAGCTAAGTTTGTTGCGATTAAACTAAAGAGATAAAAAAGTACAAATCCTACTCCAATAGCATCGGAAGCTAAAAACCCCATTAGAATAAAGCCAGCATGAGACATGCTTGAGAATCCAAACAACCTCTTAATATTTTTCTGTGGAATGGCTGCAAAGTTTGCGTAAACCAATGTAGCAGCGATGATGACCGCAAAAATAATAGAAATCTGATTTTGGATTGGCAAAAAGATTTCATAGAAGATTCTCAAAAAAATTGTTATAGCGGCTGTTTTTGAAGCAATAGAAAAGAAGGCGGTAACAGGTGTTGGCGAACCTTCGTAAACATCTGGAGCCCAAACTTGAAAAGGAACAATGGCCATCTTAAATGTTAGAGAAATAAAGATAAAAAGAAAACCTACAATGAGCAAAGTTTGATCGGATCCGCTAGAGAGCAAAGCATTTTTAATCGTTAGGATGTCTAAGCTAGCAGAACCTCCATAAATTAAACTCATCCCTAAGAGCCCAAAAGCAGTAGAGATAGCTCCAAATATTAAGTATTTGATACCTGCTTCAATCGATGCTCGTGCATGCTTTAGGTAAGAGGTCATGATATAACTGGAAAAAGTAATAATTTCGAGGCCAATAAAGATGAGTAAGAGGTTGGTGCTGGAGACACCGAAGCTCATGCCGATAATGGCGGCAATGAGAAGAAGATAAAACTCTCCTTGTCCGCCTACTAGTTTCGTTGCGTAGGTACGAATCATTAGAGATAGAAAAAAACCAATAATGAGAAATAAAACTTTTGCCAATTTAGAAAATTCATCTTGAACATACATTCCTTCAAACAGGGATCCGGATTCGTTCCAAAAGAAAATTTGAGCAACTAAAGCTAAAAGAAAACCCAAAGCGGTTAGTATGCCCAGAAGAGATCTTTTATTTTTAGACAGAAGTAAATCTGAAAATAGAACAATAAATAAGGTGGCAATGAGAAATATTTCAGTAATCATTAAAAACATAATGCTTATATGAGCTCAGAATTTGTCTTAAGCTCTTCTCCTTTTTCTATGATCTTTAATTGTGTTAATCCATTTTCAAAATCTTTGAGTGCCAGCGTGGGACAAAAACCAATTAAGAGCAAAAAGCCAATAAGAAGAAGGAACGGCACTTTACAAAAAAGACTTTTAACAGGTTCTTCTGTATTTTGGTGACTTTCTTTAATGGGACCAAAGAAAATATTTCGAATTGCCCTAAACATATAAATTGCAGTTAATAGGACGCATATCAGAACTCCAATGGTCAGCCATTGATATTGATTCCAAACGGCAAATAAGATAACAAGTTCGCCTGCAAAGTTTGCAAACCCAGGAACGCTGGATGCGGCAAGTGCGGCTAAAGAGAAGCAGGTTGCGGTGAAAGGCCAATTAATTGCAAGCCCTCCTAAAGCATCAATCTGTGTTGTTCCCATTTTTCTTTCAACCAGTTCTGCAATCAGAAAGAGCAGTGCGACAAGCAACCCATGAGAAAACATTACGAGCATAGCTCCTGCTGTACCTAAACTTGTAAAACAGGCGAGTCCAATAATAACAAAACCCATATGGCTTGAACTGGAATACCCAATTAAATTTCTTAATTCTTTTTGCGCTAGAGCAATAAAACCGACGTAAACCAAATTCATCATAATCCACAAAGCAAGCCAAGGCATCCAAAGGGCTGCTGCATCTGGCAACATAAGAAGTCCAAAGCGAATGAGCCCATAAGCACCTACTTTTTTAAGGACACCGGCAAGAAGCATACTTCCAGCGGTAGGAGCAGAAGAATAACCAATAGGTCCCCACGCATGAAAAGGCCACACAGCAGAAAGAATTCCAAACCCGATTAAAAAGAAAGCGAAGAGCTTATGCTGAAGGGCTAAGCTTAAAGGGTTTGCTTGAAGATGTGCGCCGAGTTGAACCATATCCATTGTTTGAATGGCAGGTAAAAAATACAATCCGAGAAGGCCGACCAAAACAAATGCAGAAGCTAAAATCGCGTAGAGTGTAAATTGCATTGCTGCAAATTTTTTCTCTCCCCGACCCCAGTTGCTAATAAGAGGGTAAGAAACTAAAGCTTCAATTTCTAAAAAGAGAAAGAAGAAAAACAAATTAACAGATAAGAATGTGCCGTAAGCACCTAAAGTGAGTAAAAGGTATAAAAGGTAAAATCCTTTAGCGTCTTTTTGAATAGAGCTACACGCATATAGCCCAGCAAAGCTGACTAAAGAAGTTAAAACAATAAGCCAAACATTAATTCCATCGACCCCTAAGTGAAGATTGATTTCAGGGGTTTGAATCCATGATAATTGGGAGATGAATTGAAAGCTCGTGTTTGTTCTGTCTAATTTTAAAAGGACAAATAGAGCGAGTGCTAAACAAGCTGAGGAGCTAATCCAAGCTATGGTTTTGATTAGCTTCAATTGAGAAGAAGGGACTAAGGCCATTAAAGCCAGAGAAGCCATTGGGATTGCAATAAAGTAAAAAGATAAATCAATCATAAAGAGTCTCGCTATAATTTAAATAAAATAACAACTAAAGTAAAAATAACTACAATTTGAACTGCAAGAATCAAAGCGTACGTTTGTACATTGCCCGTTAATAATTTTCTAGAAACATTTCCTACTTGGTAAACAACGATCCCTGTCCAGTGACTGAGAGCTTTAATAGCAATCCACTCGTTTGTAATATCGCAGAGGCGAGCAAAGGGTTGTTGGATTTTGGAAACGTAAAAATTATAAATTTCATCTATAAAATATTTTCTTTCAAATAGTGTGTAAAGAGGACCTAATCCTTTAGATAAAGGATCTTGAGATTGAGTTTTCCTCCCGTAAATTAAGTAGGAAGAAATAAGTCCGAATAAAATAACTCCTGTTGAAATGAGAGCGAGAAAATTTCCTTCAGTGCCATGATGAGATTCATGAGCAGCTCTTCCTAAGAGTTCTGGAATTCCAAAGAACCCTGCGAAGATGGAGAAAAAAGATAAAACAATTAAAGGAAAGAGCAGAATAAAAGGAGATTCATGAATGTCGCTTGGTTTTCTTTGTGGGCCTAAAAAGGTGAGGCTAAAAACTCTCCCCATATAAAACGAGGTTAGAAATGTTGTTCCTAAAACAACAATGAAAGCGAGCATGGAATGTCCATGCGCGAGTGTTAAGATTTCTTCTTTACTAAAAAACCCTGATGTTGGAAACAGACCGCAAAGAGCAAGAGTTCCGATTAAAAATGTGAGTGTGGTGATAGGCATCTTTTTTGAAAGGCCACCCATTTCAAATAAGTTCTGGGTATGCACCGCATGAATGATACAGCCTGAGCCTAAGAATAAAAGGGCTTTAAAAAATCCATGTGTGAGCAGGTGATACATTCCCGAAACGGGTCCTGCGAGACCCATGGCGAGTACCATAAACCCGAGTTGACTCATCGTAGAGAATGCGAGCACACGTTTGATATCGCTTTGGCAAACCGCCATTGTTGCTGCTGTAATCGCTGAAAGACCCCCGATTATCGCAACAATAGTAAGTAATTCTTCAGAAATCGTAAAGATGAAAAAAGTTCTGGCTAGTAAATAAACACCTGCGGCAACCATGGTTGCCGCATGGATTAAAGCGCTGACGGGTGTGGGTCCTTCCATAGCGTCTGGCAACCAAACGTGTAATGGAAGTTGAGCGGACTTACCAATAACACCACATAAAATAAGAAGTCCTGCTAAAAGAATAGCTCCAGAAGAGATGACGCCTAGTTGAACTTGAGTGGGAATACTTTGAGCGAGCCCTGCAAAGTCAACGGTTCTAGAAACTCCAGTTGGATCAGAAAGAAACCACAAAAATAAAATTCCTAATATAAAACCAAAATCACCAACGCGATTAACTAAAAAAGCTTTTTTACTGGCGTCAGCAGCACTGTCTTTTGAAAACCAAAAACCAATTAAAAGATAAGAAGCAAGCCCAACTAATTCCCAGAAAATAAAGGTTTGAACAAAATTATTAGAAAACACAATGCCGAGCATAGCCGATGCGAAAAGTGCTAAGTAAGCAAAAAATCGAGAGTAGCCTTTATCTTCTTCCATATAACCCATCGAGAAAATAAAAATAAGACTTCCTACTCCAGAAACCAATAACCCCATCAAAATAGAGAGTTGATCGAACAGAAGCCCCAGTTCAAAGTGAAGCCCCATTATAGAAATCCAAGGAACGGATATAACTTGAGGAAAACTGCTTGGATTGGATTGCATTTGCATGAAGAGTTGAACAATCAATACGAACGGAATAAGAAGGCTACCCACAGAAATCCATCCACACAGCTTTTTCCATCGAAACAGAAAAAGACTGATTAAAGCAAAGCCTATAAGTGGAGAAAGAATGATGAGTGAAGTCATTATTGTTTTAAATCCGTAAAGTCTGTTACATCGATTGTTTTTTGAGTTCTAAAAAGTAAAATACAAATAGCCAGTCCTATGGCAACTTCTCCGGCGGCAATGGCCATAGAGAATAGGGTGACAATTTGGCCTTCCAAATTACCATGAGCTTGAGAGAAAACAACAAAACTTAAATTCACAGCATTAAATAAGAGTTCTATAGAAAGTAAAACTAAAATTGCATTTTTTCGTGTAAAAATGCCAATCAGACCAATGGCAAAGAGAACGAAAGCGACTGTTAAATAATGAGATAAAGGAATCATTTACAAATCTTTCTTCGCTAAAACTACCGAGCCAATAATGGCTACGAGCAAAATTAAAGATAAAAGTTCAAATGGAAGTAAGTATTTTGAAAATAAGAGTTTTCCTAAGCTTTCAACGGTACCTTCAACTAATACGATGTTTTCAGACGTAGTTTCTTTGAAAGAACGAACCAACATAAAAAGTCCTGCAAGAGAAAGAATGCTCAGTCCAAGACTTAGGCCATAGCGAACCGGATTTTTCCAGAAAACAGGAGACTCATTGTTGTATCCAAGCAACATGAGTACAAATAGAAACAGGACTAAAATAGCGCCAGCATACAGAGTGATATGGATTATGGCGACGAAATAAGCCTTTAAAAGCAGAAAAAGGATAGCTAAAGAGAACATGCCTACAAGAAAGCTCAGCACGCAATAAACGGGATTTCTTAAAGTTATCGCTAAAAGTGCCGAAAATAGCAGGATACTCGAAAATAAATAAAAGGATGTTGTTTCTAGCATAGCCCTCTGAACCGGTAAATGGGTTAGGTAAAGTTGAGTATAATAACTTAAAATGCAGCTCCTGTAAAGATGTCCAAAAGGTTACTCCTTAGGGCAATTTTCCACTAAATTATTCGCTAAAATCTGTTCTCATTGACACATAGAATAGAATATTAGCTTCACAAATTATTAAAGACTTTAACAAGTTTTTATAAACAAAATTTTGAGAGGTTTATGAGGTTTTTTTTAGTATTTCAGCAACAATTGAGAGTCCTAACCTATTTCCTTATTCTTACCTTCGGACTCGACTCTATTTCCCTGGCCCATGCTCAATCTGTTACTGCATCCGTGAACGTTGCACCGAGCATTGGGTTGGGGGATTATTCTTCTTTTCCAGATAATCTTGGAAATATCATTCAAAAAAACGAAATATCTAAAAATGCCTTTAATCTGATTCACTTACAAGACGCCCACGCTAATCCTGAAGCCCAAAAAAAAATTGCGGAACTCATTCGATACTTTTCAGAAGAACAAGGGTATAACACTGTTTTTGTTGAAGGAGCGTATGGGAGATTGGATAAACGTTATATTGAATTTACAGATGATTTTTCATTAAATCAAAAAATTGCAGAGCGCCTCACTGCTTTGGGAGAGTTTACAGCGCCGGACGTTTATTTATCAAAAAATAAAAAAAGCACCCTTCAATTTTTAGGAATCGAAGACCCCCAACTTTACAGAAAAAATGTAACGCATTTAAAAAAGATATACCAATCTAGAGAAGAAATTGAAAGTTGGATTGAAGCAAAAAAATTAATATTGGATCGAAAAAACTCTCGTCTAAAAAACAAAAACCTTTTCTATTTATTTAAAACATTTTTAGAACTTTCTGAAAAAACGAACAATTTCAGCCGTCATTTAGTTCAATTAAATACGATCTCCAAAAGAGAGTTGGGAAGAGACCTTCAGGATGCGAAAGAACAAATAGAATATCCTAATATTGTTCGATTTTTAAGACTCTTTAAAGAGCAAAAGCTGGACCGCGAAAAAGCTCGTGTGGAGTGGGAGGAAATAGTAAAAACAATCTCGAAACAAAAGCAGTTCTTAAAGAGAGCACCTTCTTTTAAAGAACTCAACGATCTAAATGTTAGGGTTCTTCTAGAAACCTTAGTGGAGGAGCAGGGGGTTGATTTTAAAGGGTTTCCCATTTTTTCAAAGTACGCAAAGGCTCTTATTTATCAACAAGAAATGGATGGGGCGGCTTTGTTTGCAGAGCTTAACACGTGGCTCTTATCATTAATCAATCATTTTAGTTTGGAAGCTCAAAGCAAGAATCTTTTCAAAGAAATTCAGCTTTTTATTTTAATTAAAAAACTTTTGAAGCTCGAGTTAAAAAGAGAAGAGTGGGGTCTGATTAAGGATGAAGAAATCAAAGATAAAGAAGTGCAAAACTTAATTGATGAAGCGCTTCTTTTTTATAAAGCTGCTGAGAAAAGAGAACAACCCTTTTTGGAACAAATTCAGAATCAGATCAAAAATAAAAAAATAAAAAAAGCAATTTTACTTACGGGAGGATTTCATACTCCTGCGTTATTGAAACATGCAAATGAAGATGGCTGGAATTCTGTGGTTATTGCTCCTCAGCTTACTTCAGCAGTGGATCAAGATGATTATTTCAAAAATTTTATGGGAAGAGACCCTAAAGACATTGATGTCTCACAAGTAGTAACTCAGCCTTATTCTATTTCTCCAGAAACGGCAGTTGCGCTTGGTGTCGATCTTGCTAATAGACAGCAATTAGTAAACACTATCACTAGAGAGTTTGTGAAGGCGAGTAGCCTTGGGGAAAGGAAAGAAATCCTTCCGGGGTTTTTTGAAGAACGCCCTCTTTTTATTCCTAAAGACGGTCGTATTTTACGTTCCAATGAGAGACTTTTACTTCAAGCAGGAGACCACTATTTTTATGTTGATGAAAAAAGAGTTGTTCAGGTGGATTCGACTGGGAAAAAAATAAAGCAAATTAAAATTGCAAATAAGCCTTTAAAACGATGGGAACTCTCTGAAGGAAAGAAGATGGTTTCTCGATCGCATTGGGCGTCTAATGAGAAAGAATTTATATGGTTGAAACACTATTTTCAATGGCAGAGATTGGCTAAAAAGGTTTATTTGAACGACCCGGTACTTATTGGACAAGGAGTTACATCTAAAGTTTACTCAATGAACGTTGCTATGCCTCAAGACGGTGTTGTTAGAACCTTAATAGGCACAGAATTTGTGAAGAAAAAAGACAAGACGATAGGCAGAAAAAGGGATTATGGTTTAGTGGGATATGAGGTTCAAAAAGGAGATTTCCAAGATGAGCCTGTTCCTGTGGGGGCAGTTAGAAAGTTGATTATAAAGACAAGCTCATTTAGCACAAAACGCTCTATTGCTTATCAAGAACTGATTCGCGATCGATTTGCGAGTACTTTTATTGCAAAGACTGCAGAGTTGCCTTCGAGGCACCCTGTAGCGCATGAGTTAGGATTAGAGCAGTTTGGCCGCGAACGCATCTTGCTTCAAGAGCCTTTGATTCCTTTAAGCCAAATTTTAAGAGAAGCTCGTGGCTATGAGAGACAATATTGGGCTAATCAATTTGTTCGGAGAGTGGAGGATTTTTGGAAGAGAGGCTACGTAGACTTAGATGCCAGGACAGATAATTGGGGCGTTAACAGCGAGGGTAAGCTTGTGTTTCATGACTTTGATTTCGTTATGAGCTTATCGGAGATGGATAAGGGAATTAAGGGTAAAAGAGAAGACAAGTTAACCGTGTTGAGTCGTAAAATTCAGTTTTTTGCTAATTTTATTATTAATAATGTGTCATTTTTATATTCTTTAGATCCTGAGTTGGCTAAGCACTTTTATGAGCGTGTTGTTCATATTTCTTTTGAGTTAGAAAATAAGCAGAAGCTTTATTTGTTTAATGATATTTTGTCTAACGCGGCCGGGACATCTAAGCAATTAAAAAACTGGGAACAGCATTGGAAACGTATTGAGGTATTTGCTAAGCAGCTGATTCAAGCACATGAAGAACAAGCTTCTAAAGAAAAGCGAAAAGAAATAGTGAAAGATGTTTTCAATTTTTTAAGAGCTTCAGTGAAGAAAAGGCAAGCATTGATGACTCAGGTTTTACGTTTAGTAGCTCCGGCTTCACAAAGCGAACTTAAAGGAGATCAAATTAGAAGGCAAAAAGGGCGCATCATTAAAAAATGGGCAGAGAAATATTCAGAGCCCTTCGCTTCGAGAGATCATGATTTTGAAAAATTTATAGAGCTAACAACAAAGTTAGTTACAGAAGGCTTTAGTGGCTTTGTGGATGGGGATCGAGCAGCAATTAGAGACATTATTGACAGTCGTCCTGTGCAATATGAAGGTGTTAGAGAGGTTGTTGTTGGTGAGATTGTGAGAATAATGAATGGCATCAACTCTTCTACATTAAATGCATTTTCCAGAAAACAAATAAATAATTTTTTCAGTTTTTTGGTTGCTAGAGATTTTTTCAAAAGACATTTTACTGCAGGAGAATCATTCGATGGCGTTCAAGAAATATATATAGGTTCTAAAGCGCCTCATTTTCAATTTCAGATAGCATCCAACCAATTGCAACCCTACCACTTTGTCGTTTTGCGTGTCCCTTTTGGAGATAGAGGAAAACATCGAGTGGTGATTTTTGACATGAGCGTTTTGAATGGCGAAAAAAGCCAAACTCAATTTAGAGGTATTTCTGAACAGGCTTATTCTAGCTTGTTATGGCAACCCTTCCGAGTAGATGGACGCGTTGTGGAAATGAGTTTGAATATAGATTCGTCTCAACAGCAGACGATGGAATTGCCGGAGGATGAAATTGGAGGAACTCGGCTACCTTATTTCTCTCAGACCATGATTGGAAGACTCGTTGATTGGATGGGGGATATACAGGCTTTTGAAGCTCAGTTTGCAGACACTCAAGTTGTTCCACATGCTCCTCGAGAGGTTCCTGTTTTTACAAAACCAAGGCATTCCAGATATAGACCCAGACATCATAGAATGGGGTCTCGGTCTATTCGAGCTAGAAAGAGAAGAAATATACAATTAGATCGGAATGATATAGAAACTAATGTTAGACCAGGAAACTCTGCGAACTCGAGAACGTATGTTGATGCCACTCAAGCACCTAAAACGCGAGCAAAGTCAGAGGTTGTGAAAAAAAGACGTCGTTTAGGGTTGGGAAGACGGCCAGTAGAATTGCCGCCGTTGTCACCCAGAACTTCTTTTTCACCACCGATTCCAACGTCTGTGCCTAATCCGTTAAAACGATTTAAACCTATGTCGTTACCGCAAGGAGGTCTAACGTCATTTAATCGCCCTCCAGCTAGACAAAACCCAACTCCTCAGGGAGAAGGGCCGAACGTTGCGGATCTTAGGAATCAGCATAAACGTATGTTTGGAAAAAGGCTTTCTATTTGGGATCATAGGATGCCTCCTCAGCAAGAGAAAAGACGCGGATTGAGGGGAAATAGTTTAGGCTCTATTGTTTCTGTGGCTAATCTTGTTGCAGATAAAATTGTTGCTCCTCAAGACTTAGAAAATGAAGTCATTGTATCAGCTGTTTTGAGACAGGAAGTATCTTTGGAACAACTCTTTAAACTTAGAGAGCTCTTTGATCAGGTGGGAGGAGATGGTTTTTATAAGAAATTGTTTGGCGCCAACTCCAACTTAAGTGTTGTTCTGATGCAATCTTCTCAAGTGACGGATGCGTTGGCCGCGGGGATAGATTGGGCTTTGGTGAATCAACCGAATTTAATTCTTCGAATTATTAATGACGGAACGCAAAATGAGCAGATTGAACAATTGAAGCGCAAGGTGAAAGATTTAAATGTAAATCATAAAGCAGAGAGATTTAAAATCGTGATGTCTGATTTGAGCGTTGTTGATACAATTAATTATATTCTCCGAGACAAAGGGAATCTCTATAAAGTGGCTCATACTTTAGATTCCGGTTTGGCAAGAATAGATGTAACCAAGCGAACTGTTGTTTTGGCTAAGGAGCAAACCTTAGAAGATATTGATAAAGGGCTTTCCTCTAAAGTTATATTCATTCCTTCTGAAGTTGAAGGCTCAGCTCTTTATCAATTTGGAATTTCTACGGCTTTAGCAGCAAATGAGGGACGATTAACAGCAGACCTAAAAGAACATCTACGAATCTCCAAATCTGGACATTTTGTTTTCCAGGATTTTTCTCGAATCCTTCATGAGCTGATGACAGCACACCAGGCTTTAAAAGCTATTCTACAAGCAGCCTAGCCACGCATTTTGCAATTCCCTTACCTAGATGGTACAACTTAATTGATGGTATTGAACTAACTTAAGTAGTCAAGGAAGGGAGAATAAGCTATGAACTTTCCAGCCAAACAGAAAGCGCTTCATGATTTTTGCTACGGACTTTATGTTTTAACCACGCATGATGGGAATGAGATTAATGGACTTACTGCGTCATGGGTAAGTCAAGTTTCATTTGAGCCACCATTAATCATGGTTGCTGTCGAAAAAACTCGTTACACAAGTCAAATGATCGAAAAAAGTAATGTTTTCACGCTTAATGTTCTTCGAGATGATCAAGAAGCTGTGGCGAAGCATTTCGTAATTCCTCATTGGAAAGTAAAAAACAAATTTGAGGGACACAAGTACCACCTAGGAAAATCAGGCTGTCCTATTTTGGACGAGGCCAGTGCTTATGTGGAATGTCGTGTTATTCAGAAAGTAGATCCTGGGGACCATATGATTTATGTAGGTCAAGTCGTTGATGCGGCACCCTTACATGAAGGCCGTGCTCTTTGTATGATGGACACTCCTTTATCTTATAGCGGATAAAGAGTGCTTCTTATATCCATTCTTTGACGAACCCTTTAGGGGGTGTCGAATTGGGAGATTAGAGAATTGTTTCATAAGATGCTACTCTCAAAGAAACCAATTCCATCCCCTTTTATTTATGTCTAAATTTTAAACTCTTCTAGATGACGCGTTCGTATTCGTCTTTTTTAAGTTTCCAGACAGGCTTACCGCAAAAACGATCCCCTTCAGGGCAGAATGGAGTTACTTTAGCATTGAAGCGCATATGACATGGAGGGTATATGTGTTTAACTAAATTAGGTTGTACTTTTTCGACTTGTTTTACCTCATCGAGACAGTTGTGCCAAATTTCTTCTTGGGCGGTATAACATAGACGGTGAACCCATTTGTGATGAAAGTTCAGCAAATCCCCAGACTCCACAAAACGAATAGGAAAAGAGTTTGGTACCAGATAAGTAGCAAACTCTTCCGAAACACCCAAGTCGAGTAATTTGTTAATTCCTTCCCAAATTTTTTGATGGGCCTTTTCATAGATTTCCGTTGCTTCAGCACTTTCTGAAATGAGAGGAGGAGTGATGAAGTCTACTTTATCTCGAACAAATTGAGTGATGAAAATAGGGCGAGACCCTGGAGTCATTCGATGACGTTGATCTTGAGAGTCTGCGGTGTGGCTTATTTTTTTTCTAAAAGTGAAGTGAGGATGCAGCATCGTTCGTGTTAGCTTCGCGTGCGATGTTAAATTTAAAGCTTCTTTGTAGTACGTATTTTTAGCTGGGGACATAGCCGCTTCGATGGCGTCTTCATTTGAAAGCTTTTCTTTTGGGATACCCAATACAGTTCGGACGGCTTCTCCCATTGTCTCTTCCGCATTTGTTTTGTAGTCGATCAAAAAAGAAGTGCTATTGCCGAGATTCTTATCAAACTCTTCAACAAATTGTCGTGAGAGACCCTTGTTGCTTTGGTTGTGAAACTGATGAAATAATTGGTATTCCGGAGTTTCTTCGATTGGGATAGAGTCTTCAATGTTTTGAAAGAAAAGAGGGTCTTGTTCTGTTACGGCGGCAATCATTTTTCCAACGACTAACTTTTGTTCATGAGGAGTGTCATAGGAATTAACCAGTTTGTTGTAACGGTGCAATGTTAACCCGCTGATAGTGTGGTACAGGTGAGCGTGTGTTGCAACAGGCAAAATATAACGAGCGACTTCCTGAGTTTTTTTCTTAAGAGAACTCTGCCAACGTTTTTCTTCCGTATTTCTATTGGGAAATACTTTTGAATACGATTTTAGTGTAGGCGTCATGAGAACTTCATTTAACTTGTGATACGTATCCATTTGGAAATTGGCGATTGATTCGTAAACATCAAGTGCTTCGCCTTCCAATGGAGGAACCCAAAAAGTACCTGGTTTTACAGAAACGTAGCGTTGACTGACTTGTTCTGAATTGTAGAACATATGACTATGTAGAAAGGCCCAAATAAATTGACGAGAAACTTTCTCGAGGACAAACTGAAATGTTGCATGCTGAATTGTTGTGTGATGCCCTGCTTGGTAGATACTCGTGGCAATACGGTCTCTTAAATCCCGAGAACGCTCGTCTTTGTCGACGTCTTCAGAGTAGATTACCTTAGAAGAATAACAGGTTCGAGCTGTGGCAACGGCATTATTGTAAGGCGTTTTAAAGATATTAATCAGCTTTACTTCAGGTTGTGTGGGAGTCAATGTTGTTTGCATATCTAGCCATTATAAGCCTCCTCATACCTTCCGTCAATCGGTCAGAAAATGATGCTCTCATATTGTATTCAGACACAAAGGTAAGTTTAGCCCCATTTTCTGGCTATCACACGTTTTATGATTTTTTGTGTTAAAATAGGTCTTCTATGGCAAATCCAAATCTTTATATAAAACAGATGGAAATGGGTCCTATGCAGAATTTTGTTTATTTTGTAGGGGATAAGAAGACAAGAGAAGTGGCAGTCGTGGACACCGCTTGGGACGTCCCTGAGATATTAAAGGCGGCCGAAAAAGAGGAAGTTACGATTACGCATGCTTTGGTTAGCCACTATCACTTTGATCATACCAATGGTCTTCCAGATTTGTTGAAAGAATTAGATGTTCCTGTTTATATTAATAAAGCGGAAGAGCAGTGGATGAAAGGATTAGCAGCAGAAAATACAAAAGCTGTAAAATCAGGAGATAAGATTAAATTAGGAGAGATTGAGATTGAGTTTTTGCATACTCCTGGACACACTCCGGGTTCTCAATGTTTCTTAGTGGATGGAAATTTAATTTCGGGGGATACCTTATTTATTGATGCTTGTGGAAGAACAGACTTGCCTGGAGGGAATCCAGAAGATTTGTATCATAGTTTAACGACGAAGTTGATGAAGCTGGACGACAGCACTATTTTATTTCCAGGGCACAATTACTCAGAGCTACAAACAGTGACTATGGGAGAACAGAAAGAGACAAATCCTTTTCTGAACATTCCCACCTTAGATGATTTTTTAAAAAAGTTTGGATATAAAGAATAGCGGGTAGCGCGTAGCGTAGAGCGTATAGTTTCTGTTGTCTTTTTCCTTCTCCCTCCGACGGAGGGAGAAGGTTAGGATGAGGGTGGTGGGCCCTATACGCTAAACGCTCTACGCTATACGCTAGTAGACAAAGGATAAAACATGTTACCAATTTTTCTTGGACTTGCAATTAGTAACACCATTTTACTTTTATTAACGATGGGCGTTGGAACTCAATATTCTGGAGGTCAAGCTGTTTTCGGTGCACACTTCAGCGCAGCTCTTTTTACAGGGATTTTCACTCTTTTTGTTCACTGCATTGTTTTTACTTATTTTGTGGGGACAGGAAAGTGGATTAAGGAAACGATTAGTAACGGAGTACTTAAAGAAGAAGAGTGGTGGCCTAAGATAAAAGCGTTCAAGAGAAAAGTGTTTCCTATTAATTTGTATGCGATGATTGCTGTGATTGCGACTGCAGTTCTTGGGGCTACAGCATATGCTAAAGATTCTCATCTGTCTTCATGGATTCATCAGATGGTAGCTTATTTTACCTTAGTTCTTAATTTGTATGCTTTCTATGTGGAAGGAAAGAATATTAAAGAAAATTCAGAGTTGCTGGCAAAGGCAGTAGATATCAAACAAAAACATATTGATGAACAGGAGCCCGGTTTATGAGGGTTTATATCACTCTACCTTTTATTTTAGTAGGCTTACTATTTTGTTCTCATAGTTTTGCTGAAGAGGCTTTGGAAGACACGATTTCATACGAACAGTCAAAAGAATTATACCGAGATAATTGCGCGTCTTGTCATGGGAAGAAGGGAAATGCAAAAACTTTGATGGGGCGAATGTTAAAACCTAAACCAAAAGCCTTTCAAAGTGTTTTGAGCGACCCGAGTATGAATGATGAGAAACTGTTTTCTGCAATTTCTGATGGAAAACCGGATACAGCAATGCGTGCTTTTAATACGGATCTCTCAGAGGATGAGATTAAAGCTGTGATTACCTATATCAAAAAAGAATTTGAAGATTAATTACATTCTGTCATTCCCGCGAAGGCGGGAATCCAGGGGATGACAAGTAGAGGGGGAGAAAATGGGAAAAACAATTACCGAGTGGACAGAAGAATGTTTTCAAAGTTCAAAAGAAAAAGGGTTTTGGGAGAATGATCGAAATGTAGGGGAAATGTTGATGCTGATTGTTTCCGAATTAGGGGAAGCCGTCGAAGCTCATCGAAAAGGGGATATGGGTTTAGAGGCGAAAGATACTTTTGAAGATGAACTTGCAGATACAGCGATTCGTTTGTTTGATATGTGTGGGGGTTTGGGGATTGATCTTGAAAAGCAGATTGAGTGGAAGATGAATTTTAATAAGAGTAGGGAAGTTAGGCATGGGAAGGCTTATTAAGAAGTTGGGTTTTGTTGGGCGACCTGGAAAGGTTCCCGGCGCTCAGACAGCACAAAAATTGTGATGCGATTTTTGTGAACTCGCGGCGGGAACCTTTCCAGGTCGCTTAAGTTATAACTTTTTTTTGGTATTGGGGGTTGAAAGCCAGAGCTACATCGAGTAGCTCTGGCTTTCTTGGTTTAGGGTGTTCGTTATCTGTAAGATAACGAAACGCGTATTTGTTGTTAGGGATCCCAATAAATATTGGGATAACGGCGTTTTCTTCGTTAGAGGTTGGTTTAGGATTTATTTAGAAGTCGAAGGTGTCTTTTCGGTATTTGAAGGTGTGGTTATCGAAATCGCGTTTGGTGACTTTCCAGATTTTTTCGCAGAGTGGGCATGTGCAGATATAGTTTTTCCCCCACTTGCTGTAATGCCAATGTCCGAAGTGAACTAGCCTACAGATGATAAACTTAAACAGTGTTGTGAAGTAGCCCTGGCGGGCTTTGGTCTTACCCATAGTAAAACACCTCTTGCTTTTATAAGTCTAGCATATGATGCTGGGATGTGCATATTTCTCTATCTCTATATCAGTTATTAAGTTGCAGACATTACTTCACATTTTTAGGGAGTCGGGGACATGGGCTTTTGTAACCATTGCTAAGTAATTGTGGCAAAAGTGCGTGTCCCCTATACAAAGGGTGGGCTGTATTCCTTTTAAAACCATTAGCAGCAATGACATTTATCCTATTTACTAAATTGACTAATAAGATATAATCTTTCACCTTATGGCTAAAACACTATTTGAAAAAATTTGGGAACAACATGTGGTTACTACCTTAGAGGATGGAACTTCGATCATGTATATTGATCGGCATTTAATCCATGAGGTGACCAGCCCACAAGCATTTGAAGGGCTTCGTTTAACGGGTCGGAAAGTACGTCGACCTGAGTTGACGTTTGCGACGATGGATCATAATGTGCCTACCGATGATCGTTATAATATTAAAGATCCTATTTCCAAAGCTCAGATTGAAGCATTGACGGACAACTGTAAAGAGTTTGGAATTCAGCTTTTTGATTTAAACAGCGACAAACAAGGTGTGGTACATATTATTGGTCCTGAGTTAGGCATTACGATGCCAGGCACTACGATTGTATGTGGAGATTCTCACACTTCGACCCATGGTGCTTTTGGAACCTTTGCGATGGGTATTGGAACATCCGAAGTGGAGCATGTGCTAGCGACGCAATGTTTGCCCCAAAAAAAACCAAAGACATTTAAAGTAGAGTTTGCTGGTATTCCGAAGGCCCCCGTTTCAGCGAAAGATTTGATCTTAAAATTTATTGGAGTAGTTGGAACCGCAGGTGGGACAGGGTATGTTTTAGAATATTGTGGTGAAGCGATCCGAGCTTTATCTATGGAAGAAAGAATGACTATTTGTAATATGAGCATTGAGGCGGGAGCGCGCGGCGGTTTGATTGCACCGGATGAAACGACCATTGATTACATTGTTAAGAACGACAGACCTTACGCGCCTAAAGGGGAAGAACTAGAAAAAGCAATTGAGTATTGGAAGTCTTTACCTTCAGATCCTGGGGCTACTTATGATCGAGAAATTACCATTGATGTTACGAATCTTTCTCCTCAAGTTACTTGGGGAACGAGTCCGGGAATGGTGATGGATGTTACAGGAACGATTCCTAACGTAGATGAAGTGCCAGGGTACAGCCCAAAAGATGTTCAACATACTTTGGATTATATGGGCTTAACACCAGGGACCCCATTGACGGATATAAAGGTGGATACCGTATTTATTGGCAGTTGTACCAACGGACGTATTGAAGATTTAAGAATTGCCGCAAAGTACTTTAAAGGGAAAAAAGTTGCTGAGGGTGTGCATGCTTTAATTGTGCCAGGATCACAGCAAGTAAAGAAACAAGCTACGGAAGAAGGTTTAGATAAAATTTTTGTTGAAGCGGGTTGTGACTGGAGAGAGTCTGGTTGTAGTATGTGTTTAGCGATGAATCCAGATCAGTTGAAGCCGGGTGAGCGCGCAGCCTCTACATCGAATCGTAATTTTGAAGGACGGCAAGGCAAAGGCGGCCGCACCCATTTAGTTAGCCCACAAATGGCAGCTGCGGCTGCAGTCGAAGGGCATTTTGTAGATATTAGAACTTGGGAAGAGGATTAAGTTATGTCAGAGCCCGTTAAAAACTTTAAAGGAATACTTGCAACTTTAGATCGTGCTAATGTAGATACCGACCAAATTATCCCTAAACAATTCTTAAAATCAATTAAAAGAACTGGGTTTGGAGAGAGTCTTTTTTTTGATTGGCGCTATGATGAAGCTGGGAAAGATAACCCAGAATTTGAATTGAATGCAGAGCGTTTTAAAGGAGCTTCTATTTTAATTACGAGAAATAACTTTGGATGCGGTTCAAGCCGAGAACATGCTGTGTGGGCGGTGGATCAATATGGGTTTCGAGCCATTGTGGCTCCATCTCAAGGTGAAGGGGAAAACAAAATCCAGGCCTTTGCAGATATTTTTAAAAACAACTGTGCTAAGAATTCTATTATCACAATTGAATTAACTGAGGCAGAAGTTGAAGAAATTTTTCAGATGGTGGGACGCTATGAAGGTTTAGAAGCTACGGTAGATTTGGAAGAACAAAGATTGATTTTGCATCTACCTGAAGAGATGGCTTTTCACTTTGACATTGATCCTGCAGTGAAAAAAAATATTATTCATGGTTTGGATGATATTGGCTTAACCCTTCAAAAAGAAACAGATATTGAAGCGTTTGAGTTAAAGCACAATACTCAAATTGCTCCCTCGAATGTCTCTTAAGGAATCGGAAATGAATCTTCAATTAAAAACTGTTTATGCTAAACCTTCAGAAAATGATGGAATTCGTCTATGGACTGAGGCTTTGTGGCCTAATGAAGTGGATACCCGAAATATGCATTTGGATCGCTGGATTAAAGAATTGGCACCCTCTTTTGATATAACAGAACTCTATAGAAGAGGAGAAATTGATCGTCAAGGTTTTAAAGAAGCTTATTGGGATGAGTTGGCTCAGAAGGATAAACAAACTCAGATCCAGTACATCAAAAACAAACAAGAAGAGCACACCATTACGTTGCTTTATTCCTCAAAAAATGAACAAAATTCTATAGCCTCTTATCTAAAAGAATTCCTCGAAAAATAGCCTTTTTTCCTTCTAAATAGCTCTTTTTTTATTCGTATTTACCTATAAAAAATAAAGTTATCAACAGTCTGCTTTTCTTGGAAAGTATCTGTGGTTTTGAACCGATAACTATATATACGTTAGGAACTGAAAGTTGATTTTAGGCAATTACATGTCATAATTGAATAAAGATCAAACTAAACCAGTCAAAGAATACGTAGATTATAATAGAGTATGAATTGGGAGATTCATACGACCCTATCTTAGACAATTTTGAAGATAGGCATCTAATCCGGAATAAAGCCGGTACTAGCTATGCGATGAAGGGAGGACACTAAAATGCTTACTAAAACTAAAGAACAAATCATGGTGGAAATCAACGATATTTCCAAGAGAATGTGTCATCCTCTAAAGACGACGGCTTTGAAGTATTTAAAAGAAGCCATTGAGGAAGAGCGTTTCGAGATGTGTCAACAAATCATACAAGTGGCTAAAGAATTTGGTGCCGATCGATGGGAAATTAAAAACAGTCTCATTCTGAGGAGTTAAAACTCCTTTAAAATTAGGCCATAGATCAGAGCTGATTACAGC
Organism: Candidatus Omnitrophota bacterium; assembly: GCA_029261035.1. Lineage (GTDB taxonomy): Bacteria > Omnitrophota > Omnitrophia > Omnitrophales > JACROU01 > JAJDCD01. Next base: position 77,512 of record JAJDCD010000023.1, read on the forward strand.
TCCTGGTTTATGGCCTTTTTTTTAGATTTCTTTTTCCTAGTATTCCAAGAATAATAACAAATGCTAAGTCGGCAATAACGAATGTGCTTACCGTCCCCACACCGCCGCCTCCAAATCCGTAGCTATGCAGTCCTGCAGACAAAACATAATTAACCCCATACCAAGCCATTAAAATTCCTAAAAAACAAACAACAGAGCTCACCGCCAAACCAAAATGTCCGATCCAGTTGATGAGACGTGCGTGTAGAACAATCAGATAAAAGATAAGTGCAATGAGTGCCCATGTTTCTTTTGGATCCCATCCCCAAAAACGTCCCCAAGAGTAATGCGCCCAAACGCCGCCTAAAATGGTTCCTGTAGCGAGAAGAATAATTCCGATTTGAATGCATCGATAAATAAAATACCCTAAGCTTTCGATTAAATTTTTGTTACCCGGTTTGAATGCATATGTGATGAGTTGAATATGACCCACGGCCATGGCAAGGGCGAGGACGCCATAGCTGAGCGTGATTGTAAGGACATGAATTGTAAGCCAATAGTTACTTCTTAATACGGGCACTAGAGGAGTAATGCTTGGGTCTAAATAAGCAGGTAGATTGTCACACAGAATGAGCCCTAACCCTGCAACAGCACTCGCTCCAATCCAAACTGTTTTAGATCGATTAAACAGATAAATAAGAAAACAAAATCCTATTGAGGCCCAAGAAACCCAGATGACAGACTCATACATATTGCTGACAGGTGGACGTCCTGCAATCAAACAACGGAGCAGGATTCCATAGGTTTGCAGTAAGAAGCCCACTACCAAAGAAACGGTTCCTAGTAAAGAAAGAGCTCTAAGAGACTTGAACGAGCCAAGAGAAAACATAAAAAAACTAAAAAGGTAAAGAACCCACGTCCAACGAAAAGGACGAAGGTCATTGTATTGAACTTCTAAAGGATAAGGGTTGATGCCTTTATATGAATTTAGAGCATTGATGTAAAAAGGGTTTGCTTCTGAAATAGCACGAATTGCTTTTAAAGAGGAGGCTAGCTTTTCTGAGTTGTTCTCTTTATAAGCGGTGAAAAAATCAGCGTAAGGTTCTTGATAGCTGGATAAAGATTGAGTTTTTGAAATTTGATTTATAGGCAGCCAATTTTTAGACGTATCTTGAGGGGGAATTAAATTCCAGGTTAGCCCTTGGCTTGCAGCATAAAAAAAATTCATACGATTATAGAGTTCAATCTCTTTCTTTTCTAAGAAGGTGAGCTCTTCGTCTGCTGATTGTCTTTTCTTATGCTTCATTACCTTTTGCATAAAAAGATTGTTTGAAGCGACGGACTCAGGGCTGACTGTTTTAGTCTTGGCATTGAGGCCGAGAGAAAGAGCTAACTCTTTGGTTGAGATTGGCAAGAAAGCCTTTTGTTGCCAATCATTTCCATTAGTAATCCACTGCATTAAAATATGAGATGCGTCCTGACCCTTAATGGATTCTTTGCCAGCGGTGACAATTAGAGTTTCTTTAGCGAAACTGGAAAAAGGTTTTATGCGGCCGCTATGTTGCATAGGCATTTTCTTTAACTCAGATAAATTAATAGAGGATGTTTCGGCGAGGCATGGGGATATTAAAAAGGCGCTTATAATTAAACTCAAATAGATTATTTTAAATTTCATGATGGTTCCTTTCATTATTAACAAAGGGTATTCCTTATCCTTCTTTAGAGGAGGGAAGGAATAAAATTTTATCTATTTTCCAACTTCCGTATCTTCAAATAAAGGTTTTGGATTGGAGTATTTTTTTGTGAAGAAAATTAAAATAATACCAATCACCATAATGATCGAGCCTGCGTATTTTAGAGGGATTCCGATGTCTTTGCTGACAGTAAAAATAGAAATATCCGGTTTTCCTTCTTTGCCTAATTGATATCCGGATTGGTAGATGCGATATCCTTTGTGAATTAAAGGCTCATTCATGCTAATTAAGACTTCCTTAAACAAGCCTTCTTCAGGGTCTTTTAATAGAACTTTACTTTTAAACTCAGCAGGCTTGTTTGTGCCTTGATAATATTCCACTATAAAATCTTTAAGCTCAATCTCAAAACCCAGGGGTTGGTTCAGAGATCCTTGCGAAATGCGATAATGGTGATTGTCTAACGCAACAATCGTTTTGACGGCATGAGAGAACCATTGTTCTTTTGTGTCATTTCCTCTACGAAACTCAAAGAGAGCTGCAGGCTGAGCTCTCTTTCCACCAGAGGGAATAGGCCTTTGGGCATAGGAGGAAGAGAGGAATCCTGAGGGCTCATAGCGATCGATAATAAACTGCAAGCTCATCCAACCTGTATTATATTCTGTATTCAGAATCATAGGCTGTATTTCAGAAATTCCATTTTTAGATTTAATTTGATAGCTTAAACTTTTGTCTTCATTCACAATAATTCGAAGTTCATTAGAAGGTTTAGATGCGTCTGAAGCATTTGTGGTAAATGAAACTTTAAAACCGGACTTGTTGGTTTGTTTTCCATGAAGAGTTGTGAAGTTAGGAAAAAGAGAAAAAACGGTGTGTTTTTCTTCAACGTTGTTTCCACTAATTAAAATCTCACAAGCGGGGTTCGTAGGGTTTTCGGATTTAGTAATTAATTTGCCGTCTTCAACAATTGCATGTGGAAGGAATCGTAAGACTTGGACTTCGAAACCAGTGTCCTTTAATGGAATTTTTCGTTGGAGAGCTTCTTCTAATGGAATTTTAATTTCCACACCCTCTTTTTGAAATAGAAGAATACCTTTGGATGAAGATCCGGGGCCTTCAGTTATGGGTTGAGTCGAAAGGCTTATTTGAGCAGGCCCTAAATTAAGGAACGCGTCTTTGTTGTTCAGACTGAGAAACCCTTCTGTTTGTGTAAAATTATTATAAAGTGAAATATGAATAGAAGGTTCCCCATTTTCCTGTTTTGAAATAGATTGAACGGGTTGTGCATGAGGAAAATATTTTTTAAGAGAAATACTTAAATCAGCTGTTTGGCCAAAGATAGCCAAAGGATCATTTCCTTCCCAAATAAAAGGTTTGGTTGGAATGGGTGCAATTGCTTGCGACTTTATTTCTGCATTTTGGATAAAGAGGAGAGGTTCGTCTAATATAATTCGATTAGTTTTTTCTCCCTCAGATAAAGCAATGTTCGCGTCCACCATGGTTCGTGCTGTTAATAAAGAACCGAAAAGAATAAGGATAATTCCTAAGTGTGTGATAAGAAAGCCAACGTGGTTTTTCCTCCAAGGAAGGCGGGTGAAGGGAACTAGAGTAACATTAAGACCGATGAGAAGAAGTAGAATCACAAACCATAAACTAAAATAAACTACTTGTTGAGCTGCTTTAGCTCCGTGAAGAGATTCTATGATGGTTCCAGCAGCGAGAGAAATAGCCAAGGAACTTAACAGAACAATGGCTAGCTGTTGAGAAGCAAGGCTTTTGAAGATAGTATTACAAATTTTAAAAAGGGTATTCATTGGCTTAAAACCTCTTAGGTAAGCCAACCATTTTATAGCAAAAAAAGACGACTGTCATCTATCCCGCAACAATAAAGCAAGATAGTTTCAAAATAAGCCGAATCTTTCATTTTTTAAGGGTAGAGAGATGTTTTTCGCTTCACAGCAGGCTGTTATGCTTTTGTTGCCCAATCCCCATTTTCGAGTTGTATTTTGTGCCCTTTACTGGCTTTTGTTCTTTGAGTTTCAGCAAAGACTTTTTCGACGGTGGAAATTTCGCTTAGAGGGAGTTTGTTCTGTTTCAGAATAGCTTCATAGATAGTTCTTCGATCTTGATTTTCAGCACTGGCAACTTCATTCACTTTGTCGTCTCCGTTAAAGTAAATCACGTAACCTTTGTTGCCCTCACCAATTTTTTCTTGGCTCATCAATGTTTCTAATTGGCTGAAACGAGAGCGTCTATCATCAAGAGCTTTCTTGATTTCAGGAGTTATTTTTTTTAAGTCATAACTACCTGCATATACAAGAGGTGTAACTAAAATAAGAGTGAGTATAAAGAATAATATTTTTTTCATTGTCTGTACCTCTGTTTTTAAATTGTTTCAGTATTACCGCTGACATAATCTTCAATTGAATCAGCAGTTTGTTTTAATTCTCGAATATCAACAATTACGTGAGCCTTGATGGTGATAGGGCGATTAGGATCTCCAACGGCTTTCACGGTACAACTTTGAAAGAGGGGGGTGGTAAGTAAAATAAGCAAACTCAGCAAAGCAAAGAAAGAATTTCTTTTTTGCATATGCTTTATTGAGAAACTTGAAACCCTCTTAATTTCCATTTTCTAATCTCCTTAAGACCTTCAGTATTTTGTTTAGATAATTGTCGAGAATCTCTTGATCAAAATTAATGTCTACAAGCACCTCTATGTCTAAATTGAGTTTCTTGCTGATAAAGGTAATCTTTGCTTGAAAAGACTTTTCATCTTTATTCTTAAGCAAAATGATGAACTTGTCAAATGGAACTCTGTTTTTTTCACTCAGCAAACTTTCTATCTTTGTCTTATCGGCATTAGACGGTAATTTGTCCAACAATATTCGAACGACTTCGGAGTTTATTTCTCCAAGGGTAATGGAGTGGGTGTTCCCCTCTATTTGAGTGATTTTACCTTTTTCTACAACCAGATGAACATTTCCATCAAAAAAGCCTTTTGCTGGAGCGATCCACGAGATCCCAAGATCGGCAAGCCCTTGAATGTTGGCTTCATGGAGTGTTCCGTCTAATATAAGAAGTTCTTTTTCGGGCTCGAATTCAATATGAGCCGTAATTTTTCCTTCTAGAAATCGGGCGCTGACAATGTCTAGGGTTAAAGGGGTCATTTCTGAAATAACCCCTGATATTTGATCGAGTGCATATTCCTGAAATTGAAGTTTGTCTATTTGAAAAGATCCATATCCCGTAGGGATTGCCACTCGATAAGCGGGGCTCCATTGAATTTGGGCCTTTTCTATTTGAATCTCTTTAGACTCGAGATCCATATCCTCTATCCAGAGGAGAGGGCTATTTAACTGTTTGAACGGAGGAAGTTCTAACCCCGCTTCTGAAAAGCGTAATGTGTAATCGTTTTGAGGGTCTGAGAATTCAAAATGTCCCTGGGTTGACTTAAGGCCATAAACCGCAAAGCTTAGTTCGTGACCATGAAGGTCGGTTTCTTTTCTTTTATAAGGCTTGATCGTTCCAAGGGAAACCTTATTTAAAGTAATGTCCGGCAAAGCTTGTTTTGCAATCAAGGGAAGAGATATTTTTAGACCAGAAGGAGTTAAGAAGAAAAAGAAGGTGATGAGAACAAAACCGCTTAAGATCAAAAAGAGCGTTAAGAGAAGCTTAAAAAAAATTCGCATGCATTCAACTTTTTTGTTGAGAGTTTTCTAGTTTGCTTTTCTCTGAATTAATTTTTGCATTAGGATTATAGGTTAATGTGTTGTTTGGCCCTTCCCAAACAGTAATGTCCTGAAGTGTTGCTCCCTTCAATAGTTCGGGTTGGTTTAATTCGTTATAAAACCAAATAGCAATATTTTCAGATGTAGGGCTTATCTTGTCGAACGGAGCTATGATGTTGAAGAAGTTATGATCAAAGCGTGATGAGAGCTCTTTCAATTTTGTTTCAATTTTAACGAAATCAACGCTAATGTCTTCGTGGTCTAAATTATTTGAAGTCAAACGAGCTTCGACACACCAGCTGTGTCCATGAATAGGTTCAGGCTCTCCATAATAGGCTGTTAAATTATGGGCGGCTTCGAAACGCGTCTCTACTTTGATCGTGTATACAGAATCTGTCATAATTTGAAAGGTCCTTTTTCTAAGCAATATTTGAGAATTATTGTAACATAGAGGGGATAAGGGCGATAGAGGAGCGTAGAAAAACAGTTTCTCCGGCGCTCAGACAGCACAAAAATAACCCGCGATTTTTGTGAACTCGCGGCGGAGAAACTGTTTTTCTACTTAGGGGCTATCGCTGGGGTGGTGGGGGTGTGAGCAAAGAGTCTTAACGTCGAGTAAGACTCTTTGCAAGAGATCCTTTGTAGTTTCTCTTAATTGTCATCCCCGTGAACGGGGATGCTTTCTATTTAAAAGGAGGGTTTATTATGGTTACGGTTGATTTTAGTGCTTTTCCAGTTGGGAAGGGCGAACATGTATCTAAGCAGGTTGCGAAGTCTTTGGATATTATTGATAAGAGTAAACTAAATTATCAGTTCGGTCCTATGGGAACGACTATAGAAGGTTCTTGGGACGAAGTGTTCAAAGTAGTTAAGAAGTGTTTTTTGGCTATGGGTAAGGACGCGAATCGAGCTTATGGAACAATTAAGATTGATTATCAATTCAAAGATAATAAGGGGATGAAAGCTCGTGTGAGTCGTGTTGAGAAAAAGCTGGGTAGAAAGCTGAATAAGGCTTAAAGAACAATAGAAGATGAAAGGATGTTCATTTACTAGATGTATTTTAATTAGTATAGCCTGTCCTCTGCCTAGGGGACACGCACTTTTGCCACAATTACTTATTCGTAATGGTTACAAAAGTCCATGTCCCCATCTTCCTTTTTTTTACTTCTGGAAAAGGGCTTGCTTTTTAGGGGTAATTTTAGTAGTTTTATTCTTTTGTTTATGAGTTTTAGAGCTCGTTACATTATAGGATGTCTAGGAGATCGGTTTTGGCTTTTCATTTTGTGGATAAAATTGTGGCCTTGAAGAAGGGTGAATCTATCTCTATTTCAAGGGTTCTAAGAGAAGATGAGGAGTATCTTCAAGATCATTTTGCGAAGTTTCCAACAATGCCAGGTGTGTTGATATTGGAATCCGCCATTCAGGCAGCCACATGGCTATTGCGATATACAGATTCTTTTAAATATTCCTTTTATACGGTTAAAGAAATTAAAGCAGTAAAGTTTGGGCAATTTGTGAGACCTGGAGATGAGCTTCAAGTCCAGGCAGATCTCATGAAAGAGGAAGAAGGTCTTATACAATTTAAGGCCCAAGCAATACTTAATGGGGCTTCTGCTATTCGAGTTCGATTTCAGATGGAAAGACAATCTATTCAGGAAGAGAATGCTTCATTAAAATCGTTACATGAAAACATCGTTGAGAGAGATCAAAAAAGTTTCAAAAAATTAACAGAAGAAGCAGTTTTTCAATAGGAATAATATATATGAGTCGACTTAAAGATAAAGTGGCATTAGTTTCTGGAGGTTCTCGCGGAATTGGAGAGGCTATTGTTCGCAAGTTAGTAAGCGAAGGCGCTCATGTCGTTTTTACTTATAATACCAACAAAGAACGTGCGGAATCCATTTGCTCTGAATTGGGGTCGGATACAAGTAAAGTAATTGCTTACCCATGTTCCTTAGAAGATAAAAGCAGTATTCAAGCGGTTGTGGATCAAACGCTAGAGCAGTTTGAAACTTTGGATATTCTGGTTAACAATGCGGGAATTATTCGAGATGGTCTTTTCTTAGCAATGGATGACAAAGATTGGGCGGATGTGATTCAGGCAAATTTGGGTGGGACCTACTTTTTTTCTAAAGCCGTTTGTCAGCAAATGTTATTTCAAAAAAAAGGAAGAATTATAAATTTGTCTTCTGTGGTGAGTTTAATTGGAGGCATTGGTCAGGCTAATTATGCCGCTTCAAAAGGTGCTATCAATTCGATGACAAAAGCATTAGCGGCCGAGTTGTCTGGAAAAGGGATTACCGTAAATGCTGTTGCTCCTGGTTTGATCGAAACAGAAATGATTCAGAATTTAAAAAGCTTGGTAGGAGACCTTAAGAAGAAGGTCCCTTGTGGACGTTTTGGGGAGCCGAGCGAAATTGCTTCTTTGGTGGCTTTTTTAGCCTCTGATGAAGCGGCTTATATTACCGGCCAAATTATTACGATTGATGGTGGTATTAGTTTACAGTCGAGACACTAGCTTGGTAAGCGCGGTAAATGTCCTTCTGAGCAGAATAGGGACAAAGAATCCCTTGTAATAGTAAGCATTTAGCATATATCTACATATCTTTTTTATAAAGAGATGAGTCGGAAGGATAGAAGAGTTTTTTAGTTTTTAGGGCCAGATAATTTCATAGTGGCATAAATAGCTTATTTTTAGTAGTATTGAGGGTCAAAAAGGAGGCGTAAGAGTGGATAAAAGCAAAGATGAAATACTTCAAGGCGTAACAGATTGCCTTGTTAATGCTCTGGGTGTTGGTGAGGATGAAGTAAAGCTGGAATCTTCTTTAGTAAAGGATTTAGGAGCAGAATCCATTGATTTTCTAGATGTGGTTTTCCGGTTGGAAAAAAACTTTGGAATTAAGATTCCTAGAGGCGATCTTTTCCCAGAAAATCTTTTAACAAACCCCGCATTTATCTCAGACGGTCGTATTACTGATTCAGGCATGCAGGAGCTTAAAACGAAGCTTCCTCATATTGATTTCTCTGAATTTGAAAAAGAACCTTTAGTTAGTAATCTTTCTGATGTATTTACGGTGGGCATGATTGTAGATTATTTATTTGGCAAATTAGCAGAAAAAACCGGAGCTTAGTTCAAAGAACTGAGCTCCTTAAACCTTCTATTACCCTCAGTTTCATGACCAAAAAAACGATTAACAAACTGTCGTTAGACAAAACACACACATTTTTTTTATTTGAGGAGATTTACCGATGACCGCTCTCACAAGAAGGCCTCAAGGTATTGGTGTGGATATTGTTGATGCAACTCGAATTCAGAATTTTATAGAGAAGCATGAATCGAGTTTAAATAAGATTTTAACCGAATCTGAATTGCAGAAGATGATGGAAAGCACAGATAGAGTTAGTTATTTAAGCTATTTGTTTTCGGCAAAAGAAGCGGTGTTTAAAAGTTTAGATTTAGCATGGTTTGGAATAGAAGGTTTTAGAATGATTGAAGTGACTTTGAATTTAGAGCAAAACCAAGCAACGGCAGTATTAACAGACAATCTTTTAGAGCAAACTCAAAGTTGGTGGGATGAAACACTTATCGATTTTGAAACGAAAGATAACAGCGTTGTTGCAAAGGCGATCAGTTACAGCAAAACATAATGTCAGAGGAAAGTTTGTCATCCTAGAGCGAAGCGAAGGATCTGTTTACTTCTATTAAAGAGGCCGTTCTATAAAGGAGAATTTAATTTGCGTTGGTATATGTTGGATAAATTTAATTTTATTGATGTAGAGAAGAACCAGTCTCAAGCTGTAAAAGCCCTATCCCGTGGTGATGGTTTTTTTGAAGAACATTACGATTTATATCCCGTACTTCCAGAATCTGTTCAGATTGAGATGATTGCTCAAGCCGGAGGAGTTCTTGTAGGGGCCGCTTTAGATTTTAAAAAAGAAATTGTTCTAGGAAAAATTGATTTTGCGCGTTATGAAAAAACAATCTTACCGCCCGCCCAATTGGTGATAGATGCTTGGGTCGAAGAAAAACATGATGAAGGAGCTCGGATCCAGGGGGAAATTACCTGTGACGGACAGCTTGTAAGTGAGGCGAGCATTTTATTGATTTATATGGATCAACTTGATTCAAAAACAGATCTTAAAAGTGGAGAGTCTATTGTATTTAGTGATAACTTTCTAAATGCACTTCAAATCAGGGAGCATTTAAAGGTGTCTACTTCATGAAGCGTAGAGTTGTAATTACGGGTTTGGGGGCAATTTCTTGTTTGGGCCATGGAGTGAATCCTTTGTGGGAGGCGGCCGTTAAAGGAGAAAGTGGTCTTAAAGAGATTGATTCTTTTGATTATGGTGATTTTCCTGTGCGATTGGCAGGTGAAGTTAAAGAATTTAAACCTCAGGATTACATTAAGAATCGTAAATCCATTAAAGTGATGTCGCGGGATATTCAGCTGGCCTGTGCTGCCAGCACCCTTGCATTTCAAGATTCTAAAATTAAAGAGGAGGAGCTCAACCCCGAAAGAGCGGGGGTTTGTATGGGAGCGGGTCTCTTAGATAATGAAGTTGATGAAATTGCGGCAGGGATTAAGAGTTCTTTGGATGAGCAAGGTATTTTTCAGATGAAAAAATTTGGTTCGGATGGATTGGACTCGTTATTTCCTCTTTGGATGTTAAAGTACTTGCCCAACATGCCGGCTTGTCATATTTCCATCAATCATAACCTTCAAGGGCCTAGCAACACGATTACCACTTCTTGTTCTTCTTCGATCCAGGCGGTTGGAGAATCTTTTCGTATTATTGAACGGGGAGATGCAGACGTGATGTTTGCTGGAGGCGCTGAAAGCAGAGTAAATCCTTTGGGGATTTCTCGCTATCATTTATTTAATGCGCTTCTTCAAGGCAAAGATAAAACAAAAGAAGATTACAGCCCTTTTGATAAGAGTCGTTCGGGGTTTATTGTTGGTGAAGGTTCTGGGGTTGTTATTTTAGAAGAGTTGGAGCACGCTCAAAAACGAGGAGCGCGTATTTATGCAGAAGTTCGAGGTTACGGAAGCTCTGCAGATTATAATTATTTCCCCAATGAATTAACGGATTCGGATGGTAGAGAGATTGCGATGTCTACAGCGTGTAGTGATGCGGATATTCAACCCGATAATGTAGACATGATTCATGCACATGGGAGCGGGATAGATAAAGACGACTTGTTAGAAGCTCGAGCCATTCATGAAGTGTTTCAAGCAAAAGCGAAAGAAATTCCAGTCGTAGCAACTAAGGCATTAATGGGTCACTCTGGTTTTGCTTCTGGAGCCTTTCAAGTTATCCTTTCGGCAAAGATGTTAGAGGAGCAAAAAATATTATCCACGCTTAATTACACAACCCCAGATTCAGATATTAACCTTAATATGAGTAAAGAGCTAAAAACAGGCGTTGATGTTTCAACGATTCTTTCTAATGCATTTGGTATGAGCGGGCAAAACGCTTCTCTCGTTTTAACTTCTACACCCGGAGGGGATAAGTAATGACGAGAAGGGTAGTGGTGACAGGGTATGGGATTGTTTCTCCAATGGCTCATAACGTTAAAGAAACATGGGAAGGGTTAATTCAAGGCCGTTCTGCAGTGGGCCCGATTAATTTATTTGACGCCTCTTCTTTTCCAACTCAAATTGCAGGTGAAGTTCGAAATTTTGATTTCGACCCTTGGCGGAAAAAAGATCCTCATTTAAAGTATGCTGCTCGGAATACGCAATTTGCAGTTCAGGCAGCCCACGAAGCTTTTACGAATGCGGGGTTGGACACCTTCGATTATGACCCAAAAAGAACAGGCATCTACTTTGCTGCGGGAGATGGCGGAACCAATATCGCAAGTTTTGTTCAAGCTTTGTCGGAGTCTTGGGGGCAAAACGGACAAGTGATTAATAAAAGTAAATATTTGGAAGTCAGTCAGCCAGCATTTGATTATCATGATGAACTTGAGATTGATCCTTGTATGACGTTAGCTCACTTATCCCGAATCTTTCGTGTTCGAGGACCTGTGTCTAATTGTTTAACTGCTTGCGCGGCATCGAGCCAAGCAATCGGAGAAGCCTTTCAATCGATTCGAAGAGGGAATGTAGATATTATGATTACGGGAGGATCTCATTCGATGATTCATCCATTTGGTCTTGCTGGATTTAATTTATTAACAGCCCTTTCTACCCAAAATGAACACCCTGAAAAAGCGAGCCGTCCTTTTGATCGAAATAGAGATGGTTTTGTTTTAAGCGAAGGTTCCGGAGTTCTTATTTTAGAAGAGTTGGAATATGCCAGAAAACGAGGAGCGCATATCTATGGTGAAGTGACTGGATATGGTTCTACAGCAGATGCTTATCGATTAACAGATACACACCCCGAAGGTCGCGGAGCTATTAAGGCAATGGAGCTTGCCTTACAAAGTGCCGGGTTAGAACCTAAAGATATTGGATACATTAATGCGCATGGAACTTCAACTGTGGTGAATGACCTTGTAGAAACGCAATCCATCAAAAAAGTGTTTGGAGATCAAGCTCAACAGATTCCTGTAAGTTCTATTAAATCCATGTTAGGGCATTTGATTGCCGCCGCTGGAGCTGTTGAACTAATTACTTCTCTGTTAGTGACTCAAAATGGAATTATTCCTCCAACCATCAATTATGATGAAAAGGATCCGAAGTGTGATTTAGACTATGTGCCTAACCACTCAAGAGAAAAAAAGGTGGATGCGGTTTTAAGTAACTCATTTGGGTTTGGTGGCCAAAACGTTTCATTAATAGCAAGGAAGCTTAGCTCATGATGTGGATTTATATTGTCTTAGGCATTTTTGTTGTAGCACTGTTTATTGCTTCTGCAGTTATCTCTCTAAAATATATTCGCATTGTTGCAGATAATATTTTAAATGTTCCTTTTCCTTTAGATCATCCCCGCACAAATACAGTTGTGAGCCAAGAAGTAGAATTTTCTTCTTATGACGGCACTCTCTTTCATGGCCAATTCATTGCATGTCCAAGTAGTTCCAAGAAAACCGTTATCTTCTGTCATGAGTATGGGTCGGAGCAAAGCTCTTGGAGTAAATATCTTTTTTATTTACCTCAAAATGGTTTCAATGTATTTACTTTTGATTTTAGAAAAGGAAAAGACAGGACGGGCCTTCATAAAAAAGGATTTAGCCCAAAGCAATGGCCTACAAAAAAAGAATTACGAGATCTGCAAGCCGCTATTAATTACCTTCAAAAGCGCAATGACGTTGATGCTGAAAATTTAGGAGTGTTTGGAGTTTCTAAAGGAGGGGGGCTTGCGTTGTGTGCCGGAGCAAAGTCAAAACGAGTACGGGCTGTGATTGCTGACGGAGCTTGTCCTGTGGTTGCAACCATTAAAGACTATATCGATAAATGGGCCAATATATATATTTACGAACCCGTATTAAAAAGACTTCCACAATTTATTTTGTACTCGCTGGCTTATTTCAGTATTCATTTTGCTTCCTTTAGATTGAGATCTAGAATTCTTTTTGTGGAAAATTATATTAAAAGATCAAAATCTCCTGTTTTTATTATTCATGGAGAAAAGGACAGTTATATTCGTTCGGCGCATGCTAATTACCTTTATGACCGTGTGCCTACAGAAAAAGATGTGTGGGTTTGCTCTGGCGCTGCTCATAATGAGTCGGTTGTAACAGAGCCGGAAGAATACCAAAAGCGTGTCCTGTCTTTTTTTCAAAAGCATTTGAATGAAGAGAATTTAGAGCCGTCCTATAGTAAAAAGGAATAATCTTATGTTTAAAACGAAACTCACCGCACTTCTTATTTCTATTTTATTTATAAGCGGACCACTCAATGCAGAAACCCCAAAAACAACAGTAGAGTTGTTTGAGCTATTTAAAAACTTTGAGCCATCTTATGAAAAAATAGGGAACTATTCTGCGACTCTCAATAAAGAAGAGTTAGTTCGCGGAAAATGGGTCAAAGAGACACTGATATTTCATTTTCAAAAACCTTTTAAGATCAAGATCGAATGGTTAGAAGGGCCGAAGAAAGGTCGTAGAGCTTTTTTTGAAGAAGGAAAAAATAGTAATAAAATTATAATCAAATTAGGCGGAGCTCTTGGAAAGATGTTTCCTAAGGTACGGATAGATCCTGATGGAGAGTTGGCAAAAGATGATGCGGATAGGACAATTCGGCAAGCTGGGTTGGGTTATCTCATGCAGGAAGTTTTTAAAGTGACTCAGGCGGGTTTGAATAACCAAGACTTAGAACTTACTTTATTGGAATCTGAAGACCCTAATGTATTTAAGGTCGAAAGAAGACTGCCATTAAAACCAGAAATTTACCCTAATGTTAAATTAATTGCCTACATCGATAAGATTACCGGAGTTCTTTTAGGTGTTGAAGAGTATGGTCTTGATGAAAAACTAAAAGGCACCTATGTTTATAATAACCTTAAAGTTAATGGACCCTTTACCGAAGAAAATTTTAAAGTTTAAAATAAATTCCCTTCTCCTCTTTGAGGAGAGGGTTAGGGTGAGGTGTGGTTTAAATTACCCTCATCCCAACCTTCTCCCTCTAAAGAAGGAGAAGGAGTACAGTTGGTAAACATGAATTCTAAATACTCCCTTATTATATTTGATCTCGACGGCACACTCATAGATTCCCGCCAAGATATTGTAGATTCTGCAAACCGAATGTTAAATGAGTTAGACTTACCCCAAAAAGGAGAAGAAGTAATAGCATCCTTTGTCGGACACGGTTTGGGCAATTTACTTTTGGACTGCATTGGTCTTGAAAACAAACATCTTGCAGATAAGGCGCTTGCGTTCTTTAAAAAAGATTACGAAGAACATATGCTTGATAAGACATGTTTGTTTCCAGAAGTGGATGATGTGCTGCAAACCATTTTTAATGGTTATTTTGATTCTGAAGTGATTCAGACGGTCGTGACGAACAAACCTCTTTATTATTCCGAGAAAATTTTACAGTTACTTAAAGCACACCACTATTTCAAAGTTATTTTAGGCGGGGATATGCCTATGCCAAAGAAACCTGCCCCGGACTCTGTGCAGCACTTATCTGAAACGTTTAAAGTGCCTAAAGAACAAATTTTATTTGTGGGGGATAGTCTTGTGGATATGCAGACAGCGAATAACGCTGGAGTTGATAGCTGTGCTGTTACCTTTGGTTTTGGATCCTTAGAATCATTGACCAATGAAAATCCCACATATGTCATCAATAATTTCTCAGAACTCCTTGAAATTATTTAAGAGAATAGGAAATGTCATTCCCGAAATCTTTTGTCGGGAATCCAGTTTTATTTAATGACTGTCACTTTTGAGACAGGGTGAGAAAAGTGGAATGTCTCAGATTGCCACAACTCCTTTGTTTATGTTTCGCAATCCAGTGTCTTTTCCCCTCTCCCCTTAGGGTAGAGGGTTAGGGGAAAAGACCAAAGAAAAGTCCATTTTACGCTTCACCTATAACGCTTCACGAGCGAAGAGGAACAGCCGTTATGAGCAGCAATTTAGACTCCATTTTGACCGAAATGATCCTTCACCAGGAAAAAAAAGTGTTTGAAATAGCCCGCCAAATCATCCCTCATATTACCCCCGAGGATGTGCTTAACCCCCAAGATTTCGCACAGTTAGAGCAAAACAGCCAATTCAACTATGAGGACGGAATTCTCTCGGGCCTCAAAAGTGCGCAAATGGCTGTTAGACAATCAGATACGACATGCTAGAATTTATAATACTAAGACTGTAGTAGAGGTCTGCCTAAATAGGCCACCCCCCAAAGTGCCAGGCCATTCGCGACAAAAATGTAGTGAATGGCCTGGCACTTTGGAAGAAAGTTGAATTTTTGTTGCTATGAAAAAAAAATTGATACCCGAAATTCAACAATCGCTTCTTCGATGGTATCAGAAAGAAAAACGAGATCTCCCTTGGAGAAAAACAAAAGATCCCTACTCTATATGGATCTCTGAGATCATGCTTCAACAAACTCAGGTAGACACCGTTATTCCTTACTACAACCGATGGATGAAAAAATTTCCAACAATCCAAAAACTTGCTAAAGCAAACGAAGATGTCGTTTTAAAACATTGGGAAGGCCTTGGCTATTATTCTCGAGCTCGAAATATCCAACGTGCAGCTAAAACTGTTGAAAAAGACTTTGGAGGAAGGTTTCCAAAAACAAGGGAGGACCTCCTCTCTCTTCCAGGAATTGGACTCTATACCGTAGGAGCTATTCTTAGCATTGCTTACAACAAAAGCGTTCCTTTGGTAGATGGTAATGTAATTCGAGTTTTAACTCGTATTTTTAACATACACGATGATGTTCTAAAAGAAGACACAAAGAAAAAAATTTGGAGCATTGCTGGAGAATTAGTCCCCGAAAAAAAAGCGGGTGATTTCAATCAATCGCTTATGGAATTGGGTGCAACTCTCTGCACTCCGGGCACACCCCTATGTTTAATTTGTCCCGTCAACAGTTTATGTAAAGGGTTCAAAGAATCTACACCGAGTCTTTTACCCGTAAAGAAGAAAAAGATGGAAATAGAAAAATTCTTAGGATGGATGTTTTTAATTGAAAAAGATGGCCACTTTTTATTACAAAAAAGAAAAAAAGGAACGGTGATGGGCGGACTATGGGAATTCCCTTCTTTCAGAGAAGGTATTTATGACCATCCGAAACTAGCCTTGAAAGCCAAAACAAAAATACTGTGTCCCAAAGCAGAGCTTAAAGGCACTGTCCCTGCCGCATTCACTAAGTACCGTGGGCTATTCCAGTTAACCCACTGTCCTATGAGTAAGTCAAAAAGCATCAAGCCGGTTTTGGAGGAAGCAGAAGAAACCGCTTGGGCTAAACCAAAGGATTTTAAAAAATACACCTTCTCTGCCCCTACGAGAAAAGCGGTAGAGAAACTATCCCTTTCAGACTCAAGAAATAAGATTTAAAAACCTTATGTCTTGAGATGCTCCGAATACATGTACCCGTTATGAGTTTCTTGATCAAATTGTTTATTTATTTTTTGCTCGTGAGTTTCTTTAAGAGGAATGGAAAAATTTTGAACTTTAATGGCAGAATTCTGAATTGCAGAACTTAATTCTTGAGGCGTCATTTCCAATACTTCCTCTCGCTTTGGAGGAATTTTTGGCGTTTTGATTCTTGTTCGAGAACCAATTCCCAATTCACGATATTCTGTTTCTGTTGGAGCTTCGAAAACAACAGGGGTAGTTAATCCTTCAGATGTATCCTTTGGAATAGCTAATTTAATATATTCAAAACGACAATTAGGAGGACTTGTTCCGTATCCAATAGGACGTACGTTCGCACCTAAAATACGAATGAAATTTTGATTTCCCAAATAAAAGAAAGAAGATGAGATTTTTATCTTATAAGTTCCTATTTCATCAATAACAACTTCTTTGATAACCGGCTTTACCCGATTAATATTCGTGCCGGCATCGATATTAAGTTTAACCGGGATATCATTTTCATAATCTTTTTGGAGCACTTTAAAAGATAATTCAAAGTAAGGCGTATTTAACTGACGTGAGGTGAGTCTAAATATAAATGTGGTTTCATTCCCCTGCCAACCAAACTCATAAGGAATCAACTTTTCCACCCGAGCTCGATTTACATCTACTATTCGCTTTCCAAAAAAAACCATCGCATTTGCTCGTGAGGGCACAACTTTCCATAGAGTATTCTCCTTAGACGGAGCCCCAAAAACCTCCGGAGATGGCGCCTGCAACACAAGCCCTATGATAAGAAATAAAATCCAATTTCGCATTATTGCTTCCACTCCTCTATTTCGAGATTTTTCTAAACTACAACTCGTAATCCACTACTAAATAAGGGGTTATGCCAATATTACCCTTTATTAAAGTGTAACACCTACATGAGAAAATGGGAGTTTTGTACCTAAGGAAGACTAAGTTAAAACAAGAGTGGTTATTTCTGGTTCCCAATGGGGTCTACCCATACTTCGGGTTTTTCACCCCTCTTTAACTTATTAACGTTCATGGCAAGCTCAGACTTTATCTTTGTTTCTGTTGGAGTAGGAGAAACTTTCCAAAAATGAGGCTTAAATTCAGCCCAATTTTCGAGGATATTACGGGCATAAGCACTACTCGTAAAGTCGACATGTTTTTGAATTAGTGCTTTTAAATCTGCTTCATCTGAAGCTTCTTCAAGGCGATCAATTCGAATCAATTGTGGGTTAAACCGCTTTTCAAAACCATTCTCTAAATCGAGGACATAGGCTAAACCACCCGTCATGCCTGCACCAAAATTTCTTCCTGTCGCGCCCAAAACAACAACGGTTCCACCCGTCATATATTCACAACAATGGTCTCCAGAACCCTCTACAACGGTATTCGCTCCTGAATTCCGAACACAAAAACGCTCTCCTGCTTTTCCAGCAGCAAATAAATATCCTGAAGTTGCGCCATACATAACTGTATTTCCGATAATTACGTTTTCATTTGATTTAAACGTAGCATCCTGAGAAGGGCGAACAATTAGTTCACCACCACACAGGCCTTTGCCCACATAATCGTTTGCTTCTCCATTTAAAGTTAATCGCAATCCCTTAACGGCAAAAGCACCAAAACTTTGCCCTGCTGTTCCCGTTAATTCAACGTCAATGGTTCCTGCCGGTAACCCTGCATCACCATAACGCTTTGCTACTTCATAAGACAGCTGCGTTCCGACCGAACGATTAATGTTACGAACCTCTTTTTTAATAGAAACAGTTTGTTTATTTTCTAAAGCTGCTTGAGCTTCAGAAATTAAATCCAAATCAAGGGGGTGGTCATTTTGCCAATCATTCCGCTCCATGGTTTGCTTTATATCACGGGATCCATCGGGGTTCGCGTTTGCAAGTAAACGCTCTAAATTTAATTTCTCTGCTTTTGGATACCCTTCTGGAACCATTGCTTCAAGAAGATCTGTCCGTCCAATAATTTCATCTAAAGATTTGGCTCCGATAGACGCTAAAATTTCTCTTATGTCTTCTGAGATTCCTCTAAAAAAGTTTACAACCATGTCTGCCGTTCCAGCATACTTAAGGCGTAACTTTTCATCTTGTGTCGCAACACCTACAGGACATGTATTTAAATGACATTGACGAATCATACAACAACCGGCTGCAATCAACGCCATCGTACCAAATCCATACTCTTCAGCACCTAAAAGAGCCGCCACAACAACATCTCGGCCTGTTTTCATACCTCCGTCAGCCCTCAGACGAATTCGACCTCTTAAATCGTTAAGAACCAGCACTTGCTGTGCTTCTGCAATACCCAACTCCCACGGCCCTCCTGCATTTTTAATCGAACTTAAAGGAGAAGCCCCTGTTCCACCATCGTGGCCACTAATCAAAATATTATCTGCATGCGCTTTAGCCACACCGGCTGCAATAGTCCCGACCCCCGCAACACCCACTAGCTTTACAGTCACTCTAGCTTTTGGGTTTGCTTGTTTTAAATCATAAATAAGCTGTGCTAAATCTTCAATACTATAAATATCATGATGAGGAGGTGGAGATATTAATGTAACACCGGGTGTTGAATTTCTAAGCGCTGCAATTTCCGCTGTTACTTTATGGCCTGGTAATTGGCCCCCTTCTCCTGGCTTAGACCCTTGAGCTACTTTAATTTCCAATTCATCACATGCGCCTAAATATTCAATCGTAACTCCAAAACGTCCAGAAGCAACTTGTTTAATTCGACTATTAGCCCAATCTCCATTTTCATAGGGTTTATATCTACTCTTATCTTCTCCGCCTTCTCCACTGTCTGATTTTCCGCCAATTCGGTTCATCGCAATAGCCAAGGTTTCATGAGTCTCTTTACTCAAAGCACCCAGAGACATTCCCGGTGTATTAAAACGAGAATAAAAATTTTCAACAGGCTCTACTTCATCGATAGAAATAGCTGCTCCCAAAGAGTTTATTTTTAAAATATCTCTTAGCGCGGTTACGGGACGTTCTTTTACGAATTTAGCATAAGCATCATAGTCTTCCTTCTCACCACTCTTTACAAACTTATGAATCGTTTTAATTACATTAGGATTAAAAGCGTGATACTCACCCCCACCCCGATAACGGTAAAATCCGCCCACATCTAATTTTTTCAAAGGTTCTTGTCCATAAGCTTCTTCATACCAGCCCAAAACATCTTTTGCTAAATCTTCATAGTCAATACCGTCCACTTGAGAAACGCAGCCCGTGAAACATTCTTCAATCATTTTTTGACCTAAACCAATAGCTTCAAAAACTTGTCCGCCACAATAACTTGTAATCGTTGAAATTCCCATTTTTGAAAGAATTTTGAGCAACCCTTTAATCACTGAATATTGAAAATTTTTATTTGCTTGTTCTGCTGTCAGTTCCTTAATTTGCCCTGATGTTACCAGCTGATCAAGGGATTCTAAAGCAAGCGAAGGACAAACGGCATTAGCTCCAAAACCCACCAAAGTAGCAAAGTGATGAATCTCTCTAGCATCTCCAGTCTCTGCAACAATACCGGCTTTCATCCTCTTTCCTTGACGAATTAAATGGTGATGACACGCCCCTACAGCTAAAAGCATTGGAATGTGTGCCTGACCTTCAGAACTACCCGTATTATCCAAAACAATAATTTTTGCTCCGGAATCAATCGCCTTTTCTGCTTCAAGTACCATTTGTTTAATAGACTTTTCTAGACCGCTCACACCGTCTGCAACAGAAAAAAGACATGGAATCGTCACTGTTTTAAAAGCAGCATCTTTGCCAGACTTTATCGCTTCTAACTCTTCCCTTAGAAGACAAGGTGATGGAAGCTCAATTAAACGTGCATGCTCAGGAGTTTCATCAAATAAATTTTTTCTTTCTCCTAGATAAGTGACGGACGACATCACCAACTCTTCTCGAATAGGATCAATTGCTGGGTTGGTAACTTGAGCAAAAAGTTGTTTAAAGTAGGTATACAACAATCGAGGTTTCGTAGAAAGCACTGCCAAAGGAGTGTCGTCTCCCATAGAGCCTACAGCGTCCTTTGCCGTTTCACCCATCGGCCTTAACACCATAGAAATTTCTTCAGCATTATAACCAAAAGCTATTTGTCGTTTAAGCAACTCTTCATCAGATTTGTTTTTACTACTGTCATACTTTTGGACATCTAAATCCTCAATGCGCTTTAAATTATCATCAACCCATTGGCCATAAGGATGTTGAGAAGAAATTTGGTTCTTAATTTCTTCATCAAAAAGAAGCTCCCCTTTGTGAGTATCAATCGCCATTATTTTTCCTGGTCCCAAACGATCTTTTAAGCGAATGTTGGATTCTGGTATTTGAACCATCCCTACCTCAGAACCCATAATAACAACGTCATCTTTAGTAACAACAAAACGAGCAGGTCTAAGACCATTTCTGTCCAAAGTAGCTCCTACGGTGACTCCGTCCGTAAACGCAATCGCTGCAGGACCATCCCAAGGCTCCATAGAGCACACATGATATTCGTAATAAGAACGCCATTCTGGGTGAATCTCCTCATCTGCTCTCCAAGCTTCTGGAATCATCATTGTGATGGAATGAAGAATATCTCGCCCAGACATCATGATCGCTTCTAAAGCATTGTCAGCGCTCGCAGAATCGCTCGCATCCCCTTCTAAAATAGGCTTCAACTTTTCGACATCCTCTCCGTAAAAATCCGAAGACAAAGACCCTTCTCTTGCTTTCATCCAGTTTCTATTCCCCTCTACCGTATTAATTTCTCCATTGTGTGCAATCATTCGGAAAGGTTGAGCTAAACTCCAATTCGGAAAGGTGTTCGTGCTATAACGTTGATGAAATAAAGCGATCGATGTTTCATAATCCGGGTTGGCTAAGTCAGGAAAAAATTCCTTTAGCTGTGCCGCTATTAACATCCCTTTATAAATAATTGTTTTGGAAGAAAAAGAGGGAATATAAAAATCACTATCGTGAAGAGCTTCGATTTCGTGTTCCGTTTGTTTGCGAACGAGAAAAAGAATTTGTTCGAAATTTTCTGAGGAAACAGAATCCGGTCTAGAAACAAAAAGCTGTTTAATCAAAGGCATCGTTTCTCGAGCATTATCTCCAATAAGAGATGGCTCTACGGGCACTTCTCTCCAACCTAAAATATTAAGCCCTTGTTCTCGAACTACTTTTTCAGCAATTTGAGTTTCAGTCTTTTGCTTATTTGCTTCTTGAGAAAGGAAAAATACTCCAACACCCAAATCGCCTTCAGCAGGCATTTCGGCACCTATTTCCTTAAAGAAGGGTAAAAATAATTTTCGAGGAATTTGAGTGAGAATACCGGCTCCATCTCCAGTCTTCGCATCAGCACCAATAGCACCACGATGGGTAATATTAACCACCGACTCAATCGCTTGCTCCAAAATAGAATGGCTTTTCTCGCCCTTAATATGGGCAACAAAACCCGTTCCACAAGCATCTTTCTCAAACCGAGATTGATACAGGGTATTCTCTGGTAATGGTTTTAACCTACTATCTACTCTATACTTACTCATGAATCTAATATCCTTTTTCTAAGGGGCTCTCAATTTCTAACACTAGGGGAAATGGATTTTTGATACTGTTGCAAAGCAACTGTGTCAAAAATGCGTGTCCCCACAACCCCACTTATATATGTAAAACCTAATCAGCGTAAAAGGGCTAGAATTATACAAGGGACGGCACCTCTATATCAAGCTTTAAAATATTTTTGATTATAGGACAGTTTATGGGGTTTTCCTACGACCCTACAAAATGCTCCACTCCCTAAGGTGCCAGGCTCCTGAGGAGCCTGGCACCTTAGGGATAAAATGGCTACAGTTATAGGACATTAACCCTCTCCTTCATGAGGAGAGGGTTAGGGTGAGGAGTTCATTTTTAGAAATTTAGGCCGCAACCTTAAGAGCTTGTTGAGCTTGGTGATATACGTAGAGATTTTGGATAAATTCTTGGGTCATCTGCCAAAGACCATTTTGATTTTTAAGACCCAAAGAATGATAAAGCTGTTTTCGAGTTCTCTCATCTTGAACTAAAGCAATGCTTGTCATTAATTCCAATAGATCTGAAGTTCTAATACCGCTCTGTTCTACCAACTCTGAGTTCCAACGAACGCGTTCATAACTCTTCTTAATTTTAGGAAGATTCTGTCGGTCTGTTAAAGATTGAAAACTAATCCCGTTAGAAATTTCTTTCAATTCTTCCTTTACCTCGGAAACAAGAAAGTGTTGTTTGGCAATTACCTCAACCCCTTCTAAAGCCAACACTTGTTTTAACCCCTTCAGTTCTTCTGTTTCTTGCTGAAGTACAATAATTTTACTCCCTCGACGTCCTTTAAAAATAGAAACTAATTCTTCCTGTGCTACTTCATTTAACATGGCTTCGCTTAAAATCCAAGCGATAGGCTCCAACTCTTTCTGTCCTAAACTCTGCGCTTTAACAATTACACCTTTAACACTATTAAGCGAAATAGCAAATTCAGATACTTGTCCAGGACCAACCTGTTTTATGTTAGATTGAATAAAGTCAAATAGAGTCTTATCCAATTGAACCTTATCTTGCTTTAACCATTGCTTTACAAGTCCTTCAGAAAAAAGATTTTTTGCGAATTCAGGAATTAACGAAATAACTTCACTATAAATTGCTTTTGTTTTTAACTTATACAGATTCTCTATTGCAAGCTCTGATGTCTCTTCGTTAATAACGATAGCTGATGAAGATACGCTGCTAGGATCTAATCCCTTTGAAAATAATTTCATAACATACTGTCCAACAGCATTTTGGAATACAGAAGCGTTTAGCCAAGTTTGAACATCTTCTAATGACAGGTAAGGACGCACATCTTCCGGCAATCTTTTTTCTATACCACGAAATAACATCTCACTTATTGTTCCATGCTGTTCTTTTAATCGATACACTACCCCATGGTCTGAAGAAGACTGCATCATCGGCATTATCTTTTTAATTTCAGCCATTTTGTCTCCAGAATACAATGCTGTTGGAACAAGATGACTCGCTTCTATTTCTACCCCTCTTTGCTTAAGCGCTTGAATAACCCAATTGTTTATAGGAGGCTTTGGAGTTGTTGTTTGTAAAATGCTAATAAAAACACTTCCACCAAAAGGACGCTTAACTCGAGCGATCAAATTCGACAAATCTTTCATCTCATCTATCGTTGAAAGTCCCCTCTCGGTATGTCCAATAAGAAAGTCTCTTCTTACCATAGACAAATAGTTTTCTGTAGACATTAAATCTACGGCCCATACATGATCATATGATTCATCTACAAGAATCTGACTGCTGACTTCAAATACACTTTTTTGTATCAAAGTAAAGCTACCTCCAGACTCTTGAATCTTATCTTTTACCTGTTGATACAATGCATTTAATTGCGGCGCATAAACCGTTGAGGGTTCCACAACAGTCACCTGAGCACCCATCATTGCTGAAATTAATGAAAACACCGTATGTCCTGGCCCTATCTCCAACAACCGATCTCCAGGCTGAACGGAGACAGAATTAAAAATTTTCTCTACTTCTCTTTCAGACAAAAAGAACCCTGATTTGTACTTAAAACTTTCAACACCTGTTAAAACGCTCATTGCACTAGGAGCTGCTTTACTTGCTTTCTCAAAATCAAGGTTTTCTTTTAAATATTTAAAAACTTCTTTAACATCTCCTGGTTCGTTCCTGTCTAGTTTTTGCGACATTTCAGGAAAAGAAACACCTAAGCTAGCTGCTTTTACAGAACTAGCCTCTTCTACCAACCTCGAAAAAACATTATCGGTATTCAAAGAAATACTTCCTGGTAAAACTTTTGGTAAACCTGCATACGCATTCTTAATACTTATCACCTCAGAAAGCCAAGGCAAGTCCCTTTTAGCAACTACCCAATCGGCAAGACGAACAATTTTTTTTACAGACTCCAAGCTTCTCCCTTCTCGGGCTAGCTTTTCCGCAAATAGCAGCTCTGCTTGCGAGCCCAAACTTTGAGCATCAATACGATTAAAATGAAAACCACTTCCGTTATCCAACATATTGGTTCGCCAATCAATTTGACCACTTTCATCTAACAAATTCCGATCTCCAAGCACCACTCTTACAGCAGACAAATGAGTTCCATGCCCAAATAGCACAACAACTTTTTCGTTGTCTTGATAAGTATCATTTATTTTTTCCATCAATTTCTTTGCTCGGTCTAAAACTTTTAAGAAACTCTCTCCCCTAGGAAATTGAATTCGCGCATTGGCAGCATAACGATACATGTATTCAAGCTCAAGTTCTTGAGAATCAAAGTTGGCAACTGATTTTTGATCTGCTGTACCAAAGCTCATTTCATTCAACAAGGGTTCTTCAACAACTTCCAGATTAGTTCCCGTCCGTTCTTGAAAATGCTGAATAAAAGCATCTGCAGTCTCCTTTGAACGTCCCAACTCGCTTGTCATAACAACAACCTGTTTCCCATCAAGTACTAATTCTTCAAGTTGAGCATATAATGCTTCAGCTGCCAGCTTCGCCTGCAACTGCCCCTTTTCATTTAACTGGTTATCCGGCTCGTCTACATTCCCCTGGAATTCTTTAATAGGTCTCCCTAAAAAAGGAAGGTTTTCGTGATAGGCTACATTACGATCTGTTTGACCATGTCGCACCCCCCAAACCGGAACACGTAATGTAACGACAGGTTCTTTTTTCGCAAAAGTAAGACGCCCTGTCATCCCTTGCACTTTAAGTGAATCGTTCATCTCAGGAATCGATTTCCAATGCTGCTTTTGTGGAAAAAGTCCTTTTTTCATCAAATAAAGTTGGTATGTTTCATAATCTTTTTGAGCAAAAGTAACGAACACAACTTTTTTCAAGGATTTTGCTGTCTTCAAAAACTCATGCGCTGTATCCACAGCGATCTTAGTTCCATAATTTAAAGAGTAACGATAGACTCCTGTAGAAATAGCCGGAAAAGCAATACTTTCAAGCCCATGGGCTTCGGCTAATCTCAAAGAATTTAAATAACTATTTCTTAACGTGCGCCTTGGATTTTTAGGAAGCGTTCTTAAGTCCGGCCCTGGAGTATGAATCACATGCTTCACTGGCAAATTATAGCCCTTTGTAATTTTAGCTTCTCCATTATTGCAACCGCCCAGTCCTCGACATTCTTCCAACAGCTCGGGACCCGCTGCTTTGTGAATCGCGCCATCCACCCCTCCTCCGCCCAACAACGAAGGTTTCGCCGCATTCACAATAGCATCCACTTGTATCTTTGTAATATCTCCTCTAACCAACTCAATCTTCCCTAGGCTAGCACCTTTGTTTTTAATGTAATGTAGAGTTCTTTTATCTAAAAATGCTTTATTGTTTTTATCTTTTAATAGGTTTTTTAACCTACCGTTCATATGACTAAAAACTTCGTCTATAGCTTCTTGAATTCGCATTATGGGGTGGTCTGGATGTAACGTTTTGTTTCCAACCCCTTTTTCAAAATACACTTCTAAATCCGTTTGCCTCACTTCTGATAACGCTCCTAACTTTAAAGCCAATGCTTTTGCTAAACGATTTAAATGATTTTCACTTTCTTCCTGAACAGGCATACTCTTTGGTGAAAAATAAATATTTGACCCTGCATCAGAGAGGAGACGATTAGCTTCTTCAAGAGTGCGCGCAAAAACTAAGGGGTAATGACTGAAGATTTTCGTCCAATAAAGAATATCTCCAGATTGGGTCAGAATGTGGAATAAATTAATCTCTCTTTTTTGCCGTTGGAGATCGGGGTGAAATGCTAATGTAAAAAGCTCTGAAGCCCCTTCTAAAAGATCGACATATTTTTTTGTAAGAATTAAATGAGTCCCATTCGTCGGATGGTAATTACCTATCTCAACAAATTTTTGAGAGTGATCCAATCGAATCCATAAATGTTCTTTAGATACACTTGCATCAGAAACTGTAAGACCAATCCCCGCTCTGCGTCCAATGTTGATTTTTTCTGTTGGCTCCATAACAGCTTTGAAAGATTGTTGGCCTGGAATTTTAAAAGATACAAACCAACCTCTTCCTTCGTAGTGTTTGAAAGTAAAGTAGGGTGTTTTTGAATCAATCAAACCAAGATAAACTCTATCTACTTCTTCAATAAGAAACTGTTTCCTCTCCATAGGTTTCAGACTTTTTTCAGAGGCAGCTCTCAGTTGTTGCTTTCCAAGGCTGGATGCTTGGGAGCCATCCCCTTCCTTATCTGTTGATGGATTCAATTTAACAGAATGACGTAGGAATGTTGATTGATCGCGATATTGAATCTGATTATCAAATACTAACTTAAGTAATGGCCCTTTAATAGTACTGGCTTGTGATTCTGAAATTTTCCCCTGCTTTAATAAGGATTGAATAGAAACTATTTTGTAAGATTTTAATTTATTCTGAAAATAAGTTTCTCTAGATTTTAATTGGGTAGTAAATACAACATACTCTTCTTGCTGTTGTCTGTTTGAACCTTTTAAGAATCGTTGTTTTATTTTTTTGACAAGTTCCAAGATATAAATACCTTTATCATCCACATCAATTTTTAATCTAATAATAAACTCTCCTCTATTCGGTCCAAGCTCTATCACATACGTTCTACCTTTGATTTCTCTTTCTGTAGGACGAGTTCGAATCGTAACTTGATTAAAGGCATTAACTCTTACCGAAGTTGGATCAAATCGATGGGTTTCAAAAAATGGGTCAATTTGAAAAACATCCTCTTTAAAGTCTGTATCCAAGTTTGCTAATGTTGCTTTCTCTCCTGAGGGGTCTACAGAAACAGTAATAGCTTTAGGCGTAACGATCCTTTTTCTTTGCTTACTCCCCTTATCATCCTCTTCAAACACATGCTTTAAAAGAAAAAAACGTGTTTTCTCGTCATCCATCATTTTTTCCCCAACCTGTTCCCATCCAAGCTCTTCTTGAATCTCACCGTAAATAGTCCTAATAATTTGGGTAATCAGTTTCATTTTTTCAGAAATTCTTCTAACAAAATCATCTACTTGCAATAGGGAAGAAAAGTCAAAGTCTTCGATTTCATTTTGAGATTTCAATTGCTCCGATTTTTTTAAAAATAAATCTAGTTGTTTTATAAAAGGAGTTAATATATCCATTATTTCAAGCCATGGAAAATCATCATCCCCTAAATTATGGGTTTGCATCCCCGTGATTATACTTTTGAATTCCAATAAAATATTCTCAAATAGAATACGGGAAAAAGAAGTAGGGTGTATTAATTTCCCTTCAAATTCCTGTAAGGCCAAAACCTGTTCTATAAGAAGAACATTTTCAGGAAAAGACCGCCAAATCTGTAAAACTTCCGCCATTACTTCTTTCAACATTTCTTGCTTAGTGGAAAGTCCTAAACTAGAAGCTGAAGAATCATCTACGCTGAGTTTAGATACTTTGCTTTGAAACCAATCTCTGTGTTCTTGTTCCATCGTTGCAACAACTTTTCCCATAGTCAAAACTTGCTGTTGGTAATATTCTAAATCGTCAATGTTTGGAACTTTTATTTTCCAATTGCCTAGCTGTGCCCTAAGAAAACCCTCCACATCCGCTTCTTCAATAAACGAAATAATATGATTGTTATCTAATATAGATTTTTTTAATTTTATAAGCCCTTCTTCAAAATCAAATTCTTCTGCTTCGTTATAGGGATATGTAACCCAGTAAGAATTAGCTAAGTCCCTATAGCCAGATCGATTCTGAGCTTGCAACAAGTCTAAATATCGAACAAACAGTTCCCTATGTTCACTTAAAATATCTTCATATTTAATGATGGATCGAATAGTTTGTTTCAACTTAGAAAGCATAGAAGAATTTTTTATCGCCTCAACTAGACTTCGAAGAAACAATCCCGGATTTTCTTTTTTTAATCGAACAGAACGAAGTGTTTTAAATTTTTCTAATTCAGGCTTTAACAATTCCATAAATTCTTGCGTCCCTTTAAAGTCTTTCTCCTTATCCCAAGAGCCTTCTCTCCCTTCAAGGAGGAAAAGTAAAGGTCGTAAGAATTGAAAAGGAAATTGTAGTCCATGAATTTCAGAGTAACGCTGAAGGTTCTTTATAATTTTGCTTGTCAACATATCTGAAACCATTTGTTGTTTTCTTTTATACTGAGGTGTTTTCTGCACAAAGTAATCAACAATAAACAGAAGAAAAATTATTTTTAAAAATAAACTAGAATAAAATGAAACCCAATCCCAAATCAACGTTAAATAACTACTTCCTAAACCGGATTCACCGCTAGGTTGTTCATTAAAGGAAGCCACATACGTGGCTGGATCATTCAAGCTAATTGAATGCTGTTCAGATAAATATTTTTCAAATTGTTGTAATAGAGCTACTTCATTAAGATCATTTACATTTTTTAACTGCTCTTTATATATTCCAGCTAAAACAGAATTAAACCACTGGCTAATAAGGTTTTCTTGCAAGTGGCTATGCAGCTCATTTGTTGCTGTTGGCAGATGCCTTCTTAGTTGTGCTTTATAACGCTCTGTAATAATACGAACAGAAGTAAAAACATCCTCTTCGTCATGCTCATCTAATATAGGATGCGTTTGGGTCAGTTTATAAGTTGCTTCAAGAACAAGCTCCTCCCTGTCTCTTTCTTCATTTTCTCGAAACTCTTCTGGCATTTTCTCCCATTCCCAAAATAGTTTTATTTTTTCTTCCCCAAGAAAAAAAGAAGCGTATAGAAAAGCATGCTGCCATTTCATATATTCATCATTATCCATCCATCCTATATAAAGACGGCTTGTGGGTAAGTTTTGTAAGTTCTTAAAAAAAGAAGAAAAGTCTTCTCTCATCTTTTTTTGAATATCACTTAATACTTCTTGCGAAACACGAAGTGAGTCCCCAAGAGCATTCGCTTTTACCACTTCCATTCCCTTATCATTCAGTGGAAAACGAGGAAGAACTACTTCTTTGATGCCAGAAGCATTTTTTGTAATCAACAATGCTGTAGAATCATAACGCAAAGCACGAATGATTATTTCTCTGATCTTCTTCTGTTGCAAAGATCGACGAGCTGTCGAAGTTTTATTAGTCGCCCCATTTTCTCCAAACAGCCACTCTCCTTCATTCGTTACGTTGAAGCTAATTTCTGTTTCTTCTCCTTCGTCTTCGTATAAAAGGGTATGCGTTTTATTCGGGAGTAGATTTTTTAAAACTTTATCCACACGCTTCAGGTGCGCTTCCAAAACAGCGGCATAGGCCAAAGATTGCATTCTTCGCTCCCTGTTGACTTCGATCCCAAAAACTGCGGTAAATTTTTTGTGATTATCTTCGCTGATATAAGGAATACCTTTTCTCGCGAGATATTTGTGATAAAAAATTGGAGAACTGCCCACTGCAATCCAGCGGACACGCGCTTGCTGATTTCCAGAAAAATATTTTAACCATCCACTTGTTCTTTCGACCCAATCAAGTGCGTATTCCACATATGCATCCATCAGAAAAGTTCCTTTGCCCGGCGGCCCTCGTTCTGATGTAGCAAGAAGGGCAAGTTCATTCTTCCTATTATCCGAATGTAAGAAACCAAGCAATTGACCAAGCTCATCTGTCAATAACAAAACCTCGTCATTACTCTCGAAATTTAAAATTTTCTCAATGGTAGTTTCCCACTGAACATTCACAGTTTCCAACGAGGTGCCAAAAGCTTCATGGTCTAGCACTGCCAACTGCTGTAGCAATTGCATTTTGGCGGATGATCCTAATTTCAATGAAGAAAGTAAGTGCACTTGCCCCACCCCTTTTCTTTCTAAAAAAGCGGGCGTGTTCAAAAATACATTTTGAAGTTCCTTATGGATTTGCCACGCCAATTTTTTATCAATTTTTACAGGAGTTATCCCTCTAACCTTTTCAAACAAAGAATGCTTCTTTCCTAAACTTTCCGCAGAGGATTTTAAAGACGTCTCCTTGCGATGCACTACCATTTTTTTAATCTCCGCATTTTTTTCAGATCGTGGCTCTAACTCTTCAGCTATTCTAAGAGCAGCCAAAGCTCTATTAAACTCAGATAAGTTGGCCAAAATAATGGCTTTTAATTGGTATTCTCGAGCGTCTTCTCTTGTTGCTATTCTTACAATATTTTCCAACTGATCCAAAGCTTTGCGATAAAAAGTCTGACGCTCACTTACGGACTCCGAAATATTTCCCAGAGCTTGGAATATCTCTACTTTTTTTCGAAGCAACGAAATATATGTTGGCCTTCTACGTAACCAATCCTCCACAACTTGAAGTGCTTTTTCTAGTTTTTGGCGGGTTTTAAGTTGCACTAACACAGAAAGATAAACTAAATCATTTTGAATTACTTCTGGCTTGAGGCTTCTAGCCTTTAAGATTGCGGACTCTGCTTCTTCTATAGCTTCAGGCTCATCGGAGCTCAACAAAATTTGAGCTTTCAACATATGATTACGGTCATCCCACCCTCGATAAAGAATAGCCTCATCAATAGCTTTTAAAGCAGCTGCCAACTCACCTAAAACCCATAATACTTTTGCCTTTTGACTTAATAGAACAGAGTCTGCTGGAGAAGTCTTTAAAGCACGCTGAATAACTTGATAAGCTTTTGCCCATTTCTTGCTTTTTATTAATTCAGAAGCTTTTCTAGAAAAAACGACCCCTTGTACTCTTGCATAATTTCTTAGCATTTGCTCATCTTGCGGATAGTGATCAACACCTCTTTGAGCAACTTCTAAAGCCTGATAATATTGCCTTTTCCCCATTAAAAAGTCGACTTCCCGATCATATTCTAATGGAGTCAAACGACGATTGCTCCCCCTTCCTAAACTGGAAGCCTCTGAAGTTGTTGTAGGAAATTCGGAAGAAATAATTTTTAAAGAAAGCGGTTCTATTGATGTAGAGCTAACTATTTTTTGAATCCAGTTTTTCATTTCAGGGGTAGAAATTTTTTCTATCCACTTATGCGCTAAATCAAGGAGCAGTTCTTTCTCTTCATCGCTTAACGTTTCTCGACTTAACACGTCTTCAATTTCACTCATTAATTTAGTATTTAATTCACCAGAGGAAGTCGCTTCGTGCAGTTGCTGAATAACTAAATAAGAAAAATAATAGATAAAAGATAATTTTTTTCTATTTTGCTCTTCATGAATTCGAAGCATGTCTTTGTTCTGAAAAGCATGAGAACGCATAAATAAATAAGTGGGCATAAACATAAATGCTGTTGGGTAAAAAACTGCGAGCTCATCTTCTAAGTCTAAAAGCAAATGGCCAATCTCATTCCCTAGCTCATAAGCATAATCATGCTCATCATCTTCGGAAACACTCTTATTATTTCCATATTTGTCATCAAAAGCGTCTAAGTAATGCTCACTATAACTTTCTTCTTTTCTTAGGAGAAGTTGTATCTGTTCAAGCATCCACATATCTCTCACAGATTCTTCTGTTACAGTTTCAGAAGACAAAACTTTTAAAGTGCCAGAAGAAAAAGAATTTAAATCTACTTCCACATCCTCTTCATTACTTTTAAATTCAAACGATCGGAGATAGCTATCTATCATAGAAGATGTGGGCAAGTCAGAAGAAAGCACTTTCTGATATTTGAGCCAATGAACCAATTCGTGCGCCAACGATGAAAAAGCATCTTTTTTTCCAAATACTCCAACATAATTTCTAAACTGAAACCCCATTAATTTTTTATCAAAAGCATACTCTCTTAAATAACTGGTGATATAATAAATGAATAAAAAGATATCGATTATTAATTTAAAGACAAATAAAAAGCTGCCTAAAATAATTAAAGGAATCCAAAATAGTTGATTTAACCAAAATGAAGAGCTCAATTGCTGATTGTCTAAAATCCCTTTGGCCACTTCCTTAAGATTATCTCTTTGTCCAAAAAACAAATCCTTAAGCGATTCCATGATGAGATAAACCACAAAATCAACAATAGGCACCGTTTGAAAACGAAATCGAGTTTTTCTCATTTCTTTTTTCAACTGCTCCATCTGACTCGCGTCTTTTACTAAGAGCTGAGAAAATAAAAAAACAAAATCATGAAGCGCTCTAGGGTTTCCTCCTAAATTGCTTTCTCTCCAAAGATAATCATATAAAGTTCGGGGGCTTTCTCCCAAACTCGAAGCTTGTATATCGGTTTTGGGTGTCATCATTGTTGCAAAAACTTCATGAGCAGAGCCTGGGGGAACCCCCTGTCCTTCTAAAAAACTCGCTGTCTTAACTATCCGCAACCAAGCTGTATCGGAAAGGCTTTTTCCCTCTCGAAAGTATTTTCTTAATAAAGAAAAATAGTTCTTCGCAACAAAAGGCTCTCCGAAAGGTTGAATCATTTCTTTTCCAAATTCGCGATACAAAATGTGTGATTGAAGTAAAACAGAGTGATAAATTCCACCGTTTTCAGAGGTCATATGATGGAGTTGACTTAGATATGTTGAATAGATCTTTTCTTTCAAATTTTGAACTTCAAACCTGACCTTCTCTTTTTCTCTCAAATAAATTGCTGTTTTTGTTCTTGGAAATTTGCTGAGTATTAGTTCCTCCACATATTTATTGAAATTCGAAGCAAGTTGAGTCATTACTAAAGAAGAAACTACATATGACGCAGATTGGGCTTCGTCCAGCTCAACCGGTTCGAATTGCATTTCTGTATTCAAAAATGCTTTTAACTGTTCAAAGAATTCTCTCACAGACTCTGATTCGAAAAGAATGGCTTCCACTCTGTGCGAAAACAAAGCGAGTCCGCCGCTCAAATCAATAATTTTTATAAACACCTTTTTTTTCAACAGCTCTTTATCAACTAACCCACTCTCTAAAAGTAAAACAAATGTTTTTTCAACAGCTTCTTGGTTAATGTCATAAACAACAACTTCCTCATATTCTTGAATTAATTGAGCTAGTCCCTCTAACGAATAGTCATTAGCAGCTCCCAATCCCATCAACACTGCTTTTCTTCCAGAAAATTCTTGGGCTCCCTTTAAAATATTTTTCTTACTGCGTTTTCTGTGCATCGGGTCACTCGCAGGGGCTCCGCTAAATAAATCAAAACCCTTAAGCCATTTCATAAATCCAGGGCTAATTCCTTTGACAGAATCATCCACTGTAATGTTCAAATCCAAACCACCGCCAAGACTAGATGCCTGAGCATCAACTCCTTTTAAATCTGAAAAAAAGCTGTTCACAAATTGCTCTCTTAATTTAAAATCGACACCCATTTTCAAAGCTTGTTTAGAAGAAAGAGCCCACGGTGTGGGTTTGACTGTATAAAAATCTAAAATGGCTTTTACATACCCCGATTCTCCCTCTATAGTTGAGTTTGGAGAAATGACAACAGACTTCCAAGGTTGCTTTTCTATAAATGAAGTATGAAAACCTCCTGTAATTACAATAGCTTTTTGTATTTTTTTTAATTTAATTTGCGTGTGGATTGTTTTTAAAAAAGCATTCTCTCGAGCTTCAGCGAGCTTATAAAACTCAAATGCAGATTTTTTTATTTCCTGAATAAAATCTGCGTTAAGGATTTCTCCTTTTAAACCTTTTAGAATATTCCATTCTTCTCGGGTTAGTTTTAGGGTTAAAAGTTTTTCTGATAAAATAAATTTTTTAACTTGATCCAATATTTCTTTGTCTGTCTCCGAACGCACCAACTCTTTTGATAATGCCTTTTTCCAAACGTTAACTTCTGAAAATAACTCTGTAGAATCCAACTCTTCCTGATATATTTTATTTTTGGCCAATTCGGAGAAATGAGAATGTTTTTCTAACTGAAGATTCTGGTCTTCAACCCATTTTTCCAGTAAGAACCGGAGTTCCTCTTCCTTATTTCTTTGGTTTAAAAATAATATTTTATCTAACTCGCTTTCAAGATGAGCCTTCTCTTTTGTGGTAGAAAATTTTCTAAGCTTCTTCCACTCTTTTTGAGCAGCTTCTATATTAATTTTGGCTTCATTGTCTTTTAAACGAAGGAGGCGGGCTAAGTTAGGAAACAAAGCTTGCTCGTGGACATCTCTTAAATTTCTTTTAAGATGTTTTTGACTTAATTTGTCTAGAAGACTAATTTCATTAATAAATGTCTGAGGTTTGTTCTTGAGAAGAAGTCGTAAAAATTTAAGGAGATCTTTATTTGCCTTTTGAGTGATATTCTTGTCAATTTGATATCGTTCAGAATTAATCCACTCCTGAGTTTTTATTTCTTGAATCAAAATAGTTTTTAAATATTGGATGTTTTTGCGATAGCTTTCTGGATTCTCAATTCCTAAGAACTTAACTTTTTTAGAGAGTTTTTTATGGTGTTTATTCAGGAATATATCTGATGCCGTAAACAACCCTTTCTCTTCTAGTACCTCTGCTATTTTTTGATTGAGCTTCGGGTCCTGAGTGAACTGTAAATATTTCGAATCCAATTCTCCAACCGCTCCCTCAACAAAAACATATTGAATATCTTGCTGCTGAACTAAATATTCTATAATTTCTGCATTATTACGTTGAGCCATAGTGTTGGCGTGTGCATCTTGAAGATTAATAATGAGTGGCGCAGAAGGGTTATAGGCAGAATCTACCCCTTGTATGCTTCGAACTTGCCCTAAAACACTTGGAATTTCTATAGGAACAAATGAATTTAGATTTTGGCGAGAAATAGGTGCTACAGAAGATAAAGAACCAGGTGTTCCACTAGCCCAAACAACTGTTTCTAAAGTAAAGCAACATAATGTTACTACCGCTACCAATTTGACGCATAATGAAGTGCTCAGCCTCACTCAGTTCACCCCGAAAAAGAGATTTTAAATCTTTAATAAAGGTTTAAATTTAACCTCTAAACATCCGGTTGTCAAGCGTCTATGGGTAATTTAGGGAGTTGTTTTTGTCCCTAATAAGGCCCCTAAAAAATAAAAGCTCATAACTCCTTTCCTAAAAATAAGTTACCCTCCTGCCCCTCTCAGTTACGCGGCGTCTTAAGAGGTCTGAAAATATTTATGGAGCATTGTTATTATGAGAAGTATAGGGACGAAGAATCTTAAGGCATTGTAAGAACTTACAACTTTTTTTAAGATGCTTCTCCTCCAAAGACAGATCAGGGCTACACCCTTCAACACTTCCTAAGGTGACAAGCACTAAGCGGCTTGAGCTATTTGGTTTCTAATCAGCAGCCTGTCTAAGAGCTGAGCTGTAAATTGCTCTAATGAAAAGGCAAAGACTTCGAAAGTGCCTCTTTGAGTGAGCTTGATATGAGGCGGAATTTCTATGCTTCCTTGTAGAATTTGTAGCGCAGTTGTTGGAAGCCCCAAAACAAACCCTTCTTTTTCATCTTGAGTCCTTCCATTCACAATAAAACGAGTCAAATCCTTAGAGCCCAAATACAGAACCTCCTCGTCGTCAGTTTTATTTACAAAAACAGCACTTCGTTTTTGCCCTCTGTATCCTCGTCCAAAACGCTCATCCGATTTCTTTTTAGCCTCTTGAAGAGAATAGCCACTCAAAACTTGGAATTGCTTTTTCTTCCCCCACTCTCTAAATTCATTAAGCAACTGCTGCGGATCAAAATCTCTTATCTCTTTATTAATCTGTTCCGCATCTTTAGGTGTGGAAATATAAATACGAAGCAATGGAAATCGTTTAAATAAGTCATGCAATTCCTCTACCACAGAACTCTGCTTTAATGTTTCCCAAGAAAATACTAATGAAATAGGTTCAGAAACAAGATCACTATTAATTATAATATTTTTTTCTCTTAAAAATTGTTGGTATAAAGTTAACAGCTCTTCTTGCTTCGCTCCTAAACTAGAGCCCTTGCTTATACTCGAACTGCTGTCATCAGCATTATCAAAAAACTTTCCTGCATTTCTAACCTCTACGATCTCTTCTACAAGACTAACCAATTCCTGTGTAACACCTGTTGGCTTAACCAGAGCACCTTGAATCACACCCTGCTTTAAAAGAGGCCCATTATAAGGGTATCCGGAATTAAAGATAATAATAGCATTCTGATTTAAGGCTCTCAACTTTCGAGCCAATGTCTCTCCATCTGTATCTCCAAGAGTTAAATCCAGTAAAATAAGATCGTAAATGCTCAAATCCAGTTTCAACGCTTCCGAGCCACTCAGAACAGCGTCCACAGCATCATCTTTAATACCAAACAGCTGGGGTAGCAACGATTCCATGATTTTAACAATCATTCGGTTATCATCAATAAATAGAATATTATTAATTTTATTGGGGGCTGTTTGCTCTTCATCTTCTAAAACTGGTGGGGCCTTATCCTCTATAGGAGCTTTAACTTTGCTTTTAATAGGGTTATAAACTGGTAAAACAATTCGAAACTCGGTACCTTTTCCTTCTTGGCTAGAAACTTGTATGGTGCCGTCATGCGACTCAACAATTTTCTTTACATTAGATAGCCCAAACCCAGTCCCTTTTTGTCCTTTCGTAGAAAAGAAGACATCAAACACCTTTCCCAACTGTTCTTCGGGAATCCCTTTACCTTCATCAATAACTGAAATTTGGACATGATTATCTGGAGCATTTTGTACAGTAATTGTAATAACCCCAGAGTCTTCCCTCATGGCATCTATTGAATTAGAAATTAAATTATTAAATACTTGCATAAGATAAATTTTATTTCCAAGAATCAAAGCGTCTTCATTGTAAACTCGATTTATTTTGATTCTACTGTGAAAACTATCAGCAACGCTATAAGCCATATCAATGGCTTCATGAATATAAAACACTTCAAACTTTTTCATTTGATTTGAGTCGGGCTTAGAAAAA
Organism: Candidatus Omnitrophota bacterium; assembly: GCA_029261035.1. GTDB lineage: Bacteria > Omnitrophota > Omnitrophia > Omnitrophales > JACROU01 > JAJDCD01. The sequence continues at coordinate 114,679 of JAJDCD010000023.1, forward strand.
TTAACTATTTGCTCCGCAATCTTATAAACTTTACTTAATTCTTCCAAAAGAACATCCAACTCTTCTTTTGTTTTATCTAAACTTGAAGCTTCTAAATGATCGATTACCATTTCTAAAAAATGTAGAGTGGATTGAAGGGGACTTTTTATATCATGCAGAATCCCTGCTCCCATAAGTCCAATAGAAGCCAAACGCTCCGACTGTTCTAATTTGATTTTGTATTTTTGTAAAGCATCCGACGCTTCTTTAAATACAGTTACATCCAACAAAACCCCATTCCAGACAACTTCACCCTCTGTAGCTTGATAAGGCATTGCTTTAGCTCTAAACCAGCGCTGTTGCCCTCCTGTTGTCATCATTCTAAAATCTTTATCCCAAATATTTAGAGTTTCTGCAGACTCTATTAAAGATGCTTTTACTCTATCTCTGTCTTCTGAAAAAATATGTTCAATAAAAAAATCTGGATCACTTACTATTTGATTAGGCTCGATTCCAAGTAAACTATAAACACCTTCGCTAATATAAGGGATTTTCCACTTATTTTCTGCCGTTAATTTAAATTGATATATACTTCCAGGTATGTTTGCAGCAATGTCCTCTATAATTCTATTTAGCTCTTTTAAACTTTTTATTGCTTGTTGCTCTTCTTCTGAATTTTTTTGTGTTAGATAAAATCGAAACATCATAGAAAATAACAGCATGATGGAAAGGCTGACAGAAGGAAGGAAAAGCCTCTCTAATAAAGACAATGTTTTCCCTGTTGTCATCCTAATTAGCGTAGGATCTAAAATTGAAGTTGAAAAACTAATGAAAAGAATTATAGAGGGAACAAGAATCACAGAAACAATATCCCAATTCCGTTTAAAAGTTGAAGTTGCATTTTTGATAATAGTTCTTTTATCTTGATTTCCTAAACTTGCAGCTTTTTGAATTGGCAGGTCATTTTTTTGTATAAATTCGAAATTAAATTGAATATGATCCTTATCCGATGAATCTAATGCAATAGCAATGCTTTCCCCATTTTTAAATTGGATAATAGTTTTCCCATCTACCTTTGATACAAAGAAAAGCTTAGCTTCCTGCTCTGCATGAGGTGCAACTGAGAATAGAAGCGCCTTTACCAGGCTCTGAAATAGCGGATCATTTACATTAGATGTTCTGGCTAATGCAGCAGCTCCCAGAGAAGCATGCGCTTGCAACAAAGACTCTAAAGGAAGCTTCTCCCCATGAAATAAACTCCAGTAAGGAATAGTTCTTCGAAAATCTCGAATTTTAGGACTTATTTGAGAAAAACTGTACCCTTGGTTTATGCAATAAGTCTTAAGGCTTTCCGCATGGAACCCTCCCATAACAACAAAAGCTTGCTTTAGTTTTTTTTGCTTTAATCCTTTTTCTAAATTTAAAAAAAGAAAAGACTCCCTTTGTTTTGCGCATTTGTAAAAATCCTCGGATAATTTTATTGAGTATTTCCATTCATTAAAAAAACTTAAATCTAAATTGTGTTTAGAAGAAATCGAGTATAAAAATCGCTCTAGCTTCTTAAAGAATTCATCCACATTTATCTTCTGATATTCCCTATATTCTGTTGAAGAAAGCTTAAGGTAGAAGATCTTTTCAAATAAGTCTATTTGTCGCTCCATTTGCATCAATTTTTTTGAGATTGGATTTTCTATCTTAGAAAAAAGCTGCTCTTCTAATACATTTACTTCTTGAAAAATTTGGTAATTAATTTGAGGGGGTATTTTTGCATCTTTGCTAAAAGAGAAAGAAAGCAGCTCTTGAATTTGTCGATAAGGTTTTATTGCAACCTGAACCTCAGTTGCCCATTCAAATAAAAATTTTAAATAAGAGATCAAATAGGTCGAATTGTTTTGTAATTTCCTTTTCTCCTTTTTCCATTTAAGAGCAAAGGGATTAACATAAATAGAATTCAAATCTTCCAACGCTTGCCTCACTTGCGTTAACCCCTTCTCACCTGCTGTTTTGTAAGGGAGTAAAGCCTTGTAGGCTTGAACATTTTCTTCATAAGCTTGTTGAGATTCGATTCCAAACAGAGTTTTTCTTTGAGGATCTAAAACACTGTATAACTCAGCCCCAGACAATCGTCCTTGTTGCAGTAAATAGTGAGCAACTACTTTTTTTGCATTTTTATCCGGAAAATTCCAAAATGATTTCCATTGAATGGGCCCTTCTGTTCCTTCTAAAAATATTTCTCCCCTAGGAAATTGTATCTGCGCTTTTTTTAAAAGTTGATGAATTTCCAACTGAGCATCTAGACTATCATGAGCATCTTCTATCAGATAAATATGGGGCGCATTATTGTTTTTGGAAAGATGCTGAAAGGAAAGGTGGTTTGAAAAATTTATTTCTGAACCAGCTTCAGATACGAAAGGCTCTCGTGCTTGCAAGAGATCTATTTGAGTTATGAAAATAATAAAAACAAGACATACACATGTAAAGAATCGGAAAGAATTATGTCTCTTCCATAGCATAAAAGCTCTCCCTGGCTTTTACCTTATCATTATCAAATAGATAGTATTTGTAATGTATCGACTAAATATATTTTTTACTTAAGACTCTGTATTTAAAGAACTTAGAGATTCTTAATATCAGACAAATGCCAGTAAAAGCTATTTCATTCCTTGAGCTAATAATTCTTTGGCGTGTTTGATTGAAATTTCTGTCTCTTCGTCACCACTCATCATTTGAGCTAATTCCTGAATTCGAGATTCTCCCTCTACAATTTGGTAGTCTGCAATAGTTGTTTTATCTTTTACTTTTTTTCTGACCTTGATGTGCCTTTCGGCAAATGAAGCTATCTGTGGCAGATGTGTTATTAAAAGAACCTGCCGCTCACTTGAAATTTGCTTTAGCTTCTCTCCTGTAACAGTTCCCATTCGCCCACCGATGTTTGCATCAATTTCATCAAAAATGAGAGTTGGAATGGGATCCACTTTACACAGAGCTTTCTTAAGCGCCAACATGATTCGAGAAACCTCTCCTCCAGAAACTATTTTTTGAAGTGGTTGTAAATCTTGCCCTAAATTCGAGCTAATTAAAAACTCTACTGAATTCTCTCCTTCACCATTGAATTCCATTATTTCAATGGATGTTGCGAATTGTGCATTTTCAATTCCCAAATCTTTTAATTCTCTTTCAATTGTTTTCTTTAAAGAAAGGGCTGCCTGTTTCCTTTTTTTTGTTAATTCCGCGGCCAAACGTTTTATTTCGGGCAAAAGCTTTTCTAATTCTCTATCAATTTCGTTCTCATAGACCGTCACATTTATGAGCTGGTCATATTTTATTTTGGATTCATTCAAATACTTAATAACGTTTTCTAACACTCCCCCATACTTTCTTTCAACGGTATGAATTAAATCTAGCTTTTCTTCAATGGCTCTGAGTTGCTCGGGGTCGAAAGTGATGCTTTGTTCATACCTTTGGAGCGATTGAACAACTTCCTGTATTTGTATCTCGGACGATTCAAGCTCTTCTGAGGTTTGTTTAACGGAAGGGTCAATTGCAGCAAGCTCTCCCATTTTAGATGTTGCTTTGCCCAATAACTCAGCAATAGAAACATCCCCATTTTCAAGGAGTTGAAGAAGTGTATTTACTGTTTCTCCTAGTTTTTCTGCATTTGCCAGGCGAGTATGTTCTTGTTCCAATTCTTCTACTGCTACTTTCTCAATACCACTTGCTTCAATTTCCTCGATTTGAAATTTAAGAATATCTAACTCTTTTTCCTGATCTTCTTGCAAACCTAAGAGCTCCTCTTTTTTTCTTTTTAAAGCTGCGTATTGATTGTATGTAACTTTATAGTTTTTTTTAAGACTCTCTTCTTGCACAAATCGATCTAAAAGATGGATATGGACTTTAGGGTCAAAGAGAAGTTGATGGTCATATTGTCCGTGAATATCTAATAAGTGGGTGGTAATTTTTTTAACCTGGGAAGCAGTAACAGTTCTGCCATTTATTTGACAGCGAGAACGCGTCGTTTCTGGATTGTATTCACGTCTAAGGATCAGAGCATCCTCTTCAGAGTCCATATATTCGTCGCAATCTGGGATCGTTTGCCTTAGTTGAGAACTAAGTTCGAAAATAGCTTCAACACGACATGTTTTCTTAGACGTTCCCATTCTGATTTGATCTATTCTTTCGCCTAACACAAATCGGATAGCATCAATCAACAGAGATTTTCCGGCCCCTGTCTCTCCAGTTAATACATTGAGTTCAGGAGAAAATTCAACTGTGATTTGTTCCATTAAAGCAAAGTTTTCGACATGAATTTCTAACAACATGGACTATCTCCTCTTGGAAAAGATATTTTAGCATATAAAACAAAAAAGGCCCGGGTCCAATGGGCCCGGGCCTAAGAAAATTTATAATTCTGAGGAGTTTACACCTTTACTTTAGCTGGGACTAATCGTTCTGCAATATAGCCTCCAACCAGCCAAAGGCCACAGCCAACAATCGTAATGGTAGAGAACCATTTTCCATAATATCCGTCTGGAGAAAAAGGTTCCGAAATTTCATGCAAATACTCTGCATTTGGCATTAACCCTGTTTCTGTGAATTCATGAAACGCATAAAGTAAAACCTGCGCAATAAATAAAAGAAGATAAACAGAAGTTACTTGGAAGAAATGTTTCATGCTAATCAAATATCCAAACTGCTGCCATAACATAGCAACAATAGCCGCACCTAATAAACCTAACGCTGCTCCTGTGACAACTTGTGCTGAATGAACCTGTAATAAAAGTAAAGCCGTTTCCATCCCTTCACGACTAATCATTAATACAGTAAACAAAAAGACACCAATAAAAGACCCTTGAAATGTGGGTTTTGTTGTTGCTTCTGCAAGTTTGTTTTCTAATTCGTTTTTAAGCTGTGGACCCGCTTTCCACATATGAATCACTAAGGTACTAACAAGAACTGCTGTAACTAAAGCAAAAATTCCTTCAACCATAGGAGCTTGCAACCCTTGCCCTTTCCATAACCAAAAACCAAGAAGGCCACTGGCAATAAAAGAAACAAAAATTCCCCAGAAAACAGCAGGTAACAATTTATCCTGAGTTGTTTTTCTTAAATATGTTATCGTTATCGCTACGATCAAAAAGGCTTCAAAACCTTCTCTTAATACAATCACAAATGCCTGAAACATCTCGTTCTCCTCTTTATTTTGGAATAAGATAATAGTGTAACACATTCGCAATGATATTGCGAATCATTCTCAAAACAAGGTGAAAATCACTGGATCCCCGCCTAAAGATTTCGGGGATGACAATAAGTCTACAACGGTCATTGCGAGGCTTTGATTATTGAGCCGCGCCAATCTCGGATGGATTTTTCAAACCTCTGTCTTCAGACTTCAAATAAGTTGCGGCTTCGGAAGTGGCACTACGAATTTGACCCCTTTTTCTCTTAGGTGGTCAATTTTAGAGATAATTTCTTTTGCAAAATTCCAAGCAAAGATAATAAGAACATCTGGAGGGTTATCATTCAAATACGTGCTCGAAACGATTGGAACTTGCGCTCCTGGAGAAAAGTGGTTTTGTTTCAATGGATTATCATCCACAATATAAGTAACCTGGTCTTGCGTGAGTTCGCAAAAATTGATGATGGTACCAGACTTTGCTGGCGCCCCATACCCCGCAACCGTCTTACCTTCTGCCTTTGCTTCATTAATAAATTGCAGCAAATCGGATTTAATTTGATTCACTTGATTTGAAAAAGTTTTGTATGTTTCTAACGAAAAACACCCTCTTTCTTTTTCTTTGTTTTTCAATTCATCTACAATCGCTTCTTTTGTGTAAGGGCCTCCCTTTTTCTGGGCATAAACTCGAAGAGAACCCCCATGAGAAGCTACTTGTTTAATATCACAAATATCTAAACCATATCGATCATATAAAAATTGAAGAGCCGTTACAGAAATATAAGAGAGATGCTCGTGGTAAATCATATCGAATACGAGATCATCCAACATCGTAACCAAATAAGGAAACTCAATCACAAAGAGGCCATCATCTGCTAATAAGTCGACCACATTCTTACAGACCGACTGAACATCATCAATATGGGCAAAAACATTATTTCCGCTAATCGCATGTGCAACACCGAATTCTTTTTTTATCTCGGTAACCACTTCCGCATCAAAATACTTATTAATCGTGATAATACCTTTTCGATTTGCTTCTTCTGCTAAATTTTCTGCAGGGTCCACTCCAAGGGCTCTCATTTCTTGATCTTGATAACTCGAAACAAGTAGACCGTCATTACTCCCAATATCTACCGCAAGTGGGCATTCCACATCCGAAAGCTTTTCTCTTACTTCTTTCGCATATTGACCAAAATGTTCATGAAAGGTTTTTGTTGTAGAGCTAACGTAAAGGTAGTGACGAAACATCATATCTGGCGGAACAACATGAGATAATTGAACCAAAAAACATTTAGGACAAAACGTCAAACTTAAAGGACAAGCAAACTCGTCTTCTGACAGTTGCTGTTTGGTCAAAAAAGAATTAGCCAGTGGCATCGCTCCAAGCTCTAAAAAAGGCTCAGGAAGATGCTCATCACAATAACGACATGTCTCTTTTTTATAAGTATCAACCGCTACAGTCATTTCTTTTCCCTTCTAGCAAACATGAATCGGACTGTCCCACATGTGACAGTCACAACTACCAATCAAAATAACAAGGGCTCAATGCGCTTGTTTTTTGCACCTTCTCACACACCCACAAAAGTATAACGAAAGATAGCCGATGTTATTTTCTGCCGCGAGTTCACAAAAATCGTTTTTTATTTTTGTGCTGTCTGAGCGCCGGGGAATAACACCGGCTATCCAATACAATTTTACTATTTATAACTAAGCAGCAGGGCAAGGATTGATCTCTGTGATTTCGTTATGACGAATCACAATATCTCCCCCACTCTCTACATCAATTTTATCTGCAGAAACTTGATAGACTAAACCTGCAACAAAGTCTGGGCTTTGTTGTTTTTGCGCGTCTGCTTTACCAAAGAGACTTGCTCTCATTTTAGTATTAACTCCACCTGGGCAAATAGTCACACATTTGATATTAGCATCTGCATTTTCTTTAGCAATACATTGGCTTAGAGCCGCCATGCCAAACTTGCTCGCTGAATAAGAAAACAAATTAGGAACTGCTCGTTTTGCAGCCATGGAAGCAATATTAAGAATAACCCCTTCTTTTTGTTTTCGCATAATAGGGATTACATACTTAGACACAAGGAAAGCTGTTTGAAGGTTGTTCTCAATGTTTTTTTGAAACTCAGCCAAAACTGTTTTTTCTACGGAAACTAACCCTTTAGCATAACCTGCATTATTTACTAATACTTCAATATGCTTATATTTCTTCTTCAACTTTCCAATTAAAGTTTTCACCTTAGGTTCCGAAGTTAGATCACACTGAAACAGCGAAAATCTCTCTTTGTCGTTAATCGTTTTAACGGCATTCGGCCAGTTTTTTTTTGTTTTGCTGATTCCAATTACAATATTTTTAGCTTCAACAAATTTTTTAGCTAAGCTAAGACCTAACCCTGAGCTTGCTCCAGTAACAATAACAATTTTATTCATTTCTACTGCTCACTTTCTTTAAAAAAGTAAAGGAGTCCTATTATCTAACAAGACTCCTTTGCTTAACGCTTCCATTACAAATTAATTTGATTTTTGTAGCTCTGGATTGAGGTACCCATCAACAACTTGGAAAGCCAAAGTATCTGATTCGTACTTTCCTTCTTCTCTTTCACGTGTAGTTAAGGCCAAAAATACAGAATCTTCCGTGAAAACCTGCGCATGGGCAATTAATGGTGGGGTATCAACAATATCACCTGGTTTAACTTGAAGAACTTTTTTTTCTTCTGGCTTATTAATATCACAGCAATGGCTTTCATAAGCACCGCTAATTAAATAAATATACTGATAATCTTCTTTATGGTAATGATTCGCACGAACCGTTCCCTTTTTAGAAGTAATCATGGCAACATGCCCAATTTTACCTTCTACAATGTTAAAGATATCTCCTCGATCATCAGAAAATGCTGAATTAATGTGACGGATTGTTTCCATTTATATTCTCCTCTTTTCGTCTCTGTAGTTTAAGTCGTTCTGTTTTGGAACCACTCAATTGTTCTTCTCAAGCCTTCTTCAAGTGTTACCTTAGGCTCAAAATCGATTACGGATTGTAATTTCGAAATATCTGGGCATCTTCTCTTAGGATCACTAGATGCATACACTGCATGAGGAGGATCGATGTTGCGAATCTCTACTTCATAAGGCATCGTTTTAGCAACTAATGCGGCTAAATCCTTCACGGAAATTTCGGGTCCTGGATTACCAATATTAAAAGACTCTCCATTTCCATTAGAGAATAATAATTTGAAAATCATTTCAATAGAATCGCTAATATAGCAAAAAGAACGTGTGTTCTCTCCGTGACCATGGATTGGAAGCGGTTCTTTTCTAAGCGCATGCTCAATAAAATTAGGAAGAACACGATAATCATCCGGACGAATACCAGGGCCATACACATTGAAAGGCCTTACAATTTTAACCGGAACACCAAACACTTTGTGGAAAGCTACACACATCGTTTCGCCAAATCGTTTAGATTCGTCATAGCAAGAACGCGGCCCTGTAACAGAAACGTTGCCAAAATATTCCTCTGTCGTAGGAACGTGCATTGGGTCTGGATCTCCATAAACTTCACTGGAACTTGTAAACAAAAAGCTTTTTACATTCTTCTCTTTTGCCAACTCCAACATATGGCGTGTGCCCAAAGTTCCAACGTCCATCGTTTCAATTGGGAATCGGGTGTAGTACACAGGAGAAGCAATCCCTGCAGCATGAATAATATAGTCAATAGGTCGATCTATTTGGAAGGGTTCAATCACGTTGTGACGTTTAAAAATAATATGTTCATTGGATAAAACTTGTTGCTCGTAACCTGTAATAAAGTTATCGAGAAGAACAGCTGTTAGCTTATCTTCTAAAATATGTTTGTTCATGTAATCTAAAAGAAAAACCATATAACGGCCTAAAAAACCACCTGCACCTGTAATTAAAAAGGTTTTTCCAGCAAAATCATCTTGATATTCTCTGAAGCTCTCTGCCAAAAGGGCAATATCTTCAGCAATTATGGAAGATTGTGTCGTTTCGTTCATATAAATCTCAGTTTCCTTTGATCGTATTTGAATTTTTCACAGCAAAAAGAAGGAGAATTATAGCATCAATCCGAAGGAAAAGCACTGTAAAACTGAGACAAAAGCTAGTTAAGTCTTTTATTTAAAACAAGTTATGTGTTATTTAAGTCTTATTTCTCTTTCAGTTTATACCCAATATAAAAACCCACTAAATGGGCTACAAATACGGTTAAATAGACCTGTCCCAAAATAGCCTCCATCATACTGAGCGTTCGAGCCATAGGGCTAAGAGGGACAATGTCTCCATAACCCAATGTCGTTAAACTCACAAAACTAAAATAAAAAAGATTTTCTTCTATTTGATAAACCGTATCCCCAAAATCAAAAGCACCCGTGTTAAAAAGATAAAGCAATCGATAGAGAAAGGTCCAAAGAACACCTATTAATATATAAACTGAAATTCCCCCCATCACCGTATCTGCAGAGATTCTTTTTTCTAACAGCATCTTGTAAATAAGGAAGAGTATAGAAAATCCGATTAAAAAAGCGTATGAAATATAAACAAAAAGTGCGAAAGGTTTCTCCAAAGAAACGGACTCTTGCCCCCAATTCAACCACTGAAGAGCAAAAGCAACACTCGCAATTCCTAATAAGAATAAAAACAAAGTTTTTTTGAGATGCATAATCCGAAGTGTAAAGACAATGAGCAACAAAAATAAAAAAGTAAATACAGGACAATCTTCCGAAAAGAGATGAATTAAAGGCGCAAACAAAAAAAGTGCCACCAAAGCCAAAAGCAAATGAGTATATCGATTAGAAATAATATGCTCTAAAACAACCTTCAAATGAGCCTCTTTATATTTTAAGGTCTAAACCTTCTTTTTAAAATTGACGATGATATTAATTACTTATCTCACTCTATAAACAGGAGTTGTTGTCTCTTATGTTTAATTATCAGCATTTAAGATATTTTCTTTACTTTATATTGTGTTTTAGCCTCGGCTTTACCTTAAACTCTTCTGCTCAGGCTCAAACAGAACTTCCCAAAAAGAATATTATCATTCTTATAGATGGACAGGACTCCTTTACAAAAAGCTTGCTCCCGGAAATAAAAAAAGAACTCTTTCTTGTCTCTAAAGGTAAATACGCTCTCTCTGATATCCAAATTTTGAATGGGGGTTGGGAAAAAGCACAAATTGAGCAAAATACATTACGCACACTTCAAAGAACAGATGTGGACCTCATTATCTCTCGTGGAATTTTTAGCGCTCAGACACTTCTTGAAGATCAAAGAAATATCCCTGTTATTTTGTCAAATATTTTTGACCCCAAACTTTTAAATTTGGAAACAAGGGCAAACAAATCAACAACACCTAATCTAACTTATGTTGAAAAACAGATAACCATTGCAGATGACTTAAACCTTTTTCACAAAATCGTAAACTTCAAAAAAGTTCATATACTTGTTGACCCCCTCTATCTTTCGTTTGCAAAAAAATTAGTTAAATCCATTTCCAAAAATACTTCTAAGATTAAAGTCATTCCCTATCAAACTAATGTTGAAGAAACTTTAAACTTCTTAAAAAAAGATAACTGCCAAGCCGTTTATTTAACGCCTTCTGTTTTATTAAGTAAAAATGAGTACAAATCCCAGATCGATGCCCTTAATCAAGCCTCCATCCCAAGTTTCTCCATGAATGGGGTAATAGATGTTGAACAAGGAGTATTAGCAGGACAAACACCTCAATTTATTCAAAAACTTGCTCGAAGAGTTGCCTTAAATGCAGACCAAATATTACAAGGAACAAACACTTCGGATATTTCTGTTCGGTTCAATTGGACATCAAAGTTGGTTATCAATCGTCAAACAGCAAGTGCATTAAACCTTTCAATTCCCTTTGATTTACTTTTAGATGCAGACGTTTTGTATGATGACAAAGGGACAGGAGACAAGCTTTCCATATACCGAGCTGTCGAAGAAGCGACTCAAAACAATTTAAGCTTTCGCATTATTGATGAACAAATCAAACAGTCTCGTTACGACCATCTAACTAATTGGAGCTCTTACCTCCCTCAATTGGACTTTAATTTAGACTACGAAGTGAATGATTCCGAAACAGCAAAAAATAATCCTATAGCAAACAAAGAATTTTTTCAGTACGCTTTCACCTTAAGCCAAGTTATTTTTTCTGATCCTCTCATTCGAAATATCAGAAATTCTAAAAAACAAGTGCGTGTTCGGAAATTAGAGAAAGACTCTCAAGGTCTGGACATTACGGACCAAACTTCAAAAACATACCTCAACTACTTAAGATCAAAAGCATTACTTAAGGTTGAAGAAGAAGATTTAAGATCGATCGAACACCATTTGCAAATGGCAAAAAAGAGAGTCGATGTAGGCTCTGGCGGCCCTGATGAAGTTTTAAGATGGAATTCAGAAATGGCGGAAACAAAATCGAATGTACTGAGAAGAAAAGCCAATGTGTTTCAGACAAAAATCGCCCTCAATCAATTAATGAATCGTCCTCAAGAGCTTGCTTTTGATGAAGAAGATGTCGGGCTAGAAACGGTCGATTATTATCTTGGCAGTCAATACATGAGAGACATCATCACCAATCTTAAAAAAGCACTTACCTTTGTAAACATTATGATCACAGAAGGATTTGAAAACTCTCCGGAGCTAGAAGCTTTAAGTATTGGTATCGAACAACAAACTCTCACAAGAAATACTTCTTTGCGTCGCTTTGCTCTTCCAGAAGCTTCTCTATTTGGAGAGCTAAGCCATAAGATTCACAAGAAAAATCTAAGCTTAGCAACCGCTCCAACAAATGACAGCGACGACTGGTCGCTCCTTTTAAATGTAAATTATCCTGTTTTTGAAGGCGGAAACAAAATCTTCGATTCTTTAAAACAAAATTCTGAAGTGCACCGTTTGATTTATCAAAAAGAATTAAAAATGCAACAAATTGAATTAAGCATTCGAACCGCTGCTTACGAAATGTATCACTCTCTTCCCTCAATTGAACTTCTCAAAGAATCTTTAAGAAACGCCTCAGAAAATTTAAGCTTAATGGAAAAAAAATACACAAATGGTACTGCAAATATCACAGACTTAATTGACGCACAAAATGAAAAGTTTCGTCGTGAAGGACAAGCAGTAATTGCTATTTATGATTTTCTAGAAGATCTTTATAGTTTCGATCGAGGTATTTCTCAATATTATTCTTTATCCCCCCTCGGAATAAGAGAGAATTTTTATAACCGCATTAAAAATCTTATGGGCTAACCTTTGTTTCTTCATATTTTATCTTAAAAAATAAAGTATAAAGCACTGGCACAAAAACCAAAGTTAAAATAGTCGCAAAACCCAATCCAAACATAATAGTTACCGCCATTGAAACAAAAAAAGGATCCTTCAACAAAGGGATCATTCCCAAAATGGTGGTTGCCGCTGCCATCAACACGGGATTTAAACGACTGACACCCGAATCAATAACCGCATTTAAAGGCTGTTTTCCTTCTTTGATATCCATATTGATTTGATCAATGAGCACAATAGCATTCTTAATTAACATTCCTGACAAACTAAGCAACCCTAATAACGCCATAAATCCAAAAGGCTGTTTAAATAAAAGAAGACCCGCCGTAACACCAATGATAGCTAATGGGACACAAAGCCAAATAATCAAGGGTTGTCGAATTGCATTAAATAAACAGATAACGATTAAAACCATTATCCCTCCAAAAATTGGAAGGTTCGCAGCTAATGCAGCGCCGGCCTTAGAAGAGTCCTCTGCTTCCCCGTCCCATCCTAACGAATATCCTGGAAGCCCTTTCAATGGCATTTGGTCCTTGTAGATAATAGGCAGCGTAGTGCTTTCTAACTTTACGCCTGATTTCAGGGGCTGTCCCAAAACTTTTTCAACATCGACTCCAAGAGCTTCTTCTATTTTAGGCTTTACGCGAGCGAGTAATTCTGAAGGCAACCCATAACTTGGATCTGCATGAATGCGAATCATAGGGGTCCTTGCCCGTCTCCAAATATTAGCGTCTTCATATCCCACTTTAAAATCAGAGACAACCTGACGAATAGGAATCATAGTTTGTGCGGTTGGAGACCAAATATCTAAATCATTTAAATTATCAACATTCTTTCTTTCTGCATCGGGTGCTCTAGCGACAATATCGAGCAAATCATCATTTTCTCGATAAACTCCTGTTTTATACCCTTCGAAAGAAGACTTAATTTTTTTAGCCACGTCAGGCCTTTGTATGCCCGCACGACTGGCTGGTGCTTCTGAAATTTGAGGCTCTATCACTTTAACTTTCTGACGCCACTCATCTCGAACTCCTTGAGCTCCTCCATCCTCATAAAAAACATTTTTTGCTTTTTCAGATAACACCCTTAAATGCTCATGGTTTGGCCCCATAATTCGCAACTGAATTTTACCTCCATCTCCTGGCCCCAATGCAAATTTTTTAACATTCAGTACCGCTTCCGGTAATATTTTTTTGAGATCCTCATTTACTTGAGGAAGTATCAAATCGATTCTTTTATAATCATCCATTGTCACAATAATTTGCCCAAAACTCGAATAAGGGTTTTCGGGCGTGTATGTCAGTAAGAAGCGAAGCTGGCTACCCCCAACAGTTGTTGTAACATGCTCCACACCCTCTTGTTTTAAAAAATAGTTTTCTGCTTTTTTTAAATTCTCAGTTGTGTTTTTAATATGCATTCCCTCTGGAAACCAAAAATCAACATAAAATTGATTTCTAGATGAGTTGGGAAAAAAACTTTGGTCCACATGCCCAAAACCCATTAACGATATAACAAACAAACCAACAACAACTCCCACTGTAAGCATTCTAAATTTAAGACATAAACAAAGAAATTTTTTATAGATCTTAAACATCGCGCCGGCATAAGGGTCTTTGACTACAGCGCCCTCTTCCACTTTTTTTGTTTTTAAAAACATTTTGCAAAAAAGAGGAGTTATTGTGACTGCGGTAACCCAACTCAACATCAATGAAATTAAAATGACTTGAAACAAAGTTCGACAATATTCTCCTGTCGAATCCTGAGAGGTCCCTATTGCAGCAAAAGCCGTGACAGCCACGACCGTAGCACCCAAAAGCGGCACCGCCGTTTGCCCAACAACTTCCTTGGCAGCTTGAAGAGCCTTCATTCCCTGCTCCATCTTCACCCTCATCCCATCGGTAACCACAATCGCATTATCAACCAACATCCCCAACGCAATAATTAAAGCACCTAAGGAAATCCGTTCTAAAGTAACATTCCACGCATTCATAAAAATAAACGTGCCGCAAATTGTAAGAAATAGAACAGCTCCTATAATCAACCCACTTCTAAGGCCCATAAAAAATAAAAGCACCACAACAACAATAAGAACCGCCTGTCCTAAATTAACCAAAAAACCATTGATGGATTGAGTTACAGATTCGGACTGAAGAGAAATAATGCCCAAGTTCATCCCAACAGGAATTTGAGCCTCCATTTCTTTGAACTTTTTTTTCAAAGACTCTCCCATCGTAACCACATTTCCACCTAAGACAGAAGAAATTCCAAGCCCCACTGCAGGCTTTCCATCAAAGCGCATAATGGTATCGGGAGGGTCTTTATACCCTCTTTTAACATCGGCTACATCTTTTAAATAAATCAAACGATCCGTACTAGATCGGCCAATCAACAGGTCTCCAAATTGTTTTTCTGATGTAAATTCACCTGAAGGTTGGATTGGAATAAACTCTTCTCCTAAGTGAATTGATCCCGAATTTTCAACTAGGTTTTTTGCTTCCAACGCAGAATAAATTTTTTCTTGGGTGATTCCTAATTCCGACATTTTTTGTCGAGACATTTCCACATAAATAACTTCTGGAATATCTCCATAAAAAACAATTTTTTTCACATCCGTTGCTTGTAATAATTCTAATCGTAAAAACTTAGCAAAGTCTCTTAGTTCTTTATAAGAATACCCCTCCCCCGTAATTGCCAGAAAAACTCCGTACACATCCCCAAAGTCATCATTAACCATAGAAGGGCCTGCGCCTGGTGGCAAAAACCGTTGGTAGTCATTCACCTTCCGGCGGAGCTCGTCCCAAACCTGGGGAAGAGTTTGTTTGTCATATTTATCTTTGATGGTAACTTTAACGATAGATGAATTTCGGGAGGATCTGGATTCTACTTTTTCTAGTTGGCCAAGTTCTTGTACGGCACGCTCGATAACATCCGTAACTTCTTCTTCGACTTCTTTAGCACTTGCCCCCACATAAGGGGTCATCACGACAGCATCTTTAATAGTAAACTCAGGATCTTCAAGGCGACTTAATTGATCAAAAGCAGACATTCCTACAAAAAGCATTACTAACGTCAGCGTTAGTGTAATGACACTCTTTTTGATCGAAAGTTCTGCAATATTCATTTAGCCTCATTTCGTCGTTTCTTTTCCGATACGTCCGGAAAGAGGTCTAACTTTCATGTCTTCACGAATACGATTAACACCTGCAACAATAACTATCTCGCCCACACTTAAACCTTGAGTAACCTGTATATCTTCGGTCCCTGTTATTTCTCCAAGCGTCACTTTTCTGATCGTTGCCGTTTCTGTTTCTGGATTTAAAATCCAAACTTGGCTGGCTCCTGTAGCATCGGCAAAAACAGCAGAGGATGGAATAACAAACATAGAATTTTCTGTCTCTGCTACGGATTGAGCTCTAACAGAAACAGAGGCTGTCATTCCAGGCAACAGAGTAACTCCCTCAGGAGGATTCATTTTTAGTTTTATTCTAAATGTTTGCGTTTCACTATCTGCTTCTGTTTCCCACTCTTTAATTTCTAAATCAAATTTTTGATTGGGGATGGAATTAAATTCCGCTTGCGCGATATAGTTTTTATCCTTTGATTTATCAATAATATCTTTTTCGGGAACATCAATAACCAACTCTAACACTGTGATGTTTTGTAAACGAACAATAGGTTCCTTGGCTTGGACATTCTGAAAATTCTCAACAAACTGTTTCGAGATAACTCCAGCAAATGGGGCTTTTAAATAGGTGTCTTCCAAAGCTTTCTCAGACACTTTCATTTCTGCGAGTTGAAACTTGTAATCTCTTTCCTTAACTTGAAAATCTGCTAAAGCGACAACATCTTCTTCATACAATTTTCTATAACGCTCTAATTCTGCTTCTGCCTGAGACACCTTTGCTTTCTGAGCATTTAAATTTTGTTCGAAGTTGGCAGGATCCAAACGAGCAATTAATTCCCCTTCAGATACCTCTTGTCCTCGAGTCGTCTGGAAATCAATGATTTTTCCTGTCTGCTCAAAGGAAAGATCTGCTGTCTCCATCGCTTCTACTTTGGCGGGGTAAGAAAGAGAAGAGCCTTGCTTAAGAAGCTCCACTGTAATTGTCTTTACAGGACGCGAGACTTGCTCCTTAACGGGTTCTTCCTTTTTCTGGCAAGAACCCATTAAGGGTAAAAAAATTAAACAGCTCAATAAACAAAAAAATAATCTTTGCTTCGTCATACAAACATCCTTGCTTTAACTACTCGCAACTTGTCCTGGAGGAAAACTAGCAAGTATCTGTGTGGCCGCCGAGTGAATGAGCTCATCTTTTTCTTCCGGAGTCATATTGTCATCAATCACTTTGACTAACGTTCCTCTCCAAACCAAGTCTTTGGTTGCTTTATCATAAAAATCTAAGATTAAGGTTCCCTCATTGTAATAAGAAACCAAAGCGGTGTCATTCATCATAGAACGATCCATTCGCACATTACCGAGTCGATCGACACTGATGTTGCTAGGATAATACATAGGCCCCATTCCATAACCTAACTGCTGAATGGATTGCTTTTCTTTAAGGCTGGTGTGATAAGCAATAATAAGATCTGCCTGATCTACGCTAACCTCGGAAAAACCTTTCGTATTAATGGTCCCGTTAACAGCACTTTTTAATCTCTTCTCAAAAATAGAATTTCTAGGTTTTTCTAAATGCTGTTCCTGAATTTCGGCTGGAAGCCAAGCATAATTCGTATTAGACATAAATGCATAATCACGATCATAATCCTGACTAACTTGTGCCGTAGAACAGCTTAAAATGGTAAAAGAAACAGAAACGAGCACTCCTAAAATCCACATGGGATACTTCATAGTTCACCTCCAAATTATAAGGCAAATACCTATTACTTGCCTGTAACTATAAGTATAACCTTACTTTAGGAATAATGCCAAAAGAGGGGGTAATTATGCCCTTTTTTTCGGATTTCCGAATAAAAGATAGGCTAAAGCACCCAATAGGACAAAGACAATGACGGATAGGATCCAGATGATTTTCTGGGGTTCCTTCATATCACTTTTGAGGATATTTAAGATACAGATAACATCAACCACCATAATAAATGCTGCTAATAAAAGTTCCATGGGTTCTCCTTAAGTTTATCTATTCTTTATTTGGGGACATGGACTTTTGATATTGTTGCGATAGCAACTGTGTCAAAAGTGCGTGCCCCCCGGACTCCAGCGAGGTGACAGTCACTTAGCTCTGATTATCATCAGGCAAATGACAGTCACCTTTAGTTCCACCAAAAATAGCATATCCATAATATTTCCAAAAACAATCCACATCACAAAAACCTGCTGCTCGAAGCCAATTCAATTGCTGTAACAAAGAAGAAGGTTGATCATATTCCAAATGCCGCTTAAACCAATAGGCATCATCTTCTCCATTGGCAGAAACAAATTCTCTCCACTTCTTTTGATAAAGACGTGTGAGCTCTTCAGTTTCTCCAATAAGCACATCTCGGTTTACAAAAAATCCGCCTGGAGCTAGGCAATCAAATATTTCCTGATAAACGCCTTCCCTCTCTGGGTCTGTCAAATGATGTAAAGCGAGACTCGTAATAATAAGATCATAATCTTCTCCCATCAAATCTTGAGTGCAGTCTCCCTGCTGAAAAGAAACTCGTCCTTCAAAATTAATAAGAAGTTCCTTAGACTTGTCGATCATGTTTTCAGACAAATCAAAAGCATGTAACGTTGACTCTGGAAATTTTTGAAGAATGAGATAAGAAAGCACCCCTGTTCCACAACCTAAGTCGAGTACTTTGAGTTCCTTATCCGTAGGAAATGGGATCAACTCTAATAAGAACTGATTTTGCTCCGCATATTTGGGGATGAGTTTTAAGATAGTCTCATCATACTGCAAAGCTTGGTCATCAAAGTTTTTTTGAATTTTATCTGCATCCATACCCATATTTTAACACAAAAGGTATTTTCTCTCGTCTGCAAAATGCTCCACATTTTCTGAAGTGATTTCGGTTAAATCGTTTGAGTTTTTTTGCGGACATATCTTTATGGAAAGATTTCATTGGCAAGCCTCCTGGGTATTTTAGTTGATACAACCAAAAACAGGACGTTGCAAAGGCCTCTATATAAATCATCGACTTTTCAGAACACTTCTGAAGGGAAGAGGTGACTGTCACTTGCCTGCTGGCAAGCAGAGCTAAGTGACTGTCACCTTTTGAATAGTAAGGGGACACACACTTTTGACACAGTTGCTACGCACAATATCAAAAGTCTATGTCCCCAAGAATTTTAGGATGACCATAGACTAAATCTCGTAACTATCTGTCTGATCTTCGAAAATTTGGTTGGATTTTAAGAAGCTAACGATCGTAGACGCATTTTTATCAACAGCATCTTTCTGTTTAAGATCCAAATCCACGATCCCTTGAGAAAAGGCGCTCTTACCTACATTCACAATAAAAAAGTTTTCTCGGTCTGTCACTTCTTGCAAGAGACGAACCTCATCATCATTTAAATTACTGGCTGTAGCAACCACGATTAAACCGGCATCCATTAAAATATGGGCTACTTCCCCAAGCCGTCGAACATGCTCTCTTCTGGATTGTTTGTCTTGATCTACATCCGCATCCAACCCTCGCAATAAATTCCCTATCCCTAAGAAATAAGCTTTCCCGCCAAGTTCAAAAACTTGCTTCTCAACTTGTTTGGCAATCGACCTTTTATCAATTCCAACTTTTCCCGTCAGAAGAACCAGTTTTGAACCATGCCCATACTTAGACCGTCTTTCGGTAGAAGCAATCTCGCTAAAATCCCAATTAATTTCTCGCTCTGTAACCTGCTCGCGAACTTCGGACTGCTCATCTTTAATAATTGCAGAGACTGTTCCTCCGCCTGCAATGTCATATTGATCTACAATCACAAAACGTCCTGTTGATTCAATTAAATTAGCCACATCAAAAGCCACAGGGTAAGCACATTCAAACACACATTGAGCCACTTCATGACGCTCTACTTTTTTCTTCGTTTCATTTTTTAAGTCGGAAGCATCAATCACCTTCTTAATTTCTTTTAGCCACATCGGTGCCTGGAATGTTCCTATCTTTAATTTATATTCCTTATTCATCTCTAAAGGCTTGCGGCCCATCCAAAAAATCTCCGCTTGAAACAATGGGCTCACCGAAGGATGCTCCTCATCCACCTTACACATAATATCGCCACGATTAATATAGATTTGTTCCTTTAACGTGAAACCCGTGGAGTAACCGGCAACTGCTTTTTTTTGCTCTGGCAAATTAAACCCTTCGATCGAAGAAATTTCAGATCTCTTATTGGAAGGCAGAAAAATAACCTGGTCCCCAACAGAAATGCTGCCCGATTCAATACGACCCGATACAATACGTCGATCATCCCCTTGTGCTGTAAATTTATAAACCGCCTGAATAGGCATGCGAAAAGGAAGCTTCTCAACAGATGCCTGTTTCTTAAACGAATCTAAAACCTTTAAAACATGCTCGCCCTTAAACCAGGAGAGTTTCTCTGAAGGCTCTATAATATTGTCCCCTTGCATTGCAGAGATCGGCACAAAGAACTGAGGTTCCAATCCTATTTGCTTTAAAAACTCACGATAGTTTTTCTCGATATCGTCATACACTTCTTGACTATAATCCACCAAATCCATTTTGTTCACAACAACAGCAATTTGCTTTATTCCCAGCATAGACAGAAGGTAACCATGGCGCTTTGAATTTTCTTTAATGCCTTCATTCGCATCAATCACAAGAAGAGCCGCTTCCGCTCGTGCTGCCCCCGAAATCATATTCTTCAAAAACTCAATATGGCCTGGCGCATCAATAATAATGTACTCTCTCTTTTTGCTCTTAAAAAAACAACGCGCTGAATCAATGGTGATCCCTTGAGACTGCTCATCTTTTAAGGCATCTAAAAGAAACGCATACTCGAAAGGTTTAGAGTTCCGAGCACACTCCGCCTTCACCTGCTCCAACTTTCCTTGAGGTAGAGACCCCGTGTCGGCCAAGAGACGTCCAATTACCGTACTCTTACCATGGTCCACATGACCCACAATCACAATATTCATTTTTTGTTGTGTTTCCATAACATCCTTTAATAGCGTCATTCCCGCGCAGGCGGGAATCCAGTTGCTTTATAAAACAGCTATCTCTTCAAACAAGTCTTTCCAATCAGGATTCTTTGATTCGATTAATTTTAATTTCCAATCTCTATTCCACTTTTTCAATCTTTTCTCTCTTAAAATTGCTGTATTGATATCTGGTGTTTCTTCAAAATAAACTAGTTTGTGCGTGCTGTACTTTTTTGAAAAGCCATCAACGTAGTTATTTTTATGTTCATACACCCTTTTGATTAAGTCGCTTGTTACTCCAATATAAAGAGTTCCGCTACGTTTATTAGCTAAGATATATACGTAATAGCTTTTATCCATATCTCACTCTTTTGTCTTTGGATCCCCGATTAATACATCCGGGGATGACAAAAAAATCAACCCTTGTCATTCCCGCGTAGGCTGGAATCCAGTTGAATTTCTGGATCCCCGCTTTTGCGGGGATAGAGTTCGCAATATTATTTACGTTCACAAAGTGAACGTAAATAATTTGCTTACTCTACATGTATCCCTTACGTCTCAAAGTCTCCAACCCGCCGCCATCTTCTGCGTCTTGAGCACGGCCAGAGCGTTCTGCAATATTTGAGAACTTGCCGGTCTTCAACTCTGCAATAATTTCTTCCACATTTTTTGCTTTTGATTCCACAGAAAATGTACAAGGGTAACAACCCAAAGAACGATAACGCTTACCTTCCCCTTGATCATAATAAAGAGAAACAGTCGGAATATTTTCTTGCTTGATATATTCCCAAATATCCAATTCCGTCCAATCCAGCAACGGATGAATCCGGATATGGGTTCCTGGAGCAAAGTCTGTTTTAAATTGATTCCAAAGTTCTGGTGGCTGATCCCCCACATCCCAGTCACTGCGCTTATCTCTGGGAGAAAAGTAACGTTCTTTAGAACGACTGCCTTCTTCATCCGCACGTGCGCCCACAATGACACCGGTGTAAGGTTCCTTATTTTCATCCACCACATACTTCTTTTGTTGGTGATCCATACGATAACGCGTCCAATTTCCTGACAGCGTATTAATCAATGCCTCTGATTTGAGGAGCTTACAACAGGTCAATCGGTCCACGGCTCCATCTGGAAAGGTTTGTTTATTCTTTAAAGCTTCGGCATTCTCACCATAAACCATGTTGAGGTTCCACTCCAAAGCCAAATCATCCCGATATTTGATCATTTCCGGAATCTTATAATGCGTATCAATGTGCACGAGGGGAAAAGGCACATGCCCAAAAAAGGCCTTTCGGGCCAACCAAAGCATAACCGTACTATCTTTTCCAATAGACCAAAGCATCGCCAAATTCTTAAATTGGCTATAAGCCTCTCTCAATATATATATAGACTGACTCTCAATCTTCTCTAAATGGGTCATTTGCTTCCTCTGTCTATAGCTTTTAGCTATTGGCTATTAGCCTTTAGTTTGAAGCTTTTCTTCATTTGTCATCTGGGGTCAAAGGGGACAGTCCCATAGGACTGTCCCTTAACCACTGTTTTCCCTACTCTTTTACTAGGAATAAACCCTTATGGGACAGGGTTTTACGTCCGATTGAACCTTATACTGTAACATGAAATTTCGAGATTTTCTATCTTTTTTCATTTTTTATTAAAACAAAAGAACCATGAAATTTAGAATTGATACTTCTATTTTTCATGGTATAATTATGGCATGGAAATTCAAAGAAAAAAGATTCTAGCTCAAATAAACAAAGCCTTTAGGGTAACTCCTGCTGTTGGTTTGTTAGGACCGCGCCAATGCGGAAAGACAACTCTGGCTCACCAGTATTCTAAAAAATCTTCCGAAAAAATACATTTTTTTGATTTAGAAAATCCAAACCATCTTTCGCGTCTTGAAAACCCAATGACTACTTTGTCTTCTTTAGAAGGATTAGTCATTATTGACGAAATTCAAAGAAGCCCAGACTTATTTCCTGTTCTACGGGTACTCATAGATAAAAACCCTAAAACAAAATATCTTATTTTAGGAAGCGCATCTCAAACTCTCTTAAAGCAAAGCTCTGAAACCTTAGCAGGACGCATCACCTACATTGAAATGTCTGGGTTTTCTTCGGATGAAATTAATAACAAAAAAAGTGACTTTCTTTGGATTCGAGGAGGGTTTCCAAAATCGTTCTTAGCAAAAAACGATACCGTTTCTTACTCTTGGCGTCAGGGGTTTATTAAAACATTTTTGGAAACAGATATTCCTAATTTAGGCATTCAAGTTTCTGAAGCAATATTAAGGCGTTTTTGGACTATGTTAGCGCATTATCACGGGCAAATTTTTAATGCTTCTGAAATTGGAAAAAGTTTGTCTGTTTCCTACCATACATCTCGTCATTATCTAGACATTCTATGTTCTACTTTTTTAATAAGACAACTGCAACCTTGGTACTACAACACAAAAAAAAGGTTAGTTAAACGACCAAAAATTTATTTTAGAGATACAGGAATCCTTCACACCCTCTTGTCTTTAGAAAATAAAAAACAAGTCTTAAACCATCCCAAAATGGGGGCCTCGTGGGAGGGCTTTGCGTTAGAGCAAGTAATAAACTTTCTTAACCTACGACAAGAGGATTGTTTTTTTTGGTCTTTACACACGGGAGCAGAACTGGATTTAGTTTTTCAAAGAAAAGGAAAGTTATGGGGTATAGAGGTGAAATTTTCAGATGCCCCATCAAAAACCCCTTCTATGAAGTCTGCTCTGTCAGAACTTTCGTTATCTCATCTGTGGGTCATTTATCCAGGCAAAGAAACTTACGCATTAGATAAAAAAATATCTGTCGTTTCCATAGACAACCTAAAATCTTTAACTCTATAAACTCAAAATACAATCCTTTCAACATTTAATTACTCCAAGAAAGATGTCATTCTGAGGAGTATAACGACGAAGAATCTCTAACCCTAAGATCCTTCACTCCGTTCAGGATGACGATGAAGGACTGGGTTGCCTTTCCAATGCAAAGTATGTCATCCCGGCCTCCGAGCCGGGATCCAGCGTCTTTAATATTAAGCAGCGGTAAGAATTTGCTGGTAGGCCTTAAACGCATTTTGAAGTTCGGCAAGTTTCTGTCTGAGACTAGATAAATTAAATACAAACTTTCCACGTTCTTGTTTTAAATTCTCTCGCAATGATTTAATGAGAGGATTATTAATATCCCCCTCAACCAAACCCAGAAGGTGCCCATGAGGTGCTGTAAATATAGAGAACATCTCTTGAGAAACTTTCATTTCTTCTATCTTCTCCACTTCTGGAACTTCTAATAACTGAGCTCGAGCCACTGTATCCAGTTGGCCTATTAAAGAGCCTGGCAACATCAACGTCGTTCTCGGATGAATCACACTCGGACTAAACTGTTTTGGCTTTTCATAAAGTTTTTTAGCTAATGGAAGAATTTCTCGACTGTATCTCTTACCCATAAGGAGGCTTCGAACTACTTCTGTTTCTTCTCCAGGAACAACAGAAATCACTTGAATTCGATTTCCTATTCGTTTTCCATTTTCATCTTGAAGAGCCGCTATTCGAGAACGAACCTGCTTCGCCTCTTCTTCGTCACCATAATAAAGAACAAAAGATACTGCTCTAGGATTTAAAGTCAGCAATAACTCTTCTGCTTCTGGACTAAAGGTGTCACTCGTTTTAATCGTAACCGAGAACCCATCATAACTTGATTTATAAGCAGCTAAAGTTGCATTTCCATCTCTGGAAACACTTTCTTGATATGCTCTCTTAAGTTCTGTTTCAACTTCCCCAGCATAAGCCTCTGGAAAAAGTCGAGCCATCACTCGATTATAAAAATTCTGGTACGCTGCATTAGTAACAAGTGCCAAAGGAAGGAAACGCGTAAATGTTGTCGAAAAACCTACAAGGAAATCTTCTTTTACCCCCAAACTCTGCGCTTCTGCTCGCAACCATTCACCTTCTGGAGCTACTTCTGTTGTTCCTGCATCTTGAGACTCTCTCTCCCATTCTTTTTTCAATTGATCCAACTGCTCTAACACTTTGTCTGCTCCGATATCATCTACCTTCCTCACAATCGCTAATACTTCTTCTTTCCTAAATTCTCCTCCTATTTCTGCTGATCCTAAATCTCTTATCTCTTCAAAAGCAGTTCCTGCCTCTGCTTTCATCTGTTCTACTACTTCTATTAAGAATTCTTTGTCCAGCACCCAACTACCCACTTTCCCATCTCTCACTGCGTATACTAACTTATGTAAGGCTTCAAACGCAGAAAATGATTTCTTTCCACTGGCTTCGGCAATTTTTTCAAACAGATCCACTTCTAACAGTCCTTCATTCACTTTCCCATCATTCAATGCGGCTCCTAACTCCCTTAAGGCACGAAACGCAGACCACATATGCTCTCCACTCACCTCGGCGATTCCTATCAAAAGTTCCTCATCCAACACTTCTGAACTCACTTCTCCAGCCCTCACTCCTCTTCCTAACGCGCCTAAGATTTCAAACACATAACCTGAAGATCCTCCGCTCACCTCAGCGATTCTTCCCAACAACTCTACTTTCAACACTTCTGAACTCACTTCTCCAGCCCTCACTCCTCTTCCTAACTCGACTAAGGCTTCAAACGCAAACTCTGAACCCTCCCCACTCGCCTCAGCGATTTTTTCAAAGAGTTCGACTTCTAACACTTCTTCTCCCACTCTCCTCTGTTTCACTCCCTCTCCTAACTCCCTTAAGGCAGAAAACGCAGACCATGAACTCTCCCCACTCGCCTCAGCGATTTTTTCAAAGAATTCGACTTCTAACACTTCTTCTCCCACTCCCCTCTGTTTCACTCCCTCACCTAACTTCCTTAAGGCACGAAATGCTTCTAAAGAATGCTCCCCACTCACCTCAGCGATTCTTCCCAACAACTCTGCTCTCAACACTTCTTTTCCCACTTTTCCCACTTTCACCCCTTCTCCCAACTCTCTTAAGCCACGAAACGCATGGCTAGAATCCACTCCACTCGCTTCGGCGATTCTTGTCAATAATTCTACTTCTAATACTTCTTCTTTCACTCTTCCCTCTCTCACTCCTTCTCCTAACTCCCTTAAGGCACGAAACGCCGCCCCTGAACCTCTTCCACTCGCTTCGGCGATTCTTTCAAAGAGTTCTACGCCTAACATTTCTTCTTTTACCTTTCCCTTTCTCACTCCTTCTCCCAACTCTCTTAAGGCAATAAAGGCACTCCAAGGATACTCTCCACCCGCTTCGGCTATTCTTTCAAAGAGTTCTACGCCTAACATTTCTTCTTTTACCTTTCCCTTCCTCACTCCTTTTCCTAACTCTCTTAAGGCACGAAATGCTTCTAAAGAATGCTCCCCACTCGCTTTGGCGATTCTTTCAAAGAGTTCTACGCCTAACACTTCTTCTTTTACCTTTCCCTTTCTCACTCCTTCTCCCAACTCTCTTAAGGCAATAAAGGCACTCCAAGGATACTCTCCACCCGCTTCGGCTATTCTTTCAAACAGTTCCGCATTCAACACTTCTTCTCTCACTCTTCCCTCTCTCACTCCTTCTCCTAACTCCCTTAAGGCACGAAACGCCGCCCCTGAACCTCTTCCACTCGCTTCAGCAATTCTTTCGAATAACTCTTCTATTTTTCCTAGATCAACTCGTCTTTTTTTGTCCTTAGAACGAAAAGGTGCTATTTCGAGCTCTTTTTTAAACATCCCCTCCGCCATCTTTTCGATCAACCAGATGAATGGGGTAACAATCCAAAGCAATAGACGCACAATAGGGTTTTGCTTCTCTTCAAAAAAAACAACAAAAGCTTCCACTGCTCCTTCCTTGCTTTCCAAAGTGTTTGCTAGTTTTGGATAACCTCTCTCCAGATCTTCCCAACTAGGCAACTCCACGCCCTGAGCTTGCCGAAAGGCTTCATACTTCTCTGCCGTACCCAAACTCGATGCTTCTACTGGATCCCCGACTAAAACATTCGGGGATGACATACCTTTTTCTGACGTCTGAGGACTGCTTGCCATGAACCCTTGTGGTTCGTGGACGTCTGCCTGCCGTGCACCCTTGTGGTGCATGGACGACTGTTCCCCCAAACTCTGTGCTTCTACTATAACCGCTACCTCGTTTTTAAGCTGGGTTTCCCATTGTAGATATTTTTTATTGTTTAAAATTAAATCCAAATCCCACACTCGGACTTTCTTAAATAATTCTTCTGCTAAAAATTTACTGCTATCTGAATTAAAAGCTAATCGCGTTACAGCAGATTCAGCCCCACGAAAAACTTGAAGTTCTTCACCGGTCTCTACATCCCAAAGACGAATACTTTCGCGACTTCCTGTCAAAGCTAACTTTCCATCTGGACTCAATGCGACTGCGCCAACGGAACCATTATGACCTCTTAATAGATGAAGCTCTTCGCCTGTATCTGCATTCCAAAGACGGGCTGTATCGTCAGCCCCTCCCGTTAAAATTGTTTTTCCGTCTAAACTCATAGCTACAGACATAACGGAGTTTCCGTGGCCTTGAAAAACCTGAAGCTCTTCGCCTGTCTCAACATCCCAAAGACGCGCTGTTAAGTCCGTACCACCCGTTAACAATCTTTTTTGATCTTCGCTCATCATTAATGTTAATACATCATTCTCATGACCATTAAAAATTTGTAGGGTTTCACCTGTCTCAACATCTAAAAGTGGGACACTTGTCTCTCCAATAGGCAAAAACTTTTTGCCATCTGTACTAAACCATCCTCGTCGTGAACTTTGATCATCTTTTCTTCCAAACCAACCTTTTTGAGATATTATATTCATTTGATAATCTGGAAGAAATTTAGACTTTATCCATGGCTGAAATATTCTTTGGACATTTGTTTGTTTTTGAAACTCACGGGTGTATTCGCCTGTTTCTATATTCCAGGCTTTTGCATTGCTGCGTGTCCCCACCTCAATAATTTCCGTTCCATCATCACTAAAACTAACCGAAAATGCGTTTGAGATACCTTTGATAAATAAATTATTTTCCAAAAACTCCAAGAACTTGCCTCTGGCATCTTCTGATAAATAAGCAGGATCAAAACT
Organism: Candidatus Omnitrophota bacterium; assembly: GCA_029261035.1. Lineage (GTDB taxonomy): Bacteria > Omnitrophota > Omnitrophia > Omnitrophales > JACROU01 > JAJDCD01. Next base: position 142,342 of record JAJDCD010000023.1, read on the forward strand.
TGTTCTTGTAAGTCCTTCTAACAAGATCTTTATCTCTTCTCTATCCCATCCAACTGATTCTGAAAATATATATTCCGCAATTTCATCAGCTGTTCTTTCTGCTTTAATCATTCCTTGAACTGCTCTAACAATTCCTAACCCTCCCTCCATTCCTAATTGTCCAAACCTCTCTGCCCCTCTTTTTTCTCGATCGTTTGATTGACTATTAAGCTGTGCTCCCAAACTCTGCGCTTCTGCTCTTAACCACTCTCCTTCTGGAACAGCTTCTGTATCAGAACTTCCTTCTTCTCCCTCACGTAGCCACATTTCTTTTAACTGCTCTAGCTGCTCTAAAACTTTTTCTAGGCCTATTGTGTCTGCGCTTCTCACTATCTCTAACACCTCTTCTTTCCTAAATTCTCCTTCTATACTCTTATCTCCTAGGCCTATTATCTTTTCAAAAGCCTCCCCTGTTTTCCCTTCCATTTTTTCCGCTATTCCCATTAAAAAATCTGCCTTCAACACTTCTTCTCTCACTTCTCCCAATTTTACCCTCACTCCCAACTTGCTTAAGGCATAAAAGGCAGTCCCTGAACTCTCTCCACTTGCTTCGGCGATTCCTGTCAAAAGTTCTACATCTAACACTTCTTCTCTCACTCTTCCCGTGATCACATCATGTCCCAACATGTGTAAAGCACTAAACGTGCCCGATGAATCTTCTCCACTGGCTTCGGCAATTCTTGTCAAAAATTCTACATCCAACACTTCTTCTCTCACCTTTCCCGATCTCACTCCTTCTCCCAACTTTCTTAAGGCCTTAAATGCGTGACCTGAATCCTCTCCACTGGCTTCGGCAATTCTTGTCAAAAATTCCACATCTAACACTTCTTCTCTCACCTTTCCCGACCTCACTCCTTCTCCCAACTTTCTTAAGCTATGAAACGCTTGATAAGAATCTTCTCCACTGGCTTCGGCAATTCTTGTCAAAAATTCTACATCCAAAACTTCTTCCCTCACCTTTCCCGATCTCACTCCTTCTCCCAACTCTCTTAGAAAGAGAAATGCTTTCCACGAATCCTCTCCACCGGCTTCGGCGATTCTTACGAAAAATGTCTCTACGTCTCCTAATCGAATTTCTTTTTGGGTCGCTCCCATATAAGCTGTCATTGCTTCCACGGCATTTTCTACACTCTTCAAAATCTCGGTTAATCTTGAGTAATCTCTTCCCAACGCTTCCCAACTCGGCAATTCTAAATCCTCAGACTTTCGAAATGCTTCATACCTCTGCTTGGCTCCGAGGCTTTGGGCTTCACTGCGCAGCCACTCCTCTTCTTCTGGAACTTCTTTTAGCTCAGCTTCCCCTTCTGACTTCCCACTCTCCCATATTTCTTTTAACTGTTCCAACTGTTCTATCGTATTTTCAACACCTATTTTGTCTGCCTTTCTTACTATCTCTATCACCTCTTCTTTTCCAAAACTTCCTCTCATCTCTCTGCTTCCTAAGCTTCTTAACAACGTAAAAATTTCAGCTGTATACCCTTTCATCGTTTCTACTATTTCTAATAGGAAATTGGGTTCTATCACTTCTTTATTTACCCTTCCTCCCCTCACTTCACTCACCAGTATTTTTAATTCACTAAAAGCTGTACTAGAAAAAACCATACTTGCTTTAGCAATTCTTTCAAAAAATTTGGCCTTCAACAACTCTTCACTCACTCTACCTTCATTCACCCCTTCTGCTAATTCACTCAAAGTTTCAAAGGCATCTCCCGAACCCGAACCACTTGCTTTGGCGATTCGAATCAAATATTTGGCGTCTAACAGCTCTTCTTTAACCTTTTCTTTCCTCTCAAGCCTTGCTAACTCCGCTAGAGCATAAAACGCACCTCCTGTATTCTCTCCGCTGGCTTCGGCAATTGTTGTCAGGAATTCAAGACCCAATAATTCTTTGACCACCCTTTCTTCTGTTCCTATTTCGTCTGCCAAAGTTTCTAACGCACTAAAAGATCTCCAGTGATTCTCTCCGCTGGCTTCGGCAATTGTTGCCAACAATTCCACATCCAATAATTCTTTGACCAACCTTCCTTCTTTCACTCTTTTTGCCAAAAATGATATTCTTTCAAAAACATCTCCTAAATTCTCACCTCTCGCTGATACAATTGTTTCGAAATACTCTATATCTAAAAACTCTTCTTCTAACTTCCCTTCTCTCACCCCTATACCTAGTTCCGTTAAAAATTCAAAGGCCGTAAATGAAGACTCTCCTGTTAACTTGGCAAGTTTTTCATAAAATTCTGCGTTTAATTTTTCTTTGGCAACCTTCCCTTCTTTCACTCCTCTTCCCAATTCCGCTAGAGCCTCAATAGCAAACGATGAATTTCCTCCACTCGCAGTAACTATTCTTGTCAATCGCTCTTTGTCTAGCACTTCTTTGGCAACCTTCCCTTCTTTCACTCCTCTTCCCAATACTCTTAGAGCACTAATAGTAGACATTGAAACTTTTTTACTCGTATCAATTATTCTTATTAATAACTCTATATCTAATGCTTCTTCGGCAACCTTTCCTTCTCTCACTTCTCTTCCTATTCTTGCTAAAGCATAAAATATATTTTCTGCGACATCTCCTCTAAATTCCTCAATCTCTTCAAAGAGTTTCTCGATCTCCTCCAGCGTTGGTTGCCGTTCCTTTTGTCTTGTATATTCCGACCACGTACTTGCAAACCCTTTTTCTCTAACACTCTCCAAAAATTTCGTTGCTTTCTCTGAAAAAGATTCCTTCTTTCTCTTTCCTATATACACCTTGAATGCTATGAATGCCTGTTCCTCTGTTAATAAAATTCCGGCTAACTTTGGATATTTTCTTTCTAAAGCGGTCCATCGAGGCAAAGATAGTTTGCTTTCTCGACGAAAATTTCCATATTCTTCCTTAGCACCTAAACTTTTCGCTTCACTTCTCAGCCATTCACCTTCTTGAGGAGCTTCTGTTGTTAAACTATCTTGAGCATCTCGCAGCCATTCTTCTTTCAACTGCTCTAACTGTTCTAATACTTTTTCTATCCCTATTACTTCTGTTCTCCTTAATATCTCCAAAACCTCTGTTTTGCTGAATTTTCCTTCTGTTTTTATACCTCCTAAATCACTTAAAATATGAAAAGCTCTTTGTGTCTTTTCTTTCATTTCTTTTGCTATTTCTATTAATAGCTCTGCATCCAGAACTTCTTCATTCACTTTTCCTTCTCTTACTCTCTCCCCCAAAGCCCTTAGATAATCAAAAGCAGACCAAGACATCTCTCCACTGGCCTCGGCTATTCTTTCGAAAAACTCCACATCCAACAAATCTTCATTCACTTTTCCTTCTCTTACTCCCTCTCCCAATTCTCTTAGGGCTCGAAAGGCAGGACCAGAACTCTCCCCACTGGCAAGAGCTATTCTTTTCAACAATTCTACATCCAAGACTTTTTTATTAAACCTTCCGTCTCTAACTCCGTCTCCCAATTCGCTTAGAACCTCAAAGGCATATTTAGAATACCATCCGTTAGCGTCGGCAAGGTTTATTATGAGGTCTTCTATTTCCTCTAAAAGACCTTCTCTTTTCTTTGCTCCGGCATAGGACATCATAGCTTCTATAGCATTCTCTTTTTCTTTCAGAACCTTTACTAATTTGGGATACTTTCTTTCCAGTTCTTCCCAATTCGGCATTCTCTTCCACTGAGCTTGCCGCAGTTCTTCATACGTCTCTCTCGCTCCCAAACTCCGCGCTTCTGTTTGAACTTCGTCAGTTAGAGCTTCTTCACTTTGAGTTTTACTTCCTAAACTAGATCCTTGCGAAGAAAATCTGCGGGCCCAGGATTTAAACTGATTCCATAAAGAAGGCTCCGGCTTCTTTTTTTTAGGTTTTTGGGGTTGTTCTGATTTTGGAAGATAAACTAAATTGCTATAACGAGGGTCTCGGTATTTTTCTTTTAATTTAAAATAACCTATATATGGCTTCTTGTCTTTTGTATAAGCCATCCGGCTTCCATCACGAGTTAGGCTACCACTCCTATACTCTTTGATTTCTTCCAAGCTTAATTCTTCCTTTGTTTTTAAATCAATAAACCCTACTGTTGCTGTATCTTGGTATATCAATTTTACTTTTAGATTATTTTTGCTAAAGCTAATCTCTTTAGCAGGACGTTTTGGTTTTACTATTTCTCCTGTCTCTAGGTTAAGAACTTCTCTCCTTTTGTCTCTAAACTCCATAACAACCCACTGACTATCTGATGAATACTCCACAATCCTTGTAACTCCTTCGGGTGTCACATTCTGTTTGGTCACTCGATTTACAACTCCTGCCATCCCATTAGGAAGCCGCACCGAAATCCATTTATCATTTGGACTCATACGAGAAGCTCGCTGACCATCTTCTAACTCTATAGCTTTTCCCGTTTCGGTATCAACCATTTGATCTTCTACTTCGACATATCTACCCGTTAAAGAGAGGCTAACCACATCGGATAAAGCCCCTCCGACCACAACAACTTTCCCTGTCTCTAAATTAATAACTCCAATGGTTTCATCTTTAAAACGAGCTTTCATTATTTTTCCATCCTTACTCATCTCACCAGGATCAGCAACATCTTCTAATCGTACTTCTTTGCCAAATTCTAAATCTATAGCCACCCAAAAGTCTTCCCCCGGTCTTTGAATTACTGCCCTTTTCAAATCTTCACTTACTTTTGATACAACAGTTCCCACAGGAGTCCATTTAGATATTTTTTGAGTTTTTATGTCCCTAATTTCATAATGACTGCTAGCAAAAAGCCTCTGAGTAGAGTTGGTTACAGGGCTATCCCAAACCCTAACCCATGCGTTTTTCCCATTAGGACTGATAGACATTACATTTGCTACTTGATTTAACAGATATTGTTCGTTTGTAACTAAATCTATAATCGTACGGCTTCCTACCGAATCATTGAATCTAATTTCCATCATTCGGATTCCCACATCAACCGATTCTGGCACTTTCGCTCCTTCCAGAGGTAAAAATTTATTCGTTTTTAAATTTAAAATTTTTAGTAGGTCTTGTTCATCATGGAAAAAAAAGAAGTCTTCGTGCAGCCATATAACATCTCTTACATCCTCCTCAATAGCTAATGCTTCTTCTATAAACTCCAACCCATACCACTCTGCTCTTTTTTTATTTATTTTTTCCATCCATTCTGCAGCTCGGGTGGCCTCTTGATAACTCATCGTTTCTTTTGTAGGCCAATAAGTTCCAAAAAACACATCCTTAATAGCAAGCAATTCCTCATCCGTTATTTCTCTTTCTGGAGGGGCTATCAACCTTCCATTTCTGGCCTCCCTTAAAAACTCGCTTACAAGCTGTGTTCTCCCAGCCCTTTCTAACTCTCCATCTCTTGCTTCCCCTGCTTTTCTAAATAAATACCGATCCCCACCTTCCAACTGCCTTCTTATTTCTTCTTCTGCTCCCAAACTATGTGCTTCTGCTCGTAACCACTCGTCTTCTGAGGACTCTTGTGTTGAGCTTTCTTGAAATTGTCTACGCCACTCTGCTTCTAACTGATTTAGTTGTTCGAACACTTTTTCTGGGCCTATTTCCTCTGCTCTTCTCACAATCTCTAACACTTCATCTTTTCTAAATTCACTTTTTATTTTTACGTCACCTAAACTTTCTAACTTATTAAGTGCTTCATTTGTCTTTTCTTGCATATTTTCTGCTACTTTCATTAACAACTCTTTGTTCAACACTTCTTCCTTCACTTTCCCGGCTCTCACTCCGCTTCCTAATTCGCCTAAGACTTCCAACGCATTCACTGTTGATTCTCCACTCACCTCAGCGATTCTTCCCAACAACTCCACATTCAACACTTCTGAACTCACTTTTCCCTCTCTCACTCCTCTTCCTAATTTCCTTAAGGCTCTAAACGCATTCGCTGAATCTTCTCCTCTTGCATTCGCGATTCTTTCAAACAGTTCCACATTCAACACTTCTGAACTCACTTCTCCGGCTTTTACTCCTCTTCCTAACTCGCCTAAAACTTCAAACGCATTCACTGTTGATTCTCCACTCACCTCAGCGATTCTTCCCAACAACTCCACATCTAACACTTCTGAACTCATTTGTCCGGCCCTCACCCATCTTCCTAATTCCCTTAAGGCTCTAAACGCATTCGCTGAATCTTCTCCTCTTGCATTCGCGATTCTTTCAAACAGTTCCACATTCAACACTTCTGAACTCACTTCTCCGGCTTTCACTCTTCTTCCTAACTCGCCTAAAACTTCAAACGCATAATCTGTTGATTCTCCACTCACCTCAGCGATTCTTCCCAACAACTCCACATCTAACACTTCTGAACTCACTTCTCCGGCCCTCACTCCTCTTCCTAAGCCGCTTAAGCTGTCAAACGCATCCATTAAATAATCTCCACCCGCCTTCGCGATTCTTTCAAACAGTTCCACATTCAACACTTCCGGACTCACTTTTCCCTCCCTCACTCCTCTTCCTAACTCGACTAAGGCATGAAACGCAGACCCTTTAGCTTCTCCACTTGCATTCGCGATTCCTTCAAAGAGCTCCACATTCAACACTTCCGGACTCACTTTTCCCTCCCTCACTCCTTCGCCTAACTCCCTTAAGGCATGAAACGCAGACCAAATATCCCTTCCACTGGCTGCGGCGATTCTTTCAAAGAACTCCACATTCAACACTTCTGGACTCACTTTTCCCTCCCTCACTCCTCTTCCTAAGTCGCTTAAGCCTTCAAACGTAGACGGTGTTAAGTTTCCACTCATCTCAGTTATTCTTCCTAACAATTCCGCATTCAACACTTCTGAACTCACTTCTCCGGCGCTCACCCCTCTTCCTAAGTCGCGTAAGGCTTCAAACGCAAGCCATGTATATCCTCCATGCGCATTCAATAATGGAAACGTTACACTCGCATTCGATATTCGTTCAAACAACTTTTCTGTTTCATCTAATCGAAATCCACTTTTCTTATTTGCTAAATATTCCTCAAATGCCTCTATGCGACTTACCCCTTCTTTCAAAATTCTCGCTAGTTTGGGATGTTTTCTTTCCAGATCTTCCCAACTCGGTAAGGATAAACCTTCTGCCTCTCGGAGAGATTCATACGCATCACGAGCTCCCAAACTCTGCGCTTCTACTCGCAGCCATTCATCTTCTGGAGCTACTTCTGTTGTTCCTGCATCCTGAGATGCTCTCTCCCATTCTTCTTTCAATTGTTCCAACTGCTCTAACACTTTTTCTGGGCCTATTTCATCTGCTCTTCTCACAATCTCTAACACTTCTTCTTTTCTGAATTCTCCTTTTATTTCTACTTCCCCTAAGCCAAACATTATTTTCTCATAAGCTTCCGCTGTCTTTTCTTTCATCCTTTCTGCTATTTCAACTAAAAACTCAACATCCATGACTTCTTCTTTCAATTTTCCTTTTCTTACTCCTTTCCCCAACTCTCCTAGCATTTCTAAGGTCTGCCAAGCACCCTTTTTTCCACTTGCTTGGGTGATTCTTTCTAAAAATTCCACTGACAGGACTTCTTCTTTCAATTTTCCTTCCCTTACTCCTTCTCCCAACTCCCTTAAATTTCCAATGGCATGAAAAGAAAACTTTCCACTGACTTCGGCCATTCTTGTTAAAAACTCCCCATCCAACAATATCTCGTTCAATCTTCCTTCTCTATCTGATTCTCCCAACTCTCTTAGGTTAGAAAAGGCAGACCAAGAATTCTCTCTACTGACTTCGGCCATTCTTGTTAAAAACTTCCCATCCAACAATATCTCGTTCAATCTTCCTTCTCTATCTGATTCCCCCAACTGTCTTAGGTTAGAAAAGGCTTCATTAGACTTCTTCCCAGTGAATTTAACGATTCCTTCGAAGAGGCTCTCTATTTCTTCTAATCGAATTCCTTTCTTTCCTCTTCCTAAATAGGACATCATTGCTTCTATAGCACGGGGCTTTTCTTTCAATATCTTTACTAGCCTTGGATAGTCTTCATTCAATTCATCCCAACTCGGTAAGGACAAATCTCTTTCCTCTCGAAACTCTTCATACTGCTCTCTCACTCTCGCTTCTTGTCTAAATAAGTATAGAGACGCCTGTTTTCTAAGCTCTTGATCCCCCCCCAAGCTCTGCGCTTCACTACGAAGCCATTCACCTTCTTGTGGCTTTCCTTCTACTTCTTTATCTGTTTGCCCCACCCATTCTTCCCTTAACTGCTCCAACTGCTCTAATACTTTTTTTGGACCTATTTCTCCTACTCTCCTTACTATCTCTAACACCTCTTCTTTTCTAAATTCTCCTTTTATTTCGATTGCTCCCAAATTCTCTAGAATCTCAAAAGCTTCCGCTGTCTTTTCTTTCATGCTTTCTGCTATTTCAACTAAAAACTCAACGTCCACGACTTCTTTTTTCACTTTTCCTTCCATCACTCCCCTTCCTAAATGTCTTAAAGAATTAAAGCTGTCTACCAATCGTGCCCCTTTACTTACTTTAGCAATATTTGTTAGTAATTCCACATCCAAAACTTCTTTTGGCAACTGTCTTTCCTTAACCATTACTCCTAAAATGCGAATAGCATTAATATTCTCCACCGCATCTTCTTTGCTAGTCTCAACTATTCTTATCAACAGTTCTACATCCAAAACTTTTTCTGGTACTTTTCCTTCTATCACATTCGTCGCTAACTCTTTCAAAGCTCGAAAAGTAAAGGGCGCTTTTTCTCCACTTGCTCTTCCAATTCGTTCAAATAACTCTACAACCAGGACTTCTTTTTTCACCTTTCCAGCTTCTACACCTTCTGCCAATTTATTCAAGAAAGAAAAAGCATCCCTAACAGCATTTACAACGAAAGCTCTTATACTGGCTTTGACAATTCTTTCAAAAAATTCCGCATTCAAAATTTCTTCTGATAGTCTTCCAGCCTTTACTCCCTTACCCAAATATTTTAAAGAAATAAAGGCAGAGAATGTTTCTCCCCCACTTGCTTTAGTAATTCTTTTCAATAGCTCCATATCCAAAACTTTTTCTGGTAGTTTTCCAGCCTTCACTCCTTCACCCAAATTTATCAAAGGTCGAAAAGCACCTACTCGATCTATCCTCTCAATTTTTTCAAAGAGCTCCTCGATTTCTTTTAGCTCGATTTCTTTTTTGTTTTCTTTATAAACTATCATCGCTTCTAAAGCATCCCGTTTTCTCTCCAAAATCCAAACTAACGTTGGATAAGTTTTTTTCAATTCTTCCCAACTTGGCAAAGCCAGTTCATATCCCTGACTAAATGCTTCATATATCTCTCTTGCACCCAAACTCTGCGCTTCTACAGGATCAACCGTTCTCACTTTCGTTTTATCAATTTGGATGCCGGATTTAATAAGTAGTGCTTCTCCGATGGGGACTACGATTCTTTTATTATTGAGTCCTATTTCGAAAAGAATTCCGGATTTTCCCGGCATGTCGCTGAGTGCTGGAATAAAATTAATTTCTATTCCTGCTTCTTTAAACTGAGGGTTAGCCTCTAGGGTTTCTTTAATGCGATAAACTAAGGCCTCTAAGTTATTTTTTAGTTCTGGGTCCTCTTTGATAAGTTGCTCGATCACTAGGTTTAGGTTATCGACAATCCCATCCAGCAGTTCTTCGGTATGTCTTGGGGGGTTTCCTCCAAGGGTTTGTATCTCATCTAGTGTTGAAACCATCCCTAATACTTTTTGAATTTTTGCTCTGTCGAAAAGAGTCTCCCATGTTCCTGTAATTGCTTTTTCGTAAACACTGTCATCAAGTCCTGTTTCCATATGGGGCTGTATTACGTTGTAAGTAATATTTTGCTGTCTCAAAAGTTCTGTCATTCCTTGCGTATGAAAACCTCCTGTGACGAGAATGGCACCCTCTTTCTTTTGCTGTTTCATTTGGGTTAAGGTGTTTTGAACCAAGCTACGGTCTCTCTTCTCAGCTAACTCGTAAAATTGCATTGCCTGTTGGAACAGCTTTTCTGAATCATCCAGAGCTTGAGATTTCATGCCAAGCTTTTCAGAGAACTCTTTTGGTGAATAGCTTTGAGGTGCCTTTTGTATCAAGGTCCACTCCTCACTGCTTGCTTCAAGGTTTAAGAGTTGCCCTAACAGTTCTACGCTTTTTGAAAGTTGGATCAAAGATTTTTCTTCTTCTGTATTTGTTAGTTCTACCTGAAGCATTTCGAAACTGCGGTCCAGCTCTTCAAAGAAAGGCTGTCCAGAAACTTCGCTTTGTAAGATCAATGTTTCTGCATACTGTCTTAAGTGTGTATAAGGCTCTAACGAAAAAGATCTCTCGAGACTAGCTTGGTATAAAGCTTCAAAAAATGCTCTTGGGTTTTTATGAATTAAAGCTTCTGATTTACGAGAAGCGCTTGTCATGGCTTCTAGGTTTTGAATTAAGTCGGATCGAACTTGAGCATCTCCTATTTTTTGATTAAGAACTTGTATTAAATCTTTAACTTCTCTTTTTACTGCTTGAAGTGAAATGTTTGATTCTTGCTGCTTGAGATAAAGCATTCTAGACAAGTAAGGCCAAGCTTTTTGATTTAAGGGTGAAGACAAATCTAAGTTGAATGTTTTTTGCCATTCTTTTTGTATTGCACTTAGAAAAATCATCAAATCTATTTCTTTATTTTGATAGGCTCTTTTCTTGCGAGTTAATTTAAGCAGATCCGAGTTATAAACCTTAGATTGGATTTTATCCAAAGCACTATCCAGTTGTTTTGTGGTTTGTTGCACTTCATTTTTTTGGAGAATAAGTGTTTTAAAAAGTTCTAGATCTTCTTTGTAGATATCCACTGACTCTACACCCTCAAAAATTAGTTTTTTTCTTAAAGGGCTGTTATTCTCCTCCAACTCCAAAGCAAAGTACTCTGCCCCTGAAAGTGAGCCTTTTTTCATTAAGCTATCGGCAATTTTTAAATTAATGAAGTCCCAAGGGAAAAAATGATAACTCTTAGGTGCCAGCTGTGTATTAGCACCTTCTAAACCAATAAAGGTATTTCCATTTTTTTCTGTGAGCGTTTTTAGAATATTACGAATATTTTGCTGTGCTTCGTAATGACTGTGGGCATCTTGAATATGGTTGATCGTAAAAGAAGAGGTTCCTTGAAAAGATTCGGTAACTCTGCCATAGGACTCTGGCAATTGGAGTGTTTGGCTTTTAGGACTGAGTGCAAAAATAGACGCATCCGGCAATGGCCAAACGATGTTCGTACTTAAAAAAATGAGTAATGTAGTAACAGTTATTATTTTCATTATTAAAGTCTTTAAGTTTTTTATTTAAGTAGTCTTAAAGTAAAGTATAGCATATGCCAGGAGGCTTAATTGCTTGAGGTCAGTTATTTTTACCCTATTTTAGGAAGCTTCATCTTGAATAGTATCCATAATAGTATATACTTATAGTATACAGAAAGGGATTGCTATGGTTTACCTTAATATCACTATTCCAGAGGATTTGAAGGAAGAATTAGATAAGGAAGTGGCTCAACAACATACCAAGAGAAGCACTTTGATTCAGAAAGCAGTTCGAACCTATTTAGAGCTGAAAAAAAGGCAAAAAGACTCAGAGCTTCTGAAAGAAGGCTATACAGAGATGTATGAAGACTCTAAGAAAATGGTAGATGAGTTTAAAGATCTAGATGAGGATTCTCTGAAATATGTCGATTAAACGCGGTGAAATTTTTTGGATTTATCTCGATCCAACCAAAGGCGCTGAACAAGCTGGAGGTCGCCCCTGCCTTATTTTACAAAATAATGTTGGAAATGACCTAGCCCCTACCACTATAATTGCTCCTCTTACTTCGAAGAGTTACTCTAAAGAGTTTCCGACAAATGTAAACATCCCCGGAAAAACGGCAGGGCTTGTTTCAAATTCAACAGTGATTCTCTCTCAGATTAGAACTATAGACAAACGACGGATTGGAAAAAAAATAGGAACTCTTCCAGACGGTTATATAGAAAAAGTAAGCAAAGCCATAAAAAAATCATTAGATTTATAGTACAATCATTTTTTAACAAAATTACTAAAAGCTACAGACAAAGGATTTATCATGAAACCTAAGTTATACCAATATACCGCCTGCCCTTTTTGTTCCAAAGTAGCCGCTTTTTTGAATTATAAGGGCGTTGATTACGAAGCCGTTGAGGTACACCCTCTTAACAAAAAAGAGATTGCCTTCTCTGGTGAATATAAAAAGGTTCCTATTTATGTAAATACAGAAGGTGTTCAATTTAATGAATCAACTGACATCATGAAACACATTGATGAAACAAGTGCCGGAGATAAAGTATTCCAAAATACTGAAGAAGAAAAGAAATGGCTCGATTGGTCTGAGGACTATGTTCAAGGGTTACCCACAGTCATTTATGATAAGTTTGGCAATTCTCTTCAAGCATTTAACTATATCACTAAAGTAGGTAATTTTAATTGGTTTCAGAAAAGAATGATTAAATGGTCGGGTGCAGTCATTATGACCCTAGTTTCCAAAAAAATTGCTGAGAAAAGAAACATCTCTTCTCCCATCGATTTTCTTAAGAGCAAAGTTCAGGAGTGGGCTGATGGTCTTAACGGTAAAGATTTTAATGGGGGCTCTAAGCCAAATGCCGCAGATATTGCTGTCTATGGAATTTCGCGTATTGTGTCTCAATTAAAAGCTGGGGAATTTTTTAAAGAAAATCAGATATTTCATGCTTGGATGAAACGAATGGAAACAACAACGAAGCTTTCTACGAGCATCTATTAGTTACTGTCATCCCCGAATGTTTGTGTCGGGGATCCAGATGTTGGACTAAGATCCTTCTCTTTGTTCAGGATGACAAGTGCCTGGCCTGCATTACATATCCACTAAGTCTGAGATTGACACAACTCATTTTACGGAATGTCTCGCAATGACTATAGATACTTTATTTTTTCTTATTGAAGGAACTGAAAATATTTTGTACTGAGGAAAGATACGTTTGAGATTCTACTTCTGAGTTTGTTTCTTGGTTTATTTTTTGCATTAATACCGATTCTTTTTCTTCATCGGCAGAAAGGGCTTGCTCTTCTTCAGTGCTGTCTGCAACTTTTTCAAGAAGAGCTTCTTCTGCCTTTTGGGCGCGGTACTCTATTAAATATTCTTCAAGAGCATTAAGTTCGTTTTGCAATACCGATTGCAAGTTATGCTGTGTGCCGTCATCGCAAATCACTCGATAAGGTTGCCCGGATGTGGCAGAACCCGAACACACAACATCTACCAAATCCTGGGCAGAGTGAACTTGTGAATTCCATTTTGCAAGGTTCTTTTTCCATAAAATAAAGGTCGCCGCCTTTCCAGGAGAATACTTTTTTCCGTTTCTCTCAAAGCCCAATTTTGAAATTCGGATTCTTTTGATTAAATATTGAATCTTCGCATCTTCCGTTTTCCAAAAGTCTGCCTCTGGGACAACCAGCTCAGAAAAAGATTCTTTTAAAGTTTCAGGGGCAGAGAGATAGACGCAAGATCCTGATTGATCATATCCATCACCTAAATGCGTAATGGTTGTACAACCAGAAATCAAAAAAATAACAATAAATAAGAGATGTAATTTAATAGGAGTTTGCCAACTCATAGAAACGCATTGTACCAAAAACTATTAGAAAAAGTCTATGGTTTCAGAGAATTATTGTAGATTTTTTGATTTTGAAGAGTCAAATACTTCTCTAAACGATTGAGCTCATTTTGGATAATAAAATGAACATTATGGCGTGTATCATCTTGTGTTATAAGCTCATAGGGCTTTCCAGACGTAGAGGAACCCGAGCAAATTACGTCCACAAACTCCTGGACAGTAGTAAACCTATGTCTCCATTTAACACTATTTGATTTTTGGGCTAAAAACCGGGTTGCAGTGGCTCCGTCGTACTTAGATCCATTTCGAACAAAAGTGTAGGGAGATACTCGAACGCGTTTCAACAAATACTGGATTTTTGCGTCGTCAGTCTTCCAAAACTCAGATTCGGGCTGAACCCAACTATTAAGAGAGTTGGACAACTCAGCTTCTGAAGTTAAATAAACAGGTTTGCCCATGAAATCGACACCCGTCCCTAAAGGCATTGTTTCACAACCAACTAAAAATACGATTGCAGCTAAAATTACTACAATTCGAGAGGAAAATGGAAATTCTTTCATAATCTTATATAACGGAAATTTTTTCAAAAACTGAATAGTGAATTTAAGCGGCTTTTTGATTTTCTTCTTCTATTCTTTCAGCCCTTTTATCAAGGTAATTCAAAATTTCATCATGATGGACTACATCTTCATAATCCACTAGGAATTGTGAGTGATTCAAGCGCTTAGAAATATGGTCTAATATTAAAAAATAAACGAGACCTAAGGGAATCCCCCACCAAAAGGCTTTAAAACAACCAATAACAGCTAAGTAGAAAACCGCTCTCGCACACTTACCACAAGCATCACTTAAATCCTGCCAATCCATATCAATATGATAAAAATGTCCATAGCGTTTCAACATCTTGTTAGCCTCTGGAGACAATTCAGAGATATATCGCCAGCGCCAAATACGAAGCGAATAATAAATAACGAAAAAGATGAGAAACGCCGCGCCAAATAGAATCCAGGATAAGAATAAAAACTTTATCGCGATTCCAATAGCAACCACACTGGCCCAGAAAACCACCTTTTCAAGCATGTTCTCTCTCCCATCAAGCAGATTTTAGTCCCTATATAAAGTCTACCATCCCCAATCAGGCCCGGGCCTGAATTATCCAAAAAATTTAGGCCCGGGCCTAAATGGGTCCCCTTGGAAGTCCTTTAACAGGAGATAGTTAGGTTTTGATGGCAGTAAAGATAATAGTGAGAGGAGAGCCTTTTATTGGATAAGAATTAGTCTCGATTGAGGACAAATATCGACAAGACGAAAACAATGATAGCGACAATATCTAAAACATCCCAAATGCCACGGCTGAAATGGATGCGAACAATAGGGTTATAAACAAAGGCCGTTGCCGCTAAAGGCAAAACCCAAAGGGATTTTGATATTTGCAGTGCGTATAAAGCGGCATATATAGAGGTGCAAAAAACAGCTATTCTTAAAATGTGATAATACTCATTGGGAAAATGAACGATTGCAGCTAAGCCTAGGAGGGCAGCGCATACAAGTAAAGGAATTTGAAGACTAATATTTTTTAGATTCATATAAAATATATCGTCTTAAATGGCAAAAACTAAAGAGGGAAGCTTCTTGAGATCACCACACTCCTTACAGTCGTTCGCGATGACGGATTCGATTGTTACAGTTGGGAGAGTTCTGTTTCGAGCTCAACAAGAAAGGTGTTTAAACCTTGGCTCCATCCTTCTATTAACTTCTGAGGAGCTATGTTGTTATCTAAGATAACTTCTCTTGGGTACTCTCGATCGAATATAATTTTAGGGGGCATAACCGAATTATCAATTAAAATAACTTTGAAATCGATGATGGCTTTAGGTGTCGAACGATTGCTATAGTCCCCATATAAAGACAACACTTCCACTTCTAAAATATGCGTTGCTTCCAAAGCACTAGCAGTGTCTAAAACATGCTCAAATAAATTGGCTTTTTTAAACCACTCAGAAATTTCTTCTGTGATTACATCTCGAGGCGAAGCAAAAAATTGATTATAAAAATCAGATTCGAAAGTTAAATCTTTTTTTCGATAAACCAATTCCCTACTTTCAAAATAAGGCGCTATTTGCACGGGTCTCACTTTGAGAATGGACCCCTTTATAGGAATCAACGCCTCTGCGTTTCTAGACACATCTAATACATAAAAATTTTTATCCGGGTATATTTTTTCTAAATTAGCACAGCCTGGAAAAACTAGGACTAAAGAAAGGAGCAAGCTTAAAAAGAGATCTCTTTTTTTCATGCTGCAGCCTTTTCCATCTGAGTTCTCTCTGGAGGTTTACCGAAAAAGAGTTGGGCTGGATATTTCTTTGCATCTGAAGACAGATCTTTGATGTTTGATGTAAGAACCCTTAAGTTTCCAAGCGTCTCTTCTACGTTATTTTCTTGTGTGGACAGTAAGGAGTTTAATTTATACATAAACTTTCTAAACTCCGAAACTGCTTCAGGCACCTCTTTAAGGCTTTTTTCAAATTCCTTAATCGTAGGCGTCATATCATCCGCTAATATTTTGTAAGTCACCAAGAGCTGATCAAAGTTTTTAGAGATCTTCTCAAGTTCAATCGAATCTAATTCTCTAAACACAGCCTCTGCAGAATTGCTTAGCTGACTGATGACACTAGGCGCAGATGGAACATAAAACGCTTTTGGCTGCCAATCGATCTCTAAAGGCTTAAAATATATAGGGTTTAAATAGTCGGCTTCCAAATAGGCTACCCCAGTTAGTCCTTGAGATGTCAAACGAACCCGAAGACCATACTCTGTTTCCTTCTTAAGAGTTTCGGTAATAAATGTATTACGATCTGTCCCCTCTCGGATCCCTGTATCGCGACCTAACGCCGTTTCATACAAAGCAATTCTAACCATCACATAACGTTTGTCTGTATAGTAAAACTCGTCGACAAACGTGATCTTCTCTACTTTTCCAACTTGCACACCTCGATATTTCACAGGAGAACCTATATCTAAACCTTGGACCGACTCGTTGAAATACGTCTCCATCATAATAACGGGTTTAAATAACTCACCCACACCAAACGCAATCGTCCCTCCAACAGCCAACAATGTGGCTACAACGCAAAACAAACCCAAAATGAGATAATGTATTTTTCTATTCATAAGGCGCTATTCTAGTCTTTCTGTTGTGAATGGTCAAACCTCTTAATAATACGTCTGTAACGAATTACGTCATTGCGAATAGTGTCATTACGAGGCAAGCAACAAAGGAGCCGCGGCAATCTCGGATAAGGGTGAAAGTCACCATCAGAGATTGTCGCGGTCTCTTTGTCGATACCTCGCAATGACATCCTTTTTTATTTATCCGTCATCTCTTCCTCGATTAAAAAATTTCTTCACCAAAGGATTGTCGCTGTTCTTTTTCAAATCTTCTGGATTGCCTTCTGCGATAATTTTTTTTGTCTCTTTATCTAGCATAATAATACGGTCTGCTATCTCAAAAATGCTGGCAAGCTCATGGGTTACAATAACAAATGTAATTTTAAGATCACGCGCTAATTTTTTAATTAACTGATCTAACTCTGCAGCCGTAATTGGATCCAACCCAGCAGAAGGTTCGTCTAAGAATAAAATTTCAGGATCTAACGCCATTGCCCGAGCAATAGCGGCACGTTTTTGCATTCCTCCACTAATTTCAGAGGGCATATACTGAGCATATTGATCTAATCCTACCAATTTTAATTTCATCAGAGCAATGGCTTCTCTCGCTTCTTTAGGAAGGTCTGTAAACTCCTCTAAGGGTAAACATATGTTTTGCAACAAGTTCATCGATCCAAAAAGAGCACCGCTTTGGTACATCACTCCAATGTTTTGAAGTATTTCTAATCTATTTTTTCCGAAAGCCCTTGCCAGGTTTTTTTCATTGAGGAGAATATCTCCGTTTAACGGAGAATATAGTCCTATCATATGTTTAAGCAACGTACTCTTTCCACAGCCAGAGCCTCCTAAAATAACAAAAACCTCTCCTTTCTTAACGGAAAAGGAAATCTCTTTTAGGATCACACTTTCTCCATACCCTAAAGTCACATTATTAACTTCTATAATAGCTGCCATATGAACCCACCAAAAGGGGACAGTCCCATGGGACTGTCCCTTAACTCCTTCTGTTATATCCCTAGATAATAATAAACAACTGAAAATAATCCATCTGCAAATACAATCAATAAAAGTCCGCTAACAACTGCGCTAGTCGTAGATTCTCCAACGGCTTTAGCTCCCGTGCCTGTTTGAATACCCCGAAGACATCCCACAGAAGCAACCAAAACTCCGAAAGCAATTGCCTTAACGAGCCCTCCTAAAAAGTCGGAGAGGTCCACAGCATCCGTTATCTGGTTCGCGTAAGTAACCAAAGGATATCCCAGGGAAAGCATTACCACGGCCCCACCAATCAAACCCGCTACAGTAGTAAAAATGGTAAGAAAAGGCATCATGAAAACTGCTGCAAAAACTCGAATTACTACCAAAAAGCGTACAGGGTCTAAGCCCATGGTTTTAAGCGCATTAATCTCTTCATTAACAGTCATCGTTCCAAGCTCTGCTGCAAAAGCAGACCCCGATCTACCCGCTAAAATAATGGCTGTCATTAAAGGCCCTAGTTCTCGAACCATGGAAATTGCAACCAGGTTTGCCACAAATATATCTGCCCCAAACTGCTTCATGGGTTGAGCAGATTGAAACGCCATAATCAGGCCCATCAAAAATCCTAAGAGCACCGCTATGGGAAAAGCATTAACCCCCACCTGCTCCGCAAAAAGAATCATTTCTTTCCAGCGTATTTTCTTGGGGTGACTCAAACAATAAAAAACAGCCATGAGTAATTCGCCAACAAAAGAAATTTGCTCCGTTATATCTCGATAAAATCGATAAACCATCCCGCCGACCAGCTCGATAAAACCTTCTTCTCGGACTACTTCTAACGGCACTTGATTCGGATCTTTTGCTTTAAATGTTTGATAAAAATTTTGATGGTCCTCGGAAAGTCTCTCTACAGAAAAGCTGCCCCCGTCTTTCTTTAACTGCTCTTCTAAACGAATCAGAAAAGCAAACCCAGAAGCATCACAATATTCTAAATTTTGAGCATCCACGGTTAGCTTTTTAATCTTTAATTTTTTAACTTTATGAAAGATGTGTTTCCAAATAGAACCTGTCGTTTGAGAGTCGAGGGAGCCCTCTAAAGAAAGGGTCCAAATATCTGAAGTGTCTTCATTAAGTGAAAAAGAAAGCTGATCTTGTGTTTTCAAAACAAAGGCCTTTGTTTAATGAATAAAAGTTCTGTGACAGTCACTATGGCCTGCGAGGACGCAGACTAATGACAGTCACCTTCATTGAGGAATATACTACCATAAGAGATCCGTCATTGCGAGACGTTGAACAAATAAGTCGTGGCAACCTTGTTACACCCAGAATCTTCTTGTCATAGATCCTTCCCTTCGTTCAGGATGACGTTTTAAAATAGAAAAGGCCTACACCACAAAAAGCAGTGTAGGCCTTTTTTAATAAGATATCTTATCTTTTAATTCTTAAGCAATCGTAACGTCTTTGTTCAAATAAACATCTTGAATTGCATTCAAGAGCTGAACACCCTCTGTCATTGGACGTTGAAACGCTTTTCTTCCACTAATTAATCCCATTCCACCCGCTCGTTTGTTGATGACAGCTGTTTGAACTGCTTCAGAAAAGTCATCAGAACCAGAAGGTCCACCCGAGTTAATTAATCCTGCGCGACCCATATAATTGTTAACTACTTGATAACGCGTTAAATCAATTGGGTTGTCAGAAGAAAGCTCAGAATACATTTTTTCATCGTACTTCCCGAAACCTTTTTCTTTTTTGTTGATTGCTTTGTAACCACCATTATTTACAGGTAGTTTTTGCTTAATGATATCTGCTTGAATAGTCACACCCAAGTGATTCGCTTGACCGGTCAAATCCGCACTGCTGTGGTAATCTTGGCCATCCACTTTGAACCCAGAACTACGGGTGTAGCACCAAAGAATTGTTGCAAGACCTAACTCATGAGCAATGTCAAAAGCTTCGCTGACTTCTTGGATCTGACGATTGCTTTCTGGAGAACCAAAATAAATGGTCGCCCCAATAGCAACAGCACCCATATCCCGCGCTTGTTTCACACTGCTAAACAAGATTTGGTCAAATGTGTTTGGACAAGTAAGTAATTCGTTATGATTAACTTTTACAATAAAAGGAATTTTGTGTGCGTACTTACGAGACACAGAACCCAAAACACCCAAAGTAGAAGCTACAGCATTACATCCGCCTTCAATAGCTAGCTTCACAATATTTTCAGGATCAAAATACTCTGGATTAGGAGCAAAAGAAGCTCCAGCAGAATGTTCGATACCTTGGTCAACAGGAAGAATAGAAAGATATCCCGTATCCGCCAATCTTCCGTGGCTATGAAGTGATTCTATGCTTCTAAGAACAGGATTGGTACGATCGGTATCTGTAAAAATACGATTAACCCAACCTGGCCCTGGTAAATGAATTTTGTCCTTCGGAACAGCACTACATACATGTCCCAATAAATTGTCTGCTTCGTCGCCAAGCATTTCTGTAATTTTATCGATTGATAACATACTAGATGTCTCCTTAACTGCCGTTGTCATTGATTTATTCTCCTTTATATATAGGTCTATTACTAAACTGTAGGCCACAAGGCCTAAATGAGCGGTATAGCATAGGGGAAAACCCCTACTTTGGCAAGTAAAAAGGGGCTCAAAAAAAGAGCCCTTTTCAGGGGATTTTAGCTTAAATTGGCGTGTGTTCCATCACAATAAGGGGGTGTTTTCGTCTCGCGGCACCCACACCAAGCAACGGTTTTAGCTTCTTCTATCTCAACGATAATAGGTGATTTTCCTGTTTCTTTCCTAGAGTGACTGCCATCACAGTAAGGTTGGTTTTCGGACTCACCACATGAACACCAAGCCTTTTTTCCAGGCTCTTCTTGTTTAACATAAGGTCTCTTCTGAATTCCACTCATAGTTTCCTCCTTTTTTAAAGATAGATTGTCATTGCGAGGCATTGAAAAGTTGAGCCGTGGCAATCTCAAACGATGGATGTACCTTTATCCTCTACCAGAGATTGCCACGGTTCCTTTGTTAATTACCTCGCAATGACATAATAGCTTTGATAATCATGCATCATACGACAGCTATTTGTTGAGCAATCGAACCTAACATATAATTATAGTTCTTCACATTCTTAAAGCCATGGAGCTCAAATAACTCCACTAACCTTTCTTGTGCTGGAAAATGCTTGCTTGATTCCGGAAGATATTTAAAAGAATTAAATTCTCCTCGGTGAAAAATTGTTTTCCCCAAAAACGGAACGATCGTTAAAAAATGAATACGGTATATAAAATTTAGAAACCAACCCTTGGGTTTGCCTAAATCAAGGGTAGTAAACTTTCCGCCTGCTTTAACAACCCTCTTGATTTCCTCAAGGCCCTTCTCCAAATCTGCCATATTACGAATCCCAAAACCAATCGTAAGCACATCAAACGCATTATCTTCGAAAGGAAGGTTTAACGCGTCGCCTACTTTAAATTCTAAATTTTTTAAATGCTTGCCGCGTTCCCGAGCTATCTCAAGCATTTTTTCTGAAACATCCGCACCCACAACTTCACAGGAAGGATTTTTTTCTGCGATCTGAATGGCTAAGTCACCACTGCCCGTACACAAATCTAATATTTTAGTATTGGGCAAAATTTCAAGACGTTGAGCCGCTTTCTTTTTTATTCTTTTGTGCTGCCCCAAACTCAAAACTTCATTAAGTGCATCATACTTTGGTGCAAGCCCATCAAAAAATTTCTTATTAAAATCTTCCCATGAATCTGCCTTAAAATGCTCCTTAAAACCAATTCGATTGATAAGCTCTAGCTTTGCATTTTTATCATACAGCTTCGACATAACTTTTTCCTTCCTGCGTAGCTTTTACTGGAGCATATTGTAACACGGCACCGAAAGCTGTGAACCCCGCCCCAAAAGCAAACAAGATAATCGATTCTTCTTCTTTAGGTTGATCTTTTTCGATTATATTTTTCAGAACATATAACACACTTGGAGAAGACATGTTCCCATAATCTCTAAGAACTTCTCTAGAACGATTCAATACATTCGGACCAAAACCCAGTCGAGACTCAATCTCGTCAAGGATGCGTCTACCTCCAGGATGAATCGCATAATAGTGAAACGGGCCTTCCATTCGAGACATAAAACGATCCTGCAACGTCTTAACTGCTTCGGAAGCAACTTCAGGAACATTTTTATTAATCACATTACACAAACGAGAATTTTTTTGTTTAAATCGAAGATCATTCCGATATTCTGGCCATAACAAGGATTCAAAGTCCAAAACAGCATACCCTTCTCTATCGTCAACATTAGATATAAGGCAGGCTGCTGCCCCATCTCCGAAAATAGCGTTGGATAAAATAAGATCAATCTCGTCTCCCCAAGACAAAGCAGCAGAACAAACCTCCACACTCAGCACAAGAATATTTGAGTTTGCATGTGCTTTTAAATACTGGTCGGCTGCCCGCAAAGCTGGAAGAGCCGCTCCGCATCCTGTCCCTGTTAAATCAAGGGTAAACAAACTATCTCGAAGCCCTACCGCTTGCGCAACATAAGAAGTCAAGCCTGGACACAAATATCCGGTGCATGTGGTTACAATAAGCCCATCAATGTCTTCGGTATTAATTCCAGTCGCTTCCAAACATTTATTAACAGCTTCAGCCCCAATTTGAGTCCCAACGGTCTGAAAACGCAAAATAGCTTCATCCGGAGTTTCTTCATTCACAAGATTAAAATCGTCCATACCAAAATAACGTGTCTTTATGGATTGATCCGATAAAAACCGTTTATAAAAAATCATTGCTTTTTTAGATATATGTTTTTTTTCAAGGATATGTTCTAAAACCTTCTCTTGATCCCCTTTTAATTTCGGGTTTGCTGTTTCAATCCCAATTATTTTACTCGTATTCATAATGAGTTTCCTCTTTCCTATTATAATATCGCTTCAACTTTAGTTTCATTAAACTTTTTTAACGAAACAGGCTTATGATAAAAATTAAATATTTTTTCAAGCCAATGTTGATTTCGATTTAAAAGCCATAAAATATTATTCGCTGCTATTTTTTGGTGACTTAAGTTGCCAATCAATTTAGACCAACACACTCGCTTAAAAAATCTTTTTTTCCATTCCGATTCATAACGTTCCGCCACAATCTCAAATGGCATTTGACTGGCTTCATAATTTCCCATAAGACTTGCCAATAACTGCCCACCAGAAAGAGCCAAAGAGATCCCCCCTCCAACCACAGGGTTAACAAGCCCTACCTGATCTCCTAAATAAAAGATGTTCTTTTCAGAGAAACGATGTTTTGATTTTTTAGGCAAAAACATTCCTTTCCATGGGGTCTCCTGAATTGCTCCCGAAAGTTGTTCGCGAATAACAGGATTCTCTTCTTTGAATTTTAAAAATAATTTCTCTAAATTCCCGCCTACCGATTGATGCATTTTTTTATCTGCAACATAACAAATGTTGGTAAGACCGTTTTCAAACTGATTAATACCTAAGTGTCCATTCTGAACAAAATGAAGAAAAACATTTTTATCCATGTTTGTTACATTTTTAAATAAAGCAGAAATTCCAAAGAATCCTGATGCAGCTGATCCTTTTTGCTTTGAAGCTCCATTAGCATAAATCAAATATCGGGCTGTCACTTGCTCTACGTGATTGTTCTTCCAATTTTTAACTTCAATATCAAAACCTTCTAAGCTCTCTGTCGGAACAGCGACAGACTCTTTTTTTAACTCAACACCCTCTTCCTCGCATTTGTTCCATAGCGTCCAATCGAATAATTTTCGACTTAAGGCCAACCCATGCAAAGAAGACGAATTGCTAGCAATAGGGATTCGAACTTGCGCTCCATTAGAAGCGCTGAGGCAAACACGATCTACTTTTTCAGCTCCTTGAAGCAATAGATCGTCATACACACCCATCTCTTGAAGAAGCTCTATGTTTTCTGGACCAACAAAGCCACCACAAACTTTCGTTCTAGGAAACTCCGATTTTTCAATTAAAAGCACCTTCCAAGAACATCGCGATAATTCAATAGCTGCCGTTAAACCTG
Organism: Candidatus Omnitrophota bacterium; assembly: GCA_029261035.1. Taxonomy (GTDB): domain Bacteria; phylum Omnitrophota; class Omnitrophia; order Omnitrophales; family JACROU01; genus JAJDCD01. Next base: position 166,160 of record JAJDCD010000023.1, read on the forward strand.
CAGGGCCTGCTCCAATAATCACAGCATCGAAATGCGTCTTCATCATTTCTTTCCCTTCATTGGCAAAATAAAAGCGGGAAGTAATATTAAATTAGCCGCCAACGCCAAAAATAAAATGAGAACCATTAAAAATCCAAAGTGTATCGTAGGCTGAACGCTCCCTAAAAGGGTTACAGAAAACCCAGCCGAAAGTATCAGAGAAGAGCTAATCAGAGGTTGAGCGCAATGCATCATAATCCGCTTAAGAACCTCTTTAGTCCGAGTCCCATTTTTAACCTTGTGATAACGATAAAGCACATGTATCGCATTGTCTACAATTAATCCCACTGCCACGCTCCCGATCATTGCCGTTGCTGTATTTAAAGGGATGTGGAAAGCTGGCATTAATCCAAAAAGAATCGCCAGAGGAATCGTATTTACAAAAATCCCTAGAAATCCAATAGGAATAGAACGAAGAAATAACATGATCATCATGGAAATAACTACAAAAGCAACTAAGAAGCTCATAAGTTCATTTTTTACAAGCTGTTGAGACATCCTTGCCAGCAAATATGTTTGCCCTGTCACAATCATCCGCCACCCCTTTGGTAATACGCTCTGTGATAATTGCTGGATTCTTTCTGCTAAGGAAACAACTCCTGAAGTATGTGAGTCTGTTAAAAAAGCCGTCATTCGAGTTAGTTTAAAATCTTCGGTGAAAAAATGAGATTTTTCATTAGATGATTTTATTTGTTCCAAATATAAATTCAGTTTGTCTCCTGAAGGAATTTCATCTTTTCCCGTAAGCTTCCCATGAATGGCTCGAAGCAAATCTGTAAGATACCAACTAGAAGAAATTTCCTTAAACCGTCCAACCTTATCTTTTAGTAATTCGATTTTACTTAACGCATCCCTACTTCTTACCGCTTCAGCACTAGGTGCAATTACAATAAACTCTAAAGGATAAACCCCGCCAAGTTTTGCCTGAATAATTTCTGTGTCTATTCGAAAATTATCACTTTTTTTAAATGAAGAAAGAATATCTGTATCCATCTGGATATAAGTGCTCGCAAAAATTCCTAACACCAAAGCGCAAATACCCATAGAAATAATTCTTTTTTGATAACGCCCACTCCACAAAATTAAAAACGAAGAGACCGTTCTCCATCTGCGAGCAGTGAAACGATTAGCCCACTCCATCTGCCACTTTAAAAATATAGGAGACAATAAAAAGGTCCACAAAAAAGCCAATAAAGTTCCTAATGCAGCACTTAATCCAAATTGACGCACTGCGGGGACAGAAGTTAATAATAAGGAACCGAATCCCACCGCTGTTGTTATTGTTGTCAGCAAACACGGAATCCACAATTCTTTAATTATTTTTTTAAACCCAAGCGCTGCTTCTGTGGAATGCGGTATGTGTCTAATGAATGTTTGGACATGAATTGCGTCTGCCACAGAAACAATCAATAAAACAGGAGAAACCAAAGAAGTAATCATATTTAGTTGCAGCCCTAAAACCATCATCATCGACTGAGTTGAAATCAAACTAACCAAAATTACGGAGGCCGGATAAAAAAGAGCCCTGAAGTCTCCGTGAAGAAGGACTACCATCCCTAAAACCACTAAAAAAGTTAGCGGAACAAAAAAACGATGATCTTTTTGGATTCGATTAATAAACTGATCTTGCTCTACAGCGGTCCCTGATATGTAAGTTTTTCCATCTGGAATAGGGTTGTTTTTAATCCAATCTCTAACATCTTTAATTGTTTTATGGCGAGAAAAGTTATCCAATTCTGAATCTATTAGAATAGTGATGGCCGTCATTTTTAGATCGGCAGAAATCATTCTTTTAAATATTGCGGGCTCTTTTTTTAGCTTTATAAAAAACTGCTGCAAGCTTTCCTTTTGGTCTAAGTAATTCTGAATAAGTGGCTCAACAACTCCACCCAGTCCTTTTTTCTGAAATGTTCGAATTGTAGTTAAGCTTCGAACAGTCTCGACAGAACTCCACTCCTCCATCGTTTCTGAAAATGTCTTCACCCATAAAAGTTGCTCTGCATTTAGAAGCTCTGACGTCTCAACACCAACGACAATGGAATCATCGCTTCCAAATGTCTCTTGAAAAAATTGATTCTCTTGATAATAACGGTCTTTTTCAAATACAGCCTGATTTGTTGGGTCTATTTTAAGTTTTGTGGATAAGGGTAAACATAATACGAAGGTAAAGAAAACAAATGAAAAGAGAGCCCACCGATAGTTATAAAATTGTTTCCAAAAATTCATTACTCCTCAACTTTCCATAGCGACTCAAAATGAACAACAATTTCTTTAGAAACACGTATCACCCCCAAAACAGAAGGTGGTTTTAATTTAAAGTCTTTGATATTAATTTTAAAAGAGCCTTGAGCGTGGATCTGGTTTCCTTTCAACTTTATACCTGTCAAAAATTGAATGGGTTGCTCGATAGAGCGGATGTTTAGTTTTCCTGTTACTTCACAAACCAAAGTCTCAAACTCTTTTTTTTCTTTTACTTTTATTGTTTCTACTTTAAAAATAATATGAGGATAAGCTTCAGCTTGAAACATTCTACGCATTGCTTTGTCTCGCTTTTTGTTTTGCGTATCCAAAGAGCTCACTGGCACCTGAATAAGAAAAGGCACTTCCACTTCTAAAGCTTCTACATCTACCCCTGTTGAAGCTGTCGCCTCATGGGTAAAGCCATGAAAAGCATGCAATGTTGATTTTCCATCAAAAAGGATTTCTGTTCTCTGAGCATTAAGTTCATAGTTGTGAGACACTGCAAATACAGAAGCGTTTGTAAGCAAAACTAAAACAAATACAAAATAAAACAACCAATGTTTTCTCATGAGCTTCCCCTTTACATATTTATTGTGTATTATTACGGTTTTAGAAGGTAAAACTAAATCCGACTAAAGTCGGATGAGGTCCAAGAAAGAATATGTTACCCTATTGTCATGAAACACTTAGAAAAAGATAAGTTCCAACCCTCTCGCCCTTGGTTAGCCCCCTTGATAGGTGCTTTTTGTGGAGTGCTCTATGGGCTTCTCGATTTCTACTTGGATCACCCAGGAACTGGGGCTCCATCTTATATTCACCTCATTCATGAACTCTTTGATGTCTTCTTACCCATTGCCTTGGGTATTGCGGTTGGTCTCGGTATCAACCTCATTTTAAAAAATATCCGATTTAATCAGTACCTATCTATGAAAAATTCCCAACTCAGTCGCAGTGTTTTCACTAGCACATTGATTTCATATATTATTCACGAGCTTCGAAACCCTATTCATAATCTTTCGGCTGCCCTTGAAAATAATCCTCCCGATCTAACCAAGGAACAAGAAAGTGTTGTACACAAAAATCTAAAAAGGCTGGAATCCATTACAACCCAATGGGCAAACTTAAGCGTTCTTTATGACACGATCAACCCTAAAGAAACTGTGCTTCTCAAAGAATGGTTTCAACGTTTTTTTAACGATAAGGTTTCTAACCAACTAAGAGAGATGAACATACAATATAGTCAAATTATGTGTCCAGCAGAAGTCTATATCCACCCTACACTTTTAGAACAGATTTGTGTCACTTTATTTAGCAATGCAATTCAAGAGCTTGGCCAACAAAAAACAAATCGTGTTTTAACACTAACTATTGACCAAAATAAAGAAGCCTCTGAATTCATTGAGATTAAATTGACGAACCCAGGGTCGTTCCCTGATGAAGTTATTAAATCACAAGGGAAACAAGTTGTTAACAGTCGTAAAGGATTGGGGCTAGGTCTCGTTATTGTACAAAAAACGCTTACACAAATAGGAGGTTCTTTGCAATTGTTTAATACCTCCGATTCCGCAGTCGTTAAAATCTGTATCCCTGGAGCTCTCGTATGAAAATTGCATATATCGAAGACGATATAGATGCACGAGATATTTTTGCTTCGAAATTCAAACAAGACCAAATTCAATGTGATGTTTTTACTTCTGCAGAAGAGTCAGAGTCAGAAATCCACAAAGGAAATTACGATGCCCTTATTATTGACATTATGCTTCCCGGTATTACAGGAGTGCAATTTTTAAGTAAACTAAGAAAGCAAGAAATTCACATCCCCTCCATTATTATTACGGCTTTTAACAGCCAGGAACATGCAAAAGATGCTTTAAATTCAAATGCCTGTTACCTTTTGGAAAAACCATTTTCTTACCAAACCCTCCTAAAGATTGTTAAACAAACTATTCAGACTCCTTCATCTATTCAACATTGCGTTGACCGCGGATTGACACAACTCAATCTAACCCCTAGAGAGTCAGAAATTGCTCATTATTTATTAAAAGGGCTTTCGAATGCAGAACTCGCCAACAACTTTTCTTTATCTGAAAAAACAGTCAAACAGTACATCACGCAAATTTTCGAAAAAGCAAATGTATCTAGTCGCGCTGAATTTTTCTCTTATATCTTTCCTGTTTAGTCCGATATAAAAAAATACTTATTTATATGGTAAAGTTGATCATAAGGAAAGTCGATCTGTATTGACAGGTTTCTTAATACAACAAAAGGGTTCTGATGAAAGCAAAAGAGAAAAAATCGCGCGCCAGAAAAAGAGGTTTTAAAAAACTATTTCGCCGCTTTATGTTCCTATGCCTTTTTGCTGTTGGAATTGCATGGGGCATTCTTCATTATGCCGATGTTATGAGTGTCCTTGAACGAGGCACAACCACTCCTGTCGAAACACGAGAAGTCAACGACCTGTACGACACGTTATCTGACTATAAAAAACAGGGGAAAAATTTAATCTTTACTCTCAACGACAAAGAAACAGACTCTCTTCGAGTCTCCATGGAAAAACTTCAAAAAATTATGGGATTAAAACGCTATTCCATTAAATTAGATTTAGATTCTCATACGAAAAAAGTGCCTCCTGGCTACATTAACGCTGTCGGAGACGACATGACTATTTATATTTCTACTCATGTGAAAAAAAGACGAGAGAAGATCACCGTACTGATTCACGAATTAGGTCATATATACGGGTGGAATCTCCCTCAAAAATATTTTATGGGATTTGACCAAGAAAAGCTGGTGGATACTTCATGCATCTACTTAGGACTTGGCATCCTTTATCTCAATGGAATGACAGATGAGTTTAATATGCATCCAGATGGAAGTTACGAAACCTCACAAAAAAACTTCGGGTACCTAAAACCAGAACAGTTTGGATATCTTTTAGCAAGGTATTGCAAAGACAAAGGAATCTCAGGAGAAACATTAAAACCTTATCTCAACAAAACAGGTTGGAAATATTTTCAGATAGGCCACAAGTATTTAACAAAACAAAAGCAAGCCATTCACATACCCGAGCCCATTAAAAAAGCTCAGGCCTTTATCCGAAATCTTCTCAAAAAAATAAATATAGAACCCTCCAATGTCGTCGTGATTCGATAAAAATATTTTTCTTATAAGAAAAGAATCTCTCAACCTAAGATCCTTCTCTTCGTTCAGGATGACACTTTGTGTCTATGTGTCAGAAGTACAAAGCTAAATTTACACCCTCTTACCCTCTGTCATTCTGAGGAGTATAACGACGAAGAATCTCAAGCGTTTAATGGCGATCATGTCTTCTCTAAGATAAATTGGCAATCACATTTTCTGGAGAATCATTTTGAGGGGAGTTTACTTCCGTAGAAACTGGGTAGGATTCCATTGCATCGCTCGAATAGGGACGAAGCAAAGGTAAAAGATCGTTCGATTTATAATTGTTAGAGTCTAGCCAAAAATCATGTTTTTCTTCCGCCAAAATCACTGGCATGCGATCGTGAATAGATTGGGTTAAAGAATTCGCTTTTGTTGTGATAATCGTACATGATTTAATTTCTGAGCCGTCCACATTAATCCAATGCGACCAAAGCCCTGCAAAAGTAAAAGGTTCCTGATCTTTCATTCTAAAATAATAAGGCTGTTTTTTTGCCCCTTCCCTTTTCCATTCATAATAACCATCTGCAACTATCAAACAACGACTGTTTCTTAACAGTCCTTTAAAACTCGGCTTTTCAGAAACGGTTTCTGCTCGCGCATTAATCATACGGCTTCCAATAGCAGGGTCCCGCGCCCAAGAAGGGACTAGCCCCCACTGAAAATAATCAAATATTTTTCGTTTGTTTGTTGAACCAAAAAGAGTAAGCACGGGCTGAGAAGGAGCTACGTTATAACGTTTTCTCCGTGGAGGGATTTTTTCCTTAGGAACTTTTAACTTCTTCGCAATTTTTTCCGTATCCGAACCATCCGTAAATCTTCCGCACATATTAAATCCTTAGACCTTTGATTGTCTGGCCTGCCAGACGAAGCTAAGGACACGCTAGTGCCTTAGCGTAGTCTGGCGGAGAGGGAGGGATTCGAACCCTCGAGACCTTGCGGCCTACTCGCTTTCCAAGCGAGCGCACTCGACCACTATGCGACCCCTCCGACCAAAGTATTGTCATCCCCGACTTGATCGGGGATCCAGGTTTTTGTCCATATGGATTCCCGACTAATGTTTTCGGGAATGACAAGAGATCTTGCCCTATCTCTTATCTTTTCTCAAATTCTTAAAAAATTCTTGGAGAAGGGTTTTTGCTTCTTGTTCCATTAACCCTCCGTGCACCTGCACTCTATGGTTTAAACGATCATCGTTCGCAATATTATATAAGGTGCCGCAAGCACCCCCTTTAGGGTCAGTGGCTCCAAAATAAAGGTGGGAGCACCTGGCCAAAACCAGAGCTCCTGCACACATTGAGCACGGTTCCATCGTCACATACATTGTCGTCTTTTCAAGGCGGGCATTTTGCATTGCGCTTGTCGCTTGAGTAATAGCAATCATCTCTGCGTGGGCTGTAGGATCTTTTAGCATTTCCGTTTGGTTGTGTGCCCGAGCAATAATCTCGTTTTTATGCACAATCACGCAACCCACCGGCACCTCTTCCTTATCAAAGGCTTTGATCGCTTCCTTCACCGCTTCTTTCATAAAATGTTCGTGTCTATTTTCCATAGGGCCCTATTGTAAGGATAATTGTAAGGGTTGATTTAATTTTTAATTGTAATGTTTTTATTAGCTCGTTTTATCATAAAACAAACCGCTTCATTTGCATTTAAAACTTTTATATTTATATCAGGATATCTATTATTAAACACTCGGAATACTTCATCTGCAAAACTTTGTCCAATACCTTTTATTTTTGAAAAATCTAAAACAATGCGTTTGAATCTATCCAAGCCAAAAAGCATTCTTTTTGCCTCTGACCGAGATAAAAATTCCGTATTCTGCTTTGATAGCCTAACAAAAACTTTTGATTTATCAAACTCATAATCTGAATTTGAATATTCATCAAAAAGTTTTCTCAATTCTTTTCTTGTGCTGTTCCGTATTTGAAAAGTAACTTTTGTGCCTTTAAGAACTCTCTTTCTTTCCGTTAAATACGTTTCCTTCTCTTTTTTTCCATTAGATATTTGTAGTAAGAAACTCCCACTCTCCAAAGAAAAACTATCTGAAATTTTTGAAGTAAAAAATATTCCTTGGCCAGAATGATGTTTGGGATTTGTTGTTTGCTTTCCTTTAAGCAAAAGTTCTATAGCTTCATAATAATTCTTCAATTTAAATTTTTTTCTAATATTTTCAAAAATTCCCACTCCGAAATCACGAACTTCAAAAATGAATTGCGTTTCTGAACACTCTGCTCTCACCTCCCCTTTTTCCGATTTTGAATGATCTATGGCATTATTTAACATTTCAGTAAAAGCATAGTTTAATATTTTAACTCCTTTTTCTGATACAGATCTTCGTAACGCCATTGTATTTTTTAATTCTTCAAAAACAATATCTTCATCTAACTTTTTTAAAAGATACTCCTTTTTAAAATTAACGGGAAGATACTTTCGTTTAACTTTCCGCGGAGAATAAGGGATGTAATTTGAGTTACGCGTAGATCCAATTTTTGTTATTTTTTTTTCTGCAATTAATTCTCTGAAATGTTGGGCTACTGTTTGACGTGAAATGCCAATAGCCTGCACAATATCGGCTGTCTTAATCTGACCTTTTCGTTTCAGCTCTTGTAAGATAAAGTCTTTCGTTTTCATACTTACAGAATAACATATTGTAAGGGTAATTGTAAGGGTGAAATTAATTTTTATTTGTAAGCATTTCTGAAGAAAGCCCTATAGAGCTATGCTATAATTTCACCCCTATGAACACTTCTATATATCAAATCGACATTCCCAACTTATTGATTGCCTTTATTCCGGCCGCTATTGTTATGCTCATCTATGCTTTCTGGTCTTTGAAGACAGGCGCTTTATTTTACGCAATCATTCGAATGGTAAGCCAACTCTTATTAATTGGACTCGCATTAAACTACATTTTTAATTCCAGCAATCCCATACTGGTTTCTATTCTTTTAACCTTTATGTTACTCGTCGCCAGCTGGATCGCATTAAGGCCTATTAAGGAACACCGTATTAAATACTATTTTATTGCCTTGTTTTCGATTGTTGTAGGAGGGTTGTTTACTTTATCTATCATCGTGTTTGGTGTGATTCAACTCAACCCTTGGTATGAACCCCGTTATTTAATTCCTTTGGCAGGGATGATTTTTTCTAGCAGCATGAATAGTGTTAGTCTCGCGGCAGAACGTTTTTTATCCGAAGAAGGTAAAGGAGATTCTTATATCGAATCAAGAAACATCGCCTTTAAAACATCTTTGCTTCCCATTGTTAATACTCTGTTTGCTGTAGGCTTGGTTGCTCTTCCTGGAATGATGACGGGGCAAATCTTAGCCGGCATATCCCCTTTCATCGCTGTTCGCTATCAAATTATGGTGATGTTTATGCTTTTAGGTTCTGCCGGCATTTCAAGCGCCCTTTATTTATCTCTCCGAAAAAAATAAAAGACGTCCATTCTTATTCGTTTGTGGCAGCATCATAAGCTGCAACACCAGCACCCGCAACTGCTCCAGGTCCACCACCACCAACTGCTCCAGCTACGGTATACACTGACGCATCCCTAACGGTTCTGGCAGCCTGTCGTGCCGCTTCTGCTTCTTGGGCCACGGTTTCATGAGCCCTTGTGCTGGCCTCATAGGCTCGTTGCGCCGCCCGTTGTTGTCTTTGTTGTTCCGCTTGCTGTTCCGCAGTTAACGCAAAACCTTGAGATACAGGAAAAGATATCATAAATGAAAGAACAAATAGAATTAATGTTTTCATAATACAACCTCCTAAAAGTTCCTTTTAAGAATTTTTATTTTTATACCAAGTTTGATGATCATCATATCCCGCTTGGACCTCAGGGTCATTCTGAGGGTTATTTTTGTTTACCGGAGAAGGGGGTTCCTTCTTAACCGTTGGACTTGGTCCCGATGGCTTATACGACGAAATAGTCTGCCCCACAGGACTTTCCTTAGCCGCCACCGGTGCCAATCCGAATACAAATACAACCCCTAACATCATCATTCCAAAACTTAAATTTCGTAGATAACTCATTATGTTCTCCTTTTTTGTAACGAATTCACTTCATTTCATATTCTTCGTGGGAAGCATAAGTAAGGCGTGCCTAAATAGGAAATGTTTCTCTAGCGAAGTACAATTTATAAATGGCGTTACTAAAAAATAGTTCTATTAGTAACGCCACTAAATCTTAATTACTATGGTAATCTCCATTTTCATCATAATAGCCCACAGGGCCTGAAGGGCCAACATCTGGAACATCCGTAGGATAGTCTGTCGATGCTGTATTTAAAGTTGAACCAGACCCACCATCATAATTAGAGGGATCAGCTGCAACATCTTGAGCTTGGCTGTAAGCATCTGCAAAGACATAAGAAACACTGCCAAAAACAACCAGTAATGAAAAAACTAAAACACTTAAATATTTTTTGATCATGATTTTCTCCGATTTCGGGCCAAGATAAGTTTCTCATTGGTCCTATTAACAACAAGGTTATTTCCCTATTAAGAAGCAAATATTCTATAACAAAAAGAGATCTGAGAACAGCAGATCTGTATATATAAGCTCATTCCCAGATTAAAAGGATTTACCTACCTTTCTATTTCTTCAAAAGATGAAGCATCGCATAAGCGACCATAACATAAGCTAAGACTCGGACATAAACAAGTAACGTTTCCATGGAAGCTGCCATTCCCATCATCTCCATAACATGAGAAAATCCAAAGACACCAAAAGCAACCCCAATAAGCTTTGCATTAGAGCATTTACTCATCAATCCCATAACTAGAATAAGTCCGCACAAAACCGTATTAATAATATTAATGATATCCATTACTTTTCTCCTCTCGAGACCCTTCTAATTAAATTATAACAGCTTAATGCCCTGCATGAGCCATGCCTAAAACGAGGCGAACAAAGGCTGTAAGCACCAAACCTGTAAGCATTAAGATAAATCCTTTTCGATCGGCACAGCGCTTAATCATTGGGTTATGTCCTAATCCGTGCATCGTACTCATAAATAAAAAAACTCCTGCGGCTAGAGATAGAATAATTGCCTTTGCTAACACCAACCCCTCTCCCTTTAACCATTGATGCAAGTCCACTCCTACTACAATTCCTATGGGAGTTGCTAAAGCAAAACAGGCGTAGAGTAAATAAATTTGTTTTGTTGATAATTTACTTTTAACCATCATGAGTGCCAAACCAAAACCAGCAGAGCTTTTATGCGCAAGCACGGCTACAAAAATAAAGATAGCTGCTGTTGTTTGACTAATCCCCAAAGCTGTTCCTAAGAGGAAAGATGGAATTGCAATCATAACAGTCATAATAATAGGGATAATAGGAGAAGATAATTCGGAGTCAACATTTGGACCTTCCATCTTATGAGTCCATTGTTCAACGGCGAGTAAAAACAGAAAAGCAATTAAAGATACGACCGCCGCTAAAGGGTAGTGAGTTTGTGGAAGCGCTTTTTGAAATAAGTGGAATCCATTGGGAAGCATAATAAAAAGAGACAGCGCCAGAAAAACACCCACTGTAAAAGCTTCCCCTCCAGGAAAACCCTCTGAGCCTCTCGCTTTTTCTCGCTGCGTTAGAGGAATAAATCCTCCGGCAATACTCGCTGCCAATATACAGATAATTGAAACCATCTGAAATAAGTCCATAACCAAAGTATAACAGCTTGCCCTCTTATTATTTATGGTATGCTTAAATACAAGGAGCAATAAAATTTATGGCGGAAAAACCACTTAAACGAGAAATAAATTTACTTGGGCTACTCTTTATCTGTATTGGGTCTATGATTGGATCGGGATGGTTGTTTGGCTCCCTTTATGCCGCAAAAGCTGCCGGACCCGCATCTGTTCTTGCTTGGATCATTGGAGCGTTTGCCGTTCTTGTCATAGCTTTTGTCTATGCGGAGTTGGGTGCAACATTACCTTGGCCTGGCGGATTGGCAAGATACCCCCGTCTTTCTTTTGGATATTTTTCAGGACTTTCTTTTAGCTGGATTGCCTGGCTTTCTTATATCACTGTCGCGCCTATTGAAGCTCAAGCCGTGATGGAATACGCCGCAGATTATTATCCTGCTTTAACGCATACGGTTAATGGCAGTATTGAATTAACTCACCTAGGAATGACTATAGCTGCTCTTCTACTTTTCTCTTTCTGCCTGATCAATTACTTTGGCGTTAAACTCTTTGTTCGTATTAATAATGTAATTGCTTATTGGAAGCTATTCATTCCTATAGCAACCATTCTCATTTTTATGTCCGTAAAATTTGATGTTCAGAACTTTACAGCCGGCAGTGGTTTTTTTCCTCTAGGATGGAAAGGTGTTCTTACTGCAATTTCTACTTCCGGAGTCATTATGGCTTATACCGGTTTTCGTGCAGCCATTGAATTATCCGGGGAAACTAAAAATCCACAAAGAGCTCTTCCCTTTGCCATCATCGGTTCTGTCCTTATTTGTATGTTTATTTATTTAGGATTACAAGTCGCGTTTATTGGATCACTAGAGATGTCCGATATTCAAAACGGTTGGAAGAATATCTCCTTTAAAGGCATTAGCGGACCTTTTGCCAGCCTAGCTATGGTTTTAGGTTTAGGTTGGTTTGCTAAAGTTTTGTTTTTTGATGCCCTTGTCTCTCCTTCGGGAACAGCTCTTGTTTGTACAGGAGCAACCGCTCGACTAACGTATGCCATGGGACAAAAACAATTTTTCCCAAGTTGGTTTACAAAGCTAAATAAATATCAAGTGCCTGCTTTGGGTTTATTTATTAATTATGCTGTAGGTCTTATTTTATTACTGCCTTTTCCGGGGTGGGCCGAACTCGTGGGCTTTATCAGTGCTGCAGGAGCTTTATCTTTTTGCTCTGGACCCTGCGTTTTGTTGGCCCTTAGATCACAGCAACCAAATTTAAAACGCCCTTTCAAGGTTCCATTTTCTATTCTTTTTACTTCCGCGGCGTTTATTATTTCCAATCTTATCGTTTACTGGACTGGGTGGGAAACAAACTCTAAATTATTTTTGATTATAATTGGAGGAATGTTTCTGCTATTAACCTATAACCTAGTTGTGCATGGTTCTAAACTAAAATTAAATTTACTTTCAGGGTTATGGGTTATTCTCTTAATTGCTGGACAAACCCTACTATCTTATTGCGGCTCTTTTGGTGGAGGTAAAGGCTGGATGCCTTTTGGTTGGGATTTACTTATCGTTAGTGCGTTTAGTCTCTGCGTGCTCTATACCGCATTTTCTTTTCGCCTTAAAAATAAAGAGATGGAAGCTATTAATATTTCTTAACAAGCCTTCGAGACAAATAGATCCAATTCAAATATTATTTCGCAATTAGCGCCCCTATGTTAAACTAAACCTGTAAATTTATTAGATTCAACAAGTATGAAACCAACACCTTGGTAGATAAATTAATCTATCTTAAAATCAAAAGATTGCTTAGTGAGGTCCTATTGTTTGATTGGTTATTTTCATTAGATAAAAAATTTATTTGGGCCGCTATCGTTATTTGCTTAATTCATTCCGGTATTTTTTCAGGATCCATTATTGGTTTTTTTGGTGTAAGCCGTCTGCGATTAGAAGTTGCGGCCGCTTCAAGAAATAAAAAAGCCATTAAAGTATTACGCCTTCGAAAGGATTCTAACTTTCTTCTAACAACTCTCATCTGGGGAAATGTTGCTGTAAATGTACTCCTCACCCTATTAACAAATAATGTATTATACGGCTTAAGTTCTTTTCTTTTTTCAACGATAGGAATTACCATTTTTGGAGAAATTGTTCCTCAGGGTTATTTTTCTCGTAACGCTCTTAAAGTGGGTGCTTTTCTTTACCCCTTTGTTCGATTTTATCAGTTCTTGCTTTACCCTGTATCAAAACCTTCCGCTCTTCTTTTAGATAAATGGCTTGGTGGTGAAAGTATGGATATGTTTAAAGAAGATGAAATGAAAATCTTACTTCAAAAACATATTCTCTCGGAACACTCTGATGTAGATGCAATTGAAGGGCGAGGTGCTGTAAATTTTTTAACCTTGGATGATATTCACTTGGAGCATGAAGGTGAGGTTATCGATCCTCAAAGTATTGTCAGCTTGCCGATAGAAGGTACCTTACCTACATTTCCTAATTTTAAAGAAAAACCCAAAGATAATTTTTTGCAAGAAATCCATCTTTCAAAAAAGAAATGGGTCATTATTACGGATGAAGCTAAAGAACCTTTGTTGGTTTTAGATGCCGATAATTTTCTTCGCAGTGCTGTCTATGAGAAAAAAGAAACCAACCCTTATTTTTACTGTCATCGTCCAATTGTAGTGCGCTCCAAAGAAACAACACTGGGTTCAGTTATACAGCAATTTAAAGTGTATGCAAAACACAAAGAAGACGACGTAATTGACCATGATTTAATCTTATATTGGACAGATAATGAAAAAAGAGTAATTACAGGAGCTGATATTTTAGGCCGATTGCTTCGAGGGATTGTTACTGTTAATTAAAATTATGACACGATCTGTTTAGACGCCCATTTCCATATACGTTTTATGTATTTTTTCCAAAGATAGAGCATAACAGCTCGTTCTTAAATCGGCCATATCTTTACTTGAATGAAACCGTTCTCTTATTTGTTGATAAGTGACACGCATCGTATCATCTAGCCCAGAACGAACAAGGTCTAGCTCATCGGCGCCATAAATCAACTCTCGTTTTAAATCTTTAGAAATTTTTACATTTGTTGCTTTCTCTATAGCCTTGACGATATCTTCTCCTCTTTTTTCGTCCAAGCGTCTTTCCATACGCCCAAAACTAATGTGAGAGATGTTTTTAATCCATTCAAAATAAGAAACCACTACCCCTCCAGCATTTAAATATATGTCCGGGATAATAATGGTTCCTTTTTTCTTTAAATAAGCATCTGCCTCAAAAGTCGTTGGTGCATTTGCCGCCTCAGCAATAATCCTAGCTTTTATTTTCGAAGCATTTTTACTCGTAATTTGCCCGCCCATCGCTGCAGGAATTAAAATATCGCACGGCTGCTCTAAAAGTGTTTCTCGATTTTTTACAGTTTCCGATTTGGGAAAACCTTCTAAAGTTTTATTTTCGCTAAGATATTGTTTTACTTTTTCAATTGGAAAGCCTTTATCCGAATAGATAGCGCTGTTATGTTCCAAAATCCCGACAACTTTAACATCGTCTTCTTCTTGTAAAAATTTTGCGGCATGATATCCAACTTTACCCAACCCTTGAATGATCACTTTTTTTCCGCCAAGACTTCCTTTAATCCCTGCTGTTTTTAAATCCTGTTTGTGTCTGAAAAACTCTCTCAAACCATACTGAACTCCTCTTCCGGTAGATTCTTCTCGGCCAGGAATACCGCTTTGACTTACGGGCTTACCCGTCACGCACCCAAGACCATTGACATCATGAGGATTTTGACTGCGATAAACATCCGCTATCCAAGCCATTTCACGCGCCGAGGTCCCCATGTCCGGAGCCGGTACATTCTGACTTGGATTAATAAAACCCCGCTTAATCAGTTCTTTAGCAAACCTTCTGGTGATACGTTCGACCTGAGGAGTTAAGTAGTTTTTAGGATTAATTTTTAATCCCGCTTTCGATCCACCAAAAGGAACATTCACCAAAGAACATTTAAAGGTCATCAAAGACGCCAAAGCTTCAATTTCTTCCAAGGTAACCGTTTCAGAAAATCGGATCCCTCCTTTTGAAGGAGTTCGGTGTTCGCTATGAACAGCACAAAACCCCGTAAACACATGAAATCCGTCCTCAAAACTAATAGGAAAAGATACTTGATAAACAGAATTAGTCGTTTTAATTTGTTCTATGAGCCCAGGAGGCATATTGAGAAAAGAGCAAGCATGATCGACCATCAAATTAACACTCTCTAATGCAGAAGAATCCTTCTTTGGCATAAAGCCCCCTTTTATATAAAGCATACTTGATAGACATCAAAAAACCAAATAGGATGTCTCTTCTTTCATTTACGGAATAATGAGGAGCAAAGTGAAATTTTATTAATTTTCTTTTAAAACCCTGTTGGGTTATTTCAAAAAAACAGGTATATTAAGGTTCTTGTTCCTATTTAATATGATGAGGAGATAAAAATGTTTTTAGAAAAATATCAAAAGTATGTTGCTTCTTTTTTTCTTGTGACACTTTTTATCTTTTTAAATCAATCTGTAAGTTTTTCTAATACAGAAAATGTGAAAGCAGAATTAATTTTAGAAGCATCTGCTATTAAACCCGGAGGTTCATTTTGGGTCGCTGTACGCATGAAGATGGCTCCTCAATGGCACACGTATTGGAAAAATCCAGGGGATGTGGGGTTGAGAACCAAAATTAACTGGCAGCTTCCTGCAGGCTTTGAGGCAGGCCCTGTTCAATGGCCTTATCCTCAAAAAATTAATGCGAACTTCTCCGTTTCCTATGGCTATGAAAATGAGATCCTGTTATTAACACAAATTAAAACTTCCGCTGACATTCCGAACAACACCACTCAAACAATTAAAGCCGATGTCCAATGGCTTGAATGTAAAGAAGTCTGCATTCCAGGAAACTCCAAACTAGAAACTCGCATCTTAACGACCGAAACAGAAAATCCTAAAAAGGAAGAACAGCAAGCGTTTGATAAAGCCAGAAACAAACTTCCCCTTTCAAGTAAGTTTTGGAACATTAAAGCTTCTCATTCTAAAAAAGAAATTCATATTGAAATCAGCTCGAATGAGCAAACATCTCCCAAATTAAAGGAGATTTACTTTTTTCCATATCGTTCTGATTTAATTTTACATCAGAAGCCGCAAACATTAAAAAAACTTCCTAATGGCTATGAGTTAACAATTCAACGCTCAACAATCACAACAGAAATGCCCTTAAAACTTCAAGGGGTCCTCTACTCTAAAACGGGGTGGGCTCCCGACACCTCTCGAAAATCTATCGAAGTCAATACACTTGCCGCTTAAGCGTACTTAACAGAACAACCGTAAGATTTAGTGGAACTATTCTTAACCTCTTTTCCATTCATAGCCGCATCCAAAGCTTCTTGCACATAATTTTCTGCTTGAGAAATGTCTGCAGTATTTGTGCTGTTAATACTATCAATGGCTCCTTGGTAAATTAGAATACCCTTGGGGTTAATGACAAACATATGCGGCGTTGTCCTTGCTTCATATTTTTTCCCAACCACTCCTTGAGAATCTAACAACACGGCTGTTGAATGTGCTTTTTTGTCTACAACGATTTGATTCCATTCATCAGCAGAATAATAACCCTGTTTTCCAGGCGCCGACGAAGCCACAGAAAGCCAAACGACACCTTTGTCCGTATATTTCTTTTGTAACGACTGTATATTACCACTATCATAATGCTTTCGAACAAAAGGACAATCCGGGTTAATCCATTCCAGAACGACAAAACTTCCTCTGAAATCTGAAACCGCATGTTTTTTTCCCATCGAATCCATCAAGGTAAAATCCGGAACCTCTTGATTGACAACAGGCTGAGCTTGAAGTTGTGAAGCCATGATCGAAATGAACACACTCACTAAAATAGCTGTTAACATCCTAGAACCTTTCATAAAGCCTCCTTTATACCTCTAAATAGAATTAAAATAACAAACAAGACATCATTATGGCCTATATGCAACAGATAGAAAAGTGCAATATTCCAGAACTTGCTTAAAAAAGCAATAAAGCCAGAGGCTGTCTTTTCTATTCCCTTTTAACAAAACTCTTTAGGGGTATTTCTGATTACCTGATATATTATAAGTCCTCATCTGTGGTATTGGTTTCGTGTATTAGTTTTACCCACTTACCATTTAAAAGTTGAGAGAACCAAAGGGGTTTATTATGATTCAATCGCCAGACGTTCACCTGCATTCCATCATAAAAATTGAAGATGTATTATGGACCGTTTTAAAGAAAGAAATTTCTGGAACAGGTCAAACAGGGAAAACCATTATACTTAAACTAAGAAATTTGGAAGATTCCAGTGTTGCAGAAAAAAAATTTCGTGCCGAAGAAAAAATTGAAGATGTTGATTCAGAAACAAGAAAACTATCCTTCCTCTATAAAAAAGATGATGAGTTTGTTTTTATGGGCCAAAATAATTATGAGCAATACTTTATAGCAGAAAAATCTATTGGCGAAAAAAAAATATTTCTTGTAGAAAATCAAGAGATAGAGGGCTTATTTGTTGAAGAACAGCTGAAGTCAGTAAAATTTCCAGAAACAATAACATTAAAAGTCATAACAGCCCCTCAAGGAATCAAAGGCTCCGACAAAGAAATTGAGCTGGAATTAGGAATAAAAATAATTACCCCCCACTTCATCGAAATTGATGACGAAATTATTATCGACACGGAAGACTTCTCTTATATTGAACGCGTTACAAAGAAAGGCTTCCTGCAAGGGGGCATCCCTGGCAGTGGCAAAAAAGACAAAGATGATGATGATTCCAAATAAACCTTAGAAGCAAAATGCTAACTGTTCGCTATAAACTTTTGATTTGATTGAATTTATAGAAAGAGGTACACTTTTTATTATGAAATATTTTTCAGCTGAAATGCTGCAGTTTCTCAAAAATAGACCTGGGCAAAGAAATTTAAAGCTTGTAAGCAGCTTTGTTCTAATTTTAATTAGCATGATTGCACTCTATAGCTTTTTATTTCATGTTGTAATGCAATGGGAAGGCCAAAAATATTCTTGGTTTACGGGGGTTTATTGGACCTTCACAGTAATGTCCACTTTGGGCTTTGGAGACATTACCTTTCATACAGATATTGGAAGAGCTTTTTCTATTGTTGTTTTACTCAGCGGCATGATTTGGTTCCTCATCATGATGCCTTTTGTCTTCATCGAGTTCTTCTACCAGCCCTGGATGAAAGCCCAATTAGCTGCCAGAACTCCGCGAGCAATTCCAGAAAAAACTTCTGGTCATGTAGTCATTATCCATCCAGATTCCGTAACCCTTACTTTAATTAAACAACTAAAAGAACATAAATATGATTATGTCCTCATTGAGCCAAATACGGATCAAGCCCTGAAGCTTCATGATTCAGGCTTAAATGTTGTTGTAGGTAATATCAGCGACCCCGAAACCTATGAAAAAGTGCAGATTGAGAAAGCCGCTTTATTAGTAGCAACATCAGACGACCGCATCAATACCCACATAGCTTTTACTGTACGTGAGATGAACAAGAAAATTCCAATTGTAGCTACCGCAAAAGACTCCGAGTCTGTAGACATCTTAAAATTAGCTGGATGCTCTCATGTGCTGCAGCTAGGCAAGATGATGGGTTCTGTGTTAGCCCGCCGCATGATCGGTGGAGATGCGCTAGCCCATCTTGTCGGAAAGTTTGGAAATTTACTCATAGCAGAAGCTCTTTGTGCGGCAACACCTCTCGTTGGAAAAACGCTCAAAGAAGCTAAATTAAGAGAGAACTTAGGGGTATGTGTCGTGGGTGTTTGGGAACGTGGAGAATTCAAAAGTCCTGATTCTGGTATGACTATTACCGACAAAACGGTTTTAGTCCTTGCTGGGTCTAAAGACCAATTAAAACGTTACGACGAACTCTTCTGCATTTATCATGTCGCAACCGACCCAGTAATCATTATTGGAGGGGGACGGGTGGGTAGAGCGACAGGCCATTCTTTAGCTAAACGAAATATAGACTATTTAATTATCGAAGAGCTTTCTGAACGCATCCGAGATCCTAAAAAATATATCTTAGGCAATGCAAGCGATCTAGAAACGCTAAAAAAAGCAGGTATCGAGAAAACGCCTGCTGTAATTATTACACCTCGTGATGATGATACTAACGTATACCTTTCCATATACTGCCGTAGGCTTCGACCTGATATCCAAATTATTTCACGAGCTACTTATGAAAGAAACATATCAACGCTTCATCGCGCCGGCACGGATTTCGTAATGTCTTACGCTTCTATGGGTGCCAATATGATTTTTAATCTCTTAAAAAGAAGTGACATTCTCATGCTAGCTGAAGGGCTTATCCTTTTTGAAATTTCTGTTCCAAAATCTTTGCTTGGTAAAAACATTATGGATGGAAACGTACGAACTAAAACCGGATGTCATCTGGTTGCCATTATCAAGGAAGAAAAAATGTCTATCAACCCAGACCCTAGCACCATTTTGAGCGAAGATATGAAAATTATTTTTATTGGGAGTGTTGAATCAGAACATTTATTTCTCAAAGAATTTGGAGCATAGAATTGAAAAAACTGCGATTGACGAAGCCTTGGGGACAGTCCCCATCAAGGGAACAGTCCCTTAGCTTTTAATTTAAGCAGCCTTACCTCTTTTAAATGGCTCTTTAATCACTACTTTAACACCAGAGATGGTTCCTGTTAATGTATCTCGAACCGTATTTCCCACATCGGTACTAACGTCATAGGCTGCTTTCACAGCACCTGAAGCCGCCGCTGAAGCCGCTTCTTCGGCTGTTAATCCCATATCCTTAGCACCTTCAATCGCTCCTTGAACAGCACCCTTAGCAGCTGAGCCGATGTCCCCAGCAAGATCTGACGTATTCTTCACAATGCTGGCAGACGTCTCAAACAGCGTATCTAAGGCTTCTTTCCCCATTTCTTTTGAGCCTTTTAAGACCCCTATCACAATCCCCTTAGCAGCGGTTCCGATATCTCCACCTACTTGGATAACCCCTTGCAGAGTCCCCCGAACCACTTTGGATATAGCGTCGATTGCAGATAGACCAAGCTCTCCGCAACTGCTCAGAGCATTGGAAACAGAGTGCGCTACGGTACTTACAACCGCATCAAAAATCTCGCCAACTCCTTTAATAGCGCCAACAACGCCTCCTTTAACTTCATTTATTAATTTTTCTAAAAAACCCTCTTTTTTGTTTTCCATGATCGTTCTCCCTTCCGATATTAATCGGTACCATCTCTACACATCAATTATACCTGATTAAACGTCTTATAACCTATAATCCAAGAATGCCCTCTAGAGAACTATTTCATTTTAATATTTCAAACCTACCTAATTCCACCTAATACACGAAGGTCTTTAATAAGTCATTAAAAAAAGAAAAATATTTTTTAAAATTAAACCTATCTGGTCTATTTTTGGACCTTCAACACCCCTGACTTCCTCCTACGGGAAACTACCAACATGTATCTAACTTCGATTGGTTGTCCATTTTTTTATCTTCCATACTCCATAAGGATTCTTGTCCATTTTGCCGATAGATATATATTAGGGTTTTTTTGTTTATTTAGAAATAATTCGTTTGTAGGTTATCCTTATTACTAAGGGGTGGGATATGGATTTTGTGGACTTTTTAGTATATTTAACAAGATTCAATATATTCGAAATTCTTGATGTTGTTTTTATGGCGTTGTTAATCTATTTAACACTCGTTTGGTTTAAGAAAACAAAAGCAGCTTTTGTTGTAATTGGTATTTTCTTTATTGGTGGCTTCTACCTCCTCGCCCGTGTATTCAATATGAATTTAATCACAACGGTCTTCCAAGGATTCTTCACAATTATCTTAATTGCCTCTGTTATTATTTTTCAGGAAGAAATCCGATATTTTTTTGAACGCGTTGCCGTATGGGGCCTCAAGTTAAAAATAAAGAAAAGAAAAGGATCTTTTACTACAAGGAAAGAGGTCGATGTCTTAATCAGAACTCTTTTTGATTTAGCAAAAGAAAAAATTGGCGCTCTTGTTGTCATTAGAGGAAAAGATATGATTATGCGGCATCTTGACGGCGGCATTGCTCTCAATGGGGATTTAAGTGAGCCTATACTTAAAAGTCTGTTTGATCCACACTCCATAGGTCATGATGGCGCTATTCTTGTAGAAAATAATAAAATTGTACAATTTTCGGCTCATCTCCCCCTTTCCAAAGATTTGGAGAAGCTGGGGAAAGGTGGAACGCGACATGCTGCTGCTTTAGGCTTGGTCGAAAGATCCGATGCAATGTGTTTGGTAGTATCCGAAGAAAGAGGCGTTGTTTCTTGCGCCCAACAAGGAGAGATCAATCCTGTTAACACTCCCGAAGAACTGCGCTCTATCGTCGATAAGTTTTTTTCTGAAATTTCCCCTACAAAAAAACTCTCTTGGGCAGATATTTTTAAAAGCAATTTCAAAGAAAAAATCCTCGCTGTCGTTCTTGCTCTTTTGTTATGGTTTGTTTTAGATTATGGTTCTACCACTATTTACAAAACATACACTGCTCCAATCAAGTTAAATAATCTCTCGAAAGAATTAGTCATAAATGAGTTAAGTCCAGACAAGGTAACAGCAACTTTTTTTGGGCAACGAAGAAATTTTTATTTGTTTCCAATTCAAAACATCCATGTTGCTGTGGATGCTTCTCGTTTTAATAGTGGAAAAAGAAAATTGCGACTTTATGGCCCTGAACTTAATTATCCCAAAGAACTCAACTTAAATCAGATGACCCCCAACGAAATTCAACTTGAAATAGGGAAGAAAGAACCCACAAATTAAATAAAGGCAGGTGACTCCTATGGCTAGTCAAAACACATTAATGCCGCTGGTACATAAATTATTTGAAGTAAATGCACTCGCGGCAGCAAACACCCTAGAAACGATGAAAGACGAAGAAGCTGTTGGCGTTTTAAAAAAAGTTTCTCCTAAGCTTATTTCTAAAACATTGGTTCATCTTCCAGAAAACTTTTCTGCTCGTTTATTGATCCAACTTCCCGCTGAAACATTTAGTGAGATTTTAAAAAAACTGGAACCTCAACAACGAACAACTTTATTTCGAACGATTCCTGAAGAAAGGAAGGAAGCTTTTTTAAAACTTCTTGATGAAAAAGAAAAAAAAGAAATTCAAGAGTTGTTAACATATCCGGATGACAGTATTGGAAAAATTATGAGCACTGACTTTATTGCTTTTAATCAAGATTTGCAAATCGGTGATTCCATCCAAAAAATTAGACGCTTAGCCAGCAAAGGTTTCCCGGCATCTTATATCTATGTTGTAGATTCAGAACAGCATTTAGTGGGTGTTATAAATATGAGAGATTTAATGTTGGCCTCCTCTAGCAGTCACCTAAAAGAAATTATGAAAAAAGACATCTTTTCTTTAGAAGGCTTTTTGGAAAAAGAAAAAGCAGCTCTTCAATTGGCTCAAAGAAAGTATTTTGCTTGCCCTGTCGTTGACTCTGAAAAAAGACTTCTAGGTGTTATAAAAGCAGAACAACTTCTCGGAGGGATTCAAGAAGCTGCATCAGAAGACATTCAAAGAATGTTTGGTGCCGGCGGTGACGAAAGGGTAACTTCTACAATATGGTTTGCTCTTAGAAAAAGACTGCCTTGGTTGCATGTTAATTTGGTAACCGCCTTTATGGCCGCTTCGGTTGTCGCGTTATTCGAAGATATCATTGCAAAAATTACCGTACTTGCCGTATTTCTTCCGGTCGTAGCGGGACAAGGTGGAAACGCAGGAGCTCAGTCTTTAGCCATTGTTATGCGCGGCTTGGTCATGCGAGAAATTCCAAAAGGAAGTGCCAAAAAATTAATTATTAAAGAAGCTGTTGTGGGCGCTTTTAATGGTGTAATTATTGGTATTGTTACAGGTCTTATCGCCTGGGTGTGGTATAAAAACTATTATTTAGGGGTAGTTATTGGCCTAGGAATGTTGGTGAACTTAGTTATCGCTGGATTAGCCGGAACAACAATTCCTCTGATCATGAAAAAGGTGGGCTTAGACCCAGCTCAATGCTCAAATATTATTTTGACCACAGTCACGGATGTTATGGGCTTTTTTGCTTTCTTAGGATTTGCTGTACTATTCCAAAAGCACTTAATTTAAAAAGCACTAGCGGATTATGTTAGACTGAACAATAAATTAAAAGGAAGTTATGGATAGACAAACGCTCGTCCTTGGATGGAATGAATATATTGACTTACCGGAATGGGGAATTCGTGGGATCAAAGCCAAAATTGATACTGGTGCTCGCTCAAGCTCTTTACATGTCGAAGATATAAAAAAATTACCTTCGAATAGGATCAGCTTTAACGTTGTTTTAAATAAAAAAACAAAAAGAAAGAAAAAAGTCATAGCTCACATTCACCGAAGGTCGAAAGTGAAATCAAGTTTAGGCTCTCATAATTCTCGAATCTTTGTTGTTACCAAAATAAAAGTGGGGCCTATCGAAAGAAAAGTAGAATTAAATCTAGTTGATCGAGGAGATCTTATTTTTAGAATGCTTCTCGGAAGAAGTGCTTTAAGCCACCATTTTATAATCGACGTAAGTCACACTTGTTTATTGGGGAAAAAATAATGAAAATAGCTATTCTTTCACGCGGCGCTGACCTCTACAGCACAAAACGATTAAAAGAAGAAGCAAAGAAAAGAGACCATAACGTCAAAATTCTTAACACGCTTAAGTTTGCCATTCATGTCGAACAAGGTAAGCCAAATTTAAGTTATAAAAATAAATCTTTGTCTTCGTATGATGCCGTTATACCCCGCATTGGAGCTTCGATTACTTTTTTTGGAACGGCTGTCGTCCGCCAATTCGAACAAATGGGAGTGTTTTGCTTAAATTCATCAAAA
Organism: Candidatus Omnitrophota bacterium; assembly: GCA_029261035.1. Classification (GTDB taxonomy): domain Bacteria; phylum Omnitrophota; class Omnitrophia; order Omnitrophales; family JACROU01; genus JAJDCD01. The sequence goes on from JAJDCD010000023.1 coordinate 190,212, forward strand.
GCAATCGTTAATTCTCGAGATAAGCTGCATGCTATTCAGTTACTCAGTCGTCATAAAATTGGCTTTCCTCTCACCTGCTTCGTTCGCGATAATGATGCCATTATTTCCGGCATTGAATCAGTTGGACACGGCGACCCTGTTGTTATTAAGCTACTTGAAGGAACTCAAGGGATTGGCGTAATTTTAGCTGATACAAAGAAAGTGGCAGAAGCCATTGTAGAAACACTTCAAAGCGCAAAGCAAAATGTATTAATTCAGCAATTTGTTAAAGAAAGCAGAGGAACAGATATTAGAGCTTTTGTGGTAGGTGGAAGAGTTGTTGCAGCAATGAGAAGAAAAGCCTCTGGCGATGAATTTAGAAGTAATGTTCATCGCGGCGGAAACATTGAAGCTGTAACCTTAACTCCAGAATATGAAGAAGCCGCCCTTTACGCTGCTCAAATCATCGGACTTAATGTTGCGGGTGTGGATATGCTCGAAGGAAAAAATGGACCTATGATTATGGAAGTAAATTCCTCTCCAGGTTTAGAGGGCATCGAAACAGCAACAAAGGCCAATGTAGCAGGTGCCATCATAGAATATATGGAGCAACAAGTTTTATTCCCAGAAATAGATATTCGACAAAGACTCACGCTTAAAAGTGGGTATGGAGTTGCAGAGCTGCCCATACATCCACAGTCTGAGTTACAAAACAAAACAGTCAAAACCTCTGGACTAAGAGAAAGAGATGTTTTGGTGCTTAGTATTACAAGAGAAAGCATTACGATCCCAAATCCAAAAGGAGAAAGAGAGATTCTTTCTGGAGATCTTCTATTGTGTTACGGAAAACTAGACACTTTAAGAAACCTTTATCCATTGATTGAAGCTAAGAAAAAAAGCAAAAAGAAAAAAGCAGGTAAGGATGAGTAAAAAAAATTTAATTATCGGAGACCAAGCAATTGCTCCTGGAGAAACCAAAGACATTGCATTAAAAGTAAGTGAAACTTACGCCGGAACTGCTGTAAACTTACCTGTCCGAGTGATTCGCTCTAAAAAAAAGGGGCCTATCGTTTTTCTTACAGGAGCCGTACACGGCGATGAATTAAATGGAGCTGGAATCGTCCGGGAAATTATGTTTAATGCTCCCTCCCTAAACAATGGAACTTTAATTTGTATTCCCGTTGTAAATATTTTTGGGTTTGAAAATCACACGCGCTACCTTCCAGACAGAAGAGATTTAAATCGATGTTTTCCCGGCGATACAAGCGGAAGTTTAGCTTTTAGGCTTGCTCGCGTTCTTTATGATGAAATTATTTCAAAAAGTGACTACGGAATCGATCTCCACACAGCCTCAGTTCACAAAACAAACTTTCCACATCTTCGAATTGACACTAAAGTTTCTGGTTTAAAAGAATTAGCTTTAGCTTTTGGTTGCGAGATTATTCTTAACAAAAAAGCACCTTTAAATTCTTTAAGAGGAATTGCCAGTCAAAATGGATGTCCGACATTGCTTTACGAAGCAGGTGAAGTTTATAAATTCGAGCCCGGCGCCATAAAATTAGGTGTTCGAGGAGTTCTGAATGTATTAAGTAAGCTAGATATGATTACTCTAAAAAGAATAAAGCCAGCCTATCAAACGATTGTCAAAAAAACAACATGGCTTCGTTCAGAAGTTGGAGGGCTTATTCATTTCCATGTTCATCCAGGAGATATTATAAAAAAAGGAAGTAAAGTTGCTTCTTGTGAACGATTGTTTTCCCGGGAGACAGATACAATCATCTCTCCATACGATGGTATCATTTTAGGATTAACTACCTTACCAGCAGCAAAACCAGGAGAGCCTATCTGTCACCTTGCTGTTCCTCAAAAACCTATTTCAGAAATTAAGACTGAAACAGAGGCTCAACCAAAGACTTTACACCGTAAAATCCAAGATGACCTTTCGACCAATATCAACATAAGAAAGTCTAAAAAAAGGACTTAAACAACAACCGTATCCGCTAGATCGTTGTAATCCGGTTCTGGGATATCATCACTTTCGATAGGGCCTCCAGGAGCTTGACCCTCTGGCGTTTCATTCTCAAGACTTGGAGAATAAACGGTTAAATCCTCATCATTATCTCCGATAGACACCTAAGAAAAAGCTGCTGTTAAGTTCCCAAAAGAAAAAATAGAAACCAAAACAAAAAGCATTAAAAATAATCTCATAAATACCTCCTTATTTTAAACGGTCACGTTTAATAAAGTGGCGGACCCGCCCGCTTCTCGTGGCGGGCAAGACCTTGGTCTTTACTTTTCTTTATTTTCTAATCTGGCGGAGGGAGTAGGATTCGAACCCACGAGAGCTTGCGCCCTAACGGTTTTCAAGACCGCCGCATTCGGCCACTCTGCCATCCCTCCGTATATTTTATGGCGCGCCCGTGAGGATTCGACTACTGCAGTCAAGTCGTCGTGACTTTCCTTGCGTAGTCTCGCCTCAGATTACTGACGCTCACTATCCTGTTCGCTTTTCCTCCCGATGGGTCGGCGCAATCTTCGTATCGAATCCCAAAGGAAAGTGGCGCGCCCGTGAGGATTCGAACCTCAAACCTCCTGATCCGTAGTCAAGTGCTCTATCCAATTGAGCCACGGGCGCATAAGGGCACATAATATACCAGATTTTATGAGATATCCCAAATGAGTTTTATAAGGGACAGTCCCCTAGGGGGACAGGTCATTTTAATTTTTCTTGTTCCCCTAATACAAACATGGGTGTTCCTATATAAGGTCCTTTTTCTATATTAAGTCCTTCGGTAAGGGTTATAGTCTCTTCATAGCAAGGGGCATCATAATCAGCAATTAATTCGTCTTTTTCTCCTAAAAAATAATGTTTACTTGAGCTATACTTCCAACCCTCTGGGCTTGATACCATTCCAGCCTTAACAGGATTCATCTCAACATAGAGACCACATGCGTATAAGTATTTCTCATTTTCGATAAGTTGACTACCAAACCGCCCCCACCAAATAGGGCCTTTATGACTATATTTATTTTGAAACCACTCTGCATATTTTTGTTTGATCTCTTTTAACCCTGAAGAAAATTCTTCTAATTTGTTTGGAGACAGAATTAAATGAAAGTGTGTATTCATTAAGCAATAATGAAATATTCTATAGCATTTCTTTCTTTTAGTGTTTAGTAAGAGCGCTTTAAAAACTTCAAAATCTTGTTCATCTTTAAAAACATTTCTTTTCTCTAATGCTCTGGAATATACATGAGTGTAACAACCATCATATAAAAAAGACCCTCTACTTCTTCTAGGCATAAAAATACCCTCCTTTATCTGTTTAAATATTGGAGGGTAAATCGTGTCTACTTTCTGGAATTATTTCCTCGGCAATAAGCCCACTATCCTAGCGGGTTTTTCCGATCTTTCCGCTCGTCAACCCACGTGTAATTAAACGTAAGAAGATTTCGCAACCCAATTTTCCTTACATTCTATCACATCCTGCTATCAACCTGTCCCCCTAGGGGACTGTCCCTTGGTTTGAGATGGCAAGCGCTTTAGCCTGTTCGTGAACATTCTTAGACTTTACATTTCATTTCTCTATCAATATCAAGTAATATTACTGTGAGGCCCAGGTCAAAACACACCTGGCACTTGTGGTAACGGCACCTAATATTTTTACATATCACAAATCTTCTGGAATCATAGACTTCACACCTTCCTCTAATTGAAAATAATAATCTCCAAATTCTTTCACGTTATCTAGCCCCAGTTTTGCATATTCGTAATGAACATAATGAATAACAAATATTCTAAAATTCAATTCCTTCTTCGCCTCTCCAGCCTGCTCTTTAGCCGTTTTCAAGACTTCTTTAATGTCATAATCCTCATACGAAGGTCTACACTTTGCTGCATTAAAATAAAGGTCTTCTTTTGACATATTGGGGTTATTTCTTTTAATCTCCCGATATGATCTAAGTTGTGCGCGAGCAAACTCCTTTCCATATTTTATTGGGTCACTTAGCTTTACAAGCCTAAGCACCCACCAAACAAGAAGGCTTACAACAACCAACAGAACTATCAGAATTGTTATGCTCATCTTTCTCTTCCTCCATTAATTAGGATTATAGAGTAATCCCTAACTATACCTCTTGTTTTCATTTCTTTTTATTTCCAACTAAAAAAAATATTAGCCCTGAAATTATAGTAATAACAAATATTTCAATGATTAATCTATCCATATCTATATCTAGCATTCTACCGAGATCAGAATTATCAAAAAGATTTTTCCTTCCGTCATACCTAACAGCTTTTTCATTAATAATTATCTCAGCAGGAAGATAAAATAAGCATAAACAGGTGGCTATCGTTGTATAAATAATCATAACTAATTTCTGAATTTTATTTATAATCATTGTCTCTCTCTTATATTTTTCTACATTATCCTAACATATCCTCTAGTTAAAACTATGTGGCGTAATCAACCATAGAAAAAAAATATTAATGCATAGTAAAATTACTAAACTTAAAAAAAAGGCTTTTTGCTTTGAGGATAGTTGAAATACTTGAAATAAAGCAAAATTAGTTATTAGATTCGATAAAATAACGACAAGCGGAGTAAGCCAAAGAAGATGTAATTTGTTCATGCCAGAATAATGAAAAGACCATCCAATAAGAACAAAAAAGACAATTGTGCTATTAACAGTTGCTAAACTTATACCTTTTCCTTGATTATAATATGTCCAACAGCCAAACGCCCAACCAATAGCAACAAAACATAACACACCAAAGACTATCCATTCAAAGATAGAAGTAATCATAAAATTATATCCTTTAAGTTCTTATGTAAATTCTAACACACCTCTAAATCATCGGACTTTTATTCAAGTCTATTGATAAACATACATAATGCCGTAAAAAAATTCACGGCGCTGTGAGAGCATGTCTAGGACTCCCAACACCCCCGCCCCCACCCCCGAATCGGGGACACATTGGGGTCACTTTTAGGGTAAAACAATAGGAAGTATCATGAAACAAGATGAACTAAGAAGGAAACGTTAACTCTATGTGGTGTAATGAATTATGAATGATAGTAAGGGGTTACGAGAAATCTCTAAGACCGTTCCGTAGTCAAGTGCTCTATCCAGTTGAGCCACGGGCGCATAAGGGCACATAATATACCAGATTTTGTCTCTTTTCCCAATGGGTTTTGATTGGGAGTGTCTCTAAGGTGCCTGGCACCTTGGGTAATTCAGCTTCATAATCATAAATGTAGACTATAGAAGAATCAATAACACCATCCTTCTCGATAGAGTTAAAACTTCTAATCATATTTTCTTCTTTTACCCAATCTGGAATCGGAGATAAAGATAGTTTTTCATCAAATGAGAATGTACTTGTAAGTAAATCTTTATCTATATAATAATCTGGAAGAGGAAGAACTGTATTCCACTTAGCCATAATTACTCCTTCATCAACAAATAGCTATATTCCCATCGTTCTTGACCGCTGTGCAAGACCAACTCATATATGGCCCTCTTTTATTTTTTGACGAATAAAAGCATTCATTGTAGTTACAGATTCAACCTCTGCTTTATTCAGGTTTGCTGCAGCCTGATTAATTCGGTACTTAAGGCAATAGGGCAATAGGGCATCTTCTCCTTGATGAGGGTCTTTTTCACGGGTTTCTGACTTGTAATAATAAAATGGGAAATACTTTCGGCATTTCGCTGCAGCTTCCTTATCCGACAACCCGTCTTCATCCATATATTTTTTAAAAGCAGCCATCTTAAACACATTATCCTCTGCTTCAAACTTCGACACATCTTGTACTGTAATACTAGAAAACCATTCAATGTCTTCCGGTTGGATGAGCTCTTCGTCCTCAGGATGAACTTTGGTATGCTTCGAACCAGCACAATCAACTGGATACATTGTTTCCTTTATGTGCTCCAAAAGTAGTCTTAATAATTCTATATAATTATCCGAATTTGAGTTTTCTATCTTCTCTTCAACAACTGTAGTAATTTCAATGGAAGAAGGTCCGCTTCCAGCAGTCATAGCTTTAAAAAAAATTGATTCTATTTCTGATTCTATTTGATGTTGGAGAGCTTGAGTAGAGAGATCAGGATACACCTTTTTTACTACATCCTCATACTCTTGTATAAACTTCTCTGCTGATTCTCGTTTTATCTTTTTAGGAACATATCCACGATTTTTAACAAATAAAAGACTACTTATTGCCATGACAATCAAAAATCCAACAACAGCTCCCCCGAGCAATCCCCACAATCCCCAAAGAAACAAACCTATCACTGCAAATATTCCAATTAAAACATATGGCACCATTTCAATTCTCCTTCTAAAAAATATATCCTCTAGTTAAAACTACGTGGAGTAATTAACCAGAGTAAAAAACAATTAATGCATAGCAAAATTAGTAAACTTAAAAAAAAGGCTTTTTGCTTTGAGGATAGTTGAAATACTTGAAATAAAACAAAATTAGTTATTAGATTTGATAAAATAACGACAAGTGGAGTAAGCCAAAGAAGATGTAATTTGTTCATGCCAGAATAATGAAAAGACCATCCAATAAGAACAAAAAAAATAATTGTGCTATTAACAGTTGCTAAACTTATACCTTTTCCTTGGTTATAATATGTCCAACAGCCAAACACCCAACCAATAGCAACAAAACACAATACACCAAAGACTATCCATTCAAAGATAGAAGTGATCATAAAATTATATCCTTTAAGTTCTTATGTAAATTCTAACACACTTCTAAATCAACAGACTTTTATTCAAGTCTGTTGATAAACATACAGAAATTCACGGCGTTGTGAAAGCATCTCTAGCACTCTCAACACCCCACACCCACACCCGAAACGGGGACACATTGGGGTCACTTTTAAGATAAAACAAGCCGTAACAGCATGTACTAAGCGGTAACAAGAAGCAAATTGTAAATTGTTATCAATAAAGGAGTTATCAATGATAGTAAGGGGTTACGAAGAATGCCCTAGACCGTTCCGTAGTCAAGTGCTCTATCCAATTGAGCCACGGGCGCATAAGGTCCAATAATATACCAGATTTTCTCTCTTTGCCCAATGGGTTTTGTTGTGAGCGTCTCTAAGGTGCTAATGTTAAAGCATTTGTCTTTCCCGCGAAGGCGGGAATCTAGTAGACAGAAGAGTCTTTGTTTAAAGCGAATAGATTAAGCCTGGATCCCCCCCGCCCAACAAGCTGGCGGGCAGGCGCCAATACATTCGGGGATGACAATGGAAGTAATTAGGCAGCTCGGCTCAGCTGTCGACCATATTCGACACGCTTCAATAGTCCATTCAACCACATTGAGGTGGCATTATTTGAATCTTCCGAAACTCCAGTCCAAAGAACTCCATCCTTCGTTAGAAGCAGTTTCTCGGTTAAGAGATCTTCCGGATAAACGATTCTGTCTGTTACCTGTTCAATAACTGAAAGAACAGCTTCTTGGGATCCTCGCTCATCATGGCGAATTCCAACTTCAGGAATGTCTTCGGCAGAATTTAAGCTGTCTGTATTTTTTTCTCCTAAGCTAGATGCTGTCAGCATTTCAGAAAAAAGTTGTTGCCCTCTTTCTATCTTTCGCTGAACCGTTGTTAAGGGACGTGCTTGGAGAATCACCAAAGTACCAAAAGGGTCAAAAGCCCACTCAATATCCATTGGGTAGCCATACTCTTTGAGAATGGCACGCATCGCAATCCCAATAAGTTTGATTTGCCGATCATCCAAAACCCGTTTCTTTTGCTCTGCTTCGGGTGTTTTGATTTCCTTAATAAAAGCCATTGATTTCTCTTCTAAGTCGTAACTCTCCGTTGGAAAAAGCATCAGTTTTGATTCCTTTTTTCCCGTAACTACTTCTACTATCTCAAGGTCTCTGCTTAAATCTAAGGTGATAGAATCAGGATCCACCAACCCCTCCACAGCACTCATGCCCAATCCATAAACTGCTGCAATCTGCATTTGGGACAGGTTTCCATCTGGAATATTGACACTATGAGCAACCCCCGAAGAGATCGCATTCACCATGGGCTCCACCAGGATAGCCTCGGCCCCTGAAGCCCACACTTTTGGAATCGCCCGCACCCCTTGCTCGGGCCCATGAACCGTAGGCTCTGTATGGCCTTCCCCCGCTTTAGCTTTTTCCTCGGAATCTTCTTCAAGCCCTGAACTTCGATACATATAAACTCCCAGAGTAATCAAAGCCTGCTTCACTTCTTTAGAGACTTCATCTGTCCCACGAACAAATTCACGAAGAATTTCGCTCCAGAGTTGAGGTAATGGTTTTTCGTTAATCCCATCAAAAAACGCAAAGATTTTTTGTTTATATGCGTCTGAGGTGTTCGGATCTTTTTTCAAAAGCCCTCTCATCCATTTCACTTGCCGTTCAAATACTTTTCGGTAAGCTACCAAATGAAGTTTCTGATCTTCAGCCGACAATTGGTTGCCTTGAGATTCTTGATAGACGCGAGCCGTGATAGCAAAACCAGGAAGCGTTTTGATTTGAGGATGATTCAATGCCTCAATTACTTCATGAAATTCCGCAGAGTGAGATGCTTTCCCTCCCACAGAATGCCGGGCTAGTCGCGGAATATCTGACTTATTCATAAATTTATTAGTAGAATCCCCTGTAGCGGTTACTAGCTTTTTCGCTTTGGCCCTTGCGTCCGCCAACCGCTGTGTCAGGTCCCGCTTCGTTACTGGAGCAACATCCTCCAGTTGAACCTGTAGCAAATCACCCCATTTTAAATACTGTTTGGCCTGACGGGCCGACATTTGATCTCGTTTTGAAGAGTCCGCCTCTAGATCTTCGAATGTTCGCGTTAACCACCGCCTTCTTTCTTCCGTAACCGTCCTCATTTTTTGGTAAAGCTTCTTAAGCATTCCTTCATAATCTGTTTCGTCAAAGTAAATCTTTTTTTCTTTCAAAAGATCTCGAATTGTCTCAATTACTCCAACTTTTTCGCGAATAACCGTTAGCGAATAATAGATCTGCTCCATTCTCCGATTCTGTTCGATCAGCTCCGAAAACTGGTTAATCAAATCAATTAATTGGAGGGACAGGTGATGCTCTACAGTGAGAAGGTAATTGATCACGGTTGTTTTTAATCCAGAATTTGCTAATGAAGCTTGAATGATCTCTGTTTTTTGATCATCACTCAAGTTTAAAGAAAGCAATGCTTCTTGGAGTGCAAACTTTATTTGGAGCGCATCGTTCAGATGTAACACCATGGTTAGAAAAGCAACATAACCTTCATTCCGGGACGAGACAGGCCCTTTTGACAGCGCTCTTCGCAAAGCCATGCTCAGATTTAAGATTTTTTGAATCCCCTCATTCTCAGCCGGGGCCACAGACATTAAAACTCCACGATTAGCATCCACAGTAACAACATCTCCCTCGTTGATCGTCACAAGCAGCTCTTTACCAAAATCAACTTCCGAAAAATAAATACTATCCTCCTCGGTTTCCAATTGCTGAATAGGTCTTTGCTGCGGAGTTGCGGCTTTAAACTGGAGCCTCCCCGAGGATGTAACCGTTGCTGTCTTTAGAATAAGTCCAGGTATTTGATTTTCCTGCGCCTGCGTCGCTTGATGAGACATTAGTCCTCCCGTCGTTGTTATGACTGCTAGACTCGCTTTGATTAAAGGATCATGTTTAGGAGCCGCGCTGACACCGACAAAAATACCCCCTTCATAATCCGAGGGCTTTCTTCTGTCATTCAAGGGAATAAGACGACCCGAGACAAACCCACTTGAGGTCGGCACACCTCGTACAGCGATGAGGCTCAGCTCTTCTCTGGGATGGAGAAAAGCTCTAAGCCGTTCTTTTAAATAGCTCAAGTCTATAGAAGGCCTTTCAACTGCTTCAATTATATAACCATTAAGAGAAAAAATTTCTGCCAGATCCTTTACTGTATGCACTTGAGAATTTGCTCTCACTTTTTTTCGAGTACGATCCAGGAACGGTTGAGCAGAAGGGTTGTCACCATAGACACCATAACCTAAACAAAAACGATGCGTAATTCGATCTTGAAAAACAACGAGCCGAAAATCATCATGAGGAAACTGATACAAAAACTCTATGACATCGTACCCTCCAGCTTGGCCTATCAACCTTGATGCATAAGCATAGCTTTGAAGGTGCTCCGTCAACTGAGCAATGTTCCAGGCTTGATTCCAGATATCACTATCCTTTTTACCTTCCTCTATTAAAAAACGAAGGAAATAGGATACGAGTGAACCCTGTTCAGACTCCCTATCCAAACCCAAACGACGCCCCCGTTCCTCTTGCTCAGCTAGGTCATCCAGATAAACTTGTCCCCAAGGGTAATCAATTAGCGGATTTATAAAGCTGGCTCGAGCCTGTTCAGAATACTGAGCTAAGATTTTTTTCTCTCCATACCTTCGAACTACCTGTTCAGTAAACCGATCCTTATATGGCTCTCCTCCCCGATAGGGAAAACCCTGCTGTAAAGTTTCAATACTGGGATACTGCTCGAGCAACCGCCCTAAGTGATCTTCAATTCTTGCTCGTAACTCCTCCTCGGTTTCTTCTTCTTCCCCGTCAGCATTCAAAGATGTCTTTGTCTCATCACGTTCCTTCTTCATTCGTCTTTCCAATATCCTTCGAATTAAATCTTCATCCTCCTTTACAAATGGCTGTATAATTAGATTAAACTGAGGATGGACACTCAAGGCAGGATGAAGTGTTCCCATCCGTTCATAATGATCGGCCCAAGCATTCATTAAACGATCTAAATATTCTTCTCCATTCTCTTCCTTTAAAAAAAACTTGTAGTATTTCTCAAGCCACATATCCAATTCAACCGTATTTCCTAATACATGAAGAGCTCTCTTAAGAGCTTTCCGAATTTCATACTCTGAAAAGGCCCCATGGTCCTTGTCTAACAAGGCCTCAACATGATATTTTCCTCGACGAACTGTGTGAAACCCCAAACGAACAAGGATTCGCTGAATCAAATCAACCCGTAGTGCACTCCCCTCCCATTCTTTTCCAGAATCAGTAAACTCAATAATAGCCCGGCCTCCCTGATCAATGGGGCCCGGCCTAAAACTGGCTCGAGCCTGATGGACCCGAAATGGAATGAACAAGGTCGCCTCTCTATCTCCAGCATAAATAATTGGCTCGTTTTGAGTATCAGGTCGATAAGTATTTACATTGTGATTAGTTCCAAACGCCTCAACCAAAAACTGGACTGCCATCGGCATTGGCGATAAGGACCGGTCCTGCCTTAAATCTACGTAGCGGGGTTGAAACTTAGCTGATTGAGGAGGATGATCTGAGTGGTGTGTCACAGATAAAATTTTTACCTTACCTAAGGATTGTCTTTCGTTCGGCTTAAAGTATCTCATTTGCTCCCGAATCCCTCTTTGATGAAATATATTCAAGACCTCCTCATAGGTCAATTGTTCCACCTCTTTATTATCCATATCAATCGCCCCCAACACACCATTCCATTCATCTGAAGGTTTACGAATCAATTCATCTACAATTAAAGTCCTCACACCTACCATACGTTCGTTAGCTGTATTCGGTAAATGAAGCTGTCCTTTTTCTCTTCTCAAGCTCGGTGAAACATAAATAATGCCCATAGAATTTCTAACTGAATGAAGGGTTTTTGAAATAGCACATCGAGCTAAACAAGCCTCTATGAGACCCGTTTGCACACTCAAATCATTGATTGGATATCCTGAGTAATGAAAATCCATACTCATGTTTTGAAGACGGTAATGCGGGCCCTCTTCATCGGGTTTTATGTATGGGCCTGCTAAATATACTGGATTCCCTTCTTCATCATCCCTTATAATTGTTGGTTCGAACTCATCTCGAAAAAGATCAAAATAATCTACAACAAATTTTTCAAGCAGCTCCGTCACTTCCTCAAACTCTTGAAACGTCTTTTTAGGACGATGAAGAATTTGGAGGATGGTGGTGTTTAACGCTTCCCACTCCTGATATTTTTTATGATGCTCTATTTGTTTTTTGGAAGCATATGCGGCTTCTAAATCATCCACAACCGATAAGTGGTAATGGCGATCCACAATGCGAAAGCGTTCGGGCATCTGCTCCGTTAACACTTGTGCCACCTGAGGGCTCATATTGAATCGAACCGCTTGATTTCCATCTTCTAAATTTAGCTCCTGAATATCCGTCCGCCTTTTTAGGACATCGATTAACTTTTCCGGTGGCTCCGGATAACCCGGAACACCTGAAACAACCTCTACGACTTCACGGACACTTGCATCTACCGAATGAACCACGTTGGAAAGGCCAAATTTTTTAATAAACATATCTAACCCGTCAAGTCCAAACAGATTATAATAATAGTACAACTTCTTTTGTTCTTTCTGGACTGTTTCTCTTAATTTACGGTCTGCCGCCGCGCTCAAACCTCTTAAATAAATATCAAAAATATTTTCAGTAGAAAATTCAAGAGCTCTGTCGCCTACCCCTAAACTAGCAGCTTGAGCAGAAGACAGAGCATAGGGAACCGGTGAAAGGTTTTGCCGCAACATCAAACTTCTATAACTTTGTCTTGAGTCTCCAGACAGAGAGGGGCGAACAATACAGTAATTCCATTTAGACTGATCAAAGGTTTCCTTAAAACCTTGCGAATGGAAACCTCCGGAAATCACAATGGCTCGTTTACCATCATTGATTTCATTTTTAATCGTTCTAACGAAAGCCGTTTCTCGCAAAACAGCCAACCTATAAAAGTTGAGAGCTTCCTCTATCATAGTAACAAGGAGAGAGTCTTCTGAACTTAAAACTCGAATTCTGAGCTGCATCTTTTGAATCTGAATATATTCTTCTCTGCTTAACTCAAGCCGAACCAGTTTCCTAAGCAAGTGAAACGCTTCTACTCGCTCGACAGCTTCCTTGTCTTCTGGCTTTTTTGCGAGTTGGATCGACATAGTTTGAATCCACTCCTGGATTTCATGGAACAAATCCGGGCCATTTAATTCGGACTGGTAAATTCTGTTTTTTATCCATTGGATAAATTGGGGATAATTCAAGAAGTGAAAACCGTCATCCTTCAAGACGTCATAGAGCTGCTCCATCAAAAACCGAGGGTTCAGGGATGAGTCCTTTTCAGAAAGAACCTCCTCAATTTTTGTGATAAGGGTTTCTGCCCCCAACCCGGAATACTGAGTACGAATTGCTGAAAGCTCTTTCTTAGCTTGCTCTAAGTTCATCGACCGCTCACTATCTTTAAGGCGAAGGAGACGAACCAGATTTGGAAATTGTTTCTGTTCTTTGAATTTTCTCAAATCCCACTTTAGAGCTTTTATTGAAAGTTGATCAAGGTCTCGAACCTTTCTGTAGGCCGAATTTTTTTCTTCGTTTTGGTGGAGGTCTATGCGGAGCAAGCTAAGTAGGTGCTTGTTATTCAACCGAGTAAAATCTTTATCCAGCTGTCTCTTAATTCTTTCCAGAGAACGTTGAACGTCTTCCTGGTGAGACATAACCTTTTTGAGAGCCTCAAAATCATCCCGATAAGCCTGAGGGTCTTCGATTCCTAAAAATTTAATTCGATTTCCATATTCGGATAGATAGACATCACTCGCCGTAAACGCACCGGATTGAGTCAACTGCTGATGAAGTTTTTGGTTTTCTTTCGGGTCTTTTGAAAAACTCAAATACTCCGCATCCAAAGTCCCCACAGCCCCCTCAACAAACACAGTGTCAATTTTGTACTGTTTTCGAAGGTGTTCTATGAGCAAAGCTATGTTCTTTTGTGCCTCAGGATTCGAATGAGCATCTTGAATATGGATCAGTAACGGGGTTCGCGAGTCATTAACATGGGTAAACCATTGACTCTTAACAGATTTTCCATAGGCAGCAGGAATAGAAAGGCGAGAAAATGAGTCTTTAGAGCTCATGGAAGTAGGTGCTGTATAATACGGTCCAGCTGCATAGGCTGCAGACTGAAAAGAAAAACAAACAAAGAGTACCCAAGCAAGCAAAGAAATTAGCGGAGAAAACCTCCTATCGTTTTTCATAAATATAGATCAACATAACCTTCCTAATTTCACGATTTTTACTAACCACAGCATTTTTTATATAAGAGTTGAATTTATCATAGGCTCCCTAAAATTTCCAGAGATTAACTGACAAATTTCCCGAGTTAAAATGACACTATTTTTTAATCGATTTATTTTCAATGGGTTATGAATGATAGTCCCTCAAAGTGCCAGGCCATTTGCTACATTTTTGTAGTGAATGGCCTGGCACTTTGGAGCATTATGGGGTTAGGCGGCTCGGGCTATAGCTAGATCTGCTTCGTGAGTTTGAACTAAGGCTAACAGAGCTTCCCCGACTGCGGAGAAGAATCCATCTATTTTTCTTAACCCATATTTGGTTAGGAAAGCCAGTGGGTTTTCGGATTGAGTGTAGAGCAACGCTACTCCTAAGAGGCCGTTCTCTTCATTTGGATATCTAAACTTGTTGTCTCCCACTAATGTGAAGTCCTCTGATGGATCTATGATTCTCGATAGATGGATATTGTGTTGGGCTTTGCGGATTCCTTTTGCTGCTTCCTTTTCACTTTGTGGTGTGAAATAAATATTTGGAAGATTAAGTAATGGGTGTTTATCGTATGAAGGGGCATTAGTCACCACTACTCTTAACTGCTTTGGATTTCTTGCTGCTAATTTGAAGATTTCATCCAATTGAGCTAGCGAAAAGTTTTCAATATCTTTTCCATCGATAAATACGTTTAAGGATTTTTTTAGGTAATCTAGGATAGCAACGTCTTTGGGTTGTTTTTTAGAACCTAAACTAAATCCATAGAAATCAACATTAATCTCATCATCACTTCCTACCTCTTCATCATCTCTTTCTAACTCTTTTTCAAAAGCATCCATCATTGCATAGGGATCATCATCAAAATTTTCATCAACCCTTCTATTCGCATGCATAGTTCGTTCGTGCTGGTCGTCTGATTGCAAAACAAGATTGACCGGAGACAACGTGAGACTCGTCAATGCAAAGTCTGCTTCATCCAATGGACTCAAATGGTGCGCTTGTCTGAGTTCTCTTAAGTCATAATCGAAATCCTCATATTCATCCGCTATCTGTTCTGCCGTTTCAATAAAACGATTACCCACAGGAACTGTGCGTTGACTCCCTTCAAAAGGCACAATTTCAGGAAAATCAGAAGCTAATGATTTATAATCCGAGCGCAACTTAAGAGGCCAAATCGTAACCGTGCCATCCGAGCTCATTGTTAATATATGACTTCCATCTCGACTAAAATCGGCAAAAACAAATTGTTTGGCTTCAAAATCTAAAGGCCCCACGAGAGGGACATTTTTCCTCAAATCATAAAGATAATAATTATCCTTGGTACGATCTCTCGCCAAACCAATTCGTTCAGTCCATGGGCCTTCTCTATCAAGCTGAAATGAAGCCCCATTAATATTGAATTTTGTAACATCTTCGTCCGGGTCCAACGAGTGAATTCTAAAATAGTTTATTTCGCCATCATGTGTATTTAAAATTAATTTGTTCCCTCTAGGACTTATAAAATAAGCTTCTCGTGGCCCCCTCCCCCTACTCTCATAGTAAATTCGAGCACCTTGATTAATGTGCCACACACTAATAACAGAACTATCTGGATAGTCATATTGAGACTGAATAGCAATTCTATTTCTATCTAAATCAAAAGCAAAAGAAACCAGGGGTTCTAATTGATCCTGGAAGGTGATCTTATTAGGCGGAGGAGCAGGAATAATATAACGTGTTATTTGACTCAGCTCGGGATCAAACTGAACCCGTTCCAACTGAGTTCTTGGATATTTCCGTTCGGCAACGGAACTCATATAAAAACTAGCAATGCGATCATTGACAGCGCTGAATAATGCACTCACTCGAGGAAGAGAATTTTGGATTTCTTGAGACGTGTTCGCATCTAATTCACCTAGAAACTCATGAAGTTCTCTTCGTAATAACAAAGCTTCGCTCGGTGGAAGCTGTGTTCTGATTTCATCCAAATCTTGAGCTAAGGCATTTGCAATAGTACGGTATTCTTGCGCAATAACAATCCTTTCAATCTCATAACTGACCTGCTCTGCTTTATCCGCATCACCCAAAGCAATCCATATCTCCAAAGCAGTTTGAAATGCTTCCAACGCATCGGATCGATAATTACTTCCTTGATAAGAAATCCCTAAATCGGTGTAATAATCTGCCCACTCTCTCGACTCATGAGCAAGTCCACTACGCTTCAGTTCTCGTTCTCTTTTAAGCAAACTGTCTTCACTAGATTTCCCCAAACTCTTCCCCTCCACACCTGCTCGAAGCCATTCTTCTTCTTGAAGGCCTTCTTGTGGTGAGCTATCCTGAAATTGTCGTATCCATGCCTCCTTCAATTTATCCAGCTGTGCTAGCGCTTCGTCTGGACCTATTTTCTCTGCCTTCCTCACAATATCTAACACTTCGTCCTTCCTAAATTCTCCCTCTATTTTCACCCATCCTAATTCTTCCACTTTCCTAAAACCTTCTCCTGTCTTTTCTTTCATCGTTTCTGCTATTTCAACTAAAAACTCCACGGACAGGACTTCTTTTTTTACTGTTTCTGCCCTCACTGCTATAACCAACTTGCTTAGAGCTTCAAAGGCATGCGCAGAAGACTTTCCACTGCCTTGGGCGATTCTTTCGAAAAACTCCACGTCCAACAATTCCTCTTTCACCCTTCCCTCTCTTACTCCTCTTACCAAATGCCTTAGAGCTCCAAAGGCATGCGCAGAAGACTTTCCACTGCCTTGGACGATTCTTTCGAAAAACTCCACGTCCAACAATTCCTCTTTCACCCTTCCCTCTCTCACTCCTCTGACGAAGTCAGTTAGAGCTTCAAATGCCTTCCAAGAACTCTCTCCATTCGCTTCAACGATTCTTGTCAAAAACTCCACGGACAGGACTTCTTCTTTCAATTTTCCCACTCTTACTTCTGCTACCAAATATCTTAGGGTATAAAACACGTTCAAAGACTGATGTTCACTGGCTTGAACAATTCTTTTAAAGAGTTTATCTATTTCTTCTAATCGTATTTCTTTCGTGCTGCCTCCTATATAGGAGATCATTGCTTCTATTGCGTTTTCCTTCTCTTCCAATATCTTTACCAGCGTTGGGTATTTCCTTCCTAACTCTCTCCAATTTAGGTTTAATTCTAGAGACAACCCTGACTTTTCATACTCTTCTTTGGCTCCCAAACTACTGGCCATGACTTCATTATTGGAGGGTGGAAATTGGTAGGTGGGCTGACCTAAATATTGAGGGACTCTGAAGTTTGATTTTTTTATTAAACTAAAAGGGGTTGTTCGTTGAGCTAATTCATTTTGATGAATTTCAAAATTAATATTTCTTAGTAATCGTTTCAAAACATTTGAAAGAGGCCCCTCTTCTAAACCCCCATAAGGAAAATTCATAATAACGCCCCCTGGTCTTAAAATTCGATAAAGCTCCTTATACACGTCGTAAAGATAAAACATTCCACCCAACCAAGTACTTTCCATTTCAAATGGAATGGCATCAATTTCTAAACTTCCACGCGTATAAACTAAATCAAAGGAATTATCTGGAACTGTTCTAAGATAATCCAAATAAGACTGTTCATGAAACTGAAAACGACCACTCTCTAACAATTGTTCTCTATCTTTTCTTGAAAGTTCTTTTTCAGGAAACGGTAACATTCCTAAAAAAATACTTTCACGAAACAACCCTACAGAAACAACATTTTGCACTTCCCACGCTATTAATAATTCCTCCATAAAAAAACTAGCCCCGGGCCCTAAGGTAAGAATATCTAATTGCTTAAAAGCTTCATTATCTTTAACTTTTAATTTCCATAATAAACTTCGGAGCCGACTATAATCATCAAGGCTCATTGTTGTTACTTCACCAGCAATTTTATCTAATAAAATAATTTTTCTTAGTTGTAAAACTTGGTCCATCACATCCCGCTCAGCACCCAAACTCTTCCCCTCCACACCTGCTCTCAACCACTCATCATCTTCCTCCTGCGTTAGAGCTTCATCTTGAGACTCTCTTTCCCATTCCTCTTTCAACAGATATAATTGCATTAACACTTCGTCTCTACTTACTTCATGCTCTACTTTGCGGATAATAGATAAAATCTCTTCTATCCTAAGCCCCACTTCTTCTTTTGCTTCTCCTAACTCTGCTATTCTCATATAGGCTTCTCCTGCCATTGTTCCCATTGCTTCTGCTACCTCCGCCAAAAATTCAAATTCAAACAACTTAGCATTCTCTCCTTGACGGCTAAATCTATCTGCTAAGTACCGCAAACCAAAAAGGGAAAATCCTGCTTTCAATCTATGTGTTTTTACAAAAATCTCAAATAGTTCTTCAACCTTTTTTATTTTTTCCTTTTCCTTTAAATTACCTGCATAGACCACGAATGTTTCTATCGCATTTATTTGTTCTCCTAGTATCTCTACTAACTTTGGATAGTCTCCTTCTAATTCTTCCCAACTTAAATCCAATTGCTCTGGCAACTCTGATGCTTCGTACTTTTCCCTGGCCCCTAAACTCTTCGCATCTACTTGTTCTCGCAGCCATTCTGGCTCCTCAACCTCTTCTGGTTGAGCTGTGTTTTTCTCAGCTTCTCTTTTCCATTCTGCATTCAATTGGTCCAGCTGTAGCAAGGCTTTTTCTACCCCTATATATTCAACTTTTCTGACAATTTCTAAAACCTCTTCTTTTCTAAATTCTTCTCCTGTTATGCCCAAAGAGATTAGCTTCCAAAAAGCTCTACGGCTCTCTGTTTTGAATTTTTCGGCTATTGCTATTATCATTTCTTTGTCTAAAAGTTCCTCTCTCGCAGGTTCTTCTGACACACTTTGCCATATGTCTCCTAAAATGACAAACACGTTGGAAGCCTCGCTTCCCACGGCTTCAGCAACTTTTGTTAACATCTCTAAATCTAAAACTTCCTTGTACATCCTTCCCTCGGATACCCCTTTTCCTATGTAGAGGAGTCCTCTTAATCCAAATATATCCTCGACATCTCCGTAGAGAGCCTCAGAATTTCTTCCTCTTGCCAGTATTTCAAACAATTCCTCAACTTCTTTTATTTGACTCTTAACCGCAAGGTTCTTGCTATAGGCAACAAACGCCTCCATGGCAAAGTTATCTTCAAACAATATCGCGAGTAACTTTGGATGTTCCCATTCAAACTCCTCCCAACTCATATTTAATTGCTTTAGCAAATCTGTTACTTCATAGAGGTCCTTTGTCCCCAAACTCTTTGCTTCTGCTCCTTCGGGTGTTGCAACTAAATAGTTTTGTTCTAAGCCGAGAATATCTTCTTGGACTTTATAGCCCGCTTGCTCTAGCATTTCGGCAAGATCGGCGTCGGAAGGGGTAATCATAATACGAACATTGGGAGATGAAACTTGGCGAATTTGTTTGAGCACACGGAGCGTTCTTCGCTTCTCTTTTCGGATGTCTTGATCTTTCCCTAATATCCAAGGGACATATACAAAATCATAAGGTTCTCGTACGGCCAGATCACGCGAAATCTTTTCTATGTCTCCTTGGCGAAAGGTAATATTGCTTTTAAGTTCTGTAGGAAGCGTTCTGCTTTTAGCATTCTTGTCTGGGTCTGAATAATAAATTTCCATCGCTTCTTTAATTAATTTCACCATATAGCCTGTGGTCGTAAGTGCTTTGGGCAACCTGCCTTTTGCGGAAAGTTTGGATGTTGAGTTTAAATCCGTATTAGCCATAAATGCTTCCCCAACAGAAAGCATGAGCAAATTGCTATCCACTTCTCTATGATGCCAAAATTTCTTGATTGCTTTAAGCCAAGCAATCGTGTTTGGATCTGCGTCATAAACGGTAACAGATTTAGCTCCTTCCTCTGCTAAAATAAATCCATTAATGCTATAACCCGGGATTACGAGAACATTTTTTCCAGCTATTCCTAGATCCAATTTTTGTTCTATTTTTTCGTCGTTTTTGAAATCAGGATGTCTTGCTTGAAGCCGAGCATACAAATTGAGCTCGGAACTATAGGGTTGAATCTGCACATCACTTCCATCTGCCTTTTTAAGTCTTCCTAACGCTCCAACTTTTGCCTTGTTAATAATCTCTATCTCTTTGGAGGTTAAAGTAACAGGAGCTATTCTTCCTGTCGGCCGTCTTTTTGTTTCATCCTGCCTTCCTAAACTAGCCGCATCTGCATAAATTTGTTGCTTCGAAGCCCCCTTATCCTCTAACGCAGTTTCGTAGATCGATTTGGGCCTTGCTGCATAGAGAGGTGTGGCATATTCAAAGATATTAAAAAGTGTGAAGAAAATAGACAGAAAAATAGCGACGTGTTTGTGAAATAATGATCCTCGTGGCTTAGACTTGTTGTTCATTGAGATACAATGCCCCTTAATTACTACAAAAAGAGTACCATATTTCAGACCTATATTCACAGTTCCAGAAAAGTCTCAGATTTATATCGTTTTTTAAATGAGAGGTAACTATTTGTTATTAAATTGGTTGGGTATTATGGTATGTAGAAATTAAGGATGTCTCTTAGTTTATTCTTTACCTAATTTATCTTATTTTCACTCCAAACCTAGGGATGGTGACGCTCTGTTTCTGGGGCTCCAATATCGGACATGTCACGACTATCTACTCCTGGAATTTCAAAGTCCCCTACAAATATTCCAGTGTCTGTACCGGTTTCTGTTAGCTGGGAAGTTTCTGTGTTATCTCCTGATTCCTCAAGATCTCCAAAACCACCTTCTAAAATAGGTCTGCCATGACGTCCATACCTTCTCTGTATAATGAGCTCGCCATTTTCATCATATTCGTCAATGCGTTGAGTTCCATCCAGGTATCGCGTATGCACTGTCTTTGTTCCGTCCGTATTTGTGTGAGTTGTGGAGGTAGATCCATCGGGATGTTCTTCCCATTTCATTCTAGAGCCATCTCGAAACTCTGTCTCTGAAGAAATTGGATTTCCGTCCGCATCTTCTTTTAATATGGTCGTCTCTCCTGTATCGTTATGATAGGTTTCTACTGTTACTTCTCCTGTATCGGGATCCGTTGTAGTTATAGTTACATTCAAATCTGAGTCGCTTGTGTAATCATCTCCATTATCATAATGAATCCAAGTGTTGCTGTTTCCATCGGCATCTCTTTGTGTTCGCCTTGTTTGCCCTCGCTTCTCATCTCTTCTATAACTAAAAGAAGATCCATCCGCAAAGGTTGTTTCTCCAGAAATAATATTTCCATCTTCATCTTCAACTATGGTTTGTGTTTCTCCCGTATCAGAATGTGTTGTCACTGTCGTTGTTTCTAAACCTACTTGAGAGTTTCCCGGCGTTGTCTCTTCGTTAAAGAGTTTTGTTGTTGTTGTGATGGTAGTTACATTTCCCGTATCAGGATCTGTAATCACTTCTGTTTCAGCAAAAACAACGGGCGTCCAAAAAAATAGGGTTACGATTAAAAGTAGGATAACTTGTTTTTTCATTATTTATGCTCTCTCTTTTAAGGATGATGATGTTCATCAATTTCTGGGGATCCAATATCGGACATATCACGACTATCTACTCCAGGAATTTCAAACTCTCCTGTAAAGATCCCTGTGTCTGTACCTGTTTCAGCAATTTGGAAAATTCCGGTGCTATCTCCGGTTTCTGAAGTAAAGATCCCTGTGCTGTCTCCCGTTTCTGAGAAAATTCCAGTACTATCACCCGTTTCACGGGCTAAAGCTTTTGGTTTAGGTCTAGAGTTTTTATGATAATGAACACCTGTAGCATTGCCATCTTTATCATAGTTAACCGATTTTACCGGATAACCATCTTCGAAAGATGTTCTAACTGAACCCCCATTACTTAAATGCATTTTAGAGTCTGTGGCGTGACCATCCTTGTCAAAGTCTGTCTCAACAAAAACGCTACCATCATCACGGTACCGTGTTATCGAATACTTTCCATCTTTTCCAAAACTCTTGGTTTGAATAATCGTCTTACCATCTTTACCCATCCAATCGATAGAGTTCGGCTCGCCTTTAGCGTCATAATCTGTTTTTGAAGTTACTTTGCCACCCGCATAAGTTGTGCTTTCTTCTTTAATTCCTTTTTTGTCATACTTAATATCTTCTAATTTGTGCTTCCCTCCATCTTCAACTGTTGTGCTGGATGGCTTGCCATTTTTTCCAAAGTTGGTTTTGGTAACTTTATCTGCACCCATTCTCCAACTAACCCCTTTATCATCTTTCTGATAACCATATTCCTTTGTTTCTGAAGATGTAGGCTTTCCGTTTGTTCCAATTTGAGTTGTTGTCGTTGTATCCTTAACAGGAGCTCCGTCAACAAACACCTCACCATTATATTCTGTGGTACTTGTTCTAGTCTCTTTAGTTCCATCATCATTTTTCTTAACCCAATTAATCTTGCTTTCCGTTTTAGTAATATTGCCGCTATCATCTCGTGTTATGGTCTCTGTTCCGCCGGTATATCGATAACCCTGTTCTTCTAATCCTGTTACCCGATGTGTAATAGGGTTTGTTGTGACTGTGTCCGCAAAAACTGAAGGTAAAGCACCAATCATAAGTATGAATAAAAAATGAATAATTTTCATAACAACACCTCTTTTAATTAAATTTTTTCTTTTTCAAATTTCTATTAAAACTACTACTACGATGGCGTCCAACTTCCAGTGCTTCCATCCGGATTCGTCCAAGTAGCAGATGTCTCTGTGCTTGTTGATGAAGAACTAGGTGTTTGAGAAACAACATTCCCATCTCCATCGCTCACTGTAACGGTTCCATCATGAGAAGTTGTTGTTAAGCCCGTACCAGAGTCTGTTGAGCTCGCAAAATCATCGCCGCTTTCAAAAAGATCTTCTACGTTAGGTGCTGTAGGAGCATTTGCGTCGCCTCCTCCACCTTGATTATTCGCATTTGGATTTGCAACAGGGTTGCCTCCATTTGGCACAGCATTTCCTGCGTTACCTGCGTTTGTGTTTCCAGCGTCAGAGCTTCCCTCATTAGTAGGTGTGGAACCACTCGCGGTTCCGTTACTATCACCTTCCGCCTGAGGTGTTCCGCCCGACCCTTCACTGCCACCCTCTGGCATTGGAGGAAATAAAACGCCGGCTAACCCCGTACCAAAACCATTCCCATAGGTACCGTCATAGTTATCATAATCTTCGGGTTCAATACTGTCATAATCATCATGATGAAAAGGAAGACGAGAACTGCTTGAGCGATCAACGCCTTCAAGACCTCTTTCAACCGTGCCATCAGGGCCTCTAGCTTCAATATCTCGATTCGCTAAAGCATCTTGAGAAAACCCTAATACAAAAATCATAAGAATTAATACTAAAATATGTGTCATTTTCATGTCATTCTCCTTTTTTAACCTTTTACCCTTAAAAGGCATCTATAACCGTCTACGGAAGGGTACTCTATTTTAGACGGATAAAAAAGAAAAATACTCAAAAATTAGGTAAAACAAAGAGGTTAAGGAGGTGTTTCTACTAGAACCCTAAGCCGCCCGAGATAGGAGCAAATCAGCTTCGTGGGATTGGACTAGGGCTAACAGGGTTTCCTGTACTGAGGAAAAGAATCCTTCTACTTTCCTTAAATTATACTTCGTTAGAAAAGACAGTGGGTTCTCAGATTGGGTGTATAGCAAAGCGACACCTAAAAGACCGTTTTCATCATTCGCATATCTAAATTTGTTCTCTCCGACTAAAGCAAAATTCTCTGCTGGATCAATCATGCGAGATAGATGTAGATTGTGCTTGGCTTTACGAATTGCTTCTCCCGCAGCAAGCTCCGCCTGTGGCGTGAAATATATATTTGGTAGATTCAGCAAGGGGTGTTTATCATAGCCAGCGGCATTAACAACAATAACTCGCAACTGCTTTGGATTTCTGGCGGCTAGTTTAAATATTTCATCTAATTGTTCTCGTGAAAAATTATTAATATCAAGTGCGCCAATAAATATATTCACTCGCTGTGATAAGTTATCTAAAATTGCTACGACAGCACGCTGAGACTCTTCCTCTCCCAAACTATTTCCTTTTAAATCTTTCCGTAGCCATTCCGGTTCTTGTCCATTTAATGGAGTTTCTGTTTCCTGAGAAGCTCTTTTCCATATCTCTGTCAACAGATCTAACTGTCTCAAAACTTCATCGGGTCCTATAGTATCTACCTTTCTAACAATCTCTAAAACCTGATCCTTTCGAAAAACTCCCTTTGCAGCTACCTGCCCTAACTTTTCTATTCTTCGAAATGCATATCTAGCGTTTTCTTTCATTTGGTCTGCCACCTCGAATAATAAACCTTTATCCAAAACTCCGACATTTATTGTTCCTCTCTTCACATCCTCTATTACACCAGTTAACAAATCGAAAACATCATATTCAAATTTTTCGGTGGTAATGGCAATTCTTTCAAATAATTCTATGTCTAAAACATCTTTACTTAACTTCCCTGTTTTTATAATTTCTCCTACAACTCTAAGAAAATCAAATGCGGTTTGAGTATACCCTTTTGCTGCTTTGGAAATTTCTTCTAAAAATTCCAAGCGCACAAATTCTTCATCAACCTTTAATTCTTTTACCCTTTCTATTAATTTTCTAAGTTGTTCGAAAGCACGTTGTTGGTATGGGGCAGAGGTTTTTGCAATAAGCACATAGGATTCTATGGATATTAATTTAGGGCTTAACAATCCTTGCGACACACCTTCTTCCACTTCCCTAAGTAGCTCTATAGCACTAGCAGAGCCTGATTCGCTAGCTTTAACAATTGGTATTAAAAATGTAACATCAAGAAACAATCCCATTCCCACATTTTGCTCTGTGCTTTCCGCTAAATGCCTAAGCGCTCGAAAAACAAAATAAGCCGCATCTTTGGAGGCTTTTACAATCTCCGTTAACAGCTGAACACTCATCGTCACTTGTGTTATTCTTTCTTTATTACTCACTTCACTCAAAAGTTTCAGCTCATTAAAGCTTTTTGAAAAAGGTCTCTGTTTGACTTTGCTAACTCTTTTAAACAATTCTTCAACGCTATTTAAACTTTCACCATTATTGATATACCTCTCAAAAAGATCCATTGCATTAAATGTGGTGTTTAATATTTGAACCAAATCAGAATGTTGCGTCTTCAATTTTTCCCAGCTCATTCCTAACTTTTCAGATAAACCCGAGTTCTCATACCTTTGCTCAATCCCTAAGCTCTTTGCCACCACTTCAGGCCATCCAGCAAAAACATCTTCATCATTTAGATTCTGAGTTAAATCTTGAATTGAGATAGAGTCTGGGTCAAAATTTAAACGGTCTTTAAGGACTGCTTTTCCTTTTTTGGTCGATAAGAGCCAATCCATTGCTCTATCAAGACTGCGTGCGCTATGGATCACGAGCCGTCCTAATTCATCATAGAGTTGTTCTGCTGTTATATTTCCCCCAGCTTCTATTATCAGGTGATGCACCATCTCTTGTCTTACGTTTCGTATTGTGGATTCATGAACAAGAGGTAAAGTTTTTGTTCGATCAATGATAAGAGGCTCTCCAGATTCGGACACAGCATGAATTCCTCTGTATCTACCTTGAGTAACTCTCTCCATCATATCTCTACGATTCTTGACAGCATCTGCTTCGGCTCTATTAAAGAGCCGAAATAATTGATCGCTTTTTCCTTCCAAATAAGGTTTTGAGGGGTAACGAAAGCCTGTTTGGAAGAAAGCCGTCACAGGAACAAAAACACCTACGCGATATTTAAAAGGAGCTGCCCCTTGATAATCCCAATCTACTTCTCCAATCAAAAACTTAGAGGCTGTTGAGGAAATATCCTGAAAGACGTTTCTTCCAAACTCCTGAACCAGGCGTCTCAATTTGTCTTTTCCAAACCAATGGTAATCCCCTCGAGGAATGGTTGTGATCATTTTCCAACGGGAAGATTTCAATACATCAGAATCGATTCCTTGGAGATCTAGCTCCATATCCGCATCTGCTCTTTCCTGAAGAGGGATAGAATGAAGTAAAGCTTCGTCTACTTGTCCCGTCTCTTTATATTCTTCGATCAAACGTGTTAACTTTTCATAAACTTCCGAACGGTTAGCTCTAAAGTCTTTTAGTTGGCTTTCCATTTGACGAGATTCTTGTACCTCTAAAACTTGGTAATCGTCTAAAGGTTTCTCAAACTCGATCTCCCAAGCGTTTTTTGCCAACTCTCGTAGTTCCATGCCATTCAAAGTCAGTAACCTTGCCAAAATCTGAGGGAGTTGCTCTGCCAGAAAGTCATTTTTCGTTCGTAATCTATCAACAAAGTTTTGCGAGTCCCCTTCGATGCTTAATCCCTGATAACGTTCCCCATTATCTTTAAAAGGATATTTCTTAAACATTTCTCGAATTAATGCAGAAACTATAACTTTTCCTGCTTCATAATAAGTCTCCTCTGGCTCATTCCTTTCTGCATGATTGGCGATACCATACAAAGAAGCATAAGGGTAATCACCCCACGCTAGCTGAGCAAGATACGCTGAGGTCTCGTGTTGAATACGAGTGAAGTCCTCTTTTCGCTCCAAGTAATGTCTAAATTCATGACGTAAAGTTCCTTGTTCTAATCGGTGCACGATTCTTTTCAAAACACCAAGATAGGCAACAAATTCTGGGGTTAAGTCCGCAACTAGCCTCTGCTGCTCGTACTCGATTCCATCAAACCTAGACATAAACTCCTTAAAGGTTCTCCATAACTTAGTGTCTGTAATAAGAGGAATTTCAAACATGTCTCCATGGATGAACAAATCCCAATCTGGATTCCAATCTAAATCTCTTTTCAATCTTTCTCGGGTAAAACCTGCAAACCGTCCTCTCTGATGATCCTTCATTGCAGGATCTTTTACGCTCATCTTCTCAAGCAATCGAAATTCTTCTGGTGTAATACCCATTTCTTCTGCAATCCGTTTATAAATGGCGCCCTCTTTAGACTCCTCTTTTAACCCATGGATCAGCTCAGGAACCAAAGCTCTTCTCACATTACGCGTTAATTCATCTCTAAGTGCATGGGAAGTATCATCACGTGGCGTGAAATATCCCACAGAACCGTCTCTGCCGAAGGCTCGGAAACTAAGGCGAGTTTTAGAAAAAATATCTACTTTGTCTTTCACTTCTCCTTGAGCATCCACAGCGGTAAATGTTTGAACAGCATCAATGCGGAAAAGAATGTAATTGATACGGGGGTGCTTCAAATTTCTGAAAAAATCAAAAGTAAAATACAACCCATTCTTATTTAAATAAGAATCATTTAATTCCTTTTGAATCAACATCAACCTTTCATCAAAAGCCTCAAACCATTCTTTCTTCTCAGCTTCATCTGCTTCCCTTGGAAATTTGTCTAATGTTTGTGTCAACTCCGTAATTTGAGAAAGCAAAGAAATAAAACCTTCTCCCAATTGCAACCCTCCAGCTACAAGCTTTGCTTGACCCAATCTCGAAGATGTCTTTTCTAAAAAATAGGCAAAATGTGTTTCCATAAAACTTTTCAATTGAAGCTGCGCGTAATCCCCATCAAAAGGCTTCGCAACTCCCAAACTGTTAGCATTGGATTGGCCATCAGGCCGTTTTATGTTAGGACGCTGAGCTCTTCTTGTGGGAGCTGAAGTTTCTGGCTGTGTTTCTGGCCATGCATCTGGAAATTGAATGACTTTTTTTCCATCTGGATGCTCCAGCCTTGTTCCATTCATTAAGAACTGCATCACTCCTTTTCTAGCTTCTGGGGAAAATTTAACGGAAGAAAGAAGCCCTTTAAAAATCTGTTCTAACCGAACATCATCGTCTGTTTTCTGTTTATTTAAAATAAAAAGAAAGGCACTCTTTAAAACAAAAACTCCTCTTCTAACTTCACTAGAATAAAAAGGACCTTCTGTTTGTAAGCTCTTATCAAACTCAATGTGGATACTTCTATAATTTAATATTTGACTTACTTTATCTTGAAATTGTTTGAGCCTTAGATTTTGCTGAGGGACTAAACTAGCAATTAAATAAAGAGCATCTTTAAAGTTGTTTATAGCATTATTGATCTGATAACTCTCAAAACCTTCGAATCCCTTAACTCCCACTGTGACATGAACCTTTTTAATCCGGGCTTTCATAACGGCTCTCTCTTCTTGTTCTCCCAAGCTTTGAGCATCAACACCTTCCTCATCATCTTTCTCAGCCTCTGTGGCTTCTTTTTCTTTTTGCAATCGTTGTAACTCTTCTAGTTCTTTTCGAATTACTTCAAATGGAATAACGATTTCACGAATAGCCCCTCGTTCACTAGGTCTGTCATAAATCTTGGTGGAACCACCAAAGGCTTCTACAGTCTCGGATATCCCTGACACCCCATTTCCTTGTCCTCCGAAAAACTTATACTCTTCCCCTTCCTCAAAGGCCGCTTTCCAAGCTTTCCTTTTTATAGCTCTTTTATCTATGCTCGTCTCTCCAAGGCCATTATCGATCAGCTGAATAACAAATTCTCTTCGTTCTTTATCAACAAGAATCCGTGATTGAAGTTGGTGCGCTAAAATGCGTTCTCCAAAACTGAAGTCTTCATCTTCTAAAATTTTTTCTCCATAAACACCCATTAAATAAGAGTCTATTGCATTAGAAAAGGCTTCTCCTACCATCAGCTTTAAGTCAATAATCAAGCGCTCTCCCTCTCCATCCCACATCGTGTCTTGGATCAGTCTATATTGATTTCCAATATAGGTTTCCTTTTCTGACTTTTCCTTCATCAAATAAACAAAAAGTGTGCTTAATATGGATAGAGCAAAACGATCGGATTGTTCTTTCATCTCCGATGTTTCTTGTGTATTTTGAACCCAGTCTAAAACGGCAGCCTGCGGCATTGAAAAAACAGTATGAGAAATCTCTACGTCCTCTTCATTTCGATTCCATGCACGTCGACTCATTCGGGCTGCTTCTTCGACAGCTAATTGCCCAGCGAAATCTGTTAAGCTTCCATGAACACTGGAAAGCACCTTTCGAAATAAACCGCTGGTAGGGCTGGTTAACTCTTTCATAACTCCACGAGTAAAACCTTCCGTAACTCTTCCACCTCCAGCAATATGACTGTTTATCACATCATTAACTGCGTTTTGAAAACCTTCTCCAATCGCATTATCGGAACTGTCAAACCAACCATCGTGATCTAAAGAAAAGCCCTCTGGCAATTCAAGGCGATCTAAGACCTTTGGACGACGCCCATCGGAACGCTCCAAAATTTCATAGGCAAACAAACCTGGAAATTTGCCTTCAGAAAAAGCCTGTTTAATTTCTTCCAAAGACATGTGATCATTCATTATTTGAGCAAAAGCAAAAGCTCCCCCTGAGCGAAGTTGAAGCAAAGGATCAAAACCACCCATAATAATTTTTTGCGCTAACTGGGCAGTGGGGTTTGCTGTTATGGCAAGGTGGGTAAGAACCCCTGTTGTCTTGAAGATAAAAGCTCTTCGGCTGAGAGCTGCCATTTTCGAAATAAGGTGAACAATGTCAGCATGCTGAAGCGCTTCGAGCATTAAGCGAGCCAGTGCTTTCTCTGCACTTTCTTGTTTTAGCTTGTCCATCGAAGAGACTTGGATTAGAAGTTGTTGTTCTTCTTTTTTGTAATGTTGATTTACAAAATACCAAGCTTCCGGAATAGCATTTGGTGTTTTCTTTAAATAAAATATAAGCCTCTCTACAATCGCATGAGGCTCTTTTTCCTGAAGTATCCGTTGGAGATCTTCCCTATGCCTAATCTCTAACGCTTGAGGTGCCCAATCAGGAAAGTAAGGGCCAAATCCCAGCCAATTCTTGACGCGGCTTGCTGTTTTCGAAAACAGGGACTTTTCTTTACTTCCTAAGCTATTTCCCTCAACACTATTGGTAAAAGCTTGTTCAAAAATAGGGGCCATTAAATCAGACTCGTATTTAAATCGAACTGCATGAAGGCCAAACACTTCGGCTTCTTCTACATTATCAGAATTATCATCAAGGAAAAGAATCTCTTCGGGTTGAATGTCTTTAAATCTTGGGTTTTGACGCAAGCGTTCAAGAACCAAAGGATAAATGTTGTTGCTTGCTTTTGAGGTCCCAAGATCTGTTGATAGAAAATGAAGATCTTCCTGAAACAGGTCTCCGTAATTTTCTCGTACAAGTCGTAAAAAGAAAGGCTCGTCCCCTGCAAGTCGGTCCGTTAGAAAACCGATTTCCTTCGAAATAGATTTTAAGTTTTCCAAAGCTTTCTTAATTTGGGCCGTTTTTTCAGGGTCTATTTCAGCTCGGTCAAAAAAGTAAAGCTCCCACCACTCTTCTAGTGTTAGCTCTGCTTTTTTCTCTGAGCGTTGGGTAATTTTCTGATTTACTCTTTGAATATAAGCTTCCATATCCATAGTGCCATGAAGTAACTCGTAGTACACCGTACTCTTATCTCCATCATACGCAATATCTTCTCTTAATGCTTCAAGGTCCGTCTCATCTGGAACAGAAAAACCATAACGTTTTTTTAATTCTTCAATAATCAGCTCCCACCGTTGTGCACTAGAATATCTTTTGGGAAGCAAGACCCCATCAATGTCTAAAAGAAATACTCTTGGCTCAGGATAACTCTTTCCGAGGCTTGAGGCGGAAACAATGCCCATACCCGCTTCAATTAAAACAGGCTTTGGAAACTCTCCGTTTTTAGGCGCCAGCCACATAAGGTCTAAATCAAAGCTGCCATCTAGCCTTTCTGACCATGGAATTCCAACTTTTTTAATACGCTTAAATAAATACAAAAACTCTGCTTTTAGAGTCTCGTCCACATAATCTCTAAACTCGGATAAACGAGACTCTTTCAAATAGCCTGCATCGATTAAAGGCTGAAATAAACCAAGACCCTGTATTGTCGATGCAGCCTCGCGCCGTGCTCCAATGCCTACATTTGAAAAATAAGCGGAGCTACCAATGCGCGAAAACCATCTTCCTTTTAAAAAGTCAAAATATCCTGTCTTAAGGTTTCCTAGAAACTGATGTCTTGTTTCGAAAGCTTTTCCATTTATTTTAATTGCTGATATAGCTGATTCGATCATACCTGCATCATAGCGATCTGAGGAATCTGAGATTAGTTTCCATAAACGATAAAGAATATCTAAAACATCTACTTCTTTCGGATTTAATGTTATTTGTACTGTAAATGTTTTTATGTCTTCAACGTATCCTTTTAAACCAAGTATTTTAAAATAATTTTCTATTGGCATGATTGTTGAAATATTATCAAAAGCCATCGTTAAGACAATTTCTGTTGGGCTTACTTTTGTAAGATGAAATATGTCTCGACCTAAAGCATCTTGGTTCGGTTTATAAATATATTTTTTAGGAAAAGCACTGTTTTCTTCTAAAATTTTTGCCATTACTATTTTAAAATCTCTGACATCTTCCGGCTGAGCAAATGGTAGTATGACGGAGTGATTTCCAGAAAGAGATCCTTTCGGATATTCTTTTTCTTGATATAATTTTGGTTCCTCCTTAAAAGCGACAAAAAAATCAGGTTGAGCGATCGGGCCTCCTCTTAACAAGTTTCTAGTTTCATACTTCCCACTAAAAATTGAGATGAGTTGACTGTAAGTGACATTCTCAGGTGACTCTAAAGAAGGAAAAGGCGTTTCAATATCCGTTGTTTCATGAAGTGTTCTTTTTTGTCCTAAACTGGACGCTAAAGACACCTGCTGCTTTACAGGGTTCTTTAAGGCCACCTCAAAGAAAGATTTGGGCCTTGCTGCATAGACAGGCGTCGCATATTGAAGAATACTGAAAAGAAAAAAAATAATAGACACAGAAATAGCGGTAAATTTATAAAGTCGATGGGTTTTGGATGTTTGCTGATGTTTCACGGTACCTTATTTCTCCATTCATACAAAGAAATTAAGCTTACCATATATTTGCTGAATTACCATTACCTGAACAGAATTTATACACTTCCTAACTCTTTATTTTGTAAAGGGTTATGATTTTTTTAATAAGAAATGCTACTTGGAAGTCTTATCACTCTCTTCTTGCGCTGTTAAAACATGTTTTTTTATAATCTGTAAGGACAAGAAAGATTCGTAAATCAATTGTAGGGAAGCAAAAACTAAGGTTGAAACACCTATAATGGTAAACCACTTTAGTACAAACCGGGCATTTTCTTCTGAAAGTAAACTAGCTAAGAGAGTAGCTAATGAAAAAAACCCTGTGCTTAGATAAAGGCCTACTAAAGCATTTCGAAAAAGTTCGGCGCGTTTTAGTTCTTTTTTTACTTGGGATCGTTTATTTATACATTCAGCAGATGAAAATTGTCGGATGAGTTGATTTACACGATAATATCGGTTCGAAGTCGAAAGAATCAACAATCCTACAGCAGGTAAAAACGTGAGTGGCGCAAAAAAGCTTTCCATCTGTGTCATAACACTCTCCTTTTTAAGCCGCGATTGCGACTAAATATTGAGCTTGGTAGCTCAATACCATTTCTAATAATTGAGAACGCAAGTTTAGAACCAAGAAACCTTCTTCATCTCTTACAAAGCCATTGGTGCGGCCATCACTATCTTGATACAAAAGAGCCATTCCTACAGTTCCTACTTCATCTCCATTATAACGCACAAAGTTAAACTTAGATTCACTTAACTGCTCTCTGGGGTCTATCCTCTTTGAGAGATGAATCATTTTGCCTTCGACGGTACGTTGTACTCTATTATAAACTTTTTCTTCATCTCCTGAATAAGCTTCTATATTTTTTGTTTTTCTAAATAAAGGTGCTAGATCACTGTTTGTATCATTATACACAAAGACTTTTACCTTATCTAAAAGAGCATAAAGAAACATCTCTTCTCTTTGTTTTTCCGTCAATAGTCTAAAGTCGTGTGCGTCTATAAGCACTGTGTGTTGTGAAGTGAGCGTATCCAGCTGTTCTTTTAGCCCTAAACTATTTCCTTCTGCTATCTTCCAGTTTTCTCCGATAGGTTGCTCACCAAAAAGCGTATGGCGCGTTGTTCTAGCTAGGTTGTGCAAGCCAGCTAAGGATGGAGTAGCCCCTTGAACTAAAAGCCAATGAAGCGGTTGTCCTAAAACTGTTCCTTCCAGAATGGCCTCCTGAATTAGAGAGCTGTTGTCTTGGATAACACGTAGAGCTCTGTCTTTTAAATTTTCGATAATTTCTTGAGAAATTAATCGTTCTGAAACAAGTATTTCTAGCGGGATAAAACCATCAATCCTTTCTTTCTGACTATCATCTTGTTCTGCCATAACTTGAATAATTTCTACTTCTTCCCCTGAAAGACGAACGCGAAACAAAAGTCCCACATCCTCTTTCCCATAGATGGGGTGCCTATCCAAGTGTAAATGGATCAAAATTTCGTTAGGGTTATTAGATTTAACAATATGTTGCTCCGGATGACTTACTACCATATCTAAAGCTGCTAAACGATACTCAAAAGACATCTCTACATAAGACCAGTTCTGTCTTTTAAGTGCATTAAGTGTATTTGCTACCTTTTGTTTCAAATGATTCACTTTTTCTCCTAAAATAGTTTTCTTAATACCTAGACTATTTCCCTGAGAAAAATCTAATAACTGAGGAGCTTTCTCTTTTGCTAATTCTACAAAAGGGGCTTTAATTTCATCTGAAATTCTATTGTTTTCTAGAATGGCTTTTAATATATCTTCTGCTGAACTGCTAAAGTTATAGATAATCTCTAGGTTGCGACCTTTTCCACCCCCTACGGAATAAATCTGAACCCCAGGGCGCACACCAGGCATGATTCGGAACACATCAAAACTCTCACCCGTTGTCTTAATATCTTCCATACTTAATGAAGTTGGGCGGGTTTGTTTTGGAGGCTTCTCTTTCTCAAGCTTCACTACTTTTATTGGAATTCGATGTATCTTCACACTTTTCTCTTTTGCGAGCGCTTCGAAAGCCTCTCGGATCTCACTTGGGAGGGTTCGGTCATTAATAAGTGCTAATAGAACTTCTTTTGGTTTTTTTGCCGATGGATACATAACTGTTATTTTATATTTTTTAGAAACTCTCGATTGCCTTACTGCATCAATTTTAATTTTTGTGTCTACATTGGTTCCCATCATATTAAAAGCACCAAATTGCCTACCAACAGCTCTAATATCTTGGATTCTTAACTCTGAAACAACTTGCTGTATCAACGGCGGCTGAGGCATCATGGCTTTTCTTCTCTTTGTTGCCTCTCTTATTCTTGCTCTTTGGATACGTCGTTGGTCGGCTTCAGTACCAATAGTCCTTTTAGGAAACCCTGAAGGAGTAACGTGAGATTCTTCTTCTTTTCCTAAGCTTCTAGCTACAACGCCCGGAACTTGATTCAATATTTCAGCAGCAATGGCAATGGAAGTATAAATTTTTGCTGTTGGTGCAATGGCTTCATTCATAAAAGCGACTGCCGCTTCGGCACCTTGAGTCATTTGCTTATAAATCCCTTTCTCATCATTAAGAACAGACACCATTTGTTGAGCTAAAGACCCTTCCTCTATGGCTTGTGCTGCTTGCGTTTTTACCAGAAGATCCTTTGCGCTTAGATTGTAATACCAGTCATGTTTGCTTTCAAAATACAGAATAGGCACATGTTGATTTGCGGGTTCAACTATATTTCTATCTTGACCAACCAAAGCTAAGTCTGCTATCTGTGATAATTTTACCAGCTCTCCCTGAGTTCTTAAAATCACAATATCCAAGTCACGGAAGGGAACTTTATCTGCTTCCCAACTCTCATTCCTTCTTTGATCTAATAGAGTTCTCTTCTTAACTCTTAAACTGTGAAGGATCGGCGATCTCATTAACTCTCCTTCTCTGTGAAGTAAACCTAAAATAAGTATTGGTCGTTTTTCTTTATCCACTTCTCGATAAGCTTCATTGTAGGCTTTGACTATAAGTCCCGCTTCCTTTTCTGATGGAGAATAGGCAATAATTACTTTTCTTGCAGAGTTTAAAGAAGAAATATTTTTTGAGACACCCTCTTTTTTAGGTGAAAGATATTTATAAGGCATTAGCGGTAACAACTGGTCTCTAGATAAAGATATATTTGAATTAAACGCCAAAGAAACTTCTGCTTTTGATGACCCCGCGTCATCTTCTATAGATAAAAATGGCATCTCTTCAATATCTGCTCTTTCATCAACAGTAAAACTTACTTGTTCTGGACTTAAATTTAAAAGATCGACAACAGCTTTTGAAGCGTGGAAAAAAGCCATTCGAGCACGATAAGCAATAAATTTTAATGTGATCTTTTTGTTACTCATAAGCGATGCGATATCTACGCTACCATCTACTTGAATATATGGGTCTAAAACACCCAAATCTCCTTTAGAGTTTCCTAACAGCATTAGAGCCATAAGTAAATTCATAGGATCTATTTTAAATGCTCTTCTTAAGGCGTTATGGCGTTCCTTCGTATTTGCTAAATAATTAAACCCTCTCATTGCTGCCTCTAAATCAAACGTAGAGGTTAAAACTTCCTTAAGAAGAATGTCTCCATGAATAGAAAAAGCTTCTTGTACCGCCCCATTCCCAAAAACTGTTTTTTCACTTATTCGAGATAATGTTTCTATCATTTTTTCACTTTTAGCAGAATGCAGAATAGATCTCCACGAAGCAGAACTCATATTTTTTCTTAATAAATTTCGAATATTTTCAACCCCTAAAAATTGGATTAAATCCTTTAAAGCATCTTTGTATTTAGTAAGAGCAAGGAAAGCTTGCCTGTAGTCATCGCGGTTCTTTTCATAAAATTCTTTCATTAAGTCTATGCCCAACGAGTCGGGTTGGATCAATTCATCAAAAAGTTTTTTCAGCAAAGCATCTTTCCTCATTGCAACAGACACATCTTCCTGCAGCATCCCCAAACTAGCAGCTGATGAAGGCTTTGAATTTTTAGTTACATCAAATAATATTTTGAAACGCAAACGATATTTGTTGGTATCCCCATCTGGAAAAAGAATGCCTCTCTTATAATCTTCTACTAGAAAAGAACTTCTCCATACTTCATAAGAACCTCTTGCCTCAGAATTCAAAGATTCATAAAGCGCCGGTTGACCATAAGGATCATATAAAGCCATTTTCAACCATTCAGAATCTGACTCCAACGCTCCATAACGATCTCTAACAACCTTTTCTGCATTCGTCTTAAGCCATTTTAAGGCTAATGAATTTAGGATCTCTTCAGCAGGAATATAAGCAGAATAAATCCCTTCAGCGTCATCTAACCTCTTAATCATAGTTTGAGCTAGGGTAAAACCATTTGATTCCCTTATAAAACGAAATAAAATATTAGCTACTCCTGAGTCTCTTCCTTCTTGTTTTAATTGAAAATGAACCCAATGCTCTCCCTGAGCACCCAACACCAACGGACCAGAACCTTCTTGTCCTTGAATCAAAGATAAATTGAAATTTTCCTCTTTTCTTATACGACCTGATAAATTCCTTACCCTTCCTTCTAAATACTCAACTAGTTCTGATGTCTTTGGATTTGATTCTGGTGATATTCTCCAACGAAATAACCCTTCTTCTCCTTTGGAAATGTTTTCTCCAAAATATTTAATAGTGACCCTTTCTTCATCTTTTCTAACTTTTGTCCAAAGCCCTTTCACATTCCCGGAAATACCTTCTGCGAGTTTTTCACTGTTTAAATACCATCTTGTATTATTTTTTCTTGCTTCTAAAATTTTCTTTATTTGCTCCTTTTCTGGTTCTATAGCATCTTGTGCTAAATGGATGATCCAATCGACGATATTCTGTGGAAGAACTTCAGTTAACGAAACAATAGCTCCATGAATTTCCATTAATGCTTTTGTTTCTCCTAAAGGCTCTGTTAATTCTATGCCTGTATCCGTTTCTTCTATTCTAAAGAACAGTCCATTTTCTCCCTTTCCTTCTTTTATCATATGGAGATGTAGCCAAAGGGAGCCATCCGGGCCAGGCCATATATGCCCCTCTAAAGTAGTCTTTGGGTTATATTCCATCTCAAAGCCTGCTTTCACCGCTTCTGGGTTTTCATAAAAACCCTGCATATCTGAGACTACTTGCTCTTTAAGAAGACGTACAACATCTATATTCTTCTCTCCAAGACTGGCTCCAGTTATTTTTACTAGCTCTGAGATTGTTTGGAAAATCTCTGAAGAAAAAGGGTCTTCAAATCTTTTTTGTTCTTCTAACGTTAAATCTTCAAAAAAGGTTAGAATTTCTTCCCATGGAGAAAAAATAGCATAACTTATCTTTCTTGCAGTTTCTTCTTTCAAATAGTCTACCTCAAAATACCCTGTTCTTTCGTGAATATGCTCTGGCATATAAGATTCAATCTCTTCTCTCTTTTCCGCCAAATAAAAAGGAACATGCTCCTCTCTCAAAGAATGCCAGTATTTACGACTTTCCTCTTCGTTAAGAAAAGCCACTGTGGCAAATTCATAAGCAAGAGAACCTTCCCTTCTTAAACTTGCTTGATACCCAACCTCATACACCGTAGTGTCTTGAGTGCCCAACTGGTTAGATAATTGTTTTATGGAAACATCCTGAGGAGAATGATTAAAAATTTGTGGATCATGTTTAGAAAAACGAACATTTAAACCATTTTTTGATGGAACCACTTTAGAAATTAGGAAGTATTCTCCAGGACTCATTTCAGCAAAAACAAAAGTCTTCACAAGACCATAGGAAAAGCTTCCCTTTTGAACTTGAATATCTCGTACAAGCCCCTTTTCTTCATAAACCCCAACTCCA
Source organism: Candidatus Omnitrophota bacterium (assembly GCA_029261035.1). Taxonomy (GTDB): domain Bacteria; phylum Omnitrophota; class Omnitrophia; order Omnitrophales; family JACROU01; genus JAJDCD01. The sequence goes on from JAJDCD010000023.1 coordinate 227,994, forward strand.
AGAGGTGTGAGTTTTTTTCTTTTCTGCTCTAAAACGTCCGGGTAAACAGAAACAAATTGTGTCTTTTTTCCTTTAGGCAAATAATTCCAAATAAGTTCTGCAATCTCTTTTGCTTTTAAAACCCCATTGTCCCGCACCAAATCTGTTAAGCGATATCCCTTTGCTAAGTAAGGATTCATAAGAAGCATTCGGTCAAAATTTTCATCACTGTATCCTTCAATAGCACTTAAATAAACGAGAGCATGATTCATTTTTTTTTGGATATGCTCTATATCAAACTTTTCCTGCTCCCCTTTATCCCCTAAAGACTTAGCCGTAGAGAAACTCGAAGCCTGTTCAAAAAACGATAAAGGCCTTGCTGCAAATACAGGCGTCACATAAACAAATGTATTTAAAAGTATGAAAGAAAGGGACACAAAAATAGCGATGGGTTTTCTTAATGAGTATAATTTTGGTTTAATTGGATTGCTCACTATACGGATAAATCTCCTAAACAAAATAAGGGGAATCGTACCATATTTCGCTTAAATTACCAGTATATAGGAATGTATTCTTTTTGTCATTTCTCTAACATGATACTCTAAAAGAAGTTAGTCGAAACATCCTTCTAAGGTGCCAAACATTACAGTGCTTGGCACCCAACAAACTAAAGGACAATGTCAACAAACTCATCTCCTTGGGAAGTGTCCGGCATATCTGTCGGAAGAGGATTGTCATGGTCTATTCCAGATTCATCTACAGGTTTAATTTCAACTTCTGATTTTAAAGGCATTGGTTTTTTCATTAGTGCCGAATCAGCCTCTGCTTCTAGTTCTTTTACAAGACCTTCTACTGGTACATCGGTATAAATTAAACCTGCCTTAGGCGGTTCCATCGCCATTTTTTCGGCCATATACAGGTTTTCTTCGTAGTCATTCTTAACTGTAAAGTCGTCTACTCCACCCAAAGTTTCTGGTTTTGTTTCATCAAAACTACGCATTTTTTCCGAAACCTCTGCTTCTGTATTTACAGCCGGTTGAACTGCATAGGCTTTTTTCGTATATGAGAAAACCAAACATAATATGGCCATCAATATAATAAATGGAAGTATCCACTGATGAAAATCTACTGCTTTTTCTTTGGTTGAAAATTTTTTCATGCTATCCCTCCGTATTTCTAATACGTTACCTCTTATTTAAGAGTACCCTATAAGAAGAGGCGCCGCCACTTAGTTTTGTTTAATAGGTAATTTTGTGGATTTTTATGAAGTAGTCCATATCCGAGAAGGCATTTTTTCCGGAGACTAAAACGACAGAGTCTCCTTTTTTAAAGATATTTAAATCGAGTAAAACTTTATCTACTTGTTGCAAAAATTCTGTGCTTTTTTTAGAGTACTTTACTTTAATGGGTTTAACTCCTTTAAAAATAGATATTTTTCTCATCACAAAATCTGTAGGCACCAAAGCAATAATGGGAGCGTTTGGCGCAAATTTAGAAACCAAAGACGCTGTGCGGCCTGTTCTTGTTAGCACAATAACTGCTTTTGCTTTTAGACGGTTGACCGCATGTCTTGCCGCATTTGTGATTACATGGATAAAAGAATCCCCATCATCTTCTTTTGCGTTAGAACGCTGTACGTTTTTTGTTTCAGAAAAATTTTCTACTTCGCGAATAATCTTACACATTGTTTTAAGTGTTTTGATAGGATACTCTCCAACTGCTGTTTCACCCGAAAGCATCACTGCATCCGTTCCATCCAAAACAGAATTTGCAATATCAGAAGCTTCAGCTCGGGTAGGTGTCGCATTCGTAATCATAGATTCCAACATATGTGTCGCCGTTATCACAGGCAGGCCCGCTTCGTTGGCTCTGCGAATGATTTCTTTCTGAATTAAAGGAACTTTCTCCACACCCATTTCAATCCCAAGGTCTCCTCGGGCAACCATAATGCCGTCCGTTACTTTAAGTATGGAATCTAGGCGATCAATCGCTTGAGGTTTTTCAATTTTTGCTATTACAGAGGTTTCTTTTTTTCTACGTTTTAATATTTTCTTTATTTCCAAAATATCTTTATCTGTTCGCACAAAGGAAAGCGCTAAATAGTGAGCATTACCCTCCAATGCTGTAACGATATCTTTTCTATCTTTAGAAGAAAGGGCGGGTAAAGCATTTGGGGCCTTGGGTAAATTTATTCCTTTATTTTCTCCAAGATCTCCTCCGACAACAACACGGCATTGTATTTTTGTTTTACTAACAGAAATTATTTTTAATTGAAGAACCCCATTATCAATCAGAATAGGGTCCCCTTTTTTAACCATCTGATGAAACTGTTTACAAGGAGTTGTTATTTCAGAAGCAGTCCCTAATCCACTTCCTACTTTAAGAGTAATGTTTTTTCCACGAATAAGTTTAACTTTATGTCCGTTTTCCAGTCTCCCCGTTCGAATTCTCGGGCCTTGAAGGTCCACAAGGACAGGAACAGTCTTGTTTAAATTGGCACACGTTTTTTGAATTCTTAAAATCCACGCTTTTAACTCTTCTGTATTGGTGTGAGAAGCGTTGATTCGAAATAAATCTGTTCCATTTCGGATCATTTGCTCTAACACTTCCGATTCTTGACATGCCGGGCCTACAGTAACAACAATCTTTGTTCTTCTCATTTAGCCTCCTAAATTAAAGCAATGGTGCAAAAAGCCTCCCGACACCCTCTAAGATATCAATTAAGGGAGTAGATGGAGAAACTCCTCTTTCACATTTTTTTCGAATGCTTTCTAACCAATCGGAAAGTTCTTTCACTTCATCTCTATTATATATAAAAAGTGCTATTTCATAATTTAGCAGCAAACTACGTACATCCATATTTGCTGAGCCTGTAATAGCAAGCTCGTTATCTACGATGATAAGCTTTGCATGCAACATTCTCTCTGTATACTTTAACACATCTGCCCCTGAATTCTGAAGTTGTCTCAAATAATCTCTTCGGACCAAGTCTGCTAAGGGGTGATTGGATTTTTTAGGGATAATAACCTTAACATCTACCCCCTGTTTTGCAGCGACACAAAGAGCTGTTAATAAAATTTCATTCGGAATGAAATAGGGCGTTACAATCCAAATGCGTTCTTTTGCTCTAAAAACAGACGCTAATATAGCTTCCAATAAAAAATCTCCAGCAACGTCCGGACCACTAGGCATAACTTGGAGAGAAGACAAATCTTGTTTCTTGAGGTTTTCTTTAACTTGTTCTTTTTCTTGTTGTAAGACATCTCCATTTGAAGCGAATTTCCAATCAGAATAAAAAATGTCATAGAAATCTGAAATTACAGGGCCTTCAACTAAGAAACTAAGGTCTATCCACCTCTGGAGGTCCGGCTTTTCTCCCATGTACTCCTTCGCTATATTCATCCCCCCTACAATGGCGATTTCATGATCTACCAACACCATTTTTCGATGATTTCTTAAATTCGCCCTTCCTCTAAAAGGGAGTCGGAGCATGGGCATAAAATAAGCATAGCGGCCACCCGCTTCTTTTAAGACTTTTAAATGCTTCTTCTTTATATAAAAACAACCTAACGCATCCAAAAGCAAACAAACTTCAACACCTTCTTTTGCTTTCTTTGTTAAAAGCTCTAACACTTTGTCTGCTGTTTGATCCATTCCTAAAATGTAAGTTGTAATATAAATACTTTTCTTACTGTGCTCTATCAGTTCAATTAATTTTGCGTATGTATCTTCTCCTGTTGATATCAGTTCTAAGTTGTTGTTTTCATGAACGGGAAAAATGAATGGAAAATGAAAACGCATATCTTCTTGCCCGACAAAACCTTCGGCTTTTGGAACTGCTTGAAAAAATCGATCTTTCTTAGCAATCATTTTTCTCATCTTTCGCCCACCAAACATAATATAAAGAGGAACCCCTAAGTAAGGGACAAGTAAGATAGACAACAGCCAAGCAAGAGTCGTAGAGGGAGATTTGTCAGAGCGCAAAAGATGAACTAAAAGAAAAAGTGCCAACAAAAAACCGAGCACTGTAAAAAAATGCGGTATGATTAAAACAATGTGTTGCAACATAACTCACCTATTATAAGTTTAAAGTTATCTCTGTAAACAAGCCTAAATGATCTGAGAGCTTTTTCCAATGTTCGTCCCTGCAAACATCTGCTTGAGATACAGAAAACCCTCTGGTATAAATACGATCTAATTTTAATAAAGGAAACTTTGCTGGAAAAGTTCGAACCATCTTTCCTTCAAATACCCTAAAAACATCTTTTAAACCTATTGGCTCTGCTAAAATTTTAGGAGCGCTTAATCTCCAATCATTAAAATCTCCAGCAATAATGAGAGGCGCATTTTTTGGAATTTTTTCTTCAACATATTTTTTAATTGCCTTCATCTGCTTTCTTCGAGACATGGACCATAAACCTAAGTGAACACAAATAGTATAGATAGATTGCCCTGTTTCTGGAATTTCTATTTCACACATCAAAAACCCTCTATCTTCAACGCGATTCGTGGATATATCTTGATGGTCCAAAGACTTAATAGGAAATTTAGAAAGAGTAGCATTTCCATGATGTCCTTTTGGGTACACCGCATTTTTCCCATAAGCATAATCAGACCAAATAGTATCTGCCAGAAACTCATAATGAGGTTCTTTGGGCCAATTTTCATGTTTCTCAGCTTTAGAGGTATGTTCCCCTACAACTTCTTGAAGAAAAACAATATCTGCCTTTGTATCCCGAATAGCTTCTCTTACTTGATGTAATACAAACCTCGTATTAAACCAAGAAAAGCCCTTATGAATATTGATTGTAACGATTCTAAGATTCAAACCCAAAATAGCGCTCCTTTAGCATGCAGTGTCTAATTCCTATATATCGGCAAAATAAGGGAAAAAGTTTGGTTCTTTTGTATATAATATCTCTGTTTTCAAGCTGAAGGAGCTCTCTATAATTATGAATTTCAACTCGATATTTTTCTTTGTTTTTTTTATTTTTGTTACATTTTTTCATTTTCTTCTTCCTCATAAATTTCGCTGGGTTATTCTCCTTATTGCGAGTTTTTTCTTCTATATGTGCTGGAAGCCTGTTTATGGGTTTCTTCTACTTTTTTCTATAGCTGTAGATTATTATGCTGCCATTTTTATATCAAGTTCTCTTAATCAAAATTATAGAAAGTTTTGGCTTTATGTTAGCATCGCATCTAACTTAGGGATTCTTTGTTTTTTTAAATATCTCACCTTTTTGAATCAATCATTAAACAGTTTCTTTTATGTTTTTAACTTTTCTTTGGACTTACCTCTAATGAAAATTCTTCTTCCAATAGGACTTTCCTTTTATGTTTTTCAATCTATGAGCTATGTTATTGATGTTTATAAAAATAAAATTACCCCAGAACATCACTTTGGTATCTTTGCCCTCTATGTTAGTTTTTTTCCTCAACTTGTGGCTGGACCGATTGAAAGAGCTAGAAATTTAATTCCTCAATTTTATAAAAAAAAAGAATGGTGCAATGAACAATTTATTAGTGGGTGCAAACGTATTATTTGGGGATTGTTCAAGAAAGTCGTTATTGCAGATCGCCTTGCTTTCTTTGTTGATGCCATCTATGCTAATCCAGGAGATCACGCAGGACTAACATTGATCTTAGCCTCTTATCTTTTTTTAATTCAAATTTATTGCGATTTTTCAGGCTACTGTGATATTGCGGTTGGGGCTGCTCGAATTTTAGGTTTTAAATTGTCGGAAAATTTCAACCTTCCTTACTTAGCACCCAACATTCAAGAGTTTTGGAGGCGTTGGCATATTACCCTTGGAACATGGGTACGAGATTATGTTTTTATTCCATTAGGAGGTGCTAGTAAAAATTTGTATAAAAGAAATCTTAGTTTTTTATTCTCATTTTTTCTAATAGGGCTTTGGCATGGGGCAAGTTGGAACTTTGTGATTTGGGGCGTTATTCATGGTATTTATTTGATCGTTTCAAGACTAAAACGCTCACACTATAAAGCAACATCCCTTAAATATGAAAAATGGAGCGATGCGCTATACTTTTTTCGTGTCCTTATTACTTTTCAACTAGCTACTTTTGCGGCTATATTTTTTAGAGCAAATTCTCTCACTGACGCATTTATTATACTGAAAGATATACTATTAACTCCATTTTCAATAACGCAATTACCAACACCGAGTATTTTAATTTTAACTATAGGTTTTGTTTTAATAGAAATTTTTCAACAAAAAGCAAAGCGTCTCAACATTATTAAATATTATTTTCCTAAGGCTCCTTTATTTCGCTACGCTTCTTATGTGGCTACTTTTTTTATAATCATTTTAATAGGAGTGGAGCAAAAAAATGCCTTCTATTATTTCCAGTTCTAAAATAAATTTCACAAAACAAATTTCGATTTCATCTTGGAAAATTTTTTGCGCTATTTTCATTCTTCTTCTTTTAGACGTCAGTCTAGGATTTTTTGCAAAAGAAAAAATGAATTCTTTTGTAGAAGTTGAAAAATTTCAAGAGCTTAAAAATAAAAACAATAGCTCTGACGTTGTTATTTTAGGCTCTTCTCATGCTAAAGAAAATTTTCACCCTAAAGTGTTTGAAGATAAGCTTTCTATGAGTTGTTTTAATCATGGTTTTGGTGGGGCTAACATTATTAACACAGCCACTTTATATAAAACACACACAAAACACCTTCCACACCCCTCCTATTTAGTCATAGCTGTTGACACTTACTCTCTTGCAAATTTAGGCAAAAACAACCTTGGAGTCTATGTTTATTTAGTTCCCTTTATGAATTTTAAAGAAAAATTCTCGTTTTTTCTCTCAAGAGACTACCCCATACTGGACTTATTAAAACTTCTCTCTGGAGCTTATTTATTTAGAGTTTTTGATCCTGAAGAAAAAGTTGATTCTATTTTTTCAAAAAATTTCTCTTGGGAAAAGACGCGCCACTTTTTCAATACTTCCCCCTCGAAAAAATCAAAAGAGGAACCGAGCTACTATCGCGGCTTTGCCTCAAATGAAAAAACATCTCGAAATGCAAAAGATTTAAATCGATTAGACAGAAAATTTGAACGTTTTTTTTCTGTAAAAGTAAAGGCTCTTGACCAAAAAAAGAAACTGTATCTAGAAAATTTGATCTCTTCTGCAAAAGAAAATGGCTCTAAGGTTATTCTGGTTTTAACGCCCGAACATAATGAGATGGTAAAAAGAGAAAAATTCAGAGATTTCTTTATTGCAGCATTTGGAGATATTGCAAAAGCACATGATATTACTTTTTTAAATTACTCTACCCATCCAAGCTTTATTTATAACGCAGATCTATTTTACGATTATCATCATCTTTCTATTGAAGGTGCAAAGCTGTTTACATCCCTTTTTGCAGATGCCTTCAAAGCAGCATTAAACTAATATTACTCTAATCCCACCTGGATTCTATAATTTAATATAACTTCCTTGCCCTTAGGAACAGCAACATCAAACTGAATCTGATTTGCATTTATTTTTTCATAAGGATGAGATGTTTTTAACACCTTCCAATTCCCATAAAGATTTTCTTCCAACGCTATTGTAACGTCTTTAGTGGATACATTTTTAAGAGCAACTTGCCATTCGGACTCATGAAGGGTTTTTGTTTTTTTCTTATAATCGATTTGTTTGCGGTTGCTTGTAATATCAAACGCATTTCCAATTTTCAATTCAACAGTTTCTTCTCTGGGAGTATGGTTAATTCTGTCTTCCCCTACAAATTGGAGGCTTTCATCATCATCTTTTTTGTAAACACGAACAATGCCTTTGGGTAGAGGTAATCCTAACTGATTTTTTTCTGTGTTTTCAAAAACTACAAATACTTGTACGGATTGATTCATCTCACCGGAGCCATAGGATCGTGAGTAATAACTTTGATTACCTTGAACCCGGTATTCTTTTTGGATTTTAATTCCTGAATTCTCAATAAAGTTAATCTGTTTTGTCTGGTTATCTTTGATTGTAGTCTTTCTTTTAAGATCGTAAATATGATAGTCAAAAAAGCTCTTTTCTTCAAATTGACGGTCACTACGTAAAGCCATCGCCTCCATAACATAAGCCCCTTTTGGAGTTGCTTGACTTACTCTGCTAACGTCTCCAGCAATAAGCTTAAGCTGAGCTTCTTTATACATTGTTCCACTGCGATTATCTATCGTGACCCAGCCAGATAAATCTGACGCGATATCTGCTTTATCCAAAATTAAAACATAATCTGCTTTCCAACTTATATTAGAAGTTAAATAGGTTACTTCTAATTCGTGCATAGATGAAGTTTTGTTTTTAAACAACCAAGTTAGGGTTGGTTTATCTATTAGATTTTCTGGTAATTGTGGAAGAATTTTTGTTCCAGGGTGCCCCAAATAAATTTCTTCGTTAATCCTATAAACTTGTCCATCATTATTTGAAAGAAGGGTTGCTTCTACAACTTCTTTTCTATCTTGATATTCGTTCCACTGTAGTATTTTTAGGTTTTTTCCTACATATTTATCTAATATTTTATTTTGATTCATTAAATCATATTCATAATTCTGTTCTAAAACAAAAAAGTCTTTTGGTTTATTTAAAGACTTAACACTCACAGTAACAGGATTAATAAAAGCAGCAACATCCATAAAACGAAGCTCTTCTTCTCCTTTAGGGAGTTGTATTTTTCTTGTGTCCTTAACAAGTCCCAAATTGTTGTTGTAAACAGTCAGCTGAACAGAGGTTTGATTTTCTATTGTGCTTTTTAAAGAATAAGCATTGCTACAATGCGTTAAAACAAAGGCAACCACAATAACATGTATCATCATTCGAATTTTCATAAAAGGAATCTCTCTTTGAGTAAGAAAAAGAAAAAAAGAGGGTGAGAAAATTAATGCTCACCCTCATATTTTTTATTGGTAAAAAGCTTATTTCTAAGCTTTTTTTCTTCCAATGAGGTAATAAAGAACTAAACCAATAATAGGAAGAATTAGGATTAAGATAACCCAAAGAGCCTTCTTCCCTGTTGACATAGAGCTTTTAATTACGTCTAAAATAGCGATGATGTCTAAAACCAACAACACCAAACCTAAAATTGTTTGCATAACAGAATCCTTTCGTTATTGTTAATAATCCGTTTTACCTTTTTAACCTATATAAAAAGATGATTGCCACTTTCTTGTTTATCGGCAAAAGAGGAGAAAGGCTTTACTCTTTCGATAAACAACATCCTTTTTCTGCAACCGCTCCTTAGCCAACCCAGCTTGCTTCAGAGTTATATAAAACCTCCCCTATAATATGCTTTTTTCTGGCCCGTTGTCTTTACACCTATTTCATTAGTTAAAATAGAGTGAATATTTAATTAAAAATTATATTTATGCATTTGTATTTCTTTAAAAAATATTTTTTCTATTTTTTGCTTTGCATTTTGATCAAAAAATTCTTTGTAGTGTTTTTTATCTCTGATGTTTGCTTTGGCTGAATAACCCAATTCCCCTTTAAAAGGAATTCCTATTATTTCACATACCTTTGAGAAGTCTTCACTTAAGTTTTCATACTTACCTATGAAATCCACTATAGGCCTACTGCTTTTTGAGTTTTCTGTATACAAAAGGCTGTTTAAAGGAAATTGTCCTCTCTGAATATATTTTTCAAACGAAATATTCGTTCCTCTAAAATAATTCTGAAAAAAATAATCTGAGACAGTCTTGTCCCACGGGTTTCGTTCAAAACAAAATTTAAAATAAGTATCCCATATTTTTTTTGGCAAACGTTCTTTAACTAAACAAGCAGGAATGTGATTGTAAAATTTTTTCTTCTTACCTATAACACTCTTTATAAAATGTTTCGCTCCATAAACGCCTCCTAAAGCAAAATCTTTGAAAGGATTAAATAAACCTGTTTCGTTTCTGGGTCTATAATTCAAATCCTCTTTTGTTAAAGCCGTCAAAACATCTTGGTCTCCACAGAACTGCGCTAAAAACAACTGCATACTGGTTCCTGCTGTTTTGTTTGTTTTGATAAAAATAAATTTGTGTTTGTGGGATATAATCATAAGGTTGAAGGGAATTCTAAATTTGTTATTACTATTTTAATTTCTGTAGTAGGGTCCAACCTCATTAATATTTTGTCAAAAAAGAATGATGCTGGCGCCCATGAACCATGCAAAGATATGGGCCTTTTGGCCCATTGCGAGGTTCAGGGCTGCCACGAACCTCATTACAGGCCGAAAGGCCTGTGGTTTATATGGTTCGTGGCGGAGAGGGAGGGATTCGAACCCTCGATGGTGTAAACACCATAGCGATTTAGCAAACCGCCGCACTCGGCCTCTATGCGACCTCTCCTTAAAAACGTTTGGTATATTAACGACACTTTGAATTTCTGTCAAAGTTTAGTCTTTTGTTACTGCATATAAGGCTTTAATACTTTCGGAATTTCGATGGTTCCATCTTCTTTTTGGTAATTTTCCAAAATAGCAATAACGGTTCTCGGAAGAGCGACTCCAGAGCCGTTAAGTGTGTGCACAAATTCAGGTTTTCCGGATTGGATGCTCCTGTATCTTAGATTCATTCTTCTCGCTTGAAAATCTTCGAAATTAGAACAGCTTGAAACTTCAAACCACATTTTAGAGCCTGGTGCCCAAACTTCAATATCGTAGCACTTCGCTGCAGCAAAACTTAAATCCCCAGAAGCAAGCTGAAGAACTCTATAAGGAAGCTCTAAAAGCTGTAATACTTTCTCAGCATTTAGAAGTAAGCTTTCTAATTCATCATAAGAGTTTTCTGGCTTAACCATTTTAACGAGCTCAACTTTATCAAATTGATGAATGCGAGCCAGCCCTTTTGTATCTTTCCCATAAGACCCCGCTTCTCTTCTAAAACAAGGAGTGTATGCTACATATTTCTTCGCCAAGTCTTCTTCTTTTAAAATCTCTTCTCTGTGAGCGTTGGTTACAGGTACTTCCGCCGTAGGAATTAAGAAAAAATCTTCATCCCTAAGACGATACATATCTTCTTCTAATTTAGGAAGTTGTCCTGTCCCTGTCATACTAGCTCTATTAACCAGAAACGGCGGAGAGACCTCTTCATAGCCATGCTTTTTTGTGTGGAGGTCTAACATAAAGTTAATCAAAGCTCTTTCCAAGCGAGCGCCCATTCCTTTGTAAAAAAGGAATCCGCTTCCTGTTAATTTAGCTCCTATCGTTGGAGAAACCCATCCTAAAGACTCACACAGTTCTACATGTGTCTTTAAGTTTTTAGACACATATTTAGCTTCGGGGCTACCCCAATCTCTAATAAATTTATTCTTAGAAGGATCTCCTATGGGAGTTGACTCATGCGGAATATTTGGAATTTGAAGGAGTAAATCATTAAGGCTATTCTGAACTTCTGAAATTTTTTGGTCTAATTCTTTTATTTTTTCTGAAATATCTTTAACTTGATTTATGGCCTTTGAAGCGTCTTTTTGTTCCTTCTTAAGCGCTCCAATCTCTTCATTTGCCTTATTTCGTTCTGCTTTCAAAACCTCAACTTCTTGAATAATTTTTCTTCTAGCTTCATCTAAGGATAAAATGTGATCCAAAGACAAAGTAACAAGTTTTGCTTCTAATGCTTTTTCGACTTTTTCAGGATTTTCTCTAATCAATTTTAAATCTAACATAAACCCTCTGAGACAAAGGTGCCAGACTATGCAAAGGCTCTAACATTTCCTTAGCTTCGTCTGGCACTTAAGATTATTCTAAAACTTTAAATGATATTAAAGAAGATCAGGCTGATCTTCTTCTACAACTTCACGTGTAACAACACGGCAACAAGTCGCTAAGTCATGCCCGTCTTTTAACTTAATAACACGAACCCCTTGCGCATTTCGTCCGCTGGTTCTTATCTGGTTCACCGCGCTACGCACAATCTGTCCTTTTGTTGTTACCAAAACAATTTCATCCTCTTCACAAACAGTCATTACTTTAACCACATGGCCATTCTTATCTGTTGCTTTAATATTAATAACACCTTTACCCCCACGGGTTTGGACACGGTAAGCACCATAACTACTCTTCTTACCATACCCCTTGCTGGTTACCGTTAACGCAGTTTGTTTATCTTGAACCACGTCCGAAGAAATAACATGGTCTCCTTTGCTTAAACGAATGCCACGAACACCAGAAGCTGTTCTTCCCATTTCCCGAACATTTTTTTCTTCAAATCGAATTGCTTTTCCTTGTTTCGTTGCAATAAAAATTTGATTCTTTCCATCCGTAATCATTGCAGCCATAAGCTCATCGTTGTTTTTTAATTTGATTGCTTGAATACCATTCGATCGAGGGCGAGAATAAGCTGTTAAACTCGTTTTCTTAATCAAACCTTCTTTGGTTACCTGAACCAGAAATTGATCTTCATCAAAGTTCTTTATCTGGAGCATGGTTGCTATTTCTTCCCCCTTTGAAAGATTAAGAACATTAACAACGGCTTTTCCTTTAGCAATACGAGAGGCTTGAGGAATTTGATAGGCTTTTTTCCAGTAACACCTTCCTCTGTTTGTGAAAAACAACATTGTTTCGTGAGTTGAGCATAAAAACATTTGCTCAATAAAATCATCATCGTCTCTAACCCCACCCCCTGTAACACCTTTACCACCTCTTCTTTGCGCGCGGTAACTTGAAACAGGAATTCTCTTGATGTAGCCCGCATGCGACATAGTAATCAAGACATCTTCTTCTTTGATTAAGTCTTCAATATCTATGTCTTCTGCTGCTTTTACAATGTCTGTTTTTCTAGGGTTGCCATACTTTTTCTTAACTTCCAAAGACTCTTCTTTAATAATCGACAGCACTTTTGTCTTGGATTTTAGAATAGACTCAAGCTCTGCAATCTTTTTTAAGAGCTCTGCATACTCTTCATCAATTTTATGTCTTTCCAAGGCTGTTAATTTTTGAAGCTGAAGCTCTAAAATAGCTTTTGATTGGACTTCGGAAAGTTTAAATTGTTTCATTAATTGCTGCTTGGCTTCTTCAGGGCTTTTTGCTGCTCGAATTAATTTAATAATTTTATCTAGATTTGAAATAGCAATTTTCAAACCTTCTAAAATATGGGCTCTTTTCTCTGCTTTATTTAGCTCAAAACGCGTTCTTCTTTCAATAACTTCAACTCGATGATCAACAAAGTGTTGAAGAATATCCTTTAAAGGAAGAATTTTAGGCTCACCCTTAACAAGAGCTAAATTAATAATACTGACCGTATCTTGCATTTGCGTGTGTTTAAAAAGTTGATTTAAAATCAACTCATCATTCTCATCTTTTTTAAGCTCAACAACAACACGCATTCCATCTCTGTCGGATTCATCTCGAATATCGTAGATGCCTTCTATCTTTTTCGATTCAACCAGTTTCGCCATATTGCTAATTAAATTAGATTTGTTTACCTGGTATGGAATTTCATCAATGACAATAGCGTCTTTAGCTCGGCCCGAATTGGCTTTTTCAAAATGAGCCTTTGCTCTTAGCTGAACCTTTCCTCTTCCTGTAGCATACGCTTGTTTAATTCCTTCCTTACCCATAATCATTCCGCCCGTTGGAAAATCTGGGCCTTTTACATGTTTCATTAAATCTTGGCTTGTACTGTTTGGTTCATCAATAAGAGCAATTAACCCATCCACAACTTCCTCGAGATTGTGAGGGGGAATACTGGTTGCCATCCCCACAGCGATGCCCGCAGACCCATTAACTAAAAGGTTTGGAAGTTTAGAAGGAAGCAACTTAGGCTCTTGTAAAGACTCATCAAAATTAGGTTGAAATTCTACCGTGTCTTTATCAATATCTCCCAACAACTCTTCTGTAATAGAAGCTAAGCGAGCTTCTGTATACCTCATAGCAGCTGCATTATCACCATCCACAGAACCAAAGTTTCCCTGCCCATCCACCAACGGATGTCGAAGAGAAAAGTCCTGAACCATACGAACCAACGTATCATAAACAGCCGTGTCACCATGAGGGTGGTACTTACCCAAAACTTCACCCACAATACGCGCAGATTTTTTATAAGGCTTATTGTGTGCTAGGCCCAACTCACTCATTGCATAAAGAATACGACGATGCACCGGCTTAAGACCATCCCTAACATCTGGCAAAGCACGACCCACAATCACACTCATTGCGTAGTCGATATATGAGTTTTTCATTTCATCTTCGATAGCAATGGGATAAACTTTTTCTGAAAGCGCATACATACTTTGTGAAGGCTTTTTTATATTCTCTTCATTTTGTTCGTTTTCTTTATCTTTGTCCGACATCGTTATCTCCTAATTATTTAAACATCTTTTTCTTACTGAGATCTTGTATAAATAAGGACTAGCGGTTACACATCCAAGTTTCGTACGGCTTTTGCATGCCTTTCAATAAACTGTCTTCTAGGTTCTACTTGGTCGCCCATTAAAACCGTAAACATGTTATCTGCAGCAACAGCATCTTCCATCGTCACACGCAATACCGTTCTTGTTTCCGGATCCATAGTTGTTTCCCAAAGTTGGGTTGGATTCATTTCACCTAACCCTTTGTAGCGCTGTAAATGAATTCCATCTTTTCCAAGAGCTTTAACAGTTTCAAATAGTTCACTAAGAGATTTTAATTTTATAGTTTTCTTTGGAGACGCAACCTCAAAAAGATCTTTTTCCGAAGAATGGAATTGCTCTAAAGACAAACTATACTTTGATAATTTTTTATTGATTTTTTCAAACTCATGAGACTCATATAACTCTAAAACATCCAAAGCTTCCTTTTCGCCTTCTGCACTTTCTGTCCTTGTCTTTACTTCAATTTCTTTTCCCTTTTCATCTTCTCTCTTTTTTGTAAAAGCGGCCAACTCTTTATCGGAAAACAAGAATTCTCCTCCTTTATCTATCCGAACAAAATAAGCAGGAAGTTTTCCTTTAGCAAAATCACAAGCCTCGATATACCTATCGCTATCCACCCCTTTTCGATGTAAGCTCCTTTGCTGGTGCTCAACAACAGAAGATAGATCTAGAATTTCTTTTAGCTCTTTTTCAGTAAATTTTTTCTTTTTTCCAAGAATAGAAAACTCTAAACCTTCAACCCCTAGCTCTAATAACATTTCATTCATTTTTTCTTCAGAGCCTACATATTCTTCTCTTTTTCCTTTTTTAACTTTATAAAGAGGGGGTTGGGCAATATAAATATGCCCATGCTCCATCAAAGGTTTCATTTGACGGTAGAAAAACGTTAAGAGAAGGGTTCTAATATGTGACCCATCCACATCCGCGTCAGTCATAATAATGATTTTGTGATAACGCAACTTTGCCGGATTAAAATCTTCTTCTCCAATCCCTGTTCCTATCGCTGTAATCATAGTGCGAATTTCTTCGTTGGATAAAATTTTATCCATACGTGCTTTTTCTACATTTAAAATTTTTCCGCGTAATGGGAGAATCGCTTGAAAACGGCGATCTCTTCCTTGTTTTGCAGAGCCTCCAGCAGAGTCCCCTTCCACTAAGTAAACTTCACAGTTTGCAGGATCTCTATCCGAACAATCCGCCAACTTTCCAGGAAGAGAAGCGGATTCTAAAGCTCCTTTTCTTCGAGTGAGTTCACGCGCTTTTCTTGCAGCCTCACGCGCCTGAAGAGCAACAACTGCTTTGTCTATAATCTTATTTGCCGCCGCCGGAGTTTCTTCAAAAAACCGGGTTAAAGCCTCGTTTACTAGACTTGCAACAATTCCTTCAGCCTCACTATTTCCTAACTTTGTTTTTGTTTGTCCCTCAAATTGGGGTTGTGGAATCTTCACACTAACAACAGCTGTAAGACCTTCTCTAATATCTTCGCCTGAAATAGTTCCACTTAAATTCTTAAGTAGATTTTTTCCTTTTGCATATTGATTACAAGCTCGGGTCAAAGCTGTCTTAAAACCAGAAAGATGTGTCCCTCCCTCAATGGTATTAATGTTATTCGCAAAAGTATAAATATTCTCTGAGTAACTATCGTTGTATTGCATAGCTACTTCACAATAAACATTTTCTTTTTGTTTAGCAAAATAAATTATTTGTTTATGAAGAGGGTTTTTATTTTTATTTAAAAAGGCAACAAATTCTTCTATACCTCCCTTAAAATGAAAAACACTTTCATTCCCATCTCTTTCATCTTTAAGAGAAATTTTTAAACCTTTATTTAAAAAAGCCAATTCTCTTAACCTTTTAGCTAAAACATCAAAAGAGAATTCTGTTACAGAAAAAATTTCTGAGTCCGGTTTAAAGGTAATTTTAGTTCCTGTGTTTTTTGATTTACCAATCGTCGTTAATTTAGATTTTGTTTTTCCTCTTTCAAACTGCTGGTGATAAACTTTACCATCTCTTCTAACCTCTACCTCTAACCATTCAGAAAGTGCGTTTGTACAAGAAACACCAACACCGTGAAGCCCTCCTGAAACTTTATAGGAGTCACTGTCAAATTTACCTCCTGCATGGAGGACCGTAAGAACAACTTCCAAAGCGGATTTTTTTTCTTTTTTATGATAATCCACAGGAATTCCACGACCATCATCTTCCACAGCAATGCTTCCCTCTGAGTGAATAACAATTTCTACATGAGTACAATGTCCAGCCAATGCTTCATCAATAGAGTTATCAACTACTTCATAAACAATATGGTGAAGTCCTCGAGCTGTCGTATCACCAATATACATAGCAGGTCTTTTTCTAACGGCTTCAATACCTTCTAAAACCTGGATATTAGAAGAGTCATAAGAACCTTTTTTTCCTTTAGAGGCTGTCTTTGTTTTTTTCACTTCTTTTTCTTCAGGTGTTTTTGTTTTTTTCTTCGTTACCACGGCCATCCCCTTCTCCCTTTTAAATTCTTACTTTTCAGAGATTATCTTCCTACTTGAAATTGGATATCTACTATATTCTCTTTCCCCACTTCTTTTTGAAATGCGGTCAAAATTTCATTTTTATATCTTAAAATTAATTCATGAGCCCAAACAGGGTCATCTACTCGAACGTAAAGTTTTTTTCCAAACAGCTTTTTTGGAGATGCATGTTTTCTTACTTTTTCATCAACCAATTTATTCCATAGATCAAAAAGATATGCTTCTTGTTGTTTTTGCGGGTTTTCGAGGCTTTTTAAAACACCCTTAACAACCTGGTTTACCGGTGTAAACCCTATATTTTTACCTTTTGATTTACGGCGCATTTTATTTTTTTATTAATTTAATTTAATTGCATTGGCATAATTACATGGAGAAAATCTTTCTTCCCTTTCAACAAACCCGGTTTATCTGGGCCAGCAACAGAAAGTTGTATCTTTTCCACGTCTAAATTCTTCAACACATCTAGCAAATAAACAGGGTTAAAACCAACAGATAAATCATCCCCTTGTAAATCTGCTTCAATCTCTTCATGAGCCTCTCCTAAATTTGGAGACCTTGAGGATATAAGAATTTTATTTTTCAAAAGATCAATTTTAACCGATTGAGATTCTGGAGAAGTTAAAAGAGAAGCTCTTTTAACAGCTTGTAATAATTGTTCTCTATCAACAGTTGAAATTGTATTTTCTTCTTTTGGGATAACCTGTTCATAGTTTGGAAAATGTCCTTCAATTAAACGAGAAATAATAAATGTATCTCCAAAATGAAATAAAATTTGATTCTTAAAACATAAAATCTTAACAACTCCCTCATCCAATAAAATTTTACTCAACTCATATATAGTTTTTGCGGGAATAATAACATCAAGCTCAAAACTATCTCTAATATTTAAATCTTTTTGAGCATAAGCTAATCTTCTTCCATCTGTTGCAACTAATTTCATTTTATTCCCTTTAATACCCATCAAAATTCCATTCAAAACATAACGCGTTTCATCATAAGAAATTGCGAAACTGGTCATTTGAATACTTTCTTTTAAAACAACTTGATCTAAACTAATCGCCTGATCTAAAGAAAAACTAGGAAGCTTTGGAAAATCATCTTTAGGAAGACCCATAATTTTAAAAACAGCTTTTCCAGACTTAATAGTGACGGAATTATTTTTAGCTACAGAAATCTCAATATCCCCAGTAGGAAGCTCTCTTATGATGTCGTAAAGTTTTTTAGAAGGAACAGTAACAGCGCCTTCTTCAATAACATCCATTTC
Source organism: Candidatus Omnitrophota bacterium (assembly GCA_029261035.1). Taxonomy (GTDB): domain Bacteria; phylum Omnitrophota; class Omnitrophia; order Omnitrophales; family JACROU01; genus JAJDCD01. Next base: position 246,099 of record JAJDCD010000023.1, read on the forward strand.
TGTTATGCTAGAAATAGCAACTTCCAAATCTGTTCCAACAAGACGGACTTTATCTTTACCGTCTGTTTCTATAAGAACATTAGAAAGAATAGGAAGCGTTGTTTTAACTCCAACAACACCGTTAACACTTGAAAGGCCTTTTAATAGAGTTTCTTTATTTGTTTTTATTTTCATAACTTTATCCTCAATAACTATTATTTATTAATTATTATTTTACATAAAAAAATAGTAGAAGCATTAGTAAGCGCTGTGGATTTGTGTATAACCCTCATAAATAGAGCTAACTAAATGTTTTACATCTTTTACAAACCTTGGATAACTTGTTCCACTTATCAACCTTATTAACGGATATTTTTTATAACTCAAAATATCCATTGAAGGGTGTGGATAAAAACAATAATTATCTACCCATTTTTAATCTTATTAACAAGATAATCTAAGGTTCTTTTTAACTCTTCTTTTTGTTTAGATTCTTCACTAATTTTAGTTATTCCATGAAGAACAGTTGTATGATCTCTTCCTCCAAAATATTCCCCAATTTCAGGAAGAGAATGTTCTGTAAGTTGACGCACTAAAAACATAGCAACTTGGCGAGGATAAGCAATTGCTTTAGTTCTTCTTTTAATACGCATGTCATTTACAGAAATATTAAAATGTTCCGCAACAATTTTTTGAACCTTGTCGATATTTACCTTTTGTTCTTCTTCTATTAAAGAAGCTTTTAAAACTTCTTCCGACAATTTAATACTTAAAGGAGATTCTGTTAGAGAGCTGTAGGCCATTACACGAATTAAAGAGCCTTCAAGCTCTCGGATGTTAGACTTAATTTTACTTGCTATAAACTCAATAACGTCATCTGGAACAGAAACAGGGTTGTTCTCAAGTTTTTTTCTTAGAATAGCAATACGCGTTTCAAAGTCGGGGGGTTGTATATCTGTTACAAGACCCCACTCAAAACGAGAAACAAGACGCTCTTCTAACGAAGAAATATCTTTTGGAGGACGGTCACTTGTAACAACAATTTGTTTATGAGCATCATACAGAGTGTTAAAAGTATGAAAAAACTCTTCTTGTGTTGCTTCTTTATTTGCTAGGAAATGAATGTCATCAATTAAAAGCATATCTACATTTCTATATTTTTCTCTAAAACTTTGAGTACTTCTTTTTTGTATTGCATTAATGAGCTCGTTTGTAAATTTTTCACTAGAAATAAAGGTAACATTTGCTTCAGGAGTTTTTTCCAGTGTTGCATATGCAATAGATTGAAGTAGATGTGTTTTTCCCAAACCAACAGGCCCATAAATAAAAAGTGGATTATATGCTTTTGCCGGTGATTCACTTACAGCCATTGCAGCAGCATGGGCAAAACGATTTCCTGGCCCGACAACAAAATTATCAAAGTGGTAACGATTATTAAGGGTTAAGTTTTTGTGAAAGCTTTTTTGTTTAGGCAAAGAGTTTATAGATGTGCTGACAGAAGCTGTGGAAGATTCTGTTTTTGAAACAGTTGATTTTTTTGGGGCGACATGAAAGCAAATTTCTTTTCTTTCTCCGATGGCTTTCTCAACAGCGCTTATGATATCTTCCTCGTAGTGATCTTTAAGCCAGTCTCCATAGAACCTATCAGGCACTTCTAGATTTAACTTTTTGCCTTCCAACGCCAAAAATTGAATGGGAGAAATCCAAACACGAAGGGTTTGATCACTTAAAGATTCTCCTAAAATATCGACCACAGCAGGCCAAAAATTATTTTGGGAAGTCTCTGTTTTAGGTTTTGTCGTCTCAGTCATTAGAGCCTTTTTTAATCCACAAGAAGGAAAAAGATGTTTTTAAAAAACAAAAAGCATATAAATCTATTTAAATAAAGGAGTTATGGCTTATTTTTTGATTAATTAAAAAAGTTATCAACACATATTAACAAGTTATACACACCCGATAAAGAAGCCTAATTGAATGGGAAATTATACCAAATTTAAGCAATATAAACCAGAGAAAAAAGGGTCTAACCCTTATCTTCAGGATCTTTCTTTTTTTGCAGAAAAGTATGAATGCCACACTCTTTTTTTTGGCTTCCGGACCACCGTCCTGAACGCTCATGTTCCCCAGGAACAACAGCTCGAGTGCAGGGTGCACAACCAATAGAAACAAAGCCTTCATCAAAAAGGGGGTGATATGGAAGTTTATATTTTTTTAAGTATTCCCACATATCTTTAGCATTCCAGTCGCGAAGAGGGTTTATTTTAATAATACCGCCTTCATACTCTTCAACATAATCTACCAAAGTGCGCGTATCGCTTTGTGAGCGACGAATCCCTGTGATCCAGCCTTTAACGCCCACAAGAGCTTTTTTTAAGGGAGCCACTTTGTTAAGGTAACAACATTTATCAGGATCTCGTTCATAAAGGTTCCCGTGGACCTGCTTAAACTCTTCTCTTGGCATTTCAGAGGTAAGCTCATCTATATTTAGGTTTAAACGTTTAACAAGGTCATTTTTAAAATTGATCGTTTCTGGAAAGTGAAAACCTGTTTCTAAAAATAAAATACGAAGATCAGGTTTTATCTGAGAGGCCATATGAAGCAAGACGGCACTTGTAGACCCAAAAGATGTAGATAGAGCAACTTCTGGAGAAAAAGTATCTACAGCCCATTGCACAATTTCATGCGGAGGCTTTCCATCAAAATCTTTATTGAGCTGTTTTAAATCTAAAGGTTTACTCATTGTTTATCTATGTATCCAAACTCTTCTAACTTAAGAACAATTTTTTGTGCCGACTCTTCTGGAGTTTCGTTTTCTGTTTCACAAATAACATCTGGGTTTTCTGGCTCTTCATAAGGGTCTGAAACTCCAGTAAAGTGTTGGATTTCACCCGATTGAGCTTTTTTATATAATCCCTTTGGATCTCTTTTGGCACAGGCCTCAACGGAGCATTTAGTGTAGACCTCAATGAAGTTCCCAATCAAAGAGCGGTTAGATTCGCGACTCTGTTTGTAGGGCGAAATAACAGCGGCAATAACAATCACATTATGGCGTGTTAGTAGTTGGCAAACAAAACCCACACGTTTAATGTTAAGGTCACGATCTTCCTTAGAAAAGCTTAGTCCCTTACTTAGGTTGGTACGAACAACATCCCCATCAAGGATTTCAACTCTCTCACCTCTTTGACGCAAGGTTTTCTCTAAGATACGTGTGATTGTAGACTTTCCTGACCCGGAGAGCCCTGTAAACCAAACGGTTACCCCTTTAGACATAACGAACTCCTATAAATAATGCATTTATTCTATAGTGTAAAGAACGAGTATAGCGAAGATGGATTCTTTTGTCTAGGCAATGGTAATGTTAAAAATAAAGGGACGATAGGGGTATGTAAAAAGGGTTATTATGGTTTTAAAATTTCGGAGGCCGTCTTTTTCTTTTCGATGAACCCCACTACAATGATGGTCGCTTCATAAAGGATAAATAAAGGGACGGCTAACAAAACTTGGGATAGAGCGTCTGGTGAAGGTGTCATGATAGCAGCCATCACAAAAATGCCAAGAATCACAAATTTTCTTTGATGCCTTAACCAAGGAGCTGTTACGATTCCAAGTTGTGCTAAGGCAATGATAACAATGGGTAAGTTAAAGGAGAGCCCAAAGCCAAGAAGCATAAAACAGACGAAAGAAGCATAGCGGCTGACAGAGAGTAAGGGTTGGAAGTATTGAGTTCCAAAACTAAGAAGAAAATTAAGCGCCGTAGGCAACACTAGAAAATAGCAGAAAGAAATGCCGATTAAAAAAAGACTGACAGAAACAGTAAACAAAGGAAAAATAGCTTTTTGTTCGTGCTTTAAAAGCCCGGGCTTAATAAACTGCCATAGGTGCCATAAAACAAACGGAATAGTTGCAATAACAGAGAATAACAGAGAAGCTTTGAGGGCGATTAAAAAACCTTCTGCTGGGGCTGTAAAGTATAAGGACGAATTTAAAGGTTTTAGAGGAAGGGTCAGGATTTCCAGTAAGAGTTTATGAAATCCTAAACCAATAACAAAAAACACAGCAAGGCACACAGCAATAAATATAATGCGCTTTCTAAGTTCTTCTAAATGATCAACCCATGGGATAATTTTTTCAGACATGATTTTAAATCAGAAGGCAGAGATTATTCGGGTTTATCTTTTTTCTCTGGAGAGCCTGCCAGCCCTTCTTTAAATTCTTGTATGGTTTTACCTAAAGAACGCCCAATTTCAGGTAGTTTTGCAGCCCCAAAAACTACGAGGGCAACAAGTAGAATAACAACAAGTTCAAACGGTCCAGGTAGTGACATGTTTGTAGTATCTCCTATCAATTTAATAAGTTTATATTATACACCTGGATTTCAAGCTGTAAAGCAGGGGTTGTTCTCCTCTTTCTTTATTTCTCCCATACAGGGCAAATAGACTTATAGTCACACATTTTACACTTCATAAACTGGTCGGACTCACTACAGGCGGGAAAGTCTCCAATCCGTATTTTTTGAGAAGTGTCTTCTATTTTTTTTCTTGTTTCTTCAATGCGGTCGGGGGCGACTTGTGTCGAAACCCGCTCTCGAGCCTCTAAATAGTAAAAGGTAAGACGTTCAATTTCAAGTTCTGTCATTTGTTTCAGCGCCATTGCATAAATAGATAATTGGAGGCTTGCGTCGGCATATTTTTGATCTTTAGCTTTTCCTGTTTTGTAATCGATCACTTCGATTTTATTGTCCGGAGTTTTTTGAACCCGATCAATCTTTCCTCTAATTTCAAGGAGATCGTTGATTTTAATTGTGAAGCCTTCCTCGATAAAAGGAGAGCTTAAGTTGAAGAGAGCTTGATTGTCCTCAAAGTAGTTTTTTAAAATCGAGTAACCTTTTTCTTTATACTCTGCTTCTTGAAATTGATTTTTAAACCCTTGGCTTCCCCAACTATTTTCATAGAGCTCGATTAATTTTTCAACCTTTCCCTCTTTTCCATCTTCAATTTCACGGTAGAAATCTTCAAGCGCTTTATGGACATTGTTTCCAAAAGCGAGATGAGGGTTTTTTCTTTCTGGAATACGATAAATATAATGGAATTTGTATTTTAAAGGACACCACTCGTAAGACTCTATTTGGGAATGGCTTAAAACGAGCTTTTCATTAAGGGGTTGTTCTGGTTTGTTTTCTTGCTCTGGCTGGGCAACTTTTATCTGGACCGAAGGGTTTTTTGCGATAGCTCTCAAAGCTTGTTTGGCTTTTTCTTCATCAAAAGCGCTTCCCGCTTTCTTCGTGTCAAAATATATTTCAAGGAGATCTTTCAATTCTTTTTCCATGTTCTCTGCAGAAGATTTTTCTAAGGAGCGAATAAATTTAAATAAAGTCTCAAAAGAAGGACCTTCTTCTTGGACGGAAGAAACTTTTGTTTTTTTCTTTGTTTCTTCATGTTCTTTTACGACTACTTTATCTTGAGCGGAGGAATTAAAAAGCTCTTGAATGAAAACAGAGGTTTTAACCCTTGGTTTTTCCACAGAGCTTAAAATCAAATTTGTTTGAGCTCGGGTAAGCCCCACATAAAAAAGTCGCCTCTCTTCTTCTATATGAAAGTCGCCTTGTGGAAGCTCTTCTTTCATTAAGGTGTCTGGAAAAGGAAGAAACTCTCTTTTTTTCCTTGTTGGGAATCGTCCTTGAGTTAGAGAGGGCATAAAAACAATAGGGAACTCAAGCCCTTTAGCCGCATGCACGGTGAGCAACTTAACGCTATTTGTTTCTTGTCGGCTTTCCTCTGTTTCTGGGTCAAGCGAAAGCTCTTCGGCAAGAGACAGATGTTTTAACAGTTTTCTGAGAGAAGGGGTTTTTTTGTCATTTTCTTCAAAGCTTTTTACATAAGCAAGAAACTGACTCATATAGAGAACAGTTTTTTCAGCTTTTTCTGTCCCGTTTTTTAAATAGGCAGAAAAAACTTTAAATTCTTTTGCCACTTCCCACAACAAGTCGCTGGGGGAGAGTTTTTTTATTTTGGATTTAATTCGAGAACTTTTTTCATTGAAAGCCATAAGTTTTATTTGAGAGCCTTTTGTAATGGAAGGGCACTTATCTGCTTTGCCTAATAAGTAAACAAAAGGAGTTTTCATCTCTTTTCGAGACCAATCTTGAAAAAGACGATATTCTTGTGGCGGCAAATTTACGTAGCCCCCTAAAAGAAGTCGAGCTAACGAAATGTCCTCATCGTCTTCAGAAAGAAATTTTAAAAAAGCGAGGAGGTCTCGAACAGATTCTTGTTCTAAGAGCTTTTTTCCATTTAAATCAGAATAAGGAACTCCTTCGGATTCGAGAGCTTCTTTGATCTTCACACCATGACTATGCGCACGTATAAGAATGGCCGCTTGTGAAAAATCTTTTTTGGCTCTTTTTTTTATTTCTTTGGCAATCCACAGAGCTTCGTCATCATAATTTGTGAAAGTGTGGTGTTCTACAGGAGCGCCTTCTGGGAGCTCTGCTTTTAGTTCCTTGATTTCATCGTATCGATCTTTTCCATTGAGTGTTATTGAAGCGCTAGCAACTCCAAGAATATTTCCTGAAGAGCGGTAGTTGCGAATAAGCTTTAATACGGAAGCGTCTTTAAATAAATCTCTAAATTTTTTAAAGCTAGCATATGATGCCCCGCGAAACCTATAAATAGCCTGATCGTCGTCCCCTACAACACAGAGGTTCTTATGATGCTGGGAGAAGAGGTATAGAAGTTGAATTTGTGAGATGTTCGTATCTTGAAATTCGTCTACCAAAACATATTGAAACTGTTCTGCTATTTTTTTTGAGACAGAAGCATTGTTCTGTAGCAGTTGAACACTTGCCTGAATAAGCCCACCAAAATCTAAAACCTCATTTTCTTTTAAGGTTTCTTCATAGCGTTTATAAACTTCACAGATTTCTTTAAAGGGCTCTGTGTTTTCCGTGGCGCTTTGATTTTTAATAAATTCGGAGAATAAGTCGGGTGTAACCAACTCATCTTTACAACGATCAATGAACCTTAAGAATGGAATAACTAAACTTTCTTTACTCGAAATATGAGAAAAAGACTTTAGAGGAAGTTCCCACAACAAAGGCTCTAAGAAGGCGGCGCGTTCTAAGGTTTGGCTTAAAAGTTTTATGCGAGGAGATAGACCCATTTGCAATGCATATTCTTGCACTAAATCCAAAGCAAAAGAATGAAAGGTCTTTACCTGTGGGATGCTCGCCAAGTCAGGCATCAACGCGCTAATACGCTGCTCCATTTCTTCCGTCGCTTTTTTTGTGTAAGTTAGAGCAAGAATGTTTTCTGCGTGAAGATTTTCTTTTGTTGCTAGAAGGTAGGCCAAGCGATGTGTAATTACTTTGGTCTTCCCCGTTCCAGCACCTGCCAAAATTAAAGAAGGGCCTTCTGTTTGTGTTACAGCTTCAAGCTGTTCTGGATTTAAACCTTCCAGAAGATGGTTGGCTGAGGTGTTTGATTTAGAAGAGGTTTTAATCGTCATAGGTATAAAACCAGCGGTTTATCTCACTTGGAGAATTTAGATTCATACTGAATAGCTTTGTTTGGTACCACGGAGCTCAGTACCGAGCGTGTCGGGTCTTTAGACCTGGCACGCCCACCCACAGAGAATTATGAGTATTTATGCTTGTGCGAAAACTTCTCTAGCAACAATGCCGACAACACCAAGCGCAACAGAGTTTTCTCCAAAAGCAGAAGGGATAATTTTTACATAATTTGCGGATTCTTCTACAGCCCATTCTTTCACTTCTTGCTTTACAGCTTCCATGAAAATGCCACCGCAGTCCTCAATCCCCCCACCAATGACAACAATTTCAGGGTTTAGAAGGTTTACAAGAAATGCAATTTTTCGTCCAAGGTTACGACCCCCTTCTTGAATAACTTCTTGTGCAACAGGGTCATTTTCTTTAAAAGCTTGGAGAACTTCTTTGACAGAAATTTTGTCTGGGTCTCCACCGGCGAGATCTAAAATCCTAGAGCTTTTCCCTTTGGAAATAATTTCTCTTGCAGCGTTTGCCATTCCCAAATCCATTTCCCAGCGACCTAATTGGGAAGCAGCAGACGGGGTTTCTTCAGAAGTGTACTTTGGATTTTGAGAAGCGATTCCAAGCTCTCCTGCGGCACCTGTAGCACCACGAAAAATTTCTCCATTAATCATGATTCCACAACCAACACCAGAAAACATATAAACCATGTGTTTTACATCTCTATCCAAACCTAACCACTTTTCTCCTAATACAGCTGCATTAGCATCATTTTCAACAAAGGTTGGAATATTCAAACGCTTTTCAAAAAGATCTTTAATAGAAATGCAAATAGAAACATCTTTTGTTCCTAAAGCTCCGGGCCAACGAATTGTTCTTCCACGCTCATCAATAATTCCAGGGATTGCAACGCCAAGTCCAGCAATTTTATCTTTGTCTACATCTGATTTTTCTATAATTTCTTCCGCGAGAAGAATAAGCTCTTCCATCATGGATTCAGAGTTCTCTGGTTTTCTTTCTTTTTTAACTTCATAAATCACGTTGGTCTCTAAATCAACAAGAACGCCTACCATAGATAGCATGTTCAAACCGATACCAATGATATAAGCCGATTTTGGGTTGAGCTCTACTAGAACAGGTTTGCGACCGCCTGTGGATTCATCTAACTCACCTTCTACAACGAGGCTTTTTTTGATGTAATGGTTTACATAGTTGGAAACCGTTACAATATTAAATTCTGTGATTTTGGAGATATCTGTACGAGAAATGGGGCCGTTCTTACGAATCACTTCTAAAATAGCTAAATTTTTTCTTTCTTTATCCGTTAACGTCCGATCTTTTAAAAGAGTTTGTTTAATGAGCATGTTGTTTTTCCTCCGAATGGGATTGACCGTTTATAGGCCTTTTTGGCTCTTAAATGTTACATTTCAAAGCCTTTAGTTGAGCAAAATGTACCACGTCTGTTTGCCCGTAAAAACACGCAAAATATAGCAGATTTATTATTTATTTGCAAGGACTTATGAAAATTTGAGAAGAACTCTTTTTAGGGCTTTTTTTAAAGATAAGAAAGGCAGTTATTAAAGCATGTTAATAAAGGAGTTATGAAAAGTCGAATCGGAACTCTTTTTCTTAAAAAAACTCTTCGTCTTTGAGGAGGGCTTGAACTTTTCTTCCTATGGGGTCTCTTCCGAATAGCTGTTGGATTGAGCCGTTATTGAGGTAATTGACCAAAGCAATAAAGCTCATTCCTTGATCTAAGGCGAGATATTGTCTGGTAATAGTTCTTCCTCGAGCTTGAAGGGCATCATAAAAGCCATACTCTCCATAAACATCATAACGACGAATCATTTGCTTAATATTTTCAATAGCATCTTCCGGGATAGTTTCTAAAGCAAGGAACGTTGCGTGAGGGGTAACAATGCCAGCATCATTATAGCCCTTAACCCCTAATGCTTTAATTCCAAATTCTCCATAGTGAGTTTCTTTACCACGAGAATAAGAGCAAGGAGAAATTCCCCAAACAGGATACTTTCTTTCTTTAAGAGCATAATCTCTTTGAATTTCCGAAGCAATTTTATTGTTTAAGCCTAAGCCTAAAGGGGCCCACTTTTTTTCAGAAACAATAATGGTAGGCATTAGAAATTCAAACATAGAGCCACCCCAACTTGGAATGAAGCGACGCTGCTTGTATTTATAAAAACCTGTTCGCACATCAAAACCTCCAAAACTTTCAGCTTTCTCTTTTCCTTTTTGAGTTTGCCAATCCCACTTGGTTGGAGGGATGCGGTATAAATGGAACCAGTGCTCTTTTGGAACATCGCCTTTTCCAATAGCAAGCATGCTGAGCATGCGCGTTTCTGTTGAAAGCAAACTATAATGAAAGGAAGAGTAGGCTTTTTTTGCTTCGTCATACCCAATAGACATTTGTCCTACTCCGGGGTCATAAAAGAAATCGAAATCCATTTGGTTTAAGAAAGAAGAAGCTTGGCCACCCAACTCTTTTTTAAAAGCAGAGCGAATAACGACATAAGAAACAGCAAGCCACGCGTTATCGATGGAAGAAATAAAGCTACTTGTGGGATGCATGTGAGTCGTGTTGTAGTAGTTATATAAAAAGTTCTTATGTTTTTTTAGTTTTTGGATTGTGGCAAAGGAACGTTGAATTCTTCTGAGGGCTTCTGCTCTTGGAATAAAACCCAAATGATAAGCGCCGATACAAGAAATGTGGTAAAGGCCTATGTTTGTTGGAGATGTGTAATCGCCTAGAAAGCGATTTGTATCTAATTTAACATGATCTACAATCAGTTCGTTTCTGGAATCAACGAAATTATCAAAGTATTTCCAGGTGTCTTTTGCAATTTGTTTAAGCATCAAACGGGAGTCTAATTTGAGTAAACTTTTTCTTCTTTGTAAATTACTGATTTGTTTAGGGAACCCTTTAAGATTATCTTTAAGAGAAGCAAAACTCAGGTCGGCAGGGCCGGAAAATTCAACTTGGTCTATAATAACTTGACCCACCATTCCCAAAAATCCCGAATGAAGATTTATTTGAAGCTCTTTAAGATAATTAAGATCTACCCCCTCAAATTTTTCTAAAGGGATCAATACAGGCTTCCACTTATTTTTTTCTTTTTGGCCAACATAAGGGGAAATAGCAATTTCTTTTTGATTGTTGTTTATATCCACTAAACGAACTCGGAGACTTTCTTTAACCCCAAAAGTTCCTTGATACCAAAAACTAATATTTTTTGCTTGGCTTATGTCTAGAGGTTCGAGTTGCGTTTTCCATTGGAATTGGTTTTTTCCCAGAAGACCAAAGATGACTTCCAAACTTCTTCCTTGTTTGTATATAGCATCTTCATCTCTATAGGTTTTTCGTAAGTGCGTGTTCTCAGGAGATGTTAGCGTAGATTCGGCGCCTATTTTGTTTCTGCCAACAGTAGAAAAATTATCAATTGTTAATTTTTGATTTTGAGAGAGGCCAGATAAGTATTGATTAATAGAGCTTGTGGTACTAGATTTGGAAAAAGAAGGATTTGGAAAAAGAAAAAGAAGAATGAGAAAAAGGGAGATGGTTTTTATTAACTTCATAGATCAAGTTTTCTCTTAGATTAAAAAAATGGGAAGCAGAAAACGCGTTTCCGCTTCCCATTAGGAATGTGTTGCTTTAACCCATTATTACTTCAACGATGTGATTCTTCCCATCGTCGAATGCTTTTACTACAGTTCCTTCGATGACATTACCGTCTACTTTTACTTCTTTAACACCCGTTTCAAGCTCATTTGGGTTCGAGAAAGAAATATCATAAGTACAACCACGGAATAAGCGGTGTGTCTTAAATTCTTTCCACTTAGGGACACAAGGATCAATTTCAAGTCCTTCTGCACAAGAACGAACACCTATGATCCAGTCTAAAGAGACTCGGAATAACCATGTTCCAGAGCCGGTATACCAAGTCCAACCCCCACGACCAAAGTTAGGAGAATCGGGACCGTCGGTGTTTCCTGGAGTCACATAAGGTTCTACAAAGTAGCTGTCTGGGTCTTTACCTCTTTCAAGAGGGCTAAAGCTCTTGTAAGTTTCGAACCCTTTAAGTCCTTTGCGTCTCATTAAGATGGCTTGAAGCCCCCAACAAGCTGCATGAGTATAAACGCCTCCGTTTTCTCTAAGACCTGGAGCGTAACGAGTGATATACCCAATTTTTGGATCTGTTACAGAATAAGCAGGATTTAAAAGAAGAGGACCGTGTTCGCGGTAAAGAACCTCTTCTGCAGTATCCATACATTTATCTGCGCGATCTTTTGGAGCAACATTATTGATAAGAGCCCATACTTGACCCATAAGATCAATTTTACCTTGATCTACGGTCTTACTACCCATTGGAACTCCATCGTCACGAGTTGCGCGAATATAACGATCGTCTTCCCAAGCGTGCTCGTTGATATCTTTAACGAGCTGTTCTGCGCGCTGTGAGTAGTTGTCTCCACGATCTTTTTCGCCAAACTTTTCACAAAGAGGAGCAAAACGTCTCATAATTCCTACCATGAAATGTCCCAACCAAATAGATTCACCCTTCCACTCTGGACCTACGTGACTGAAGCCATCATTCCAGTCTCCTTCACCAATAAGAGGTAAGCCTCTTGGCGACCAACGAGAAAGAACTTTATCTATCGCACGACAACAGTGATCATATAAACTTCCTTCTGTTGCTGGTTTGTCTTTTTCTTTTGGATCTTTTAAGAAAGGAATGCTTTCTTTTAAAAGATCAAAATCTTGAGTTTCGTCTAAATAATTTAATGTGATGTAAGCAAGCCACACTAAATCATCCGTCATTTCGGTAATAGCTCCCATGCCTGTTCCTGGATGCCACCAATGATGCACGGTACCATCTGGGAATTGTTGTTCTGCATGAGTGACGATTTGGCTTCGAGCTAGTTCTGGTTTTAATGGGAAGAATACCTGACAGTCTTGCAACTGATCTCTAAACCCAATACCACCACTAGATTGATAGTAAGCACACTTAGCCCAGATACGACCAGCAATCGCCTGGTATTTGAGCCAACGGTTTGTTAAGAAGTTGAATCCTTCATCTGGAGTTTCAACGGTTGTTTTGTCCAAAAGATCATTCCAGAACTTTTTTGTATTTTCAAGTTCTGCACTTGCTGTCTTTGGGTCTAAATATTTTTTAATTAAAACTTCAGAAGCTTTTCTGTCATGAGTTGCACCGAGAACAAAAATAATTTCCTTTTCTTCTCCTGGAGCTAACTCTATATTTGAATTTAAAGAAGCAACAGAATCACACCATTTTCCTTGAGTGTTTTTTAACTTACCTTCTTTAACTGCTCTTGGAGCCATAATGTTTCCATACATTCCGAAGAACGCTTCTTTGTCCCCTTCATAACCCGCAGGTTTTACATTAATAGCATGGAAAGCTTCTAATGGTTTTTCTGCAAGCCCTGTAGAGATAAAATGAGGAATCAAAGCAGGTCTCTTTAGACCATAAATTGCATTATTTGCTTCATCAATTTCGGTTTCGATAAAGGTTTTGTGGAATTCTCTATGGGTATCCGCAGCGTTTCCAAGGCACCATTCAAAATAAGAAAAAACACCTATGTTTCTTTTTTTGTCACTTTCGTTAACTAAGCGGAGTTTCCAAACTTCGATCGGATCTTTAGCAGCAACGAAAACTGTTTTTTCGGCATAGATTCCATTAAGTTTTGATTTCAAAATCGTGTAACCTTGTCCGTAACGCGCTTCAAAGAAATCAAAGTCAGGACAGGTTGGCTTCCAAGACTGACTCCAGAATTCTCCGGTGTCATTATCGCGAAGATAAATGTAAGAACCCCATTCATCTTTGATTAAGTCTTGTTCCCAACGGGTAATACGAGAAAGGTTTGAATTTTCCTTCCAAGAAAAAGAACCCCCCGTTTGAGAGATTACAGTTCCATAATCTCCGTTACACATAACATTCACCCAAGGACGCGGGGTGTCTGGACGTGTGATGACATACTCATGACCGTTTTCGGTGAAGTAGCCATACTTGTTTTCAAACTTTCTTACTTCTGTTGCAGACTGCTGAGATGAATTCGTTTGTATTGTATTTTGACTCATGGGATTAAAAAACTCCTTTTATCTATTTTATTTTTATTTGTCTTTATCTTTGGCAAGAACAGCGTCTATCCTTGGAACTACTTTACCAACAACAACTTCGACGGTTTCTTTGCCATTAAACATAAGGTCGAAACCTTCATTAATATACTTACTTTCTATTTCTCTCCATTTTGGATGAAACGGATCGTAAGTTACGTACTTTACTGCTTTGTTCAACATACCTTTATTGAGCGGTGGGTTGGAATCCCCTGCCCAATCAGGCCCTTTAGCTATTGCTTGTAAAGCCGGTTGAGCCAGCCCACGTTTTGCTAATTCTTTTTGTCCTGTTGCACCTGTTAGTGCTTTTACTACTTCCCAAGCAGCTTCTTTATTCTTAGAACTTTTCAAAATACAATAACCGGAACCGCCTGTACCAAAACCCCGAAGGCCTTTTGCATTTTTGGGAAACATAGCAACATCCCAATTAAAATCTCTTTTTCTCAAAGAAGGAGTTTCCCAAACGCCCGAAAGAAACATTCCCAATCTTCCCGTTGTAAACATCGTGTCTACACCCATCCCTGAATTGGTTAAAGCAACAGGTGTTGGCATTACTTTATGTTTGTTAATAAGGTCTACATAAAACTGGAGACCTTCAATGCTTTCAGGCGAATTCAAAATAGATCTTGTTGGGTTCTTCACATTATCTACAAGACCGCCGCCGTTACCATAAACAAAATTTTTCCAAGCCCAGCCATAAAAACCGTATTGAGTGATGCGGCCATTTTCTCTTTTGGTCAAAGCTTGTGCTTTTTCTAACATATCTTGCCATGTCCAATCATCTGTTGGGTACGACAAACCTTCTTGATCAAACAAATCCTTGTTGTAAAACACACAAGCAAATGGAGCGGTGTCTCTTGGAATGGCCAAGATTTCCTCATTTACTGTGAACCGGTCTAAAACCTCTGGAAAAAAAGTAGATGTTTTAAATGTAGAATCATTTTCAATAAAAGGATTTAAATTTTCTAAAACATTTTTACTCGCAAAACTTACAAAATAATTTACTTCGGTACAAATAATATCAGGAGCTGCACCTCCAGCAATACGGGTTAAGATCTTGCTAACATATCCTCCATAAGGTGTATGCTCAAAACGTACTTTAATGTCTGGGTGCAACACTTGCCAATCACTAATCGAATTCGTGATGATGTCAATTTCATCGGGGCTACCCCAAAAAGCAACTTTAACTAGTGTCTTTCCATCGTCTTCTGCGTTAGAACCACTACAGCCTGTTACAAAAAGAAAACTCAAACACATTATACAAACAAAAAATTTTGATGCCAAAGAACGTTCAAAGCGCTTTCGAACTACTTCCATGTGAGATGTCCTATACTGTTGTCTGACTCAGTTGTTGGATAAAGACTTTTAATTATTTCTTCTGGCTGAAACCAAAGTTTAATTTCTCGCTCTGCATCTTCACAAGAATCCGAAGCATGAACTACATTTTCATAAACGCCTTTTGTAGTGATTCGACCATAAGATCCTCGAATTGTATGAGGGTCTGCTTCTTCAGGATCCGTTGCTCCAACAATTGCGCGTACTTTTTTAATAGCATCCTTGCCGACGTAAACAAACGCAAGCACTTTGTTGTTCTCGTAATGCTCTCCCATAATAAAACGGATAAGTTCATCAAAGAAAGGCTTGTCCTTTAAATCACGGTAATGCTCTTCAGCTAACTCGCGGCTAACAACCACGCACTTAGCTCCAACAATTTCTAGTTTTGTTTCTGATAACCGACTTAAGATATTGCCTGTTAACGATTTTGAGAGTCCATCAGGTTTAATTAAAACTAATGTTTGGTTATTTTTCGTAGGCATGAAGGCCATCATTAATTACCAACTCTCTTTTTATAGGGTATTCCTTTAATAGGTAAAAAGTCTGAAAATTTTATCACAGTTGGAAATAGAGTCAATGTTCTTCTAGAGAAAGGCATTACTGGGAGGCATTGGACCCATGAACCACGGCAATCTCAGATATTGAGCTAGTCTTTTTCCACCCCAACTACTTGGAGCACATGTTCTAGCTGATCTAGAGAAAAATATCTAATTTCTAAACGACCTTTTCCTTTATGATCAAAAATACGAACCTGGGTCCCGAGCTTTTGTTCTAGCTTTGTTTCTAAATCTACGATTTGTGAATCCAAACGACGAAGTTTTTTAGCCCGCCTTTTACCCTCAGGAGCCTTTTGAATCAGTTCTTCCACCTGTCTTACCGAAAGACCTTCGCTGATAACTCTTTTAGCCATAAGTATTTGCGCAGATTCTGAAGATAAAGCGAGGATGGCTCGAGCATGACCTTGTGAGATATCCCCTTTAATTAAAGATTCTCTAACTTCATTAGGAAGGCCCAGTAAACGCAAACTGTTTGCCACAGTGGACCTCTTTTTTCCGACGCGTTTTGCTATTTCTTCTTGAGAATAACCTCTTTCTTCTACCAAGCGTAAATAGGCTCGGGCTTCTTCGAAAGCATTTAAATCTTCTCTTTGGATATTTTCAATAAGAGCAACTTCTAGAAGCGCCTCTTCAGCAATGTCTTTAACAATAATAGGTATTTTTTCTAATCCTAATTTTTGAGAAGCTCGGAAACGTCTTTCTCCACAAATAATTTCAAATTGATCCCCTTTTCTTTTAACAACAAGGGGCTGTAAAATTCCTTGCTCTTGAATGGATTGAGAGAGTTCTTCTATTTGCTCTTCTTTAAAATCAGTTCTAGGCTGATCTGGGTTTGGAATAATTTGAGAGAGTTCAGCAAGCAAAACCCCTTCTTTGGGTTCGGAAGACGTTTCTTTCTTTGATTTCAGACTATCAACATAAGTGTCTGGTATTAAAGCGCTTAAACCTTTTCCAAGGCCTCGTTTAGGTTTGTTTGATTTATTGTCAGCCATGAGTTTTCCTTACGGTTGTGATGGAGACTCGACAGAAGTTTCAGAACTTTGAGCTTCTTCCGTTTGCGTTGTAGTCTCAGTGGATTCAATAATAGGAGTTGTTTTTTTAGGTTCAGATGAACCCGCTTCTTTTTTTGATTCTTGTAAGCCCAGACGAGTTAAAAACTCTTCTGTTAAACTGATAAAAGCTTTTGTTCCTTTTCCGGAAGGATCGTATTCAATTAAAGGCGTTCCAAAACTAGGAGCTTCACTAATTCGAACAGCTCTTGGAATAGCCGACTTAAATACCTTATCCCCAAAAAAAGAGGTTACTTCAGAAATTACTTGTTCTGCTAGTTTGGTTCTGCGATCTACCATTGTTAATACAACGCCTGCTATCTCTATATCTGGATTCAGTTTAGAGCGAATTAATTCGAAGGTTTGTACCAGCTGCCCTAACCCTTCAAGAGCATAGTACTCACATTGTAATGGGATAACAAGCTTTGAAGAAGAACATAAGCCGTTTATAGTCAATAGGTTAAGGGATGGCGGGCAGTCCAAAATAATTAAATCGTACTCACCTTCTATGTCTTTAAGGCTGTTTTTCAGCCTATACTCTCTATTTTCTATATCAATCAGCTCTAACTCAGCACCCGTCAGCTCCGCTTTAGACGGAAGAACATAAAGGTTTTTAAATGAGGTGCTTACAATACATTCTTTTATAGAATTTTGGCCCATTAAAAGATGATAAACAGATAGTTCTAAGCTGTTTTTATCAACTCCAACGCCGCTAGTAGCATTTCCCTGCGGATCTAAATCAATTAGGAGTGTTTTTATCCCTTTGTCTGCAGCTATAGCGGACACATTGACAGCGGTAGTTGTTTTTCCGACGCCACCTTTTTGATTACAAAATGCAACAATATCAGACATAAAAACTCCTGTTTGGAAAGATATCGACACTTTATTTTCGAAGTTGAGACATATTATAACGATTTGAATTATTAAAGCAAACAGAATGTCTGTTTCACGTGAAACACTTAATTTTTAGATTCGTTAAGGACAGTCACTAAAAGGACGGATAAATCGGCAGATGTAATTCCTGGGATTCTTGCTGCTTGACCTATAGATTGTGGGCGGATTTTTAAGAATTTTTCTCTAGCTTCTCGGCTAAGGCTTTTAACTAGGCTAAAGTCGAAACCTTCAGGAATATGTCTTTTTTCTAGTTTTCGGAATTTAGCGACTTCTTGGTTTTGCCGGTTGATGTAGCCTTCATATTTTACATTGAGCTCTACTTGATTAAGGATATAGTCCGGTTGATTTAGAATTTCATTATCAATGCCTGGTAAATTTTGAATTTTCATTTCCGGGCGTCTTAAATACTTATCTAAGGGTTTGCTGTCAAAGTGAGAATTTTTAAGTTGTTTTACTAATTCCTGAATTTTCCCCTGGTTGTTCACAAGTTGTTGATAAGTACTTTCATCAATCAGGCCAAACTCATATCCGTATTTCATCAGACGTTCATCGGCATTATCTTGTCTTAGTAATAAACGAAACTCTGCTCTTGAGGTTAACATTCGATAAGGTTCATTTGTTCCACGTGTAACAAGGTCGTCAATTAAAACTCCAATATAGGCTTCTGAACGATCCAGCAAAAAAGGTTCTTGGTTTTTTAATTTTCTGATGACGTTGAGGCCAGCAATGAGCCCTTGAGCCGCGGCTTCTTCATACCCAGAACTTCCATTGATTTGGCCGGCTAAAAACAGATTTTCTACCGCCTTTGTTTCAAGGCTCAACTTCAATTGAGTAGGGGGTGAATAGTCGTATTCGATAGCATAAGCCAGGCGAATTAACTCTGCTTTTTCAAGTCCTTTCATTGATCTAACTATTTGGTACTGAACATCTTGTGGCATACTCATAGACAGCCCATTAACATAAACCTCATCGCTATCAAGCCCTTCGGGCTCAAGATAAATTTGGTGTCTATCTTTGTCTGCAAATTTTACAACCTTGTCTTCAATGCTTGGACAATACCGAGGTCCTATGCCTTGGATTCGCCCAGCGTAAAGAGGGGATTGATGTAAATTGTCTCGAATAATTTGGTGTGTATTCTCATTTGTGTAAGTTAGCCAGCAGTCGACTTGAGGGCGGTCTAGTTTTTTCGAACGAAAAGAAAAAGCGCTTTGAACAGCATCTCCTTTAGCAACCTCAATGGCATTATAATCAATGCTGTTAATATGAAGTCGAGGAGGTGTTCCTGTTTTAAATCGTTTCAATTCAATTCCGTTATCCACAAGGCTGTCAGATAAGTTCAGTGAAGGGGCTTCGCCTCCGCGGCCTCCAGGAGTCTTTTTTTCTCCGATATGAATCAAGCCTTTCATAAAGGTGCCTGAAGAAATGATTACAGATTTTGCATAAACCTTTTCTCCAGAATGAGTTACAACTCCTTTAACTTTTTTATTTTCGACAATGAGAGATTCGACTAAGGCTTGTTCAAGGTCAATATTAGGCTCAGAGGTAACAATTTGTTTCATTAAGAGAGCGTACTGCTTTTTGTCTGCTTGTGCGCGAGGCGCCCAGACAGCAGGCCCTTTGGACTTATTCAGCATTCGGAATTGAATGGAGGTCTGGTCAATGGTTAAACCCATTTGACCACCTAGAGCGTCAATCTCACGAACTATATGGCCTTTGGCAAGACCACCGATAGCTGGGTTACAGGACATTTTTCCAATGGTTTCTATATTTGCTGTCAGAAAGAGGACTGGAAAACCGGCTCGCGCAATACTGAGAGCGGCTTCGATACCTGCATGACCTGCGCCTACAACAATTGAAGCGTATTCTTTTTCTGTTTTCATAGCCGCGCATTATATCATGGGGGTAGCTGTGCTACCACCGTTAGAGAATGCCTACCTAACGGTAGGCAGAGATATTATCGTTTGCACAACATACGTTAATGTGTTAATATTTGGATGAACTTCAAAGGACAGGATGAATGATAAAAGAATTTGGAACAAAAGCGACAGAAGATATTTATAATGGTATAACCTCAAAAAAAGCAAAAGAAGTACCTAATAATATTCATAAAATTACTTGTCGCCAATTAGATATGATTAATTCTGCTTTTGTTTTGGAAGACTTAAAAATTCCTCCAGGAAATAGATTGGAGAAACTTAAGGGCGATCTGAAAGGGAAATACAGTATTAGAATTAACGATCAATTTAGAATTATTTTTGAATTTAGAGATGTAAATGCATATCAAGTAAAAATAGTAGACTATCATTAAAGGGGAAAATACAATGATTCCTAAAAATAGAAAACCCACACATCCTGGCGAAATACTATTGGAAGAATTTTTAAAGCCAGCTAAGATGACACAAAGTAGCCTAGCAGACTTAATGGACGTTCCTATACAGAGAATAAATACGATTATTAATGAGAAAAGAGATATAACTCCAGAAACAGCTATTTTACTGTCTCAAGTTTTAAAAACTAGTCCTGAGTTTTGGATGAATTTACAAATGACTTTTGATTTATACAATGCAAAATTAAAAATCACAAACAAAGCAGCTTAAAAAATTTTTAGCCAATAGCTAACAGCTATAGACAAAGGATTTGTTATGAGTGCAGAAACACAAAAAGCATCTTCAATCAAAGAATTTATTAAGAATAACTATCGTCACTTTAATTCCGCTGTTGTGGTAGACGCATCAGAAGCTTGGATTGATTTGCTTAATCAAGGTGGAAAAATGTTTCTGACTATGGCAGGAGCTATGAGTACGGCAGAGCTTGGCATTTCACTTGCAGAACTGATTCGACAAGATAAGGTTCATGGAATTTGCACGACAGGGGCTAATTTAGAGGAAGACGTTTTTAATTTAGTGGCGCATGATTACTATAAAAGAGTTCCTGGATATAGACATTTAACAGCAGAACAAGAACTTGAACTGTGTGCCCAAGGCTTGAATAGAGTGACAGATACCTGCATTCCAGAAGAAGAAGCGATGCGTCGAATAGAAAAACGGGTTTTGAAATTATGGAAAAAAGCCGAAGCAGAGGGAAAGCGCTATTTTCCATATGAATATATGTACCAATTACTGGACCAAGAAGATTTGGTAGATATTTTTCAAATAGACCCTAAAGATTCTTGGCTGATTGCGGCTAAAGAAAAAAATCTCCCCATCTTTACTCCAGGCTGGGAAGATTCTACATTGGGAAATATTTTTGTTTCTAACTTTCAAAGAAAAAAAATTAACTCCTTACAATTAGTGAAGTCGGGGTTGGAGCAAATGGATGTGTTGATCGGCTGGTATAAAGAAATGACCAAAGATAAGCTTTTAGGTTTTTTTCAAATTGGAGGGGGCATTGCTGGCGACTTTCCTATTTGTGTGGTTCCTTTAATACAACAAGACCTTAAAGAGGAGTGTCGTTTGTGGGGTTACTTTTGTCAGATTAGTGACAGCACCACTTCTTATGGTTCTTATAGCGGAGCGGTTCCAAACGAAAAAATTACTTGGGGGAAATTGGATAAAGATACTCCAAGTTTTATTATCGAATCCGATGCCACGATCGTGGCACCTCTTATTTTTAATTATGTTCTAGGAAATTAAAAATTACTTAGGGAAGAGTCTATTGCGATATCAAAGTTTATTTCTTTTTATACTCCTGTTTTTCACCTCCTGTTCTGGAGCTAAAAACCCCGTAACTCAAAGTGAAAAAATTGTAGAGAATATCGAACAAATGTTTATCGAGCAGGGTGTGGACTATTCCGCAGCTGCTCTGGTTTCGGTTTTGATGGAAAAGCGAGACAGTCTTGTTAATTTGAAGGGCTCTCTTTCTGTAGAAGAGGAAATGGAAGGGGTTCAAAAAAGCATAGAAAAAATAGATTGCTTTAGAGGGTTGTTAGCCATCGATGTTTTTCAAAGCGGGCGGTTGCCCACAGGGGTTTCTCTAGAAGAAGGGGAGAGTCTAGGCCAATTTCGAAGGATCGCGCCGGAAATACAATCTTTGTTTGATTTCCTCCCTCAAGAGGAGGGGCTTATTTCTGTAAGGGGTGTCTTGCGCTTTTATGAGACAATTCAAAACGAAATCCCTGATTATTCTTTTGCTTATTCCGCACCGGCTTTCTTTTCTCTTTTTTATGGAGACATGGAGGAAGCTATCCGTTTGGCAGAGGCGGCCTTGAAGTTAAACGAAAAAGATTTTCTAGCACTGAGAACGCTTTTAGTTGCTTTGTATGGGAAAGAAGAACATGAAAAAGATTTTGAATATTTTGTAAAACAATACAAAAAAATTGTTCCCGATTCTTTTCTTGTTGATTATTTCCTTAGCAGAATTGCACGAGTACAGGGAGATATGAAAGATGCGATTCGGTTTGCAGAAAATTCCATTAGTAAAATTAGAAGTGGCCAGCTTATATTTTATCTTGCAGAGCTTTATGAAGAAGACGGCAATTTAGAAAAGGCTCGATACCACTACGCTTCACTTCTGGCGATATCAAAGTATGCTGGAAAACCTTTTTATTTGAAAGCCGCACAAGAAGTAGAACGCATAGCAAAGCTCATGGAAGAAGAGAAGAAGAATTCTTGAAGAAGGGACAACCCCATAGGACTGCCCCTTAGTTTTTAATCGTGATGTGGAATAGGAATATGAATTTTCTTGATTACACCTTGATGCAAAATGGTTAAGAAATTACTAACAGTCCAATAAAGCACCAATCCTGATGGTAAGTTATAAAAAATCACCCCAAAAATAAGAGGCATGAACATCATCATTTTTTCTTGTTCAGGCGACATTCCGCTGGCTGGATTTAATTTTTGCTGCCATATCATAGACCCAAGCATAATAAGGGGCAAGATGTTGACCCCGTCACCGAGAAGGGGCAGTGTGAATGGAAGTGTAAATAATTTATCGGGTTCTGATAGATCTTTGATCCACCAAATAAAAGGGGCCTCCCTAAGTTGAACTGCTTGGGACAACCCTTGATAAAGAGCAATAAAGATAGGCATTTGAAGCAACATAGGCAAGCAACCGCTAAGGGGGTTTACTTTATGTTTTTTGTAAAGTCCCATCATTTCTTTTTGCAGCTTTTTTGGATCTTCTTTATGTTGCGCTTGAAGCGCTTTTATTTTGGGCTGAAGCTCCGCCATTCTTCTCATGGAAACAAAACTAATATGTGTTAGAGGTGTAAATAAAAGTTTAATGAGCATGGTTAATAATATAATCGCAACTCCGTAGTTAGGAATCCAGTTATAACACCAGTCCATAATAAAAATCATTCCAATACGAAGTGGACCAAAGAAACCTTTAGAGATCAGTTTTTGAAAACCAAATCCGTAAGAACGAAGTTCGGGATAACTATTAGGCCCTGCATAAACAAGATAGCTATGTTCTACAGTGCTGCCTGCAGGAATGTTGAAGCGCTCTGTCATAAAAATGGATTGCATTTCTTCAGGAGAGACTTCTTTTGCTTTTATTTCACTAATAACGACGTTGGAGCTCGGCTTAATAATAAGAGAAAGATACTTTCGGTTTAATGAGAACCAATCTAAATCACCTTCTAGTTCAAAGGACTTCTTCTTTAATTTAGCTGCTTTTTTCGACTCTATTTTTTCCGCCGCATAAACATTAAACTCTACGTAGCTCGCAGCATATCCTTTTTCATTATGAAATAACTGAGAAGACATTTCATAACGTGTTGTAATAGATTGATCCGTTAAGTTCTTAAAAGAAAGAACCACATCAAAGGAGTGTGAGTTTGGATTAAAGATAAACTCTTTTTTCATTTCAATTTTTTCATCTAGAGTGTTCTTAAAAATAATTTCATTAGTTCTGGATTTTTCTCGAGAGAATTCGCTTGTAGAAGATGCGGATTCGAAACCTTCGAGCCAAACTTGGAAAGCTCCTGGCCCATCTTCGGATTTAATTAAAGTGCCTTCATCTTTGTTTTTTAGAGCAAATTCATCCAAATAAAAATTTTGTATTAATCCGCCTCGAGGAGATAACGTTAAGTGGTAGCCTTCAATTTCTGCTTTTTCCAAGTTGGTTTTAAAGATAGGCGCTCTTAAAGCAGGTGCATTGAACCCCGAAGACGAGGCTCTAAGAGTCTCTTTTGCAGTTTGTTGAGTTGTTTGTACTTGTTCTTGAGATATGTTTTTAGTTACAGGCTGTGGTGCTAATGACGGGAAAAATATTTTCAAAACATAAGGGTAAAAAATAATTAAAAGGAAACTTAAAACCAAAGCTAAAATTAATCTTTTTTCTGTACTCATACTAAATCCTTTGTGCTTTTAACATCTGTGATTATAGGATCATAGCCCCCTTTACAAAAGGGCTGACACCGTAAAATTCTAAAGAGAGTTTTTAAGCTTCCTTGAAGAAAGCCTTTTTTTTCATAAGCTTCGTGAGCATACTCTGAACAAGTTGGAACAAACCGACAGTGGTTTCCAAGGAGCGGGGAAATTAAAAAGCGATATGCTTCAATGAGTTTAAGAGCAATCCATTTCATTAAAGCACCCTTGCTTTTTTTAGTAGAGAAATTAACTCTTTTTGTATCTCGTTTAATGACGGAGATACTAAAGGTTTATTTAGCCGGACCATTAAATCAAAAGGTTTATTTAAGCCATGTTTATGCAACCGAAAAACTTCTCTAACGAGACGCTTTATTCGATTACGCTCATGTGCTTTTTTCAAAACCCGTTTACTAACGACAATTCCTAAGCGAGAATTTTGTGGAAGAGCTGATTTAGAGCGCCCAGTTGATTGGGTTAACGAAGAGAGAGGGGGTCTTTCTTTATAATAAAGAGACAACAGTGTGCCTCTTAATTTATTTCCGCCTCTTAAAACCTTTAGGATTTCAGAATTTTTCTTTAACCGTTCCGTTTTTGAAAACTTATATGTTTCCACAACTATACAACAGCTAAACGCTTACGTCCTTTGCGTCTTCGATTTGCTAAAATTTTAGCTCCACCGCGAGTGCTTTTTCTCTTAAGGAAACCGTGCTTGTTTCTCTTTTTTCTATTGGATGGTTGGTATGTTCTTTTCATAGCCCGAAGATTATATCAGAGACACTAGGGACAGGCTACTTTATTTTCACTCATTCAGGCCCGGGCCTCTTTTTTTCAGAAAAAGGAGGCCCGGGCCTGAATAGAGAAATGAAAGGATATTTGACTAAATCTACATCGCAGGTTAAAATCCTCTTAATCAGATAGGAGTAATAGGAGTATGAAGATATCCAAACGAGGTGAATACGCTTTAAGGTGTTTATTAGCATTAACTTACAACTATGGAAAAGGTGTGCTTAAACTCAGTGAAATCGCCAATGAGCATGAGATTCCTTATAAATTCTTAGAACAAATCATGATTCTTTTAAAACAGGCAGAGTTAGTAAAAAGCCAAAAAGGAAAAAAGGGAGGGTATGAACTGGCCAGAAACCCTAACGAAATTCTTTTAGGAGAAATAGTTCGTTTGACGGATGGACCTTTGGCCCCTATTCATGACGAGAGAAGTTTGAAGCATTTGGTTGATGAGGGAGGTCCTCAGGCAGGGCTCTTTGACTTATTCCTCGAAGTTCGAAACTCCGTCTCATCTATATTAGATCATCGAACCCTCCAAGACTTAGCTCAAAGGAATATGGAGCTTCAACAAAAAGAGATGTACTTCATTTGAGGATAAAGCTATCAAATGAAAGAGAACAGAGAACAGAGAGCAGAGTACAGAGATTCCGTAAATCGTTGACAATAATTTGATGATTTCCCCTAAGTTCTTTGTATAAAACTCCTTATGAATAAGCAGTAAAAAAACCTCTAAAAATTGTGGTTTCAGAGGTTGTAAGAAGTGCTCCTACCAGGTATGATTCATAAAATTTACTCTTTTAAAGGTGTTTTCTAATTTTATGATCAAGTTCAAAAAACCGATCGCTTTTTTTACTTTTTTACTTTTTACGATGAATACGTTTGCTTATGCTGCGCCGGAAATCTCTTTGTCTTCTTTAAAGGCTAAAGACAATATTCTTCTCCCATTAAATATTCAAATACCAGAAACCTTAGGCGTCGTTGAAGAAGAAATTTTAGGTTCTGGCCCTATAGTTATTCATATAGAAGATGCTCATGCAGATTACCAAGCCCAGAAAAACATACAAGCAATTATTGAACACTTAGAAAAGACCCAAGATTTTAACCAGCTTTTTCTTGAGGGTGGAGCAGGAGAATTGACCCCCGAAAGCTTTCATTTCTTTGAAGAACATTCGTTAAATCAAAAGGTTGTCGATGACTTAATGCAACAAGGCTTGTTTTCGGGAGCCGAAGCGTTCTTGGTCGATAATACTGAGACAGCCCAAGGTTTCGGCATTGAGGACATTGATACGTATCGAAAGAACTTACAACAATTTCGAGAAGTGATTCAAACAAAAGAAACGCATGTTTGGACTGAAGAACAAAAACAAATCCTTTCCACTCAAATTTCAAAAACATTCCCCAAAGAATTAAGAGAGATTGTTTCTCTTAGACAGAAGCTCGACCTAAATCAAATATCACTGTTAAGTTATGTAAACCTTTTGAATCATTTAGTAAAAAAACATCTTTCCATCGATTTACAAGACAAGAAACATCAATGGGATTACCCCTCTTTAGTTCGACTTGTTCGACTTAAGGAGATGAAAACAACAAACCTCGAACAAATCCAATCAGAAAAGAAAGCGTGGCTCGAAAAACTTGAAGAGCTTAACTTAGATAACGAATTGATGGAAAAGCTAGAGAATATAGAAAAACAAAAATTCCCAAGATTTGTCTTAGAACAACTGCACCAAGCAAAGGGAGGGAAGCTTTCTTTAGAGGATTTCCCAGCATGGAAAAATTATCTTCAACAATTAATGTATCAAACAGAAGTTGATAGCAAAGGGTTGTTTCAGGAAATAGAGAGCCTTTCAGGGAAACTCTATAAGGGGTTAGTCCAAACACCAGCGCAACAAAGTCTTCTTAAAAAGATAAAGAGTTTTCATCTTTTCGAAAAGCTTCTCTTGCTCGAGCTTACCCGAGAGGAGTATGGGAAACTTAAGATAGAAAATCTAGATGTTATGTTACCTGAAGAAATTGAAACTGTGTTGGAAGGGGCAAAATCTTTTTATAGGGAGGCTATAAAAAGAGAATTCTTTTTCACTCAAAATTTATTATCTCAAATGAAAGAAAATAAAAACCCAAAATCTATTTTAGTTACAGGAGGGTTTCATTCTGAAGGAATAAAAAAGAAAATAAGGGAATTAAATTTCTCTTATGTCCGAATTCGCCCTCACGTAGGATCTTCCATTGAATCACGAAAAATTTATTTAAATACGTTGCTTGAAGAAAATAAAACAAAAATAGCTTCCATTGCTAACGTACTTCAGATTATGCCTGAAGCCACACAGCAAAAAATGGGCGTTTCTGTTAAGAGAAGATTTTTTGTTAATGCAGCAGTGAGCCGAGCAGCATCTTTGGGTGAGGAGGAGCTTCCCAAAATTCCTGGAGCCAAGATTTTGACTTTATCTTTAGGGGAGCTTGCGGATTACCTTGCTGAGAATCTTGAATCTCAATTTGAAGAGGCTGGGCGCAATTTTAGAACAAAAAAACCCAATGCGGTTTTAGATAGTTTTGAAATTATGGCGAATGCCCGATTTATTGATGCGGACACGGTTCGATTTATTTCACAACCTAGATTAGCCACAGGAGAAGATGGGGCTATTGTTAATACATCCCATGGGTTGTTGTCCAACATCATAGGCTTGGAGCCTAATGACTTTCAATCTCATTGGATGCGATTGATATTTTATTTATATCCTAACGATAAAATAGTTATTAATTTTATTCACAATGGGTTTGTGCGAGAGCTCATCAGAAAAAGAAATGCGCACAAGTCACAAAAAGAATTTGATTATGATTTATCCATACGGGATGAGTACATTAAATTAGCTCGAGTCTTTGTCGAGGCGTTTCGAAAAACACCTTATGGTTCTTCTGAAGAAAAGATTGAAAGCGTAAGAATTATAGAAGCGATAGGGGTTCCTTGGTTTTCATCTGAAGAGCAAAGCACCATTAAAATAGGAAATCAGGTTTCCTTGTATCTGTTATCGCAGTTACAGCTTTTAAGTGAGAAAATTGAAGGGGCATCTCTGGGAGAAACAAATCAAATAGAAAAGAGCACCTTCTTTCAAAAATTTTGGGAGGCTCCTCTGTGGTTTAAGGTTCCTGTCAGTGTGGGTGTCATTAGTACTGCAGCAGCCCTTCTTTTTGGTTTAGGCTTGCCGGAGGCTTTTAAAAATCCAATAGCTTCTTTTTTTAATAACATCACTATCTTTGGATTTTTTGTTGCACTTGCAGATATTTTAGGTCAATGGATTTCGGGGGCAAAATATAATTTAAAACAAACTTTTCTTTCTTTTTTTCCTTTGGGGTTAGCGTTAGGAACAATGACTTTTGTAGGTTACGGAATTATTAATTACTTAGTTCCTCAAGACTCTCAACTGACGGTCTGGATTTGGGGCGTTTTGCTTAGTGTTAGCGCTTTAATGGGCTTCAAGTTAGCCAATTTTTATAACAGTTTTAAGGAAGATGTGAGCCAACTTCAACATTGGGCTTTTCGTATTGCGGGTATCGCGTTCCCACTTATTCTAATTTGGCACTATCTGCCACGCGAAGAACCTCTTCCTGAGTTTGTTGTGGGCATTGTGCGTGTGTTGGGAACTTGGGTTGTGATACGGAGTAGAACGATTCCTTATGCCTGGCTTGTCAAAAGAGTCAGAAATCAAATTAAAAAAGAAGAAGCAACGACATCTGCAGATAAAGAGGACGCAAAAGAAGCCTTAGATGCTCAAGAAAAACAATACGAATCTTTTTGGATGTCGCGAGTTCCTTCCTTCATTAAAAATTATGTTGTGATGATGTTTTTCCCTCCACATTTAGCAGTTATTTTAGAAGGCATTGCTACGCAATATTTCCAATTGTTTTACTCTTGGTCTGTAAATAAAAAAGGATTCATGATTAAAAAGGAAAATCTAAGAGGAAACCGAATGTTTCTTTTCTTTTTAGGGTTTATTTGGTGGTTAGGTGTTCAGCGTTTTACAAAAACAGAAACTAAGAAAGAGCCAAAAGAAGAAATAGAAGCAAAAAGTTTAGGAGCGATTTCGGATAAAGATAACAAAATTACGCGCCTTAATTTCTATAAGAAAGTTCGCCCTTATTTAGCTTATCTTGCCAGAAAAAATGTTTCGGCACCTTTTGCTGCAAAGACACCGGATTTGTTCTTACTTTTAGGCCATGGAGACCCTAGAACTTTCTATGAATTTTCTGGAGTTTGGAGAGATGCCAGTTTGAAAGGGCATCAAGTTCCCATTGTGATTGCTGGCGGTAGGGGTAGGGGAACGGATCTGTTGGTTCAAAAAATTATGCTCTATGCCCAAGATAACAAAATTCCTTTTACCGAAGAAGAGCGAGCGTTGATTCTTAAAAGCGATATTTCTGAAGCTGAGATCATTAAAATGGTTCTTGTGAAACAAGAGATTCCTGAAGAGTTAATCACTGTTGAAACAAAATCCACAAATACACCCGAAAACTTTGTTAACAGCCTTGCTTTTGTTAAGCAGCTTGTGGGCCAAGATGCGTTAATTCAAGTCGTAACAAATCCACCTCTTAATTTAAGAGCCCATCAAACAGGATTAAAAAAATGGGAAGATATCATTAAAAGTCAGTCGTGGCAGTTGCGCACAACGCCTGTTTACATGCCTCGTTTACAAAAAATGACAGAAGAGGACACTTTAGAGTTTATCGCTTATGTTTTAGGCTTACCTTCGGGTTATCAACCTAAGAATACGTCTGTGAATCGTAAAAGTGAAACAGAGCGAATTGCAGAGTATGGAACAAAAGAAACCCCAGATCTAATTCCTCTAGATTTTTCCGAAACAGAATGGAGCTTAGATGCTGTAAGGGAATTAAGAGAAACACATTTCAGAGACTTTCTTCAGCAAAAAGGCGACGTTCCGAAAGACAAGTGGAGCAAAGGCATTTGGGCTCTTTTATTCTTTATTCCATCTTTCTTTATTGCTTTAGGGGTTGTCCCCGACTTTTTCTATAATGCGCGAGCGTTGTCCCCAACTTTTTACCTTCATGAATTTTTGCATGGCAGTAATAGTTGGAATTTAGAAAACTTAAATATTCCTCTTTGGGCCAAAACAATGACTCATTGGGGCCCTATTTATTATGTGTTGTATGCGCTTGAATATGTTGCTCATGGTATTTCCGATGGACTTGTCTCTGTTTTTTCTTGGGCACTTTCTTTTTTTGGCATGGAAGAAGAAGGGGGTAAGCTTTCGTATATTATTCCAGATGCTGTTGATTTAATGATAGGTTTTACGGGCTTAAAAGTTGGACAAACACTATACTCTTTAAAGAATCAAACCCGCCTTTCGAGATTTGGAATGTGGTCCAGCTTTACGGTTGCTTTTGGTTACTTTGCTTTTCACACACTCTATATTTTGCATGATGCCTTTCGCATCGGAGATTTTTCTAAAGTACACCATCCTGAGAATGGAGACTACCGTATGTTTGCCAGCATTTTTTCTTCAGGTGCAGCGAGTCCAGGTCAAATATTTTTAACAGGCCTTTTCGTAGCAAGTTTTTCTTATCTTTTTGTTACTGCAGGCCATTGGCTTTTAAGTGGGATTAAAAACAGGTTACAACTAGGTTCTATTCGAGAGAGTTTTAGAAAAAGAGTAAGTGAAAAAATAATTTCTACTTACAAATCTACGGTTTTGGCTCTTTCCATTTTTATTGTTAGTTTTACAGCACTTTTAACAAGCGCAAGTTACTCCACTCCCAAAATAACACCTGCTTCACCAGAGGTAAAAGAAACAGACCCAGAAAAATCCACCAAGAAAAGAGAACGCAAAGAGGACTATGTTGCCAACCCGGCAAAAGGAGATAGTTTAGGAAAGAGTATAGAAATAGCTCGAAGCGCCTCTAGACCGAACAGTGTAGAAGCGGCTTCTTTGGGATCTCAACAGGAAAAAATTGATGAGAGAAGATTAAGAAGAGCTCAGCGAAGCCATAGACGATATAAAGATCCATTAGTATCTTTGATTCATATGGTGGTTACAGCGGATCAGAATCGTTTACTTATGGTTAAGTCGGTGGAAGGGGCTCGTTGGTCGTTGTTGGAAGGGGCTCCTGTTCTTGGTGAAACTGTTTTTGAGGCTTCTAAGAGAATTCTACCTCTCTGGATTAATATGGCAGCCCAAACAACGAAGGCAATTGGGATTGTTTCTGACCCAGAACTTCATGATGTTTATGTTTATTCTCCTGTTATGAAAGTTGTTTTAAGGGATCAACAGCTTTTAAAAGATTCGAATCAGTTTTTTGATGCTCGTTTATTTTCCCGAGAAGAATTAAAGTCTATTTATCTTAAAATGTTTGTAAACCCAAATCATCGAAGCCTTGTTGAGGCTTTTGTTAATGATCCTCAGCTATCACATATCCCTGTTAAAGCAGAAAGTTTAAAATTTGCTGATCCGGACAAACGTTTAATTGAAACGCCTTCTTTTGACCAAGCTAAAGCTAGAAGAACCAAAGAAGAACATAATTACCATATAGAGCAGGGGAAAACACAACACAATTTAACATCGGTTGGATTGGTGGAGGTAACGAAGCCAAACGGAGAATATTTAGGAGTTATGCTTCAACAAATTAAAAAAGGAGCATATAAAGGGCAGTGGTCTTTAAGTGGAGGGCATCCCTCTCATGGTGAAAGTGCTGTTTATGCGGGCATGCGAGAGATATATGAGGAAACTAGTTTGGTTGCAACCAAGCCGCACTTTTTAGGCATTTTGCCTCCAAGTTATCCTGGTAGTCCTGAAAGTTACATTCAATCTTTATATAGTTTTCAAGCAAAAGGTTATCCTAACCCTGATAATAAAGAAGTTTCCGCCATTGCTTTTGTTAAGAATTTTGAAGAGCTCAATGAGTTTGCGCGAAATAATATACTTGCGTGGAGTGTGTATGGGACCGTAGCTAAATTTCTATTAGAAAAAGAAGGTGTAAAACTACCGGAAGAAATAACAACATTAGTGAAATCCCTTTTTTCAAAATATGCGTTTGATTCAAAGCGACTTCACTCGGTAACTCTTGCATTAACTTACTTAATTCCAGAAATTATTAAAACACAGCTGCAGAATGTTAACTTAGAGAACTCGAATTTTATTTTAAGTTCTATGTTCCATTATTACTTATCCAAGATGTTGCTAGACACACTACAAAGTAACCCCCGGTTTGAAGCAGGCGCGTTGCTGCGATTTATGCAATTGGGCGATCAAGATATATATGACCCTAAAGCTTCTGGCGGAGGAGCGTACTTTACACAGGAGATTCCCGAAGAATTTAAAGCGGCGTATGAGAAGCAAGAACAAGAAAATGGACGATTATTAGCAGATAAATGGTTGTTAGAAGAAAAAGGGATTTTTTGTTTTAGAAAGAAACAAGGTGAGGAGATGCGTTATGAAACTTGGTATTGGAGAGTGAATCCTTGGAACGATGGAGCAACTTTAAAATTAGAGGATGAGGAGTATCAAGGGTTAGAGGCTCTATCCTTAACGTTGCAACAAGCAACTCATTTTGTTCTTAATGATCGCAATGCCAATGGCTTTTTACTCATAGACCCAAAAAGTCCTTTAGCTCAAATCGCAGAGGCTTCAAGAGAGGAGAGCAACTCTGCTGCTATTGAAGGGAGACCCGTACTTCCATCGGAATATTTGGTTCCAGAACTTCAACTATTATTAGGCGAACAGGTTCAAGATATGAATGAAACCTTAGATGCAATGGCAGAAGAAATGCTCCAATTTCTAGGAAAATCAATTTTACCTTCTACGCATGAAAACTTAAAACAACGCTTGCGACTCGAACTCTTTAAAATTTTATATGTAACACAAATGGCGGAGATCTCTCACCTCGAAACTGTTGGAGCAGCTTCTCTAGGTAGTATAAAAGAAAGAGAAGTAGACGCTATTATTTATGTGACAGAAACTGTTGCCGGAGGGATTTATTATTTACCAGAGGCAGATCAAACACTTCTTGTGTTGTTTAAAGAAAATGCTAAGGATGGAAAGACAGAAATAAAAACTTCATCTGCTGTAAATGCTTTTAATAGGGATATAACGCCGGTTTTGAATCTAGTACCACAAAATGTAAGGGGCCCTCAATCCAGACTGCCGCTCATTGTTTTTGATGATGTTCTTAAGAAGAGAAAAGAAACGGCACGTCAAATGGCGCATCAACTTTCTTCCGCGCTAAAGCCAGGCGACTTATTTGTAGCTGTTTGGGAGGGAGACGATAAACCTTCAGTGCTGAGCCAGCTTTATCGAGAAGCAAATACATCCGAGTTTCAGGTGCGGGATATTCCAAAAGCGCTTATTTCTGAAGCGCGTGTTCAGTCTTTGACGCGAAAAATAGAAACAGCTCCTGTGGCAATTAGTTCGTTATACGATACTTCAGATTTAGAACTGGAATTGCGAGGAGGCGATAAAATTAAATTAGATTTAAGCTCATTAATTGAAAAGGGGGTTAACCCGATTCAAGTCGTGAAATTAATTCGAGCGCTTTCAGATAATTTAGAAGCCCGAAAGGTGCTTTTTGAACGTATTGGATTTAAGTGGAACGAAAAAGAAGGTTTTTGGACCGTTGGAAAAGACTTTACTCAATTCCTCGAAACAATCTACACACAATCTCTCACACAACAGCTAGTCCTTCAAGCAGCTTAGAGCATTGTCATCCCGTACTTGATACGGGATCCAGTGTCTTTATCTTTTCTTTAATCGTCATTGCGAGGCGTCGAACAAAGAGCCGCGGCAATCTCAGGATTTTGAATAAGAATGGAAGATGCCCATTTTCTTGAGATTGCCGCAGCTTTTTTGTCAAAGCTTCGCAATGACAGATTTAGAATTATGTTTAGGGTTTTTGCTGATAGCTTAAAGCTAAATAGAAAACGCCAAAAATTTAGATAATTATTTCTTGGCCTTGTGCGGGATGGTTTTCATCTTAACTCCTTATGTGGTTCCGGACATGTCTTTCAAATAACTTCGGGCCCCATAGGATTAAGAAGTTTTGCCTTTATGACAACTGATTATCCTCGCCGCCATTGAATTGCTATCTAAGTTTTTGGCGTTTTCTTATTTTCTATTTCTAATTATGTTTCTATAAAAACTCTAACACATCCTCACAACTTTACTAGTCGATGTCTTACAAAAAAATTTTAAGGAGTTACACGTTTACAATTTCTCCGGCCTCTGTGATTTGAAATGAGCGGTTTCCTGTAACATTAACTTGTTGGGGAGACGCCGTAATGGTGTAAGTGGCTTGAGTTACATTAGATAACGCAAAGTTGTATCCTTGTCGTGAGCCGCTTGTCAGTGCAGTATCGCAAAAGGGAGGATTACTGGAAGAAAGAGCCCCCAAGGTTATGGGATAGCCCGTAAAGATAATTCGATATTGTTCCATAGCTTGTCTTAATGTATTTAGAGCTGTCTGAGCTCCTGTTTCATTGGCTGTAACTCGGGCGCTTCTGAAATTGACGAAAGACACAACGACCACAATAGCAATGATAGAGAAAACCACAATAATTTCCAGAAGAGTAAAACCTTTTTTGCTTTTGCTATGTTTTCGACTCCAAAATTTTACAAACACTGCGAGCGCCTCCGTAAGTAGCATCCTTATTAAACCAGCTCTATATATAAATTTAACACAAATATGGACGACACAAAAATTTAAGCTATATAACTTTCTAAACAGAGCATGATTAGTATATCGCCCTAATAAGTAGAAACTTTAAACCTGAATAATCGTAAATCACTATAAATAAAGGGCTTAAGTTGTTTATTTAATTTAGAGTAAGACAGCTTTCAGAAACGTCCTATAATTACTTGTTTATATTAAAAGGGTGCTTGAAATTTCAGAGTTAAATGTTATTCTTTTTAAAATCTTTTATTCTGTTTCAAGAAAGGCCTACTCGGTTGAAATTTTTATACAAAACTCGGAGATTCTTATCTTCTCTAGTTCTATTTACATTTCTGTTCTCGCTTATCCAGGTTTCAGACTTAAAGAATGCAAATGCAGCTACGATAGTGCCACAAAGTCCTCTCTTTGTTTTTGATTTTGATTTACCAAGAAATCTGGGAGAGCTTACGCACATTTCTCCAAAAGTTCTTCTTGATCCAACTTCGGATGAGCCCCTATTTTTTCATATTCAGTCCTCACATCGTCACTACGAAACAGAAACAAACATAAAAGAAATACTCCGTTTTCTTACTAAAGAATATGACATAAAACATATTTTTTTAGAAGGAGGAGCTTATCGTCTTCATCCTGAAAATTTTCAATTTTTTCCAGAAGATCCAGAAATGAATAAAAAAGTCGTTCAGACATTACTTCAAAAGGGGGAGCTTACGGGCGCAGAAGCTTTTTTAATTGAATCGGAACAAAATGTTTCTGGTTGGGGACTTGAAGATGCAAAGCTCTATAAAGAAAACAGAGATCTATTTAAGAAAATTATAAAATTACAGCCGCAAGCGCAAACTTATTTAGATTTCCTAATTTTAGAATTAAACAGCATTAATTCTGTAGTTTTAAATAACACTTTAAAAAAGTGGCTCCAGCAAAAGAAACGGCACAAAGAGCAGACAACACCCCTTTCTGAGAGACTTCGTTATTTAAAAAAACAAGCTAAGAAACAGCTAGATCTTGATTTAAGCACCCCTATTTCTCAAAACTTATTCCCCACATTAGTGCGTTATTTTCAATTAGAAAAAAGCTTAAAAGAATTTAATTTAGAGCACTGGAAAAAAGAAAAAGATCTATTTCTCCATGAGTTAAAAAAAATGGAATTAGAGCCCAATTTAGCGAAGGAGATTCATTCTTTTTTAGATAAGACCCCTGGTTTCTTAAAAGAAAATTATGGCTACGATTCAAAAACCTCACAAATCTTTAGTTTGCCAAAGCTTCGATTTGTTTTTGAAAGACTTTACGATGCCCTTCCAGAGGATTTTGACATTAAACGATTTCCAAGTGTAGCGCAGTATATACAAATAGAAATATTGAAAGACGAAGTAAAAGGAAAACAAATGTTTCAAGAAATAAAAATTTTGGAAGAAAAGGTTCTTTCTTCTTTAATTCAAACCCCTGAAGAGAAAGAGCACATTAATCTTCTGGAGGAAATCACCCGTTTAAAAAAACTAATACGGCTTGAATTAACTCGAGAAGAATATAATCGTTATTTTGACAATAGCTCTCAGCAAAACAAGCCAGAGCATATTTTAGATTCCACTCATCAAACGATTTCTCAAACCATTAAAAACAAAAAGACATCCTTAGACATTTTGAAGCAAAAGTTGCTAGAAACGGGCATCTTTGATTTGACGCTTTCTTTTTATCGTGCAGCCATTGATCGAGAAGAGGCTATGACAAACAAATTGTTGAAGCATGCAAAAGAGGTGCTAAAAGAAAAGACTATTTTTATTACAGGAGGTTTTCACTCTGAAATTTTTGAAAGCACTCTTAAAAAAAATAATTTAAATTATGTTCAGATTTCTCCACACATGGGAGATGGCTCCGATTTCAGTGAAGAAACTTATTTGAAAGCTTCATTAGGAAAATCATTTATTGAAACGGCTCATAAAGAAGCCCCTCTTCGCACGGACCCCTTGTTGTTATCCGAGTTAAATGACCCTATGTTTTTGGCAGATATAAAAGCTGTTGTTGATGAGACTGTTTTAGAAGTCAGCGGAAAAAGTTTAGGAGGCCTCTATGATAAAGATAAAACAAAAACAGTAGGTGAAGTGAGCTTTACGGGAGATGTAGAAAAAGATTTTCATCAAATTACAGAATGGTTCCAAACTATTTTTTCAAACCAGGAGGATGTGGATTTATTTTTAAAGCAGAATTATATTGTTTATGGAAAACGCGGAGAGGGGTGGATTTTAAGAATTGAGAAAAACTCTGACCACACACTTTCATTTGATTTTGAAGGAGTTTTAATGGGAGGTTTGAACACTCCTACTTTGGCGAAATATCAATTTGTTTTTGATTATCAGGAATCATCGGTTCAACTTTTTGTCTATGCAAATTGGCTACTTGATCTCCCTTACATAAGCGATGATCAACTTATTTTGAAAAAGAAAATCTATTTTAATTCCGAAGAACTCAGTTCTTTAAAATTTGAAAATAACAAATTTTATATCGAAGTTCCTGAAAAAGTGAGACAACAACTGTGGAACTTAGAAATTCTCGAGCGTTTTGAGAAAGAGGGGGTCGCATCAGAGCATTTACAGCTAGTGAGCGAGGCTCAGGGAATAGTGCTCCCGAAAAGCGGAGATGTTATGCCGTCAATGGCATCGAGCTTAGGAAAAGCTAAATCGGTTGACCCTGAGGAACTTGCTCAGAGAATTTTAACAAGCAAACGTTTTATTATCCGAAAAGGCGCTATTGATAGGCTGACGGGGATAGCGAGTCAGATGGTATTTAATTTACCCGAAGGCAAAGAAGCTGAAACCCAAAGACGTGCTTTTGATATTTTGGCCCGCTTATCTGTTCCACAAGAGGAAGGAGAAGAAGTTCTTCCAACGGAAGTTTATGAATTATTACATTTAGCACTAGCACATATCGCTTTACAGAGAACTCTTCCTTACTCTACAGAAGCTTTGGAACAATTAAAAAACAACCTTTTATCTTCTAATATTAGTGAAGAAAGATTTTTCAAGAGTGTAACAAACGCATTTTGGAATATCATTTATTTAGATGCAAGAAAGGAACATGGCTATCGAAAAGATTTTATTTTAGAAGTATTATCTTTTATTGAATCTACGATCCTGTCTAAGTCGCCGCAACTGAGAAGCCTGGTTTACCCTTTGTTGTTTGAATTTTTAAAAAGATTAGCTTATGAGGTTGGAAACCAAACAAAGTCTAGTGAACATTTTGGCGTTGTAACAGCACCTATTTTAAATAAAATTTTTGATATTTATAAACACGTTTTCTCCACACCTAATTTTGAAAAAAAAGTATATAAAGATGCTGTTATCCATTCATTTTTGCATATTTATTGGGGAGTCAAAGGGGATTATTCTCCACTGCCATTAATGCAACGGCGAATAGATGATTTTCAACCTGTGGTGAACTTTATTCAAGACGCATGGAATGAGTCCAGAGAAGAGGAGAGAAGGAATGGAATTAAAGATTTGTATGACAACTTTGTTCAATATCAAGATGAGGGCTCTGCCTCTAGTTTAGGCAATGCTCATAGACCCCCTTTTTCTTTTAAAAACGGTATATTTCGTTTGAATTGGAATTACCCTGGAAAGGCGGATGTTTATCCATGGGCACCTAAAGAGAGGGGCAGTTTTGCGGAAGCCTTAAATTATTGGTATGGCCGTGCCATATTCTTTACGGTGGACGAAAGAGAACCTCTTCATTATGAAGAAGCAATAACAGAGCGCTTGAGTTCTGCTGTTGGAGATTTTGAAAAAATATATAGAGGGCTTGCTGCCTATCCTCAGTTACGATTATCCAATGTTCTGATTCAAAGAAACTTGGATAAACCCACAGCAGAAGTTGTGGAAATGATAAAGCCACTTATATTTGATGCAGCAAAAGCTTTTGGGGAGGCTCCTGAGTCAAGAGCTTTTCGTGTTGATCGAAAGGCAGACCACGACTCCTTGATGGTTTTGTATCATAATGCAGAACAATTTGTTGATACTGTAACTCCGTTTTATCGAGCGCATCAATCCAAAGCCTCTAGTTTGGGTTTACGACCTGTCGAAGAGAAAAAAGTTTCAACATTTGATAGGTTTCCTACAGACAAAGATTATTGGGATCTTTTTTGGAAAGAAGCTAAGCTTTCCTCTTCTTCTGTTAATGGGGATTACCCTCCATCAATTTCGGGTTTTCTAGAACGGTTTTTTTCAAAATTACCTAACAATTTTAAATCAGGACTGGATTTAGGCACAGGAAATTTTCATGCCTTAAGAAAGGCGAGGGAACACTTTGATTCTAGAGCAATGACACCTATTCTTATAGGTACAGACTTTGCTCAGCCAGGAATGAGCCCTCCCGAAGGGGTGGTTTTTAGGAAAGTTGCGGGAGAACATCTTTCCGATCTATTAATAGATGATGAGCTAGACCTTCAGCATATAGAGGCTATTTTCGGAGTGCATTCGTTACTTTATATGAATGTGGAAGGCACCCTAAGACAAATGAATGCTGTTATGCCAATGGGAGGACAAATTGGATTTGTTTTACATCATGCAGAATCAACCTATGTTTTTTCTGAAAAGTATTATTTGGAAATGTTGTTATTACTTGAACGCTTAGATTTATTTGCAACTTTGCGGCAATTCATAAAAGACCCTAGACCTAAAACGTTACGCGTTGTTTATAAAAAAACAAAAGTACTCATAGACATTATTCTCCAAAAACAAGAAGAAGACCGTGCTTTTAGCGACTCCCCAACAGGAAAGATGATTGGAGAACTGATAGGGTTGTCTAGCTATGTTACCCAACAAGTGCTTAGTGATTGGCTTAAAAACTCATCTTATGCACATAAGGTCCCAGAATTTTCTACCCCTTTTGATATGATTTATATGATGGAGTTTCTTTCTTTAGATGAAATGGAGGGTTTTCGCGAGGAAGGTTTGGATGATTATATTTATGAAGTTATGAGTCAATATAAAAAATTGAAAGTGGAGCTAAACCAAACTCACACGGAATATTTGGAAAGAATAGAGGGGCGTTTTTACGGAAGAAAAAAGAAAGCCGCTTTGCTTAAAGAAGCTGCTATTTATGGAATGCAGCATAAAGACGAACTTATGGACTTGTTCAAACGCAATGGTTTTGAAGTTGAAGTTGAAGAGCTTCATGATACCCAAAGTAACGGAAGGTCGTTGTTGGGTTGGGGAGTTACGGGAACAAAAATTTCGGAAGCAATGGAAAAAAAACCTGTTTTGAAAAGAGTTAATTCAGAAATGCCCAAACTTGATTTTGATGAAATAAAAATGAAAATCCCAGATTTTAACGATGACTTTTTTGAAAGCGTACAAAACCAACTGGAGCAGTTAGAACTGTTAGAACGCATTGGTTTTCTTAAAGCGGCGTATGCTATTTTGCAGGACCCTTCAAATTTGTGGGCACAAAACACATTAAATCACGCAGTATACATATTAGATCTATATGCACATTTTATTTCAGGGATGAAAAAATTTATAGGTGATTATGCTTTTTTTAACCCTTCAACTATTTTAAGTTTGTATTACCAGACTTTAAAAGGCTTAGAAACCAGACTTTTGCCAGGAGAGCTTCTAGATCACATATTATGGATTCAATCCCAGATAAGGATGAATCAAATAGAAAAAGTATTATTAAGAAGAATTTTAGAATTAAGGCCTGAAGAAAAAGTAAGGCGTCCAGGGAAAATTGTTCAAAGAGCTCTGTCGGAGTTAGGTTATGAACTTACCCTTTTTGGACAAACTAGCTTTTCTAAAGACAACACATACTGGGAGATCGAAATAGAAAAAACCACTGCAGCGAGTTTGGGGAGACTGAGGTCCATGACAACCCATAGGGTGTTTAGTAAGGAAGAAAAAGAACTAAAAACCAATGAGATCGTTCCCGCAGCCAGTTTAGGTCAAGTGAGGAATCAAAAGTCCGTCTTGATTGATAGAATCCGAGCAGGGTATGAAAAACTAAAGGAAGAAGAGAAAGTAGAGATTGGTGATATAAGTCTTTTGGTAGACAAGAAAGAGGGAAGGTTTTACAAAACATTTCCTCATCCAGGTGGGAAGAATAAAGGAAGTAGAGAGCCGGTTAGACTGGGAGCTAACATTGAAGAGCTTGAGCTTAGGCTTCTAAGAGAAGAAGAAGCTATTGTTTTAGAATTTATATATACAAAAAAAGGAAAAAAGGGAGTTGCCAAGCTTTATTGGACCGGAAAAAAATATGAGACCGAGTACGAAAGAAAGGTCCGCGAGATGCGAGAAGCATTTAAAAATCTAGAGGAAGAAAAGGTAGTAGCGGTAGGGGATGTGAGTTTGCTGGTGAATAAGTCGCAAGGAAAATTACAACACGGTTTTCCAACGCCAAATGGAAACACATTAAATAAACTCCAACCAATAGGAACAGGAATGAAGGGTGCGCGTCAAGAAACTGTTGCTTCGAGTCTTGGGGTACAACTCAATAAAGAAATGCTGATCATGAAAATAAGAGAAGGGTTTAGGGATTTAGAAGTTGGAAATACCAAGATGGTGAGCATAGGCGATGTGAGCCTTTTGGTAGATAAAAAACGAGGAAGATTTTACCAGACGTTTCCGACACCCGATGGAGGTACGGTAGAGAGGGGACAAGGAATAGGAGCAGGAAAGGGCATAAAAGACATTTATTTAAAAATGATAAAAGAAGAGCAGGAAATTGTTTTAGAATTTTGGTTTAAAAAAGGGAACAGTGAAACAGAAGATAGAGTAAAGTTTTATTGGAATGGAAAAGAGTATAAACAGGAAAAAGACAGAAAGAAAAAAGAGTTAATCAAGCGGATCAAAAAAGGATTTAAAAAAGCAAAAAAAGGCCAGTCTACAGAGATTGGAGATGTAAGTTTGTTGGTTAACAAAAAATACGGAAGGCTCCAGTCGGTTTTTCCGATGCCTAATGGCGAAAAAGTTGCGGGGATAGGTTTATCCTTTGGAGCGAAATTAAACCTCAAAAAGATTAGTTTAAAGATACAAAATGAAGAAGGGCAGATCGTTTTAAAATTCCTTTATAGAGTAAAGGGGAAAAAGGAACAAGAAACAGCAAAACTCTATTGGAATGGAAAAAAATATGAAACAGAGGAAAAGAAAAAAAGCAGTAATAAGGAACAAAAAGAGTTAATCAAGAAAATCCGAAAAGGATTTAAGGATTTGGAGTCTGGAAAAAGCGAAGCAATAGAAGTTGGTGATGTGAGTCTTTTGATAAAGAAAAAAAGAGGCCTTTTTAAAGGAAGTTTCCCAACACCTAACGGAGGAAAGGTGGGGGCCTCTCAGGCGCTTGGAACGAGTGGGAACCTCAGTGAAATTTTTCTAACAATAAGAAAAGAAGGAAATCAAATAGTTTTAGAATTTCGATATACGAAAATGATTTCAAATACAGGAGATAGAAAAGAAAAAATTGTTGGAAAAGAAAGGCTTTATTGGAATGGAACAAAATATCTGAACAAGTTTAATACAGGAGAAAGAAAAAAGAGAGAAGAAAGACTAATCAAACAAATCCGAAACGGATTTAAGAGTTTAAAATTGGGGAGGAAGCAAGAGGTTGAAATCGAAGATATTAGTTTGCTGATATATAAAAAATACGGGACCCTTAAACCCATCTTTCCAACACCTGACGGAGGACAAGTTAGAAAAGGATATCCGTTTGGGGGCACTAAGCACATTAAAGAGATAGCGTTAAGGATAAAGAAAGAAGAAGGCCAAATTGTTCTCGAGTTTTTCTATAAAATAGAAGGAGAGGAAAAGAAAAGTGTCAGAAAGGTGTACTGGCACGAAGGAAAATATGAGTCAGAGGTGGGGAGAAAAAAAAGAGAAATTCACGAAGGGTTTAAAAACTTACAGTCTGGAGAAAAAGAAAAAATAGAAATCGAAGATATCAGTTTGTTAGTAAACATGAGACACGGGGTATTCAAACCCGACTTTCCTACGCCCGATGGAGGTCGAATAGGTAAAAGTCGAGGAATGGGAGTAGGAAAAAATCTTAAAGCCATATCTTTAAGGGCAAGTAAAGTAAAAGGAAAAATTGTTTTAGAATATTTCTATAAGACAAAAGGAAGTAAGAAAGAAAAATTCGCAAAAGTGTATTGGTTCGAGGGTAAATATGAAGTAGAGATAGATAGAAAGAGAAGAGAAATCCGAGAAGGGTTTCAAAAGTTACAGCTTGGAGAACAAGAAGAAATAGAAATTGGAGATGTGAGCCTCTTGGTGAATAAAAGATATGGAAACTTCCAAATGACGTTTCCAACCCCTGATGGAAGTCAGGTTGGCAGGGTAGGAGCCATTGGAATAGGAAAAAATCTCAAAGAGGTCACTTTAACCATAAGGAAAGAAAATGGCGAAATCATCCTAGTCTTTTTCTCTAAGACCAAAGGAAGCAAGAAAGAAAAGCAAACAAAACTATACTGGTACGAGGAGAAATACGAGTCTGAGACAGATAGAAAAAGAAGAGAAATACGAGAAGGATTTCAAAAGTTACAGCTTGGAGAACAAGAAGAAATAGAAATTGGAGATGTGAATCTTCTGGTGAACAAAAAAGCAGGGAACTTCAAATTCCGCTTTCCGACACCTGATGGAGGGCAGGTTGGAAAGCAATATGCAATTGGAATGGGGGGGGACTCCATAGAGATTGATCTGAAGATAAAAAGAGAAAAAGAAACAGGAAAAATCTTGTTAGAATTTAGATATCAAAAACAAGGCCGAGCAACTTTTGAGAAAGTGCCTGTTACCTTAGCCTGGAATCCCACGACAAAAACCTACGAGCCTTATGTCCCCGAAACCCAACAAGATGTTTATGAGTTTGACCTCGATACGGAAGGGTTTAGTTTGGGAAGACAGATGTTAGAAGTCGGAAGTCAGAAAATGCCAAAAGCTAAAGGCTATGAGCTGACAGCTATAGAAGCGTCGAGCTTGGGAGAACAACAAGCATTAGAGGAAGCCTGGAAGGCATTTCAGTTACAACGTCCTCAGCTGATTGCAAAGATTGAAGCATGGAAAGCTGGAAAGCGAGGCGAAGAAACAGCACGGCAATTAAGAGATCAAATTTATAAGATCGAACGAGCAGATTTAATTGCTTGGGATTTAGATAAGTATATGCACAAAAAATCCTCCCAAAAAGTTTTTTCTGGTTATAAAGAACTGCTGATTGCTCTTTTTTCCGATCTTCAGTTAAACCCTTTAGGTTTTCAATTAGATTTTGTGAAAAAACCTCTAGAATCGATTCGTTTTCGATTTGCTCAAAAGGTTCCTTCTGTTATGGAGCGTTATGCTCGGGTTGAAACTTTATCTGAAGAGGAAAAAGATTTGTTAAGAGAGGAAGTATATGAAATTGATTCGTCGAGGCTTAAAGAGTGGCAGCTAGAAAGAGTTCTTCATCGAAAAGAAGTTCCTTTGTTTGATGGGGATTACAGGCAGGTTCTTATTTTGTCTCTTCCAGACTTAAAATTAAACCCTCTAGGTTTTGGGCTTGATTTTACTACTTTAGAAAAAGCATTAGAATCAATGCGTTTTATTTTTGAAAAAGAAATTCTGGAAATTTTAAAACGTTATGAGCAATTGAAGGGGCTGTCGGAACTAAAAGTAGAACAGTTAA
The DNA here is from genome assembly GCA_029261035.1 of Candidatus Omnitrophota bacterium. GTDB lineage: Bacteria > Omnitrophota > Omnitrophia > Omnitrophales > JACROU01 > JAJDCD01. The sequence continues at coordinate 289,967 of JAJDCD010000023.1, forward strand.
GAGAAGAAATTTATGCCATTCGAGGAAGGCATCTAACAGCTTGGGGTTTAGAAGGGTTAGGAGATAGAAGTGCGGCCCCTTATTTTAAGGGAAGTACTTTTAATGCATTGAATACTTTTTTTTCGGAGTTGAATTTGAACTCCTTAGACTATGAATTGGACTGGTCCAGCCCAGAACAGGCTACGGCATCGGTTCATCATGTCTTTAATAAAGAATTTCCAGAGCTTATGGAACGGTATCGACGCTTTGAAGAGTTGAGCTTTTCTCAACAAAACAGGTTAAGAGATGAGTTTTATCAATTTACTCAGAATCAAATGCAAGCGTTAAACTTAAGAGCCGCAACTCAAGAATATTTTCAAAACACACATGCTATAGCCATGCAGGCTATTTTTCCTAAGCTGGAACTTAATGTATTGGGTTTTAGTCTGGATTGGAGTTCTCCTGAGCAAGCGAGAGCCTCCCTGAGATTTGTTTTTCAGAGACACATTCCGTCTATTATGGAACGTTATGAAAAAATAGATCAGTTAGATGCAGAAATGATTGAAAGATTAAGAAGAGATATCTATCACAACATTTCAAATGCGCATTTTCGATTATGGAAAATACAAAATTTGATTCGCACTAAAGTTTTGGGTGAAAACTATCTTGAGGTTTTGGACGTTTTTTTTAATGATCCTCGATTAGGTTTCTCTATCTTAGGTATGAGACAGTATCGTAAACAAAACACAACAACAAAATATCAATGGAAAGATTTGCAACAAGCAAAAACAAGTATTAAAGAAGCGATGAGAGAAAATATGCCAGAACTTGTGGATCAGTATGAAGCATGGGAAAGCTTAAGTCTTTTTGAACAAAATAACTTACGCGATGATTTTTACGCAATAACAGCAGGGCATATTGCTGTTTGGGGATTAAATAGCGCTTTAAATAATAGAGCAGTTCCTTTTTTTAAAGGAAAAATTTTTAATGTCTTGAATGAAACTTTTCCTAACCTTAAGTTAAATCCTTTAGGGTTTGCTTTGGATTACACTACAACAGATAGAGCTCTAGAGTCTATTCGGTATGTGTTAAGCAAGAAAAAACCAAAGGTGATCGAGGAGTATGATCGCAGACACGAATTGAGTCAGGACGAAATAGAAGCGCTAAAAGAGAAAATATATCAAATAAATTCAAGGAGTCTTCTTTTGTGGGGTTTAAGAGGCGCTTTTTCTAAAAAAGAATCTCCACAATTTGAAGGAAGTTATGTTCGAGCTTTACAGACTTTCTTTTCTGGTTTGGAGTTAAACCCGCTTCGATTCAGGACAGATTTTACAACGGAAGAAAATGCGATTAACTCGGTGTTATCCAAGTTTGAGAGATACAAGCCTCAACTTTTTAGTAAATATCAAAGTATTGAAGACTTAACGGAAGAAGAAGTGGAGACTTTAAGAGAGCAAATTTATCGAATTCAGCCGGAACAACTTAAATTGTGGGGTTTAAGAGGGGCTTTTAGTTATTTTAAGGGAGGGTATCGTGCAATTCTTATGGCTGTTTTTAACCACTCTCGATTAAATTTAGAAAAAGAAAGTTTTAAGAGAAAACGCAAAAGAAGACGCATCTCAGAATCAGGACGGATTCCAACGGTAGGTCTCAACGTACAAACAGATGAGGAATCGTCTGCTTCAAGTCTAGGCGAGGATATGTCTGACACGGAAGTTTGGAAATATGGTTTTAAGACGGTCAAAGGAAGCGCGGAGTATAACCCGGAGCTTAAGAAAGCTATACGAGAATTTTTCCGAGCTTTAAAAGGAAGCAACCCGGACAAACTAAAAATAATATCTGTGGATACAGGAACAGGTGCTTATACAGCAATTAATGAGGCAAGAAACTATTTAGAAGAGCAAGGTTGGTTACATCGATTTGAGCTGGTGGGTACAGATATTTTCGAACCAGAAGAAAAGGCCCCAAAAGGGGTTCGATTCGAAAAAGTAGCTACAGAAAGCTTGTCTGACAGTTTTGCTTTAGAGTCTCTGGATGGCGTTATGAGTGTGCGGTCACTTTTATACACAGATGTTAAAGACAGTCTTTTTGTATTGAATCAAGTATTAAAAGTTGGCGGAGAAGGTCTTTTTATTCTCCATCATAAATATTCAGAGATTCTTGCATTTGATAGAGATTTTCAAGAACAGGTAGATATTTTAAAAGGTTTAAAGTTATTCGCACATTTAGAAACTTTTGTGAAACAGCCCAATTATAGGAATTTAAGGCAGTTGCTGATAGTAAGAAAAATTATTTCTAATGCAATCCATGAGAGAAAAACAAGAAAAGACTTTCCTCATATTTTAAATAGAGAGATTGGCCTTTTGCAAAAGTTTCAAGCAGCCATTGACTATTCTGTTTATCTTGTTTTAAGAGACGGGTTAAAGAAAAAGATTACTACGAAGGAAATAGATGAGGTTCTAAGCTTTTTGGAAGTACCAACAAACATGGAAGAAGAGTTTCTTCCTTATTTTAACGACCTTATGACTCTATATATCCGTCAATATAGCGGTTTTGATGTACAGACGTATGAGCATTCAGCACATAGCTTTTTAAAGCTTATAAGAAAAAATCTTGCGATTAAAAAGAAGAGAATGGATTTACTTCAATATAAAGCAGCTGTTTATGGTTCTGAAGATGAAGCTCTGTTGAGAAAGCTTTGGGAAGAGTCTGGTTTTAAAATTGTGTCTTTAGAACCTTTGAAAGAGAACGAGCAAGATATTGATTACCCTCTTCCTGAGAGTGCATTAAAAACATATGGATGGAAAGTAAGGGTTGTCAAAGAGAGAACCTTGTCTCAGCGTAGTGAGGCAATAGAAGCCATCAAATTGCCATCAGATCAGTTGCGTAACAAGGATAAATCTTTGGTTTTGTCGCCTGAAACAAGGGCTATGCTAGAAATTCCTTATAAAGAAAAACGAGTTTCTAAAAAAGAGATCCAAAAAATGCTAGCTCAACGGGAATTTTTTAAAGATGCACGTGTGTTTGAATATATAGAACGGTATTTTGACAATCCGTCACGTGAAAGGAAGCACGACTTAGAAATTGTTCTTAGCCGAATTAATAATTTAGTTGGCTTAGCGTTTAGAACAAAAGGAATGGATGGTGAAGAAGACTTGTTGAGAGTAGAGGACTTAATGGCTGTTCAGAGAGTCTTAAACCAAGTTTTTTTTGGTAAAGGAATCAAACAAAAAAAGAACAGAAAAAAATGGCAAGCCCTCAAAGGGCAACTTCAAATGAAGTATGGGATCTATCAACTTATTCTTAACCATCAGACCTTAAGTACTCCTATTCACGAAAGGCTTCAAGGTTTATTGAAAAAATTTGATGTTATTTCAGAGATTGAGGTAGATGAAGATAGAGAGGTCTTACGAATAAAAGCGAAAATCGAGAGAGAGTTTGTTTCTTCAAACGCTGAAAGTTTGGGAAGACAAGCCGTTGTGGGCTTTTATGATCTTAATCAACAGTTGGGTGGGGGAACCCGTCTCGGGTTTGACCGGGTTACCTATGAACTGACAAAAGGCCTTTTATCTCCGGTTCTTCGTTTAGATAGAGAGACTTATGATGAGGCGTATTCTTCTCTTTTTCCTGAAGAAATTTTAGAGAGTTTTAGTTTGCCTAAAGACAAACTAGATCAAATGGGTCTTTGGGGAAGAGTTTTAGCGGCAGGACAAGAAGGGCCCTCAAGGCATGTGTTTGACTATAGGAGTTTGCCAAAAAATATTGAAAGTCTAGATGCATTGATTCTTTATTTGTTGCAACACAAAAAATTAACCTACACCTTACTAACGATAGCGCCTATCGAAGAAGTTAGAGAGTTTAAATTATTATTAAAAAAATATATTTCGGATAAATATCAAACCAGTTTAGGTGAACGTTTTAATTTACAAGGGGTCCATTCAGAAAAGGAATTGAAAGCTTCTGTTCATAAACTTGTTTCTGATAATCAAAAGAGTGCTTTAGCTTTTGTATCTGAGGATGCAGAACAATCTTGGGTTGGTTTTACACGTAATAATTTGTTACAAGTAGCTGGATCTAAAGATGCCTCCACTCAAAATGCTTCTGTTATTGTTGCAGCTCAAAAATTATTAGAACCTTTACCAACGCATCTTTTTTGGGAAGTTCAAAAACCAGAAGATTTAACAACGACTTTTATTTGGAATGAATTACTGATTCGATTTCAAGCAGATACAATGCTTCGAATTGCGGCTTAATGAAAATTTTAAACTTTTAGTTGTTTTTCGGCGTCGACAACGTCGCGATTCATTCGGCTCATTGCTTTTATGGCTTTGTCTTTGAGATGGTCGGAGACATTTGGGGCATGGATTAATTGGCGTAATAATTGAACGATCATCCGAAAACATCTTACTAACTCCCCTTCAGCTACAGTGGCATTCTTCATTACTTTTTCAAACGAATGGTTTTGATACCAAGCTTCGACATATTCTGTCAGATGAAAAAAGGCAGGTTTGGTAAAGGGATGAATTTCAAATTTTCTTTCTTTTTTGTAAACGTGTTTATTGCAACTTGTAGCCAGATTTTCTACATTTCTGAATCGTTTATGGAGATCAGGCATTTCGTCGTTCTTTCTAGGTTCATAAACGAGAGCTGCTAATATAACACAAAGTTCTAAAGGGTTGATCGCATCTAAGTGGCCGTCCCCTTGCATTTCTCCAAGCAGAAGTTCGTAGCCATAGAGTCGTGAAGCAAATTTACCTTTTTCTGAAATTTTATTTTTTTCAATATAACCCATATCTTTAAGCAAACTGATTTTGGATTGCATTAACTCTAGAGCCAACCGTTTATTTCTTTTACTGCTTTGATAAGCATGAAATGATTTTGGGTAAATCTCTAGCAGTCTTTCTCCGAAAATTTCGTAAAGATTGAGGACGGTAGCGTAGCCCGTATTAAACTGACTGCGCACAGATTCATTTTCTCGAAAGATAATGCGTTTCACTTCTTCATGATCTATTTCATGAGGATTAACGCGAGTATAAACAAAACCTTCTTTATCCATTCCTCTTCGACCTGCACGACCTGCCATTTGGTAGAAATCGCGGGTTTTTAAAGGTCCAAAATGAGTGCCATGATACTTTCTTAAACAGTCGAAGACAACGGTTCGAGCGGGCATATTGATGCCTATTGCAAATGTTTCGGTGGTAAAGATCAGTTTAATCAGTTTGCTGGTAAATAAAACTTCAATCACTTCCTTTAATGTAGGAAGCATCCCTGCATGGTGAAAAGCCACACCTCTTTCGATCATGGTAACCATCCAAAGAGCAGAGCGTTCCTCAGAGAGATTGTATTTTTGTAATAAACTATTAAAGAGATCTAAAACCTTACTTCTTTCATCATCGCTTAGGAAATTATAATTAGATAGTTCTAAGGCCAAAGATTCGCAGCGTTTTCTGCCGAAAGTGAAGTAAATACAAGGCAGTTTTTCTTCTGCCTTTAGGGTTTCGACCAAGGTTTCTATTCGGTTCGCTTTTGCTTTAGGCCGATCGATTCGATTGCGCTTGTATCGATCTCTCATGGATAAGCGCCAATCTTCTCTGTTTTCATAGCCTTGTTTTTTTAATCTTGGCATGTCTTCGAAAAATTTATTTTGGCATTGAAAAATATGGTGAAGCTTAACAGGCCTATGTTCTTCGATAATAACTTCTACAGGACGCTCATGAACTTCGCGAATCCAAGAGGCCAGTTCGTCCACATTGGGAATGGTTGCTGACAGGCATAAAAAATTGATGTGTTTAGGGGTGAACATAATTGCTTCTTCCCACACAGTGCCTCTTTCGGGGTCGTCTAAATAATGGATTTCATCAAAAATAACCCAAGAAATATTTTCAAAGCGTTTTGGGTTTTCGAAAAGAGTATTACGAAAAATTTCTGTAGTCATTATGAGAAGAGAGCCTTTAGGGTTGATTGAGACATCTCCCGTTAAAATCCCTACTTCATTTTCGTATTTGTGTGTAAAATCTCTAAACTTTTGATTGCTAAGAGCTTTGATAGGAGAGGTGTAGATTACCCCTTCGTTTCGGCTCATAGCCATTTCGATGGCGTATTCTGCAATTGCGGTTTTCCCAGCACCGGTAGGAGCTGATACAAAAACAGATTCTTCTTTTTTGATGATTTTGATGGCTTCTTCTTGAAACGCATCATATTTAAAAGACACGAGAACTCCTTTGCATGCTAGCGTAGAGCGCATAGCGTTTAGCGTATAGTAAAAACAGAAAGACTCTGGGTCCCGGCTCGGTGGCCGGGATCCAGTGTCTTTCTATATCTCTGGATTCCCCCGCCCAACAAGACGGCAGGCAGGCGACAATAGATTTCGGGAATGACCTTGCACCACGTAGGGTGCATAGTAAAGCAATTATGGATGTCATTGCGAGGGAGGACAAAGGACCCGTGGCAATCTCGGATTTTTCTGACTTCCGACTTCTGACATCTGGTATATAATATATAGTATACATGAATCCCAGAGGTCTATCTCAAATGATCCAAGTTTGATTCATATCTATTTATTTTATTTGGCACCACAGCGTTTTGTACCCAGTGTGCCGGGTCTTTAGACCTGGCACACATATACTATTACATTTTACAACTTTCTGACAGAGTTCAAATTTACTTTATGAATAGAAACGTAAGTTAGGAAAGATAATGACAGACCCATCTCAAGATGCAGATTTTAATGAATTGGATTTCGAAGAACAAAAGGCTATTTTTTTTAAAAGCTCTTTTGAAGAGAAGGGAGATCTCCTACTTCGAAGCCAAGATCCCGACCAACTTGCCAATGTGATGTCTTGTGAAGAAATGTATTTGATGACTCGGAATATGGATATTGATTTGCGAGCTGAGATTTTGAAACACGCCAATTTACCCCAACTTTTTTTTGTTGCCGATTTAGATTGTTGGTCTAAGGACCAAATTAACCCTAAAAACTTTTTAGATTGGTTGGAATGTCTTTTTCTTGCCGACCCGGAGAAGCTTGCGGGCTGGTTATCCCATATTGATTATGAAATGTTGGTTGCAGGTTTTAAGAAATATGTGGGAGTCATCAAGCCCGAAAGAGAATATCCCGCAGATGAAATTTTAGGGGACCGCGCTTATTTTACATTAGATATGATGTATTACGTTTTGTGTGATGAAGATAATTTAGATTTGGTTAAAAGAGCGTTGCATCTTATTTATGAAACCGAAAAACGTCTTTATGTTAATTTGCTTGAAGGTTTAATTTCAGAGTTGGATTACGAGATGGAAGAGGAAGCTTTTCGTCATCGTAATGTACGTTTAAGTGAACGCGGTTTTCCTGAAGAAGACTCTGCAATGCAAATATATCGCCCTATCTCTGAGGATGAGTGGAAGAAGTTGCCTAAGAAGGAAATAAATATGGATTCGGTTCGAGAAGGCCAGGTGATGCCCGCAAATTATCCTGTGCTTTGGTCTGAAGAGAAATTGTTTTTAGATGATGTTTTAGGGAGTTTGGCGAGTGAGTCTATCGAAGTCATCCATTCTCTTCAAGAAGAATTGGTTTGGCTTTCAAATAAGGTGTTGTCTTGCAGTGGTATTCAGATGGCGTCTGAACAGAAAGTTCGAAATGGGATCGAGCGTGTGAGGCGGTTTGTGAACATCGGCTTGGAAGAAGTTAGTCAGTCTGACGTCGAAGTGGCGCGTCCTCTTGTTTTGAGCACTTGGCTTGAATTTTTATTCCGAAAAGGGTTCACAGAGATTATTGATGTGCGTAGTGAGTTGACGAAATGCATCCAACAGTTTTGGAAAAAGAACAATGATGCGTTTCTAAATTTTCTGGGAATTCCCTATGAAAATATGTGTCGCGGGTTGCTGAAGACACAGCCACAATGTTTTGATACGGCTGAAACGCACGACTTAGAACAGCTACGAGATTTTAAGAATATGGACGAAATTAAAGCGTCTCGCGTTTTTGTTCAGGTATTAAACGAGTTACATGAGTGTCTCGTTAAGCAATGCCCTAACCTTTTCTCTGTTCTTTTAATCGAGGCAGATGGAAAGGATGACCCAACAACACTTTTGGAGCTTATAGGGACTCTTTTGGTGAGATCTATTTTAGATGAAAAAATTCAATTTAAAGAAATAACAAAAAAAGAATTAGACCAGTTTCTTAAAAAAGGCGGAGAACAGGCTGGGATAGAATTTTTAATTCATAAAAAATTTATAGAAACATTTGTTGCTCAGATGACCGAAGGGCATCAAGACAATAAGAAATTAGAACAATTTTTGTATCAAATCATCGAGACCCTCCAATCAGAGTTACATACCCTTTCCATTGCTTCCGACATCAACTACAAATATGTTCGCTGCGTTAAGTTGAAGGACTAGTTGTTGATCATGATCGTCTGAGATTGCCGCGACTCACTGGTTTTAGTCTCGCAATGACGTTTGTCCTAATCCCTTAGGCAGAGGAAGCTCTTTGCTAAAGGCCTCTTTTTGCCCCCAATCCTCCTATGTGTTAGGCTTCTTTAAAGAGGTCTGTACTGTTCTTTGAAACGAGTTTAAACGCATAAAAAGGGAGGTTCGTCCTATGTTTTCGCATAAAGAAATAGAACGTTTGGGCCATATGGAGCATTTAGAAACCCCTATGGTGAGTTGCTACCTTAGCTTTACATCAAGTAATCAGTGGAAAAAAGAACTAGAAATAAACCTGAAAGATTGCATTAAAGAAGGTAAAGAAAAACTTGGAAAGTTTCGCTTATCAGAAGATGATCACGGATTTTTAAGTACTGATTTAAATCGAGTTAAACACTACTTTGATGACTATCAACGAAATGGGGAACGTGGTGTTATCGTATTCAGTCATGCAAAAAAAGATTTTTTCTTAGCTAAACCTATTTACCACCCCATCCATAATCGTGTTGTTATTGATTTTGATATTTACTTAAAACCCCTTATGAATTTGTTTCAGCAAAATAGAAGATATTGTGTTGTTTGTGTCAGCCAGAAAAAAGCCCATGTCTTTGAATTTTTTATGGGACATTTGGAGCGGCAAGAGGAAATTTTTGATGTAATTCCTAAAAAAGTAAAATCCGGTGGATTTCATGGTTATGAAGGGAAAAAAATTGAGAGGCACAATCATGAAGAGGTTCGGCACCATTTTAAAACAGTGGCAAATAAAGCCTTTGAGTTATTTATGCAGGATCATTATGAAGATTTGATTTTAGTGGGAGAACAACACACTGTTAAAGAGTTTGAAACAAACCTCCACTCTTACTTGAAAGAACGTGTTGTGGGGCGCCTCCATTTAAATCCAGAAACGGAGCTTTCTGCGATTAAGGGAATGGCACAAATCATGGAGAGTGATATTAAGAGAAAAAAGGATTACCAGATTATTGATCAGCTAATGACCTCAAATCATGAGAAAGGCCTTGGTGTAATCGGCCTAAGCGGAGTGCTTAGAGCTTTGGAACGAGGAAGTGTTCAACGTCTGATTGTGTCCGAGGACTATTCTCAACCTGGATGGATGTGTTTTGACTGCTCTGTTCTTCGTGCGGATGGGTCTCAGTGCCCTATGTGTGGAAAGGAGCTGACTCTTATTCGAGATATTGTGAATCAAGCAGTAGAAGAAGCCATTCATCAAAGAGCTCAAGTGCATCACTTAGCTCCTGATATTCCAATTCCAGAACATATTGGAGCACTTCTTCGATTTGCTGTTTAAAACATCGAAGTCAGAATTCAGAGGACTGAAGTCTGAAAAAGTCTGTCATCCCCGCGAAAGCGGGGATCCAGGTTTAATAAAGGATATAAAGGTATTTTAAGACCTTATGGATTCCCGACAAAAGATTTCGGGAATGACAATTTGTCTTATCGTTCTTTCAACGTATTGCCAAGTTTATACAGACAAGGAAGTTCCTTCTTACTTTTTTGCAAATCAAAGCAATTCATAATACAATACCCCCTCAACTAAAGAGGTATTGTATGGGATCTCATAATCAAAAACTTACAGGACGTTATCTCACTATTTTTAGAATTATGATTCTAATTTTAATTTTAAATTGGGGGGTGGCTCTAGCTAAAACCATTTATGGTTGGATGACCCAATCTGCCAGTATGCTAGCAGATGGAATTCACTCTTTCTCAGATGGAGCGTCTAACCTGATAGGAATGATAGGGATCTGGTGGGCGTCACAACCTCCAGACGAAGATCACCCTTATGGCCATGAAAAATACGAAACTTTTGCCTCTTTAGCTATTGCGACGTTTTTGTTTATCGTGTGCTTCTTTATTCTTAAAGATGCGGTTTTTAATTTATTCTCACCGCGTGTACCCCAAGTAACTGTTATCAGTTTTTTCATTATGATTGTAACCATCATAATTAATATTGGTGTTACGATATATGAAAGAAAAAAGGCAAAAGAATTAGGTAGCGACATCCTTATGTCAGATTCGATTCATACTCAAAGTGACATTCTGACATCTTTTTCAGTAATAGTGTCCTTAGTTTGTATCCAATTAGGATGGCCCATTGTAGATTCGATTGCATCCTTCTTTATTGGAGGTTTTATTGGCTGGGCCGCATTTGGAATTATTAAAGAAAGTTCGGATGTTTTGTGTGACCGTGTTGTTTTAAATCATGATGAGATTCGTCATGTTGTGAATCAGATTGAGGGAGTCGAAGATTGTCATGAGATTCGCACACGGGGCAGGAAAGATCATGTCTATGTTGATCTTCATGTTTTGGTCGACCCTAAAATTTCAGTAGAAGAAGGTCATGATGTTGCCAATAGAATAGAAGACAACATAAAAGCAAACCTAAAAGTTGTTTATGATGTTTTTGTCCATATAGAACCATCCACCCATCATCATCCGCCTACGTCGTTAGATAAGAATTAAAAGGACAATAATGGAAACAAAAGACCCTATTGGAAAAGAAACTTTGGAACGTCTTTCGCAAGTGGACGCTTACAGTGCTTGGCAATATAAAGCGATAAAACGTTATGTGGGTAATCGTGTGATGGAGATTGGTTCTGGTATTGGGAATATCTCTTCGTTTTTACTCGATTCAGAGAAACTGGTTCTTACGGATGTGAACGAAGAGTACCTTTCTATTCTGAGTAAAAGATTTAAGAGTAAAAAAAATGTAAAGGTAGGACCCTTTAATTTGGATACGGGACAACCTTCTTATAAAAAAGATAAAATAGATACTATTATTTGTATGAATGTGTTGGAGCATATTAAGGATGATTTGTTTGCATTACGCCAGCTGCATTCTATGTTAGAAGATGATGGGAAGTTATTGCTTTTGGTTCCTGCCCATCAATTTTTATTTGGGACCTTAGATACAGCCTTAGGGCATTTCCGCCGTTATAATCATAAAAATTTACCTCCGAAACTTATTCGTTCGGGGTTCGCAATTGAAAAAATGTTTTATTTTAATCGGTTTGCCACATTAGGTTGGTGGTTGAATGGACGTGTTTTAAAAAAAGAGATTCTTCCTGAAGGTCAACTGTCCCTTTTTGGACAGTTAGTTCCAGTGCTTTCTATTTTGGATAAAATCCTCGCTTTTCCTTTTGGTATTTCTATTATTGCTGTTGCTCGTAAAGTAACAGTGAACTACTAGTATTGGAGTTCTTCTAATGACAGATGACAACATAATAGAATTAACAATAGACGCTTTGGCTTATGGCGGAGAAGGCGTTGCTCGACATGACGGAAAAGTATATTTCGTTTTTGGAGCTCTTCCCGGAGAAACCGTAAAAGCTCGTCTTACTCAAGAGAAAAAAAGTTTTAATCGTGCAGAAACCGTCGAAGTGGTGAAAGCTTCTCCAGATCGAGTGGAGCCACCGTGTGCTTATTTTGGGGAGTGTGGGGGGTGTCAATTACAGCATTTGAATTATCATCAGCAAATCGTTTGGAAAGAGAAGTGGCTGAAAGACCTCATAGACAAAATAGGACATATCTCTGAAATTTCTGTGGAGCCTCTGCAAGCTTCTCCTCGTGAGTATGAATATAGAAATCGAATTAGCTTAACGGTATCTCAAGATAGAAAAGGATCATTCCGGCAAGGCTTTCTTTCTAGAGACAATAAGTCGTTGGTTCCTATTTCAGGATGTTCTATCGCGCACTCTTCCATCAATCAATTTATGAAAGAAGTTGCAGAGAAACGGCTTTTCCCAGAGATTGTTGGGCCCCATTTGCGGCACAAATTAAAGTTGGATATTGTGACAAATGAAGATGAAGTGCTTATTTTGCCATGGAGAAAAGTGCAGGAAAAAAGAAAGAGCAGATATACTTTTAAAGAGGATGAGATTCTTACTAAAAAAGTGGGACAGTATCAATTTTGTTTTTCTCCTCATGTTTTTTTTCAAACTAATTTTTACCTCACTCCTCAATTGCTGACAACGGTAGAAAGGTTCCTTTTTCACGGGAAAGAGGCTTCTCCAAGTGAAGAGTCGGCGCTATTTGATCTTTATTCTGGAGTAGGACTTTTCGGAATATCTCTTTCGCCTTACGTTAAAAAAGTAGTTGGGTTAGAAGAAAATAAAGGTTCTCACCAATACGCTATTCATAACATAAAGAAAAATAAGATCGAAAATGTATTGGCGTACTCCGGAAAAGTGGAAAGACAGTTCCCTAAATTATTCGAACGTCATAAACAAAAAAATAACTACGTAATAGTGGATCCTCCTCGACAAGGGTTAGAAGCGGATTTAGTGGAAGCAATTAAAACCTTAAAAGAAGACATTCGGTCTATGGTTTATATTTCTTGCGAACCTTCCATTCTGGCAAGAGATCTGGATCGATTAAAAGAAGCAGGGTTTCACCCGAAACAAATAGCCCCATTCGACTTATTCCCACAAACGAAATTCTTCGAAACTATTGTCCTCTTAGAAAAGTCTTAGCTTGTCATCCTGAACGGAGAGAAGGATTTTAGCCTCAGAGATTCTTCGTCGTTGCACTCCTCAGAATGACACTATACTGCTGTTTAGAGTTCTATAATGGGGTCAGGCTTATGAATCGCCAGAAACTGCCCCATAGAAGCATTTAGTTCTTCCTTAACACGGGTTAGTTTTCGACGGCTTTTAGTCTCGTACAAACACCAAGACTTAAAAGAACTGCGGACGAGATGGAGTTGATATAAATTCTTCCATTGTTTGGAAGGAATAGAATAAAGCCCTTTCAGCTCTTCGAATTTTCTCTTACTTTTCCACAACGGAATTCCTAAAAAAGAACTTCTTTTTTCTGCGATGTGACTTTCTGGAAAAAGGTGGATAGAAGAGTGGCTTAGTATTGCGATTCCTAAAAAGACAGATGTTAGAGCGGGCATAAAATAAATCCAGTTCCAATTGTCTTTTTCTAGGAATGGAAATGAGATCCAAGGGAAGACACCCAATCGACTAACAAGTTCTGCAGTAGGATAAGGGAAGAAGCTTAAAAATAAAGAAACAAAAAACATCAGAGCAATAATTAAGTGAAGTTTAAAAGAAAAAGAGGGTGAAGATACAACACTATCTTTTTCAATGCGTACATGGGGCTTTGGAAGCAGAGGGGCTTTAAGTTTCAATTTGTATTTTGCTTTACTCATCTCTTTTGTGATTTTTCTTTGCACTTTTTTAATAGGAACATCGTGTTGAAATTCTCCGTGCGAAGCAATGGAAACCTCTCCGGTATCGCCAGAAACAATAATCACAAGAGCATCTGTTTTTTCAGACAAACCTAATCCAGCGCGATACCGAGCTCCTAAAGATTCTGAAACTTCATGATTTTCCGATTCGGGAAACACACAACGACAAGCTGCAATTCGTTGATGGGCGATGATAACCCCACCTTCATGAGTAGGAGCGTCCGGAGTAAAAAGGGAAGAAAGAACTTCTTTTGTAATTTCCCCCTTAACTAAAATTCCAGATTCAATATATTTAGAGAGAGAAATGTGTCTTTCAATAGCAATTAAAGCACCGGTCTTATTTTTAGAAAGCAATTTTACTGTTTGTTGAATTTCGGAGGCAACCCGAGAGAAAAAAAGTTTTCCAATATATTCTTTTCTCTTTCTTTCAAATCCATGAATGAAAGGACTAATAACAAAAAAACCCATTACTAAAGAGACCAACAAAATTCGCTTCTCATTTGTTTGTTGCCACAGATCAAATTCCCAAATAATAGGAGCGAGAAAAACAGCAGAAGAAGCTATCAAAAGAAGTGGAGTGATCCACGTTTTACGAGTCAGAATATAGCGAGTACAAAAAAGGGCTACCAATAAGGTAATAAGGCACTGAATCCCTAACGTATAATTTGGATTACTAAAAGACCATGTTTCAAGCGTCATTCTAAACAATCTCCTTTTCAAATCCATTATATCGTCTAAACAGCTATGAATGTTTAATTTAACCTTTTAATTGTGATTCTGAGTGCAGCCGAAGGCCCTTGAGAAAGGAACTATCTGTGCCACCCCCTCCTTAGAGAGGAGAGGGGATTTGGTCTAGGGCTCCTTGATTTCGTGGTTATGGGAGCTTTACTAGGGGTTTCCTCGTTTTTCCCCTTGAAAGGCGGGGGGTGTAGGCGTATACTAACCTATCTTTAGATATGGATATCTTGCCGGTTTATCTCAAGGTTTTTGAGGTTTTTAATTAACAATTAAATAATAAGGGAGTACAAGAGATGAGTATTAGAAAAATGGTTTTATTTCTTGTCGTTGGAGCACTTTCTTTAGGTGTTTCAGGGTGTGTTAGTAATGCAAAATATAATAAAAATACCAATTTAATGCGTTCTCAATTACAACTACTTCAAACAGATATTGATAGTTTGAGAACAGGACAACAAAAAGTTGAAGACAACTTGTTAGAAGTCTCTAAAACAAGCTCTTCAAGTGCAGTTATTTCTGACACAAAAGAAATTTACCGTACTCCTTCTGGATTCACCCTTGCTTCTCGTGACATCCAAGCAGCTTTAAAAAATTCTGGGTACTACAATGGCCCTGTTGATGGAAAAATTGGTCCTTTAACAAAAACATCTCTCAAACGTTTCCAAGAAGATAACGGTTTAGTTCCTGATGGTGTTTGTGGTCGTAACACATGGGACAAGTTAAATGCATTTCTTCAAAGTCCTTCTCGCGTAAAATAATTTTTAAGTTTGTCTTAAGAGACTTGAGGAATAAGTGTTTAAACTCATCCTCAAGTCTTTGGACATTAGTTTGGAGTATTAGATGAAAACTATTTTTATTCGTTTCTCTTTATTTGTTCTTCCCTTAATTTTTCTTACCACAGGTTGTTCCTCTACAAAATCTCAGTTGGAATATGAAAATACACTTCTTAAAGGACGCATCTCTCAGTTAGAGCGTTTACATCAAGATGACCTTAGAAGAACCAAGATTGATAAGGAATTACAAATTAATTCGTTAAAGTCTAGTAACCGTGGTTTGATGGATAAAGCATCCGGACTTGAGTTATCCAGAGATGAGTTAGCACGATCTTTGGCTCAAGAAATAGCGGGTTATCAAGCTAAATTGGAGCTTTCCAACCGAGGGCTCGTAGTTACTTTCTTACAAGATATCCTATTTGACTCTGGAAAAGCTGAGATTAAAGAGGGTGCTTTTTCTGCCCTTTCTAATGTGGCGGGAGTTATTCGAGATAAAGCAAAAGACCATATGTTGGTTATCGAAGGATATACAGACAACACTCCAATCAGGCATTCTAATTGGAAAACAAATTGGGATTTGTCTTCAGCAAGAGCGTTGAGTGTTTTTCATTATTTTGTTGAAAAAGAATCTATCGATCCTAGTCGCTTATCTGTGATGGGTAATGGCTCTAATCGTCCTCTAGCTTCGAATGATGATGCCGCAGGACGAAAACAAAATCGACGTGTTGAAATCGTAATTTTTCCTGAAAAAATAAAGCGCGTTGCAGCAGTAAGATAAAAATATTTTTTGTTCAGAGTGTGATAGTCCTGTCATTGCGAGACTTCAACAATAAGGTCGCGGTAATCTCATACATCGGAAAGATAGAAGCAAAACCGTTTGCATGAGATTGCCACGGCCCTTATGCAGTAGCCTCGCAATGACGGATGCTCATGCTGCTAAAATAATGGATAGGCGGGTTTATTTAAACCCGCCTTTTTCTGTTGAGGCCTTATGAAAAAACCTCTTTTGATTTTTGATGGGGCATGCCACTTTTGTTGTCGGTGGATTCAGTATTGGAAACGTTTAACAGAACCCCATATTAATTTTGCCCCCTATCAAGATGTGTCTTCGGAATATCCTCAGATTGAAAAAGAACAATTCAAACAATCTATTATTTTAATTGATGAAACAGGGGCTTCTTACAAAGCTGCGCATGCTGTTTTTAAAATGCTGTCACGAGTGAAAAAGAAGCCATGGCTTCTAAACTTGTATTACCGACTTCCTGGGTTTAAGCAGGTATCCGAATTTGCCTACCAAGTTGTTGCTCGCTTTAGACCTTTCTTCTCTTTATGCACCGATCTTTTTTGGGGAAAAGATGTAGGCCCTTTCAGTTACTCATCTGCGGCATGGCTTTTTTTAAGGGTCATGGGATTAATTTATGCGATTGCCTTTATATCCTTAGGAACTCAGATTTTGGGGTTGGTTGGGGCGGAGGGGATATTGCCCGTTAATTTATTGCTAGAGGCGGTTGAAACGCAGATGGGACTAGAGAAGTATCTGTTTTTCCCTACGCTGCTTTGGGTGAATACAAGTGATGCTTTTCTGCTTATTTTATGTTTTGGAGGAGCTATTTTATCCCTTTTATTGGCGTATGGTTTTGCTCCTGTTTTATTGTCCTTTGTGGTGTGGTTTTTTTATCTTTCTTTAACGGTGGCTGGGGGTGAGTTTTTAACATTTCAATGGGATATTTTGTTATTAGAAACAGGATTTTTAACTATTCTTTTAAGTTCTTTTCACCTTTCACCAAAGAAAGCTTCCGATCTTAATTATTCCATAGCTATTATTTGGTTGTTTCGGCTGTTGCTTTTTAAACTTATGTTTTTATCAGGGTCTGTAAAGTTATTGAGCGGAGATATTTCGTGGCAAAACCTGACAGCTCTTCTTTTTCATTATGAGACACAACCCTTACCCACTGTATTGGGATGGTATGCGCATCAGTTGCCTGTATGGTTTCAAAAAATTTCTGTAGTTCTTATGTTTGTGATTGAATTAATAGTACCTTTCTTTATTTTTGGGCCGAGAAGATTACGTTTAATTGCAGCGAGCTTATTTATCTTTTTCCAAATTTTAATTATGCTCACCGGAAACTATTGTTTTTTTAACTTGCTAGCGATTGCTTTATGCCTTTTTCTAATCGATGATGACTTCTTCAAAGGGGCCAGGCCCTTTAGGGGCCTGGCCCCTTTGACGGAGGGGGTTGGGCGGAAAAAATCAGGGGTATGGCCTCAATGGGTTATTCGACCTTTTTTTATTTTAGTTTTGCTTGTAACGATGTCTCAGTTTACAACTTTATTTAGAATTTCGATTCCTTTTTCTCAACCCTTGATGATTGTTCGAGGTATTTTATCCCCTTTCTATATTACGAATACTTATGGACTGTTCTCGGTGATGACTCAGGGGAGGCCTGAGATTGAGGTTGAGGGATCTCGAGATGGAACACAATGGTTTCCGTATAAATTTAAATATAAACCAGATGATTTATCACAGAGGCCTCGCTTTACCTTATTTCATCAACCTCGGCTTGATTGGCAGCTGTGGTTTGCGGCGTTAGGGCGTTTTCAAGATAATCCTTGGTTTTTTAATTTTTGTTCCCGTTTGCTGCAAGGTTCTCCAGAGGTTTTGAAGTTATTAGAAGAAAATCCTTTTGAGGAGCGCCCTCCTCGGTATGTGAGAGCTAGTCTTTACCAGTACCGTTTTTCTAATTTTAAAATAAAAGAAAAAACAGGAAATTGGTGGCAACGAGAATATCTAGGCAGGTACTCTCCCATCCTTCCTCCTATAGATAAATCATAGAGCGAGATTCTATTATAGGAATGTCATCCTGAGTGTAAGGAAGGATCTAAGACAAATTTTAAAGTCATTATAGATTTCTCGTCGTTATAATCCTCAAAATGACAATAAAAAATGGCATTAAGCATTACAGAAAAGGAAATTATGAATCTTCGTGTTGTTTCATTAAATTGTTGGAGCGAAGGGAAAGACTATGAAAAACGATGGCCTTTTCTTATTGAGCAATTAATCGGGTTAAAGCCGGATGTTATTTGTCTTCAAGAAGTATTTGAAAGAAGCAAAGCTATTTTAATCCAAAAAGCTCTTAAGCTACCAACGTTAGTTTATTCGAAAGATAAAGGAGGGCTTTGTCTCCTAAGTCGTTTTCCAAAAGAAAAGAGTAGCACCCATTCTTTAAAAACAATTTCTCCTATAGAAAAAGAGTCTCGTTTTGTATTGTGGGCACAACTTAAAATCAAAAGACAGAATTTTGATTTCTATGTTACTCATTTAACTTGGCGCCCTAAGGAAGCTTTTATTCGCCAAAAACAAGTTTTAGAGCTAACTCAATGGATAGAGCAAAAGAATGAAGGGGTCAAACGGGCTGTGCTGACGGGGGATATGAATTCTATTTCCACATCCGATGAAATGTTATTTTTGATTGGGCGAAAGAGTTTAGGCTCGGTTTCAATAGCAAATCCATGGAAAGACTCCTTTGCTGAAAAGCACCAACTTTATGAGAATAAAAATAAAATAAAAGAAAACAAGAAAACACATACTTGGTCCTATGACAATAAATACACACACCGTGCAGATTTACCCGCAAGACGGATTGATTATTTATATTATTGGTTGCCGGAAACAGAAAAATCCGTTAAATTAAAACAATCTCAAAGGTGTTTTACAGATAAGCACCCAGAAGGTTTTTGTGCTTCGGATCATTTTGGTGTTGTGACCGATTTTGAGATGTAGCAACAAGAAACGAGTCTTTTTAACCATAGGAAATAGATGAAACAACATACAATCTTATTTTTAGCTTTATGGATGCCTTTGATGTTCGGCTGCCAAACCTTGCAGCCTGTAAGTGAAAGTGCTTTTCCAAAATTTAAAATTGAGAAGGATAGTGTTGTTAAGGTGTTTTCTGGAACCCCAGAGATTTTATATCCAAAAGCTATGGAAGCGGTGCGTTTTAGAGGGGTTGTCACAAAGCAGTATAAAGAGCTCGGAGAATTTGAAGCTTTGATCGAAAATATTAATGTACGCGTACGTATTCAAAGCGTTTCTGATTCTTCCAGTCAGATTAAAGTATCTGCCAGAAAAGATTTAATTCCTCAGATTAAAACGGCAGAAAATATTCTAACTGTCATTGCTAGCCAAATAAAGTAAACAGATGCCTCAAACTCCTTTTTCTCAATATTATAAAAAGAATGTTCATAGCTGGACTACTCTTGGTGAGTGGCAATTACCAAAAGAATTCTCGGATTGGGAAGAAGAGTATTCTGTTGGCATCCAAGACGTTGCTTTGATAGATCTTTCTTTTAGAGGCCATATTAAAATTGAAGGAAGTGATCGCGTTGATTTTCTTCAAAGACTTTTAACTATTGATATTAAGGCGATGAATTTAGGGGACTTTAAAACAGGGTGTTGGCTTACTGGGCGTGGTTGTATCCGATTTGTTTTAGACGTTTTGGTTTTAGAAAAAGAAATTTGGTTAGATACGCACGAGACAAATCCAGAGGAAGTAAAACAAGCTTTTGAAGCGATGCATTTTTCTGAAGATATTAAATGTGAAACAAACGGAGCTGTATCTTCAATAATGATTGTAGGAAATAAATCTTCAGAGGTGTTGAAAGAAGTTTTTAATATAGAAGAGCTTCCAAAAGTTCAAGGGAGTAAAAAGGTATTTTTTGATAATGAACAAATAGTTTTAATTAACGAAAAAAGCATTTCTGAAAATGCTTACCAGCTTTGGGTTTATGAAGAAAGTGCCTCTAAGCTCATATCGAAGTTGTTAAAACATACAAAGTTGTGGATGGGGTTTAAAGCCTTGAATGCAGTGAGAGTCCAAAAGAAATATCCTCTAATGGGACAAGACATAAAAGAAACGACGCAGTTTTCTGATTTAGGTTTTGATGAATGGGCTAACTACAATAAAGGTTGTTATGCGGGACAAGAGGTTGTTAACCGCATTAGAAACTTAGGACATCCTGCAAAATTATGGACAGCTATATCTTCTCAGGAAGAAATCTCGTTGGATTCTAAAATGCATGTCGATAATAAAGAGGTTGGGTGGATCACAAGCAGTACTTTTTTACCTAAGGAGAAAAACTATTTGTCGCTGGGCTATTTGAAATATGATTACTGTCGTCAGGGGCAGAAACTTCAGGTGTTATCCGAAGCGAAAGTAATAGAAGCCACTGTCATTGTATGATGGGGTATAATTAAATTATTAATAACTACAGCAAAAAGGGTAATGACTTATGCCAAAAGTAAGATTTTTAGATCAAGCGCAAGAAATTGAAGTAATTGAAGGAGCCAACCTTCGAGATGAAGCCCGTAAGGCTGGCATTGAAGTATATGAAGGAATTCATAAATGGGTTAATTGTATGGGACATGCAACTTGTGGGACTTGTCGAGTCCTTGTAAAAAATGACACTGTTAAAAATTGTTCTCCTAAAACATTTTTAGAAAAAGCTCGACTTGCTCTAGGGTTTGAAAATATAGGACATGAGGAAGAAATGAGGTTGAGTTGCCAAGTGAAGGTTATGGGAGACCTGGATGTTGAGACAACCCCCGCTTTTAATTGGAATGGAAAGTAAGGAAGACAGCTTTTAGTGTAGTAACAAAAAATCTTGTCATCCTGAACGCAGTGCCTGCCCGCCGTCTTGTTGGGTGGGAAAGATCTTAGCTGTAGAGATTCTTCGGTGCTTGGCTTTTCAGAAGGACACTCTTTACCAAAAGCTAAGAACTAAAAACTAATAGCTACAGACAAAGGAAACGCAATGTTATCCTCACAGGTATATAAACAACGACGTGCAAAGTTGATGAAGCAGATGAAAGAGGGTGCCTGTCTCATTTTTTCCGCCCCTGTTGTTAAGCGGAATAACGATGTGGAGTATGATTACCGACAGGATTCCAACTTTTATTATCTAACAGGATTCGAAGAGCCCGAAGCTGCTTTGCTTTTGCTGCCAAAGGCAAAAAAAGATAAAATTATTTTATTTTGCCGACCTAAAGATAAGGCACAAGAAATTTGGGTGGGACATCGAGAAGGTGTTGCAGGGGCTAAAAAGAATTTTGGCGCGGATAAAGCGCATCCTATAGCGACACTCCACAAACAACTTTCAACCTATTTACAGGGTTCGAAAGTGCTGTATTACTCTTTGGGCTCTCAAAAATACTGTGATGCACTTGTGACTAGACAATTAAATCATTTGCGAGCACAAGTCCGTTCGGGGATGAGCTATCCCACCGAAATCAAAGATCCGGTAGGTTTTATTAGTGAAATGCGATTATTTAAATCCAAAGAAGAAATAGATGCTTTAAAAGAGGCAACGCAAATTTCATCTGAAGGACACGAGATGGCTATGCGGATGACCGTGCCAGGAATTAATGAATATGAAATCGATGCCACACTTCAATACTGTTTTAGGTCGAGTGGTTCTGTTCGATTGGGTTATCCTAACATTGTTGCTTCGGGAGTTAATGCAACAACCCTCCATTACACAAAGAATAATCGAAAAATGAAATCAGGAGACTTATTGTTAATCGATGCAGGAACAGAAGCGGATTATTTTACAGCAGATATCACCCGAACTTTTCCCGTAAATGGAAAATTCACAAAAGAACAAGCGGCTATTTATTCTATTGTGTTAAAGGCGCAAAAAGCAGCAATACACCATGTGAAGCCGGGGGTTACATTTCAGAGTGTTCATAACGTTGCTGTCAGAAAGCTTTCTGAAGGATTAAAATCATTAGGAGTTTTGAAGGGAACCTTAAAACAAATCATCGAAAAAGAATCTTATTCTCGTTTTTATATGCATCGAACAAGCCATTGGTTGGGTATGGATGTGCATGATTGTGGTGCCTATCAGATTAATGGCAAATCCAGAAAACTGGAACCAGGTATGGTTCTTACGGTAGAACCCGGGCTTTATTTTAGAAAAGATGAAAAAGGATACCCTGCAAAATATCGAGGCATTGGTATTCGAATAGAAGATGATATTCTCGTCACCCGCTCAGGAAATCAGGTCCTATCTGAAGCCGCCCCAAAAGAAATCAAAGATATCGAAGCTATCGTAGGAAAAGGCATCGAACTCTAACCCAAGGTAGAAGCGCCATTTACCCCCTCAAACAGGCCCGGGCCTCCTTTTTTCGAAAAAAGGCGGCCCGGGCCAGTTTGAGGAATTTTAGACCTAAATTATTATAAATAAACAACTTAGGCGATGTTAAAAAAGAAGGGCCTTTCTTTGACTTTTCGGGTTTTGACGGGTATTATTAAAGTTTTATTAATGTTTGAGGTGGTAAATCTGAATGCAAGAAAAATTGAGAAAAACTTCTATTCAACTTATTTCTTTCCTTGTGTTGATTGTGTTTTGTCTCGAAAGTATGGGTTTTGCTCAGCTTTCAAGTGGACTTAATTCTGCGCAGGTCCAACCTGTGTCTTTAATACCTAACAAAGCTTTTCTAGACACCTTCACAATTCCTAGAGATGTGGGTGTTATTCAAAAACAAGTTTACTCGCATCCTATTTCTGAAGAACATCCCTTATTAATTCATTTGCAAGATGCGCATGCGAACCCAGAAGCTCAATCTAATATGGCTAAAATTTTAGAATATCTTAATAAAGAAAAAGGAATTCAACATGTATTTGTTGAAGGTGCTATTGGAAAGCTTGATAGAAGGTATTTGAATTTTTCTAAAGAGGACGCTATAAACAAAAAAATACAAAACAGATTGATTCAATTAGGAGAGTTTACAGCTTCGGACATTTATTTAGCGAAGCATAAAGAAAAAATGCTTTTCCTTGGAATTGAGCAAGAAGATTTGTATCGAAAAAATAGAGAACTACTAACGCAAGTTCTTTCTAGGGGAGAGGAAGCGCAAGCTTGGATTCGAAACAGAAACATTCAAATAGATACCCAATTAACCCGTCTTCAAAATAAAGACCTTTTGCTTTTATTAAGAAGTTATTCTAATCAAGACAGAAATCATTTTATGAGACAGATTCAACTTCTTCAAAAATTAAATAAGAAGCACCTTAAACAAGATTTGAGTGATCCGAAATTTCAAAAACAATTCCCAAATATGGTTCGTTTAACTCAGTTGAAACAGGAACAGAAAAAATTGGATCTAGAAAAAGCTCAGAACGAATGGCTTAGTTTAAAGAAATCAATCGTAGGAAGTGAAAGTTGGAAAGTTACAACAGAAATCGAAGAGGTGCTTTTCTCAAAAGATAAGAAAAACTTAAAGGATACAAATCCACGTTACTTATTAGAGCATTTCTATGAACAGGCTATAAAGGCAAGTGATACATTTTCATTTAATTCTTATTCTCATCTTTCAGGGTTTGCTCGAAACAAAATATTTCAAGTTGAGTTAATGGCACAACCGCTATTTTTAGAAATAGAACAAGTTTACGCGAACCTTTTAAACAGTGTGGCTCAAGGGGAAGAAGAAGAAAATGTGGTTCAGCTTGTAAAGCGTCATCTTTTAACTTCGAAGCTGTTGCAACTTAAGCTGACTCAAGAAGAGTGGAGAAAGCTACAAAACCAATCAGACACTTTGCCTACAAATCTAGAGCTTATTAATTTAGCATTCACTTTTTATAAAACAGCAGAAGCTCGAGATCAAGTTTTTGTTGAAAACATTCAAAAACAGTTAAAAGAAAGAAAAATTTCAAAGGCAGTTGTTATTACTGGTGGGTTTCATAGCGAGGGTGTCGAAACAGCATTTAAGAATAATCAATGGAACTATGGAACGGTTACACCTCAATTTCATTCTGTGGACGTAGATTTTTATGCAAAAAATATTATGGGAAGGCATCACCAAGATATTGAAAGTTTTCAAGTTGCTAGTGTTCCTTATGCAACATCTCCCAAATTAGCAGATAGATTAGGCGTTGATGCTCAACAACGCGGCTTACTTGTAGAGACGCTGCGTGGTGCGATTCAAAAAGCAGCAAGCTTAGGTAATGGAAAAGCTCAAGTTGAAGGGTTGGTGTCGTATCAAACGCGTATTAATAGTAAGGGATACAAACTAGCAACGCATTTAGTTCCTTATATTTCTGAAGGTGTGCTTGGACAACCGCGTCTTATGTGGATTACCTCAGTTTATGATGCTTCGAACAAATCGGTATCAACGATGTCGGCTACTGTTCCTTATGAGCAATATAATTATGTTCAAGACATGCATCAAAAGGTAGCTGTGGAAATGAAGGTAATCACAGGAAAAAATAGCGAAAGAAAACGTTTAGCTTATCCTTTCTTTAAAACAAAAAAAGAAAGAAAGAAATTGAGAAAATTTTTGAAACGTTTTTTTGAAGATTCAGTTGAAGTTGTTTCTAATCCAATGGAGTCAGAAAAATTAGTGAGTGTTGGGAAGAGGCTAGCGAAACGTGATAGACCAGAAAAACAAACGCTTAATGCAGCTTTAATTGTTTTGGGGCGCGCACTTAAAGAAAGTCCTCAAGACCCCAATCAATTTTTATTTTCATTTGAAGCGAATAGTGCGGAAGATTTTCTTTTAGTACATGGTTTTCAGAATGTAAATCAAAGAAGAGCGATACAAGTAAAAGCAGCATCTTTATGGGTAGAGGCCCAAAAAACATTGGTGCGAGGAAATAGTTTAGGTTCTGTTGAGCAGCAGGCTCGTCCTATTGATAATGAAGGTTTTCGTTTGGATGCTGGAGAAGAAGCTTTTATTAGATTGGGGACAGGGGAAGACGGAGATGTTTTTCTTTATCTCAACGAAGCCTATGTGGCTACGATGGACAAGGGTGGAAATCTTACGGATGCTGTTATCTTTGATGATTCCAAATTGCTTCCTAAAGAAAAAGGTCCTTTGCTTATAGGTTCTCCTAGATTTGCATATAGCAGGGATGACTTTGATCACTTAAAAGACATCCAAGAATTTGGTGAATTAGAAAAGGTGACAACAATACAGCAGCCCATGGGCCAAAAAAAGGGAGGTGTTGGAGTTACTGTTCCTGTAAATGTGCTTATTACGAGTGATTATTTTCAACAAAATAACAGACATTTAGAACCTATTAAAGCAGCTCTAGGATTTGATGTTCAAGAAAGAATGAGAACAGATGATGTGATTCCAAGTCCCAAGCTGGGAGATGTCCGTCCTATTTACTTAAAAATAAGTCCGAAATCGAATGGAAATGCTGATGTTGTAGATCGAGCAAAAATTTATGGCCGGCTTTTTCGAAATAGAGTTTTTCAAACAAATATGGCTGTTACAAGGCCTCTAACAGATCCGCTTCAATTTAAAGCGTTAGGGCTCGACCCAGAAGCGTATCAGGACAAAGATGTTTTTATACAAGAGCCATTAATTATTTTGGATGATGCTATAAAGGATCTTGCTTTAAGACGGCGTCAACAGGCTGTTCAATATTTAATCCGAGAATTTATTAGTCGAGTAAAAGCAATGTGGAAAACAGGAATTGTTGACATGGATCATCGCCCGGATAATTTCGGAATAGATCCAGAAGCTGTTTTGCGTTTTCATGATTTTGATTTTACTTTTTCGATGGAGGAGTTTGCTTCTGCAGACCCGATGATTAAAATAGGGTTTTTCGTTAATTTTATAGCTGTAAATTATGATACTTTTTATCGAATTGATAAAGAAGTGTATGAGTATCGTTTAAAAAGAAATTTAGGAAGAGGAGAAGAATTTGCCCCTCAAACGGCTGAATATTTTCTTGACCAAGTTAGAGAGATCCGAATTATTGATGATATTATAAGAAAATCAGAAGCAAATGATGACCCTATAGATCCGGATGACTTTAGAAAACTAATTGAAGCTGGCAGATTTAAAACACAACAAGAAAGAGCAAAAGGATTTCGTTTTTTTGCGGATGCTGTTCAGGAAAGAGCGGGTGAGTTGGCAGCTTTGTTAGGAGAAGAAGTGTCTACAAGTCGATTATTAAAACCTGCAACGAGAAGAGCACAACTCCAAGAGCATCAATCCCGATGGAAAGATGTTTACTTAAAACCTTATCTAAATTTTGGACATAATATCAATCTTATTTTTAAAAAAGCTTTAGAGATGTTAGGGGTTTCGTTTCCCCCTTCTTATTTTTCGAAAGAAGAGGTCTTGTTAGAAGTTCCAGATATTGTTTTGAGGAGAATACGGGAAACAAAAAAAAATATTAGAAGTTGGAAAAGTAATATAGAAAATGAGCAATTGGTTTTGGCATCTGAAGATCAAGTTAGAACTTTTGAACGTTATTTGAACTGGATTGACACAAATGTGGCTGAAAATGCTTCTCGGTTAAAACATGTACAGGTGGGTTCGCATGTAGCTTCATTTCAACTTCCGGTGGAAGGGCCGACAGCACAACGTTTGCATGTAACTATTTTACAAAAAGTGGATCCTACAACAAAGAAACCTTTTCTTCTTGTGATCGATAAATCAGCTGCTGAAGAAGTTGATTCCCGAAGCATGGTTCTTCATGTGGGCGTAAGAGGATCAAGTCCTCTTAAATATAATTTTAAAGTAGCTAAAAAAAAGGAAGAGGATAGTCAACAAGAAACGATTAATGTTCCAAGCAATGTTAGTTTTGATCCTAATACGCTTCATCGTCCTGGAGATGCCGCGCAGATTACAGCAGAGCGACATAGTTTCACAGGAAAAGAGCTGAAAGGGAAAGGGTATTTAACAAAAAAATACGATAAGCCTACAAAGCAAGCTGTGAATGCTAGAGGGGATGATCGTCAGAGACCTCCTTCTCAAAGGCTAGAAAGACCAGTTTCTGGACGTTTAAAAAAAGTGGGAGAATCTGGTGTAAAGACACCATCACCAGAAACTGTTCCAGGACAACAAACAAAAAAACAGAGCGGAGCTCCTACTACTTCATCAGTCCCAAAAATTATATTAGACTTAAGAGGTTTTATTTCTAAAAGGTTTAGAAATTCAGAAGCATCCATAGCCGTACGCAATGCAAACCAAAGAAGATGGCTATCTCTAATACAAGCAGCTAGAGCTAAGGAGTATTGGCTTGTAATTTCTATGGCGGTTCCTAGCGTTAAGGAGAGAGTCGTTAAAGAGAATATTCAAGCGGCTATTAGACGATTAAGTCAAATCCCAGAAGATTGGACTAAAACGGAACCTCTTGCATTGATGGTGACACAGGCAGGTCTTAGAGTTGAAAACCCAAAAGTTTTTCATCGAAGCGATCAAATATATCAAGGGTACCGCTTTATTGATGGTCATTGGAAACATTACTATGTTCAAAAACTTTCTCCAACATCAGGAAGGTATGTTGTCAAAAGCAGAAGCAAAGATGGAAAGAGCGTTACTTGGACTCCAGCAAAAGGAAATAGTTTGGGGACAGAAAGAAGTCAAGTGGGTGTTGTCCCAGTTGCTATTGAGGTGACGAATCGAGTCGTGGCACCGGAAGATTTAGGAAGAGTGGGTTTTGTGGAAATGATTTTAGCTTCGGCATTTGATCCAGTGACTCTAAAAAAACCTATTGCTACTATTCCTCTTGCTGTACTTCAGCGAGATTTAAATAGAATGTTGGAAGGAGTTGCGGATCTTCATAAGGGGCAGTCTTTGGGTGTTGGAGGAGCGACAAGCGATGTGTTTCAACTGCCTTTAGCCATCGTTGTAACACAAGATTTAATAGAAGGAAGCCATGGGGATGAGTTGATTGAAAGTTTAAAGTCGGGAAGTCGGGTAATTATAGTTTGGGATAATGAAGAGAAGCAGCTTTTAACACAGATGCCAGATTCTTTAAAACGATTTAAAAAATCAGCAATGGATAAAGGGATCCAAGTTAGAGATCTTCAAACAAGTAATCCTTACGTAGGAGAGCTTAAGATTTTGCTTCGAGGATATCAACATGCATTATCAATCCAAACCGACAGGGTAGAAGTGGAGATTCCTGAGTTTCGAAAAAATGGGAATCGATTTAAAATTCAAAAAGAACTTTTAAATGACCCTACGAGAAATTATTCTAACTTATTTTCCCTTATTATGCTTATATCTGAGGTTGAGAACGAAGAGAAGCGTAATTTAACCTATTCTCGTCTCGGCCTTAAAAGGGAAGCGAAAACAGGATTATGGCTTGTTGGCAATAGTCTTGGAGAGTACCTCGCCGAACTGCACCAGGCTTTTGTGGTAAGTAAATTGACTGCTCAGGCGGCGTAACCTGAGTCTTTTAATTTTTAACTTTCGATCTTTTCTGGCAATCTTCGATATTTTTTAAGGGACAGAAACTTTGGATGATAGCGTCACTGCAGCTGTAGTGATAAGGGTAGGAGTGGAAGTAAGCAGAGGTGATGATGTTGTTTAATTCCTTGTCCGAAAGTCCTACGCGTTGTTTGTGATTCCATGAGTGCATTAATTTTTCTGAGTCTTCTTGGTTTAAACCATTTCTTCTAAATTCTGATACTAATCGAATAGCACAATTATTACGAAAACCTTTTTCAATAGACGAATGTAAAATTTGCAACATTCCTGGACATAAAAAAACTTCGGGGTCTTTACCTAACTTTGCCTTGATGGGATAGCGAAAAGGTTTCTTTGTGATTTGCCGCACAACTCTTTTAGATCGGTAGAAGATGCGGGAAAGCGTTGGGTTTTCATCGATATGTTTTATTCTAGAGACGAGACCCGAATCGTCCGTAAAATGAAGTTCGTGAGGGTAGGTTGCTTTTTCTAAAATGTCTTTAGTAGAAAATTGAAATAGTTCTTCGGGAAGTAGTTGAACTTTATATTTCTGAGTTTTTTGGTTTTTGGTGTTTGGCAAACGAAGCAAACGAACTTTATCTTTGATGGTAAGATCAAAAATATTTTGCTCTATTTCAGGCATTTGTAATAAGATTTCTTTTCTAAATTGAGAGAAAGTAATATGTAGATTTTTTGACGGGGTGATGTGTCCTAAGACCCTTGTATCTAACATAAAATGAAAACCTTTAGCCCCACTAAAGTAAATTAAACAATCCTCTGCATTAAGGCCGCAATGAGAAAAGAGCATGTTGGCAAAAATACGTGCTTGATCTAATGCTTTTTCCAAATCTTGAGAATCTAAATCAAAGGCTAGAAAAGTGGCCCATACTTTCCCGTCATATCCGCCAATCGAAGGACGTCCTTTGTTGAGATGCATTTCCATATAAGTGAGTATTTCTGGAGGAAAGAAAAAGCAAGATGCGTGACATTCATAATTTTTATAAGATTGAATAAGGTGAGGGATTTCCTGTAAGGGTACGATGTGATTTCGAAACCCCTTTTGGTGCTGTGCGGCAAATTCCACCAAATGATAGCGTCGCATTTGAGACCCTCGTGGTTACAAAATAAGTATAACAGGTGGGAGGGGGGAATTGTGGCGGGGGCGTCGTCGGAAGAGTTGTTCCCGCAGCTCAGACAGCACAAAAGCAAAAGCCGCTTTTGTGAACTCGCTTCGGAAACAACTCCTCCTCCTTGTGGAGCACAATTTTGAGGGTGGAGGAGTGACAATTATTGGCATCGAGCCAATAATTGTTATAGGGTAACAGTATCGTCACATGTGTGACGATGCTCTTTTGATGGTTTGAATAGCCTGGGCCCTTTATGCATACAGGCAGGCAAGGGTGTTTGGCCTAAATACCCTCTCGGCTTTACAATCTGGTAGGGGGAGAGTATACTTATTTGTAAAGAACTGTAACTCTTTATTTGGTGATATGTTAACGAGTTGCTGGGTGATATGAAAGGATTAGGGGTAGATTTTTTACCCTCATAAACTATATGTATTCAACTAAACAACTTTCCGTATTTTTAGAAAACCGTCCTGGTGTGTTGGCTCATGCGTGTAATGTCTTAGGTAGTTCGGATATTAACATTCATGCTATTTCTGTTCATGATACCGTAGATCAAGCGGTTGTTCGTTTCATGGTCGACAATCCAACCAAAGCTTTGCTTCTCTTGGAACAAGAAGGTTTTTATGTGATTGAGCAAAATGTGGTTGTGATGAATATGGCGAATCAACCTGGAAATTTAGGTGAGATTTCTCGACGTCTTGCACTTGCAGATATTAATATTAATTATGCATATGCAACGGCTGGAGAAGGAATGTCTAAAGCGCTTTTGATTTTACGTACAGATGAAATGGAAAGAGCTATCGAAGCCTTGGAAGAGTTAGAAGCGTAAGAATCGGTTGCTTATAGCTGTCAGCCATTAGCTCTTAGCTTTTAGTAAATCATTCAAATTTGTCTTTGCGAGGCTAGTAACAAAAAGGGCCACGGCAATCTCAGGTTTTCTATACCTGAGATTGCCGCGGCCCTTTTGTTTAATGACTCGCAATGACTGATTCTAACTACATTCCCATAATGGAATAACCAGAATCTACGTACAAAATATTTCCTGTAATCCCACGGGATAAATTACTCGCTAAAAATAAAGCGGTGTCACCCACTTCGCTTGCTTCGGTGTTTCTTTTAAGAGGAGCTTTTTCTCTAACAACCTTCAACATTTCGGTGAATCCAGAGATGCCTCTAGCCGCTAGTGTGTTAATTGGGCCTGCAGAAATTCCGTTAACACGAATGTTTTTAGCGCCCAAGTCACTCGCAAGATAACGAATGCTTGCTTCAAGAGCCGCTTTAGCAACTCCCATTACATTGTATCGAGGTACTACAGCAACACTTCCAAGATAGGTTAACGCAACAATGCTTCCACCTTCGGTCATAAGAGGAACGGCATGTTTTGAGATGGCTGTTAAAGAGTAGGCGCTGATATCATGAGCAAGGTGAAACCCGTCTCGTGAAGTGCTGACGAAATCTGTTTCCAAATCTTCCTTTTTAGCAAATGCAACGCAATGTACTAGGATATCAATTTGACCAAAGCTATTTTTAAGCTCGTCAAACACAGCTTTAATTTCATCATCGTTAGTTACATCACAAGGAAGTACTTGTGAGCCTTCTAGTGTGTCTGCTAAATCACGGACATTCTTTTCGATTCTTTCGCCTTGGAAAGTGAAAGCTATTTGAGCTCCTTGAGACGCTAAAGATTGTGCGATGGCCCAAGCAATGCTTCTTTTGTTGGCAACACCGAAAATGACCGCTTTTTTACCTTTCAATAACATGGTTTCTCCTTTATTTTGAGTTTCAGTCGTTGTTTCACTCATGATATTCTCCAGTCTAAACAGATAATTGTGAACCCCTGTCCTATAAGGGATAAGGGTTTATTTTTTGTGATTACCGGTGTATTATACAGCTCCTTTTAGGGATGTAAAGAGAACGTTAGCGGATAGCGTTTAGCGTAGAGCGGATAGGAAAATCTTTGTCATCCCCGGCTTGATCGGGGATCCAGTGTCTTTGTTGTATCTGCTTACAAAATAAAACCTTTTGTCTATCTGGATCCCGCCATGCCTTCGGCAGGCATTAAGTGCGGGATGAGAGGGTGGAAGGTTTTACTAAGGACTATAGAAAAGAGAAGAGTGATGACGAATAAGAAAAATCAAGTTATTAGAACCAGTTTAGGGCTGAAAGATGAAGTCCTAGACGATTTAGAAAAAGACTATAAAAGCCCGCTCGTTGAGAAGATGAAGCAGGAGGGTAACCGTCTGTCTATTGGGAACTTCAATTTTCACATTGCCCAAGAATTTGGGTTTTGTTATGGAGTTGAAAAAACGGTCGACTTTGCTTACCAAACGATTAAAAAATTTCCAGATAAGAAAATTTATACAACTAGCGAAATGATTCATAACCCCAGAGTTAATTTAAGATTAAGGGATTTGGGCGTCGAGTTTTTAGATGGACAGTATTCTCAAGGAAAGAGTCTAAACGATATCACTGAAGAGGATGTGGTTTTAATCCCTGCTTTTGGTTTAACACCCAATGATTTAGAGAGGCTGAAAGAAAAAGGATGTATTTTAGTGGATACGACTTGCGGGTCGGTTGTCCATGTATGGAAACGTGTAGAACGTTATGCAAAAGAAGGTTTTACATCTTTGATTCACGGCAAATACAATCATGAAGAAACGATTGCGACGAGTTCGCATGTTACGGAAGGTCCTGGAGGACACTTTATTGTTGTGCGTGATATGCCTCAAACACAAACCGTTTGTGATTACATAGAAAATGGTGGAGATAAAGACAAGTTCCTTGAGGAGTTTAAGCTGGCTGTTTCTGAAGGGTTTGATCCAGATAAACATCTACCTCAGATGGGGGTTGCTAACCAAACAACCATGTTAAGTTCAGAGTCTTTGGAGATAGCAGAAAAAATAAAGCAATCTTTAAGCAAGCGATATGGGAGTGAAAATATAAATGAACACTTTCGCTCATTCGACACTATCTGTAGCGCCACACAAGAACGACAAGATGCTATTTTGGAATTAGCTCAATCCAAGACAATCGATTTGATTTTGGTCATAGGAGGTTATAACTCCAGCAATACAACGCATTTGGCTGAGCTGAGTTTGGAGTATCACCCTGCATTTCATATTCAAGAAGCTTCTGAAATTTTATCTTTAAAAGAGATTCGACATCAGCCTATTGGGAAAGAAGACCAGGTTGTGGAATCGGGTTGGTTGCCTCAGGGCAAAGTTTCCATTGGATTAACGGCAGGAGCCTCTACGCCTAACCGTGTGATAGAGGATGTTATTCAAAGACTGATTGAACTGAGCAAATAATAAAGCTATTATAAGTCTCTCTTATTATTAAAGTTTGATTGGATAGAGACAAAGGGCACGAATGAAAGCATTTCAATTTATTTATATTTTTATTATCGGCCATTTATTTGTTTGGGTTCCGTTTGCATTACTGGATTTTTTGTTTTGTCACGGAAAGATGTTTGCTGATGGCCCTTCTTTATTTTTGGTTGAGATGGTAGCAATTACATTTGTTGCAGCTAAGTTGAAAAAAACATGGACACAAGAAGGGTGACGGCGTTCGTTATCCTTATCAAGGGATTCTTATCATTATGATGAAATTAGTAGCTCTAGGCTTAGCAGTCTTTTTAATATTCTACTTTTTTAATTGGGCCCGCAGAAAAAATTTATATGGGGATACAAAAGAAGTTGAGACTAAAAAAATAAAATTGCCTGAAATTTTGAAAGAAAGCTGGATTCAGCTTTACGAAACAGCATCTAAAGCCGAAGCGCAGCAGTTAAAAGCGCATTTAGAAGAATTAGAAGTGCAAAGTATTTTATATGAACAAGGAAAGAAAAGCGTTGATGGAAAAGAGCTTCCTGGAATTGGCTTTGTTGTTCCAAAAAGTCAATTACGGCGCGCACAAAATTTATTATTTAGATTTTTAGAACGAAATAAATAAACAGATAGATTATTTAAGAGGAGAAGCTGCGCATGTTATTACCTAAAAAAGCATTTTTAACTAAAGGTGTTGGAGTTCATACCGAAAAATTATCTAGTTTTGAAGTTGCGCTTCGAGATGCGAGCATTGCTCAATACAACCTGGTGCGTGTTTCTAGTATTTATCCTCCGCATTGCCAAATGATTCCTAAAAGTTCAGGGCAAAAACACATGAGTCCAGGCCAGATTGTTCATGTCGTAATGAGTGAATCTTCTACGAATGAACCCAACCGTCTGATTGCAGCATCTGTTGGGGTTGCCAGACCTAAAGATCCTAATCACTACGGTTATCTTTCTGAGCATCACTCCTATGGTGAAACAGCAAAAAAAGCAAATGATTATGCAGAAGATTTAGCCGCAGAAATGCTGGCAACAATTTTGGGTGCAAAGCGTTTTGATTTAGATAAAAGTTGGAACGAAAAACGAGAAGAATGGAAAATTATGTCTGATATCGTAAAGACCCAATCGATCACTCAATCGGCACAAGGCGATAAAAGTGGTAAGTGGACAACAGTCGTAGCTGCTTGTGTTTTTATTATGTAATATTTATTTCCCTCGCCTCTTTGAGGAGAGGGTTAGGGTGAGGAGGGTTACTTCCGATCTTTCCTGCCATATTTAAATGCAATCATCTGATAAGCAATTCTCGCACACGTAAATTCCGAATAAACAAAATCTTCCTTTGGGGCTAATTCCATAATATCCAATCCAACCACATTTTTTCTTTTTGCAACTTCTCTTAAAAGTTCTATAAGTTCGATGTATTCTAACCCTCCAGGTTCTGGAGTCCCTGTAGCGGGAATGATCGAGGGGTCCAACCCATCTGTATCAATCGAAATATAGACATTTTTATTTAAACTTGTAACTACTTCATTAACCCAATCTTTAGTGGGTTTCTCATGGAGTTCATGCGCAAAAAACATTTTAATTTTGTTCTTCTTCACATAATCCCATTGATCTTGAGAAAGTGTTCTCATTCCTACATGGACTGTTTTAACTAAATCGCTGACCCGTCGTAGAGCAGAAGCATGAGAGTAATTTGTGCCTTCATAAGAATCTCTTAAGTCTCCATGCGCATCAATATGCAGAACAGAAAGTTTGGGAGTAAATTCGTGAAAGGCCTTGATGATCCCCGAAGAAACGGAATGCTCTCCTCCTAACGAAATAATAAACTTCTTATCTTTAACGCACTTAAGTGTTTGCTGATACACTTTTTCGATATAAGGCTCTGGCTTAGAATATTTTTTCGAAGGGTTTAGAGGGGCAGAGGTGTGTATTCCTAACGCTTTAAATGATTTTTTGGAATAAACATCGAAGTCTTCAATAAAACGAGAGGCATCGATAATAGCCCGAGGGCCTTTGCTGGTTCCGGTAGTGTAAGAGACGGTTCCTTCATAGGGAAATAACTGAACGACAATCGCGGACTTTTTGTAGTCGACATATTTTTTAGGTAACCCCAAAAAGTTATAAGGAGGATCTTTTCTTTTGAGGTACGCTACTTTTTTAGGTCGTATATTTTTCTTCTTCACAAAAAATCACCATCCCACATAAAAGTATGCCATAGGATAGGTGATATTGCTTTTGGAGTTCGAAACTAAACAACTTCGTCAAACCCTTCAGGGACGGTGTATTCGAAAATTTGAGGGTCTATTTCGGCATTGATTTCTACTTGGGAGAAGGTGATTTGGGTGATGTCGCCGCTGGTTTCTTTCATGATGACTTTTCTGGGGAAAAGGTCTTTGGATGAAAGGTGGATGACGATTTGTGTGTAAAAGGGAGTTAGTGATTTGTCTGTGGGTGTTAGAGAAAGAGAGTATGTTGTTTCGTTTCGAATGTCGCCAGGTTCAATGATAAAAGAATCGGCGAGTTTTAAGTCTTTGTTTCCCAATCCTAAAATTTGAAAGATGCGATCCGAACTTCCTCCAGCTACGGATATTTTTTGAACTTGTTTTGCCTCGGGAGACATCATCCAGGAGTTTTCTCCATTTAAAACTATTTTAGACTCTTTAGGTATCATGTAGTGCCACAAAATTTGTTGTGGTTCTTGATACCAAACCGTTCCATCTGAAATATATTCTTCTTCAAAAAGTGTGAATACTTTTTTCTGAGAAAAGTTGGCTTTTAAGGTTATGATTTCTTTTTTTGCTGATTCGTAGGATTCTACAATGGAAGGAGAGGCACCGTCGGATACTGGGACCATGGTGGCGCATAGAAAAATGGAAATACCTAGTAATTTTGAAAACATGGTGCGGCTCCTATGTTTATTAAGCGAGATTTTTTAATGCTTACAGCCTGCCCTTTGCCTAGGGGACACACACTTTTGTCACAATTACTGTGTAATGGTTACAAAAGTCTATGTCCCCGACTTCCTTTTCGCTCTACTCATTGGTGATTGTTTCTATTTCGACGCCATCGGGTATTTTATATTCAAAGAGTTCGGGTTTGAGTGAGCTGTTTATTTTGTATTTTTTCATTTCCCAATAAAGACTGGTTCTTGGGTTGGTTCGAATTATTTGAGTTTCTTTTGGAAGGAAGACACTTCCTTCTTGAACGTAGTTGCTGCGATGAATTTCAAGTTCTTTAATGCCTAAATTGTTGTAATAAATTTCTCGTTCGATGTTTAGAAAATAGCGCTCTACCCAGATTTGTCTTTCCATGAATTTATCTATACCCTTTTTTCTAAATACGGTAATGATGTAATGCTCTGGTTCGGTTTGAAACTCGATGATGTAGTCCGATGTTTGAGGGATGGGTTGAGCTTCTATTGCTTTAATGAGGTCGTCAGGACGTAAGCCTAAAGTGAATTCTTCAATTTTATTTAATTTGTTTATGTTTCCTGTTAACACAATATTTTCTCTTGGGACATGGAGCCAAAATTCTTTGCTGTCTGAAACGAGTGTAAAGAAGGTTGGGATGAGAGACTTGTAACCTTTAAGGTAGAGTTTTCCTTCTTTTTCGTAAGCAAGAACCCCTTGGCATTTATTTGTGCCAGCCATCCCTGGGTCGACATATTCCAAGTCGATGTTTGTTTTTACAGATTTAAGGTTAGCAAAAGAAGTGTTTATTTTAAGAGTTAATTGTTCTAAGGAAGCGGATTGAATAGGAGCTTTGGTCGGTGTTGTTGCGCAACTAGAGCAAAGAAATAAAACAGTTAAGATGTAAGACAAATATTTGGTTTTCACAAAGACGCTCCTTTAAGAAAGCAAAGATAACAGAAGATGGGGGTGAAGAGCAAGGGAATAAATCCTTTGTCTACTAGCGGATAGCGTAGAGCGTTTAGGGTATAGGAAAAACTTCTTTTGTCTGAGATTGTCACGGCTCATATATCTTTGCCTCACAATGACAATGTTGAGGGGTTGTCATTCCCGACTGGGTTGATTGTCATCCTAGAGCGAAGCGAAGGATCTGTTTGTACTATATAAAGGGGATCTATAATGACAGGGGCTGCTAGGCTTCACGCGTGAGTTCAGATTTTGCGTAGAGAATGCGTTGAATGGCTGTGAAGTTAGAGAGTATAGCGATGGTCCAAAGAGCAAAAATCATAATGACAGGGAAAAGAGCAGCGATACCTAGAATAACAAGGCGTTCTCCGCGTTCCATAAAGCCTGCTTTGCATTCCACACCTAAGGCTTCCATTCGGGCGCGGCTGTAACTGGTAACGCTGCTTCCTATTAGAACTAAAATACAGACAAATACGGCGCTTATATTGTCCATTTGAACATAATGAAAAAGAACCCCTCCGAAGATAAAAAAGTCAGCGAACCGGTCCATGGTTGAGTCAAAAAAAGCTCCAAATTTAGAACCTAGATTACAAGTCCGAGAAAGAGAACCGTCCAGCAAATCTAAAAAACCAGAGATAAGTCCGAGCATGCAGGCCAAGAACCAATTGTGGTAGATTCCAATAGTGATCCCAGTGAGCAAACTGAAAAAAACTCCGAGTAAAGTTAAGTGGTCTGGTTTCACGTTGAAAGAGTTTAGTTTATGAGAAGCTGCTTCCAAGCTTTTTTTTAGATGAGGGTAAACGTGTTTTCTGAGCATTTGGGTCCTTTTTAAGCCTTGCTTTTAGAGATAAGTTCTTTGATAATAACGGCACGCAGGTGGCTGTCACTTTAGTGACTGTCACCGTTTATTTAAGTATTTTAATGGGTACAGCCTTTCCTTTGTCTAGGAGACACGCACTTTTGTCACAATTGCTGCCCGCCAACAAGGCGGCGGACAAGCGTAATGGTTCCAAAAGTCCACGTCCCCGGTTTTGCTCTTCATTAAAGCTTTTATTTAAAAAAAGGAAATAATATGGAAACAGTTACGATTAATGATTTTGCAAAGTTGGATATTCGCATTGCTGAAATCACAGCAGCGGAGGAACATCCAAATGCAGATAAACTTATTTTGTTGAAGTTGAAAGTTGGGGAAGAGGAAAAGCAGATCGTTGCAGGTATTAAAAAGTTTTATTCTTTTGATGAGTTGGTTGGAAAGAAGATTACGATTATTAATAACTTGGAGCCTGTGGAACTTCGAGGTGAGCGTTCTGAGGGGATGCTTTTAGCTGCAAGTGATGATGATGGACTTACGCTTGTTACTCCCGAAAAAGACATTTCATGTGGGGCGAGAGTTAAGTAACTAGTGACAGTCACCATGGTCTGCGACGCGCAGCCTGTTGACAGTCACTAATTCCTGCCTTGTTGTTCTTCGGAGATGTTTCCAATACCAAAACTTCTAAGGCTGAGACTTTGATTAGGATCCATTGGATTGATGTTTCTTTGGCTTGCCCCTGTGCTGATTGAGGCTTTTTGATTTTCCTCTAACTTTCTTAAATTTGCGGCCGCATTTTTGTGTGTTGGCTTTGCTCTTAAAGCAGATCTAAAGGCGTCTTTGGCTTGAGTGTCTTTTCCGGTTTTAGCATAGAGAGATCCGAGGTTGTTGAAGGCGTCTGCGTACTGCGGATTAATTTCTGTGGCTTTAATAAGCTGTTCTATGGCGGCATTTGTTTGTTCTTGCTTTTCTAAAGCCAGCGCAAGATTAAAGTAAGCCTCTGCATAATTAGCATCCTTTTCAATAGCCAACCGGTATTGCTCTTCCGCCTTCTTGTTTTTACCTTCTCCAATATAAAGGAGTCCCAAGTTGTTGTAAGCTTTTGGATACTGAGCATCAATTTCTATTGCTTTGTTAAAGTGTTCAATAGCCAAATCTAGTTTTTTCTCTGAAACATAAACAATTGCAATATCATTATAAATAGCAGGATTTTCTGGGGCGAGTGTAATAGCTTTTGAAAAATTGTTATGGGCTTCTTCAAAATTCCCTATTTTGAAATCAACTTGACCTAAACCGTAATAAGCTTCTGAATAATTAGGATTCACTTCCAGAGCTTTTAAATATAACTGTTTTGCTTTAGTCATATCTCCAAACTCGTAATACATTTTTCCGAGGTTGTGATAACCGATCGCATAATTTGGGTTAAGCTCAAGGGATTTTTCCATGTAAGCCATTGCTTCCGTTTTTCTTCCCATATCATTATATATAACACCCAACAAGTTATAAGCAGCTTGAAAATTAGGGTCAATCTGAAGGGCCATTTTCAATTCTTGGATAGCCTTTTCGAACTTACCTTGTTTTTTAAGTAAGGTCGCCAAGTTATAATGAACTTGTTCGTTATCAACGCGGAGGTCTTTGGATTTTTCGTACAGAGCTTCTGCTTTTTCCATTTCTCCACGATCCACATACATATTTGCTAGGTTGTTGTAAGCATTGGCGTGATTGGGGTCTAGTTCCAAAGTTTTTTCATATTGTCTTATGGCTTTATCGTCCAACCCTTTTTCTTGGTAGATGACGCCCATATTATTGTTTGCCTCTATGGCTCTTGGGTATTTACTTAAGACATCGTTGTAAAGGATTTCACTGTTTTTCCAAACAAGTGTACGTTCGTAAGCGGCATAAGAAAGTCCGGATGTAATCATTAGAACAAAAAATGTAAAGATACCTTTTTTCAACATGGGCGATAGAATAAGTCGAGAGTTGAGATAGACAAAAAATAAACAAAACAAATAAATAATTCCTACGGAAGGTAAATACATATAACGATCTGCAGCAACAACAACAGTTGAGGAGGTTGTCACAGCAAGCGTTGGAGCCAATGTGACAAGAAATAAAGTGATTCCAAAATAGATTTCTCTCGTTTTATCTAAAGAAAGAAGCGTCAAGAGAATCAGGACAGAAAACAAGGCGAGAGGAATAGAGTATGCAGCATCGAGTAAGCGAATCGTTTCTGGAAAAGGGTACATGGCGGACAAGTTTAAAGGGACAAAGAGTTTTTCCAAATAAAAAATAATAGATTGAACTCCAACTAAAATACGATCCAAGTTCGAAAGAGCACTCATATAAGCTTCTTCCTGAAGCGAAAGAGCAATGAAACCAAAAACAAGGCTTAAAGCAAAAAATGGAAGCTTTTCAATTAAGTATTTTTCTCTATAGGGTTTTGGAAATTTAAAATCGATGAGAAACAGAATGAGAGGGAGTGTCACGGACATGGGTTTTGATAGAAGAGCTAAAATAAACAGAACAAGACACAATATATATTGTTTAGCCGACCGAGAGTTTCGGTAATAGATGTAACTAATCAATGCTCCAAAATAAAATAGGGTTGAGAGAACATCTCTTCTCTCCGTTACCCAAACGACAGATTCTACGTGTAAAGGGTGAACGGCAAAGATCAGCGCGGCAAAAAATGAAACCCATTTCTTCTGGCATAAGAGGTAAACCACCCACATTAAAAGAAGACAATTCAGCATGTGAAGAATGAGATTGTTTAAATGATAGAGATACGGATCTAGCTCTACGAAAAAATATTCGAATTGATAAGTCAACAATGAAAGGGGGATGTAAATCAACTGTCCCTTAGGAGTGAATATTTCTTTGATATTTTCCCATGCGAGTGAGGTAATCACCGGGTTTTCGTATACGAATTTGTCATCATCCCAGCTGACAAATTCATTACTGAGAGAAGGTGCGTAAAGACAAGCAGTTAGTGCAATTATTATAAGACAAAAGAGAAAAATCCATTTTTTGGAAAATGAAGGTGTTATGGGTGCTAGCTTCTCTTTTTTTCGGCTCATTTGACAAGGGCTCCTTTACCCTGTAAATAGAAATAAATTAAAATAGTTTGTCATTGCGAGGCATTTGATAATTGAGCCGTGGCAATCTAGAATACTGTAATTACAAGAATACACCCTTTGTCTGAGATTGCTGCGGCTCTTTATGTTTACGCCTCGCAATGACGGATGCGGGGTTGGTCACTCCATGTACTAGATAAAGCATGTACTAGTTTTCGTCTCTTTTGGGAGGGGGCTTAAGAGTGTTCCTAATTATATAGCTGTTAGGCCGCTTTTATGAGAGTCGGAGAGTTATGTGCCAGGCCTGCCATTGAGGGGCCTGGCACATCGGGTACATAACTAAGATGAACAGGTTAAAAGGGTATCGTTTGAATATAACTATTATTAAGCAATATAACGCTGGGATGTTGTCCTTCGACCCCTTTCTGTGTTAACATAAGCGTTCTTTAATCCGCATTGTTTAACCCTTTAAACCTATTAGAGAAGGATTTATGGCTACAATACGTTCATTTCAAGGGCTTAGATATAATCCCAAAAGAGTAAAAATTGGTTTGGTAACAGCGCCTCCTTATGATGTAATTTCTCCTAAGGAACAGCAGGCTTTTTATGATTTAGACGAGAGAAATGTTGTCCGTCTTATTTTGGGGCAAGAGTTTCCTTTAGATGATTCTTCGCATAATCGCTATACCCGATCTCGAGAATTCTTAGAAAGTTGGCAAAAGGAAAAGGTTCTTATTCAAGAAAAGGAACCTGCAATCTATGTGTATCAACAAGAATTTGCTCACCCTGAAACAAAAAAGAAGATCAAGCGCCTTTCATTTTTGTGTGCTTTAAAAGTAGAAGAGTTTGGGAAAGGGAAAGTTTATCCTCATGAGGCAACTCTTAAAGGCCCAAAAGCAGATCGCTTGAAACTGATATCAACGACTCGAGCTAATTTGTCTGCAGTGTATGGGTTGTATAACGACAATAAAAACGCAGTTCGAAAAAACTTATTACCTGTAACTAAGAAAAAAGCTTTGTTTGCGTTTAAAGATAAACAAAATGTTTCTCACAAAGTGTGGCCTGTTACAGATAAAAACAAAATCCAAAAAATAACCAAACTATTTAAAACTAAAGATATTTTTATTGCGGATGGGCATCATCGTTATGAAACGGCATTTAATTATTCGCGCTCTTTAAAGAAGGGTTCCGTAAGCCCAAATGAGAAAGATAATGCAGGACACATTCTAATAGCGATGTCTGCTTTTGAAGATCCGGGTTTAGCGATGTTTCCAACGCATCGTTTATTGATGAACTCCCCAAAGTTTGATTTGGACAAAGTGATTAAAAAACTGAGTCAAGTTTTTGAGATCGAGGCATACGACATAAATAAACTTGAGAAAAGACTCAATAAGGTTTCTAAAAAAGAGCAGTGTCTTGGTATTTATTCTGAAGGGGAAGCTTATTTAATAAAAATCTCAAATACGCAGTTATTCAAGAAGAAAGCGCCTAAAGGAAAATCAAAAGAATGGCAAAAACTTTCCGCCAGCGTTGCTTCTGAATTGGTGATTAAACCTATTTTTAAGATTAATGAAAAAAATAAAGAAAAGCATTTGGTCTACACCCACTTTTTCCAAGAGTCCGTAGATCTTGTGGATAGCGGAGATGCGCAATGCGCTGTAATTTTACCTCCAACTTCTATTGAAGAAATGAAGAAGATTTGTAAACTTAAACAACGTATGCCGCAGAAATCAACCTACTTTTATCCAAAACTAGCCAGCGGTGTTGTTTTCCATAAACACGAAGCGTAAGAGTGGCTAATAGCTTTTAGTAAGAAATTCTAAGTTGTCATTCTCGAAATCTTTTTTCGGGGATGAGAGAAAAACCAAAGATTGTCATTTTGAAACAAATGACAAAGACTTAACAAAGGAGTTCATTATGGCCGATATTAATATTCCGAATTCGGATGATTTCAAAATGCCACAAATGCCTAATTTAAAAGGTTGGTTGGTGCCCGTTATTTTGGTGTTTGCATTATTTTCTGTGGGTAGCACAGCTTTTTATACCGTGAATCCGGACTCTGTTGGAGTTACGTTGCGTTTTGGTGAATACGTTCGAACAACACAGCCGGGCCTTCATTGGAAGATTCCCTTTGGGATTGAAACCGTAGAGAAAGTGCGAGTAACACACGTTTTTAAAGAGGAATTTGGTTTTAGAACCGTTCGCACTGGAGTTAGAACAGCCTACGCTGGAGATCAAGGGGGGTATTCGACACGCCAGAATACAGGCAATATGGGATTTCCTCGAGGTTCTTTCTTGGCAGAATCTATGATGTTGAGCGGAGATCTGAATATGGCGGTTGTGGAGTTCATTGTTCAGTACCGAATTAAGGATCCTGTAAAATATTTATTTAATGTTCGTGATGTGAGCGCTACGATTCGTGCAATGGCCGAAGCGGCAATGCGTTCTGTTGTGGGCGACCGAATTGTAAATGAAGTTTTAACTTCAGGTCGAGAAGAAATTCGTGTTCAAGCTCAGGTGGAGCTGCAAGAGCTTTTAGATCGTCTGGAAACAGGGATTTTGATTTCTAATGTGGTTCTTCAAGATGTGAACCCTCCAGATGAAGTAAGACCTTCCTTTAATGAGGTGAATGAAGCAAAACAAGAAAAAGAAAAAACTATTAACCAAGCTCGTCAGGAGTATAACCGAGTTGTTCCTCGAGCAAAGGGTGAAGCGGAAAAAGTACTTCGCGAAGCTGAAGGTTATGCGTTGGACAGGGTCAATCGAGCTCAAGGGGATGCTGCAAAATTTCTTTTAACTTGGGAAGCTTATAATATAGCTCAAGACGTAACACGCCGCAGACTTTTTATTGAAATGATGAACGAGGTCTTGCCGCAGGTGGACCATAAATTTATCGTTGATGAAGATGAAAAGGGTTTAGTGCCCTTACTTCAGCTAGCGGGTAAATCCTTAGATGGAGGGAAGTAATAATGAAAAATACATGGCTTGCACCTTTTTTTGCTCTTTTCTTTTTGTTAATCATTCTTGTTGTTAATTCAGCATATATTGTTAATGAGGCACAACAAGTTATTATTACTCAGTTTGGAGAACCGATTAAAAAACCTATTATAGAACCAGGACTTCATTTTAAAACCCCTTTTATTCAAAATGCTAATATTTTTGATAAAAGGATTCTACAATGGGATGGTTATCCAAACGAAATTCCAACTAAGGATAAGAAATTTATCTGGCTGGATATCACAGCACGTTGGCAGATTGTCGATCCGCTTGCTTTCTTAAGAACGATGGGCAATGAAAATAATGCTCAGAGTCGTTTGGACGATATTATTGATGGTATTGCTCGTGACTTTATTACAAGCAATAACTTGATTGAGATTGTGCGTGGGACAAATCGAATCTTGGAGATTCCTAGAAAAGAAGAAGATATTAATGCAGATGTTCAGATCGAAGAAATAACAACAGGACGAGATACTATTATGAGAGCTGTTGTTGATAAAACACGAGAAGCTGTTAAAGATTACGGAATTCAGATTGTTGACGTTCAAATTAAACGTATCAATTATGTGGATCGCGTACGACAAAAAGTATTTGAACGAATGATCTCGGAAAGAAAGCGGGCCGCGGAAAAACTTCGTTCTGAAGGACTTGGGGTTAGTGCAGAGATCGAAGGGGAAAAAGGGAAAGAAGTAAAACGCATTCTTTCAGGAGCCTATAAAGAGGCTCAAACCCTAAAAGGTCAAGCGGATGCAGAGGCAACGAATGTTTATGCAGAAGCTTATAATAAAGGTCCTGAGTTTTATTCTTTTATGAAGACAATGGAAACCTATCGCAATACCATTGCTACCGGAACTACATTAATTCTTTCCACAGATTCTGATTACATGAAGTATTTAAAGGACACAGTAAAAAATTAATTGGCTTTTTTCTTTAAAATCATAGCAATTTAAAATGCAAAAAGTCATTGCGAGGCAAAGACAAAATAGCCGTGGCAATCCCAGAAGTAAGGAGATTTATCTTTTATCTGAGATTGCCACGGCGTATGAGTCGGATGCCTCGAAATGACAAACTCTTTTCATCATGAAAACTTTCCACAAACAATTCTCTTTTGATTCTATATCTCCTTTCAATTTTTTCTATCATTTTACGCAAGCAAAAACCCGAATTTTTTTGGATAGCCCAGAAGAAAATAAATTAGGGCAATACTCTTATGTG
This sequence comes from Candidatus Omnitrophota bacterium, assembly GCA_029261035.1. Classification (GTDB taxonomy): domain Bacteria; phylum Omnitrophota; class Omnitrophia; order Omnitrophales; family JACROU01; genus JAJDCD01. The sequence goes on from JAJDCD010000023.1 coordinate 334,726, forward strand.
TTGTGGGACGAGATTGCTTCTTTTGCTTCTAGAAAAAATAAAATTGAAATTGAAAGTAATAATAAAGTAACAAAGCTAACGAAAGAACCCTTCTCTCAGCTTCAGTCATTTTATAAAAAATATCAAAAAACAAAAAAACAGCCGAAATCTTTTTTCACAGGAGGGCTTGTCGGGTACTTGTCTTATGAAGTAAATGGAACTTTTGAAACTCTCCCTAAGCCTAAAGAAGATAAAGAATTAGAGTTCCTGCCAGACATTTATTTTATAGTTCCAAAAAATGTTGTCGTATTTGATCACTTTAAAAATAAAATACATTTATTCGTCCATGGCACAGCCGAGGAAAAAACAAAGCAAGAGTTTGAGTTTTTAATTAGGAGCATAAAAGAGTATTTAAAAGGAACGCTCAGATCAAATTTTAATGGCAAGTCTGTTTCAATATCTAATCTAAAGCCACAGATTAAAAAACCGCATTTTAAACGAATGGTTCAAAAGGCTAAGAGCTATATTGCTGCAGGTGACATTTATCAAGCAAATCTATCTCAACGATTTTCATTTGACCACAAAGGCTCTTTGTTGCGGCTATATCAAAAATTAAGAGAAATTAATCCTTCTCCTTTTTCCTCCTATTTAGAGACAAAAGATTTTACGATTGTAAGCTCTTCTCCAGAACGTTTGGTGCGAGTGGAAAAAGGTGTTTGTGAAACGCGGCCTATTGCTGGGACACGCCGACGTGGAAAAAACAAGAAGGAAGATGGAAAGCTTTCCAAAGAGTTACTCTTAAATGAGAAAGAACAAGCAGAGCATTTGATGTTGGTGGATTTAGAAAGAAATGATTTGGGGAGAGTATGTGATTTTAATACGGTACATGTAGACGAGTGGATGACGTTAGAAAAATATTCTCACGTGATTCATATTGTTTCCAATGTAAAAGGGAAGCTTTCTAAGAACAAAAATAATTTTGATGTGATTCGCACCATGTTTCCAGGAGGGACAATTACGGGATGTCCTAAGATTCGATCCATGGAAGTGATTCATGAATTGGAGCCTACAAAAAGGAGTTTGTATACGGGATCTATTGGTTATATCGATTTTAGTGGGTTGATGGATTTGAATATTGTGATTCGGACGATTCTTTGCTCTAAGAAGAAGGGGTATGTGCAGGTGGGGGCGGGAATTGTGCATGACTCGGATCCGGAGAGGGAGTATGAGGAGACGCTTCATAAGGCGGAGGCGATGTTTGAGGCGTTGAGGGGGAGTTGATGTTGAAGTGGGTGCTCAGAGAATGTTCTCCGGCGCTCAGACAGCACAAAAGTGACTGTCACCTAGGGTGACTATCACTTTTGTGAACTCGCTGCGGAGAACATTCTCTGAGCACTTCTATTATTCGCTGGGGGTGTGTTAGGGCGTTGAAAACAAGAACGCCATCGAGGGTTCTTGTTTTCTTGGCATAAGGTGTTTCGTTATTGTGTAAATAACGAAACGCGTTTTTGTTTTTGGAGTTTAGATTTGTTTCAGGGATAAAGGCGCTTGTTATTTGGAAGAGATTGTTAGGATTTAGTGAAGACAAAGAATATTTGTCATTGCGATACGGCTCTTTGGTTGTGCCTCGCAATGGTTATAAGAAAAGGAGCTCGGGTTGAGGGTTTATTTGTTTCGGGATGAGACATTGGTGGATGTGGATAGGGTTGAGGGGGTGGATTATTTTGAGGGGCCTTCTTTTAATGTGTTTGAGAGCATTCGTACTTATGGGGGGATTCCGTTTCAACTTGAAGAGCATTTACAGCGGTTGAGGGAATCGTCTGTTACTTCAGGTCTTGAGTTAAAAGATGCGGCTTCTGAGCTTAAGAAGAAGGTAATGGCTTGTTTAAAGCAGGTTCCTAGAGGTGATTATTTTATTCGCTTAACGTTAACTCCCAAACATTTTTGGATTCTTTTTCTTCCTGAGAAGAAGAGGGACAAAGCTATTTATCAAAAGGGTGTTTCCGTTCGGACAGCCCCTACAGTAAGACATTCTTCGCATAGCTCTTATCCGGGAGTGAAGAGTTCTAATTTTCTAAATCAGGTGTTGGGCACTTTGGATATGGGAAAAAAAGAAGTTTTTGAGATTATGTTTCTGTCTCCTTCAGGAGAGCTTCAGGAGGCGAGAACCTGGAATTTTTTTCTTATTAAGAAGGGCACTTTGAGAACACCTGATTTACCAGGGATCCTGGGTGGAGTGACCCGTAAGTTTGTGATAGAATTAGCCTCCATTTTAAGTATTCCTGTTGAGGAGACAACGTTGAGTCGAGCGGACGCTTATAATGCGGATGAAGCTTTTTTGACGAATACTTCAGGTGAGATTGTTCCCATTCAAGAGTGGGATGGTAGAAAGATCGGAAATGGAAAGTTGGGACCTTTAACTAAAAGTTTAACAAAGAAATATAAGCAAGAAGTAAGGAATTGGGTGAAGCGGAATGAAAAATAAGTTAGCGCTTGTGAGTGTTTCAGATAAATCAGGGCTAGCTCCTTTTTGTCGAGGTTTGAGAAAAATGGGGTACGATATTGTGTCGACAGGGGGAACTTTAAAGTTTTTAAAGAAAAATAAAATTGCGGTTCAATCCATTTCTGAGCTCACTGAATTTCCAGAAATATTAGATGGACGTGTGAAGACTTTGCATCCGAAAGTGCATGGAGGTTTGCTTTATCGAAGAAATGATGTGAATCATAAGAAGCAAGTTAAAGAGCATGAGATTCAGCCTATTGATATGGTTGTTGTTAATCTTTATCCTTTTAAAGCGGTTGTTCAAAAGCCTAATGTCAAATTTCAAGATGCGATTGAGAATATTGATATTGGAGGTCCTAGCATGTTGCGTTCTGCAGCGAAAAACTTTGAATCTGTTGCCGTTGTGACAGATCCTCAAGATTACGCATCTGTTTTAGAAGAAATGCAAAAAGCTAAAGGTAAAATCTCTTTAAGTACACGAAAAAAATTGTCGGCCAAGGTTTTTCAATTAACCAGTCGTTATGATGCCTTAATCGGATCTTTTCTCTCTGAAGATTCTGAAATACTTCCTGAAACAATCAACTTATCCTTTCAAAAAAAGAACCCTTTACGTTATGGAGAAAATCCACACCAACAAGCGGCTGTTTATGAGATGGAAACAACTCATCCTGAAATTTTTCCAGAGCAGTTGAGTGGAAAAGAATTGTCTTATAATAACTTATTGGATACATTTGCTACGCTTTCAATTATTCAGGAATTTTCTAAACCTTCAGCGTGTGTAATTAAACATAACAACCCTTGCGGCATTGCGCAAAGCACACAACTTGCAGATGCTGTTTCTAAAGCTATTGAATGTGATTCTCAATCTGCATTTGGTGGGATTGTGGGTTTAAATAAGAAGTGTGATTCAAAAACAGCAAAAGTCTTGTTGGAGCAACTTCGTTTTTTTGAAGTTGTTATTGCGCCAGATTATGATTCGAAAGCTCTAGCGGCTTTGAAAAAGAGAAAAAATTTACGTATTCTTAAAGTTGATTTAAAAAAAACATCAGAGCGGTTTTCATATCAAATTAATAACGGATCTCTTCTGCTTCAAGAACGCAACACGTCTTTGGTCGAGCGAGAACAGAAAATTCTTAAAGGCCTTAAGTGGGTGACAAAGGTTAAAGGGAGCAAGAAAGATGCTGAGGATCTTTTATTTGCTTGGAAATGCGCAAAGCAAGTAAAGTCGAATGCTATTGTTTTGACCCAAGGCTCACAGACGGTTGGTATTGGTGCGGGACAAATGTCTCGTGTGGATTCGGTTCGAATTGCTTGTGATAAGGCAGGTAATAAGACTCAAGGGGCTCTTCTCGCAAGTGATGGATTTTTCCCAATGCCTGACAATATCGAAGTAGCTAGCCGCCATGGAATTCGATTGATCATACAACCTGGAGGTTCAATTAAGGACCCGGATGTCATAGAAGCTTGTGATTTTTATGGTATTGGTATGTGTCTTACAGGGGAACGCCACTTTAAGCACTAAGGGGGTGTTGTTTGGGGTTTCTTGTCATTCTGAGCATAGCGAAGAATCTCAGACAAATAGCATATCATCCTAATCCATTTAGATTCTTCGTCGTTACACTCCTCAGAATGACAAACAACTTAAAGGCTTATCAAGCGCTATAAACAGGACATCATGATGACCTATACATCTGCAATCCAATTTTTAGATTCCTTTATTAATTTTGAACAAATAAAGAATTTTAATCCAAATCGATGTTTTAATTTAGAGAGAATGAGATTATTCCTCAGTTGGTTTGAAGCTCCTCAGAATAATTATCCTTCTGTACTTATTGCTGGAACTAAAGGAAAAGGTTCTACAGCTGCTTTTCTAACTTCTATTTTGAAAGAGTCGGGATATAAAGTTGGAACTTATATTTCTCCGCACCTTCAGCACGAAAGAGAACGTATCCAGATTAATCAACAACACATTTCAGAAAAAGAGTTTGTTTTAGGCGTTGAGCTGATCAAAAAAAAATTCCAAAATAAAAAAATTCCAAAAGAATTAGGGCGACCTACTTATTATGAACTATTTACGCTTCTAACCTTTATTTTGTTTAAAAAGAAAAAAGTAGATATTGCTGTTATTGAAGTGGGGATGGGTGGAAGGCTGGATGCAACCAATGTACTAGAGCCTCTTTGTTCTGTTATTACGAGCATTAGTTTAGATCATCAAGATCAATTAGGGAACACTGTTGCAAAAATAGCTAAGGAGAAAGCAGATATTTTTCGAACCGGTAAATTAGCCGTTTCGGCCGAACAAGACAAAGAGGCGATGAAACAAATCCGATTCATAGCGAAGCAAAAGAAATCTTTTTTGTTTGAGGATAAAATAGATTTCTCCGTTTCTTTGAAAAAGATGAGCTCACAAGGCTTGGAGTTTACTTTCTCTATGAAATCTGTTTTAGGAAATAAAGCAATTCAATTTAAAACACCGTTGACAGGAGAGTTTCAGTTAAAGAATGCAGGTCTTGCTGTTGCTACAGCGTTATTAATAAAGAAAGAGGGTTGTAAGAAGATCTCCACCGCCTCGATAAGCCAAGGTTTGAAAAGAGTGAAGTGGCCTGGTCGTTTTGAGATTGTTTCTCAAAAACCCTATATTGTTTTGGATGGAGCACATAATGGGGATTCTATGAAGAGCCTCGTTAGAAGTATTAAAAAAATTTTCCCTAAATATTGTGTGATTCCTATTCTTAGTGTATCTTGGGGGAAAGATGTGGCAGTTATCGCTAAGGAGCTAAGCGGAGTTTCGGAAAGAGTTATTTTGACAGAAACGGAACACTCTCGATCTTATGAAGTTGGAGACTTGCTAGAGCAAGTTGCTCCTTATTTTAAACGTATCGAGATAGCATCTTCTGTTGAAAAAGCGATTCAATTAGCACGTATTTCTATGCAGCCCAAAGAGATTCTTTTGATTACAGGCTCCTTATTTTTAGTTGGAGAAGCCCGGACTTTATCTCAGCTGACATAGTTAGATTCATATGGACTTATTTTTTTGGCCACCCTTAGTTGGGTACCTAGTGTGCCTGGTCTTTAGACCTGGCACACACTAAATTTTACCGTTTTCACATTCTCAGAAGTAAAGGAGCTTAAGTGCCCAATATTAATTTAGATGACACGATTGCTGCTATATCAACCCCTATTGGTGAAGGGGGGATTGGCATTGTCCGTATGAGCGGGCCTCAAGCTATCGAAGTAAGTGATGTTTTATTTAAAGCGAAATCCGGGAAAGCATTAGCAAAGGTAAAACCTTTTACGGTGCATTTTGGATTTGTTATGGATGATGAACGGGTTGTTGACGAAGTGCTGGTTACCGTGTTTAAGTCTCCAAAATCATATACAAGCCAGGACATGGTTGAGATTTCAAGCCATGGAGGGATTGTGGTTACCCGTAAAATTTTAGACCTTATTTTCAAACAAGGAATTCGTGCTGCAGAACCCGGAGAGTTTACCAAACGAGCGTTTTTAAGTGGAAGATTAGATTTAACTCAAGCAGAAGCGGTGTTGGATGTGATTCAAGCAAAGACGGATGCGAGTTTGTCTGTCGCACAAGAGCAGCTTAAAGGGAGTTTGTCGAAAAAAGTTAAAAGTATTAAGGACAAGCTGATGCATGTCTATGCGCATGTGGAAGCGTTTGTGGATTTTCCTCAAGAAGATTTGGAAGTTTATTCTCAAAAAGAGGTGATTGAAAAAATAAAGGAAGTTGAGAGTGAGATTAACGAGCTTTTATTGAGTTATCAAAAAGGGGAAATTGTTCGCGAAGGAATACTGAGTGTTATTGTGGGCCGTCCTAATGTTGGCAAATCTTCTCTTCTAAATGCGTTACTGGATAGAGATCGCGCTCTTGTTTCGGATGTTCCTGGAACAACACGAGATGCGCTAGAAGAGATGATTGAGTTAGAGGGCATTTTGTTTCGGTTGTGTGATACGGCTGGGCTTGGGGTTTTTGCGGACAAGATAGATACGTTGAGTATGGAGAGAACGAAGAAGTATTTAGATCAAGGCAATGTCTTTCTCTGGGTTTTAGACTCTTCAGAAGAGTTTAAAGAAGAAGATAAGAATATTGTGGCGATGGTTAAAAACAAAAAAGTAATTCCCGTTTTGAATAAGAGCGATCTTCCAGCACAATGGAAGTGGGAAGAGGTTCAAAAACAGTTTCAGATGGATGTGGAGCCGGTGCTTATTTCTGCTAAGAATAGAGAAGGGTTGAGCGAATTGGAAAAGCGAATGAAAGAGTTGGTTTGGGAGGGAAAAGTTACTACCGAAGGTATTGCGGTAACTCGGGTGCGGCATAAAGCGGCATTGGAACAAGCTCTTATTGATTTGGCTCAGGCGGGGGTTGTGTTTCAGAATAAGGATTCTTTGGAGTTTTTGACGTTTAATATTAAGGCGGCTTTGGATTCTTTGAGTGAGTTGATTGGGGAAGTTTATTCTGAGGATTTGTTGGATGTTATTTTTGGGGAGTTTTGTATTGGGAAGTAAGGGGGTTTATAGTTGGGTTGCGGCTAGAGAATGTTCCCTGGCGCTCAGACAGCACAAAAATTGAGAAGCGATTTTTGTGAACTCGCGGCGGGGAACATTCTCTAGCCTTTTAAGTTATAAACTTTGGGTGGGGAGTGTTGAAAGCCGGAGCTGCATCGAGCAGCTCCGGCTTTCTTGGTTTAGGGTGTTTCGTTATTGTGTAAATAACGAAACTCGTTTTTATTTTTTTGGTTTGGACTTGTTGTAGGGATAAAGGCATTTGTTGAATAGAGGGGTTGGTTTAGGATTTATTAAAGATAAAGAATGTTGTCATTCCCGAAATCTTTTGTCGGGAATCCAGGTTGTTTTTGTTTGTGGATCCCCGATAAAAACATTCGGGGATGACAGCCTTACCTATGCCGCTTGGGCGATTTGTCGTTGGGTGAAGGCTTGGGTGAAGAGTTGTTGTAGGTGGTCGCTTAGCTGTAAGATCCATCGGTCTTTGGCTTTTTTCCAGATGCCGAAGAGGTCGCGTTTTCCTTGGAAGAGGAATTCGATGGCTGCTGTGGGAGCGTATAAACTTTGTTCTACACTTAAGATTTCTGTGGTGCTTGCGCTTACTTCTGTTTGACCCAGTAAGTGGATTGCGTGGGTATTTGTGTTTCGTTTTAAGCGGTGTGCGTAGTCGTTGAGGTGGTCTTTGCTTCCGAATCGAGCGTTTCCTTCTAATTCAGGAAGCGGGCTCCAGTCGTTTGTCTCTTTGAGAATGAGGATATCTCTTTTCTTTTGTTTGAGATGGTAGTTTAATTCTTCTAGTTCTGAAGGACTCATTTGTCTTAAGGTTTCGACTGAAATGATAAAGGTTATTTTGTTTTGAAGTTGATCTGCTCGGTTAAAAATTTGAGAAACCTTTCCGGAGTCTTTTAGTTTCCATGGAAGAGTAATTCCTAAACTAGACCCTTCAGACTTTTCTTTTTCTATTTCTATTTTCTTTATTACTTTTGAAAATTCTTTTCTCCATGTGGATGTGCCATGAGAAGAGACAAGGCCATACCCGAGAAGCATATTATCTCTTTCCATATCTTTAAGCAGTCTAAAATTTTTAGGATTTCTTATATCCTCATCTGTTATAACAAGAAAAAAAGGAGGGGAGTCTATAGTTCTTTTGAATAACGTGGCAAGATCGTAAACGGTTGTATCTGAGGTTAGAAAGCCCGTAGATACCCCCGTATGAAATAAGGATATGACCAAGTCAAAGGAATCGCTTTTCATGGCTTTGTTGGCATAAACAGCGCTTCCTTTTTCAGCAATTTCAAAATCTATTTGTAGATCCGAGCTAATGCGGTCTAAGCCTCTTTTCACTTTTTCTCGTAACTCTTGTTTAACGCCAACAAGAAGAATTTTGTAGCTGGGTTTTTTCTCTGAGGCATTTCCTAAACTATTTGCATCAGATTTAGGGGGATTTTTTGTTTGTGCATTTGAGCCCCATTTAGGTTTTTTTATCTTTTCAAGGTCATCAAGAATGGATTTCATTCGACCTGAATCCAGGTTGTGTTTGTGCATGTGGTCGTGATGAGAAGGGGATTCTTCAATTTGAGCTAATTTTTTTTGAAATGCCTGGATGTCTAGACCTGTCTTTTTTGGACTTTCTGGAGTAAGTATGATTGTTGGAATCTTAATCTCATCATTATCTAAGGTGGATAAAAGGGCATCAGCTGTGGTGTTCGTTTTAGTCCACCATCCTGTTGTTCCTGTAACAAAATAAGAAATAACAAGGTTGAACGGTGCAGAGCTTCCGTTTGCTTTTTTTATTGCTGTAACTGCTTTTTTATTCCCTGTTACAGTGACGATTTCAAATTCTCGTCCCAAAATTTGTCCCAACTTTCCAAGTTTTTCTACTATAAAGGGAGTGTCTGTGTTAAGCCCAACAACTAAAATTTTTTTAACTTGACCTAAACTAGAGGCTTTAATAACTTTGTGCACCTTTACCGTGTTTAAAAATACGATTTTGGTTGCGATGGCATCGGGTGTAGAGCGGTGCATACGTGTCTGAACACCGAAAGTGGCAAGTAAAGCGCCGAGATTATGGCTGATGCCGGGATAGAAAGAACGAGAAGAGCTAAGGGTGTCATAGGCAAAAAAACGGGGTTTGTTTTTTGCTAAGCCGTCATCGGGATTTTCGATTTTAGAAAAGGGAGTTGGAAGTTCAGTTCCTTGGTTGACGACTTGAATACGAAAAGGGCCTAACCCAAAATGATCCATTTCTCTTTGTATCAGCAGAGAGTCATAAGGGGCGTTGTGCATTACGAGCAATGATTTTTTGTAACGTTTTAAAAATTCGAGTATGTCTGGAAAAGCCTTTTCCGCTGGAATTCCTTTTTCCAAAATTTCTTTTTTTGTGATCCCTGTAAACTCTTCAATGTTGAAAGGCATATTGAAATTACCATCGGGTTTAATCAAGAGGGATACGCGCTCAACTTCTTGGAGTCCTTTATAGGCAATCGCGGTAAGCTCTATAATTCTTGATTCTCTAATATTAAGGCCAGTGCTTTCTAAATCGATGACTACGTATTCAAGGTCTCGAAGTGTTTCATCTAAAAGAAAATCAGGAAGCGTTTTGTTTTCAAGTTGAGCTTTATAGTAAGCAAGTTCGATTTCGTTGCTAGGGTCTCTTTGAAGTTTTTCCATAAAGGCTCTCTTGAGAATCGTCATTTTCGCTAAGAGAAGGCCTTCCACACGAGAGGGAGAGAGTTTCTGAAGGGTATTTCGATATAGTTCTTCAAAGACCAAAGGAGGTAAATCCTTAGGAGGGCTGACCATGTTAAATAGGCGGACAACACTGTGGTCACTGACCGGTCTTGTTCGTGGTTTTCTTTCATGCTCTGACCATCGAATGATTTTAGTTTCATTCCCTGGAAGAACTAAAACGGAATGTTGTTTATTCGTTTCTTTTGGAGTGGAGGGCTTTATTTCAACTTCTTGGACTTGGGGGTCAGATTCAGGAACGAATACAGGAGTTTTTTCTGATGAGGGTTCTTCTTGAAGAGAAGCTTTTAAAAGGCGATTGATGGCCGCAAATTGTTTTTGTATTTCAACAATGCCTACATTGTCCACGCCTTTAATGTTTTGCTTGATATAAGGGATGTTGGGGACAAGGATGTTGCCAAACATAATCCCTTGAATCATTTGCCCAATTAAAGGAAAGCCAGCTTCTTTAATTTTATTTGAGAAACGGCTTTGAATTCCTAATTCTTCTATTGGCAGATAATGAATTGCTTCAAGTTCTCCTTTTTTTGCAGCACTTTTAAGTTTGCCACCTAAAGGTTTACCTAGACTGGCTGCTTTTGTTTGTGCTTGTCTCCAAGCTTGCTGAAACTGTAAGCCTTTGGAATTTAAAAGCACAAATTCCTGAATGGAACGAAGTGCTTTTGGAGAGGAAAGCGTTCTAGGGGCTGAAAGTGCAGCTTGCTCTGTAATGGTCCAATCGTCGTTGAGGCGCTTAGAATAAAATCGGTTTTCTGAAATTTGAGAGATGCGAGGGGAGATGGTGATAAAGGAAAAACCTTTTTCTTCTAATTTTTGTTCTACAAACTCTGTGTGAAAGCCGCCAGTGACAAGCACGCAGCTTAGTTTGTCGTTGGGAGTTTTGTTTTGTTCTACTTGTACGCGTTTGAAAAACTGATTCATCATGATGCTATCTCTAAGACGTGCTTTTTGGTAAAAATCATGAACGGCTAAAACAGCATTGTCTGACAAAGATTCTAAAAGAGGAGAGTCTGGAGAGATAAGGTCTAAATCTTTGCGTGTTGCTTTGAGTTGTAGTGTGTTTTTAATCGATCGAAATGTTTCTAGTTGGTCAAAGAACAGTTGATCTTCTTCTGGATCTAAATAACTTTCTTTTATGTTTTTAACTAAACGCTCCAGCTCTTCAAAAAGGTGTTGTCCTTGAATTTGTTTTAGTTTTTGTGTCAATTCCAGCTCGCTTCTAAGCTGAGGGGCATTGGCGAGGTCATCTTCTGAAATCTGTTCTCCTAATTGTTTTGCTTCTCCTAGAGTTAAGCCTAAGGAGCTGAGTTCTTGATCTAACTTTCCTTTATCTGCAAAAGCTTGCAATTGTTGTATCTTGCGAAATAAGGTTAAGTTCCGGTAGGAAGAGCTGGCGATGCTTTTGCTTTCTGCGTCAGCGAGAACGGACTCTATATAAGTTATCAGATCTATTTTTTCTGCTTCAAATTTTCTTTCGTTGTCATAAAGAGAATTCAGTTTATCCGAGAAACGACTCTTCCTTTCTTTTTTTAATTGTTGTTCTTTCTGAATGATGAACTGCATGATATCTGCTTGAAAAGAGCGAGCGTTGAAATACGCTTGTCTGTTTTGATTATATACTTCAGCATCTTCGAGACCAAAAAAAGAATAATTAGAATCTGTGGTAGCAGCTAAGCTAACCCCATCCATAAGAAGATTGTCTAAGAGAAAACCGGCGATTGTTTCAAAGTTTTTATTTTTAGATAAGATTTCTAATGAGTCGGTGTAAAGTTCTCCAGAAGCTCCTTCAGCCATAATCAGATTGGTACCGAGTCGAGAGTGGAGGAAATCAATGATGTTAAAGATATTGCGATGAGCTTCGGGTTGATCATGAGCCTCTTGGATATGAAATATGAGAGGAGCGCCTGGTTTTGAAACATGCATTTTTTTAATCGAACCCCATTCTGTAGGAATGGGAGGAAAGGAAAAGCCGCCAACAGAAAGAGTGGCTGCAGGAGCTAGAGGAAGCTGTAAACCCATCATGGATATCATGATGAGAGAACAAGTAAGTTTTTTAAGTAGTTGTGACTTTTTGATCATAAGCGTATGACTCAATAGTCTTCCGTGAAGGGATTTTTCTGTCCGTGAGCTAACTATCCTAGTCGAGATTGTTTGGCTGGTCAAGGGGATTGATGGGGGCGCGTATAGGGGCCGTTGTTGGCCATAGGATGTTCTCCGGCGCTCAGACATGCTCGTCTGGAAAAAGACTGCGCAACTCGCGGCGGAGAACATCCTATGGCCTTTTATGTTATACGCTGAGTGGGGGTTAGAGGGTTCAAAACAAAAGTGCATCGAGCCCTTTTGTTTTGTAGAGTAACAGTGGCCGTCACCTGTGTGACGGACCGCACTTACTTTAAATAGTTGGAATTATTGGGGATATGTAAATGAAAGGGATTAATGCATGTCGCCGACTTCGCGTCTATGCTATTTTATTAATTGTGTATCGAGTTTTTCTGATACTTCTTCTATGCTTGTTGGGCGGATGCCGAATGTTTTTTGCCATACTTCTTGAGATTCCATGCAAAGAAAAAGAGCTAAGTCCTTTGAATAAGAGCGGATATGAGATTGGATGGCCTGAAACATCTCTGTACGAATGTCTTTAAAGTAACGCATTTTGTCATCCACACCCCGAACGAACTCCCCATAGGCGAGTTTGGATTTAGGAAATCTTTCTGTCATTACATTTTTTAACTTAGGAAGATAGCGCAAAGACCCCATGCTGATCCATGTAATTTTTTCGGGTGGAATAGCGTCGAAGAGACGGTCGAGAGACTCTTTGTAATCTTTTTCCCAGCCTTCATAGTGAACGATAGGGTCTAAATGAAAAGTTACTTTATAGCCAGCATCTAAAACTTTTTTGGCTGCAATCAGTCTTTTTTCTAGAGAAGCTGTTTTGTGTTCTTCTTCTTGGCTAATTTTTTCTGAATTGTAAGACCATCCAACAATCACTTTTTCTTTTGGAGCCATTTTGAGTAAGTTATCGATGTTGTCGGACTTGGTTTTGAATTCTAAAGTGGCGTTGGAAATGTTTTGAAAAAAAGGAACAAGTATTTCTGAGAAACCCGTGAGATGATCGGTCGAGAGAGAGTCTGTTAATTCTCCTGTCCCAATACGGTAATAACTTTTCGGATTTTCTTTTAAGATAGAACTCAACTCGCTAAGAGCATCTTCGATGTTCGTGTAAAAGGTTAAGATGGGGTTGTTTAGATAAGCTTGCAAAATACAATAGCTGCAATCAAAATTACAACCAACAGCTAAATGAAATATTTGATAGTTGCAACAAACATAGTCGGTTACAGAAGGACAAGGCTTGAAGAACTTTCCTTTGTGGCGTGTGAGCAACACCATACGCTTGCCTTGAGTAAAGGCGTCTTCTTTGTCGTTGTAATGCCGGATGATGGCTTTTTCATCTTGAATGATTTCAACAGGGATTCCAGGCATACGTTCTAGCATGCGCCCCGTTTGAGTATCGTTCTTGGCTTCTTCGGTTATAAATATTTTTGAAGGGGTGTAGTTCATGTTGTTTCGTACTTCTGAATTAGATCCAGATAATATTGTCCTTTTTCATTTTTTCCATGTTTGATACATCCGTTACCAAACACAGTACATTTTTCTCTCAGGGTTTCTGTTGTCCATTTGCGCTGTTCTTCCGTAAGGACTTGAGAGTCTAGTAATTGTATCATAGATTGAATTCGGTACTGATCCATCTGTGGTGTTGATTGAGATAGTTGGTCTGGACGCCCCCCGTATTTGGTAACTAAAGGACGGTCAATAAGATGGATAGGATAGCGATGAGTCGTTCGGAGCCAGAGGTCATAATCTTCGCAGGCAGGCATGCTTTCATCAAAAGCCCCTACGCGCTCTAAAATTTCTTTTTTGAGGGCGATTGCCGAAATGGTCACAATGCATAAGGGCAAACATTGCTTATATATAAATCCGGAGTGTTTTTTGTGTTTATCTTTAGGATTGACGCGCTTTCCTTTTCTGATCCAAGTTTCTCCTGTTTGGCAGGCAACAGCTTCTGGATTCTCTTTAAAAAAATTAACTTGGGCGTCTATTTTTTGAGGAAGCCATTCATCGTCTGAGTCTAAAAAGGTGATTATGTTTCCATGAGCTTTCTCAATGCCTTTGTTTCTTGCGGCGCTGACGCCTTTGTTTTCTTGATAAATATATTGAATGCGGCCATGGTAAGGAGCGAGAACTTTTTGAGTGTTGTCGGTTGAGCCGTCATCTACGACGATGATTTGGAGTTGTTTGTGGGTTTGGTTTAGGACGGATTTTAAGGCTCTTTCGATGAGGGTGGCTCTGTTGAAGGTTGGGATGATTACGGTGGTTAGCATGGGGGTATCATAAGGTGCTTGAGGGGGATTGTAAAGTTGTTCGTCGTCGGAAATATTGTTCCCCGGGGCTCAGACAGCACAAAAGTGACTGTCACCTAGGGTGACTGTCACTTTTGTGAACTCGCCGCGGGGAACAATATTTCCTCCTCCTAGATGTTTGATAATACGGCCTGGGGGTGTGGGGGTTGAAACAAGATGGGCATCGAGCCCATATTGTTTCCTGGGTTTATCGTATTTCGTTATTGTGTAAATAACGAAATGCTTGTTTGTTGTTAGCTCTATATAAGGTGTGCTTGGGATAAAGGCGTTTGTTAGAAGGTGGGGTTGTTTTAGGATTTAGGGTCCCCCTATTTTATGGCGGACTCGCCTCTTGCGTGGAGGTTGGGACAAAAGCTGCTCTAGCGGGGTGTGATAGAATTGTGGGCCTATGTCTAAGGTTAAACTTACACCATCTCAGAATAGAGGGTTCCGCCTTCTTTTGGATACACAGAAGAATCTGTTTATTACAGGAGGGCCTGGAACTGGAAAGAGTTTTTTGATTCGGGAATTTTTGAATCAAGCGAATGAGGCTATTCCTGTTTTGGCGAGTACGGGTGCTGCGGCTATTTTGGTTGGAGGGCGTACTTTTCATAGTTATTTTGGTTTGGGGATTATGCAGGGAGGTCCGAGTGTGGTTTACAAAAAAGCCATTAAGGATCGACGTCTTAAAAAAAGACTGACCGATGTCTCCACATTAATTATTGATGAAGTGTCGATGTTGTCGTATGAAACTTTAGATTGCGCAGAAAAGATTGCTCGAACGCACAGAGCTTCAGATGATCCATGGGGAGGGATTCGTATTATCACGGTAGGAGATTTTGCTCAATTGCCTCCTATTGGAGACTGGGATGAGAAGGAGTGGGGATTTTTAGGGGACGCTTGGGAACGATCTCATTTTCATAAAGTTGAATTAAAAGAAGTAAAGCGCACGAATGATAAACCTTTTTTAAAAATCCTCGAAGATATTCGGTGGGGAAAAATATCCGAACCTGTAGTACAGTTTTTGAATGAACGCGTTGTGAGTAATGAGGAAGTTGAAGTTGGGACGACTTATATTTTTCCTAGAAGAGCTGAGACACAAGCTTTTAATCATCAACGCTTGTCTGAAATTGAATATCCTACGCGTTCTTTTTCAACAGAGTATGCAGGAGATAAAAGGTATGTTAAACGATTGAAACAGGATGCTCCTATCCCAGAGGTTCTGGATCTGAAATTGACAGCGCGTATTATGTTTCGGATTAATGACCCCAAGCAAAGATTTGTTAATGGGACTATTGGCACTATTAGCGATATGACGGAAGATTCCGTTTGGGTGGATGTGCAGGGGCGAAGAATTAAATTAGAACCTTTTACTTTTACGGTACAAAATGCGGATGGTGAAGAGGTTGCTTCAGCGAAAAACTTTCCTGTCATGTTAGCTTATGCAAGTACGATTCATAAAATCCAAGGTACAACATTAGAAAAAGTGCATGTGAGTTTGGATTCTTTGTGGGAGCCAGGGCAAGCGTATGTTGCCTTAAGCCGAGCTCAGAGAGGCGAAGACATTACGCTTATGGGTTGGGATGAAAGATCTATTTTTGCCGATGAGGTTGTTCATGAATTTTACCAAGGAGAAAATTAAATCGTGGTACAGACTTTAGATATTTTAAAAACAACATTTGGTTATGATACTTTTCGCCCTTTACAGCAAGAATGCATTGATCAGGTTTTGCAGAAAAAAGATACACTTCTGATTATGCCTACAGGGGGTGGAAAGTCTTTGTGCTATCAAATTCCGGCGCTCATTTTTGAAGGAATGACCGTTGTGATTTCTCCTTTAATTTCTTTGATGAAAGATCAGGTTGGCCAATTGGAGCAAGTGGGAGTTGCAGCTGCTTTTTTAAACAGCACGTTAACACGTCAGCAGTATGGAATGACGATGGGGATGATTCGTAATAGAGAAATTAAAATTTTATTTCTAGCTCCAGAGACTGTGATGAAACCCGATATTCAAGAGCTGATTACGTCGGTGCCTGTAGATTGTTTTACTGTGGATGAAGCGCATTGTATTTCGGAATGGGGCCATGACTTTAGGCCAGAGTACCGAGAGCTTCATTGTATGCGGGAGATTTTACCTAATGCGGTTTGTTTGGCGATGACGGCTACAGCAACGCCTCGAGTTCGTGAAGACATTAAGAAAAGTCTTCATATTCATAATCCAGAGTTTTTAGCGAGTTTTAATCGAACTAATTTATTTTACGAAGTTATTCCTAAAGATAAACCCTTTAAACAAACAGTAGAGTTTATTAAACGTTATCCAGATCAGTCTGGAATTATTTACTGTTTTTCTAGAAACCAAGTGGATACTTTGGCGGCTCTTTTAAAAGAGGAAGGGCTTTCTGTGCTTCCTTATCATGCTGGGATGTCGGATAAAGACCGTACCCGTAATCAAGAACTGTTTATTCGAGACGATGTGCAGATTATGGTAGCGACGATAGCTTTTGGGATGGGTATTAATAAACCCAATGTCCGTTTTGTGATTCATTATGATTTGCCTAAAAATCCCGAGTCTTATTATCAGGAAACAGGAAGAGCAGGACGGGATGGTTTGAACTCTCACTGCCTTCTTTTGTTTGGGTACGCAGATATTTATAAGATTAAGTATATTAATGATCAAAAGCAGGACGAGTTAGAAAGAACGGTAGCGAGTCGACATTTGAGTGCTATCGTAGATTATGCAGAGTCTAAATTATGCCGACGCGTTCCTTTAATGAAGTATTTTGGGGAAGAGTATTTAGAAGAGAATTGTAAGCTTTGTGATAATTGTGTGAACCCGAGCGATCCCGAAGAAGATGTAACAGAAGCTGCTCAGAAATTTTTTTCGTGTGTGTTTAGAATGGGAGAGCGTTTTGGTATGAACCATGTGATCGATGTTCTCAGAGGCTCCGAATCGAAGAAGGTGATCCAGTTTCGTCATCACGAAATTAAAACCTATGGAATTGGAAAAGAGTTTTCAGCGAATCAGTGGAAGGCGCTTGTTCGTCAGTGGTTGCATAAGGGAGTGATTAAACAAGATGATGAAATCTATGGTGTGATTAAATTAACCGAGCAAGCTTGGAATGTGATGCAAGGGAATGAAAAGATGGAAGGTTTTATTCCTGCAGCTAAAGCAGAAAAACAGAGAAAAGAAGTTGCTGAAACTCGATCTGATTATGATAGGAAATTATTTCAACTCTTACGAGAGGAACGAAAGAGACTTGCGGATAAAAAAGGAATTCCTCCTTATATGGTGTTCCCTGACAAAGCATTGATAGAGATGGCCAGTTATTATCCGCAGTCATATGAGACCTTCTCTAAGATTTTTGGGGTTGGAGCTAAAAAATTAGAACAATTTGGAAGCTTTTTCATTGAGTTGATCACAGAATATTGCGAAGAATATAAGCAAATGGATCGGTTGATTCATCCGTAGTGACTGTCACTTTTAGGCAATGCAGTTTTGGAAGTATGTTGGCTTAGGGTAAAGTGTCTTAATGGGTACAGCTTACCCTTTGCCTAGGGGACACGCACTTTAGACATAGTTGCTGCGCAACAGTATCAAAAGTCCATGTCCCCGTCTTCTTCTTGACCCTCCTTGGGAGTCGGGATATACTCATAGGCTCACTTTTACACAATATGAGGTCCTAGCTATGGCACAATTAACAAAACTATCCTTAGATAAATTTATTCAAGATTTGGCCAGTGATAAGCCTGCACCAGGAGGCGGAAGCGCTGCTGCTCTAAGCGGTTCTATGGGCGTCAGTTTGGTGTTAATGGTTTCTAAAATTAACGCAAGGCGCTTTAAGACGAAAAAAGAAATTTCAAAAGCTAAAAGATTGACGGAAGCCGCTAAAAAATTACTGCCCCAATTTCAACAAATCATTAATGATGATGCAAAAATATATACGAAAGTATCAAAGAAGTACAAAACCTATTTTAGTTCTAAGTCTGAAGGAAAGAAAACAGCAGCACGTATTCTTTTAGATCAGGCCTTGGTTGAGGCGTTTCAGGTCCAAGCTACTCTTGCTCTGCTTTCAGTCATGGCATTACGTGTGAACAAAGAATTATTTTCTATTGCCTCAGGAGCTATAAAAAATGATTTAAATGTTAGCAAAAGTCTTTTAAACGCTTGTTATGAAGGTGCTTACGCAACGTGTGAAGTTAATTATGATTGTGTTAAAGATAAAGAATACAAAAAACATCTCAAAGAAGAATTGAAGAGCTTGAAAAACGAAATCAAAATTATCTAAAAAAATATGGAAAACAAAGGAATTTTCGTGACTCAATTACTTAAAGGTCAAGATATAGCAGGGAAAGTTCAGGAAGGGATCCGAAAGGACCTGTCTCGAATTCAAGAAGAGTTCGGAGAAAGGCCTAAGTTAGTTGCCCTTCAAGTGGGGGAGCAGCAAGCATCCCAACTTTATGTAAAAAAGCAACATGATACTGCAGAAAATCTTGGTATTACTCACGAGCTTTTGCAATTAAAAACAGACATTACTCAAGAAGAGACGATTGAAAAAATTGATGAGTTGAATCATGATGATTCGGTTCATGCCATCATCATTCAGATGCCTTTGCCAGAACATATGAACTTAGAAAAAGTGTTGTCATCCATTCACTATAAAAAAGATGCTGAAGGGGTTCATACAGATAATTTAGGACGATTGGTTTTGAAGAAAGCTAAGGTGGCACCTTGTACTGCTATTGCTGCTTTAGAATTAATTAATTCTACGGGCGTTGATCTTTATGGTAAAGAAGCGGTTGTGGTAGGTTCTAGTAAAGTGATAGGACGTCCCGTTTCTCTTTTGTTGTTAGAGCAAATGGCGACCGTGACGGTTTGTCATTTAGGGACTTTCAAAAAAGGGGACTTGGAATCGCACGTAAGACGAGCGGAAGTTTTGGTTGTTGCTGTTGGAAAGGCCAATTTAATTCCGGGAGAGTGGATTAGAGAAGGTGCGATCGTTATCGATATTGGTATTAATCGAGTAGATGGAAAAACCGTTGGAGATGTTGATTTTGAGTCTGCAAAAGAAAAAGCTTCTTTTATTACCCCTGTTCCTGGCGGAGTCGGACCTCTAACCGTTACTATGTTGATGAGAAACGTTGTGAATGCTTATTTGTGGCAGAAAGGAAAAGAGACCGAAGATAGATAGCCTTTATTTAACTTCGAATGTTGTTCTCTGGATTGTTATGAAACTCACCGTAAAAGATATTTTAGATAAAAAAAAGAAGAAAGAAAAAATTGTTGTTCTTACAGCTTATGATGCGTTGTTTGCAAGCCTGCAAGAAGAGTGTGATGTTGATGTTTTGCTTGTGGGAGACTCTTTGGGCATGGTTCTTCTAGGACATTCTTCGACTGTTCCTGTAACCCTGAGAGATATGATTCACCACACTAAAGCAGTAAGCCGAGGTTCTAAAAATAGTTTAATTGTTGCAGATATGCCTTATGGTGTTTGTGAACAAGGGCCTGAGCATACCGTGCGAAGTGCTCTTCGTTTGATTAAAGAAGGAGGAGCTCACGCAGTTAAAATTGAGGGTGGGCAGGAGAAGAAAAAACAGATTCAGGCTTTGGCGGAGGCCGGAATTCCGGTGATGGGACATTTAGGTTTAACTCCTCAATCTGTAGAAAAGTTAGGTGGATACCGGGTTCAAGGAAAGCAAGCGAAGGATGCTGCAAAAATAGAAAAAGATGCTTTGTTTTTAGAGAAGGCGGGGGCTTTCTCAATTGTTCTTGAATGTGTTCCTCGTCTTTTAGCAAAACGCATATCGAAGAAACTTAAAATTCCTACCATTGGTATTGGAGCAGGATCTGATTGTGACGGGCAAGTTTTAGTGACACAGGACTTGTTGGGAATGGGTGAAAATAGTTGTTATCGATTTGTTAGACAATATACCAACCTACGAAAAACGATTAAAAAATCTATTCAATCTTATGTCTCGGATGTAAGGTCTGGGAAATTCCCAAACGCAAAAGAAAGTTTTTAAAAAAGGAGTTCTATCATGTACTTTCCTATTTTTTTAGATTTAAGATCTAAGGAAGTTTTGGTTATTGGAGGAGATGAAGAAGCGACTCGGAAGGCGGAATCCCTTGTTGAGGCGGGAGCAAGAGTTACTGTTTTATCCAAAGCGCCTACCCCAAAGCTGGTTATTTTGTCGAAGAAGAAAGTGATCAAGCTCTTGAAGAAAGATGCTTTTGATACGATTATCAGTAAGTTTTTTCTTGTGATTGTTTCAACAAAAGATAAGAAGTTAAAAGAAAATGTCGCAAATTCTTGTTTCGAGAGAGATCAGTTGGTGAATGTCTTAGATGATCCTCAATATAGTAATTATATTTTTCCTTCCACCTTTAAAGAAGGGCCTCTTCAAGTAGCTGTTTCTACGGGTGGGGCGAGCCCTGCATTGGCGAAGCACATTCGAAAAAAGATTCAGAAAGAGTGGGGGAAGTCTTGGGGGAGTTTTCTGGGATTTATGCAGGATAACAGGAAGAAAGTGATGACGACGGTTAATGATCCTAAGTTGAGGAAGAAACTTTTTGAGAATGCTGGGAGTAAGAAGGTTGTTGAGTTTTTGAATAGTGGGAAGGTTCAGGCTGCTAAAGCAGAGTTTAAGAAGCAGTATGAGAAGTTGGTTAAGAAGGATTCTAAGGTTAAGAAGAAAAAGTAGCGGTTGGTGGCGCCCTGGGGTTATTTCCCGCTGCTCAGACAGCACAAAAATTGAAGAACTATTTTTGTGAACTCGCCTCGGGAAATAACCCCAGGGCTTTTACAGAAAATTACTGGGTAGGTAAGAGTGGGCAAAACATGCGGGACATTGAGTCCCTTTGTTTTGAGTGGGTCCTTGATCTGTGGTGATCGTCACATGTGTGACGATCCGTTGATTGGGGGATGTTGTTTTTACTAAAGACCAAAAGCTAAGAGCTAAAAACTACGAAAGAGGGAGTTGGAATGCGAATCTTTATGCCGGTGTTATTTGTGCTGGTGGTTATTTTTATTGTTGTTTTGGGGGTTGTGAACTTTTTGGGGATGGACTCTTTGCAGTCGACGGAAGCTCAGAGTTATTTTCTTAAGGTTCATATTATTACTGCTTTTTTGGCGTATGGTAGTTTTGCCTTTTCATTTTTGGTGGGATTGATTTATTTGTTTCAAGATTGGCAATTGAAGAAAAGGTTGTTGAGTCAGATATTTCATCGCTTACCTTCTTTAGAAATTATGGAGAGATGGATTTTTAGAGGACTACTTTTTGGGTTGCCTATGTTAACCCTAGCGCTTGTTTCAGGATTTGTCTGGATGAATAGTGAGTTTGGAACATTTTGGATTTGGAATTCTAAAGTTATTTCTAGTGTTTTTGCGTGGGTTGTTTACAGTTTTTTATTTTATTTTCATTTCATATCGGCGCTTCACGGACGAAAAGTCATTTTTTTAAGTGTGTTTGCTTTTGTAACCATCCTTATTGTTTTTTTGGGGATGAATTTATTTGAATCTCAAATCAGAGAATATCTAACCATTAATTAATCTGACTTATGACTATCCTTACAATTGGTTTAAATCACAAATTATGTCCTGTTGCCGTAAGAGAGCAGTTAGCTTTTTCTAAAACGGATTGCGTAGAAGCGTTGAAAGCAATGAAAGAAAATGTTTCTGCAACAGAGATCTTTTTGCTTTCAACTTGCAATCGGGTTGAAGCTTTGTTTGTTACTTCAGAGCCGTTTCAAGCAAAGAAAGATTTTGTCCAATTTCTTTCTCAATTTCATCAGATCCAATCGGATCAATTTGAATCTTATTTATATGAACATAAAGACGAAGCTGCGGTGAAGCACTTATTTAAAGTGGTTTGCGGTCTCGACTCTCTTGTTTTGGGAGAGAACGAGATTCATGGCCAAGTTAAAGAGTCTTATCAGTGGTCCCAAGAGGCAAAAACCGTAGGGCCTTTATTGGGCCGTTTGATTGAGAAAGCCTTTCAAATTGCGAAACAAATTAAAACGGAAACGAAAATTAATGAAGGAGCTACAAGTGTCTCATCTGTAGCTGTTGAGTTGGCCGAAAAAATCTTTGGACGGCTGCATGGAGAAAAGGTTTTGGTCTTGGGAACTGGAGAAATGAGTGAGTTAACGCTTAAGCATTTAATGTCATCCGGAGCAGGAGCTGTTGTCGTGGCTAATAGAACCTTTGAAAAGGCGGAGCGTCTTGCAAGTCAATTTGGAGCACAGGCCATTCGTTTTGACGACTTTCTATCGCATTTGGAGGAGGTGGATATCGTTATCTCTTCAACGGCAGCACCACAGCCTATTTTGAGCCATAAAGATATTTCTGAAGTGATGAGATCAAGAAAGCAAAAGCCTTTATTTTTAATTGATATAGCTGTTCCTCGAGATATTGATTCTGAAGTGTCTCAGGTAGATGATGTTTATCTTTATAATATTGACGATTTAACCGTGGTAGCAGAGTCGAATCTGAAGAAACGAAAAAAAGAAATTTCTCAATGTGAAGTTGTAATAGATCAG
The DNA here is from genome assembly GCA_029261035.1 of Candidatus Omnitrophota bacterium. GTDB lineage: Bacteria > Omnitrophota > Omnitrophia > Omnitrophales > JACROU01 > JAJDCD01. The sequence goes on from JAJDCD010000023.1 coordinate 357,407, forward strand.
AAAGTAGAAGCCTTTTTTAGCTGGCTTCATTCTTTGGATGTGGGCCCTGTTGTTGAACGGTTAAAAGAGTATATTGAAGATTGTCTAAGAGAAGAAATGCACGATTCAGGAATAGATAAAAATTTAAGCCAAGAAGAATTGGATCAAGTTATCCATCGTCTTCGAGGAAAAATTATGCATGCTCCTCTAACGCAGTTAAAAAAGGCCGCTCAAAATGGAGGGGCTTTTCGTTATTTGGAGTCCTTAGAAAAATTATTTAATTTAAAAAAACCTGAAAAAGAGAGTTTAAAAGATGAAGCGTAATATTTGTATAGGAACAAGAGGAAGTCGTTTGGCTCTTTATCAAGCAGAACAAGTCAAACAAGCTTTGAATCATGTTTCTCCTGACCTTTCCATCGAAATTAAGGTTATTAAAACGGAGGGGGATGAGCGGTTGGATTTGCCTCTACCTTCTTTTGGAGGCAAGGGTGTTTTTACAAAGGCAATTGAAGATGGTTTGTTGGATCGGTCTATTGATTTAGCTGTTCATAGCTCTAAGGATATGGCTACCGTATTGCCGGAAGGTTTAGGGTTGATGGCCGTCCTTAAAAGAGAAGATCCTCGCGATTGTTTTCTAAGCACGAGCCAACAAAAAATTTCGGAATTAAAAGCAGGAGCTCGTATCGGAACTTCCAGCGTCAGACGCACTGCTCAATTGAAACGCTTTCGTTCCGACTTGGAAATCTGTGATGTGCGAGGCAATGTTGAAACACGTATCCAAAAAATGAAAGATGGGGAGTATGACGGTTTGATGATGGCGACTTCAGGTGTTCGGCGTTTAGGTTTAGAAGAGCATATAACACAAATTTTAGAAGCGCAGTTTTTTATACCAGCATGTGCGCAAGGGGCTATTGGTATTGAAGCACGTTTGGATGATCCAGAGGTTGTAGAGTTATGCGCTTTGATTAATGATGAAAATACAGAAATTCAAGTAGATGCAGAACGGATGTTTCTTTATGTGTTAGAGGGGGGTTGTCAGATTCCTTGTGGTTGTTTATCGGAAGTGAAGGGCAATCAATTTGAGATTAGAGCAGGGGTATGGTCTAAAGACGGAAAACAAGAGATTCTTCTTTCTAGACAAGGGGTTGTCGGAGAAGCTCTGGACTTAGCAAAATCGCTCGGAGAAGAAATGTTGAGAAACGGCGCAAAAGAGTTAATGAGATAAATGATGAAAAAGAAAAAAATTGGAAAAATATTTTTGGTAGGTGCTGGACCAGGAAACCCTCAGCTCATTACGGTTTTAGGAAAAGAATTAGTTGAGAAAGCGGATGTGATTATGTATGACGCTTTAATTGGTTCTCGTATTTTAGATTGGGCTCGTCCTGATGCGGAAAAAATTTTTGTTGGAAAAGCAAAAGAGCTTCAAGGTGAGAAGGTAAAAACAGTTTCCCAATCTCGAATTAACCAACTTATGGTTCAGAAAGTAAAGCAAGGGCATCATGTTGTGCGTCTTAAGGGAGGAGATCCTCTTATTTTTGCACGTGGAGGGGAAGAAGCAGAGTACCTTGTTGAAAAAGGAGTCTCTGTTGAGATTATTCCAGGAATTACTGCGGCATTAGGCGCTTTTGCTTCTTTAGGTATTCCGGTGACTCATAGAGAGTGCGCTTCGGATGTAAGTTTCATTACAGGGCATGAAGACCCAAAAAAAGATGAGTCTCGTTTGGATTATGCTCTTTTGGCGCAGTTCAAAGGAACGCTTATCTTTTATATGGGTTTAGGACGTTTAAAAGAAATTTGCGCCTCTTTAGTGAGAGAAGGAAAAAACCTGAATACACCTGTAGTTGTTGTCGAGTGGACGACAACCCCTCTGGAGCGTTGGGTAGATGGGAATTTAAAAACGATTACGAGCCGAGTTAAAAAGGAAAAACTAAAATCACCCTGCCTTATTCTGGTAGGAGAAGTGATTGCTAGACGTATCCACACACAATTAAAAAAACAAAAACCTTTAATAGGAAAAAGTATTTTGGTAACACGTGCAAAGACACAGTCAGGCTCTTTACGAGATCGATTAGAAAATTTAGGTGCTCAAATTTTAATGTTGCCTACTATTCGATTCGAAGATCCTTCTTGGACTTCAGTGGATAAAGCAATAGTGGAGCTTAGTAAAAAACAATATGACTGGGTTATTTTTACAAGTCAAAATGGAGTTGAATTCTTTGATAAACGTTTAGATAAAAAGAAGAAAGACTGGCGTTTGCTTTCAGGTTCGAAAGTTGCTTGCATTGGAAAAGCGACAGCTAATAGTTTGAAAGAACATGGTGTGCGTGCAGATTTAGTTCCTAACAAATATGTTGCAGAGGACTTATTTCGCGTGCTTAAACAAAAAGTTTCATTAAAAGAAAAACGCTTTTTACTTTTACGAGGAGATCTTTCTCGGCCTTATTTGAAAGATGCTTTGAAGAAAGCTGGGGCCTTAGTTAAAGAAGTGGTTGTTTATAAAACAAAACCCGAATCCAGACCCAGCGCAAAATTGGTGAAGCAATTAAAGGATGGGTTTGTGGATTTTGTGCCTTTTTCTAGTTCTTCCAGTGTTGAAAATCTTTTGGATTTGATTGGAAACAATGGCAAGAAGCCAATTCATTCGAAAACAAAAATTATTTCAATTGGACCAATTACATCGAAAACAGTAAAATCAAGAGGTCTAAAGGTTTTTAAGCAAGCTCGTGAGTATTCTATTGATGGAGTTGTGGAGGCTATTTTGAGTTGCAAGTAAGGGGTTGCGGGGGAAGTGAGGTTGGGTTGACGGAAACAGAATGTTCTCCGGCGCTCAGACAGCACAAAAGTGACTGTCACCAGGTTGCGATGCCGCAGACCTTGGTGACTGTCACTTTTGTGACAATCGTATCTCGCCCAACAAGACGGTGGACAAGCTCAATAGTTTTGGTAGTGAAGTTTTTTGAGGGTGTTATTTTAGAGGGAGTGTTTTATTGGGGGCAGCCTGCCCTTGGTTTAGGGGACACGCACTTTTGACACAGTTGCTGTGCAACAGTATCAAAAGTCCATGTCCCCGGCTTCGACTTTGATTTTTTTTGGCCCTCAGTTTAAAAAAAGGAGTGTTTTATGAAAAGGTTTTTATCTTATTTATTTGTTTCTCTTGTGTGTTTGAGTTTGGTGGGTTGTGCTTCTAAGAAAGAAAAAGTGGTTCAGGAAGTGGAGAAGACGGAGATGATGACCGTTGCTGTTGTTGAGACAGATAAAGGGTCTTGGACAATGAAGTTTTTTTCAGAGGATGCTCCGAAGACGGTTCAGAATTTTTTAAATTTATCAAAAAAAGGTTTTTATGACGGTTTAACTTTTCATCGCGTAGAGAAGTCTCCGCGTCCTTTTGTTATTCAGGGAGGAGACCCTAGTGGAGATGGGAGTGGCGGTCCAGGTTATACGATTCCTGCAGAATTTAATGCCCGTCCTCATTTAGAAGGAACGCTTGCCATGGCTCGTACGGAAGATCCTAATAGTGCGGGTTCTCAATTCTATATTTGTTTGGCCCCTCAACCTCAGTTGAATGGAAAATATACGGTTTTTGGACAACTTGTCTCTGGCCTAGAAAACATCCATAAAATTCAAAAAGGAGACAAGATTATTAAGGTAACGATAGAAGAGCGCCCTCTTTAGACTAGTTCGAGATTATGACTTTTTGGTGTGCCAGGCCTGAGGCCCGGCACACTGGGTATATGACTTTAGGGATGCCATATTATAGTTATTAGATATGAATCCAGCACAGCCAATGTGAGCTCTTATGCTGGCTTCTTACCTAACTGCCTGTTATCATTCATATTAGACAAAATAACACTTAGCAACTCGTTTAACGAAGAGGTGTGCTATGGGCAGCAGTGTCCCCGAGGAGTTGGATAATACCATCTTTTCGCATACAGGTTCGGAGAAGCACAAAAAAGGCTTTCGTTTTTCATTCATGCATCGCAAGGACTTTCCTTTATTGATTCTTGCGGCAGGGGTTATTATTACGATAGCTATTTGGGACTTTTCCAATAAAGTGCGATCGGATGAAATTTTTAAAGAAACACAACATCAAGCGGATCAAGTTCGTTTACTCCTTAATAATGAGTTTCAATCTAAATTAGATTTTCTTCCTAACTTTGCTCCACTCATCGCTGATTCTATAGAGGCGTTATCTGCGGACAGTGATAGGTATCTTAGAAATCACTTAAAAAATAATCCTTCGTTGTTAGGTCTTCAGCTTGTTAATTCAGATCAAAATCGTGTCATTTGGACTTCTGTTCCTTGGAGTAAAGACGCTTCTTATTTTAATCAATTGTTTGCCTCTCAAATTTACCCTTCAGAAGAATGGGAAACATTAAGCCAGGTTTCAGATAAACAAAATCGCATTGTCATTTCCGAGCCGTTTGCTTTAGGAGGCGGGGAAGAGATTCGTGTTATTTATTCCACCTATCCTGTTAGAGGGAGTGACGGTAAGCCTATTGCTTATTTGGTTCAGTACATGGACTTCAAGTTAATGCTAAAAGATTTTTTTGAGAATCAGAATTTAATTTACTACAACTTTTTGATGTCTTACCGCTGGAAGATCCTTTTTTCTAATTTAAAATATTGGAAAGGAGTTAGCGCGGACCGTCCTTTTAAAGTAACTCGGCAAATTGAGATTGCAGATAAAGATTGGTGGCTTAACTTTTGGCCTAAAGAGCAATATTTGGCAGGGCAAATTCAATACGAAATAACAGGAATATTTTTACTTACTATGGGGATTCTCTTTTCTATTTCGACGAGTTTGTTTGCGTGGTCTTTGGTAAACCGTGGAGAGGTGCTGGAAAAATTAGTTCACCAACGAACAGAACAATTGGAAATGAAAAATGAAGAGTTGGAAAAGTTTATTTATATTGTGTCCCATGATTTAAAAGCCCCCTTGGTGAGCATTACGGGGTTCACCTCTATATTAGATAAATCCAAACTCATTGAGTCCGAAGAAGAAAGACATTGTCTGGAAAGAATTCACGCAAACACGACACGGATGCATGAGATGGTTCAAGATTTATTAGAGTTGTCACGCGTTGGACAGGTTGACGAAGTGATTACGGAAGTTGATACAGGGAAAGTGGTGCGAGACATTAGAGATGAATTTAAGCCTTTGTTTGATCAGAACAGTGTCTCGGTAGGTATGAAGGGCGAGTTTCCAGTGATTCATACGTCTAAGACACGCTTATACCAACTGTTTAGCAATTTGATTAATAATGCTATTAAATATATGGGAGACCAGTCCGCTCCGCAAATAGAAATTGGTGTTGCTAAAAATAAAGAGGACTATGAATTCTATGTTAAAGATAATGGAGTGGGTATCTCAGAAGAAATGAAAGACAAGGTTTTTATGGTTTTTCAACGGGGAGATGAACAGAAAAAGACAGAGGGTACGGGTGTGGGTTTAAGCATCGTGAAAAAGGTAGTGGAGAATCTTGGCGGAAAAGTCAGGTTAGAATCCGAATTTGGAAGAGGCAGCACTTTTTATTTTTCAATCCCAAATAACTTAAATTCTTAGGGAGAAAACTTTGGTTACCCCAGCAGTTCAATTACATGCACAGGAAAAAGCAGAAGAGAAGAAGCTTCTTCTTATTGAAGATAATCCAGACCATGCTTTTTTGGTACGAAAAGCAATTGGAGACTCTTTAAAAAGTCAAATTGTTGAAGTGGGTTCTGGGGAAGATGGGATTGAGAAAATTAAGACAGAAAAATTTGATTTAATTATTACAGATTTTAATTTACCGGGAATAAATGGACTGCAGGTGTTGGAAGCTATTCAGCAAATGAAAGTGGATGTACCTGTGATTATGTTGACAGGACAAGGAGATGAGAAAGTTGCTGTGAATGCAATGCGTGGAGGGGCTTATAATTATGTTGTGAAGGATGACATTTGTTATACGATTTTACCTCGAGTTGTGACAGAGACTTTTGTGCGTTATGGAGCGGATAAGGAAAAAATCCGTCTTGAAAAAGAAATTCGAAAAAAATCAGCTGAGCTTGAAAAGGCAAATGAAGAGCTGAAGAAGTTAGATGAATTGAAGTCGCAATTTATTTCTTCTGTGTCTCATGAATTTAGAAACCCTCTGAACTCAATTAAGGAAAGCATTGAGTTAATTTTAGATGCTGTCGTTGATCCCAAAACAAAGCAAGGTTTAAGAGTGCTGGATATTGCTAAAAATAGTACAGATCGTTTAACGATATTAGTGAACGACCTCTTAGATTTTTCTAAATTAGAAGCAGGAAAAATGAAGATGAATAAAGAGCCTTCAGATTTAAGAAAGGTCATTGAAGACACTTTGGATTCTCAGCATAGTTTAGCTAGAAAAAAACAGATCAGCCTCGTTTTTAATAAACCAAAAGAAAAGCTAGTTGTCTTTGTAGATCCTTTAAGAATACTTCAGGTGATTAGCAATTTAGTCAATAATGCTATTAAGTTTACTCCGGCAAAGGGAGTGATTACGGTTACATCAGAATTATTTAAAGACCCCTTAGAACCTTTTCAAAAAATAAAAGTTACTATTGAGGATACCGGAGAAGGGATTAGTGAAGAGAATATTAGTAAGATTTTTGAGCGGTTTGAACAAATTAAGAGGCCTCAAAAGGGGGAGTTGGCACACTTACAAGGAACAGGTTTGGGGTTATCCATTTGTCAGGAAATCGTTAAACAACACCAGGGAACGATTTGGGCGGAGAGTAAATTAGGAGAGGGAAGCCGATTTATGTTTACCTTACCTAAGTATCGATAATAAAATAGGACAAAGGACGAGAGATGAAGAAAAAAATTCTTATTATTGATGATGAAGAAGATTTTGCCACTTTGATTTCGATTCGTTTGGTAGAAGCAGGATATGAAGTTTTTAGCGAGTCTGAAGGAGAGCGCGCGATTGATCGAGTTAAAGAGATCAAGCCTGATCTGATCGTATTGGATATTTTTCTTCTAGGGGTCGATGGGTTAACTTTACTTAAAGAAATGAAAAACGAAGGTATTAATAAAGTTCCTTTAGAAGACATTCCAATCATTGTTGTTACAGGTAAAGCGGTTTTGATGAACGAGATCTTTGAAGTTGAAGGTTCTGTTGGGTTTTTTAGAAAACCGTTGGATGTAAAGAAACTAGTAACTCGAGTCGAAGAACTCATTGGTGATAGCCAGTAAAAATAGGCTTATATGGATAGAGTTATTTCAAGGAAGGAAAATGCGTGGGTATCGAAGAATTTCCAGAAATAGAATCATTTCAAAGACTTCCTAAAAAATTAATTGTTAAAGGTGGGGACTCCACCGTTGATTCAAACCAAGATACAACATTTAAAGGTTTGGTTATTAATAATTTAGGCCAATCTGTTAAGGATGTTGTGGTTCATCTTATTGTTTTTGATGAAGATAACATTCCTGTGCTTCAAGTTTCTGCTAAGCCAGAGCCGGATCGTTTAAGCCAGGGAAATATGGCTTCTTTTAAGGTCAAGATGCAAGGGTTTGCAAAGCCAATTAATAATTATTACTTACATTCCCAGTGGAAATATGATGACTCTGAGTGGAGCGTGTGAAAAACAGAAAGTTTCAAGCTCTAAGATCCTTCGTTTCTTTTTTTATTAACTCAGGATGACAAGTTGTTATTCTGACCGCCTTTGGCGGAGAAGAATCTATGACAAAGGAAATGCCATGGGTAGAAAAATAGTCTTTTTCTTTATTTTAATTATTGGGATTTATTCAGCTTCTTATGCGGCGTCGAAATCAGTGCATGTGCTTCGAATTCAGGATGAAATCGTAGGGCCAGTTATTCAAGAATATATATCGGATGGAATTCGTAAAGCAACCGATGCTAAAGCGGAATGTCTCGTTATCGAGTTAGATACTCCTGGAGGTCTTCTTAAAACAACGAGAACTATTGTTCGAGATATTATGTCTGCAGCTATTCCTGTCGTGGTTTATGTTTCTCCACAAGGAGCGCGTGCAGGATCTGCAGGTGTTTTTATTACTCTTGCATCTCATATTGCGGCTATGGCCCCCTCGACAAATATTGGCGCGGCACATCCCGTTGTCATGGGAGAGAAAGGGCGCTCAATTAAAAATTGGACAAAAGAAATTGAAAAGCTGGTCAAAGAAAAATCTGAAATGCCCCAAGAAGAAATTCCAAACGATACGATGTCTCAAAAAATACTCAATGATACATTAGCTTGGGTTCGTGCGATTGCAGAAGAAAGAGGTCGGAATGTGGAGTGGGCCGAAAACTCTGTTAGAAAATCTTTTTCTCAAACTGAGAAAGAAGCTTTGAATTTAAATGTCATTGATTTTGTTGCTAAGGACCTTAGGGATTTGTTGCAGAAGATAGATGGGCAAGAAGTTCAGCTTTCCTCAGGGATTAAGAAGCTTGAAACTAAAAATGCACATATTGAAACGCAAGAATTAACTTTAAGACAGAAGATTCTGCTTCTTATATCCAATCCGAATGTTTCGTTTATTTTGATGCTCTTAGGATTTTATGGTCTGCTTTTTGAATTTACGCATCCTGGATTTGGATTTCCTGGAATAGGAGGTGTGGTTTGTTTGGTGTTAGCTTTTTATTCCTTCCAGACGCTTCCCGTGAATTACGCAGGGGTTGCTCTTATTGTGTTGGGGATTACTTTGTTGATATCTGAAGCATTTGTCTCGGGGTTTGGACTCTTTGCATTGGGAGGAATGGTTAGTTTGCTGATAGGGTCTTTTCTTTTTATGGATAGCTCTTATCATTTTTATCAAATCTCTCTTTACGTTATTTTACCATTGGTACTAGTAACTGGAGTGATAACGCTTTTACTTGTTACATTAGCCGTTAAAGCGCAGAGGAGTAAGGTTGAGACTGGTATAGAGGCTATGGTGGGTCTAACAGCTATAGTTGCCTCCGAGATTAAAGGAGAAGGGTATGTGTATGTTCATGGGGAATTGTGGAAAGCTGTTTCTGAAGAAGGTTTTGCTAAAGGAGACAAAGTAAAGGTGACTCGAGTCGATGGACTTGTGATGCATGTAGAAAAGTTATAACCCTAGAGCTCGTTGGGATTTTTAAGAATAACAGGAGGAACTATGACAACATTTAATTTTATATTAATTGGGTTTATTGTTTTGTATCTTTTTAATGTGATCAAGATTTTGCCGGAGTATGAACGAGGCGTTATTTTCCGATTAGGACGTTTATTAAAAAATCCTAAGGGCCCAGGGATCACCTTGGTGTTTGTTCCTTTAGATCGTATTGTTCGAGTGAGCTTGAGATTGGTTGCTTTGGATGTGCCAACCCAAGATATTATTACAAAAGACAATGTGTCTGTGAAAGTGAATGCCGTTGTGTATTACCGAGTTATTGATCCAAACAAAGCGATTACTTCGGTGGAAGACTATGATTATGCTACATCGCAAATGGCTCAAACGACATTGCGAAGTGTTTTGGGTCAAGCAGAACTGGATGATCTTTTATCCAATAGGGAAAAGATTAATGAAGAGCTTCAAGATATTTTAGATCGTCAGACGGATCCTTGGGGAGTTAAGATTTCTACGGTGGAAATTAAGCATGTTGATTTACCTCAAGAGATGCAGCGTGCTATGGCAAAACAAGCTGAGGCTGAGAGAGAAAGAAGAGCAAAGATTATTCATGCGGAAGCAGAGTTTCAGGCTGCTGAAAAAATGGTTGAAGCAGCAAAGTTGATGGAGCCTCATCCGATGGCACTTCAGATGCGTTATTTGCAAACATTGTCTGAGATAGCAACCGAAAATAATTCAACAACAGTCTTTCCGATTCCTATTGATTTTATGGAAGTATTTGCTGGGAAAGGCAAAAAATAGTTGCGGGATATTTTATGATTCTTAAATTTCCAGAAGGTTTTTTGTGGGGAACCGCTACGAGTGCACATCAAGTAGAAGGTAATAACAATTTAAATAATTGGTGGCATTGGGAAGAAGGTGGCGGGTCCAAGCCAAGAGAAAAATCGTTATCTGCCTGTGATCATTTTAATCGGTTTGATGAAGATTTTGCTTTGGCGAAGAGTCTGCATCAAAACACACATCGCTTTTCAATAGAGTGGAGCCGTATAGAACCTAAAGAAGGAGAGTTTAGTGATTCTGCTTTGTATCATTATCGAAAAGTTTTAGAAGCTCTTCATCGTCAAGGGATGAAGCCGATGGCGACCTTGATTCACTTTACTTTACCCCAGTGGATTGCGCAAAAAGGGGGGTGGGAAAATCATCAAATTCTTTTTTGGTTTGAGCGCTATGTCCGTAAGTGCGTGCAGAGTTTTGGAGACTTAGTTCCTCTGTGGATTACGATTAATGAGCCTATGGTTTATTTTTTTCAATCTTATGTTATGGGGGAGTGGCCTCCAGAAAGCACAGAAGGTTTGAAAAAGAAAAAAGTAGTTCAGCATCAAATTGAAGCACATGGGGTTGCTTATCATGTGATTCATGAAGAAAATGAAAAGCATTCGTATAAAGCACAAGTGGGTTTGGCGGCTTATTATCGAGTTTTTCATCCATGGAATGTATCTAGCCCTTTAGATCGATTCGTTGTTAAGTTAAGAGATTGGGTTTTTAACTTACTTTTTTTAAAAGCGATTCATACAGGTTTTATTGATTTTCCGATCTGCTTTCATACGGAAATCCCCAATTTAAAGGGAGCTTGGGATTTTATTGGATTGAATTATTATACTCGTGAAAAAGTGCAGTTCTCTTTTAAGCATTCGCATCACTTGTTTTCAAAACATATTGAACCCATTAATGAAAAGATAAATGATTTAGGTTGGGAGGTTTATCCAGAAGGTATCTATGAAGCTTTGAAGCAGTTAAATCAGTTTCAGAAGCCTATTTATATTACAGAGAATGGGATTTGTACGCAGGCAGACCGAGAAAGACAGCAGTTTATTGTGGATCACTTATCTCAAGTTCACCGAGCCATTAAGGATGGAGTGGATGTTAAAGGCTATTATCATTGGTCTTTATTAGATAATTTTGAGTGGGCGGAAGGCTATTCTCCTCGCTTTGGATTGATTCATGTAGATCGTAATAATCAAGAACGCATTCCAAGGGACAGCGCTCGCCTTTATGCAGAAATTGCACTAACAAATAATCTAGAGGTTCGAGATTAATCTCTTGTTATGATATTATGAACAAAAAAGCGGACCCTCCTTATCAATTAATATAGGAATATGAATTCTAATGAAAAAATCACAAAAATTATTTCGGGAAGCAAAAAAAATTATTCCAGGAGGTGTCAACTCTCCTGTTCGCGCCTTTGGTTCGGTTGGAGGAACTCCGCGCTTTATTAAGCGTGCGGAGAGAGCTTATCTTTTTGATGTAGATGGAAAAAAATATATCGACTATGTCTTATCCTGGGGGCCTATGATTTTAGGCCACGCTTCGGGCGAAGTAGTGAAAGCTATTATTGATGCTGCAATAAAAGGAACTTCTTACGGAGCGCCCACAGAACAGGAAACGAGATTGGCAGAATTAATTAAAGAGGCATTTCCTTCAATGCAAAAAATGCGTCTAGTGAATTCCGGAACCGAAGCCACAATGACGGCTATTCGATTAGCGAGGGGAGTTACGCACAGAAAAAAAATTATTAAATTTGATGGGTGTTACCATGGGCATAGTGACTCCTTATTGGTGAAGCCTGGTTCTGGCGTGGCTACGTTAGGGTTGCCTGGGTCTTCAGGTGTTCCTGAAGAAATTGCTCAACTAACCATTAGTCTTCCGTTTAATGATATTTGTGCGTTTGAGCAAATGATGCGCACAGAAGGGAATAACATTGCTTGTGTTCTGGTAGAGCCGGTAGCGGGAAATATGGGGGTTATTCCTGGAACCTCAGAGTTTCTTTGGGCGCTTCGTAATTGGACAAAAAAATATGGAACTCTTCTTGTTTTTGATGAGGTTATGACGGGTTTTCGTGTAGCACATGGAGGAGCTCAACAGCTTTACGGAATTAAACCCGATTTAACTTGTTTAGGAAAAATAGTTGGAGGAGGGCTTCCTTTAGCTGTTGTAGGAGGAAAAAATGAAGTGATGAATGCCTTAGCTCCGAAAGGTTCCGTTTACCAAGCTGGAACTCTTTCTGGAAACCCTTTGGCTGTGGCTTCGGGAATCAGTGTTTTGGAAACATTGAAGAATCCTCGTATTTATTCTGACTTAAGAGAAAAATCAGAACGATTGGTGAATCGGATTCGGATGATTGTGGAGAAAAAGAAAAAAGAAATTCAAGTGCAGTCTGTTGGATCCATGTTTAGCCTTTTCTTTTCTAAAAAACCTGTTGAAAACTTCGATCAAGCAAAGAAATGCAATATCAAAGCTTATAGCCGCTTCTTTCACAAGTTGCTTGAAGGAGGGGTTTATTTCCCTCCGAGCGCTTATGAAGCTTGCTTTATTTCAGAAGCCCATGGGAAGAAAGAAATCGATAAAACATTGAAGGTCATTGAGAAATCGTTATAATTAGCGTAACGGTTACTCAAAAATAAAGAAAGTCGTATGAACACAAAAACACAAATAACTTTAGATCAAATTTATGCTCCTATTCAAGAATCGATGACTCAGATTGAGTCTACGATTGTTGATATTCTAGCTACGTCCAATGACTTAACACGAGAAGTGATTCGGTATTTCTTTTCTAACCGAGGCAAACTTTTAAGACCCGCTCTTTGCTTATTAGGTGCGCAATTTGGGAAGTCTGACTTAAAGACTGTTCTTCGAGTGGCCTCTAGTTTGGAAGTTTTTCATTCCGCAACCTTAATTCATGATGATATTATCGACTCCTCTTTTGTTAGAAGAAATGCCCCAACCATTAATGCTAAGTGGACTCCTCAAGTAGCTGTGCTAGTAGGGGACTATCTTTATGACAAATCTTTTTCAGAAATTTTTGGGACACACAAACAAGATCTAATTTCTTTATTTCTATCAACGGCCACAACGGTTTGTGATGGAGAAATTCTAGAATTACGAGAGAAAGACAATTTTAGTTTAAAAGAAGATCAATATTTAGAAATTATTGAAAAGAAGACAGCCTCTTTGCTTTCTACCTGCATTGAATCTGGAGGCATGCTTGCTTCATTGCCGATGGAACAAATTGTAGCGCTTAAGAACTATGGACTTTATTTGGGAATGGCATTTCAAATTGTGGATGACTGTTTAGACTTTACCGGAAGCCAGGAAGACTTTGGGAAAACAATTGGATTGGATGCTAGTGAAGGGGTTTTAACACTTCCTGTCATTCGTCTTTTATCTCTTGTTTCTGAAAATCAAAAAAGTGAAGTTTTTAAAATCTTTAAATCCAACTTAGGTCCTGAAAAGCTGTCTTATCTACAAAATTTAATCTCAGAATATGGCACCGTAAACTATGCCTTACAAAAAGCCAAAGATTACACCGACCGCGCCCGTTTAGAATTGTCCACCCTAGCAGAATGTCCCGCTAAAAAAAGCCTACAAACCCTCCTAGACTTCGTAATACAAAGAAGCAGATAAACCCCCATTCTTTTCCCTGTTTTTAATAAATCCTAAATCCACTTTTCAAGCCCTAAACGCCTTTATCCCTGTAACTATAAAAGACCCTGTCAATAAACACGAGTTTCGTTATTCAGACCAATAACGAAACCCCTTATGACTAGTAAACAAGAACCCTCGATGGAGCTTCTTGTTTACAACCCCTAACACCCCTCTGACAAGTGTATAACGTAAGAGCCCAGGGAACATTCTCCGCCCTGCCTACCGGCAGGCAGGCGCGAAACGTTGAATATGACCCTTCGGGCCAAAGCTGTTGTCTGAGCGCCGGAGAATGTTTCCTGGGCTCCAACCCACCTAGAAAACCCATAAATACCTAGAAAATCAAGGAATAGGCTAAGGATAGAATTCAAAACTTTAAATGTATGCCAGGTCTAAAGACCCGGCACACGCGGTACCTAACTTATGTGTGCCAAATAAAACTATGTGATTTGAATCTAACTCTATTTTTTGAGATCTAACGTTGGCTTGACATACACCTTGGAAGTTCCTATAATCGCCTATTTTTCTATCATCAAGGGGAAGATCCTATGATCTCTAGTATGACCGGTTTTGGAGACGCTCGAGGCGCAAAACAGAGCCGAAAGTATGTTGTTGAGCTTCGTTCCATAAATTCTCGTTTTTTAGATTTTCAGATTCGATTGCCAAATAAGCTAAATGCTCTGGAGTCCGAGGTAAAGCAATTACTACAAAAGACTCTGAAGCGTGGAAAAGTAATGGTTTTTATTACGATTGAAAAGGCGTCTAATTTAGATACGATCTATATTGATGAACAAAAAGTAGCATTTTATACCTCCTCATTGAAAAAAATGGCTAAAAAGCTGAAATTATCAGGGGATTTGACGCTAAAGGATGTTTTGAGTTTTCCTGATATTTTTCAATCGAATGAAAAAGAATTAGATGTAAAGAAAGTATGGACTGAGTTAAAGCCTATTTTAAGCAAGGCTTTGGTTTCTTTATCTCTTTCCCGCTCTAAAGAAGGGAAGATGATTTTTGCTGATGTCTTAGGAAGACTTAAACTAATACAAACAAGTCTAAATTTTGTGGAAAAACATGCGGAAGATTTCCCAATACGTTATCGTAAGCGTTTGGAAAAGCAATTTGAAAAAATTTCTGAAGGCCTTGGTTTAGAACAAGATAGAGTGCTAAAAGAAGTTGCTTTGATGGCAGAACGAGCCGATGTAACGGAAGAAATTGTAAGGCTAAACAGTCATATTGAATTGTTTCGAAAGACATTAAAACAAGGTAAAGACATTGGTAAGAGACTCGATTTTATTAGTCAAGAAATGAATCGAGAAGCGAATACTATTGCTTCGAAGTGTTTAGATGCAGCTATTGCTGAAAAGGTAGTTCAAATTAAATCTGAAATAGAAAAAATTAAAGAACAAATTCAAAACGTCGAATAATTTAGGCGCTTTGTTTATCTAGCAATCCAATGGAAGGAGATGGTAAATGAAGTTTTTGAATGTTGGTTTTAATAATTCAGTTTCACTGGATAGAGTCATTGCCATTGTTGGCTCTGAAGCATCTACATCCAGAAGGCTTAAGGATGAAGCAAAAAAACTTGGTAAATTGATTGATGCGACAAATGGAAGAAAAACCAGAAGTATGATTGTGATTGATAGTGGGCATGTGGTGTTGTCCAGTGTTGAACCTGAAACCTTGCTAGCACGTCAAGAAGATCTCTTGACCCGCAAGCAGTAAAGAAAGTTTCGAATCGGATTGATGAAAAAAAAGAGTGCAAATGAAAATAAAACAGAAGGCACTTTATTTGTTCTTTCAGCTCCTTCAGGTGCTGGAAAGACAACTGTTACTCAAAAGATTTTAAAGCAAGATCGCAATTTAGTACGTTCGGTTTCTTGGACAACACGTCTGAGACGAGTGGGAGAGAAAGATAAGCAAGATTATTTTTTTGTAACACCTAAGCGTTTTTTGGATAAGCGTGAGAAGGATGGTTTTTTAGAATGGGCAAAAGTTTTTAACCAGTATTATGGAACGCCTAAATCTTTTGTGAATCAAAAGCTAAAATCTGGCAAAGATGTTGTTTTAGTTATTGATACTCGAGGGGCTAAAAAAGTAAAAAAGCAAACGAATTGTGTTCTTATCTTTTTAAAAGCGCCTACAATGAAAGTATTAAAAGAGCGCTTATTTAAAAGAAACACGGATTCAAAAAAAGAGATTGAGAAGCGTCTCAAAGAAGTGAAGTATGAGATGGGGCAAGCTTCTTTCTATGATTACAAAGTAGCGAGTGGCACAATATTACAGACGGTTAAAGAGATAAAACAGATTATTCAAAAAGAGCGTTTAAGAAAAAGAAATAAATAAAGGAGAAAACAATGGCATATATACCATTAGAAATTTTAATGAGGCAGTCGCCTAGTGTGTACAAACTAGCTCTAGCAGCTGCGGAAAGAGCGAATGAAATTAACGAAGGTTCTAAACCTTTGGTTCAATGTACTTCTAAAAAAGTCACAAGCATTGCAATGCAAGAATTTGCAGAAGGTCATTTTTCTGTAGAAGTAAAAAAAGAAAAAAAGAAAAAGTAATTTCCCTTGATTTTAAGGAGATAGACTGTGGTTCAAGGCAAAAAGATTCTTATAGGGGTTACAGGAAGCATTTCTGCTTATCGAGTTTGCGATCTCATTGAGGCGTTGAAAGCGGAGGGTGCTGAAATTCAATGCATCCTGACTCAAGGGGGAAAGCGTTTTATGACGCCAGACACCCTTCGAGCTTTAACAGGGAAACCTGCTTACTCGGATATGTTTCAAGACCATGCTTTCTCAGGGCCTCTCCATACGGTTCTAGCCGACGAGGCTGATTTAATTGCCGTAATTCCTTCTAGCTGTGATTTTATTGCTAAGCTTGCTGCTGGTATCTGTGACGATTTACTTTCGGCGACGATCATTGCTTCTAAAGCGCCTGTTCTAATTGCTCCTGCAATGAACGATAATATGTTTTCTCATCCAATGACTCAAAAAAATATTCAAGCTTTGGAAGCGATTGGATACCAATTTGTTGCTCCTGAAGAAGGACAACTTGTTTGTGGGCGTTTTAGTATGGGGCATATCGCTTCTCAAGATAAATTAAAATCATCTATTGAAACCTTACTCAAAAAATAATGAACTCAAAAAAAAGAACTCGAATTCTAGTAACAGCAGGGCCCACTAGAGAATGGTTGGATCCTATCCGTTTTATGAGCAACCCTTCTACGGGGGTTATGGGGTACGAAATTGCACGGCAAGCAAACAAGCTCAAACATAAAGTTACTTTAATTAGTGGGCCTACTTTTTTAGAGCCTCCTAAAGGTGTTCGTTTTATCGGGATTGAATCTGCAGAGGATCTGAAAAAAATTCTTCAAAAAGAATTTTCAAAACACGACCTTCTTTTTATGACAGCAGCTATCGGAGACTATACTCCTATAAAAATATCTAAACAGAAGATAAAACGCGTTTCTTCTTTGAGCATTAAATTAAAACAAACACCGGATATTTTGGAATCGGTAGCAAAGAAAAAAAAGAAATCACAGACGGTTATTGGTTTTTGTTTGGAAACAGAAAAGCTGTTGGAAAATGCAAAAAAGAAACTGAAGAAAAAGCACTGCGACTATATCGTTGCTAATTATTTAGGAAAATCGAACCAACCTTTTGGGTCTGGAATGACAGAAGTAGTGTTGCTCGACTCGGATGGAGTAAAGCAAGAATTTAAACAGACTTCGAAGCCAGTGTTAGCAAAGAAACTAATACAGGAAGTTCTTCGTTAAAAACCAGAATAGGTCATTGGTAGTTACCTCGCAATGACACTAACATCTAATTGAAACCTATGAATCAAAAAGCTCAAGAATATTACAAACAAGGTTTAAACGCTTCTGCTCATGATCGTTGGGAAGAAGCAACGCGTCTGCTCAATGAAGCTATTAAGGAAGATAAAACCTTATTAGATGCTTATGAGGTTTTGAGTGTTGTTTATGAAAGGCAAGAACGTTTAGATGAAGCGATAGATATTACTAAACAATTGATTGCACTGGACTCTGAGCATGTGATGGGCCACGCAAACCTTTCTCGGTTTTATCAACAAAAAGGAATGATTTTTGAAGCGGAAGAAGAGCAGGCCGAAGCTCAAAGACTTTCGGCAAGCGAAGGGGGTAACCTTTCAGAAGAAGAAGCAAAAAAAGTAAAAGAAATAGAAGGAAAAATTGAGCGATATAGACAAGTTATTGAATTAGACCCCAAAGATATTTTGGGTTATTTCACATTAGGCAGCGCACTCCTTGAAGCAAAAAGATTTCGGGAAGCGGTGCAGATTTTATCTCAAGGCATGATGGTTGATTCCAACCATTCTTCAACCTATGTTGTTTTAGGGATGAGTTACGAGTCCTTAGGCGACACCGTTCGAGCCAAAACGACCTATCAAATGGGCATTCCTATAGCGAAAAAACAAGGGGATCTTATTCCATTAAAAAAGATGGAAACCCGCCTGAAAAACTTAAGTAAATAAACTCGCTATTTTGGACGATAATATTATCTACCTATATATAAAGGGGTGTGCTATGCAAACGAAGGCAAATACAATTTTAGTAGCTTTGCTCTTGTGTGTTTTGTTCTTAATCAATTCTTGTGCTACTTCTGTTGAAAAACAGAACGCAGAAACGATCAAAAACATAGAACAGCCACAGAGAGTTGATGAAGCTTTAGGAGCTTTGAGAGAAAACCAAGAAGCAGAAGGTTTAGATTCTATTTCGCCACAAAACACTTTTGGTTTACAAGCGCGAGAAGGTTTTAATCAGGATGCATTGGACGCATTATCTTAATAAAAGGATTTTTATGAAGGTAAAGAATTTTGTATTATTAATCATGACAGTTGTGGTTTGTTTATTCGTTTTATATCCGTCCAGCTATGCTCAGCAAGATCCGTCTCAAAATACATCTGTTAAAAAAATTATTATTCAAGAGCCTGAAGATATTTATAAATTATCTGTGGATGAAATCACACAGTCTAAGGCGGGCCAGGCATTTAAAAATGAAAATTATGAGGTAGCTCTAGAAGAGTTTCAGAAATTAAATAAACAAACTCCCAATGATATTACCATTCTTAGATACCTCGGTTTATCCTATGATCGTCTCGGTCAATATGAAAAAGCGATAGAATCTTATAATAAGGCCTTAATGTTGTTTCCCTATCATGTCCCAACGCATTTTTATAAAGGATTAACGTTTTTAAAAATGGGAGAAACAAATAAGGGAATTAATGAGCTGACATATGTTCAAAGTTCAGATCCTGAAGGAATTTATGGTGTAAAAGTAAAGCCTATTCTTTCTCAAATTTCAGGGAAAGGAGTAGCTCAGGTAGAAAAAAAGCCTTGGAATTTTTATGGTCGTGCTGGATGGATGTATGATTCGAACGTGATTGTGGCTTCAGATGATAAAACGTTAAGAGGAGCAAATGCAGACACAAACGCAATGCGCTATGAACTGGATGGTCGTTTTGTTTATCGTATTTTTGAGAGACAAACAGAACAGGTCAGTGTGGAATATGGAGTTTCTCAGAGTTTGCATGACGACACCTTAAACGAATTTAACTTTCATAGTCAACGTGCTGCTTTGCAATACTCTAGAATTGACACTTTTTTTGATAAACAGTGGATATCTCGTCTTCGTCACGATTTTAATGCGGGGTTCTTAGATGATAATTTGTTTTCGATTGCCAATACGACTTCGCTGAATACATCGGTAAGCTTAATGCAACAAACATTGGCTAGTTTTTATATTCGTTATGGGTATACCCAATTTGGTCCAGACGGATCAATCTCTACACTTTTTTCTCGTGACGGGCATTATGCTGGGACCGGCATGAGTTTAACTTTTTTTAACAAAAAACAAACTCATTGGATTTCATTGGGTTATGGCTGGGATGGGGCGGATACTTCAGGAAGTAATTTTGACTATTCTGCACAAAACATAAGTATATTAGTCCATACGCCATTAATTGAGAAAACGAGTGTTGATTTTGGGGTGTCTTACCGGCATGCGAATTATCGCAATTTTGATGGAAGTCTTTTTACCGACTCTCGGGATCGTCAAGATGACCTTGTTGTTTTAAATGCAGTTGTTTCTCGTTCGATTACGGATAATATTGTGATTCGTGCTTTTTACCGTTATTTCAATACAAGAAACACCAATGATATTTTCGAAAACCGAAGACATATTTCAGGTCTTGAAGTAAATTTCTCTTTATAACCTCTTTTTATTAAATCCTATCTCATTTCATAACAATAACTTACATAATTTGCACCTTTCTCTAGATTCAGTTACTCTTTAATTAGGTATTTAACAACTTAAAGAGGAATGAGTCGTGAAAAAATTTCAGAAAATAACCAAACGTTATTTCATTCTTATTCTTTTACCGCTTTTTTTAATTTTCCCTATATCCGTATCCTTTGCTGGGAATTTGAGTAATGCTGAAGTAACCCATAACGATATTGATGACTCTATTGATGAGATAAGTGTTACGGGTGTTAGTGGAACTAATTTGGATATTGGAACAACTTCAGGGTTGGGTATAGCAACTATTGATATAGATGATTCAGTTGGAACAACCACAATCACGGAAGATATTGCTAATATAGAAACAATAACTATTGATGGTTCAGAGGGTGTGGATATAATTGATATGGGGGATGCCTCAGTTGAGCTCATTGAGTTTGTTGGTACGGATACAATCACAGGAGCTATTACGAATACAGAGGTTATAAATATAGTAGGAACCGAAAATGCTGATGTAACAACTGTAGATGGAAGTCTTTCTAACATTGGGAATATTACAATAGAAGGGAACATAACGGTTATTGCTGGTTCTAATATCCCGGATAAGGAGTACTCTGTTAATGTTGGTGATACGACCACAATCACAGGAGAGATTACTAATGTAGGAACTATTGATATAGATGATTCAACGTATGGGGGAGCAGCAAGTGAGATGATTACTTTTATAGAGCTTGGAGGTAAACTCAGTTTGAATTTGAAATATGCTTATGCAAGCACCCCTTATACGATTCAAGTTCAAGTTAACGGAAATTCTGAGGGAATAGACAATGCTATAGCAGGTGATTTGAATGAACCGGATTTTGGGCAGTTATTTTTGGCAGGGCTTTTAAATTTAGGCAGAGGAAAAGAAATAGTAGATGGCAAAACTGATTTAACAAATTTCTTTACTGCGGGAATTACCCGAATTGATACTGTGACAAATACAGGGGCAGGTGATGTTGTCTTGTCCGGAGGAAATGTTGTTCAAGATTCAGGCAATCTGTGTGCCGTTACCTTTCAATTTGGTTCATCCTCTGTTTCAGGGGGTGGAACAGGAACGAGTGTCAGTGGAAGTGTTGGTTTTACTACTAATGGTGGAGGTTTGAGTTCTACAGGGTTTTCTAATAACTTTGCTACGAATGCAGAGGCTATTAATAGCAATACTATTATTAATGGAGGAGGAGGTTCTGCATTAGCTGAATTAGGAAATGATGCTACGTATAACGTAGATTACAACTGCCCTTCAGGAAGTGCGGAAAGTTTTTCTTAATATTTGCGTGAGATTTGAGTGGTGCCGGGGACCGGACTTGAACCGGTACGAGATATTAATCTCTTGAGATTTTAAGTCTCATGCGTCTGCCAATTTCGCCACCCCGGCAATGAGGTGACTAACAAATTTTGATATCTAATCCCTAATTCTAAATTCTTCTCTAGCTATATGCGTCTGCTAGTTTGACAAATTGATGTTCGCCAGTCGTGCACTTCGCTGTGAACCGTTTTTTGTGTTCACGCTTAGCATAGTGCGTGGCCAATTTCGCCACCCCGGCGAGTGAAGTGACAAATTATATATCAAATTGCCACTAGTTTTAAGTTATTTCCTGATAATCTTTTTTTGGAGGCACCGATCGGAATCGAACCGATGTATAGGAGTTTTGCAGACTCCTGCCTTACCACTTGGCTACGGTGCCCTAAATTACGTATCAATCGATTTAGAGCCCCATATTGTATCCATATACTCAGAAAAAGCAAGTGACTGTCATCAGGCCGCACTCCGCGGACCATGGTGACTGTCACCAAGTCTACTTTCTAATTCAACCAACAAAATTAGGAACAAAAGTAACCATCACCAAAACCATCTTATGGTAAGTAAGTGACAGTCACCCATATCAGGAAAAACACCTATCCAACACTGTTGAAACAGTTTAAAATAGAATTACATTTGTTGTATCTTGTGATTTTGAATAGTTTTAAAGAAAGAGACGTCTAATTAAAGGAAGTAACACATGAGTCCGATTGAGAAGCAAGATTTAAACTTGCTTCAAAAAGCTAAAACTGGGAATCAAGGCGCGTTTCGTGAATTGTATGATAAGTATTCCGGAAGAATTTTTGCTGTTTGCTATGGCAAAATAGGAAACCGAGAAGATGCTTATGATTTAGTTCAAGAAACATTTATTAAAGCCTTTCGATCATTGGACGGGTATAGAGGTGATGCACAGTTTTATAGTTGGGTTTATCGAATTGCAATGAATTGTTGTATGGATTTTTTAAGAAAGAAGCAGCGCCGGGGTAAGCGGGAGACTTTATCAGAGGATGTGGATCAGTCCGATGAAAATAAGCGTAAGGGAACGACTTTGGTTTCTTTAGATAATCCGATGATGAATGTGGATGCGGCAGAGTTAGGAGAGCGAATTTTGGAGGCCATTCACGGATTGACCCAAGAGCATAAGGAAATGATTTTACTTAGAGAAGTTGAAGGAATGAGTTATGAAGAAATAGCGGAGCTTTTGGGTATCCAAAAAGGAACCGTGATGAGCCGTCTTTTTTATGCTAGGAAATTGTTGCAAGAAAAATTAAAAGAATGGGGTTTGAAGCCATAATGCATATTTCGTTTGATGAATTAAATCAATATGTAGATCAAGAATTAGAAGCTTCTAGAGCTAAAGAAGTAGAGTTGCATCTGAAGTCTTGTGAAGAGTGCAACGATCAAAAGCAAGGTTTGATGCGTTTAGTG
This sequence comes from Candidatus Omnitrophota bacterium, assembly GCA_029261035.1. Classification (GTDB taxonomy): domain Bacteria; phylum Omnitrophota; class Omnitrophia; order Omnitrophales; family JACROU01; genus JAJDCD01. The sequence continues at coordinate 379,965 of JAJDCD010000023.1, forward strand.
CTTGAGGTTAAAGGGCTTAAGGAGCATTTGTATGATTCAGCTTCTTTTGAACGGGTTTGGGGTGAGGTCAAAAAAGAATTGACGAAAAAACAAGCTAAACCGGAAACAGAGCCTGTTGCTTGGATGGACTGGATTCGATCTTTTTTATTAAAGCCTGCAATGAGTGCCGCCTTTGTTGTGCTATTAGTTTTTGCGGCGGTATTTTTTTCTGAGCAGAGGTCTCTTGCGAGCAACGAAGCAGTGATCAATTCCGTTTCTTCAGAGAAAGATATGGTGATGATTTTCAAAACAGAAGAATTTAAAGTTACAGTGATTTGGTTGTTAGATCAATCGGATCCTAGTGAATGAAATAGAAGAAAATAAAAGGGAGATATTTAATGAAAAAAATCAGGAACGCTCAATTCCATATTGCTTTTCTAATGGTGCTGACATTGTCTTTATTACCGGTATCTGCTTTGGCTGAAACTTCTGAAGCCCAAGTGTCGGTAACAGTGGTATTGGCTAGCCCAAATGGAGGAACGGTGGATCCGGAATTGAATTCGATGATTGAGGACTTGCAAAAGCTGTTTACGCAATATTCTTATAAGAAGTTAGATCAGTTTGATTTATCACTTCAATTAGAAGAAGAGAAAACAGTGCAAATCCAAAACGGGTCGAGTTTAAAAGTAGAATACTTAGGTATAGAGAAAGATAAAATTAATCTCCATTTGATGATTAAAGAGGGTGGGAAAGAGTTGATTAATACGAATTTCTCTATAGCCAAGGGTGGAACCATTATTATCGGTGGGCCTAGTCATAAGGACGGTAAGCTTGTTCTTGCGATTCAAGCCTCCATTAACTAACAAATAGACAAAAATAGCTGTTTTAAGCCATTTATCTAAGTAAGGGTGAATAATCACTATGAGAGCTCGTCTTAACTCAATAAATGGCTATATAGGTAAAAAAGGCTTGTCAAAGGAAAATTTACCGATAGAATAGCACAGATTTTCTATTGATGAGTTTTTCGTCCCTGAAAGGAGAAATACAAATGTTAAGAAATTTATTTAGTTTAATGCTTGTTGTAGCTATGGGGTTTGCTTTTCCTGTATCTGCTTCGGCTCAATTGTCTTTTTTAGACTCTGAAGTTATTCCAGGTGAAGGTGGTCAAGAATTGATTCTTGCTGATTTTGACACTGGAGATAAACCAAACAATATTGGTGGAGACTTTGGTACTTGGGATAAAGATCCTAACGATGAAACTCAAAATGTAAATTTTGATTTCCAAGATGATGATGCTATGGGAAATCCAGGCGGTTATTCTATTCGTTTAGATTACGATGTGGACTCTCCTAATCCAGCTTATAATGGTTTCTGGATGAAGTTAGAAGCAAGTGATGCAACTCCTTATAACACCATCAACCTTTATATTAAAGGGGATAGTGAAAAAGGTTTTACAAAAAGAATGAAGTTAGAATTGAAGGATCAAACTAATAAGCCATCAGCATATATCATTAGTGGAATTACTAATGAATGGCAACGATTCTCAATTCCATTCGAGAAGTTTCGTCGTATTACAGACTGGACTGCAATGAATGAATTTGTTATCGTTTTTGACGATATCAATTCAAATCCAAGAACGGGAACTATTTTTATCGATAATATTTCTCTTTCTGCAGAATAGTTTTATTTTTTAGCAAAAGGCCTCTAGCTTCTAATCTGTTTAGGACTAGAGGCCTTTTTGTTTTTAATTAAAAGGGAACAAATCATCAAGGGGGCGGAAATGGTTATACGGATAAAATCCATTTCATTTTTAATTGTGATGCTCGCATTTGTGTGCTTGCCATCTCAAGCAATCGCTGGAATTCCAGTTTCAGAAACAGACTCTGAAATTCCTTATGAATACCTTGGAACAATTGAAGTTGATGTTGAACCGCATTTGTTCGTTAATAAAGTTGTACGTGTTGTGTCTTTTGGACAGTTGGATAAGTCCAAGGTTGCTGTAATTCAAAAGCAATTGAAAAAGAAATTAGCGAAAAGCGCTAAAACTTATAGTCCTGATGCTGTTATCAAAGTAGAGTACTCTCCAACCTTAGAGGATCCTCGTTTCATAACCTCAGAAAAGGTTTTTGCAAAAGGAGATATGGTTAAGTACAAACAGACCTATCAGTACTAGCATCTGTGTTGCAGAAAATGAGTGAGTAAAGTGAGAAATGGTGTGAACGATTCACGTATTATTTATTTAGACAATAACGCAACCACTCAACTTTCCCCTGAAGTTGTTGAGGTAATGCTTCCGTTTTATAACGAATTTTACGGAAACCCCTCCAGCCTTCATTCTTTTGGCGGATCTCTTAAAAGTGAATTAAATAAGACAAGAGAAAGTATTGCAGATCTTTTAGGCGCTCGATTGGACCTTGAGGTTTACTTCACTAGTGGTGCTACTGAGAGTAATAACGCCGCTGTCCGAGGTGCGTTACTAGCCCAACCTGACAAGAAACACATTGTTATTTCCAAAGTAGAACATGAGAGCTTGTTTCAATTAGCGAATCAGTTAGAAAAAGAAGGTGTCGAAGTTAGTCGCATTTCAGTCGATCATTCAGGACAGTTAAATTTAGAAGAACTTAAAGATTCTATCCGTCCTGATACTGCGATTGTTTCTATTATGTATGCAAATAATGAAACGGGAGTTATTTTTCCAATAGAAAAAATCGCAAATATTGTGAAGGAAAAAGGAGTTCTATTTCATACAGATGCTGTTCAGGCCATGGGGAAACTTTCTATCGATTTAAAAAATATTCCTATTGATTTACTTTCGGCTTCAAGCCATAAAATTCATGGGCCTAAGGGAGTGGGCATTCTTTATATCCGAAGAGGAACTCGGGTTCAGCCTTTGATTCTGGGGGGTGAACAAGAGAGGGGTCGCCGAGGTGGAACGGAAAATGTTCCTGCCATTGTGGGGCTTAAAAAAGCAGCAGAATTGGCCAAAACCTATCTTAGAGAAGGCATGAGTTACATTCAAGAGTTGAGAGACCACTTGGAACAGGGGATTAATTCTCAGATTCCTATGGCGCAAATTAATGGGCGGGGCACGGAGAGACTTCCGAATACGACAAATATTAGTTTTGAAGGAATAGAAGGTGAAGCGGCACTTCTTGTGTTGAGTGAATTAGGAGTATGTGTATCCAGTGGTTCAGCATGTGCTTCAGGAAAATTTGAACCTTCACACGTTTTACGTGCGATGGGGATTCCTGATCATATGGGCCATGGATCTATTCGTTTTAGTTTAGGTAGGTATAACTTGCCAGAAGAAGTCGACTTTGTGATTCGCGAACTTCCTAGTATCGTACAACGCCTCAGACAGATGACGCCTTCCTCTAGTAAGGCATAAAAAAAGGTTTCAGGCCCTTTTTTTATGTTTCTATCTGTTATCAGCAGGCAGGCGTTACACTTCTTGTTTATCTAACTTTTTTTCTAGCTCTTCAACGCGTTTAGCTAAATCTCGAACAACTTTGAGGGTTTCTGCAGAACGTAATTGTGCTCCGAATTGTTTTTTCATGTCCGCCATAGGTCGAGCGGGTGAGCCGAGGAGAATGCTTCCGTCAGGAACTTTTTTTCCAGTAGGAAGCCCTGCTTGTGCGCCTACAATAACTTGGTTTCCAACTTCGCAATGATCTCCAAAACCAACTTGCCCTGCAAGAGTGGAGTATTGACCCACAGAACAACTTCCAGAAATTCCGACTTGAGCACAAACAACGGTATGACTTCCTAATTCACAATTGTGAGCTATTTGAACTAGATTATCAATTTTTACTCCAGCGTGAATAACGGTAGATCCTGCTGTTGCGCGATCGATAGTAGAATTAGCGCCAATTTCAACATGATCTTCAATGATGACGTTGCCTACTTGAGGCACTTTAAATTGTCTTTGCCCATCAAATACGTAACCAAATCCATCAGCGCCTACAACAACTCCAGAGTGGAGGATGACATTGCTGCCAATCTGACAGTCTTGATAGACCGTTACTCGAGGATGGATAATGGTGTTGGAGCCAACGGTTACATTCTTATCGATGATGCTTCCAGAGCGAATGACAGAACCATCCCCAACCTTTGCATTTTCACGTACAACGCTGAAAGGTTCTAAGGTAACATTGCTACCTATAGTTGCGGAAGGGTGAACAAAAGCATTTTCAGAAATCGTTTGATCAAATTCTCGTGCTGGATGAAAAGCCCAAAGTAAATGAGCCCAAGCTAGCTTAGGGTTGGCGACTTGGATTAGAGGTTTTTCAAATTCGGTAATGGATTCGGGAACCAATACGGCTGCAATGTCGGTTCCTTGGAGTTTTGCTAAATTTTTCTCATCATTTGCAAATGTGATTGCTCCTGATTGTGGGATTTCAATCGTGGTGACGCTTGAAATAGCTGTTTGGTCATCTCCAATGAGTTTTCCGCTAATAAGATTTGTTAATTCTGATAGTGTTTTTGCCATAAATGTGTCCTCCCCGCTTAAGCGTAAGCAAGTAGTATAAACAGAAAATAGGATAAATCAATATTTATGTCGGAGCCTCAAAAACCCTTATTTTAAAAGGGTTTTTAAGGTGTTTTGAGGATTTTGAGAGACCCGTCTTAAAATAAGCTTTCCCGTCTCTATAAAAAATGGCTATCATATTGCTTTTTTGTTCATAAATAAGGCATAAGATTATATAGGCTCAAACAGTTTTATTAACTAGCACTATACAGGGACAAGAGTTATGGGTGGTATAAAAAAGAACATACAAGTTCATCCAAGTCAGTTCATGGTTTATTGCTTTTTAGTGGTAATTGCATTGGGAACTTACTTGCTGATGCTTCCTTGGGCTACTGTTGAAGGGCATATTAGTTTTGTAGATGCTCTCTTTACGGCTACCTCAGCTGTTTGTGTGACAGGCTTGGTTGTTGTGGATACTGGATTGACGTTTACGACTTGGGGGCATACTTTGTTGATGGTCCTGATCGAAATCGGCGGTTTAGGGATTATGACTTTTTCCACGTTTTTTATGCTCAGTTTAGGAAAGAAAATAGGTTTTAAAGAAAGAAGTTTTCTTAAAGAAAATGTAGGCTACCTTTCGGATTCCAACATTCTAAATTTACTACTGGTTATGATTGCTACGGTGTTGGTTATTCAGGTGATAGGAGCAGGAGCCCTTTGGCTGCGGTTTAATTCGATGATGCCTTTAAATGAGTCTATTTTTTATGCTTGTTTTTATTCCGTATCTTCTTTTTGTACGGCCGGTTTTACTTTGTTTTCAGATAGCTTGCTTCAATTTGAGAAAGATGTGTTAGTTAACATAAGTGTGATGAGCTTAATTCTTATCGGAGGGTTTGGATTTTTTATTATTGAAGACTGCTTGCGTAAGACTAAAGCTTTTATTCGTAGACAAAAAGTACCGCCCTTTTCTTTCCAGTCCAGAGTGATTGTGATAACAACTCTTTGGTCCGTAATTATTGGGACAACGCTTTTTTATCTTTTAGAAAAAAACAATACCCTTCTAGGTTATTCATTTATTGAGGGTTTACAGACGTCTTTTTTTCAGATTATTAGTGTTAGAAATGCAGGGCTGAGTACCATTGATTGGTCTCAAGTAACTAATGGAACAGGCTTAATCAGCATCATTTTGATGTTTGTGGGGGGAGCTCCCGGTTCCTGTGTGGGTGGTATTAAGGTGACCACCTTCTTTGTTTTAATCTTTTTGATTGTATCTCGGATGCAAGGCAAAACATCGGTTTCTGTTTTTAAGCGAACGATTTCTCAAGAGACAGTAACGAAGAGTATTTCGATTTTTGCAGCATCCTTTTTGTTTGTTCTTGTTATGTCTGTTGTTCTCGAAATCACAGAAGTTCGTGGAGATGCTGTTGAGGTGGCACGAGCAAAGTTTATCCCTATTTTTTTCGAAGTGGTCTCAGCGTTTGGAACTGTTGGAATGAGTTTGGGAATTACATCATCCCTTTCTTTTTTAGGGAAATGGGTTATTATAATAACCATGTTTGTGGGGCGTATTGGCCCTCTTGCTTTAGCTTTTTTGGTTATTCCTGAAGAAAAAAAGCAAGTTTATACCTATCCAGACGAAACCATATTGACTGGGTAATTATTAGCAGATAGCGCATAAAGGAGTAAGGAATGAAGCAGATTGTCGTGATTGGCCTTGGGAATTTCGGAGCAACATTAGCCGAGTCTTTGGCTCAAAAAAAGTGTGAAGTTTTGGCTATTGATCGTAATAAGGAAAGTGTGGATGCGATCAAAGACAAAGTTACAAATGCTGTTATTGGAGATGCTACAGACAAAAAACTGTTGAAAGAAGTAGGTGTGAAAGATGCCGATATCGTTGTTGTCAGTTTTGGGGATCACATTGATGCTAGTCTTATTGTTACTTTGTATTTGAAAGAAATGGGTGTTCATCGAATTATAACGAAAGCGGTTAGTGATGAACATGCTAAGATTCTTTCTTTAATTGGAGCTCATGAAGTTATTTTCCCCGTTAGAGATGAAGCCATTCGTTTGGCCAGTAGTCTTTTTTCTGGAGATATTCTGGATATGATCAAACTATCAGATGAGTTTAGTATTTTAGAAGTTGCAGCACCGGATCGCTTTGCTAATAAGACGTTAAAAGATTTGAAGTTGAGAAGTAAAATTGGTGTAGAGGTTTTGGCAATAAAAAAACCTCTGGAAGGAACTTTAAAAATGTTGCCAGGCGCAGATACTAAGATTGCAGCAGATGACGTTCTCATCGTGATTGGTGAAAACCGGCGCTTGGAAGATTTGGAATTATAGTGTTAATGGGGGACTGTCCCTTCGGGACTGTCCCAGAGTAAGCTTTAATTTTAAGGAGTATTTTATGATTAACGGAAAAAAAGTCGTTGTGGTAATGCCTGCATATAATGCAAGCAAGACCTTAGAGAAAACATATGATGATATGCCAAAAGATTTGGTGGACGAAGTTATTTTGGTAGATGACGCCTCAAGTGATGAGACAGCAAAAAAGGCAAAGGAATTAGGAATTAAAACCATTGTTCATTCTAAGAATAAGGGTTATGGCGGCAATCAAAAAACTTGTTATCGAGAAGCTTTAAAGGCAAAGGCAGATGTGGTTGTTATGCTTCATCCTGATTACCAGTACGAGCCTAAACTAGTTTCTGCAATGGCCTCGATGATTGCTTCTGGGATTTATGATGCTGTGCTTGCTTCCCGTATTTTATGTGGCGGAACTTTAAAAGGGGGGATGCCTCTGTATAAGTACGTAGCGAATCGTTTTCTAACATTGGCTCAGAATTTATTAATAGGACAGAAAATGTCTGAATATCACACAGGATACAGAGCTTTTTCCAAAGAGGTTTTAGAAACGCTGCCTTTAGAAAAAAATTCAGACGACTTTGTTTTTGATAATGAATTTTTGACGCAGGTAGTTTATTTCGGATTTAATATGGGAGAAATCTCATGTCCGACAAAATATTTTACGGAAGCTTCTTCTATTAATTTTGGACGATCGGTTAAATATGGATTAGGGGTCCTTTGGGTGAGCTTGCAATTTCGCTTACACAAGTGGGGCTTGGCTAAATTTTCTATATTTGATAATGATCGCGGAACCCTAGATACAAACCACTCTCCAGACCATGCTCAATCGCTTTGATGATTTTTTTAAAGACCCAACGTATTTGGACCTGAAGAACCATCTCTTCAATTATCAGGAACGAGTCCGCAGCATCCAAGAAGTTGCAGGAGAATGCTCCGGGATTCGCCTTGAAATAGGAAGTGGCATTTCTCCGGTCACGACCGCTTCGATTTATACCGACCTTTCCCATCATGCGATGAAATTTTTTAAGGAAATTGCTGCAGAAGGGTTAACTCCAGAAAATATTCACGCTAACGGTGAAACGAAGTTTGCTGTTACCGATGCACGTTACTTGTCTTTTCAAAATAACTCCATTGATCAAGTGGTGTTATCTGAGGTTTTGGAACATATCCAGCAAGATGACCAAGTATTGGCAGAAATTTTTTCCGCATTGAAACCTGGAGGGTCTTTGATATTAACGGTGCCAACTCAACCTAAGTATTACGCTTATGATGACGAGTTTGTTTATCATGAACGTCGTTATGATATTAGAGAACTGACGCATCAAGTAGAAAGAGTCGGTTTTAAGATTGTGAAGAAAAAGAAAATTGGTGGCCCGTTAGAAAAACTAGGAACATGGTTAACGGTAAAATTATTTGTTGGGGTATTTGATAAGAAGCAAGATTCTAATCAGCCGCCTTCATCGGAACGATTTAAAAAATTTCTACCATTTTACAAAGCCATTAATCGATTTTTGTCGTCGTTAATTCGATTTGATGCTTGGCTGATGCCAGAATGCTTTACAAGCATTATTCTTTTGGAGTGTAAGAAATAAATGATACTTAAGAAACATGGACTTCTTTTAATTTCTGCAGTAACGATTATAGCGAGCGTCTTTTTTCTTGCCAACATGGCGACAGGTTCGCTGAATACGTTGAAGCAAACAAAGACGTTTTATTCTGAACAATTCAAAGAAGAAGTTCGTGATGTTATTGAAAATTCTTATTCCTTTGATGTGCCATATCAGATCGACTCAGGATTGAATGTTCAATGGAGCACGATTGTTTACGCTTTTGTTTATGTGAATGTGATTTTTGAACGTCAATTCAGTTTTGATGCAGAGCAAGCAAATCTGATAGATATGGAAATTACGAACTATCTTGATACCCGATATGACGTTCAACCTAAAAACGTCAATGTTACTTTTACCTACCAAAACAAAACGAAGTATTCCAATGGAGCGGAAGTGGTGACACAAGAATTTCTGCTTACAAGCCAAGAAGCAACCAAGCGGGCCTTTAAAAAGAATTTTACAGGCAGCACTCTTTAAATTATGAAAATAAGAACAAAAAATTTTAATTTAGAGGCAACCCTTGACTCTGCACAAGTTTTTGGATTTGTTAAAAACGAAGAGGGCTTACCTAAATATACGGGGATCCTAAAGGGTGTTAACTTAACTCTTTGGCAAGAAGGGCCTGTTTTAAATGTTTCCACGGAAGAGAAAAGTATAAAAAAGCACATCGAGACTTATTTTGATTTAAAAAGAGATTTATCACAGGAATACGCTGTCTTAGAACGAGAAGAGAAATTGCGAGAGTCTTTCGAAAAGTTTAAAGGCCTTCGAATTATTCGGCAAGACTCTTGGGAGGCCATTGCCTGTTTTATTATTTCTGCGAATAACAATTTTAAACGCATACAAAATATTTGGCATCAGCTATCAGAAAATTTGAGTCGGAAAAATAGTTGCTTTCCTAGCTTTGATGAGGTTGCAGCAAGCAGTGAAAAGGAACTTCGAGATCTGGGTTTGGGTTACCGTGCACCTTATTTATTTAAAACAGCACAAGGGGTAAAAGAAAATCCAGAGTGTTTGAATCAAATTCGAAAATCGGATTACGAAGAAGCGAAACGTTTACTTGTTCAGTTTCCAGGGATTGGGCCCAAGGTCGCGGATTGTGTTTTGCTTTATGGGTTTCAAAAGTATGAGGCTTTTCCTGTGGATGTTTGGATTCTTCGGATTATGAGGAAGCTTTATTTTGGGAATCGGAAGGTGAGTGAGAAGAGGGTGTTGGAATATGCTCAGAAGAGGTGGGGAAGTTGTGCTGGGTATGTTCAGCAGTATGTGTTTCATGGGGGGAGGATGGGGGTTTTGTGAGATGTTGAAGAAAATATAATTGCTCCGGCGCTCAGACAGCACAAAAGTGACTGTCACCAGGCTGCGTTTACGCAGACCTTGGTGACTGTCACTTTTCACATCTTAAGCATGTTGCTTTAGGGAGAGTGTCTTAATGAGTGCAGTCTGTCCTTGGTCTGGGAGACACGCACTTTAGACACAGTTGCTGCGCAACAGTATCAAAAGTCCATGTCCCCGGCTTCCTACTTCGATTTCAAGTTTTAGGGGAAAGGTAAGATGTGTTGGAGGGAAGGATCTGAGGTCTTGCTTGTCCTTAGCAGAGGTTATTGGACATATTTTTTTTTACTTCAGATCCTTCCTCATATTTTTTGATTAAAATGTAGAAGGAAGAGCTTCAAAGAATGCAGAGTTAAGGAAGGGACGGAAACCTTTTTCAACATAGCTATTGCTTCGTTGAAAATACTATCTGCTGTTTCTTCAAAACTCTTCCTATATTAAAATTCTGACAGATGCTATATCTGTTTTCAAGGTTCTAATTTGAGCAAGAAAACCACCCATTTTTTTATGTGTTTATTAAGTTTCTTAAAGCCAGTATACTAAAGAAGAAAGAGCTAAGAGTATATTCGAGGTATAAATAATTTTATAAGTGTAAAGGATTGAAACATGAAGTTTACGCCAACAAAACTCCCTGGAGTTATTTTGATAGAGCCAGACGTCTTTGGGGATGATCGTGGGTTTTTTCTGGAGAGTTATCAAAAAGATAAGTATGTGGATGGAGGCGTTCCTCTAGAGTTTGTTCAGCACAATCATTCGAACTCTAAAAAAGGTGTTTTGAGGGGTTTGCATTCTCAGTTGAAAAACCCTCAAGGTAAGTTGATGCGCGCTATGAGGGGAGAGATTTTTGATGTTGCTGTAGATATTCGAAAGGGATCCCCTACTTATGGTGAGTGGGTGAGTGTGGTTCTTTCGGGAGATAATTTTAAACAATTGTATGTCCCTCCAAATTATGCCCATGGTTTTTGTGTTTTGAGCGAAGAAGCAGATATTGAATATAAGTGTACTGATTTTTATGATCCAGAAAGTGAAATTAGCCTGCAGTGGAATGACCCATTCTTGAATATTGATTGGCCGATAGATAATCCGGTACTTTCACCAAGGGATCAGAAGGCATTGTCTTTTAAAGAATTAGAAAAAAAATTCCCTTCCTTTGTTTGAATTCCCACTTTCCCACTTGACCATAATGGGAAAATCTGCTAGTCTTAAATAGGACCCATCGAATAGGGAGGAGTATTGTTATGATTTTAAAGAAAGAAATGGATGTTAGTGGGCATTATGAAGAAATCAGCACAAAGACCGTTGATGAGAAGAGCCGTGTGACTATTGGAAATTTAGTTCATGAAAGCCAAAGGGTTAAAATTTATAAGAATAAAAAGGACGGAACTATTTTATTGGTGCCTTTAATAGAGATTCCTGAGAATGAAGCCTGGCTTTATAAAAATAAAAAAGCGATAACAATGCTTCAAAAGGGCATTGAAGAAGCGGCTCAAGGCAAAACTTCTAAGTTAGATGTAGATTCTCTGGGAGAATAAATTGAAGTTTGAGATTGTCATAACAGACTCTGCATTGAAACAACTCAAAATACTCGGCAAGAATAAAACTTACAAAAAAAGATATAAGGCTGTATGCAAAACCCTTAAAGTTTTATCAGAAAACCCAAAGCATCCAGGGCTGAATACGCATCAGTATATAACTACTCAAGGACCAAAGGGAGAGAAGGTTTTTGAGGCTTACGCTGAGAATAAGACCTCAGCAGCTTATAGAGTATTCTGGTATTATGGTCCTCTTAAGAAACAAATAACAATTATTGCTATAACCCCTCATCCTTAAGGGATGTTTTCAGGTATGAAAGAGGTTGGTTGATGTCCGACTTTGTTTTTATTGCTAAGGTGGAGGATATCCCTGAAGGTCAGGGGAAGTCGATAGAAGTTGGAGATAAAGGGATAGCTGTTTTTAATGTAGAGGGAAAGTTTTACGCTTTAGAAAATGCCTGCCCTCATCAGGGAGGCCCTCTAGGGGAAGGTATGTTAGATGGTAAAGAAGTGATTTGTCCTTGGCATGCATGGGGTTTTGATGTCACTAACGGGCAATGCCGTACTGTTGAAGGGTTGGAGCAATCTTCTTATGAATTAAGAGTTGAGAACGATCAGATACTGATTAAATTAGTTTAATTGAAAGTGAGAGGGTATAAAGAATGAATAGTTTTAATACGCAGAAACAAATCAGGGTTGGAAGTAAAAGTTATACTATTTTTAGTCTGTCAGAATTAGCCGGTGCGAATAATGTTGTCCGTAGAATGCCTTTTTCTTTAAAGGTGTTATTAGAAAATTTGCTTCGAAATGAAGATGGCAAGTTTGTTAAAAAAGAAGACATTGAAGGTTTTCTGAAATGGAAGCCAAAAGAAAAAAGTTCTCAGGAGATTTCTTACCGCCCTGCGCGCGTGCTCCTTCAAGATTTTACTGGGGTTCCTTGTGTTGTAGATTTAGCAGCAATGCGTGATGCTATTCAAAAAATGGGCGGGGATCCTAAAAAGATTAATCCTCTTCAAAGTGTGGACTTGGTGATCGATCACTCTGTGCAGATTGATTCTTTTGGAACGAGTACTTCTTTTCAAGAAAACGCAGATAAAGAATTCGATAGAAATAAAGAAAGGTATGCTTTTTTAAAATGGGGACAGAAAGCGCTTAGTAATTTTCGAGTCGTTCCACCTGATACAGGAATTGTACATCAAGTAAATTTAGAATATTTAGCTCCTGTTGTTTTTCAGAAAGAACAAGATGGACAGACGCTGGCTTACCCCGATACGCTTGTGGGCACAGACTCTCATACGACGATGATTAATGGCCTCGGTGTTTTAGGTTGGGGGGTTGGAGGGATTGAAGCAGAAGCGGCGATGTTGGGCCAACCTGTTTCGATGCTGATTCCAGAAGTGGTTGGATTTAAATTGGTAGGAGAATTGAAAGAAGGCGCGACCGCCACAGACCTTGTGTTAACTATTGTGCAAATGCTCAGAAAAAGAGGGGTGGTTGATAAGTTTGTTGAGTTCTATGGTCCTGGGCTTTCTAAATTACCTTTAACGGATAGAGCTACTATTGCCAATATGGCACCAGAGTATGGTGCGACGATGGGCTTTTTCCCCGTGGATGATGAGACGCTCGTTTATCTTAAACTATCCGGTCGCAGTGAGGAGCAGATCGCTTTAGTTGAAGCTTTTTGTAAGGAGCAAGGTTTGTTTCGGGAAGATGGAAAAGAGGATCCCGAATTTTCGGATACACTTGAGCTAGATCTTACCTCCGTAGAGCCTTCTTTGGCTGGGCCTAAACGTCCTCAAGATCGTATTGCTCTAAAAGATTCTAAAAAAGCGTTTCAAGAGTTGCTTCATTCTTTACCCGCTGGAGATGCTGAAAAATCTGTTGCTGTTTCAAATCACAGTGGAAATTATGATTTAAAACAAGGATCAGTTGTCATTGCATCGATTACGAGTTGTACGAACACTTCAAATCCTTCAGTGATGATTGCTGCGGGACTTGTGGCTAAAAAAGCAATTGAAAAAGGGTTAGAAGTGAAGCCGTGGGTCAAAACGAGCTTGGCGCCAGGTTCTAAAGTAGTTATTGAGTACTTAAAAGAGACGGGCTTACTTCCTTATTTAGAACAGCTTAAATTTAACTTGGTGGGGTTTGGTTGTGCTACGTGTATTGGAAATTCAGGGCCTCTTCCGGAACCTGTTGCTAACGGAATTAAAGATGGAGAGTTATTGGCTGTGAGTGTTCTTTCGGGAAATCGAAATTTTGAAGGCCGCATTCATCCATTGGTCAAAGCAAACTATTTAGCATCTCCTCCTTTAGTGGTGGCGTATGCTTTGGCAGGGACTGCTAACTTTGATATGACTCAGGATGTGATTGGTAAGGATAAAGAAGGAAACCCAGTGTACCTTAAAGATATTTGGCCAAGTACAGCTGAAGTGACAGAAGCATTAAAGCAAGTGAGTTCTGAAATGTTTACTTCTCAGTATGCCAATGTATTTGAAGGGGATGATAAATGGAGATCATTTAAAGTAGATGAAACGGATTGTTATGAGTGGGAAGCAAACTCTACTTATATTAAAAATCCTCCTTTCTTCGAAAACATGTCTTCAGAACCTTCTGGATTGGAGGATGTTGAAGAGGCTCATGTTCTTGCTTTGTTGGGAGATTCTGTTACTACAGATCATATATCACCAGCAGGTGCTATTCCTCCATCTGGGCCCGCAGGAAAATATTTAATTGCTCAAGGTGTAGATTCTAAAGACTTTAATTCTTTTGGAGCAAGAAGAGGAAATCATGAAGTAATGATGCGGGGAACATTTGCTAATATTCGTTTGCGTAATTTGTTGGCCCCTGGGACAGAAGGGGGTGTTACACGACATCTTCCTGATGGAGAAGGGATGTCCATTTATGATGCGGCCATGAAATACAAAGCAGAAAATAAACCTCTGATCGTAATTGCAGGTGCAGAGTATGGAACGGGTTCTTCTCGTGATTGGGCTGCGAAAGGAACACGGCTGTTGGGTGTTAAAGCAGTAATTGCTCAAAGTTATGAACGCATTCATCGAAGCAACTTAATTGGGATGGGTGTTTTGCCTCTTCAGTTTAAAGAAGGAGAATCCGCAAGCAGTCTCGGATTAACAGGGGAAGAAAAGTTTACGATTACAGGGATTAAAGAAAATTTAACTCCAGGAAAGACTTTGACGGTTCAGGCAGGCGATAAATCTTTTGAAGCTATTTGTCGGATTAATACACCTGAAGAACTAAATTATTATCGTCATGGCGGCATTTTGCAATATGTGCTTAGACAGTTAATGAATAAATAGCGAAAAGGAAAAACTCTCCCTCTCCCTCATAGGGAGAGGGTTTGAAATCAAGACCATAGATTCTATCTGCTAAACGCTCTACGCTGTGTGCTAGTTTATTGAATCTTTTTAGGGCGTTTTCGTCGTAATAGGTAGGATGAGTTATTTATAGGAGGTTGTTATGAAACATTTGAGTTTATTATTCGTATTCCTTTTTTCAGCATTTATTTTTACAAGCAATGCGCATGCTGAAAATTTTGATACGAATTATTCTGGGTACGCACAGGTTTTAAATAATTATTTAAAGGAAGGCTTCGTTAATTACAAAGCGTTAAAAAAATCCTCACAAGACTTAGAAGAATTTTTGGACAGCGTCAAATTTTTGGAGCGCTCAGAATTTGATTCTTGGGATGATGAGAGCAAAATAGCATTTTGGCTTAACGTTTATAACGCATCTGCGATGCAAATTGTATTAATGAATTATCCCATTAAGGGTGGCGGGGGTTTTAAAGCTTCTTTTTATCCTAAAAGCAGTATTCAACGTATTAAGAATGTTTGGAATAAAGATTTTATACAAGTCTTTGGAAGTAAAATGAGTTTGAATGATATTGAAAATGAAACGCTTAGAAAGAATTTTAAAGAACCTCGTATTCACTTTGCTTTAGTTTGCGCTTCGATTGGATGTCCGGTGTTAAAGGATGAGCCTTATATCGGAAAAAAACTAGAAGCACAATTAACAAGTCAGACACAGGGGTTTCTAGCGGACTCATCAAAGAATGAATACAAATCTTCTGAGAGCACCTTTTATCTTTCTCCTATTTTTAAATGGTTTGGGGAAGACTTCGACTCTGCTGGGGGCCCAGTTCTTTTTGCTAAAAAATATGTCAGCCCTGAAATCGCAGCAAACTTATCAAAGGATACCCGCATTCGCTTTTTGGATTATGACTGGTCCTTAAATGAGAAGAAATAGTTTTTGTAACCGTATATGAAGATAAAGAGCAATTGGGTTCTTTTTGTTGCGGCATTCGTTTTATTTTTCTCCACGCTAGCCATTTCTCTATTAAGTCATAGTTTTATTTTAGGCGAAGGATACATAGATAGACCCATCCTTCGCTTTCTTTTTTTAGAAGCAGTGAGCTTTGTAGTATTTTTTATGGCTGTTGAATGGGTTCGTAAACATGCTTCCAACTCTAGAAAGCTTGTGTGCTTTATTTTTCTTGTTGGAGTACTTCTTCGTTTTCTTTTTATTCCTTCTAATATGCTTCAAGAAGTTGACGCCTTTCGATACCTTTGGGATGGTCAAAGTGTGATTCAGCTATCGAATCCTTTTGCGCTTTCTCCAACAGAAGCGTTTGAAAATAAAGCGATTCCGGTGGAGACTCTTTCCATGGATGCGGAAAGGGTATACAAGAGAATTAATTTCCCGGAAATTAGAACGATTTACCCCCCCTTAGCACAGTGTTTATTTGGATTGTCCCAATGGATTTCACCTTGGCAGTTGGATGGGTGGCGGTGGATGATCTTCATGACAGAGATTTTAATTTTTATTCTACTTCTCTTAATCCTTCGCAAAGCACAAATTAAATTTGAGTGGCTTTTGCTTTATGCGTGGTGCCCTTTAATTTTAAAAGAGTTCTCTAATAGTTTGCATTTGGATGTATTTTTGGTTTTGAGTTTTTGTTTATTGATCTATGCGTGTATGCAAAAATGGATTGTTCGTTCTTTTGTTTTTCTAGCACTAGGTGTGTTGGTTAAATTTACTCCTGTTATTTTTCTTCCTCTGATTTTTATTTGGGGGTGGAAAAAAGATCCCAAAAAAACATTGATAGGTTTTTTGAGTTTTTCCTCCGTCATCTTTTTGTTTTATTTCCCCTTTATATTTGTAGGAGACGCTTTGTTCGAAGGGCTTAAGGCTTTTTCAACGTACTGGAGTGTTAATCAGAGTATCTTTTCTGTTGTCCACTTTCTTATGGATCAACTGCCTTGGAGTGAAGAGGTTGCTGCTAGGGCTAGTCGTATTTGCGTCGCTGGATTGTTAGGGGCTGCGGGAGGCGTTTTGTGTGTTCGGTTATTAAAAGCAAAAAAGAATGAAACTAAACATCTAATTTATTCTTTATTTATTCTCTTAACAACATTGTTTTTTATTGCACCAACAGGAAACCCTTGGTATTTTACTTGGGTTTTCCCGTTTTTAATTTTTATTCCTATGCGGTCTTTGGTTTTGTTCTCGGGACTTGTTTTTTTGTATTACTTAGATTTTTATTTTATGTATCGAGATCAAGATTCTATGTTTCGTTGGGTTCGTTTGGTTGAGTACAGTATTTTTTATTCTTGTTTTGTTTTAGAGTGTTATCTCTATCGAAACAAGAAAGAACAGTTGTTAAATTTAGGATAAGGATATGCCCAAAAGAGAACTTATTTATTTTGTAAAACACCCTACTCCCGGCAAAGTTAAAACACGTTTAGCAAAATCGATTGGGGAAGAAAAGGCCACAGAAATTTATAACCGATTGGCTAAACATCTTATGAAAAAAATTCTAGAAGGAGTTCCCTCAGAGACGCAAGTTACTATTTGTTTTGATCCTCCTGAAAAAGAAGCTGAAATTCGTCAATGGCTTTCAGGCCCTTTCCAGTATCGTGTTCAAAAAGGAGATGGATTGGGAGATCGGTTAGAACATGCTTTTATTGAGAGCTTTCAAAAAGGATCAGAACATGTGGTTGTCATGGGGAGTGATATTTTAGGATTCAGACCCGAATTGATGCAAAAGGCATTCCTAAGCTTAGAACAGACGGATGTCGTTATAGGCCCCTCAGAAGATGGCGGCTATTATCTTATAGGGCTTTCAATAGACGAAACGGCTCTATTTAGAGAGATTCCATGGAGTACGGATAATGTGCTTCGAGCAACACAGTCTGTGATACAGAAAAAGGGCTTGAGGAGCCTTTTAATCGATTCTTTAGAGGATCTAGATGAAATAGAGTCTTTAGAGAGAAATAGGGATGAAATTGAATCTATTTTATGATTTTGGACGTAAATAGTGGTAATATGTACCGCTCTAAAAAGGGTATAGGCTGTTTCTGCATTAGATTAATAAGGTAAGAATGGCAAATATAACTTTTTTTGTATGCCAGGTCTAAAGACTCGGCACACTAGGTACCTGACTTAGGGGTGCCAAGTAAGAGTATGTGATTTGAATCAAACTACAATTATATGAGATGTTATTATTTTGTCCTAGGCTGGGAAAGGAAACAGAAATGAAAACCGCAAATCGAAAAAACGGAAAACTAACTAAAAAAACCCTCTCAAACGGAAAAAAAACTACTTCTAATAGCTTGTCTGAGCTCGAAACGAGCGTAAAGGACCGTTATGCAAAAGGAGCTATTAAGAGAGAAGAGGCGCTTTGCTGCCCGGTGAGTTATGATCCTAAGTACTTAAAGGTTATTCCAAAAGAAATTATTGATAAAGACTATGGTTGCGGGGATCCTTCTCAGTATGTGAATGAAGGGGAAGTTGTTTTAGATTTAGGTTCTGGTGGGGGGAAAATCTGTTATATCGCTTCTCAAAAAGTAGGGCCGAAGGGGAAAGTGATTGGTGTGGATTTTAACCCAACAATGCTTCGTTTAGCTCGAAAACATCAAAAGGAAATGGCAAAAAGAATTGGTTGGGCTAACGTGGAATTTAAGCGAGGAAGAATTCAAGATCTTCAAACAGATTTTGACTTAGTAGATAAAAAAGTTTCTAATAAAAAAGTTAAGAATGCGGATGACTTTTTGAAGCTTCAAGGAAAAATTGATCAGCTTAAAAAAGAAACGCCATTAATTCCAGATAACTCTGTTGATGTGATTGTTTCTAATTGCGTTCTTAACCTTGTCGGAAACGATGAAAGAAAACAATTATTTAAAGAAATGTTTCGTGTGTTGAAAAAAGGTGGACGTGTTGCAATATCTGATATTGTGTCTGATGAATTTGTTCCGCAAGAGCTTCAGGATGATGATTATTTGTGGAGTGGATGTATTTCAGGAGCATTTCAAGAAAAGGCATTCGTTGAAGCTTTTGAAGAGGTTGGTTTTTACGGAATAGAAATTGAAAAAAGAGATGAGAAACCTTGGCAAACAGTAAAAGGAATTGAGTTTCGTTCCGTGACGCTTATTGCTTACAAAGGTAAAGAAGGCCCTTGTTTAGAAAGAAATCAAGCTGTTATATACAAGGGGCCATGGAAACAAGTTCTAGATGATGATGGGCATATCTTAAGAAGAGGTGCTTTTACTGCTGTTTGTGATAAAACATTTAACATTTATTCTCGCGCACCTTACAACAAAGATATTATTCCTGTTCCTCCAATTAAAAACATTTCCTTGTCTAAAGCAACAGAATTTGATTGTCAACGTTCTGTTGAACGTCATCCCAAAGAGACAAAGGGGCAGGCTTATGACGCCACCATTGAAGCGTGCTCTACAGAAAGCTGTTGCTAGTTCGCTTTTAGCTAATGGCTGATAGCTATAAAAAGTAGGAGGCTCCTTTTGAATCGTTTTGAGACCGTTATAAAAGAAAATAATCTCGCCATTGAGAAGCGTGTAGATACTCTTCAAGTTAACATTGGAAAACTTTGCAATCTTGCCTGCACGCATTGTCATGTGGAATCCAGTCCGTTAAAAGTAGAAGAAAATATGAATCGAGAAACTGCAGAAGCGGTTGTTCGATTTATGGATCAAGTAGAAATTAAGACACTTGATCTTACGGGAGGGGCTCCGGAACTCAATCCTCATTTTAGATATGTTGTTACCGAAGCGTGTAAACGTAATATTCAGGTTATGGACCGGTGTAATTTAACGGTTCTGTATGAACCAGGCCAAGAAGATACGGCGCAATTTTTAGCAGATAATAAAGTGGAAATTGTTGCTTCTTTACCGTGTTATCTTCAGGAGAATGTAGATAAACAAAGAGGAAAAGGGACTTTTGATAAATCCCTGGAAGCGTTACAGCTGCTTAATAAATTGGGTTATGGTAAAGAAGAAACCGGATTGAAACTTAATTTGGTTTATAACCCAGTAGGACCTCATTTGCCACCAACTCAAGAAAGTTTAATCGGAGAATATAAGGCGCGTCTCTTAGAAGATTACGGCATTGTTTTTAACGACTTGTTTACAATAACTAATATGCCTATCAAGCGATATGAGAAATACCTCAAAGCTTTTGATCAGTATGAGGAATATGTAGAGTTGTTGATCAATAGTTTTAATCCAAAAACAGTTTCAAGTTTAATGTGTATTAATACTTTAAGTGTGAGTTGGGATGGAAAGTTGTATGATTGTGATTTTAACCAAGCTTTGAATATGCGAGTAAATGGTCGTGACAATGGATCCAAACCTACTATATTTGATGTGACTACAGATGAGTTAAAGCGCCATGAAGTTTTGACAGCAGATCATTGTTTTGCTTGTACCGCCGGTTCGGGTTCTTCCTGTACAGGATCTCTTGTTTAACCTCATAAAGTTAGAAAGTTGAATTTCATTTCTTTTTAATTATGAAAATCTCCGTAATTATCCCAGTCTATAATGAAGCAAAATGCATTGAGGGAACCTTAGAAAACCTTGTGTCTAATCATAACTTTTTTGAAGTTATTGTTGTTGATGCTGGAAGCGAAGATCAAACAGAATCTATTGCATCTCGTTTTGCTAAAGTGATTCAATCAAAAAAAGGAAGAGCAGAGCAAATGAACCGAGGCGCCGAACTGGCTTTGGGAGACGTGCTTCTTTTTTTACATGCAGACACTTTTTTGCCTCCTAATGCATTTGATTTAATCAAAAATACATTAGAAACAACCTCCTATGAGGCGGGGCGATTTTATATGCAGTTTGATGACCGTCGTTGGTCTCTACGTTTTTTTTCTACCTATACGCGTTTGAGATGCTTCTCCTATGGAGATCAGGCCCTATTTATACGTAAGAAATTATTTAATCGAATGAAAGGCTTTAGCACTCAGGTTCCTTTTGAGGATGTGGATTTTTTTAGCCGCCTTTCAAAGGGAAAGAAGTTTGCTGTTATTAAAGAGCCGGTTATTACTTCTGCAAGAAGATTTGTGTCTCAAGGGACTTGGACTCAAAAGTGGATTAATCTTCTGCTCATTTGTTTTTACTACTTTGGATTTGATATTACAGGGTTGAAACGGAAGTTATACCCTGATCTTAGGTGACAGAAGTCGGAGGTTAGTAAAAAGAAGAAGCTGCCACCTCGCAATGACGGTTTATAATTAAAAGGAGTTTGATTTTGAAATTGATTGTTGTTCTTTCATCGCTATCTTTTCTATTTTTATTAGAGCATTATTGGCCTCTTTTTAAAGGAAGAAAACATCATTTCAAACACGCCTTTCCAAATTTGTTGATAGCGGTAACGAATGGAATTGTAATAGCGGTATTTTTTTCTGGATTAACTATAGCTGTGATTGAATGGGCAAAGGTTCATGAATTTGGTTTATTGCGTTTAGTTTCGTTGCCGACATGGATGAATTTTGTATTGGCATTTGTCCTCTTTGATCTTTGGATGTATTTGTGGCATGTGCTGTTACATAAAGGCCCTTTGTGGCGATTGCATCGCATGCATCATAGTGATACGGAAATGGACACGACAACAGCTCTGCGGTTTCACCCCATTGAAATTGTGATTTCAACAACGGCACGGTTAGCTGTATTACCTTTATTAGGTTTAGATTTAATTCATTTAGTTGTCTACGAAATGTGTCTTCAACCCGTCATTTTTTTTCACCATAGCAACTGGTCTCTTCCAGAGAAAATAGACTCCATTTTAAGGTTGTTCATTGTGACTCCGAATATGCACCGAGTACATCATTCTCAGATTCTTAAGGAAACTAATTCGAACTATTCGAGCATTCTCTCTATTTGGGATCGGGTTTTTGGCTCATTTATCCATCGGAAAGATGTGCTTGCTATTGATTATGGAATAGGCTATTTTGAAGGAGCAAAATGGCAGAAATTCTGGGGAATGTTAAAAATACCTTTTGTGTTATCTTTAAAGAGGAGGCAGTAATGAGATATGGTTTGATTAGTATCATTATCATAGGAGGTTTCGTTTTTACTCTTAGTTTATTAAATAAGAATGTAGAAGCTCAACCTTTTTCTGCTGAGAGACAGTTTAGCGTTCAGTATTCGGCCACAATGAAGGCATTTCCTCAGACGGCGCAGTCCATCAAAGTTTGGGTTCCTCTAGCGAGCAGTCGAGATGGTCAAGAAATCATCAGCCGTAAGATTACAGTTCCTGTTCCTTATGAAATTAAAAAAGACTCTAAACTCAATAATGAAATTTTGTATTTTGAAGTTCCGGTAGATCAACTAGATTTAATCACAGTTGTTATTGACTATGAGGCTAAACTGAATCAAGAGTCGTATCGAAATTCTAGTTTAACAGAAGATTTAACCCCATTTCTGGATCCATCTAAGCTTATGGTTGTTAATTCTGAAGTTAAACAACGGGCTCAAGAAGCAACGCAAGGAAAAGGTGCTGTTCAGCAAAAAGCCAAAGGTATATTTGATTACGTGATTAATCATATGAGTTACGACAAAAGTGTTCCTGGTTATGGAAAAGGAGACACGATACGTGCTTGTGATATTGCTAAAGGGAATTGCACCGATTTCCATTCTTTATTTATATCGATGTCTTTAGCTGAGAACATCCCCGCTCGTTTTAAAATAGGGCTTCCAATTCCAGAAAGTATGGATGAAGGCAAAATAAAAGGTTACCACTGTTGGGCAGAGTATTATCACCCTGAAGAGGGTTGGCAGCAAGTAGATGCTTCTGAAGCAAAGAAGAACCCAGAAAGAAAAGAGACTTATTTTGGTGGGATAGATACGGGTAAGTTTTTAATCAGTGTTGGGAGAGATGTGGAGCTTTCTCCTCCAAATGCTGGAGACCCTGTGAATATTTTCTTTTATCCTTACGTCGAAGTAGATGGAGAGCCTTTTAACGAGATTAGCACAGAGTTCTATTTTAAAAACAAAACGGCTTAAATTAATAAATTTTTAAGCTATTCAAACAGGAGAAAGATATGAAAAACTTACTTAAAAGCTTTTTGTTGGTAATGCTTGTATTTGTTTTCTTTGCAGCGCCTCATTCAGTTGTTCAAGCCGGTGAACATGGTGGAACAGCGGTGATTGAAGACGTCGTGGAGGAAATGGATGAAGTGATAGAAGACGGCATGGAGGAAATGGATGAAGTAGTTGAAGAAGGTGAAGAAGTTGTGAAAGAACATGGTGGTTCTCATCATGACGGTTCTCACTAGATTCTAAGTTGGAATATGCGCAAGATGGCTTGTTTTTTTCTTGCGCATATTCTTTTGCAACAAGTCCTATTTAAAACTAAATAAAGAGGTGTTTTATGTTCGTTCGAAAAATTACTTTTATGGTAGCATTGTTAATTTTTAGTTTAAGTTTTGGTGCTTTGTGGGCTCAGCCTTCTGCTGAAGGATTGAGACAAACAATTCGGGACTATATCGCTGATGAAGAGGCATTTATGGGAGCTTTTTCTGTTGTCGATCCTAGAACAGGCAATGAAAGAACCTTAGAGCTTATTCGTGTCCACGAGCGTGTTGGGAAAACAGGGGATTACTATTACTCTTGTACGGATATGAAAGATGTTAATAGCGGAGATGAGTTGGATTTAGATTTTGATATTGAAGAAAAAAACGGAAAATTAAGTGTGGTTGAAGTGCGTATTCATAAAGATAATGGAAGTCCTCGTTACACTTATGATGCAAATGACAACTTAGTTCCTTTGAGCTAACTTACCTTATATATATGACAAAATATTCTTTTATACATTTAACAATTGTATTTGCTTTGTTGTTTTGTCATATACAACCTTTGGGTGCTGATATGCAATCGAATAAATATACCAATCGACTGAGCCAAGAGAAAAGCCCGTACTTGCTTCAACATGCACACAATCCTGTGGATTGGTATGCTTGGAATGAGGAAGCTTTTGAAAAGGCACGGAAAGAAGATAAGCCTATTTTTCTTTCTGTGGGGTATTCAACCTGCCATTGGTGTCATGTTATGGAAAAAGAGTCTTTTGAAAATGAAGCGATTGCTCAGATTTTGAATGATCATTTTGTTTCCATTAAAGTCGACAGAGAAGAGCGTCCAGACGTAGACCAAGTTTATATGCAGGCTGTCATGGCGATGTCGGGTTCGGGTGGTTGGCCGATGAGTGTTTTTTTAACTCCAGATTTAAAACCCTTTTATGGAGGAACTTATTTTCCACCTGAGGATAAATGGGGGAAGCCTGGGTTTGCGACTGTGCTTCGTTCGATTTCGGATAAATGGAAAGAGGACCGAGGCGTATTGCTCAAATCGAGTGAAGAGATTTCCGAATTTTTAAAAGCACAAACTCAAAATAAGACAGAAGAAAGCAAAGAGCTTACGGAAGATGTGTTGAAAAAAGCATTTCATCAGTATGAGTCTCAATACGATGCGGAGCTGGGTGGTTTTGGCCCCGCACCTAAATTCCCTCGAACTCCTATTGTTTCTTTTCTTCTTCGCTATTGGAAAAGGGAAGGGGACGTGAAGGCAATCGAAATGTCTGAAAGAACTCTCCAGATGATGGCGTTGGGAGGGATGTATGACCATCTTGGAGGCGGGTTTCATCGCTATTCAACCGATAAAAAATGGCATATTCCTCATTTTGAAAAAATGCTTTACGATCAAGCTTTGATATCAAAAACTTATTTAGAAGCCTACCAAGCAACTCAGAATTCTTTTTATGCCGATGTCGTGGGAGACATTTTTAATTATGTGCTCAGGGAGATGACAAGCTCCGAAGGGGGTTTCTATTCTGCAGAGGATGCGGACAGCGCTGCTGACGAAGATAAGCCAGAGGATAAAACGGAAGGTGCTTTTTATGTTTGGGAAGAATCGGAAATTAAAAAAGCTTTAGGCAAAAAAAATGCAGAGATTTTTAATTTTGCTTTTGGGGTTTTGCCTGGAGGAAATGCAGAAGTAGATCCTCATGGAGATTTTAAAGATAAGAATACTTTATATGTAGCGAATTTAGTTGAAGGTGTAGCGAAAAAATTTGATCGGACAGAACCAGAAATTCTAGAAATTTTAAAAAGTGGCAGAAAAAAATTATTTGAGCAACGCAGAGAAAGGTTGCGGCCTTATTTAGATGATAAAGTGCTTACAGATTGGAATGGTTTAATGATTTCCAGTTTGGCTTTTGGTTCAAGAGTGTTGGGAGATGATAATTACAAGCAAGCAGCAATGAAAGCCGCTGATTTTATTTTGGATAAATTAGTAACCCCTGAAGGTCGGTTGCTTCATCGTTATCGCGATGGAGAATCAGGGATAACGGGTTTTATAGAGGATTATGCTTTTTTCATTTATGGTCTTTTGGATCTTTATGAAGCGACTTTCGAAGTTCGTTATTTAAAAGAAGCAATTCGGCTTGCTCAAGAAATGAAGCGCCTGTTTTGGGATAAAGAAAAAGGCGGCTTCTTTTTTACAGCTAGCGATGCAGAGCAGCTTATTTCTCCTATGAAAGAAATTTATGATGGAGCTATTCCTTCAGGAAACTCTATGGCTACATTAGTTCTTTTAAGACTGAATCGAATGACCATGGAATCTGATTGGAATGAAGATGCTTTAAAAACGTTAAGTGCTTTTTCTTCAGAAATAGAGCGGATGCCTTCAGGGTACCCCCAGATGTTGATTGCCTTAGATTTTTCTTTAGGACCCAATAGAGAAGTTGTTTTGGCAGCGGAGAGCGCTAAGGATGTTCAACCTATGGTTGATGAGTTGTTTGGATCATTTCTACCCAATAAAGTTGTTTTATTCCATTCAGACAAAGAATCTAAGATAGAAGAAGTGGTTCCTTTTATTGAAGGGTACCTCCCTATGGGAGGAAAACCTACGGCTTATGTGTGTCAAAACTTTGCCTGCCAATTACCTACGACAGAATTAACATCCTTTAAACAGCTCCTGAAAAAATAGATATTTAAGTTGTTTAAATTAAATAACTTATAGTGATTTAAGTTTCTCACCACACCCCTCTTATTTGCAAATAACTCCTTTGTAGGTTAAATTTAATGGACTTTTCATCTCGTCCAGATATAAGCCAAAGGTGAAGTCGTTATTTCATGAAAGGAAGCTAAACCCAAATTGATGAAGTTAGATTACTTATTTCCTCTTAAATCTTTCTATTCTTTTTTATGTCTTTTGCTGATTATTAGCTTTGTCTGTCCTTCTGCGCAGGCATCCATTCCTTCGTCTTTAGCAACAGTACAAGAAGAATATATTTCTAATTTTTCTCATAATAAAAAAGAAGTTATTATTATCCAAGATTTGCATACATCCACTCAGGTTCAGGAAAATATTTCTGATGTGATTCGATACTATGTGAACGAGCAGAATGTCCAAGCAGTTGCTTATGAAGGAAATGAGGGAATCGTTGAAGTAGAAAAATTATTTTGGTTTTCTGATATACAACTTAAAAAAGAAGTGGCAGGGAGCCTTTTAAAAAAGCTTCGTCTCTCAGGCCCTGAATATGCGCGAGTGGTTAACAAGAAACCTTTTGAATTGCTGGGAATAGAAAATCATCAACTTTATCAAAAAAATATACAACAATTTAGAAAAGCACTCTACTTAAGGCAGGATGCAAAGAATAGAATTCTTTCTTTAAGAAAACAACTGTTACGCTCTTTGGCAGAGGTAGCTACTCCAGATGGAAAAAAGCTTCATAGGATGATGGAAAATTTTCATAATCAAAGGCTGAAGTTGACGGATTACCTATTGTCTTTAATGGGTTGGTTCGAAGGGGGGGATGCTTCTTTGTCCGATTTGCCTCATGTAAAGTTGTTGCTCGATTGGATTGAAGAGAATCGAGTTATAGATGCGGACCTATTAATCCAGGAATATGAAGAATTGCTCAAGGACCTTAAAATAGATAAGCGAGCGTTTCAATTAGAATCGAATGAAGGGATGCAAAGCAAAGCATTTTGGAGCTATTTCGAGGCTCTCCAAAACGAAGTGAAGCAAAATTATCCTTATTTAAATCATTGGGTTTCTTATCAAATTAAAATTCAGAAAATGAGGTCTTGGGATTTGTTTGAGGAATTAGAGCTTCTAGAAAATAGAGTTACAAAGAAAGTTATGAAGAGGAAAGAGTTAAAGGTTGTACATGCTTTGAAATACTTGGATCAAATAAAGAGAATTGTTTCTTTGAAAGCAACTCGCGCTGATTGGGATTCTTATCTGAAGAACAAAAATGTATTTCAAGAGAGTTACTTCAACAAAATCATTAATAAGGTTTTAGGTAGTAAACAAAAAAGTTCTCATTATGATGTCGCGCTAGAAGACTTGCTGAAGGCGGCGGCGGAGTTTTATTTAGTAGCACAAGAACGAGATGAAGTGATTACTCATAATTTATTTTCTGTTTTAAAAAGACACAATCGAGTTGTTCTGGTTGTGGGAGGGTTTCATACCGAAGGCCTTGTGCGTCAATTAAAGAAACAGAAAATTTCTTATTCCGTTCTTTCTCCTCATTATAAGGGACAGGATCTAAAAGCTGAAAAAAGGTATTTTGATTCTATGATGAATTTAGATTGGGATCATCAGAAAGATACCATTAGTCTTTTCTCTGCGGCATTCAACTAGAAAATCTCCACAACTAAAAACTATTTTTCTTCAGCCGGTTCAATTTTCTCTTCGTTTTTGTGTGCTCTGTAGTATTTCATAAATTCTGGTAAAATTTGTTTGATGATATTAGAGGGGATGGCAAAACTAATGCCTTGCGCTTCTTGGGCAACGATTTGATTGATGCCGATAAGCTTTCCTTCAATATTAACAAGAGCGCCTCCGCTGGAACCGGGATTGATTGCCGCATCTGTTTGTATCACATTTTTTAAAATAACTTGCCCTTGAGGTGTGACTAAAGTGCGCTTGTTGGCACTAACGACTCCTGTTGTAATGGTACTAGATAACCCATAAGGATTTCCTATTGCTATGACAGGCTCTCCAATGAGGAGCTGATCTGAATTTGCTAATTCAATTAATGTTAGTGGGAAAGGGGGCTCAATTTTTATAACTGCTAAATCATTAGGACGGTTGACGCCAATAAGCTTAGCAGGAAGTTTTTGTCCATTAAACAAAGTGACAAAAATGGTTGAGGCTGCTCTATCTACGACATGGGCATTCGTGAGAATCAGCCCTTCTTGATCAATGATAACTCCAGAGCCTAAGCTAGGGATTTTTTGTGCTTGAGCGGGTTGATTTTGATAGATTTTATCTAAGGCTTGTCCTTGATTTTTCCAGTAAGGATTTTTATTTAGAAGCACAACACGTTCTGTGCTGATGTTAACAACTGCAGGACTTACTTTTTTGAAAATTCTAACGGCGGGTGTAACCCGTGCCGGATGGACATTTTGACTGTAGCCTGTAGAATCTATAACAAAAACAAAGAATAAAATAAAAATGATTAAGTAGTGCTTCATAATAAAATCCTTTTTAAGTATTGCTTATTAGACGAATCATCCTTGATTGTTATTCATCGTGTTCGTATGTCATTAATTCTAACACATCTAGGCTAGCTTTCTTGCCAGGATACAACGTCGGTTTCACTTTTAGAACTATTTCCAGCATCTGCTAAGGCAGCGTCATAGTGAATGTTTGTATTATCACTCGTTACTTTGTGGCCAACGACAGCTCCGAAGAAATCTAGGTTACCGTCGGAAGGGGAGCCGTTTAGGCTAATGCCATCTTGAAATTTCCCCGCCTCGGGAGCGTAGATTACTCCATAGAGAGACCCATCTCCTTGAAGCGTGACTTCATTATCACCTGATATTTTAATAATAAAATTAGCAGGCTTATTGTCAGGGGTGTTGACTGTATCTGCAACAATGCTGACATCACCTGTTACATAAAGTTCTACTGGCCCGGCGATATTGAGGGTGCTATTGCTTTCAATGGTAACTCCCGAAAATAAATGGGCACCACCGGCTAAAGGGCGTGTGGTTGAGGTTTCGACTAAAAGCTCACCGCTTGGAAGAAGGTTTTCTGGGATGCTAACAGGATCGAAAACACGTTGTGAGTTGTTGACTAAAGTGTTCCCTTGAATCGTGGCATTTCCCGAGACAGCAATGACTGAGTTAGGATCTCCTCCTGTACCGACAGTAACATCCCCATCAACATTTGCATTGCCTGTAAGAGTGATGCTGTTCTGTGCAATTGTATTGCTGACAATGTGTCCTTCGGAACCGACATTGCCAGACTCTCCATATGCGCCTAGATCGGAATCGTAACTATCTGTGGTCGTATTTCCTTTTAATGTAATTGCTTTTTCAGCAAAAATGGGTTGGGCATATAATGCTTGTGGTGTAATTGTGATGTAGGATGTAACGGTTCTTTCTTGATAAGCATAAGATGCTGTTTGATTGTCGGGTGCGTATCCTGTAGAAATAATTTTTCTTACATTAGGGTTGCCGCCAGGGTCTGGTTGGATCACAGAGACAGAGTAAGAACCGTCTCCTAAGGACAGGGCATTTCCGGTGCCTGCGTAGTTGGCGTCTAAACTGAGCGCCGCAACAGCAGAGTCGACTCCTGCTTCAGCTAGATTGAAAGCAATGATGCGGTTTTGTTCCATTTCTATCTGCTTACGCTCACTCATGGAACTATTTAAGAGGGATGTGGAAATAGTAGCCATCACAATAATAAAGATCACAGAGGTAACCATAACAACCCCTTTGTTATTATTGAGATTTCTCAATTTAACTTCCATCATTACTTCCTTTCCCACATAAAGATACAACCTTTGCCCTTACTATTAATGATAAGGGGAAAAGAGATATTTTTCCATTAGATTATGTGGAATAGAAAGGTGGTTTTATGAGGTGTTTCTGAGATTGACTTCACCTGTGACAAAAATATTAACCGTTTGTCCTTTGAGCAGCGTGTTTGCCAGCCCCATATTTATGGTGATTTGAGAAGGGTTTCCAACCTGGTCCAGTTGAAATTGGAGTCGATTAGGATCTCCAGCATTATTATTTACATGGTTCGCTAAAACAATTTGAGAGGCGCTTCCGACTTGTGTGCGAAGGAGTTGTACATTATTAATGCCTCCGATGGAATAGGTGATTTGAGAAGACCAAGTAATTTCTCCTGTGTTAGAGTCAACCGTCTGTGGGATTTGAAAAGTGATATTATTTCCCTGGGCATTTACAGTAATTGTACTGGGTTGTGCTTGCCTTAGTTCTTTTAACATGCGATCAATAGATGAGCGCGCTTCTTGTTGCAGAGATAGTTTTTCACTGCCAATTTCTACTAATGTTTCTCCGGCTAAAAATATGGTCATAAGTAGAAGTCCTAAAATAGCAAAGACGCCTAATGTGACCATCATCTCTAAAAGAGTCCAACCTTTTTTATTCCAAAAGATTCGTTTTTTTAGTGCCAGCATATTCATATCGAATTACCTCTGTGTCACTAATGTTGTTAGTTGAGTCGTCATTGTTCTGTTATTTCCATTTTTTGTTGTTGAGTTCCAAGTCACAGAAATAGTTAGATTCAGTGGATTTTCTGTTGTAGACACATAATTAATTGTTACTTGTTCTCCAGGTAAGTTATTGAAACCCGCAATAGCTTGGTTATCCGGAAAAGTATTGATAACGTTTTCAGGAAAAAGCCCTATGGCACTTTGTTGTCTAACTTGCTCTATGGCTCTATGGGCGTCTTGTAAGGCGACAATTTCTTCGTAGCTCATTTCATTTGTTTGAGATATATAGTTAACAGCAGAAATACTTAATGATAGAGCCACAAATAAAACAATGGCTGATATGAAGAACTCTAGCAACGAGAAACCTTTGGAATTTAAGATGTGACTTTTTTGTTTCACTCTCTTGCCCTCTTATAGTAATTCTAAATAGGTTGCGCGAGCCCTGTAAAAAAGTTTTAACAAATGACAAAAATTTTTACAACTCACTATAAATTCTACACTTAGAGCATTGTATTCGCAAATGGTTCAAGGCATAATTATAGTAGGTGCATGGAGAATAACTGGGAAATGAGGCTGAAAATATGGATATCAAGCAAGGGGTTCAAGCGACAAAGGAAAAATTTAAAACAACCAAAGGGATCATGTTGGTAGAGCTTTTATTTAGTTTAGGAGTTCTAGTTGTGGTGATGTTGGTCGCTTTTTATGTTCTGCTAGCCGCACACCATTTATCCGAAGAATCTAGGCAGCGATTACTTGCGCTTAATACTGCGAATACGGTTTTGGAAATTGTGAAAGAAACACCTCTTCAGGGTGTGGGTGGAATCGTTCCGAATAATTTTTTGTCAGCTGATTTACCTAATGGAAATGTAGCTATTGTGACAAATCCAATTAATTTAAATGGAGCGCAGATTGCGACGATTACGGTTAATGTAACTTGGGTTGGGCCGAGAGGGCGGGCTTTGAATCTGCAAATATCCACGATGAAGAGTGTTTTTTGAGGGGAATAAAATGAATTTATTAAAAAAATGGAATAAAAAAGGTTTTACATTAGTAGAGTTATTAATGGTGGCAATTATTTTTCCACTTTTAATTCTAACAACTTATTCTGTTTTGGAAATGGCAGGGGTTATTTTTAGGAGTGATACGGTTTATTCTCAATTGAATCAGAGTTCGATGCAAGTGCTAAGACATGTGACACGAGAAGTGTCTCAAACAAGTCCTTTAGCTTCTCCTAGCCATCTCAACATAACGTTAGACGGGCAAGGGCAATCGGTATTACGATTTCAAGTTCCTGTTGATTGGGATAATGACGGAGATGCCGTTCAAGGCACTAATAGCAATGTAGTCGAGTGGGGAGCTTACAATCAATCAGGAGATACTCAGAATGGAGTTTTGGACGGATGGGTTCAATATTCGGTTACGAATGGGCAATTGATTCGAGATGTTTTGACTTCAGGGCTTGTTGTAATTCAAGGAAATTCAAAAGTGATTTCAGATAATGTTACTTTATTCAGCACGATTCAAAATAATGATCGTATTCAACTTAATTTAACGGTTCAACGATCTGACACTGTAGGTCAAGGAGGAACCGCCAGGCCGGTACAGCAAATTTTTAGTCAGGAAGTATTAATGAGAAATTCAGTAAATTAGTTTTGGTGAGGGGTTGTGAGTGATGGATAAAAAGAAGATATTTCAAAATGACAATGGCTTTGTTCTGTTAGGAACTTATATGATGATTTTCTTTATATTAACACTCTCAAGTATCGCGTTAGGGAAATCCATATATGAGGTCCGTCATGTGGAAAGAGAAATGAATCGTTTAAGCAGTCACTTTGCTGCTGAGGCAGCCCTTCAAAGTGCTTTGTCTCAAATTGGGCAAAATGCATATACGGGTTTTATTAATACTGCAGCTATTAATGTTGCTAATTTTCAATCTTCTTCAGGGATTGCCGTGGGAAGTTTTACCGCTAATTTAAGTTATCCGAATCAAGCAGACTGGGTGGTTGTTACGGCGCAAGGGACAGTGAATGGAGAGACGCGTAATTTAGAAGGCCGTGTTTTTTTAGATTCTAATTTATCTAAATACTTAGTCTACACAACAGGTAACTTTTCTTCTGGAACAAATGCTCAGTATGGATACCATGATGGAGTCAACCCTGAAGGGGTTTCTTCGAATGAAAACGACAGAGCCGCGCTCTATTTCAACGGAGACTACAATGCTTCGGGAACGAATGTGCAAATTTATGGGGATGTTCATACACAAGGAAATATTACAGGAACAGGCTCGTCTCAGATTCATGGCGATGGTTATGCAAGCGATTTTGAATTAGATCAAAATGGGAATGTTGTGGATGACGGTATTAATGGAGCTATTGTAGTTACAGATGGATTTACAGATGATTCCGATCGCGATAATGATGGCAGTATAACGAGTATGGACGCTCCTGATCATCATGATTTAACAACTCTTGGCGAAGATGATGCACACGCTATTGAACTCTTAACAGGGATTGATAACAATTTTTATCAGACCAATAATGACACTCCTTATTTTGCAGGAGTGAGTGCGGAAACACGTTTTGTCGAGTTTCAGGCGAGTGGTACTTCAACGCAAATTGTGGAATATTCTGCGGACTGGGTTGCTGTAATTAATAATTATACATTACCTGAAAGTGCCATTGTGTATGTGAACGGAGATGTTCACTTGCGCGGAGAGATTGAAGGTCGTGTGAGTGTTGTTTCTACCGATGACATTTACTTTGATGGCAACTTAACTTATACAGGCAATAATTCTTTTGCAGACGCTACACACTCTACCGCTTTTTTGGCGCAAGATAAAATTTACATACGTCCTGTTGATGTTGAGGTTAGTGGCATTTTGTATGCTCAAAATGAAGATGGGGGCACCGCGTTGAATGGAGATTATGATTTAGCAGGAGTTTATAATCCTGATTCCAAAGCTCGTTTGAGGCTTTTCGGAAATAGAATTCTTGAAGGCTCATCTAATACGGGAGTGTATGACGACCGTGTTTATGGATATGATGAAAATTTAAAATATTATAGACCGCCAGGCATTCCTGTTCAGCCTGAGTTGAGAATGGTGCGAGAAATTTAGGGGGGAGTAAAATGAATCGATATTTGTTAGTCATTGTCTTGCTTGTAGGAGTCGCAACTCTTTATTTGTATGGTCCTATGAAACCTCAACCCAAAGAAGTTGTGCTTAAAAAAACAGTTGTAGTTGAAGAATCTGGCCCCTTGCCAAAATTAGAGCAAAATTATAAATATGTGAGTCAATCAGAAGAAAAGAAAAAGAAGACTATTTTTGAGAGAGAAGAAGCGTTTGTTTTTAAAGAAGACCCTGACCGTCTGCAACCTATCCCAAAAGAGTACAAGAATATTCCTGTGGTTGATTAAGCAAAAAGAAAATGAGTTATGTTATGGTGAGGCAGCTCTTTCGCACCTGTCTTGTCATATGGTATTATTTTATTAGAGGTGTTGACCGGATGAAATTACATTTGCCGTGGCATATAAATGGGCTTCAGGTGGTGTTTATGGTTCTTTGGTCCGTGCTTATGATTTACCTTGTTGTAGCATTATTTGGGCTTATGGTTTATGACTTTACAGTGAGATAATATTTAAGAACCCCCGCCATTTAGCGTTTTACTTTTTCTTTTTGTCTACTCATAGTGTCTCTCCACAAAAAATTGTGGATAACCTCATATGGTATGTTTTCCCCAAAAAACAAAGTTTTTTTAAAAGATATATAAACTTCATTGTATGAGAGACGATAACGAAATCAATATCTCTAGAAGTGTAATTTTCTAGGATGAATTTTGCAAGGAGGCAAAATTGAAGAAGACCCTGGTACTTAGTTTAGTTATTTCTATAGGGTTACAAGGCTTTGCTCCTCAAGGAGGAGGGGCAGAACCTATTTCTGTAACACCTTTAAATCAAGATGCGATTCGTGTGCCCGCACACATGGGAAAAATATCTAGAACCTTTCTTTTTTCTGAAGAATTTCAGAACTCCAATACAAGTAAATCTGTTTTTGTTTCTACACAAAAGAAAAAACCAATGGTTATTTTAATTGCCGATGCGCATGCAAGTATTGGAATTCAAAGTAAAATTGCAGAAGCGATGGAATATTTTTCTAAAGAGTATGGATTGAAGGATGTTTATGTTGAAGGTGCTGATCAAAAAATCGACCTTGATTTCTATCGGTCTTTTCCGGATAAAGAAGTGCTTAGAAAAGTAGCCCGCATGTGGTTTTATCAAAGAAAACTTTCAGGCCCAGAATACAAAGCTATTATTTCAGAAAGAGAATTTAACCTGCAAGGAATCGAAGAACTCGCTTTATACGAACAGAACAAAGAAGCAGCTCTTTGGACTTTAAAACATAGAAAAGAATTAATTTCAAAAATTAAAAAAATGGCAGAAGACTTGTCCGAACTTCAAGAAAAATATTATTCAAAAAAAATGATTCAGTTTGAAAAAGAGTTGAAGAGAATAAAAAAAGGATTTTCTCCTAGCGATACGATGATTCAGCAATTTTTGTTTCAATTAAACAAACCTCTGACGGAAGAAAGTCAGCCGGGAGAAGTGATAAAAAATTGGTTTCGCTTTTTAAGAACATTGAATCCTGGTTTTGTTGAAACGAAGGAAGAAAGTATCTTAAATTACTATTCTGGATTGCTGGAGCTTTTAAATCAGCTTGTTTCTTTAGAGTTAACCCGCAATAGTTGGCAAGCGCTTGAAGGGGCCTTGCTGCAATTAGATGAAATCGAATTTCTCTCTAAGGAGTTTACACGAGATGCATCTTCATTGATTGTTTCTATTGAAGATTTTGTGAGACAAATCAGAGAGCCTTTGCGTTTTTATCGTTTAGCAGAAACTAGAGACGAAATGTTATTCAAAAATTTAAAAGCCTTATTAAAGCCAGGGGAAATGTCTTGGGTTATTGTCGGTGGATTCCATTTAGACGGTATGATGCAGCGTATGAAAAAAGATCGAATTCCTTATCTTGTTTTTACCCCTTCCTTGAAGCAGGTTGAAAAGAACTCGGTTAAGTTTTATCGAAATCTTTTAGGAGAAGAGAATAAGCAAAATATTTTTGCAACTCTTCAATTGTATTCTCGTCTATTGCGTCCGGATACGCGCCTTGAATTTATCAAGCAGTTGATTACTTCAACATCAAATCGTTTTCCAGACATTCGATCATGGTTATGGAGAAATGGCTTCTCATCCCTGGGAGAACCTCTAGATCAAGAATTGGCACGTAGATTGTTTCAAGCAGAAATTGTTGGCCCTGAAGAAACTGAGTTGGTATTTCGAGATGTGAATCAAATGATGTTTGAGGCGGCTAGTTTGGGTAATAATAATGCGGATGATTGGATGGGTGATTCGAGAGATGATTATTGGAATGAAATGGAAGTTCCCAAGTGGGAAGCATCCCCAAATCCATTAGATGAGAAGGACTCTGATGTTGTAGATAGGAGTGAAACTGTATCTTTATCATCATCTTCTTCTAAAATTCAATCTAGAATTAGAGCTTCGAGCCCCATGCTTATTTCTCGAGGGATTCAACAAGAATTAAATAAGATGCAAGCAGTGGAAGAAAAGAAACTATTCCTGAAGGAATTGGTCCAAGTTTATGCTTCGTTGACAGACTCTCATGAGCGCTACAAATTAAAAGAAGCATTTTCGATGATTCTTGATGTCGAGTTGCTTCATGATTGGACTTCTCTTTTTGGCATTGATGATATTCAACTTCGATCTGCTGCTATTGTTCTTTACGATAGCGTTTTATCTAAAAAGAAAACTCGGCTCTCAACAAGAGAGGATTCTTATATTTCTATTTATATTGGATTAAGAGGTTTGGCAGGGGATAGCAAAGTGGATGAAGGTTTGCTTTCTATTTTAGCGCCTTCTCTTTTAAGTGAGAATGCCTATACCCGAAGTCTGGTATGGGATGTTTTTCGAAACTCTGGAACTTCTTCAGAAAGAATCGATCTAGTCATTGGAGACTTACAGGCATTTTATAAAAGACCGGCTGAAAAGAAAAAAATCAGTGCGATTCAACAATTTTTGATTTTAAAAGGAGAGCAACAAAAAGAACCTCTCAGCCGTAGATTAAAAGCTGTGATTGATTTAGGTGTGTTAATGACACAACAACCCTTATTAAGAGACTTGCAAACAAGTGCGGATGACTTCTCAAGACAGTTTGTTTTGTGGGAAGCGGCACGCGAACCCAACTTAGATTCAGAACTGATTGGGATTGTCTTCCCGGGTATTTCGGATCCGGATCCTATGATTCGATATTTAGCGTTAAAAATTTTGATTCGTAATCAAATTTCTTCGGAAGAATTTTTGGAGTATTTAAATCAAGCGTTGGTAACTTACCAAGAGTATAAACAAATTACGCTCCTTCTCAACCGCCTTAAAAAAGAATTAGAACCTATTTGGGAACGCTTACTACAAGTTTACTCCTTGGTAGATGCAAATGTGTTTTTATCTCTTGTACAGCAATTTGAAAGTGTTGTAAGAGATGCTTCCGTGATTGAATCAAAGGTTGAAATCAGCGATCTTAAGGCTCTAAACCAAAAACAAACAGCACTTAGGGCTATTCAGCTTTTAATTAAAAAAGCTTCTGAAGGAACACGTCCTGCACGGTTTGTTTTGCCCGGCGACAGTGAGCTGTTAGAATCAGCACAAATCAAACGTATTAAACAAAGTGCTTTGCGTCTTGTAAAAAGTGAAGAAGGCACAGAAGTTTTTTATGCATCTACTATTTATATTTTGTCTGTGGCGGCGAGTTTAGGAGAGTTGCAACCGGATACGATTGTGTTAGAAAATTTTAGAAAAGCACAACAAAGAGTAGCCCCTGTTATGCGCGCTTTATCTGCAACTGATCCTGGTTGGAATACGTATATGCGTCATCGAGACAAAATTTTATCTGGAATTCATTCTCGATTTTCTCAAAGGAAGGGAAATGTGATTTTGTCTTTGGGAGAGATTCCTCAAGATCCCGAAAATCTACTGACCTTATTAAAAGAGATTGAAGGAAACGTTCGCCTTGTTGTTGTTCGATCTGAAGGAGAAGAAAGTTTAGTGAAACAATATTCTAAAAAGAATTCATTATCCACACAAAATCACGCCGACTTGTTAAGGCTGTTAGGGGATACGCGTGTTGTTGTTGAGCAAGAGGGTAGTTTCTCGAATGTAGCTCAAGATTTGTTGGGTACTTATCTTAAAGAAACGGGCATTGCTCTTGTTTCTAGAGATGAATATATTGATCAATCGCTGATTAATTTAGAGAGAGTTGTTTTATACCAAGGAAAAAAATTAACACAATTAGGACTGGATGAATATATGGAGCTCTTAAAGTTGGTGAGCTATGTTGGTCTTTCCAAAAACGAAACAGAACTTTTAGTTTCGGTTCAAGATTTCGCGCCATTTGGTTTTTTTCAATCAGGTCCTTTAACTATTGTGGAACTTCAGAACTTCTTAGCCGCACTTGATTTCGATCAAGACCTCGGCCGCATCTTCCAAACCGCTGCGTAGTCTGCATTGAGGGTATTATTAAGGGACAGTCCCAATTTGGGACAGTCCCTTTTTTTATGCGAGAAAGGAGAGGAAGGGATTCGAACCCCCGGTCCCGTGAGGGACAACAGTTTTCGAAACTGCCGCCTTCGACCACTCAGCCACCTCTCCACCCCCAAAGTTAGATCTCATATTTTAACGTTAGATTCGTACCTACATAATGTTATTTGGCACTCACAAGTTTAGTACCGAGTGTGCCAGGCCCCTCAATGGCCGGCCTGATACACACATGTAACCATATAAATTCTAACCTATAGCTTGTACGCACATAAAACTATATCACAATGAACAAGAATTTTGTGTATCCCCACAAACCAGTGTCCTATAAATAAAATCTTCATTCTTCTGGATATAAAGCCGATAAATAAACGTTGGCTGTCGAAATATAAAAGGACGTTTATTTTAGATTTAAACCTAGGAAAGGGGTGTTCCTCATGGAAGGAATTATTCAATCATTACAAAAGACATTAGGTGAAACAATTATTCCTAATGTAGTCGGAGCGCTCGCAATTTTAATTGTGGGTTGGTTGATCGCTGTGGTTATCCGAGCCATTGTAAAAAAGAGTTTAAAGTTCATTGGCTTAAATAGCAAAATGAATCTTGAAGGCAAAAATAAAATGGACCTGGAGTCTGGAATTGCATCCGGTATGTTTTATATTACGATGTTGGTGGTTTTGCTGGGTGTTCTAAATGTGCTGAATTTAGAAATTGTTTCAGCTCCAATTCAAGCATTGTTAACGCAGGTCTTTGAATTTGCACCTAGTTTGGTAGCGGGTGTGGTTTTGATTGTTGTTGCTTGGATTTTTGCAACCGTAGTTAAAACAGTCTTAATCAAAATTCTTGCTGTCAGCGGATTAGATGAAAAATTAAGTTCTGCTGCAGGAATGAAACCTATGAGTGAAGGGTTAGGACAAGTTTGTTATTGGTTAACGATTCTTTTATTTCTACCGGCTATTTTAGGCGTATTTGAATTGGGTGGTTTGTTAGCGCCGATTCAATCCATGGTAGATAAGTTGCTTAGTGTGATCCCTAATATTTTTGGTGCTTTGATCATTGGTATCTTGGGTTGGCTCTTAGCTAAGATTTTAAGAGATATCGTCAGTAACTTACTTGCAGCATTAGCAGCAGATAAGTTGGGCGAGAAAGTCGGCCTGAAAGGCGCTTTGACACTCTCTAAAATTATTGGCCTCATTGTTTACATCTTTATTTTAATTCCAACGTTGATTGCTTCTTTGGATGCTTTGAGTATTGACGTTATATCCAAACCCGCAACCGATATGTTAAATGCAGTGATGTCTTCTGTGCCTAACATTATGGCCGGTGTGTTTATTTTATTTATTGCTTACTTCATTGCAAACTTAGTTTCAACTTTAATCACTAAGTTGCTTGAAGGTGTTGGTTTTGATCATGTACCAGAAAAAATTGGTTTAGGCGGTTTGATTCAGAAAAATTTGAGCCCATCGATTGTTGTGGGAAAACTCATCGTTTTCTTTACGATGCTGTTTGCAACAGTGGCTGCAGCAAACTTGCTTAACTTTGGTCAAGTCTCAAAACTTGTCAGCACCTTTATCGAATTTGGTGGGCAAGTTATTTTGGGAACCACCATTATTGCTATTGGTTTATGGTTAGCAAACCTTATTCACGCATCTTTGCTTAGAGCAAGCGATAGCTACTCTCCTTCGATTGCTGGGATTGTTCGTATTGTAATCTTAGGGCTCGTGTTTGCTATGGGTTTAAGAGCGATGGGTCTTGCGAGTGATATCGTAAACTTGGCTTTTGGTTTAACGCTAGGTTCTGTGGCTGTAGCGGTTGCTCTTTCTTTTGGATTGGGTGGACGTGAGGCAGCTGGAAAGCAAATGGATTATTGGCTCAGCAAATTAAGACCAAAAGATAAATAAACTTCTTTTGTCCGTCGGCGAATTTTGTTCGTCGACGGACCTTCCAAAAAGCATTACAATACCCTCTAAATCTGAATCGAAATTGAGGACATGGATTTTTGGAACTGTTGCGAGAGAAGCAACTGTGCCAAAAATGCGTGTCCCCTAAGCAAAAGGCAAGCTGTACCCTTTAAAACGCTTCACCCAAATTTTATAAACCAGTTTATTACCGCATGGAACACACATGGAACTATTAGCGACATTAGGTTTTCTTTTAGGAAGTACTTGGGCTGCCGGAGTTAATTTGTATCTAACAGCAGCATGCTTGGGTTTGGCTCATCGGTTTGGTTGGATTGTATTGCCGGGGGATCTTGAGGTTCTTTCAGACCCATTAATTATCTTACTGGCCGTACTTATTTATGCTATTGAGTTTATAGCCGACAAAGTGCCTTACGTAGATTCTGCGTGGGACTCGGTTCATACGTTTGTTCGTCCTGCGGGTGGGGCCATGTTGGCCTATATGGCTATGCCTGAAGCAGATCCTATTGTAAAAACAGCCTTTGCAATGGTCGGGGGAGCGATTGCTTTAGATTCCCATTTGGTGAAGTCAGGAACCCGTGTGGCCATTAATGCCTCTCCGGAACCCGTTACCAATATCATGGCGTCCGTCACAGAAGATGTATCCGTGATTGGTGCGATTTGGTTAATTATCCAGTACCCAATTATTATTTCAACCTTAGTGATTCT
The DNA here is from genome assembly GCA_029261035.1 of Candidatus Omnitrophota bacterium. Taxonomy (GTDB): domain Bacteria; phylum Omnitrophota; class Omnitrophia; order Omnitrophales; family JACROU01; genus JAJDCD01. The sequence continues at coordinate 420,262 of JAJDCD010000023.1, forward strand.
GTTTATTATTTTCTCTATCTGGGTTATCCCAAAACTATTTGGCTTAATTAAAAAAGGCTTCCAGAAAATTTTTGGGAAAAATAAAGTTGACAGCTAATCTGAAAAAATGTCTCGAAAAGACAGGGAAACCAGATGCCCTGTAGAGAAATCAATTGAGTGTTGGTCTGATGGTTTCTTTCAAGCAATGAAAGAAGTTCAGGTGGATATCCTTCAAGAAAAGATCAAAAAATCTTGGGAACCTAAAATGGACAAAGTGGCAGACGCTGTTCTTGAATCTATGGGTGTTTATTGGGAAGTCACGCTGAAGCATGCAAAATCTCAATGCGACCTCAGAGAAAAAGTAAAAAATATTTTCTGTGAAGAAAAATAAGCTTAATAAGGGAGCAGCCCCTACATTGTCATCCCGGGCTTGACCCGGGATCCAGTGTCTTTGTATTATGATTACTGTCACATAACGAAAGATAAGACACAACTATGAACACATCATCCTTTAAAGATTTTATTTTAGATCAACTCAACTCTCTTTCAGAGCTCCGTTGCCAGCGTATGTTTGGTGGCTATGCTCTTTATAGCCAGGATTTATTTTTTGCTATTCTTGCTCGAGAAAGACTCTATTTCAAAACAAACTCAGAGACCAAAGCGGATTACGTGGATAAGGGGATGGCCCCCTTTAAAGCCAGCGCAAAACAGACCTTAAAAAACTACTACGAAGTGCCTGTCGAGGTTATAGAGGACTCCGAGGAACTATGCTCCTGGGCCCAAAAGGCACTCCTAGTAGCCTCTGAATAACTACCCCCTTCTTAAAGTGCCAGGCCATTCAAGCCTGCAAGCTTGAATGGCCTGGCACTTTAAGACAATTTTGTGGTGAATGGCCTGGCACTTTGGGGGAATTCCCTGGTTTTCTCCTGATTCAAACGTGCTATAATGCGTGCCTCAAATTAATAAGGAGAAGCGCGTGTCCTATCTTGTATTTGCTCGAAAATTTAGACCTCAGATTTTAGGAGACTTGGTGGGTCAAGAACATGTGGCCACCACCCTCAAGAACGCCCTCAAGCAAGGTCGTATTGCTCAGAGTTTTCTTTTTAGCGGAACCCGAGGTGTCGGAAAAACTTCTGCAGCTCGTATCCTAGCCAAAATGTTAAATTGCGAAAAAGCAAAACCCGGTGATGAACCTTGCGGTAAATGTAATAGTTGTGAGGAAATCACAAAAGGGAACAGTTTAGATGTATTAGAAATTGATGGTGCTTCCAATCGAGGTATTGACGAGATTCGTAACTTACGGGACAACGTAAAGTTTAAACCGATGGCGGGTGAGTACAAAGTCTATATCATTGACGAGGTTCACATGCTTACAGGAGAAGCCTTTAATGCGCTTCTTAAAACATTAGAAGAGCCACCAAGCCACGTAAAATTTATTTTTGCAACCACCGAAGCACATAAAGTTCCTCTAACGATTCTTTCTCGATGCCAACGATTTCATTTTCGTCGTATCGCCATCACCGAAATCGTAAAGACCTTAGAAAAGATTGGAAAAGAAGAAAAAATTAAGATGGACTCCGAAGCTCTTTTTCTTGTCGCAAAACAAGCCGAAGGCAGTATGCGGGACGCAGAGAGTTTGCTGGAGCAAATGGTTAGCTTTTGCGGAAAGAGTTTAAAGAAGGAAGATGTCGAACAAGTTCTTGGGCTTTCTTCCACAACGGTTCTTTATGCGTTTGTGGAAGCCTTAGCAGAGAAAAACGAAGCAAAGATTTTAGATTTAATCGAAGAGCTAGTTCTTCATGGTCAAGACTTAGCTAACTTTTCTAGCTTGCTTCTAGAAACATTTCGAGCCTTGTTATTGTCTCAGGTTCTTGAGAAGCCAGAGAAGAAACTCGAGATGAGCGAAGAAGAATTGGCTTCAGTACAAAAATACAAAACACAATTTTCTAAACAAGACTTATTTATGATTTTGGATGTTATCCAGGAACTGAACTGGAAAATAAAACGCTCTAACACCCCGCGTATTTTGCTCGAAATTACCTTACTAGAATTAGCAGCAAGAGAATCGATGGAATCTGTCTCAGAATTAATTCAAGAAGTGAAAGCGCTTAGAGGGGGCGGAGTTAGTGTTAGTCCAGCAACTCCATCTAGAGCCCAAGCGTCTCCTGTAGTAAAAAAAAACGCTGAACCCGTAAACAAAGCATCATTTCAAGCACCTAAACCAACTACAACCTCATATCCGGAGACACCTGTCGTGCCACAATCTCAATCTGAACCCGAACCACAGCCAATCAAAAAACCAGCAGCAAAGAAAAGTGCTTCCGAAATAGGCTTCGACCAAATCGAATTAGCATGGCAGAGAATTCTAGAAGCAGTAAAGGCGCGCAAGATGTCTGCAGGCAGTTTCTTGGCAGAAGGGGAGCCGATGGAACTAGAAGGAGACCTTCTTGTTATTGGTTTTCCAACCGAATTCCGTTTTCACAAAGATGCATTAGACAAGCCGGAAAATAAAAGTTTAGTTGAAGAGATTGTTCAAAGTGCTACCGGAGCCACATTAAGAGTTAAACTTGTAATGACGACCGAAAACAAAATACAAAAAGATGTGCACCAAACCAAAGAAGAGGCATCCGGTATTATTTCAGATGCGATGGAAATCTTTGAGGGTCGTATTTTAGAGAAGGATGCGTAACTGATTGTATGAAAGCCTATCCACCTTCCATCGCAAATCTAATCCAAGCATTTAGTAAATTTCCAGGCATTGGCCCACGCTCTGCAGAACGCATGGTGTTCTATCTCCTTAAAAGCGAACCCCAAGAATCTCATCGTATGGCAGATCTTATTGTTCGTGTAAAAGAACACACTTTTTTTTGTTCCCAATGTTTTAATCTCAGTGAAGCCAAACTCTGCCACATATGTACAGATGAAAATAGAAACCCCGAGGAACTTTTAGTCGTCGAAGACCCCAAAGACGTCATCGCTTTTGAAAAGGCAGGCACCTTTCGTGGTTATTACCATGTTCTCTTAGGAAGTCTATCTCCCCAAGAAGGCATTGGCCCAGATGAGATTCGCTTAAAAGAACTTCTCCAGCGAGTAGACAAGGGCACGATTAAAGAAGTAATCCTCGGAACCAGCGCTCGAAGCGAAGGGGAAGCCACAGTCCTTTACATTTCTGAGCTCATGAAGAATCGCCCCGTTACAGTAACTCGCATCGCAAGAGGCGTCTCCGTAGGCCACACCCTCGAGTTTACCGACCAAGCAACGTTAGCCCGAGCCCTCGAAGGAAGACACGCCGTAAAGTCCTAAAAACCCCAAAATTGACTAGCCAAAGTGCCTAAAATCCGTATACTATATCGCTACTGAAACAAGTAAAAGACAGGCTCGAATTATTCGGATGTTTTTATCGCCTCCCTGCCAGTTTGTTGGGCAGGGAAATCCAAAAAAATTTAGAATAACACCTTATTCCCTGGTGCTTCCGCCACGGCGGACAGGCAGCAGGTACGAGCAAGCATCACCGAAGGTGAACAAGTCTTTAGAGTGAAGAAACAATTTATGTAAGCAAATAAAAAAGTTAATCCCTGGTAGCTCAGTTGGTACCTGCCTGCCGGCAGGCAGGGAGTAAGCTTCGCCCAAGGTGAACAAGCCTTTAGAGTGAAGAAACAATTTAAGTAAGCAAATAAAAAGTTAATCCCTGGTAGCTCAGTTGGTAGAGCAAGCGACTGTTAATCGCTTTGTCGCAGGTTCGAGTCCTGCCCGGGGAGCCATTTAGAAGTAAATGCGAACTTTTTGGAATTTTCGTCGTAACTGACGGGAATTGAAGGAATTGCGTACATTGTCACGACAAACCTAAACCAAGAAGTTCTTAATTTACTAATAAAAGCCTCAGCTTCGGCTGGGGCTTTTACTTTTTTGTGGTTAACACTTTCAATACGAACTTCTTTGATTAGCAAGTTAATGAGTTGCTTCTTTTCTTCCATCGAAAGCTTGTGAATATATTCACCAAATCGAGCTAAGGTTTCTTGAACCGTATCACGCTCAAGCTGTTGAGAATTCTGCACATTTAACTCCACGCAAATTTTCTCAAGCTTCGCTGTAAGCGCATCCTTCATATCAGCCAGCTTACTAACTTCCTCAGACATTCTTTTAGTCGCCTTTGGGCTATCTTTAATAATTTGAATGAACTTCTCAGTTTCTTTATCGTTTCTTACAAGCTCCTTGCGGATAGAGTCTTCTTTCTTGAGCAACTTCTTCAATTCATCTGAGCACTCTTTGGTGGAAGCTTTGATAACCTCATGAATAACTTTAGGTTGCTGACTTAGCTGTTTCAGATACTCAATGATCGTATTTTCTAGCAATCGAGCAGGTAACCTTCTCACGTTGCAAGAAGAGGCTTTTTTATAATGTCCGACTTCTGTGCAAACATAATAAAGGTAAGGGTTACCGTCTTTGTCCTTTTTCCCACTAGGCGTGGGAGTCATAGAACATCCACAGTCTTTGCAAACAAGAAGGCCTTTTAGTAAATGGTGGTGCTTATCAGTCTCAGGGTTAATTTTTATTTTTTTATCAGGAGGTGATTTTTTCATAACGGCATTGGCTTTCTCATAAAGAGTTTTTGAGATTAATTTTTCATAGCGATGTTTTCCTAATTGTCCATTGTGAATCATATAGCCGTAGTAAAATGGATTTTTGATCATTCTATGAATACTGTCTTCACGAAACTTTTTTCCACCTATGTTGACTTGCTTGCCATTTTTTCGGGTAACCACTCGGGATTTGGTTAAATGACCTTCTTCAGCGAGACGCTTTGCAGTTTTAGACAAAGTCATACCGGCGGCAATACTTTCAAACATAAGCTTAATAGCTTTTGCTTCTTTCTTATTAACCGTTAATTCCTTTTTCTCAATGTGATAGTCAAATCCATAAGGGATAAATCCACCACCCCATTTTCCACGCTCAAAGTTTGCTTGCATCTTATCGCTCGTTCGTTCACTTATAAGTTCGCGTTCATATTCCGCAAAGCTTAGAAGGATGTTTAGCATAAGACGACCGGATGAACTCGAAGTATCAAAACTCTGAGTAGCAGAAGCAAACTCCACTTTCTTGCTCTCAAGCAATTTGTTGAATTCATAGAACTTAATAAGAGACCGGCTGACACGATCCACTTTATAAGTAATAACTGCGTCAACATTACCAAGCTCGACCTCTGCCATAAGCTCTTTGATGCCGGGACGATCCAAGTCCTTACCTGAGAATCCGGGGTCTACAACAGTCTTTACGTGCTCCCAGCCCTGTTCCTTGCGTATAGCAATGAAATGCTGGCAGGTCTCAATCTGGTTCTCAATAGAGGTGATTTCGCCCTTATTCTGCTCTGCTGTAGAGACACGGGCGTATATATAGCATCTTTTCATAATTATTCCTTATTTCTGCATTGAAGGTTATTTTAATATACGAACTTAATAAATATAAAAAATCCCCTACTCATTTTTCAATAATAGGGGATATTAAATTAACTTTAGTTTAAGCAATCTTATCCACATAGCCTGTTCGCTAATATCATATTTCTTAGCCAAAGACTTGGCGTCCTTCGTGGATTTGAAGTCGTCTTTAATCGCAAGTGATGGCATTAAGAGCTCACTTGCAAAATGGTTAGCTTCTTGCTCTTGGAAAGCATTTTCACATGTTGTATCAAACATTCCATCGGCAACCTCTGCCGGGTCAAGTATTGAATCAACATGATGCCCAAGCATATAGTGCCCAATTTCATGAGCTATTGAGAATCGCTGTCTATTTGTAGGATGATTCTTGTTCACTCCTACAACAATTAAGTCATTATCTTTCATAAGAACAGCAGATACTTTTTTTTCCGGAAAATCGTACGGTAGGTAATTAATATTCAGATAATTCAACAATTCTTTAACCGGAACTGGAGGAAAATCAACCTTCGAGTCTTTTAGAAGCTTTTGGGCGATCTTATTTGCAAGTGTATATCGTGGTTTTAAAGCCATTAATTCTTTTTCCCAAATTTCTTTCTTGCGAGTGCAGCGAAGTCGTTAAGAGATTTTTCAACTTCTTTATCATTCTTTTCCGAGCGCATTTTAAAAGCAAAACTATTTGTACTTGGTGTGGTCTTTGAATTCGGGAAAAACTCGTCGATTGAAGTGTCGAGGATGGCAGCTATTTTGGCAAGTACTTCCACCTTAATGCCTCGATCTCCGTTCTCAAGATGGGCAATTGCTTGAGAAGTTTCATAGTGAATAGCTTTAGCCAAGTTTTCCTGAGAAAGCCCTTTTGCTAACCTAAACTCTTTAATTCTTCTTCCAGCATATTTTCGAATATGGATGTCATCGTTAATATTTTCGAGATTCATAGGAGCAATTTTACCTGTTTTAGGGGGTAAACTCAATTAAAATGGTTCTTGTATCAACATTGATCAAAATATGGTTTCTATGCTTGACCAGAAACCATATTTTGGTAAAATAAAGCCGAGAGTCGAATTAGCTTAATCGCATAACCCGTTTGACTCTCGGCTGCTGTTTAGCGATAGTGGTCATTATAAACAGGCTAAAGATCTCGTCAAGAAGAAGGTTCTTCTTGATTTCTTGGGTTATCGGAGGAAAAAGAGCATGGCTAATAAAGAAAGAGAAACTAGACTTCAAGGTCGAGATGCTAAGAACGGACAGTTTATTACCAGAAAAGAAGCTGAACGTCGTCCAAATACAACGGTAGTTGAGAGAGTTCCTCTACCTGGAAAAGGACGCAAGTAACTCGTTCTTCCAAAGTCAACCAAAAGCCCTAATGGTGTAAAGCCATTAGGGCTTTCTCCATTAAAGATTTTACCTCGTCTATATATAAGCTTCACAAAGCCCATACAACGTAACCACGAAGATGCTCGCTTAGAGCTCCGTGATCTATCCGTCATTTCCTCGCAGGCACCCTCGCTTTTATTCTTCTGAATAACCACAGGAGAATAAAGATGAATCATCAATCCAATCTTACAAACGAAGAAATCACCATCATTAACCGCGTATCTGGCAAGTTCCTAAAGCGAGTGAAGTGGAATCATCATTGGGAACTAGAGGACATGCGCCAAGACCTTATTGTCTTTTGGCTTACCAAGAAGCAATCTGGCTGGAAACGACCCACCGAGTGGCAGGGGGCAATGGGCATATGTCTCATTCTCCACCTCATTGATCTGCAAAAGAAAGAATGTGCAGATAAACGTCAATCTCTTGGAAGCATGACTTCGCTCAATCAGCTCATAGAAAAGGGATTTGATATTCCTGATGAATCGGAGCAATCCGCATCACTTTCTGATTTTTTAAACATGCTGAATTCCAGAGAAAGAAACATCTGCCATTTATTCTTGGGCGGAAAAAATAAATCGCAAGTAGCCTCATCCATCAAGCGTAGTCGTCCCTATCTCAATCAAAGATTGAAATATGTCAGACACCTCGCGGAGCAATATCTATGAAACCTCACTTTACATTTTGTCGATTTTTTTCGGATCAGTAGGTAAAGGAGGAAAACGAAATGCAGGATTTGAGATGCCCTAATTGCAATAAAAAATTAGCAGAAGTGCCGGAGGATTTTTTTGAGACTGAGGAAGGAAAAGATGCGCTTAGGAATAAAAGAAAAGTTTTCATCAAATGCACTAAATGCAAACGAATTATCGAATTTTAAATACCCCCTACACCGCACAAAAGTGTTTGTGGGCTTCACATTCTTAACTGCTTTCCTCCCTTGTGCTTATGAAACGCACATTGCCTGACCTCACTCTCTCTTCGTAGATAGATCGAGGTCAGGTAAACGGGAGGAAAGCTAAAGAACACAGGAGGAAAGAAATGAAAATTACTAAAAGGGATATTGAATTAATGGGGTGGGTTTTAGAACAGAAAGTAATGACAAGAAAACAAATTAGGCAAATATTTTGGAAGGATATATCAGATAAAAGTATTGAGGATTATCGAAGGTTGAACGAATTGAAGAAAGAAGGTTATTTAAAAACAAGTAAGAAAGAAATCTATAAGGAAATTCTTTATTTGGTGACCGGAAAGGGGGTTAAGCAGTTACGGGCTTTTTCGAGAAATAGAGGTTTGTGTGAATTATGTGATGCGGGTTATTCAAACTATAAGCATGACGGCGTGGTTACGGATATTCGGGTAATGTTGCACAAGTGGGGTTATGAAGATTGGGTCTCCGAACGGGTTATGGCAAGAAGGAATGATTTAAGACGATTGCCGGACGGCATCATCCATCATCGGGGAAAGTATTTCGCCATTGAATATGAAGCGACTCAAAAATCAAAATCGCGATATCGGGAAATCTTCTACAACTACGAATTGGATGACAGCATTGACCATGTTGTCTATGTAGTAGATACGCCGGAGTTGGTGACTAAGATGAGTGAGCTGGCTGCAACATGTGGAAAGATTTTTTTCGTACAACTTGAAGACTTGGAAGAGAATCAGGTGAATGCTTCTCTTTCAAATGAGTTCGATCAACTTACCTTGCATGAATTATTAGAGGTGAGAAATTGAATCTGTTGATTGAGTTTTTCAACGAAGTATTCTTTCAACTGCCTTTGAGTTTGAGCAAAGTAATTGTGGCTGGGCTCAAATCCAATAAACAGCCCAAGCGGTTTTATTGCATCTGGGGTTTGGTATGTGCAACCGCTTTAATTGCTGGAGCTGGATTCATTCGCTTAGCCGGAAATCCGCTAACTCAATTCATCGACAAACTCAACCCCTCATGGCTTCTGATAGGTGGTTATGGAACCTATCTTTTGATAACTACTCTTATTCTCCTGCCTTTCCAGCACTTGCAAGGAAAAGGCGTAACGAAAGGTAGCTTCCGTAAGATTAAGTACAAGCCTGAGCAAATGCTCAAAGGACGCTTAAAAGCTCAATTCAATCAAGCTTTCTTGGGAAAAAGCATGAAAACCAAAAGTAATATGCTTCTCTCTAGTGAGATGAGGAAAATGCACACTCATGTGGTGGGATCAACCGGTGCAGGTAAAACAGACTCCATCATCTTGCCCTTGTTTGTTCAAGATATTGAGCGAGGGTATGGTTCCTTGATCATGGATGCCAAAGGCGACTATGAAACACTAAGTAAGATTTATTATCATGTAAAACGAGTTGGACGAGAGAAGGACTTTCTCTTTTTTTCACTCGCCTATCCCGAAAAATCCAACACCTACAATCCTCTTTTAAGGGGAAACCCCACAGAGTTAAAGGACAAAATTATCAGTGCGAATGTATGGACAGAAGAGTTTTATAAAAAGAAATCTGAAGAGACGTTGCTCTTGCTTATGAAGTGTTTAAAGGAAGCTGATGAAATTGCCACCTTCCAGAAACTCTATGAATTACTATCTGATGAGAAGAAATTAAAAGGACTTGCCAAGAAGGTACAAGACCCTCGTCTCAAAGGCATCATGATCAATATTCTCGCCAAGTTTACGTTATTTCAAAAAGACTTGTCCGGTATGACAGCAGACTTAGGCATGATAGCTGAAAGCGAGTTTGCTCACCTATTAGTTCAAGAGAAGCCGGAGATTGATCTCTTGGATGCTTATCTCAACAAAAAGATCGTTTACTTTCAGCTTAACGCGCAAGGTTATGAAGAAACCGCAAGACGTTTTGGGCGTATTGTCCTTCAGGATTTAAAAACTGTTTCCAATTACATTCAGGCATATTTACCGGAAAGTAAACGCGCCTTCTTTCCCATTTATGTGGATGAGTTTTCAAACTTTGCTTATGAGCAATTTATTGAGTTTCTCAATAAAGCTCGCGGTGCGCACCTCGCTATTCTCATTGCGCATCAATCTTTGGGGGATCTGGAAAAGGCTGGCAGTCATTTCGTAAAGCAGGTGCTTGAGAACTGTAATATCAAAATCATCATGCGTCAGGATGACCCTGAATCTATTGAGACTTACGCAAGAATCTCAGGGACAGAGACAAAGCTCAAAGACACCTTTCAATTTGAAGAAGGCCTTTTTGACAAGGGTAAAACAGGGCTTGGAACTGTGCGCGAGGTAGAAGAGTTTCGCATTAAGCCTAATACCATTCGTGAACTCGCGCGAGGAGAAGGGGCCGTCATTATTAAGCAACCCTTTCTCACAGACATCTTGCAGTTGGATTACATCGGAGAATCGGAACCTATGCAATATATCAAATAAATATTTGTCTTAATACATTTAGAGACCCAAGAGGCCCGAAAGATTGATTTCTTTCGGGCTTTTTTTATTTAAGGAAAGGTTACGTTATGAAAAAAGGAAGAAAGAAACTCATTTACATGGATTTATCAGTAGTGGAACAAGGAACATATCTCTCCAAGTTTGAACAACTGACAAGAGAGCGTATGGCAAGTCTTGTGGATTGGGACAAGTTGATATTCTGGCTTGATCTGGATGCAAGCTTGGAGAGCTTGACGGATTATGAGAGAGATTGCTTTGTCTCTAATTTGTTGGAGGGTTACACAAAAAAAGAAATATCAAAGAAGTATCGGGTTACGCCACAAGCAATTCTCAAACAAATCAAAAAAGCTAAGCGGAAAATAAAAGATTTTTTAAAAGAAGGTTACGAAACACCCTGAAAGTGCACCTTATATAGGGAAGGAGTTTTACAAATGAACAAAAAGAAATTATTAATTTTAATCGCGTTAATGTTGCTCAGCACAACTAATGCTTTTGCTGTTTCTGAATCCGAATCACAGCTTGGAGATTTTCTTGAAGGTGTTGCTGAATTTCTCATTCGCATTATTGGTCCGGCAATCCTTGTGATTGGAGTGTCCATTGGTGGTATCAGCATGGCAACTGGCAATGAACAAGGTTTACAGAGAGGCATCTTCGCCGCTTTTGGCGGGGCTCTCATTATGATGTCGAAAGCCATTCTTGATCTTATTCAAAGATTGACGGGGTTTTAAGATGGAGCCCGTTAGAACTTATACTTATCTCGACAAGAAAGAAAAGATGTTGGGCATAGAAGTAATGGATTTTTTAATTCTAGCTCTTATCTATGGGCTGGTTTTTAGTTGTTCCAGCAATATCATTTTAAATTTCATAATTGTGTTCTTAACGTATCTGGGATTACGCCTTTATAAGCGCAACAAACCACCTCAATACACTGCAATGCTTTTTCGATTTTTATTTACGCCCAAATATTACACCTTAAAAGGAAGTGAATAACGTGCCGAATCCGGTTTTAGTCAGAGATATTTTACAATCCCGAAAAGAAGTTCCTTTTTACAATCAGATTGATTTACTTGCGATTGAGAAGGATGTTCTTATTGGAGCAAGTGGAAACCTCACAATGGGTTTTCGTTTTGAAGGAGATGATCTTTTCCTTAAATCAAAGCAGGAAATCATTTCATCCGTGGATTATTTAAGAAAAGCTTTTGGGCATCTTCCCGAAAGAACGCAAGTTCAATTTATCCTAAAACGTAAAGCTGGTCCCGGAAAAGCTCTGTATGACTACAGACGTGCAATCAATCAAAAGGATCATCTTTCAAGAGAAATTTCAGAGACCAAATTCAACGCGCTTAAAAGAGATATTCTTTTTAATACGGAAGCTTATTGCTTTGTAACGAAGTTTTGCCATGAAAAGAAAAAGCTTACAGACAAGTTCATTACAAACAACACCAAAGCTATTGAAATTAGTCGGGAAGAGTATGAGAAAAAGAAAACCGAACTTCAAAGCGCATTTTCTCATATTGCCGGAATCTTTAACCACCTAAAGATTGAAGCGACTCCACTCAATGAATGGCATTACAAAAAAATATTCTATTCACATTTAAATCCGACACGTTCAGCGAAATTCAGATTAGGTAAGGTTCAGATTGATCCGGTCAATAATGTGACTTTGCGTTCTGCACTTCTTTTTTCAGCTCCGGTTGTAGAGCATGAACATTTTTATCAGGATGGTTATTTCTATCAGGGCATAAACCTACTTTTACCACCTGAGAGTACGGATATCCAAGGGCTTAGCAAAATGCTGGATGAATTAGACATTGCTTATGATTTTATGTTGTCTTTCTATATTCCAAACAATGAAGAAGAAATAGAACAGCTCAAGACAAGGGCAAATGTATCCAAGACCTTTGGATTTATGGGAAGTTCAAAAAATTATGATGCCACCCAAAAGCACGCTGAAATTGATTCTTTAATTACAGAAATCAAATCTTCCACGCAAAAGCTAGTTCACTATTCCTTGTCTTTTCTCATTCGGGATAAGCATTTTAATTATCTTAAACAGAAGCAAGAAAAGCTTCTCGAAGCCTTTCCTGTCTTGGGAAGCTCTGAAGGACTTGCTGACCACATGAATCACGATCAGCTCTATCTAAGCTATTTACCCGGACATGCGTGGAAGAATCCACGGAAATACCTCATTCAATCAGACGCGCTTGTAAACCTTCTACCATTTCACAAGAAATGGAGTGGTACAGAGAAAGCAAAATCTCTTCTGAAATCACGTAGTCATGAACTTATCAAGTTGGACTTGTTTGACTCTAGTCTTCCGGCTAAACATGGTCTGATTCTTGGAACAACAGGTTCTGGAAAATCCTTCACAACCAATTATTTGTTAATGAATTACCTATTAGAAGATCCAACAAATCAATTAATTATTATTGATGTGGGAAATTCCTACAAGCGATTAGCCTCCATTTTTAAGGGCAATTATTATGATATTGATTTGGGGGAGAATTACGCAATCAATCCTCTTATTCCTAAAAGCCTTTTGTTCCCTGATGGAAAACTTGACCATGAGACATTCGCTTACCTTGCTTTGGTTATAGAGAAACTCGTTAAAGCACGCAACGACGAAGTCTTAAGCAATGCGCAGAAAAGACTCATTGAAAAAGCACTCCTTCAAACTTATAAGCAGAGTAATGCACCCATTTTAGGAGACGTGTTGAGAACGCTTCGGCAACATTCTTTTGATGAGGAAGAGAAGGTACTTGCTAAAGCATTTGCAAGCAACCTAGCCATCTGGGCAGAGGGGCGTTACGGAAAGCTTCTTGGCAGACAAGGTAATCTTGATATTCAAAACCGTTTTGTCGTTTTTGAGCTTGGAAAGTTAGACGGCTATCCTGATTTACAGTCGATTATTTTCTTTATTATCCGCTCTGCTATCACTAGTAAACTCTATCAGCGCAATACAAAAAAAGTAATTGTGATTGATGAAGGCTGGCGTTTCTTTAATGACGAAGCTGGATCAAAGCTCATTGAGGACTTATATCGTACCGCAAGAAAGTTTAATGGGCTTGTCTTGAGTATTTCTCAAAGCCCAGAAGACTTCCTGAATACAAAAGCCGCTAATGCCATTATCAGTAACTCCTTCACAAAATACATTTTGAAACTCAATCGTGATCCACAAATTTTGTCTCGCTTTGACTTTAATGATTCGGAAATTAATGCAGTTAAAACATTAACTGCTAAACCCGGATACTTTTCCGAAGTGTTTGTGAAATATAACCAACATTCCGCTGTCACTCGTATTGAGCCGACACCGCTTGAATATTGGCTAGCAACGACTAGTCCAGAAGACTACAAACTAGAAGCCCAACAACGAAGCCTTTTTCCAAAGGCTTCTACATTAGAGCTCCTGAAGAATCTTGCAAAGCAGTATCCAAAGGGAGCTCACTATGCCACGCCCCGAAGATGATGGCGGTTTCCTTGCCATCTTCTGTATGTTTTTAACCGTTTGGATGCTTATTCTTTTAATCCTGAGACATGGAGGTATTTGAGATGAACCGACTGAAACAATTTGTGATGACTTTCATCATGGTGACGGTGATCTCTGCCTCCGCTCAGGCGTTTACGGTGCATGACCCTATCAATGGCGCATACAACCTTCTTAGAAATACACTGCTGGAACTTCATCAAGTGGAAAATTTGAGAAACGCATTAGAAAGATTAACAGAACTCAAGAAAACATTTACTGAATTGGAAAGATTTCACAGCGGCATTGATCAAATCAGACAAGTCTTAACCGGCGACTACAAAAGACTGCTCTACCGCTTCAACTCTGGTGGGCTTTCTAGTTTGGGGTACGAGCTTAATCGCTCCCAAAGAGACCTATATCAATTAGTGAATGGTGGTTTTAACTCAACTCAAAACTACCGATCACATCTTAATTCTATATTTGGTGAAGATCCTAACTCCGCGACCAAACCTTACATCACGCAAGAAGAAGTTTTTGTAGCTGACGGTTTACGCTGGTCGGGTGAAGTAAGAAAGATTATCGAAACCACCTTTGATGCCGGAGATGATATTTCAAGGGCTTCTCAAACCGCATCACCCAAAGGAGCCGCTCGGTTGTCAGCCGATGCTCTTGGAAAAATATTGGTAACACAAGCGCAGATTCAGCAAAACCAATCAAAGCAAATTGAATTAACCGCTCTTCAAGTGGAACAAAAGACTCGTGAGGAAAAATATTATGAACGTGAACGAATTAAATTTATGCGTGAGTTTAATCAACTCTTAGACGCATTACCAAGCAGGTAATCTATGACTATATTTACAGACGCACTTCAAATACCGTCGTTATTTTCAGAGCTTTATGTTTCTGCACAACACATCGCTTTCTTGCTTGTGTTGCCCATGCTCGTCATTGCCATCTTGCATGAAAATATTGTTCAAATGGAAGTTAAAAGTAATTACACAGGGCTGTTTGTTCGTGTATTAATGATTATAGGATTACTCATTATCTATGACCGTTTTTTCACGCTAGTTACTTACGGTACCGACTTACTTGGAAAGACTATTATGCCGGAGGGTGAGTTTGAGGCGGTCTTAGATACGATCTTCAAAGAGGTTAAGGAGAACAAAGATTTTGGCGTCTTTAACCTTCTTAAAGGAGCCTTGATAAATGGAGTTACCTATATCACCTATATTATGACTCTCGTTGCCTATACTGTTTTAATTTGGCTACGCTTCATGTTGCTATCTCTTCTTTACGTTGCCGGTCCGATTCTGATTGCTTTCGGAATCTATCGTCAAACAGCGAGTGCACTGGGGGCTTGGTTTCGCTCGCTTTTTCAAGTTTCATCATGGGTAGTAACACTATCCTTATTGGTAAGAATTTCGAGCTATATGAATCTTACGTCCATTTACAACATTGATAATGTCAACGCAATTTCAGTCATTACAGCAAATGTTTTATTTGTAATGTTATTTATTTTCACACCAGCGATTACATCTAGCCTTATCTCTGATGGAAACATTGGAACGATTGGTTCCACAATGATTGGTATTACAACAGCGACCACTTTGAAACTTGCAAAGAAAATGGGAGCGGTAAAGGCCAGCTCAAATTTATTAAACCGTAAGAATCTGCAAGATCAATCTAATTCTATTTAGGAGAAATAATGAACGATTTACCTAAACGAAAATACTTTGAAGTTTGGGGGGATTTAGAAGCTCAGAATAACACTTTAAAGCTTTTATTGATT
This sequence comes from Candidatus Omnitrophota bacterium, assembly GCA_029261035.1. Taxonomy (GTDB): domain Bacteria; phylum Omnitrophota; class Omnitrophia; order Omnitrophales; family JACROU01; genus JAJDCD01. The sequence goes on from JAJDCD010000023.1 coordinate 435,688, forward strand.
TGTTTATGTGTTCTCTTGCTGTTATCTCTCTCACTGACTTATTTAGCGACAAGAAAACCACCTGTTGTCATTCGCGTAGAGGACATCGGGAAAGCAGAAGGAGTAAAGGACTTCTCAGTTAATAATAACATTACTCAGACTGAATACTTTTACTTTGCAAAGTTATTCATTCGGAAATTTACGGAATACAACTCTTACACCGTTTCATCTGAAATTACAGAAGCCTTTTCGTTGATGACTTCCAATTATCAGAAGATTGCAAAAAGGGGAGTCATTGATTCAAATCTAATCAGCAAAATCTCACAAGCATCTATCAACACTAAAATCAAAATAAGAGAAATCAAGCTTGAACGCGAAGACGAAAACTGCGCCGTCATCTCCTTCTTGGGGTTGCGAAGTATTACCAGTTACAACGACCGCGAGTTTATGCAGGACAGCCTTTTTAAAGGCGACATTGTCTTAAAGAAAATTCCCCGAAGCATGAATCATCCCCAAGGTCTTTTGGTGGATGAATACCGCGAAATCCTTGTTAAACAATTAGACGAATAAATGGAGGCTTTAATATGAAACGAATCCTAATTATCACCGGTCTGCTTATCTTTTCTACACAAATAGCACATGCGGAGAGTACGGATATTCTCGCAGAAAGGCAAAGAGAAAATAAACTCGCAAAAACAACCCCCAATATCTATAAAGTGACTGCCAAAACAGGTGTGGCTTTTAAAGTGCAAACTGCTATTGGCTATATCACAACGATTGATTTACCGGAAACTGCCATGAAGGTATTTGTGGGAGACGCAGAGCTTTTCAAGGTTGAAGTTTATGACAAGCAGATTGTTGTCAAGCCCTTAACTGATTATCGGGATGCTAGAACCAATCTCACGGTTTATACAAAGACCGGACGCTTGAGCTTTGATGTTTCTGTTGGTCCGGCTGAGACCGCAGATTTCGTCATGGACTTCAGATTGCCGGAAGATGATGCATTGGTTGAAAACGCTTTTCAGGATAAGGTTCGCCAGAAGGAGAAGGAACTGGAAACACAATATCAGAAAAAAGTATCTCAACAAGAAGAAAAAGTAGCCGAACTCACGCAAGAAAAGTTTGAAGAGGAATTATCTAAAGGGGCATTAACCAAAAGATTAAAAATCTCTGAAAAAGAAGATGGCGTTCAGGTCAACCTTTTATCTCTCTCTGAGGTTGGAACGAGAAGCTACATTCGCTTCAGTATTTTGAATTATTCTGATAGAGACTACAGAATCCAGAATATTGTTCTGGGTAAAGAAACCATTCGCAGAAAAGGGTTTAACTTACGCAAAGAGGGTTTTGTTCCGGTAGAAGCTGAGGTTAATACAGAATATCTCATTCTGGCGAATAGCTATCACTATGGTCTGCTTCACTTTGACAAACTTGTCTTAAGAAAAAATGAACGTTTAGTTCTTAAAGTCTATGAAGAAGGCAATGCCAAGCCTATTCGCTTCTCTAATATTCCTTGGGAGGTGAAATAATGGCAAACGAAGAGCCCAAGACGTTTTATCACCAAACCAAGAAAGCTGTTACAAAACCCAAGCCCCTGACAATTGCTTTTGCTGCCATAGCATTCATCGTGATCCTTTTCATCTTTTACACAGGCACACGCAAAAATGATCGAAAGCATGAACCTACCAATGTGTCTGAAGAAATGAAATCTATTTACTCTAAAGTAGAGATAGAGAATCTGATTAAAGAACAACTTACAAAGGAAATTGAAAGCCAGCAAGACGGTCAGCTTTCAAACACACAAGAATCCGTCAAAAGAAAACTTAATTCCAAGATAGCAGTCTTCGTAAAGGAAACCCCCAAAGAAAGTTTAGCAGAGGTGAATCTGAAGCAAAGCCAAGAGCTGAAAGTTAATACCGGTGTGAAAATTAAAGCACACCTAGCCAACGCTGTTTTTTCTTTCAATGTTTCCAGTCCAGTCATTGCTGTCTCAGATGAGGAAATGCAAACCCATACGGATATACCCATTCCAAAAGGAACGCAATTTATTGGTGAAGCCAGTGTGATTAAAAGTCGAGATCGCGTGAATATTCGCTTTTCCACAATGGTATTCCCCGATGGAGAAGAGCACAGAATAAGAGCTATGGCTCTCAGCTTGGATGGTTCTGGCGGTATTGCTGGAAAAGTCGACAGAGATTTTGACAAGTCGCTTCTCAAAGCTACCGGTGAAACCATTTTGGCAGGAGCTTCCCTTGTGGTCGGAGCAAGGGATCGGGCAATTACGCTCGAAGATGAACTCCGGCTGAATACTGCAAGAAATCTCACCGAAGATGCAGAGGATGCTTTACGGCAAGTGAAGGTGGAGAAGTCCATTACGATTGAGTCTCACACCCCAATCCTCATCTTGTTTCTCGAATCAATCTAAAACTAATCACTGAAAGGAAAACTATTTATGAAAAAATGGACTTTCATACTCTGCCTATTTTTATTACCAACACAAATGCTTCATGCCAATGAAATACATCTTCTTACACTCGATGAGTGTGTGGATTCCGCGCTAACATATAACATGCGCGTACAATTGGGTGAATTAGATAACTTTGAGGCAGAAGAAGGAATTCGCTTTTCCACTCGAAGCATGTTCCCAGTACTCTCCACGTCTTTTTACGGAGCCATTTCTACAGATGACTCTGTTTATGCCTTTGATGTCCGCGCAGATCAACCTCTTTTTATGGGGGGCGAACTGCTTGCTAAAAAGCGAAAGGCAGAATCAGTATTAGAGCAAAAGAGATATCAAAACAATCTTGATAAATCTGAACTAGCTTTACTCACTTCACAAGTATTTTATGAAATCAAAACTCTTGAAGCAGAAGTAAAATTACTTGAAGAGCAGGTTGTCTTTTTGAATAAGCAGGCTCTTGTGCAAACGAAGCTTGCAGAGCAGGGTATGAATATTGCCTCTGAAGTGCTCTCTCACAAAGCAGAAATCAAGGTTAAAGAAATTGAGCTTGAAGACAAACAACGTGAACTGGAACTTCGCTATGACTATTTGCTTCAGCTAACAGGAGTTAACCCAGAATATAGCTATGTTTTAGAGGATATTAAAACAAATAGCTTGTCTGGTATGGATGCAAATATCCATTCTTCCTTCGTTCAAATGCTCGATGCCGAAATCGAACAGTCCAAACAAAATGTGAAAATCGCAAAGGCTAACTTCTTCCCTAAAGCTGGTCTCGTAGCAAGGTATCGCAATGAGGAAGATTCGTTTTATGAGAAGGATGCTTTTGAAGCAGGGGTTTTAGTGAAATGGAACATTTGGGACTTTGGACAGACACAATCCGATGTAAAACAAAAGAAAATAAAACATCAGAAAAGACTCCTTAATAAGGAGATCGTTCTTCAAAGCTACAATTTTGAGTTACAAAAATTGTCTAATAAACTCAAAACAAAAGAAAGCAAGGTGGAATTGGCTGAAGAACAACTTCGCTTGGAAGAAGAAAATTTTAAGAATGCGAATACCCGAAAAATGCAGGGGGATATTTCTTCACTTACATTCGAGCAAATCAAACTAACTCTAAGCAATGCTAAGACAGCGCTCGCCAAAGCGATTATTGATTATCGTATCACTGAATCCAAAATACTCCATCTCTCAGGAAAACTGATTAAGGGCACCGTCTATGAATAGCAGAGTTTATTTCTCTTTATTCTTCGGACTCTGGGGCTGGTCTGCATGGTTGGCTTATGACGCTTTTGCCCTGGGTATGAGTAATCAGTGGATTGCATGGGCGTGGCTTACAGGATACAGCTTTCTGATTATGAATGTGGTGTATATATTTCTTACGGCATTATCTTATCTTGTTGTAAAACCATCTCCGCTTGCAGAAACTTATGTTTCTTACATCCCAAAGACTGCAATCATTTACCCCGTTAAGAACGAAGACATTGGTATGTTTGAACGCATTTCATTCACTTTAGAAAATAATAATCTACCGGGCGTTCATCTCTGGATTCTAAGTGATTCAGATTCAAACTTTCTTGAAAGCGAGCACGCTCTTATTCAGAAGCTAAGAGAGCAATTTGGAAAAGATAAGATCTATTATCGTCATAGAGAACACCCAAGTGAAAGAAAACAAGGCAATGTTTTAAGTTGGTTAGTAGAGAATCTCTATTATAAATATTTCTTTGTGTGCGATGCAGACAGCATGGCTCCGAAAGGAACCTTACTTAAGCTTATTAAGAAAGCGGAACATCCTGACAATGCAAATGTTTCACTGTTTCAAACATTTATCAAAATCACGCATGCAAAAACCCGGTATTCAAAACTTCAATCCATCGGCTCTCGTCTCTCGCAAGAGCTTTACTTCAAAACATATCAGCAGGTTTTTGGAACAACAATTTCTTTTGGTCATTTATGTTTAATTCGAAGCAAAGACTTTGCTAAGATCAAAATTCCAAAAGGAATATTAAGTCATGATATCTGGGACACAGCCTATCTTGATCGCATGGGAAAAAAGTTAGCCTTTTGTCATGATGTTAAAACATGGGATGAAGCTCCGGCTAACTACTTAGAGGAGAAGGTACGCGCTAAGCGTTGGGCTAAGGGTACGTTGCAATCATGGCCGCTTCTTTTTAAGAAGGGCATTTCGTTTTCCATGAAGTTTTATGTGTTTTATGGAATCTATGTTTACATTTCACATCTTGTCTTGTTGGGTTGGTTCATTTTAAATTTACTTTTAGGTTTTGAAACAAATGCCCAATGGTTATTTTTAAAATCCAACAACAAACTATTTATCTCACCGTTCATGCGACAAGAATTACTCATAGGTTTATTGCTAACTTTGGGTGTTATTTATCTACATCGATTTGTTTTGTTAAAGAGAGCGAAGTTCAAAGACATATTTACCGACATTGTCTTTTCAACGCTGATATCGCTCAACAATATCTATTACCTGAGCCTTGACTTGATTTTATTCCCCTTTGAAGGGCTTTCTTGGAATCCTATGAAGAAAAACCCTTTCAGCAAAATAAGTCTGAAGCAAGTTATCAAAACCATGTGGCCGACAACCATAATTGGCATCATTGGTCTTTATTACGGTTGTCAACATACGGGCTTGGCGCTATGGATATCCATGCCTTTATTGCTCAGTTTTTCTTTTTCAATTCCGGTTGTTTACTGGACTTCTCAACCGCTTTCAAAGTCTTAAATTACGGAGGGCATCCATGAATCAAAATCAACAACGGGCAAAGTCTGTCCGAAACAAGCCATGCTATGGCAGACCGAGCACACCACCCAACCTTTTTACCGACAAAAAACAAAAACCGGCTATGTCAAAAGCAAAGCGGTTAATGATGCAGTTCGCCTTTGTAGGAATTTCGCTAACTATTCTCTTGTTGCCTGTTCGGATTACAGTCAAAGCCGATGGGAAAATCATTCCAACGAGCATTTACTCTGTGGATACACCTGCAACAGGAACGGTTATAAAAGTCTTCAAAGAAGAAGGCTCTGAGATCAAGAAGGGCGATGCTTTGCTTCAACTAAAAAGTGACGAATTGGAACTAAGAAACAAACAGATTGAAAAGGAAATTGAAATCATTCAATCCGAAATGGCTATTCTGGAAAAAGAAAAAATAATTCAAGGGCAGATTGTTAAAAAGAACCAGCTCTATTTTGAAACCGGAGGCATTTCAGAATCAGACAAACAGACCGCTGAACAGAGATTACAGCAAATCAATGTCAGGCAAGAATTGCTTCACAAACGAGAAGAACAAGTTCTTGAACGGAAACTCTATCTGCAACAGCTTTCAGAGGCTTTGCTTATGCGTTCTCCGGCTGACGGGATCGTATTAACTAACTTGCGAGATTATGTAGGGCGTACGATTAAAGAAGGCGATCAAGCCGTTCAGATTGCTAATAGAGAATACGCTTTGGAAGTCCTAGTTATCGAAGACCGTGCTTCCGCTTTGCGCACAGGTATTACAGCTTCTATCCGTTTTCTTTCAGAGCCTTTTATAACTTACCGAGGAACTATTGAAAAAATAGATTCAAAGGTTGATGAGCGAATTGAAAGAATTTGGAATAAAAGCAGTGTGATTCGAGTGTTAGTCAAACCCGATACTTCTCTTGACCTTCAATCAGGCATGGAAGCTCGCGTTAAATTTAAGACAACTCAAAAAACTAATTTTCTTCAACAAATCGTAAAACAAATCATTCTCTAAGAAAGGAAAACTATGAAAGCAATTATTCTATGTGCCGGTTACGCTACCCGTCTTTACCCATTAACAGAAACAAAAGCCAAACCCCTCATTGAAATTAAGGGAAAACCCATTGTGGAACATATTGTTGATCAACTTCTCTATTTAGCAGTTGTTACGGATATTCAACTTGTCGTAAATAATAAATTCTTCAAAGACTTTGAAGCTTGGAAAGAAAAACAAACATATTCTGAGAGAATTAAAATATTCAACAATGGCTCAAGTGATGTTTCAGATGCTCGCGGAGCAATTGGAGACTTTTTCTTCGCCTTAGAACAATCACAAGATGATGATGTTCTGCTCATTGCCGGTGATAATTATTTTGATTTCAACCTCTGCTTTTTCACAACTTACAGCCAGCTTCAGTTCCACCATCCAGTAATTGCCGTCTATTCGCTGAAGGACAAGAGACAAGCTTCACAGTTTGGAATCATTTCTACAAATCGCTACGGCAAAGTCACTTGGTTTGAAGAAAAACCACAAAACCCAAAAAGCACACTAGCAAGCATTGGACTTTACTACATACCCAAACAAGCATTGTCCCTGATCGATCAATACAAAGCCGAGAATAATCCAAAAGATCAAATTGGCCATTTCATCGGCTGGCTCACACAAAACACCGATGTCCTTGCATATCCGGTACTTGGAAAATGGTATGACATTGGTAGTAAGGAGATTTTAAAGGCAGCCAACTCATCTTGAATTTAAGGGCCTATTTAATATTGCCATGGAGCATAAAACACTATAAGATGTCATAAACATGGACACACTTATAGTAAAGCTTGAAAGATACCGACTGGAGAAAAAGATCACGCAAGAGCGTCTTGCTAAGAAACTCGGCGTTTCTTTTACAACTGTGAATCGTTGGCTGAACGGTAAGGCGATGCCTAATAAAATACAACAGTATCACATCGAGAAGTTAGTTGGGTTAAAGAAAATTTAAACATGGAAACATATTCAACTCTTGAAACCAAAGAAAGTAATTCTAAAAGAAATGGAAAAAACGGCAAAAGGAATCAGCATGAACAATGAGCGCGTAGGTTTATTTGAGGAAAACATACTCTCAAACAAACTAGAAGGGCAGGCCTTTTTCTATTACAAGAACAAAAAAAAGAAAATTGTGGCTGATCCTAATTCTCTTAACCAAGAAAGAGCTGAGCAGAGACTCAAGGATTTGTTTGTAGAGTTTCAAACGACGCTACCAAAGAAGTTCATAGAAAACTGGGCTGATGTAAAACTATATGACCCAAGCGGTAATGTAGAAAAAGCCCACGCTATTATCCTTCAACCGGATCAAGGGGCATATGATCTAAAGAACAAAATTAATCATATGACTGGGAAAGAATGGACTTTATTCTCATGTAGTTGGTTTATTTTTAATGCGTTGAAAAAAGATTTAGACGAAGAGCGAAGAATATGCGGGAATTCAGCTGATCATCCTGCCACATACTCTCCAACCATGATGGAAGATTTTATAAAATTCTTCACCAAAGAAGGAATGAGCGTTCTTGACCCCTTTGCAGGTATTGGTAGCACTCTTGTTGGCTGCGCTAGGACAAATCGAGTAGGCTATGGTATCGAACTCAATGATAAATATTTCAACACAATCCTTAAAAGGGTACCAGAATTTAAAAAAAATATTGTTTGTGGTGATTCTCGGGACGTTAAAAAACATTTTAAAAAAAGGACTTTTGATTTTTGTATCTCATCACCTCCATATTGGGATGTCTTAAACCGAAGTACCGGTAATTTTGAAAATAAAAGGATTGCACGTGGTCTTGATGTTAAGTATTCAGATAATTCTGTAGATCTTGGAAACATCAGTGACTATGACGCCTTTCTATCCGAATTACATGCAGTGTATTCTGATATATATGATTTGCTAAGAGACGGAGCCTATCTTGTCATTATCGTGAAAAATATAAAAAAAAGCGGTAAGTTATACCCATTAGCTTGGGATCTTGCTTCCAAGCTTTCTCGCAAATACTCTTTGAAGGACGAGAAAATTTGGATACAAGATAAGGTTGCGCTAGCCCCATATGGATATCCGTATTCTTGGACATCAAATATCTTGCATCATTACTGTATTATCTTGAGAAAAGAAAAATGACGCCCGAATCAGTCATTGAGATTCCTACGCTCCCAATAAAGAAGAAAAAGATTCTTAATCCAAACGGGAAACCAAACTTATCTGGATACATATCCCCGCCAACTGATAATCTCAAAGTAAAACGGTATGCCAAAATTTACAACGTCCATAAATACTGGTCGCGCAAACCCTGGTATCCCATTTCTGAGTGCATAAAAAAATACTCTAACAAGCAAGACCTAGTCGTAGATATGTTTATGGGCAGTGGCGTTGTCGGACTCGAAGCAAGTATATTAGGGAGAGATTTTGTTGGGTTTGATTTAAATCCAATGAGCATTTTTATTGCAAGTAATACATTTTCTTGCAACTTTGATGCTGGGGAATTCAAGAAAGACCTTGATATACTAAAAACAAGAATAGAAGGCATCGCGAGCGAGTATTATTCGGTAAAGGATAAATGTGCGAACTGTAAGAATAATTTAATGATAAAACATTGCAACATTGGTCCTAAACACAAAGGTAAAGAAACGGTTGCCCTTTATTGTTATTCTTGCTCGTCAAGCCGAACCCAGAGTATTCGCCCGCTTAAAAAGAAAGAACTAAATGATTGCCACAGCACTCGTTCTCCTAAGATATCAATCCCTGATGCACGATTTCCTGAAAAATTCTACAAGGATCGATTTTCTTATAAAGGGGTGTCAAAAGTTAGTGATATGTACACAAGTCGAAATTATTATTTTTTAGGACTTTTGCTTAGAGAAATCCATCAATTAAACTCGAAATATAGAGATCTTTTGTTAACTGCTTTTTCTAATACCGTCCTACATGCGAGTAAATTAAAAAGTGAAAATGTTCGCCCTCTCAATGTAAACAATTACTGGCTTCCAGATGATTATTTTGAAGAAAATCCTTGGTTCAGATATCTTGAAAGAATTGACCTAATCATCAGTTCAAAAGAGATATTATCTCAGAGAATAAAAGGAAAGCCTTTAGGAAAATATAAATTAAACAATATTTCGTGTTTTAAAACCAAGCTAGACAGCACCAGCGTAGACTATATATTGACCGATCCACCTTATGGCGATGCAATTCAATATTCCGAATTATCTTTTATGTGGAATTCATGGATGGGGTTTAACTTTGACAATGAAAAAGAAGTTGTTATAAATCCAGTTCAAGGAAAAAAGATTGGAGACTATCTTGGTCTCCTTGAAAAAAGTGTTGTCGAAGCATCTAGGATCCTAAAAAAAGACAAGTTTTATACATTGTGTTTTCACAATAAAGAATTTTCTATTTGGAAAGGCGTTCTGGATATATTTAAAAACAACAACTTCGTTCTTGAGAATATTGATATCGTAAATACGAAAGGCAATCCATATAATTCCAACTGGGCGCAGTTTTCACCAAAGTCAGATCTCTACTTAACCTTTAGGAAAAATCATTACATCGCAAAGTATCATTCGGAACATAGAATCAATGATTTTATTAGAGAGTTATTTACTAATATTACGACCAATGACCCTGCTTCTTTGTACGATTTTATTGCAGTTAATTTAATAAACGATTTGTATTTTAATGATTATCAAATGAATGTGAATGGGTTGGATTTGAAAACAATATTTAAAATTTACAAAGAGGTGAAAAATGGAGATTGATGCGAAAACATTGATCAATATTTTAAACCAGAACTACGGACATCCTATTATAGAGACCCAACTAGGTCAGGGTGTTCAGGTGGACTGTCGTACTGCTTTTTTATACTCCATAGTAACCGGCTCTGGATACTTAGATAACCCACTTTACCCATTTACCGCCAAAGGTCTAATGAAAGTGTTTTACACAGCTATGGATTACAAATTTGTAACAGGCTTGTTTGATAACACGACCCTAAAAAACACGCCTTATATTCTCTCCAAAGCAAAGCCCTATTTATTCGACAGTGACAAGATCATAATTCCTGTGGAGTTTAATACAGAAATCGAATTACAAGATAAGTTAAAACATTTTTCAAAGAACACGGCTAACTCTACGAATTATTTAATTCAAAGAATAGAATGTTCTAAAAAAGGTAATGGAATGGAACCTTTTATGGAATACTTAGCTTGTGAGACGATGAAAAGACAGGGGTATATCGTTGAGAACCAAATACCGCTTAGTCATGCCACCGGCTCGCCAGATTTTGGAGGGTATTCGTTAGCTAAATATTTACCCTCTTACTTAAATAGTATCCACTTAATTGAATTGTCGCTTATACGGTTAGGCTTTGAAATTAAGGGAGCATCATCTATATCTAAAATGTGGAATATTGTAGGTGAAGCAAAAACTAGTTCGTTTGAGATGAAAAAGCAATTAGATAAGTACCTGTCATCTCATTACTTTGACGAAGGATTTGAGATACACCCTTTCAAACGAAAGCCCTCTTCTGATTATTTAGGACTTATTACAATCGATGATCTATTGAAAATTAAAGTTATTGTGTGTAAGGCCCCCAAAAAATTATCTGCAGCTTGCCAACAAGATTATTTCTCATGGTTGGCAAATTATATAAAGTATTATTTAATTGCAAATTTTACAAACGATGAGTTTATAGATTTCTATCAAAAAAAAATGACGAGTCCTATATCATCGAAAGAAGATATAGTTGGCTTCGTAAACAATTTGACGTTTGAGGAAATACTAACCGTAATAGGCAAGGTATCACAAAATGGCGCAATCTAGTGATGAGATAATAAAAAGAGAGCTCATAGATGAATTTGGCACAGATTATAATGGGCTTTCCTTAAGGGTATTTCCCGAATCTAGTAACGCAGATCAATTGATATTTAGCGACTTGGGCGGTTTGACATTTGGCGTATGTGGGATTCCTTATGGCTCATGTGATGCATGTTGGGTAAAAAAAGAACCTTGGATTAATCCATTTAATAATGAGCGAGTTTCCCACACACCCGTAATTGCCCTGGAAGGCACCGACGCTCTAAACCGAGGGTCCTCTGGCAACGCTCAATATCAGCGCTTTCATCACGCGCTAGGTGCAGTGAAGTCAGGAATAATTGGTGTTTATTATTTAAAAAAAGGCGCGCATAAAGTTCAAGAAGACTTGTATGGCATGGCGTATTATGCATCGAAAGTGGAGAAAGGGACTTATTTAATAATAGACGATTTACAAGATCTAAGAGCTTTATTAAATGCTGTTTCATGCAAAGACAGCCTCACAAAATATTTAGAATCATATCAAGACCGTATGTATGCAATTTTTAAAAAACGTTTTGATAGCAGCTATGGTAGTTGGGATAAATTTTCACAAAAGAGATCCACCATTATAAAAGACAATTTCATCATTAAGCATTCTGGCAGGATGAAGCGTAATTTTACAGACGGTTCGCAGAGGGCTGGGCACATTGCTGTTGGTGAAATGTACTTAACCAAATATTTTTTTTATGACAAACATTTTTTTTATTTGTGGCCAAAAATGACGGGTGAAGATAGGGAGTATCTAGATAAGCATAAAAAAACGGATAAAGAGTGGGCCCTGCTACGAAATGAACCCAGCGTCACAATTTTAACCATCGATGATTTGAATGGCGTGCCACTAGATGTTGTAAATACGTTAAAGAAAATTAGAAATGAGCCACTGAAAGGGAATGTCCTATCAACCTATCGTAAATGTGTTGAAATAATTGAACGGGGCTTTAAGTGCGATGAGATTATAATTAATAAAAAAATGTTCACGAACTTAAATATTCAACTCAAAGATAATTAATTAGCTTCCATGAAACCAGTAGCAAATGAAAAATACACAATCACCCATTTCGTTTAGACTCAAACAATATTATGTAGACGAAGCAAGGCATAATAAAAAAAATCCGCTAGATGAATTAATATTTATTATTTGTAGTATTAAACGAAGTGAAAAAGTTTATCTTCAAGCTTTCAACGCTCTCAACAGAAAATTTCCATCTTACGCTAAAATGTCGGCAGCTACATTTTTAGATATACGAGACACCCTCGCTCCGTTTGGTCTTCAGAATGAAAAAGCAAAAACCATAAAAGATATTCTTTCGTCAATTAGCAAGCACTTCGGAAAGCTTTCGTTAGCTCCGCTTAAGAATTGGAACGATCAAGAATGTGAAGAGTTTCTGATGAGTTTGCGAGGGGTTGGTAAGAAGGTTGCCCGTTGTGTCATGATGTATTCTTTAGGGCGAAATGTTTTCCCAGTGGATTCAAATTGTTGGAGAGTTGGCTACCGGCTAGGGTGGGTTAACTGGACTTCATGGAAAACGACAATAAGTGCCAACGATATGGATTTGCTTCAAAATAAGATTCCCGCAAGATTGCGATACAGTTTGCATGAAAATATGGTATTTCATGGAAGAAAGATATGCACACCCATTAATCCCAAATGTAATATTTGCCCTATAAGTACTTACTGTCCATCATTTTGAATCTACCTTGAATACCATAAATATTTATGGTATATTTCCCTATTATGGGAAATGCGACTTTAACATCCAATCAAAAGCAGGTTCTGGCCTTTATTATCAAGGATAAGGCTAAGAATGTCTCTACACCTTCTCTTCAGGAGATACAGGCTCATTTTGGCTTTAAGGCTATTGGAACTGTTCAAGACTACCTAAAGGTTTTAGAGAAAAAGGGTTACATCGAAAGAAGCTCTAAGGCGCGAGATATTGAGATTCTGGATAACGCCGGAATCAAAGTGCCCGACAAGGATACCATTTGTTTACCTATCGTAGGGCAAGTAGCTGCCGGTTCCCCGATTCTTGCAGAAGAAAATGTGGAAGGTTACTTTCATGTAGACCGTTCTGTTGCGAAGACAAAGAACTCTTTTCTTCTCCGCGTGCGAGGGGACAGTATGGTAAACGCACATATCCTTAATGGAGATATGGTTGTTGTTCGGCCACAAAGAGTTTGTGATAACGGAGAGATTGCTGTTTGCTTAATTAAAGATGAAGCAACCGTCAAAAGATTTTATAAAAAGCGAAACCATATCGAGCTTGTCGCAGAGAATAAGAATTATGAGCCAATTATTGTTGGGCGAGATCACCCTTTCTCCATCGTTGGAAAAGTGGTTGGCGTGATAAGGATTATTAATTACAATATATAATTATTTATCATAATTTATTTGATATTATTTAAATTATAAATATAATGCTAGCTATAGAAGATTCAGCAGAAACAGTCACTCTTGAACCATTAAAGAGATGCTATCCCCCAGCGCGCGGAATCTTTTATGATAAATACTTAGGGGGTCAAACTATGAATGCTGAACTATTACGATATTTAGGAGTCAATAACACAATCATAAATGCGATACAAAAAAGCTATGGTGAAGAACTCGAAGAACTTGAGATACAGCAAGATCAAAGTGATCTGAAACTTATTCTTCGTAAAACTGGCCCAGTAGGTTTTAAACCGCATGTTCTGACGATTCAAAGTTTCTTTGAGAAAAAGACTTACGCACAGATCAAAGAAGCAGAGATTCAGTATGGGGTTACGAAGTATAATTGCAGAGATGTTTTAGAGTTTATGCCGGACGGCATTTCTTCCGGTGAGAACCTTGTGATTAACGGTGCAAAGTTAAAGCTTTGTGATTCCCTGTATAAGCTTTTAAGTTATTTAGCAAAAGAACTAAAAAAAACGGAAGTTGGTTGGGTTTATATACAGGATTTGAAAGAAGCTAAAATTATTCCGTCTGATGGATATCAGCCTTTCAGCCGGTTACGAAGTGCGATTGCTGGATATCTTCTGGAAAAGAACCCTAAAGACTTCTTAGAATCTAACGGAAGAAAGCAGTATCGGCTCTCAATTGATCCAAAGAATATAATTTTTAGAACAGAGGTTAAAACAGTATGCGAGTAATTATTTTAATAGCGTTGATTGGAATCACCATCGGCTACCTTTATGGTGTGGAAACATCAATGAAGGCGACCGAAAAGATGCTTATCTTGGCTATTCTGGGTGGATTAGTCATTACGATCATAAGTCCTTTCATTAGGCTGTATCAATTTCTCCGCAACTTAGTCATGCGCTTGATTAGTTTGTTTTGTCCGAAGCAACGAAGTGATTCCTGAGTTTTTCAAATTCCTTTCTTAAGAGTTAGTCTCCATTTTAATTTACCACCTTTTGTCTTTCTGGCGGTCGGCTACGAAAATCATCTCAAATAATTTACGAAATCTGCTATTCCTTTCGGGACAGATTTAGACGTATGCTTAAATTTTTTGAGACCCCTCATCCTGTCAGTTGATTTCCTATGTCTCCCTAAAGACAAAACCCTTTCGGGCAGGGCAAATAAATTAAAATTTCAACAAACCGAAAGGAATAAAACAATGAAAAACTCAATCCAAAATCACAACAACGAATTAGGTTCACGACAATTACCGATTAAAGAAATTAATGGTAAATCCTACTATGTGGATGAAAGGCTAAGGCAGTATCGTAACGTAAATAATCCACATGACTTCATCACCTTTGAGGGCGAACACGTTGTGCTCTACTCATACACTCGTGAACAAGCCTTAGAAGACGGACAGCTTATAGATATCTCAGAACTTGCTAAAGAAGCAGGCTTTAAGTTTCCTGTGGCTGTAACTTGTGGGGTATATACATTATTGAATGATACCGAACAACCCGGACAAAGCTTCGATGGGCGTGCATGGGACTTACTTACGATTCTCCGCTATGAAATACGCAAAACGACCAGCTCTGATGTGATTCATTTTGAACCATACTTCAATGCTAAATCACACCAAAAACCTAAGCAATATAAGCTCTGGGCAAAGTGCCACGGTGGTGACAATCATGAACCCGTCATAACCGTCATGTTCCCAGATGAGGATTAACATCCTCATCAAAGGCAGGTCGAAAGACCTGCCTTTGAATCACTTCTTCAGAGTTAACTACGAATATAGTAAAATGCTTAAATGTATTGAAAGGAGCCTCATGAAGAAGCCTAAAACAATTAAATTATATCTCGTGGATGGAGAACCCACAGGGATCAGGACGGCAGAGCTATCGAATTGGGATGGTAAAGCAATTGTAATTCCTCGAAATCGTATGAAGAGCGCAAAAGACCGAGAAGAGGTACAATCTCCAGCGGTGTATTTATTAGTAGGAGCAGAAGATAATGATGAACTCTTGAAAGTTTATGTTGGCGAAGCTGAAACTGTTATGACTCGATTAGCTCAGCATGAAACCAATAAGGACTTTTGGCAATATGCTGTGGCTTTTATTTCTAAAAGCAATAACCTAACCAAAGCCCATGTGAAATTCTTGGAAAGTCACATCATTGAAACCCTTTCAAAATCTGGTCGATGTCGATTAGAGAATCATGTGTCGCCAAACAAGGTCAATTTACCGGAGTCTGATCAGTCGGATATGATCGAGTTTATTGAGAACTTGGAACTTCTTACCGGAGCTCTTGGCTGGAACTTTTTCCGGCAATCGTCTTCGGTGACTACAGCTGAAAAAATAAAATATTATTGTTCAGGTCCTTCCGCAAAAGCAGAAGGGTTTATGGATGATGAAGGTTTTATTGTTCTTAAAGATTCTTATGCTCGATCTAAATTGGTTGAGAGTGCCAAAGCCGGCTGGGTTCCAAACATTCACCAAAAGTTATTGTCAAACAACATTCTGAGAAAAGAAGGTGATTCTTATTATTTTACACAAGACTACCTTTTTAATAGCCCTAGCGCAGCAGCAGCTGCAATATTGGCGTGTCATGCCAATGGTTGGACGGTGTGGAAAACAAAAGACGGGCAAACGCTAAGCCAAATTGAGCGTGAAGAACTTAAGGAGGGTAATGATCAATAAGAATCGTTGTTTTAAAATCAGCGCATCCACTTTTTACAACCTCTCTCAATGCAAGAGACGTGTTTATATGGACGAGCATTGGGATATTTCAGAACGTGGCGAAGAGTCTGATTTTGCACGAATGCTTTGGGAAAAGGGTGTTCAAATAGAAGAAGAAATCATCCAAAAGGTTAAGAAAGAAGCATCCTTTGAATCTATTGAAGGTCCAGCAAATGAAGATTTATTTCATGCGACTTTAGAGCTAATGAAAAAAGGGGTCGAGTTTATTTATCAAGGTGTGCTTATCCATGAGGATAAAATTGGGCGCCCAGATCTACTAGAGAAGGTTCCCGGGAAATCTGTTTTTGGGGATTATCACTATCTACCTTCGGATATCAAATCTGGTAGAGCCACAATTCGTGAAGACTCATCTCAAATAAAAAAGCATTACGCTAACCAAATGGTTTTTTATTGTGAACTCCTTGAAAAGATTCAAGGCACCCGTCCCTCTCATGCGCGGATCATTGATGTTACAGCTGATGTGACAGAATTTGATATTGCTGACTATCAACAAGCCTACATCGATAGCAATGAACTAGTGAACGCTATTGTTTATCATAAGAAAGAAGTTCAGCCGGTAATAAGTGCCACTTGCAAGCAATGTGTTTGGCATGACCCATGTTACAAATGGGCAAAAGAGAGAAGCGACCCTACGCTGCTTTTTTATTTAGGCGCAAAGGTTGATGAGTTTAAGCAAAGAGGGATTGCCACAATTGCTGATGTTAGAGATATCGATGTTTCCGAATTTTCTGGAAAGAAGAAAATTAAAGGTGTTGGTGATAAAATTCTTCTCCAACTTAAGAGAAGAGCCGAAGTTTTCTTAAATGGAAAACCTATCATATTTGAAAAGCCACAACTTCGCAAAGCGTCCTTGGAAGTTTATTACGATATTGAAGACGACCCTTCAATCGATCACATCTATTTGCATGGTTTTATTGAAGTTCAGAATGGCAAGCAACGTGATTACTCGTACTTTTTGGCTCCAGAGCGTAATGATGAAAAAAAAGCAGCTCTTGAATTCTGGAATTATATTGAAAAGCTTCCAGATGATGCGGTTATCTACCACTATGGGAACCACGAAAAAACAAAAGCTAATCTTCTTATGAGAAAATATGATCTCGATTCTGCCATGGTAGAAAAGTTTGATCGATTAAGAGTTGACTTGTATGAAGTTGTCAAGAAATGTAGTGATTGGCCTCTGACATCGTATGGCATCAAACCCATTGCAAAGTATTTAGGCTTTAATTGGGAGGCAGAAGATGCTTCTGGTGCAAACTCGATTGCATGGTACAGCGAATATCGAAAAGACCCTCAAGGAAAAAAGGATTTGCTCGATAAAATTATCACCTATAACAAAGATGATTGTGAAGCGACCATTGTTGTAAAGGAGTGGCTTGAAAATCAGTATAAAAAACAAACAATGAAAGGATGAAATGCAACCACACTACTCCCAAATGTCTTCGGATAAGCGTTGGGAGAAAGTCGGAGAACTTCTATACAAAGCCATCCATCGCTTATTACTTGAAGAACAACAAAATAAAGATGTCCCGATGAAGCAATACTTAAGCCCTCAAGAAACAGCGAAATTTCTTAATGTGTCTCACCGGACCCTTCAACGCTGGATCTCAAGAGGACAGATTTCTATTCATCGCAAAGAAAATGGTTATATTCTCTTTTCTCAAGACGACCTTAATAAGATCAAGCTATTGAAATCAAAACCTATTGGAAAGCAAATTACTCACGCCGGTAATCGTTTAAAGTCCCGCCCAGCCACGACCGTTTTTTAATATTTGCTTGCTCATTATTCTCTAAGGGCATATTTCCCATAGCTGAATGGGGGCGAACAGTGTTGTAATATTTGACGTATTCGCTGATTAAATGATCCAGATGCTTCTCGCCAAAAACAACGAACTTGTTTAGACATTCGCGTTTGATTGTACCGACCCAGCCCTCGGCATACGGATTGAGATTTGGAGATCGATAAGGGATAGGTCTTATTTCATAACCAATCTGTTTGAAGACTTCATCAAATTCCTTAGTGAATTTTGTATCTCTGTCTCTAACGAGTAAATGCTTTCCTTTTCCTTCTTTGAAAACAAAAGAAAGAGATTTAGTGTGATCTGTAACCCATTCTTTATTAGGGTGTTGTGTCATACCAGCAATATGAACTTTTCTTGTACGGACATTGATAAAGAACAAGACATGCAAAGTTATTGGTCCTAGAAGCGTCCAGATAGTTTTTGTAAAAAAGTCACATGCCCATAGAGTTTGGAATTCTCTTTTGATAAAGGCATCCCAAGTGTCTTCATAACGCTTGGGGCAGGGTCGAGCCCATGCTCTTTGAGGATATTTTTGATGGTATTTCGCGATAGACTTTTTATGCGAAGCTTTTTGAGTTCTCCGAGGATGCGCGTATATCCCCAATCATTCTCACGCGCCATCTTAAGAACAAGTTCACATATTTCAGCCTTTGTGCGAGGACGACCTCTATTTGTTTTTGGAAACTTAAAAGATATCTTTTCCGTTGCCCATCTTCGGAAGGTGGAATAGCTGACAATAGATAATACTTTTTTGATTTCACCTTTGAGGGGCAATCCAAATTTGAGAAGTCTTCTTTTTTCAACAGGGCTGACGGTGACTCTTTTTCCAGCCTTAGTTCTGAGAATCTCATTTTCAGCTTTGAGGTACTCAATTTGTCGAACAAGATCACTTTGTGTAACCTTGCCAATCAAATAAAAGAATTCTTTGAAGATGCCGTTATTTACTTCATGGACTCCTGTTTGTATCATGGTATTTTATTCTCCTTCTTTGTTCTTTTGGTACGGTCTCATCTTTTTTGCACCCCACTGAACAGGCAGAATAAGGAAAACCTACGACACTTACGACAAATTCAGCTATTTTTCGGAGCGAAAGTTTCCCTAGTGGAATGTTGGGTGGGATGCTTGAAGAAAACAAAACCTACGACAAGGAACTCTTGAGCAGTTGCTCAAATTCCATAGTCAATGCTCTCTTGTTTTGAATGCCAATGAGAGGTCTGAGAGAGCGTTCAGACAACCCTTTGGTTTCTAGAATTCTTCCCTGAATATCTTCCGGTAGTTTAAGTAATCCAAGAAGTTGAGTAACGCGTACTCTGGATGTGCCTAACTTCTGAGCCAGCTTTGACTTATTTAATGTGGGATCTTCATCAAGAAGGGCTTGGTAACGGATAGCTCTTCTGAGAGGGTTTACGTAGTGTTTTTTCCTACCTAATTTGGCGCGTCTTTTCTTAATAAATTTGATGATATCTTCGGGGAATAAAAGGCGATATCGGAGGTCGTCGGGACGGATACAGAAGAAATGCCCAAAGCTCAATTTCTTCGCAATTATTTTTTGCACGGGGAGCCATTTATAAAGAAAGCCAGGTCAAGTGACCTGGCTTTTTTATTTTATGCCTCCCCGGGTAGGACTCGAAACAAGTGAACGGCCCGAGGGTATCCGAGGTCAAAAGTTTCCGGACGAAACTTTTAGTGAACGGGGAGGGCCTGCGCAACAAAATCCCGGAAGGATTTTGTGTAGTAGGCGAGTCCTGCCCTTTTTTATTTCCAGATATTAGGTTAGAATATAAACAGTTAGGAATTCCCTAATATTTCTAATAAGCTAGATAGAAAGGTTTAACGATGAAATGCGAAGCTTGTGATAAAGAAGAAATTTCAGCTCATCCACGAGGTGGATTTGGTAACCCTGGCGAAAATAGTGAGGAAACCTTTTGTGATGAGTGTTATGAAAAAATACGTATAAAAGGTGAGGTAAGTAATCAATGATTTAGATCTTTCAACATTAAATGATAGGACTCTTATATAAGTGCCGCTATTGTGTATGGAGTGCATCAGTAGTAATGACATCTGGTATTAGGAGTGTATATGAAACAATGTGTGTATTGTTTAAGGAAAGCAAAAAAGATGACCAAGGATCACGTCTTTCCTAAATCCTGGTATCCCCGTAATACTCCTAAACAGATTGAAAGATGGACAGTCCCCTCTTGTTATTCTTGTAATCAAAAATTTAAGGAAATAGAAGAAGATCTTAAGCTAAGGATTGGTCTTACATTGGCACCAGATGATTTTAATGCACTAGGAATAGCAGATGATGTCAGAAGGTCATACGATCCTTCTTGCGCAAGAAATAAGAAAGATGCAGACAATAGAAAGATGAAAAAAGAAAAAATTCTTAAAAATTTTATAAGAGAAGCTTCTCTTGAGAATAAAAGATTTATGCCTAATTTTGGCCCCCAACGTTCGGGTAAAATAAAAGTCTATTCAATGGTTGAAATTAGTCCAGAGAGTGTAAGGAGGATAGGAGGTAAAATAATTTTAGGGGCGTATTATAAAATTTTAGGTAAACTAGTTGAATCAGATATGAGTTTAGATATTTATACTGATGATGCAGGAGCTGATGATTTTGAATCTCTAATGAGTAAATATGGTAAGAAAAACTATTTTGGACCGGGTATTAATTTGGTTACAGCAATTCCAGCAGATGAAAAGAGTGCATTTGTGGCAAAAGTTACTATTTGGGGCCGATTTATTTTTAGAGGTTTTGTATTGACACAATAATGTCTTGTGCAGTTACAACGTCTGACCCCATAATGAGATGTTGGTTTTAAATTCAGGAGATGATTTGTGAATAAAAAACAAGAAGTCCTATTGTGGATTGCAGGGATGCTCCTTTCAGCGTGGGTGTATCTAAGATTTAATTCATATATTGAAGCTAAGGAATATATTTATTACAATCATTTAATTGAAAATGAAGTGAACAGTCTTATAGCTTGGAGGCAGTTGATAGGAAGTGATTCGGGGTATGCTCTTATTCAAGTTCTTCAGTATGCTATACCATTTCTGATTGCTTCCTTCCTTCTTATTGTATCTCTAAGAACGAGAAATAGAAAAAGCTAACAAGTTAGAATTATGCAGTTTAGGCGCCAGATACCTTGGCTATTAGTGAAGAAAAAAGCATGACTGTTTTATTTAATATTAAGGAATCATTTATAAATGAAGCTTTCTGATAAATATAAATATTTATATCACTATACAACTTATTTGGGCCTTGAAGGAATATTGAATAGCAATATTTTGTGGGCGACGCATTACCAACACCTTAATGATTCCGAAGAACTGTTGCATGCAAAGAAAATAATAGTGGATTTAATCTTCCCCAAAATAAAGGGAATCATTGAAGCAAGATTAGATGCCAGTACGATATCACAAGAATCTTTGAAAAAACTTAATATTCTTTTGGATATTTTTAGTGGCGTTGAGCCCTTTGCAAAAAATCAAGCAGAGCAATTTGTGGGTTTGATGTATGCAAATGTGCTATCAGAAGAGCAAGAACAGCCTACAGTAGGGCCATTTATTTTTTCGTTTTGTGCTGAAAGCAAAGATGCTTTCACAGACAAGAATGGATTATTGAGTCAATGGCGTGGTTATGGTGGTGATGGTGGTTATTGCATAGAATTTCTAACAGAAGACATAGAGAATTTGTTTCGTGAGGAGCTGGGGCAATGTTTTTATCCTGTTCGAATATTTGACGAAGTTGCATATGGACAAAATCTAATTAAAATGCCTTGTAGTTTTCAGAATGATCTGGAAGTTTTGGAAGAAAAGATTCCTGATTTTATAGACAATCTTAACAATCCTCAAAAGGCCTATGAGGCAATTAGCAAAGCTGCAGATGAATTCGTTAGTGTGATTTCAAGGAGTAAGCATTATGGGTTTCGAGAAGAGAATGAGGTGAGGATGGTTTTCTTTTCTGGGACGGAGTCTTTTAAAATTAATGGAGAGCACAATCCTTTAGAGAAGAATAAGCGAACCAAAAAAATTTTTGTTAGAAACGTTGATGATGGAGCAGTGCCTTATATTAAATTATTTGATAATGAAAATCCTTTACCTATTAAGCGTATTATAGTTGGCCCTCATAGAGATAAGTTGCTTAGAAAAAAATCCCTAGAAATGATGTTAAATAGTTCTGGTATTAAGGTTGATTATTCGGATATTCCATTTCTTGGTTTTTGAAAAAATAAAGGCCAAGTTCCTATAGAGGACAGGCCACATAAAAGCATTCAATTGTTCTCCAGCTATGGTGTCTAGTGCCTTAATATTTATTAAAATAATGAGAGATGGAAATAATTTTCAATATGTGGAACACATCGAAAGGTACCGTTACTGTGTGTGCCTGGCACCTATAGTAACGGTGCCGATTATTTTTATTTAATCAACCTTGGAAGGATCGCCGTGATTAAGATTAGGGAAGAAAAAAAAGAAGATATTGAAAACATTAGAGCTCTTACCGCTAAGGTGCCAGGCACCTTAATGTTGGAGGTGAAAATGAAACAGATAATAGCTTCTCTTATAATAGTAGCATTTATGGTGCCAGATGTTTTTGGGTACGTCGTATTATCGAAAGATGAGGCGAGAGATTATAAGTTGCAGAGAGTAAGTCCTAAAGATGTTAAAAGTGTCCTTTTCAATGTTTTTAAAGCAGGCCCTAAAAGTAGACATGATTACGAAGGGTATATAGTTTTTCGCAATGAAGGTGGTGATGCTTGTACTTTAAACTCCTCAAATATGGTAATGGTTTGGGCTGGCAATTCAAATAATCCTCCAAAATTTTCTTCTGAGAAAAGAGAGACAGTCTATTATAAAGAAATAATTGTTTCAAGTTCCAGGTTTGAACTTATTAGGACTCGGACTGGGAAAGTAATGCCAGCGATTCCACTAAGTCCATTTTCTATCAAAAAGAGCAAGGAATACATAGTTCCTCAGATTCGCTTTTACTGGAAAGTAGATGGAACTAATAGGGTTGTGAAAAGAAAAGCTAAGCCTACAGAAATGTATTAAAGCCACAGCGAATATGTCCACCAGAAAAGTAAGGGACAGTCCCCATGGGGGACAGGTCATAAAATAACATTCCTATATGAAAAAATGGGGTCAAGTTTTTAATAGTTAATTTAAATTGTTTTTAATGATGATTTTGATATTTGAATAACAGGTACCGTTACTGAGTGTGCCGGGCACCTGCAGTAACGGTACCTAAAATATTGGGAGGATGTATGAAGAATTTTGGTGTAATGATTCTGTGTGTTTCTTTAGCGGTAGCAGCCTTTTTATTTGCACTAAATGGTAGATATCAAGTCTCAACTTATGAGGGTAGTCGCGTGGGTTTGATGCCGTGGGTGAAATATGACAGCATAACCGGAAAGACCTGGTTGATGTCAGACAAAGGTGTACACTGGATAGAGATAAAGGATTATGGGTATGTTTATACCAAACCAGAGGAGTAAAAACATTAAGAAAAATAAACTTATGTGGTTGGGGGTATTGCTGAAGGCCATTTTGGGGATAATCTTATCTCTTGTGATAATAATTTCATTGTTCTTTGCTTGGATTCAATTTGGGGACAACAGACAAAAAGCTGTAGATTTTTTTGATAAATTGACTGCTTATGGTCTTATATATATGTTGGAGGAAAAGGCTCCTGAAGAACTTACTTTAAATGATAAATTTGTTCTCTTTCATTCTTATTATCTTAACTTAAATAAAGAAAATCTGATTAAACTATTTGAATTAGTACCTGTGTTTGAGCAAGAGGTAGGTCAGCTAGAATCAAAGATGAGGATTGCCATTGCTGGCATAACAGGAAGTTTATTACGAGCAGATAATCAGTATGGCCTCGAATTTGAAATATATGAGAAGTTTCTTAAAGATAGGAATCCAGTATTTTACCGGTTGTTCAGAGCTGAATCCTATAAAGCACAAGATGATTTTGAGTTAGCTGAAAAAGAGCATGAAGAAGCAACCGTATTTGTAAGCAAAGACCCAGCGTTATTAGAACAATGGGAAGTGATGCGGGTTAAATTTTTCGAGAGGAAGCAATTATAATAGGGGACAGTCCCCATGGGGGGCAGGACACATTATATATCCGCAATATAATTGGCGCTTGGTATTTTTCTGAGTCCAATCCGCCGAGCCATTTAGTACGGACAAGCCCTTTAGCCAAAAAGCTGAAGGGCTTTCTGTATATAGGACTTACGTATCCGTCGTTGTAGATATAGTTCGAGGATTTGATAGCCATCTTTTTAGTGGTTTGGATTAGTTTTTTCTAACTTCACAACTTTACGTTCTGAAAGCCTAGGATAAAGGCCTACATAGAACCTATTCATATGCAAATTTTCCCAAATAGCTTGAAGAACTTCATCACGAATGCTTTACTCTGCCTTGTAAGTCCAACAAGTGGAACCTGTTTCTTCACTAGCTATTTTTTCTTTTGAGCTCACGAAATTTCATGAAGGTAATAAGCTGATAGAGAGAATGAAAACAAGACATGACAAAGCCGGTGTAACCCGTCTTGATCCCTCCTTTTTGAAAATAGAACTTTAGAAAACGACTGACGGCTTTACGGTAAACGCGCCACGGGCCAATTTTTTGATTTCTTAAAACCCATTTCTCAGCTTCAAGTGTGGTCTCGCGATTAAACTTGGAAAGCCAATGTTCAAAGTCGCGGCTGGTGTAATGAAGAAGGTCGCCGTCTAGACGGCCGCAAGAACCTTCGTAACGGACAGGCGGATGAACTTTCTCTTCGCCGTACTTAAGCTGGCCTTTTCGGAAGATCTTGCAACGAAACGCCGGATAATAGCCCGCGCCCGTGATCCATTCGTCCCCGATATAGTTTTTCATCTTCACGGCATAACAAACATTGGAGTCTTCGGTTTTCTCAGTCATTTGTCGAATGAGTACAGCAAGCTCGGGGGTTACGCGTTCATCAGCGTCAATGGAAAGCACCCAGGGCTGAGTGACCAGCGTATTGGCGTAATTGCGTTGAATACCTTCATTGTCCATCTTGCTGTTATAGACTTTAGCACCAAAAGATTCAGCGACGCTGACCGTGTTATCGGTGCTTTCATCATTAAGGACGAGAATTTCTTCGGCCCACTTCACGCTTTCAAGGCAATCGGGAAGTCGTTTTTCTTCATTTTTGGCGAGTACCACCACCGAGATCGGCACTTTCTTTTCTGTCGTTTGTATATTCACGCTTGTCCCCTGTTCTTTAGTATGCATTTTTGAATGCAAAAAATTTCATGGCCCGTATCTCAATGTCAATTAGAAGTGGCCCATTCTCTATGTAGTAAAAATTGTATTTAATTCGTTCTTAAATGGAAGTAGCCGGTAAGCTCCGATTTAATTCGGTGGCGTACCCTATGACAGTCGTCATTATAGCACTTATAATTATGTCCTGAGTAACTAATGCCTGGCTTTCAAGAAGTTATGCCTACTAAATTGCTATTATTCTATAACAAAGTATACTATTGTAAACAAGCAGCGACATATTTGATCTTGGAAAAGCTAACTCAAAAAGAAGGAGGATCAATCATGGGCGATAAAGGTGGTAAAAAAAATAAGGAAAAGCAGAACAAACAAGCGAACAGAGCAAAAAACTTAAAAAAAGAGGCGAACAAGAAAAAACAAGAAAAAACACGCTAGATTAAGAGGTTAACTTAAGGGTGTCCCTTTAGTAACTCCTCCTAATCTATTTGAGATTCGCATTGAAGCTATTGAATTAGGGGATATATGAGTGAAAACAACTTAGGTGTGCAACCACTAGACCAAGTAATGACGAACCAAGGGTTGTCGAATGCAGACTTGGTGAAAGCCTCTACGGAACAACTCACATTTAAGGTGGTTCAAAAGGCCCGCAATGGACGCCGTGTGTCAGCAAACTTACAACACAAAATTCTGAATGCTCTCAAAGCAGCTGTGCGGGATAAAGATTTCCAGTTAAACCAACTTTTTAATTATTGAAGCTACTATAAGAACTGTAAATGGGATGTATCCATATTACCTATGATTACAATCTATGTGGACTCAGATGCCTGCCCAATTAAAGATGAAGTGATGCGAGTTGCACGGCGACATAAGCTGAAAGTGATCTTTGTGGCTAACACCAGGATGCGTTTACCTCCTGAGTGGGATGCTCAGCTAGTCGTGGTGGATGATCAGCTTGATGCAGCAGATAATTGGATTGTGGAACACGTCTCTAAAGAGGATGTGGTTATTACCGACGACATACCTCTGGCTGATCGCTCGATCAAAGCGGGGGCTAGGGTGATTGAGCATCGGGGACGAATTCTCTCCGAGGACAATATTGGAAGCATTTTAGCCACAAGGAATTTAATGCAGGAACTTCGTAGTACGGGAGAAGTGACTGGCGGCCCCGCACCTTTTCAACGAAAAGATCGATCAAATTTTCTTCAGGAGCTAGAGAAGTTACTTCAACAAATTAATCACTCAACTTGAAGGAATTTTGATATCAATTTAAGTAAGGCGATGGTATTGTTGCGCATCAGCCAGTTGCTGCAATTTCACACATCTGATAA
Organism: Candidatus Omnitrophota bacterium; assembly: GCA_029261035.1. Taxonomy (GTDB): domain Bacteria; phylum Omnitrophota; class Omnitrophia; order Omnitrophales; family JACROU01; genus JAJDCD01. The sequence goes on from JAJDCD010000023.1 coordinate 462,276, forward strand.
GAGTTTAGTAGTTTAAAAGTGGCCCCTTCAACATTCAATGTTTGCCTCCAAATTTGACCTTAAAATTTTCAATTACCATTACTGTAGGACTCTGCCCTCTTAGCAGGTTTAAATTCTTTTGTGGTATACTTTTTTTAGAGGTGGAAAACATGTTTAGAGTATTATTTGTACTATTATTTTTTGTTTTAGTGTGTATTGGTAACGTGTCTGCGCATTCTGGTGGTACTGATAGTAGTGGAGGACATCATAATTGGGCAGATGGCAGTGGAAGTTATCATTACCATTGATGCGTTTTTTAAGTACTGGGTTTACTCTTATTTGTCGCAATAAATGAGTACAGGAGAGGTTTGTTTTTGGATATTAAATAGCATACAGTTAAGTAAGGGTGAAATGGCTAATGAAAACTGGCTTTATTGTGTTTCTATTTCTAATTGTTTTAACACTCCCTAAAAACACCTATTCTAAGACTAGTTTGAGCGACATGTTTGTTTCTGAAATTAAAAGGTATGAGAATAGAGCTTTTGATATTGTAGAATTAAACTCGTTTGAAGGCGTTGATCATAAATTTTATTATCAAAATTATAATAAAAGAGGAAAAGAAGATAGGTTTTTTAATGTATTCAAACAACTAAGGTGACGGGCTCTTTAGTATAGAAGAAATAACCGGTACCATTACTGTGTGTGCCGGGCACCTGCAGTAATGGCACCGGATTATTTGCAAATTGTTTTAACCAATGTTTAATTTTCCCTTAAAGTTTTTTTTGTTCCTGTCGTTAAGTACATCCCAGTATCTTTCGTTTTTGTGACCCTCGCTTTTTTAGGGCCCTCCTGTAAGTGATCTGCTGGAATTAAAATAATAGACCATTCACACGCACGGAGTCTCTCTCAGACTTCGTCAAAGAAAGGAAACCACTTATGAAAAAGACGCTTTTAGCCATTACCATTACTGTCATTTTGTGTGGAACATTTATGTGGGCCACCGTTATTGGCTCGAACACCATTCTAACCGTTAAGAACAAGGGTTATGTCAGTGTGAAAGGCTTTGCCAAGCAAAAGATTGTGTCCGACCTGGGTATTTTTAAAGTTAAGATATTGGCTAAAAATGAAGATCTTTCTCTTGCTTATGAAAAGCTGGCAAAAGACCGTGAAGCTATTGAAGAATTTCTCTCCAAGTATAACTTCAGAAAAAAAGAGATCCGAAAATCCGCTGTGGACATCATGGAGCAATTTAAAATAAATGAAAAAGGGCATAGAACTCCTGAACTGGATCATGTGATTGTGGGGCAAGTCTTCGAGGTTCGAAGTGACAATGTTTATGAAATATCAAGAATGTGCTCTGAAGTGGGGGAATTGATAGGCTTAGGAATAGAGGCGCGTGCCTATGATCCTGACTTTATATACAAGGACCTTGAAGCGCTTAAAATTGAGATGATTGGTAAAGCAACAGCGAATGCTAGCAAAAGAGCTGAAACTCTGGCTAAGCATGGCAAGTTTAAATTAGGCAATATTGCGGATGTGAGGGTGGGCGTCTTCCAAATTACCCCTGAGTTTTCCACAGAAGTTTCAGGGTGGGGTATCAACGATACCACGAGCATCAATAAGGAAATTAAAAGCGTTGTTGAGGTAAAGTATTTTGTAAGATAAACAGGGTGCCGGTAAGGGGCCTGAGATTTTCAATAACCATTAATATTGGGGGTCCGTTGTTGAGTGTTGAATAGAGGTTTTGTGAATTTATATACTTAACAGCAGGCCCTAAAGATCAACCCTTCTTCTTATCTTTATCCTCATCATCATCCTCATCGTGCTTACCGGTGCCGGAGACGGCGTTGTTTTCGAAGTGTTTGGTTGAGACCCGTTCGACATAAGAGAAGTCGTCGGTTCGGATGATGACGGATTCACCTTCCTGGACAAAGTGGGGGACCAATACCGTTAGGTCATTTTCTAAAGTAACTTCTTTGTCTGTATCTTTGACCCCTTCAGGGGAGGAAGTTACTTTAAGTTGAACTGTTTCTGGAAACTCGATTGACTTTAAAGTATCCTCTACAAATAAGCCGTCGATTATTTCGTTTTCCTTTAAAAACACTTTTTGTTCTCCAATCACTTCTTCGCTGACAGGATGCTGCTCGTAGTTTTCCTGATCAATAAAAACATAACTGTCGCCGTCTTTGTACGAGTATTCCAATTTTAATTTTTTGGACTCGGGTTCTTCAAAAGGTTCGTCGGATTTAAAGTTGTTTTCAACAACTTCGGATGTGTCTAAATTTTTTAACTTTAAAAAAACGTTTTGGCCGGCATGTCCAGATCCGGAAACACTTTTTTCTAGAACTGTCCAGTACTGATCTTTCCACTGAACAATCGATTTTTTTTGAACATCGGTCGCCTGAATCATAGAGCTCTCCTTTATTATTAACTCCTATGATAAGTATATCGGATCAAAAGTAGTTGTGCATAAATAGTATATTTCCATTATATACGCATAAGAGTATAATCATGTATATTCAATATTTGATAATTGACCCTGGATGGATGGAATACGATGACAGATTTACTCTTTGCACGTTCTCAGATGGCTATATCATTAGGTTTTCATATTGTCTTTGCCTGTATTGGCATGACAATGCCGTTTTTTATGGCGATGTCTCATTGGAAATGGTTAAAGACTAAAGATGAAGTGTATCTTAAGCTTACAAAAGCCTGGGCGAAGGGTGTTGCCATTCTTTTTGCGACAGGGGCTGTTTCTGGGACAATGCTTTCCTTTGAGTTGGGTCTTCTTTGGCCTAAATTTATGGAGCATGCCGGGCCTATCTTTGGGATGCCATTTTCCTTAGAAGGAACGGCATTTTTCTTGGAAGCGATTTGTCTGGGTATTTATTTATATGGCTGGAATCGTTTCCCCCCTTATGTTCATTGGTTTTGCGGTTTGCTCGTCGGACTTTCGGGAGTGGCTTCCGGTATTTTTGTAGTGGCGGCCAATGCCTGGATGAATAGTCCGACAGGATTTGATTGGGTTAATGGGCAGGCCATTAATGTGGATCCGATAAAAGCGATGTTTAATGATGCTTGGTTTACGCAGGCGTTGCATATGATTCTTGCCGCATTCGTAGCGACGGCTTTTGGTGTCGCTGGCGTACATGCCTTTTTCTTAAGAAAAAATCCGAATAGTTCATTTCATCAAAAAGCGTTGGGTATTGTGATTTGGTTTGCTGTGATCTCGGCTTTGCTGCAGCCGATAAGCGGGGATTTAAGTGCTAAAGATATTGCCAAACGACAGCCGGCAAAACTGGCAGCAGCAGAGGCTTTGTTCGAGACACAAACGAGCGCCCCTCTTTTAATCGGAGGTATTCCGGATGAGAAAAACAAAACAGTCCGTTATGGATTAGAAATTCCGGGAGCTTTAAGTTTGTTAGTGCATGGTAATTTTAAGGATGAGGTGATCGGACTGGACCAAATCCCTGAAGACGAGCAGCCGCCGGTTGCTGTTGTTCATTATGCTTTTCAGATTATGGTGGGGATTGGTATTTTTCTATTTTTAATTGCCTGTTATTTTTTATTTTCTCGATGGGTGCTGAAAAGACAAGAGTTTTCTTCTTTATTGCTTCGCCTTTTAGTGATAGCGGCTCCGTTGGGATTTGTTGCGGTACAGGCCGGGTGGGTTGTAACCGAAGTGGGAAGACAGCCGTGGATTATCTATGGGATTTTGAAAACGAAAGATTCGCTGACTCCGATGCCTGGACTGATTTATCCTTTTATACTCACAACCAGTGTTTATGTGTTTCTGGCAGTCATTGTCAGCTGGCTGATGATTCGACAATTTAAAGCTGTGGCCGGAGAATTTAAATCATGATTTGGATTGTTCTTACCTTTTTAGCGTTGTCTGTTTATCTTTATTGTCTATTAGGGGGTGCTGACTTTGGTGTGGGTGTGCATGAGCTTTTTGTGAGCAAAAAGAAAAAGAGACAACATGAAGAGGTGGTGAGGGTCGCGATGGGACCTGTTTGGGAAGCGAATCATATGTGGATTATTATTACCATTGTGATTTTGTTTGTGGGTTTTCCACGGGTTTATGCAGAGGTTTCGACTTATTTGCATATTCCCATTACGTTGATGCTCGTGGGGATTATTATGCGTGGTTGTGCCTTTTCGTTTCGTCATTATGACGCTGTGGAAGATGGTTCGCGAAAATACTATTCTCTGATTTTTTCTCTTTCCAGTATTTTAACGCCGATTACTTTTGGAATGATTGTGGGCGCTTTGATGTTGGGAAAAATAAATCCTGAAGGGTTGGATTATTATTCTGTGTATGTGGCCCCTTGGCTGAATTTATTTACTTTAGCAACGGGCTTTTTTATTCTGAGCATTTTTACTTTTATTGCCAGTATTTTTATGATCGGGGAAGAGACGATCGGGGATTTAAAGAAAAGTTATATTCGACGCGCCAAAATAGTTCATTTGATTATGATTGCTATGGGGGGACTGGTATTTTTGACGGCGCAGATGGAAGGTTTTCCCTTAGCCATTCAGTTTTTGAAAAACCCGATTGCTTTAACCTCTGTGGCTTTGGCAACCATCTCACACTTTTTGCTGTGGAAGTGGCTGGCAAGCGCAAAGGCATGGCCTCTTCGATTTGTGGCAGGCTTTCAACTTTTAATGGTGGTGACGGCCTGGATGGAATTTTCCTTTCCGAATGCAATTACTTATGCTGACGGCAGTGTTTTATCCTTTCTGGCAGAGGCCGGTCCAGATAAAACGCTGTGGATGCTGGGCCTAACTCTTATCATTGGAGCCATTATCTTTCTCCCCATTCTGGGCTATTTATTTTTTGTCTTTAAAAAAGGGACGATTAAATCTATTTAATGGGTGAGAACTAGGGACAGGCAAACAAAAGCATTCAATCATTTCTCATATACGTTGTTGATGCATAATGTCTTTTTTGTTGAACTTCTCAGAGTTGATGGATTGTAATGTGCGAAGAAATAATAAATAACAGGTGCCGTTACTGTCAGTGCCAGTCATAGAATATAAGGTTAGCATTGCACTAGCAGTCCGTTTTCAACATTCAAGAACTGACCCCAAATCTCTACAGCTAAGGTGCCAAACAGCTTAATATTTGAGGCTGTTATTGGATTGGTAGTAATACCTGAAGTGATTATTTATGCTAAATTTGCAGTATGTCAGTAATGAACAACCAGTACCGGTATCGATTATTCTTTTTTGTAAAAATAAATAAAAGGAGGATTTATGAATATGGATATGACGTTAGTATCTCTTGTTTTTGCGGCGGGTTGTATTGGTGGTCTCGCCAACAGCTTGGCTGTTTGGGGTATGGGCAAATCAGGTATCACGGGTGCTATGGGTGTAAGTGTTACTCCTGATTGGTCGCCTGGATGGCTTTATCCTCGTATTGTATGGGGAGGTTTATGGGGTTTTTTGTTCTTGTTGCCTTATTTGCCGGACTCCATCTTTTTTAGGGGAATCGTATATAGTTTAGGGCCGACTTTAGTAGTGCTTTTTATCGTATTTCCTTTCCAAGCAAAGAAGGGGATTATGGGATTAGAACTTGGTAGGATGACCCCTGTCTTTGCATTCATTGTAAATGCTGTTTGGGGAATTTGTACCGCTTGGTGGATGACACTCATTACCTAGAAAAAAATGGAAGTGATGCTGAAAAAACATAGGTCACTAAATGCTCAAGCTGTCTGTTTTTTTATTACGTAAAATTGGCTTCGGTGATGGGTTGGTCGTTATCTCTGTCTACATAGATTGTTGCGGGTATGGGGCCTGGGATTGGGGGTTGTCCTAAGTTGGTAAATGAGGTAACCGAAGCTGCTTGTTTTCCCGTTAAGGTATCGACTAGATTTTTTGTGCCAGTAGCAATGAGTATTGGATTAGCGCCTGTAGCAATTTGAGCATTTAAATTAAGGTTGTTTGCTCTGTGTGATGCAATATTATCAGCATTAGCGCCACTAAAAGGTGTTTGAGTTTTAAACTTAAGTTCTTGATTGGCACCACCGCTGATATTGTAGTTTACCGTTCCTTGAACGGTGACTTCCCCTGTAAGTACGCTTGTAATCGTTCCCGCACTTCCGCTGGTGAACAAAATGTTTAAGAGATTAAAGATTCCTCCAGTGGCTTGAGGTGTTGGAGCAGCGGTAGTGGTTCCTGTAAGAACGGCATTCCCAGCCCCTCCGTCAATGGCGGGGTCTAGAGTTGCTGCCATATAAGCCCCTGTAAACATCGAAGCTCCAAATGAGGCTGGAATTAAAATTAGACGGCCTGGCACATTCATTTCTTGGTCAATGGTTAAGTCAAAATTGTTATTGTTGCCCCAGATGCTATTAGGAACTACTGAAATTTCTTTGAAGCTTTTTGTCTCTATTGTTACCGTAACAATAGAACCTTTCGTTTCTATTAGTTTGATGATGTCTTGAGGATAATTGTCGATAGATAAGATTTCATCAACCACGCTATCCACCTCAGGAAGTTGAGGGTCGCCATCCTCTACGCCTCCAAAGGTAGAGTATTTTCCAAAAGGTTTAATATCCTCATAAGTAATAATCTCATTGCTAAGAAAAGGATCTTCATGAATGTTTGTGAAGGTAGTTCTTTCCGAACCAGAAAGTTGGATACCGCCACCCTCTCCCCCTTCCAAAGTAGTAGTTTCCCCGCCATAAAGATTTAAACCTTCACCTGAAAATCTTTCTGTAGGTGTAGTAAGAAGATATAAAGATGGGGGGGTGTTGCGGTTTAACTCATCAGGTCTCGAGCTAGGGTTATTATCATCGAGTGATATAAATTCGGGTTTTGCTGGTGTGTAAGCGGTTGTGGTAGAAGATGTGTTTTCGTCTTGATTGGTTCCTCCGGTAGAAGGTTCATCAAAAACTCTACCAAGCACTATACCACTATCAAGCGTTTCATCAACAACACTATCAATCTCATAGTCTTTGGGATTATATGTTTCTCCTAATGTGACTACAGGGTTTTTTTGTGTGTAAGTCAATGGGTTAAAAGGCTTAGTTTCGTCTTGAGGTGTCTTCCCAATGTCTTTGCTGCTGTGTGTGTTTTCATAACTGAAGAAATCACTTCCTTCTCCGGTTAATACAGCACCAACTAATTTACCTGATTCTTTTCCAAATCCAGAGGGATATGTGTTAATTTTTGGGGGTGCTACTGTAGAGGTGCTGGTTTGAGAGATTTGATTTTTGTTTTTATTAGAGTTTTCCTGAGCAAAGCTATGGCTTTCGAGGTAAAGAGTTAAACCTAGTATGAGGGTAAAAACAAAAAATATACGCATTTTTTCTCTCAATCTCTATAAAGGTTAATACAAAATAAGTGTAACTCGTCAGTGGGTAAGAAGCAAACGGGGTGGCCTAGAGGTAGATCCCATTGAAAGGCGTCTTTATAAATACAAGCTGCAGTTACTGTGAGTGCCAGGCAAAGAACTAGGGACAGGTCGCACAAAACCATTCAATTATTCCTCACGTACGTTGTTGATGTATAATACTGTAATATCTTTTTTGTTGAATCTCTTAGAGTTGCTGGGTTGTATTGTGCAAAGAAAAAATGTGCCAAAAGTAAAATTATAAAATAAGGAGATTAGCTGTGAATGATAATGAGAAAAAGCAAGCGATTGAGATTTTGAATGAAATTATGGAGTATGAACTTGCGGGTGTGGTTCGATACACGCATTATTCTTTAATGGTTTATGGGTATAATCGTATTCCGATTGTTTCTTGGCTAAAGGGCAATGCTGCTGAAGGCCTTAACCATGCTTATAAGGCCGGAGAACTAGCCACTATGCTTGGCGGTCATCCATCACTTAAGATTGGTAAGTTGCTAGAAACAGAAAAGCATGACATTGGGGATATTCTTCGAGAGAGCTTGGATCATGAAAGAATGACGGTTAAGAGTTATTATAAACTTCTAGACCTTGCTGAGGGCAAATCGGTGGCGCTCGAAGAATATGCCCGCGAAATGATTTATCTCGAAGAGCTTCATCAGGACGAAGTTAACAAAATGCTTAGAAACCCCGGCGACCTTTCTCCTTTTGAGGGTTAATCCATAACAGTCTCTGTTTCCTTACCGGAAGGTTGGAGAAAATGAAACCTGTATTTATTTCTGCTCTTCTCAGGCTTGTTGTCAGTACGTTTTTTATATTTCTTATCAACTGTAGTGTTCTTGAGGCTAAGGTTGTTACATACGACATTGATATTGACTACAAGACGGTTAATTTTACTGGAAAAGATGTTCAGGCTATGGCTGTTGGAGGAACTATTCCTGCAACTACCATTGAAGCAACCGAGGGAGATATTTTAAAAGTTTCTTTCCATAATAAAATGGATGTGGATACTTCAATCCATTGGCACGGCATTATCCTTCCAAATGATCAAGACGGAGTTCCTTATGTAACGACGATGCCTATTCGAGCAGGAGGATCGCTTGATTATGAGTATCCGGTTGCTCAGTCGGGCACTTATTGGTATCACGCGCACACAGGGCTTCAAGAGCAGCGGGGTATTTATGGAGCTCTTATCTTTCATCCTCAAAATAAAACGCTAAAGTATGATCAAGAGTATGTAGTTGTTCTATCTGATTGGAATGACGAAAACCCGGATCAAGTTTTGCGTAATCTCAAAAAAGATGGCGATTATTACGCCTTAAAAAAAGACATGGTTCAATCTTGGTATAAAGTGTTCAAATACAAGGCGCTTTGGAACCGCTTAAAACAATCTTGGACACGCATGGGACCGATGGATCTCTCGGATGTGGGTTACGACGTGTTTTTAATGAATGGACAATCTCAAACCAAGATAGGGGATGCTAAGCCGGGAGAGAGGATTCTTCTACGAATTATTAATACGGCTTCTTCATCATATTTTAATGTCGAATTTGCAGGTGGAGATATGGAGGTGGTTTCAGCAGACGGTATTAATGTTGAGCCTTTTAAGACCAAGCGAATGCTTATAGCAGTTGCAGAAACCTATGACGTCCTTGTTACACTCCCTAAAGATCAAGCCTATGAACTCCGTGCTACAGCACAAGACGGAACGGGATATGCGTCAGGGACTCTCGGAGATGGAGAACTTGTAACAGCTGCTGATATTGTAAAACCTAATCCGATGCTGATGGATCATTCAAAGATGGATCCTAGTGCCCATCAAGAAATGGACCATTCCATGATGAGGCATAAGGTGCCATTAAATGAAATGGATGATTACAAACAACTTCGGGCGACTCAGTCGACAAAGTTACCCCCTGAGAATCCAGTCCATGAAGTTATTCTAGAACTTACAGGCAATATGGAACGTTATGTTTGGTCTTTTAATGGAAAAACGCTTTCCGAGGAAGATACCATTTTGATTCGTAAAGGAGAAAATGTCCGATTTATCATGCCAAACAAAACCATGATGCATCATCCCATTCATTTGCATGGACATTTTTTTAGAGTGCTGAACGGACAAGGGGATTATAGCCCCCTAAAACATACCGTTGATGTAAAACCGATGGAAACAACCATCATTGAATTTGAAGCTGATCAGGAAAAGGATTGGCTTTTTCATTGTCATAATCTTTATCACATGAAAACGGGGATGACGCGAATTGTTCGTTATAAAGGGAGTGAACGTGATCCCAAACTCATGAAAGCTATGAGAGAAGATAAACCAGGGTTTTTTCATGATTGGTATTTAAAAGCTTATGTAAGCCCTCAGTCTAATAAGGTTGATGGTTATATTAATTATTCCGATGTTCGCAATATCCTTGAAGTGGAGTGGGATAACAACTATACGGGCGAGTACGAGGTTGAACCTGTTTATGAAAGGAATATCACACGTTTCTTCAGTCTTTTTGCAGGTGGAGATTTTGAAAGAGATGATGACGATGAAGTTACTAATCATGCCATATGGGGTTTTCGATATGTGTTACCCCTCCTGATCGATTTTGAATATCGAATGGACCATAGAGGAAATATACAGCTTGGATTTGAAACGACCTTACAACTTACAGATCGACTTCAGTTTAATGGAGAATACGAAATTGAATTTGAATTGGAAGATCGTTGGAATTATGACGATGCACACATTGAACACGATTATGTTGTCGAATTAGAATATCGAGTAACAAAAAACTTTTCACTTATTGGAAATTACGATTCGGACTATCGGGGCGGCGGAGGTGTAAGGCTTAGATTTTAACTATTGTTGCAGGTAAGGTGCCTAGCACCTTAGTGCTGTAACTCCTTTTTTATTTAATTTATACATCGAACGGAGGGTGGAATGTCAAAAGTTGCACTCATTACTGGAGCATCATCGGGAATCGGAGAAGAGTTAGCCCGTATTCATGCAGAAAAAGGCGGAGATTTAGTCATAGTAGCCCGAAGAAAAGACAAGCTCATCCAGTTGAAAGAAGAACTCGAAAAAAAACACTCTGTTCAAGTAACGGTAATCGAAAAAAATCTTGCTAATACTCATGCGGCAAAAGAAATTTACGATGAAGTTAAAAATGCGGGCATTGAAGTTAATTATTTAATCAATAACGCTGGTTTTGGTGGACGAGGCAAATTTCATGAAAGGGCTTGGGAAGAGGACCTTTCGATGATTAACCTTAATGTGGTTGCGTTGACTGCTTTAACAAGGTATTTCTTACCGGATTTTTTCAAAAGAAATGAAGGAAGAATACTTAATGTTTCTTCAACAGCATCGTTTATGCCGGGGCCATTGCAGGCTGTTTATTATGCGACAAAGTCATACGTAACATTTTTTAGTAATGCCATTGCTGAAGAATTGCATGACACGGATATCACGGTTACGGCTCTTTTACCCGGAGCAACGGAAACAGAATTTGCTCAGGTATCCGGGATGGACAAAACAAGCTTGTTTAACAAAATGGTTAGTGCAAGAAGTGTTGCTGAAGATGGCTATAACGGAATGCTTGATGGAAAACTTGATGTTATTTCTGGTTTAAAATTTGTGCAACATATGATGATTCGTGCTATTCCATTTATGCCGAAAAGAATGGTTCTGAAACAAGTACGGGAAATGCAAGAAGAAGTAAAATGAGAATAGATTAGGTAAGATCCTCAAATAGCGAACTGATTGTATCCATTAAATAACGATGAGAAGGTCCTAGAGGAGCTGTGACGCGCCAAACGATGCCGATCTCACGGCTTGGTTTGGGTTTGCTGAATGGGATAAAAGCAAGGTTAGGATTTTCTTTTTCGTTGACTGCCATTTTTGGAACCAGAGTAAGGCCTTCCCCAACAGAGGCTAATTTCATCACAGAAGTAAGGCTGCTCCCTTGAAATATAATTTGAGTATCTTGACGCAGACGTTTACAGAATTCAAGTGCTTGATCTGAAAAACAATGCCCTTCCTGTAAGATTAAAAGTTTTTCTTCCTTAATTATTTTTGAAGTTACTTGTTTCTTCTTTGAAAGAGGGTGCTTCTTAGATACCGCTAATAAAAACTCTTCCTTCCCAACACTGCGGCTGACAATGCCAGGATCATGTATTGGAAGAGATAAGATGCCGATATCAATCTTTCCTGCCTTGAGGGATTCTAGTAATGTAGAAGTTGTTTCTTCATAAAGCTCAAGGGATAAAAGAGGAGCTTCTTTTTTAAGTTTTATCAGGATATCGGGAATTAAATAAGGGCTAATTGTGGGAATGGCGCCGATAGCGATTTTTCCAGAAATGTTTTTTGTTTCTTCTTGCAGTTCCGAAAGACCTCTCTCAAGAGTGTCTATTGTAGAAATGGCGTAGGGGATAAATTTCTCGCCAGCAGGAGTGAGTCGAACTCCGTGCGAAGATCTTTCAAACAGTGGCGTTCCTATCTCTTCCTCCAATTTTTTTATTTGGTGGCTTAGAGTAGGTTGTGTGATATGTGCTCGCTTTGCTGCACGAAGAAAATTACGTTCTTGAGAAAGTGCGACAATATAGCGTAATTGTTGTAGTTCCATTATAGACTCCTTCTATAAGAGTAATATATAAAATCGATTTGATCAATGATTTAAATAGTGCGATAGTATTAATAAGAAGAGTTTAGTTGTTCTTAAGCATTTGCTATGGGTAAGGATCCAAATTAGACTTTATATAGGAACTCAATTAAGAAAGGAATCAAACTTATGAAGAAACCTAACCTTTTTATTACACTAGTCATGGCGGGTTTGTTGGCTTTTTCGCCAATGACGGTAGCTGTTGCAGATTCTGTTGCAGGAACTGAAGAAGCAAAACCAAATCAATTTTGGTGGCCGGAACAGTTGAATCTTGGACCGCTCCGAGCGCATGATGTTGCGTCGAATCCTTATGGTGGAAATTTTAATTATGCTAAGGAATTTCAAAGTTTGGATTTTGAGGCAGTGAAGAAGGATGTTAATGATGTCTTAACCACATCGCAAGATTGGTGGCCTGCAGACTATGGTAATTATGGGCCGTTGTTTATCCGTATGGCTTGGCATAGTGCGGGAACATATCGAACGATTGATGGTCGTGGAGGAGCCGGTGGGGGGCAACAACGATTTGACCCACTTAATAGTTGGCCAGATAATGCAAATCTCGATAAAGCTCGCCGTTTGCTTTGGCCGGTGAAACAAAAATATGGAAAAAAACTTTCGTGGGCGGATTTAATCATTCTAGCTGGAAATGTAGCAATGGAAAATATGGGTTTTAAGACGCTTGGTTTTGCTGGTGGTCGAGCAGACGATTGGGAAGCAGACCTTGTATATTGGGGTCCTGAAACCAAATGGCTTGAAGGGAAGCGTCGCGGCAAAGATGGAAAGTTGAAGAAGCCTTTGGGTGCCGTTCAGATGGGACTCATCTATGTGAACCCTGAAGGCCCTGGAGGAAATCCAGATCCACTTTTAGCAGCCAAATCAATTCGTGAGTCTTTTGGACGTATGGCCATGGATGATGAAGAAACAGTAGCACTTATTGCAGGTGGACATAGTTTTGGTAAAGCTCATGGCGCTCATTCTCCATCCAAATATGTTGGAGCAGAGCCGGGTGGTGCGGCTATTGAAGAACAGGGGTTCGGTTGGAAAAACTCGTATGGTAAAGGAAATGCAGAAGATACCGTTACCAGTGGGTTGGAAGGTGCCTGGACATCGACTCCAGCTAAGTGGTCACATATGTTTTTTCATAATTTATTTACACATGAATGGGTCCAAACCAAAAGCCCTGCGGGTGCGACTCAGTGGATTCCAGCGAATGATGTGGCCTCCAAATCGGTACCAGATGCACACATTGAAGGTAAGTATCATGCTCCTATTATGCTTACCACGGACCTTGCGTTGAAAGAGGATCCAATATACAGAAAGATTTCGAAGCGCTTCTACGAAAATCCAGCTGAGTTTGCAGACGCATTTGCTCGTGCTTGGTTTAAATTGACGCATCGGGATATGGGTCCTTTGGCTCGTTATGTGGGCTCAGAAGTTCCGAACTTGGAACTTATTTGGCAAGACCCTGTCCCAGCAGTGGATTATAATTTAGTGAGCGAAGAGGATGTGGCAAACCTTAAAGGACATATCTTGGCATCTGAACTAAGCGTTCCAGAATTGGTGCGAACGGCTTGGGCCTCTGCGGCGAGTTTCCGTGCCAGTGATATGCGTGGAGGAGCGAATGGAGCACGCATTCGTTTGGAACCACAAAAAAATTGGGAGTCCAACAATCCAGAGGAGCTCGCGAATGTTCTCAGTGTTTTAGAGAAAATTCAGACCGAGTTTAATGAGTCGCGTACGGATAATACACAAATATCTTTAGCCGATATGATTATCTTGGGTGGAGCTGCTGCTATTGAAATGGCAGCAAAGAATACGGGATACGATATTGAAGTTCCGTTTGCACCAGGCCGTGCAGATGCCTCTCAAGAAAAGACGGATGTCGAATCGTTTGCTTTTTTAGAGCCTAAAGCTGATGGGTTCCGCAATTACTTTGGAGAAAATAATTACCGATCGCCAGCGGAGATGCTCGTAAATAAAGCGGATCAACTTAGCCTAACGGTCCCTCAGATGACCGTGCTCGTAGGTGGGATGCGTGCGCTGGATGCGAACTCTGGAGATTCTAAACACGGCATCTTTACCGATCAAGCCGGAGTGTTAAGTAATGATTTCTTTGTAAACTTGCTCGATATGTCTACCCAGTGGAAAAAATCTTCAGAGGTAGAGGGGGTTTATGAAGGGTATGATCGCGAAACAGACGAGCTCAAATGGACTGCCACTACAGTGGATTTAATCTTTGGTTCAAATTCTGAATTGCGTGCGGTATCAGAAGTGTATGCTTTTGATGAATCGCAAGAAAAGTTTGTGCAAGATTTCATTGATGCTTGGGTTAAGGTAATGAGACTCGACCGTTTTGATCTTCGGTAGTTAAATAAAGACAGGTCTTTAGTGATCTGGCTTTATATTTTTTCTGTTTAAATTGTAATGACTAATTACTTAGAACAATGTTTATTACTATGAGTGTCAGGCAGAGAGTAGGCTGTCCCCACCTTTTTGTTTTTGGAATAAATAACCTATTTAGACTTCAATGCTGTAGTATCTATCGATGACAAACAGCTTTATAGTACATAATCGAAAATCGAGAGTTATTTTCTTTAAGCCAGGTTCTTGGGTATGAGTTATCACCCGATCGAGGGTAAGCGCTTTAACCGATGGCCTAGCATTTATTTTTTAGGTGGAATTACTGTAATAACTCTTATTGGGTGTCCTCTGTATCTGTATTTTCAGGGGATTACATTGGTTGGATTTCTTATTTTTTTTGGAATGTCTGTTTTAACACTTTTTTCAGTTACCTCAGGCTACCATAGGTTCTACTCTCATAAATCCTATCAGGCCGGCTGGCTTTATCATTTCCTAGCTCTGGGTTTTGGAGCGGCGTCTTTGCAACAATCAGCCCTAAAATGGGCTTCTCTTCATCGATCTCATCATCAATATGTGGATACAGAGAAAGATCCTTATAACATTAAGAAGGGATTTTTTTACGCCCATGTTGGGTGGATCTTATTCTGGATTCGTTCCGTCGATCTTACGAACGTCAAAGATTTAAAGCAGAATAAGCTTCTCATGCATCAACACCGTCATTTTCAACTTTGGGCAACTGGATTCGGAGTGGTTTTACCGCTCATGGTTGGCTTTGCTTGCGGGGAGTTATTTGAGGCGGCTTTATTTGGAATTGTGGCAAGGCTTTTTATTGTCTTTCAATTTACCTTTTTTATTAATTCTTTCGTCCATACTTTTGGTAGTCGAAAATATGGAGAGACGATTAGTGCTCGAGACAATTGGTTAGGGTCTCTCCTTACTTTTGGAGAAGGTAATCACAGTTTTCATCATCGATTTCCCAATGACTACCGTAATGGTATTCGTTGGTATCATTACGATCCCGGCAAGTGGGTTATTTGCACACTCTCACGGGTGGGGCTTACTTGGGACTTAAAGAGGACTTCCAAACAGGACTTGGCTTTATTCGAGCATTAATTCTTTATGAATGTGATATCTTGAAAAACGGATTCCTTTTCCTAAAAAGAATACTAAGTCCCGTTACTGCGAGTACTAGGTGTAGAGTGGAAAGTTAGTATGGGACTCACAGTAACGCCTCCGGTTATTTCTCCTAGTCAAACCTAGCACTTTCAAAGTTATTCCGTTAGAATACGACAATGAAGAATATTCAACTTTCCTTACTCATTTTAATTATTAGCATTTCTGTTTTAGCCGTAGCTTCTTTCTTTATGGTATGGGTGAAAGGGGCGGGGGTTGTCAGTAAGCCTATGACAGAATCGTCGAAGAATATTCAGCATAAGCAGTCATCTGCTATTGCTCAGAAGATGGCTCGGACGGTGGGTTCTGTGATTGATTCGACTACGGAAGCGGTCGGTAAGGTTGCTAAAATTGAATTAAAAAAGACGTTAACGGGTTATCAAATCCCTTTCTCTAAAAGTAAGGAAACAAAAACAATCGGGAAGGCCGTTTATTCCCTTTTTGCTTTGCCGATCCTTGCTCTTCTTTGTGCTATGGTAAGTTTCTTTGGAAGTAAAAGTAAGATATTCGATTTACTTAGTTTGTTAATGGCAGTTATTGGTTTCGTTATTTTATATGTTACCTATACCAGCTTAACTTCAAGTAGAATGTTTATTGTTAAAGAAATCAGTATAGGTTTTTGGCTGTGTTTTTACTCTTTTATAGCTTTAATGGTTCTTTCATTGACGAAGTTTATCCTTTCTTTTTTTAATAGAGGAAACTTGAAGTCGTTATTGTAGGTCGATAGGCTTATTCTAATAGCTTAGAAGGGATGGGAGTATTCCCAACTTTAATTATGCTAAATCAGAAATTGCGTTTTTTATTTTTAAACAGTGAGTCAGCTTTTATTACTGTTGCAACAAGTAATAACGCTGGAGAGCCTAATGCGGCACCCAAAATAATTTTTAAATGTGCGCGAGGGTCTGTTTTTCTGGTAGATGTGCCTCGCGGACAAACTTGGCTGAATCTCAAGGAAAATCCAAAGCTAGCTGTGTCTGTTATAGACGAAGAGAAGTTGACAGCCTACCATTTAAAGGGAAGCGTCACGATTTTGGATGATGATGTTTCTAGGGATAAATATTTTAAAGAAATCGATAAAACGCTGAATAGGATGATTGTTAATCGAATTGTTGAAGGGGAGCACCGGGGCAGAGGTTTTGGTAACTTTATTGCTCGAGTACCCAAAGATTTTATTGTTTTTAAAGTTAAAATATTAGAAATTGTAGAATACGGCCTTGAAGATATCAAAACCCGGAAATCGACGAAGAAAAAAATCACCATTGATCAATCAACAGCAAAAAAGTAATGTTCGCATCACACCGGTAGTAGTTACCCCACCTAGTTATAGTAATGGTGCTGTTTTTATGAGATTTTGTTGTTTTTATTGATAATTTAAGTATCTACATTAAAGCATTACTATAGAACAACTTAAGCTATAACTTTCAATTTCAATTATTGACAAATGTAATTTATAGTTATATTCTTTACATATAAATATTCATATATAAACTTAATCAATTAAAATGATATATGGAAATCTATATGTAAACCTAAGGTTAGGGAACTAATTTCATGGAAAAAGAAGATTTTAATTCTGGGACATTAAAACAACAATATGAATATAAGAGCTTTTCTCCGAGTTTGATTAATATCCAATATAAGTGGTCAGATAGACGTATTGATACGTTACTAGAAGAAGCGAACCAGAAATTAGGAGAGTTAAATGCTTATTCTCAACTAGTTCCGGATGTTAATTTTTTTATTCATATGCATGTTATAAAAGAAGCTACTGCATCCAGTAGGATAGAGGGAACAAAAACTCAAATTGATGAAGCAGTATTACCTGAAGAAGAAATTACTCCAGAAAAAAAAGATGATTGGCAAGAGGTTCAAAATTATACTAAAGCCATGAATTATGCTATTGAAAAACTTCAGCAGCTGCCATTATCAATGCGTCTTTTGAATGAAACACATCAAATTCTTCTATCAGGCGTTCGTGGAACAGGTAAAACGCCAGGGGAAATAAGAAAAAGTCAAAATTGGATAGGACCTTCATTAAAGGATGCTTTTTATGTTCCTCCTCATCAAAATGAATTGCCAGATTTATTGACGGATCTCGAAAAGTTTTGGAATTTTCAAGATGTAAATCATTTACCTCATCTTATTCGTATTGCATTTAGCCACTATCAATTTGAAACTATTCATCCATACCAAGATGGGAATGGTCGGCTTGGCCGATTATTAATAACCCTTTACCTTGTTAAGGAAGGGATTTTAAAAAAACCAACGTTATATTTATCAGATTTTTTTGAAAGAAATAAAGGTGGTTATTATGATGCGCTCCAGTTTGTGCGAACTAAAAATGATTTAGATCAATGGTTAAAGTTTTTTCTGATAGGAGTGAAGGAGACTGCCAATAAGGGAAAAGATACATTTGAAAAAATTATCAAACTAAGACACCAGACAGAAGAAAAAATTATAACGTTAGGAAAAAAATCTAAGTTAGGGCAAAAACTGTTATTGCAGCTTTTTTCAGAGCCATTTATTTCAGTAAATAGAGTTAAAAAACTGGTTGAAATTAAAACTCATCAATCGGCTAATGCTTTGGTTTCAGACTTCCAAAGATTGAATATTTTGACAGAAGTTACAGGGTATAAAAGAAATAGAATATTTGAGTTTAAGGAATATTTTGACCTTTTTATTTAAGGATTTGTTTTATGGGATGTAAAAGAATATTGTTAAAGATGCCTACGGATTATTCCGAGGACGAGTTAAGAAAAGCGATTGAGAAACAGTTGGGAATTAAAGAGTTTTCCTATGCGCTGGATAAAAAAAGTTTGGATGCGCGGAAAAAGGGAAATATTCATTGGCAGATTTGGGTGGGTGTTGTTTCTGAGGAAGTGAAGGGAGAGGCTCCTGAAGTTTCTCAAGAATTAACGATTCCTTATGAGAAAAGAAATAAGAAGGTGTTAGTGGTCGGCAGTGGGCCTGCTGGATTTTTCTCGGCGTTCGTTCTCCAAAAGGCAGGTTTCCAGACGACGATTATTGAAAGAGGAACTGAGGTTCGGAAACGTACTAGTGGCATTAGCGTCTTTGAAAAGACGGGAGTGTTCGATCCTATCAGTAACTATACTTTTGGAGAGGGTGGCGCGGGCACTTTTTCTGACGGAAAGCTGACTTCAAGATCCAAGCATATTGGAAAAGAAAAACAGTTTATACTCCATAGTTATATCGAAGCTGGTGCTCCGGAAGAAATTGGACATTTGGCGCATCCTCATTTGGGCAGTGATAATCTAAAAAAAATTATAAAAAAATTAAGAGAAGAATTTCTGGAGCTTGGCGGGAAGATTCTTTTTGAAACTTTGTTGGAAGATTTAAAGATTGAAAACGGTGTGGTGCAAGAAGCGTTAACAACGGCAGGCCCTATACATGCCGATTATTTTATTATTGCTCCCGGACATTCGGCTTACGAAACTTATCGCATGTTAATTCATCGGGGTATAAATTTTAAGACAAAGAATTTCGCTATTGGGTCTCGAGTGGAACATCCACAGCCAATGATTAATGATGCTCAATGGGGAAAAGAAAGTTTGCCAGGTGTTTTGGCAGCAGAGTACCGTCTAACTTCTCCTGGAGATGGAAAGCTGCCGGTTTATACTTTTTGTATGTGTCCCGGTGGTATTGTGGTGCCGTCCGGTTCTTATGAAAATACCAGTGTTGTGAATGGGATGAGTTACTATAGTCGACGAGCGAAATTTGCGAATGCGGGAGTTGTTGCTGGTGTGCACCCCAATGAGCTGATGGGCAAAGAAGCCACGCCTTTGGAAGCCCTTCAATGGTTGGAAAATCTCGAGCAGGCATTTTATCAATACTCGAATGGATATCAGGTGCCCTTTTGTGGCATCCAAGATTTTATTAACAAAAAAGAACCTTCTCAAAACGCAGAGGAAACCAGTTACCCTCTTGGATTGAAACCAGCACCGTTGTGGGAGTTGTTACCGAATGAGGTGAGCAACACAATGAGAGAAGCTCTTAAGGGTTTCGGTAGAAAAATAAGAGGCTATGAAAAAGGAAATATTATGGGACTTGAAAGTAAGACATCAGCGCCTATTCAGGCGCTTCGAGAAGAAAATAATTTATGTTCTGGATTTCAAAATCTTTACCTTGTAGGAGAAGGTAGTGGTTATTCCGGAGGGATTGTCTCTAGTGGAGCGGACGGAATAAAAGCTGCGATGACCATAGTCTTAAGTTAGGACACAGTTAGATTCAAATTGACCAACTTGTTTGTTGTTCATTAGTTATGTGCCAAGTGTGCCGGGTCTTTAGACCTGGCATACAAAAACTGTTATTGGGTTGTATTTCTTATAATTTTCAAAGTATCTGTATTCATCGCAACTGGAGTAAAAGTTATGGTAAAAAAATCTGTGCTTATTGTTGGGGGTGGAGGAGCTGGTATTATGGCGGCTATCAGTGCTTCGAAATCAGGAGCTTGTCCAATTCTTTTAGAAAAAAATCCGAAATTGGGAAGAAAAGTTTTAATTGCTGGAGCAGGAAGATGCAATATCTCGAATGACGAGTTGAATCCTTCTTTTTATAATCCCGATGGAAGAGATTTGTTGACCGGTGTGCTGAAGCGATTCGGAAAAAAGGAGATTCTCGATTTTTTTCAAGAGTTGGGGCTTTGGACTTATGTGGCTCCAGATGGGCGTGTATTTCCTCTGACGAATCAAGCAACGAGTGTGATGGATGTTCTTAAGAATGAGTTAGCACGACTTAAAGTTTCTGTTGAGTTGGAAGTCGAAATTAAAAGTATTCATGCAAAAGGAAATGGTTTTGAGTTGAAAACAAAGTCAGGAGAAACAAAATTTGGAGATCGAGTTATTTTGTGTTCCGGAGGAAAATCCTTTCCAGCTTTAGGTGCAGATGGGAGTGGTTATCAGATCGCTGCTTCTTTTGGGCATACGATTATTCATCCAGTTCCGGCTACTGTTGCTCTAGTGATTGAAGACTCTTGGTGTCATCCACTGCAGGGACAAAAAATTAAGGCAAGAGCAGCCGCGCGGGTTGGCTCTAAGATGGGCGAATGGATTGAAGGGGATGTTTTATTCACAAAGTATGGACTTTCCGGAACTGCGATTCTTGATGTCAGTGATGGGCTCTCTATTGCTTCAAACCGAAATCAAAATTCTGATATTTCGGTTGTGGTTGATTTAGTTCCGTTCATGACCGAAGAAGAACTTCTAGAGGAGTTGAAGCGGAAAGTAGGAAAAGGTCTTACGGGAGAAGCTTTGTTAGCTGGAATTTTACCCCCCAAATTTGCAGGCCCCCTCAAAGAATATTTAAATCCAAAAAAAATAGAACAGCTTGCGACATTATTAAAAATGAGAATTTTTTCTGTAGAATCAACCCGAGGTTGGAACGAAGCAGAGTTTACTTCCGGAGGTGTTGATTTAAGGGAAGTAGATAGTCAAACCCTGGAGTCCAAACGACAAAAGGGCCTTTACCTCGCCGGTGAAATCCTCGATGTACAAGCCCGTCGCGGTGGCTACAACCTTGCCTGGGCCTGGGCATCCGGTTATATTACTGGAATTGCTTCTGCAACAGATTAACGATTAGGCGGAAACCTTTACTTACCATACTGTTAAAACTTTTTTTATCCGTTCCTGCAGGAAGGCTTCAGTGTTATATTGGTATGTTTTTGAAATGGGGTATAGGCCTCATTTTTAGAGAGGGGGTAGGATGCGTATTTTTTCAAAAATACTGCGTAAGTATCGTGGAATTAAAAAGTTAAATAAAAAACCTGCAGATCCTATCCGTGCCGAACTTTTTAGTATTGAGCGACTAGAAGAGCATGCAATTCACCTTGCGAAAAAACATCGTGTTATTCGCAAGCCTACGAAGGGAAGGTCTATACTTCCTAGAGTTAAAAAAAATCGACAGCTTTTAAGAAGTTGTTACCATAACATTGAACAATCCATGAGAGATAAGGATGTAATCACTCCTGCGGCTGAATGGCTTATTGATAACTTTCATGTCATCGAAACCCAAATTTTAGAAATCCTCGATTTTTTACCTCCAAAGTTTTATTACGAACTTCCCAAGCTTGATAATGGCCCTCTCAAAGGTTTTCCGAGAATTTATGGTTTGGCCTGGGCATTTATCGCACATACGGATAGTAATTTCGACCCTGAAAGATTGAAGCGTTTTGTTAATGCCTATCAAAGCGTTGTCCCGCTTTCTATTGGTGAATTATGGGCTCTTTCAATAAGCTTACGTATTATTTTTGTTGAAAATTTGCGACGACTTGGAAATCGCATTGTTTATAGTAAAAAAGGACAGATGAAGGCGGATGAAATATCAGATGCTTTGCTGGGCTTAAAAGTAAAGAAACCAGCAGATCCTTCTATTGCTTACAAATGTTATTCGGGAGAAAGGATGCCGAAAGCTTTTGCTGTTCAGTTGTTATTACGTCTTCGTGATCAAGGGGAAAGGGTGGAGGAAGTTCTTGAGTGGCTTGATAAAAGACTTGAACAACGGGATTCCACAATTGAAGAGATTGTACGATTGGAGCATCAAGAGCAAACAGCAATGAATACCACGGTTCAAAATATTATTACGAGTATGCGTTTGGTTTCTTCTTTAGATTGGGCTGAATTTTTTGAGGAAGTGTCTGTTGTTGATAAGGTTTTTCGTGAAGGAAGCCGTTTTGCAGAAATGGATTTTTTAACACGGGATACTTACCGGAATGCAGTAGAAGAGCTTGCTCGAGGCTGTTGGATTTCTGAAGTTGATATTGCACGTTTAGCTGTTGAGAAGACTCGCAAAGCAAGTTTGAAACAATCTGATTTGAAACAATCCTCACCTGTTGAATATGAGCGCCAATGTGATCCTGGATATTATTTAATTTCCAAAGGCCGTAAGGAATTTGAAAAAGAAATTCATAGTAAACCTTCGTTCCGACTGAGACTTTTTCGTGCTTATACTGCTGGGGCGGTACCAGCCTATTTAGGGAGTGTTTTCTTGGTTACCCTTGCGGTTTTGTCCTTTCCATTAATGTTGAGCTATAAACTAGCGACACCTCTTTGGGCTATCCTTTCTTTTGGGCTTATGGCCCTTATTCCGACATCGGATTTTGCTATTTCTGTGATTAACCGAATTGTAACTAAAACGACAGGTCCTCGCAGGTTGGCAAAGCTTGATTTTAATAAGAAGGGTATTCCAGAAGAATACAGTACCTTAGTTGTTATCCCAACAATGCTGACTCAAAAAGAAACCATTGTTGAACAGATTAATCAATTGGAAATACATTATCTGGGTAATTCAAAGGGTTATATTAAATTTGCTTTGATTACGGACTGGGCAGATGCAGATACGGAGAAAACGGAAAAGGATGATGCTTTATTAAAAACGGCTCTTGAAGGTGTTGAGAAATTAAATAAACGTTATGGGCCTACTTCGGATGGGGGGGCTCGCTTTTTTATTTTTCATCGCAAACGTGTTTTTAATGAAAAAGCAAATGCTTGGATGGGTTGGGAAAGAAAGCGTGGGAAATTACATGAACTCAACCTTCTTCTTCTTGGGGATAAGAGTACAAATTTTATTGAACCTTCTCCTGAAAATAGCGATACTCCCAAAAACATTACTTATGTGGTCACTCTTGATTCAGATACACGTATGTCTTATGGTACGGCCTATCGTCTAGTGGGAACGATGGCGCATCCATTAAACCGTGCTTTTTTTGATAAAGACTCTGGACGAGTGACTCGGGGTTATGGGGTTTTGCAGCCACGCATTACACCCACATTGCCAGAAACTCAAAATGGGTCTTTATATCAAAAGGCTTATTCTTCCGCAGCAGGTATTGATCCGTATGCGTTCGCAGTATCGGATGTTTATCAGGATTTATTTAAAGAAGGTTCTTATATTGGGAAAGGCATCTATGATCTTGATATGTTTGAGGCCTCTCTTAAAGACAGAGTTCCTGAGAATTCTGTTTTAAGTCATGACCTTTTTGAAGGTTTGTTTGCGCGTACTGCGCTTGTTACAGATATAGAGTTTTTTGAGGAATTTCCGCCTTCATATGAAATGGATGCAGCAAGAATTCATCGTTGGGTTCGAGGAGATTGGCAGTTGCTTCCTTGGATTTTTGGAAAAATTAAAAATCCAAAAAAAAGCAAAGCTTGGCATTCACTTCCACTTATGCATCGATGGAAAATGGCGGATAATCTAAGACGCTCTTTGTCGGTGCCCACTTTTTTCGCGAGCATTGTATTAGGTCTTACATTAAATTTCCCAGTGGCCTCGGCATGGGTTGCCTATATGCTGGCTCTGCTTAGTTTTAATCCGTTGCTCCACTTTGCGGAAGGTTTTTTGCCTAGAAGTAAACCCGTTACGATAAAACCGCATTTACGGCTGCTTGCTTCAGATTTCCGTGCGATGATTGCTTTAATCGGGCTGTCTTTAACTTTTATTGCGCACCAAACCTGGATGATGGTCGATGCTATTGTGAGAACGATTTATCGTCTTTTTATAAGCCATAAAAATTTGTTGGAATGGACAACGAGTGCTACCCAAGCAGGGAATCTCAAGGATAAAAGTTTGGGCTCATTTTACAAAAGAATGAATAAAGCTGTGGTTCTTTCTGTCCTGGTTCCGATCCCAGTTTTGCTTTGGGGCTCAGAAGAACAGTTGTGGATTATGCTCCCCATTACTTTTTTTTGGGTTTTATCGCCTTGGATTGCGCAGCAAATTAGTTTAACGAGAAGTCGGGTTTTTACTCCGCCGGCAACGCCAGAAAATCTTGTTTATTTTAGAAAAATTGCTAGAAAAACATGGCGGTTTTTTGAGACTTTTGTTGATGAAAAAAGCAACTTTCTTCCACCGGATAATTTTCAAGAAATTCCTAAACCCGTTCTGGCACATCGAACATCCCCAACAAATATAGGTCTTTACCTTATTGCCATTACGAATGCACATGATTTTGGCTGGATAGGGCTGCATGAAGCTACTCAAAAACTTGAAGACACTTTTCAAACGCTTCAATCACTCAAACTTTATCGAGGACATTTGTTTAATTGGTATGACACCAAAACAGTAACCCCATTACCTCCTTCATACATCTCAACGGTAGATAGTGGGAATCTGGCAGGGCATTTATGGGCTGTCTCAAATACATGTAAACAGATAGGACTAAAGTCTTATGATTGGAAGGCGGGGTTTAATGGCTTTCGAGATACTGTAAGAATCTTGGAAGAGACGGTGGATGCAATAAAGGAATTTAGGAGTGAAACTGTAACACGTATTCAGCTGGATCAAAATATTAATTCCATTAATTTAATTATTGAGCGGGTTCCAGAAAATATTTCAGAATACAAAAAAATATTAGATCTCTTGGACACGGAAAGTATGGTTTTAAAAGATATGACTGAAGCTCTTTGTCATAATTCTGCGGATGTTTTCAAGCGAGACCTCTTTGAATGGGCACGATTGCTTTGTAATCAAATAAAAAGCCACTTAATGGATGTTTCAAATATTTCAGAAGAAGAGAATTGTAAATTTAATTCAAATATTCAACAGCGCTTGATGAAAATTTCAGACGATTGTGATGATTTTGTTAATAAAATGGATTTTAGTTTTCTTTTTAATCCTGTAAAAAAGATTTTTTCAATCGGTTTTAGAACGGATACAGAAAAGTTAGATGAAAGCTCTTATGACTTGTTGGCATCAGAAGCTCGATTAGCCAGTTTTGTTGCCATTGCTAAAGGAGACGTTCCTCCTGAGCATTGGTTTCATATGACTCGCTCACTTCTTGCCGTTGAAAACGGACTCGCTTTAGTCTCTTGGGCGGGGTCGATGTTTGAATATCTTATGCCTTCGCTAGTGATGAGGTCCCCTAACCTGAGCCTGCTTGATCAGACCTGTTATTATGTTGTTCGGCGTCATATAAGCTATGGCAAAGAAAGAAATGTCCCATGGGGCATTTCAGAGTCTGCTTATAATGTTCAAAACCTTGAAATGGATTATCAGTATTTAAATTTTGGAGTTCCGGACCTTGGTCTTAAGAGACAGTCTTCGACTGATCTTTTGGTTGCTCCTTATGCAACGGGTCTTGCCGCTATGCTTCATCCCCGTGCAGCTGCAAAAAATTTTAAGAAACTGACAGGCTTTGGCGCCAGTAGTCGTTACGGATTTTATGAAGCGCTTGATTTTTCGCCTCAACGTCTTCCGGAAGGTAAAAAAGTTGCTGTAGTGCAATCTTATATGGCGCATCACCAAGGGATGCTTCTGGTGTCTTTGGCGAATGTTCTTTTCGATGGGGTTGTACGCAACAGATTTCATAGTGAACCACGCGTTCAAACGGGTGAATTACTTTTACAAGAGCGAATCCCTCGCAGTATAACAACCGCACGTATAAGGTCCCCTGAAGTTAAAAGTGATGTTAAAAAACCCACGCCTTTTGTTCTTCGTCGTTATGAGACGCCCCATGATGTGAATCCAAGAACTCATTTGCTTTCGAATGGACATTACAGTGTTATGGTTACAACCGCGGGGTCGGGTTTTTCTCGTTGGGGATCTGCGTCTGTCACACGTTGGCGGGAAGATGCTGTTCGGGATAATTACGGAACGTATATTTTTATTCGAGATGTTCAAAAAGATCATGTGTGGTCAGCGGGATACCAACCCACAGGGAGTGAGCCTGATAATTATGAAGTGGATTTTTCAGAGGATCGAGCGCAGTTCCTTCGAAGAGATAGGGATATTGAAACAAAGTATGAAGTGGTGGTTTCTCCTGAAGATGATGCTGAGATTCGACAAGTCACGATTAAAAATAATGGAGACGAACCTGTTGTCATTGATGTTACTTCTTATGCCGAAATGGTACTAGCTCCTCTTGCTGCAGATATGGCTCACCCTGCTTTTTCAAATCTTTTTGTTAAAACAGAGTTTATTCCCCAAGTGAATGGGTTGTTATGTACGCGACGTAATCGTTTTCCTGAAGATCTTGAACTTTGGGCTGCTCATGTTGTTGTTGTGGAGGGAAATGTTATAGGAGAGGTTCAGTATGAAACGAATCGAGCGCATTTCTTGGGTCGAGGAAGAGGTGTTCGTACACCTATTTGTGTTATTGACGGGAAACCTTTATCCAATAATGTTGGATCCGTGCTTGACCCCATAGTGAGCTTACGTCGTCGTGTCAGGATTGATGCGGGTAAGTCAGCTAAAGTAACATTTTCAACTTTGATCACATCTTCTCGTGAGCAAACACTTGAATTGGCAGATAAATATCATGACGTTACAATTTTTGAACGTACCGTTACTTTGGCTTGGACGCATGCGCATATTCAACATCATCATTTAAATATTACTCCGAGTGAAGCACATATATATCAAGATTTGGCCAGCCGACTTATTTATGCCACCAATGCGATACGGCCTCAAAAAGAAGTTCTTGAATCCAATCAATTAGGCTTGCCTGACCTGTGGGCGCAGGGCATATCAGGAGATTTTCCTATTCTCTTGGTGCGTGTTAGAGAAACAGATGATTTCAGTTTAATTCGAGAAATTTTAAAAGCTCAAGAATATTGGCATACAAAAAACTTTGCTGTTGATTTAGTGATACTCAACGAACGGGAACCTTCTTATTCTTCGGAGTATCAAGGGGATCTTGAAGGACTTATTCATGCTTATGAAACAATGCATCAGCACAAAACATTTTCTTCAAAAGGAAAAATATTTATTTTTAGACAAGATCAGTTATCTTCTGAACAATGGATTTTATTACGTACTGCTGCGCGAGTGACTTTGGAAAGCGGACTTAGAAACCTTCTTCAACAGCTCGAGCGCCTTGAAGTTGTAAGCGCTTATGAAACACCTCATTTTACGGCACGTAAGAAAAATATAGAGGCTATTAAAGAAACGCCTCTAAGCCAATCGCATCTTGATTTTTTTAATGGGCTTGGCGGATTTTCAAAAGATGGGAAGGAGTATGTCACTGTATTAGGGGCGGGACAATGGACTCCAGCTCCTTGGATTAATGTTGTATCCAATCAAGATTTTGGTTTTCAAGCTTCGGAGTCAGGTTCTGGTTACACCTGGTTTATGAATAGTCGCGAAAATCAAATCACTCCATGGTCTAATGATCCTGTCAGTGATCCTTCGGGAGAAGTTTTTTATATTCAAGATGATGATACCGGAGAATTATGGACACCAACCCTCCTTCCGATTCGTGAGGAAGCATGGCCTTATATTTGTCGTCATGGGCAAGGTTATAGTATCTATGAACATGAATCACACGACATCAAACTTGAGTTGTTGCAATTTGTGCCTACTCAAGATCCAATTAAAATCTCTAGACTCAGTATTACAAACACTTCAAACTCAGTACGGAATCTTACGGTTAGCGCCTACGTCGAATGGGTCTTAGGGCGTTCTCGTATTGAATCAGCTCCTTTTATTATTACAGAGATGGACAAAGAAACCGGAGCGATGATGGCACGCAATCCTTGGAATATCGAGTTTTCAGAACGTGTTGCTTTTGCAGATATGTGTGGAGAGCATACTTCTTGGACGGCAGACAGAAATGAATTTATAGGGCGTAACGGAGCCTTAAATCATCCTGCGGCACTTGAAAACAGAGTCGAGTTATCTGGAAAAACTGGAGCTAAATTAAATCCATGTGCGGCCCTACAAAAAAATATTTCTTTAAAGCCGGGTGCTTTTGTGGAGGTTGTATTTTTCTTAGGAGAAGATAAGGATCAACCGTCTGCGGTAAATCTTATCAAACGATGGCGTAAAGCTGATATTTCATCGGAGCTGGATGCGGTGAAGAATGAATGGGAAAATGTTTTGGGTGCTATTCAAGTTCGAACGCCTGATAAATCTATGGATATTATGCTTAATCGTTGGCTTCTTTATCAGACATTGGTTTGTCGTATTTGGGCGCGTTGCGGATTTTATCAAGCGGGAGGGGCTTATGGTTTTCGCGATCAATTACAAGATGTGCTTGCGGTTATAGTTCAGAAACCCAACATAGCAAGAGAGCAAATTTTACTGGCAGCTTCCAGACAATTTCCTGAAGGGGATGTCCAACATTGGTGGCACCCTCCTTCGGGGAGAGGTGTTCGAACACATATTTCAGACGATCTTATTTGGTTGCCTTACGTGGTGGCTCATTATTTACAGGTTACTGGAGATACACAAATTCTTTCTGAAGAAATTCCGTTTCTTGAAGCGCGCCCGATTCCTGAAGGAAAAGAAGATATGTATTACCAACCCTCCATATTAGATACGAAGGCAACGCTTTATGAACATTGTGCTAGAGCGTTGGATCGTAGCCTTAAAACAGGAAAAAATGGGTTACCTCTGATGGGAACGGGTGACTGGAACGATGGTATGAATCGTGTGGGGTGTGAGGGTGAGGGGGAAAGTGTTTGGTTGGCTTGGTTTCTACACATGACACTTTGGGAGTTTTCTCAGGTTGCAGAAACTCAAGGTGATTGCGCTCGTGCAGAAAAATGGCGGCTTCATGTAGGGGAGCTTAAGACAGCGGTTGAAAGAAATGGATGGGACGGAGAGTGGTATAAACGGGCTTATTTCGATGATGGCACCGAACTTGGAACGCATAAGAATAAAGAATGCCAAATTGATTCCATTGCGCAAACATGGGGAGTTATTTCAGGGGCTGCTGATCCTGCTCGTGCGATGCGTGCAATGGATTCGCTTCATAAACATTTAATCAAACGCAATGAAGGCATTATTCTTCTTTTGACACCTCCTTTTGATCAAATGGAACCCAGCCCAGGTTATATACGCTCTTATCTTCCAGGTGTTCGAGAAAATGGCGGGCAATATTCCCATGCTGCGTCCTGGACTATCATCGCTTCTGCATGTCTTAGAGACGGGGATACTGCTGGAGAGCTTTTTTCTATTCTTAACCCTATCAATCATGGGAGTTCGCGGACAGATATTAATCGTTATAAAATAGAGCCTTATGTAATGGCTGGTGATGTGTATTCAAATCCAACACATCTAGGTCGGGGTGGTTGGTCTTGGTATACAGGTTCATCCGGTTGGATGTATCGGGCTGGAGTTGAATGGATTTTGGGATTTAGAATTAGAGAGGATAAGCTCTTTTTGGACCCATGCATCCCATCCACTTGGCCAGAGTATGAGATTACGTATAAGTACCATACTGCGACTTACCTCATTACTGTAAAGAATCCAAATGCGGTTTGCTCTGGCATTCGCGAAGCTTGGTTTGACGAAAAACTCATTCGTTGCGAAGAAGGGATTCCTCTTAGTGATGATGGATCAACGCATATCTTAAGTATCATTCTTGGAAAGAAATAGTTCATCTATTTACGAAAGATCTTGTTTAATTAAGATTAAATTGTCAGCAATAAAATATGAGGTAGTATCGGCAGTGCCAGAGGTAGAAATGGCAGCCTGTGCTCCAAATATCAAAAAAGCCACAGACTTTTAGGTCGGTGGCTTTTTTTGTGATAGAATTTCTTACATAAAAATATTCGAGGATGCTTGCATGGAAAATCTAGATTATGGTGTTATAGGAAATTGTAGAAGTGCTGCTCTTGTCAGTCGAGAAGGGTCTATTGATTGGTGTTGTTTGCCTAACTTTGATTCGAGTTCTGTTTTTGCTTTGCTTCTAGATAAGGAGAAGGGAGGAAACTATCAGATTACGGGTGTATCCACTCAGAGTATTCAGCAAAAATATCTTCGTAAAACCAATATTTTAAAAACTTCCTTTGAATGTGAAGATGGGAGTTTTGAAGTTCTTGATTTTATGCCTCGGTATATGGACTCTCAGGGCATTTATCATACACCCCCCGAACTCATTCGAATTGTTCGTCCGACCAAAGGAACTCCAAAAATAAAAGTGATTTATAATCCAAAATTGGATTATGCGGAATTTCCTACCGAATCAGAAATTATGGACTCTTATATTAAAAGCACGGCTCAAAGTAAAGAGCATGAGTCTTACGAGTCTATTTATCTTTATTCCAGCTTACCGTTGGAGGATGTTT
This sequence comes from Candidatus Omnitrophota bacterium, assembly GCA_029261035.1. Taxonomy (GTDB): domain Bacteria; phylum Omnitrophota; class Omnitrophia; order Omnitrophales; family JACROU01; genus JAJDCD01. The sequence goes on from JAJDCD010000023.1 coordinate 492,818, forward strand.
TTCATGCGAAGGAAATCACTCTTGAGAAACCCGAGTATTTGTTGTTGAATTACAATCAAAAAATTGGCCCTATCCATATGGACAAAATAGAATTGGAATTTGAAAAAACAAAAGTTTATTGGATGAACTGGAGTGCGAAGACCAATCAATTTAATAAATATCAAGATGAGATTGATCGAAGTGCTTTAGCTTTGAAGTTGCTAACGCATCAAAAGACAGGCGCTATTTTAGCGGCGATCACTACAAGCCTTCCTGAAGAGATCGGTGAGGTTCGGAACTGGGATTATCGTTTTTGCTGGTTGAGAGATGCGTCCATGACAATTGCTATTTTGCACAAACTGAAGCATTATCGAGTGGCTAGTAAATTTATTGATTTCGTTTTGGAAATACTTCCTTATAAAGATGACAATGTTCAAATTATGTATGGCATTCATGGTGAGAAAGTTCTAGAAGAAAAAACATTGGATTGGTTGAAAGGTTATGAAAATTCGAGACCTGTTCGCGTAGGAAATGCTGCCTATTTTCAAAAACAAAATGATATTTATGGTGTTCTTATCGATATGATTTATCAACATCTTTTGTTCTCTCATAGCACGATGCATAATCGAGAAGGTGTTTGGACCGTTGTGAGAAGTCTCGTGAGACACGTTCTTGATAAATGGGGAAGAGCAGATAACAGTATCTGGGAATTTAGAACGGAGACAAAACATTTTACGTTCTCGAAAGTGCTTTGCTGGGTTGCGATAGATCGAGCTGCAAAAATAGCTCAACTGTTTGATATGCCAAAATACGCTTCAGAGTGGAAGAGTCTCAGTGAAGAAATTCGTAAAGATGTTATGGTTAAGGGATGGAATGAAAAGATGGGTATTTTTAGCCAGGCTTATGGGGAAGATAAGTTTGATGCGGCAAATCTATTGATGGAGCATTATGGATTTATCTCAGCAAGTGATCCTAAATATAGAAGCACTGTTTTAAAAACCTATGAGACTCTTTGCAAAGACGGGCTGATGCTTCGTTATAATTCAAAAGATGATTTTGGCATGCCAAACTCTTCTTTTACGGTGTGTACTTTTTGGATGATTAAAAGTCTTCATCGAGTTGGAGAAACCGAAAAAGCTCAAAAAATGTTTGATCAAGTGCTTAGTTATAGAAATCATGTTGGTTTAATGAGTGAAGATATAGAAATGAAAACAAAAAGATTATTAGGAAACTTTCCTCAAGGCTATAGCCATCTAGCTCTGATTGATACCGCGCTTACTTTAATGGGTATTGATACCAAAGATTTTGATCTTCCATTAGAATTAGAAAAAAACGACTAATCCAAAAGATAGCTAGGGGCATTACTGACAGGCGATTCCTTAAGCTTTCCTCTTTACTGCGATTATCTAAAAAACTTAAGAAAAGGAATTGAACGCTTCTAATTACTGAAAGGCGTTTATTTATTATGGCACTTATTAGTTTGCAAGAAATTTCACTTACATTTGTTGGGCATCCCATTTTTGATGAACTCAGTTTGCAGTTGGAGGCAGGAGAGCGTGTCGCTTTATTGGGGCGTAATGGTGCTGGTAAGACTACTTTGATGAAAGTGATTGACGGACAGATTCCGGTTCATAAGGGGGAGGTAACCTATCAAAGAGGAATTACAGTGACGCATCTTCCTCAGGAAGTTCCTACAGGGTTGGTGGGTACCGTCTTTGATATTGTGCTTGAAGGGGTGGGTGAGCGCGTTAAACTTTTGAAAGACTATCATCATTTGAGTCACCGTCTTGAGACGGAGTATTCGGATCAATTAATGGGACAACTTGAGCGCTTACAGGCGGAGATGGATCACACCAACGGTTGGGAGACACACGCTCATGTTGAAGCTGTCATCCAAAGAGTGAACCTGGATCCAGAAGCCGAGTTTGATAGTTTGTCGGGTGGACAGAAACGCCGAGCTCTATTTGCAAAGGCACTTGTTAAAAACCCAGATGTTTTGTTGCTGGATGAGCCTACGAATCATTTGGATATTGAATCGATCGAATGGCTTGAAGTTTTTTTGAAGGAATATAAGGGGGCACTTATTTTTGTAACGCATGACCGCATGTTTATGGAGCATTTGGCGACACGAATTGTGGAATTGGAACGGGGGCGTATTTTTAGTTGGGCTTGTCGTTACTCTCTTTTTTTAGAGCGCAAGCAACATGCGTTAGATGCTGAGGCTGCCGAGCAAGCTCGCTTTGAAAAAAAATTGGCTCAGGAAGAGGTTTGGATTAGACAGGGGATTAAAGCTCGTCGTACACGTAACGAAGGTAGAGTTCGAGCTCTTGAAAAGTTACGGGAAAAGAAACGGGGACAGCGTAAGGCCGTTGGTATGGCAAAAATGGATTTTCGGGAATCTGATCGATCTGGGCAGTTAGTGACAAAAGTAGAAAATCTTTCTTTTGCTTATGGGGATCTTTGTTTGATTCGCGATTTTTCTACACAGATTATGCGGGGGGACAAGATCGGAGTGATTGGTGCGAATGGTTCTGGAAAGACTACCTTGCTGCAGCTGTTACTTGGAAAATTGGAGCCGCAAAATGGAAGCGTGAAACTGGGGACAAATCTTCAGATTGCATACTTTGATCAAATGCGAGCGCAGTTGGATGAAAATAAAACCGTAGCGGAGAATATTGGATCGGGTGATAGCGTGACGATTAATGGAAAACCGCGAAATATCATGGGATATTTACAGGATTTTCTTTTTGCACCCGATCGGGCGAGAACTCGAGTTAAAGTTTTGTCGGGCGGAGAACGAAATCGGGTGTTACTTGCAAAGCTTTTTGCAAAACCGGCAAACTTGCTTGTGATGGATGAACCTACTAATGATCTTGATGTCGAAACTCTTGAGTTGTTGGAAGAGCTACTAGTTGACTACACTGGAACACTTCTTTTAGTCAGTCATGACCGTGCTTTTTTAAATGATGTGGTTACTTCCACGATTGTGCTTGAAGGCGAGGGGGAAATCTGTGAGTATATCGGTGGGTATGATGAGTGGATCAGTCAGCGTAAGGCAAGAGGAACAAGAAAAACAGTCGCAAAAGAAGAAACCCCCAAAGAGAAAATGGAAGCTAAATTATCTTTTCAAGAAAAGAAGGAGCTTAAGGCGTTACCGGCTCAAATTGAAAAGTTAGAAGTTGCGCGGGATAAAAATTATCAACAAATGGCTGACCCTTCCTTTTATCAGAAGCCACAAAAAGAAATAGAAGAAACTCAGGCCGAGTCGGAGCGGATCAAATTAGAAATAGAAAAAGCTTACCGGCGTTGGGAAGATTTAGAAAAGCAAGAAAAGTTAGATTAAAAGAGGTTGATCGGATGATTCAGTTAGGGAAGTATAATAAACTTAAGGTTGTGAAGTCTCTCGATTTTGGAGTCTACCTTGATGGTGATGAGGAGTTTGAGGAGATATTGCTTCCGAAGCGTTATGTGCCTAAAGGCCTTAGAGTGGGCCAAGATATAGAGGTTTTTGTTTATATGGATTCAGAAGACCGTGTGATTGCGACAACCGAACAGCCCAAGGCGGTTGTGGGGGACTTTGCATTTCTAAAAGTTGTTTCTGTTAACGACTTCGGCGCTTTTTTGGACTGGGGTCTTCCGAAAGATTTGTTGATTCCGATCAGTGAACAAAATCGGAAGCTTAAGGTTGGAGATTCGTGTGTTGTGAAAGTGTTTCTGCATTTTGAAACAAATCGAATTGCTGCTTCGCAAAAATTGGATAAGTTTTTAAACAACTCACCTGAGGGTTATAGAGAAGGTGAAGAAGTTTCGCTTCTAATTCTTCATAAGATGGAATTGGGGTATCCTGCTGTAATTAATGATACTCATTTGGGGTTAATTTTTGAGAATGACGTATTCGAACGTCTTTCTGAAGGGGATCGGAAAAAAGGTTTTATTAAAGAGGTCCGTGAAGATGGGAAAATTAATTTGGCATTAACGCGTCCTGGCTATGAGAAAGTGGATGGGATTTCTAAAGATATTTTGGATCAGCTTAAAGCTGAAGGTGGTTTTTTGGATCTTACAGATAAGACTTCTAGTGATGTTATTCATAGTCGTCTTAAAATGAGTAAGAAGACTTTTAAAAAAGCAATTGGGACTTTGTATAAACAACGTCTCATTCTAATTGAGGAAAACGGTATCCGTTTAAATACAAATGACAAATCATAATTCAAAGGACCCACTTCACGGCGTTACACTGGAAATGATACTAAATCGTTTAGTCGAGCATTACGGCTGGGAAAAGATGGCTCAAGAGATTGAAATTCGCTGTTTTTACTACGACCCTAGTATCAAATCAAGCCTCGTGTTTCTTAGAAGAACCCAGTGGGCCCGAGACAAAGTTGAAGGGCTGTACTTGAAGATGTGCTCCGAAAAAGATTAAGTTGATGTGTTGCTTGTGGTAATCGTTCTGCTTCCATCTGGATTTGCTGTTACGGTAGTAGTAATTCCCCCGCTTGTGGAAGAAACGCTGTCAGGCTGATTGCCTGTCGTTTGCTGATTCGTTGTGTTTCCATCTTGATCCGTTGTGGTAACGATGTGGTCCCCAGGAAGAGGGGCTGGTGGTTGATTATCTTCTCCACCAGAATCTATCCATTCATCAAAAGTTTGAATCTCTGGTTCTGAGACATCTGATTGTGAGGTTGTTGTTATCCCTGTATTAGGATCTGTGCTAGATGCGGATGCAACATCCAATTCCTCAGTAGAAACCTCATGAGTGTTTATTACATTTCCGTCTGCATCGGTTTGAGTAACAATATGATTCCCAGTAAGTTCTGGGTCGGAGGGTTCCTCTTCATCAGTGTCATCGGCATCGTCCCAATCCGAGTCTCCCCATTCCTCAAAAGTTTCCCAAACGGGGGGCTCTACTTCTGACTCTGAAGATGTGGTAATGCCCGTTTCTGGATCATAGCTTTCGGCAAAAGGTCCCACTCGGTCGATATTCTCGAGCCCTCTTTCGACTATAACAGACGGATCCGTTTCGTTTCTAACTTCTTGGCTTGCTGTTGCTTGTCCGCTTACAACACAAAACAAAGCTGTTGCAGCAACAAAAAACACTAAATATGGACTTAATGCTACTTTCATGGCTATTCTCCCTACAATCCAAGTATACTCTATAACTAGCTTGTTTTATCGTCCTTTTGTGTTTTTCAAGTTTAGGTTACAATAAAAGCCTCTGAAGAGGTTTGCTCAGAAGAGTTCGGTGGAGATTGAACAGCAATATGAAAGGTCAGGTTGGAACCCCAATAGTAAGAGTTGTTGTGCTTTAAGTTTATATTTTGGAAAAAGAAATTGGTCAACTGCAAACGGAAGCGATGTTGAGTAGATGGTAGAACCCTATTTAAAGATTCGTAATTTTACAGAAGAGCTTTGTCAGCCATTGGCAAAAGAAGATTATGTCATTCAAACGATGGCGGATATGAGCCCTGCTAAATGGCATTTGGCGCACACAACCTGGTTTTTTGAAACTTTTTTGCTTAAAAAGTTTCAAAAAAACTATAAAGAGTTTCATCCCAAATTCCATTATCTTTTTAATTCCTATTATAACGGGCTAGGGGAGCAGCATCCTCGAACTAAACGAGGAGATCTATCGCGACCCACAGTGGGAGAGGTTTTTGAATATCGTAAATATGTTGATGTTGCAATGACAGAGCTTCTTAAAAAGACAGATGGGGATGATTCTAATTTTAGTTTTATTCTTGAATTAGGAATGAATCATGAACAACAGCATCAAGAGCTCATTTTAACAGACCTCAAACACCTCTTTTCGTGTAACCCTCTTTACCCTGTTTATTCTAGCCAAAAAATATCAACGGTTCATGAGATTGCTAAGATGGATTTTGTATCTTTTGAACAGGGACTTTATCAAATAGGACATGAGGGAAAAGGGTTTGGTTATGATAATGAGTTTCCTTCGCATCAGAAATACATCAATGGATTCAAAATGGCTTCTCGACTTGTAACCAACGGAGAGTATCTTCAGTTTATAGAAGATGGAGGGTACAGCAAGCATGAGTTATGGCTCTCAGATGGATGGAATGTATGTCAGAGAGAAAGATGGGAGGCTCCATTTTATTGGAATGAAAAAGATGGAGAGTGGCTAAACTTTACATTGAATGGAAATGTGAAAGTAGATCTTCATGCCCCTGTTTGCCATATTAGTTTTTATGAGGCAGATGCTTATGCTAGTTGGGCGGGTAAGCGACTGCCCACAGAAGAGGAATGGGAAGTTGCTGCTAGAAGCAAACCTATAAAAGGTAATTTTGTTGAGAATAAAATTTATGCCCCTATTCCAATAAACGGTCAAAAGGATGAAATCTCTCAGCTTTACGGAGATGTATGGGAATGGACGCAATCTCCTTATGTGGGTTATCCTGGTTATAAACCTTCAGAAGGATGCATTGGTGAATACAACGGAAAATTTATGAGTAATCAAATGGTTTTAAGAGGGGGATCTTGCGCAACTTCAAATTCGCATATCCGTTCTACTTATCGAAATTTCTTTTACCCTAAACTAAGATGGCAGTTTTCAGGATTGCGGTTAGCGGAGGATTTATGAGTGATGTTTTTAGACAAATAAAATTTAATGATTTTGCTCCTGAATCAGAAACATTTTTCCAAGATACTTTAAAAGGATTATCTCAAGAGCAAAAGACATTGCCTTGTAAATATTTTTATAATAAGACAGGTCTCAGCCTTTTTAATCAAATTTGTAAGACGGAAGAATACTATCCCACTCGTACGGAGCTTCATATTATGCAGTTTTACTCACAGGAAATTGCTGAAACATTAGGCTCAAAATGCTTATTGATTGAATATGGAGGAGGTAATGCCGAAAAGATAAAACTTCTTCTGAATCATTTAACGCAACCTGCTTGTTATGTCCCTTTAGATATTTCTAAAGAGCATTTAAAACAAGAAGCTGAAGAATTGAACAGAGATTACCCTAGCTTGGAAGTTCTGCCTGTTTGTGCAGATTTTACTAAAGACTTTCAGATGCCTGATCCAAATAGTGAATTTAATCGCAGGGTTGTTTATTTTCCAGGGTCAACGATTGGTAACTTCAACAAGGAACAAGCGGTCGCTTTACTGAAGAACATGAAACGCTTTTTATCTCATTCGGACGGTTTATTGATAGGGGTTGATTTAAAGAAAGATAAAAGCATTTTAGATCGTGCGTATAATGATGCTGAGGGTTTTACGGAAGCATTTAATCTTAATTTGTTACAGCGTATAAATGATGAGTTGGGTGGAAATTTTCAAATAGATCAGTTTGAACACAGAGCTTTTTATAATGAAAATCAAGATCGTGTAGAAATGCAATTAGTCAGTCGTTGTAAGCAAGCCGTAGATATTCAGGATCAGGTCTTTCATTTTGAAAAGGAAGAAGCTATTCAGACGGAGTTTTCTCATAAATACAATGCAGAGGGGTTTGCCCAAATGGCCTCCTCGGCAAATTTTACCCTTCAAAAAAATTGGACAGATAAAAATAAATTATTCAGTGTTTTTTATTTAACGTTAGACTAGTTCTATCTTTCTTTATCCCATTGATTGGGGAGCGTCCTTTGGGTTTTTGATATAACTTTTTAAATATAAAGAGGTTCTTATATGAAGATTTGCCCCTATTGTGCAGAAGAAATTCAAGATGCAGCAATTAAGTGTAAACATTGCGGCGAATTTCTTGTCGAACAGAAGGCGGAGCCCTGGTATTTTAAGACGCATTATTTAATTTTGGGCTTTCTGTTTGTGGGCCCCTTTGCTTTACCCTTCCTTTGGCTTAACCCTAGATACTCTCGCATCAAGAAAGTCATTGTTACGTGTATTGTTCTTGCGCTAAGTTTTGTCTTGGGAAAAGCTGTTTATGGCGCTGCAATCGTGATTGTGGATTTCTACAGATTATTTTTCTCTCAAGGTTATTAATGTCATTATGAAGCAAAAAGAATTAACTTATGAAAATAAAACTTGTACGTATGACTTGCTTTACCAGAATCGCAAAACGCTCACTTTGACGGTTTATCCCGACAACAAAATCGTAGTAAAATCACCTCACTTTGTAAGTCAGAAATATATCGTTCAATTTTTGAAAATAAAATGGCCTTGGATTACTAAAAAATTAAATTCTTTCAACGAAGCAAAGCGGGTAAGAAAAGAAAAACGCTTTGTTTCCGGAGAAACTTTTTTGTATCTAGGGCAGAGTTATGAGATTGCTATCAAGCAAGCCAAAGAAAATAAGGTAATTTTAGAAAGTGGAAAAATTTGGGCGTTTACTAAAAAAGATCCTGTGGATGAAAAGCATAATCGGCGCTTGATTAATGAATGGTATAAGGCTAAGGCTGAAGAGGTTTTGGGAGAACGGTTTGATATCTTATTCAAAGCGTTTGATTATAGTGAGAAACCTAAATTACGGATTCGTAGTATGAAGACGCTCTGGGGTAGTTGCTCAAAAAAAGGAAGTGTTACATTAAATTTAAAACTGATTCAGATGCCAGAGAGTTGCATTGATTATGTGATTATGCATGAGCTGTGTCATCTTAAAGAGCATAATCATAGCGCGAAGTATTACAAAGTTTTAACTGAAGTAATGCCAGATTGGAAAATTAGAAAAAAACATTTAATGGCTTTAGGCACGGATGTTATAAGGACTTAATCACAGACATTAAAAAAGCCGAACCACAGAAGTGCGATTCGGCTTTTTGTTTTATTCTATTCAACTTAAAACTGATTCGGATGTCAGGAAAGTTTTTATTACTTTCCTTTGCGCTTTTCTTGCTTAGCTTTGCGTTTTTCCATCAGAGAACGCTTTGGACTTTTTTTTGGCCCGCTTTTTTCTTTTCCTTTGTCTTGTTTTCCCATGAGAACTCCTTATTCCTTTGTGTTAATAAATAATTGTAAGTGCTAAACGATTACACTATTATGAGGCTTTCTTAATAGAAAGTACAGTTTGTAGTTAATGGAAGGTTGCTAAAAGGGTGTCTTTAGCCCAATTTTAACAGACCTCATTAGGTGGGACTTGAGAATAAGTATGAAGCATGAAAATTATTTTAATTCTTTAAAGGAAGTAGCTCGAATTATTCTATCTTGTTTGTTTCTGTTGGCAGGGACGCTTCACTTTGTTTATCCCGATAATTTCCTTTCGATTATGCCTCCTTTACTGCCTGCACCCATAGTTTTTGTCTATCTTAGTGGTTTTTTTGAACTGTTAGGTGGGGCAGGGCTCCTTATTGTTCGGTTTCGAAAAATAGCGGCTTATGGCCTGATTGTCTTATTGATTGCTGTGTTGCCTGCAAATATATATATGGCGGTGGAGAACGTGCAAGTGGGTGGGATTCTGGGAAACCCTATAGTTCAGTGGCTTCGAATTCCCTTTCAAGCAGTTCTTATTGCTTGGGTTTACGGAATCAAGGATTAACAATCTTAGGGGTTTGATACAGGAGCTAAATTGCTATCCTAGCGCTATTGATAACCGTTTGAATATCCATTTCGTCTTGAGTTTTAAATGCGCCGTTGCGGTTCGCTATAACTGTTAAGTCAATCGTTCGGTCTGTCCGCCAAAAAGAATAGACATCGTATCGAGCCAAGTAAGTATACCCCTCTAAATAAATTTGTGTATCATAGGTGACATGTGCGCAGGGAGTTCCGTTAAGTTCTGTTTCTGTAACAGGCTTTATAATGTCTGTAGGGGTCATGTTTTGCACAAATTGTATGTAACCTTGTAAATGCTCTATTGCGGATTGAGGAGGGCTCTTTATATTTGTGAGGGATCGTGTTGTGATTTGCGCGGCTGGAAGAGCAGGGCTTTTGACGCTCATTCGGATGAGGATAGCTTTCTCGCTTCCTTCTCGATCTAATTTCTGTATGTACTCCTTAGGAAGATCCAGAACCATACTGGCTAACTCTTGAGCTGTTTCACGAGCCTGTTCAATGACTTCTCCTGAAATTGCATGTTTCCAGGTGTGGGGAATTTTAACAGATATTCCTAACTCCTCATTGGTATAGGTGCTTGCCAGGTCTTCGGCGGTTAAATCGTTAGCTTCAACTCTGTTTGGCTGAATCATGAGGATGCTGAAAAGAAACCCAGTTAGAAAAACACTACGAAGAAACATCATATCCCTATTCTCCTGAATGCAGAAAGTTAACGTGTTTACTACAAGTACATTGTATCATTTTTTTAGAAACAGGAGGAGTTAGTAACATTGCCATGCTAAAATAGCTTTTTTATGGGTATCAAAGCTGAAGAGAGTGAACGGATTGGTTTATGGAAAAAACATCAGAAGATAATTTTTTGGAGAAAGCTAAAGAGTGCGTTTCCTTTCTTAATTCCTTATTGGAGCATCCAGAGTTATTGGGGCATCTTAAGGAAGAAGAAAGAATCGAGTTGATGAAAGTAGCGGGACGCATTTCTCGACCGAGTCGTGATGAGCTTCGTGAACAGACGCGTGCGGTTAAGAAAAGCCGTCGCCAAAAGCGTGTTAAGAATGAGCGGGAAGTGCGCGCCGCAACGGGTATTCGTAGTGCTCGTGAAGCAGCAGTTTTTGAAGCCCCAGCGCAATTATTGGGGGTGGATGCCAGTGCTTTGGTTAAGGACTTTGAGCTTGAGTCTCCACGCAATTGTTATGTCTGTCATGCAGAGTATACCAAGCTTCATTTTTTCTACGATTCGATGTGTCAAAAATGTGCAGAATTTAATTATAAGAAGCGTTTTCAAACAGCAGATTTGTCAGGACAGGTGGCTTTAATTACAGGGTCGCGTTTAAAAATAGGGTATCAGGCGACGTTGATGATGTTGCGAGCAGGTGCAACTGTGATTGCGACAACACGTTTTCCAATTGACTCTGCAATGCGGTATGCTCGTGAAAAAGACTTTGAACAGTGGAAAGACCGTCTTCATGTTTATGGTCTTGATTTAAGACACACGCCAAGCGTCGAAATTTTTTGTCATTATATTCAAGGTCAGTATGATCGTTTGGATATTTTAATTAATAATGCAGCGCAAACTGTGAGACGTCCTCCAGGGTTTTATACGCATTTAATACAGAATGAAAAATTAGCTATATCAGATCTTCCAAATGAGACTCAGAAACTACTCCATGATTATGATGAATGTAAAAAGCAGCTTGTTTCTTATTCCTCAACAAACCTTCAAAAAGAAGAAGCCTTAACAGTAAACTGGATTGGAAAAGCTCCTGGGGTTGGGTTGCGTGCTTCAGCAGCTCTTTCTCAAATTCCTTATGCTTATGATCATTCTCTTAAAACAGAAGAAGTTTTTCCTGAAGGGCAGCTAGATGTTGATTTGCAACAAGTTGATTTGCGCAAAACAAACAGTTGGCGTTTGAGATTAGGAGAGATAGAAACTTCCGAAATGTTTGAACTTCAATTAGTAAATGCGATTGCTCCTTTTGTGTTATGTAATAAATTGGAACCCATGATGAGACGAGATTTCACTGCAAAAAAACATATGGTTAATGTGACGGCAATGGAAGGAAAGTTTCATCGATTTAAAAAAGCAGACCGTCATCCTCATACGAATATGGCAAAGGCGGCATTGAATATGTTGACGCACACTTCCTCAGGTAGTTTGGTTAAAGAAGGTATTTATATGAATGCCGTGGATACGGGCTGGGTCACAGACGAAGATCCTGCTCATCTTTCTCAACACAAACAAAAGGTTCATGATTTTCAGCCGCCGCTGGATATTGTGGATGGGGCAGCACGTGTGTGCGACCCCTTTTTTGATGGAATTAATACGGGTAAGCATTGGTGTGGAAAGTTCTTGAAAGATTATTTTCCTATTGATTGGTAAGGTTAAGATTTTCCGAAAAAGAGAATCCCTAACACATTATAAATAAAAGGTTTAAGAAGTATTTAGGTTTAAGGGGTTGCTTTGTGGTGAAATAAAGGGTAATGTTAGACTGTTGTTATAGTATAGAAAACAGTACAGGCCGTAAGGGACATACTTTTCACCTTACGGTTTTTTGTTTTTAAGAGGAAAATTATGAAAAATGTTAAGTATACAAAAGATAAAATTGTTTGGGTCAACCTTATATTCTTTTCGTTGACGACCTTAGTTGCCGTAATTGGCGGCCCAATATATTTGTACCATTACGGGATTTCGTTGTCTGAGGTTCTTTTAACGTTAGCTTTTATGGCGTTAACGGGACTTGGGATTACAATGGGTTATCACCGTTTGTTTTCTCATATTACATATAAGACGAATATTTTTTGGCAATTTATAGCTTTGTTTTTTGGTGGAGCAGCATTTGAACAGTCCGCTCTTCGCTGGTCCAGTCAGCATCGGGACCATCATCTACACGTAGATACAGACAAAGACCCCTACAATGTTAAAGAAGGTTTCTGGCACGCTCATATGTTATGGATGATTTTTGATAGTCATGTTCCTAATTATGATAATGCAAAAGATTTACAAAAAAGCCCACTTATTGTTCATCAAGATAAGCATTATTTTGTTTGGGCTGCTGTGGCTGGCATTTTGCTTCCCCTTGCTCTAGGAGCATTAATGGGGCATTTATTGGGAGCCTTTATATTTAGTGTTTGTTTTAGAATATTTTTTGTGCATCAAGCTACTTTCTGTATCAATTCTGTTTGTCATTGGTTTGGAAAGCCAACGTACGATATTTATGCTTCAGCAAAAGATCATTGGTTCGTTGCTTTGTTGAGTTATGGTGAAGGTTATCATAATTTCCATCATCGTTTTCCAGCAGATTACCGTAACGGTATTCGTTGGTATCATTGGGACCCTAGCAAATGGTTTATTGCTTTGTTTAGTCGTTTGGGCTGGGCTTGGAATGTAAAAAAAGTTCCAGAATTTAGAATTTTAGAAGCAAGATTGGCTGCAGAGAAACAGAGGGTGAGTGATTGTTTAAAAGAACATGTAAGTAATCCTCGTGTAGACCAGGCTCTTCAAGCATTTCAGTTGCAGTATGAGAAACTTTTGCATAGTTTTACTGAATGGGAAAAAAGAGCAAAAGAATATCAGAAAGTACTTCAGACCGAATTTGCACATCACTCTGAAGGAGCTCAGAAAATAACGTTTGAGCAAGTACAGATAGCAAAAAAACGATTTGAAGAGTTACGAGAAAGCTGGAGAGAACTTCTTAGCATCAAACCGCTAGACCTTCCTAATCTACTTATCGCGCCTGTATAAGAAGGTTTTGCAAGTTTACTCTTTGCCGACCTATCGCAATTAAGATATTACAAAAATAAAAATAAGTGAGGATGAAAATGAATAAACCGTTTAAAAAGAAAGACTCTACAGATAAAAAAAGAACCTTTTCAGCAGCTCCAAAAGGGGAACAAGACGTAAGTTATTTGATTAAGAAAGTGCAACAACAGCTGACTTTCTTAGAAAGAAAAATTGACACTTTAATTGAGCAATCTTCAGGAAGGCCTTCTCGATCTTTTGATCGTTCTTCAAGTTTTGATAAGGGAAGACGCCCTAACAGAACTGGGGAAAGAAGCTTTTCGTCAGGCCGTTCTTTTAATAAAAAACCGGTTGATGGAAATCGAGCATATGCGCCAAGAAAAAAATCTTTTTCTCCACGTAAAAGAGATGATTCTTAAATAATAATTACGATCTGCTCTTGATCTTTAAATTTATTTAGGTGAATGAATGAATCCACACGAAACCTTTATGAATGCAGCTATTGATGAAGCGCGAAAAGGGCTAGCCGAAGGCGGTATCCCTATTGGTTCTGTATTGGTTAAGGGCGGCGAAATTATTGGGCGAGGACATAATCAACGAGTCCAAAAAAAGTCTATAGTACTTCACGCAGAAATGGATTGCTTGGAAAATGCAGGCCGTCTTAAGGTAAATGATTACGAACAATGTGTGATTTATTCAACACTTTCTCCATGTGATATGTGCACAGGCACAATCCTTCTTTATAAAATCCCAACAGTTGTGATTGGCGAAAATAAAACGTTCAAAGGCCCTGAAGAATACTCCCAAAATCGAGGGGTTCAGCTCATTAACCTTGAATCTGAAGAGTGCAAGCAGCTGATGCGTGAGTTTATCCAAGCGCATCCAGAGCTGTGGAACGAAGATATAGGTATTTAATCTTTAATAAAATAGAATTTGTTTAACATTACGAAGGAAATTTGAAGAAACCAATGAGTGAACCTTGTCAGTTATCTGAAGAAGATTATAAAAAAGGGCTTCGTGCAGTTATTATGGATGGTGTTATGTCCCATTTAATGACTGTACTCACGGGAGGCGTTTTTTTAGTGGGGATGGGGTTAAAGTTAGGAGCTTCTAACTTTCAGATTGGATTATTAGCCGCTGTTCCTGCCTTAACACAGTTGATTCAGTTGCCGGCTATTTACTTAGTAGAAAAAATTAGAAAGAGGCGATGGATTACTGTTACAGCAGCTTTGGTGAGTCGATTTGCATGGCTTTTTGTAGCGCTTATTCCTTTTCTCTTTTCTGCCTCTTTAGGTTTGGGACTTTTAATTGGGTGTTTGTTTTTTCATTTTATGGTTGGGGGAATCGCAAGCTGTTCTTGGCATTCTTGGATGAGGGATTTTGTTCCTGAACATCAAATGGGATCTTTTTTTTCAAACCGGTTACGAATAGCTACGATGTTGGGAGTTGTCTTTAGTTTTTTAGCAGGATTTTTTATAGACTGGTGGAAAGTTAGATTTCCGGAATTTGAACTTTACGGTTATTCATTTCTTTTTGCTTTGGGTTTTGTTGTTGGTCTTTTAGGGGTTGTGTTTTTACGTAAAATTCCTGATGTTCCCATGGCTTTGGATAGGAGAAAATTTTTAGATGTTTTATCTCGACCACTAAAAGATAAAAATTTTAGGAAATTACTTATCTTTTTGGGGTCGTGGAGTTTTGCTATAAATTTAGCAGCGCCTTTTTTTACTGTATATATGCTCAAACGTATTGGTTTAGGAATGTCTATGGTTGTAGGGCTTAGTATCTTAAGCCAAATTTTCAATTTTTCATTTTTAACTTTGTGGGGGAAATGGACGGACCATTACAGTAATAAATCTGTTCTCCAAGTGTCATGCCCCTTGTTTATGGTCTGTGTGCTGGCGTGGACTTTTACAACGATGCCGGAAGCGCATTTTTTAACTTTTCCGTTGATTGTTCTGATTCACGCGATTATGGGGATTGCTATGGCGGGCATTGCCATTGCAAGCGGTAATATAGGGCTAAAGCTTGCTCCTAAAGGACAGGCAACTGCGTATCTTGCAGCAGGGACATTAGTGAACTCTATTGCTGCAGGAATTGCTCCAATTTTAGGAGGAAGTTTTGCTGATTTTTTTGCAGTATGCAACTTGTCTTTAAATGTGAAGTGGAGTAGCCCTAACAAGGTTTTTATTTTTGATACAATTAATATCAATCATTGGGATTTCTTTTTTATTTTTTCTTTTGTTGTCGGATTGTATTCTTTACACAGGCTATCTCTGATCGATGAGCATGGTGAAGTGGGTGAAAAAGTAGTACTTAAAGAATTGGTAGAGAGCATTAAAAGCCCTATTCGCAGCATGTCGTCCATAGCAGGTGTTTTCGAAGTGCTCTCATATCCATTCTCGTTTATCGTTAAACGAAACCCTCTAAAAAAATAGAAATTAACCCTCTCTTGTATATTTCAATTATTGAACTATTCTCAAAAAATTTTGAGCAGTGTGCGCTTTTACAAATTCAGTATGTCAATAATAGTTAATTCCCCTGAGGAGGGAACTATTCCTCTAAAGGTATTGTCTAAGTATTTGAGGTGTAAATTGAGCTTATTTGACAATTTAAATCGGGGGGATGGTGTCATGGGTTATTCGGAAAAAAGAATTTTAACGATTTTTATTTTTGGGCTTTCATTTTTAGTGCTTTCAGGACAAATCAGTCAAGCTCATGCGAGCTATGGGCATTATAAGTCTTATCATAAAGACTACCGAAGTTATAATAAAAATCATTATAATCACACCTATTACGATTCTTACAGGCCTTATTACAGGAGAAACTCTAGTTTTGTTCGTGTCAATTTAGGGTTTGGGGATAGTTGTTATTACTCGCAAGGTAACTTTTATCGATATCGCAACGGTTCTTACCGTAATATCCATGCGCCTTACGGAGCGACTGTTCGAAGATTGCCTTTTGGGTATAAAAAAGTTTATATTCATGGGGAGCCTTATTATTCTTACAAAGAAACTTATTACACTAAACAGCCTGAAGGGTATACTGTTGTAGATATATCCAGAGAGGTTGAGAGAGCGGATAAAGATTATTTAGGAGCTCCTAGCGAAACGCATATTGTAAATGTACCTAATAAGAATGGAAGTTATACTCCGGTTAAGATCAAAAGATATGGAGATACTTATGTGGGGCCAAACGGAGAGTATTACAACGAAGCTCCCACGATTGACCAATTAAAACGTTTTTATTCTAAAAGTTAAATGTGAGTGTTATGGAAGATATCAAAGAAACTACAGTTAGAGATGCTGCGAATGGAGATGAGCGAGCTTTCCAGGAAATCTATCTCCATTTCTCAACATTTGTTTTTAGTATTTCAGTTAGAATGATGCGGAATCATACGGATGCGGAAGAAGTAACTCAGGAGGTGTTTGTTCAGGTCTATAAGAGTTTAAAAAAGTTTCGATTTCAATCCTCTTTAAAGACTTGGGTTTATCGTATTACTGTAAATACCGTTATTAATTACTGTAAAAAATACAACAAGGAAAGAAGTCGAACAGAAGGTTATGACGAAACGATGAATGTACAGGGGGTTGCTCCAGAAATGGAACAGAAGTCTTATAAAGAAGAACAAGAATTTAAAGTTAAAAAAATTTTAGAGCTATTAAGTTCTGATCAACGAGCTATTGTGATTTTAAGAGAAATTGAAGGCATGGATTACAGAGAGATTGCAGAAACTCTTGATATTAACTTAAACACAGTAAGAAGCCGTTTGAAACGAGCGCGAGAAAAAATGATGCAGTATGTTAAGAAGGGGGTGATCTAGATGAAATGTCGAATAATGAAAGAAAAGATGATGATGGGTTATTTGGAGGATCGTGCTGAGAAAGAAAATTTTTTAGAAATAGAACATCATTTAAAGGAGTGTTCAGATTGTCGTATATTTGAGGATGAACTGAATCGAAATACGGTAACTCCATTTGGTTCTCTAGATCCAATTCAGCCGCCTAAAGAGCTTTGGGGAAAGGTTCAGAGTGAAATTAGAGAGTTAAACCAGAAGCGGAGCTTACCTCAAGAAGGTTTGATCGAAAGAATACGAACTAGTATATCGATTAGAAGACTTTCTTATGGTATTCCAGCGTTGGTAGCTGCTTTGCTTTTATTAACTGTTTTTCCAAGAACCCCTGTTAATGTCAATGTTCAAACAGAACAATACATTGCTGAGGCTTTAGGGGTAACGAATGGAACAGGGGATTTTGAGAGTCTCAATTTTGACACAGAAGTAGAATTCTTTTTTATGTAGAGGAACTTTTTGCACTATTAGATTGTCTAATAGAATAGAGGGGGAAAATGATGAGCAATAAACTTACAGCGATAGCGTTGGCATTTTTGTTGATACCTGTACTTGCCATCCTACCAAGCAGTGCTGCATTGGCATTCAGTGATGGAGGAGGGGCTTGTTATGGGGAGTTTGGAAAAGAGAAGAGGAAAATGGCGGATAAAATTATTAATGAGTTAGACCTGTCTAAAGAACAAATGGCAGCCATTGAAGAGCATAAGAAAATCCATCGAGCTAAAAAAGATGCTCTTTATAAAGAGTTACGAGAAAAGAAACAAGCGCTTCGAGAAGCGATGCATGCTGAAGAAATTGATCTCCAAAAAACAGATCAATTAATTGATGAGATTACTGCATTAAACAAAGAAAAGATGAAGAGCCGAGTTGCTTCGGTTTTGTCTCTTAAGAAGATTTTAACCCTCGGCCAACTGAAGGAGTTGCGAGAAAAGAAACAGGAAATGAAGAAGAAGTTTTTGAAAAATAATAATAAATAAAAGGAGAATTAAAATGAAAAGTAAAAAATTAAGCGCAGCATTTGTAATTGCAATTCTTACTATTTTTGCTACAGCATCTATAACCCCTCAGGCATTTGCCGATCAGGGAAAGAGCAAATGTAGCTTAAAGGCAGGGTGTAAGTACTCTTCGGATAAAGGTAGAGAGGGTAATTTAAGCTGTAAAGTCTTTAAGAAAGCGCATTTCTTAAAAGAGAATCAAGCAGAAATTGGATTAAGTGATGAGCAGGTGGATCAAATTATAGATATCAAATTTGCTTTGAAAAAAGATTTGGTTATGAAAAAAGCAGAAATTGAAGTCGTTAAGCTAGATATCAAGCGCAGTGTTTATGAAAGAACAGTTGATGTTGAAGCAGTTAATGACTTGATTGATCAAAAGTATGCTATTAAGAGTGAGAAGTCTAAAGCTACCGTTCAAGCTTTGGCAGATATTAAAAACATTCTTACAGACGACCAATATGAAGCGATGAAGAGCATCTGGAAGAATAAGAAGTCTAAGAAATAGTTTGTGGTAGAACAAGCTCTGTTTAAAAAGGCGTTACTGTTATAATACAGTAACGCCTTTTTTTTATTTAGTTTGGAGGATGTATGTCTAATATTAATGAAGTAAGAAAGCCAGAGCATCAGATCGACACTCTGTTTTATGAACGATGGTCTCCTAGAGCAATGACTGGAGAAGAGATTTCTAACGAAACTCTAAATCAGCTTTTCGAGGCAGCTCGATGGGCCCCTTCTTGTTTTAACGAGCAGCCTTGGAATTTTTTATATGCTAAGAAAGATTCTGAGGACTGGGGATTATTCTTAAAAATTCTTGTAGAGGTGAATCAGCTTTGGGCTAAAAATGCTTCTGTTTTGATAGCCTGTATTTCCAAAAAGACGTTTACTAGAAATGGCAAGCCGAATGGAACTCACAGCTTTGATGCGGGAGCTGCGTGGCAAAACTTAGCTTTGCAGGCGTATTCATTGGGATGGTCGGCTCATGGCATGGCAGGGGTGGATTACAAAAAAGGAAAGGTGGATTTAAAAATCCCGGAAGATTATCAATTGGAAATGATGATTGCTGTTGGTAAACAAGCAGAGGTTTCTATATTACCTGAGGATTTTAAGAAAAAAGAATGGCCTCCAAGCGGAAGAAAATCAATTAATGACTTTGTTCAAAAGGGACAGTGGAAATAGAATGGCCTCTATAAACAAAAAAAGAAAAGAAAATATCGAAGGTAATTTCTTTGTGGATGAAACATGCATTAATTGCGACACTTGTCGTTGGGTTTCTCCGAAAGTCTTTAAAGAAGAGGGTGGGCAGTCTTCTGTTTATTTTCAGCCCCAAACGGATGAAGAAAAGATAAGTGCGCTTCAGGCTTTATTGGCTTGTCCCACTTCTTCGATAGGCACAAAAGATAAATTGCCTGAAATGAAAGAGGCGCTTCACTCCTTTCCTCTTCTTGTAGAGGATAATGTTTTTCATTGTGGGTTTCATTCCGAACAGTCTTTTGGAGCGGCGAGTTATTTTATTCAAAGAGAAGAGGGGAATGTTCTTATTGATTCTCCTAAGTTTGTTAAACCTCTAGTAAAGCAATTGGAAAAGCTGGGAGGTATTCGGTATCTTTATTTGACTCATAAGGACGATGTGGCAGACCACCAACTGTTTCATGAGCACTTTGGATGCGAGCGGATTCTCCATAAGGACGATGTTGGACAAGATACGCGGATGATAGAGACTCAACTCGAGGGATTGGAACCGTATAAATTAAGTGAAGATATAATCATTATTCCTGTACCTGGCCATACGAAGGGCAGCAGCATTTTACTTTATAAAGATAAGTTTCTATTTACGGGAGACCATTTGGCGTATTCAGATAGCCGCCAGCAGCTAGTGGCTTTTAAAGGAGCTTGTTGGTACTCTTGGGCTGAACAAGAAAAGTCGATGGAAAATTTAGAAAACTATGCTTTCGAGTGGATTTTGCCTGGTCACGGAAGAAGATACCACGCAAATAAAATCCAAATGAAGAAAGACCTACAACACTGTATCCAATGGATGAAAAACACCTAAAACAAGAGTTTTTTCTAAAACCTAGCCTATTCATCTAAATAAATAGAATGTTATCTATAAATAAGGTTTTGTTATGGGATGTTTACCCTATAATGCATGGGTTACTATTCCGATTGATTTGATCTTATAAAAGAGCCAAGGGGGGGTAACAGCTTTTGTTGGACTTGGCGCTTTTAGGAAGTGTAACGTTATTTCTTGGAGAAAGAACATGCTTAAATATACACCCCCCAAACGTTGTACCCGATGGATGGCGACCATTTTCATGCCTCTTATTGCCCTTATTGGAATCATTGGGACGCCCTTTTATATTTATCACAATGGATTAGCCCTTTCTGAGCTTGCGCTCTTCTTATTCTATTTATTAGCAACTAGCCTTGCTATCACAGCAGGATATCATCGCTTCTTTTCTCATGCGACATTTAAAACAAATTCATTTGTTCGTTTCTTACTTTTATTCTTTGGGGCAGCTACTTTTCAGAAGTCAGCACTTCGTTGGGCTTCGCAGCATCGACAGCATCATCAGTTTACTGATACCGAGTTAGATCCGCACAGTAGCGCAAGAGGGCTTTTTTATTGTCATGTGGGGTGGATTATGTTTTATAAACATGATGTTAATTTTGGTAATGTGAAAGATTTGTCTAGTAATAAGATGATTATGCATCAGCACGAAAATTATGATTTGTGGTCTATTACATCAGGGCTGATTCTTCCAATGGCGATAGGCTTTTTGATAGGGCATCCATTAGGTGCTTTTATTATGTCTTTTTGTTTGAGAGTAACAATGATTTTGAATATGGCATTCTTTATTAATTCCAGTGCGCATATGATCGGCAAGAAAACATTTGACCCAGATGCATCTGCTGGAGATAACTGGTTTTGGTCTCTGTTAACAAATGGAGAAGGCTATCATAATTACCATCATAAATTCCCAAACGACTATCGTAGCGGTCATCTCATACATCATTGGGATCCAAGCAAATGGTTTATTTTTCTTTTATCTAAAGTAGGTTTAGCTTGGGATTTAAAACGAACCTCTAATCCAACGCCTGCAGTTCTCTCTTGAAAGAAACAGTGACGCAAGTCACTGTTTTTAACCCTTTCTTCATATAATCTACGACATTGGAGTTTACTACAAAAATCTGTTTTAGATTTTAAGAGTAAATTCGCACATCACAGAAACTTTAAAAAGTTTATTTTCCAACAGAAAAAAAGGTGATTTATTTATGAAGCATTCACACTCCTTTCACATTCCTGTTATGGGGACAGGTTTTACTATAGATACCCCTTTTAAAGTAGCTCGTTTTGGAATTTCTTCTGTTGTCTCTTTGGTAGATGATCGACTCATGGAAAAAGTGCGTAAGTACTATTGTGATGTTATTAAAGAAGATTTTGTTCCCGTTTTGGATCAAGAAGAAGATGCTAGAGCAAAAAGAATTACAGAATATTTAAATATGTTGGACCGTGTTACTGATGCCCAGTTTGAAGTATTGAAAAATTCCCCCTTTGAAGAAGGTTCTGAAATTAACAAGTATTTTGATTTGTTGGATGAAGGCCATCCTTTGAAAAAAATGTATGTAGAAATGATTTCACTCAAAGAAGGGGAAGGTAAGAAAGTTTTACAAGAAGAACTCAGAGGCCAAATGGTACGTGGGAGTATTGATGTTAATATTTTGACCAAACAACAACGAGAAATGTATAAGAATGGAGAAAAGCTTCCTCTGGAGAACTCGGATACATTTTCAGCATTGAGAGGTTTTGTTCATAGTAACTTGACGTCATCCATTATCTTTTCCGCGGGACTCAACCCCCATTTATACAGTTATGTTGAAAACTTTGATGAATTTTACCCAGATGATAACGGAGAAGTGAGGAAGAAAATTATTTTAAAAGTAAGTGATTTGAGATCAGCTGTGATTCAAGGGAAGATTTTTGCAAAGAAAGGATTGTGGCCTTCAGAGTTTCGAATTGAGTCGGGTTTAAATTGTGGCGGCCATGCTTTTCCGACACAGGGGCTTTTGTTGGGACCTATTTTAGAAGAGTTTAGAAAGCAGAAAGCTGAGATCAAAGAAAATCTGTGGGATTTATGTCAAAAGGGTCTGGAGAAGAGAAATAAGAATAGTTTTTCAAATTTTCCTGAATTAAGAATTACAGTACAGGGAGGGATTGGAGCGAGTGGAGAAGATGAATTTTTGAGAAAATATTATAAGTTAGATGGGACGGGTTGGGGCTCTCCTTTTCTTCTTGTTCCGGAAGCGACGAGTATCGATGAGGATACTTTGAAGAAGCTGGCAGAGGCTGATGATCAAGATATTCGTTTAACTCAAGCATCTCCTTTTGGAGTGCCCTACTATAGCCTCATGAATTCTAAAAGTAATGAAGTGCGATTAAAGAAAATTAAAGAAGGAAAGCCTGGAAGCCCTTGTATTACGAAAGCTTTAACTTTTAGCAAGGAATTTTCTAAAGAGCCGCTTTGTGTTTCTTCCTCTCAATATCAACAAAAGAAAATAGATCAATTAAAAACTCAGGATTTGAGCGAGGAAGAATTTTCCAGGCAATATGAGCAGGTCGTTGAAAAAGAATGTATTTGTCATAATCTGGGAGGGAGTATTTTAGAAAAATTTCATTCTGAGGAGGTGCGGGAACCTCGTCCTGCTGCAATATGTCCCGGGCCTAATCTTGCTTTCTTTTCTACGACATACTCCTTAAGGGAAATGGTGGATCATATTTACGGAAGGGTAAATTTGTTTCAGCTTAAAAAGCCAAGGCCTCATGTGTTTATTAACGAATTAAAACTATATGTTAATTATTTAAAAAACAGTCTTTCCAAGGCAGTACTTTCTCCAACGAAAAAAGAAAAAAGTTATTTTATTGAATTTAAACAGAACTTGTTGAACGGAATTGATTATTATCAAAAAATATCAAACCAATTTTTAAAAGAATCAAAAGAAGCAAAAGGGCATTTTTTGGAACAGTTAGCCAGCTTGAAAAAAGAAATTGTGAGCTTTGAAGCTTCTTATAAAGGGGCGTTTGAAAGTTGAGGATGTTATGAACAAAGTAGTGCTTTCTCTTGGCGTTTGGATCGGCGTAGGGGTTCTGACGTTTCTTTTGTGGGTTTTTTCATTGATCAGTGTTTTGATTTTTGGATTGTGGGACCGGGATGGTCGTATTACACATAATGTGGCTCGTGCGTGGTCGTGGGCTGTTGTGAAAATGAATCCGTTGTGGAATTTAAAAATTGAAGGTTTGGAACATTTAGACAAAAAGCATCATTATGTGTTTGTTTCTAATCATCAAAGTATGGCTGATATCGTTCTTCTGCCGCACCTTTCTGTTCCTTATAAGTGTTTTAGCAAGTCGAGTCTTTATAAAATTCCTTTTTTTGGTTGGAGTTTAAGTTTACATCGACATATTAAATTACTTAGAGGGTCCTTGCGCAGCATCGCTAAATCGATGCAAGAAGCTAAAAGTTGGATTAAGAAAAAATGTCGGTCGTATTTTTTGTGGAAGGAACAAGGAGTCGGACTGGAAGTTTGGGGGAATTTAAAGGAGGAGCATTTAAATTAGCGATTCAAACTAAAACTCCGATTATCCCTTTAGTTATGATTGGTACTCGAGATGCTATACCTCGAGGAAGTTGGTTGTTTCGAAAAAAAGTCAAAGGCAAACTGCTTGTTCTTCCTGCTATAGAGACGTCTTCCTATAGTTTGAAAGATTCAGAACTTGTGAAGCAACGCGTGTTTGACTCAATTAACAAAGAGTTGAATGCTAGAAATATAGATTCAGACTCTGCTCAGGTTGTAGCTGCTTGAAACACAGAAGAATTAACAGGAATCCAATACTAAGGACTCTAGTTATTAAGCCCTTATAGTTTTTTATAAAAAGGAGTACTCAAATGAAAAATCTTTCCAAGGAAAGCATTACAGCTTATTTTGAAACAGATCATGATCGATTAGAAAACATATTTCAAAAATTTCAGCAAGACAAAAGAACAGATTTTGCAAAAGCTAAAGATTCTTTTAGAAAATTCAAGCAGGGGCTTCGTAGACATATTCAGTGGGAGGAGAAAATTCTTTTCCCTCTATTTGAATTAAAGACGGGAATGAGAGAACAAGGCCCAACGTCTGTAATGAAAATGGAACATCAGAAAATTGAGCAAGAGTTGGAAGCGGTTCATGGTAAAGTTCGTGTTGGGGATCCTGATTCTGATGAAGAAGAAAAACAACTTCTTCAGACTTTAGCTCAACATAATGAGAAAGAGGAAAATGTTCTTTATCCCATGATTGATCGATTAGTAGATGATGAGGAGCGAAAGGATATTTTTCTTCAAATGGAAAAGGTTCCTGTCCACGATGGTAGTCCTTGTTGTTGCACTTCGGATTAACTTGGGATGTAAAATGAGCGACTGACAGCTTCGATTAAAAAATATTAACAACATCCTTTAGCAGGTTTCTTTTCGGATTCTGGGCTGTCACAACGAATCCATTCGTACAACAAAGCAGCAATCACAGCACCTATGGCAGGGCCTGTAAAATAAATCCACAAACTTTGAAACTCTCCTTGAAATAATGCGGGAGCTAACGATCTGGCAGGGTTCATAGAAGCGCCCGTTAACGGACCTCCAACAAAAGCGCATAAACAAACTGTTGCTCCGATTGCAATACCAGCCATGGTACCAACAGCCCGAGTGTCTGTAGCTACAGAAATAATTACAAACATCAGTGTAAACGTTAAAACAATTTCCCACCCGAGAGCTTTAAATATAGATATTTGAGGAAGTGTCGCTCCAAAATTTTCAGGAATATCTGGAAGAAGAAGCGTTAAAAGAAATAGAGCGCTGATACCACCTAAGAATTGAGCGAGCCAATAAACGGGAAGTTCTTTTTTCGGAAAGTGCCTTGCAACTGTAAAGGCGAGTGTTACAGCGGGATTGAAATGAGCTCCAGAGATGTGTCCTAAAGCATAAATCATAACCATGATAACGATGCCGAAAACAACTGGGACTAATTGCGATGAAAAATATTCGGGGAATGTGTTAGATATAACAATGCTCCCGCACCCCATAAAAACAAGGCTGAAAACACCAACAAATTCCGCGACTGTTTTGTGTAGTAGGTTTTGCATAAATATCCTTCTTCTTATTATTTTATTATGAAGCCATTTTCTTAGGGAGTCAAGAGAGCTTTTGTGATAGGAAGCAAAATAGTTTTGCTGAAAATGAGAACCGGTGTTGAATAAGGGAATATGGTTTGGTGGTGTGGAATTAAGGTTTTAGGTCTTCAGCAGCAACAACATCTTTTCCGGATTTGTATCTCAAGATGTTGAATTGAGAAAACTTTACAAGAAATTCTCTTAGGCGAACAATTTGCATGATGATCCAAACATCGTCAGCTTCACCAAAATGATCCGATGAAGATAGGATTGTATAGGCAGGCACATTAATGCCGGCTAATTGATTCATGTCTTGGCTTGGAATATCCACAATTCCATCGGAGGCTTTGGATTGTTGTTTTGTTGCGATAGCTGGATTACCTCCTCCAATAACAGAAACATAAAAAACATCTTCAGGTAGAGGTTTTAACTCAAATTCATTTAGCCCAATAATCATGTCGGTTGTGTTTCCATTAAGATTAATATCCTTACTTTTGAATCGATCAGAAGTAGTTGCTTCATTTCCACCATTTAAATAAAGGCTGTTTGTTCTTAAGTCTCGAACAGCATCTCCCGTTCTATCTACTTCCCAAAATAAGTTTTGAATGGATTCAGGCACTAGCTTCATTAAAGGACGGTCTAAATCAAAATCACTTCCTTGATGGGGTGTTCCGATAGATACATTAGCGGCAACGTCATTCCTGTAATAGTCGGATTGAAGATATTCTCTAGCAGCTAACCCTCCCATGCTATGACCAAATAGTACGACTTTATCTTCTTCATTAAGTTGTTTGATGTATTCAATGGCTTTGGCTAATTCTTTGCCTTGTTGTTGAATAGCTAGCTGGGTGTCGGAGAAGGTGATGGAATAAAAATGAGCTGGAATTAAAGTGTTTTTTAATGGAAGTTGGATTACGCCATTTTGGGTGGTTATTTTTAAATCTCCACCGTAATACCAACCATAATCCTTGAATAGGCTAAACATTTTACTCTCGCTCCAAAACTTACCTGTAAAGCCAAGGCCAGGTATAAATATCTGTGGTGATTCAGGGGTGTAAGCTTCTTGACCACTAAAGCTTAAAAGTAAACGTTTGTCTTGATGAGCAGCACAGCCCGTCACCAAAATAGTCGAAATAATAAGAAAGGTAAGCAAATAATGTCGCATTTTATATTCTCCTTTAAAAAACAGATCATATACAAAAATCAGGAAAAGCACAACAGTAAGCAGCTAATAGAGTTAGGCGTAATGACAAATCGGTAGCAGGAGACTAATTTAGTAGGTTATTAGGGGATAAAAGAGTACAATGCATCCTTACTTATTAAAGGAGTTAAATATGCAAACGTCTCAGACGAGCTTTTTTCATCTTGGTATTGCGCCAAAGATGATTAAGCTATTAGATAAACTAAAATTTATTCATCCAACACCTATTCAGCACAAGGCAATTCCTGTAGCTATTGAAGGGAGCGATATTTTTGGTGTTGCTCAAACAGGAACAGGAAAAACCCTTGCTTTTGGCATTCCGACAATACAAAGATTGGCCGCTATGGAACGAGGGCAAGCGCTAATTGTGTTGCCAACCAGAGAGCTTGCACAGCAAGTGGAAGACGCTCTAGCACCTCTTTTACGTGATTTTGGGTTAGGCAGCGTTGTTTTGATCGGTGGGATCCCCATGCATCGTCAGTTTAAGAAACTATCCAGGAAACCTAGAGTCATTATTGCGACTCCAGGACGTTTAATTGATCTTATGCATCAAAAAAGAGTTCATTTAAATGATGTTGAAATTCTAGTTTTAGATGAAGCGGATCGAATGTTTGATATGGGTTTTCAGCCTCAGATTGAAGAGATCTTGAAAAAAATGAAGAAGAAAAGACAAACTTTATTATTCTCTGCAACCATGCCAGAAGACATTGTTAAGTTGGCAACAGAACATATGAAGTTGCCGATTCGCATTGAAATTGCTCCTCCCGGAACAGCGAGTGAACAAATTTCTCAAGAACTGTTTATTGTTAAAGAAGAAAAGAAAAAAACTTTGCTAAAAGCATTGCTCAAGGACTACAGAGGCCCTATTTTGGTTTTTGTCAGAATGAAGGTGGGTGCTCAAAGAGTAAAGAAGATGATTTCTGAAATGGGTTTTGATGTTGCTGAAATTCATTCGAATCGAAGTATGGGGCAAAGGAAGCAAGCCATCGAAGGGTTTAAAAAAGGTAAATTTCAAATCTTAGTCGCTACAGATATTGCGGCGAGAGGAATTGATGTCAGTAATATTGAACTGGTTGTTAATTTCGATTTGCCAGAAGATGTAGATAGTTATGTTCATCGAATTGGACGTACTGGAAGGGCTGGCGCGGAAGGGCATGCTATTTCTTTTGCAAAACCGAATCAGGGTTTCCTTGTTACTAAAATTGAAAAAATGATTCGTAAAATATTACCTATTAGCCAACACACCGATCTTTCGGAAGAAAAGTTTGATAGGAGTTCGGGTTCTAGCGGCTCTAATTATAGAGGGCGAGGAGGGCGAAAACCTTCTGGGAATAGAGGGCGGCCTTCTTCTAATAATAGAGGCAGAACGTCTGATAGCAGAGGTAAGAAAAAGACTTATTCAAGTAAGCCTAAGAGTAAATTTTTTGATAAAAAAGTTAAGAAAAAATCAAAGAAAAAAGCGAACTAACGTAAAAGGTTGAAAATGGTTTGATCGATTTATGATAGATCCTTTAGAGGCGTTGCTGTTATAATACAGCAGCGCTTTTTTATTATTTGTTTAGTTCGAACTGTTGTTAAGGAAAATTATGCATAGACTTGTATTAATTAAAAAAAAAGATGACCTTCCTCAGGAATTTCAAGATACACCTATTCAAGATTTGCTGTTATACCACAATGTAAAAGTTCCCCATAAAAATTATGAGCAAGCGGATTTACTTATCGGTATGTGTATGGACAATCGAAAAACACTGAATATCCCTGAAAACTTTGCTTTTATTATTAGAGCGGGCGGAGCCAATTTGCGCTATAGTGAATTTAAAGTCTCTTATGCTATAGCTGTTGGTGGTGTGAAACACATAGCTCTTATGGGACATACTCAGTGTGGTATGGTGAATCTAAATTCTAGAAAAGAGCAATTTGTTCAAGGTTTGTGTGATCATGCGGGTTGGGATGCTAAAGAAGCGGAAGAGCATTTTTTGAAATATTCATCTAAGTTTGAAATTGGCAATGAAATAGATTTTATCTTAAGTGAAACCGAGCGCCTTTCTGAAAAATACCCTAAAATTAAGATAGCTCCTCTGTTGTACAAGGTAGAAGACAACCTTATCTATTGGATTGATTCATCCTCCTCATAAGCTTTATCTGACATTTTTTGCACCTTCAGAATTCATAGGGTAGACTTAAATATAGATGTAAAAGACACTTAGAAACATCATTATTTAACCTAGTTCAACCCTTAGGAGGTTCTTATGAGACACCTTAAGAGACTCGTTGTTGCATTGACTGTATTCGCAATCATGATTACAGGTCCTAATGCAATTAAATCCTCATATGCTATGTCACTTCATGATGCTGTGAGTATCATTCATAAATATGGAAACAAAGATATCAGTGTAGTTCGTAGAATCAGCCCACCATTGGCTTCTAAAGTCCAAGGAGGTTGGGATTCGATTTATCACTGGTGTGATGATAATGATACAAATCGTGTTGTATGTATCAGTGTGGCTGTGACATTAGCGGCATCTGAATAATAAAGAATTTAGCCGAACCTATTTTTCCAGTAGGTTCGGCATTTCTTTACCCTTTTCTTAAGTAAATCCCTGAAATTGCCGATTAATTAAAGGTGTTTTTTCGCCATTTAATAATACAAAAGGGACTATTGTGACTCCAAGATATCTTATTTTTAGTTTAATTCTCATTGTTGCTTTTACAGGATGCTCTTCTCTGAAGAAGAAGGAAAAACAATCTTCAGAAGCAGAGATTGTTATGGATGTATTGAAAGAGCAAAGTGAGGAGATAAAAAGGTCCTCGCCTAAAGTTTATTTGAAAGGTGTAGAGAATTTAGAAATTCGTTTTGATGAAAATAGTACAGACAATGTTCTCGACCTTACTTGCCAAGGAGCTTCGCTTTCTGCATTGATCCATCATTTGTTAAAAGAATCTGGAATGTCTTATTTCTTTAAAGATACGGGAATATATGGGACAGTTACAGCAAATTTCAAAAATAAATCTTTAATTGAAGCTGCTAATTTAATTTTAGGGCCTAGTGGTTTTTTTGCTAGTTTAGACAAAGACGTTTTGATTATAGAGAAGAAAGCTTCTCTGCCACCATCTCCTCAAGAAGGAAAGGCGACAGTAAAAAGTAAAAGCAAAGATAGTAGTGACGCTGATAGTGACTCGGATTCTGTGACAACTTCCACAAAGAAATCTTTTTCTATTGAAGTTCCTTTAGACTATATCGATACAAAAACGGCTTTTAAAGTTTTGGATGGCTTGTATCCAAAAGATTTAGTTTCTGGAAATAGGTCGGTTAATTTTGGAGTTGCTCAAAGTAATAGCAGTGTTTTTCTTCAAGGTCCTGAGCAGTTAGTTCGTGAAGCAGCTACGAGTATAAAACAAGCAGATCAGCGCTTGCCGCATGTATTTATTGAAGCATTGGTCATAGAATATAATGTGGATGCAGCGTTGGAGTTTGGTATCGATATTACGAATGGTCAGGGTAATCGGTATTCTAATGTTCGAGCGGATATTGGTTCGCTTGCGGCAGATGCTTTTTCTTTTATGTATACCGCTGGAGCACAGGCAAGAAATGATTTTACGACTCAATTTGTAGCGAGTATTGATTTGCTTCTTAAAAACGAATTAGCTCGTATTATTTCCCGACCTTATATTTCAACGCTCAGTGGGCAAGAATCTAAGATTGATATTACTAATGATAGGTACATAGTTGTAGATACAGCTTCAGGTGGAGCTACAGTAACAACTCCTAAGGCAGTCTCTAGTGGAGTTATTTTTTCAGTAACTCCAACGGTATTAAATTCTGAACTCATTCAAATGAATATATCTGTTGAAGATTCTCAGTTTGTTGCAGCTGCTGGAAATATTGCGGTTGAGGTTGATAAAAATCAAGCGTCGAATATTATGCAGGTTCGAAATGGAGAACCCATTGTTATTGGAGGATTGTTGTCTAACAAGAAAACAGATGTTAAGAATGGACTTCCGATTATAAAAGACATTCCTTTTATTGGAGATATTTTTGCAGAAACAAGACAAGAGATACAAAAAGTAGAAGTTTTGATCTATATCGTACCTTATATTTGGGAACCTAGTCTTGTTAAACCTTTAAGAGCGGAAGATGTTTTGATGCCAGGTAAAGCAATCGAAGAACAAAACTTTTTAGAAAAAAGATTGGCAAAAACTAATTTGCGAACAGCATAAATTATTTGTCATTGAGAAGTTTTTAGGGAGGCCGAATCATATCGTGTGGTTCGGCTTTTTTTGATTTTAATAGCGTAGATTTGCCCGAGGTTTTTATGTTAGAAAATGACATGGATTTTTTTTGTCCCTATTGTGATTCTCCTCAATCTATTCGTTTAGATGTGAGCGGAGGAACTCGACAGTCTTTTGTTTCGGATTGTGAAGTTTGTTGTCAGCCTATTTTAATCCGTGCGGAATTTGATGCTGATTCTCTTGTTAACTTTTCTACTGAAAAGGAGAATGAGTAATTTATGTTTGATCTGCTCTCCCTTAGTTCTTTGTTTGCTCATGCCAATTTAGAACCTCCCGAGGGGGCTTTGAGTGGATTTTTACATCCCTTTTTAGGATTTGATCATTTATTGGCTATGGTTACGGTAGGGTTGTTAAGTGCTGTGATGGGTGGTCGAGCTATTTGGTTGGTTCCGATTTCATTTGTTTATATGATGCTTTTTGGGGCTATGTTGGGGCTGGGAGCTGTGATGTTTCCTTTTGTGGAATACGGAATAGCCTGCTCTGTTTTGGTTCTAGGAGTTGCATTGTATGTTATGAGAAAAGGGTCTTTAATTTGGACAATGCTTGTTGTTGGATTATTTGGATTGTTTCATGGACATGCTCATGGGTGGGAAATGCCTACGGCAGCTAAGCCTTATTATTATGTAATTGCCTTTCTAGCTTCAACCATTATGCTCCATTTATCCGGAGTTTTTATAGGAATATATGCAGTTAAAACAGAAAGTAGATTGAAGGGATTGAGGCTCAGCGGGCTTATTATCGCTTTGATAGGGATGGTGCTTATACTGAAAGTCGCTTTTTTATAGGGGTAGAAATTTATATAGGGACACATCTTCTTTTTTATTTTAGACTACTCTAAATGATTACTGAATAAACTATGGGGGATTTATGGATATCGCAGGATTGCGCCATTTTTTTGGTTGGTGTGCCATTCTCAACATGGGATTGTTGATGTATTGGTTTGTGTTTGTTCGACTTGCAGGAGATTGGGTTTATAACGTTCATTCAAAATGGTTTGTTCCTATTACGAGAGAGCAGTTTAATGGAATACATTATGCAGGAATCTCGTTTTTTAAAATAGCAATTTTTGTTTTTAATATTGTTCCTTATTTAGCTCTTTTGATTATTCAAAACAAATAAATGGACAGCCATGCACCATGCAAAGACAGGGGTCTGATGACCCATTGCGAGGTGCTTGGCTCGTCATAAACACACTTTATTCGAGTGTTTAAGCGAGGAGGAAAGCATGAAAAGAGTAGGTCTTTTTTTAATTGTGTTTGGATTAGTTTTTTCTTTTAATTCTCAAGCAATGGCTAAATCTGCTGGAGAAATTGATGCTGGAGTTAGAGATACCCTTAAGTTGTTTAACGAGCAAGTGTATGATGGGAACGACTTGGTTAAGAAAGCAGCTGGAGCTCTTGTGTTTCCTTCAGTGATAAAAGCGGGGATTGGCATTGGGGGAGAGTATGGAGAAGGGGCTTTGTTAATTAAAGGAAAAACAGAGGATTATTATAGTACAGCTTCTGGGTCTGTCGGTTTTCAGTTAGGGGCGCAAAAGAAGCGTATTGTCATTTTATTTAATGATGAAAGTACCCTTAAGCATTTTCAAAAAACTAAGGGTTGGAAGGCTGGGGTAGATGCCTCAATTGCTTTGGTGACCGTTGGCGCTGGGGGTTTTATCGACACAGATAAACTAAATGAGCCTATTGTTGGTTTTGTGATTGGTCAAAAAGGGTTGATGTATAACCTTACTTTAGAAGGCTCTAAGTTTACTAAACTTAATCGATCTTAACAGAAAGAAGCGTTAATGGCTGTAGGAAGTGCATGGACTTATCTCTTTGTGGCAGGTGTTTTGGAAATTATTTGGGCTGTTAGCTTAAACTCGACTCAAGGTTTCACGAAACTTTTACCATCCGTACTTGTCCTTGTTGTTATGGGCTTCAGTGTTTTCTGTCTTTCTCAGGCAGTTAAAGGCTTGCCGGTTGGCACAGCTTATGCGATATGGACAGGGATAGGAGCATCCGGCACAGTTATTTTTGGGATGCTTTTTTTTGGAGAAGCAGTTCAGTTTTTAAGAATATTTTGTATTTTTCTTATTATTGCAGGAACTGTAGGTCTTCGTTTTTTTAACTAAATTATTTATTTAAAGGAGAATAGAATGGCAACGCAAGTAACCTCAGAACAAAAAGACATTACATTAGAGCAAGCAAGAGCGATCGTAACAGCAGCTGTAGAAAAATCAAAAGAGATTAATACCAAGATGGATATTGCTGTTGTGGATGCAGGGGCCAATTTAAAAGCTTTTGCTCGTATGGATGGCGCTTGGTTAGGTTCGATTGATATTTCAATTAAGAAAGCAAAGACAGCGCGTTTCTTTGATATGAACACAGGGTCTATTGGAGAGTTGTCTCAACCGGGTGGCCCATTGTTTGGAATTGAACACTCTAATGAAGGCTTAATTTCTTTTCCAGGAGGGATTCCCATTAAGAATCAAGAAGGAGAAGTTGTTGGTGCTATTGGTGTTTCAGGAAGCTCTGTAGAAAATGACCATGCTGTTGCAGAAGCAGGTCTTACCGTATTAAGTTAAGGAGAGTTGATAATGAATTGTCTTAAAATGGTATTATTTTATGGGTCGTTCGTCGTTTGCGTTTTATTTTCTGGACTAAGTTTTGCTTCAGAAGACTATTCAGATCAGTTAGCATATATTAATAGTGTGCGTAATTCAGATACTTCTCAAATGCAGATAGGTTCTGTGTTGCCAGATGTAGAAAACCCAGGTTTTGAAGCAGCAATTCAAGCAGAGGAAGCTCAAGTAGTTCAAGAAGCCGTTATTGAGCCTGTTCGTTATGTTGAAAGCTCTGATTCAGAGGATGGGTACTACTAGAATATTTTTTGTGCGGTGTTTGATTTTTGTCATCCTGAACTAAGTGAAGGATCTAGCGAGATTCTTCGTTTCATTTGTTTGTAGACTCAGAATGACAGCGTTTCTTGTATTCAAGAATTAGCAATTTGGTTCAAAGTATTTAAATGAAAGCGCAAACCTTACCTATGGATCCAAACTCCCTTAAGGAATCAGTTGATCTTCTTCAAAAAATAGCCCAAGGGGATCAGAATGCTTTTTCCCAGTTTTATGATAAGCATTCCGCTCTTGCTTACCGTCTAGCGGTCTACACCATGAATTCCCATAACGAAGCCGAAGAAGTGGTTCAAGAAGTTTTTATGCAAGTTTGGCGTAAAGCTTCAGAATATTCCTCTAAGAAAGGGAATCCTGAGGCTTGGATTACGATGATGACGCGAAGTAGATCCATCGATAAGTTGAGGAGCTTACGTAGTACTAATAGGACCAAGGAAGAAGCTCTCTCTCAAGCAGAAGAAAAGCATAAGAGAGATGGGGGAAAAACAGATTCACCTCTTCCTAAAATTGTTTTGGATAGCGCGCTTTCTCAGTTAAGCGAGAAGCATCGAAAGGCACTAGAGTTATCTTATTTTATGGGGATGACACATGAAGAAATTGCTAAGGAGTTAGACTCTCCCTTAGGTACGGTAAAGGGTTGGTTAAGAGATGGATTGAGAGAATTGCAAAAAATAATGAAATCAAAGAGGTTGGATTGATATGAGTGACCATCAAAATTGGATAGAATTAGCAGACCTCTATGCTTTAAAAAGCTTAAGAGGAGAAGAGCTAGATCGGTTTGAAACCCATCTGGATAAGGGGTGTTCTGCGTGTGAAGCTCATCTGTCTGAAGTTTATAACTCTCTTACATTAATGCCAGAATCGCTTTCGAGTGTTGTTCCTCCTCTAAGTTTAAAAACTCAAATTATGGAACAAGTTGCTTTAGAACCTAGATTAGAAGGGTCTTCTCCATCAGAAGCGGCGCCTTCATTTTCAATGACTCCCGTTTATTGGGCTGTAGGAGTTGCTGTAATAACAGCAGCCCTTGTTACTGCTGTTTATTTAGGGAATAAACCTAAAGAAGAAGTTCCAGTAAAAAAAGGTCAACTTGTCGAAAAGGCTATTGTTGTAAAAGAAGAGCCTCTTAATTTTCCAGACCAAACGATTGATGCTTTTAACCGAACTCCGTTAATTGATCCTCAAATGCCATTACAGCCTCAGATTAGAATAGAAGAGCCGCCGGTTGTTGTAAAAGATGAGGAAGAGGATATCTCTAATGCTTTTGAAGAGGAGGAAGAACTAGGTAAATTAACCTCGTTTTTTAATGAAAAAACCCCTGAGATCTCCTCAGAAGTAACGCATGTTACCCCTGTAAAATCAGACTATTCCGACCAAAAATTCGAAGAATAAGGCGTTTGTCACTTGCTTACCCCCGTTATTTATGGCATAACTTATTAATATATAATAACTTATGAGTTATTACACTTTTTTCCATCTAAAAGCACCCTGGCTTCCGTAGTCTTTTCAGAAGTCAAATAGGACTGTTCTTTTTGAAAGGAGAACTCAAATGAATAACCAAAATAAAAAAATAAATAAATTGTTTCTTGTTGTAGGAGTTGCTGTACTTTCACTTTGTTTCCCCAATGCGGATGTTTTAGCGAATGAAGTAAAAGACATGGAGGTAAGTCCTCAAGTCATTATGGAACGTGCTTTAGAAAATATTCCAAATGATGTGCCTCATGCTGGAAGTTATAATCCAGAAACAGATAGCTTTACAATTTCTCAAGGAAATAAAGATGGAAGTCGTACGGTAACTGAGTTGGATCGTAATGGAAAAGAAGTGAAGAAGACTAAGGTTCCTAAAACGCAAAATGACTTTGCTGAAAGTTATGATCCTAAAACAGGTCGTCGTATTCGAGTCGAAGGTAATCCAGATGGAACACGAACCGTTACAGAAACAGATAAAGACGGTAAAAAAATTCGTGAAGAAAAAATTGATCCAAAAGACAATAGACCTTCTGCTTCCTCAACCGATCCAAGTACTGGTATTACAACCAGTGTTCAAGGTAACGGAGACGGAACCCGAACGATCACACAAACTGATGCAAGCGGTAATGTTATCAGCTCTCAAACTTTATAATCAAACCCAAATGGTGACTGTCACTTCATGTGACTGTCACCATTTACCTCACTTCCAACCTAAAACCTCAGCGCTTCTAACTAAAACAATCATAAAATTCTAAAAAAAGTATCTAAGTTCTTATTTTAAAAAGACTTATGTTCTATATCCAAGCTTGAGTTACTCCCAATTACAAGGTAAGCTTATATTGTTTAGATATTTAACTATGTTCAGTGGATAGAGATAAGAATAATGAGATTATTTTCTCGATTTAAAAAGGGACTCAGTACCGGTCTGTTATTTTTCTTTATAGCGAGCCAGGGTGTTTTTCTGCCAGATGGCTTTGCTCTTCCTATGCTGCTTCAGCCTATTCAGGTTTCTCGTGGAATCATAGAAACAAGACATGAGGGCTCTCAAGGAGAAGTTGTTATTCTTGAAGATGCTCATGGGTATATTGATGCGCAGCGATCCATACGATCTATTTTGGATCAATTAGAAAACAAATATCAATTTAAACACTTCCTCATTGAAGGCGCCACAGACCCTCTTGAGAGTCTACTCATCGAAAGCTATCCCGACAGCGAGAAAAAGAATCAGTATTTAACTTTTGAGCTTAACAGAGGGTCTCTTAACGGTGCTGAAGTAGCAGCGTTAAATAAACAACAAGGAACTATTTACTCAGGATTAGAGGATAAGCAATATTACGAGGATAATTTAAAAGCTTATTTGGAGGTAAAGAAAAGTAAACTTGTACAAGCAGCAAAAGATCATTTAGAAACAGAGAAGCTTTTATTAAAAGAAGAAAAAAGGCAGGTTTATTCTCAGCAATTATTTGATTTAGAACAGAATGAATCTCTTTATCAAGATAGAAAAAATTTGTTTATTTGGCTTATGTATTTAAAGCAGTTTTCTGAGTTTGGAACTTATAAAGAGTTAAATGCCTTGAAGGTATGGTTTGAAAACCAAAAGAAAATTTCAAAAGATGCACAGTTTTTAATTATTGGATTGGAGAAACGACTGCAAGATATTGATTTGACCCATGCTGAGAAAATTCAGTGGGGAAGCCTAAAACAAGAATGGAGTAACGAACTTATTAATGAAAGACAGTATGTGCAAGGGATGAAAGAGATTTTAGGGTCCAATCGACTCACGGAAGAAGAAAAATCATTGATGACCCAACTTCCTCAACTTAACATTCAAATTTTAACGGATTTAGAAACACTGGTATCCCGTATCAAAGCTAGATTGGCGAAATCTCCTGAAGAAAAAACATTACTGGAGAAGAGTCATAATTTAAAACTTAAGGAAGCAGCTCTTAATTTAAAGTTAACTCGTAATCAATGGCAAGAGCTTCAGCAGTTGGGGATAGATTTGCCCCAAGTAATTAATAATTATTATCTCCTCGCAATCCAAAGAGAAAAGAATTTCTTAAAAGAAATCACAGAACAATTAAAGCAAGGACAAAAGAAAGTAGTTGTTCATGTAGGAGGTTTTCACACCGAAGGACTAATCAATCCTTTATTGAAACAAAACCTCACACTCAGAGTTATTAAACCCAGGTTTGAACTTCAAGCTAAAAGCGAAGCCTACGACAAGAGAATAGATCAGGCAGCATTTTATTTTTCTACACTTAAAGAACCATCCAGATTAGGGACTCCTTTACTAAGAACACAAATCGAAGCAAGTTTTCTTGCTCGCATGTTAGAAAAGGTTCCGCCACAAGAATGGGGATTCTCTTTAATTCAAAGGTCTTCTCAAGGTGGGGTAGTTAACTCTTCAGAATTGTTAGCATTTGTAGCTGAGATTATTAATTGGTCGAAAGTTGAAGAAATGCAAAGAGAACTTGGAGAGTTTCAGAAAGAAAATTTGAAAGAGGAAGGTCTGGTAGAAGCGAGGTCGCTAGGAGCAAATGAAGCTTATAGAAGTTCTAACTTGCCATGGAAGGAAAAAGAGTACGCGTTCTCTGGATTGCCTCAGAGCTTGGGGTTGAGTTGGGGTGATTTAGAAAACAGTTATCCAACGTTAGTTAAAATTTTAGTGAGAAAAAGAAATGCAATGGAAGCATTTATTTCTTATGCAGCAAATGTAAAAGGCCAGCGTAATTTAGGGAGAATAGAAGATTTGTTTGAAGCTATAGCTCAGCTTAGAGATATTGAATATGTAGGAGTGACTTTTGAGGCACTTAAAGATTTAGCAGAGGTAGAGAGTTCAGGAGCCGGTTACAGTGATGTTGTCTTAGATGAAGAGTTATTGAAAAGAATTGTCGAAGTTAATGGAATGTATGCTTCGGAAGCTTTGGGTGCTCTCAGGGTAATGGGCGAATCGATTCAGGGTGGATGGGGGAGTGAAGCCGTTTTTGATAAGGAATTATGGTATAAAATTATCGAAGTTAACGAAGGGTATGTGGAGAAAGCTTCAGATTATGCTCAATCTTTAAAAAATAAAGTACAGGCTGGAAGCCTAAGTAAAACTAAATACAAAGAGCTTTTTTTAGAATTCCTCAATCATGGCAAAGAGAATATAGCGAGAACATTCAGGGTTCTTCCACTCCTAAGAGGAGCAGATTTTGATGTTGAATTTTTGAAAGAAATAGTAGCACACATGAAAGAAAAAACAGTGGATGTATTCGGGAAAATAATAGTTTTAGGGGAAGGAGTTCCAGAAGGAGAACTTAGAAAAGAAGAAATTCTAGAGATAGTTAGAAGAGCAGAGGACATAGGCGTAGATCAGGTTTTGTTGCAGCTAGATAAATTGAAGGAAGAATGGATAAGCGAGACATTAGATGATGCTCAACCTTTGGAAAGTTCTGAAGAGGAGGAAAAGTGGTTAGATCTCGTTAAAGTTGAAGCGCAATCGCTTGGAGCAGAGGAAGTGTATGAGGAATTCTTTTTGGAAGAAAAAGTGGGACTTAGTTGGGAGGAGTTAGAAAGTGATTATGAAGATTTGGTAGAAGTTTTAAATGAAGAAGAGATGGCTATGGAAGCCTTTGCTGCTTTTACTGAGAATATGGAGGATGAAAGGGAATTGGACAAAATAGAGTCTTTGTTTAGCAGTATTTTTCAAAAAAAAAGGGTTATTTCAAGGGCGGCTTTTTCTTCTTTAGAACAATTGTTTCTTGCAGTAGCGAATGATGAAATTAAGAAAGAGTTGATCGACTTAGAGTTTTTGGAAAGCATCAGTAGTGCGAGTGTTAAATATCCTTATTTAGTTTTTGATGGTCTATCACTTTTAGCTAAAAAAATAACCAGTGGTAAAGTGCCTGAAAAGTTATGGGATACAAATTTATTGTTTACAGCAACCATTTCAGGAGAATCACAAGTGTCAACAATCATGAATTCCCTTTCTGAAATTGGTGAAGGAGTTATTTCGGGAACGATAGCAGAAGAAGTTCTTAGAGTAGAATTTTTAGTAACTTTGATAGAAGCCTATAAGACTCATGCAGCCGTTCTATTGGGTGCTATTAGAAATTTGGGAATCTTGATTCAGAGAGATGCGATTGATAAAGAGATCTTTAGTGAGTATTTCTTTAGAAAGCTTTCTGGCTATATAGATGATATTTCTATTTCTGATTTTTCCGGCGCTATATATCGGATGATGTTAGAAGGGGGCGGTAAAGAGCTATTTAATTTAGAATTTTTATTAGAAATTATGGAAATAGCAAAAAAGTCGACAGTAAACATTTATAGAAAAATATGGAAAGTGCGCAACAACATTCAGGTCGGAGAACTGAAAAAAAGCCAGATATTAGAAGTTGTAAGAAGGATTGATGATATTGGAGAAGAGAATGTTCTCAGCCAACTAAAAAAACTTATTGCGGAGTGGAAAAGAGAGGCGGAAGAAGTCAGTCCTCCTTCAAAAAATACTGAAGAAGAGGAATGGTTAGATCGTGCTGAGGTTGAAGCAAAATCTCTTGGGGCTGAGAACTGGCATGATGTTTTATTAAATTTAAATATAAGTGAGAAAGAGTTTCGGGACCTATTCCCCGACTTGTTAGCCGTTGTTGCATCTCACCCCTATCTCTTAGATATTTTTTTAACAGAGATAAATCAATTTGACCCTCCTTATAAAAACTTTGTTATGAAGTTTTTTGATGGGATGCTAGGAACGATTATTTATATTTCAAACTTTTTAGGAGTTTTGTTTGGTATAGAGCGTATGAAGAAAGAAAGTAAGTTTGTCGAAGTGTTTAAAAAGAACATGAACTTAAAGATTTTAAAAACTATTTCTCGAACAAGGAAAATCAATGAAAAAGATATTAGAGAAATAGAAATAATTTTTCAAATCATCGTTTCATTAGAAAAAGCTCTTAGATTAGATCTAAGAGATCATGCCAGAAATACTTTTGATTCTATCAAGGAAATAAACATAGGTATAACGGAAGGAGTTATAAGTGAAGAAGTGCTGGATATAGAATCCTTAAAGAGAATCGTTCTGACATCAGGAGATAAGAGTTTATTAACATTTGCCATGGGTGCTCTGAGAGCATTAGCAGCAGGAGTGAGGGCAGGGAAAATAAGCGAAGAATTATTAAGAGTAGAATTTTTTGAAACCATCGCTAAGACAGCAGGTTCTGAAGATATGTGGAACGTTTTTCGCTCTCTTGTTTCGTTAGCAAGTGGAGTTACAGAAGGAAAGATAAATGAAGAGATGATGAATGTGGATTTATTAAAATTAATTTCGAAAGGCAGTCAGTCTCAGACATCATCCCTTTTTATCCTTCTCGGAGGATTGGGCTCACAAATCGAGTTCGATAAAAGAAGTAAAGAATTGTTGAATGTAGAGTTGCTAAAAGGAATTGCTAAAGTGAGTGGTTCAAATATAGTGCTTGCTTATAAAAGTCTTGAAAGTTTAGTAAGAGAATTTAGGGAAGGGTTGGTTGGTCCGGAAATGTTTAATATGGAATTATTTGAAATTATCTCGAAGTCTAGTGGGATTTGGACAGAAAGTGCTTTTAATTCTTTTCATAATTTAGTGCTCAAGGGTACAC
Source organism: Candidatus Omnitrophota bacterium (assembly GCA_029261035.1). Taxonomy (GTDB): domain Bacteria; phylum Omnitrophota; class Omnitrophia; order Omnitrophales; family JACROU01; genus JAJDCD01. The sequence continues at coordinate 533,501 of JAJDCD010000023.1, forward strand.
GTTCTGGAGTTGTAAAATATGAAGTATTAAAAATTCTTGCTGAGTCCAGCGGGAAAGAGATGTGGCAAGCCTTTGATGCTTTGGCAGAATTAGGAGCGGCAGTGACATCTGGACAAGTAAATGAAGAAGTTTTGGATGTTGAGTTGTTAAAAATAGTTGCTAAGAAATGGAGAGTTTATCGAGCTTTGAAAGGATTAGGCAAAGACGTTTTAGATATTGAAGTGTTGAAAAGAATTGCTGAGATAGATGGTGGAACTATCGTTGGTGACTCTGCAGCGTCAGGCTTTCATAAACTGAGAGATTTAATAGTATGGGAAAAAGAGGGTAGAGTGTCCAAAGAAGTTTTGGATGTCGAGTTACTAAAAAGAATTATCAAAGCAAGTGGCCCTTCGACATGGGATGCTCTTCCTGCATTAGGGTTCTTAGGAGCTGGAGTGAAGACAGGAAAGATTAAAAGAGAATTGTTAAGTGCAGAACTTTTTGAAGCCATGTCTAAGTCGAGTGGATCTGAAATGTGGGCTCCTCTGCGGACGCTCAAAGAATTAGCTGCAGGAGTAATTGCAGGCAATGTAGAGCAGGAAATTTTGGACGTGGAGTTCTTCGAAAGAATTTCTACATTAAGCGGTGAAGGGCTAACTCAAACATTTAAAGTGCTAAGTGAAATAGGGGCCGATGTAAGGCTTGGACAAGCGAATAGAGAATCCTTGAATGTGAAGTTCTTGATTACAGTGGCTGAGCAAATGAAAGGAAAAACAGCAGAAGCATTTGCAGTAATAAAAGGCTTGGCAAAAACAACTCCAGATGGCCCCTTTAGAAAAAACGAGATCTTAGATGTTGTAAAAAAAACGGATCAAATAGGGATAGATGAAGTGTTGAACCAGTTAGACCAATTGAAAGATGTTTGGGAGAGAAGCTCTGAAGAAGAAAGAGCTCCTCCTGAGAAAGAGCAAGAAGATGAGTGGTTAGATCGTGCTGAGGTTGAAGCAAAATCTCTTGGAGCTAAGGATTGGGGCAAAGTATGGGTGGAGTTAAATCTTGGGAAAAAAGAATTGCATAATTTATACCCGGAGTTATTTTTAACTTTAAATTCTAGGCCTTTTGCCATTAAAGTTTTTCTGGAAATGATGAATCGAGATAGTGTTCAGACTAAAAATAAAATTTCAAAGATAGTTGGAAACTGGTTTGTAATATGAAATTTAAATGAAGAAGGTGAAAAGAGAATTAGAGAGGTAGAATCTATATTTAAAAACATGATTCGTATAGTCTCTCCGCAGCAAAGGGAAGTTGATATAGAAAATTCATTTCGGATTTTATGGTTTTTAGCGAAGGGTGTAAGAGAAGGAAGCATTAGTAGGGAAGTGTTAGATGTAGAGGTGTTAAAAGGAATTGCAAAGTCAAATGGCGTCTGGATCGAGACATCCTTTGAGGCTCTAAGAAAGTTAGGAGGTGGAGTGAAGGAGGGAAGTGTAAGAGAGGAAGTGATGAATTTAGAGTTATTAAAGAAAGTAGTTCAATTAGGTGGAAGAGAGACATATGTTCATCTGTTTTCTCTCACAGATCTAGGGATTGGGGTACAGCGTGAATTAGTTTCAGAAGAAGTGTTGGATTTAGACCTATTAATTAAGATTGTTGAGGCAAGTGGAGAGAAGACGGGAGAAGCCATTAATGCTCTCAGAATATTAGGAGAAGCGGTGAAAGTTGGAAAGGTGAGCGATTCTGTTTTGAGTGGGGAATACTTAAAAAAAATTGTTGATATAAGCGGAGGGGAGGTGAAAAGCATTTTTGATGTTCTTAGAAAATTAGGAGAAGCAGTGAACGCCGGTAAATTAAAAGAAGAGGTATTAAAAATAGAACTTTTTGAAATGCTCGCTAAGCAGAGCGGGAGTCAATCAAAATATGCTTTTCGTAGGCTTAAAGAGTTGGTGGAGAGGCTGAGTGAGGAAGTGTTGGGCGAAGAAGTTTTGGATGTAGAGCTCCTTGAGATAATGGCGAAGTCAGGAGGGGAAGACTTAGGTGATGCATTCTGGCAACTGAGGCTCTTGGCGGAAGATAAGGGAATTTTTACAGAAAAAATATTAAATGTGGAGTTTTTAAAGCGCATTGCTGAGCCAAGTGGAGCAGATGTAGGAAAGGTTTTTGAGCTTTTAAGAAGATTAGGAGAGCAAGTGAGCTCTGGAAGTGTGCCAAAAGAACTATTAGATGTGGAATTCTTCACAGAAGTAGTTGAGCAAATGAATGAGAAAACATATGAAGTATTAAAAAAGATTCAAGGTCTTGGAGAGGCTTTGTCAGTAGGAGTATTCAGAAAAGAAGAAGTGTTAGAAATAGTCAGAAGAACAGACCAAATAGGAATAGATCAAACTTTGAAGTTATTAGATCAACTTAAGGAATCATGGGCAAGAGATTTTGAAGTAGCAAAACAGCCGCTTGATGAAATAGAAGAAGATTGGTTGGATCGAACTGAGATGAATGCTCAATCTCTTGGGGTTAGAAAAATTTATGACAAATCTGACTTAGGAAAGCGTTTGACAATGTCATGGGAAGACTTTCAGCGGGAATATGCGGCCTTGATTTTAGCTCTTAAGGCTGAAGCTTTTCATCTGCGGAATCTTTTTTCTCTTTATGCAGCCCATGTCAATGATAGAGAATCACTGAAAAGTTTGGAGCGTATTGTAGAAAAGATTAAGGATAAGGATGAGTTTTTTCAAGGGCCAATCCATTTGTTTGTTTCTAAACTGGAAAAGGCGGTTAAGGATAAAAAGATAAATGGTTCATTTATACAACCTCCATTTCTTGAGAGAATTTTAAATGCTGTTACCGATGCTTCAAATATTGCATTTCAAGATTTAACGGGATTGGCTTCGGGAGTTAGTGATGGAAAAATGAATCCTGAAGTATTGGATGTTGACCTATTAATTAAAATTGCTGTATTGAATGGAGAAGAAGCGTTTGCCGCTTACAATGCACTGGGTGAAGTTGGAAAGGGAATCCAGTTGGGGAAAATTAAAGCCAGTATTTTAAAAACAGATTTTTTTGAAAAGCTTTCAAAAATTAAATTACCTGGAGGAACATCTATTTATTTTACTCTTTCTAAAATAGCCAGAGGAATTTCAAAAGATAAATTCAGTAATGAGTTAATCAGTGTGGACTTATTTGAAGAAATCTTTAAGCTGACGGGCGATAAAAACCATGAGGCTTTTAATAATCTAGGGACTTATTTGGATAATGTGATAGAGATCCCTCAAAGCTCTGTCACGCTTGAGCTATTGATGACTGTTGTTGAAGGGAGCGGTGAAGGAGTGACTAACGCTTTTAAGGATTTGGAAAAAATAAGTTTTTCTGTTAGACAAAATCAATTGCCTCTGGAAGTGATTTCCCCAGAATTTTTAATTGAGGTTTTCCAGCTATCTAAAGAAAGGTCAGGAGATATTTTTGATCAACTGCTCACTTTTTCTCAATATACACAGTTTTCATTCGATCCCGAAGAGTATTTGAGCGTTCTAAGAAAAGCAGAAGATTTGGGTATGGATGCTGTATTGAAACAGTTGGATTATTTGATTCAAGAATGGATTGACCAAGAAGAAGAGGATGACGTACCTGAGGTTCCGGGAGAAGATGGGGAATGGCTAAGGGAAGAGGTGGATGCAAGGTCTTTGGGTGCAAAGTATCGTTATATTGCGGAAGGTCTGTCTGAAAAATTAAATTTGAGTTGGGAAGAGTTTGAGTCTTTGTATCCTCGGTGGACTGATCTTTTAAATGATAACACCTTTGCTTTTGATGCTTTTGGGAGTTATATGCATCTAAAAGAAATGGTGTACCCTTTAGGAGATGTTCAGGAAGTTTTTCTTAAAATTGAAGAGATGGCTTCCGAAGAATCTGAAGATGCATTTAGAGAATTAAGTAATTTGTTTAAAAGCAGAGGGAATAGGAGTATCAATAAAAAGCTGCTGACGCCCGAGCTTTTAATGGAAATTACTGAAATAGCGGGTAAAGATGTTGTAGCTGCTTTCAAGGCAATGGAACATATACAGATGATTATTTGGTATGGACGAAAAATAAAAAGTGAGCATTTTCCTATGGAACTATTTAGAGCCGTTGGACAAAGTTCGGGTGTGAATAAAAGCAGAGATTTTGGTGTTTTAGGAAACATTGCAAGAAGTTATTTTTGGGATGAAATAGGAAAAGAGATTTTGGATGAAGACCTACTAACTCAATTAGCTGTAATGAGCCGTGAAAATATATCCAATGCCTATGGAGTGCTTCTTGTTTTAGCTAGTCGAGTTAAAGTTGGTAAAATTAAAGAAGAGATTTTGGACCTCGAGTTTTTAGAACAAATAGCTTTTATGATGAAAAAAGATACATACCGAGCTTTGTTGAAACTAGAAAAATTAGGCGCGACTAATATAAAATCTGATTTCGATAAGGAAGCCATTTTAAATATTGTCCGAAAGGTCGAATACATTGGAGTAAATCCCGTTCTGAAACAATTGGACTATTTAATAGAAGTATGGGCATCAAATGAAGCGGAAGATAAATTTATTCCAAATGCTGATCAAGAGGAGTGGCTACGGGAAGAGGTGAGAGCGAAGTCTTTGGGGCTGCAAGAACAATACGAAAAGGCAGGATTGCCAGAAAAGTTAGGGGTGAGTTGGAATGAGTTATGGAGGTATGGATATTTATTTAAAACATTGAATAGAACAGAAGAAGCTATGGATGCGTTTATTGCTTATGTAGAATTCATGGGAGATAAGATTCAATTAGATGAGGTTGAAAGTTTGTTTTCAACTATTAATATATTCGACCGTCGGTCTGGTAGAAATGGCTTTTTTGAGGCTTTGACAGAATTAATAGATGGTGTCAATCAAGGGGAAGTTAGCGAAGAAGTTGTGGATTTGAATATTTTTAAAAAGATTGTTGGCTTAAATTCCGAGAATTCAAAAAATGCTATCGTGGCTCTTAGAGAGCTTGGTGAAGGCGTGAAAGCTGGAGAAATTGGGGTGGAAGCGTTGGATTTACAGCTTATAAGAAACATAATAGATTTAAGTGATGAGAATGCAGCGGTTGCATTCAAAGCACTTAAAGAACTAGGGGCTGGAGTAAATAATGGGACAATAAGGTCAGAAGTATTGAATATAAGCTTTTTTGAAAGTATTTTTGAGTTAAAAGGAGAGTATTCGAAACCTATTTTATATGCTCTTACAGCGATTGCTGCTGCCGTCAGAAATGAAAAAGCAAAAGAAGAATTATTAGAGTTAGTTTTTTTTGAAAAAATTAATGAATTGGCAGAATCTAATCATGCATCTGCTTTTCATGATCTTGGCAATTTGGTTTTTAAAGTTGTTGAAGAAGAAGCTGTGGATGGGATTTTGGATAAAGATTTACTGGTTTATATCGCTAAATTTAATAAGGAAGGAATGGGAGATGTTTTCGACGCTTTAGGGGAGTTAGCTGTTGGGGTAAAAGAGGAAAAGGTTCCGGCGAAGTTTTTGGATTTAGATTTTTTGAAAGAATTTATTTCTTCGAGTGCTTTTGGTTTAAATGGACCATTGCTTTCTCTTATTGATTTAGGTGAGCGGTTAAAGGAAGGGAAGGCTTCGGAAGAGTTTTTTAGTCTGGATTTTATAAATCAAGTTGCTAAGGTGAGTGGTATTTATACGGGAGAGGCCATTGTTTTTCTTACTCTTTTGGAAGAAGCTGTTAAAGCTGGAAAGGCAAAAGAAGAAGTTTTAACATTAGATTTGATTGAAATGGTAATTATTTTTAACGAAAGAAAAGCCAATTTTGTTTTTTACGAACTTTGGGATTTAATTAAAGGTGTAATGGAGAAAGGTCTTTCTGTAAAACTTTTGGATTTAGAGTTTTTAAAGACAATACTAGAGTTTAGCAAAGGTTCTTCTGAGGGTAGTCTTAAGAGGCTTAAAGAATTAGGGGGTGCTGTTAAAGAGGGTGAGGCGCCACAGGAAGTATTAGATTTAGAACTTTTAAAGACAATAGCAAAAAACAGTAAAACAGATACCCCTAGCGCACTAATACAGTTAAGGAGTTTAGGGAAAGAGTTAAGAGAAGGTGTTGAGGTAGGCGTGTTAAGTGAAGAATTTTTAGAAGTAGGGTTTTTTAAAAAAGTTACAAACATTGCAGAAAAAAATACAAGTAAAGCTTTCTATTTATTTAATAATTTTGGTGAAGCGATAAGATTGAGTGAAGCAAAAGCAGAGTTGTTGGATCTAGGATTGTTAGAAAAAATTTTAAAGATGAGTGGAGAAAATGCAGGTTCTGTGCTTTCAGCTTTAACAATATTGGTTTCAGGCGTTGCAAGTCGAAAAATAAGACATGAGGTTTTGGATCTTAATTTATTGAAAGCTATAGCGAATAAAAGTGGTGTCGGAATGGAAAAAGCTATTAAAGAACTTGGAAAGTTAGGAAAAGGAATTATTTCAGGTGAGATAGTTCCAAAAGTATTAGATATGGACTTATTAATCCAGATTGTAAAATCAAGCGGTCAAGAGGCTGGGGATGTGTTTAATATCCTCAGTGATATGGGCTCTACCCCCAAAAGGGGGGTGAAGCATATAGATGATTTGGATGTAGAGTTATTGAAAAAAATATCAAAGATAAGTGGGGCTAGAACAAAAGGAGTGTTTGAAGTTTTTAAGGAGTTGAGTTTGGGAGCCAATCTTAATAATGAAGCAAAAGAATTAATAAAAATAAGTTTTTTTGAATTTTTGGTGTCGCTTCCAGTAGAAAACCCATATCTTTTTATTCATTCCATAAAAACATTAATCAGCTCAGCGTTAAGAGAGAAATCAACAAGAAGGATTTTGGATGAAAGTTTTTTAATAGAAGTATCCGAGCAAATGAGTGAAAAACCAGCAGAATTCTTTCGTGTGTTAATCGAATTGGGAAAAGTGGCGCAAGAAGGAGGTTTTCGAAAAAATGAGATATTAGATATAGTAAGGAGAGTGGATGAAATAGGAATAGATAAAGTTTTGAGACAATTAGAACAGTTAGGGGATGTGTGGGAGAATGAGATTGGAGGAGTTGTTTCGAATGATGATAGACCGGAAGATGAATGGTTAGATAGACGTGAGATAGATGCGAAGTCTTTGGGAGCTTTGCGACAGGTTCAGAGTAAAGCGCCAATTGAAACTTTATCTTTTGAATTATTGAAACAGAATTTCAATAATGAGTCAGATTTGAGAGCGTTTTTGGAAATGTATTTTAAGACGCGTATGAGCGATGAGCAAAGTTTGGGTTTTTGGAAGTTGTATCAGTCTATAAAAAGTATTCCGGAAGGATTGCTTAGGGCGATAGAGCTTGTGGGGTTAGTATTGGAATCAGAAGGTTTGGGTGTGGAAGAAGTAGCTGTAGGTTTAGAAGATGTTTTGATTGCTGAGGAAAATGTGGATTATGTGATGGACTTAACAAGCTTTATGGAATTAAGAAGAAAGTTACCGGAATTTGTAGATGAGCTTAAAACTCGGGATCAGATTTGGGTTTTGTATGAAGGGGAAGAAAGAGAGGAACGAACGGAGGTTGCGAAGCTGCAAAGAAGACATTCTGATATTTCGGGTAATACTCAAATCCGGTTTATTCAAAGAGATAAACAACTGAAACATTTAAGGGGTAGGGGAAGTCGTATCAAGGTCGGTGTAATGCGGGACATCATTTGGAATTCTGTGAAAGAGATTTTGCCAGAGGATTATGTGACGGCCAGTTATTATGAAGAAGACGGAAAGTTAAAAGAGGGAATGGCTCCATTGGCATTGAAGCTAGTGATCGCTCGCGCGAAAGCGATGGAGGCAGGGTCGGTTGTAAGCCCAGAATGGATTGTGGAAAATTTAGGAGTGCAAGGAGTTCGATTTGACGGGATGCATATGGTGATTGATTTGGTGCAAGTGCTGCAGAAGTCGATTGATGCGCATCGTATGATTGCTCAAGCTGCGTAGTGACTGTCATCAGGCTGCGTTCTCGCAGACCATGGTGACTGTCACCAAGCTTTTCGTATCAACTTTTAGCAATTGAGATTTTTCAGGTATGTTAACTAAAGGGAGTTTCTGAGTGGGAGACAGCCTATCCTTTGTCTAGGGGACACGCATTTTTGACACAGTTGCTGCGCAACAGTACCAAAAATCCATGTCCCCGTCTTCGGCCTCGATTTCCTTTTAGTTTTTTGGCTTTGTGACCGTCACAAAATCCAGGGGGCTCTCCTATAGCGTATAATAGTTATAGAAGGTATATGATATGAAGATGAAATCTTACTTATTTATTATGAGTTTTTGTTTGTGTATGTTGCTAGGGTCATTGATGTTGCATGCGCAGAAAGGGTCTGTTATGACGAAGAAAGCTTCTTTTGCTGCGGGATGTTTTTGGGGTGTGGAAAAAATTTTAATGAAAGTGCCTGGGGTGGTTTCTACTCAAGTTGGCTATCAGGGTGGTCAAACAGAAAATCCCACTTATGAAGAGGTTTGTCGAGGTGTGACAGGACATGCTGAGGCTGTTGAGGTGACCTATGACCCTGAGAAAGTATCTTATGAGAAATTGCTTCTTACTTTTTGGCAATACCATGATCCAACAACCAAAGATCAGCAAGGTCCTGATCGAGGGACTCAGTATCGGTCGGTTGTTTTTTATTATGATGACGCTCAAAGAGAAATAGCTGAAAAGTCGGTGCTTTTATTAGACGAATCTGGAATTTTAAAAAAACCAATTGTCACCGAAGTTATTCCTGCAGATATGTTTTGGGAAGCTGAGGGTTATCATCAAAAATATTTGGTTAAAAATCCTAATGGTTATTGTTCTCACCATTTTCAATCAGATAAAATTGCTGAAGTGCTGAGCCCGATGATGAGTGGATAAAGTATGTTAATTTAAGAGGGGTGTTTTAAGGGGCGCAGCCTGCCCTTTGCATAGGGGACACGCATTTTTGACACAGTTGCTGTGCAACAGTATCAAAAATCCATGTCCCCGTCTTCGTCTTCGAAGCGATGGAGTTTGTTTATGACTGAAAAGTATGATCAGATATTGACTTATTGGTTTGGGGAGTTGAAGACTTCGGAATCGTTTCCTATTGAGAACGCTTCTTTGTGGTTTGATGGAGGGGAAGAAGTTAATCAGTATATAACGGATACGTTTAGTTCTGATTTGGAATTGGCGAAGAAGGGTCAGTGTGATTCGTGGACGCAAACTCCTAGAGGGCGACTTGCTTTGATTGTTTTGTTAGATCAATTTTCGAGAAATATTTATAAGGGTTCTCCGAAGGCGTTTGAACAGGATTCAAAAGCATTACAGCTTGCTTTGCATGGTCTTCGAAAAGAAGATGACAAAAAACTTTTCCCAGTAGAACGAACTTTTTTTTACCTTCCTCTTGAGCATTCTGAGGCGTTACCTATTCAAGAGGAATGTGTTCGACTCTTTAAAGAGTTGGCAGATGAAGTGAGCCCTGCAATAGAGCTTCCTATGAGAAATGCTCTTGATTATGCAATTCGCCATTATGACATCATTAAGCGTTTTGATCGTTTTCCTCATCGAAATGCTGTTTTGGGACGGAAATCCACCCAGGAAGAAGTGGAGTTTTTAAAAGGTCCGGATTCTTCTTTTTAATCTTTTGCTCTGGAGTTTTGTAAGTAGGTTACTTTAGATAGAGTGTCTTAATGGGTACAGCCTGTCCTCTGCATAGGGGACACGCATTTTTGGCACAATTGCTACCGCAATAGTTCCAAAAATCCATGTCCCCGGCTTCCTCCTCCTCGAATGACATTTTTAAGGTACTTCCTCCATATTGCCGATAAAATTTGTATGAGATCTATCCATCATATCTATAATTCATTGGTTGAAAAGCATTCGGATAAGAGCGCGGAGCTTGTTCAATGGTTGGATGAAGAGCTTCTGAAGAATAAATGCTGTTTCGGAGACGAAGTGATTCCTTGCTTCTTGAAGCCCTACTTTCTTTCTGCCCACGATGAAGACAATCTTAAGAAAGTTACTCACAAAATAACTCAAACCTTAGAGAAGGTCGTTCAGGCTTATTTTGAATATCCGGAATTGCAGAATATATTTAAGTTATCTAAAGAGGAAAAACCTTATATTGAAATGGATCCAGGCTACTCCAAAAGCATTGTGGTTTCTCGGCCAGATGGTTTTATGGTGAACGGGGTAGTGCGTTTTATTGAATTTAATTGTGATAGTCCTGCGGGAGCTGGATATAGTGATGTTGAAGAAGGTATTTTAATGAACTCATTTTTAATTAAAGAGATGAAAGGTAAATATCAATTTACCCGAACTCATCGATTGGATGGTTTGCTGAAGGCTTTGCTTTCTTGTTGGAAAGAGTTTAGTTCTAAGAAGACTCCGAATATAGCTATTGTCGATTGGAAACATTTAAGGACCTACAATGAATTTGTTATTATAAAAGAATATTTTGAGTCCAAAGGTTATCCAACCGTGATTGTAGATCCTCGAGAGTTAAAGTTTAAAGATGGGAAGCTCTATCACGAGGATTTTCGAGTAGACCTTATATATAGACGTGTCATTTTTAAAGAGCTTTGGGCTCACCGAAAAGAGGCGGGGGATTTACTAAAGGCGTATATGAAGGGAAAGGTATGTGTGGTTAACCCCTTTCGTTCAAAATTAGCAGCGAACAAAGCTGTTCTGTCTATTTTGTCGAATCCTGCTTATGATTTCTTGTTTACTCCGGAAGAAATTGCAATTCGGGAAAAGCATATTCCTTGGACGAGACGAGTGGTTGACGCTAAGAAATTTTATGGAGGAAAGAAGGATTTTCTAAAAGAGCTTATTTTGGAACATCAAGAAAGTTTGGTTTTGAAGCCTGCTGAAGGTTATGGGGGAAAGGATGTTCAGATTGGAAATGAAACATCCAAAGCAGATTGGGAGAAAACGCTTTTAAGAGCCATGAGAGCAGATGAGAATTGGGTGGTTCAAGAATTCGTTCCGATTCCAACGATGAGTGTCCCTGTCTTGAAAAAGACAGGTGTTAAAATTGTAGAGAAGAAAGTGAATTTAAACCCCTTTGTTTTTGGGGGACGTTATGCTGGGTCGATGGCGCGACTCTCAGACGAATCTGTGATTAATGTTTCTGCAGGTGGCGGGTTAATCCCAGCGATTAAATACTCTGTAAAGGAGTCGTCATGATCATTGATGTACATAATCATGTGGGAACGGATGTGATGGGAACGAAAGGATGTCCTGAGGACCTTCTTTCTATCATGCAAATTTCTCATATTGATAAGTCGGTTATTTTTGCTCTGGATGAAGTAGATAGAGGGGAAACATATGAGGTTCCCAATAAAAAAATCATTCAGTTATGCAGAAAATATCCAGAAAAGTTTATTGGGGTTTGTCGTGTTCAACCAAAAGCTGGAGATAATGCTCTTAAAGAAATGGAACGGTGTCAGAAGGCAGGTTTATCTGCTTTGAAGTTGCATCCAAGAACAGAACAGTTTGGGCCGGATTCTACACGAGAGGTTCTTGATTTGGCACAGAATTTTAACTGGCCAATACTGTTGCATACAGACCATAATGTAGCTGCAACACCATCGGAGTGGAAGCCTATTTTTAAAAAATATCCAAAACTTTCTTTTGTGCTCCTTCATGGGGGAAAAGATCACTGGCCTGCGGCGGCTGAAGTAAGCAAAGCGTGTGATAATGTTTTTGTGGAAACGAGTACATTGTCATATAACCGAACTCGTATGTTGATTGAAAGGGCAGGGGCTGAAAAAATTATTTTTGGTTCCGATTATCCTTACTCGCATCCTTCGTTAGAAGTTCAAAAATTTGAATTAATCGTTAAAGATTACAAACAGTTAGAGCAAATATTTTTTAAAAATGCACAAGAGCTCTTTGGGTTGTGAGTCGTGAATCGACTTCCTTTGTCGGGGAGATCCTTCTCCACCATAAAAAATGGCGGATCAGGATGACAGAAAAAAAAGATTAAAAGTTTGTCATTCTGAGTTAAGGTCTAATGAGACGAAGAATCTAAGGTAAAGGATACTCGCTTCATGCTTCACTAATAACGCTTCACGAACAACAAAGGAAAAAATATGAGATTGTTGCATACGATGCTTCGAGTTGGAGACTTAGATCGATCGTTAGATTTTTATACAAATATAATGGGCATGAAACTGTTACGGAAGAAAGATTACCCTGAAGGAAAGTTTACTCTGGCTTTTATTGGTTACGGAGATGAATCAGAACATACAGCGATTGAGCTAACGCATAATTGGGACACTAAAGAATATGATCTTGGTAAAGGTTTTGGACATATAGCAATAGAAGTTGAAGATGTGTACGCTGCGTGTGAAGAGATTAGAACCAAAGGAGGGGTTATCACAAGAGAGCCTGGTCCTATGAAACACAGTACGACGGTCCTTGCTTTTGTAAAAGACCCCGATGGTTATTCCATAGAGTTGCTTTGCCCTAGGTGACTGTCACTTGCCTGCGCAAGCGCAGAGCAAAGTGACTGTCACCCTCACTAATCTAATATTCCCAATACATTTTCAATAGGGCGTCCAATAGCTGCTTTTCCGTTATAGCAAACGATAGGCCTTTCAATTAGCTTAGGGTTCTCTGCCAACACCTGAAACCAATCTTGATCTTCATCTAGAGATAGGCCTAATTCTTTAAATAAATCTTCTTTGGTTCGAATGATTTGTTTCGGATCTACGTTTAAAAGTGAACAGATTTCTTTAAGCTCATCCACTGAAGGAGGGGTTTTTAAATATTCAACCACTTCAACATCAACTCCTTTTGCTGTTAAGAGTTCTAATGCGCTCCGACTTTTACTGCATTTTGGATTGTGGAGAATGATATTTTTCATGATTGAGCTCCTTTGGTGTTGTTATAGATATCATAATACTTGGTGCGTTTTTAATGGGTGCAGCCTGCCCTTGGTCTAGGGGACACACACTTTTGCCACAATTTCTGCGTAATGGTTACAAAAGTCCATGTCCCCAACTTCAACGTTCATATAATTTTCTTAAAGTTTCTGGATTTTCTTTTAAGATGTAATGCCCCCATAAAACTCGAGCGTTGATTCTTATTTGAGAAAGAATACCTCTAGACATATATTTTCTAGAAGAGACGGTGACATAGTTTTGGACTAAAGAAAGTTTTCCTTCTTTGCTGATGAGTCTTGAGAAAATTAAATCTTCTAAGATAGGAACTGATGGGAAACCGCCTAATTTTAAAAAAAGATCGCGTTTGGCAAAAATTCCATTAGTTCCGACGATAAAACATTTACAGGGTAAAAATAAGTTATTGAGCAAAAACCCATAGGTTTTAAGAAGGATGTTGGTTGGGTTATATTTTTTCTTAAAACAGCCTGCATCGAAACCAGAGTTTATTTTGTTTTCTATGAGTTGAAGCGAGCTTTCGGGAAAGTGCATATCTGCGTGAACAAAAAGAAGAATGTCTCCTGTAGCATTCTGAGCCCCTTTATTGAATTGTTGTGCTCGACTACGTTCCTCAATGTGTTGGTATTTAATTGTTGGGAACTGTTGATTAATAATGGACTCGGTGTTGTCTTGAGAACCTCCTTCGACAACAATAATCTCGTGTGCACCTAAAGACAGAAGGTGGTTGAGACAAGAGTCGATTAAAGTCTGTTCGCCAGAGACGGGGAGAATGATTGAGACTGTTTTTTTTTGATCCATAGCTCTAATCCTAAAGCGCTAAAAAATAAAGCGTATTCGGAGATCCATATCCATAAAAAGAGATCGAATCTCGTTTGAAAAAAATAATAGAAACTTAAGTAATAAGCAAAAAGCAGCCCTGAAAAGAAAACAAGAGAACGAATAGGTAGAAAGATTAAAAAGGGAACTGCCCAACTAAAATACCAAGGATTGCCTGTGGGGGCTAGAAAAAAAAGACTACACAGAAAAATAAGGCAACTTTTCATCAGACTACTTGTGTTAGCGTTTTTGTTTAACTTTAATAGAAGGTATAAGCTGATCATTCCAAGAACACCGAGAGAGATGATTCGGGCGTATAGGTTAACCTGAGGATCATTCATCGAGCTTACCGATTGGAGCAACACTTTAAATACAACAAAGAGACTTCCATTGACTTCCCAGCTTTGAGCAAATTTTGAGAGACCTTCAGAAAAAAGTAAATTATTATTCATAAATGGAAGCCAGAGAAGAACAGTTGCTAAAGCGCAGCATCCTAATCCAATGAGAGTTTCCTTTTTGTTTTTTTGCCAAGCCCAAATCAAAGCGAAAGGAAATAACAATACGGGAATAATTTTGATTAAACTGCCTATACATAAACTTAAAAGGGCTCCAATAATATTTTCTTTCTGACAGTGATAAATAAAGCTAACTAAACAAAGAATCATAAAGACATCCATATGAAGCCCATTTGAGAATTCTGTAAGGACAAGGGGGCACCAAGCGTAAAGCATAATCCATTCTTTGCGCATGTTTGCCGTATGGAGAATTAAGAGGAGGAGGAAGAGCGTAAGCATTTCTGAGAGAAAGATCATTGCTTTCCAGCCTGTAAGTTTCCAGGGTGATATTTTTTGGCTTACAGCAAATAGGTATTCAGCTACAGGAGGGTATAGAGTTTTTGTTTCAGAGTAATTTATTTTGGAGTAGAAGTCTTGTTCTTCAGCAGTAATTTTAAGGCCAGAGTTTTTCTTATTCTCAAAAGCATCTTTGGGTGAGAGGGAATAAGGGTTTTTTTTCTGAACCATCTGTTGTCCGTCCCAGATATAACGATAGGGATCTGTTTCTAGGATCATTTCTGATGGGAAGAGTACGAGCCTGGATAGGATTGCAACTCCTAAGATAAAAGCTAAATGGATTGAGTTTTGTGCGTTTGAGGGGAGTCGACGAATGAATTCTAAAGAGATGAAGTAAGCTGAGAATGCGATTAATGCGAGTGAGACGAAAAGAATAACAGGGGTGTTTGTGTAGCTGTTTTCTGCGGGAAATTGGGGGCTTATGTGGGAGATGGCTGCGATGCACAAAAGTAATATGAAGCCTGGGATGTACAGGAAAAATAGGGAGCGTTTCATGGAGAGTATTATATCGTTAAATAGGGTGAGGTGTTAGGAAAATGGAAAGGTCCCGGCGCTCAGACAGCACAAAAGTGACTGTCACCAGGCTGCGTTTACGCAGACCATGGTGACTGTCACTTTTCACACACTTCGTAATGGTGTTATGCAATTGAGTTTTTAGAGGTATGTTACTTAATACGGATCTTGTTAATGGCTACAGCCCATCCTTGGTCTAGGGGACACGCACTTTAGACACAGTTGCTGCGCAACAGTATCAAAAGTCCATGTCCCCGTCTTCTTCATCAATTTCATCTGTTTGCGCTGGTAGTCAGAGATTCGCATCGGGCTTCGAGGTTAAAAAACTAAAAGCCAATAACCAAAAGCCGTTCTTCATAGGTATTTGGGTTTTTGGAGGAGGATGACGCCTTTGTCTTTGATGGTGAGTTTGGCGTTCCATTGTTTGGATAGCCATTCGAAAGTTTCTTTGGAATAGAAACAAACGTGGGTTGGGTCATTTTTGTAGTGCCATCCTGGGAAGGGTTTTTCTTCTGATGCGAGGAGGGTCATGATGCCTAGGATGCCTCCGGGTACAAGGCAGTTCCACATTAGCGATAATTCTTTTAAAGGTTTGTGGAGATGTTCTAAGACTTCTGTGGCTGTAATAAAGTCGTATGTTTGTTTTAAAGTTTCGGGGTTATTAGCAAAAAAGGGGTCGTAAATTGTCATGGAATTTCCGGCTTCTTCGAACATGACAGAAAGGGTGGGGCCGGGGCCCGATCCGAAGTCTAGGCCTTTTGAATCTTGGGACAAGATTTCTTTTAAGGGGATAAAGAGTCGATTTAGGAAATTTCGATAGTTTGGATCTTCGGGAGAATTATGGTGTAAACCGTAACGTTCCTTTTCTTCCTCTCGAGAGAGAAGTTGTTGTGGGTCGACAAAAATAAGGTCGCAGTTGTTGCATTTAAAGTAGCGTCTATCGTCTTCGTAGAAAAGAGGAGAGTTTTCGTTATTGCATAGAATACAGGGCATTTTGTCCTTTGTTGTTTTTGCAGAAGTCTGAAATCAGAAGACAGAAACAATTTTATTTGTCTGAGATTGCCACGACTCCTTCGTTGTTTGTCTCGCAATGACATTTAATTAGGTTCGGCCCTGTTTTATCCATAGATACCATTGCGGTTGTTTGTCATTCTGAGCGTAGAGAAGAATCTAATTCAGTATTGTAATTTAACAGGATGCTTTAGATCCTTCACTGCGCTCAGGATGACATTTCTCCAAAAGAGCCAGTTTTTTGACTCGGGGCCAGCTTTTTATTTCTAGTTCTCTCTTGAGAGCAGAGCTTTTGGTTCTTTTTCTTTCGTGGTGAAGGAGCTCTACAGGAAGGCGGCAGCGTGTATATTTACTGGCTTTACCCGACTGATGAGTGCTAATACGCTTATCTAAGTCGTTGGTAATCCCTGTATATAAAGACCCGTCTGAGCATTGGAGGATATAGGTGAACCATTTCATAAAATCTATTATACAGGTTCCTCTAACCTTTTTCTCCCTTATAACACATTTTCCTGCTACAATGCTCCGCTATGCCAAACCAAAAACGTCGTAAAGACATTCGAAATATAGCTATTGTAGCGCATGTAGACCATGGAAAAACCACCCTAATGGATGCTCTTTTATCCCAAAGTGGGGCTCATCAGTTTAAAGAGGGTGAGACGACTATCATGGATTCTAATGACCTAGAGAAAGAAAGAGGGATTACCATTTTCTCTAAGAATGCGTCCTTAGTCTATAAGGATATCTGCTTTAATATTGTAGATACTCCTGGCCATGCTGACTTTGGAAGTGAAGTTGAGCGTATTTTACGTATGGTCGACGGAGTTTTGCTGTTAGTAGATGCTTTTGATGGCCCTATGCCTCAAACCAAGTTTGTTCTGCGTAAATCTTTAGAATTGCATCTTAAACCCATTCTTGTTGTTAATAAAGTAGACCGTCCGAATGCTCGTCCTGATGAAGTAACCGATATGACTTTTGATCTTTTTTGTGAATTGAATGCAACGGATGAACAACTCGATTTTCCTATTGTTTATGCTTCGGGTAAAGATGGTTGGGCGACACTAGACCTAGAAGAAAAAAGCGATAACTTAAAACCTTTGCTTGAGACGATTTCGCATCGTGTGTTACCTCCTGTGGCAGATGTGGATGCCCAGTTTCAAATGTTGGTGACGATGTTGGATTACGATTCTTACATGGGGCGTATCGCTACAGGCCGTATTTTTAGAGGAAAGATTAAAGTTGGAGATCCTTTTGTTGTGATTAAGAGAGACGGCTCTTTGGAGAAAGCTAAAGTGACTAAGATTTTAAAATTTGAGGGATTGAAAAAAGTAGAAATGACTGAAGCTTTGGCAGGGGACATTGTTTCTATTGCTGGAGCGGATAACGTGAAGGTGGGCGCTACATTGGCTAGTCCAGATAAGGCGGAGGCTCTTCCTTTTGTGAAGATTGATGAGCCAACGATTTCTATGTATTTCTCTCACAACACAAGCCCATTGGCAGGTAAGGACGGAGGACGTTTCTTAACCTCTAGACATATTCGAGAACGCTTGGAACATGAAGCTATGATGAATGTAGGAATTAAGATGGAAGAAGTGGATGGTGGAGAGCGATTTAAAGTTTCGGGCCGAGGAGAACTGCATCTTTCTATCCTAATTGAAACAATGCGAAGAGAAGGTTATGAATTAGAAGTATCCCGACCTCAGGTGATTATTAAAGAAGTGGACGGGGATAAGCTAGAACCCGTAGAAGAGCTTACCGTCGAAGTGGATCCAGCTTATCAAGGGGCAGTGATTGAAGCCTTGGGTGTTCGAAAAGCTGAAATGAAACACATGGAAAACAGTTCTGTAGGGACGGTAAAATTAGACTTTATTATTCCTTCTCGAGCGTTGATTGGTTTTCGTAACGAATTTTTAACGATGACTCGTGGAACAGGAATTATGTACCAAAACTTTTTTGAGTACCAAAAGTTTAAAGGAGAGTTACCGAAACGACAAACGGGCGTTTTGGTTTCTCAGACGAATGGACAAGCTGTTGCTTATGCTCTTTGGAACTTACAAGAGCGTGGAGAAATCTTTGCGCAGCCAGGTGACGATTTGTATGAAGGTATGATTGTTGGAAGTAACAGTAAAGGAAATGATTTGGTTGTAAATGCGGTTCGTGAGAAAAAACTGACCAACACACGGTCTTCCGGAGCGGATGATGCGATCCAACTAACCCCACCAAGAGAAATGAATCAAGAATTTGCTCTTGAATTTATTGCTGATGATGAACTTGTAGAAATAACCCCCAAAAGTATTCGTCTTCGAAAAAGACACCTTACAGAAAATGAACGTAAACGATCTTCTCGAGGTCAAAACTAATAGCTAGGGATTAGAGATAAATGCTTTATTCTTTAGAGTTATTTATTATTCGATGTGTGGCTTGGTTCCTCAGTCTTTTTCCAATTAAAATAACTTCATCTTTTGCTTGTGGTGTGGCTAGCATTATTTTTCTTTTTATGCCAAAGCGCCGAAAAATTGCGCTGGATAATATAGAAAAAGCTTACGGCTCATCTTTAAACAAAAAACAAAAAATAAAAATTGCGCGCGCTTCTTTTCAAAATATGGCCCTATCGGTTTTAGAACTTTTTATTACGGATCGAATGCTTAATGAGTTGGACCGCTTTGAGTTTGAGGGGCTTGAACATGCCGAAAAAGCTTTTGGGCAGGGGAAAGGAGCTATTCTCGTAATTTCTCATTTGGGCTCATGGGAGTATCTTTCCTTCCTGCCTTTTATTACGGGACAAAAATGGTCTGTGGTTGTTAAAAATGTGAGAAACCCCTATTTAGACCAATTGGTAAATGAGAAACGTCGAAAAATGGCTTTGAATCCCATTTCTAAGAAAAGTTCGATAAGAACAGTTTTAAAAGAATTGAAACAAAATCATGGAGTTGGTATTGTGATTGATCAATGGGCTGGTCCTGAAGGGTTGTGGACTCAATTTTTTGGGGAGGGGACTTCAACAACTTCAATTCCAAGTCGTTTAGCAAAACAAATGGGAAGTGTTATGATTCCTGCTTATTGTTTAAGAAAATCAGCAGGTTCTTATTTGATTCAACTCGAAGAAAGTTTAGAGTTGGACCCCAACCAAGAAGATTGGGAAAAGTCTGCGACGGATAAGTTGAACAAACGTCTTGAAGCAAAGATTTTAGAATACCCAGAGCAATGGGCCTGGGTTCATCGGAGATGGAAACCTAAGCCGGACAATATTCGCAACCTTTGAATCATTGAAAATTCAAAATAAAGGTCATTGCGAGGCGTAGACAAATAGAGTTGCGGCAATCTTAGAGGTCAATTTACGTGATAGATACCCGAGATTGCCGCAGCCCCTTTGTTGACACCTCGCAATGACTCATTTTAAACTTTTAATTTATATAAGGAGTCCGCATGGAATTTTTATTAGATCCTCAAATTTGGATTGCTCTCATCACATTAACCCTTTTAGAGATTGTTCTGGGGGTGGATAACATCATTTTTATTTCTATTCTTTCTCAGAAACTTCCTAAAAACGAACAGGGAAAAGCTAGGGTTGTTGGGTTGGGGCTTGCTATGTTTATGCGTGTAGCCCTCCTTTTTTCAATGAGCTGGGTGATGGGGCTGACACAGCCTTTATTGGAAGTTTTGAACTACTCTATTTCAGGAAGGGATCTCATCCTATTTTTTGGAGGAATGTTTCTAATTGCAAAGAGTACGCATGAGATTCATGGAACTTTAGAAGGGGATGAAAAAGAAGGTAAGGATATAAAAGCTGTTTCCTTCCTGTCTGTTCTGGTTCAGATTCTTTTGCTGGATATTATTTTCTCTTTAGACTCTGTGATTACAGCTGTGGGGATGGTTGATCAGCTCTCTGTGATGGTTGTTGCTGTTGTGATTGCTGTTATTTTTATGATGTTTTTTTCTGGAACTGTGAGCCGCTTTATAGACAAACATCCAACAATAAAAATGTTGGCATTAAGCTTTTTGATATTAGTGGGGTTTGCTCTTATGGCAGAGAGCTTTAATGTGCATGTGCCTAAGGGATATATTTATTTTGCGATGGCATTTTCCGTATTTGTGGAAGTGCTCAATCTCAAAATAAGGACGAAAGGGACTCCTGTTGCTTTGAGAAAAGTATACAAGAATAGTTAGAACTAGGATACAATACTTTCAGTAGTGGGTTTAAATGGATTTAATTAATTATTAACTTTTTTCTTTTAATGCCGATAAATTATTAAATTGGTTTAAATTTAAAAAAGGAGTAATCATGAAAAAATTGATCATAGTGATGTTAGCTGTATTTATGATGACGTCAGTAGGTTATGCTGGAGATGGTCCAGTTGCTGTTTCTACGTCTTCTTCATCTTCAACTGCAACAGCTTCTGTTTCTTCATACAGTAGTGATGATGGGTCAGCTTCATCGATTTTGACAGGGATGGCACAAAAAGCATTTCGAGGTATTGTTAACTTAACAACAGGTTTTGTCGAATTTCCAGCTCAGATCTATAAAGGATTTGAAGCAGGTTGTCCGAAGGCTGAGAATGAACTATGCTCTAAAGGTGTAGGAACTGTTCTTGGTATCTTTCGTGGTGTAAGCCATTCTGTTGGAAGAACTGTTTGGGGTGCTGTTGATTTAGCTAGTTTCTGGGCAGCAAGTCCGGAAGAAAACCCAGGGCTTCCTTTAGACGCAGAATATGCTTGGGAAAGAGGAGAAAGACATAGCCTTTTCGACCCTAGCTTTACTGAAGGTGCTATAAACCCAGTTGGATCAAAGCTTATTCAAGGTTTAGCTAATGGAATTTTTGGTATTGCAGAACTTCCTGGCCAAACACTTCAAGGTATTGACAATGGCGACCCTATCATTGGTTTCGGTAAAGGGATTTGGCATTGGTTTAGCCGTGAAGCTTATGGTATTGCGGGTGTTTTATCTTGTATCGTACCAAACCCAAGTGATAATCCTGGAGCTTCTCTGGATGGAGAATATCCTTGGTCTACGTTAGAAGATCAGGTTTAATTTATCGTTTTTCTTTAACCTCAGCGTGCTGATTACTTCAGCGCGTTGAGCGTTAAATCCTTTCTTTGTTAACTTTCCATATAAACAAAATGAGTCGCCAGAGAAAATGGACACTGTCTCAAAAAACTCAATTCAGAAGTTAAGGAATATTCTTGGAAACTTTTGGGTTATAGTCTTCTTTGGAGTTCTTTATTTCACTTCTCAAATTACGATAGCAACTATTCTAAACCCTATTGGTCATCATGATTTTTTGGCATTGCAGTTTTCTTTTTCACAGGACCTTTATTTCCAATATTTTGTTCAATGGCAAAGTCTTGGGCTCATGCCTGCATATAAAGCGCACCTTTATTTTGATACGTTACATCCTATTTGGTACACCTTATTTTTATTGTCAGCTTTGTCTGGAGTTCTTAACTTAAATCAATGCTCTGAACGTTGGAATAGTTTGTTTGTTATTCCAGTGATAGCAGGCTTTTGTGATGTTTTTGAAAATTGTCTTCAAATGGCATTTCTTTCGGACCCTTCTATGAAATTAATTACAAAGGAGCTTGTGTTTATTAGCAGTTTCTTTTCTTCTGTAAAATGGAGCCTTGCTTTGGGAACTCTTTTTTTCATTCTTATATTTTGGGCTTTTGGGCTGGTTAGGTCTCTGCGGAAGAGATAGTTGTTGCAAGGAATCTATTATGAAATTAACCACTTTTAAAATTAAAAAAAACAGCGAAATTCACTTTGGCCTGATTGTCGAAGGTAAGGTTATTGCTTTTAATGTCCTCCAAGACAAAGCTGGGAAAGTATATTCAGGGTTAAAGGATATTTATGGATATTTAGAAAACTTGCCTCAAAGTGAGAGAATTGCTAAAGAGTTGTCTGACTATGCCCAGAAGAACAAAAAAGAATTAGGAAACAGCTTTCTATCCTTTGAAGAGATTTCTTTTTTATCCCCCATCCCTAAACCTTCAGCGCTGCTTGATTTCACCTTATCTCCTCAACATTTAAAAAATTCTGTTAAAACGTTGATCGAGCATGAATTTAAAGGATTTAAGCAATTTTTTATGAAAAGATTCATGATGAATAAAATGAAAAGTAAGACAACGGTGGAGCAGTTGCCTTATTACAAAGGAAACCATAATGCTATTATTGGAGATGGGGAAGTGACGGAGTGGCCTGACTACTCCGCTTATTTAGATTTTGAGCCGGAGCTTGCTTTTGTTTATGGGAATAAGAAGCAACCTATTGCGGGCTATCTGATATTTAATGATTGGTCTGTTAGAGATGTTCAATGGCCTGAGTTGTTTCAGGTTAGTTTAACTCGCTCTAAAGATTTTAATCGAAGTAATGGTTTAGGACCTTTTTTAGTTACTTGTGATGAAGTGGAAAACCCTTTAGATCTTAAAGTGCATGCCAAAGTCGGTGAGAGAATCCATTGGGAAGGAAGCACTTCAGAATATTCTCATCACCCAAAAGAAGTGGTCCGTTATGTGGAATCTGTGTTTTCTCCGAAATCAGGGACGGTTGTTGGTTTGGGGACTATTCCGGGATGCTGTGGGTTAGATAGAAATGAATGGATACAGCCGGGTGAAGAAATAGCTATTACAATTGATTCTTTAGGGACGTTACGTCAGAGGGCCCCTAGTAAGGTGTTAGATTTTAACAATTCGCGTTGGGGCTCACATTATTAAATAGCATAAGGAGAAAATTATGGAAGAAAATATAGAAAGACTCATTACCTATTTTACGCTGTATGGCTTACAGGTTTTGTCAGCCGTTGTAATTTTTGTTGTTGGACGTTGGTTGTCGCGTTTTATTTCAAATGCCACACAGAAGGTCATGGATAAGCGAAATGTTGATAGGACATTATCCATGTTTCTTAAAAATATTATTTACTATGCTTTATTTTCTTTTGTGATTATGGCGGCTATTGCTAAGTTAGGGATTCAGACGACATCTTTTATAGCCGTGTTGGGTGCTGCAGGGTTAGCTGTTGGAATGGCTTTACAAGGGTCGCTTTCTAATTTTGCTTCGGGAGTTATGATTATTTTGTTTAAACCATTTAAAGTAGGCCATTTTATTGGTGCTGGCGGAACCAAAGGATCTGTTCAAGAAATACATATTTTTAGTACTGTTTTGCATTCTCCAGATAATGTGCGCATCGTTGTTCCTAACTCTCAAATTATGTCCGGCACGATCGAAAACTATTCGATTAATGACACGCGTCGTGTCGATTTGGTGATAGGGGTATCTTACGAAGATGACCTTACGAAAACGAGGCAGGTATTGGAAGAGGTTGTGAAGTCTGATTCTAGAGTTTTGTCTACCCCAGAGTTAACCGTTGCTGTTTCAGCTTTGGCGGATAGCAGTGTTAATTTTGTAGTGCGTCCATGGGTGAAGAACTCAGATTATTGGGGAGTATATTTTGATTTAACGGAAAAAATAAAAATAGAGTTAGAGAAAAATAATATTTCAATTCCTTTTCCTCAAAGAGATCTTCATATTAAAACTAACGTAGAATCTCCTGCATAAAGTTTGATCATTGCGACGTGATAGCCATCTGCCTATAGGTAGATGGCTATTTCAGATATCGTTTTTCAATTAGAGGTTATGCAACCTCGATAACTTCAACTTCGAAATGAAGTTCTTTTCCGGCTAAAGGGTGGTTGAAGTCTACAGTAACATTTTCGTCATCTAATTCTTTAACAATTCCACGAACGTTTTGTCCTTCGGGGGTTTGGCTTGTTAAGATCATCCCTATTTCAAGAGGGTTAATATTTACCTGGGATTTAGGCACTTGTATAATTGCTTCCTGGTGAAAGGGGCCGTAAGCATCGTCTGGGCCTATAAAAACTTCTTTTTTATCTCCCGGCTTTAAGCCTTCTAGAGCGACTTCAAGCCCTTTAATAATCTGACCTGAACCCTGCTCGTATTCTAAAGGGTCTTTTTCTAGTGAGCTATCAACAACTTCTTTATTAACTTTAAGCGTGTAATGTATTTTAACTTTCTTCCCGTTGCTGATCATGGAGTTCTCCTATATATAGTGAAAATAAAGGGTTTGTATGAATTTCCTGAGTTGTGCTTAAAAATAGGATATTAATATTCGTTTTAAAATCTGTCAACACTTCATGTATTTAGAGTTATTTTTGGTTTAAAGCGTAATTGTGACAGTGAATATGGTATTATGTCCAAAATCATGTTTTATTGACTAAAAATAGTCAATTAATTATAGGAGGAGTTATGTTTAAGAAGTTATGTTTATTGATGATTATTTCTGTTTTTGTTTTTGGTGGGACTTCTGTTTATGCGGAAAAAGGGGCAAGCGTTGCGGGTTTAGAACATGCAAGCGATGAAGCTGTTTTTAATCGTGTGTCCGATTGGTTTGCAACGGTTGGCAAATCTCCAGAAGAAAAACAAGTTGTTCTAGCTAAAAGAAAAGCTGCTCGTATTGCTAAAAAAGCAGAAAAGAGGGCTAAAGCAAAAACTAAAGAGGCTGAAAAGGGAATGAAAGAAGCTAAAAAAGATATGAAGAGTGGTTTAAATAGTTTGTCTAAATAGAATATTGTAATAATAAAAAGGGGAGAATCTTATTTCAAGATTCTCCCCTTTTTTTGTTTGCAGATAATTAGAAGCTGATACTTGTGTCAATCATGAAATAGAATTCATTATTTGGATTAACGGTATCAGATTTTGATACTTGATAAGCAAATGTTGGAGTTACAGCAACGTTGAATGGGAAAGAAAAGCCAACGCCCCATGTCTGAGTCCAATAGGCTAAACCATCTTCAAATCCGATTTGATTTCCAGAATAAAAACCAAAAGTGTTTGTATAAGCCAATGCAAGTCCTTCTTCTTGAAAAGGAAGTTTTTCACTGTAAGGAATAGGAACTTCAATTCCAAGATCGATCTGATGATACCAACCATCATCAATTCCCCCAGAGCCTACATCTTTGTTACCAAAATCGTAAGCACCCATATAACCAACGCTCACAGGAATTTTATCTCCGAAGATAGGAAGATCAGTTCCTTCAGGAAGAGGAATGTAGTTAAGTGTAGCGCTAAATGCAAATTCATTAATGTCGCCATCACTGCTAGCATTGAAAAAATCATAATAGGTATATGTGGTACCTACGTTCAACCAATCAAAAACATCCACATCAATACTTCCCCAGTAGTCTTGCTCGTCAAGAGCTTCGTTGCCACCTTCTAGAGCATAAGAACCCCAAAAACCACCCGCAAAGTTAACTTTACCAATGCTTGTGCCTATGGTTGCGTAAGGTTGAGTAGCCGGACCACCAGCAAATGTATCTATACCACGAAAAACATATTTCGTTACAAAGGTATTACCCACATCAAGACTAATTTCTTGTCCTCCAACTTCAAAAGCAGAAGCATAAGGTTGGAATCCTAATAGCAATGCTAGGAAACAACCTAAAATACTGTTTCTTAAGGTTTTCTTTTTCATTGATTTCTCCTGAGTTATAAATAATGTAAAAATTAACAAACACATCAATTTGTCGTCTTTTTACATTTTTGTCGTATCATTTAAGCATTATTACTTAAATTCTAAACAGATTACCAGATTATATATCAAAGTTTGTGCCAAGAAAAAAAAAATATTCCTTTAATTAGAATTAGGGGTTTTCTTGCTTGAAAACCCCTAATGTACTAATGAGGAAGGAGCTTATGCGCTTTTTTTAACGCAAGGGCAGCATTTAAAGATCGAAACAATCAAAAGCAGGCCGGCAACACCAATAAGGGTATAGACGACGGTTGAAGCAGTTGTGGCTTCTCCAAGAGCTTTAGAAACCAGGTTGACATCGAATAAGGCTACTAAGCCCCAGTTCAGTGCTCCTAATCCACCCAATAATGTAATGATCTTACAGACAATACATTTTTTCATGTTGAGCCCCTTTTTTGTTATAGAGCCATTGGTTTCGACTCTATTGTTAAGATTTATGCAATAAACCTACAACGGCACCTGCAACAATCATCTGAACCATTCCTCCTAAAAACCAATAAATACATAAAATTGCTGGAATTGGAAGTACGGCGTACCAGGTTAATGAAGATAATGAGGATATTAATATTCCGATTAAAAACCCAAACTTAATACCTTGTCCAAGGCCTGCTTTTCCAGGATCGTAGCCTTTGCTATAGATAATCACAAAAACGGGGGCGAAAATGACATAACCGACCCACATGAGCCACATTAAAGACTGCATTTCAGCCTCAGGACGCCAAACAGCTGCTGTTTGTTGATAGATATCTTTTAGTAGAATTCCGTGAAGAACAAAATCTAGAATGAAGAAGACGATGAAGACGGCAATGCTTGCTATTAGACATTGTTTTTTCATGTAAGCACCTCCTTGTTCGAAACTTTTTGAAATGAAACAAACCGTTATCATATATGCATATAAGTACAATTTATAGGAATGACATTAGCGGATTATGAGACTATTTTCAAGTACTTTCGGTTTATCTCAAATGACGACTTGATTCATATCTAAAGTTTCTATTTGGCTTTCCTCAGTTGGGTACCTAGTGTGCGGGGTCTTTAGACCTGGCACACACAAAAACTTTATTGCCCAATGTTTGTTACAGGTTGCAAAACAAGTACTTATGAATTAAATATCTTTTAAATTATATTATCAATCCTTGACAACTATCTTATCTTATTTAATATACGTTAACAGCTAGGGCAGACTATATATAGCAGCAAGTAGCTAATACTAAATATACAAAGGATTTATTATGGCTCAAAATAATTTAAAAGGGCTCGTGATTGTAGAATCTCCAACAAAGGTTAAGAAAATTGGAGGTTTTCTTTCAAAAGATTATAAGGTTATGGCTTGTGTTGGCCATGTTCGAGATCTTCCTGCCAATTCGACAGAAGTTCCTGCAGATGTGAAAAAAGAATCATGGGCTTCATTAGGGGTTAATGTAGATAAGGACTTTGAACCTCTTTATGTGGTTCCTAAGGCAAAGAAAAAGGTTATCAAGGATCTTAAAGATGCGGCCAAAAATGCGGCAGAGCTTATAATCGCGACGGACGAAGACCGAGAAGGAGAAAGTATTGGTTGGCATTTGGTAGAGATTCTAAACCCTAAAGTGCCCGTCAAACGGATGGTATTTTCGGAAATCACGAAAGAGGCTATTCAGGAAGCTATTCAGAATCCGAGAGAGATTAATCAAAATTTAGTTAATGCTCAGGAAACCAGAAGAGTTTTAGACCGTCTTTTCGGGTATACGCTGAGTCCCTTATTATGGAAAAAGGTGGCTCGTGGATTATCTGCAGGACGTGTTCAATCTGTTGCCACTCGTTTACTCGTGCTTCGAGAGTTAGAAAGAATGGCTTTTAAAAGTGGACAGTATTGGGATTTGAAAGCAGAACTTGCTACAGAGAAAGATGAAAGGTTTACAGCGAAGTTAAATAAACTTAAAGGAACAAAAGTTGCCTCTGGAAAAGATTTTGACGAATCAACAGGTAAGCTAAAAAAAGACGCAAAGGTGCTCTTGTTGTCAGAGGAAGATGCTGTAAGTTTACGGGATAAAATAGTAGGACAACCTTGGGTTGTTTCTAAGATTGAAGAGAGAAAACAAACTAGAAAACCTTATGCTCCATTTACAACGAGTAGCCTTCAGCAAGAATCAAATCGCAAACTGGGTTTTACAGCTAGGCAGACCATGCAAATTGCACAAGGGTTGTATGAAAATGGGCACATTACTTATATGAGAACCGATAGCACTAATTTGTCCAAGGAAGCTTTAAGCGCAACAAGAAAAAGAGTTGAAGAAAAATATGGAAAAGAATACCTATCACCGGAACCTCGTCAATTTACAAAAAAATCTAAGGGAGCTCAAGAAGCGCATGAAGCTATTCGTCCTGCAGGTGGAGAAATGAAGACGTCAGAAGAGTTAGGTCTTTCAGGTCCGGGACATAAACTCTATTCTTTGATTTGGAAGAGAACCATGGCAACTCAGATGGCCGAAGCCAAATTGCGTTTTCAGACGGTGACGATTTCAGTTGATGATGCGGAGTTTAGAGCTGTGGGTAAGAGAGTGGATTTCCCTGGTTTTTTCAGAGCTTATGTTGAAGGGGTGGATGATCCTGAGGCGGCTTTGGACGATCAAGAAGAAAATTTACCTCATTTAGAAGAAAAACAATCTGTAGATTGTAAGGATTTGGAGTCTTTGGTGCATGAAACAAAACCACCCGCTCGATATACAGAAGCTACTCTTGTGAAAGGGTTGGAAGAAGACGGGATTGGGAGGCCTAGTACTTACGCATCTATTATTGGG
Source organism: Candidatus Omnitrophota bacterium (assembly GCA_029261035.1). GTDB lineage: Bacteria > Omnitrophota > Omnitrophia > Omnitrophales > JACROU01 > JAJDCD01. Next base: position 561,880 of record JAJDCD010000023.1, read on the forward strand.
ACGATTCAGGATCGAGGGTATGTTGTTAAAGTGGGAACTCAGTTAGTTCCAACGTTTACAGCGATTGCTGTTAACCAACTTTTAGAACGAAACTTTTCTCGCCTGGTTGATTTTAGTTTTACAGCAGAGATGGAAAAATATTTAGATGACATTGCTTCGGGAGATCGGGATCGGTTACAGTATCTTCAAGATTTTTATTCTGGAGCAGAAGGGCTTGCAGAACAAGTTAAAACTAAAGAGGCTTCTATTGACGCTAGAGAAACTTGCACGCTGAAGTTGGCAGGGCTTGATACAGATATTCGTGTTGGACGTTATGGACCTTTTTTTGAGAAAGAAGAAGCGGGAGAAAAAATAACGGCTTCTATTCCTCCAAATATTGCGCCTGCTGATTTAGATAATGATATGATTGAAAAATTGTTGTATGAAAAAAAGCAAGGCCCAACCTCCTTAGGAGAGCATCCGGAAACATCCTTACCTGTTTATGTTTTACGAGGCCCCTTTGGTCCTTATGTTCAAATGGGGGATGTTACAGAAGAAAATAAAAAACCTAAAAGAACCAGCATTCCTAAAAACCGAGAGCCGGAATCTGTGGATATGGAAATTGCCATAGCTTTGCTAGGTCTTCCTAAAAAATTGGGAGAACATCCCGAAACAGGTAAAGTGGTGAATGCGGCGATTGGACGTTATGGTCCTTATGTGACGCATAATGGAGTCTTTAAGTCGTTAGGAAAAGATTATGATGTTTTGACTGTTGATTTGGACACAGCTGTTGAGTTGTTAAAGCAAGCTAAATCCAGAGCTACAGCCACTCCGATCAAAGAGTTAGGGAAGCATCCTGATGATGAACAGCTTGTTGCTATTTACGATGGACGTTATGGCCCCTATGTGAAGCATGGAAAAATAAATGCGACCATTCCAAAAGGATATGAGATTGACCAGGTTTCATTAGAAGAAGCAGTTCAGTGGGTGAATGATAAAGCAGCTCAAAAAGGTGGTAAGAAGAAAGTTGCTAAGAAGAAAAAAGCAGCTAAGAAGAAAAGAAAAAAAGAATAAAATATCTTGTTATAATATGTGCTTGTTTATTCAATTAAATGAAACAGAAGGAAGTAAGCAATGAAAAAAGTAATATTTGTTGTTCTTTGTTTGGTTGTTCTTTCCTCTTTTTATGGATGTGAAACAGTTAAAGGAGTAGGTAAAGACATTACCAGTCTTGGCGAAGCTATGAGTGGCTAGTCGAACCTGCATTGTTTTGAGGGTAAAAAAATTTTCTACCCTCATTTTGTTTTTAAAAAGGATTAGGAACTATGGAAACAAAGAGAAGAAGTATAGTTAAGGCAATTAGTTGGCGGTTTTTTGCTACATTTATTACTGCTGTGATTGTTTGGGCTTTAACGGGGGAGTTAAAGTTTGCTGCAACAGTAGGCTTATTGGATACGGTTTTTAAACTCTTCATTTATTTTTTCCATGAAAGAATTTGGCTTAGAATTCCTTTTGGACGCGAAGTGTCCAAACCTCCAGAATACGAAATCTAAATAAAACTAGCCGGTATTTATTTTATAAAGGAATTTTTCTTGGAAGAATTTTTGCTGACGGTTTCTTCGAGTAGGTCTAAATCATTGAGAAGCAGAAAATAGCCAATATGCATTTCTCCATTAGAGAGTCTTACATAGTGGGGTTTTCCACTGGTAGATCTCCAAATATGATCTCTCATAAATTCTCGAGCGGTTTGGCCTTCCTCATAGCGATTTTCTAGAAGCCACATTCCGCCATCGTAGGCATCTCCTGATGTGTAGACATCTCCATCACGAAAAAATTGATACTCTGTCTTTTTCAAGACGCGTCTTAATAGGAAGAGACACTTGTCTCTTTCGCTTTGACTGCTTTTCAAAAAGAGTTTGTATGCTTGGGTGTTCTCTAGAGGTGTTTCTCCAAGGTAAACAACAGTTCCGTCAGGGGAAACCCCTTGAAGGTAGGTAGAACAACTTGTGAATAGAAGACACAATATAAGTAGAGGTTGAATTATTAAAGAATATTTATTCATAAGTAATCTCGCTTTAAATAGTTTTGTCCTGGATTAATATATCGGCAAAGAACAGGTAAATATTAAGGAAGTTTTTTTGATATGAAGCTATATTGAGGAGAGGCTATAGTCTGAATTATTTTAGGCCAGCTTTCTTATAAATTTCTGTGATAGGCTTTTCTTTGTTGAGGGTGTAGAAATGAATGCCGGGCACTCCATGAGCAAGAAGATCTTGGCATTGTTTGGCTGCAAAATCGATTCCGAATTTTTCTATAGAATCATTGTCATCTCCGTATTCATCTAACTTGTCTTGTAAATTTTTAGGTATTTTAGAACCACACATCTTTGCAAATCGTTGGATTTGTTTTCCGTTGGTTACAGGGATAAGACCTGGAATAATGGGTTGGGTGATTCCTAAAGCTCTTACTTTTTCTTCAAAGGCATAAAAATCATTATTATCAAAAAAAAGCTGTGTCGTGATGATGTCGCTTCCGGCATCCATCTTAATTTTTAAATTATTCAAGTCTGTTGTTAAATCGGAGCATTCAATATGGCCTTCGGGGTAACCCGCGACGATTAAACAAAAGTAATCTTTGAAGTCGGGGTGTTGACGAATAAAAGATACAAGCTCATTGGCATACTGAAAACCGTTTTCTATTTTTTCGGGTTCAGAGCCATCTTGGGGCGCATCCCCTCTAAGGGCTACGATGTTTTCTACTTCTTTTTCTTTTAGCTCATATAAAAGCTCTTCCATTTGTTTTTTATCATGAGCAATACAAGTAAGATGAGAAGCTACTTCTAGCTGAAAGTCTTTTTTTATTTTTTCTATAATTTCGAAAGTGTTTGTGCGAGTGCTTCCCATAGCTCCATACGTACAGGTGACGTAGGAAGGTTCTAACGTTTTGAGAGCTTTAATCGTTTCAAAGAGTTTCTCAGAGGCCTCAGGGGTCTTTGGAGGAAAAAACTCGAACGAGAAAACAGGTTTATCTTGTGTGTAAAATTCGGATACCTTCATAAGGAGATATATAATAAACGATTTCTCGAGAATCAAAAAGCATAAATTTAGTTTATTTGCTATAATTGTGTTGTAAGGAGTTTTTGTGAACCGATGGGTTAAATCATTTCTTTTGACAGGGCTTTTAACGGCTGTTTGCTTTTCCTTAAACTTTTGCACTCTTCAAAGTGCATTTGCTGTAGGAGAGGCATCTTCGTGCCACGGTGTGTCTAAGTCTCAAGTGGAACAGGTTAGCTGTCATGGGTCTCAAGAGAAGTCTGATTTTCCTATTCAAAAATTAGAATGCTGTTTTGATTCTATAAAAGTAGAGTCGGGCTCATTTCAGAGCCGTTCTGATTTTTATCTCGATTTATTTGATTCTTTATTGCTTCCTTATCCTATTCAAATTCCTCAAGAAGTAAAACCGCTATTTGAGCACACACATAATTTCTCTTCTTTTATTGTTTCAAATGTTGTTAATCATACGTTTGCCTTGCGGGCACCTCCTGTAGTTCGATAAAACTAAATTGTTCTGTTTTTAAATTTAAATTATTGAATTCAAAGGAGTGTGTTATGAATAAAATTAATTTGTTATTTTCAATGATGTTAGTTGCTGTAGTGGTATTCACAGCAACAAATGCATTTGCGAATGCATGTTGTGCTGCAGTTGTTTGTTGCGCGCCACAAGCAGCTTGTTGCTAAACACCAAGGGCCAGGATTTATTCCTGGCCCTTTTTTTAAAGACTAACCTTTACTTGTTTCTAAGGCCTCTAACTTTTTAATGCGATCAGGGGTTGGAGGGTGAGTGCTTAAGAACCCAGGGGAACTCGAACCTCCTTCAAGCGCTTGGAGTTTTCTTAAAAAATTGGTCAGTCCATCTGAAGGTCGGTCTGCTTTTTGTAATAACATATAACCTATTTCGTCGGCTTCGTATTCATCGCTTCGGCTGTACTTGCTTAAAATACTCCCTTGGGCTATTTGAACCGCAATGTCTTTGACTTGATTTTGATTTCCTTGTAAAACTAAACCTGAAAGGTAACTTAACCCATAAGCTCTTGTAAGAGATTTTGTGGGGTGTCTTTCATAAGCATGACCTATTTCGTGAGCCATAACTCCAGCAACCTCATTTTCACTTGCCATAGTTAGAAGCCCTGTATGAACATAGATAGAACCTCCGGGTATAGTGAAGGCATTAGGGGAGTTGTCTTCTACCACAAAGAATTTATAATCAAAACTTTGATTGGGCAAGGCTTGTACCAACTGACTTCCTAAGGTTTGGACAAGGGTGTTGGAGCTACCTCCCCCTACTATTTTCATTTCGCTGGATATGGCCGAGGACATATCAACACCTAAGGATTTTTCCTGATCAATCGAAATGATATTTGCATCCGAAATAAAACTACCTACAGAGGCACAGCTAGAAAGAGCAAAAGAAAGAGTGAGCAGGAACATAATTTTACTTAGGACATTTTTCATTAGAATCACCTATATTTTAATAATAGCATTTAAAAAGAGTTATCCATATAAAGAGATTTACAATTAGTATGGGATTCAGTAGTATAACTGTTTACTTATTATAATTTCGACATATTTATAGTAGTTTTGAGATTTAGTTTTTGATTTACCTAATTATGTCTAATTCAAAAATTGTGAGGCTATTAATGAGAAATACTTACACAGGAATTCTTTCCACTTTGGTTTTAGTAGTATCATTTGCTCTGGTCGGTTGCGGAACTATGAGTTACTCGGGCAATAATGTTAGCAAATCTTCCAGTCAATCTTCAATAACGAATGGTATGAGCGTCATTAAATCAGCATTTCCTACAGGGAGCACCTCTAGTAGTGTTCTTGGAATTAAAAAGTGGGCTCCAGCTGAAGTGCGTGTGGGTCAACCAACAGATTTTTACATTGAAGTAAGCAATTTGACAAACTTGAAATTAAACAATGTGGTGGTTTCTGAGGGGCTTTCTAATGATGAGAAAGCAAATTCAGGTAATTTCAAATTGACGTCTTCTAGTCCTGAAGTTTCTGGAGATGCAGATACTCTTATTTGGAATTTGGGTAATTTGGATCCAAAAGAAAGTCGCACGATTAAGTTTACAGGAGTTTCTAGTGGTGTTGGGCCCATTCCTTGTTGTACCGAAGTAACTTATGATCCAACTCTTTGCTTGAAACAGAATATCGTTGATCCAGGTCTTGCTTTGGCGATTCAAGCGCCTGCAGAAGCAATTCTTTGTGACAGTATTCCTTTAACTTTTACTGTTTCTAACCCAGGAAGAGGGTCTGCGAGGAATGTGATCATTACTTCTCTGCTTCCTTCAGGATTAAAAACGTTAGATGGAAAAAACTCTGTTTCTTACAATGCAAATGAATTGCCTTCTGGTGAAAAGCGTGAATTTACAGTAAATGTAAAAGCAGCTCAGCCTGGAAAATATTCTTCTCAAGGAACTGCTACAGCGGATTCTGGATTATCTACAAAAGCTCAACCCGTAAGCGTTCTTGTCCGCCAACCAAAATTGGCTCTCAATATTTCTGGTCCAAGCACCATTATTATTGGACGAAATGTTCAGTACAAGATTGCGGTCAGCAATCGAGGAGATGCGATTGCTAAGGGTGTTGTGATTGAAAGCCCACTACCTTCTTATATGACTTTTGTTAGTGCTTCTGACGGTGGAAGTGCTTCTGATGGGAAAGTGATTTGGAGTGTTGGTTCTATTCCTCCAAATCAATCTAAGAATATTACTGTTACATTAAAATCTTCAAAATTAGGATCTGCTACTAGCTCCGTTGTGGCTTCCGGAGTATGTTGTAATGACGCTTCTGCAGTTGCGAGCACAGAGCTTAAAGGTGTTCCTGCTGTTCTTCTTGAAGTGATAGATGTTAAGGATCCAATTAGCGTTGGAGAGAGCACAACCTATATTATCAATGTAACAAACCAGGGTTCTGCTAAAGATACAAATATTAAGATTACAGGTTTCTTGGAAGACAATGTTATGTTTGTTAGTGCTTCTGGAGCAACAAGGGGTAGTTTGAATGGTGTGAAAGTTGAATTTATTCCTTTAGCTTCTTTAGAGGTTGGACAAAAGGCTTCTTGGATTATCGAAGTTAAAGCGGTTAAGCCGGGTGACAGTCGTTTTAAGGCTATAATGACAACCGACCAATTAACTCGTCCTGTTGGGGAAAGTGAAGCTACTAACGTTTATTAATATTCTAATATAAGAATAAAGGGGTGGAGAGAAATCTTTCCACCCCTTTTTTTTATGGTGTGATGTATGAACGATAAAAATTCTAGTTGTCATCAACCGAAAGCGCCTTGGTATTTAAAGCCTCTGGTTATTGTTTCTTTGATAACAATAGCTTTATTAATGCTTTCTGTTTTTATTTCGTTTCTAAAACCCTTTCAAATTTCATTTATAGAATATGCACAGATGGTGACTTTCCCTATATTGCTCGGATTTTTTCTTGGGGGAATGATAGATCGGTTTGTTCCTAAAGAATATGTTAGTAAAGTATTAGGAAGTAAAAAGAAAAGAACGGTTGTTTATGCTGTTGCTCTTGGTTTTTTAATGAGTGCTTGCAGTCATGGCATTTTGGCATTGTCGATGCAGCTTCACAAAAAAGGGGCAGCAGGTTCTTCCGTTGTCGCTTTTTTATTAGCGAGTCCATGGGCTAATTTAGCCATTACCGTTTTACTTGTAGGGTTTTTTGGTCTGAAGGCTTTTTTGATTATTCTTTCTGCTCTTTTGATTGCTTTATCAACAGGCATTTTTTTTCAATTTTTAGAATCAAAAAATAAAATAGAGATCAATAAAAATGTATTAGAAATTGAGACTCATTTTTCGATTTTTGAGGATGTGAAGAGACGCTTTGAAGAATATCGTTGGGGGTGGGGTCAGTTTAAGTTAGATTGTATTGGGGTAGGACGAGGAATTTTTTCGCTGATGGAAATGGTTCTTTGGTGGATTTTAATCGGAATGGTATTGGCTAGTTTGATTTCTGCATATATGCCTCATGATATTTTTCAGCGCTTTTTAGCACCCAATGGAATGGGGCTCCTCATAACACTTTTAGCGGCAACGGTGATTGAAGTATGCTCCGAAGGAAGCGCTCCTTTAGCTTTTGAAATCTTTCGTCAAACAGGAGCCTTTGGAAATGCGTTTGTTTTTCTGATGGGGGGTGTCGTCACCGATTATACAGAAATAGGGCTTGTATGGACGAATTTAGGCAAAAAAACAGCCCTTTGGATGATAGTTGCTACTCTTCCTCAGGTTTTGTTTATGGGCTTTTTGCTTAATCTCATTCGATCATAGGGAGAGACTAAACAATTGAAGAGCTTAGAGAGTTTGTTGAAAGAGATTCGAGCTTGTACGGTTTGTGAGAAACACTTACCTTTAGGAGCGAATCCGATTGTGAGGGCCAAGAAGTCAGCGAAGCTTTTAATTGTGGGACAAGCCCCTGGAACAAAAGTTCATCAAACGGGGATTCCGTGGAACGATCCTAGTGGTGATCGTTTGAGAGATTGGCTGGATATGGATCGAGATACGTTTTATAATGAAGATTATATTGCGATTGTCCCAATGGGATTCTGTTATCCGGGAAAGGGAAAATCAGGAGACTTACCTCCTAGAGAAGAGTGTGCTCCCTTGTGGCATGAAAAAGTTTTAAATCAATGTTCTAATGTAGAACTTGTCTTGCTGATCGGAATGTATTCTCAAAATTATTATCTTGAGTCCAAATCTACTTTAACCGAGACTGTTAGGTCGTGGAAGGAATATGGGCCGCTCTACTTTCCGTTACCACATCCTTCTCCTAGAAATCGTTTGTGGGTAAAAAAGAATGATTGGTTTGAAAAAGAAGTTGTTCCTATTTTGAGAAAAAGAGTTAAAAAATTATTTAAAGGATAAAGAGGTGAAGTTTATGTTAAGAAGATTGTTCGTGGTGTTAATGGTTTTAGGTTTTGTTTTTAGTTTGGGAGATTCTATTTATGCGAGCGGGTGGCGTTATGACTTAAAAGATTATTCGAATGCAGGTCATGGCCCTGGAGAAGTTATTGATGCTCAAAAACCGCAGTCATTTAACGTTCCTGTAATGAAGGAAGGTAAGGATTATTTACAATTCTTTGCTATAGGTTGTGCGGGGTCGGGAAATGAGGGGCAGAGAATTATAGGTCGAAGGATGTCGGAAGTTGCTTCTAAAGAAGACGTCTCGTTTGTTCTTTATTTAGGGGACAATTTTTACGGTCGAGGAGTGGATTCCGTAAAGGATAAAAAATGGAAGACTCAATTTGAAGATATTTACTTTCAAGACTCCTTACAAATTCCATTTTATGCTGTGTTAGGAAATCATGGTTATCATAAAAATCCATTAGCTCAAGTTGAGTATGGATTAACAAATGAGCGATGGAAAATGCCAGATCGTTTTTATCGTTTTAGCAAAACTCTTCCAGATGGAACGGAAGTTGATTTCTTTGGGATTGATACAGAGGCAATTATAAATAAATCGGACGCTAAGCAGTTGGTTTGGTTGGATCGCGAGTTAAAACGATCGGATGCTGATTGGAAAATTGTTTATGGCCATCATCCTTTATACACAGGTGACAAGTTTCATCATGAACGCGCTGAAAAAGCACGCATTTTATTAGAACCTATTTTGATGAATAACAAAGTGGACTTATACCTTTCGGCCCATAGTCATAACATACAAGCCTTCAGACCGATTAAAGGAATTAATCATTTGGTGACGGGTGCGGCTTCTCGTCCCAGGGATTTGAGATGGATTGAAAATACGATCTTTGCAAGTGCTGATTTAGGAGTTTCTTGGTTGAGAATTTCGAAAGAAAAAATAGATGTTTTAATTATTGATAAAGAAGGTAAGACGCAATTTGCTTATGAAATTAGTCCTAAAATTTAATTAGGATTTCAATAAGGAGTAAAAGCATGTCAGATATTTTGCATCGTATTGGTGTTAAACAAAAATCGGATAAAGTTTATGAAGCCTTAACAACGATTGAAGGTTTGTCGGGGTGGTGGACACCCCAAGTAAAAGGAACCCCGGATCAAGAAGGTGGGGTTATTGAATTTCGCTTTGGAGAATCGGGCCCAGATATGGAAGTTCGTACTTTGATTTTAAATAAACAGGTCGAATGGCTTTGTACTATAGGCCCAGAGGAATGGCTGGGAACGCGAATTAGTTTCTTTATTCAAGATTCAGGAGATGAAACGATAGTTTTGTTTGGCCATAGGGATTGGCAGTCTCCTAGCGAATTTATGGCACATTGTAGTTGTAAGTGGGCTGCTTTTTTGATTAGCTTAAAAGAATTTTTGGAATCGGGGAAGGGAAAGCCTTATCCTGATGATTTAAAAGTGGGGGAGTGGGGCTGAAAATTAAAAAGTTTAAAGTAAAAAATCAGAACCATAATTAAAAACTCAAACATGAAGAAAGCTAGAGGTTTTGACTTTATATTAGAAGATTAGATAGTAAAAAGAATTTTTTGGGATTTTAAATTTTTAGTTATGGCTTTTACTTTTTACTTTTCAATTTCCACAAGGTGTTCTTTGAGTTGTTTTTGCAAAGGATCCGCGCCAATGGTTCCAGAAAGTTGTTCTATGTAGTCTGGTTTTTGAATTGCTTTAAAATACTGTTCTGCTTTTTCTAGCTGTTCTCTACTTCCCTTTTTTTGCTCTAAGTATTTAATATGTTTCTTCCAAAGATGAAGGTCTCTTTCTTGCTTTGTTCTTAGTCTATCTTGATACCAATCGCTTTCGAGTAGGTGTTTTTTTGTGAACAAATTTCTTATGTCTTTATGGTGCAAATCTTTTCCTTCGAAGTTCCCTTCAGCCATAATGTGAATTAATGCTTTGAGAGGAGGGCACAAGGCTTCGACACTTCCATCTTGAAGGTAATTTTCAGCGACTCTTTTTTGTGTAGCGACTAAGTTGTTAATTCCATCAACAAAAGAGAGTGCGTCTTGTTTTTCTGGTTTGAGCATTTCTTCGGTAAAAACAGCATTCGGATTATTAAAGATACGACCTAAGAAAGAATGAACAAATTTAATGGTAATTCGATAACCTAAAATGCTAGCGAGTACAGTTTTTCCTTCATAATCAAAATTTCTTACTTTTTCTAAATAACCATTTTCGATTAAAAATTGAGGGTTTCTTTCAGCAACAGTCATGCGGCACCAAATTTCTGGAATGAGTAAACTGATGTCATGGTCCACTTTGTATTTAGGGCCAATATAGCCAGCGGCAGATGAAAAACCGTCATAGCCCGTAATCAAGTAGGAAACAAGAGCGTTATTTAAATCAGCAGCACTCCAAAGCGCATTAAAAGGTCCTTTGGTTAAAGCGCCTTCAGATCCAAAACCTGTTGTAGAAGGAGATTTCCCCGTGACGCTACAAGCAAAGTCCATGAATAATTCGGGTAGTTCCTGGTAATGAATTGGGTTATATACGGCTAAAGGAGGAACTCCTTGTTTTAAGTCTCTTGGATTGTTTCTGCGTCCTGGTAGCACTGCGTTCACGGGTAAATGAACAGGTTTATCTAAAGATATTTTACGATAGAGTTGAGTTCCAATTGTTGCTAAGTATTTGTTGATGGGTTCTATATGATCCGGTCTTGTTTGTAAATAGCGTGGATTTTTTGTCATTTGACCATCAATAATTCTTGGGATAGAGGAACATACAACATAATCTGGTTTTTGGTCTGATGTAAAACGAGTGAGTAAGTCTTTGACGGGTTCTGTGTATTGCTCGAAACCGATGGCATCTTGTATGATTTCTTTTGCTTGGTTTTGACTTAGGGGTTCGTAGTTTGAAAGAAAGGAGTTTGAGGTTGAAAGGTCCAACTCTCCTTGTTTGTCGTATCCTATATGAATGCAATCGTCCGGTCTTTGGAATAAACGATTTTCACAATTGATTACCATTTTTACGCTATCATTTTTATAGTGAGGATTTAAATCATTTAAATATTTTTTTGGAACAACAACAGAAGCAGTAATGTCGTCTTCGGTTTGAATTTTTTCTGATGCATTATAATCCTGTCTTAGCTTGTAAATCCTCCAAGAACCATCGGTTTCATGGCCTACGCGTAAATAGTTAGATACTAATTTTTTTTGTTCGTATTTAAGCTCATGACCTAAACTGCCATTAATCATGTCGACAGAAAAATGTTCTTGCCAATTCTCACCCCATTCGGGACGGTAGTGTCGTTTGACTACAAACACAATATCTTTGATGTGTCTAGGGATTGCCTCTAACCAAGAGTTGTATTCATCCGTGTATTCTAAAGAAGGGGTGAATAGTTTGATTACAGAACCCAAAGAACGTTGAGGGCTTAGAAGGGGGCGGCTTTCTCTCTTTTCTTGATGAGGGAGGCGGAAGCGTATTCCAAAATCTTTGCTTAATATTTCTGTAACCATTTTCATGTCTTGATGGAAGTCGGCAGTAAATACAGGGCCTTGAATCATGGCGTCTTGAATAGATTTAGAAATTTCCGATTTTCCACCACCAGAAACGGTGCACGGCTTATGACAAAAAGTTCCTTCTCCCATAGTTCCTATCAGTTTCCAAGAATGACTTCCTTTTTGTTTTTCTAATTTTATTTTATATCCAGAGGGTAAGACGTAAGTGTGATAAGCCAACAGTTTTATTTGTTGATCTTGGCCTTCGTGGGACCAAGTAATAGTTTGATCTTGTATGCGAAACCAAGCATTTTCGGGGATGTAAACAATGTTGGGATATTTTTTATCTGTAGCATAACCCTCAGGGTGGACATCCATAATTTCTTTATATAAATTAAGAACATCTTTGAAAGTGCTTTGATTTTCAGGCAAAATACTTTCTAAATGGAACTCTTCTCCTAAATCATAAGTTGGAAAAGCGATAGCTCCGCCAGAATGCTCTTCTTCACTGAGTCCGTATAGGTTGCTAGAAAAACTGATTTGGGTTTTGACTTCTTTTTTGCAATAACCAAAATAATTATCTGCAATCAAAGTAACCATTATGCCATTTTCATCTCGGCAGGTTGCTTTAAAAGCAATGCCATCATTGTAAAGTTCGTCTTCCTTACTCCAACACATTCCTTGCTTCTTTTGAGACTCTGTTGCTTCATCTATGTGAGGAAGGCCAAGGTCTTTCTTTTTTAAATAAATAAGGTGCGGAGCTAGAATAACGCATCCCGTATGGCCTGTCCAATGTTCTGTATCTAACCCAGCATCATTTTCTGGAAGGTAAGGGTTTCCCGCATTTCCAAAAATGGATTCAACAAAATCTAAATTGCTCACTAGGTTTCCTGGAGCAAAGAAGCGTATCTCATTACTTTTTTCTAAAATAAACCCTGGAACTTCCGGACATACGATGGGACGTAAAAGAAGCGAAACAAATAAATGATCCTGCTTTTTTTGAGCAGAAGAAAAAGGTAACAGCATAAGTTCTTTAGGTGGATTTAAAGCGGCTTCTAGCATTTTTTGGAAAGTAAGTTTTGGGACTGTTAATTTATCTCCAGAGATCGGCATTCCACCTTCTGAAACATGAAAAGCCCCTTTGGTTGTACGCCGATCACTTTTAGGGTTATGCAAAATACCTTGCTTGATTCTGTATGAGCATAAAATATCCGATTTAAACTCATCTTTATCAAAAGGGAGAGACATGATGCGAGATAAACCATGATGATCTAGAACAAAAGTTTTTCTAGGGAGTTCGATGTTGGTATCTGAAGAAGTGTCTTGAAAATAATTATTTAGAAAATCTTCAATACGTTGGTCTGCCGGGCAGACTTCGGGTGCAAAGGATTGATTGTTCAGTTTATTCAATTTGTCTTGAATATACTGAACACCTTCAGCGTTATCTGTTGAGGATACGCTTTTATTAGACTCGATACCTAGAGTAGATTTTAGTGACATCTTATTACCCTTTAAATAATGCTTAAAATAGAGCCTTTCATTGTATATAAATTGGGTTATTAGGTAAAGGGAGAAAGGGGATTTTTGTTTAAAAAGTACTTAAAGGTTGGTTTTGCAGCTGTTTATAGGCTGTTATCGGATAAAAAGGGGTTGTTTCAACCCCTTTTTTTTAACAGAGATCTATTTTTTTACTAGAATGATACTGCCGCAACCGATGCGGGCTCCAGCATTTCCAGTGGGCTGACCAAAATCATCTGCCTTGGCATGGACAATAAAAGCCCTGCCACTCACAGTGAAATCAGAGTTTGTTAATGTAAGCTCAGAAAGGGTGATGTCGAGCTCTCCATCCCCATTCTTATCAATTGTAATATTGCCTAGATCTCCTGCATGAGCCTTTTTAACGCCATCTTTAGAGAGAAGCCCATGTTCTGTCCCTTTAGGGTTGTAGTGGCCACCAGCAGCTTTTCCACCTTCGCTACACGAACCATATTGATGGATGTGGAACCCATGTTCTCCTGGCGGAAAATTGGATAGTCGAGCGTTGACGACTAAACCCTCTTTAGTGTCTTCGAGGGCTATAATTCCTTGAGCTTTAGAACCTTCTTCGGTTCCTTGAATAATTGCGATTCCTTTTTGCGCCATAGCAGGTACGCAAGAAGATAAAATAAAAGTAACAAGCATTGAAGATAAAAGTAGTTTTTTCATTTGGACCTCCGTTTTCAATAGTAGAAGTGTATCACTATTTTTTGGGGGTGGAAAGAGATTAAAATTAATGATATAAGATAGGATTCTATTGAAGAGGATACGAGGCTTATGTTGATTTTATGGACTAAAAAAACAGGCATTTTTTTATTGATTGCTACGGTCTTGCTGAACTCGATGGGGACAGTTGTGGCTGAAGAAGTACGTGTAAAGGAAGAAGTCAGCTGTTGCTGTTTGTCGGAGCAGGATTGTTCTGTTTTATTCGATAACGCGTGTCACTTAGAAAGTTCCAAAGTTGCTTTTGATTTAGACGCTCCTATTCCTTTTTTAGAACCTCTGTCATGCTCTTCTTTAGAAGAAAGTGTCTTCTTCGAATTAATGAAAAATTCTTATATTCCTCAGCCTGTGTTTATGCTTACTTCTTTAAATGTAGAACAGCAAGTTTTGTTTGTTGGTTTTACTCATCTTGAAACAACTCCTCAGGTTTCTTTTAGACCTCCTCAAATGATTTAGTTTTCTACTTCAGTTAAAATTTTTTCATTTTATTTTAATCTATTTGAGAGGTGTATTATGTTGTTACGTAAATTATCAGCATGCATTCTATTGCTGTTTTTTGTTATATCAATTCCTCGATGGAGTTGGTCCGCTGAACCTGTTGTCAACAAATTGATGGCAGATAATATTGTTGAAGCTGCAGGGCTTCAACGTCCTGATGATCATGCTCCTATTGGCGTTATGCAAGAGCACACGCATAAAAAGAAGGAGCTTATGGCTTCTTATCGTTTTATGTTTATGAATATGGACGGAAGTCGTATTGGTCATAAGCAAGTAGGGGATGGTCGTGTTTTAAGAGACTTTCCTGTAACCCCAACCGAGATGGAAATGATGATGCATATGATTGGTTTGATGTATGCGCCTAGTGATAATGTTACTTTTATGGCGATGCTTCCAATCATTCGTAAAGATATGAATCACTTAACACGAGCGGGAGTTAAATTCAGAACCCATTCCGAAGGTGTTGGTGATTTAAAACTTTCTGCGTTGGTGCCTATTTATAAAAAATCTACAGAGAAAACTTTTCATAAGGTTCACTTAAATGCAGGGATGAGTTTTCCTATCGGAGAAATTAATGAGACGCATGATACCCCAATAGGAAAAGGAATTCGTCTTCCGTATCCTATGCAATTGGGATCTGGAACCTGGGATATTTTACCAGGCATTACTTATACGGGTTCTACGAATAATTGGTCCTGGGGTGCTCAGGGGTTAGTCACAATTCATCCAGGGAGGAATCGTATTGGTTATGCCTTGGGGAATCAATACGATGTTAATGTTTGGGGCGCTAGAAAAATTTTTGATTGGATGAGCGCCTCCCTTCGCTTTCATTATTCCATTTGGCAGAATATTGATGGAAGAGACTCTTCTTTGGTTCCCGCAATGGTTCCCTTAGCAGATCCTAATAGTCGAGGAGGAAAACGCTTGGATTTGGAAGCAGGGTTTAATTTTGTTATTCCTACAAAAGTTTTCAAAAACCATCGGCTGGCTTTTGAATGGGGAGTCCCAATTATGCAGTCTTTGGATGGTCCTCAGCTCGAAACAGAGTATTGGTTTACTGTGGGTTGGCAGAAGGTGTTTTAGAATGAAGTAGAGGTAAGTTGTTGGTTTGTTAGATAGGGCCGAGCCTCGGTGCTTGGCCCTAAACATATTAAATTAGTAGGTCAATGAGCGTTTAATTCTTGTCTCGTGCTTCACTTACGAATAGTTTCTATGTTATAATCCTTCCACTATGAATGACGAAAATATCAAACTATCACCTTTAGAAGAACTTAAAGATAAGAGTAATTACCTGCGAGGACGTTTTAAAGAGCTCTTGGCAGACGACTCTACCCATATGCCTAAAGAGGAAATACAACTCTTAAAGTTTCATGGCTCTTATCAACAAGACGACCGGGATTTAAGGTCTCAGCTCATCAAAGAGAAAAAAGAAAAAGCTTTTTCTTTTATGATTCGCACCCGACATGCCGCGGGGCTTGTGACTCCTGAACAATACCTTGCTTTCGATAATCTTTCTAACAATGTGGGTAATAAGACAATGAGAATGACAACCCGTCAAACATTTCAGTTTCATGGGGTGTTGAAGAAAGATCTTAAAACTTTAATTCGTACGGTAAATGAGTCTTTATCTACAACTTCTGGGACTTGCGGAGATATTGTGCGCAATGTTACAGGGGATCCTGCTCCTTTTGAAAGTCGAAAAAAAATAAAGTTACAAGAATACTGCCAAGCTTTGTCTGATCAGTTTCTTTCTCAGAGCGGCGCTTATTATGATGTTTGGTTGGAAGGTTCTAAAGTAGAGGCTCCGGAAATTTTAAAAGAAGGGCCGGAACCCATTTATGGAAAAACCTACTTGCCTCGTAAGTTTAAAATAGCGATGGTGTACCCCGATGTAAACTCTGTTGATGTTCTTACCAATGATATTGGGATTGCTGCTGAAGTAGATGCGGATGAGAATTTGTCTGGTTTCAACATTTTTGTTGGAGGTGGTTTTGGGATGAGCTTAACCAATCCTGATACATATCCACGACTTGCAACTCCTTTGTGTTTTGTTAAGCCAGATGAACTATTAGACGTAACGAAGGCGATTGTTTTAGTTCAAAAAGAGAATGGAAATCGTTCTGATAGAAAACAGGCACGCTTGAAGTACCTTATTGATAAAAAAGGAATGGATTGGTTTCGCCAAGAAACAGAGAAAAAGTTTGGCAAAAAACTAGAGTCTGCGCATGAAGTAACTTTTAAAGATGTTGATTTGTATTTAGGGTGGCACGAAGAAGGGGATGGAAAGTGGTTTTTTGGTTTATCCGTTGAAAATGGACGGGTTAAAGATGAGGGAGATTTTCGTTTAAAGACTGCTCTCCGCACCGTGGTTGAAAAATATAAACCCACTCTTTTTCTAACAGCACAGCAAGATGTTCTTTTGTCTGGTTTTACGGAAGATCAGAAAAAAGACGTTGAAGAGATTTTTACATCTCATGGAATTCTTCTTCCAGAACAGATCTCAAATGTTCGTAAAGACTCTATGGCATGTCCTGCATTTCCAACTTGTGGTTTGGCTTTTTCTGAGTCGGAAAGAGTGCTTCCTGATTTGACTACAGAGTTGGCCGGAAAACTTAAAGAATTAGGTTTAGATCAAAATAGAATTATGATTCGTATGACGGGTTGCCCTAACGGGTGTGCGCGTCCTTATAATTCAGAGATAGCTTTTGTAGGGCGGACCCCGGGGACATACACCTTTTATATTGGAGGTAGTCTGAGGGGAGATCGTTTAAATTTTGTTTTAAAAGATAAGGTTCCTTATGCCGAGCTGATTCCAACATTACTTCCTATTCTTTCTTCGTATAAAGAGAATAAATCTGAAGATGAAAGTTTTGGAGATTACTGTGCCCGCATGGGTAAGGATAGTTTACTTTCTCTCGTTGAAAAGTAAGAAATTTTAAATTTTAAAGTAAAAGTTTAAAATCATAATTAAAAAGCTGAAATTTTTAAAACCCCTTTGTTAATACAATTCTAAAAAACTTTCTATTTTAAATTATGGTTTTGACTTTAAACTTTTCAATTTTTACTTATTGAGGTTTTATGCTTGAACATATAGCTATTGCTTTGACGACTATTATTTCTTTAGGGATGATTGCGCAGTGGATCGCCTGGCGTTTTCAAATTCCATCTATTTTATTGCTTCTCTTAGCTGGGTTTTTAATTGGACCTGTCTTGGGGTTTCTGCAACCGGATGAGCTTTTCAAATCCCTTCTTTTTCCATTCATATCTTTTTCTGTAGCAATTATTCTGTTTGAAGGTGGATTAGAACTTAACTTTAAAGATCTGACCAAAGTAGGCGGGGTGGTTAGAAATCTCGTGACCTTGGGTTCTTTGGTGACTTGGGTTCTTTCAGCTTTAGCTTTGTATTTTATAGTGAAGTTAGAGTTTTCATTATCGGTTCTTTTAGGAGCGATTCTGATTGTGACGGGCCCAACAGTCATTGGCCCATTGTTAAAACATATGCACTTAAAACGAAGTGTAGGCTCTGTTTTAAAATGGGAAGGAATCGTTATTGATCCTATAGGGGCTATGTTGGCAGTATTAGTTTTTGGGGCGATCCTCTCTGGAGGTTTTCAAGAGGCTTTGGCAGGCACTGCCTTAGGATTGCTTAGAACTGTTTTTATTGGAGGTGTAGTGGGTATGTTGGGAGCGGGAGTTATGATTTATCTCCTGAAACATTATTGGCTTCCTGATTTTTTACAAAGCCCTGTTTCTTTAATGATGGTGCTTCTTGTTACAACAATTTCTAATTCTTTTCAGGCGGAGGCTGGATTGCTATCAGCAACTTTAATGGGGGTTTGCTTAGCGAATCAAAAATCAGTTAATGTTAAGCGAATTGTAGAGTTTAAAGAAAGTTTAAGAATTCTTTTGATTTCAGGTCTATTTATTATTTTATCAGCACGAATGGAACTGGAACAGTTAATGATGATGGACTGGAACACAGTTATTTTTATTGCTTTGCTTATTTTTGTTATTAGACCGTTGTCTGTTTTTGTTTCGACTTTAGGCTCCGAATTACACTGGAAAGAAAAATTACTGTTGAGTTTTATGGCGCCAAGAGGAATTGTAGCTGCTGCTGTAGCTGCTGTATTTGCTTTTGAGCTTATTGAGCATGGTTTTTCCTCAGCTTTTCAGCTGGTTTCCATCACCTTTATCGTGATTGTCAGTACCGTTTTTATTTATAGTATTATTTCTCCGAAGCTGGCTATTTGGTTAGGTTTGTCAACACCAAACCCTCAAGGAGTTTTAATGTTAGGAGCACATCGCTGGGCCAGGAGTCTTGCATTAGCAATTAAGAAAGCAGGTATCGATGTTTTGCTTATAGATACGAACTATGCAAATGTTTCTTCTGCACGTATTGCAGGCTTGTATGCTGTGGATAAGGATGCTTTAAGTCAGCACTCAGGAGATGAATTAGACTTTGAAGGGTTGGGTCGGATGATTGCTTTAACTCCCAATGACGAAGTCAATTCTTTAGCAGCAGTTCGATATCATAATGAATTTGGAACTTCTGAAGTATATCAATTGAGTCCAAAAAAGGAGAGTGAATCTCAGCAAGAAGAGAAAGAAAAAAAAGCGCATTATCGCGGCCGTTATTTGTTTGGTAAGAAATCAACCTATACGCAATTAGAAAAGTGGTTTGATGAGGGTGCTGAAATCAAACTAAAACAAGCAGAGAAAGATTTTAATTTAGAAGAATTCTTAAAAAAGAATCAAGAAAGCATTGTTCCTTTGTTTATTGTAACCCCTTCAAAAGAACTTTTTATTTTTGCAACGGATAAGCTTTTGTCTATTAAAGCTGAACAAACTCTTATTTATTTGGAATTAAAGAATTAATGCAGACACAGTCTAAAGATCTGCCTTTAATTAAAGTTATAGGAAATTCACAAAAATTTTGGACGCTTCTTTTTTTTAGCGCCTTTCTTTTGGTGGGGATCTTAACTTACAGAGATTATGGTATTTCTTGGGATGAAGAGATGCAAAGAAATACAGGTATGGTCACATCTCAATATGTGTTGGGTGAAAACACTGATTTGCTTACTTACATTGACCGATACTATGGGACTGCTTTTGAGCTTGTTCTGATTTTTGCTGAAAAGGCATTTGATTTAGAAGACACTCATGATATTTTTTTATTGAGGCATTTGCTTACTTTTTTGTTGTTTGCTTTGGGAGTTTTCTTTTTCTTTTTGATCTGCAAGCAACATTTTGGAAGTTGGCGTTGGGGATTACTTGGGGCTGCTTTTCTTGTTTTAAGCCCTCGAATCTTTGCCCACGCTTTTTATAACTCTAAAGACCTCGCTTTCCTCTCTGTATTTATTATTGCTATCTATTCTCTGATTCTTTTTTTACAGCATCCTCACTGGAAAACATTAATTTTCCATGCCTTGACTACAGCTTTTCTGATTGATATTCGAATATTGGGAGTTCTAATACCAGCCTTAACAGTTTGCTTTTATTGGAATAAAAGAGGAATAAAAGATTGGGCGTATTTGATTGGGTATGGAGGGTTTGCCTTATTTGCGACAGTGCTTTTTTGGCCCCTATTATGGAATTCGCCCATTCAAGAATTTATAGCTGCTTTTAATAAGATGAGTCATTACCCTTGGGACGGTGTTGTTCTTTATGGAGGGCAATTTATTAAAGCTCTAGATTTACCGTGGCACTATTTGCCTGTATGGATGTTGATTACGACCCCATTAGTTTGCATTGGGTTTTTTATTTTAGGTCTTCTTCTATGTTTTTATGCAAAGAAAAAACAAGAGGTTCTGATTTTTACAGCGTGGTTTTTCTTGCCGGTAATGGCGGTTCTGATTTTACAATCCGTAGTCTACGATGGATGGCGACAACTCTTTTTTGTTTATCCTGCTATGGTGTTAATTGCGTTAATTGCTATTTCTGTTCTGTGGGATAAGGTTAAAGAGGGCAGGTTTTTGCGCTATGCTTTTATTGGTATTGTTGCCCTGGGTTTATTAGAGCCTTTTGGATTTATGGTTTTTAATCATCCTCATCAAAACGTTTATTTTAATGCTTTCTCAGGAAAT
Source organism: Candidatus Omnitrophota bacterium (assembly GCA_029261035.1). Lineage (GTDB taxonomy): Bacteria > Omnitrophota > Omnitrophia > Omnitrophales > JACROU01 > JAJDCD01. The sequence goes on from JAJDCD010000023.1 coordinate 582,135, forward strand.
GATTTACGGAATCGTTTTGAGTTGGATTACTGGGGCCTTTCATTTAAGCAAGGACTTGAAAAGATTTTAGAAAAAGATTCTTCAAAAGTTATTCCTATATATGTAGAACATTGGCCTGGTATTTCAAATGTAAGTTTTCTTCCGAAAGAGGATAGAAGCCGGTTTGAACTTGTAGAAGATGAGGCGGATGCTAAATATTTTTTAACTAATTATCGTTGGCATTCAAAAGATTATGATTACGAGAAATGGGATTCAATAAAAGTAAAAAGCACAGAAATCCTGGGTATTTATAAACCAACCTAAAAATAAACCAGCCTTAACTTGATTTTCTATGAGAAAGATATCCTAGAACATCTTTGATAGAAATAATACTTATTGGAGCGCCATCACTGGCTAATACGGGAAGATGTCGAAATCGACCGGTTGCCATTTTGTTTACAGCAAATGCAATAGGCGCATTGGGTCTAACATATTCTGGATTTGGAGTCATCACATCTTGAGCAGTGATGTTTTTTGGATCAATGCTGTTGTTTCTGCAGGCAATTTTTTTTAAAAAATCTCGATTACTAATAATGCCCACAAGCTTATGTTCGTGATAAACAAGAACACAGCTTTTCTTTTTTTCTTGAATAATAGCTAAGATTTTATCCACAGTGTCTGTTGTATCACAAACAAGAAGGTCTTTTCCTGTAATGATATTAGAAACAGGGTCTGTCATCATAACACTTTGATACTGGTCGTCTTTTTTTGGGCTTGGAAGATCTCGCTGCATCAATGTGTAAAAACAACATTCGCAACGATCAACACCTTCTATATTATTAAACCCGCAGGATGGACAGGTAATATCCATATTATTTAACCTCCCAGGTATCTTTGCCATAAATTAAATCCTTTAAATCACCAACACCTTTTTTCTTAATAGCACCTTGTACTTGTTCGTTTAACATTTCGTCGTAAGTGGGTTTGTCTATATCTCTAAAAACACCAAAGGGAACAGGCATTTCTGGATATTCCATTTGAGTCAAAAAATAAGCGTAGTTGGGTTCTGTATCTTTTTCATTATGAATGAGCAGTTCTGATGAATCCACTTCATTGATATTGACAATTTCCGGATGGAGACCTTTGAGTCGTATTGCTTTTTCTTTCTCTTTACCAAATATAAGAGGTTTGTCATGCTCCAGATAAAGCATTCTCTCATCTCGCGTCTCTCTTCCTGTAACTGGACCAAAAGTTTTGTCATTAAAAATAATACAGTTTTGATAAATCTCTACAAAAGAGACCCCTTTGTGATTCATTGCTTTCTCTAAAATGGTACTCATGTGACTGGGCGCTGTATCTAAAGTGCGTGCAATGAATGTTGCTTCTGAAGCAATAGCAACACATAAAGCGTTAATGGGGTAATCGATGGAACCTTCAGGAGATGTTTTGGTTACTTTGCCTGGTTGAGAGGTTGGGGAATATTGTCCTTTAGTTAAGCCGTATATTTGATTGTTTACAAGAAGAATGTTTAAATTCATATTTCTTCTCATACAGTGAATTAAATGATTTCCTCCAATACTCAAACCATCTCCATCTCCGGTTATGACCCAAATATTTAAATCTGGATTAATACAGCGAAGACCACTTGCAATTGTTGGAGCTCTACCGTGAATGGTATGAAATCCGTATGTGTTCATATAATAAGGAAAGCGGCTAGAACAACCAATGCCAGAAATGAAAACATGATTTTCTTTAGGGATAGGAAATTTAGCCAAAGTTCGTTGTGTTGTAGAAAGAATCGCATAGTCTCCGCAGCCAGGGCACCAACGCACTTGCTGGTCCGAGACGAAATCTTCTTTGCTATAAGAAATGACGGGCTGTTTTGTTGTTTCTTTTTTTATTGTACTCATAATAATTCTGAAATCCTTTGTTCAATTTCCTCTACTTTAAAGGGTACCCCTTTTACTTTGTTAAAGCCAATGCTGTGTGATTCTGGAAATTTGTATCGAATGAGCATGAGAAGTTGTCCCATATTTAATTCTGGAATTAGAATCGTCTTAAATTGTTTTAAAATATCGCCAAGATTTTTTGGGAATGGATTTAAATAACTTAAGTGCACTTGAGAAACTTTTTTCTTTTTGTTGTGTAAGTTGGTGACTGCTTGATAGACAGCTCCATAATTACCACCCCAGCTAAGAACTAACAACTTACCTGATTTTGGCCCATGAATTTCAGCTTCAGGAATATCATTAGCAATCCGTGCGATTTTTTCTGCACGTAAATTAGTCATTTTTTGATGGTTTTCAGGATCGTAACTTACGTTTCCAGTAATGTCTGCTTTAGATAAACCGCCAATGCGATGTTCTAATCCAGGTGTTCCAGGGATAGCCCAAGGACGTGCGAGTGTTTCTGGGTTTCTTTCGTAAGGATAAAAGGTTTTTCCTTTTTCTGCTTTTGGATGTGTTACTTCAATAGAGGGTAGAGTGGAAATGTCCGGTAACTTCCAAGGTTCGGCAGCGCTTGCTAAATAACCTTCCGACAAGAAAATAACAGGAGTCATGTATTTAATAGCAATACGAACAGCTTCAATAGCCATTATAAAGCAATCTGAAGCAGTTCGAGGAGCGAGAACGGCAATAGGGGACTCTCCATTTCTACAATAAAGGACTTGAAGCAAATCGGTCTGTTCTGTTTTGGTAGGCATTCCAGTGCTAGGGCCTCCACGTTGTACATTGATAATAATGAGAGGAAGTTCTGCCATAACAGCTAAGTTCATCATTTCTGATTTAAGGCTTATTCCAGGGCCGCTGGTTCCGGTTACCCCAATTTGTCCGCCAAAAGAAGCTCCAACAGCACTGCCAATAGCTGATATTTCATCTTCGGCTTGAAAAGTTTTCACATTATAATTTTTGTAGGCAGCAAGGTATTGTAGGATTGTGCTGGCTGGAGTAATAGGGTATGAGCCATAAAACAAAGTTTTATTGGCTAAGTTAGCTGCAGTAATGAGTCCGATAGCTAGAGCTTCATTACCCATAATTTTTCTATAGGTTCCAGGATCTAAAATGGCTTTTTTAATTTGATATTGGTTAGGAATAACTTCAGCAATGTCTGCAAAATTATAGCCGGCAGTAAGCGCTGTGATATTGGCTTCGACAATCTCCGGTCTTTTGGCAAACTTATTTTTAATCCATGCTGTTGTGTGATTTAATTCTCGATCATAAAGCCAAAACATCATTCCTAATGCAAAAAAGTTTTTGCAACGTTCCACTTCTGAAGCTTTAAGATGGAGATCTTTAAGGGCGTTTTTTGTTAGTTCCGAAAGCTTTACTTTAAGTACAGAATAATCTTTTAAGGTCTCGTCATCTAAAGGGTTTTTTTCCCAAGTGGCTTTTCGGAGGTTTTCTTCATTGAAAACACTTTCGTTAACAATGATAAGTCCACCCTTTTTTACTAAAGGAAGATTGACTTTGAGGGCGGCGGGGTTCATCACAACCAAAACATCTGCAATGTCACCGGGCGTAAAAATAATGGAGTCTGAAAATTGAATTTGGAAACTACTAACACCAGGCAAAGTACCTATAGGAGCTCTGATTTCAGCAGGAAAGTCGGGAAGCGTAGCAAAATCATTACCCATGATAGCAGCGGTGTCAGTAAACTGGTCGCCTGTCAGCTGCATACCGTCTCCAGAGTCACCAGCGAAGCGAACTGTAATTGAAGACACTATCTCTGTTTTATTTTTTTTTGTTTCAGTCATGTTATGAGTTATCCACCCTCTGGGGTGTCCATTATTTTATCAGGGTCTGGAGGTAAGTTTAAGACTTCATCTGGGTAGCACTCTGCTAGAAAACGAATAAGGGATCGGACGGATACGACGCCGGTAAGCTCTTCCTTTTCATTCACAATTGGAATGTGGTAGAAACGATGTTTTCCCATTAAGTCAATGGCGGTCCCAATAGAATCATTACCCGTTAATAAGATAGGGTTTTGTGTTATAAGGTCGCGAATAGGAGTTTCTAAATCTATGTTTTTTCCTAAAACTTTTCGGACCAAATCAGTTTCTGTAAAAATACCAACGACTTTTTTGTTTTCTGTAAGAATAACATAGCCATGTTTATTATCCTGCATCAGTTCAATAGCTTTTGAAATTGTAATATCAGGAGCTGCCTCTAAGTACTTGGGCATGCTCACCTTAAACAACTTCTGACTATCTAGAATTTCCACAGGTTTTGGTTCCATAACTTCCTCTTAACAGTTTGCTATTTATAATGTTAGGGTCTGTCTGGATGACATAATTCAATCTTTTCAAAAGATTCCAACATAATTGTATCACATCCTTCAATAACCTGGAAATGAATTGTAAAGAGGTTTTACATTCTTGACGACTTTGTTATGCTGTTGCCATGAAAACGCATCTTCTCCCAAAAGAAACTTATGTCGAAGTGGCATTAACTTGCAAGTCTCCGACCGATTCAGAGCAGGCCGAAATCCAGTCTTTTTTTCAGAAGCTTCGTGTGCCTTCAGATCAAAGGGCGATTTCCTTTTTTGAGAGCCAGTTCCAGCATTGTTTTTATACCCGGTCTTTAAGAATAGTAGAAAAGGCAAAAAAAGAGATAAGGCATATTCGATCGAATAAGATTCAACTAAAAGTCAAAGTATTAGGGCGTGCGGATTGGTTGGATAAATGGATGTTGGATTATCACATATCTCGTTTTGGACAAAATTTTATGATCGTTCCAATTTGGGAAAAAGAAGAATTTCGATCAAAAAACAAAATACCTATCTATATGAATCCTCAAGGTGCTTTTGGTTCAGGGACTCATGAAACAACATGCCTTGTGATTCAGTTGATGGAGCGTCTTGATGGAAAATTTAATAACTTTTTGGATGTTGGAGTTGGAACAGGCATTCTTTCTATAGCAGCTCATTATTTGGGCGCCAAAGAAAGTGTGGGCTTTGATTATGATGAAAAGGCTGTGAAGGCTTCTAAATGGAACCTTAAACTCAATAACATTAACAGTTCTCAAATCATGAGAAAGAGATTAGAAGAAGTTCAGTTAACTAAAAAGTACGACTTGGTTGCGGCTAATGTGATATCCAAGCACTTATTAGATAATCGTAAGAAATTGGTGAATAGCACAAAAAAAAGGGGTTATTTAATTGTTTCGGGAATTCTTTTAGAACATTTTGAAGATTTTAAGAAACAGTTCAAACATCCTCAGCTCCATTGCATTAAAATCCTAAAGAGCAAGGAATGGGCATCTGTCCTTTATAAGAAAAAGTAACATCGGTACTTCTAATCAAATGGGTTTCTCTGTATAATACCCTTTTCTAACGACTCTATAACATTGGACAATTCATGGTCTTAGCCGTATTTTCTTTGTTTTTATTTTCGTTTTTTACTCCTTTTTTATGTCGTGTTTTTCAAAAGAAAAGCGGATGGCTGTTTTCTTTGCTTCCTTTAAGTTTAACGCTTTATTTTTTAAGTCAAACTTCTTTAATTCTTCAAGGGCAAACCTTGACCCACACTTTCGAATGGGTTCCTCTACTTAATTTTTCTTTTTCTTTTCATTTGGATGGTCTGAGCTATTTATTTGCGATGCTTATTTGTGGGATTGGAACGGTTATTGTTTTCTATTCGGGATCCTACTTGGAAGGGGATAGGTATTTAGGACGATTTTTTTGTAGCCTTTTTGTTTTTATGGGTTCTATGTTGGGAGTCGTTTTATCTAATAATGTATTGGTGCTTTTTGTATTTTGGGAATTAACAAGTCTGAGCTCTTATTTTTTAATTGGATATAACCATGAAAAGAAAGAGTCGCGTTATGCTGCTCTTCAGGCTTTGTTGGTTACTGGGTTGGGAGGGCTTGCACTTTTAGTTGCTGTTCTTATGGCAGGGAGTGCTGTTGGGAGTTTTGAAATAACTGTTTGGGTAGAGAGGTGGCAAACGTTAATTTCGAGTCCGTATATTTCTGCGATTGTAATTTTAGTTTTGTTAGCAGCTTTTACAAAGTCAGCTCAATTTCCATTTCATTTCTGGCTTCCGAATGCGATGCAAGCTCCAACACCTGTCAGTGCTTATCTACATTCATCAACGATGGTCAAAGCAGGTATTTATCTTGTGGCACGTCTCAATCCTGTTTTTTCTGAAACGCCTCTTTGGTTTACTACAATTGAAATTGCTGGGTTGACAACAATGATTGTAGGAGCTGTTCTTTCTTTCACGCAGAATCAATATAAGCTTGTTTTGGCATATATGACGGTGACAGCTTTGGGAATGATTCTATTCTTATTAGGAATGGGGACGGCCTATTCCGTAGCGGCAGCTCTTGTTTTTATTTTGGTTCATGCGTTGTATAAAGCTGCTTTGTTCTTGATAGCTGGGGCAGTGGATCATGAAACGGGAGAAAAGGATTTAAGAAAGTTATCAGGACTTCGAAGTAAAATGCCACTTACAGCTATTATTGCTTTGGTTTGCGGGCTATCAATGGCAGGAGTGCCGCCGCTTTTTGGTTTTATTGGCAAAGAGCTTTTTTTAGAAAGCACATTAAAAACGCAGCTTTTTTATCCTCTCAATATTTGGGTTGTTAGCTTTACCAGTTTGTTTATTGTTTGTGCGGCGTGTTTTACGGGGCTAAAACCTTTTTTTGGAAAGCTTGCTGTCACACCTAAAAAACCGCATGAAGCACCTCTTGCTTTATATTTGGGGCCTTTAATTTTTGCCGTTTTGAGTGTGGGGTTTGGGTTATACCCTAAAGTCTTGGATTCTTTTGTGACAGCCAGTGTTCATACGCTGGTTCGCTCATCTTCGGACCATGTTCATTTAGCACTTTGGCATGGTTTTAATCAGGCATTTTTTATAAGTATGACTGTGTTAGCTGTGGGGGTGGCTTTTTATTTATTACGAGATGTTAGTTTGAAGCTGTTTAAACCTTTGGCTATTTTTAAATCTTTAGGACCTGAGAAAGCATATCAAATATTTTTAAAAATACTGAATAGTGTTGCTAAAACGCAAACCCTAATTCTTCAGAATGGATTTCTGCGCTATTACGTATTTTTTATTATTTTGACGGCTGTTTTTTTGTGTGGGTGGGTGGTGTTTCTGCATCAAGAAACATTGCAGATGACTTTTAATTTTTCTGATATTAAATTTCATGAGTTCTTACTTGTGCTTCTGATCATAGCAGCTACTTTAGCTTCTACAGTTTTGAGGTCTCGAATTTCCGCTATTATTTCTTTGGGGGTTGTTGGGTATGGGGTGAGTGTGATATTTGTGATTTTTGGAGCTCCAGATCTTGCCATGACTCAAATTGTGATTGAAACGTTAATCGTTGTTCTTTTTATTTTAGTTTTTTATCATTTAAAACCTTTTCAGAATTTATCTTCTAAAGGGTCGAAGTTAAGGGATGCGTTATTAGCATTATCCGCAGGAGCATTGATGACTTTTTTAGTTTTAGCAGCTCAAGATGTTCAGTATGCTGAAAGCATATCTCCTTACTTTGAACAGAACAGTTGGCTTTTAGCTCATGGAAGAAATGTTGTGAATGTGATTTTGGTGGATTTTCGTGCTCTAGATACGTTGGGAGAAATTACCGTATTAGCCATTGCGGGATTAGGTATTTTTATTTTGTTAAAGTTAAAGCTAGGGAAGAAGTAATTTATGCACTCCATTATTTTAAGAACGGCGACAGTATTTTTAAAGTATTTGCTGCTTGTGTTTTCTGTTTATTTATTGCTAGGGGGGCACAATGAACCGGGGGGTGGGTTTGTTGGTGGTCTTGTAGCTGCTTCGGCATTTATTTTATTTGCGATCGCTTATAATGTGGAAGAAGCAAGAAAACGACTCCGAATTGAGCCGGCGGTACTTATTGGTATTGGGCTCTTAACAGCTCTTTTTAGTGGACTGATTCCTGTTATTTTAAATAAATCTTTTTTGACTGGGGTGTGGTTTCATGGCCATTCGGAAATTTTTGGAGACATCCACATAGGGAGCCCTTTGTTTTTTGATGTAGGTGTTTATCTTGTTGTGTTGGGAGTGACTGTCAAAATTATATTTTCATTATTGGAGGAAGTTTAATGTCTTTCTGGTTAGCTATTATTGTGGGAGTTCTTTATTCAGCAGGTATCTATATGATGATGCGGCGTAGTGTAGTGAAATTGATTATTGGTTTGGCATTATTGAGTCATGCGGCTAACTTGCTTATTTTTACAGGAGCTGGAATTGTAAGAGAAAAAGCGCCGATTATTTCTAAGTTTCAGGAAACTGTTTCAAACAACGCAGATCCTTTGCCTCAGGCACTTGTTTTAACAGCTATTGTGATCAGTTTCGGTGTATTAGCTTTTGCGTTGGTGTTAACACATCGAGCCGTTGAAAGTGTAGGGACTGATGATCTCGATCAAATGAAAGAAACGGATACATGAGCCACATTATTATTCTTCCAATACTGATTCCTCTCATAACGGCTGCCGTGTCGCTTTTGGGTTGGAAAAAAAGGATTTATCAAAAGAATATGGGTGTTGTCGGGGCCTTTCTTTTGTTGGTTGTAGCGGTGTATCTTTTGATGCATGTTTATCGCAACGGAATTATTGCAGTTCAAATGGGAAGCTGGATTGCTCCTTTTGGCATTACATTGGTTTGCGATTTGTTTAGTGCCATTATGGTTTTGCTTGCAGCCATTATTGCGTTTGCTACGATTTTATATTCTTGTTTTACAGTAGATAAAGACAGGGAATCTTTTGGGTATTATCCTTTAATGCATTTAATGATGATGGGTATTTGCGGGGCTTTTCTTACAGGAGATATTTTTAATTTGTACGTCTGGTTTGAAGTTCTTTTGATCAGTTCTTTCGTGCTTTTAGTTTTGGGTGGTGAGAAACAGCAAATGGAAGGTGCTATTAAATATGTGACGTTAAACTTACTTTCCTCAACTTTTTTTCTAGTAGCGGTTGGAATTTTGTATGGACTTTTAGGCACGCTGAATATGGCAGACTTGGCCATTAAAATAAAAACAATTTCGGAGCCAGGATTGATTACATTAGTTTCTGTTCTATTTCTAATGGCTTTCGGGATTAAAGCGGCTATCTTTCCAATGTTTTTTTGGCTTCCAGCTTCTTATCATACGCCACCCGTTGCTGTTTCTGCTGTGTTTGCAGGCCTGTTGACGAAGGTGGGAGTTTATGCGCTTATTCGGGTGTTCACACTTATTTTTATACAGGACACAGAAGTGACGCACTCTCTTATTTTAGGGATAGCTGCTTTTACGATGGTTACAGGGGTGTTAGGGGCTGCTGCTCAAAATGAATTTCGTAGAATTCTATCCTTTCATATCATCAGTCAAATAGGGTATATGATTATGGGGCTAGGTTTGTTTACAAAAGCAGCACTTGCCGGTTCTGTGTTCTATATCATTCATCATATAATTGTAAAATCAAATTTGTTTTTAGTGAGTGGATTTGCTCATAAAGTTAAGGGTTCTTTTCATTTAAGTAAATTGGGAGATATGTATCGTGATCACCCTTACGTTTCAATTGTTTTTCTTGTATCCGCATTATCTCTTGCGGGGTTACCACCGCTGTCTGGATTTTTTGCAAAATTTATTTTGATTAAATCAGCTCTTGAGGTAGGTCAATACGGGATTGTTGTCGTTGCTCTAATAGTTGGCTTGCTCACTTTGTTTTCGATGACTAAGATTTGGCAGGAAGTATTCTGGAAGAAAATGGAAGGTTCTAAACCCGTTTTAAGTTCTGTTTCCGGTTTTGCATTATCTGGAATGTTTATTCCAATGGTTTGGCTTGCTTTGATGACGGTTTGCATTGGTTTTGGAGCGCAGTTTGTTTTTGGTTTATCTCTTCAGACAGCCGAACAACTCATGGATCCGACATCCTATGTTGCGGCAGTCTTACAGAGTCAACAGTAAAAGAGGGTCTTAATGGTTCGATTATTTTGGGAAGCAGTTATTGTAATTGTATGGATTGCCTTGACGGTAGATTTTAGTTTGCTTAATATTGCTCTAGGAGCTTTGTTGGGTGTTTTTTTGCTTTGGTATATGCCTGTTCAAAAAAAATCTTTGAAGTATTTTTTAAAATTACCCAAAGTTTTTATTTTTATTTTTTATTTTTTCTGGGAGCTTATTGTTGCAAATATCAGAGTGGCTTATTATGTCTTATCCCCGTTGAAAAAAGCAAAACCAGGGATTGTGGCGATACCTCTTCGATTAAAGAAAAATTGGCAGATTACGGTATTGGCCAATGTTATTACTTTAACTCCGGGAACCTTAAGTATCGATGTTTCTAATGACAAAAAAACACTTTATATTCATGTGATTTCAATGAAATCTGCCGATGAAGTCCGAAAAGAAATAAGAGACGGGTTAGAACAAAAATTATTGGAGGCTACGAAGTAACTATGTCAGGTGTGGAACTTATTCCTTATGCCATTAAAGGGGTCAACGGATTACTTTATCTCTCCATCATACTAGCATTCTATCGTTTGTTGAAAGGGCCTAGGCTGACGGACCGTGTTGTCGCCTTGGATTTTATCGCAACTATTGTGGTGGGTATTATTGGCTTATATACGATTGAAACAGGAGAGTTCTATTATTTAAAAGTCGCTATTGTTTTAGCGTTACTCATGTTTTTGGGGACCGTAGCGATGGCATTTTTTGTTGAGAAACGAGAGGACGATTTATAAATGGAATGGGTCACAATTGTTTGTTTATTGTTAGGCGGCTTTTTTTCTCTGATCGCTGCGATTGGTTTAGTTCGAATGCCGGATTTGTTTATGAGAATGCAGGCTGCTACGAAAGCGGGAACTTTGGCGGTCGGTGTGATTATGGTTGGGGTTTGCTTCTATCACCCTAATCTTAATGTGGTATTTAAAGCAGCTCTGATTGTTTTATTTCTTTTTTTGACAGCGCCTGTAGCGGCACATTTAATAGCTAGAGCTTCTTATATTGTGGGTGTGGATATGTGGACTGGTTCTGTGGTGGACGAACTTAAAGGGAAGTATGAGTTGAGAACCCATGAACTGAAAGGGGAGGAAAAGAAGGGTGAGAAATGATCAAGGATTGTTTTATTCTTGTCGTAACTTACAACCTGGTCTTGGTGTGGTACGATTATAAGTGGAGTATTAGCCTATAACGATTAATGAGGAGGTGTGTTATGCAGAATTCGGTTAAGATTTTATCTGTTTTATTCTTATTTTTATTTGCTGCGTCAGTAGTGGTTCCAAGTGCTTATGCTAAGGGAGGCCATAAACATTCTCTGGAGCATAAATTTAATATGAAGGTGAAGTTTATTCTTCTTCATCAAGATGAGTTAAATATGTCTGATGAACAAGTTGAAGTTATCAAGAAAATTAAGATGGATTTAAAGAAAAGCATGATTAGACAAAAAGCAGAGATCGAAGGAATAATGGTCGATTTTTATTCTGCGTTGCATCAAGATCCTATTGATATTGAAGCCATTAATGCTCTGATTGATCAGAAGTATGAAGTTAAGAAAATTAAGATGCGGGGCATTGTAGAGGCTATTACAAATATTAAAGGGAATATGAGTTCAGAACAGAGAGCTCAGTTTAAAGATATGTGGATGGATTATAAGAAGAAACGCTGTTTTGGCTGATAAAGAGTTGTTTAAATTTAACGCTTGTCATTCCCGAGTGTTTTTGTCGGGAATCCAAAAGATATATGGATAGTTTGTAAGGGATTAGTTTTTTTGAGTTTTCTGGATCCCCGCCTGCGCGGGGATAAATTCACAATATAACTTAGGGTAAATTTTTTACCCTAAGTTATTTGTTCATTTATTTCTTCTCTTTATACAATACGTGTTTTCTGAGGCTTGGATCAAACTTTTTAAGCTCTAGTTTCTCAGTCGTATTTCTTTTATTTTTCTTTGTATAGTAGATATGATGACTTTCAGTGCTTTGAAGTTTCACCATAACTCTATTTCCTGGCTTAGCCATAATACACTCCTTTTAATCTCATGAAAACGGACCGGAAGTATACCAAAATAGGGCTCTGGGGTCAACTATAGTGACTTTTCACTAGCCTGCGTCCCCGCAGAGCATGGTGGCTGTCACTATGATGAGGCCAATGAGACCAATTGCTTAGTTGGGTAGATTGGTGACAGTCACCATGGACCGCTGAAAGCGGCCTGATGACAGTCACCAGGATGATGGACGGATTTAAAGCCTTAAGGTATACTCTTGTTTCTAATACGGATAAGAAAAGGAGAATTTATGAGTACGGATGTTTTGGACCAGCAAGAAGTCTCCCAAAATAGGGAGTTGTTAAGAGAAAAGACCTTAGAACAGGCCAAAAGCCATAAGGCTTCATGGATCAAACTAGGACAATATTTATACTCGATTTATAAAGATAAGGTTTATAAAGAATGGGGTTATTTGAGCTTTGACGGCTATTGCGGTAAAGAACTTGGGATTAGGCAGAACACCGCTTCGAAATTGTTGAAATCCTACTATTATTTAGAAAAGAAAGAACCGATGTTGGCTAAAGAGGATGAATCTGGAGAGAGATCTCCTTCGGAACTTCCTAATTATGAATCTGTTAACATACTTCGTTTAGCCGCAAACAACAAAAAATTAACAGAGGAAGATGTTCAGGAGATTAGAGAGAGCGTGATCGAGAGATCTTCAGAGCCTAAAGAAGTGCGAGCTCAAGTTAAAAAAATATTGGAAGTTAGAGATGATCGTGATCCAACAGAAATTCGCTCTCAGAGAAGAAATTCTACAATTAAACGATTGTCTTCTATGTTGAATAATGCTGTAAATGAGTTAGGCCAAGATGGCTTAGTTCCTGAGTATTTGTTAAAGCAAATGAAAGAATTAGTTGAAAAACTAAATGATCAAGTAGAGTAATAAAGGAGAATAAATTATGGAACAAGAATTTTTAGATATTCTTTGTTGTCCCGAAACAAAACAAAAGTTAAAGTTGGTAGGGGATGATCTTGTAGTATCGATCAATCAAAAAATTGAAAATAAAGAACTAAAATCTCGAGATGGTGAAGTTGTGGAAGAGAAGTTAGACGCGGGTTTAATTCGAGAAGATCAAAAATTTATCTATCCCATTAGAAATGAAATTCCTGTCATGCTAATGGATCAATCTATTCCGGTATAATTTTAGACATAAAAAAAGCGCCTAGCAGTTGCCAGGCGCTTTTTTCTTTTAGTAACTCTTACCCTTTTCCTAATGTTTTTTCGCCTGGCTTCCATCCACACTGAGTAAGCTCGCCTGTTTGGGCTGCTTGAAGTGTTCGTAGTGTTTCTTCTACATTTCTTCCTACAGGAAGGTCGTTAACGACTGCAGATTTAACATTGCCATCTGGGTCAATGATAAATGTGCCGCGAAGAGCAATTCCTTTATCATCAATAAGAACGCCATAACTTTTTGAAATAGCGTGATTGGTATCAGCAAGCATTGGGAATTCTACTTTTCCAAGAGCGCCTTCTTCTGCCCATGCTTTGTGTGAGAAAACACTGTCGGTGCTCACAGAAACAACTTCTGCATTTGCGTCACGGAATTGACTAACGCTGTTGCTGAAAGATTGAATTTCTGTTGGGCATACGAAAGTAAAGTCTAATGGATAGAAAAACAAAACGACCCATTTTCCTTTATAATCAGAAAGACTGATATCTTTGAAGCTACCATCAGGCAAATAAGCTTGACCTGAGAAGTTAGGAGCAGATGCCCCTACTTTGACTTGAGATAATTCACATACTTCACTCATTTTGACTTTCTCCTTCTAGTGCATTAACAGTTAAATTCTATATATTTGACTATGATCGCAAAAATTCTATAATTAGTCCAATCTATTATTGATATAGAGAGATCTTTAATTGTAAGCTTACTTATTTTTTACACCTATAATGTGAGTTAAAGCGTAAAATAAGTTTTTTGATGTTGTGGTCTAACCCTATTAGAGGCAAAGAAGTATTATGGCTAAGAATACAATTCTTGTTATAGAGGACGAGAAAAACATCCAGGAGCTAGTAAAATACAACCTTGAGCAAGAGGGGTATAAAGTTCTGACGGCGGATAAGGGAGATGAAGGATTGGTTTTGGCTATTAAAAAAAAGCCAGATCTTATCGTTTTGGATTTAATGCTTCCTGAGATGGATGGAACAGAGATTTGTAAGGCGTTAAAAAGAAATAATCTGACAGCACATATGGCTATTATTATGCTGACAGCAAAAAGTGAAGAGTTGGATAAAGTTTTAGGTTTAGAACTTGGCGCAGATGACTATGTGACCAAGCCGTTTAGTCCTAGAGAACTTGTGGCTCGAGTAAAAGCGGTTCTTAGAAGAGGGAAGAGTTCATCAAAAGAGAATTTTTTGTGTGTGGGAAATTTGCAAATAGATGATGAGAAACATAAGGTTCTTTTAAAGCAAAAAGAGATTACTCTAACTTCAAAAGAGTATGATTTGCTTTTGTGTTTGATGCAAGCAGGTGGCCGTGTTTTAAGTAGGGAGTTTTTGCTTGAAAATGTTTGGGGTTATGAACAGTCTGTTAATATTGAAACACGCACAGTTGATATGCATGTTGGGCAGTTAAGAAAAAAATTGAAGTCGGAGTCGGACCGTATTATTACTGTTAAGAATGTAGGTTATCGTTTTGACACAGAAAGTTAATTATGAGCTTCTTTAGCTTTAATCGATTTGGAAATCGGCTAACCTTCCTTTTTTCACTTATCTTTATATTGTTGCTTTTAGGAATTAGTTTCTTTGTTTCTCGTGTTATTGAAACAAAGATGTTATCTCAAGTGGAAGCTTCTTTATTAGCAAAAGCAAAGTTGGTGGAAAATCAAATTCCAACCTCAGACACTCCTTCCGAAGGGGTTCAGGACAAAGTGAAACATATTGCTACCCAAACTCAGTCTCGAATCACAGTGATTGATATTAGTGGAAAGGTGATTGCGGACTCTATGAGAGATTTATCTCAAGTTAAAGAAATGGATAATCATCGGTGGAGGCCTGAAGTGCGGTCTGCTATAGAAGGGCGGGTAGGTTCGAGCATTCGATTTAGTCAAACATTACAAATGAAAATGTTTTATGTGGCTGTCCCTATGTTTAAAGGGGGAGATGTGGAACGCGTATTGCGTATTACTCTGGGGTTAGACAAATTAAATGAGATTTTGTCTTCTGTAAGAAAGCCTATTTTGATTGGACTTATTTTTGGAGTGTTTGTGGTTCTTGTCATGGGGTTTACTGTTGGAGCATCTATTAGAAAGCGAGTTGAAGAGATGACATTGGCGGCAACCCGTTATGCCAAAGGGGATTTAAGTCAGAAGATCATGGTTCAAGGAAGTGATGAGCTTAATGTGTTGGCGGATACCATGAATAAAATGGCTCATATTTTAACAAAACGAATTTCTGAAATAGAAAATGAACGCTCTAAACTATCCGCGATTTTGGATAATATGACCGAAGGGGTTATTGCTGTTAATTCTCAAAGAAGACTTGTCTTGATGAATCAGAGTGCAAAAAATATATTCGGTATATCTCAGTCGGACATTTTGGCTAAGCCGTTGCTCGAGATTGTTAAGAATCAACTCATTGATCAGATTGTTGAAAAATCTATTGCTCAATCAAAAACGATTAGCAAAGAGATTGAAATGAACTATCCCGAAAACAAAATCTTAAAGGCAAATGCAGTAGGTATGCAAGAAGTGGGCAGAGAGGTTAGTAGCATCTTAGTTATTTATGATGTGACAGAGCTCCGCCGCCTTGAGATGGTTCGAAGTGAGTTTGTGGCTAATGTATCTCATGAATTAAAAACTCCGTTAACTTCGATCAAAGGTTTTATAGAAACTCTTTTAGGAGGAGCGTTAGAAGACAAAGAACAGAGTCGAAAATTTTTACAAATGATGGACGAAGATACAAAGCGATTAGCTCGATTGATTGACGATATTTTAAAATTATCTAATATTGAGTCAAAAGAAGATGATTTAAATTTAAAGCATCTCAATTTAAAACAATTGGTTTCCAGCGTTGTTGAAATTTTGGAACCTCAGTCCAAAGAAAAAAAGATTTCAATTCGAAACCAAATCCCAGATATTCAAGTTCAGGCCGACGAAGATAAATTGAGACAGGTTTTTTTGAATTTGATTGATAATGCAATTAAGTTTAATTCCGAAGGAGGTTTTGTTACTTTGGATATAAATGAAATACCAGGTTATTATGAAATTTCCATTACAGATACGGGGTTGGGGATTCCTTCTGAAGCAACCTCGAGGGTGTTTGAACGGTTCTTTCGAGTTGATAAAGCTCGCTCTCGTGAAATGGGAGGTACCGGCTTGGGACTTTCTATAGTCAAACATATTGTCGAGAACCATGGAGGGTCTGTCTCTTGTAATTCCTCTATAGGAGAGGGTGCGACCTTTTATTTCACCTTACCTAAATAAAACCCTTCTTTTACCACTTTACATACAATTTACTTTACCCTCAATTAGTTCAAACATACTCCTAATATACTTTTACTCATCAACAAAACTTTATATCAATTCCAAGTAACGAACGAAGGGAAATTAAACATGAAAATGAAACTGTTTATAGCAGGAATGCTCGTTTTTGTATTCGGAACTTCTTCAACTGTTTTTGCAGGCGGAGCTGAGCCAGCTGGCTTTGAAGCAATGCAAAAGCAATTACAAGAGTTGAAATCTATTATCGAATTACAAAACAAAAAAATTGGCCAGTTAGAAAAAAAACAGAATGCCATACGTATTAACGGAGCGGGAGGTATTGAAGCCGTCGGGATCTCTGACGAAGAATTTAAAGAAAAGTTCGACCAAAACTTAAAGGGAAAAATCGGCAAGTCAGATAAATGGCTTAAAGATTTAAACTTTAAAGCAGATTACCGTTTGCGTTATGAAGCTTTTGACTTTACTAGCGGATCTCCAGCAGAGTCGAATGCACGTAATCGTTTTCGTATGCGTTTACGTTATGGTTGGGAGAAAAAGTTTAGCCCAGATATGAAAGTGGGCTTTTTTCTTTCTTCTGGAGGAACGACAGATCCAACTTCTACCAACGCCACTTTAGATACGAACTTCACTTTTAAATCTACTGTGATCGAGCGCGCCTATGTACTTTATACGCCAGGTTGGGCGGAAAAAGGTGTGATTGATAAGTTAACCATTGGAGCTGGTAAATTTAAAAACCCATTCGAAAAAGGCTCTTCAAAAATGATTTGGGACCGAGATGTTCGTCCAGAAGGTGCCTATCAAAAATTTGATTTTGATTTCTACGATGGAGATAACGTGGATCTAGGTGGTTGGTTAACCTTTGGTCAATTTGTGCTGGACGAAGATGGTTCGTCTCAAGGTGATGCAGAGCTGTATGCATTTCAGGCAGGTGTGAATACCGTTTTTTATACACCTTTCTTTGAGCGTCCTGCAGATTTAAACCTTTCAACATCTTGGTATAACTACAACGATTATGCCGAAGCTGGTAATTTTGGTACGTTAGCTCGAGGGAACCCTAATATCGATGGTGTAGCGGCTTCTTTAGATGCGAATGACTTTTCAGTGATTGAAGGTTATGCAGACTTAACCGTTTATCCTTATGGAAAACCTCTTAAGTTCTATTTTGATTTTGCTCATAACCTTGTGGAAAATGCACCTGACTCATCTGCTGGAGGACAAAACATTGCTTGGGCTTTAGGAGCTAAGCTGGGTAAGGCAGCGAAAAAAGGAGACTGGCAGGTTGGAGCCGATTACCGCTACATTGAGGCAAATTCTGTTGTTGGAGCATTTAATGACAGTGACTTTGGTTTAGGGCATGCAGATAAACGTGGTAGCTCGATCTTTGCTAAGTATAAATTAACGGATGACCTTACTTTAGCGGGGACTGCATTTTTTGTAAACAACATTACAGCTGGAACTTTATTAAGAGATGAAGAACAGCGAAGATTTCAATTAGACCTTGTTTGGAAATTCTAATTTTTTAAATAACTAGTGAAAAGGAGATAGATATGAAATTAAAAATAATAGCGGTTTTAGCTTTGGTGGTGATGATAGCTTCACCCTCCGCTTTTGCAGAAAGAAATATTACAGTGAAGGGTTCGGACACCCTGGTGGTTCTTGGACAACGTTGGGCTGAAGAATATATGAAGCAAAACCCAGAAGTAAGCATTCAAGTTACTGGCGGTGGTTCTGGGACAGGTATTGCCGCATTAATTAATGGGACAACAGATGTTGCTAATGCAAGTCGTGGGATTAAGGGGAAGGAAATTACTAAAGCTAAAAAAAATGGTTACTATCCGGAAGAATTTAAAGTAGCGATGGATAGTCTTGCGGTTGTTCTTCATAAAGATAATCCGATTGATTCTCTTTCTATGAAAGAGTTAATGGGGATTTATACTGGAAGAATTAATAATTGGAAAGAAGTGGGCGGGGAAGATAAGCCTATTTTAAGATATTGTCGTGAAGCAAACAGCGGAACCTATGTTTTCTTTAATGAAACCGTATTGAAGAAACAAGACTATGCTGCTGATTGTCAGACGGTTCCAGGAACAAGTGCTGTTGCGAATGCAGTGTCTAAAGACACTGCTGGAATTGGTTATGGTGGGGTGGCTTATTTCTTGACTCAGTCAAACACGAAAGTTGTTGCTGTTAGTAAAACGCAGGAAACGGAAGCGGTGAGCCCTGTAAAATCTAATGGTAAAGTGGACTATGAAGCGGCTACTTCTGGGAAATATCCCATTGCGCGCTATTTGTTCATGTATACGGCGTTGAAACCTAAAGGGGAAATTAATGAGTATCTCCAGTGGATTTTAAGTCCTGATGGACAAAAAATTGTTGAGATGGTTGGGTATGTTCCTTTAACTTCTTAATGAAGCTGAAGGAATAATTTTTGTTATCAATTTTTTAAGAAGTGTTTAAGTTGTTAAAATGTGTAAAAAGTGGTGGCCATTAATTTGACCACCACTTTGTTTGCATTAAAAAGGTAATATGAAAGATCTCGTCAAAAAAAAGCATTTATTCAATTCTGAGTGGTTCATCGAAAAGACACTTTTATTTGCAGGAGTGTCTTCTGTTCTAATTATTGCTCTCATTTTCGTTTTTCTTTTCAAAGAAGCTATTCTATTTTTCCAAACAAGACCTCCTTTTGACCTTATTGGTATTACTGTATTCGATTCATGGGAAGAGAAAAATATTTTTAAAATGATGTGGCAAGCGGTGA
Source organism: Candidatus Omnitrophota bacterium (assembly GCA_029261035.1). Lineage (GTDB taxonomy): Bacteria > Omnitrophota > Omnitrophia > Omnitrophales > JACROU01 > JAJDCD01. The sequence continues at coordinate 601,303 of JAJDCD010000023.1, forward strand.
ATGAAACACCTAAATACTCTTTGATTCCTTTAGTGTGCGGTAGTTTTTTAGTGGCGTTTCCAGCAACGGTTATGGCATCTGTTTTTGGTATTGGAGCAGCTATTTATCTTTCTGAGATTGCTCCAAATAAAGTTAGGGAAACGTTGAAACCATCTCTTGAGCTCCTTGCGAGCATTCCTTCTGTTGTAGTTGGTTTTTTTATGTTGGCTGTGATTGCTACGATTGTTCAGAATATTACAGGTTCCAAGTTTAGGCTCAACGCATTTGTCGGTGCTCTAGGTGTTGCTTTGGTGACATTTCCTATTATTGTGAGTATTTCAGAGGATGCTTTGCGTGCAGTTCCCAAAGAGCTTAGAGATGCATCGTATGCATTGGGAGCGTCTAAGTGGCAAACGATTTGGAATACGGTTCTTCCCGCGGGGGTTTCAGGAATTTCTGCTGCAGTTATCTTAGGCTTCGGAAGAGCTTTAGGGGAGACGATGATTGTTGTTATGGCTACAGGAAATGCAGCGTTAGTTACTGGAGATATATTTTCAAGTGTACGAACGATGACAGCAACGATTGCAGCAGAACTGGGTGCGGTAGCTCAAGGAAGCGAACACTATTATGCTCTTTTCTTAGTAGGTGCTGTTTTGTTTACGATTACCTTTATATTAAATTTATGTTCAGAAATTGTCATTAATCGTATGCGTCAGAATTTACGAATGTAAAAGAGAAAATAACATGAAAACACCATTAGTTAAGCCAAACAAAGATTTATACCATAACCAGATGGATAAAAATAAAATCACAGAAGCTTTCTGGATTTTTTTAACTCGTGTTTTTACTCTATTTCCTTTGGTTTGTCTTTTTGCGTTGTTAGCTAAAATTGTATTAGAAGGCTACGGAATTATTTCTTGGGAATTTTTATTTCAACCTCCTAAAGATGGTATGGAAGCGGGTGGAATTTTACCTTGTATTTTTGGAACAATTGCAATTACGTTGTTTATGATTTTGATGGCGCTACCCCTGGGTGTTGGAGCTGCTATTTATTTGGTTGAGTATGGGGGTGATAATAAGTTGGTGCGTATTATTCGGGCTGCAGTCAATAATTTAGCAGGTGTTCCTTCAATTGTATTTGGACTCTTTGGGCTAGGTTTTTTTATTTTATTTGTGGGGCGTAATTTAGATGCTGTTTTAAATACAGGACTTTTATTTGGACAACCTTGTTTATTATGGGCTTCGGCAACACTTGCAGTTCTTGTGCTTCCGGTGATTATTGTTTCCACAGAAGAAGCGTTGAACTCGGTTCCTCAGAGTCATCGAGATGCTGCGCTGGCTTTGGGTGCTACAAAGTGGCAAACAATTTGGACTGTGGTACTTCCTCAAGCTAGAGGAGGGATTTTAACGGGGGCTATTCTTTCTATTAGTCGTGGAGCAGGCGATACGGCACCGATTTTATTTACAGGGTGTGCTTACTTTTTACCCCACTTGCCTGTAACGGAATTGTTTGGTTTTATTCCTATGGTTAATCCGTTTGATCAATTTATGGCGTTAACGTATCATATTTTTATTATGGCGACTCAATCAATTAATGTGGAAAGAACACTTCCAATTCAATATGGAACGACACTGGTGTTAATTGCTTTGACTTTTTTGCTTAACTTCTTTGCTATTATGCTTCGAATTCACTTTAGAAAAAAGTTGAGGGTAAACTAATCCAAGGAGACAATGAATATTATGTCAAACGAGTTAGGGACTATAGACAAAAATCAAATGAGTGTACATTCTGATATGCAAACAAATTTGGAAAATCAGATTAAAATACAAGCCAAAGATTTAAATTTGTTTTATGGCGATAATCATGCGCTAAAAAATATTCATATGAATATTCGAGAAAAAGCAGCTACGGCTTTGATTGGACCTTCAGGTTGTGGAAAATCTACTTTCTTAAGAACTTTAAACCGCATGAATGATACGATTCCAGGCGTCCGAAGGACAGGTGAGATTAATTTAGATGGGGTTAATATTTATGACTCTAAAATTGATGTTGTGGCTTTAAGACGTGTTATAGGGATGGTCTTTCAGAAATCAAACCCATTTCCAAAAAGCATTTATGAAAATGTGGCCTATGGATTGCGCTTAATTGGAATGAAAAACAAAACAGAATTAGATGAGATTGTTGAGCATAGTTTGAAGCAATCAGCTCTTTGGAAAGAAATTAAAGATCGTCTCCATGAATCAGCCCTTCAACTTTCTGGAGGTCAACAACAGCGTCTTTGTATTGCCAGAGCTCTAGCCGTGAGTCCTGAAGTTATTTTGATGGACGAACCCGCATCTGCTTTGGATCCGATCTCGACAGCAAAAATTGAAGAATTGATTCATCAACTTAAAGAAAATTATACGATTGTTATTGTCACACACAATATGCAGCAAGCGGCACGCGTGAGTGATTACACAGCCTATTTTTATATGGGTGATATGGTAGAGTTTGACGATACAAAGAAAATTTTTACGAATCCAGAAAAAAAAGAAACAGAAGATTATATAACCGGAAGATTTGGGTGATTCATTTTCAGTTTTTGTAATAACGGAATATTTATAAAAGAGGATAAATTATGGCCAGACATTTTCATGAAGAACTTAAAGATTTAAAACAGAGTTTGCTTAAAATGGGTTTGATGGTTGAAGAGGCTATTGAGAATGCAATCGATGCTTTTTTAAACCAAGATAGCGAGATTGCAAGAAGAGTAATTAAAGGAGATGCTGTCATTAATCATCAAGAAATAGAGATAGATGATAACGGGCATGCTCTTTTGGCTTTGGGACAACCCATGGCTGTAGACTTAAGAATGATCACAGGTATTTTAAAGATCAATAGCGATTTAGAACGCATGGGTGACCACGCTGTTAATATTGCTCAGCATACGCTTTATTTGTTGGAGAGTGAGCCTCTTAAAGAAGAAGGGGTTATGGTGTCCATGGCAGAAGCTGTAAAAAAAATGCTTAAAGATACGTTAGAGGCCTTTATTAATGCGGATGTTGAGTTGGCCCGTGCTGTATTAAAGCAGGATGATGAGGTGGATAGTTTAAATAGTGATCTTTATTTTAAGTTGTTGAAGGTGATGGAAGGTGAGTCAAAGCTAGTTAAGCCAGGTATTAATTTAATTTCTTTAGGACATGACTTGGAACGAATCGCTGATTTATGCAATAATATCGCTGAAGATATTGTGTACATGAAATTGGGTACAGAAATAAGGCATCCTGCTGACACCCAAACCAAATAACTATAGAAATTAATAAGAGAGGGAAGAAAGATATGTCGAAATTAGTGTTGCTCCGTCACGGGCAGAGTCAGTGGAATTTAGATAATCGTTTTACAGGATGGCATGATGTGGATCTGACTGAGAGAGGTGTTGGAGAAGCTCGTAATGCTGGAAAAGTTATTAAAGATGAAGGAATTCAGTTTGATGTGGCCTTTACTTCTGTTTTGAAGCGTGCAATTAGAACGTTGTGGCTTTCTTTGGATGAGTTGGATCAGATGTGGCTTCCTGTGATTCGTACTTGGAAGTTGAATGAAAGACATTATGGAGCGTTGCAAGGTTTAAATAAATTAGAAACAGTTGAAAAGTTTGGAGAAGAACAAGTTTTAGTTTGGAGACGTAGTTTTGCTACTCCTCCAGAACCTCTTGATGAAAGTGATGAGCGTCACCCTAAACATGATTCTCGTTACAAAGATTTAAAGCCAGAAGATCTTCCAGCAACAGAGTCTTTAAAAACAACTTTGGAGCGAGTGATTCCCTATTGGGAAGAGAAGATTCTTCCTGAGTTGAAGAAGGGTAAAAATGTAATTGTTGCGGCTCATGGAAATAGCTTGAGAGCTTTGGTGATGCATTTAGATGGAATGTCGGAAGAAGAAATTGTGAAATTAAATATTCCTACTGGAATCCCTCTTCTTTATGAGTTTGATGATAATTTAAATCAAACAGGGCATCGTTATTTAGGAGACCCTGCAGCTCTTAAAGCGGCTCAAGACGAAGTAGCGAATCAAACAAAGAAAAGCTAAATGAGAACACAACTTAGACGTACATAGTACGTCTCAAGTTGTCCGTTCGAATTTATTCTGAGAAGGCACGGCCCAGTGCCGCCGAAGGATCTGCCGGTACCAAGTCTGAGATTGTCACGACTCCTAGGATGACAATTTGTCTATTTCTTCTATTCCCAAAAAACTAAAGAATTAATTTTAACGTCCAAAGTGCCAGGCCTTTAAGCCTGGCACTTTTCCATGCTATAATATCCTCTCATTTTTTCACTCCATATCTTAAGGAGACCGTTTATGTCAACTGACTCTCTCGATGATCTTTTAAAAGAAGAACGCATTTTTCCTCCTTCTTCTGATTTTCAACAAAAAGCCAATTTTAAGGACGCTTCCATTTATGAGAAAGCTCTGTCTGACCCTGAAAGTTATTGGTCTGATTGGGCAAAGAAACTAGATTGGTTCGAGCCATGGAAAGAAGTTTTGAAATGGAATCCTCCACATGCGGAATGGTTTGTGGGTGGGAAGATTAATGCTTGTTATAACTGTGTAGACCGTCACGCTGCGAATCCTGATAGAAAAAATAAGAAAGCGATTATATTTGAGGGAGAGCAAGGAGAAGTTCGGACTCTTACTTATGAGGAGTTGCTTAAAGAAGTAAGTCGTTTCGCAAATGTGCTTAAAAATTTAGGAGTGGGTAAGGGAGATCGTATTGCGATTTACATGCCCATGGTTCCAGAGGTGATGATTGCTTGTTTGGCATCTGCTCGGATTGGGGCGGTTCATAATGTTGTTTTTGGCGGATTTAGTGCGGAATCTTTAGCAGATCGAATTCAAGATTCTTCAGCGAAAGTTCTAATTACAGGGGATTATGGTTGGAGAAGAGGTAAGAAGATTTTATTAAAAAAAGCGGCTGATGAATCGTTGGATACTTGTCCAACAATTGAAAATGTGATTGTTCTAGGACGAGAAGGAAAGTCATCAGAGGATTGTCAGATGAAAGAAGGGCGTGACCATTGGTGGCATGATTTAATCCAGGATGTGAATGATGTGTGTGCTCCAGAACCTATGGATGCAGAAGATATGCTCTTTGTTCTCTATACTTCGGGGACGACCGGAAAGCCTAAGGGTATTGTGCATACAACTGGAGGATATCTCACGGGAGTTTATGCGACGACGCAATGGGTTTTTGATTTAAAAGAAGACGACATTTTTTGGTGTACAGCTGATATTGGTTGGGTAACGGGACACAGTTATGTGACTTATGGTCCTTTAGCGAATGGGGCGACAGTTTTGATTTATGAGGGTTCTCCGGATTGGCCAGAGAAGAGTCGGTTCTGGGAAATGGTAGAGAAACATAAAGTAAGTATTTTTTATACAGCACCTACAGCCATTCGTGCTTTTATGAAATGGGGTACTGAGTGGATTGATAAAACAGACCTTTCTTCTTTGCGTCTTTTGGGATCCGTTGGAGAACCCATTAATCCTGAAGCATGGATGTGGTATCACAAAAATATAGGAAAAGAAAATTGCCCTATTGTAGATACGTGGTGGCAAACAGAAACAGGGGCGATTATGATTACGCCACTTCCGGGAGTTGTGACAACAAAACCGGGTTCTGCTACGAAAGCTTTTCCTGGAATTTCTGCCACTGTTCTTAATGAACAAGGAGAAGAAATTACTTCGGGTGGAGGTTATGTGGCTATTAATAAACCTTGGCCTTCCATGTTGCGCACCATTTTAAATGATGATGAGAGATTTAAAGAACAGTATTGGTCTAAGTGGGATGGGATTTATTTTCCTGGAGATGGAGTTAAGAGAGATGAGGATGGAGACTTTTGGTTTTTGGGTCGAGTGGATGATGTGATGAATATTTCGGGACATCGGCTTGGAACGGCTGAGGTAGAGAGTGCTCTTGTAGATCATCAGAAGGTTGCGGAGTCTGCTGTTGTGAGTAAGCCTCATGAAATTAAGGGAGAGGGTATTGTTGCTTTTGTTACTTTGAAAGAAGGGCAAGAGGCGAGTGATGCGTTGAAGGATGAGTTGAAGCAGCATGTGGTGAAGAAGATTGGGGCGATTGCGAGGCCGGAGGAGATTTTGTTTTCTGTGGATTTACCGAAGACTAGGTCGGGGAAGATTATGCGGAGGTTGTTGAAGGATATTGCGCTTGGGAAGGCTTTGGGGGATACGACTACGTTGGCGGATCCGAATGTTGTTGCGGAGTTGAAGGAGAAGTACGAAGGAAAAGAGGGGTAGTTGTAATGTTTCGTCGTCGGAAATAGCATTTCTCCGGCGCTCAGACATGCTCGGGCTTTGCCCTGCGCAACTCGCGGCGGAGAAATGCTATTTCCTCCTCCTAGAGAGTATGTACAATCTTTGGGGTTTGTGGGCAGGTAAAAAAGCGTGGCATCGAGCCACGCTTTTTTAATTCGTGATGTGCTTCAGCGCAATAAACCTCTTCCGGTCTGCGGTCTCGTTTTTTTTAGCTCCCGACCGACGGTCTCGAATCTTCTGTCATCCCCGAAATCTTTTGTCGGGGATCCAGTAAGCAAAGGAATATCGCTTCACGAAAAAAAGGACAAAGGGGTTTTGATGATCGACTTATTAATTTTAGGGTGTGGTTATGTTGGTACTGCTGTAGGTAAGGAATTTGTTCAGCAAGGAAAGTCTGTTGTGGGAGTTGTGCGCTCGGATAAGCGGTTGGGGGCTTTGAAAGAGGTTGGGGTTGAGCCTTTGCTTTTGGATCTGAGGCAATCAAAAGTTATCGAAGAGCTTCCGGAAGCGCGCTGGGTTTTGATTTGTCCTTCTGCGGGGGGGCAGGATGTTGAGTTGTATCAGGCTGTTTATGTGGATTTGGTTCGTAACTTTTTGGATAACTATTTATTTATTTCTTCGATAGAAAAGTGTGTTTATACATCGAGTACGGGTGTTTATTCTCAGTGTCATGGAGAGTGGGTGGATGAAGATACTTATCCTCAACCCTTAACGGAAAGAGCTAAGATTCTTCTTCATGCTGAGCAACAACTTCTTCAAAGTTCTGTACCTTCTATTATTTTTAGATTGTCTGGTATTTATGGTCCGAATAGAAGTCGAATTAGTTCGATTCAATCGGGAGAGGTTTCTCTGGAGGGTAAAGAACGTTTTGGAAATATGATTCATTTAGAGGATATTGTTCAAGGAGTGCGGTTGCTTTTTGAAAAAGGGTCTTCGGGTGAAACTTATTTGGGAGGGGATGATGCCCCTTTTAAACAAGCGGAGTTTTATGGGTGGTTAATTGATAGGCTCAATTTAAAACAAGCGGAGTTTCATTTTGGTAATAACAGTCCAGAAGGTAAGCGTTGCAGTAATAAAAAAATAAAAGCTCTTGGATTCAAACCTAAATACCCTACTTTTCGAGAAGGGTACGAGAGTTTTTTGAAGTAATTATTTTCCTCGTCTAAAAGAATGAAATTTTTCTACTAATTTTAAGATACCTTCGGGTTTGTGGGCTTTTTTCCAGGCGCCTGCTGCGTATTTGATCGCTTCTCCCATGGTTGGATAAACATGAATCGTGCCTAGGATTTTGTTTAAACCCATTCCGTATTTTTTTGCGAATACAAATTCTGGAAGTAAGTCTCCTGCGTGATATCCACAAATGGTTACTCCTAAAATCTCATCTTTATTTGGAGGGGTTAGTACTTTGATCATTCCGTAGTCTTCAGAGTCTGTGATGGCGCGGTCGAGGTCATCTAAAGGGTACACAGTTAGTTCATAAGGGATGTTTTGTTCTTTTGCTTCCTTTTCGTTGAGACCGACACGACCGATTTCGGGATCGGTGTAGGTGCACCAAGGTGTGATACTGAGATCCACTTTGAATTTAGCGAAGGGAGAGAAGAGTCCGTTCACGGCACAGTACCAAGCCTGATGGGCTGCCATGTGGGTAAATTGATAAGGGCTGGTTACGTCTCCGCAGGCAAATATGTTCTTGATGTTGGTTCGACTAAAAGCATCTGTTTTAATTCGACCTCGATCATCAAGTTCAACCCCTAATTCTTCTAAGCCAAAACCTTTTGTTCTTGGAACACGTCCCACTGCAGATAGAAGTTCATCAAATTCGATTTCTTCTGTTTTTTCAGAACCTTTTTCTTTAACGAGTAAGTATTTTTTACCATCGCGAACTTCAATTTTTTCTGTAATTGTATTGAGCCTGAGTTCAACCCCTTCTTTTTGCATATGTCTTTCCATAACTTCAATGACGTCGTCATCCTCTCGAGGAAGAAGTTGATGGTGACGTTGAATTAGAATAACCTTAGTTTTCATACGTGCAAAGGCTTGTCCTAATTCACATCCAATAGGACCTCCGCCAATAACGACAAGGCGTTTGGGTTGTTTGCGAATAGTCCAAATGTTATCGGTGTGATAATAGTCAATATTTTCGATCCCAGGAATTCGAGGGGCTGCAGGAAATCCACCAGTGGCAATGATAATATTTTTTGTGGTTAAAACTTTTCCGTCCACTTGAACCTTGTTCGGAGATAAAATTTTTGCTTCTCCTTGATAACAATCAACCCCTAATTTGGAGTATCGTTCAACAGAGTCGTGAGGTTCTATTTTTTTAATAACACTTTGAACACGTTCCATAATTTCGGCAAAATCAAACTCCGCTGTTGCATTTGTGAATCCAAAATCTTTGTGACGATTCACATGGGATAGAAAGGTGGTGCTTCGGATAAGAGCTTTGCTGGGTACACAACCTGTGTTTAAACAATCCCCGCCCATTTTATGTTTTTCGATGAGAGCAACTTTAGCTTTAACAACAGAAGCGATGTAAGCTGATACAAGTCCTCCAGAGCCTGCTCCTATAACTACTAAATTGTAATCCATGTTTTTCTCCTTAATTTTAATAGCGAATAGCGTTTAGCGTAGAGCCCATAGGTCAGCCACCCTCACCCTAGCCCTCTCCCTCCGTCGGAGGGAGAGGGGATAAATTTAATGACTAAGAACTATTTTTCTTTATTTTACTAATGATTGTGGGTAGGAAAGAAATGCCAATTAACAATACGCTTGCGATAGCTAAATTGATAAATGCTTTTTGACTGGCTCCGGTTACTCCAGAAAGCACAGAGTCCCCAAAATAAGTGTATATAAATGTTCCTGGAAGCATTCCTAAAAGAGAGCCAAATAAATAATCTCTATATTTTACTTTTGAAAAACCAGAACCAAAGTTAAGGCCATTGAAAGGAAAGATAGGAATTAGCCTTAGACGGAAGATTGTTTTGAAGCCATTTTTTTCAATGCTATCATCTAGCTGAGCGAGTTTCCCGCCTTTCATAAGATTTGCAACAAAGTCACGACCGAGAAAACGAGCCATAAGAAAAGCAAGTGTAGCACCTAGGTTCGAAGCTAAAACGTTGAACAAAGTTCCGTAGGCTGTTCCGAAAATAGCGCCTCCTGCTAATGTAAGCAAAGAACCGGGAAGAGCAAAAACACAACCGATACCATAAATAAGAATAAAAACGAGAGGGCCCCACCATTCTCCTTTAAGATTTTCCAGAAAACTGAGAAGAGCTTCTTTTTCCACGTATTGTTTTAGAGGAGTGAATTTAAAGATAATGAAGGCAAGGACTAAAATGAGAATAAAAATGATAAATTTTTTAGCACCACCCGATTTTTTTTGAGGTTGATTTTCCATTGTCATACCTTCTCCTTTAAGACTGTTTACGCTAAAAAAAATGATTTGGATTCAAAACAACTATTCTGATGTTTTTGGGATTGAAAATCAAGTGAAATTCAATCTTAACTTATTATTTTACAATAAGATAAGTATTTTCTTAAGAATTCAAGGTATTAGGTCGATTTAAGAAAATTAGCGGATAGCGGATAGGCTTTAAACCCTATCCCTCTCCCTGTCAGGGAGAGGGGAGTTTTTGGCAATGGAATCTATACGCTCTACGCTAAACACTAATAGAAAATGACAAAGGAAGGTGATATTAATGAAAGTTGTTTTGGCAGGTGGAACAGGTTTTGTTGGAGGGTCACTTTTAAGTGCTTTGATTGCAGAACACCATCAAGTTGTTCTTTTGACCCGTAACCTTGAAAAAGCGAAACATTTATCTGGCAATGCGGTTAGTGTGGTTGAGTGGGATGCTAAAAATGGGGGCGACTGGGAAAAGAGCATTGATTCTTCAGATGTAGTTATTAACTTGTCTGGTGAGTCTGTTGCTAATAAACGGTGGACAGATTCTGTAAAACAAAAAATTTTAGATAGTCGTGTTAATTCCACTCGAGCTATAGTACATGCAATTTCTAGAGCAGAAAAAAGACCGTCACTTCTTGTGAATGCTTCAGCTATTGGAATTTACGGAAGTGATCCTGAAAAAAAATTATTAGAAACAACTCCGAAGGGAGAAGGTTTTTTAGCAGACGTTTGTGATTCATGGGAGAAAGAAGCTTCTAAAGCAGAAAATTTAAGCATTCGTGTTGTGAAACTTCGGATTGGAATTGTTTTAGGAAAAGAAGGTGGTGCTCTTAAACGTATGCTGCCTCCGTTTCAGTTTTTTCTTGGAGGACCTTTAGGGAATGGTCTTCAGTGGTTTCCGTGGGTGCATCGGGATGATGTTGTTCGCTCGATACTTTATGTTATGGAGAATAACGAGATTCAAGGGCCTATCAATATGGCTGCACCAGAACCTGTTCGTTTGAAAGATTTTTGTAAGGTGTTGGGCAAGGTCTTGCATCGACCTTCATTGTTTCCTGTTCCTATTTTTGTTTTAAGGCTCATGGTAGGAGATATGGCGGATATGTTAATAGCAAGCCAGAAAATGATTCCTCAAAAGTTAAAAAGCTCTGGTTTTCAATTTAGGTACTCTCATCTAGAGGATGCCCTACAGGCAATCTTGAAATACTAGTATTCACAGGCTTTATCAAGAGTTTATTGGCCAAAAGGCCATTTTAGATGTAAACTTAAATGCAGAAGGCACTTAAGGAAGAGAAACAAAAAAGAAAGGGTGATTCCTATGGCGAACGAAAAATTTTCAATTAAAGAGGCTATTAGTTACGGTTGGAATGTTATGAAATCCAACTTAGGATTTTTTATTGGTGCAATGCTTATTGCTGTTGTGGTTAATGTGGTAATTAATATGGTTGCAGAACTGTTTCGTGCTAATAACACGGTAATGCTTATCCTTGTTTCTTTGGTTGGTATTGTTATCGGCACAGTCATTGAGATGGGGTTTTTAACCATTGGTTTAAAACTGATCGATAATGCCAAAGTTTCTTTTAGAGATCTTTTCTCTACTTTTAATTTGGTGGTTAAATATTTACTTGCCTCTATTTTGTATGGACTGATTGTTTTGGGCGGAATGATACTATTGATTGTTCCTGGTATTATTTGGGCTATTCAATTTCAATTCTTTTCTCTTGGCGTTATTGAAAAGGGATTAGGTCCTATCGAAGCTTTAAAAGCGAGTTCCCAATTAACAAAAGGTAAAAAATTGAAAGTTGATCTTTTGCTTTTTGCTTTACTTATTTTAGGTATTAATGCATTAGGTGTATTGGCATTAGGTTTTGGTTTGTTTATAACGGTTCCGACAACATTAGTTGCTTACGTTTATATTTATCGTAAGTTGCAAGGCCAACCTAGCGCTTCTTCTGAAACACCTGCAGTTTAATTGTCTGTCATAGGAAATAAAGTGGTAAACCGAAAGGTTTGCCACTTTATCATTCGGCTTATGAAATCTAAAATTAATTTTCTTTTAATTTTCTTTTCTTTTCTCATCTTATTCTCTGCTACTTCATTTAAAAGTTCTTCACAGCAAACAACGCTTATAGAATTGTACACATCGGAAGGGTGTCATAGTTGTCCGCCGGCAGATGAGTGGCTGTCTCGTGTTGGGAACGGAAAGAGTTTGTGGAGCGAGTTTGTTCCCGTTGCTTTTCATGTAGATTATTGGGATGCTATCGGTTGGAAAGATGTTTTTGCTCAATCGAGATTTTCAGATCGGCAGAGAAGGTATGCTTCAAACTGGAATTCTCGTTCTGTTTATACCCCCGGTTTTGTCTTGAATGGAAAAGAGTGGAGAGGTTTTTTCTCGGGAGATTCTTTGCCAAAAAGAATGGATAGAGAAGTTGGAGTTCTTCAGATTCAGATTCAAGAAGATAATCAATATCGCTTTCAGTTTACTCCCACAAAATTAAATCAAAAAAATTATGTTGCTCATATGGCTCTTCTGGGTTCAGGTTTTAAAATCCAAGTGGAGCGGGGAGAAAATAGGGGCAAGTTGCTGGAGCACGATTTTGTTGTTGTGGATTTTAAAGAGGAGTCTTTGAAATTAAATGACTCTGACGATTTGATTCATACTTTTATACTCACTCCTAATACAGAGTTAAAACCAGCTCGATATGCGGTTGTCGCGTGGGTAACGGAGTCTAATGGGTTTGAACCTATTCAAGCTGCCGGAGGCTATTTAGAAGGTTTGGTGTAAAAGTTGAATGCCTTTGATTGTGTGCATTCTAAGATGTTGTTTCAAGGATATTGTAACGCTATAATAAATTTTAAATTGAATTAGAAAACGTAGGAGATAGAGATGAATACGATTATTGTTCTAGCGATGCACGGAGCGATTCCAAAAAATTTTCCTCAGGATGAAAAAATAGAGTTTCTAAAGTTACATTCTCAAATTGAAAATATACCGGAGTCTCAAAGGGTTTCTATTCAAGACCGTCATGATGAGTTAGATAAAAAGATGCGGGAATGGCCTCGTACTATTGAAAATGACAAATTTCATTTTTCTTCTAATCAGATCGCGGAAGCTTTATCTAAAGAGTCCGGAAATGAAGTTGTGGTTGGGTACAATGAATTTTGTTCCCCTGACTTAAAAGTAGCTTTAAGAGATTCGGCCTCTAGAGCGGATCAAGTTTTGGTAATGACGCCTATGATGACTCAAGGGGGGATTCATTCCGAAGTGGAGATCCCGGAAGAAATAGAAAAAGTAAAATTGGAGTTTCCTGATAAACAACTTCATTATGTGTGGCCTTTTGAAGTGGCCGATATTGCTCATTTTTTTACGGATCAAATTAAAAAGTTTGAGAACACTCACGCTTAAATAGAATGGAGGCTGAAGGTGTCCAAAGATAAAGAATGTTTTATGAACATTGGCCCTAAAGAACAAAAGAAACGTCTTTTGATGGGGCTTGTGATGTCTTTTTTGGTTGCTCTATCCTTCTTTCTTTTAATGCCCTATACCGAAGTGAGTAAAGTTTCTCGTTTAACTTTATTTTTTCCTATTTACATGGCTTTTCTTTGTTTCTTCCAAGTTAAAGCGAAAACATGTGTTATTTTTGCTTTAAAAGGACTTATGAATGTGGATGATGAGTTGAGGGTAATTCAGAATGAAGAAGCAAAGCAACAAGCGATGAAACAAGCTTATGCAGTTTTTGTGCAATCTTTTATTGCATCTTTCATTTTAACTTTTGTCTTATGTTTGCTTTAAACGAGATCAAAGCTACTTTATGAAAATCCATTATCTACAACATGTTTTATTTGAAGATGCAGCTCATATTGAAGTGTGGGCTAAGGAGTGGAATATTCCTGTGTCTCGGACTCAGTTATTTCTTGAAGACTTCACATTCCCTTCTGTAGATTCTTTTGATTGGCTTATCATCATGGGAGGTCCCATGAATATATATGAAGAAGCAAATTATCCTTGGTTGAAGCAAGAGAAAGAATTTATTAAAAGAGCTATTGATTCAAAAAAGTTTGTATTAGGTATTTGTTTAGGCGCGCAGTTAATAGCGGATGTTTTGGGGGCTCGAGTTACTAAGAATGAAGAAAAGGAAATAGGTTGGTTTCCTGTTAATCAAATGGACTCGACATCCTCTGTTCTATTTCAGAATTGTCCTGAATCGTTTATGGCATTTCATTGGCACGGAGATGCTTTTCATATTCCTGAGGAGGCCTTTCATTCAGCTAAAAGCCAGATATGTTTGAATCAAGCGTTTGAATATAAAAAAAGAGTTTTTGGCCTTCAGTTTCATTTAGAGTCCACCCGTGAAAGCATCCAAAAATTAATAGCTCATTGTAATGATGAGCTTATAGAAGCGCGTTACATTCAGTCACAAGAGAAAATGATGGAGCAGATAGATTATTGTGAAGAGATACATCAGTGGAACGAGCAGATTTTAAATAATATTTTAAAAGAGGGAACCAATAGTGAGGTTCTTGCGTAGAACAAGTATATTGAATTAATTAAATTTAAGGAGAAAGCCATGTCTGAAACACTTTTTTCTGGAGCAAGTCAGCGGTTAGATGCTGCGGTAAAGCACACCAAAATTTCGGAAGATACGATTGAGCGATTGAAGTACCCAAAATCAACAATTAAAGTTTCGATTCCAGTTCGTATGGATAATGGAGAGCTGAAAGTTTTTGAAGGTTATCGTGTTAGGTACGATGACACAAGAGGTCCTGCTAAGGGTGGGATTCGTTTTCATCCGAATGTGTCGGTGGATGAAGTGCAGTCTCTTGCTTTTTGGATGACATTTAAGTGTGCCGCTGTCAATATTCCTTTTGGAGGAGGAAAGGGTGGGATTACAGTTAATCCAAAAGAGCTTTCTTTGGCTGAAGTTGAAAGATTAAGTCGTGGGTATATTAATGCAGTTGCTGATTTTATTGGTCCTGACATCGATATCCCAGCTCCGGATGTTTATACCAATCAAATGATTATGGGTTGGATGATGGATCAATATAGCGTAATCAAACGTCATATTGTTCCTGGAGTTATTACAGGAAAGCCTATTGCGATGGGAGGAAGTTTAGGTCGAGAAACAGCAACGGCAATGGGTGCTTTTTATGTGATGCAAAATATGTTACCCAAATTTAAAAAAGAGCCTAAATCCACAACAGTGGCTGTTCAGGGATTTGGAAATGCCGGATCTATTTTAGCAGAACTTCTTTTTGATGCAGGCTATAAAGTAGTTGCTGTCAGTGATTCTAAAGGTGGAATCTATTCCAAAGATGGGCTTAATATTCCAAGCGTAAAGAAGACAAAAGCAGAAACTCGAAAACTCGAAGCTGTTTATTGCGAAGGGTCTGTTTGTAATTTAGTGGATCATGAAAAGATTTCTAATGAAGAGTTGTTGGAGTTGGATGTGGATGTTTTAGTGCCAGCAGCATTAGAAAATCAAATTACTAAAGAAAATGCAGATAGAATTAAAGCGCCTTATATATTTGAAGTAGCGAATGGGCCGACAACACCTGAAGCGGATGCTGTTCTTGAATCGAAAGGAATTAAAGTGATTCCGGATATTTTAACGAATGCGGGCGGTGTAACTGTTAGTTATTTTGAATGGGTTCAAAATAGAATGGGTTATTATTGGTCTGAAGAAGAGGTGAACACAAAGCTAAAAGAAAAAATGATTCCAGAAACAGAAAGTATATGGAATATTGCACAAGAGAAAAAGATTTCTTTTAGAACAGCAGCATATGTTCATGCTTTGGATCGGATTGAATTGGCGGTTAATGCAAAGGGTGTTAAAAGTCATTTCGAGAAGGTGTAAAAAGGTGGTTTGTCATTCTGAGGAGCATAGCGACGAAGAATCTATGATGTTTAAGTTTGCTACTCCTTTGTCAGAGATCCTTCTCTCGGCTCAGGATGACAAATGACATTAAATGGATTTTTTATCATATCCCACTAGTTCTGCGTAGGCATTCCCTTTGATCTTTTTGCCCCTTATTCTTCCTTCAACCTTGCAACGTCCTTCCCAATAGGTGATGCCTGTAGATTTTGTTGTGATCATTTCTTGTTCTTTAACTGTAGGAGTTACAATGCAATGAAGGCCTTCGCTGGGAATAGAAATCTGCCAGGTTGAAGGGTAGGTGATGCCTGTCTTTTCGCTCTTCCACGATTCTAGTGGGTAGATTTGGAATTCGTTCTGATTTAAATTTCTTTTTACACCATCGCTGTAAATCCAAGTGCCAGCAGAATAAGTGTTGGGAAGTCCGTCTTCGTTTCTTACTTGATAGACAAGAAGCTCTTCGTTGTTGTCGAGCTGTAAAGCAAACCAGTCCCAACCAGGCAAATCTTTTTCTAATTGAGAGCTTGAAAACTCGTGGTCCATCCAAGCGCTTGCATTTTCAATTTTGTATTTCTTATCCTTAATTCTTATAGTTCCTTTTCCTTCTAAGCGTGTGATGGAAGTGTAATAAGATGAAAGTGCTTTGTTGGGATGTTTCTGACTAAAGCCATTCTCTCCGTTTAGTACCAGAGGTTTTGCTTGGTCTAGGTTGAGCATTAAACTGAAATCATCATGGTTTGCTCTTAAAAATAAGTTTTCTCCAATAAACCGAGCATCCCAACCTCCGAGCCACAGATTTAATTTTGTTTCACTTGCACCAGCATCATCAAAAGTACCCCGGCTCATTTTTTCTGTGAAGTAGAATTTCTTGTTTTTGTCATCTGTAATAGCAAAGTGTCCTAAATAAATAGAACGTAAAGTCCAAGGGGATGGGGCTGAGAGAGAATCGTCTGAGTTAATGCCAACCCTAAAAAAACTAACTTCAAATCCAAAAGTTCTTTTTCGTGTTGTCTCAAGATGTCCTGTAAAGTACCACCATTCGGTTGCGTATTTAGAATGCGCCCCATGATCTTTAGGAAATTTTAGTTCATAGCCTTTTCGTACTGTTTCGAAGGAAGTGCTAGAGAGAGCGGGAGAGGTTGTGAAAAGCAATCCCAATAATAGAATAAAGGTGCAACACCCGAGTTTATTCATAATGAAGTACCTTTCCATCGATCTTACGGGCTATAAAAAGTCCTGGAAAAAACCCGGCAAG
Source organism: Candidatus Omnitrophota bacterium (assembly GCA_029261035.1). Classification (GTDB taxonomy): domain Bacteria; phylum Omnitrophota; class Omnitrophia; order Omnitrophales; family JACROU01; genus JAJDCD01. Next base: position 618,123 of record JAJDCD010000023.1, read on the forward strand.
GAAGGAGATGGCTGTTGCTCCGATAGAAGTTGATATAAGTAAAATCCAAGGGATTTGAAAACTCACACTCCACCCAAAGAAGAATTTGTTTACAACAAAAATTAACAAAAATGCCAAGCAAAAACCGAGTCCAATGCCACTTATCAGAGAAGTAGTCCCAATAAATAAAGATTCAGACGTAATCATTTTAATCAACGAAAGGTTACTGGAACCAATAGCACGCATAACTCCAAACTCTCTTGTTCTTTCCATCATGAGCATAAGAACAGAATTTAAAATGGTAAATCCAGAAATGATTAAAGCGATAAATTGAAGTGAGTAAGTAATTTTGAAGGTGTCATCAAAAATCTTTAATACTTCATTTCTTAATGTCTGGTTGTTTCGAACCAGTAAATACTCTTCAGAAAATGTTTTTTGAATTTCTTTCGAGAGAACACTAGCAGAGTAGCCTTCTTTGAGATAGAGGGCCATTCCTTGTTTTTGAGATTGATTGGTTAGACGTTTAAAATAAGTGTCTGGAACGAGTATAACCCCTTGGTCTGAAGAGTAGTCATAAAAAATGTTAACCACTTTTCCTACTAAGTACTCATCATTGCCTGGGATGAATAATTGGTCTCCTATTTTAATATTAAATCGATTGGCATATGGTTCGGAAACAAGGCAGATATTTTCTTCGGAAAGAGTGTCTTTGAATTGATCCATAGACATTTTCTTTTTCAGCAGAAGTCGATCGTGCTTTTTGAGGATTTCAAATCGAACTCCTTCTAATTTAATTTCACGGTTATCTTGAATTATTTTTTGTGTTGAAACCCAATCATAATCTTCAACTCCAGGATGGTTTTGTAAATAAGTTATAATTTTTTCTGGGATATAACCTCCTTTACGACCATCAATGGCGTAGGCAGTGCTAACAAAAATATCTGCTTTAGTTGCGTGGTGAATCCAATTGTCGACTGTATTTCTAAAACTTAAGATCATCATAGACACTCCTATAAACATACCAATGGCAATCGTCATGGCAGCAATGGCAGCAGCGTTTCTCTTTAGAGTCATACGAATGTGATCCATTGCTAAATGAAGTTCGAGGCCAATGAGTTTCCCTAAAACCTTTTTGCATAAAAGAATGGAGGCGCTTAAAAAAGCAGGAATTAGAAGGCAAACCCCTATAACGAGAAGTACTGGGGATACAAAACCCATTAAAAGATGGATGTTTAAGAGTTCTTGCTTAGCAAAAATAACTGCAAGAGTTAGAAAAACTCCTGACAGAATTGTGAGAGGCCAAATCCAAGAGTTGAATTTAGTTTCGATGTTTTGGTAGCTAAAACTTTCTCGAGGTGGGATTTTGAAAATATCAATGCTGGGTAGAAGGCTTGCCATGCAAGCAACAGAGGGTCCTAATAAGAGGCTTTTAATTATTAAAGAAGGGCTTAGGTGAACTTCACTGATTTCTATAGGTAAATATAAAGTAGAGAAGCTTTGGCTGATCCATTGAATGCAAGTAAAGGAAAAGAGGTATCCCAAGCCGATGCCGAGCCCAGAAGCAATGAGTCCTGTTAAAATGCTTTCCATCGTTATTAGCCAGAACAAAGTTTGAGGTCTTTCTCCTAAACAAAGCAGAATACCCATTTCTTTTTTTCGCTTTAATACGTTGTAGCTTACAATATTATATATTAATAAAAAAGCAACCAGCAATGAAATGCAGGATAAAAAGTTGAGGTTAAGTTGATAGGCTTGAGTCATCTTGACAGCTTGTTCGTTTTTTTCTTCGTCACTATAGAGTTTTCCAACCCCTTGCATTAAATGCTGAATTTCTTCTTTGACGGTACCCTTATTTGTTCCAGATTTTGTTTCAATATCAAGCGTGTCGACATATCCGTAGTCTTGAAAGAGGTCTTGATAGTGAGCTATGTCTGTAATAATAATTTTTCCTCCAAAAGCTTCTGCAATGCCTTCTTCTGGTAGAGTGGACACAATCTCTAGAGACTTCTTTTTTGTATTAACAAGGATCGAAAAGGGGTTGTCTTGGGTTAGGTCGAACAGAGATTTAGAAGCGAATACTTTTCTTGAGTTCCTGAGCACATCAATGGTTTGGTAGCGTTGGTCTTTATTTTGAAAAACATCCCAATATTGAAGAGTTGGATTATTGACAAGGTCAACACCCACCACCTGAACCATTCCTAGACGGTTGCCTTTAGAAAAAGCTTGTACAAATTGGCTGCTACGAGGGGATACCGTGTCTACACTTACCATATTTTTTATTTGAGCAATAAGTTTTTCTGGAATGCCAGCAGAAGTGCCATGGACCGTTAATCCGCTTCTGCCTGCTAGTTTTTGTGTGGAGTAGCTAAAGCTTTCAAAAGCATTTTGGTTTGCCAAATGGATGGAAACAAAAACCGCAATGCCCAAAGTCATGCCAAAAAGGGCTAAAAAAGATTTAAACTTATCATTTTTTATATGGGAAAGAGAGAGTGTCTTAAAAAGTCTAAATAATTTTATCATGAGGTTTCAGGGTCAATGCTGAGGTTGTTTGGTTATTTGTTTTACGAGTTTTCCCTCTTTTAATTTGTATTTTTCATCCGCACGTTCAATGAAGGCCTCGTCATGAGTAACTACAAGAATAGTCATCTTTTCTTTTTCTTTTAACTCTGAAAAAATTTCAATCATTTTATCTCGATTTTTTAAATCTAGATTACCACTAGGTTCGTCTGCCAACAGAATGGAAGGTCGATTCATAAGAGCGCGTGCAATAGCGGCTCTTTGTATTTCTCCACCTGAAACTTGATGAGGAAGTCGATGGGCCTCTTTGTTGAGTCCAACGGCTTCGATGCAGTTTTCTACTCTTTCCTTCAGTATTTTATTTTTCATTCCTTGAAGTTGTCCAGGAATAGCAATGTTGTCTTTGATTGTTAATGTAGGTAAAAGGTTGAAAAACTGAAAGACAATCCCAACATGATTAAGTCGATATTGAGCCAGCTCCTCAGAAGATTTAGAATGAATTTTTTCGTCCTGAACATAAATTTCACCCGCATCAGGATGCTCTAGGCCTGCAATTAAATGCAGGAAAGTGCTTTTGCCGGATCCGCTCCGTCCATATATGACGTTAAAAGTCCCTTGGGACTGTTCGTATTCGGTCTCTTTTAATACCTGGGTTTGGTTGGGGGGGTGCCCATAACTTTTATTAATGTATTTTGCTTGAATCATGAGTGTAGACATAAGCTGATTATATATCAGCAGTAAAGCTGGGATAGTTAAATAGGGGTATTTGAGGTATGATATTTGTTCTTTAGATGGGGTGGAGCCACGGGATAGTTATACGGCGTTCAGACAGCACAAAAGTAAAGAGCACTTTTGTGAACTCGCGGCGGAGAACTATCCCGTGGCTCTTCTATAGATAATGTTTTTGGGAGGTTGGCAAAAGAAGGGCATCGAGCCCTTATTTTGCCATGGGAATAAGGAGTTTCGTTATAGGTCTAAATAACGAAACGTTTAATTGTTTACAGGGGTTTATGGGGTTGGAGAGATGAAGTCGTTTGGGTGTATCTCTGGTTTGGTTTAGGATTTAGATAGGATTGGTATCGTCACATGTGTGACGATGGGTATAAGGGGTAGATGACAATGAGTGAATTAGAGCTTTTTCCTGAAGTTGCACCGTCTGAGTTTGAACGTGTAGAACCTCTCTGCCCAGTTTTTGGAGAGTGTGGAGGTTGCTCTTATCAGGATATTCGTTATGAGGACGAGTTGGTTATTAAAGAAAAAGCGTTAAAAGAATTATTGTCTTCTGAGTGTGGAATTGGAGACAGTTGTTTTGATCCGATTGTAGCTTCACCAAAGGAATATCATTACCGTCATCGTTTGGATATATCCTTTCGAAAAACGAAAGATGGACAGTTTTTGCTAGGGTTTAAACCCCCTAAACGGAAAAGAACAGTTGAAGTAGACTCCTGCGTGATTGGAAGAGAAGAGATTTCTGATTTCATTCCAGAATTAAGAAAACAAGCGATTGAAAAACGACCAGAGAAATATCGTATTGCTAATTTGGTTCTTAGAACAGGGGATGATGGCCGGGTTTTGTGGGGCGGTATGGGGCGTCGATCTTTAGAGCTAGAACCTAAAGATTATTTTTGGACAGAGGTAGAAGGAAAAAAGATTTACTATTCCTTAGATACTTTTTTTCAAGCGAACCTAGAAATCTTGCCTCAAGTGATGGAACGTATTCGTCAATTAAACATTTTGGATGATGAAACCGTATTTTTTGATTTGTATTCGGGGGTAGGTCTTTTTGGGTTTTGTTTGGTGGACTGCGTTAAGCACGTTGTGATGATTGAGGAGAGTGCCACTTCTGTTAGGGTAGCTAGATATAACCTGGCTGAATTCAAAAATAAGGCAAAAATTGATATTTATGAAGAAAAAGTCGAATCGATCCTTAGTTCTCTTGTAAAGCAATTTGACAATCAGAAGAAGATTGCTATGATAGATCCCCCTCGAAAAGGAGTGCATCCATTGACTCTAGAGGCTCTAGTTCAGACCAAGAGTTTGGAAGCGGTGCTTTATTTATCGTGTAATCCAGTGTCTTTGGCGCGGGATTTAAAGTTGATGTGTGCCGGTGGTTGGAAAATTGAAAAAGTGATTCCTTTTGATTTTTTTCCTAAAACAGCCCATTTAGAAACGCTTTGTTTATTGAGGCCGATTAAAGAATGATTACGGATTCAGAAAAAAAAGTAAAATATGTTGCCAGAGATTTTAGCTTAGATGTAGAAACTCCACTGTCTTTTGAAGCTCAATTTGGAAACCAAAACCCTGTAGAGTTAGAACTTGGGTGTGGAAAAGGTAGGCTTTTACTTAATAGAGCAGAGAGCAATCCTGAAATAAATTTTTTAGCAATTGATCTTGGGAGTCCATGGTTAAAAAAAGGACAGAAGTCTGCTGAAAGAAGAGAGTTGAAAAATATTCTTTTTTTTAAAGCAGAGGCTCATTACTTTCTAAAAGATTGTTTGTTACCTGAATCGATTCAAGTGATTCATGTTAATTTTCCAGACCCATGGCCAAAGAAAAAACATCACAAACGCCGTTTTGTGAATTCACAGTTTTTTCAATTGGTAAAACGCACTTTGGTTCCTGGGGGTTTGTTGGAAATTGCGACAGACCATGATGGCTATTATGAATATATGTTGGAGCACTTAGTTCTATCGGAAACAGATTGGTCTGAAAAAAAAGAACAGTTGAACAAACGGTTTTTAGAAGAAGGCCAAAAGACGAATTATGAAGTTAAGTTTGAGATTAAGGGCAAAGATCGACATTATATGGAATTGAAAAAATAGCGTAGAGCGTTTAGCGTAGAGCGGATAGTTTTCTTTCTGCCTTTATTTCCCTCTCCCTGATAGGGAGAGGGTAGGGTGAGGGTTAGATCCTCTACGCTAAACGCTATTCGCTCCACGCTAGTAAACAAGGAGATCGTCATGGCAAAATTACAAGAAGGAGTGAAAGCTCCAGAATTTAAATTACCTTCAAGTGAAGGAAAAGAAATTTCGCTAAAAAGCTTTAAAGGCAAAAAAAGAGTTGTCTTGTATTTTTACCCTAAAGACAATACTCCAGGGTGTACGGTACAGGCATGTGGTTTCAGAGATAAAATAAAACCCATAGAAAAACTAGACGCCGTTATTTTAGGGGTTAGCCCAGATGATTTAGAGAAACATGAAAAGTTTATCAATAAATTCGACCTTCCATTTACTCTTCTCAGTGATGAAGAAAAGGGAATGTTGAAAGATTATGGTGTTTGGGTAAAGAAGAACATGTATGGTAAAGAGTATATGGGTGTTGCCCGAACTACATTTATCATTGGCAAAGACGGAAAAATCGAAAAGATCTACGAAAAAGTAAAGCCCGAAGGCCACAACGAAGAAGTTATAGATTTCTTAAAGAATAATTAAAAGGCATGTCATCCTGAGTGTGGAGTGCCTGCCCGCCATCTTGTTGGGCGGGAAGGATCTATGACCAAAGATTCTTCGACCACTTGACCTAATATTTCAGAATGACAGATGGTGTTGATAAACCAAGGAACTCCATGCAACCGTTAAACGAAAAAACAGTCTTAAAAAATCCTTTCAAGCAATTTGAATTCTGGTTTGAAGAGGCGAAGCAAGTTTTAGAGAGAGATAATCCAGATTCCGCCTGTCTCTCGACAGTCAATGCCAATGGAGAGCCGGACGGACGTATTGTTTTAATTAAAGAATATGATGAACGTGGATTTGTTTTTTATACGAATATAGAATCTGTAAAAGGAATGTCTTTATTGGCAACAAAGAAAGCATCTCTTACATTACATTGGGACGAGTTGCATCGACAAATTCGTATTCGAGGGAATGTCGAGTTGGTTACGGATAAAGAAGCGGATGCTTATTTTAATTCCAGGCCTCGTGGCAGTCAGTTAGGCGCTTGGGCTTCTAGGCAAAGTTCTACATTAGAATCTAGAGAAGTGATGGAACAAGAGTTTGAACAGGTTAGTAAGAAATATGAGGGGAAAGAAATACCACGACCTACTTTTTGGTCTGGTTTTCGAGTTGAGCCTCAACAGATTGAGTTTTGGCAACAAGGAGATGATCGGATGCACGACCGATTGCTTTTTACAAAGGATGAAGTGTTGGGTTGGAAGATAGATCGTCTATATCCGTAAGAAACGGCTTTTAGTCCTTAGCTTTTGGCTTTTAGCAAAAGAAATAATTTTGTCATCCTGAGCAGAGCGAAGGATCTTTTTAAATAAAAGCTAATAGCCAAAAGCTAAAAGCTTGATAAAGGAAGAATTGTGAATCAAGGAGAAACCAAAATGTCCGATCGTATATTTAATTTTAGTGCAGGTCCTGCAGCGCTTCCATTGCCTGTCTTAGAAAAAGCTCAAGCAGAATTATTAAATTATAATCAGACCGCTGGAATGTCGGTCATGGAAATGAGCCACCGTTGTAAAGAGTTTGATGAGATTCTGGATCATGCTAAAAAGGGCATTAAAAAGCATTTAAATATTTCCGATGACTATGAGGTCTTGTTTTTGCAAGGCGGAGCAAGTATGCAATTTGCAATGATTCCAATGAATCTTTATATTCCTGGAAAACCGGTGGATATGATTAATACTGGAGCTTGGACTAAAAAAGCATTTAAAGAAGTGAAGAAGCTCGCAGAGTGGAATTTGGCAGCAAGTACCGAGGAAGTTAATTTTAGCCGCTTACCGCATAAGGATGAAATTAAATTGGATTCCAATGCCTCTTATGTGCATCTCTGTTCTAACAATACGATTTTTGGAACTCAATTTAAAGAGTTTCCAAACACAGGAGATGTACCTTTGATTTGTGATATGTCCTCTGATATTTTTTCTCGAAAAATTGATGTGAGTCAGTTTGGGTTGATCTTTGCAGGAGCGCAAAAAAATATTGGGCCCTCTGGGTTAGCTGTCGTTATTATTCGAAAAGATTTAGCTGAACGAGCAGATGAGAGTATTCCAACTATGTTCCAGTTTCGCACACACATACAAGAAGGTTCTCGTTACAACACACCTCCAACCTTTGGTATTTATATGGTGGGGCTCGTAATGGATTGGATTGAAAGCCAAGGAGGTCTTGAGGGGTTAGAAAAGCACAATCAGAAAAAAGCAGACATCCTTTACCAAGCGATTAACGAAAGTGGTTTTTATTATTGTCCTGTGGACGAGCAAGACCGATCTCTTATGAATGTGGTTTTTAGAGTTCAAGGCGACAAAGAAGCCCTAGAAAAACAAATGGTACAAGAAGCAGAAAGCAAAGGGTTAAGCGGACTTAAAGGACATCGTTCTGTTGGAGGTCTTCGAGCATCCATCTATAACGCACAACCGCTAGAAGCCGTAGAAGCCCTCGTCTCATTCATGAAAGACTTCGAAAAGAAAAACGGATAGAGGCGGCTTTTTAAAATTTTGTCATCCTGAGCGTAGAGAAGGATCTATGACCAAAGGTTCTTCGGCTATTTTGTGGAGTGCCTCAGAATGACAGATAAATTTTTTTACTAACAGCCCAACAAAGTGACCCCATGATTCAAACATCTATTATCTCCCAAACTGAAAAATATGTCCGTTCCATTCTTGAAGATGATTTCACAGGGCACGATTGGCATCACATCGACCGTGTACGTTGTCTCGCTCTCCAGATCGCAAAAGAAGAATCTGTGGATTGTTTTGTTGTTGAATTAGCGGCGCTTCTTCATGATATAGGAGATTGGAAATTTCATGACGGTGATGAAAACATGGGTCCGAAACTCTCAAGAGCATGGCTAGAAAAATTAGAGGTTGAAGAAAATATTATTCAGCACGTGTGCGATATCATCAGCCAACTTTCATTTAAAGGCGCAGGTGTCAAAACACCCATGACCACAAAAGAGGGAATGTGTGTTCAAGATGCCGATCGGCTGGATGCCATTGGTGCTATTGGAATCTCAAGAGCATTTGCTTATGGAGGTTATCATCATCAACCGATATACGACCCTCAAAATACACCGCAAGCCCATCAAAGTTTCGAAGAATACAAATTAGCAAAAACAACATCCATCAATCATTTCTACGAGAAGTTGCTCCTTCTTAAAGACCTCATGAATACCGAAGCAGCCAAGCAGTTAGCTCAACCTCGCCACGAACTCATGGAAAACTTCCTAACCCACTTTCACACAGATTGGAAACCCTAAAAGGGATTATTCTATCAAACAGCCTCAAGTTTATTTTTTACAGTCTGTTTCCCCGCATTTGGGCCCGGGCCCAAATGCGGGAGCTGATTCGGTATTATTTTAATAATATTTTTCTTAAAGCTATTAATATAAATAAGTTACAAATTTTTTTCACATTTGTCGCGTCTCACCTTCTATGTTATCCTTCTAATAAGCAATAGATCTTATTAAAAGGTTTTATTTGAGTGTCTCTGAGGGGAACAACATGTTGGGACGAACTGGTAAGAAGATAACCGCGTATCTTATTGTCTGTGTATTTTTTCTATCTCATTTTTATTCTCCTTCACTTAGTTATGCTCAGTTATCAGTTCTTCCTATGGCTCTTCCTTCTGTAAACACCATTCAAATTAATAGTGACTTTGCTTCTTTGGTGGAGCGTTCTTCGAATCTGAAGAATAAAAAAGTAGTTATTGCGATCCAAGATGCTCACGGTATCTTTGATGCTCAACATAATATTCAGCGAATGATCGAACAGCTACAGAATGAGCATGATTTTAAGCTCGTGGCTTTAGAAGGTGGCGTGGGAAAGAGCGACCATACTTTCTTAAGAACCTTTCCTGATAAAGAGATTAATCAACAACAATCCATGAAGTATATGAAACGAGCTGAGTTATCCGGTGGTGAGGTTGCTGCAATTATTAATCCGAAGCCTGGGATGTTTTATGGAGTTGAAAATAAGGATTTATATTTCAAGAATAGAAATTCTTACCTTAAAGCTCTCGCGTTTAAACAAAACAATCTCCACACATTGAACTTAATCGAGAAAAAGCTAAATAAAATACGAGATAAAATTTTCCCAGAAAACTTAAAGGAATTTCACAAAAAAGAACAGATGTATTTAAAAGACCAAATGCTTTTATGGGAGTTTTTACCCATTCTGTTAGAAGAAGGAGAAAGGCAAGGGCTGCTTCTCTCAGACAGCGTTCCTAACATTGTTCGTATCTATCAAGCCATGGCAGAAGCTAAAAAGCAGGGAAAGAAAGCTCAAGAAGCCAAAGCGCAACAAAAAGAACTGATGGGAGAAATTGAAGCGAAAGCACTGTTTGAAGAAATTGATTCTATTTTAAAGACGATCAAGTCAAATCTCGTCATTGAGAGACAATCGACTAATGAGTTGCGGCAATCTCAGATAAGAGAAATCACAACCCTTATCGACCTCTACAACCAACTCCATATTTTAAAACAATTATCCTCTTTAGAAATTTCACGAAGAGAATGGGAGTTTTTACAGAAGTCTGAGGTCGGAAGTCAGAAGTCAGAAAAACCTTTTGCCAATTTCTTAAAAGAACATGGAGAAGAAGTCCAGCTTTCGTTGAAACTAGAGCCAGCGATTCAGTTTTATGAAGATGCTATTGAAAGAGACACAGCTCTTTACCAAAATTTAATGCAAGCAATGAAAAAAGAAAATCAAGACAGAGCTATTTTAGTTGCTGGAGGTTTTCATACCGACGGAATTACAGAGTGGATGAAAAAAGAAGATGTTTCTTTTGTTGTATACACTCCAAACATAGAGCATGTGGAGCAAGATAATCCTTATCACGAAGTAATGCAGGGGCATGTCTCTTATAAACGAAGTAGACCTTTCTCGATACAAACTATTTTAGCTACGATGGGTTTAAACCCTGACCAGAAAACATTTCTTGAAGCTTATGCCGTAGGTGGGTTAGAAGAGGTTACTAAAGAAGCGAGAGATCTAGCACCGCAAGCATTGTCACAAATAGAAAAAGAGTGGGGAAACAGCATTATTCGTATTGTAAAAGAAAGAAGTCTCATTGAAGCCCCTACAGAACTAATGGACCTTGTTCAAGACGTTATAAAAACAGCAATCGAGCTTTCAAGTCCTGAAATGAAAGATGCTCGAATGGTAGAAGATTTAACTCAAGCAATGATGAGTGTTTTTGGAGAAGATGCAGAAAAGAGAGTTGCTCAATTAGGGAGAGCTCTTAAAGACCTTTTAGAGTTCCGTAATCAACAAGGTTCAAACCTTCAACCGAATGACTTAATTAAATTAATCGAAAACAAATTGGATGCTCGAAAGACTATCGAACAGCTATCAACAGCGAAAATTTCCGATTTACGTACTGAAGGGCTTCGTGCAACTCAAGTGGCTACATATGTCACTACCCTCAGAGACATAGCTAGAGACACGAAGCCCCCAGTACGTTTAACACAAGAACCTGTCATTCAACAAGCTGCTGACTTTTTAATATCGACAGGAACTCAAGCCGCAGAAATTCCAGCAATCACGACAGAAGTAGCCGCAGGACTAACCGAATTCATCGAATCCACAAAACCTGAACTCACAGAAAATTACACGACCCCACAAATCGCAGCAGCCATGGCAGAAGAACTTGAAGTCAGAAGTCAGAAGTCAGATGTAGGCCTGTCATCCCCTAATGTTTTGTCGCCTGCCCGCCGTCTTGTTGGGTGGGGGGATCCATCAGTTTCCCAAGCTGCAAGTCTTGGTCAAAATCTAAATGAACTCAAACGTAGAATTCGAGAAGATAAAACAGATGATGATGCTATTCGTCAGTATTTATTTCTTGTTGAAAAAACACATCTGAAAGAAGGAGCTTTGAAGCGTGAAGTTATTAAAGAGTTAGATGAGTTAGGAATCACAGAAAACGCCTTTTATTATTTTGGTGATTTATCCTTAAGAGTGGCTACGCAGATAGCCAATCAAATGAATGAAGGAGTTTTATTGCAGTTGGCAGAGCAAAGTGGAATAGGCAATCAATCTGATTATATTGAAGAAGGAACTCCGTCATATATTCTTTTTGGCACACAATTTCCCAATCATATTTATATAGGCTATTCAGATTTACCCAGATACTTAGAATCTATAGCAGTCTATGATCGATTAGATAGGAAGTTAAGAGCTTTAACAACAAGTCGTCCAACTTCACCAACAGAAGATGTTTTGTATATACAGGAAACAAAAGAAGGAGTCATAGCTTTTTATGAAGATGAAACACCCATTTTCAAAGCTATTTCTTTAAAAGATAGAACAAAGAGAGTGCCGAATCAATATCTCGATGAAGAAACAGGAGAGATGATGGATGAGAATGAGGTCTTGTCCTCTTCAGAAGACGTTTTTGAAATCACTGTTTACTTTGACACAATCTCCTTAGGAGAACAAGATTTAAAACAATTTCCAAAAATATCTTTAGATGATCTTTTTAACGTGGGAGATCCCCCTATAAGCCCTCATCAAATTCAATTTTACGGTGAAAATTATTTAGTTCAAGTACAGTTAATTCAAGGTGTGGTCAATCCTGAAGAGCGTTTTCAACCAGGCCAAAACATAGAAGAATTCTTAGAATCTCAAGCTGCTAGCTTAGGAGCAGAAGAACAGTATGAAGCATCAGAGTTACCACAGCAGTTGGATTTAAGTTGGGAAGAGTTAGAAGGAAGTTATCCGAAGTTAGTTGAAATATTTGAGGTTGAAATGTTTCATCTTCCTCCTGAAAAAAATGCAATAGCAGCATTTATAGCGTATGCAAGCAATATAAAGGACAAAGCCCGAATAAAAGAAGTTGAGACGATGTTTGAAGAGATCGCAAAAGCGAGAGGAGGACAAGAGAGGAGAGGACAGTATTCTCAGTCTGCTTTTCGAGCCTTGAGAGAGGGGCTAGTTGTCGGAGTGAGAGAGGGAAAGATAGACGAGAAGTTATTAGAAATAGAATTTTTGACAGAAATCGCAAAAGCG
>JAJDCD010000024.1 GCA_029261035.1 Candidatus Omnitrophota bacterium
AATATATTCAAATGTTCCAGAATTAGTATCTTGAGTTAATCCTGTAATTGTTTCAGTTCCGATTAATTGAACTGTTCCATCATTAGAGAATGTTGCTGATGTCATAGTCCAACTCTGTCCATTCAAATCCAAAGTACTTCCAGATTCAATTGCAACGGTTCGGCTAGCAGAAACCGTTAAAGCACTTAGCAATTGCAGTGTACTGTTATTTAAAATATTTAAATTAGATCCAAAGGTTCCAGCACTATGAGTAAAGGTTTGAGTCCCCCCCGCGTTCATTTTTAATGTTAGATTTGCATTTAATCCAAAAGTTCCAGCTGATTGATTATAATTACCACCAACGGCAAGGGATACGATTCCAACGGTACTTACTACCGTTGCACCAGAAAAAATCACATTGCCCGTCACCGTAAAATCATTTCCATTAACAGCTAAAGATTTGGTGAAATTAAGAGAATTTCCAAAAGTTAACTCCCCTATACTTCCTGCTTCTTGTGTAAGAGTCACTGAAGCATTTCCAGCTATGGTTAAAGCTTGGATTGTTCCTCCTGTTTGATTGATAGCTCTATTTGCAATTAGCTCTCCAGCTCCTACGGTTACCTGACCATCAGAAATCGTAAATGTATTATCCAGAGTTAATGTATTGTCCCCAACAGCAAACACCACCCCTGAAGCTGCAATCGTTAGCGTTCCAATCGCGTCCATATCAAAATCACTTTGTAAATTAATTGTTTCATTCGCATCATCTAAAACGAGTTGCGCTCGGAAGGTATTAATCGTCGCTGAAGGCGTAAAGTTATGAGTCGTATCACCAGTGAATTTAAGATTTAAATTGATAGAACCAAAAATTCCCGTTCCACTATGCAGAAAATCCCCACCCACCGTAATATTAAATGGGCCTCCCGATGTATTTACAACACCTGTATCCGTTAAAGTTAAATCTCCTAAAGTTGTAAAGTCCCCAGTAATAAATTTAGTAAAGGAATTTGTATGCTCGAAACGCACATGATTAAATGTTGCTCCTCCTAAATTAATAGAATCAGAAGTGGTCGTTCCATCTATAGTAAAGGTTCCAGAATTATGATTTAAAGTCGTCGTGGTTCCAATACCACTAATCGTCACATCATCATCTAAAGTAGCTGTTCCAGATGGTAAATCAAAAACACCTCCACTTACGGTCACTATTCCATTAAAGTCTAAAGTTCCAAGAACAGCATCTAATGTTCCTCCGGTTTGAGTATAAGATCCTTCACTTGTTAAAGTATGAACTCCAATATCTAAGGTTCCATTTTGTATTGTGACACTACCAGTGGCGCCTACGGTTAGTGACGCTATTAAGGTAACTGTTGCACCAGCATCATCCACCAACATTTGAGGAGCAAAGGTTCCAGCGGTTACATTAATATTATGGCTAGCAGCAGTAAATTTAAGATTAAGAGTAGAATCATTTATAGAGCCAGCCGACTGAATAAAATCTCCTCCAACAACTAAATTAACAGTTCCAAGCGCAGCAGCAATAACGGCTCCTGAAATGGTGACATCACCCGTTACTGTAAAATCATTTCCATTCACTGCTAAGTTCTTTGTGAAGTTACCAGATTCACCAAAAATTAGATCTCCAATCGTGCCACCCTCTTGCGTAATCGTTCTAGTAGAATTACCAAGAATAGTTAATTTTTGAATTGTTCCACCCGTTTGATTTAATATATTTCCAAGAAGAACATTTCCAGAACCTACCGTTATCTGACCATCAGATATCGTAAGTGTACTATCCACAGTAACCGTGTGGGTTCCAACCGCTAAAGTGACACCAGAAGCTGAAAGTGTAATCGAGCCATTTGAATGTAAATCAAAATCATCTTGTAAAGTTACTGTTTCATTTACATCATCTAAAACCATTTGAGCTTGGAATGTATTAGCCGTAGCTGAAGTAAAGTTATGGTTTGTATCGCCATCAAATTTAAGATTAAGGTTCGCTGTTCCAAACTGGCCTGATCCAGATAATACAACGTCTCCTCGAACAGTAATGGTATGAGGGCCTCCACTTGTGGTCACTAAACCACTATTAATCTGGGTTAAATCTCCCAACACTGTAAAATCATTAGCAACAAGTCTTTGCCATCCGAAATTATTTTCAAATCGAACGTTATTAAATGTATGTCCACCCAAGTCTACATTCACACTGTTAGAGTTTCCATCCATAATAAATGTTCCACTACTATGAGTAAATGTCACCCCTGCTGCAATTGTTACTTGATTATTCGCAGTCCAAGTTCCTGTAGCACTTGGAGCTGTAAAACTTCCAGAAGAAACTGTGAATACATTATTAAAATCAATAACTGAAGAAACTCCAGCTATAAAAGCTCCTGTTTGTGTATAGGTTCCAGCAGCAGTTAAGTTGCCGGTCGCTCCAAGAACCATCGTTCCTTGAACATCTATAATGGAACTTGTGCCCGATCCAGTTGTGGTCGTTCCAGAGTCCACCGTATAACTATGACCGGATGGAATCAAGAGTCGTTTAAAATTAGCTAAAGTAATATTTCCTGATCCATCAGATGCGTAAATATTGGTAATATCAAATCCACCCACCGCATCCGCAGTATCTAAGTTTGCACTAGTGGTGCTTCCTCCTTGTTCATTTCGAACAATTAATCGATCGTCAACCACATCTATTCCTGTTAATCCATCACTGTCCGCTATAGTAACCGTTACACCATCTTCACTCGCTCCACTGATGATAAGTGTGATAACTTGTCCTGATGAAAATGTAAGCCCTGTAACTTCAAAGGCTCCTGATGCAGCATTTGTGCTAGCTGTTTGACCACTATCTACCCCATTGATATGAACAGCAATTGTTCTACTTCCTAAAGCACTACTTCCATTTGTTTGATAAGCTACTCCTGCAATAGATCCAGAAAAAATCCAATTCGTATTATTCCCCCCACTCACACTTCCAGTTCCTCGAGCATCAATCACTGTGGCATTTACATTATTACTATCGCTTACATTTAAATTAGAGATTGTTCTAGTGCCTTGTGGATCAATTTCCCATTGTGTGGATGGAGTACTACTTACTAACGATAATCTATCTCCTGTGCTAAACCCTTGAGCTGTCCATGTTCCGGCTACAATCACTCTTCTTCCTGCAGTAAACGTTAAGGTGTCTGCTGCAGATAATTCAATATTACTTAAATTATTAAATGTGGTATTTGTTCCTATTGCAGATACGGTCTGTAATGTTCCTAGTAAATTAACGGTTCCTGTTCCCGCATTAAATGTTCCCCCACTGTGTAAGAAGTCTCCGGATAAATCCAATGTGGATGAATCCATATTTACGACACCCCCTTGGATATCCCAATTTCCAGCTTCTGTGATTGTTCCACTTCCTGCATTAAATGTTCCACTAGTAAAGGTTGTCGTATTTGCTGTCATGGTTAGATCACCACCCGCTGTAAACGTTCCTCCACTTTGGGTGTAAGATGCGGTGGTTAAAGTATTTGCTGATGAGGTGACGACTCCTCCGACAACTGTTAAGGTTCCTGCGATGGTGTGGTTATCAAAATCAAATTGATCATTGCTATCAGTTGGGTTAATCGTGATATTAAAGTAATCTGTAACACCATTGTCTGGAATACTATAAGTATCAGCAAGTGTATCTCCATCACCAATAAATTCAAAAAGTCCGGAATCAATATCTTGTGTTAAGCCTGTGATCGTCTCAATGCCAATAAGTTGCACGACTCCGTCATTAGAAAAAGTGGAGCCATTCATGGTTAAGGATTGTCCATTTAATACCAATGTTCCAGCAGTTACATCAAGTGCCCTTGCCACATCAAAAGACAACGCATTGTTTAATGTTACTTCCCCACCTGTTTTATTCACTTCAAAATTGGTTCTGAATCGCCCCGTGGTTTTCGTGAAAGTTTGTGAGGCGTTACCCCTGAAAGCCAACGTCAAGGTGTCCGAGACATTCGATCCAAAATTGACATTGATGGTTAACGAGAAGTTACCAAATAAATTAATTGTGCGAGAGGTTCCATCCCCTTGAATTGTGACAGCTGTCGAAATGGAAGCAACCGATAAATTTCCTGTAATCGTAAAATCACTACCAAGTGTATACGTCCCTGTATTATTTGAAAAAGTAAGATTGTCTATAGTCGCTCCACCACTTTGCGTTATAGTTACCGTTGTTCCATCCAAGATAAGAGACGCTAAGGTTCCACCACTTTGATCAAATGTAGAGCTAGCTCGAACAGCCCCTGCAGAAGCTAGAACAGTTCCACCCGTCTGTGAAAATGCTCGATCTACATTAAGTGTATTATTACCCACATCTAATGTTCCCGCAGTCATGGTAAAAGACCCCGTCGTTTCAACCTGAAAATCTGCTGATATCAGAGTCACAGTTCCACCCGTCTTATTAATCACCAAATTTCCTCTGAAGAATCCACCCGTATCAGATAAGGTTTGATTTCCACTGCCAGTCACTTCTAACGTTAAGTTATCATCACCGAAAACACCCTGTGTCTGCGAATAGTTTCCTTGTAAAAAGACGGTGCGAGCACTTCCATCTGCAAAAATTTTAGCATTCGTACCTCCAGATACCGATGATACGGTTAAATTACCAGTCACTGTGATATTGCTCGTGATCGTTACCGTCCCCGTTGTATTATTAAAAATCAAATTTGTCAACGTACCGCCACTTTGAGATATCGTTGGACTCGTTGCATCGTTCCCCACCGTTAATTCATCAATCGTTCCACCCTGCAAGCTGATATTGCCATCCACCTGCAATGTTCCTGCGGATGCAATCACATCTCCTCCCGTTTGTGTGAAAGCTAAATCCACTTCCAACAGATTTGTTCCCAAATCTAAATCTCCGTTAATCATCGTTAACGTTCCTTGTGACTGTATGCGCAACCCTGAAAGAAGTGTTAACGTCGTATCCGCTGTCTTATTAACTTCCAGATTAGCTCTGAAATTACCCGCTGTTCTATTAATGGTTTGAGCACTTCCCCCTTCAAAAGACAAGATTAAATTTGAATTAGAACTGGATCCAAAATTACCCCCATTCGTCATTGCAAAATTACCAAACAAATGAATTCGACGTATTGCATCTGCCGTTATCGTATTAGACGTGGATATAGGTGAGTAGTTCAAATTGCCTAGCACGGTTAAATCACTGGTTAAAGTAAAGGTTCCTGTACTATTTCTAAATGTGAAGTCGGTGATATTACCACCCGTTTGATTGATCGTAATCGTCGTCCCATTCAATCGAACAGACTCCAAATCTCCACTTGAAATCGAAAAGTTACCATCCACATCTAGGTTGCCAGAACCCGATTGCATGGTTCCACCTGTTTGGATGTAATCCCCTTCAACATCCAATAAGTTAATACCCAAATCTACCGTTCCTGACGTCAGGGTGAAAGATCCTGTTGACCGAAGAAGGAAAATTGCGGAGGTCAGAGTTAACGTACCTCCAGATTTATTGACCTCCGTAATCAATCGATAAGTCCCTCCGGAAATTTTAGAAAATGTTTGGCTGCCAGAACCGCTAAATAATAACTTCAAGTCATTCGCTCCGGACTGACCAACAACCGTCGAAGTCGTCTGCGAATAATTCCCTAAAAGGGTAATTGTCCTTAAGGTTCCGTCTCCTCTAAGTGTGGATGAACCGGAGACAGGTGCCATAGACAAATTGCCATTCACCGTAAAATCAGAAGTGATTGTTTTTGTGGATGTGCTTGGGTTAAATGTTAAATTATTAAATGTTCCACCCTGTGGATCAATAATAGCGCTGGTCCCTGCGATAATCACCGTGCCTGAAGTTGAAAAGCTTCCGGCACCATTCACATCAAAATCTCCAGCCACCGTTATGGTATTAGCTCCCATCGTAAATGTTCCTTCAATAATAAGATCGGTGTTATTTGTTCCGAACCCAACCCGCACATCCCCCTGAGCTTCATACGTCATGCCTGCCGGAATAAATAGCGCACTACCATTAGTTACCGTCACTTCAGCGCCAGCCATGGTGTATATCGCATTCACATCCGTATCACTCACATTATTTGCCACATCTAAATTACCGTTTGTGATCGGTCCCGCATTTTCGTGGCGTACAGTTAAATGATTTTGATACAAATCGATACCTGTCAAACCAGCTGCATTGGATAGGGTTACGGTAACCGCGTTTGGAGTTTCATTATCAATAAACACAGTCACCACATCCCCGGACACTAAAGTTAAACCTGTTATTTCGTAACTACCGGAAGCCACTGAATCCGAACTTCCACTGACAGCCGCACCATTAATTGAAACAGAAATAGTCATACTCCCAAGTCCAGCTCCTCCTATCGAATCCAACACCAACCCACTAATAGACCCTGAAAACAACCAATTTGTATTACCTCCATTTGAAATACTTCCCGTACCAATCGCGTTAATAATCGTCGCATTGACATTATTACTATCCGTTACATTCAAGTTAGAGATTGTTCTTGTTCCTTGTGGGTCAATTTCCCATTGGGTGGCTGGTGAGCTACTAACAAGAGACAATCGATCTCCTGTTCCAAATCCTTGCGCTGTCCATGTTCCAGCTACAATCACTCTTCTTCCAGCCGTAAACGTTAAGGTGTCTGTAGCAGATAATTCAATATTACTTAAATTATTAAAAGTAGTGTTTGTTCCTATGGCGGATACGGTTTGTAATGTTCCTACTAAGTTAACCGTTCCTGTT
>JAJDCD010000025.1 GCA_029261035.1 Candidatus Omnitrophota bacterium
GAGTATAAAACACAACATCTAAGGTATTCGTTCCTACATCAAACGTTGAAGCAGAGGTAATAGAAAAAACTTGAGCAACAACAGTCAAATCAGTCAGCAGATTTACAGTTTCTCCGGCATCCAGCAAATCTAAGTGAGGGGCAAAAGTTCCGTCCGTCTGACTAATGGTATGTGTCGTATCTCCATCAAAGGTTAATTTAACATTAGCATTACCAAAAGAACCAGCTCCATCTTGAAGAACATTTCCTCTTACAGTCATTGTTCTTAAACCACCATTCCCATTTACTATACCACCTGAATTGGAAACCGTAAGATCCCCTAAGATAGTAAAGTCTGTCATAATGTTTTTAGTTCCTGTCGTATGGGCAAATATAAAATCTGTAATTGTTCCTGCATTTTGCGTTAAATTAGTTCCTCCTCCATCAAATCGAATCTGAGAAATACTACCTCCAGTCTGGGTGAAGAGAGCGCTCACGTTTAAATCCCCTAAACCGACTGTAACCGTTCCGCTAGAAAGCCAAGTTCCATTAACATCAACTGTATCTGCTCCTACATTCAACGTTCCTTGAACATCAATCGTACCCCCACTATTAATTGTAGTATTTCCTCCAGGGGTATAAATATGACCTGCTGGAACTAAAAGGGTTTTTCCCGTAGGAATAGTCACAACACCTGCTGGAATCGTGTAGATATTTGTAATATCTGCTCCGCCTACTGTATCCGCAGTATCTAAGTTAGTGTTAGTTAAAGCCCCTCCCTGTTCATTTCTTACTATGAGTCGGTCATCAATAACATTTATTCCTCCTAACCCATCTGCATTGGCTACAGTAACAGTTACTCCATCCTGAGCTGCCCCACTAATAAATACCGTGATTACATTTCCAGAAGAAAATGTTAAACCAGAAACAATAAAAACCCCCGTTGTTCCATCTGTAACAGCTGTTTGTCCTGAATCAACACCATCTACATGTATTGCAATAGTCACTCCTGTTAAAGGAGTAGACCCATTTGTTTGAAATGCCGTTCCTGCAAGGTCTCCGCTAAATATCCAATTCGTATTATTTCCACCATTAATAGTCCCAACTCCTGTAGCATTAATTAAGGTATCAGTATTATTATTTCGAACATCCAAATTAGAGATAGTTACAGTTCCAACAGGATTAATTAATGCTTGAGACTGCGCTCCACTCTTATCTAATATCAATCTTGCTCCTGTGCTAAATCCTTGTAATGTCATTGTTCCACTAACAGCTAATATTCCAGTATTAGCTCCAAAGAACAACGTATCTGCTCCAACAGTTTCGGTATTCGTTAAATTATTTAATGTTGTGGTTCCACCAGAGATTGGTGTAATTATTTGAGAAGTACCTACAAGATTTAATGTACTGGTTCCAGGAGTTACAGTTCCGCCTACATGCGTGAAATTACCACTTAAATTTACTGTGGCCGCATTCATATTGAGAGTTCCACTATTGATGGTAATATTTCCAGACTCATTAACTGTTCCCGTTCCTAAATCAACAGTTCCTCCACTTACTGTGATACTAGAAGTACTTGTTACCGTTAAATCTCCTCCAACAGTGAAGCTTCCTCCGTTACTTAATAAAGATCCAGTAGTTACGGTTCCTGCTGCAGTGGTTACTTGTCCATTTTCTACGGTTGTGGTTCCTCCAATGGTAATTCCATCTAATTCAAAGGTGTCTAATGTTCCATTCGTGTCGTCAATCGTCAAATTAAAGTATTTATTTACTCCAGAGATACCTGTTCCATTTAATGTTCTTGTAGCTCCCGTATCACTTCCGATATAAAGGAAAGTTCCACTATCTTGATCTTGAGTTAAGCTAATAGTTTCAGAACCTTGCAATTGTACAGTCCCATTATTTACAAATGTGCCTGATAGCGTAAGACCAAATCCATTAAGATCTAGAACACCTTGTGTAATAGTCAAGTCAGATCCACCCATTGGCAACGCTGTTAATAATTGAAGAGATCCGCCTGTTTTATCTATTTCGATTGATGGAAGTGATCCAGTAACATGTGTAAAAGTTTGAGTGTTTGTACCTGAAAATTTAATACTTGGACCACTCCAAATAGATCCCGAAAAATCTATACTAGCATTACCTTGAACAGTAACAACCTGGGTTCCACCAATAATACTTCCTGAAGCTACTACAGTAAAATCATTCGCAACAAATAAATCATTCGTAAGAGTTCTATTAGCACCTCCAATATTAAAAGTTATATTATAAAAACTAACTCCTCCTCCATTGATATCCCCTGTACTATTATCAAACACAAGGGTGCTGCCGACTGGCGCCGTCATTGTCCCACCAGTGACTATAAAAGCATTTGAGACATTCGTATTTCCAGTTGTAAGCGTATAAGATCCACCTGATAATGTAAAAGTACTGTTAAAATCATGAGCTCCATCTCCCCCATTAAATGTTCCCTGACTGTGTGAATATGCAGAATCTACAGTCAAAGTATCCGAACCCATATTCACTATTCCTCTAATGTCAAAATTACTACCTCCGTTAATATTAAGATTAGCTCCAGGGGTATAAATATGAGTTGAAGGAACATGTAATGTAAATCCGGATTGTATAGTCACATTATTTCCACTAACGGTATAGAATGGTGTTACATCTGAATCATTCGTTCTTCCCGTAACAAGATTAGCATTTGAAATAGCTGTTCCATCTTCATTACGAACAGATAAATGATTTTGAACAAGGCCAATCCCTACCAATGCTCCACTCGTTGAATCTACATTAGACAAAGTAACAGTTACAGCATCTACAGTTCCGTCGTTATCTACGTAGATGGTAAGAACATCATTATCCGAATAAGTACCTCCAGAAATTAAAAATATACCGGTAGCTGTTGTAACCCCTGAGAAAACAGTAGGCCCTGCTCCGTTAATAGATAATGCGATTGTCTTACCTGCAACACCTGTCCCTCCAATAGAATCAAGTAAGGTCCCTGTAATATCTCCTACAAACAACCAATTGGTATTATTTCCACCATTAGTACTTGCAGCGTCCGTTGCTTGAATTGCTGTAGCATTAATATTATTACTATCCGTAACTGAAACAGCTAAAATATTTCGAGTTCCTTGAGGATCAATTCTCCATTGAGTTCCAGGATTATCACTCACAAGAAGTAAGCGGTTGGCTGCATTTTGACCATGGAGTAATAAATCATTCGCAATAACAACCGTTCCATTATTAGCAGCGAAAGTTAATGTATCACCCGTAGCAGAATCATCATTGGTTAAATCAAAGAAAGTTGTATTTCCTGAAGGAAGTGGTGTAATCGTTTGAAGGGTTCCGTCTAAAATCACTTCTCCGTTATTATGATTAAACGTAGCGTTGGTTCCATGAGTAAAATCCCCACCTACATTTAATGTTGAAGAAGGTGATGTGAAAATTCCATCGGTTAATGTTAAGTCACCATTAACGTCTAAAGCAACGGTTGAAGTGAAAGTATCCTCTGTTCCGTTAGCATCATTGATTAATAAATCATTATAAGCTGTGGAAACGTTATTAATATTATGCGTTGTTCCACCATTAGTACCTACAAATTCGGTGGTTCCAGAATTTGTATCATAAGTTGTTATACTAACAGTTTCTCCACCTTGTAATCTAAACGTACCGCTATTATCAAGTACATTTGCTGTTAAGCTTTGCCCCTCAATGCTCACAACGGTATTAGAGCCAATAGACAATGTTCCGTTAATTGTCGTTGCACCTGCTTGTAGTGTAGCTAATACAGCACTGGTAAATGTTAAGTTACCCAAAGCTGTTGTACCCCCAACAGCACCTCCTAAAGTAACATTTCCAGTTGTACCTCCATAAACATGTAAGTTCTCAGCACTTCCACCAGCAGTACCATCTGTTGTTCCAGTTATTGTAATGTTAGCACCTGCAGGACTACCACCCGAATTTGTTGTGTCTAAAGAAATACTTAATCCCTCACCAAGTTCAACACTATCACTGATTGTGATAGCAACTCCTGAAGTAACGATATCAGCATTTAAAACGGTTGTAGCTCCTGGGCCATCAATGGTTACGGCACCTGTACTAGTCAATTGCCCATCAATAATAATACTTCCACCAGGTTGTGGGGATCGAATCGTAATAGGGTCATTAAAACTAGTCGCATCCATTGTAATAGTTCCACTACCATCACTGCGACCAATCGTTATAGATGAAAAACCATCTTGAAGAGCTGTAATATCTGCTGTAGATAATTGTAAAGTCCCTGCCGCTCCACCAATTCCAATAGAAGTAGAAGTAGAAGCTGGTTGAAGAATCAAAGCACCCGTTCCTGTAACTGAGTTAGCCCCGCCAGTAAAATTAATTCCGTCTCCTGTTAAAGTCAATGTGTTAGTACCTACAATAAGGTTTCCTGAAAAGATAATAGTCCCAGTTTCTGTGTTAACGGCAACATTATCTCCCAATGTAACATCTCCACTAAAACTAGAATTTTCATTACCTGTATCAATATTGGCTGATAAACTTACAGGACCACCGCTTTCGGTGAAACCACCTTCAGCCCCTAAAGTAGATCCAACAGGAACCGTCAATGTTCCTGTATGCGTAATCGATATAGCTCCACCTGAAGCAGGCACTTGACCAAACTCAGTGAAAATAATATCCGTAATTCCAAGTCCTGTGACACCATCAAAATCACCATTAGATTGACCTATGACATATATCTCTCCAGTCGATTGAACTCCAATCTGTCCAAATATACTACTAGAATCCGTATCACCTAAAATTACAGACTCTACTGGAGCACCTCCGGTTAGCGCGTGTTCAGTTAATAAAAGGTGACTATTTGCCGCATCAATATTAGTTAAAACAAATAAACTTGCTCCAACAACTTTAATATCAACACCTTGATAAAACTCCGTACCATCACCAAAAAGAGTTGTAAAATCTAATGTTGGAGGTGTTGGGCTGGCTTGAACAAGGTATTTCATTATTAATGTATCTGCACTACCACCACTTGCCGTTTGACCATTAAAATCATCATCCGCATAACCCGTCACATAAATATCTTCAGAAGCATCCAAGGTAATAGCATAGCCTCCAACATCAGAGCCATTTCCATCTAAAATTGTCCAAACAAGCGCTCCTGTGCTGTTATTAATCTCAACCAATAATAAATCGTAACCACCGCTGCCTGTTTGACCACCAATATCATTATCACTGTAACCAACTGAAAAAACTCGATCGTTCGAATCAATAACTAAGTCAAGCAAAGAAACATCTTCTGTGGATGCTCCAGAATAATTAGCCACAAAACGCTCAACACCTGCACTAGTATAACTAGCTGCAATTCCGAAACCAAAGAAATCATCGTCATCATATGTAGTACCTACAACATAAACATTGCCGGATGAATCTAAATCAATTGCATCAGCAAAACCGTATTCAACAGTACCGTCTAACCCATTAATGAGTCGAGTCCACTGAAGTGTTCCACTAGAGTTATACTTGGCTATCATAGCAACTTCAGAATCTTCCCCAGGAAAACCATTAGACATTGGAAGATCTACATCTGTCAGACCACCGATATATACATCCCCTGCTGCGTTTGCTACTACCGAATAAGCAGCTGTATAACTGCCATCCCCTAAAAGTCGAGTCCATTGAACAACACCCGAACTATTCATTTTTATAGTAAAAGCATCTATTCCACCAGAATTTGTTTCACCATTCAAATCACCATCTGTAAATCCAGTAAGATAAATATTGTCAGAAGCATCAATGAAAATATCAAACCCTGATTCTTCAAATGCAGTTCCAAACAATTGCGTCAAAACCCTACCCAAACCAGCAGGTGATTGATCTACATCAACAGCACCATTAAAATCAATATTGTTAGCTGAAGAAATCACTAAAGCCTCTAGTGGAGTTATTCCACCAACAGCGCCATCAAATTGGACATTTCCTGTTCCAGCCGTAACAGTTAATGCTCTAAAACCATCAATAGTAGAAGTGAAGTGAACATTACCAATACCCGTATTTGTATTAAACGTAGAGTCTCTTAGCAATACAACTGTTCCCGTAAGCGTAATATTACTGTTAGTTGTACTATGAGAAGAGCCTGGATTAATCGTTGTTGCTGTAATACTTTGAACTCCAGTTGTAGTTGTATCAGAAGTAAAGGTAGCTGTTGTAGCTGATGTAATGGTAAAACTTGCTGCGTCTAAATTAGCATTAACGCTAACAGCTGAAGCATCGACAACATTAACAGCTGCAAGAGGTGTAGAACCACCCACAACTCCATTCAAACTAATATCTCCTGTACCTGAATCTAATGTTAAATCAAACGCCCCATCTATTGTTCCATCAAACCCAATATCTCCTGCTCCAGAACCCGTATCAAAAGTAACATTTCCTAACAAGACCAAGCTACCAAAACTAGTAATATCGGAATCTGAAGTTGAAAAAGTTCCAGTATTAAATCGATTGGTATCTGCAAAGTATGATTGTGTTCCTGTCGTTGTGACATCTCCACTAAACGTAACCTGGTTTACAGAAAATCCTGTATCAATACTTGCTGCTGTGACATCAGCACCAAAATCCACATTATTTGCTCCATTAAAACTGAAACTAATGGCTCCTACTGGAGTAGTTCCACCAATTTCTCCTTGAAAATCTACATTACTAGAACCCCCTGCATCAATGGTTAAACTTTGAGCACCATCAATCGTTCCAGCAATAGTGATATCTGCACCTCCAGTAAAATTATCACTATCCAATGTAGTTGAAGCCCCTAAAACAACAGCTCCTGTTAACGTGATTGCTCCACTATTAGTATCATGAGAACCATTAAGATTAATTGTGCTTCCTGTGATGTTTTGCAATCCTGTTGAAGTTACATTTCCAGCAAAGGTAACCGTTCCTGTTCCCGCATTGATAGTAAGGCTAGTAGAAGAGCCTCCAATTACATCTTGAAAATCAATATCTCCTCCGCCTGCTCCTGTCGTAATCGTTAATACTCCATCCAGTAAAATATTCAATGAACCGGAATTCATAGTAATATTACTGTTAGTTGTTTGGACGGTTCCACCATTAAAACTTACAGCAAATCCAGTAGCCGTGTAGGACTGAGCTCCCGTTGTAATCACACCTCCAACATTTGAAAATGAAGACGTGCTTACTGTAACACTCGTTAGAGGAGTAGTACCGCCGACAGCTCCCAACAGCTGAACGCTACTACCATTAGAAATGTCTAAACTAAAAGCACCATTAATAGGTTGGCTCAACGTTAAATCACCTGACCCCCCTGTAAGATCAAACGTTGTATTTCCCACCAGTGTTATAGCGCCAGCACCGTCAACACTGATATCTCCAAAATTAGAAGTGAAATTACCTGATAATTGGACAGCTGTTGGAGATCGATACAGTTGAGTGTCAAACAACCCTGTTGTTTCAAAATCACCCGTAACAATGATTGTCCCCTGAACGGAGCCCAAATTAATATTATCTGTTGTTGTAACATTACCGTTGATTGTTACATCATTGTGCAAACTATTAAATGATAAAGCTCCAATAGGTGTCACATTACCAATATTTCCTGTTATCGTAACATCAGCTCCTGGCCCATTCGTAAATGTTAAATTAGATGCTCCATTAATGTCTCCATTAATCACAACGTTATAGTAGGTACCAGAACCAATATCACTAAAAGTAGTTGGTCCCACAAGCGTGATATTTCCATTGTATGTGTACGTTGCATTGGTTGTAGAACTCAAAATAGTTGTTGGAAGAATAATGGTAGTTGCTGTTACTGTTGGATTTCCTGTAAATGTTGAAAAACCTTGAAAATCTACTTCGTTAGCACTAATAACATTCAAGCTATTAATAGTAAAGTTTCCTTGGAATTCAACATTACCGGTTCCTGCTGTAATTGTAATATCTTCTAAGCCAGAAATTTGATCTCTAAAAATGACATCTCCGCCACCAGTCGTAAAAGAAACCGCTCCTTCTAAATGAATTCCTCCAATACCTGGGGCTGTGTAATCAACATTTCCTCCGGAAGTAGTTACTGCTGCGTAGATATCAAAGGTATCTGAATCAATTGTTTGATTTCCTGTTGTTTCAACATTAATACTTGTAGGAGAACCAACAGTTCCGCCAAACATACGAACATTATCTGCATTATTAACGGTGAGACTTGCTAGTGGTGTTGTTCCACCAATTTCACCCTTAAACTCAACATCGGAATTACTATTCAAATTAACTGTAAGATCAAAAGCACCATCAATAGTTTGGTCAAAAACAACACTGCCTGCGCTGGTGGATCCAGCATCAAACACAGCATTTCCTAGTAACGTAACCATTCCACTAAAATCAATCGTTCCACTTTCTGAAGTGTAAGTACCTGCAGAAACATTGGCTGCCGCCGCAGTAATAAACATAGAACCTGATGTTGTAATACTGTCTGTTAAATTAGTAACGGAAGAAGAGGTAATATTTAACTGCCCTGGAGCTGTTGATGCACCAATAACTCCATTCAATGTGATTACTCCTGTATTGGTACCAGCACTCAGTGTTAAACCTGCTGAAGCACCACCATTAATTGTTCCATTAATCGTTATGTTTCCATCAGTTGCTCCACCACCCATACTTAAAATAACAAAAGTAGATGCAGGCAGTTGAACATTAGCATTAATAACAATATCTGCTTCGTCTGTAGTAATACTATTATTTAAGTTTATTGTTCCATCTGAGGTTAATGTGATGGATGCATCATCTGAGCTTGTGATCGCAGCATTACCTGTTATTGATCCACCTGAAACAGGAGCTCTTAATAAGAAAGGATCACTCACAGAAAAAGAACCGTAAGTAATTGCATGTGTTCCATCACTTCTTCCAATTGTAATGGATAAAAACCCATCTTGAAGAAATGCTATTTCGGCTGTAGTCAAATTGAATGTCGCTACTCCACCATCATTGATACCAATAGAAGTTCCAGCGCTAGCAGGTTGTAAAACTAAAGCTCCAGTTCCAGAAAGATTACCGCCAAGAGCAAGTCCATCGGCTGTAATCGTCATATCACCGCTACCAATAGCAATAGCGAAGGTAGTTGCTATAGTGCCTGTTGTAGAAGTTAAATCAAGGTTAGCTGTTCCACTCACAACAATCCCTGCTTCTCCATCCACAATCCCTACAGTAAATCCGTCAGAATCAGTAAAACTAAAAGAGTTGTTCGGGTCATTTATTTCTGCTGCTAAGGCATCCACATCATTAGCTTCGGTAAATGCTACAGTATTATCTGTAGTAATACGCAAAGCATCGACTGTAACCGTTGACCCTGCTGTTTGTGTAACAGAATGTCCAGAAGTATTAATCAATGATAATACATCCACATTAGGAGGACTAATCGCTCCACGTACGGTAATATTAATTGGATGAAAAACTGATCCTATTCTCAGTATAGGGGTTGTAATTGTGCTTAACTCACTATTATCAAGACTTAATTCACCCGCTTGTTCTAAACCTAAAGAAATATCTCTAGTTCCTGTAGTAGGAGTAATCTCAACAATGGCTCCTGGTGTTGTTGCTACTGTGTTAGCAGCTAACGACATAATATCAGCTATATAACTTACACCACCGCCACCCGTAATCGTTTTTGTAGCAGTTGTATTAATCGTTCCATTACTCCCTGCTTGAGATCGAATAAAGACTGTTCCTGTTCCAGCATTTATATCTTCATTAACGGTAATAGTTCCTAGAAAACTATTAATGGTAATATTTCCATTATTTGTTGTAATACCACTAACTCCATCAACTGTGCCAATAGTAATAAAATTATTATCATCAAATCTAAATTGTCCACTTGCTCCTGTAACATTACCAGCAATTGTTCCAATTTGGTTTTCATCCAATGTTGCTTCTGTTAAGTTCACGCTCGTCACAGCAGTGGCTCTTAAATTAGTTGCTGTAAGAATAGTGCTAGAACTTTGAGTAATTTGCCCACCAGAAACAAGAACTAACGTTGCTGCTGGAGAACTAAAATCATTATTAATAATAATATTTCCAGTTCCTTGAGATTCAAAAGACACTGTTGGAGCACTTAATCGAGAGGCTTTTGTGTTATCAAAACTAACATCTCCTCCAAAAGTATTTCCCAAAGCAACACTTCCATCAACGCTTGATGGACGTATGGTTATTTTTCCATCACTTCGAATACTAGGAAGACCATTTAAATTATAATCATCAGCAACAATAGTAATGTCATCAGAACCGATTGTATTCGTAATTTCCATTAAGGAATCAACTGTAATTGTTGAGGTAGGCGCTCCAATAGGAAAACTAATATTAATGGCACCTGCTCGGCCATTAAGATCTTGGCTGACCGTCAAAGTACCCGTATCAAGATCAATCGTAACCCCTTCAGCCGAAATACCATTAATAGAATTAACGGTATCAACAGTAAGACTATTCGTATCTTTAAACGTTAACCCACCGGTAAAAATACTAGTAGCTAATGTATCTATATCATTATCTTCTTGTAAGGTTGCTCCAAAAGATGAAATAGACAGATCATCCACTGTAATAACAGCTCCTGCATTTTGAGTAATCACACCTGTTTGTGATTCCAAATTAGCTACAGCACCACTGCCGCCGCTACTAATTCCTGTAACCCCATCCACAATTCCAATCGCATAATTATCGGTATCTCGATAAGTAAGCGTGCCACCCAAAGAAGCAGCAAAAACAGCCACATTATTACTTGAAGTATCTAAATCAATATTATTCGATGAAATCGCGGCCACTGCTAAGTTAGTTACAACAAAACTACCAGACCCACTTCGAGTAATACCTCCAGAACCTGAGGAAAGAGAAAGTGTGGATACATTGGCCGGGGTAATAGCCAAATTAATATCAATAGACTGATTACCTGTAATTCTTAAAATATCTGCCGTAATCGTATCGATTTCTGCATCAGATAAAGCTAAAGTAGATCCAGAGCTACCTAATGTAATATCTCTAGAAGTACTATTGGCATCAAGAATAGCAATTCCACCCGTTGCAAGTGTCGTACTAGAGGTGCTAATAGCCATATCATCTGCTGAATAAGTAACACCTCCACTACCACCGTTCACACTCGCAGTTCCATTTAGATTAAATGTATCTGTAGTAAGACTAACTCCACCACTACCACTGATTGTAATTCCTGTGCTAACTTCTATAATATCCGTTCCACCCGAAGATTGAAGTGTGACGGTTCCTGTTCCTGCAGTTACATTTTGACCAACCGTTATTGTTCCCGTTGCATCTATTTGGATATCTGCATTATTTACAGACACTCCATTAACGCCTCCTAAACTTCCTATAACTAAATCATCTACCTCAACTATATTCAGATCTCCTCCAGCAGCCATCACACGAGCGGCCAATGTAGGAACATCTGTTTCAATAGCATCCAAACTACCTATCGAAGATTCTCCATCTAACAGAAGAATTCCTGTGCCAGAAATTGCTACATTATTAATTACTCCATTAGAGTCACTTATAGAACCTGCAGAAATTAAAGAAAAGTTTTTATTCGTAGCCATGGTAACTAAATGTAAATTTGTATTTCCCGCACGAACAACTAAATCATAACCTTCTGAAGATAAATTAGTATCACGGATATCTCCTCCCCCAGAACCAGCCGCTACACCAATAGTAACGGTACCTGTCGAAGCCAAAAGTGTCGTTAACTCACCCGTATCTAAATTAAAATTACCACTTCCTCCACTGAGAGCCACACCAATATTACCTACGGATGGTTCAAAGTTAACATCTCCTGAACCACTATTGATAACTAAATTAAAATTATCAATGCGTGCCGCAATAAGAGTAATCGTAGTATTGTTTGAAGTAATGGTTGCCCCTGAAGTCAAAGCTGAAAATGCTCCAGCTCCACTATTATCACTATCAACATCAAAAGTGATTGTTCCCGTCCCCGTGGTACTAATGTCTGCTAATCCGCTATTCATTGAACTCCCATTAGGAGAATTAATGGATATATTTCCATTTACTGCTGTAACAGGTCGTGTAATATTAACTATAGCCGTTGACACTCCTGTTCCTGCATTCATCGTAATATCACCGGTACCTACAGTTGAAGTTGTTCCAGCAACTGATAAAGTAATTGCATCTCCTGCATTAAAAGTAATAGAACCATTACCACCACTAGCAGTTACATTTGCTTGAATTGTTAAGTCATCTGTTGCAGCAGTTCCAGAAGCCGTGAGAACAATATTACCACCACCGGTATCCACAACATCTTTGGTAATAGTTAATGGACTTAAGGTTACAATTGAAATTCCACCACCATTTGTGAGAACACCAATCGTTCCACTCACTGTATCAACGATCATGCCACCCGCAGTATCCGTAATATCAATCCCTCCAGATCCTGTGTTAGCAATTGCTATATTAGTTACATTCACATCCACATTAACTGTAGTAGCCGTATTCATGGATAGGTTCGTTACTGTTAGATCAACGGTTCCGTCCCCAGCGCCTTCTTCAACAACACCTGCTCCAGAAACTAAATTTAATGTAGAAACATTAGATAAAACCAAAGAATCAACTCTGAGGTCTGCTGTACCCGTATTACCGATGGTAAGGCTTGTTGCCGTAATTTGATCTAATTGAACTTCAGAGAAAGTTAAATCCCCGGTTCCTCCACCCAAACCAATTGTTCCACCCGTCGTTGATGGTTCTAAAGTCACATTTCCAGAAGTAAAACTAAGAGTACTATTTAATGTAATCGTATCAGAAATTATTGTGGAATCTCCTGTTTGTGAAGATAAGCTTCCAGTAGGATCTAAAACAAAAGAACCTACTCCATTATTGTCAGAATCTGCATCAAAAGTTAAATTACCGGCATCTGTTGTTGATACAACATCACTAATTGTTATTCCATTATTCGCAGTGAATGACATATTAGAAGTTCCATCAGAAGAAGAAACACCACCTTCTCCCGCTATTATGCCAATGGACCCGCCAATACTAACAAGATGAACATCTGCATTCGTTGATCCTTCATCAATTTCTGCTATCGTAACATTGCCTCCAGCAGAAATAGTCAACGCTTCATCCGATGTACTCGTATGACTAATTCTTGTACCGGCTCCCATCGTAAAAACACCTGCCGTTGCTGTGATTTGGGTAGACAAAGGTCCAGAAGCTTGAATCAAAGCACTATTACCAACAATAATATCTGTTCCTGCAGTTAATATAAGGTCGCCTGTAGAAGAATTAAAATAACTAACAGAAGCATTAATATTTAAATTACCTGACGTAGCAACCAAACTAACTCCTAAAGCATCATTTCCTCCATTTGCAGCTGCCTCTATCGTTAAATTACCGGATGTCGTCACATGTAAACCTCCACTTGAAGATAGGCCTGAAAATCCTAAACCACCGGGGTCTGCAATAATCGTTAAATCACCTGTATTATCAATACTAATCGTATTACCTGCTATTTGAGTTCTTCCAATAATGCGTTGTATTTGAGTTTCTATTCGATCTGCTTCTGTTCCAAACTTTGTTGTGTTATCAATTACCAGAAGCCCATTCGATCCTGCAATTTGAACATTGTTTAAAGGGCCATTACCATCTACAATTCCTGTCCCTGTGCTATCCATATCAATAGTTAGTATTTTATCTGTGTTTAAAATAACTTCATTGATAGTGCCTGAGGTTCCTCTAACCGTTAAATTATAATCCTCACCACTTAAGTCCACATCTCCAAGAAGAATATTAGCTGCAAACCCGCCATTTCCAATAATCAATGTTCCCGTTGTTGCAAATACATCCAGTTCTGCTTGAGATAAATTAACTGAATTAAATTGTATTGATCCTAATCCATAGCCAATGCCAGAAATAGAAGCCGTAACAGTAATATCAGCTGCATCTGCAGTTATTGTTCCTGAAATCGTTACATCATCTGCTCTGATTAATATACCGCCAGAAGCAGAAATAATAGAACCTGCATTATTTTGATTAAAATTTCCTGTTCCATTAAAATCACTGTCTGAAAGAAGAGATAAAGCACCTGATGTGGTAACATCAGCGCTTGCTCCATTAAAGGTAATATCTGTTCTGGAATTAATTGTTATTTGCCCACCATCCGTCGTTAATGGTTGATTGATAAAAACGTCTTGAGAAGCTCCATTCTGAGAAATGGTTAACGTTCCCCCTCCTACAACACTAACGCCATCAACACCTCCAACACTACCTATCTCTATATCACCTGTAGAAGTTGGAGTACTTATTGAAACATTTCCTGAAGTCGTAGTACGAGCTGCTACACTTTCAGTGAAAATATTGGATGGAAACTGAACACCAGAAGCAACACCGGTTACCGCATCAAAAAGAACCCCTCCACTTTGACCTAATGCAACATAGCCCACACCTGCAATATTAGCTGTAGAAATAAGTTGAAGAAATTGATCTGTTCCTAAAGTTATAATTTCTAAACTAACAGGACCTACTTCAATAAGCCCGCCTCGAATAACTACATCATAGAACTCTGTTGAAAAATTAATCGCCTGTATATCTACCGCCCCGGTTCCTGTAGAAATACCAATTGTTAATGTTCCTGAAGCGGTAATTTGAGTTGTTAGATCTGCTGTTGACAAACTAAAATCGCCTGCAGCTCCATCGGCAACAGCAATCGTTCTTGTATCCGTTGATGGTTGCAATATCACATTACCCGAACCCACACTAATCGTACCCGTCAATGAAACATCTGCGGCTGTAATCGTAACGTTATTATTTGATAAGGTAATGGCGGCACCTGCATCATCTAAAGTAAAATCACCTGTTGCGTCATCATTACTGTCTGCATCCGCTGTAAAAACTCCACCTGACGCAGTTACATCAGCTCCTGCATTTGTTAACGTAATTCCATCAACAGCAGTCAAGAAAACACTTCCATTCCCGGCATCTAAAAGAGCTGAAACAGTAAGAGCACTTGTTCCAGTTGCTGCTGTTAAGAATATATCTCCTGTTCCTGGTGAATTTAACGCTTGAAGGACACTAAGATTCCCATCAGCATCTACTTGGATAGAACTATTTCCAACTGCTGTAATTCCTGAAACACCGTCAACTGTTGTAATGGTTAAATCATCAGAATCTCTAAAGGTAATAATTCCATCAAATGTAGAAACAGCTGCAAAGTCATCAGCATCATTACTTGTTTGAAATAAACTAATATTCTGTGCTGCTCGAGCGACAATACTTCCTCCTTGAACAGCTCCTCCAGTTTGACTAACACCTCCAATTCCACCTCCCCCACCATTATCTGCAGTAATCCGAATCAATCCACTCGTACTAACCGTTCCTGAATTTATAATTACATTATCTCCAGCAAAAAGTTCAATCGTACCCCCCCCCGTACTTGCAACATTTGCTGCAATTGTTAAATGATCATCTCCGCCACCGTCCCCTGTAGCTGTCAAATTAATAGCTCCGGCTACTGAAATTGCAGAATTTACCGTTAATGGCGAAGAAGCTGCAATGGCAATATCCCCAGATGTATTTACAGTAATACCCGTCTCAAAAGCAACAGTTGAAAGGGTTAAAGCCCCCGTATTAGAAACAAAAACTCCTACAGTATCTGTTGTAGCTGAAAAATTTGAAACAGCTGTCAAAATAGGAGTTCCGGATAAACCAATCCCATCATCCACATCTATTTCTAAACTTTCAACAGTAATAGTAAAAGCTCCACTACGAACAATATCTGCACTTCCACCTATTCTTAATGCGGATGCATTGGCAGGGTTAATATTATCGCTAATCGTAATTGTTCCTGAGTTAGCAGAATCAATTTGAATTCGAGTTGCTACTGTTATCGTATCTAGTTCCGCATCCGTCAAACCTAGCACGCCTAAAGCATCTGCCCCTCCCAAATTAACTTGAAGGCTTCCTGTAGGCGAAAGTAAACTAGCAATTCCTGCCGTAGACGTAGTTGTTCCAATTAAACTCATTCTATCTGCATTGTAGGTTATATTTGTAGCTGCTCTCAAATTTCCAGCAATGGTTAAAGTTCTATTGCTCAAAAAGGCTTCAAGCTGTACATTACCCGTAGTTGCTTCAACATCATTGGTTGCAGCCGTATCCAATACTTGCAAATCACCATTAGCAAACACACCTACATTAGCCGTAGCAAGAACACCATTAACACCATCCACAGTTCCAATATTTAAATTAGCATTATTTCTAAATCTAAAAAATGCCCCTAATTTTGTAACAACACCCGCTAAAGTTCCCACTGTATTATCAATGTTGTTATCTAAATCTGCAGTTCCTGCAGATCGAATCACAAGTGTAGAAGCACTAATAACACCATTCGTTTGAGTCACTACTCCATCTTCTTGCGCAGTTCCCCCATTGTTAGCTGTAATTCTTACTAACCCACCGGAAGTTGTTATCGATCCAGTCGTATTGATAATGACATCATCTCCCGCCAATAATGAAATAGTTCCTCCCGTGGTACTCGTGACAGATGCCGCACTAGAAATAGTTAAATGGTCATCATCCCCACCATCATTTACTGCTTCTAAAGTAATTGCGCCAGGTCCAGAAACCGTTTCTGTAACATTTAAAGGACTAGAAGCTACAATTTGAATGTCACCACCCGTTGTTGAAACTCCTGTAGTTGCTCCAATACCCCCTATTGTTAATTGACCCGTGTTACTGATAAAGATTCCACTCGTGGCACTTCCGACTTCTAAATTACTTGCTGTCGTATTCAAAACTGTTCCTACAGTTCCAACTCCACCACCCGCTGTCGTCAAAACAATGTTACTTGCTGTTAACGAAGTAGAAACACCCCCCGTAAGACTTCCTCCTGTGGAAGATAGAGTTAGAGTTCCAGCTCCTGCATTTATGGTTCCAGGAACAATAGAAAATGCAGTAATACTAATATTTCCAGAAGTCGTATTAACAATTCCTAAATTATTAAACGAACCCACCATGGTGACCGTTTGATTATTAACATTAAAAGTTCCTGAAGAAATGGTTAAGTTTCCATTTAAATTGAGGGCTCCTGCAAGTTGCAACGTTGAAGTCCCTGCGTAAATCAAATTATTAAAGGTACTACCCCCCACTTCTAATGTTTGGGAAGAAGCCCCTGTTAATTGAAAAGTACCGCTACCAGGATTGAAGGTACCACTATTATTTAAATTACCTTTTAATGCCAAAGTTCCTGAATTCGATGCCGTAAAGGATCCTCCTGCATTAATGTTTAAATCGCCATTGATGGTGATGTTTGGATTAAAATTAGTTGCTGTTACATTCATTCCAGCACCTACAGTCAGGTTGCCGTTGACTGTTAATGTTTGACCTCCTGCTGTACCCAGACGAATTTCTTTTGTTCCTAAATCAACCTTGATGATCTTAGCAATATTACTATAGCTTCCAAAGTAAGCGACTCCATTAGCAACATCAATTTCTGCTGTTTGTAAAAATTGTTCCGAACTCTGCAAATTAATAGCTCCTACTCGAGTTAGATCAGAAAGTTGAACCTTAACAATATTAGCACCGCCGGAATTCATTCCGACATAACCAAATCCGGAAGCCACATCAATAACGAATGAATGAGGGTTATTTTCATCTCCACCAAAATTCAAAGTAAGTTCATCAACTTGTGTAAAAGTGGACAAATCAATTTTGGCTAATTTGCCAGGGCTAGATGACTGGGCTGCTGTATAAAGAAAACCATTCGTGGTGTCAATGGCTGAAGATCTAACTTGATTATGTCCTGAAGTTAAGGTGATTGCAGAATCCCGCGTAAACGTACTTAGATTAATTTTAACAACCACAGATGGATTTGCTTGTCCAAAAAAGTAAGCAAACCCATTAACCGTATCAATCTCTGCATTTCTAAATTGATTTTCACCCACATTTAATGTAATCGTACTATCAATCATAAATGTAGAAAGATTAACTTTAAGTATACTTCCAGGAGAAGCTTGCGTTCCGAAATAAGCAAATTGATTAGCCTCATCAATAATGGCAGACTGAATATTATGTGAGCCACCCGCAGATAATGCTCCTACTCGAGTAAAGGTAGCTAAGTTTACTTTAACTATTTGAGATGGATTTGGTGACTCAGTCGTAAAATAAGCAAACTGATTACCCACATCAATAATCGCTTCACTAATTTGATCTTCACCTGCACCCAATGTTAACGTTCCAACTAAAGTAAAATCAGAAAGACGCACTTTAAGAACAACTCCAGGATCTGTATCTGTTCCAAAGTAAGCAAAGCCATTCGTTAAATCTATAGTAGAAGCTTGGATATTTTTATTTCCAGCATTTAATGTTATTGCTGAAACTCGAGTCATCGTACTTAGGTTAAACTTTACTACGATTCCTGGTTGTGTAGAAGTCCCTATATAACCTAAAGAATTTGCATTATCAAGAATTAATCCACGCCCACTATTTTCACCTGCATTAAGTAGCAATCCAGAATCACGAGTAAACGTACTTAAGTTAATTTTAACTAGATTAGTGGGTGAGGTGAATGTAGATGCATAAGCAAAAGAATCTGTATTATCAATAACAAGACCAAAAATTATGTTTTCCCCTGCATTTAATGTTAACGCGGAGTCCCGAGTAAAAGTAGATAAGTTAACTTTAACTACGATTCCTGGCAGCGTTTGTGTTCCAGCATAAAGAAAAGAATCACTGCTATCAATTGCCAACGTACGAGGAGAATTTTCACCTGTATTTAAGGTTAAAGCAGAAACTCGAGTAAAACTGGTTAAATTAATTTTAACAATCTTCCCAGGACTGGTGAGAATAGAAAAATAAGCGAAACTTCCTGTACTATCTATAACACCAGCTTGAGGTTGGTTTTCACCTGATTGAAGCTGAATTGCTGAAACAAATTGAAAGGTATTTAAATCAATCTTAGCTATAGAACCAGGAAACGTTCCACTAACACCTAAATAAGCAACTTGATTGGCTAAATCGACAACACTAGATGAAACAGCAAATAGGTTTAGCGGTGAACTTGGGAGTTCGAGACCATCCACTCGAGTAAAGGTATTTAAATCAACCTTAGCAAGCCACCCAGGTAAACCTCCTCCACCAAAATAAGCAAAACCATTGGGCACATCAATAAAAGCGGTACTCGCTCCCACTTCATCCAAGCCTAAAACGATAATACCCACTCGAGTAAAAGTAGACAAATTAACTTTAATCACAACCGCTGGAGACGTTCCGGTTCCAAAATAAATAAATCCATTAACTGTATCAATAACAGATGATGCGATCGTATCCTCTGGGATATTCCCATAAATTAAATCCGCTTTTTCAAAACCAGTTCCTTCTAATAGAAGATTATTGAAAGCACTTAAAGGACCTGCTGCCGTAATATCCACTGTACCTGAACCTGTAAATTGAACTGTGTTTGGTGTGTTTGTTGTAGTGTCTAAAGTTCCAGTCCCCGTCAAAGGAGAACCTGTCCCTGTAATATTAAGCACCCCATTAGACCCCATAACGAAAGATCCTGGATTATCAATATTCATTGTTTGGACAGTCGTTGTTCCTGAACCACCATTAACTGTTCCATTCGATTGGTTAAATGCACCGGATACCGTTAAGTCTCCAGAAAGGGTGAGTGTTCCTATATAAGCGGCTGTCATTGTTAATGAAAGAACACTAAAATTACCATCCATAGTTGAGTTTGCTGTAGAAGTTCCATCAAATACGATATCATCTCCAGCTCCAGGAGTAGCTCCCCCAAGACCAGACCAATTTGCTGTATTGGACCATAAATTATCTCCTCCTCCATTAGTCCAGGTTCCTGTTGGGTCCCAGTTGTAGCTACCATCCCTATTGGTGGACTCCGTCATGATAATTTTATCTGGGCTTAAATTATGAGAATCTTCTACCCAGGTGTAGGTAAGGTCTCTAATACCAGATGGATTTACATACCAGGTTCCCTCAGAGTCGTTGGATAGCAATCGGACATGACTGCCGTAAGAACCCTGAGTCTTCCAAGTCCCTGAAATAGTCTGAACCTCGTCCGATTCAAAATAGATGTACTTGTTTGGTGCTGTAACAGTAAAGTTATAAAATTGGTTACTCTGATAAATCGTCGAACTTTGGCTCGAATCTACAAATTCGACGGTTGAGATGCCTGGCTCAAAATGACCCATATTATTCCAGTCTCCAGAAATCAGATAATGAGCATCTGATCCAGATAATGTGATTCCAGAATGAATCATCATGGACCCACCCACAGAAACAACAGAACCAGATTCTTGAGAATAAGTAATAGGATTAGAAAGAGTATTTAAAGACAAGTTACCAGAAGTCTCGATGTTACCTAATTGCATGGATTGGTTTGAGGTAAGATAGATGCCACCCGATCCAGAAGTGGCTGTCAAATAATTAGCTTGTAGTATTACAGGGTCAGAAGAAGTACCAATAGAAGAGTTAGAAGCGGGTGGCCCGCGGATGTCAATGCTTCCGGCTATTAAAAGTGAACTACCCATTTCAGCTCCTACGACAGACCCTTCAGAAAGGGTAAGAACAATATCTCCCGTTTGAGCATTTACCGTTCTAAGAAATATCTTTCCATTTCCAACAACCCCATTTCCAATACTAAGACGTATAGGCGCTCCTGAAGAGTTCAGATCCGCACCTGGCATTTGGACAATATTACCTGTTCCTTCCATATCTGCATTGGCTTGGATGTCAATCACACCTGTGCCAAATGTAACCAATGGGGCTGCCAGAATAACATCCTCATTCGCAGACAAAAACATGGATCCATGGACTCCTATCGCTGAACTCTGAAGAATAACACTATTAGCCTCGTGAATATAAGACCCTTGAGATCCCACATTCAAACTTAGACTATCGGCATTAATTCCTACGGGGGAGCCAGAATCACCCACTCCCGTACTCGCAACTAAACTTACATGAGCACCCTCGACTACAGTAGAAGCAAGACCATCATCCACTAAAGCACCTGTTAACGATTCTATATATATGTCCCCTAAACTATGAATAGATCCTAAACTCGTATTGTCCTGCTCAACGATATAGACCCCACCCGAACCCGATCTCGCATTCAACAAACTGGACTGTACTTGAATAGGATTCTCAAGAGTTCCTACAGATGTGGTTCCTGTAGCTCCTGCATTCAGAGTCACAACTTCGGCTGTAATAAGAGAAACTCCTGGGGCTACTTCCAAAATACTTCCCAACTGAGATTCCAGCGTTATATCTCCATGACTCACCGTCATAGAAGATACTCTAATATTGTCACTCATCTGAATATCTAAATTCCCATGACTCACTCTAAGTTCTGCTGGAGCCGCCTGAATAAATTCACCTCCACCCGTCATTTCAACCATCCCTTGGAGATGAACATCAGACACTATATATATATTCTCTACAGCGTTCACATCAATTTGTCCCTGAGTAGCTCCTACTTGAGCACTTGTATCGACATCACCTTCCATGTAAACATTCTCACCCTCCATCTTCACTTTACCACCATCGAGAGCATAGATTGTTCCAGAATGTGTAACATCCCCACCAACAGCAAGAAACTCAATAACTCCGTTTTCTTCTACGTATGCGTTAGCTTTGATAACACCCTTCTGATTAACTAACATATCAAATACATCACTCACCTGATTAGCCGTCAAAATAACTTTTCCTCCATCAGCCTCTATAGTACCCACATTTTCTACAGCAGATTCTGTAGATGATGGTGCTGTATCTACATCAATTCCTTCATCAACAACAACACTGACTAAACTGCTTAACCCAGATGCTCCAAAACTAAGGGTCACTTTATTCCCACTAGCTAAAACCACATTCCCTTTTTCTGCTACAATCACACCTTCATTTGAAACTCGACTTCCAAAAAGACCTACAAGACCATCCTCAACCACCGAAATTTGCCCCTGATTGATAATCACCCCTGCTGGCAAATTGTTTTTATTCACGAAATTAAAATTACCTGCCATAAAATCATCATTTGAGATATCCAAAGCAGAAGCAATTAAATTTCCAACATTAATTTGAGAGGTTGGATCAAATGTAATTCCATTTGGATTTACAATCATCACCGTTGCATTTGCATTGAGTGCTCCAGAAATAATACTCGCGCCTCCACCAGTAACTCGATTTAAAACTGAGGACGTATCAAAAGGCTGAAAAAAGTTAACCGTTTCGTTTGAAGCAACATTAAAATCGGTCCAAGAAATAACTGCTTGATGAGAGGTTGTAACATTTAAAGTGGCTGAATCAGGACGATCAAAACTAACACTTCCTTCTTCAACAGATTCACCGGTAGGCAAAGCATGAACAACAGAGATTGGAAGCAATAAAAGAAGTACCAATCCCATTAAAAACGTTGGTAGAAATTTTTTATTTCTCAATGTTTTATCAACCATGAATTTGCCCTTTGTAGTTTTAGTAGCTACAAATTAGTTACATAATAAATATAACATATTAAAAGTATTTAAAACTATTGCATCTAATTAATAACACCTCCTCATAAGCTAAAACCCCCTATAATTACAAGGGGTTACACTCCATGTAAAAGAGAGAAAAAAGTGTACAAATACCCCCTATATTGCCTAACTCTCAATTGGAATCACTTTTTTGAAGAAATTTGTAATACCTTAAAAGAGAAGATAAATAGATGAAGAAAATAAGAAAAAATGAGAGAAAAATTCAAAGGAATAGAGTAAGAATTAAATCTTAAGTTTAAACACTAAACTTAAAACTAAAACAAAAAAATAAGAAAAAAGCAGCAAAAAAAACTAAAAAATTAAGCCCTTTTTTTTAATAAACACACACAATTAAGTTCAAAACTCTTACTCAAAAGAACATAAGAGTCCCCTCATTTTTAAATAAACTTTTAAGAGAAAAAAAGAATTAAATGATGAAGAAAAAAAGAACAAT
This sequence comes from Candidatus Omnitrophota bacterium, assembly GCA_029261035.1. GTDB lineage: Bacteria > Omnitrophota > Omnitrophia > Omnitrophales > JACROU01 > JAJDCD01. The sequence continues at coordinate 22,965 of JAJDCD010000025.1, forward strand.
TTCTGAAGATATTTTGAATAAATTTAGGAGAATTTTTCGTTAAATGAACTTCAAAGTACATGGCCCATGTACCAGACTAAACACTTCGCTACGCTTCGTAGTCGGTGCAAGGCTCACCACGCATATTTTAATATTAAAGGTTTATTTGGCTTGCCATGCACCTAGCTGTGAACCGTTTTTTCAGCGTTCACGTTTAGCATGGTGCGTGGTGGGGAGAGCAGGATTCGAACCTACGAAGGCGAAGCCAGCAGATTTACAGTCTGCCCCAGTTGGCCGCTTTGGTATCTCCCCAAAAGTATTATTTTGATATTTACCCCATGAACCAGACCAAATATTTTACTTCATTTCGCGGTCGGTAACAGAGTCGCTTTTCTTTAATGAATATTAAAGAAAAAATGGAGCGGGTGAAGGGGATCGAACCCTCATGACTAGCTTGGAAGGCTAGGGCTCTACCATTGAGCTACACCCGCTTGTGTTTTTCGTGTAGCGAAAGAGCTACGAAGGCATGGATGCTAAGTGCCGATTTTATGCCATGGATGGCATGCTTTTTATCGGCCACCCGCCTCTCTCTTCACTACCGGGTACTACAAAATCGCTTATTCTTCTAAATCTCAACCTTACGCCTCTATTGCTAAACCACCTATTCTTTCTCATACTCACAAGTAACCGTCGTATGAATTCCGCCTCTTACAAGAAACTCCCCACAAACTTCCATATATCTAGGTTTAATTGCTTCTACTAAATCATCCAATATCTTATTCGTAACAGCCTCATGAAAAGCCCCCTCATTCCTATAGGACCAAAGGTACAGCTTAAGAGACTTCAACTCAACACACAATTTATCGGCAGTATAGCTAATATATATAGTAGCAAAATCTGGCTGTCCTGTTTTAGGACAAACACAAGTAAATTCAGGACATTCAAACTCTATTGTATAGTCCTTCTCTGGGTTCGGGTTCTCAAATGTATCTAATTCTTTGCTTGGCTTTGTAGACAAAACACATCACCTATCTATTATTATCAAATGGAGCTGGCAGAGGGAGTCGAACCCACGACCTACTGATTACAAATCAGTTGCTCTACCAACTGAGCTATGCCAGCATCCGGTTTGTTACATAGCTCATTTACAACTGATAATCAAGTTGCTCCCTGCCTACCGGCAGGTAGGTACCAACTGAGCTATGCCAGCTTCATATTTCTAATCTTCTCTTTAATCAATTCTCTACCACAACCTGATTTGTAATACTTTTCCCGTTCTCTAGCTTTTTCTCTATCCTTAACCTGTTCAGTAAAGATCAACTCAAAGGGCCGTCGATTCTTTGTCGACTGAGTCATACCCAAATTATGGTGTTTTAATCTCTTTTGAGGATCTTCAGACATTCCAATATAAAGGAATTCGTCTTTCGTGCTTCTTAACGCATACACATAGAAGCCTATATGTACCTCACCTCATAAGCCGCGTATTGTACCTAAAAATGGTTGAAAAATAAAGGGGGAATATTTCAATTTCTTAACTTCTGAAAGGCTCTAGGTAAAAGATCCAAGATATCGCTAGGAACAAGAGAAATAACTCCTTTTTCCTTCTTGGCTAAATCACCCGCAAAACCATGAATGTATACTCCAACTTTAGCTGCATCGAATGGCTTTAATCCTTGAGCCAGCAAAGATGCAATAACTCCTAGAAGAATATCGCCACTTCCCCCCGTCGCCATTCCAGGATTGCCCGTTCGGTTTATACTGACTCTCCCTCCTGGGTCAGCAACAACCGTTTGATGTCCTTTCAAAACTACCGTGGCACCATATTGAGAAGCTATCTTTTTTGCAGCATTCTTTCTTTGAACATCTGACTGAATAGGAATATTCTTAAATAATCTTTTGAACTCTCCTGGGTGTGGTGTAATAATCAAAGGAACCTTGATTTGTTTTAAGACATTCACATTGCCACTAAAAGCATTTAATCCATCAGCATCTAGAACTAAGGGAATAGCACAGAATAGAGCTACTCTTCGTATCAAAGACTGCGTTCCCTTTTCCTGGGATAATCCTGGCCCTATCCCTAAAACATCTTTTTTCTTTAACAGTTGTTTTATTTTGGGGTATGCAGAAATACTCAACGAACCTGTCTTAGATTCTGGAAGAGGATGAACCATAATTTCAGGATATCTTTTTAATATAAGAGCTGCAGATGATTCAGGAACCCCTAAAGAAATAAGACCGACTCCTGAACGAAGAGCTGCTACAGCAGATAAGAGCGCCGCTCCCGTCATTGTTCGAGAACCTGCAATAATACACAAATGCCCAAATTGGCCTTTATGAGCTTTTATCCCTCGATGGGGTAAATAAGATTTTATCTGCTTCTTCATTCCTTTTCCTTACTATCATCTGTCATTGCGAGACAGCTACAAATGAGTCGTGGCAATCTCAGGTATCAATATCTGAGATCCTTCGTCCGCACTTGGCCGTGCTTCCTCAGGATAAATTCGTACGGACAACTTGAGTCTCACTGTGTGAGCCTAAGTTGTGTACTCATTTATTTTTAATAATTCGGACCATATCCTTTACGGCTTGTTTCATTCCAACAAATACCGCTCTTGCAACAATACTATGTCCTATGTTTAATTCTTCTATATATGGGACTTCTTGACAAATTTGCTGTGTATTTTCATAATTCAAACCATGCCCCGCATTCACTCCTACTCCTAAAGAGTACGCAAGCTCTGATCCTATTCTAAGACGCTTAACTTCTTTGTTTCTATTCGATTTTGACTTAGCATTTGCATACACTCCAGTATGAAGCTCTATATAATTCGCTCCTACTTTCTTAGCTGCTTTTATTTCTTTCTCTATAGGGTCAATAAATAAACTGACCACAATTCCTTTTTTCTTTAATTGGCTCACGACCTTATCGATCTGCTTCATTTGCTTGCTTACAGCTAAACCACCTTCTGTTGTTAACTCTTGTCTTTTTTCAGGAACCAAACATACTTTTTCTGGCTTTATCCTTAAAGCAATCTTTACTATTTCACTTGAAGCAGACATTTCTAAATTAAGAGGAAAAATTTTTTTGTTTAAAAGAAAAACATCTTTATCCTGTATGTGACGTCTATCCTCACGTAAATGAACTGTTATACCATGAGCCCCTCCACCCAAAGATTCTAGAGCAGATTGTAATACATCTGGTTCATCCGCAAGCCTCGCTTGTCTAAGAGTAGCTATATGATCTATATTCACACCAAGCTGAATCATTGTTTTCCTTTGTTAACTTACAGATTCTTAGGAGTATAACGAAGAAGAATCTCTTAAACTCAATACCTTCCGCTACCTTTTTACTTCTTCCATGATGACACGAATAATAGGAGATTCTCCCTTTAACGATATTTCTTCTGGAAGATTTAACTTCAGCTCAAGCTCGTACTTTCCCTTTTTTAAACCAGAAACATCGACATAAGATATAAAGTCTTCTTCCTTTAAATCTTCTAATGCTCTTAAAGGTCCTTTTAATTCAATATTTATTTTTGAAGGATCTAAGTAAATGGAAAAGGTCTTCTCTGGAATTCCAAGAACTCGAACAACTATATTCTCATAGGTTTTTGAAGAAAACTGCTCAACCAATGGAACTAAAACTTCTACAGATTCATGATTAACAGGTTTAACAGAATGAGATTTAAAATCAATTTTAATCTTTTTCTTGAATGATCGAATACGACCAACAATATCAATAGGTTCTGTCTGAATCACTTCCAACTCTTCAAGTCTTGATTGAGCCCCCTGAACCAAAACAACATTAGGGTCTATTAATATTTCAGACTCTATATAAGAAAAGCCTGTAGCAGGTTCCCCTTGAATATTTGGAATAACTTTCAACTTTTTAGTCACACGCTGATCTAACGTGACTCTAAAAGTTCTTGGGTATATTTCTTGTATGCGAACATTGCTTGAAGGTAATTGAAAATTCTCACGGCCAACTTGAAAACTATATTCTCCGCTTTCAACGCCATAATCCACTTGGTGATTGGCTCTTATATCTTGAGAAGACAACAAGTTGATATCACTTTTAGGGCCCTGAAAAACAACTCTCAAAGACTGAGTTACTCCTTTAGTTAAAATCATATTTTCGTTTTTAACATTAATATCTAAAGGAACTCTTAAGGTAATTTGCTCCGTGCCTTCTCCGCTCGCATAAAACCAAACAACCATGGCTATGATTAATGAGACTATTTTTAGACCCCAGTTTTGGACTAGCCAACTAACGTTCATTTCTAAACCCCTTAATTAAATCTATAAAAGAAAGCTTTCTCACTTTAGGCTTAATTAGATTCCTCATGACTCTTTTTAAAGCTTCTCCATCTAAATTACGTGTCAGTTTTCCGTTTATAGAAACAGAAATTCCTCCTGTTTCTTCAGAAACAACAATACACACAGCGTCCGTCTCTTCCGTAATTCCAATAGCAGCCCGATGCCTCGTTCCAAGAGCACGGCTGACATTCGTATTTAGGGTTAATGGGAATAAAGATCCGCAAGAAGCAACACGATTCTCAATAATAATGACCCCCCCATCATGAAGAAGAGATTGAGGATGAAATAAAGTCAGTAATAAATCTGAGGATACTTCGCTGTCTAAAGAAACTCCACTTTCCACATAATTTCTAAGCCCCAAGTCTCTTTGGATTGCAATCAAAGCGCCAATTTTTTTTTCAGACAAAAGAACGCAAGCATTTACAATTTCATCAAGAATGCCTCCCTCTTTAGCCATGGAACTTAACATGGCATTTTGTCCCAATCGAGCAAGCCCTCTTCTAAGTTCTGGCTGAAAAATAATGAGAAGAGCAATAACACCAATAGCTAACAACCTCTCAATTAGCCACTTGATACTTTGTAATCCTAAGAGATTAGCAAACTCAAATACCAAAAGGAAAAGGATCAATCCCATAAGAACCTGTACCGCTCTAGTCCCTTGAACTAAACGGAACAGAACATATATGATCCACCAAATAATGGAAATTTCTAAGATAGGTCTCCAGAGGGAAAATAAATCCATAATAAAGTTAAGGTACTCCTAATTTAAAGAAATAGATATCAGTTATCAGACATCAGAATAAAGGAAGTGTATGATGAAAAATTTATTGCTTTGTAAGCTTAAATTTCTAAAGTAAGTTTTCTTGTTTTTTGTTTGATTTCATTTGCATGTGTTCATAAGCTAACTTGGTAACAACTCTTCCAGATTGAGTTCTCTTAATAAATCCTCTTTGAATTAAGTAAGGCTCATAAATCTCTTCTAACGTTTCAGCCTCTTCCCCTACAGCAACAGCCAAAGTTCCAACCCCTACAGGACCTCCTTCAAACTCATTCATAATATAACTCAATATCTTTCGATCCATCATATCCAAACCTTCATGATCTACTTCCAACATTTGAAGAGCGTCATCTGCTACTTTCTTAGTAATAACACCATCTGCTTTTACTTGGGCAAAATCACGTATTCTCTTTAGTAATCGATTCGCAACACGAGGAGTTCCCCTAGAACGCCTAGCGATTTCTTCACTTCCTTCTGCATCTAATTGCACATTCAATATTTGAGCCGAACGCTTTACAATCTGAGCCAATTCTTTTGATTCATAGAAATTAAGTCTTTCAACAATACCAAAACGAGCTCTTAAGGGTGAAGTTAACAGACCTGTCCTTGTAGTTGCTCCAATTAAAGTGAATTTGGGTAAATTAATTTTCACAGAACGAGCACTAGGACCTTTATCAATCATAATATCCAGAAAGTAATCCTCCATCGCCGGATACAAATATTCTTCAACAACAGAGCCTAAACGGTGAATTTCATCAATGAAAAGAACATCCCCTTCTTCAAGATTGGTTAAAAGCCCAGCCAAATCTCCAGCTCTCTCTAGAACAGGCCCTGAAGAAGTTTTAATATTAGCTCCCATCTCCTTAGCAATAATATGTGCCAAAGTTGTCTTTCCCAAACCTGGAGGACCAAAAAACAGAGTATGATCTAATGGTTCTTTTCTCTTTAACGCGGCTTCAATATAAACAGATATATTTTCTTTGATTTTGGATTGCCCTACAAAATCATTAAGACATGGGGGACGTAAATTAATATCTAAATCCATGTCTTCATCTTTAAATTCATTTGAAAGTACCCGATCGTCCATAAATTATCCTTTGTCTATTAGTGCATAGCGGGTAGCGTTTAGCGAATAGATTTTGGCCACCCTCATCCTAACCTTCTCCCTCCACCGGAGGGAGAAGGAAATAAAGATAAAAGACCTATCCGCTCCACGCTCCACGCTATCCGCTATTTTATATATTTTTCAGAGATTCTTTTAGTAGCTCTTCAACAGAAATATCTTTCCCTTGCTTCTCAATAACTTTACGCATTGCTTTATCTGCCTCTACTCTTTTGTACCCCAATTGAGTTAATGCGGCTAAGCCTACGTTGAAAACTTCGTCAACATGAGAGCCTGGCTTTAACAGCTTATCTCTTTGGATCTTTCCATCCACAACAATTTTTTCTTTTAATTCCACAATCAACCGTTCGGCTGTTTTCTTACCAATCCCTGGAATTTGTGTCAAAAAGCTAACATCTTCACTCACCAAAGCCGATTTAATTTCAATCGCTTCAAAACTGGACAACATAGCTAAAGCCACCTTAGGTCCAATCCCAGAAACAGACAATAACACTCTGAATAATTCTTTTTCATCCTTTGTAAAGAAACCAAACAGTTGCTGGTTATCTTCCCGAACGTGAAAATGAATTTGAAGCTTCACTTTATCATTCAGCTCAGGTAAGTTCTGAAATGTAGAAAGAGGTATAGATATTTCGTACCCTAAACCACCCACATCCAAAACGATAGAAGTTGGCTGCTTCACAGTTAAAATTCCAGAAATATAATTAAACATAGAATCCCTTTTATTTTAAATTAAGAACTACTTCTTTACTCTCTCTAAGAGACTTCATTTGATGATTTTGATAATGACAAAATGCAATTGCAAGAGCATCTGCAGTATCAGGAAGCGGTGTTTGTTTAAGCTCTAATAAACTACGAATCATAAACTGAACTTGATTTTTCCCCGCTCTACCATTACCACAAACAGCTTGTTTCACTTTTGTTGGAGCATACTCACTAATAGGAATAGAATGCTGTGAAGCAACTAGCATAGCAATCGCTCTAGCCTCACCTATCTTTATTGCTGCTTTAGCATCTTTACTGAAGAACACATTTTCAACAGCAAATTGTTCAGGGCGGAAAATTTGAAAAACTTCTGACAAAGCATCAAAAATAAATTTTAGTCGTTCTGGAAGAGGTTGATGAGCGCGCGCTTTAATCGTTTCGGCATGAATCAACTGAACTTTCTTCGATGATGTTTCTATAATCCCAACACCCATTCGAATTGTTCCAGGATCAATGCCAACTATCCTCATCGCTAACCCTCATTTATTAGCGAATAGCAAATAGCGTTTAGCGGATAGTTTTCAACCACCCTCATCCTAACCTTCTCCCTCCACCGGAGGGAGAAGGAATAAAGACAAATAATCTATCCGCTCCACGCTATGCGCTATACGCTAGTTACAAAAGTTCTTCCGGTATATCTATATTCGTGTATACATTTTGAACATCGTCTTGCTCTTCAAGGGCTTCCAACAAACCCATAGCAGATTTAGCAGCACTTACTTCTACTTTAGACAAATCTTTTGGCAACATTGTTAAGACAGCGGTCTCAATTTTTAAATTAGCTTCCTCAATACCTTTTCTAACCAAATCAAAATCTTGAGGGTTGCAAGTAACTTCAAATTTATTGGTATCATTATCTTTGGTTAGGTCGTCCGCTCCCGCTCCAATCACAATCTCCATAAGAGCATCTTCTTCACATACATCTCCAGGAATCACAAACAATCCCTTTTTTTCAAACTGCCAATTCACAGCTCCACTTCCTGCCATGTTTCCACCACGTTTACTAAAAATATTTCTAATTTCAGCAGCCGTTCTATTTTTATTATCTGTCAAACACTCTACCATTATCGCTACTCCACCAGCGCCATATCCTTCATAAATAACTTCATCATAGACCACACCTTCAAGTTCTCCTGTACCCTTCTTAATTGCACGATCAATATTGTCTTGCGGCATATTGCTGGACTTCGCATTAGACAAAGCTAAACGCAATCTAGGGTTCATAGAGGGGTCTCCACCACCGTTACGAGCCGCTACAGTCAATTCTCTAATTAGCTTTGTGAATATTTTTCCTCTTTTAGCATCAACGATTGCTTTTTTATGCTTAATAGAAGACCACTTTGAATGTCCAGACATAACTTCTCCTTTGTCGATTAGCGTTTAGCGTTTAGCGGATAGTTTCAACCACCCTCATCCTAACCTTCCTTCTCCCTCCCTCGGAGGGAGAAGGAAGAAAAGACAAAAAATCTATACGCTAAACGCTCTACGCTCTACGCTATTTCCATCTATTGCTTCAAAAACTTTAAATGCGTCTCGAAGCGCTTCTACATTATGAACCCTAAAAATACGGACGCCTTTTTGAAGACCCAACAAACAACTGGCAACGGTACCATAGTCTCTGTTCTGAGGTTCCTTGTTTAATATTTGACCTAAAAATGATTTTCTAGAAGTTCCTAACAAAATAGGTAATTTAAATTCACTGAATTCTTCTAAGCGTTTTAAAATTTCGATGTTCTGCTCATAAGTCTTCGCAAATCCAATGCCGGGATCCAAGACTATATTCTCTAATGGAATATGTGCTAATTTTGCAATCTGAATACTTTCATCAAGCTCGCGCTTCACATCACAAACAACATCATTGTATGTCGTTTGGCTTTGCATATCTTGAGCATCGCCTCTGCGGTGCATCAAGACAACGCCTGCTTTATAATCACTAACAACAGCAGCCAACTCGGGGTCATCTTTCAAACCACTCACATCATTAACTACAGCAACCCCTCGTTTCAATGCCGCTAAAGCAACTTCAGAAGAAGTTGTATCAATCGATAAAGAGATAGAAACATTATCTTTAAGAATGTCTAAAACAGGTAATAATCTCTCTAATTCTTTCTGAGGCGTTATCGATTCTGCTCCTGGTCGAGTGGACACAGCCCCAAGATCAAGAAAATCAGCTCCATTCTTTTCTAATAAAAGAGCCTGTTCCAAAGCTCGTTTTGGATCTAGAAAATTACCCCCATCTGAAAAAGAATCAGGAGTCACATTAAGGACTCCCATAATTAATACTTTTTGAGAAAGATCAAACAAATGCTCACGAGCTTTGAAAATCATACCATTTCACCAAAGATCTGTTTAAAGCAAGCCTTAAACTTAATCTCCTTTTTTTTCGCTTTCACCATCACTCGAATCAGCATCGCCAACAAGCCCTTCTAACTGAACTAAATCTATCACTTCTTTCGCTGACATGGTTTCTTTTATCAAAAGTTCATCAGAAAGTATTTTTAATTTATCTTGGTGTTTAAGTAAAAGTTTATGTGCACGCTCATAACATTCGTTTGTCAATTTCCTCACTTCTTCATCAATAATGATTGCCGTATTTTCAGAGTAATCTTTTTCTTTAGTTAAATCTCTCCCTAAGAAAACTTGACGGTCTTTTTTTCCAAAGGTGAGATTTCCTAATTTTTTACTCATTCCGTACTCACACACCATTTTCTGAGCATATCCTGTCGCCACTTCCAAATCATTTTGGGCACCTGTTGTAATTTCATTAAAAGTAATTTGTTCAGCCACACGTCCACCCATTAAAATAATCATCCGATGCACAATTTCTGTCTCCGTCATCATGTAACGATCTTCTAATGGAAGTTGCATCGTGTAGCCTAAAGCACCGTAACCTCTAGGAATAATAGATACTTTATGCAAAGGATCTACACCTTCTAAAATAAGAGTTAGTAGCGTGTGTCCCGACTCATGAACCGCAACCACTTCTTTTTCTTTTTTTGAGATAACCTTACTTTTTCTTTCAGGGCCAGCCATAACACGTTCTATTGAAGCTTCTAGTTCCGCCATTGCAACAGAGTCTTTATTATATCTAGCAGAAAGCAAAGCTGCTTCATTAACCAAATTAGCTAAATCTGCTCCAGAAAATCCAGGAGTTTGCCTCGCTAATTTAGACAAATCAACACCTTCTGCTAACTTCACGTTTTTAGTATGAATTTTTAAGATATCTTCTCGACCACCAATATCTGGTTTATCCACAACTACCTGCCTGTCAAAACGACCAGGACGAGTCAAAGCCGGATCCAAAACATCAGGGCGATTTGTAGCTGCAATTAAAATAACACCCAAAGACCCGTCAAAACCATCCATCTCAACAAGAAGAGCGTTTAAGGTTTGTTCTCTTTCATCATGTCCACCACCAATACCTGCAAAACGTTGACGCCCCACAGCATCCAATTCATCAATAAAAATAATACAACCCTTTCCACTTTGCTTTGATGCCTTCTTAGCCTGTTCAAACAAATCTCGAACACGAGCCGCACCCACTCCAACAAACATCTCTACAAAGTCAGAGCCACTAATGGAATAAAAAGGCACTCCAGCTTCCCCTGATATTGCTTTAGCCAACAAAGTCTTCCCTGTTCCTGGAGGCCCCATAAGCAAAACACCTTTAGGAATTCTTCCTCCCAAAGTCTGAAATCGTAATGGATCTTTAAGGAAGTCAATAATCTCATTAAGCTCTTCTTTAGCTTCATCACAACCAGCAACATCCAAAAAAGTAACCATTTCTTTGTCTTTACTTAATTTAGCTCGAGATTTACCAAAGGACAGCAACCGGCCACCCCCTTGTTGAGCTCCTCTGTAAACGAAAAACCAAAAAAATCCGATCAAAAGCAAAACCGGCAACATGGAGTAAATCATATTCTTCAGAAAAGTTCTAGGAGGACTAATTGAAAAGTTGGAAATATTTCTTCTTAATAAAGGAATTAATTCTAAATCATTCATAGGAATGTTTACTTGAAAAAAAGATCCCGACTGCAGCTTTCCACGAACAATTGTGTCAATCAATTCACAAGAAGCAATTTCTTGAGTTTGAGGATTTTGAGATACCATGTCAAAAAACTCACTGTAGGTCATTTTCTTGACATCAATTTCTGGAAACACAAAAAATTGAAGCACAACAAAAAACACCATAGCTATAAGTCCTAGAATTAAAAGTCGAGACTTATCTCCGTCTAGCTTAAAGCCCGGCTTGTTATTCGGATCTGAGTCTGGATTTAAATTCTTATTTTTAAATTCATTCATTCTAAATTCCTTTAAGTTATTTCTCTATGGTTTTGGCTTAGTAGGAGCTGAAGTTTTGGGAGTAGATTCTTTACGTCGGTAACCCTGACGATCCGAATTATTCCTTCTTTGCCCTTGATAAGACCCTCTTCGATTTGATGGCCTTTTGTTTGAATAAGTACGCTTAGCAGTATATGGCTCAAAGGAACTCAATTTTAAGAACCGTTTTGTTTTACTAGTTACACAACAATGCTCCGCAATTCCTAAACCGTAAACCCAAATAATTTTTCCTGCGGAAATAATTAACGGAAGATACGCTTTGTCTCTTGCAGAAACTTTCTTATCAATAAAAAAGTCTTTTAATTTTTTCTTCCCCTCCATACCCAGAGACTGAAACACATCTCCTTTTCTTCTATTCCTAATGGTTAGAGGAAATTTCAATTTATCATAGTCGAAAATCTCATACCTACGATCGTCTTTCTTTACTTTATAAATTCTCTTTTCAAACAACTCTGCCCCAAAGTTTAAATTCATTTCTTTAACAAGGATCTTCTCACCTTTTTTTAGTTGATATTGATACTGAGGAATTTCTTCTACTAGCTTTTTATTCACCTGAATTTCTTTACGCTCAAAGGTAACAACTAAATCTTGAGGTAATGAAATTTGAAAATGAGTTTTATCTACAATTCCTTTTCTTATTTGGCTCCAATGAAAATAATCCAAATCAACTTTTGGCTCGACCATTGAAATTGCTTTTTGAAAAACACGGTATTGAATAGCCTGAGGCAAATCTTCTATAATGTTTTTTTTCAAAAGCACTTCATCTTCCTTGTCAGAATTTTTAATACAACGATCAAACTGCTGTTCTGTAATCTCATCTAAAAAGCTCACATCCATACCAATCGACTCTGGAAGCCTAGCTAAAACTTGTTTAATTCTAGGATTGTAGTTTTTTTCTATTTCTGGCATCAACTCTAATCGGACGCGGTTGCGCATAAAACGTGTGGAATAGTTAGAAGAATCAATTCGATATGTTAAATTTTCTTGCTTCAAATAACGAATAACTTCCTCTTTCTCAAGTTCAATTAATGGCCTTATAAAGGATGTCTCTGGATACTTCAATACAGGACGAATTGCTTGGAAGCCTTTCAGGCCCGCTCCACGAATCATTCTCATCAAAACAGTTTCAGCCTGATCATCCAACGTATGCCCCAAAGCAATAGTAGTAATACCTCGTCTCTTTGCTTCTCTACGAAAATATTGAAAACGGCCAATTCGAGCGGCCTCCTCTAAAGAATAACGATAGTTTCTTTGAATATCTCTAACATTTACTTTCCCTAATATGTAGGGTGCTTTTAATTGCTTCGCAAAAGTTTCAACAAATTCCTGATCTTTTTCAGCTTCTTCATCTCTAAGCAGATGATTCACATGAAAGATGCCTACTTCTTTCAACCCCAACTCTTTTTTCAGACTAAACAAAATATGGAAAAGAGCTATTGAATCAGAACCACCTGATACTCCAACATACACCGTAGAACCCGTTGGCAACATTTGATACTTTTTGAGTGTATCTAAGAATTTTTGTTTCATTGTTTTTCCTTGCGTTGATGACAGAGGTGAAAATCTTTCCTTTGTCAATAGAGCCTTGGCAACATGGCCTTATGGCTGACATGAGAATAAATAAAAATAAAAAAGCCTTTTAAAAACTGGTAGCGGTGCAGGGACTTGAACCCCGGACACACGGATTATGATTCCGTCGCTCTAACCAGCTGAGCTACACCGCCACAATTAAATCTTTTTCTTATACCCCCCCCTGTTAAAAGAGGGGTTTTTTGTTATAAACGACTGCTGCTTGCCATACATTTCACTGTGAAGCACTTGCTTGATGTTCAAGTTCAGCATGGTTTGTAGAGCTGCACGTTACTATATAGAAGATAATAGCCTATATAAACGGTTGATTTTATCATGAGGAATGTGAATAGACAAGAGGAGAAATGAGGTGGAAATAGCTTTAAGTTACTTCCATCAAACAACTTAAGCTTAAAATGGAGTGCCTCAAAAGCACTTCAAAACCTAGATTTCTACCTGAAAGTCTTTGTCAAGAACGTGAAGTTCATATGCTTTCAGTATAGCTTCTTGCTTAATCCAGTTAAGGCCTGTTTGTAAATACAAGGAGTAAACATCTAAAAACTCATCCTGTTTTTCTTTGATATTTTTCTTTATGTCTTTTTTCGGTTCAATTTTTACTACTAAGTTTCCATCCATGACAACACCCTCCGTTTACAATGCCCTAGCCCTATTTTTCTCCCAGCAAAAAATTAAAAGCCGGATCTTTTTGTTTGATCGCCTCAATTAGAACATGAATTCTTGCAACCAAATCTGGATTCGAATCTTCTAACCATTTTGCATACAAATCCAAAAACTCATTCATCAATTCTTTATACTCTATATCTTGCTCAAACTTCTCTAACGAACCTACAAAATGCTTAAAATCATCATCTTGAAATTGGTTCATGAAATGAAAATAGTCTCTTCTTGTTTGCTTTAGAAGATCTCTATAATCATCAAAATGATCTGCAATTTTAATTAACACATCTTTAACTGCTGTTTTTTTTCTATAAATCTTTTGATTATAAATTGCTGCTTCTTGATAATAGTTAATCGCGTTCTGAGTAAAATACTCTTCCGGTTGCTCTATCTTTAATTGCCCAAACCGTATTGTTCCCTTTACGTTTTGAAATACACCTAATTGAATCAACAAATAATCTGCATTTGCTTTATAAATAAAATACCGTACATGCCGGTCATTTGAATTTTCTATCAACATTCGAATGTCTGAATCATAGATGGACAAGTATTTAGCCACCATCGTCTGATAAGTTTGTGTTGCAAAAGCCAACATTAAATGAGCTAAATAAACATTCACATCTTCATCAAAGCCATTTTTATTAGAAGGAGTTACAGAACTATTCCTTGAACGAATGAGCGATTCTAGAAGAAAACTAATCGCAGATTCCTTCTCCTGCTTATCCAAATTGAAATAAGTCTTTATATCCTTATCCATCATCTTATCCAACCTGTAGCTCTTGAGGAGCTATGTAATTTAAACTCTTTAATAAAGTTTTTTTATCCTTAAATTAACTTCAATTTAAAGCTAACATGACATATCTGGAGTGTCAAACAAGGTGGCTTTGCCTAAAGAGGGCTTGGGAGATTAGTTATATTACATAACTTATTAATAACAATAGATTTACGGAAATATCAAAAAATAAAGCTTTGCTTCTTAAATGCCGATGATATAAATCAGCAGAGGAGAGATTAAATATGGGTATTTTAGAGTTTTTTCAAATATTTTTGATGGTTTCACTAATCATGTTTCTGAGCCTGCTCGAGTAATCATTCCCTAGAAATCTGTTCCGCAGCTCACGAGACACAAATCCTTAAACTTCCAATTCTGATACTTTGTTTTCTCTTATAAAAATTTGGCTTTTGCTTAGAAAACGTTCTGTCTTTAGAGGCCTATCTAATCGATAATGGATGAATTCACGTATCACTTTCTCTATAGCTCTGAGATGGGCTGAGTCCGCTAAAGGCTCCATCACATCCTGAAAAACCCTAGAATTCAAATCACGAAGCAATTCCAAATGCTCTTTTTCTAAATTCCATGCATTCGTTGAATTAATTGGAGAGTCCAAAAAAACAACCCCTCCTTGTTCAGAACTCCAAACAATTTTGTGTTCATCTGCATGTTTAACATCGATCTCTTTCCCAAAGTTAGGAAACCAACCAACCTCCTTGAGAAATCTTAATTCGAAATAAAGAATCCAAAAATAAAAAACATCTTTCTCCATATTTTTTAATGTACAATAAAAGGAATCATAAATATTTTTGGATATTTGATGAGGTTCAAAAGTAGCATCGACAAGCTCTGCTAAGTAAGCTCCAAAGACTAAATTTCTAAAAGAAGATCTCGAAGACAACATTGGATCTTGAAGGAACGATTCGGATAATAAATGGAGTTCTGTTTTTTTCTTTTCATAGAAGACAACATTCAGCTGATTTAGTATTTCAAAATGCACTAAATCAGAAGACGATTCCTTCCGAACTCCTTTAACAACAACTTTTACTTTTCCAAAATCTCGAGTGAACAGAGTTACAATCAGAGATGTGTCTCTAAAATCCATTTTCTTCAAAACTATAGCTTCTGTTTTATGAATAGCCAAGCAAATCTCCCTGAACAAAATTTAAAATTAAAAAGTATAAAGAAAAAACCATAATTTAAAAACCAAAATTACTTCTCTCTGTCTTAATGTCATTTGGATCCACTGTCCTTTAGATCCTTCGCTTCAGTCAGGATGACACTTTAACTTACTTTTTTTAATTTTTATCTATGGTTTTTATTTTTGATTATTTATTTTTCACTAAATGACAAAAGATTCGGTCTTGCATTAGAAACATTTTCTTTTTAGCTTCAGGCTCAACATCATCATAACCTAATAAATGGAGTATTCCATGAATAATACAGTAATACAGCTCTTCCTTAGGTTTCTGATTATATTGCTTTGCTTGTTTACATACCTGATTCCAACATACAAATACATCCCCCAATAACCTAGATGCCTTTACTCTTGTACCTTCATATTGACTAAAAGAAATACAATCCGTATCTGAAGGGTCATTAAAAAACTCTCGGTGCAGCTTCTTCATTTTACTAGAGCCCACAATATAAACAGAGACTTCGTATTCTGATTTTTTTAGATAAAATAGAACATCAGCAATAAACTCAGCAACCTTCTCTTTAACGAAGGGCCACTTTGCTGAACTGATCTCGACGTTGATCTTTGGGAGTGTTTTCAAGGTTTTTTTCTTCATCTTTTTCTGGGTAAGGAATTCGAGTATGGTAAACCGCAACTAAAGTTCTAACAAAACTTTTTCTAATAAAATCGATGTCTCGAATGGTTAGCTCTGACTCATCAAATTGACCATCTTTTAACTTATCAAAAATAATTTTTTCTACAAGTATTTCTATTTTTTCTTCATTGTATTCTGGCATAGATCTTGATGCCGCTTCTATAGAGTCCGCCATCATCGCAACTGCTGTTTCTTTCGACTGGGGTTTAGGGCCAGGATATCTAAAATCATTTGGATCCACCTCTTCACCTGTTTTTTTATTTTCTAATGCCTTACGATAAAAGAAATAAACAACTCCCGTCCCTTGATGCTCTGGAATAAAACTAATAATCTTATCCTTTAGTTTATATTTCTTAGCCAAATCTATTCCGCCTTTAACATGATTTAAAATAATCATCGTACTCATTTCAGGACTTAAATCATTATGTTTTGTTTCTTCCTTCTTGTGCTGATTTTCTGTAAAATAATCCGCCTTAGCCATCTTCCCTATATCATGAAAGTAACAGCCAACACGAGCTAAAAGAGCATTGGCTCCTATCACCTTACAAGCTTCTTCAGAAAGGTGGCTTACAATTAAACTATGGTGGTAAGTCCCAGGAGCTTCAATAACCATTTTTTTCAAGAGAGGATGGTTTAAATCTGAAAGCTCTAAAAGGGTAATGTCTGTTGTTAAATTAAATAAGTGTTCGAATAAAGGCAATAACAAACTAAATAAAGGCGTGGTTACAAGCAACCCGCTAAAAACACCAAGCAAAGCAATGGAGAATGCGTCAGATAGATTGCTTCCTTGAAAAATCATCATTGCAAAAATGATCAAAGCTTGAGAAAAACCAACACAAAGCCCTACTGTCACAAATTGAATTCTTTTACGAAGTCCAATTACAGCAAAAATACCAATAAACGATCCTAATACACCAAAGAGACAAACTTCAACAGACCAGTCACTCAACAAGCAGGCCAACACAGACATTATCAATCCAATTGGAAATCCAAACCGTGATTTTGTTAATGCCGAAACTAAAAGAGCTGCCAAAGGTATGGGCAGCAAGTAAGGATTCCACTCAAAAAATAAAATGAATTTACAAGATGCCAAAGTAACAAACAAAACTGAATGAATTAAAATTAAATATCGCAAAGAAGAAACAATCTTCTTTTCAAAAACAACTAAATAAGCAACTAAAAATATAAATAAAAGAAAAACAACAATCGCTTGAGAAAATGCTTTTTTCAAAAACTCTCTGCTTTTAGTTTGTTTCTGAATAACTTCAAGAGCGTTTAAACCTTGCAACGTCACTCTACGCCCTCTTAGAATAACCATCTCTCCTTTTTTAATTTCTTCTACAACTTCTGGAACGCCCCCTCCCGCTTCCGCTTTCTTTTCTTCCATCCTTTCTTCATTAAAAGACAAGTTTGGTTCTAAAACTGCTGATATTACCTTAAAAAGAACCTCTCTAAGCTTCCTATCTTTTCTTAGTTTCTCTTTTAATTCATTAGCAATATTTTCTCTAACTTCTTCAATCGTTTTTAATTGGCTTAGTGCAAAAATTTCTTCTTGCTTACCTTCGACAATTTGGATCTTATTTTGAAGACTTGCCAAAATCGAAAAGCGATCCTGAGTTGTGATAATTCCTGATTGAAAAATCAGATTCAAAATACCTTCAATCTCTACTTCCCAAACCGTCAAATCCGCCTCTTCCATCAAAGTCTTAATTTCAAATTCAGAAAGAGCAGAACTGAAATTTTCGTAGAAGTAAGGCCCTAATTCAACTTCCCCATTCAATTTACTTACTCTAACTTCTTCTAAAAAATTTTTTACTTTATTAATAGCCTCTTTTCTAACATTACTATCTATTTGATATACAGGAGGAACTTGAGATATTGCTTTCTGGCGAGATAATTCTGTGGCTTGTGTGTCTACATACGAAAAATCAAATGGTGCATATATTGTTTTGGAAGAAGGAATCCCCTCCTCTAGTTGGAGGTCGGAAAAATCCTGTGTTTTATCATGGCTGAGCAAAAGCATGATTGCAAAAAATGAAATGATAAAAACAGCAATATGAGGAAGGTAATCAACCCAGCTCTGCTCTTTTTTATTCTGCGGCGTAACGTTCATAAGCTCTAACAATATCCTTTACAAGTGAATGTCGAACAATATCTGAATCTTTAAGTTGAATAAACTTAATGCCTTTTATCGTTTTTAAAATTTTTTGCCCCTCAATCAATCCCGACTTCTTACCTCCTGGAAGATCCACCTGAGTCACATCTCCTGTAACAACCACCTTTGATGTTTCTCCCATTCGAGTTAAAAACATCTTCATTTGCTCATGAGTTGTATTTTGACCTTCGTCCAAAATTATAAAAGAATTGTTAAGCGTACGTCCTCGCATATAAGCCAAAGGCGCAATTTCTATAATCTTTTTCTCCACATAATGATTTACCTCTTCAACATCCATCATATCGTAAAGAGCATCATAAAGAGGTCTTAAATAGGGATCTAATTTATCCTGTAAATCCCCTGGTAAAAACCCCAAACTTTCTCCAGCCTCTACCGCAGGACGAGTTAATATAATCCTTGAAACCTGACGTTTTTTAAGGCTATCCACAGCTTGAGCAACTGCCAAATAGGTCTTTCCAGTTCCTGCGGCACCTATCGCTATCACAACATCATATTTACTCATTGCAGCTAAATACTCTTCCTGATGCTTTGATTTAGCTTTAATCAACTTTCCCTTGTGATGAAATTGAAGATTGCCATACACGGTTTTCAAAGACCCTTTTTGAGACTCTTTAGAATCATTGTGTCCATCATCATTTTTTAAAGCCCTTAATTTATCTTTAAAGAAAGATAAAGCAGAATCCACATCTTCAGACGTACCCTTTACAGTAAGTTTATGATTTCTAGCAGAAATTTTGACACGATATTCGCTTTCTGCGTAACGCAAATTTTCATCTAAAGAACCAAATAGCTTTATCGCTTCTTCATCCGAGTTTAATTTTAAATACTTCGTAATTAATTCTTTGCTCATTAATATGATTTTTCCTTTAAGCTTTTCTGATTTTTAAGCTCAATTCATCGAGCTGTTTTTCAGCAACACTGGAAGGAGCTTCTGTTAAGGGGCATGATGCTTTTTGTGTCTTAGGAAAAGCAATCACATCTCGTATAGAATCCAACCCTAAGAGTTCTGCAACCAACCGATCCAACCCCAACGCAATTCCACCATGGGGAGGAGCCCCAAACTCAAGTGCTCTCAATAAAAAACCAAATTTTTCTTCCGCTTCTTCTTTATCAATACCCAAACACTCAAAAACGAATTTCTGCATATCCTGTTCGTGAATACGAATACTTCCACCACCAATCTCAGTCCCATTGAGGACAAGATCATAAGCTTTTGCTTTTACTGTTAAAGGATCTGTTTTTAGCTTATCCACATCTTCATTTTTGGGAGACGTAAAAGGATGATGGAGTGCAATATAACGCTTATCTTCCTCACTAAATTCTAATAATGGAAAATCAACCACCCAAGCCAGTTCAAACTTATCTTTCTCAATTAAATTTAATCTCTTAGCCAAATTCAATCTTAAAGCTCCTAAAGAAAAACAAGTTGTATTCAACGATGAAGCGACAATCAAAATAGCATCCCCTACCTGCACAGAAAGTTTTTCTTTTAAAGACTCCAAAGACCCCTCGCCTAAATGCTTAGCCACCGGAGATTCCCATTTCCCTGCTTCTGGATATTTAATCCAAACAAGCCCCTTTGCCCCATAAGTTTTTACATACTCCGTTAGATCATCAAAGTCTTTACGCGAAAAAGAGGCCCCTCCTGGAACTACAAGCGCTTTAATAGCACCCTTATTTTGAAGCACATCTTGAAAAACTTTAAAAGAAGTACCTTCAAAGACCGTGTTCACATCCTGAAGTTCTAATTCAAATCTCAAATCTGGTTTATCAGAACCATAACGCTTCAGAGCCTCATCATAAGGAATTCTTTTTAATGGCAAAGAAATGTCTTTGCCTAACATTTGTTTAAAAATAAGGGAAACCATATTTTCAATTAAACTCATAACATCCACCTCTTCAACAAAGGACATCTCAATGTCTATTTGAGTATGTTCCGGTTGACGGTCCGCCCTGAGATCTTCATCCCGAAAACAACGAGCTAACTGAAAATAGCGATCAACACCAGAAACCATCAGCATTTGTTTGAATAACTGAGGCGATTGTGGAAGAGCATAAAAAGATCCTTCTTGCACTCGAGAAGGAACCAAATAATCTCTAGCACCTTCGGGTGTACTTCGAGTTAAATAAGGTGTTTCAACTTCTAAAAAACCATTTTGATCTAAGAAATCACGGACTAATTTAGAAATTTGATAACGAAACCTCATATTATGAACCATAGAACGACGTCTTAAATCTAAATAACGATATTTCAAACGAATATCATCAGATACAAAATCTTCTTCAGAAATTTCAAAAGGAGGAACTTCAGATACATTCAAAAGGTTTAATTCACTCACATGAATCTCAATTTCACCTGTAGGCAACTTTTTATTTACAGTTCCGTCAGGGCGTTTTTCTACAATACCATGAACCTGCAGCACGTATTCCGAACGCAAACTCTCAGCTTGTTTATGAAGCTCTGGGTTTTGTTCTGGGTTAAAAACCAATTGCGTCAATCCTAAACGATCTCTTAAATCAATAAAAATCAATCCCCCATGATCTCTTCTCTTATCAACCCAACCACAAAGAGTCACCGTTTCGCCTAAATGAGTACTGTTAATTTCGCCACAATGATGTGTTCTATATGTTGTCTTTAACCGGCTCTGCTGTTTCATGATTATGTTAATATTCCTTTCAAAACTTTTTTAATAGAATCGTATTGAACTTTCTCTTGAGTTCCAGTTTTCATATCTTTAATTGACACTTGACCTTCTTTAAACTCGTCTTCTCCCTGAAGAATCACAACCCTTGCGTTCAAACGATCAGCTCGTTGAAAATGCTTCTTCATCTTTACCTCTTTAAACGATATCTCCTCTACACTAAAATTATCTTTTCTCAATTCAGACTGAATTTCTAGAGCTTTCTTCTTAATATCTGGGCTATCACCAAAAACACACATATAAACCAATGCATTTTGAAACTGATTTTGCCCCCACACGCCATCACCTTCTAGAGCAACAATCAAACGCTCAATACCTAAAGCAAACCCACAGGCTCCGCAGTCTTTAGAACCACCCAATTCACCCACTAAAGAGTCATACCTTCCTCCGGCTCCAATCGCATTTTGAGCCCCCAAAGCAGGATGAGTGATTTCATAAACAATGTCATTATAATAATCCAAACCCCGAACTATTTTAGTGTTAATCCGGTAAGGAATATTTCGTTGCTCTAAAATCTCTTTAACTTGCTCTAGATGCTCTTTAGACTTTGGCAAAAGAGACTCTAAAATACTGGGTGCTTTCTTAATAATTTCTTGATCCCTTGGGTCTTTTGAATCTAAGACTCTAATCACATTTGTCTCAATGCGCCTCTGGCTATCTTCAGACATATTTGAAATATAAGATTGCAGATAATCCTTAAGCTTCTTCCTATAACCTGCTCGAGATTCCTTGCAACCTAACGAATTAATTTCCAAAACATAATCTTTAAGACCTAACCCCATTAAAAGCCCTTGCATCAAAGCCAATATAGCCACATCATCCTCAGCTCCTTTTGCACCAATAAACTCAGCGCCAATCTGATGAAATTGTCTAAAACGGCCTGCCTGAGGCCTTTCGGCTCTGAAGCTTGCTCCTATATAAAAAAGTTTGTCTACGGCTAACTGGTGCTCTATATAAGCACGTACAACGGATGCTGTGACTTCCGGTCTTAAAACAACATTTCTTTGCCCTCTATCTTGGAACTGAAACATTTCTTTCTGAACAATATCTGTTTCTTGACCAATAGAACGTTGAAATAGGTCCAAAGACTCTAAAATGGGAGTCCTGAGCTCCGTATAATTAAACTGACGAAAGACATTACGTACCGAAGACTCAATATACTGCCATTTCCACACGTCCTCAGGAAGAATATCCGGCATTCCCTTTAAAGATTTAAATTTAGTTGAAGCCATCGCAGTTTTATCTCACAAAATTAGGTTAGATTCATATTGAATTAAATTAATTGGCTCTTTTAGTTATGTACCTTAGTGTGCGGGGTCTTTAGACCTGGCACACCTCTCCTTAGTAAGCCTTTCCAACAGGGCCATAAAAACAGGTATCATAGCATAGCTAACGAAGGGATTCAAACAAGGGTTTAATAGGTCAATTTAAGGAAATTGTAGGATGTATAAAGTGAGTCAAAAAGACACAAAAATACTTATAAACGTAATAATCCATGTCAATTTAAGGTAAATCTGAAACGAGAAAAACAAAAGGCAGGAAAGCTAATTAGAACTTAGCTTGAGCTTTTTTCTTAGCAGAATTTCTCTTTTCACGCCTTTTAATTTCACTAGGTTTTTCATAGTGTTTGCGTTGTTTTAAAATCTTAAGAATACCTTCTCTTTCGATTTTCTTCTTAAGGCGTCGCAAAGCTTTATCTAAATTCTCATTTTGTCCAACAAGTACTTTTGTCACGTGAGCTCCTTTATTAATTTTGATTATTATATCCAAGAGACTCTTATTGTCAACAAGAGTCTCCCAGATATTATAACAGGCTCTGATTGCTGGATTTATCACCCCATTTCGTGTATATTGATTGGCTTATGAAGACACTATTTCACACTCAAATGCTCATAAAAGCAGCCCTAAATTGCTTATACCCTACAGTCTGTGCCTTATGTCAAAAAGGTCTTCTTCTGACTGAGGACCATATTTGCAAAAGTTGCTATAGTACGCTGGAATCCACAAGCCAGCACTCTTGCTATCAATGCGCTAAAGATCTTCCTCGTTGGGCACCGTCCGGATCGAAGTGTACCCATTGTAAAAATGATGCTTGGTTTGTAGATGAAACTATTTCTCTTTTTCGATACAACTCCTCTTTTAAAACTTTACTTCATTTGATTAAATTTGACGATCAAGATTGGATTATTAACAACTTTAAGCGCCGAATAAAAAACAGATTGAAAAACTCAGGCTTCGAAACCCACGCCCCTTCCATTGTCGTTCCTGTCCCCTTAGATCCTAAAAGGTATAGAGAGCGTAAATTTAATCAATCAGAAATTATTGCTAATACCGTTTCTGAAGATTTTCTAATTAAAAAACAATCATCGATTATCAAACGAAAAAAATGCTTATACCCTCAAAGTTTCTTACGTAAAAACGAAAGAAAAGTAAATTTAAAGAATGTATTTTCTATTCACAAAAAAGCTTCCATTGCCGGACAGTGGGTTTTACTTGTAGATGATGTTATTACAACAGGAACAACCATCAACGAATGTGCCAAAGTCTTAAAAGAAGCAGGCGCTTCTAGAGTAACCGCACTTTCTTTAGGTAGAGCATAATTTATGAAGATATTAGACCGATATATTATTAGAGAACTTTTAGCCCCTGTTATTTTTTGTTCCATCAGCCTTGTTGCATTGGTTTTGATTGCAGATGTTTTCGATAATTTAGACGAAATGCTAAAAAACAAGACAGAAGCTAACTTTATCTTGGGTTACTATCTCAATTTGATTCCAATGGCATTTTCTCAAACTATAAATTGGGCAACACTCCTTGGAACTATTTATCTGCTTTTTAACTATAATCGATATAATGAAATCTTAGCTATGAAAGCTGCCGGAATGAACATTGAAACCATCATGATTCCCCTGCTTTACGTAGGCCTCATGATCGGCATCGTCACATTTTTTGTGAATGACCAAGTAGTTCCCCGAACCTTTCTTCTAGCTCGAGATATTAAAGTGTCTCAAATAGAGAAAAATACAATCAAAGAAGATGGGCTAACGTTATATGATGTTACTTACTTTAGTCCCGACAATGAGATTTTTTATATTCGTAGCTTAAATACAGTGAAAAAACAAATGAAAAACATGGTTGTTGTTTTTCTTAATCCTGAAAAGAGAGCAGAGCGAAAGCTTATTGCAAGAGAAGCCAATTGGGATGGGAATGTTTGGAAATTAAAGCAAGTTACTAGTTATAATATGAATGACCAAGGACGCATGCTTAGTGACCCGCAAGTTCTTACTGAAAAAGATTTCACTGAAACAAAAGTAACCCCTACTGAACTTATTGAAACCAGCCGAGAAGGAGTATTTTTAAGTTACAAAGAACTTAAAAATCAAATCAGAAAACTTAAAGAACATCAATTCAAACTCAATACAGAAGAAGTTGAGTTAAGCAACAAGTTAGCAGCTCCTTGGCACAACCTCATCATGATTCTAATTGCAGTCCCCTTACTATCAGGAACTGCAAAAAGAAAAATGTTTGCCGTCAATCTTCTAAAGTGTTTTGGTGTTGTACTCGCCTTTCATTTCGTCACAGCCATCTCTCTCGCATTAGGAAAGTCCGGCGTCTTCTGGCCACCACTTGCAGCCTGGCTCAGCACCTTCATCTTCGGAGCCACCACCATCTTCTACCTAGACCACGGAAATAGATAAAAACAGTTATTAGTTTTTGGCTATTAGCTTTTATTCCATTCTGAGATTCCCACAACTCCTTAACCAAGGTCTCGCAATGACAGAAATTAGACTACTCCCCTTAAATCCTAAACCAACTCATACTTCTAACGAATGCCTTTATCCCTGCACCCAGTTTAAATCCATAATAATAAAAATGCGTTTCGTTATTAATACAATAACGAAACACCTTAGACTTCTGTAATAAGATGGGCTCGATGTCCATCTTATTACAACCTCCCACACCCCCACCCACGTTAACGACTTTAAGGAAAAGGGTGCAGCCTCGCCGCGAGTTCACAAAAATCGCATTTAAATTTTTGTGCTGTCTGAGCGCTGAGGCTACACCCTTTTCCGAGCAAAACCCCACAACTCTTGAGATTGCTACAACCTTCAGCAAAACAAAAAAAAGGCCAAGCCGAATAAATCGACTTGGCCTTTTCCCTTAAATCTATAACTCTATCTTAAAACTATTAAGTTCCCATATTCCAAGAAGAAAGATAATCCACTTGTTCTACAGTTAGTTTATCAATTCCAACCTTCATCGCTTTTAACTTCAAACGAGCAATATTTTCATCAATATCTTGTGGAACAACATAAACTTTCTTTTCCAATCTCTTAGCATTCTTAACCATATATTCAGCAGAAAGAGCTTGGTTAGCAAAAGACATATCCATTACAGAAGCAGGATGTCCTTCAGCAGCAGAAAGATTAATCAATCGACCATCCGCCAAAACGCAGACATGTTTTTTGTTCTTCAAGGTATATTCATCAATAATGCCTCGAACCAATCTCTTCTTTACAGCCATTTTCTTCAAAGCTGGAAGATCGATTTCTGCATTAAAATGTCCTGAATTACAAATAACAGCTCCGTCCTTCATTTTAGTGAAGTGTTCTTTACGAATTACATTTAAGTTACCTGTTAATGTGATAAAAATATCTCCTACTTTAGCTGCTTCAGAAATAGTCTTAACACTATAACCATCCAATACAGCTTCAATCCCTTTAAGTGGGTCAACCTCGGTTACAACAACGTTAGCACCCAGACCTTTTGCTTTTTTAGCAACACCACGACCACACCATCCGTAACCAATAACAACAACGGTTAAACCAGCAATCAAAAGATTGGTAGCTCGGATAATACCATCTAAGGTAGATTGTCCTGTTCCGTAACGGTTATCAAAAAAGTGCTTAGTCTTAGCATCATTAACAGCAATAATTGGGTAGTTTAGCAAACCATCATTTTCTAAGGCTCGAAGACGAATAACACCCGTTGTTGTTTCTTCGGTTCCACCAATGATATGCTTCAACAAATCTTTTCTCGTGGAATGTAAAATCGAAACGATATCCGCTCCATCATCCATCGTCATTTGAGGTTTACGATCTAAAACCTCATTGATATGAGAGTAATACGTCTTGTTGTTCTCACCCTTAATTGCAAATGTTGGAATTCCATAATTCTTAACCAAACTAGCTGCAACGTCATCTTGAGTACTTAAAGGATTAGAAGCACAAAGAGTAACATCTGCACCACCATCTTTTAATACTCTCATCAAATTCGCAGTTTCAGTGGTTACATGCAAACAAGCAGCAACACGAATATTCTTCAAAGGCTTTTGTTTAATAAAGCGATCTCTAATTTGGCTTAACACAGGCATACTTTTAAATGCCCATTCCATTCTATCCTTACCTTGAGCCGCAAGCTTTATATCTTTTACGTGATGTTTCAATTTTGTTCCCCTTTCGAATTAATCTCTTTCATCAAAAAAAAGTGACAGCCCTAAAATTAGTTCAGAGCTGTCACCTTTTGAATCAGAGAAACCTGACTTTTAAATTAATTTTTTTAAATCTTCTACTCGGTCTAACTGCTCCCAAGTAAACCCTTCTTCAGAACGACCAAAATGTCCGTATGCTGCTGTTTGTTTAAATACAGGGCGCTTCAATTGAAGTTTTTCAATAATAGCTTGGGGAGTAAAATCAAATAACTCACCCACTTTTTCAGCTATTACTTGATCAGAAAGCTTACCCGTACCATAAGTATTAACCATAATACTTACAGGTTCTGCAACACCAATTGCATAAGCAACTTGTATTTGACATCTCTTAGCTAACCCGCTAGCAACAATATTTTTAGCAACATAGCGTGTAAAATAAGCAGCAGAGCGATCCACCTTAGAAGGATCTTTTCCACTAAAAGCTCCTCCACCGTGAGACCCTACACCACCGTAAGTATCTACAATAATTTTACGCCCTGTTAACCCTGTATCTCCATGAGGCCCACCAATTTCAAAACGTCCTGTTGGATTAACCAAAAGACGGGTATTTTCATCAAGATATTTTTCAGGAATCACACTAGGAATTAGTTTTTCTCTAATGTCATTTTCGATTTGCTTTTGTTCAACGTCCGTATCATGCTGAGTACTAATAACAACCGTATCCACACGAACAGGAACACCGTTCTCATACTCAACCGTAACTTGAGATTTTGAATCTGGTCTTAAGTAAGACAAGGTTCCATCTTTTCTCAATTTTGCTAACTCACGCACTAATTGATGAGAAAGTTGGATAGGAAGAGGCATGAAAGAATCAGTCTCGTCTGTAGCGTAACCAAACATCATACCTTGGTCTCCGGCTCCACCTGTATCTACACCCATTGCAATGTCAGGAGATTGAGTTTGAACAGTTTGCAGAACCGCACAAGTTTTGTAATCAAAACCCATCTTTGCGTCTGTGTAACCAATTTCTTTAACTGTTTCTCTTACTATTTTAGGAATATCAATAGTTGCTGTTGTTGTAATTTCACCAGAAACATTTACCAAACCTGTGGTAATTAAAGTTTCACAAGCAACTCTTCCATTAGGATCTTGTTCAAAAATTGCATCCAAGATTGCGTCAGAAATTTGATCACACATTTTATCCGGATGTCCTTCACTTACAGATTCAGATGTAAATAAGTTTCTCAACTTAGTTGCGTCACTCAAATCTACATCCCCCTTACTTGCTAAAAGAGTCTCTTCACTCATATTATTTATCTCCTTAAAAGATTGAATTTTAGTACTATAAACGAGCTATTTTCTATAATTACTAGAGTATACCTCAATATAAGGCTATTGCAAGTTGACTATGATACCACCCCTTGGGGGAGCGTCCAAGAACTAATTTATTAGCATTCGATAGGCTGTTTAAGGTGTTTACTACCAATAAGATAAGGATCTTTCTCTTTATGAGCGGGCCAACTCATTTCTCAGCTGGTTGGTAACATCAATAGGAGTTGGGTCTACTTCGTAGAGCATTGCTAAATAGAAACTAACAAAATCGCTTAAATAAGCTAAAGAAAACATTCGAGTCAGAAACGAGGATCCTTGAGAAGATAGCGTTACAATTTCAGCTCCTGTTTTTTCAATAACTTTTTTTGAAAAATCGACATGCTTTTGAATACGGGAGTGATCCTCTTTATCTAGTAAAAAAATAGCTGAAAAGTTTTTAAGCAACTCCTCCGGATTCTTCCATCCAATCATCTCGTTATGGGCCATTTCAGGTAAACTATGATGACTTGCTAAAAGTTTTGCATTTTCTTCGAACTGCTGTCTCCATCTTAAAGCAATCGATTCAATCATAGTCGAAGCATAAATAATAGGATACGTCCCATATATTTGTCTCGCAATTTGCTTGGCAACATTATCTCTTTCTGGGACATCAAAAGAATACTGTTCCCTTGCTAATAAACTTAAAAGCTCTGATGTTTCAGAAATATCTTTAAAATCTAATGAAAATAAATTTAAATTATTAAGCAACGTCAGCTGTGATACAACAGAGTAACCCAATGTCGTACGAGGAGGATAACCTGAAGGAAATTTAATAAAAGGAATTTTGTTTTTGGAGGCAAAGGATTCAATTTCTCCACCCGAAGAAAATATAACTAAAGGACAACCTCTTTCAAAGGCCTCTTTGCAAGCTGAGATTGTTGCATCTGTATTGCCCGAATAACTAATAGCAATGACCAAAGTTTCTTTTTGTGCACTGTGAGGCAAATGATAATAACGATTTACTTGCAACGGTTTCGTAGAAACAGGCATCAATAAATGGCGGACAAAATCAGCCCCAATCGCTGAACCTCCTAATGCGGTAAAACAAATTGAAGAAATTGGCTTGTCTTTAATTGAAGACAGGTCAACATCCTCAAGCAACTCTACTCCCAATTGAAATTGACTAGGAAATTCAGCAATAGTTTTTCTGAGATTACTTGCATCCAAGCATTCTATAGATTTTATATCATCTAAATTAATCATTTTTTCCTTTTTCATTGGAGAGGAGTATTTCATCTTACGACAGGTATTCTTCTTCGAAGCCAGGAATTATTTTTTTAAACTCCGCTTTAGAAAACTGATTGATATCTTCTGCTGTGTGATAATTTAATAAAGCTTTTTCAGCAATACGTTCCACATCACTCATATTTACAGATCGAATAGCTTTTTTAACTTTAGGCAACAAAAACGGGCTCATACTTAACTCATCCACTTTCATTCCAAGTAACAATAAAGAAGATATAGGATCCCCTCCCATTTCCCCACAAGCACCAACCCATATGTTGTTTTTATGCGCACTTTCGATAGTCTGTTGGATCAATTTTAATATAGCCGGATGCGTCGGTTGATAAAGATAAGCAATTTTTTCATTTACACGATCCACAGCTAAAGCATATTGAATTAAATCATTTGTTCCTATTGAAAAGAAATCTACTTCCTTAGCTAGACTATCGCTAATCAAAGCCGCAGAAGGAATTTCAATCATAGCACCGACTTTAATATCTTCATCAAACTCGATACCTTCTTTTAAAAGCTCTTCTTTACATTCTTGCAATAACTCATTAGCTCTTCTTAGCTCTTCTAAATTTGAAATCATAGGGTACATAACTTTTAAATCACCAAAGTGGGAAGCTCTCAGAATAGCACGAAGTTGTTTTTTGAAAATATCTACGCGGGTTAAACAAAACCGAATAGCTCTCCAACCTAGAAAAGGGTTCATTTCATTTGATAGATCTAAAGACGATAAAAACTTATCCCCTCCCAAATCAAGCGTTCTAACAATAACTGATCTAGGACTCATTTGATCAACAACCATCTTGTACGCCTGAAACTGTTCTTCTTCTTCAGGTAAATCAACTCTATTCATATAAAAATATTCGGTTCGATAAAGCCCTATAGCCTCAGCACCATGAGAGATCACAGACGCAATCTCATCCGGAAACTCAATATTTGCTGCCAGCTCAACTCGATGCCCATCTTTAGTCTCAGCCTTTAAATGTCTTAACTTTTCAAGTTCTAAAATATAAGCAACAAACTTTTTCCCTTCGGACAAATACTTTTCAATCGTTGTCTGATCTGGATTAATAATAAGGAGCCCATGAGTTCCATCAATAATAAGCTTATCGCCACTCTTAACTTCTTTACTAATATTTTGCAATCCAACAACGGCAGGAATTTCCATTGAACGTGCCATAATAGCCGTATGAGAGGTAGGGCCTCCGATATCTGTTGCGAAACCAATAACATTTTTACGATCCATCGTAGCCGTATCTGATGGGGATAAGTCATGAGACACAACAACTACCTGCTCACTTAAATTAGAAAGGGTTTCTCTTTGACGACTGGTTAAATGGTGAAGAACTCTCCGACCAATATCATGAATATCTGAAACGCGTTCTCTTAAATACTCGTCATCAATCTGTTGAAATGCATGTAAGTAACGCTGAAGAACAACACTGAAGGCATAATCCGTTGCCACTTTCTCCGCTTTTATCTGCGCAATAACATCTTCGATGAGAGTTCGATCTTCCAAAATAAGTAAATGGGCATTAAAAATATCAGAATGCTCTCTTCCCATCTCAGAAGAAATCTTTTTTCTAATCCCTAATAACTCTGCTCTAGTTTTAGTTAAAGCATCTTCAAAGCGAGCAATCTCATTAGGAATATAAGACTCTTCAATCTCAGTTCTTGGCACATCAATTTCGTCTGCATGGAGTAGTTTAACTTTACCTATAACAACTCCAGGAGAAACTCCTATACCTTTAAGTGTTTTCATTTTTACTCTCCAAAATTATCCAAAACTAATTTTTCAATCTCATTCAAAGCATTATCTGCATCTGAACCACACGCTTCTATAGTCAGATTCGTTCCAGGGCCAGCCGCTAGCATCATTAAACCCATGATGGACTTTCCATTCACCTTTTGCTTACCCTTTTTAACAGTAATCTCACTTTCAAACTTACTTGTTAATTGCACAAATAAGGCAGCTGGTCGAGCATGCAAACCAAGCTCATTCTTAATTAAAACTTTTTTATGTTTTGTCTCTTTATTATGAGACTCTTGCGACTTGTTTATCATTTTGATTTCTTATCTCCTCAAACCGTTCAAAAATCACTTGGCATAATTTTTCTGAATGATGCCTAACTTGGCCATCTACTTGTATTACTTCACCCGTTAAAACTTCATAACCTTCTTCAATCACTCTTTCAATATCTAAATCTACAGGTGAAGCCCCTTGTTTTTCATAGTGCTTTACTAAATCACTTGGCACTTCTCTCGTATTAACCACACAACTGTCTATCAAGTCTTTTGAAGTATGTTCAACGATAACACGTACATGATCATAAAGCGAAAACCTCTCTGTCTCACCAGGTTGAGTCATCACATTAGCAATATAAACCTTATAAGCGTCGGACTCCAAAATTTTCTGCTGAATGTCTTCAACTAACAAGTTAGGCAATACACTTGTGTACAAACTACCAGGCCCATAAATAATAATATCCGCATTCTCAATTGCATCCAAAGCTTCAGGGCTTGCTTTCACATCCGAAGGTTTAAGTTTAAGCTCTCTAATTTTTTTGCATTCATCCGTAATATTTGTCTCACCTTCAGAAATAGTTCCATCTTCAAATTCAGCAACAAGAGTAACTTTATCCAAACAGGTAGGGATCACTCTCCCTCGAATAGCTAACACTTTACTGGACTCTTTGATTGCTTGATCAAAATCACCAGTTACTTTTGATAAAGCTGTAATAAATAAGTTACCAAAACTATGTCCCTTAAGACCATCCCCTTGTTCAAATCGATATTGAAACAACTTTCCCATCAAAGGTTCCTGGTCAGCCAAAGCAACCAAACAACTCCTAATATCCCCAGGAGGCAACATATCTAATTCATCCCTTAAACGCCCCGAGCTTCCCCCTGTATCTGTCACCGTAACAACGGCTGTAATATTAGTCGTAAATTTTTTAACTCCTTGTAAAAGAACACTCAACCCTGTGCCGCCCCCCATCACAACCACTCTTGGAGCTCTTTCCAAAACACGTTCATTTCTATTTTGGTAAACAATATCTACGAGTTCTTCATTTTTAGCTCTTGGCATCAAAGCACGTACAAAGGTGCGAAGCATATTTTTTACAGCCACAATAACTAGAAATACCCCTATAATCAAAACGGCCGTAGCAAATGACGCTAACAACAAATTAGAATGAGCAATATTCTTAACAGCTCCTAATGCTACCAATACAAGAAGAGATAACCCAAGAGAGCACAAAAAAACCCATCGTTTCACGCCCATCCCCGGATACAACCACTTAAAAAAATTCAAATTTTCTCTCCTTTAAATTTACTAATCACTACCATCTGCCTCTGCCATTTTTTGAATTAACTCTTCGTTAAAACGTTTAGCAGAATGAATTCCCATTCTTTTAAGCCTTTGGTTCAACGCCGCAACCTCAACTAAAACAGGGATATTCCTACCAGGAATTACAGGAATTACCATATGAGGCAATGAGACGCCTAAACAATCATACTTACCTTCCTCTAATCCCACACGATCATATTCAATATTTTTATCCCATTGTTCCAAAGTCACAGCCAACAAAATTCTCTTTTGGTTTCTGACCGACCCAACACCAAACAAAGTCATCATGTCTATAATTCCCAGACCTCTAATTTCCATATGATGTCGAATAACTTTACTAGAAAAACCAATCAAAACTTCTCCAGGAGTCAGCTTTATTTCCACACTGTCATCAGCCACTAAACGCTGCCCTCTTTCGACTAACTCCAAAGCCGTTTCAGACTTACCCACTCCACTTTTTCCCAAAAGCAAAGTTCCTACACCGTACACGTCTAAAAGA
Organism: Candidatus Omnitrophota bacterium; assembly: GCA_029261035.1. Taxonomy (GTDB): domain Bacteria; phylum Omnitrophota; class Omnitrophia; order Omnitrophales; family JACROU01; genus JAJDCD01. The sequence goes on from JAJDCD010000025.1 coordinate 55,880, forward strand.
GTCCCATGCACCACTCTTCTTGGAGCTAATTCCTCATCAATATACTGAGTTATTTTACTGATCAGAGTCGTAGTCTTCAGTGGAGACCTAAAAACAGGAACTTTATATCTAAGTGCATATTCTAAAAAAACTGGAGACAAAGTTTGGTTCTTTGCACAAACAATACACGGCATTTTGTAACCAAAAAACCGCTTTAAAATCTCTTCAAATTTACCAGATTTTTGCTTATTAATATAACTCACTTCCGTTCTTCCTAAAATTTGAACACGGTCGTAAGAAAAGTAATCTAAATAACCCGCTAACGCTAATCCTGGACGATGAATTTCTGAGGATTTAATTTTGCGACTGAGAGAAAGCGCAGGGGTACTTAATTTAAGTTTAAGAGCATCTTTAAGATTGTCAAATAGGTCTTTGACAAGACATGATGGAGTAGACATAACGGGTGATTAAGGAATTAGACTTTCCTTTCCTCTTCCTTCACAACGAGATCATAAACAGCAGTCTCTGAGTCTGATTTTCGAATCAAATCGCAAAAATAGTTATCTCTTAGTAAACGAGATACCTTAGCCAACGCTTTTAAATGAGGGCCCGCTGAATTCTTTGGGGCAATCAACAAGAAAAAGATATAGACCAGTTCACCATCTAATGAATCAAAATTTACACCATTTCTACTAATTCCCAAGCAGGCAGATAACTCTTTAACTTTATCTGTTTTACCATGAGGGATTGCAATACCCTGACCGATTCCTGTGGAACCCAAATTCTCTCTTTCAATTAAAGATTTAACGATAGCTTTTTTATCACCAACATCTTTAACTTTAGATAAATGAGCCACTAATTCTTGCAAAACACCTTCTTTATCTGTTGACTGTACATCTATTGCAATTGCTTTAGGATCTAAAATATCTGTAATCTTCATGTGGACTCACTTACCCCTTTCAAGCCGTTTAATATTTTTAATATTTAGAACATTATATCTACTTCAACCACTAAAAACAGGTTTTTTAATCAGAAATACACTTACGCTTCTGGTTCAATCAAACCAAAATCACCATTTTCTTTCTTAAACAACACATTAATCCATTCTGTTTCTGCATTCTGAAATACCCAAAGATCTTTATTAGACAGATCAAACTGCATTTTCGCTTCTTCTAGACTCATAGGCTTAGTCTCATAAGTTTCACGAATCAACTTAGGAGATTCCTCCACATCACCCACTAGAGTATTTTCCTCAACAACATCTGCCGCTCGAGGAGCTTTATGCTCCGTAATACGCTCTCGTTTTTTCTTTAATTGCGTTTCGATACGATCACAAGCACGGTCTAATGCAACATACAAATTCTCTTCACTAGATCCCTCAGCGTATAGATGAATATTCTGTCCATTTACAGAAACTTCAGCTGTGCTTAAATACTTTTCAACTTTCAAAACAATATGAGATTCGTCCACTGCAGAAAAGAAATGCTGCATCTTCAAAATCCTTTCTTCAATATATTCTTTTAAACCCGATTGGACTTCCAAATGTTGTTTTCCGGTAATTGATATTTGCATTATATGCCTCCACACTTATTAATACTTAAAACGTTTGTAAATTAAATCAGCTTTGTGTGCCCCATGTTATTGTGTGCCAGGTCTTTCAGACCCCGCACACTCGACACCTAACTTTGTGGTTCCATATAAGCCTATATGATTTGAATCTAACTCATTACTTTGAGATCAGAAGCTAGGCCAATTGAAACTTCTCTCCTAAATAGATCTCTTTAGCTCTTTTATCTGTAGCCAAGAAATCTGAACTCCCTGATGTTAAAATTTGACCATCTGCAATAATATAAGAACGATCTGTGATTGCCAATGTCTCTCTTACATTATGATCCGTCAGCAATATGCTCAACCTTTGAGTCTTTAAACGTAATAAAATCTTTTGAACCTCAAATACAGCTATAGGATCCACACCACTAAATGGCTCATCCAACAAAATCAATGAAGGGTTCGTTACTAATGCTCTGGTAATCTCCAACCGTCTTCTCTCTCCACCAGAAAGAGTGTACGCTTTATTCTTAGCTAAATGTGTAATATCGAGTTCCTGAAGCAATTTCTTGAGGCGAACTTCCCTTTCCTTACGAGTAATATCTAAAGTTTCTAGAATTGCCATAATATTATCTTCAACAGAGAGCTTACGAAAAATAGAAGGTTCTTGAGCTAGATACCCTATCCCTAAACGAGCCCTCTTATACATAGGTAAAGCTGTTATATTCTCTCCTCTAAAAAAAATATCCCCTGCTTCAGGCTTAATAACACCAGTAATCATATAAAATGAAGTTGTTTTCCCGGCACCGTTAGGCCCCAAAAGACCAACAATCTCACCTGGCTTAATGTTAATAGAAACCTTATTAACAACCGTTCTTCCTTTATACGACTTAACTAACTGCTTTGTCTCTAACAAAAACATACAAACTCTTTTCTGTTGAAAATAATTAAGATGTACTACCCGGAGACATCATTGTATCAAAGTCTTTCATGCCCTTAGAATCGCTTCCCATAAAATAAAGAGCTTCTGAATTCCCCCCTAAAATAATACGTCCTTCTTCTGCCATATACACAACATTGTCACTATATGTTTCATTGCCATTTTCATCAATAATAATTACATTACCTTCAGCAACTATCTTAGCAACCCGTTTAGTCTGTTTGTTATAAAAAACTTCCATTTTATCTGCAATAAGCTTTCCTCTAGAGTCCACAGCAACCACATTATCATAAAAACGCGCTATATTGTTATCATAATCAATATCCAAAGGACCCTCACATGTAATCTTTGTGGGTACGCTTTTTCCATCATCATCATTTTGAATCACAACCGTAACATTCTTTTTGAATTGCACATTTTTAATCTGAGAATCTCCGTAAACTCCATCACCCTTCACATTGATATTGTCTTTTTCAACAACGGCTGTTGATTCACTCTCTATCAAACGTTCATTAGGAGTAATATCTAATGTATCTGTAATTAAACGAGCGCCATTTTCGGCTGTCGCAACAACATTGTTTTCTAAATAAACTTTTCCTGTACCTTTATCAAAAACCCCATCATCTGCTGTTAAAGTCACCGGCTGTTCATCCGCATAAGCTTTCGCAATAATGTTATTCAAAACAACTCTTCTAGAAAAAATATCTGCAGAATCACCATCAATTTCGAGCTCTTTGTTTCCATTAGTGGCGTATTTAGAAAAGCTAAAGGTATAAACTTTATGCCCTTCTTCTAACGCAACTTCTTCCTTAATTATTTCGGGAATAGGGTTATTTGAAGAAACATAAACCTTAAATACCACAGAACCAATATAAAAGACACCCACAACCAAACTAAAAAATATAAACCGTTTTATCATTAAAACAACTCCTTATATAAAATATTTCTCATTTCGAGACTACTATAAATGAGTCGTAGCAATCTCTGAGGCCTCACTCTCAGGCCTGGTTTTCCATCTTCGATGCATCCATGCCCATTGTTCTGGGTACTTCAATACATATGCTGCAATTTGATCATTCCACAAACGAGTGATTCGATCTATTTCTTCTGTTCTATCCGCATCCTTATTCGGATAAATAGGCTCTTCTACTTTCAAACGATAATGCTTTCCATCTCTTACCATAAAAGCAGGAACAATTGGAGCTCCTGTAGCCAAACTCAGTCTTGCCGGCGAATCTGGCGTATAAGCCAACTTTCCTAAAAACGGAACAAAAATACCTTCAATCGTATTTACATCTTGATCAGCAACAATTCCTAAAATCTGATTATTCTTCAACAGTCTCAACAAAGGTCTTGGAGAATCATCTCGATAAAAAGTTTTAACTCCTTTAGATAACCTTGTATTAACAATTAGACTATTATACGGTTCATAATAGATTCGACGGCCAACAACAGCACCTTCGTAACCTAAAATTGAAAAAGTTGCCGCAAGCATTTCCCAATTCCCAAAATGACCCGTAACAAGAATTGCGCCTTTTCCCTGATCTAATATCTTCTGAACACGATCTACTTCATCCGTCCAATAAACTAATTTTTTCCAGTTATCCTTACTAAACCTAGGATACAAAATCCAGTCAACAGCACTCAGGGCCATATTCACAAATACGCCTCTAGCTATTTTTTGGATTTCAACATCCGTCTTTTGGTCACCATAAACTTGCTTCAAATGAGCTTCTGTCTTTAATCTTTCTTTTTTAACTAAAAGACACGACAAAGAACCCAAAACACTCCCAATGGCCAAAGCCCAAGTTCGAGGGAGCATCCTAAAAACAAATATCCATAGCCTCAACAATAGATATAAAGGGTAACGGTACGGCTTCTTCTTCAATTCTCTGTTTACCTCTTCAAATTAAAATCTAAACAAAACCTGCTTTCAATAAATCTTGAACATCCAATAAACCAACCACTTTTTCCGCCGCATCAATAACAGGAAGTTCATCTATTTTTCGATCTCTTAAAATCTGTAACGCTTCAGCAGCTAAACCATCTTCAGAAATAGCTAAGGGCTGTTTTGTAGCAACGTCTGCTATCCTCTTTCTCAAAATATCAGCACCCTCTTGCTCTAAGTGCCTTCTCAAATCTCCGTCAGTAAAAATCCCTAAAAGTTTTCCTTCTTTATCACAAATAGCACAACTTCCTGCTCTAGATTGAGTAATAACCAATAAGGCTTCTTGAACTGTAATATCTTCTTGAACAACTGGGTTCTCTGCATTTTTACGCATAATATCTTTCACTTTAAGCAATTTACGCCCCAAACTTCCCCCTGGGTGTAAAGCCGCAAAATCTTCTGACTTAAACCCTTTGCTCTCATAAACGGTCACAGCTAAAGCATCCCCCATCGCTAAGGCCGCTGTCGTTGACGCCGTAGGGGCTAATCCCAACGGACATGCTTCTTTATCGATTTCGATATTGAGAATCACATCTGAATGTTCAGATAATGTAGATTCTAAATTACCCGTAAGAGCAATAATCTTTGCTCCAATTTTTTTCAAATGTGCCAACAAACCTGTAATTTCTTCGGTCTCACCACTATTGGATATAGCAATAACAATATCTTCTCGTGTCACCATCCCTAAATCACCATGAATAGCTTCTGCCGGATGAAGAAACAAACTAGGAGTCCCTGTTGAAGCAAAAGTTGCTGCCATTTTCCGAGCAATAAAACCAGGCTTTCCCATTCCTGTAATCACAACCCTTCCTTTACATTCAACAATTAATCGCACTGCAATTTCAAATTGCTCATCCATATGCTCAATCAACCGACTAATAGAAAGCGCCTCGATTTCCAAAACCTGTTTTCCACTCTCAATAACTTTTGATTCTGTTTTTTGACTCATTATATTTCCTTTACCTCTAACATTTAGCTGATAGCTATTTTTAAGCTACAATTTCTCTTAAATCTTTCACCATTTTTAGCATTTCTTTAAAACCCTTTAGAGGAAATGCATTCGGCCCATCCGACAAAGCTTTCTGAGGATTCTCGTGAACTTCAAAAAACAATCCATCCGCACCCGAAACAACACTACATTTAGCCAACGTCGGGATAAACTCTCTCTGTCCTCCAGATACCGTCCCCAAGCCTCCTGGCTGCTGAACAGAATGCGTCGCATCAAACACAACGGGATAACCCAAATCTCTCATAATAGGAATAGATCTAAAATCACTCACCAAAGTGTTATATCCAAACGAAACACCTCGCTCTGTTAGCAAAATCTTTTTATTTCCTGTAGCTTCAATCTTATTAATAATATTTTGCATATCCCAAGGAGCTAAGAATTGTCCTTTTTTTACATTTATAATTTTTTTTGTCTCTGCAGCTTTCACAATCAAATCCGTTTGCCTTGATAAAAATGCAGGGATTTGAAGGATATCCAACACTTCACCAGCGGCGTCTATTTCTTCACATTCATGAACATCACTTAAAACAGGAACTCCAATTTCTTTTTTAACTTTCTTTAAAATTCTCAGACCTTCTTTTATTCCAGGACCTCGGAAAGACTGACTCGAAGAACGATTGGCTTTATCGTAACTCGATTTAAAAATATAAGGTAATTTCAAATCACTGGCAATTTTAGCGATCTTTTCAGCATGACGCATCGTGCTCGCCTCGCTCTCAATAACACAAGGTCCAGCAATTATGGGAAAAGAAGATTTTTTACCAAAAGTTACTTTTGTTCCTGAAATAGAAACAGCTTTAACACAAGACGGGTTCTTTATCTGCACTCAACTTCTCCTGATTCTTAGCTTTAATAGAATTTTTATCATTACTTTTTTTTAGTTTTTTTTTACTTGGTTTAGCTTTAGTATCAACAACTTCCTTTGAAGTCTTTTCACCCTCTATACGTCGCCTTAAACTAGCAGCAACAAAATCACGAAAAAGAGGATGTGCCGCATCCGGCTTGGATTTAAACTCTGGATGAAATTGCCCCGCAAGAAACCAAGGATGATCTTTCAGCTCGATCATCTCCATCAACTTTCCTTCATTATTGCTTCCAGAAAAAACCATTCCATGTTCTTCAAACTTCTTTTTGTACTTATTATTAAACTCATAACGATGACGATGCCTCTCAACAACTTTGTCTGCCTTATAAGCTTGATACGCTAATGTCCCCTTTGTTACTTTACAAACAGAAGCTCCTAGCCTCATCGTTCCGCCCATATCTTTCACTTTTTTTTGCTCAACCAATAAACTGATAATAGGATGTTCTGCTTTCTTAAGAAATTCCGTCGAATGAGCTCCTTTAAGTTTCACAACATTACGAGCGAATTCCACTGAAGCACACTGCATTCCTAAGCAAATGCCAAAATAAGGTATTTTATTTTCACGAACATACTTAACCGCTCTAATCTTACCCTCAACTCCTCTATCCCCAAAACCCCCGGGTATCAAAACCCCATCAACTCCTGAAAGCAATTGCTCAACTTTATGGCCCTTCAAACGCTCCGCGTTAATTCTCTTCACATTCACTCGTGCATTATTAGCAATACCAGCATGTCTTAACGCTTCATAGATAGACTTATAAGCATCTTGAAGCTCAATGTACTTACCCACAACTGCAATTTTCACATTATGTTTAGGCTTTAGAGCAACTCCAACAACATTTTTTTTCCATTTACTCAAATCTGCTTTGGCAGGTTCTAATTGCAAATATTCACAGATCACTTTATCAAGCCCTTCTTTCTGAAACACTAAAGGCACTTCATAAATACTTGCAACATCTCTAGCTTCAATAACAGCCTTATTTTCAACATTACAAAAAAGAGCAATTTTTGATTTTAAATCTTTAGATAATTTTTTCTCTGCACGACATAGAAGAATATCTGGCTGAATACCAATTTCTCTTAAAGTCCCAACACTGTGCTGAGTGGGCTTCGTCTTAAGCTCTCCAGCGGCACGCAAGAAAGGCACCAAAGTCAAATGCACATAAAGCACATTGTCTTTTCCTACATCATGTCTAATTTGACGAATCGCCTCCAAAAAAGGAAGGGACTCAATATCCCCAACAGTTCCTCCAACTTCAGAAATGACTACGTCCACTCTTTTACCTCTTGAAACCTGTTTAATCCGCTCTTTGATCTCATCCGTAATATGAGGGATAACTTGAACCGTAGCACCTAAATAATCCCCTTTTCTTTCTTTGGTAATGACAGAGTTGTATATTTGCCCAGTGGTTACATTACTTACTTTGCTAATAGAGCTCTGAGTAAAACGTTCATAATGCCCCAAATCTAAATCGGTTTCAGCACCATCCTCTGTAACGTAAACTTCTCCATGCTGATAGGGACTCATTGTTCCTGGATCCACGTTAATATAAGGATCTAGTTTTTGCATAGCAATTTTCAAACCTTGAGACTCAAGCAGTTTCCCGATTGACGCTGCGGAGATTCCCTTTCCAAGAGAACTCACAACTCCACCTGTAATAAAAATATATTTTGGCATTGGCTATCCTCTATCCTACTGTTGTACTTAAAATTTTCTCAACAATTTGCAAATCTTCTTCTGTATCTACTCCGATAGAATCTTTTTCTGTTTCGATTACCTTAATAGAAATACCATTATCTAAAAAACGAAGTTGTTCTAATTTCTCGCTCTTTTCCAAGAAAGATTCTTTCAAACCAGCAAAACGGCTCATAAATTCAGCCCGGTATGCGTAAATACCTAAATGTTTCCAAAACACAACCTCAGCTCCCGCTTCTCTAAAATGCGGCAATGAAGAACGCGAGAAACAAAGAGCTTTTCCAGCTTGATCAAAAACAACTTTAACAGCATTAGGATTTAAATACTCTTGCTCATCTGTTTTTTTTACTGCAAGTGTTGCTACTAAAAACTCAGGCTCATCTTTAAAATTCTGAACCAAGCTATCAATACTTTGAGGATCCATCAAAGGCTCATCCCCTTGTATATTGACATATATATCTGCTTTTATTTTCTGAGCTATTTCATGAATGCGCTCTGTTCCACTTTGATGATTCACAGAGGTTAATAAAGCTTCTCCTCCAAAACCTTCTACAACATCTACAATCTCTTGATCGTCACAAGCTACGATAACATCACTCAAACAACTCGCTTTTTTTACATTTTCATACACATACTGAATTAAAGGCTTGCCACAAACTTTACGTATAAGCTTTTTGGGCAATCGTGTTGAGTCCAATCGTGCAGGAATAACACCTAAAACATTCATCCGAGCGTTTTTCCACTCTGAATCACTTGTATCAACTCATCTGGAAGACACACAGCAACACCCACTTTAGAGACAACAACACCTGCCGCCAAATTAGAAATCATAGCCGCTTCTTTCATAGTTGCTCCAACAGCTAATGCTAAAGAAAACACAGAAACAACGGTATCACCCGCTCCAGCTACATCATAAACCTCTTGGGCTGCCGCCTTCACTTGAGTTACGCTTCCATCCTTTTCAAAAAGAGCCATCCCATCTTTTCCTCTAGTTAACAAAACACCATCACACCCTAACTTGTCTAATAGCTTTTGACCTACTTCTTCGATAGTTAAGTTTTGATTTTCGTGATCTTTAACGGCACCAATAGCTTCATGGTGATTTGGGGTAATTGCAGTAACACCTTCATAGTAAGAAAAGTGTTTTTCTTTGGGATCTACAACGATTTTCTTTTTATGCTCTTTGGCAATTCCAATTACTTCTTTAAGAAGTTCTTTGGTTATTAAACCTTTACCATAATCCTCAATAATAACAACATCTACTTGATCTATTTTCTTTGAAACAAAATCGACAATTTGCTTTGCATCTTTTTCTAAGATAGGTGAGACATTCTCTCGATCAAATCGAACCACTTGTTGAGAATGCGCAATAATTCGTGTCTTTAATGTTGTAGGTCTTTCCTTATCATAAATAATACCGTCCGTTTGAATCCCTTCTTTTCGCATCTCTTTGGTTAACATTCTACCGTAAAGATCTCTACCCAAAACACCACAAGGATAAACTTGAGCCTTCATACACTGAATATTATGAGCTACATTCAAAGATCCCCCAGGCATAAAAGACTGTTCTTTAACATTAACAACTGGAACAGGTGCTTCTGGGGAGATACGGTTAACGTCACCCCAAATAAATTCATCTAAAATGAAGTCACCAATAACCAATATTTTAGCTTTGGAGAAACTACGCACAATTTCACTAAAACGTGTACTTGTAGCCTCATCTAATGTTAATGATTTTTCTTCCATTGTACTTTCCATATAAGGTTGCCCCGATTTTTGCTTCAAATTTAAACTGCCCATTATACTAGAAAACCTTGTAAAAGACACCTAAATGGCTTGATTTTGAGATGGCTTTGCTAGGATTTAGGACCCATTATGCTGCTTTTCCAGCATATATGTTCTCTCTAGACTCCATAACGATATGCAAAGACCCTGCAAAAATCACTTTCATTTTAGCCATAATAGGGATTCTCTCTGGGCTTGCCGTAACCAAAACAGACCCTCTTCCCTTCATATAATCTTTATCCCCTTTTTTCACTTTCGGCTCAATAACAAAAACCGGGGTTTTTTCTTCATTTTTCAGATTATCCTTACCTCTCACATGAAAGGTAACTTCATAGTTTTTCTGGTCAGAATGAACTATGGTTCTAAACTGTTTTCCAATTTCAAAATCTTGATATCGATACCAATAACAAACAGAAATAATATCTCTCATATCTTCAGGCATATCGTATTCTTTAACTTGATCTTTATCTCTATCTGTAAATGTTACTTTTTTATTTTTATAATCAAAGTCATAAGTTTCATTGTAGACATGTCGCCCTTCAGATGCATTCCGAATATATCTTAAGGTATACAAATTTTCTGCATCAATATAAGTTTCATGAACATCTCTAACTTTATAAACCAAATCTACAACAGAGCTCGTTTGAGCCAACGCTTCAACGTGATATGCTTTTCTTCCATTAATCTCAACAAGATCTTTAACCGTAATCGTTGCCTTTCCAGCCTCAACTCCCCACCAACGAATACTCATAGTAACGCTTTCCCCAACCTCTAAAAGCCCTTTTCCATCGTCTTCTATTTTCTTAATATCATACTTTTTAGACGTTTCTTCTAAATTTTTCTTTAATTTATCCGAAAAAATTTCTTCGGAATACAGCTCTTCAGTGCTAAGAGAAGATGCGTTCTTATGCCATCGCGGTTGAAATGAACAAGCACTTATCGTAAATATTAAAACCAACAAACAAATTGATAGTAATTTTTTTTTCATTTTATTTTCTCTTTTTTGTGTTTAATTTTATTTTAGCTTTTTCTAAAAGATCTGATTTTCGAATTTCTTCTGCAACATTATTTGGCATCAACCCTCTTAAACAATCAATCGTCTGACATTCAGAATTGTATCTAAAACTCGAATAACAAGGCTGACATTCCAAGTCTTTCCGATGGATTGTAACATCATCTAGAGTCTTAGGGAATGGGCCGTAAACCATCGGGTCTACAGGGCCATAAAAAGCTATCACAGGCGTTTTTAATGCCTTTGATACATGGCAAATCCCACCATCATTCGTAAGGACAAAAGCAGCCTTCTTGATAAGAGCAAACGACTCTCTAAGTTTCCTCTTCCCAATCCAATTAACTACAGAAAACTCAGGGCCTAACTCAAGAAAGTCTTCTGCCAAATCCTTTTCTCCAGGGCTTCCCAACAGTACAATTTGCTTTGTTGGTAAATCCATTTTCAACAAACTTAAAAGCTGCACAAAGTAATTCACAGGCCAACGTTTAAATTGAGCATCTCTTCCCCAAGAATCACCCCCGCCAGGGGCCACAACAATATAGCTATCATCACCCGAATTAAAGGCACTCTCTCTCAACACATCCACTTCATTTATTTCTCGTTCTAATACATGAAGATGCATTTCCTGAGAGGAAGCTTCTACTTCTAAAGGTTTCAATAAATCTAAATAATATTTGATCACATGCTTATTAGAATAACCTTGAGGTAACTGAAAACGATCCGATAAAAACAGCCCCCTCTTATGGTAATCAAATCCGATTCTTTTGTGAATCCCTAGAAAAAATTTAGCCAAAAATGAATATTCTCTTGAAAGAGACACATCAATAAGCGTATCAAATTTTTCTTTTCTTAACCGCAATATCAAACTAAAAACAAATTTCAACTTTCTTAAAAAGCTTTGTTTTCGAAACCACCCTCGATCAATAGGAATAGATTCATCCACATAAGAGTCATTCTCGAACACAGCTTCTGTCCTTGACCCTAGAAGTAAGACAATCTTCTCAACACGAGCTTCTTTCTTAAGAGCTCGAATGAGAGGAGTTAAAAAAAGACAATCTCCAATGCCGAAAGGATTAACAATAAGTATACGCTTCAAAGGCTTCAATGGCTTTTATAACCTCCTCAACAGTAATCGCATCTAAACATGCAAATGAATACGGGCATTCATGCGCCCAACAAATATCACAACCCACATCTTTGTGTAAAACCTTTGACTTCTCACCCAAGGGCCCCCAGCGCAACGGACTCAAACCAGCCTGATTTCGTCCAAAAATAGAGATAACCGGCGTATCCAAAGCACAAGCAATATGGACAGGTCCTGAATCGTTTGATATCAACATCTTCGCATCTTTAATCGCACAGACAGACTCTGACAATTTTAACTTTTCTGTTAAATCAACAATATCCGACTGAACCCATTCTTTTATTTGTTTCACAAGAACATGTTCTTGATGACTTCCAATAAAAGCAATCGGAATATTTTTATTCTTAATTACATAATCCGCTAATGCCGCAAAATGACTTGGAGCCCACATCTTAGATGGACAGCTCGCTCCTGGATTAATAGCAATATACTTCTTTTCTTCTAAACCTAATTGACTTTTAATTCGATTCCACTCAACTTGAGCTCGATCTTGGACAACCACTCTTGTATTCAACTTAGAAGGACACTGAATATCTAAAACACGAAGTAAATCAAAATTGTATTCAGCTTCATGCTTCTTGCCTTCTTGTTTTAGATGAGGAACTACATGAGTCAGCAAACGATAATTCTTATACTTATATCCCAGACGAATTGGAATCTTTGCCAAATAAGAAACCCAATGAGAACGATTATTAGGATGAAGGTGAATCGCAATATCAAACCGTTTACGCCTTAAGTCTCTAGCAAAGCTCCACGTGCCCTTCCAGCTCTTTTGCCCTTCCTGCTTATCATAAACAATAACTTCATCCAAAAAAGGGTTGCCCTGGATCAAATTTTGAGTCAAAGGAGAAACCATCATAGAAATCACCGCTTTAGGAAATTGAAGTCTCAAAGCTTCTATGACAGGAGTGCTTAAAACAACATCCCCAATACGGTCTGTCCGAGTCACTAAAATGCGGTTTATTTTTTCATTTACTATTTCATTCATTATTCAGAACCTCAAACTAACAATGTTTCTATTTTTTCGTTTACTTCTTCTGCTTTTAAGTCGTCCAAACATTTCCTTCGATCAATATGACATTGAGCCATTTCACAAGGCGAACATTTTAAATCGTGACGAACAACCAAACTTCTCTCGTCTTCGTGCGCATACTTCCAAGGATTTGTTGGGCCAAAAATAGCTACCGTTTTCTTCCCAAGCTCAACAGCAATTTGCATCAATGCAGAATCATTCGATATAACAATTTCCGACACAGCAATACAAGCAGCCGCTTCCTTTAAGCTCGTACCGCCCCCTAAATCATAAACACCTTCCGGAGAATCCGATTTATCCTTTAACGAACGTGTGAGCTCCATTTCTGCATCTCCACCTAAAATAACTACAGCCAACCCTTTGCTTTGCAAGTAAGACACAACACCTAAAAAACCCTCTTCAGTCCATCTCTTTGTACTACTGTTCGCTCCAGGAACAACAACAGCATAAGACTCGCCATCTTTTAAACCTAATTTTTTCAACTCACAAAATACTTTCTCTGATTCCTGCTCACCATACAATTCAATCACCTTTCGATTAGAAAGATCCAAACCTAAAGGCTTTAAAACGGACAAATGTTTTTCTCTCACAGACTGAGATTCTTTAAACTTACGACGAAAAAGAGATGTTCGATACTTTGAACGAACCAATAAAGGAATCGCCGTATGCTTTAAATCAACAATCAAATCATAACGTGTTCGAACAATCTCTCTAACCCATTTCCATTTATCCATCAATCCCCAATTTTTTTCATAAACAAATATTTGATTCAAATCAGAACACCCTTGAAACAAAGCCAAAGGAGCCCTACCACAAATCATATCCACACGAGCACCAGGAAACTCCCCCCTCAAAACAGAAAGCACCGGCAACGTCAAAATACAATCCCCAATATTAGTCAAATTAACAAACAAAATTCTCTGAACCCTCTTCTTATCCACTAAATCACCACCTAATTGATATGCTTTTAGCTTTTGACTTCGACGCCAGATGCGAATCCGCAAGCTTTATAGCGGATCCTGAATCCTAAACCAACTCCACTATCCAACGAATGCTTTTATCCCTGATAACAGTTCTTATCCATAACAATAAATCAGGTTTCGTTATTAATACAATAACGAAACACATTAAACCAAGAAACAATATGGGCTCGACGCCCATCTTGTTTCAACCCCTCACAAACCCACCAGCGTTGATAAATTTAAGGAAACTAAAATATTCCCGCCGCGAGTTGCGCAGGCCACAGGCCGAGCATGTCTGAGCGCCGGGAACATTTTAGTTTCCGACAACCCAATAAAAACACCTTATATATGAATAACCTTCTCCACCCCAACCCGCTCAACAAGAGAATCCCCAGAACCCAACCAACCTTCCCCCTCAATCCTCTCCAAAACCCCCACTGGCGTCAAATCATCCATCATCCCCGACTCCGCCTGAATAATAAGCGTATTCCCACTCCCTCGAGGCGCCGTATCCTTATAATCCGTAGGCCCAAACAAAGCAACAACATCCGTCCCCACAGCCCCAGCCATATGCATAGGACCCGTATCACAGGTAACCACAAAACGCGCTTTCGATAAAAGAGCTCCCAACTGCCCTAAATCCGTTTCCCCCGCAAATGAAACGGGATCTGCTTTCTTCGTATGCTTAATAATACTCTCCGCTAAAACAACATCACTTTTAGACCCTATAATTACAATCGGCAATTGGTATTTCTCATAAATCAAATCTGCAAGTTCCGCAAAATAAGACGTAGACCAACGCTTCGGCTCCCAATTGGCTCCTGAATTAAGAACAACAAAAGATTTATTTGTAGAAAAATTCTTTTCCTCTAACTTTTTTTGAATCACATCATTCTCTTCTCGAGTTGGAACAAACTCACAATAATAATTCTTAGGAATTTCCAGACCATCTGCTCTTAAAAGGTTAACAAAATAATCTGTTTGATGCGGAGGATTCTTTGGCTGCTCAATCGCATGAGTCAAAAACATTCTTCTTTGTTTAGACATATAAGCAACCCTCTCTTTAATCCCTGCAAGCACACACCAAAAAGCTCTAGTTTTAGAAGGATGCAAAATATACACTTTATCAAATTTTTCTTTTCGAAGCTGCAATATCAATGAAATTTTTTCTTTAAATCCACGGTTTAGTTTTTCATTAAATACAATAATACGATCGACATAAGGAGTATGATCAAGCACCCACTGGCAAACAGGAGGGACAATACACACAATTTCACAATTAGGATCATTCTCTTTAATCAATTTAAAACAAGGTGTTTGCATAATCACATCACCAATCCAATTCTTCGTAAAAACTAAAACTTTTCTTCTTTTCATTCCCACCCTCCAAATTCTATTCTTTAATCAAATTACTATTTAAGCTAATTGCAAAGCTCCATCACTTCTTCATAGGTTCCATTTAATTTCCCACACAACCCCTCTAAAGAAAACTGTTCTATAGCAATTCTCTGCCCTTCTTCACCCATCTGATCTCTTAAAGGTGCGTCGTCAATTAATTGACTTATTTTTTCGGCTAAGGCTTGAGGATCTCTAGGAGGCACCAAAAACCCATTAAGCCCATCTTTAACCATCATATAAATCCCGCCTACATTCGTCACAACAACAGGTTTTTTCGAGCTCATCCCTTCTAAAATACACAAACCAAAACCTTCCTCATAGATAGGTGGGTGGACAAAGACATCGATCAATCCCAATGGAATGTTCACATCCTCCATAGCATCTGCAAAAACAATATGTTCCGTCACCTTTAACTCTTCAGCTAATTTTAATAAAGTGGGTTTATACTTCCCTTCACCTACTAAGAAAAATTTTGCGTTTGGATTATTTTTAATCACGTAGGGTACTGCACGAATAAGATACTGATACCCTTTAACTTCTTCCATTCTTGCAATACTACCAACAACGATATCTTCATGCCTTAACCCAAAAAAATCTTTTAGTCCTTTTTTATCTTTATCAGACAAACTTTTATTGTAACTATCAACATCAATTCCATTAGGCAATAATAGAGCTTGGTTTTTAGCCACCTTAAAGGTGTTTACCAAACTCTCTCGTACAGGTTCACTAATTGCTGTAACTCGGGCACCCCAACAAGGAAACAATCTTCTAAAAAGGTGTCTTTTGTAAATCCCATGACATGTTGTGATATAAGGAACTTTTGTAAAACGCCTTAAAAGTGCTGCCGCAACTTGCGCTACACGCGTGTGCGCATGAACAATACCAACACCTTCCTTTTTAATAATTTCCATAAGCTGTAATACAGAAAAAAGCACTTTGGGATGTGCTGCATTTTTTGTTTTTATTGGTATCGTGTAATGAGTCACACCCTCTTTCTCAAGACGTGCAACTAAAACACCTCCCGAACTTGCAACAACAGGCTCTTTTCCTTGTTGCTTTAACTTACAAGCAAGGTTCACAACATAAGTACTAATACCACCAATATTCAAATGAGTGGTTAACAACAACACCTTCATAAGACTTCCTTTCAATGTGAGTTTTGTAATGGCTCCGTCACATGCGTTAATTTAATCTCTTCTATCGAATCCAATACTTCTTCTACTGTAATTTGTTTCATACAATCCAATTGAACTTTACTATGACAACTATTCGAATAACAAGGAGCACATTTAATCTGCTTCCAATGCACTCTGATCTTCTTTGAAGGAGGAACATGTTTCTCCGGAGAAGTCGGCCCAAAAAGAGCCACAACAGGAGTCAAAGAAGCTGCAGCGATATGTAATGGTGCCGAATCTGGGGTCACAAGAACTCGAAACTTTTTAGTTAATGCAATCAACTCCCCCAAAGAAGTCTTTCCAACTAGATTAACAACCCCCTTAGAGTGCATTTGCAAAAACTTTTCGGCCAAATGATTCTCCTGAGCAGCCCCTATTAAAACAATACGTGCTTGATACTTTTTTTGGAGTTCTTCTGCTAAATGAACAAACCATTCCAAAGGCCAACGCTTTGTAACCCACTTAGAGCTGGCTCCTAAAGCAAACCCTACAAGAAACGCATCCTCGGACACCCAAGATTTTTCTAACTGCTTTCTTACTTGAAGCTCATCTCTAGAACTAGCCCATAACTCCAAACGGTCATCTAAAGTCTTTATTCCCAGCTCTTTTAAAAGCTGGAACTGATGATCTAAAGGCGGAATTAATTTATTAAACCCCTTCGTTCCTCGATTCAATAAACGACCTCCTTTTCCTCGAATATAACCAAATCGTTCTGGAATTTGAGCTAAAAAAGCAAGGAGGTGCGTCTTAAAATTATTTTGAAAATCTATAGATAAATCAAAACTACGATTACGAATCAAATAACACAAAGCAGGAAATCGAAAACCCAAACTCCACAAACGATCTCTTTTAAAAGGAATAATTTCATCTAAATAAGGGCACCCCTGCACTACTTTTATCCATTTTTCATCGACAAGAATGCTTATATGTGACTTAGGAAATTTTTCTTTCAACATTCTTAAACTTGGAATAACTAGAACAAGGTCTCCCAAAGCTCCTAATTTTATTACCAATATTTTTTTCTCTCTTTGTAATTTCTCATAAACTTTTATTGTTTTTTCAAACATAAGATCGAGAGAAAAGTTTTCTTCCACTTTCTTACGCAAAGCATGTGCATATTGAATACATAAGTCTTGGTTTTCAATCATCTTCACCATAGCCTCTGACATAAGCACAGAGTTTGAGGGAGGAACAAGAAGTCCATTCACCTCATGATCCACAATCTCACTAACACCTCCCACACGCGTCGCCACCACAGCAGTCCCAGATGCCGCAGACTCCACAATAACACGACCAAAGCCTTCCGGCGTCTTAGTTGACAGAACAAGTAAGTGCGCACGCTTCAATATCTCAGGGATATCATTGCGAGGCCCTAAAAACTGTACAACCTCTTTTAAATCTAATTCATCAACCAAATCTTTGAGATAGGCTTCTAGCTTTAGTCCCCTTTTCCCATTTGCTCCACCAACAATCCAAGCGCGTGTATGAGGGTGCTTTCGATGAACTAAATGAAAAGCTCTAATAAAATCCGAATGCCCCTTCAAAGAAGTAATTCTGCCAATATTAACAATATTAAACTGAGACACATTGGATTGGTATTTTTCTATATTGAATTCAAAACTAGACAAATCCACTCCTCGATATATCAAATCCATACGTTCTTTTGTTACATTAAAATTTTCATGAATGTGATTACCAATAGCTTTAGAAATTACAATAACTCGTTTCCCAAATCCCATAACACGAGAAAATATATGTGTTGAATAATAACCATGACAAGTCGTTACAAACTGAACTCCCGTTTTTTTTCTCACTTTTTTACAAGCAAAATAAGCAATCCAAGCAGGTATTCGAGATCGGGCATGAACAATATCAATCTTCTCCCGAATCAACAAGTCAGCTAATTTACCGACAAGAAATAAAGAAGATAAAGATTTCTTATGCACAGGCAAGGAAATATGATGCACCTTTGCTTTCTCTAACTGTTTAACTAAAACACCTCCATTAGAAACCACATAAGGATCATGACCTCTCGCCTTAAGAGCTAAAGCCAAATCAATAGTTCCGCGTTCTACACCACCATGATTTAATTCTGGGAGAATTTGCAAAACTCTCATAATAGAGCCCTCAAGCTTTCCGAAATCTTTTTCTTATCATCATAAATTAAACGTGTTCTTCGTTGATTCATCTCAACATCCAACTCTTTCTCAACATCAAAAGGATTCACAACGCGAAGCACTCCCTGTTTCTGGAGATGTTTTTGAAAACGATAATGTTTAGAAGCTAGACCTTTTGAGTTCATTTTCAAAATCAACACATCTTTCCCGCTTGCCACTCCTTCTGAAATCATGGACACACTATCTTCTGAAACTAGGATCACATCACTTACGCCCATCATCTTCCGGGCAATTCCCTCTGGATTATCTTCATTAGCAATAACCAAAAGAGGCACCTCTGGATGTTTCTCAAATTTATCTTTAAGCACTTTTTCGTATTGCTTAGACGTTCTTCTAGAAGTGGTTATGATCAATTTACAGTTATTCTTATGAACAAATCGATCCAAACCCTCCACAAATTGTTTGAAAAATTGTGGCGAAAAATCATACCCTTTGGTTTTACCCCCAAGAAAAACAGAAACAACCTTTTGGTGATCCAAGTTCAATTCTTGCCTCAAAAGCTCTCCATCAATTTTTAATTGTTCTGAATCCACTAAGTTAGGCGCTACCCGCGTCAACAAAACCCCTTTAGATTCTTTTACGCGATCATGTTCAGGAATTAAACTTAAATCTGGTTTCATCAAATTAAAAGGAAACGGCCGCTTCATTAACACAATATTTTTAACTTGGAATTCCTTCTTTAAAATAAAATTAAGTGGCAAAACAGAAAAGCCACAGGAAACCACAAGGTCAGGTGCTGTTTGAACTAACTGTTCATAAGACTCTTTTTCAAGAAAAGCTTTCAAAACATGCATTCTCCCCTGAGACCAAGGTAAAAGAATCAAAGAAAATAGTGAAAACATGCGTTTAGCCCATTTGCTTTTATAACGAATTTGAACCGTATCTAATTTAAACTCGAAACGTTCGTCCAGCTCATCCAAATCTTTAATCATTTGAGCAATAGCTCTGGACTGAACTTCATGCCCCGGTTTTCCATCCGACAAAACTACAATGTTTTTTGTCCAATTATATTTCCATCGTTTAAAAAACCACAGCCACTGTTCTGGAAACTGTGTAATGTATTTTTGTAAATAATCCATATACTGCTGTGTGTATTTTTCTATATCTTTTTTCACATCATCTGTTTTCACAACTTCGATTGGCTCTTCAAAATAAATTCGATGTTGAGAACCTTTTTCTCTAACAAGAAAAGAGGTTTGTATAATAGAACCCGTTCGATAAGCAATTTCAATAATCCCTTGTGGCGCTGTAGTTTTTCGACCAAAAAAACGAACAGGGACCCCCTCTTTGCCTCCAGATTGATCTCCCAAAATTCCTAAGAGCCCATTTTCTCTACTTAATGCTCTTAGAATAGCTTTCACACCAGCTCCCTTGCGAATCATTTTAGATCCATGACATTCTCTTAACTTTGTCAAAAAATTTTCTAATCTTTTTAATTTTTGATCTTTTACGACAACATAAATAGGAAAACCTTGAAAACACCCCCAAAGACTTAATAATTCCCAGTTCCCAAAATGTGCCGTTAGAAAAACAACCCCCTTCGTTCTTTTAGCAATGCATGCGTCATAAATTTCTCTCCGGTATTCAACAACATGTTTATCAGAATAAGCTTGATTCATTTTTGGAAAATAAAGTATTTCCACAAAATTTTGAGCCAAATTCATATAGTTTTGACGAATAATTTTCTTTAACTCTGGCCCTGAATACTGATTACCAAAAGCTATCTTAAGGTTTGCATACACTCGTTTAAATCGAATTCCTAGCAAAGCAAGAAACCACCCGAAACAACGTGCGAAAAACAAAGATACTTTGACAGGCAAACATTGACACAAAAAAGCGGCAATTCTAACGAGAGTATAAGCTATTAAGTCGAGCATCCAACTTTTCCTCCCCTGAAACTATTTTTAGTTTTACAGAGACAACCACAGGATCAATCCACTTATTCCAAATATCCTTTTGCCTCATCCAATCCTTCTCTGTAGTAAAGACTTCTTGTATCAAACCATCATCTTTTAATTTCTTTATTTTTTTTAATTCCTGAATTGAAAAATTATGATGATCTAAAAAATTAATTTTTTTCTCAACCCGAATACCCATACACTCTACCAATCGATAAAAGGATTCAGGAAATCCAATACCAGACACACAGGCTACGGACTGATTTAAAAATGAGCCCACTTTCAAAGATTCTTCTGAAGACGCTCTGAATAAATCCCTTAGCTCATGCTCCGCTTCAATCAAATCCGCTTCAGGCGCATAATGCTCAATCTTTTGTTTTAAAAAACTCTCATCATCCTGAGATAAAGAGCTCCTGTGCGTTAAGACAATAACATCAGCTCTGTTCAATTCGGATAAAGGCTCCCTTAAACTCCCAAGAGGAATAAGGTTATTTGTCCCAAAAGGGCAGGCTCCATTAATCAACAGAACATCAAGATCTCTCTTCAGCTGAACATGCTGAAAACCATCATCGAGTAAAGCAATATCAAAATCTCTTCCATTCAAATAACGTGTGGCTGTCTTATGTCTATCTTTACCAACAGCAATTAAAGCTTGAGGACAAGAAGACTCCAACTCCAAAACTTCATCATGAGAATACCCTCTTGTCAGTATCATCACTTTTTTAGACTGCTCTTCTATTTTTGAAGTCAGATACTTAATAAAAGGGGTTTTTCCCGTTCCGCCCCAAGTAATATTCCCAACACTCACAACAGGAAACGATAAGGAGTTCTTTCTCAAGATTCGATATTTAAAAGCAGCCTTTCTAATTCCTATAATCACTGAATAAAAAATACTAGCGATAGTCAGAAAAGGCACTATTATTTTATCTGTCAAAGTTTCGGCACCTGACTCTGCAATTTTTTTCACTTTAAGCTTCATCACAAAATTCCCAACCGTTTATCTCATTCGATACAGCTTGATTCAAATCACAACACTTTATTTAAAACCTCATACTTTCGCACCTAGTGTGCCCGGCCTTTAGACCTGGAACACATTAAAGTGGCAACTCAACAGCCTCAACTACTTATACCTTCTCAACAAACTGAGGCTGAGACACAAACTTCTCAATCCACTCCACATGTTTCTGACTGGATCCTTGAAGGCGTTCAACAACAGCTTTTGCATTCCGACCTAATTCCATCTGACGTTTCTTATCTTTTAACAAATAACGTAATCGTGTCTCCAGCAAAGAATGGTCCGAAATCATTTGAACAGCATCATTCATCGCCAACTGTTGATAGACATCATGAAAATTGTATACGTGAGGGCCTGTTAAAATAGGCTTTTCATAATAGGCTGGTTCAATTGGATTCTGACCTCCATGATGAATTAAACTTCCACCCACAAAAACAATGTCTGACATGAGGTAAAGGTCTTTCAACTTTCCTATCTGGTCTACAATTAAAATATCTTCTGCACTTATAGGAGAGACTGCGCATGAAAATAACTTTGGTTTCAAACCCACTCTAGTAACTTCTTCTGAAATCACTTCTGCTCTCTCGGGATGTCTAGGCACTAACAACAGTCTCAAATTAGGAAATTCTTTCTTCAAAGACACAAAAGCTTCTAATAAAAATTTTTCTTCCTTTTCATGAGTACTTCCTGCAATCAAAATCTGATCTCCTAAAGAAAATCCAAGAGACGTCTTCATTTCATTAGAATTACTAACAGAAGAAATCCCACTGATAATTTGGTCATACTTCATATTACCCATCAGCTTCACTTTTTCTTCAGTGATAAGTTGAGCAAAACGTTTAAAATCTAACTCGGATTGAACTAAACAAAAATTAACGGAATTGAATATAGGCTTCATTAAAAAACCAACTTTCTGATACCCCCTTAAAGAATCCTCAGACATCCTTCCATTCACTATTCCCACCACAATATTTTGTTGATGAGCAAGCTGCACAAAATTAGGCCAGATTTCTTTTTCTGCTAATAGAATTAAATCTGGTTTCAAAGCCTTCAAAACACGTCGAATTACAAAACTAAAATCTAGAGGAAAGTAAATTAAGATACAATCTAGAGACTCCGCAACTTTATAACCCGTAGGAGTTGTTGTAGATATCAAAACTAAACTTTCAGGAAACTGCTGCTTCAACTGATGAATAAAAACCTTTAAAGACAATACTTCCCCTACACTGACCGCATGAATCCAAATCAGTTTCTTGCCCTGTTTTTTGTTTTTTTGGATTCTGCTCAGAATTTCAGGTTCAAACTTACCCCAGCGTTCATTCCAATACCGATTTCCATCCTCAGCCTGTTTAGAACGGAGCAAAAACTTAGGAAAGGAAAATAAAGCAAATACAAAAAATATAAAATCAAATAATAAAATACGTATAAACAATATGATTACTCCTAAATATTTTAAATTAAGCCCTAGGATGCGCTTGTTCGTACGATTCTTTTAAGCGCTTGGTGGACACGTGTGTGTATATCTGAGTCGTAGATAAATTTTGATGCCCTAAAAGCTCTTGAACACTTCTCAAGTCCGCACCTCGATCTAACATATGAGTTGCAAAAGAATGCCTTAACACATGAGGGGAGATTTCTTTTGCTAGAGAAATACGTCTAGCATATTTAAGAACAATTCTACGAACACTTCTATCTGTAAGCCTCGTCTTTCCTTTATTAAGAAATAAAGCGCCTAATTCACTTTGATCGTCTCTTTTATTAATATAGTCTTTCATTGCGTCCAAAGCTTTAGAGCCTACCGGCACCATACGTTCTTTCTTCCCTTTACCACGCACTTTGAGAACCTCGCCTAAAAAATCAACGTCCTCAATATTGAGTCCCACCAGTTCACTAACACGAATCCCGCTAGAATATAATAACTCCAGAATCGACTTGTCTCTTTTTTCTATTTTAGTGTTCTTAGAGGGCGCCTCTAATAAATTGCTTATTTCTTGCTCTTCTAAATAGATAGGAAGTTTTTTATCTTTTTTAGGGGTAGCAATATTAACTGCAGGGTTCTCTTTTACAAGGTTTTCTCTGGTTAAGAATTTAAAAAAAGAACGAAGGCTCGCTAATTTTCTCGAAATCGTACTTTTGGAAAAATCTTTCTCTGATAAAAAGGCTAAATAACGTCTGATTTCCAAATAATCAATTTTTTCAATCTCTGTATCCTTGAAAAAATTAAAAAAACTTTGAAGATCAACAGAATAATTTGTTATGGTATGACTAGAAGCATTTTTTTCTGCTTCTAAAAATGTCATAAACCGTGAAACCAAAGTTTGATGCCTATTTTTTTGTTTAACTGTTTTCTCTTTTATACTCATAATTACTTATTCTCCCAATCTTTTTTTACTGCTCTAAACTCTAATTAAAATTCAAAGCAGGACTATCCCCCACCTACAAATTGGACAATCTCTAAAACATCTTCCTCTTTAAGAAAAGTATCTGAATACAGCCCCTTCTCTATAACTTGCTTATTTATTTCACAAACAACGGCTTCTTTTTTAATGCCGTTTTCCTCTAAAAACTGTTTTAAACTGACAGAAACATCACACTCCTGCTGCTTTCCATTAACCGTTAAAAACATAACTATTCCCTCTGGATATGAATTAAGACTTCAAGATGATAGCTCATTCTTATAGGACGTATTTTATCAAAATACTACAGGATGTAAAGTGGTAATTATAGGACGTTTATGCGGATTCCTGGTCTTCTGGGGGGTCTTTCTTTTTTCTCTTTCTCTTACTTTTATTTTTTTCAGGCTCTAAGCTAAAAAGATGCTCTAGATGTAGAATTTGGGAATCTTCTACCGCTTCTTCCTCAATTCTTCGAATGAGTGCACTAAAATCCTCTTCTTTCATTTCTAGGTATTCTAAACATATTGTAGTCAATAGACGGGTTATTAAATTGGACTGAATTTCCAAATCCTGAAGACGATCATTTGCTTCTGAAACTTGTTCCCAAATTTTATCAATATGTGTTTTAAGGTATTCAAGATCCATTGGAGGCGCAGTGGCTTTACCCTTAGACACCTTCTTCGATGCTCTAGCGGAAGTTTTCTTTGGAGCTTTCTTTTTGACTATTTTTTTCGACTTTTTTTTCATCAATTCACACCTATAAAGAAAGAGTAACATAAAATCAATTAATTAACGAATGAACAAAAAAGCATACTAACAGGCATAAAAAAGGGCAAAACAAGATCTTTGAAAAGAAATTGTCTTACCCTAAAAAAACTATTTACTATACGTAACTCTTGTTTTGGCGTAGGCGTCTATTAAACGTTCTCCGCCCTCTGGCTGCTCTCTATCCAATAATAAGAACAGGGCTAACACAGCAACAATAGGAAGTACAAGTAAACCAGAAACAGCCGCTGGAGAAAGAAAAGCGGTAATCGTTCCGATCGTAAAAATAACAATTCCTACTAAATACCAAACTCTTCTTACTAAAAGGCTAGGAAATACAATTCGAGCAAATTCACCCACATAACCACCCACTAAAACAATAGGTATAATTAAATGAATATTACGAATTAAAGCTTGTGCAAATGTTATTTTCCCACCCACAAGACTTACAATTTTAGCATCAGCCATCCATCGACCTGGAGAAAAAACCAAGTCTCTAAAGATCATCCAACCTGCATTAACTAAGATCAACACCGTATTACGAACAATTTCAGGAGCAGAAAATAATGCTAATGCGGCCAAAACACCCAAAGCAAGTGGCATAATAAGTAAATCAAAAATACAAGCAAGAGCTCTTCTTCTACGTTTAATGACTTCAGGGCTACCAACAGAACTCGATGATACTTGTTCTCCACCCCCTATATTTTCTTCCATAATAAAACTCCTTTCATATACCTCTATTACTAAAATTCATCCAAATAAAAGTTATAAAGACAGATCATTAATTACATTATCGACCAAACACCCTTCATCTTTAAGTATACACGATAAGGAGTATACATAGAATCCTTACTCAGGCATCAAGAAACTTTCTCAAATAAACCGCCCCACCTTCGACTGACTTTCTTCTTCATTTCTAAGGATGTTAAAACCTTTAGAGTTTCTGTCACTGAGCATGAAAGCTCATCACTCATCGACTGAGAGTCCTTTGGCTGCTTTAAATTATCGAGAAACAATGCTTCTTTTGGCGTCAATACCACAGGGGTTTCAATTCCAACTCGAGTAGAGTTGATTTGCACCGAATTCACATTCTCCCCTTCATTAAAATCAAGCTCATATTTATCTTTTAACTGAGGGCTTAAATCTTCAGCAATTTCTGCTGCTGAAGTTACTAACTTAGCACCCTCTTTAATAAGCTGATTCGTTCCTAGAGAGTAAGGGCTATTAATTTGACCAGGAACAACATATACTTCACGACCTTCATCCATACCTTGATGTGCTGTTATTAAAGACCCACTTTTTTGACCTGCTTCTACAACTAAAATACCTAAGGACAACCCTGCAATAATTCGATTTCTTTTAGGAAAATAATAAGGTCGGGGTTGTGTTCCTAAAGGAAATTCACTCACCACAGCACCTTGCTCTACAATAGACTGATAAAGAGAAGCATTTTCTTTTGGATAAATAACATCAACTCCACATCCCAAAACAGCAATTGTTCTACCCTGAACTCGAAGAGCTCCTTCGTGGCTCATCTTATCTATACCACGAGCTAAACCCGAACAAATAGTAAAACCTCTATCTGCTAATTCAGAAGCAAATTGCAAAGCTGTTTGATGGCCATAAATGGATGCTTTTCGAGAACCCACAATCCCAATGGACTGACGATCCTCTGGAAAGAGATGTCCTTTAACATAAAGTAAAATAGGAGGATCATAGATCTCAGACAAACTTTTTGGATAACGAGGATCAACATAAGAGATTAAATGAATATTTTGTTCATGACAACGATCTAGAATAACATTTGGACGTACTTCGGAAGATGCTGCCACAATTCGGTTTGCAAGCTCTAAAGAAATATCTACATTCTGAACCATAGTGTGCGCGTTTCGACAACGAACAATTTCCTCATAGTTACCAAAAAAATCTACGAGTTTTTGAAGTTTCTTAACACTCAAACCTTCGACAGAAGAAAGCACAATCAATTCTTTAAGCATGAGCCAACCCTTTATTGCTTGGCAGAAAATAGAGTCCAATTAACCGATAAAAAATTACTTCTAAGATTTCCTGTTACTTATAAAAGAAAGCCCAAAGATAATCGTTAGCAGCGAACTTAAAAAAGTGCACTAAGCCAAAACCAATTAAAAGACCTAAAATAAATTTTATTTTTTTAGCCATGATTTTTCCTCAAATAAACGAATTCTAAATATAAACTCTGAAAAATAACGCTATTTTTTCAGATAGAGGAACTAAAGAACCGTTTTTAATATCTCTTCGATGAGAGATGGTGAAATCCCTTTCACAGCTGCCAATTCTCCAATAGATTGAGGAAGAATAAATTTCACTTCACCTTTCCTCACCTTCTTATCTACCAAAAAATACTTTGCAACTGCTTTAGGTTTCAACCTCATTCCTTTGAGGGATGTAGGAAGTCCTGCAGATTGGATTAAACGAAGCTGTCTATCTAACACATTGCGTTTAATAAAACCAAGACGATACGCCATCTCACATGCAGCTACCATTCCCACACTCACTGCTCTTCCATGCGTGATTTTTTCATAACCCAAAGCGGCTTCAAATGCATGACCAAATGTATGGCCATAATTTAAAATATCTCTAAAACCTTGAGTTTCATCAACGTCTGATTCTATCACAAAAACTTTAATTTTTGAAGATTCTAAAACTATTTTTTCCAAAATCTTAATATTCCCCTTGGCGGCCTTCGAAATATTCTTCTCTAACCAAGGGTATAAAGCCCCCCCTTGAATCATTCCATACTTCACAACTTCTCCCAAAGAGTCAGAAATAGTCTGTTTTGATAGGGTTTTCAACAATGAAATATCCGAGAAAAT
The DNA here is from genome assembly GCA_029261035.1 of Candidatus Omnitrophota bacterium. GTDB lineage: Bacteria > Omnitrophota > Omnitrophia > Omnitrophales > JACROU01 > JAJDCD01. The sequence goes on from JAJDCD010000025.1 coordinate 83,477, forward strand.
AGCCTTAGGTTGATAAAAAGTACCCGCTAAATTCTTACCTGATTTTAGGTTAATTCCCGTCTTACCCCCAATTGAACTATCTACTTGAGCTAAAAGAGTAGTTGGAATCTGTATATACCCTACCCCTCTTTTATACGTCGATGCGGCAAACCCTGTCACATCTCCAACCGTTCCACCTCCAAATGCAATTACAAAAGAGGCTCTATCCAACTTACTTTTCAGCATCGCATCATATAAACGGAACAACTCTCTCTGACTCTTGGCAACTTCCCCATCCGGTAAAATATGAAAAACAGGTTTCATTTTTGCTTTTTTAAGTACTGCTGAAATATAAGGTTTATGCTTTCTCAGAATTCGGTTCTGACTCACTACCAAAATATTCCCCTCCGCTCCTACTGATTTTAAAAATGAAGGAAGTTTTTGGGAAAGCACTCGAGATCCTATGAAAATAGGATGGGAATCTTTTCCTAAATTTACTAAAATTTTATACATAGATTTAAAAACTTTCTTTTTTTAAATTAAAATTATCACAAATTTCCTTTGCTACCGATTCTGCAGACTTACCATCTGTATCCACCTTTAAATTAAATTGATTATAAAGAAGATCTCTACTTTTCAGAATATATTCTAATGTTTTTTTGGGATCATCTGACTTTAATAAAGGTCGATGGGTTCGATGTTTTACTCGAGACCACAGTGTATCTGCTCCTGCTTTCAAATAAATTACCTGTCCTGTTTGATTCATCAAATCCACATTCCCCTGCCGAAGAACAATACCACCACCCGTAGCAACAACTTGTCTCTCTCTTAAAGATACTTTCTCTAAAAGATTTGATTCCACATCTCTAAAAGCCTCTTCACCTTTTGAACTAAAGATATCCTGAATAGAGATTTTCTCTTGAGCTTCAATCTCAGTATCTAAATCCACGAAACGATACTGGAGTAAATCAGCAAGCTCTTTTGCTGTCACAGATTTACCCGAACCCATCATTCCAACTAAATAAATATTATTCATGATTTGAATACTCTAATGAAAAATTAAACTTTATTGTTTAATCTGATTTAAGAAGCTTTGGTGGTTTCGCTTCATTTCATCAAGACTATCTCCACCAAATTTTTCAATAAGCGCATTTGCTATTTCGTAAGCAACCACCGCTTCACAAATAACACTACACGCAGCGATTGCGCACGTATCCGACCTCTCAAAAGCTGCTTTCTCTACTTCCTTAGAAGTCATATTAACGGACTGCAATGGCTTTCTCAGTGTCGAAATAGGTTTCTTTGTCGCTTTAACAATAATCTCTTCTCCTGTTGTCATACCCCCTTCAAAACCGCCCAAATTGTTCGTTCGTCTATAATACCCTCGATCCTCATCAAAAAGAATTTCATCATGACTTTGAGAACCTGGAATACGACCTAACTCTTCAGATAACCCAAAACCCACTTCTTTTACTGCCTGAACACTTATAATCGCCGCAGCAATACGTGCATCCAGCTTACTATGATAAGTAGCAAAAGATCCTAATCCTGCAGGACAACCTTTAACACGAACTTCAAAACGACCCCCGTAAGTGTCGCCGTCTTTTTGAGCTTGATCAATCAAAGCAATCATTTTTTTCTCAGACTCAGGACAAATACAATTCAGCTGAGAATCTTTCGTTCTTTTTTCTATATCTTCAAAAGAAACATTCTTCTCATCCACACAAACATTTCCTAATTCGTAAACATACGAAGTTATTTTAATCCCAAAATGCTGCAAGAGTTGCTTAGCAATTGCTCCGACAGCAACACGAAGTGTTGTTTCACGAGCACTCGCTCTCTCGAGCACAGCTCGAATCCCTTGTTGGTACTTTAAAGCACCCATTAAATCTGCATGTCCAGGTCTTGGCCTTTCAATTTCTGGCATTTTATGAATTTTGAAATCACTATTTTCAAGCAGAATTCCAATAGGCGTTCCCGTTGTGTGTTCTTTTAAATACCCAGAAGTTAACTGGACCATGTCTTTTTCTAGTTTCATACGACCGCCTCGGCCATAACCTTGCTGTCTTCTCCACAGCTCATGATTGATTTCATCCATATCCATAGGAACTCCACTAGGCATTCCTTCGAGTACAGAAATCATATATTTATTATGCGATTCTCCAGAAGTAATATAATTCAGCATTCAAAACTCCTTTTCTTTCATTCTCTAAATCTATATGAAGTCAGACGTCAGAAATCTGAAGTCAGAAAAAACTTTTCACAATCTGTTCTCTGACTTCTGTCTTCCGTCTTCAGTTATTTTTCAAAAAATCAATCGAAGTAATTCTTCTCCATAAAAAATATTAAATAAAGCTGCAAGCCCCAAAAAAGGCCCATAAGGCACTAATTCATTTTCTTTTACATATTTTTGAAATAAAGCATAAGGCAAAGCAAAAAATGGAGCCACAAAAAAGGTCATAATTGTAAATTTAAAACCAATAAAAGCACCCACCATGGCCAGAAATTTCAAATCCCCTCCACCCATTGTCTCTTTCTTCAATATCATATCACCAATCAGGGATGTGATCCAAATAATACCGCCTCCCACCAACAGACCTAAGAAAGAGTCTAGAAATCCTTTGAGTCTCGTAGATTCTCCTAACAGTTCAGGAAACAAAGGTGCCATAAGTAAGCCAAAAATAGTTCCAGTCATCGTTACTTGATCTGGAATTTCCATATGCTTAAAATCTACCCAAGTCACAATCAGTAAACTATAAATAAAAAAGGAAAGCCAAAGTAATCTAGGTGACAAACCAAAAAGCACAAAAAGACCTAATAAAATAAGTGCCGAAATGAATTCAACAGCCCAATATTGAAACGCAATTTGTTTTTTGCACGCTCTACACTTCCCACCCAACATCAAAAAACTTAGTAATGGGATATTGTCGAACCAAGCAATCTGTTTTCTGCACTCCACACAAAAAGATCTCGATTTAAACATAGAAACTTGATTAGGAAATCGGTAGATACAAACGTTCAAAAAACTCCCAATACAAGCCCCTAAAACAAAAGAAGCTATCGCAAACAAGATAAAGAAGGACTGTCCTAAATCATATAAATACTGAAGCGTTGAATCCAAAAAACACCTCTATTTTGCTTTAATGGCCTGTGTTAACGCTTTTTCCATAACACGTACAGGCGCTTTTTTACCCGTCCAAATCTCAAAACTTTTACTCCCCTGATGGAGTAACATTCCCAATCCATTCAGAGTCTTCCACCCTTTTGTTTTTGCGATCTTTAAAAAGGGTGTCTCTGAAGGAGAGTAAATCAAATCAACAACACACTGACTCTTCTTAGCCTTTGGAAAGAATTTATTTTGAACAATGGTTTTGTCTGAAGCTTTCAAACCAAGAGAAGTTGTATTTACAATAAGATCGTTATTAGAAATTAATTCTTTCAGCGAAGTATTATTTTTTAAAGCTCCTGAAACAAATTCTACTTTTTTGAAACGCATTCCAAAATCACGGCAAAGCGTGCGCGCTTTACTAACCGTTCTATTAAGAATTGTTATTTGCTTAACTCCAGCTTCGCAAAGACCATAGACACAAGCCCTACTAGCTCCGCCCGCTCCTAATACTAAAACCGATTTCCCCTTAGACTTCCATTTCAAACCTTCACTCAAAGATTGCATAAAACCATAAGCATCCGTGTTATAACCCCACAGTTGTGAGTTCTTCTTTACTACGGTATTTACAGCTCCTATAGCCTTAGCTTCTGGACTAATTCTGTCTAAATAAGGCATCACCGTTTGCTTATAAGGTACGGTTAAATTAAAACCATACAACAACAGTTGCTTCTTCTTAGACATTACTTTCTTAAAATAAGTCTCTTTGAGTTCTATCGGAACATAAAATCGAGAAAGTTTAAGGGAGTCAAACCCAGCTTGATGCATCGGAGGAGATAACGTGTGTTTTAGAGGGAAGCCAAAAACACCATAAAGTTGAATTTTTCCTGGCGCTATGCGTTGTGGTTTCATAAAAGACCTACTTAATTGAGAGCCGTTAGCACAAAGGTGACTAGAAAAACTTTTATTAAATCAATGAAGACTTAGCTGGTTTCTTAGCAATATGAGCTGCAATTTTATTCAAAGCTCTTAAATACGCCTGAACACTTGCTTCAATCACATCGGTACTGGATCCACGTCCAATAACTTCTTTACCTTGAACCTTCATCTTGACTCGAACTTCACCCAAAGCATCTTTGCCGCTGGTCACAGAATTGATGGAATAGTCCGTTAATTTAACCTTAATTCCAGTAATTTTTTCCAATGCTCGATAACAAGCATCTACAGGGCCGTCCCCTTTTGAGCTGCCCGATTTCAACTTTCCATGAACTCTCAATTTAATTTTTGCTTTGGGGGTCTCATCTGTAGCAATTCTTGTTTCCATATGAACCAATTCCCAAACTGTAGGAATATCAGAAACAACATCTTCAACTAAACGTTCGACATCTTCGTCAAAAACATACTTCTTTTTATCTGCAAGAATTTTAAACTTCTCAAACACACCATCCAACTCTACGTCTGTCAATTCAAAGCCCAACGTTGTCAAACGATCTCTAAACGCATGTCGTCCAGAGTGTTTCCCCAAGACCAACTCACTCCCCTTTAAACCTACAGTTTGAGGATCAATAATTTCGTACGTTTGTCTCATTTTCAACACACCATCTTGATGAATCCCGGATTCATGACTAAACGCATTTCGACCCACAATGGCTTTATTCGGCTGAACAATCATTCCTGTTAAATGAGAAACCATCTTAGAACTTTTAATAATCTCGTCTAATTTAATATCTGTATAACAATCCATAATATCTTTACGCGTATCAATTGCCATCACCAACTCTTCCAAGGATGCATTTCCAGCACGCTCACCAATACCATTAACAGTACACTCCACCTGATTAGCTCCTGCTGAAACAGCCGCCAACGAATTAGCCACGGCCAACCCTAAGTCATTATGACAATGAACAGACAAAACCACTTTTTTGCCTAATTGAGGATTGTTTTTAATCAAATATTTAATTAAATCTTTAAACTCTTGCGGCACCGTGTATCCAACAGTATCTGGAATATTAATAGAAGTGGCACCTGCTTTAATTGCCGCCTTAACCATGTCTGATAAAAATTTTCTCTCCGTTCGGCAAGCATCTTCAGGAGAAAATTCGATCTGATCGAAATCTTTTCTACAATCTTTAATATATTTTGTAGTTAAATCAAATAACTCTTGTTTGGTTTTATGAAGCTTATGCTCACGATGGATTTGACTGGTCGCCAAAAAAACATGAATCCTTTTATTTTGTGCAAACTTCAAAGCCTTTTTTACAGCCTCAACATCCTTCTTTACCATACGAGCCAACCCACAAATAACAGGTTTTTTTACCTGTTTAGAGATCTTCTGAATAGCTTCAACCTCACCAGGAGAAGCTGCTGGAAAACCCGCCTCAATAACATCTACATTCAATCGCTCTAACTGAAGAGCCACCTTTAGCTTCTCAGCTGGAGTCAAAGATGCCCCAGGAGACTGCTCACCATCTCGTAACGTAGTGTCAAAAATATGTATTTTTCTCTTCTTCTTCATAAAAAACTTCTCTCTATTAAAATTTAAACTTCTTCCTATAGCATCTATTTTTAGACCACAGCAATATACCTAAAACATATTGCGCGAAGCACCTCTACCAAACAAAAAAGCTTAGCTCGACGCTAAGCTTTTTTACATTACTCCTCCTACCCATAATTTAAGTTCCTAGGAGGAGGAAAGATTATCTTCCGCCGCGAGTTGCGCAGGCAGAAGGCCGAGCATGTCTGAGCGTCGGAAGGTAATCTTGTCCGACGACGACCCTTGCTTAAATTCCCCTACCTCTTCCCAACACTTAAAGCACTTTGAGAACCAGAACTTGACTGAATCCAAGGCATCATTTTTCTTAACTCATCCCCCACCTTTTCAATCAAATGGCTATCATCACGATCTCTCATTTTATTATAATTACTACGATCTGTTTTATTCTCATTCATCCATTCTTCAGCAAACTTTCCTGATTGAATTTCAGAAAGAATATTTTTCATTTCTTTTCTTGTCTCTTCAGTAATAATTCTGCGACCACGAGAATAATCTCCGTATTCTGCAGTATCAGAAACTCGACGATGCATCCCTTTAATTCCGGAAACGAAAATAGCATCCGTAATCAATTTCAATTCATGAAGACATTCGAAATAAGCAATTTCAGGTTGGTACCCTGCATCCACCAAAGTTTCAAATCCAGCACGAATCAATTCACTGGTACCACCACAAAGAACCGCTTGCTCACCGAACAAATCAGTTTCTGTTTCTTCTTTAAATGTAGTTTCGATCACACCCGCTCTTGTTCCACCAATACCTTTAGCATGAGCTAGTGCAAGTTGCTTCGCATTTCCTGTAAAATCTTGCTGAACCGCGATCAAACAAGGAACCCCTTTACCTTCCATATATTGAGAACGCACTAATGCACCTGGTCCTTTTGGAGCTACTAGAAAAATATCCACATTTTCAGGAGCCTTGATATATCCAAAATGAATATTAAAACCGTGAGAAAAAATCAACCCCTTACCTTCAGATAAGTGCTGTTTAATCTCATTTTCATACACTTCTAACTGAATATGATCCTGAGTCAAAATCTGAATGTAATCCGCCTGCTCCGCTGCTTCAGCTGCAGTTACAGGTTGAAAACCATCTTTTACTGCTTGATCAAAACTAGGGCTTGGTTGTCTTTGTCCAATAACAACATCCACACCACTATCTTTTAAATTTAAAGCTTGGCCTCTTCCTTGAATGCCATATCCAATAATTGCTACTTTTTTTCCTTTTAACAGATTCAAATCTGCATCTTGATCGTAATACATCTTAGCCATGATACTTTTCCTTTCGGTTTTAAACTCTAAAGTCTAAAAAAGGGGTCACTCGATTTACGAACGACCCCTTAGTCAAAATAAAAACAAGTTCTTAAAAGCTTAGCTCTCGTCTTACTTTTTAGCTTTCGCTACTTTTTTCTTAGCTTTAGATTTCTTTTTAACTGTTTTTTTAGCTGTCTTTTTTTTGACAACCTTTTTCTTACTCGTCTTACTTTTTGCTTTAGGGGCTTTTTTTAATTTTGAATTACTTGTCTTCTCAATATCTGAATTACGACTAATAGCTAAAAGCCCAGTTCTAACCACTTCGACCAAACCATAAGGTTCTAGTAATTCAAGCATCGCGTCCACTTTACCTTCAGTTCCTGTGATCTCAACAGTAACAAGTCTAGCATTCACATCTACAATTTTTGCTCTAAACGTATTAACTACTTGAATCACTTCAGAGCGAAGTGAGGCAGGTACTTTTAATTTCGCAATCACGAGTTCACGCGTGATTCGATCTTGTTCAGGCAAATCAAAAACTTTAATTACATCCACGAGTCGGTTCAATTGTTTTACAACCTGATCCAAAACACGATCATCACCGCGCGCCACAATAGTCATACGAGAAACACTAGGATCTTCCGTTTCTCCTACAGCTAAGCTATCAATATTAAAACCTCTGGCAGAAAACAAACCAGAAACAGATGCAAGAACACCAAAATGATTTTCAACTAAAACCGAGATCACATGCCTCATAAAAACTCCTTTGTCAAAGCTATAAGTCCTTGGCAACAAATGCCAAAACCCTAAGCTAAATTTAAGCCATCCCCTCAATCATTTCTGAGTTGGACTTTCCTGCAGGAACCATTGGGTACACATTGTCTTCTTGTTGAACTTTAAAATGAAGAATCACAGGTCCTTTATATTCTTGAGCCTGCTTAATTATTTCAGGAACTTCATGTTTCTTTGTTGCTCTTAAACCCAAAGCACCATAAGACTCCGCTAACTTAACATAATCGGGTCCTGGGATATAAGAATAAGAATACCGTTTATCATAAAAAATCTCCTGCCATTGCCGAACCATACCCAAATAGTTATTATCCAAAATCGCAATTTTAACAGGTAGTTCATGATCCACTGCTGTGGCCAATTCCTGAATATTCATTTGGATACTACCATCTCCAGCAATACACCAAACATCTTTACCTGGCTTGGCAAAAGCAGCTCCAATCGCTGCCGGAAATCCAAATCCCATAGTCCCCAAACCACCACTCGTTACGTTTGTTCGCGGCTTCGTATAGTTCCAAAATTGAGCGGTCCACATTTGATGCTGACCCACCTCTGTCGTAACGACAGTTCCTCGATCACAACGTTTCGTAATCTCTTCAATCACATACTGAGATTTTAACTGTTCCTTTTCTCCTTGCGTATACTTTAGAGGATGCTTTGTCTTCCATTCATTCAATTGCTTATGCCAAGGATTAATCTTTAGTTTTTTAATCTTTTTGGTCATCTCACTTAAGATTTGCTTCGCATCCCCAATAACATAACAATCTACTTCTACGTTCTTAGAAACAGAAGACGGATCAATGTCTAAGTGAATCTTTTTTGCTTTAGTTGCAAACTCAGAAACTTTCCCAGTAACACGGTCATCGAAACGGGCTCCAACAGCAATTAAACAATCACTTTCTTGAACTGCATGATTTGCGTAATATGTTCCATGCATACCTAACATTTTCAAAGAAAGAGTATCATCTTCAGGGTAAGCTCCTAATCCTAAAAGAGTCGTCGTAACAGGAATATTCGATTTCTTTGCAAAGTTATACAACTCTTTAGCTGCATTTGAAATAATAGCACCATGACCTACGTAAAGAACGGGCTTCTTACTTTTTTGAATAATTTCTATTGCCGCATCTACATTTTGAGGGTTCGCCGCTTTAGGTGGATTGTATCCACGAATGCTCACCTTTTTAGGATATTCAAACTCAGCAACATGCTGACTAATATCGATAGGAAAATCAATCAAAACAGGACCAGGCCTTCCCGTTTTAGCAATATAAAAAGCTTCTTTAGTAATTCTAGCAATATCTTTTACATCTTTAATTAAATAATTATGTTTTGTAATTGGACGTGTAATGCCAATAACATCCGCTTCTTGAAAAGCATCATTGCCAATTAAATAACTACGAACTTGTCCTGTAATAGCAACCATAGGAGCCGAGTCCATAAAAGCGGTGGCAATACCTGTAACTAAATTAGTTGCTCCAGGTCCAGAAGTTGCCATAACAACACCTGGTTTCCCTGTCGTTCTACCAACTGCGTCAGCCATGTGGGACGCACCTTGTTCATGACGCACTAAAACCAATTTGATATCCGCATCATACAAAGCATCAAACACAGGAAGAATCGCTCCTCCAGGATATCCAAATATAACGTCTACACCTTCTTTTTTAATGCACTCAACCAAAATCTGCGCACCCGTCATCTTCATAACTAAATTCTCCAATCCGTAATATGAATAAATAAAAGTCTTTAAATTATCGTCAAAAAATGTTTTCCATTAAGAAATTGTTTAACTTAGCAGAAAAGTGACACTCCTAAGGAGCCTATAAACTAGCAAGACATAAACGATGATTATAACAATGGTGTTATCATCTGTCTATAGCTTTCAGCTATCAACCGTTAGCTATTAGCTTTAGGTAATTTAAGTCCTATAACCAAAATTTTGCGGTCTCTTTAGAGAAAAGGTGTCATTCCCGAATTCCTTAGTCGGGAATCCATGCTATATAAATTTGAATAAAAAAAGGATCCTCGACACAAACATTCGGGGATGACAATTGGGAATGTCATTGCAATGCATTGGACTTTGAGCCGTGGCAATCTCAGACAAATGAACCTTTTCCCTAAAAGCTAAAGGCTATAATCTAATAGACTTACTTCAGAACAACTTCCCTAGCCTTCTCTACCTTTAATTCGTCTTTAACAAGCTCCACGTAGGCACGTAAAACTTCAGCAACTGAGGTTGCTTGCGCTGCTCCTCCTCTAGGATAATGGATCTTATTTCCATCAAAAACTTCCGAAATATACCCTAAACCAGCATCCTCCAAATGTTCCAAAATAGCATCCAACTGCTTTAACATTCTTCGTTTGATGGTTTTTGTTCTTCCATAAGCTCTCAAGGATCCAAAAATATAGGCCCCCATTAACCAAGGAAAAACACACCCCTGATGATATATTCGATCTCGCTCAAAAACATCCCCAATATAAACCCCTTTATATCTAGGATCTTCAGGCGACAAGCTTCTTAATCCATAGGGAGTTAAAAGATGTTCATCTATTTTTTTCATTACCGGTTTCCAACGGCTAGTGGAAAGTACCGGAAAAGGAAGACTAATAGAAAATACCTGATTCGGTCGAATCGTATCATCGTTTTCTTTTTCTCCTACGACATCATACAAACAAGTTTCTTTTCTATTCCAAAAACGTTCATTGAAATTTTCCTTGGTATTAAATGCAAAATCCCGATAAACACCGCTCTCTTTTTCATCTTTGAGTAAATTTGAAAAAAACTCCATAATTTTTAATGCGTTGTACCACAACGCATTTACTTCTACCGTTTTTCCATAACGACTGGTTACAGGTTCATTCCCCACAGCAGCATCCATCCATGTTAAACGTGTATGTTTATTCCCAGCTTTTAACAAAAAGTCTTGATCCATCTTAATATCATCCCGAGCCCCCTCAATGTAAAATTTGATAATCTTTTTCATGGCGGGATAAAGTTTCTTAGAAACTGTCAGATCATCCTCTGTTAATTGGTAATACTCATAGACTGCATTCACAAACCACAAAGAAGCATCCACAGAATGATAGTCGGGTGTTTCAGAATGGTCCGGGAAATAATTAGGAATCATTCCCTGACTCACATAACGCGTATAAGCTAACAACAACTCTTTCGCCTCTTCAATCCTTCCCGTAGACAATGTTAAACCAGGTAATGCTATAAAGGTATCTCTTCCCCAATCTTCAAATCTCGGATAACCCGCAATCACACGCTTCAATCCATCTTTAGCTGTCACAATAAAACTTCTAGAATTCCTCCACAGTTGACGTATTGCAGGATTTGAAATTTCTTCAGGAATTTCATCTTGTTCTCTTCTAGCCTCTTCAACTAGTCGAATGCGTTTTAGATTTAATTCTTTTTTCTTTTTTGTCGTTGCCAACAAATACACTTCCGACTCATTCAAAAATGAATATATAAAGGAACACGGCTGAAATAAATCTTCCTCACTCTCAGAACCTCTTTCTTTTTCACCCACCAACTGTGCGTGATTAAACCACGAAAATGATTTGTCTAAAATTACTGAGTTATGATAAAAATAAATTGGCGGCAGCTCTGAGTATGGGGATAAGGAAACAACACCTACCTGTGTCTTCAACTCAGAATTTAATTCCTTATTTTCAAAACCTAAACTATGAAATTCACGATAAGCTAACTTAGGTTTTACTTCTAATCTTATTTTTTCAGGGTCTCCTGACAGTAAACGATAAGTTATGACTGTTGAGTTTTCCCCTTGAATCATAAATACATTTTTTTCTATAAGAATGTCATCGATTTGAAATATAAAAGAAGGAAAAGGAGAAAGTAAAAATTTAGATAAGTGATTGTAACCTTTTGGAAAGACTTTGTCTCGATAGACATTGGTAGATAATTCATACTTCTTAGAACCCACAAAGACAACTTCTTCCAAATGACTTAAAAGAACGAAACGCGCTCTTGGTGGCTGAGTTGCAGCAACAAGCAAACCATGATATCTACTCGTATTTGCACCAATCAGTGTTGAGGACGCATAACCCCCAATCCCATTGGTCTCAATCCACTCTCGTTTTATCGCCCAATCAAAATCTTTGCACGCTTCTTTATCAAAAGACAAAGTATTCATAATTCACCTCTGAAGTAAGTATAACAGAGAATAGAAGTCCAAGATCCTTCGCTTCACTCAGGATGACAAATAAAAAATAATTTAGAAGAAAGCTTGTCATCCTGGAGTATGGGGAAGGATCTTAAGAAATTATTGAATTTACCTTTTGTCAGAGATCTTGCAACAGACTGCTTCACTTCAACCTTTATGCAGCTGTGAGAAGGGCTTGATACGCTTTAAAAGCTTGTTGGAGTTTACTGATTTTTTCTCTTAAGGAATTTTTAACAAAAGTAAAAACACCTCTCTTCTTATCTTTCCGAATATTGTCACGCACAGGTTTCATTAATGGATGAGACATATCCCCTTCGCTCATTCCCAACAAGAAAGCATGCGGCAATGCATAACGATTAAAATCTGCTAACTCAATACCTAAATCACTTAACTCATTTGAAGAAGGGGTCTCTAACCTTTGGATCAACATAAGATCAATCGCACTTAATAATTCGGACGAACCTACAACGCTCAATCTACGATGAACCATCGCCTGAGTTATATTTACACTCACTTCTTCAAAATACTGTTTTGCCAAATTTAAGATTTGAACAAAATCTTTTCCTGTTAAATAAGATTGAAAACTATCGACTTCATCCCCTTTAAGTATAGGAATAACAAGAATTCGATCATTAATTAGCTCCCCATTTTTATCCTTCAAGAATTTTATTTTATTTTCAATCTGTTTGGCTTCTTTATTGGTTCCATAATAAAAAATTAAAGACACTGTTTTTGGATTATTCGTAAGTAATAGTGACTCCGACTCTACATCAAAGTAATCACTTGTTTTCATAACAACAGAAAAAGTCTCTGAATTCAAATCATAGGCATTAAACACACGACTTTGAGTTTCCGAAAGCACTCGATCAAAAGAAACAACCCTTGGAGATTCAGCATCCGCACTTTCAGCCGCAAAAGCTTTTGGATACCAAGAACTCATAACAAGTCTGTAAAGAGAGCTCTTCGCAGAAGAATAAAAGGACAAAGGTAAAATGCGTCCCGAAAATAACTGTGCCGTTTCTCTAACACGATCCACAACACCCAAACTTGCAGCAGAAACGTCTGCTAACTCAGGGTCATTGGAATAAATAAACCCTCCTCCAGAAGTACGATTTATAATATTTGCATGAAACACCGCTAAATCATGCTGATCTAACAAAGTATGAACTTGGTTAAAAAAAACAAAATCTGATTTCCCAGACTCCAAATCACCTCTTGTTTTATACTTAAATGCCTGAACCCAAGCATTTACCTCTGGGTTATCAAGGTCCACTGTCACAAACTGCCAAGAGTCACTGACCCCTGGTAAAAAAGAAAATGCTTTTCTGATGTTGTTTCTCATGTCCTCAAAGTCTTTCTCCAAAGGAGTTACCGTTCTAAATCCTTCATTAGGAATATATTTTTGAAACTTGTGCTTAAACCCATTCCACTGACCATAAACACCTCCATCTTTGTGTCTTAAGTCTATGAATGGGTAAATAATCTCCCCTCTTTTAAATGCTTCTAACACACGAGTGTCTCTATCTAAAATATTAAAATCTAAAGGAATCTCTTCTAAAGACACCCCCTCCTTTTGATACGCAGTCATCATCAAAATTAAAATACTTAAAGGTTCTTCAAATACACCTGGACCTATTAAATCGATGGTTATTTTTTTATTTTGTTCATCGCTTTCCTTTTTCTTTCTAATCAACTCTCTTAACTTTAAATAAAAACTTTCATACTGTTTATGAGTCCTAAAAAACAACCCATACCGACCCGTTCCTTCATAATCCAAAGGAAGGGTAACATCACTTTCTGGCTGAACCCAATACAAACTAAATTTTCCAAATTCTCTTTTATACTGGTCCATATCCTTAATTCCATTCAAATACATAAAGTACTCTCTAAAATCATCGTACCCACTAGCACGTGCAAAGCCTGACAAAGCCTTCAAAAAACTCTCTGAAAAGATGCGTCCCATATCTAATTGATGTATAAATGTTGCTCTAAAAGCTAAACTAGAAAGCATATCCGAAATCAAAACTCCATCCACACTCCCTATTCTTTTCACTAGACTCTTAGACACTTGTATTTCTCCTGTTTTAAAATCCGTTTGCTGCTGTCCCAGACTAGAAGCTCTCGAACGAGCAGCATCCATCACATCAACAACATCTTTAATTGTTTCTTTTGTATGATATGGAAGCATAGACATCTTTACAGAATATGTTGGATCATCCTGAATTTTTAATAAATAATCATGCGGAGTCATTAAAATTAACTCTGAGTAACGAGCCATTGCAATTTTTCTGCTTTGCTCAGCAAATATTCGGACCATTCTGTCTTCAGTATATTCAGAGACCTGCTGTAAAAAATTAATTTGTTCTTTTAAGTAATCAACAAGCATAATTAAATTCCACAAAAAAGAAGGTGTTGTTCCAGACTCACCCCAAAGCTCCCACAAATCACTATAGGGACTATCCAGTATTTCTATAAACTTATTTTTCTCAAGCAAGTCTCTAAAAGCACGTCTAGATTCAACAGAATTAACCGCTTTAATAATTCCCGCAGATGTAAATCCTGCTTTAAATAGCACTTCTTGTTTCCTCTCCAAAATTTCTCTTCTATCTTCTTCCAAATCATTATTCAAAATATTACTATTTCTATCGTACGCATCATGAGCTCTTTCCGACAATGTAGCAACAAAATCTGTTGGAATATCAACATAAAGCAAACTTGTAACTCTAGGTAACCAACCCATTCTAACCTTTGCTTCAAAGTATTCCTCAGCAAAAAAACTTTTCCACAAAAATTGATACACCCCTTTTAAGTCGTTTACATTTAAAAGCTCTTGCTCCTTCTCTTTATTCCACCCACTATGATTCAATAATCCTTGAACCAAGCCTTCTACAAAGAACTCAAATCCATCATATTTCTCAAAATGATGCAAACTATCAACAGCAGAAACCGAAGATAATAAAGCGTCACTCACTTTCAGTTCTTTGCGCCTAGCACTTGTGAAAGGGTATTCATAAAGCATTCTAGAAGCAAAAAAGTCTGTCAAAACAAATCGTTGTCCTTGATTTATAGTTATTAATTTTTCTGGGTTTGTTAAGGGAATACGTCCTTGAACAAATTGATATGCCAATGCCTTTCCATAACCATAAGCAGCTTGTTGCACCCATGACTTCTCATCCTTTTTTTCTATTAATTCTCCTTCATGAGTTGCTCGAATGGAACCTGGGCTCAACCTTAAAAGATACCCTTGTTTATTCGTTTTGTGTTCAAATTGAATACTAGCAATTACCCTAACAAGAGTCTCTTTTTCATACCCTTCTAAAGTAAAAGTCCCATATTGTTGCAAAGCATCAAATTCTCTTTTAGCCTCTCCAGCCGTCAGTCCTCCTCGAATACCTCTAAAGGAATCTTCGTAATCATAACCGCCTTCTGGAGTCCCAACCCCTTTTAATTCAAGAAAAAACTCTTGGCCATTCAACGAAAAAATCAAAGGCATTCCATTCTTTAAAACAATTCCTGTCCTCCCACCTGCACGCGTACCAATTTCAGGAGGAGTTACAGACATCAACACACTATAATCTTCCCCAATATCTTCAGAGCTCGTAACAAGAACAGCCCCTGATAAAAAGTATTCTTTTAAGTCCTCCGGAACCATTTCCCAATCTACGGATGTTTCCATACTAACTTCATCCATCAGAGTAAATGCGAGAGGTATTTCTTCCACAGATCTCAAATCTGTCCATTGAGCCTTAAAAGTCGCTGAGTCAGCATTTACAACATTTCTAAACTCTCTCCCTTTAGAATACACTGGTTGTATTTTTCCATCTCCATCTCTTGATAACCCAACAAGAAGATCGCCTTCCTGTCTAGCACTTTCAAACCTCTCTCTAACCTCAGAATCTTCTACACTTTCAAGCTCGCTCAACTTCTCAGGCTCTGGCCAAAAATCGATTTTCTCACCACTATTTCGCTGCCAAATAACAAGCCCTTTCTGTAGAAGCTTACTTCCAAAATCAGAAAAAAACCTCAAGCCCCCCTCAAGCTTTTGGTAAGCTTTTGTAGGAGAACCATAAAGCTCTCTCAACATATCAAGCGTATGAACCCTTCCTTGGAGTTTGGATTCTTTGCTAAAATATTCCGACATAGTTTCGAAGTGAATCTTAGCAAAACTAATGTTAGGCCTATTAAAAGCTCCTATAAGATCTTCTATATGTCTATACGTATCTTTATGCCATTTCTTAATTCTTTGCTTTAACCTACTACGTAAAGACCAATAATCATTTTGAGGCTGCACTTCTGAAACAATTAAAACAGGATTATTAGACGCATCCCTCGATACCACGACATGCATCCAACCAATAAGACCTGGTCCCTCTGGAAAATTTTTCAAATCCACCTCTCCCAAAACACCTCTAACCTCCTCTAAATCTTTTGTGTATTTAGTACCCTTTGAATCAACCAAAACATACACAACCAACGTTGGCTCATAACTTTCATTAAAGAATGGGAGACGATCAATGCTTGCAGACAACTTGTATTTACCTAACTTTGAACTTTTATTAATACTCTCTTTAACTCTCTCTAAAAACCTCCAGTTCTCCAAGTAAATTGCTAAATTTCTACTTTGATCTGAATTCTCATTATTCAAACCAAGAGAAGATGCATCTACCTTACTCAACACTTTCTCTCGACTTGCTACAACAGGAAGGTCGCCATCAGTTATTGAAGCCTGATAACTTTGATAAATCTCTTCAAAATAACTGCTATTAGAAAATAACTCAAAAACATCTTTCGATAATTTTGGATCAGAAAAAGAAAAATCAAAACCTAGCAAAACAACATTAATTAATTGCTGCACCCTTTCATCAGACAATCCTAAATGAGATAAATTATTACTCATAGAGTCCCTTAAATAACCAGCAAACTGATTAGCAACATCAATATAAAATTGAACTTTTCCTTGATAATCAATTAAATAAAACTGTAATTCTCCCTTATGATCATCAACAACCACCTCCGCATTAGGCCATCCTCCCACCTTTTGATAGAAAGAACCTATAACCTTCCCAAACTGATAAAAGGCATTATCAAGAAAACCTTCATCCCCTAACCTTTCTCTGTTAACTAAAAGCCATTCATCAAAACTAATTCCAGGAGTATAGTCTTTGATATAAACTCTAATTGGATCTTCCTTATCAAATCCAATCTGAACAAATTGAAGAGGGCGAGTTAAGTAAGGCGTCTTTTCATAATCTTTCATACTTTCTTGGTATTCCATATACGTATGAGAATCCGTAACAGCCCCATCCACACGATACATAAACTTGTCTGTAGCTGCCGTTAGATAAAAAACTTCATCTGGGCTTCTTAGCACAATAAGGTCCACCTTCTTATTGGACCCTTTAGCCTTACTTAAATCTATGAGCTCAATATCAAATTCGGAAAGTGGCTTGTCTGAACCTCTAAGTTCAAGAACATTTTCAAGTGTTCTTAATCCAGTTTTCTTATCCTTTACCAATAAAGCAGCCAAGATGCTTAAATGTGTGTCATGAATACCCTCTAACTCCTTATGAGAATCATAAACTTTAGTTTTAGCCAATATCTTTTCAACCTCTTCATCAAATTCAACCCGTTTAAAACGAAAGAATCTTCTCGTGCTCTCCTTAACTGATTCTTTAAATACAAGAGTCTCTTTTAATTGTTCAACACCCAATGATTGAGCCTCTGAAATCAAAGAGTCTTCCTGAGTAACCACACCTTCCTTTTCTTCTATAGACATAATCTGACTAAAGAAGTCTTTAACCACCCTTTCCATTTCGTTCTGTAACGCTAAATTATTTTGACTGTAGTGCTTATGCTGTGTTCCTTTCTGTAAAGTCACTACGTTTGACCCTGAATCAGACCGCACTTCTGGATCAATGATAAAACGATGAGATACATTCTTCAAACCAGAGAAGGCCAAAACAAGATCCAGCTCTTTAGCAGAAGGATCCACTGAAAAATAAACAGAACCCACCCCACTTGGAAGGCCCTTCACTTTTAAAGAAACATGCCAATCATAACCTCTCTCTAAATCAAAAAGCTTAGGACCTTCATGTTCGATTTCTTCTGGTAGATTTTCTTTTTTGAACAGATCTTTAAACCTTTGAATTAAAGGAGTTGGATCAATAGGATAAATAGATGAGAAAAAGATAGCATCCGAAGCCTCTTCTGCTTCAGACAAATCTAACTCTAAATTAATTAAAGTAACTTCTTCATCCAAAGCAGGAAAGGAAATACGTCTGCTGTCCTTATCAAAAGATAATATGGGTTTAAAGGTCTTCAGAGAATCAAAAAGTCTCGCGCTCTGAGAAGGATAAATCGGCTCTTCTGATTCATATAAAACATAATACGTATCATCCACTAATACATAAGGGTCTAAATTTTCGGAGGTCCATATACGAGAAACATTCCCTACGTAGGCTTTACCATCAGACTGTTCTCTTAAAAAACGATTTAACTCATATTCAAACAACAGTTCTTCAGTGCTAACATCGTCTCTTTTCATTAAAACATACTGCTTCCCATCAACATCCTCAAAACTCCAATAAACATCGCTCAGTTTTTTTACCTGGACAAAACCTTCAATTCCAAATAAAGGCTCCACTCTCTGAATAAACTCCCCTTCAACACCTAAACTTCGGGCGGTGAAAAATTCTAAAACATCTCTATTGGGGTGCTTATTTTTAAATTCGTTACGACCTCTAAAGTTAACTCCTGTTCCAGTTAAATCAACCACCTCTAACTTTACTAAGTTAAGTAAAGCTTCTAAGTTTCGATTCTTCACATCTCTTATTCTAGCCAAATACAGTTCCTTCAAATTAGTTAACTTGCTAATTATCTCTAAATCACTTCCTTTTATTTGAGTCCTAGTTAGATTCAGCACTTCTAAATTTCTTAGAGCTTCTAACTGTTTTAACCCAGTTCCAGTTACCCTAGTTCCACTTAGACGAAGTTCCTTCAGATTAGTTAATTGGATTATATCCTCAAGAGCACGATCTCCAACTTCAGAGCCTATCAAAGAGAGGGTTTTTAAATTTAGTAAATTCCTTAAATAGTTTAACCCTTCATCCATTACTTGGGTTCGATCCATTATAAGGCTTTCTAAATTCGTCAACTTTCTCAAATGTACTAACCCTTCACCCGTTACTTGCGTATCTTTTATATCAAGATTTTTCAAACTTATTAAACCACTCAAATGAGTCAGCTCTTCATTTCCAATGTCAAGTTCACTCAGATCAAGACTTCTCAAATTAGCATGTTCTTTTAAATGCCCAAGCTCTTCATTTCCAATGTCATAATAAATAAATAAAAGAAATCCTAAATTTTTTATCCCTCTTAATTTACTTAGTGAGACATTTTCAAATGGTAAGAAACCAAGTTTGATATTTAGCATTAAAGTATCTTCTTCAAAACCTACAGCTTCTCTAAATTCACCTTGTTCATATACAGAAGGATTATTCAAATCATCTAAACGACCTTTTATATCCTCTCTCACCCGTGCTTTATATTCTTCTATCACCTGTTGACCTTTTTTCGTTTCTCTTATTCGTCGTATAGCTTGTTTATGCTGCTCATGATAACTATCTGGAAAAAGGATACCTTGAGCCCACCCTCCTTCCAACACTCTCATCACTTCATCTTCTCTTCCAAGTCCTCCCAGCCTATGAAGAACCATCCCTCTCAACCCAAAATTTTCTGGGTATTCGTGCAACGCTCTCATCATTTCATTTAATCCCATATCAGGGCCTATACCAAGGCTTTGCGCTTCTGTACTTTTAGGCTCATCTTCATCATCTGTTTCAACCCAAGAGATATTTCTATAATTTACCTCTACATCTCTTCTTGCAAGATAAATTCCTCCCGCTCCTGTCCCGACAGCAACAAGCAATAAGAGTGCGGGAATAGCTATAGGCATAGAGAATAAGAAAGAAAACAAACCTAAGGTAAACATGTTGATTCCTAAAAAGACAATTCTTTCTCCTCGAGTAGAGCCTGGGGTCAAAGTGCTTTGTGGAAAATCAAAATCTTGAACATCCTCATCTCCTAAACTAGCTCCCACAACAGCTCTTCGATCTCTTTCTCTATCATCAAGAATGCTTCTTTCTTCAAAAGACACATCTGACATTTCGCTTCTCAACAAATCCTGATAATTACTCACCTGATCGAACAAAAACCAATTACGTTCTGTTGGCTTTAATCTTAATTGTTGTTCAGCTTGAGCAGCTCGATATTCCTCAAGCAATTCATCGTACTCCAACAACTCACTCTCATCTCCTTCGTAACGAAGTAATGCTGCTTGAAACATTTCGAGCAAAAGTCCTAATTTCAAGTCTAAATGCCTCAATTGCTCAATTTGATCAAAAACTTCTTTTCCCTTTTGCACAAAAAAGTTTTCTTCAAAAATATATCCACGAAGAACTTCATAAGTTGTTTTTTTCTTTTTTATTTGAATAGGTTGCCCATCTACATCTCGTGATGCTGTAGCCACTGGCATAAGCATTCTTCTTTCTTCAGACCAAACACCCGAATTGATTTCGCGAGACATTGCCCAAATAGCTGCAGTCCATAGAAAAGGAATCAAAGTCATCAGGATACTAAAAATAGAAAAAATAGTTGCGTTTTGAATTGCCGCATCCGGGCCAGGGCCAACAATAAATGAATGAATACCTATAGGAAGCAAAGAAAATGGCATATATTGAAATAAAAACTTCGTGAAAAAATCTTGAAAAAGTACAATTCGGTTCGCATGTCGTTCAGGGTTTTGAACAGCAGACACAAAAGAGTATAATTGAGAAGACATGGCACTATAAGCATCCCCTGCACTTCCTCCATAGGCTCCGTGCCAAGCAAAGATTTCATCCGCCTCTTTTCTGTAAGATTTTCCTAAAGCACGAATATCTTTTATGACTTGTTTTACAGCTTCATTCCGATCAGAAGAAAGGTTCGGATTAGAAAAAATATTCGCCACTTCACTTACTGCCACTGAGCGTTTTTGTATCGACCTCATGGATGGAAGCAGCATAATAAGTGCTGTTGCAAATACATTCCTATGGGGAGGCGGAATATTCGTATTAATAGCAGCATCCCTCAGAATAAGCACCGCTTTTTTGCGGTTGCCAATGTAGCCCTCCCGTCTCATCAGTGCAACAATAACTTCCGCAGCCTGCTGCACCTGTCCTTCTGTATATAACCGCCATGCATCATCAAATTCTAAAGCAGGTTCTTGAGATCGCAATTCTTCTTTCCCCAAACTCGCTCCTTCAATTTGACGATCATCTTTTTTCTTCTTTTTCTTAAGCTTTATACTTAGCTTTTCTGGAGTTTCTGATATGTCTGGGGTTGTTGAGATGGAAAAACCCAAACTTGAAAATCGAATAGAAAGCTGATCTTTATAACTCTCTATTTGAGCTTGCATCCTTGGGCTCTCAGTTTGAAACTCATCTAGAAACTCATGAAATCCCTGTACATCTTGAATAATTCGATTTTTTAAATTAAGATTATCGAAATCATCTGCATATTTAAAAATAAGGGATGCAATTTCATTTAGTAAAATTAACCTTGAGTCTAAACTGTCCAGATATTCAAATTGACTCAATAAATATTTGCGTGACTGTTTATCGTTAAATAAAGATTTTTCTGATTCCCATATCAACCTTCTAACATGGCTTACAATGTCACGATCAGCTAATTTGTTTTGATCAAAGAGCTCCTCACGAAGCTCTCTTCTTTCTCTTATTTTATTGAATACTTTTTTAAGAGTCCCAACAATGACAATAAGAGAAACAAAAGATATCAATACATTGATATTAAAATGAGATGTGTAAAATCGATGAGGATTAACGTCGAAAAAAGAATGGTAAATGCTAACTAAAGGAATAATAGCAATCACCCAAGCAAAACTCGCCACTAATGCAAGACCTTCTATTTCATTAAAATCCCTATTTCTATAAACTGTCAAAGGATCTTCTATTAAATGCTCTGTCTCAAAGATGAAATCGGATGTAAGATAATACTTTTGCTTATCATCTTCTTTTCTAATTGAGTAATTAAAACGATCTGTATTCTCCTGCATCAAATAAGTCCTCAATAAACGCTTCGCATCTAACCCATATTCTGAATTTGTTAAAATTTCAGCATACTGATCAATTTCTTCTCTCGATTGAGAAATTACGCCTTTCATCCCTTCTGTTGCTAAAATAAGCTCAACATAATAACGAGCTACACTTCTTCTCTTCTTTCTGTCTTTATAGTAATACAGATGATGACTGTGCAAATATTCAATTATTTCTCTTTGATAAATATTTTCTGCTGGCAATGGCCTATATTCCAAAAGCAAATCCAAAGCTTCTCCATGACGTTGTGCTTCTCTTAAAGACCGGTGTCTAACAGCCAATTTATTTGCTTCATCATCTGTTAAATCCACACTAACTCTTTCTTTTGGATCAGATCTGTCTGAATAATCAAACGGAAATTCATCTTTGGAAAACTGCTTACCCAAACTCGCACCTTCTAGCTGACGGTCATCTCTTACTTTTCCAGTTTTAGAATCTTCTGCAATTGGAGGGGCGGAAATATCTCTTTGAATATCTGGAAATGGAATATCAGGAAATTGTTGAATTAAGAATTCCCGCAGGTTTTTAGATTGGTCTTTGATGGGCTCCGACACGGAACTTATTTCTGTTAAAAATTGATAAAAGGCTACAATTTCATTATTGAGCCACTCTACCAACAATGGGTTTTCTTTTTCTTCCGAATATTTAATGACGGCTGCTGCTAATTCATTCAGCAAATAAATTTGAGCATCCGTGGTTCTCAGTTTTTCAAATTGAAGTTTAATGTATTGACGATGTTTTTCATCATTAAAGAAATAGCTGTCTGTTGTCCATAACTTCTTATTAACTGCCTTAACAATTTCTTGATCACTCTCACCTAAAGATTCAAAAAGAATTTGGTTCTGAAGTTCTAGATAATTAAGATCTTTTCCTCTGTTTTTATCCAACATCATTCTAAAAATAGCAATTAAAGATATGATTGGAATTAAAATGGCAACTCCTCCAAGAACATAATCCGATATCTGAGAAGCCTCTAGCAAAACACGAGTGCCTAAGGTAATAAAAATTGCTGGCATTGGAACAAGTATCCAATTTTGTTTTCTGAAAATTACATTAAAAATTGAAGGGTTTCCAATTTCTTCCAAGTAAGCTTGAGGATCTAAAATCATTCTAGAAGCATGTTCTGCATCTCGTGCTGTTTTATAATAAGGCCCAGCAGGTCCTGAACCATATTGACCACCACCCCACTCAACATACTCCTTATACTTTTGGGCGCCTTGCTCATTTAGTTCTTTTGAAAGCTGTTTCAATAGATTTGAAGCTGTTTCCGCTGAAACAGCAGACGAGATTAGATCAACCATTTTGTCTTGAAGGTCCCAATCATCAAATTTAGATTCTACACCTGGCAACAATTGAATAAAAAACTTAGCTGCTTTTCTTCGAATTTGCACAGGTTGTGTTTGATCAAACAGCAATGGATAAACTAAATCAAAACTTTGTTTTCGATATTCATCATTATCGGGTAATATTCCTGGAGAACGCGCTAATAGAATATGAATCATCTTTTCATAAAAACCCAATTGAAATAAACCCTTAGCTTGAGTCAATCGATTTCTAGCATCTTCGATACCTGCTACGGATAACCTTTCATCAAAACCAAACTGCCTTTCAGTAAGTGGCGAGTTTCCCATAATAGAGCGTCGACGAGACACTTCCTCTCCAGCCGCACCAGGATCAAAATCACGCCATTTAAGCCACATCTGCTCTGTATCTACAACTGTCAAATCCAAAGGCTCTGGATGCTTTTCATAAATCTGTCTAATTTCTTCTCGAGATACTGGAGTCTGGTAAAAACTAACATGCAATAAATTCTCCATACCTTCAATCAAACTAATGTCTACCGACTCTAAACCATCTAGATTTAAATCAATCTCTTCTTTCCATTCATTCAGAATAACTCTCTTATCCCACTCCTCTTCTAGTCCATTGACTCTTAAAATTTCTCTTACCCTCTCTTTATCTTTTTCATAAGATCCTAATGATTGGGCCAAAACAGCTTCTTCGCTCAACGGTTGGGTTTGGTTTTTGTTTACAACAAAGGTAGGGCGAATAATCACAGCTTCTTGGATAGGGATTAGAATAGACTGATTTGTCAGTCCCAAGCTTATCTCTACACCTTTTTTATCAGAAGAATCTTCCAAACCTGTTTGATAATTCACAGTCAAATCTGCTTGTTTAAAAAGAACATTGGATTCCAAATAGCGACTTATATTTTGAACTAAAACTTCTGTATTGTTTCTTAAATTTGGATTTAAAGATAATTCGCGCTCAATCAGAATATTTAAAAGATCAATCACAGCATCAACAAGCATTTCCACTTGCCTTTTTTCATCTCCTCCTAAAAGTTGAATTTGTTTCAGATCCCCTACCATCCCAAGCACTTTTTGAATTTGGGAGGTATCAAAAATAGTTTTACTCATTCCCATAACAGACTGGTGATACTTCTCGTGACCAAACTCCGTTTGGATTTGAGGCTGAACTCCAACATAAGATATGTTTTTATCCTTAATCAATTCTGCTAATCCTTCGGAATGAAAACCTCCCGTAATTAAGATGGCTTTTTCTTGTTTCATTTGTTTCATTTGTTTTTGAAGTTGCTCAAATAAAGCTTTATTACGTTCTTCGGCTAATCGGTAGAACTCGATAGCATTCTTATAGACAGGTTTAAATGTTTTTTGATTTTCTAAAAGAGTTCCCAAATCTCTTTCTTCTTGGTTTGAGAGTTGCAGAAGACGATCCGTCAACTTACGCACATCTCCATTCAAACCTTTCCAATCAGAGTATGACAATTCAAAAGCAATCAATTTCTTAAATAAATTCAAATCCTCACTCAGCTTAATTAAAATCTGTTCATTTTCGTTCTTAGATAAAAATTCATATAAATTTCTACTTAATTGGTTCATTTCATTAAAAAACTCAGGACCTGTAATTTCGCTCTGAAGAATGAAGTGTTCTGAAAACTTTCTTAAATTTTTATACGCTGAAAGATCTATTTGAGCCTGCAAACTTGCTTCATAAATAAACTGAAAGAATTCTCGGGGAGCTTTTCCTGTCGTTTCGTAAAGTCGTGTCACCAAAGATTGGTTGATCTGATTTCGTTTTGTAATGGACGTTAGCCCTCGAATCAGATGCTGCTTATCCCGCTCATCAAAAACTCGTTCTCTCATCAGATGAATTAGTTGTGTTACTTCCTTCTGGAGACCCTCATCATCTAACTCTCGTTCTCTATCTTGAACACGAAGCATTCGACACAGAAAGGGATATTCTTTTTGGTTTAAGGGTGAGGTCAATTCTATATTAAGAAACTCTTCTGCTTTTTTTTCTAAATAAGAGATAAATTGAATGAGTTCGATTTGTTTATTCTGATATTGCAGAACTTTTTTATCAAATTTTAATAACTCGGGATTGTAAATACGCGATTTTAAAATATTCAGTTCTCGGTCAAAAGAATCAAAAAAGGGTTTTGCTTCTTCTTTGGTTTGAAGGCCTTTACGGAACAAAGTGTAATCCTCTCGGTAAAGGTCTGTTTTTTCAACTCCTTCAAAAAAGATACCTTCATAATCTTTTAGCCCTTCAGATATTTCCAAAGCAAAAAGTTCTCCACCTGTAACCTCCCCCTTCTGAGCTAAGGCGTCTGCTACCTTCATATTAATATCTGCATAAGGAAAAAAGTGATAACTACGAGGATCTAACGAAGAGGACGCTCCTTCTAAACCAATTAACTGATAATCATGTTCACGGACTAAGTAATCTAAAATACTTTGGATATTTTTCTGTGCTTCATAGTTCGCATGAGCATCTTGAATATGAACAATCACTTTTTCGGAGTCTGCAGGAATAACTTCTTTGACTGTACCTAGTTGTTGAGGTAAGGAGAGTTGAAGAGCACTTTGAGACACACTTTTTACGTTTAGCGACAATAGCCCCTCTGGAACAGACCATGCCACTGTAGTTGTCGTAAAGCAAATAAGCACAAAACTAGCTATAAACCTCAAGTATTTAAAACCCAATAGGACACTCCCTTTTTTAATAAGTTTAATATGTATTTAGCTTCTTTACAAGATTTATACTGCTATATATAGGGATACAACCCTATCCATGTCCCAAAAGTGACAGTCACCTTGGTGACAGTCACTTTTGGGACACACATTCAGTTATTTACGTTTTGATTTAGGGTGGTAGATTCGGTGGGTTTTGGTCTTTGGCTTAATTGTAGACATTTGCCCGGGCTTTGATTGGGGCAGTATTTCTAAGCCGTACTCTTTCTCGAGCTCTCTAATCTGGTCTCTGTATTTAGCTGCTTTATCAAAATCCAAAGCACTAGAGGATCGTTCCATTTTTTCTTTTAGATAAGAAAGGTAGGTTTTAATATCATGCTCTTCTTTACTTTCTCCAACTACATCTGAAACCATATCTTCTGCTTTTCGAGTAGACGCAATACCATCATAAATTGCTTTTACAATTGATTTGGGTTCAATGTGATTATCTTCATTATATTTTTTCTGAATTTCTCTACGTCGATCTGTTTCTGTAATCGCTTTTCTCATCGAGTCCGTAATACGATCCGCGTACATAATGACACGCCCATTTAGGTTTCGAGCCGCACGACCTGCTGTCTGGATCAAGGCCACTTCACTCCGTAAAAAGCCTTCCTTATCGGCATCTAATATAGCAACCAAGGAAACTTCCGGTAAATCCAAACCTTCTCTCAGTAAATTAATCCCTATTAAACAATCAAATTTTCTTAGACGAAGGTCTTTCAAAATTTGCACACGTTCTATAGCATCAATTTCAGAATGTAAATATCGGACTTGAACACCCATATCTTTTAAATAACGAGCTAAGTCTTCGGACATCCTTTTGGTTAAGGTCGTCACCAAAACTCTCTCATGTTTAGCTGCTCGATCTTTAATTTCATGCATCAGGTCATCGATCTGTCCTTCCGTCTTTCGTATTTCAATTTCCGGATCAATCAAACCTGTAGGACGAATAATTTGTTCTACAACCTGATCTTTTCTTTCCATCTCATACGGGCCTGGTGTGGCAGAAACATACAGGGTCTGTCCTACTGCCTTCTCAAATTCTTTAAAATTAAGAGGACGGTTGTCTAAGGCTGATGGCAACCTAAACCCATGATCTACCAATGTCTTTTTCCTTGCTTGGTCCCCGTTATACATACCCCGAACCTGAGGAACTGTCACGTGAGACTCATCAATGATCAAAAGGAAATCTTTAGGGAAGTAATCGATTAAAGTATAAGGTTTAGAACCTGCTTCTCTGCGAGAAAGGTGTCTTGAGTAGTTTTCAATACCACTGCAATAACCCACTTCTTGAAGCATTTCAAGATCGTAAAGTGTTTTCGAGTACAATCGTTTTGCTTCCAGCTCTTTTCCAGCAAGCTTCAAAGTTTTGACTTGTGATCCTAATTCATCTTCGATATCCTTCATACCTTCTTTAATTCGCTCCGAAGTCGTCACAAAGTGCTTGGCTGGATATACTGCTATTTTTTCTAGATCTTGAACAGGTTGGTTCGTATCTTTATCCAGAAGACAAATACGCTCTATCTCATCCCCAAACATTTCAATGCGAATTGGATTTTCCCCATAAGAAGGAAATAATTCTAAAATATCTCCGCGAACTCTAATATTCCCTCGTTTAAAATCAACATCGGCTCTAGAGTATTGGATAGCTATAAGTTCTTTCAACAAATCATCTCGATCAATATGCTGTCCCTTTTCTACCTGAACCAACAATCCTTGCCAATCCTCAGGAGATCCTAAACCATAAATACAAGATACCGAAGAAACAATGATCGCATCATCTCGAGAAAGAAGAGCGCTCGTTGCCGCTAAACGCAACCGATCCAAATCATCATTGATAGAAGCATCTTTTTCTATATAAGTATCTGTATAAGGGATATACGCTTCTGGCTGGTAATAATCATAATAAGAAACAAAATACTCGACTGCATTTTCAGGGAAAAATTCTTTTAACTCGGAATATAACTGTGCCGCTAAAGTTTTGTTATGAGAAATAACCAGCGTTGGCTTTTGATATTGAGCAATCAAATTAGCCATCGTAAAGGTCTTACCCGAACCGGTCACACCTAAAAGAACCTGTTCTTTCATCCCCTCTTGAAACCCTCGAACCAATTTCTCAATCGCTTGAGGTTGGTCTCCTTTAGGTTTATAGGGAGAAACCAGCTTAAATGTGTCTGTCATTCATTTCTTCCTTATAAGCTGTCACCCTCGACTTGATCGGGGGTCCAGAAAAATGAAACTGGATTCCCGCCTCCGCGGGAATAACAATGTTTATAGAATCTCCAATGAAAAATCAAAATTGGGAGCCGAGTGAGTGATAGCTCCAACAGAAATACGATCTACTCCTGTTTTTGAAATTTGTTTTATATTTTTGAGTGTAATTCCACCTGAAGCTTCTAGTAATGGTTCTTTTATCTTTATCTCTTTAGCTAATTGGCGAGAAATCACCACTGCTCTCTTCAGTTCATTTATCTTAAAGTTATCTAATAAAATCATATTCGGTTTATAAGAAAATGCCCAGGGCAGTTCTTTAATAGAATCTACTTCAATCTGTAACGGAATTCTTTTATTCCGTTCCTTCATCATCTTTTGATAGATTTCAAATTCTTTATCTCCATCCAATTCACACAAAATAGTCTTATGGTTGTCCTTAATCAAATATTGATCATACAGACCAAAACGATGAGAAAAGCCTCCACCACATTCAACCGCATATTTTTCAACATCTCTCCATAAGGGGGTTGTCTTTCTTGTGGCCAACAGCTGGCATTGTTTAGAAGCAATTTGCTTTACATAAGATTGAGTCGTTGTAGCAATACCGGATAACTTCCCTAATAAGTTCAGGGCTAAACGTTCTGCGGTTAAAATAGAACGTGACGGACCTTCTATTTTTAGAATGACCTGTCCTTTTTTTACAAGAGACGCATCCTTCTTCAAAACCTTAACTTTTAACTTGGAATCTAAAGATTTAAATATCAGAGGAATTAATACAGAACCCGATAGAACTCCATTTTCTTTAGCTATAATCTGAGCTTTACTTTTAGAGGTCTTGGGAATAGACCACTGCGAAGTAACATCTCCAAAACCCACATCTTCTTTAAGGGCTGCGATGAGACGCTTTTTTAAAGATTGGGATATTTGTAACTTGGGTTGTTTCATTTAATATGGGTTATCTTTTTCAGTTTTTCGATTTCTTCACCTTTCAGAAAACGCCATTCTCCTGCTTTAAGCCTAGATAAACCTAAAGGTCCGATAGAATCTCTTCGTAGTTTTTTCACATCATAGCCTAAAACGCCTAGCATCCTTCTGATCTGACGGTTCTTTCCCTCCTTCAGTTCAAAATGAAGTCGAGAAGATTTGGAATCCGCATGCAGCAATTTCACACGGCAAGGAAGCGTTTTTCCCTCTTCTAAATTTATCCCCTTTTCTAAGCGGGTCAAATCTCTTGATTCAAAATAACCTTTTATTTCTACTCGGTATTGTTTAACAACTTTATATCGAGGGTGAACCAACCGATTAGCCATATCCCCATCATTCGTTAAAAGCAAAAGACCTGTAGAGGCTTTATCTAAACGTCCCACAGGATAAAGACGACCTATTTTTTTAGGAAGACAATCCGTCAAAGTATCTTTCTTTTTCGAAGCTTTCATCGTACATTCAACGCCTTTGGGCTTATGTAAAAGAATATAAGTTGTAGCTTCCTTTTTGAGACGATTTCCATCTACTTCAATACGATCAGAACTTATATCTACTAAGGTTGGAATATGAGTAATCACTTCCCCATTCACACTGACACGACCTTGCGTAATATACTCTTCTGAAGCTCTTCGACTCGCTATACCTGCATGAGCTAAACATTTAGCTAAACGTTCTTTGGCCATAATTTTATACCAATTCTTCTAAGGTTTTTTTTTCTTCTTGAAAAACCTTTTGCTTCTTAAGGGATTCTTGTAGTTTCTCTACTTCTTTCTCATACACTTCCTTAGGAGCATTATTTTTAAATTTATCATTCGATAATTTTTTTTCTAAAGAATGGATATAAGCATCCACATTATTCAAACTTTCATCCACCACTTTTTTTCTTTTTGCAATATCAATATCCTGGCTTGCATCCACATAAAGAATAATCTCTTTCAAAACACCCACTTTAAACCATTTTCCTTTTTCTTTTTGAGAACTAATAAATTGAACTTCTTCTGCATTCGCTAAAAGCTTAATTTCAGAAGCCAAACCTTTCACAACACTATCCGCAGACTCTAGCTCACAAGCAATATGAATTTTATCTCTCGGAGCTACATTGTTTTCAGCCCGAAAGTTTCTCAGAACTGTTGCAATTTCTTGCAACAACTCCACTTTTTGAATGGATTCTTCATTAATCAAATCATGGTTCGTTTCAGGCCATTGACTTAAAGAAATAGATTCTCCTAAGTCTTTATTGCACAAAGCTTTAAGCTTCTGCCAAATTTCTTCTGACTGAAAAGGCATGATAGGATGGATTAACCTTAAACTTTTCTCAATTACATGCAACATCACTTTTTCTGTTAACTGTCGTTCTCCTTTGGAAATGAGGTCTTCTCCCTCAGAAGTTAATTTTGGTTTAACCAACTCAATATACCAATCGCAAAATGCATGCCAAAAGAAATGATATAAATCACTAGCAGCATCATTAAAACGATATACTTCTAAAGCGAAATTCACTTTTTTAATTGTGCTGTTGAGTTCGGCTAAGATCCATTCGTCAATCAAAGTTAGATTCTTCAATTCAGATTCAGACAATTCAAAGTCCTCTAACTTTTCAGATTCTAGATTCATAAATAGAAATCGGCAAGCATTCCAAATCTTATTAGTAAAATTTCTTCCAATTTCAAACTTATCCTTACTTAGATAAGCATCTTGCCCACTCCCTGTAATCATCATCAAACTAAATCGAAGAGCGTCTGCTCCAACTTCATCAATCACGTCTAAAGGATCAATCGTATTCCCTAAAGATTTTGACATCTTAGTTCCGTCTCCGTCCCGAATCGTTCCATGAATATTAACTGTCTTAAAGGGCTCTTTACCCAAGAATTCACAGCCAGCCATAATCATACGCGCAACCCAAAAGAAAATAATTTCTGAACCCGTAACTAAATCTGTTGTCGGATAAAAGCGCTTAAGGTCTGGAGTCTCATCAGGCCAACCCAATGTAGAAAAAGGCCATAACCAAGAAGAAAACCAGGTATCCAAAACATCTTCATCTTGTCTTAAGTTCTTACTCTTACATTCTTGACACTCTGTTACATCTTCTCGAGAAACATTAATATGTTCACAATCATTACAATACCAAACAGGAATACGATGTCCCCACCAAATCTGTCTAGAAATACACCAATCCCGAATGTTTTCCATCCAGTTTAGATAAACTTTCGTCCAACGATCAGGAATAAACTGAACTCGCCCTTCTTGAACCACCTTAATTGCTTTTTCAGCCATAGGTTTCATCTTAACAAACCATTGTTTCGAAAAATAAGGTTCTATTACGGTATCACAACGATAACAATGCCCAACGGCATGCTGATGAGGTTCTACTTTGAGAAGCAATCCTAATTCTTCCAAGTCTTTTACTATTTTCTTTCTCGCTTTAAAACGATCCAACCCTTGGTAGGCTCCACCCGCTTCATTAATAGAACCGTCTTCATTCATTACATTAATAAACTCAAGGTCATGACGTTTACCTATCTCAAAGTCGTTAGGGTCATGTGCTGGCGTTACCTTAACTACACCTGTTCCAAACTCCTTATCGACAAAATCATCTTGAACAACAGACAACTCACGATCCACAAGAGGAAGGTTTAATTTTTGTTTTACTAAATCGGAGTAACGCTCATCGGTAGGATTAATAGCAACAGCCGTGTCCCCCAACATCGTTTCAGGACGCGTTGTAGCAACAACAACAAACTTATCTTTGCTATCTTTGATCGGATATTTAATATGATAAAGAGAACCCTCACTATCTTTATGAGGAGCTTCTTCGTCTGAAAGAGCCGTATGGCATCGAGGACACCAGTTAATAATGTAATGTCCTTGATAGATTAACCCTTTTTCATAAAGACGAACAAAGGTTTCTCGCACTGATCGAGACAAACCCTCATCCATCGTAAAACGTTCGCGAGTCCAATCACAAGAGGAACCTAAATGCCTTAATTGCTTCGAAATGGTAGACCCATGTTCTTCTTTCCACTTCCAGGTCTCTTCGAGAAAAGCTTCTCGCCCTAAATCATGACGTGTCTTCCCTTCCTTAGCTAACTTTCTCTCAACTACATTTTGGGTCGCAATACCCGCATGATCCATTCCAGGCATCCAAAGTGTAGGCTGTTGTTTCATACGATGCCAACGGGTTAAAATATCTTGAATGGTATTATTGAGAGCGTGACCCATATGTAAAATTCCGGTCACATTAGGCGGAGGAATAACGATAACAAAAGGGTCTAGATCTAAATTTTCATTAGGACAGAAATAACGAGATTTTTCCCAAACTTTATACCAACGCGTTTCAACGTCTTTGGATTTATATATTTTATCGAGTTCTATTTTCATATTTTACTTAATAGTGAGTCAAATGTCTGAGATTACTTCGTCGGCATTTAATTCAACTCCTCGTAATGACAATCTCTCTGAGTCCGTCATTGCGAGCATCAACAAAAGATGCGTGGCAATCTCAGGAGTAATGGTTATAAAGTTTCGTAAAGATCATTAAATTCTGGATTAAACTTTTGAATTAACTCTAATTTCTTTTTTCTCGATCCTGCTTTTATTTGCTTTTCCCTCTCTATTGCAGTTCTAATATCATCTGCTACTTCAAAGTAAATTAACTTATCCAAGTTATACTTTTTAGAAAAACCATCAGTGAGCTTTTTCTTATGCTCAAAAATTCTTTTCTTAAGATCGCTGGTAACACCCGTATAGATTGTAGTGTTGTTCTTATTTGTTAAGAAGTATATATAACCTGATTCATCCATTTTTCTATGCCTGAGATTGCCGCGGCCTTTTTGTCGCTACCTCGCAATGACGAAAAACGAGACTGAGCCGCTTTTCTAAATCTTTTCACCCTTGAGCAATTTGTATTCCACAGCTTCGACAAGGGCTTGCCAGCTGGCTTCGATGATGTTTTCGGAAACACCCACTGTAGTCCAAGTTCCTTTTTCGTCTTGGAATGTGATGAACACACGCACTGTCGCACCGGTACCTTCAGCTTCATCGATGACACGCACTTTAAAATCCGTTAAATGAATTTTTTTGATTACAGGATAAAACTTAGAAAGCGCTTTTCTCAAAGCATTATCTAATGCATTAACAGGACCATCCCCATCTGCTGCTGTATGCTCTACAGCTTTACCTATTTTCAACTTTAATGTTGCTCGACTTGTGATTTTACCTTCTTCACTTTTTTCATCATGCACATTAAATTCAACCAACTCAAAAAATTTCTTTTCTTTCCCTGTCATTTTTCGCATTAACAACTCAAAGGAAGCATCTGCTGCCTCAAATTGATAACCTTTACTTTCAAGTTCGTAGACTTTCTCTAATATTTTCTTGGTCTCTGGGGATTCTTTATCTAATCCCAAGGACATCTCTTTTGATTTGATCAACACATTAGATCGTCCTGATAATTCAGAAACTAAAAAACGTGTATTATTACCCACACTTTTAGGAGAAATATGTTCATAGGTCTTCGAGTTCTTCATCATTGCATTGACATGAACACCCCCCTTATGAGCAAACGCAGAACGTCCAACATAGGGCTGGTTATTTTCAAAAGGCATATTGCAGATTTCTGCGATATAACGACTTAACTCTGTCAACTCTTGCATTTTTGACGCTGCAACTGTTGTAACCCCTAACTTAAAAACAAGATTAGGGATAACGCTGATTAAATTTGCATTTCCACACCGCTCTCCATAACCATTAATCGTTCCCTGAACCTGAGTCGCTCCGGCTTGAACTGCAGCGATTGAATTCGCAACACCCAAATTACAATCGTTATGACAGTGGATCCCTATTTCTGTAGACACTTGAGTTTTAACCTCAGCGATGATTGCAGCAATTTCAGAAGGCAAGGTCCCTCCATTCGTATCACAAAGCACTAAATAACTCGCACCACCTCTTTCAGCCTCTTTCAATGTCTTGATTGCGTATTCTGAATTTTCTTTATACCCATCAAAAAAATGCTCTGCGTCATAAATCACTTCCATACGCTTGGACTTCAAATATTTAACGGAGTCGTAGATCATGCTTAAATTTTCTTTCATTGAAGTTTTAAACACTTCCTTCACATGAAAATCCCAACTCTTTCCAAAGATGGTAACCACCTCAGCTTTTGCTTCCACTAATTTAGCTAAGTTTGCATCCTCAGAAGCCTTGATATTAGGCCTTCTCGTAGAACCAAAAGCTGCAACTTTGGCCTTTTTTAACTTTAATTTTTTCACTTCTTTAAAGAAACTCATATCCTTAGGATTAGAGCCTGGCCATCCGCCCTCGATGTAATGAACCCCAAATTGATCTAATTTTTTGGCAATCTTTAGCTTGTCATCCAAAGACAAACTCATCCCCTCTCCTTGGGAACCATCTCTTAATGTTGTATCGTATATTGTTACCTTCATAATATCCTTTGTTTACTAGCGGTCAGCGTAAAGCGTTTAGCGAATAGGTTATCAAACCCTCACCCTAGGCCTCTCCCTATCAGGGAGAGGGAAATAGCTTTTCTATACGCTCCACGCTAAACGCTCTACGCTAATTTATATTACTGTTTTTCTACGACTTAAACCAAATGCACTGTGTATCGCTCGGACAGCTGCTTTTCCTTTTTTACCATCCACGACACAAGAAATTTTAATTTCAGAGGTTGAAATCATTTCGATATTTATTTTCTTTTTTGCAAGCGTGCTAAACATTTTCGCAGCGACACCTGAATGCGATTTCATACCCACACCCACCAAACTCACCTTTGCTATATTCTTATCCACTTCTACCCCGCTCGCCTTTACAATTTTGGCTGCTTGATGGATGACAGGAAGAGTTCTTTTCAATTCCGATTTAAATACGGTAAATGAAATATCTGTAAAATTGGTCGTGGATTTATTTTGAATAATCATGTCCACATTCACATCACTTTTAGCGAGCTTCTCAAATACCTTAGCAGCAATCCCTGGAGTATCAGGAACTTTTAACAAAGTAATCTTAACTTCATTCTCTGTAATAGTAACTCCACTAACGAGCACTTGCTCCATTTTCTTATTCTCCTTTGTGATCAACGTTCCCGGATTATTGTTCATACTACTTCGAACCATAATCGGAACATTATATTTTTTCCCAACTTCAACTGAACGAGACTGCATTACTTTCGCGCCTAAAGACGCCATCTCGAGCATTTCTTCATAACTAATCATATCCAACTTGCGTGCATCTTTAACAATACGAGGATCTGAAGTATAAACCCCATCCACATCTGTATAAATTTCGCATAAGGAAGCTTTTAACACATGCGCCAAAGCAACCGCTGTTAAGTCCGAACCTCCACGACCTAGAGTTGTAATCTCATTCTTAGAGGTGCTCCCTTGAAAACCTGCTACAATAACAATCTTACCCTTTCTCAATTCTCTGCGAATACGGTCGGTATTAATATCAACAATTTTGGCTTGCCCGTGTTTTTCATTTGTTGTTATTCCAATCTGCAAACCTGTCATCGAAACAGCATCTTCACCTAGCTCATGAATCGCCATTGCCAAAAGAGCTACAGACATCTGTTCTCCAGTCGTCAGCAACATATCCATTTCACGTTGGTTCGGAATCTTAGCGACTTGGTGGGCTAACGAATTTAATTCGTCTGTTTTTCCAGCAGGAGCAGAAACAACAACAACCACTTGATTCTTTTTACGTTTTGTACGAACAATCCGTTTGGCTACACTCTTAACTTTTTCGATGTCTCCAACAGACGTACCACCATATTTTTGAACAATAACCATTCTATTTCCTCTACCTAATCACACAACTCATTATTTTTTAAGGAGCGTCGGAAGAATCTTATATGCATCGTTAACAACCACTTCAGACTCTGCGGCTTCAGCTTCAGTAAATATATTCCCGCCAGCAGACTCTATTCCCTTACCAGCAACTACAAAAGGAACACTAGAACGAAAATGCGTTCGTGTATTACATGAAGTTGAGTGATCCGGCATAATCAAAACACGCGTATCTGGATTCTCTTCTAAATACCGTCTTACTGGACCTACAATCTTAGAGTCAAAATCTTCAATTGCCTCTACCTTTAGTTTTGGATTGCCTTGATGCGCTGTTTCATCCGTAGCTTCCACATGGATATAAATAAAATCTTTCTCTTTCAAACTATTTAATCCAAATTCCACTTTTCCTTCATAGTTCGTATCCACGTAACCTGTAATGTCTGGTACCGGCAAAATTTCCAACTCCGCTAAACGTCCAATCCCACAAACCAAGTCCACTGCAGAAACGATTGATCCTTTGATTCCAAAACGAGATTCAAAAGTCTCTATCTTAGGCATTACCCCTTGCCCCCAAAGCCAAATCATATTTGCCGGATTCTCATTTAAATCCACACGAACTTGATTGATCTCATGATCTTTTAAATGAATTTTAGCTTTTTCCATAATATCTTTTAAAATATCAGAACCATTTCCTGTCGGCCAATGGTCTTCAATCGATTGATCCTGAATATCATGAGGAGGAACACATTCGGCAGATAATCCTTTAATTCCTGCAGAATCCTTGATCACTGCAATATGCCTATATTGAATACCAGGATAAAGTGTAATTTTTTCAGAATCTATTTTTCCTTTTAAAAAATCTACGAGGGTATGAGCTTCTGTCGTACTGATATGCCCAGCACTGTAATCGGCCATTTTTCCATCCGCATCGGTTACTAAGTTCATCCTAAAAGCAACTTCACCCTCATTTAACTTAATTCCCATATTAGCGGCTTCCAAAGGAGCTCTTCCCGTATAACATTCTTTTGGGTTATAGCCCAAAATAGAAAGGTGCCCTACATCAGAACCCGGAGACAAACCTGCAGGAATCGTATCCGCTCGACCCATTCGTCCGTTTTCGCAAAACCAAGTTAGGTTTGGCATATGACTCGATTCTAACGGGGTCTTTCCACCCAAAGCTTCGCAAGGTTCATCACTCACACCATCTGGAACTAATACAATATATTTCATAGTTGTTTCCTCTGTCTTTTATAATTTCAAATTCATAGCATCCAAAACTTTATCTTTATTAGAATCCACCGTTATCACTTCATCATCAAAACTGAGTGCAATATCAGGATCTTTTAATCCCGATCCCGTCAGAGTACAAACAACCGTACTTCCAGGTTTAATGTAATCTCTTTTTACTAATTTAATTAAACCAGCCACAGAAGCACAAGAAGCAGGCTCTGCAAAAACACCATCTCTTTCAGCAATAAAACGATACGCCCATTTAATTTCTTCATCTGTTACCGCTTCAATTAAACCGCCTGATTCATCACGTGCATTCACAGCACCGTCCCAACTTGCTGGATTCCCAATGCGAATCGCGGTCGCAATTGTTTCTGGATTTTCAATAATTCGATTTTCAACAATAGGAGCCGATCCTGCCGCTTGAAAACCACACATTTTAGGTAACGTTTTATTTTTACCATGCTCTTTATACTCTTTGTATCCCATCCAATAAGCCGTAATATTACCTGCATTCCCCACAGGAATTAAATGGTAATCAGGAGCCTTTCCCAACTCATCCACAATCTCAAAAGCAGCGGTCTTTTGCCCTTGAATACGATATGGGTTAATAGAGTTCACTAACTTTACAGGATGACTATCCGTAATTTCTTTCACCAAATTTAAAGCGTCATCAAAGTTGCCTTTAATCTGAATCACTTTTGCTCCGTAACGATAAGCTTGGAGCAATTTTCCTTTAGCAATGTTACCCTCAGGGATCAACACAAAACATTTCAAGCCAGAACGAGACGCATACGCAGCTGCCGCAGCAGAAGTATTTCCTGTTGAAGCACACATAATCGCTTTATAACCTTCTTCCAAAGCTTTCGACACCGCCATCGTCATTCCACGATCTTTAAACGAACCTGTAGGATTCAAGCCTTCAAACTTATAATAGACTTTAAAATCCAAGTTAAATTCTTTAGGCAAAGCTTCAGATATAATCAACGGAGTGTTTCCTTCATTCAAAGAAACAATTGGTGTCTTATCTGTTATGGGTAAAAACTCTGCATATCTCTCTATAATTCCAATTTTCTTAGGCACTCTTTTTCCTTTGTTTATAGCTATCAGCTTTTAGCCATTAGCCGGACAATCTTTTCAAACTGTCTTCCTGAGTGTAACGAAGGATCTATGACAAATGAAATAATAAAATTCTTCAAGATCCTTCACTGCGTTCAGGATGACAATACAACTGTTCACACTTAACGAAATTTAGCTTTCAATTCGGATAACTCGTGTTTTTTCGCGAATCACCGATCGGTTTGAATCAATCTTTTTTACAGCCGTTCTAATATCCGCTTCATGTCCTTTGTACGTTAACAAAATCAAAGGCACTGTGGTCCCAGACTTTTTCTCTGTCTGGATCACATTAGAAATGCTCACGTTATGCTTTCCTAAAATTCCAGAGATATAAGAAAGCGTTCCGGGTTTATCAATCACAGAAAATCTTAAATAATAACGCGAAAGAATCGACGAAATACTTTTAACTTTAACCTGAGACTTAGAAGTTCGCGGCAAATTACTTCGAATACCCTTTGCCCAATCAATCACATCACTTAAAACAGCACTCGCAGTAGGCTCCGGCCCTGCCCCTTTTCCATAAAGAAGAACTTCCCCTACTTCATCCCCTTCAAAAAGGATTGCATTAAAAGAACCATCCACCTTCGCTAAGATATGGTTATTAGGTAATAAGGTTGGTTGTACACGAGCCTCAATACCATCTTTTTGTTTCTTAGCTATTGCCAATAACTTAATCGAATAACCAAATCGTTTAGCAAAATCAATATCATGTTGCGAAATATGTTTAATCCCTTCGCAATCAACACTCTTAAAAGGAATCTTCTGTTCAAAACTATATCGAGCCAAAATAGCAATCTTATGCGCTGCATCAACCCCTTCAATATCAAAAGTAGGATCTAACTCGGCATAACCCTTTGCTTGAGCTTCCTGAAGAGCAACATCAAAATCCACGCCATGCTGACTCATTTGAGTCAAAATATAATTACTGGTTCCATTAATAATCCCTAAGATCGAATGGATATGATTCGCAGCTAACCCCTCTCTTAAGGACTTAATTACAGGAATACCTCCACCCACGCTCGCTTCAAAGAAAATTTGACGACCTAACTTCTTCGCTTCTTTATATATAGATTCTCCCTCTTCAGCAAGGAGAGCCTTGTTCGCTGTTACCACATCTTTACCATTACGAAAGGCTTCTAAGACAAATTTCTTCGCTAAAGCAACGCCACCCACAAGCTCAATCACCAAATCAATCGAGGGATCTTTCAATACATCCGATGGTTTTGAGGTTAACAACTTAGAGTCCAAGGACTTAAATCTCTTTTTCTTGGTATTCTTAACCAAAATCTTTGTAATATCAAAACGCACATCATAGCGTTTCTGAAAGAGACTCCTCTTACGAGAAATCACACGATATACTTCCGAACCAATCTGTCCCAATCCTAAAAGTCCAATAGAGACCCTTCTCATAAATCCTCCAAAAGGCATAAGTTAAACACACTAATATACTCAAAAATAACCCTACAGTAAAGGGGTAAAAGGTAAATTTAGGAACTTTCCTCTCCCTCTCAGGGAGAGGACTCAGGTGAGGGTTTATAAGTTAAACAAAAAGAACAATTATAGGCTAATGGGTGAAGTGTGAAGCACTCTATACACTTGCCCATACTGTGTCATTGCGAGGCATTGGTAATGAAGCCGTGGCAATCTCTATCTCTGACTATTTTTCCTTCAATATTTTCTTATGAATTTCCAGCAAAGGTTGGATATTACCTTGATCTGCTTCTTTTAATGCTGCTAGATAGGTCTTTCTAAAGGTCTTTTCGATGAACAGTTCATCCTCAGGCCATTCCAAGTAAGCTCCCAATTCACCTTTTAAGTAAAGGTTGGTAATTAATCGAGCCCACCTTCCATTCCCATTACTAAAAGGATGAATCCAAACAAGTCGGTGATGCAAAAGAGCAGAAATCTCTATAGCATCTCTACCCTTCTCAACCCAATAAGAAAAATCCTCTTCTAGCTTTTTAAGTTCCGTAGAAATCTTATAAGGTTCAACACCCACATTAAACCCTACACTTCTAACTTTCCCTGCCCAATTCCAAACATCACAAAACATATCTTTATGAACCCTCAAGAAAAAATGCATATCATATTTAACAGCTTCTTTAGAACTCAGGTTTAAATAATACTTCGTCAATGCTTTATTGATATTAATAAACTCAGCTTCAAACAGCTCCTCCCTTGTTGATAAATCTTGCTTTAGCCCAGAAATATCATCCAAAGGCGTCGCTCCTAATGGAGTTGATTGACTTAATTTTCTCGCCATAAAACATCTCGATGCTTTGTCATAATTTGTTTTTTTAACTCTTCTACCTGTTCTTCAATTAAATCAGATGGAGGCTTCTGAGATTCCATAGCAGCATTCGCAACAGAAAGCTCTATAATCTCTCTCGCTTTCTCCTCCGCTTTTTTATCTATAAATGCAGCAATATCTTCTTTGGGAACAAGTTGAATTAACAGCTCACAATTCAAACCTTCTGCAATTTTTTTTAACGTAGAAAGTCTCGGATCCACAGACTCATTCTCCACACGAGATAACATCATCTGCTCTCCATGAACTCGCTTAGCTAATTGCACCTGAGTCATTCCAAGTGCCTTTCTCATCAACTTCAACTGCCGACTCACAGCCTGCCTCAACGCAAGCCACTGCGGCAACTCCCCAACCGTATGGTACTTTCCACTAAATCGAACTAACTCTCTCTTGGTTTTCATATCTCTCACCTCTATATAATTATAATACATATATGATATATTTCAATATATATTTATATATTTTAATACTTCCCATATGGGCCCGGGCCTGAATGAGGAGGGCCTGAACGAGGTGCTAAATAGAAGAAAAGGTCATTGAGAGGCTTTAACAAAAGAGCCGCGGCAATCTCGGGGAATTGGATAAAGGGGACAGGCAACTTTTCTATTTGTTAAAAAAAGTAGCCTGTCCCCTTTACGCTGCCGCCGCTACAAGCTCTTCAGCTTGGAACTGGGCATACACCTTATTTAATAGGGTTGTAATGAAACTGGCCCCAATAACCCATTCTTGACCATCAGGCTTGAAGCCGGCTTTGAGAAAAAGCTCCTCTCGAAGATCAGGGTAATTGGCTAATTGACGTAAGAGGGCTACGACCTGGACAGGATCTACTCCATTACCTGACAACACTTCTAAGTCAAGACGTACTCGATCTCCGTTACTGAAAATCATCTGGAATACATTTTCGTTTGGACTCACCCAAATACCTGGCACCTCATATTTTCTTAATGAAGCTCTAAAAATTTCTGGATTCAAAAGCTCTCGACGCACATCTTTAAGTTTAAATTGTTTTCCAGGTAACTTATATAGAGCTTGAAGAAACTCCGGCTTACCTCTCCCCTCCCACGTTACCATCAACAAATCTTTTTTCTGCATCATGCTATTAAACTGAGATGCACTTCTTTCAGGGTCGTCCACATGACTTAAAATGATGTCATCCACGATCAGTGGAATGGGTTTATTGACTTCAGCTTCTAGCAACCCCGAAACTTCCAAAGATAAATATTGAGTCATCACCTCTAAGGATTGATTAAAATCTATAATACGAGGATCTATGATTCGATCTACTGTATCTTCCAAAACTCCCATACGAATAAGTAAACTTTTAATAACCTCTAATGGAGAATTTGGCATAAATAAGATTTGCCCTGCAAAGGCTTGAGCAACTTGAATCATTCCTTCAACCGAAACATCTCGCGCTTTAATTTGAGTTAAAGCAGGTTCTGCTCCCAAACTCTGCGCTTCAGCTCTGAGCCATTCTTCTTCCGGACCACTCAGTTCGTTCGCCTCATCTCCAGACTCTCGTTTCCATAATTCTGATAAAGTTTTTAACTGGTTTATAACTAAATCAAATCCTATACCTTCCTCTTTTTCTAGAATCATCAAAACCTCTTCCCCTCTTTTTGCTTTGATTAAATTTGCTCCATATTTACCCTCAATAAACCATCTTAAAAAATTATTTTGAAAATCAACTTTTTTACTAATATCCTTCTCAGCTAACAACGTATCAAAAATAACAGAAAAAGCTTTTTCAATTCTTTCCAACTGTTTTAGTTTTTTATTTTCATCTAATACTGAAGGCATAGCTAAGAAAAGAAAAACCACTAAGGGTAAATAGCGCTTTTCTTCTTTGGCCAACCTTATAATTTGATCTCTCAAAAATGAGTCTGTTGCATATCCAAATTGAACCATCTCAGATAGATGGGAAAACACCTTAGGCAAAGGATCATCCACATAAGGAACATAAAAACGATATATCAGAATTATAAACTCAATATTAAATATAGGGTGACGAACACCCATTTGTTCTTCTAATAAGATTTGATTCCATATATGAATAGCTCCGGATAAACGTCTAGCTCTAACATTGGTCAACAACTCCTTTAAACCATCAAGTAATTCGTCCAAAGAAATGGTCACACGTCGTTTTGAAATGCTTGTAACCATTTCTTGTATTGCTTTGATAGAGTTTCTTGACAAATCTTTATCATGTTCAGCTATAAACTTCTGCCAAATTCTAAAAGTGTTAATATCATGAATGAATTTATACTCAAATAATACTTCTAAAAGCCTTAGTATTTCTTCCCCTCTAAAAAAGGTCTCAAATCCAAAAATTTTGGACTCAGCATCTGGTTTAAAAAATGCTCGTTGAAATTTTTCATCCAGTTTTGTTGACGGGCCTATTATCTGAGTCAAAGAAGAATTATCATACTTTTGTCTTATATTCGAGTACGCCCCTAAACTCTGCGCATCCACTCTTAACCACTCAGGTTCCTCTCCTTCTGACTCAATACTTTCGAACGGCCCTTCTTTTCCCCAAACATCTGCTATTTGCCTTAGCTGTTCTAAAACTTTTTCCTCTCCAACAGCATCTTTTCTTCTTATAATCTCTAAAACCTCCTCCGTTCTAAACATTCCGTTAGAACTTACTGTTAATCGTTCCCATACATCTAATCCTAATCTAGGCTCCTCCATACTCTCCATAAAAATCAAATATTCCATTAGAAAATTCGGATCTAATACTCGGCCACTCCTTTCCACCTGTTCAAGAAAACTACCAACAACTTCAAAAGAAGAAGAAATTGTAAAAATGTCATTCATTTCTACCACCTTACTGAGCCTTTCCCAGAGATCAGAATGGAGAACATCCTTATCTATCAATTCTTTTTTTATCAAAAAACCTAGGGTTCTTAACAGAGTAAAAG
Source organism: Candidatus Omnitrophota bacterium (assembly GCA_029261035.1). Taxonomy (GTDB): domain Bacteria; phylum Omnitrophota; class Omnitrophia; order Omnitrophales; family JACROU01; genus JAJDCD01. The sequence continues at coordinate 127,106 of JAJDCD010000025.1, forward strand.
TACTTGTAAAAGAATCCTTGTTCAAATGAGCAAACCTAAATAATAAATTAATATCCAAAACTTGTTCATCAGCTCTCCCTGACTTCACAGCCACCCCCAACTCTACAAGCTGCTCAAAACTGCCCATCTCCCGCAAATCATAATATTGAGCCATTATAATGAACAGTTCCTCATTCCATAATTTTTCTGGAATCCTCTCCTCTGCTATGCCGGTTTCCATCCGTAACAAATCCTCTATAAGAGGTTGTATTTCCTTTGAATTCACCTGAACAAGCGCTTCCAAAAAATCTAAATTAAATCTTTCTATCCTTCGTCTTTTCTCTAGCAGGGAGTCTCCTAACTGTTCGATAGCTTGAAAAGACGTGATTCTATTATCCCTACTCCCTTTACTAACTATTTCAAAAATTCTTTCTATTTTTTCTAATTCACTTACATCTTTAAAAATTTCTGTTAAAACGATAAATGCCTCCATAGCCGCTTCTTCATCTTCAAGCACTTCAACTAACCCAGAAAAGTCCTGCTCAAACGCTTCCCACTCCATGTCCAGCCCCTCTAAAAGACCAGCCTCTTCATATCTATCACGAGCTCCTAAACTTTTTGCAGAAATGATGACGGGTGCCACATCAATCAATCTCTCAACTATCCCATCTACTTCTTCCTGAGGGGCTGTAATCATTCTTAACGCTTCAACGGCTCTCGTCTTTAGGTCTGAGCGTATTTCATTTAAATTTCCGGTTTGACGATTTCTTTGGGTCCATCCAACAACATCGTTTAAGTTGGCTTCTAGATCTTTTTTTGTTTCATCACTCATTTCGTAGAATACGTCTGGTGCATCAATCACAAAGCTGCGTCCAAACTCAGCGAAGGCGGATGTGTTTGTGAAGTGAGGAAAAGGAGTTCCTTGCACACGATCTGCAATGAACACCGTCATTTTAGAGGATTCAATGACAATTCCCGTCCCTACACCATCATCAATCGTAGAAATTTTAAAAGGTCCAACCTTTTTCCACTCTTTTCGCTTAGCTCTTTCGATTGGAAAATCGGTGCGCACCACATGGGAATGAATTTGGGCTTGGCTCGCTCCTCCCCGTGGAGGGTCTGCAATGTCTTGGTAGTGCCAGCCATTCATTGCCATTTTAAAACCATTTTGACCAAACTCTTCTTTGGGAATCATCAAGACATTAAAAGAATTTCCTTTTTCTGAAATCAGCTGTGTCGTCTTCGCAATAAGTGCGGCTAACTGCTGGTCTTCAACAGAGTCAGTTTGTATGACATTACTATTGGTATTCAATTCGTTTACGGCTGTAATAGCGTCCCGTATATGTGTTTGTTGATTCCACTCTTTTTGATGAACAACATCGTCTGCTCTAGAAAAAGTCATATGGTACGGTTGGTCTTCGTCATACAAACCTTCTCTTAGTGGCCAAATGGCATAAGGATTAAACGCAAACCACCATCGATTCCCACTAGGACCCTCCCATCGAAGTCTAAATTGTTTTTCATTTGCTTTCATTCGTTCGGGGTAAAGCACTTTCATGACAGGTGTGTCTTCGTTGATTTTTTCTTTTTTAACTCCGGTTCGATTGGGTCTTTTTGCTCGTGCCACATTCTGCACAAAAATAAACTCTGGATCCTCCTCTAACCCTACAGGCAATCCCCCTAGATAGGTTTTAGGAGATTCTTCTTCTGGAAAATAAAGTGCGTATTCCACTGTGTTTCCATCTTCCATAATTTTTAAAAAATCTCTTCTTGATTTATCCATTTGTAAATTTAAAAAAGCTCTAACAGCATCCGACAAATACTGGAAATAATTTGCCCTTAATTCCGGCTCTCCTGGAACAAAAGGACTAACCGACTGCACTCTTAATGAAGCGTTCTGTCTAAGCGCTTCAAACGCTAGTACAATGTTTTTAATAATAAAATTGCTATTACTAACAGGAGCTCCCAGCGAAGCCGCTGAACTCAAATAATCATTACTAAAATCAATAGGAGCTGGTGTTGCAAGCGTTAACGCCACAACAGCTTCTAACACTCTTTGTTTTCTATCTTTAGAATACCTCGAATGCATCCCACTTAAATCCAAAGATAAAGGCGCTCCTATGTTCGATTCGGAGATTTTATTTAAAGTAGGAATAATTGATTTCAAATAAAGGTTACGACTATAATCAAAAGCTTCTATTTGTGGAGAGAGCGAGACAACGGAATACCCTTTCTTGCCAAGCAAGTCTTGAACCCCTTCACTATGAAAACCTCCTGTTATCAAAATTCCCCTATCCTCTTTTCTTGTTTTCATATGTTTAAGCATTCGTTGAACAAACTCATTCTCTCTTTTCTCTGCCAAAACATAGAACTGGTGTGCTTTTTTGAAGAGAAGCATCATGGATTCCGTAGATTTAAAAAACGTCTTTTCTTGCAATAATTTTTGAACATCTAATTGTAGCTGGAGTGGTACAGGACGAAGGCTTTCTTTGAAGAGCGTCGTATATTCTTCTCTATTTAATTCCAAAATCAAAAATCGTTTTAGAGAAAGGTAGAGTTGGTTCAGTTGCATGATATTCTTTTCTTCTGCTGTGCTGGTCAATTGAGCCGCTAGCATGTTTTCTAATAACCTAAGCTCTTCAAACAAACCTTGTGAATTAATTTCGGATTCGAGAATCTGATACTGAACCCATCGTGAAAAAGCCTCTAATTTAGGTGTTTCAACCCCTTTTTCCATAAGCTGCTCTACAACTTCTTCAAATAAAAACCGTGGGAACTTGATCTCACTCTCTACCCCTTCTCTCATACGATTAAGCCAAGTCTCAAATTGGGAATACAGTGACGCACTTAAGTGAGGTTGAATACTTTCTAAAAACTGATTTGATTCTTTAAATGCTAAACTGAAATTAACTTTAGATTCGATAGACTTCATCGAAAACAATCGAACAAGGTTAGGGTAATCTAATTGGTGGACGGGATCATCAAAGTTAATTTGAAGTGCTTTTTGACTGTACTTCTTTAAAGTTTCCAAATAAGAATAAAGGTAATCTGAATCTTTATGATACTTACGCCATTCCTTTACATAAAGTTTAAGTTCATTAGAAAAATAACGATTTTCTAATTGCATTAGTTTTATTTCCACATCCTTCATCCATTCGGATGACATGGATTGGTTTTCTATCACATATTGAAACAACTGAAGGTCCTCATTGTAAATTTGAGAATCTTCAACTCCAAAAGCTTCAATGGGCTGAGCATTTTCTTGAGAAAGCAAAAACATCTCTGCGCCTGTAACAACTCCTTCCTGCATGAGTTGATCCGCCACTTCTAAATTAAATTTTTTATTCGGAGAAAAATGAAACAAGGAGGGATCTAACTTCTCTGTCCCTGCCTCTAAATACAACGTGGAGACTTCTTGAGACTCCGTAAGGACTTGCACCATTTTTTCTATTTGTTTTTGCGCTTGATAATTACTGTGGACATCTTGGATATGAAAAACAATACCTTTGGGTTTGTCTGGCACATTAGAATAAGTCACCCTTCCTAACTCGGGTGGCATCACATCAGAAAAAAGAGAGGTTGTGGAAGAAGTTTGACGTAGAACTTCTCTAGGTTGCGGTGCTTGCGCCCACAAACAGCTGTTGAACGTAAATACAACTGCTACTATAAGTGTAGTCAGCTTATTAAAATTCAATAGAACGCCCCATATTTAATAGTTTTATAAACAATTTAACTATATCACATTTAAACAATGCCTTCAAAGTGGTAAAGGGAACCTCTTGTCATTCCCGAAATCTTTTATCGGGAATCCATGACAAATTGAATATCTCTCTTCTTTAATAAAACCCTGGATCCCCGATCAAGTCGGGGATGACAATGGTAATGGGGACAGGCACTCCGTTCAGGATGACAAACAAACCCTGGATCCCCGACAAAAACATTCGGGGATGACAAACTTTTAACCTTCTTACATATTTCCATACCGAGGCCCTCCTGATTCTGGAGTTTTCCACTGTATTATTTGATATGGATCTTTAACAGCACATGTTTTACAGTGAACACAATTAGAAGGGTTTAATTTTATATCTCCATCCCCTTTTTCGTCCTCAATCCACTCAAATACATTAGCAGGACAAAAATGAATGCACGGATTTCCATACTCGTGATGACATTCTGTTCGACATATGTCCCTATTGGTTATAACAATATGCGACGGTTGATCTTCCTCATGATAAACTCCAGACAAATAGAGATCTGATGTTTTGTTAAATGTCAATTTTGAATCAAAGGAAACGATTTCGGGTTGCTGTTTTTTCTTATAATACTGATAATCCTTTTTATTTTTATAACGATTCAAAAAACCTCTTCCTCCTAAAAGCATTTGTGCAGATAAATGAAGCACCCCTTTGAATAATCCTTTCTGAAAAGCTTGTCTAAAATTTCTAAACTTCCAAAGTTCTTCCTTAGCCCAACTCGACTCGAACTTCTGTTGATAGTGAGACAACATTTTCTCTGATGTGTCTGATTGAAGCAAAGACTCAAAAATTGTTTCAGCTGCCATCATTCCAGATTTAATCGCCAAATGAATCCCTTTAAGTCGTCCTGAGTTTAAGAAACCTCCACTTTCTCCTATCAGCAAAAAACCATCCCCATAAAGGCGTGGCATCGCATAATAACCTCCTTCAAAAATCGATTTTGCTCCATAACTCACCAATGTCGCATTCGACAACAACTCCTTTATATATGGATGCGTTTTGTATTTCTGTAAAAGCTGATGCGCATCCAACTGAGGGTTGTCATAATCCAAACCTAAAACAAACCCTATAGAAATAAAATGATCTTCCATGTGATAAATCCACCCCCCTCCAAATTGGTTTGTTTTTAAGGGATAGCCTAAAGTGTGGACCACTTTACCGGACTGATGTTTCAAAGAAAAAACCTTCCAAATCTCTTTCACCCCCAAGGCATATTGAGCTTCATTCTTTCCTTTTCTAAGATCCAGTTTATTGATAACCGATTCTGAAAGATTTCCAAAAGCACCTTCTCCAAATACCGTTACTTTTGATTTAATTTTAAAACCTTCTTGAAAGTTAGATTTCTTCTCTCCAGTTCGTGAGAGGCCTTTTGCTGCCGTTTGTATTCCAATAACCTTATCCCCTTCAAATAAAACTTCTGCTCCCGGAGTATTCAGGAACAGGTCGACCCCTTGTTGTTGAACTTTATCGCCTAACCACTGAACAAGCCTTCCTAAAGATAAAATGGAATAGCCTCTATTTTCCAAAAAATATGGCGTCCAAGGAAAGCTCCAAGCCTTCTGTTTTGTAAGGTAGCAAAAATCGTTTTTTGTTACGGGGACTCCGGTCGGAGCTTGTTGCGTTTGAAAGTCTGGAATCAATTCTTTTAAAGCTTTAGGATCCATAACCGCGCCAGATAGAATGTGTCCTCCAAGATCTGCAGATTTTTCTAAAATTCCAATAGTTATGTTTTCTAAAGGTTGGGAAGAATTTAATGTATTGTAGTTTTGAATGAGTTTGGATAAATGATAGGCGCTGGCAAGAGATGCCGGGCCTGCACCTACATAAAGAATGTCTAGCTCTAATGCTTCCATCGACTCAGACATAACATCACCTCAAAAGTCATTGCGAACGAAGTGAAGCAATCTCATGAGATCTCCATGCTCCTTATAGGAGCTCGCGATGACCATTGTCTTAGGCAAAGTGTCATTCCCGAAATCTTTAGTCGGGAATCCATAACACTTATGTATTACCGCACCTTTTGCCAAAAACCTGGATCCCCGACACAAACATTCGGGGATGACAATAGGTCGGCCCTCCTACTCGCTTCACTCTTCACGACTCACGCTTCACGAGATATTCAGTCTTGAATATCTCACAATAAGTATAACAGTCGATCTATATCTTTCTCATTATTGTAAAAGTGTGGGGCTACGCGTAAACCACCGCCTCTTGGAATGGAAAATATTTTTTCTTTAAATAAAGTTATAGCAGCTTTTTCTGGGTCAGACACTTTAAGAATCACAATACCTGAACGATACTCTGGTTCTATGGGTGACAAAGCAGGGATGTTCTTCTTTTGAGCTTGCTCAATGAGATAGTCGGTGAGAAAAAGAATGCGTTCTTGAATCTCTTTTTTTCCAATAGAATCAAAATAAGAACAGGCGGCACCTAAACTAAAATAGCTTGGAAATGAAGGGCCTCCATATTCAAATCGCGAACAATTAGGATTCAAAACCGTATTCTTATTATCATATCGATCCGGATCATCCACGCTACGCCATCCAGCAAAAGATGGTTTTTTGCTTTCCAAAAGTCCTTTTCGAATATACAAAACACCCCCTCCATAACCAGCCATCATCCACTTATAACTATTCCCCGTCATGCAATCAACGCCCATTGCTTTAACATCGATTGGGAAAGCCCCTAAAGCTTGAGAGCAGTTAACCACAAAATGTGCTTCCCGTTCTTTGGCTATTTCTGAAAGAGCTTTTAGGTCTTGTCTAAAACCTGTAGCGTATTGAACATAACTGGAAAGAATCGTTTTAATCGAAGAGCTCCACTTCTCTTTAAAAAGTTTAGGAAGCGTTTTATTGTCTTCAGAAGATAAAAAATGCACCTTTTCCGTTTGATGAAGCCAAGGCACTGTTGAAGCGGGAAATTCCATATCGCTCATCATAACTTCCCCATCACTTTTTAGAAGATCGACAATTAAATTCATCCCCTCAGAAGTACTATGCACAAAAGCAACTTCCTCAGGGTCTGCATTGATGAATTGAGCTACATTCCTTCGAGCTTCTTCTTTGCGCTCGAGCCACTCATCCCAAACAAAATCTCCTTGATTCAAAGACTCCTGCCAATACCCAGAAGCCGCCTCAAAAGCAGGACGAGACACTAACCCTCCAGCAGCATGATCCAAATAAACATAATCTTTCACACTAGGAAAATCCTCTTGTCTTAATTTACCCCAATCAATCATAATACCTCCCCTCAAAAAGCATCGTCACACATGTGACGATACAATATACCTAGGCAAAATAAGTGCTCGATGCACTTCTTTTGCCAACCTCTCAACACTCACACTAATTTTATACCTCACAGAAAAAGATTGTTTTCCCGCCGCGAGTTCACAAAAATCGTATTGTATTTTTGTGCTGTCTGAGCGCCGGGAATACAATCTTTTCCGACCCACCTACCTAAAATTACCCTCTCCCACCCCACTGTCTCAACAACTCATAAACAATAATCGAAGTAGCCGTAGAAACATTCAAAGAATTCTTCTCACCCCGCATAGGAATCTCAATCGCCCGATCCGCATACTTCATCAATCTCTCATCAACCCCATTCACCTCATTCCCAACAACTAAACAAAGAGGATAAGGGTATTCCACATCCCAATACACTTGAGATTCTTCAATGTGCTCTAACACCACTATGTGATATCCCGATCGAGTTAACGATTCTAACGCACGGGAGGCATCTACATGATACTCCCAAGGAACCGTCTTCTCCGCACCCAAAGCCGTTTTACCTACTTTAGGGTTATCCGGAGTGGAAGTAATTCCCGCTAAAATAATTTTTTCCAATCCAGCACCATCCGCAAGACGAAACAAACTTCCCACGTTGTAAGAACTTCTAATATTATCTAGAAGTAAACAGACAGGCAAACACTCTAATTCCGAATTATTTTTCCTTAATTCTAATATTTCTTGATGACTCAACTTTTTCATCGTTATAATGGCACCTTACTTCATTAGGAGAGCAATTAATATGTTTAAAAACCCAACAATGCATTCTAAACCAGATTTCTGGCTTAACTTACCCGGAATTGTAACAAAACTGGCTATTCTGCCCTTATCTATTTTTTTAGGCCTAATTCCCTCTATTATCTCCGGAGTACTTACAGCGTGCATTATATGTCTTTTTAGGCATATCTCTTACAAAGAATCTTTTTACAAGATTCTCAAAGGAATTTCAGAACCTACATACTTTTTTATGCTATCAGGAATTTTATGTATTTATTTCTATATGAATACAAATTGGCAGGGGTTAATACTTATAGTAACAAACTTATTTATAGGAGAGCAGCTTTGGAATAAATTGCCTTTATGGCTTGAAAACTACTATTGTGAGAAGGTAAATAAAACATCAAGTGTCGATCACATAAACCAAAAAATCAAAAGTTAAAAATCTTCATCATCCTCAAAACGTCCAGACAGTGTCGCCCCCCAAGTTCTACGGCCTCCATCAACAAGGTTGGGGTCCTCTTTGGTTGTTCCCCAATTAGAATTATCAACAGTTTCTGTTGTAGAGTAATCTTCCTTCTTACGTCTTCCTGGTTTTTTGAAATCTCTTTCTGTCATTTTTTCTTCTAAAAGTTTCTCATCCACCTGCAAAGGTTGATCTACATTTCTCTTACGTCCTCTAGTTTTCTTTTCTGTAACTTCCTTTACCTTCACTTTATTAACAGATACAGTTTTCTTAACCCCTTTCGAAGAAGTTTTCTTCTTAGACAGAGAGGTCTTCTTTTCAACCTTTTTCTTAGCAATTTTTTTCTTGGAAGCCTTGGGTTTAACGACAGATCTCTTCTTAGAAGCCTTTTTCTTAACAGCTTTTTTCTTTCTTACAGGGGAAGACTTTGCTTTTTTTTTCTTAGCCATAAAGATCACCTCTTATGCGGATATCTCAATATAAGTATAAATAGAAAAGGATATGGAGCCTTTAAAAACCCCATATCCTTTATAAAAAACCCAACAAGCGATTGATTTATTAATAAGCAAATCCGTTTATTATTTTCTTTTCTTTTTTGTAGCTTTTTTCTTTGCTTTTTTCTTAGCTGGCTTTTTCTTAGCAGCTTTTTTCTTTGCTTTCTTTTTTGCTTTTTTCTTAGCAGCCTTTTTCTTAGCAGCCTTTTTCTTTGCTTTTTTCTTAGCTGGTTTTCTTGCTACTTTTCTTTTCTTAGTAGCTTTTTTCTTACCAGCTTTTTTCTTTGCTTTTTTCTTTGCAGCCATTGTTAACTCCTTCCCTCATCCTGAGGTTAAGTTAATGAACCTACTATTAATGAATCATCGCTTTATTAGGTTTAGTTTTCAAAAAACATTTACTTTCGACTTTACTCTCAAAAATGCGAGATATTCTACTTCGAAAGTTTGTACTCTTATTAACGGAATAATATATCTATTCCTTTATAAAATATTTTACCACTTCATTCTAGTGAATTACAAGTATTAATCGCATTTTTTTAAAAAAAGATTATTTATTTTTTTGCGAGAGAAATTATTTTTGTTTAAATTAAAAATATTTTTTTGAATTTTAGTTTTAAAATTTGTTTTTTCTCTTTTTTTTTCATAGCATTTTAAACTTTTGGTTTTAATTTTTATCAGCGTATTAAAAAATAAAACATTAGATTAACTCTCTCTACCCTATAACAATGTGAGATGAACCTTTTGCTGCTATTATCAATAGTGAAAGGCAGGCAAAATATGAAGTATCTTTGTTCTATTTTTACCCTTATTTTCTTATTGTCTGGATGTATGAGCGCAGAAGAGCGCTTCCCTCCTGGGGCACGTGTTGAAGTAACTCAATGGGAATTACTCCAATCTTCCGATGGGACTCAAACCTTAAGAGGAATAGTAACAAACCATAGTCATTACTTGATTTACGACCTGGTTTTAGTGACCCAACTTATAAAAGAAGAAGAATTTAAAGCAGAATTAAAAACGGAGTTAAAACCTTTATTCCCTAATACTCAAACCCCTTTTGAACTTATCTTAAGCCCTGAGATAGAAGGCGTCGTTCCACAGTTTTTTTACCAATTTCAATACACACGAGAAGAAGAGTTTTGGGACTATCGATACAATAAAAAATTTGGTGGACGTTCTTCTTATTTTAACCCCTCTTTTCGAGCTGGTTATTACCGACACCCCACCAGAGATTACATCGATAGCAAAAATCTAAAATAACTCACCTCCCTGACCCAAATAAATTAATAACATCACTCCGAATCTTTTTATCCTTATCAAAGTCCAATAATGCTAATTTTACTGTAAACTCTCCAAACTGATCATTGATGAGATCCATTGCTTTTCTCAACCTTAACTGCTTTTCTGATTCTTTAAGAAACCAAAGATCCTCCCCCTTACAGGACAAATCGGAAACACTCACCCCTATCAAACGAATTCCTCTCTTAATAAAAGAATGCTCCTTCGTCTTTTTAGAAAAACCCATAAATATCTCTAAAGACTCTTTATATATATCTTGTCCATCGTCCATAGCATAGTGACACTTCTTTTGCTTCCCCAAGCTCTTCTTATCACTAAATCGTATTTTTAAATGGATGGTTCTTCCTTGTAAATTTTGTTTCCGTAAACGTCTGCCTACTCTTTCTGAGAGCCAAAGCAAATACTTTCTAAACTCTCGATAATCATAAGTATCTTCTAATAAAGTATACGAGTGTCCTACAGATTTAACTCTATCCTTTGCATCAGCCAAAGCCACAGGAGAATGATCTACCCCCATCCCCATACGTTTTAATACTGGTCCAATAATACCAAATCTCTCAAAGAGAATATCTTCCGGAAATTGAGCCAATTGACCGCAGGTACGAACACCTAACAAATGAAGCTTATCTGTCATATTGGGACCAATACCACACAAGGCATTAATAGGCCTATCTTTTAAAAACCCTTCAACTTTAGGAGAATCAATACGCAAGAGTCCATTAGGCTTACAATGATCACTGACAAGCTTAGCTAAAAGTTTATTAGGAGCTATTCCAACAGACATCGTAATACCAAAACGCTTCTGAACCCAAGACCTCAAACTGTTACCCAAATCTTCCACACAAGGAAAGAAAAACTTGTACGTATCTGTGACATCCATAAAAGCTTCATCAATCGAAAATATCTCTACCTGAGGGGTAAACTCAGACAACTTCTGAAAAATAATCTGTGAGGTCTCTACATATTTTTGACTATTCGCCGGAACCACAATAGCATGAGGGCATAGTTTTCTTGCCTGAACCAAGCTCATTCCAGACCCAACCCCATAAGGGCGCGCTTCATAACTCGCAGCACAAACAACCCCTCGAGTCATCGAATGCCCTCCTACCAAAACAGGTTTTCCTCTATAATTTGGGTTGGCACTCTGTTCTACAGAAGCAAAAAAAGCATCCATATCGACATGAAATATGATTCTTTCTCTATTGGATATATTTGTTGTTGGAAGTTGATTGGTAAGATGAACAGATTTACGAGTAAGCATTGAAACGTTAGAAGTCGGAAGTCAGAAGTCGGAAGTCAGAAAAGTTCTGATGTCCGCCTTCTGTCGTCTGACCTCTGCTTTCTGACCTCAGAGGACAAGGGTTATGCAGAATAAGCCATTTGAAATTCTTCGTCATGAGCTTTCTCCAAAGACCAACCTAATGTCCTGGAGTTAAGACTGACTTCAAACACTCCAGAATCAGCAACGATCTGAAAGAAATAGTGAAGCGACTCCCCTTTCATTTCATGCCACTGGTAAGTTACGGACTTCACATGATACTTACGACTCTTCCATATAAACCACACAGGTTGAGTAAGTCCTCTTCTAAAGATAGCTCCAACTTCTATTTTCTCTGCAATTTCTGTAATCATAATCTCTCCATTTGTTTTCCGTTATTGGCTAAGAACCAAAAACATTATTTGTTAATTTTTTAGTATTTTCTAAACAAGCTTACGAGCTTACCTAAAACCTGAACATCCTTCACCTTGATATCTTCATACTTAAGATTTGCTGGTCTTAAAATAATATGGTTTTTCTTTTTATAAAATTGTTTGAGGGTCACCTCATCCTCTATGAGAGCAGCCACAATATCTCCATCTTGAGCTGTTTTCTGTTCATGCATTACCACATAATCCCCATCGTGAATTCCTTTCTCAATCATACTGTCTCCCTGGACCTTAATAATATAGTTACCCGCTTGAGCAAATTCTTTAGGCAAAGGAATACTCTCTTTAATATCTTCAACAGCCAACATGGGACGCCCAGCTGCAATTTGTCCAAGCAAAGGAATTTCTATCACTTCCGGCTTTTCAGAAGTAAATCGAATAGAACGAGATTGGCGCGGTTCATGAGTAAAAACACCTCGGGTTCTTAAATGAGACAGGTGCTCATGAACCGTGCTGGCTGCAAGACCCAAAGCTTTGGCTATATCTCGAACCGAAGGAGAGTATCCTTGTTCGGAGATAAAGCCTTGAACATATTCAATAATGCGTTGTTGTGTAATTCCAGTATTTGCCTTTGTCATAACAGTTCGAAGTATACCGAACATATGTTCGGTTTACAAGTATTATTTTATCTTTTTTTTATAGCATCTTAAGTTGTTTCTATTAAATAAGTTACAGTTGTAGTAATTATAAGCAAATAAACAATTGAATTGTCGAAGTGTAGGAAGAAACAATAAAAGACAAAGATAATCATGACTATCTGTCCGCTGTCTTCTGATATAATGCCTCTCCTATGAAACATTTAATACTCTCTTTTTTAATTCTATGTTCGCTCGTCTTAGGAATCCCTTCTCTTCATTCCGAGGTTCCTCTTACCGTCAAATCCAAGAGCCCTGCTCCCCCATCCGAGTTTGTTGTTGAAGCCATTATTGACGTGAATATTTTAAAAAGCGCTGCAGGCCCTTCCATTCGAATGCTGGGAGTTGAAGCCACTCGCAATATTGAAGCTAAAAGAAAGGGGATGGAATATTTAGAAACAAATATAAAGGGGAAAACATTCACATTAGAATATGACAAAAAAACGAAAGACCCTATGGGAAGGTTTTTAGCTTACGTCTATTTCGAAGATGGAAACATGCTAAACGAAGAAGTTCTCTGGAGAGGTTACGGATACGCTTCCAAAAAGTATCCCTGCAAATACATCTACAAATTCCGCCGCTACGAAAACGACGCCAAAAGAAAAAACCACGGCCTCTGGAAAAAACTAACCAAACCAGGTGAGACAAAAGACAAATAACACGTCTTTACCCATAATAAAATAAGTGCTCGATGCACTTCTTTTATTATCTCCCTTCTCCCCACCCAAGTCTACACAAACAAGAAAAAGGGAATGCCTCCACTGCGAGTTGCGGAGGCCTTTGGCCGAGCATGTCTGAGCAGTGGAGGCATTCCCTTTTTCGCCACAACTTATAATCTTTTCTACTCACCTTAACAAACTACTTCTTAACCACCTCAACCGTACTCCTAGAAGTAAACTGATACTCAATCCCTCTCCAAGTCATCTTTCGAGCAAAAGCAGGAATAATAAAACTTCCAATCGCAAGCACTTGAGTCGCCAAAGCCAAAACAGGATACCAAATTGTAATCTCACCTATCGTAGGAACTTCCTCTTTAAGACCATCATCAATCGCTTTCTTCAATAAAAGTGTGTTCACAACAGACATATAAACAGGAGACAAAAATAACCAATGCCTCCAATCTAAAGTACCTTGCTGAGCAGCCATAACAAATACGACAGGACTCACCAACATAAACACAATTCGAGCAATAAACATCAAAGAAACCCCAGTCCACTTCTCTGGGAAATAAACGCGAGAAAGCAAAGACTGCCGATTGGCCCATTTAATAAAATCAATAAAACGAGTCCCCTCGTAGATAGGTACGATGTTCTGAGGAACAAAGTAATTCTCAAGCCCTGTTGGTTTTAATGCCATACTCAATGTTAAATCATCCGTAAGCGCTGTCTTCCATATCTCTCTTACATTAAACTCTTCAAAGTGTTTCTTACAGACAGCCATAGCACCCCCATAACACCCTCTAAAACGCTTTACTGTCACAAAGGCACCTAACCCTGACATCCAGGTAGACTTCACCAAAGACCAGAAAGTCTTCTTTAAAGGAACGTAAACAGGAATACCCGTCGTTATTCCAACATGATCATATTGAAGAGGAGCAATTAGGCTTTTAATCCATAAAGGTTGAGGAGATGTATCCGAATCCATAAAAACTAAAACCTCAGACTTATCTCGAACAACTTCCGTCGCACGAACCAAATTATTAAGTTTCCCAGTATTTGTTACAGGATGTCCCGCAACCACAATTTGAGTCGGTATATCCAAATGAGCACTTGTTAATTCTTGAAGACGCTCATACGCAGGATCTTCTACTGTTGCTACAGCAAAAACAATTTCATAATCAGGATAATCCTGATTCAATATCGATTTGATGCTCTTATCAAAATTAGGATCTATCCCCTTGCAAGGAATAATAACGGAAAGAGGAGGGAAATAATCAGGGTGTTTAATTTTAAGTCTTTTTTCCGTCACCCAAAAAAAGTTGAAAATAAAAAAGAATTGAAACAAAGTTAAAGTAACACAAACCACGGTTAGTATTTCAAACATAAGTAATTCTATCCCCTTTTATTTGGTATTTTCTTGCCGTAAGCGTCTTTACGGCTGAGTGGATGAAATAAATGCCACAAAAAATCCCCCGCCGACTCAACAGCCCCCGGCTCTTTATAAGGAGGCGGTGGTACATTGGGAGCAGGATATTTTTTAGCATTCTGAGTTACAGCTGTACTTGCACTGGATTGTTGTAACGGAGAGGCTGCATTTGGATCCACCTTTTGTGCCATAACTTGAATTCCATTTACAGGAACTTGAAGATCTTCATCCGACACAGGTTCTGTTTCCTGCGAAGTAGTCACATCCTCTTCTGCAGTAACCGGAACAGTTCCTTGACTCTGAACCACACCTTCTGGAAGTTTTTGAGGAGGAATAGGTTCTTCTGTCTGAGGAACCACCTCATCCACTGTTTCTACTTCAGTAATCACAGCATCATTCTCTAACTCAACAAAGATATCCTTTCGCTCTTTCTTTCCACAAGCCGAAAAAGACATCATCACAATAAGCATAAAAATAATAAAAAACCCAAATCGTCTCATACTCTCACTACCTCTCTATATCAATTCTAACGCCTACTTAAGACGAACCATTATAACAGGATATTCACAACACAAAAGGACGGATTTAAAAGATGCTAGAAGTGATTTTAAAAGAAAACAGCAATGGATTGCTTTGTTAGAGACATAAATAAATGAGGAAAAAACCCTGTTACAACCAGAACCGCAATAGATAAGTAGCAATAGATCTGATAAGCAGGTTTTAAACGAATCGGCTCCAAACCTCCCGCTTCTATCCCTTCGTCTGAATAAGCATCCTTAACAACCATCAAGTAGTAGTAAAGAGAAATAATACTGTTAAAAATGGCCACTAAAGCTAAAACGTTATAACCCGAATTAACTGCTGCGGAAAATATAAACCACTTCCCTGTAAAACCTGCAAGAGGCGGAATTCCTGCTAAAGCAAAAAAACTAATAAGCAAAGTCAAAGCCAGCAAAGGAGATCGTTTAAACAAACCCTTTACAGCTGAAGTCGGTACATTATTTCCATTTTTAGACAATTGAGAAATAATAAAAAAAGCCGTTAAATTCATAACCAAGTAAGCAGCCGCATAATAAATAGCTCCGCTAATTCCTTTCTCGCTAATACACAAAACTCCCACCAATAAATAACCCGCCTGAGCAATACTAGAATAAGCCAAAAGACGTTTTAAATCTTTTTGAATAAGCGCGGATAAATTACCAATAGTCATTGTGGCTATGGCAATAGCAACCCAAACATCATCTAATACATGTGCAGTCTCTCCTGCAAGCAACATAAATCGAATCAATACAGAAAGACCTGCTATCTTAGATACGGTAGAAATAAATCCAATGACCTGCGTATTTCCAGCCTCATAGACATCGGGTGTCCAAGCATGAAATGGAAAAAAAGATAACTTAAAGAAAAAACCCGCTAAGGAAAAAAAGAAAGCAACCCAGAAAATGGGCATCTGATACAAAAGAGGTAACTGCGCAGCAATTTCATTTAAATATGTGGTTTGAGTTAACCCAAAAAGCAAACTGAATCCATACACCATAATCCCAGAAGCAGCAATCCCTATCAATATATACTTAATACTAGCCTCTGCACTCCCTTTTCCATTAGAACGCATAGGAATGAGCAAATACAACGAATATGAGGCTAATTCTAAGGCCGTATAAAGCGTAATCAAATCTTTAGCACTCACGAGCACAACCATCCCTAAAGTAGATGTAGTCAAAAATAAATAAAACTCAGGTTGATGCTTCCCATCTACATCCTTAACTTCTTGAGCTAAAAATAAAGTAATAAAATAACCTAAAACCAAAATCACCTTCATCAACTGAGAAAAACCATCCATAACATAGACTTCTTGAAAAAACACTCCTCTAAAATCAAACGAAAATAAGGCTGAAAGAAGAACAAGAAAGCCAGCCCACCCTACAAGCTTATGGAACAAAGTCAAATGGACTTCTTTTCTTAAGCTCCAAGAAAAGAAAAACAATGAAGCCAGAACTAAAAATGTTTCGACACTATAAAACCACATAATTAATATCCTCTAAGCAGCACTATGCTGGTCTGTGAAATAAACTGGATCAAGATCATGGGACAAATTCCCAAAAGAAGCAAAAATGAAAACAAAATGTATTGAGGGAGTGCTGTTTTCCAATTGTGATCCACCCCAACAGGTGCTGTGGATTTATCTGAAGGAACACCCCAAAAAGAACTCTTTAAAATGCGTAAGATATAAATCGCGGATAGCACTAACCCAAGCAAAGCTAAAGAACCGAACACATAAGAAACTGAGAACGTTGCATAGATCACAAGAAATTCAGCGACAAACCCACTCAACCCTGGCAACCCTAAACAAGTTAACCCTGCCAAAATAAAAAAGGTGGAAGCTTTTGGCATTTCTTTAAACAACCCTTTCAGGTCATCCAAGTTTCTCGTTTTCTTAGCTTCATAAATATAACCCACACTTGCAAATAAAAGAGCCGTCATAATTCCGTGGGAAAACATCTGAAACATCGCTCCATTCAAACCTGCCTGAGTCAATGTTCCAATACCCAACATCACAATACCCATATGAGATACACAGGAGTAACCAACAATGTACTTCAAATCTTTTTGTACAATCACACACAATGCTGCATAAAGAATATTAATAACACCAAAAGACAACATCAACCACTGCCAATAATGCGCTCCTTCAGGAAAAAGAGCAACAGCAACTCTTAAAATACCGTAAGCACCTAATGTCTTAAGAACAGCAGCATGTAACATACTGGCTGCTGTAGGAGCTGACGCATACCCATCGGGTGACCATGTATGAAAAGGCCAAGTTGCAGACAAAGTCCCGAAGCCAATGAGAAATAAAATAAATAACCCTTTTTGCATTCCAGGGCTAAATGAAGCCAACTCAAGCATATCTTTTAAATTAAATGTATTTAATCCAGAAACAAAATAAAGAATAAAAAATCCAAACAGAACTAAACCGGAACCTGCCAAAAGATATAAGGTCAATTTATTCGCAGCATAGGTCTTGTTCCCTGTTCCCCATATATTAACAAGCAAGAACATAGGAATAACCGCTAATTCATAAAAAAGAAAGAAGAAAAAGAGATCTAAAACTAAAAGAACCCCATAAGCCCCTGCCACCAAAAGCAATAAAAGAGCAAAAAACTCTTTAACTCTAAACTTCAAGTTCTGAGAAACAAGCACTCCTGAAAAAATAATAATCGAAGTCAACAAAACCAAAGGAATACTTAAACCATCCACTCCCAGAATAAACTGGATACCCCACCCCGGAACCTCAAACCACTGCTCAACCCACCTAAATTCCGCAGAGTGATAATCATAGGCTAACACCAAATAAATCGACCCTAAAAAGGAAATACCACTCCCTATCAAGGCAATTGATTTGATTAAACGCGAATTCTCTTCTTTTACAAACAAAATCAAAGCCATCGCAAGAAGAGGCGCTAATAAGATAATACTTAAAATAGGTAAATTCATTTCTATTTCCCAAAAATTAAATAAATAACAACAAACAAAGATACAACCACTGCCGTAATAATATATTGTTGAACCTGTCCCATTTGTAATGCCGCTGCTTTTTTACCACAACGAATGGCCGTCAAACCCACCTGATCCACAATCACATTAATAATATGAACATCCGTCCAAAAACTCATTCTTGAAAATCTGTAAACCCCCTTGTCTACAACCCATTTCCAAAAATGATCCACAAAGAACTTGTTCTCAATCAAACCAGAAAGGCCTGGAATAAAGGAGACCCACCCCTTTTCACTTGTAGCTTGCTTACGCCCAAAGTAAAAATAAGAAACTCCAATAGCAAGAACAACACCTATAGTGGTAATAAAAAAGTTCACCCATTGCTCAGCATGCCACTCAGAATGTAAATGAAAGAACTCTGTAAGCGCTGGTAAGAAAATCCAAAACCCTATCAGAGTCATCAATCCTAAAAACGAAACCGAAATTTTCATATACAGTGGCAAAGAGTTTTCTTGAGCATCTACCACTTCCCCATTTCTGGAAACAATAAAAGCCATTCGAGTGGTATAGTAAGCCGTTAAAAAACTAATCAGTAAAGCAACCCCATAAACACCGTAATGATGGCCTTCCATCAGAGAACCAAAGATCGTCTCTTTACTCAAGAATCCTGACAATGGAAACAACCCACACAACGCTAGAGAGCCAACCCACAATAAAGCGACCATGAGTTTTGACTTTGTACCGTAGGACACCTTAGCCATAGAAAAAATATCATTCGAGTGGTGGGCCATATGAATAAAATATCCTGCCAAAAGAAACAACATTGATTTAAAGAAAGCATGTGTCAGGAGATGAAAGAAGCCTCCCTGCCAAGCTCCAGCCCCTATAGCCATAACCATAAAACCCAACTGACTAACAGTGGAGTAAGCCAAGATACGCTTCATATCTTTTTCTGTTAGAGCCATCACAGCAGCAATCAAAGATGTTAATGCTCCAATACATAAGATATAAGTCATCGCAGATTCTGAAAAAGCAATTAAAGGAAAGAGACGAACCAAAAGGTAAACTCCTGCCGCCACCATGGTCGCAGAGTGAATCAAAGCACTTACGGGTGTCGGTCCTTCCATCGCGTCTGGCAACCAAGAATGCAAAGGAAATTGAGCCGACTTACCCATCACACCCAAAAATAATAAAACAACAATCCAAAACACTTCTTGAGGAGATAACAGAGTTCCAGCAGCAGTGATCAATACTGGAATTGCTACTGTTTTCAATTTTACTAGAAGAAGAATAACAGCCGCCAAGAGACCCAAATCACCAAATCGAGTCATAATAAATGCTTTTATCGCAGCACGTCGCGGCTCGGGTTTTTCATGCCAAAAACCAATCAGCAAGTAAGAGGCCAATCCCAAAAGTTCCCAAAAAATATAACTTCCAAAAAGGTCTATCGAAACAACAAAGAAAATCATGGCCCAACTAAAAAAAGTAATGGTTCCATAATATCTACGAATACCCGCATCGTCTTTCATATACCAAAAAGAATACATCTGAACCATAAAACTAATCACACAGACTGTCGTTAGCATCATCAAAGAAACTTTATCCAGGTAATACCCAATCAAAAGTTCTCCTGTATTCCATTTCAGCCATGTTACTGAAGCAGTAAGAGCAATATCTAAATGAAAACGCTGAAAGAGTAAAACACAAGATACCAATGCACCCAAACCAGACAAAGTAATCGCCACTTTTGCCGCTAAAAAACGCTGTTCCTTCTTTTTAAGGAAAAACGTAATCAACAGAAATGCAACAAAGTTTGAAAAAACTGAAATATTTAATAAAGCTAAATGACTCATATTTTTAACTGTAATCCTAAGAGTTACATCACCCTTTCAGGTGATCCATTTTTTCCACATTAATCGTATTAAAATTTCGGTACACAACGAGCACGATACTTAAACCCACAGCCACTTCAGCTGCTGCAAGCGCAATCACAAAGAGCGTAAAAATCTGCCCTACAGCCTTATCCACATCCATAAACCGAGAAAAGGTCAAAAAGTTAATATTAGCTGCATTCAAAATAAGCTCAGTAGCAATCAAAATACCAATCAAAGAACGTCTAGCAAGCAAGCCATACAACCCAATACAAAATAAGGCTGCTGACAATATTAAATAAGGAGTGATGTCATTAATCATTTGGAGAATCCTGTATTGTTGTTTTTTTATCTTTTTGAGCAATCACCAAAGAGCCTAAAATAGAAACTAAAAGCACAACCGAAATAAGCTCAAAAGCAAAGGCATAGCGTTGAATAATAACTTCCCCTATATGTTTTACCGAGTTATCCCCTACCATCTCGGGAAGCACCACCCAAGGCGTATGAATAAAAATATACGAAAGCGCCACAAATACTAAAAGACTTACAGAAAGAGAAATTAATATTTTAGTTACGCTTCTTTTTGACGGCTTCAACGAAAGTGATGGTGAAAGCATAATTGCAAAAATAATCGCAATCGAAATTGCTCCAGCATAGATTAAAATTTGTATCAAAGCCACAAATTCACTTCGAAGAAAAATAAAAATCCCAGCGGTTCCAAAAAGGGTCAAAGCCAAACTCAATGCGTTATGAAAAATATTCTTAAGACCCACAGCCATTACAGCACCGCCTAAGGTCACCACAACAAAAAACAAGAATGTAAGATCAGTTATTAGCGACAACATCCACTGGAACCTTTCTTTGTTCTACATCTTTTAGAAAATCGTAAATAAAGGTGTCTTTCTTATCATCCGCTAAATTAAATTCCGGAGAATGCTCCAAAGTCTTTGTAGGACATACTTCAATACACAAACTACAAAGAGAACACGTGGAAAAATTATAAACAAACTCTGTCGGTCTCTTACGACCCCCTTCTGGAGGCTTTTCGCCTGCTAACTCCAGAAAACATTTTGAAGGGCAAATATTTTTACATTTCAAACAGGCAATACAATCATGATTTTGTGTTTCAGGAAAAACTACAAATCGAATTCTTCCCTTATGTACATTTGAAGGTTGAGACGGCTGTAATGGATATTGTAATGTAACAGGGCGTTTAAACATAAACTTCAAGGTCACACCCATACCCTCAACCAAACTCCACGCACCCAACCCAATTTCTTTAACTGTGTTTAACATCTTCTTTTATCCCTTGCCCTATCGGGCTATCAGCAATCAGCCTTCAGCGAAAATCAACTCATTGTCATTCTGATCCGCCTTTGGCGGAGAAGAATCTAAAACCATCTCTCTCAAGAGATCCTTCGTATGCACTCAGGATGACATTACAACTTCAGCACTACCGCAGTGATTAATAAATTAAGAATAGCTATAGGCGTTAGTATCTTCCAACAAAAATTCATTAATTGATCCGGTCTCAATCGAGGAAAAGTCCATCGAATCCAAATAATCACAAAAACAAGAAAATAAACTTTAAGCAAAAACCAATGAATCCCATCCACGAAAGGCCCTTGCCACCCACCTAAAAACAAGGCTGTTGTCACGCAAGAAAGCAAAAACACATTAGTGTACTCTGCTAAGAAAAATAAGGCATAACGCATACCCGAATACTCTGTGAGAAAACCCGCGACCAACTCGGACTCTGCTTCAGGCAAATCAAAAGGGGCTCGATTCGTCTCTGCAAGACCCGAAATCATAAAAATAATAAATGCTATTGGCTGCATCAACACAACCCAAAATTGATCTTGATACGCAACCAACTCCGTCATCTTTAATGAACCTACCATAAACACCACACTCAAAGCTGATAATAAAAGAGGGACTTCATAAGCGATAACCTGCGCTACAGATCTCATGGCACCCAGCAAAGAGTATTTATTATTCGAAGCCCACCCCGCCATAAAGATAGCAATCACTTCGATACTGGCAAATGAAAACAAATATAAAAGACCCACGTTCAAGTCTTTAATAATTAAATTTTCCCCAAAAGGCATAACAATAAATAAAAGCAGCGCAGGAAAAAAGGCTAATAAAGGAGCTTGAATAAAAAGAAATTTATTCACGTTCTTAGGAATAATCTGCTCTTTCCCTAATAACTTAATTGCATCGGCTATGGTCTGAAAAATACCATGGGGTCCTACATGCATCGGCCCTAATCGTCTTTGAATATGAGCACTTACCTTTCTCTCTGCATAAACCAACACCAAGGCATTGATGCTCACAAACCCAAACACAACAACAGCTGTAACCGCAATATTCATTCCTTCAAATAATAATTCGTTCATTAATTATCCTTTTTCAGCTCAACCAGCGGATAGCGCATAGCGTTTAGCGTATAGAAAAACAAAAAAACGCTTCATCTGTCTTTTTGACAAATGTCCCTATACGCTCCACGCTAAACGCTCTACGCTATCGATCTATATCCGGTACAACGATATCTAAACTTCCTAAAACACAAACGGCATCCGCCAACAAGTTTCCTCGGACAACCTCTTTCATAACATTCATATTTGAATAACAAGGAGTTCTCATCTTAATTCGATATGGATTTTCAGTACCATCGCTAATCAGATAGATTCCCATCTGACCTCTTGGAGACTCTACAGAAAAATAATACTCTCCTGCCTCCGGTTTAAATCGTTTTGGAGCATCCGGGTTGTTATAAGGGCCTTCCGGAATCTTAGCTAAGGCCTGTTCCAAGATACTTAAGCTTTGCCACATCTCTTCAACACGAACTTCATAACGACTATAAGCATCGCCGGCTGTGGCTGTAGGGATATCAAATTTAAATTGATTATAAATCCCGTACGGTTCGTTTTTACGAACATCGTATTCCACACCACAAGCTCTAAGAGGAGCTCCTGTAACTCCATAAGAAATTGCCTGTTCTTTGGTAATCACACCCACACCCTGAGTTCGTTTCTGAAATATAATATTTTTAGTTATCAGTGTTTCATAATCCTTAAGATTAGCCCTTAACATAGGAATAAATTTGCGAGCACGCTCTATGAATTCTGGAGACAAATCTCTTTCTTGTCCCCCAAACCGAAAGTAGTTGTAGGTTAAACGACTTCCGTCACACATCTCAAACATCGTTAAAATTTCTTCTCGGTCCTGAAAACAATAAAGAAATGGAGTAAAACTACCCAAGTCCATTAAAAAAGCTCCGTACCATAGCAGGTGACTTGCAAGACGTTGTAATTCAGAAACAATAATACGAATGTATTCCGCTCTTTCCGTAATCGTAATACCTAAAGCCCGTTCAACCGTTCCCACATAACCCCAGTTATAAATCATACCCGCCAAATAATCGACACGACTTGGATATGGGGTCCATTGCAAATAATTTCCATTTTCAGCCATCTTCTCATCTGCTCGATGAGCATAACCTACAACTGGCTCCAAATCTAAAATAGTCTCCCCATCCATCTTAAGCAACAACCTCAGCACCCCATGCGTACTTGGATGTTGAGGCCCCAAATTAACAAAATATTCTTGTTCGTCCGAAACCAAGCTCTTATCACTTACTTGTTGGTTTGCGTTAGATTCTAATTCCCAAGCCCTATTTACATCTTCAATAGAATCACCCTCAAATTTAAAACCTTTCCTAAGAGGATGAAAGTCCGAATATTCAGGAAGCAATAAACGTTTTAAGTTAGGATGATTCTTAAACTTAATTCCATACATATCATAAGCTTCTCTTTCATACCAATTCGCACCCCGATAAACTTGTGAAATACTAGGAACCTCTTCGGTCCATTCTTGCTTTAATCGAACAACCACACGAAGAAGACCTTCGAAACGGTTAAACTGATACGCTAACAAAAAGTTTTCGCCAAAATCTGCAGCTGTAATGTTTTCTAGAAAAAAGTCTGCTTTCAGCATCACTTGAGCAACAGCAATCAATTTGTCTTGAGTGGTTTCAACTTCAAAATGAAATCCTGTTTTACTATAATCACTCACAACAGAAGTTTCTGGATTTACTAAACTAGTGAGTTGTGATTTGATTTCCTCGACTGTCATTATTTATCTTCTTCCTTCTTTTCTTCCGTTTTTTCATCAAGCGTATCCAACGAAGAGTCCTTAACTGTTTCTATTTTTTGATCCGGACGAGGCCCAGCAGGCTTTTCTTCTCCTGGAGGCGTTGGCGACGGAGTTCCCGTTTCCGGTACCGCCAACACAACATCTTCTTGCCCTGCAACACCCGCAATAATTTTTCTTTGTAAAAGAAGTAAACCTTCGATAAGACCCTCAGGTCTTGGAGGACAGCCTGGGACATGCACATCCACAGGAATAATACGATCCACACCTTCAACAATTGCGTATTGTCCTTCATACTGAAAAGGGCCTCCCCACATGGCACAGCCCCCCATAGCAATTACATACTTAGGAGAAGGCATTTGATCATAAAGCATTTTGATTTTAGGAGCCATTTTTCTAGAAACAGTTCCTGCAACAATCATCAAATCCGACTGTCTTGGAGAAGCACGAAAAACACCAGCGCCAAAACGATCCAAGTCATATTTAGATGCACTTGCTGCCATCATTTCAATCGCACAACAATGAAGACCAAATGTGAGTGGCCACAATGAGTTTGCACGTGCAATATTTAATAACTTATCGAGTTTAAAAAAACTAAACCCAGGGGAACCTGATTTTTGAGATGCTTCTACTGACGCCATTGAAAAACTCCCTTACGCATCGCATAAATTAAAGCCAATGTTAAAATAGCAACAAAAACAATCACTTCTAATAAAACTCCCATTCCCTCAATACTTCTAAAGGCCAAAGCAACAGGAAACAAAAAAACGACTTCCACATCAAAAACTAAAAAAATAAGCGCATATAAATAATAAAGGACATTAAAACGAATCCATGCAGAACCAATGGTGGGAACACCACTTTCATAAGTTGTTGTTTTGTCTTTCCCGATTCCCTTAGGGGCAATCAGATAAGGAACAACCGTGGCCATGAAAGCAAAGAATAAGCCAATTAGAATAAAAGAAAATACCCAGAAATAGTCTTGTAACATCTTAAGACCTTCTACTTTATTTAAACAGTTAAAGAAAGCAATGCGAAGTAGCTCCTTAAAAGGAGCGACATAAAGACGAGAATTATAGCAAAAATACTCCGGGTATTAAAGGGGGGAAAAATAAAAAATGGGACTATTCTGAAGGTGGGTGTTTCTTCCTGGAGAATTGGTCTTTGAGAATATCAATTAAATGGCTCCAAAGCCCTGTTTCTTTGTTTAAATGGACTAAAAATGGCAAAAAAAGCACACAAAACAAGCCAAACTGTGAAGCGTTCTTCAAAAGAGGAGTCCCCTCTCCTTTTGGAAAGAAATGTTCAATAGCCAGCATGGAGGCCACAAAAAAAACAAAAACACCAAAAACACGCATAAACAATCTAAAAGCTTCTTTTGAATCCATCACCAAACGCACCCCTAAAAGAAAGTGGACTGCATAATACAGAAAGTAAGTCGCCGTCATCATCATAGCTACCCCTGGAAGACCATAACCCGCTTTTATAACTGCGATCGAAAGAGTTGCTCCTAGTATAATCAAAGCTATCATTGCAGGAATTAAAGATAAATGTTTTTTCGCTGTAATTAATAGAGTTGCAAATTGTTGATTAAGCGAAAGAAAAAACAAACCCGGTAGAAGAATTTTTAATGGAAACAGCCCTGGCTTAAATTGAGGAAGAATCAAAAACACTAAAGACTCCGAAAAGAACCAAACAGCAGCGAGTAATATCGGAAGAATGTAAGCTAAAGCTAATGTACTTTGATAAACAAAATTTTTCAAATCCTTAACATTGTCTCTCTCACTAAATCTATCTTGATAATGTGGAAACAAAACCACACGTAACATATTTGGGAAACTCGTTAAGTATCCCATTGCCATTAAAGACAACGAATAGTAACCCATATACTCAAAACCTAAATACCTTGGAATAATAATCCGGTCTAAACACCGAAACACTACGTCCATCGCTCCAATAATCATAATTGGAAATCCAAAAGTAATTAATGGTTTTAATCGTTCCCAAGAAAAATAAAAAGGGAATTTTTGTCCTGAACGAATAAACACGTAAAGGATGTTAACAAGAAAAATAAACGTAGTCGCAATATAAAACCCATAGATCTGATAATGCCATGTCATCCACAACAAAGGTAATGCACCAAAGGCACTTGAGAAAACAAGAGCCTGACTGGCCATCGTAAATTTTTTATATGCCCTAAGAACAACCATCTGATAATAATAAATACGCTGCAATACGAGCAAAACAGAAATCGTAATCAACCCCCAAAAGACAGGCTCCGAAATTCCTGGCCTCATCCCAAGAGCAACTAAAGCAATTCCACCTCCAAGCAAACACGAGTTCATAAAAATAAACCAAAACACCGTATTTTTTATCTCTTCCGCTTTTTCAGGCTCTTTCTTACCTAAGCTATAGGGAATTTCTCGAGTAACAGCCTCAAAAGACCCCAAATTAGCAAATTTAGCATACATCAGGATAACTTGAAGACTAGCCCAAACCCCACTAAAAACAGGCCCTAAAAAACGTTTCATCAGGATAGAAATGATAAAATCAATTCCATGCGTCAAATAGACCCCAGAAGCGTAGAGACTAATATCTTTAATGATTTCTTTTTTCTTAGTCATAAGTAAATTTCGATTTATATAAAGTAGGTTAGTAGAACAGAGCAATACTTGCTGTAAATCCATGTAAAAAATTCTTATCCCCTATCGGGCCTATTTCTCCGGCACAAAAAAAACCTGAAATTGGAAAATCTCCAAGCTGCTCATGAAGTAATGTTACATCATGGTTCTTCTCGTCAAACATATGTTTTCCCCGGCCATTACAATTAAAAATAAGTCCTGCTTTAGGAGGCGTGAATTTACTAGAGTTCACTTCTTCTTTTTTTTGGTCCAGACATAAAGTTTCCAGGTCTTCATGAGCCGATTGGGAGTCTCGCACATGAAACTGTACTGTATTTCCAATATTTACATAGTCAGAAACAGATAACGCTCCTGAATTACGATCTAACCCAACAACATTACGAATCACAAAGTCCCCTGTTTCTGGGTTTTGCTTTAACTCATCAACAAGAGAACCAATAAAAAGCGCTTGTCTTGCTAAAACCTGATCTCTCGCAGAAGCTTTTCTATAATTCTCCTCCAAAAATTGAAGAGCTGTCTTCCCTGCCAAATTATGAATAACATTTTCCTGGCACTCCGTAATAACAGCAGGCTCACCAAAAGGTCTACACCCTTGAGACACCAATGGTTTCACTTTAACATTACCAGACAAAACAACGCCAACAGCACCTTCACTGCAGATGCCTTCAGACCAAAACAACACATTCTCACCCGGTTCTGTCGCAGCACTTGCCATCCCACCCACCATAGGGGCTCCCGGAAAGGCATGTTCAATGGATTCAATGAATAAGTTCATATTAAAACTAAATGGGTCAGGCAAAATGAAAAAAGTAGGATTCTCCTCAGAAGAAACCCCAAAAAATGCTTGGCACTTTTCTTTATCTTTCATTTGCTCTAGGTCAGAAGGTTTAATCCAAAAAGGAATTTTTTTAACATCTGGAAGTTTTGCTAAAAATAACGAAATTGCAGAATCAGAGTCTAGCTCTTCATTAGTACCGATGACGTTCAAAGCACTACAGCCCATCAGAACATCAATATCAATTTCTTTTCGAAGTAAATCCACTACTTCAAAATACTGGTCTTTAAATGCGGAAGTTACAAAAAGACAGGCTAAGTCTACCTTGTTGTCTGAAAAGCTCCTTAAAGCTTCTTGAGTAACCTGTTTAATAAGTTCTGGAAGCTGCTCCCCTTTAGCTACAGCGGAACCAAATTGAGACTGATTATGCTGTTCCATATTAAAGACACCTTTACTCGATTATTCGTTAACCTGAACCACTTCTTTAATTTCAGGAATCAATTCTTTCAACCGACGTTCTACCCCCATTTTCAATGTCATAATAGAACTTGGACAAGAGCTACAAGCCCCTCTAAGGTGAAGCGTCACAACACCCTCTTCATATCCGCAAAAAACAATATCTCCTCCATCCATAGCAACAGCAGGTCGGATTTCTCTGTCTAAAATTTCAACAATTTGTTGCTCCACACTCCCCTGAACCGACTGGGTATTAACTTGAATTTTTGTAGAAATAATTTCTTTTTCAGAAGTTAAAATTTCTTTAAGCTTGTCTGCAACAACAGACAGCAAATCTCCCCACTCTGCCTCTTCAAGCTTTGTAACCGTAATAAAATTAGTCCCTATCATTACGCCAGACACATTCTTAATCTCAAACAAAGTTTCTGGAAGTAAAGACCCTTGAGCAACTTCTTTCGTAGGAAAATCAGCAACCCCATTTTCAAGCACAGGTTGATTGACATTGAATTTAATGGTATTTGGATTCGGTGTAATTTCAGCAGTCAACACGACTTCTTTAGAACTCATATTCTTCTCCTTTTTAAACTAAGCCTATATAACAAGACTACCACAGGTAGGGTATTTTTAAGAGGTTCACAAAAGCTATTTAAATCAAAAGATTTCGGAATAAAACAGCAAAACCAAGGAAAGCGAAAAATCCCATAACATCCGTAATGGTCGTTAGTATGATATTAGAACATTGCGCAGGGTCTAGGCCAAGCCCTTTCATACTTAACGGAATTGCAGCTCCGGCTAAACCTGCTACCACCAAATTAACAATCATAGCCAGACCAATCACCATTCCAAAGAAAGGATTTCCTACCCAAACCCAGGCGACACCCGCAGTCACCAAACCAATAATCAAACCATTAACAGCCCCTATCCAAGCTTCTTTAAGAATCAAAGCTAAAGCACGGTTCGATGGAATCTCTCGCATTACAAGTCCTCGCATTACCACAGCTAAAGACTGAGCCCCTGCATTCCCACCTTGCCCCGCAACAACAGGAAGAAATACAGCTAAAACAGTAATTTGCGCAATAATACCTTCGAACAAAGCTACGACGGATGCAGCAAGAAACGCGGACAACAAATTTAAATGAAGCCAAGGCAATCTTTTCTTCAGCGAAAACCCCACAGTAGAAAAAGCACGTTCGTCACCACCCGCACCAAACATCTTTTGAATATCTTCCGTTGCCTCTTCTTGTACATCTCCAATTAATTGTTCAGCCTTAACAACCCCAAGTAAATGATTTTCATTATCAATAACGGGAGCCGCAAAGAAACGGCGTTTAGATAACTCTTCAGCCACTTGCTCTCTATCCATAAATGAGTTAACAGAAAAAATATCTTTACGCGTAATCTCAACTAGCTTCGCTTCTCCAGAAGCCAACATCAAATCTCTCATATTCATCACACCAACAAGATGGTTCTCTTCGTCAACCACATAAGCATAAGATGCAGGAGCTTTTCTACGCGCCAAAACTCTAATTTTTCTAATCACATCCTTAACCCGAGTTTCAGAATAGAAAGCCAAAAAGTCCGTAGTCATAATTCGACCCGCACTGTCCTCTGGATAAGTTAAATATTCTCTAATTCTATTTTTTAATCTCTCAGGCAAAATAGCTAAAAAACTCTCTCTTTTTTCATTAGGTAAATCAAGAAAGATAGCAGCACCTTTTTGAGGGTCTAAATGATCTAAAATATGGGCAAACAACTCCGGAGAAACATCTTCTAATAAACTGGCAACCAAGTTAACCTGCATATGCGCCAAAGCTTGGGAAGTTAAGTGAGGAGGTAAACCTTTAATAACAGTGACAGCATCATCTTCGGGCAACGTTTCCAAAACATGGACAGCCGACATCAAATCTTCTTCAAAATATTTTTCAACTAAGGGCATTAAGGATGCTGGTGTCGACATAACTACTCATTCCTATAAATTTATTCTTCTTTGATATCTATTTCAACATTAATTCTTCTAGGCTCCACGTTTTCCAAAACAACTTTTTTGTTCGAAAAAGTAACGTCTGAATTTGAAATAAACACACTTTGTTTTTCTTTTCTTACGTCTAATGTTCTTAGAATTAGGTGGATCGTATTCGCATTAGCAAAATAAAACGACCTTCTAGGTCCGGAAAAGCTAACCTCTACGACTTCAGGGTCTGTTTTTACCTCAGTAACACTTTTAGGTAATTTAGCGTATTCTACAGGAATTTCGTAGGTTTTATAAACTAATTTAGACCCATCTACTAAAACAAACCATAAAGCTAAGGACATAACTAATGCAATGACCTTTTCTCTATAGTTTTTCTTAAAGAAATGCTGCCATGGCTTCTTTTCTTCTTCTGGAGCAATCACCTTGTAGAATTTCTCTAGAAGACGGCTTAAAGCATTCGCATCTTCTATTTCCTTAATCTCCGCTTTATTAGCATAGGATATACTCCCTCTCTCTTCCGAAACGATCAAACACAAAGCATCTGAGAGCTCTGACAAACCTAAAGCAGCAGCATGTCGTGTTCCTGACTGGCCCAATTTCTTCATATTCTTAGACAAAGGCAAATGAGACCCAATTTGAGAAATTCGATTCTTTTCAACAATCACAGCACCATCATGTCCTGCAGAATGCGGATCGAAAATACTCTTTAAAATAGGCTCACTCAACTTCCCATCAAGCTCAACACCACCTTCTAAATGTCTCAAGATTAAATCTTTGCCTCGGATAACAATTAAAGCCCCAATACTCTCACGAGACAAATCCATAATTGTCCTCACAAGAACTTCTGTTTCAGGTCTTGTAATTCGCTCCCGCCCTCTTATCTTGAGCCTTCGCTTCAATCCAAAAAGTGCAATCTGTTCAAAGAAATGCCTTAACTCTTCCTGAAAAATAACCACAAGTGCTATTAAAAAAACAGCAAAAAAACCTTCAAAAATAGTAGATGTGAGATACAGATTAAACTGTCTGGACAATAAATAAATGAGAGCAACAATAAATATCCCCGTCAACACAAACGCTGCTTTAGTCTTCTTAAACCACACAAGAATACTATAAACAACCAGCGTCATAAAAAGAATATCAATCAACCCCGACACACCCATTTCCTTCAAAAAACTCAACACACCCATAACACACCCTCAATCTATAGCCATTAGCCATTAACTTCAACCGCCAGAAGCGGTCCGCTATCTTTACAGCGGATTCTAAATCCTAAACAAACACATCACCATAAACAACGCCTTCATCCCCAACCTAATCAAACCGCTAACAACAAAACGCGTTTCGTTATGAATACCATAACGAAACACCTTAAACCCCAGAAACAATATGGGCTCGATGCCATCTTGTTTCAACCCCTAACACACTATCAAGCGTTCAGAACTTAAAGGAAAATAAAATGTTCCCGCCGCGAGTTCACAAAAATCGTTCCTCAATTTTTGTGCTGTCTGAGCGCCGGGAACATTTTATTTTCCTCTCACCCACATCCACGCTCCAAACCTAACCCCTAAACGGATAAACCCACTTTACCTTCAAAGGAATCCTAACCCTCCTCATAAACCTCTGCACCAACTCTTTCTCCACCTTAATCCAAAATGCCTCATCCCTATTCTTCCCAATCTTAAAACTCCCCCCTCCAATACTCCCATGCCCCCCCGCATCTCCTCGATCATCAAAAATATCTCTCAACACTTCACCTGCTTGAGCATTAGGAGTTGAAGTTCTCAACGAAACATGAAGTTTCCCATTATATCTTCCCGTAGTTAAAGACCAACGGATTCCTTTGTACGTAAGCAGAAAATCAGCAATTTGAGAAACAAGATCTGGATTCTTAACGTCACCCAAATGAGAAAAAATAAGGCTTCGACATTTTACAGCTGTCTGAATTCCTTTTCCCAAACTAACAAAAAAACTGCGTGAAAGAGCCGATGGATTTTGAATACGTGCCAAAGCCCTCAAATCGCAATAAGGAAGTATGTCTAAATAAACACGAATTACTTTCGGATGTTTTGCTCGATATAAATTTAATGTATCCGAAATAATCCCATATGCAAGAGCCGTTGCAATCCGCACTGGAATTTCTTTACCTAAGATTAATAACGCTTGCGCCAATATAACCGATGTCGCTCCACAGTCAGGATCCACAATGCTCAAATCAGCATTTGGCTTCTCTTCCGAAGGGTGTTGATCTAGAACTATTCTAGAACGTCTGCTTTTGGGAAATGGATTGTTTTTAAAATTAGGCTGGGTATCTACGAGGGCCACATTAGAATATTTCTTAAAATCATTTTTCCTTAACTTGTGTACTGGAATTTTAAGCGTATGGACTAATTCTTTATTTTCAACTCTCCCTATAATGCCTCCATAAACCATTTTAGACGGAACCCCATAATTACTCTCTACAATATGTTGCAAAGCAAAAGCACTCGCAATGGCATCTGGATCTGGAAAATCGTGCATCAAAATTAAAAGCGGATTGATATCCTCTTTTTTTTCTTTTAAAAAAGACAATAGCTTCTCTGCATTTAGCTGAATATGATCTGGTTTTATTTTCATCTTCTTCATACACCCCCCAATAAACAGACAATACTTTTATATATCGATCTTTTCAGGAACTTTCTGAACGAAAATAACCCTCAGGAAGAAGGTTTCAAGTCGTGAATAAAGGCAAGAGGTCTTCCAGGACTGTCTTAGGCTAGTTTCAACGTAAATTCTCTTCAACTAGCAACTTTTCTAAATACTCTCTAAGCTTCGCGCTATCATGTCGAACAAGATCCGTTTCATGGCCAATATCAGAAACAATTACTTTAGCTTTTGTAACTTTTTGAATTTTTTCCTTATCTTTACCATTAATAAGATTTTGGCCTTTTTTGGCATATTCCTGAATCGCTTTTCCAGAGACCTTGCTATTAGACAAAATTACATAATCCAAACAGTCAGCCTGAAGATATTTAATTATTTCTGCAATATGATCCGAGGCATCAAAGTTGGTTGTTTCACCAGGCTTTGTCATTAAATTACAAACATAAATTTTCTTTGCCTTAGATTGTTGAATCGCTTCCTTAACACCCCCAACCGTTAAATTAGAAATAACGCTCGTAAACAAATCTCCAGGGCCCACAACGAGCAAGTCCGCATTGATAATTGATGAATAAACATCCATGGTACAATTTACTTTTGGCTCATGCCACGTATCTGCGATCTTTAAATTAGGATCCCTTCCATTCAGAATATCAATGTTCGTCTCCCCTTTAATGACAGAACCATCCTCAAAACGAGCTGTTAAATCCGTTAATTGATCCGTAACAGGAAGTACGATCCCTTGAATATTCAGGATATCTCCCAACATCTTCACCGCACTTACCATCGATCCCGTAATATCGTTAAGTGCCGCTAAAAACAAATTACCAAAGCTATGTTCTGCTAAATCTCCACCTTTATTAAATCGATACTGAATAATTTGATTCATCACTTCTGGGGCATTTGATAAAGCAACTAAACTTCGTCGAATATCTCCCGGAGGTAAAATCCCCATAGACTCTCTTAATCTGCCAGAAGACCCCCCACTATCACTCATAGTAACAATAGAAGTTAAAAGAACATTTGGAATTTTTTTAATCCCAATCAGCAGATTAAACAATCCTGTACCACCTCCAATACATGTGATTCGAGTCTTGCGGTTTATGACCGAACTTACATAAGCAATAAATTCTCTATGGTTAAAAGGTCGTTGGATAATATGACTACATCCTAACTCTTTAACTGTTAATATGTTTTCTACAGAAATACCAGAAGCCACAAATAAATATTGGCTCTTTGAACCAGCAATCTGTTTAATTAGCTCTGTTTTCTCTGTTAAATTCTCAATATTTTCCGCATCCCCATCAATGACAATGCAGTCCATACTTTGCTGTCTGATAAGCAATTCTATTTCATTAATCGTATTAGCCCAAAATATATTCACGTCCAATGGACTTAAAATATCATGAACTTCTTTTACAAATAAATTCTCTCCAAAAATGAGTATCTTTTTCATTTTATTAAATTCCTCAAACGAGTCACTTCTGATAATAAATTCATCTTAAACAATTTGCTTACTTAAAAACTGAATAATTCTCTTTGAAGCTTTTCCATCCCCATACGGGTTAGGTTTTCCCTGAAGTTTTTTTGTTAACTCTGGATTATCCAAACATCTCTTAGTCTCTTTAAAAATACGTTCAGGCTCTTGCCCCACAATACGACTAAATCCTGCTTTCACACCCTCAGGTCGTTCTGTTACATTTCTAAGAACAAGAATGGGTTTATAAAATGACGGAGCTTCCTCTTGAATCCCACCAGAATCCGTTAAAATCAAATCGGAGTGTTGCATCATATAAACCAAAGAATCATAAGCTACAGGCTCAATTAAATGGATATTAGGGGTATTCTTTAACATAACTTTAACTACTTTTTGAACGTTAGGGTTTAAATGGACTGGGTAATAAATGTCTATGTCTGGATAGAAACGTGCCACTTTTTGAATTCCTTGACACAGCTTCTTGAAAGGAGCACCAAAACTTTCTCTTCGATGCGCTGTCAGCAATATGTTTCTCTTATTTAAATCTAAATGAATGGGTGGTTTTTTTCTCTTCTTGAGAATTCTTTTCATTTCTATTAAAGCGTCAATTCCCGTATTTCCTGTCTTAACAATATTCTTTTTAGGCACACCCTCTTTAACAAGCCTCGAAAAAGCCAAAGAAGTAGGTGCAAAATGAAAATCAGCAACTTGGGTTATTAACCGACGATTAATTTCTTCTGGAAAAGGCTCATATTTATCATCACTACGCAACCCGGCCTCGACATGTCCCACAGGAATTTTTAAATAAAAAGCAGATAAAGCGACCAAAAAAGCCGTTGAAGTGTCCCCTTGAACCAAAACACAATCTGGTTTTATTTTCTTTAACATGCGTTCCATGTTTTTTAAAATACGCTCACTTAAAGAAGATAGGGATTGGTTATGTGTCATTAATTTCAAGTTGTAATCCGCTTTTAAATTAAAAAGCTTCATCACTTGATTTGCCATGTGAATATGCTGCCCGGTCAAAAGAACAATAGGTTGAAGCTGCTTACTCTTTTTCATTTCGATTGCTAAGGGTGCCATTTTCAAAGACTCGGGTCTAGTTCCCCAACATAAAAGTATTTTCTTTTTAGATTTAGCCACGAGACTCCTTGTCTTCTAAAGTTGAAATTGAAACTAAAAAGTAAAACACCCTATGTGCAAACTCTCAAAATTGCTCGTTTGTTTTCTTGAAAATTCTTAATTTCTAAAACCGATAACTAATGTAACTAGAAGCACTCGTTGCTTCAATGCTTGAATTATCTCGACTCCAAGATGTTCCAGCAACCAAATTCATTCGATCCATCAAACGATAACTCAAACTTCCATAGAGAGAAAGTGTATTACGACCTTCATCCGTCACATCATAAGAAGTCCCCGTCGTCATCGTTAGCTTCTTTGTTAAAGTCCAATATTTTTCCATGTTAAGCGTATTCGTAATCAAAGTTAAATTCCCATCTGTGTTTTCAATAGAAACAAAGAAGTCGCTCACATCGTTTATGATGTCATAAGTAAACCGGTAGGACATCAACAGGTTGTGTTGTTTTAAAAAAGCTCTAGAAATTCCAAACCCCAAAGTGTTAGAACGATTTCTACTCGGGTCCCAATAAGTTTGATGGTGATGTAGCAAACTTACTTCCCAACGATCTTTAGGGATCCATGTAATTGAATTTCTTAAACCCCAACGCGGGTTATTTCTCAAATTTTTAGTTTCCCATTTCAAATCAATACGATGAACCACTTTTTCAAATAGCTTGGACTGCAAACCTACTCCATAGGTGAATGAAGTTGTTTTGTGTGTATCATCATGCCGAGAAGATGCAGAAACAAAAGCTTTAAATGCTGCTGTAATAGGATGTGCATACTCTAAAGTATTGTAAACAGATTCAGAACGAATTCGATTGGGAACACCTCTATCAGCCCCTTGTCGATTTCTTTCTTGATAAAAAAGAAAAGAATGCGCTAATGTGGGAGCTAAAGCTAAATTAATCTGTGAGAAACGAGAACTAATACGGCGAGAAGCATCCGGATTTGAATCCGACAATTGAGAATAGACTTTCTCTGCAGCCCCATATTTCTGATTATAAAAATAGGTGTTTCCTAATTCTTCCAGAACCTCCGTATCATTAGGAGAACTTGCTAATAGCTTTTCGTAAGCTTCAGAAGCTTTGGTCCAAGATTGTAATTCAGAATAAATTTGCGCTAATTCTTTAAGAGCCCTTGAATTCGTTGGGTCTTTAATAACCACTTGTTCATAAACAACTATGGCGTCCTTAGTTTTCCCAGCCCAATTTAACACCTGAGCTTTCTTCAGTAGGGCATCAACATCATCTGGATCTTCAGCTAAAACCTGATCATAAACAGCCACGGAAGCATCCCACTGTTGTTGCCAATTCAAAAAATCCCCCATCTCTTTTTTAGCGGCTAAAAATTCAGGATCTTCTTCAATTATTTTATTCAATTCTTTAACTGCCTTCTCCCGATAACCATAGTTCTCTAGAGCTCGAGGCCAAGCAAGGCGCATATTGTTATCGTAAGGTCTTAAAAAAGCTGCTTTTGCAAAATATTTCTCAGCTCGATACAAGTCTCCAACAGCAACATAAACTTCGGCTGCCTCATTCAAAATAAATGGGTTATCCGGGTGACGGCGCATCAAAACATCATATTTTTCTTTCGCAGATCCTTTAGCACGAAGGTAAGAATAAGAACGTGCTTCACGAAGAAGCTTTTTTGAATCTTTTCCAAGAGTGGATGTATCCCAATCCTCCTTTCCATCTGAGGTTTGAGCATTTGCTTGAGGTGAAAAAAATCCTTTTAAGAATTTTTTTACTGAAAACTGAGTTTTATCCTCAGGTTGCCCAGCGTAACAAGTTCCAATAGAAAAAGTAATTAAAAGAAAAACTACAAAAAATTGCCGTGCTGAAAAAATTTTTCTACTCATTAAGAATCCTTAAAAGGGTCTCTAAACCCATATTTTCTTCTTCTGTAAATAAATGCGCCTAAAACACTTGAAATTAATAATAGAACGCCCAACCACATAAAAAATGATTTATCTGTTTTTGATTTCTTTTTACCTTTACGTTTACTTTCACCTGGCCCATAGGAATACCATTGATCTTTTTCATTAATCAACACGACATCCCCATCCCACTGAGAGGAGATTTCTCGGTTCAAAAGATTCATGGTAGCCAACTCTACAAGCTCATCGGTCTTAGCCGAAACGACCATAATATTCCGATTCTTATTCCAAGGAGAAGTTAAAAGCTCTAACAAAGCTACATTTTGCAGGAATTGAGGCAAAATTTCAATCCTTGTTCTTTTTGGCTGGTCCGTCTGAACATCGATTGGAAGTGGCAGCTTTTTATTAACCTCTTCTATCAACGGATGTCTAGACAAACTCCCAATCAGAATAAAATCAAACTCTTTCTTCATCTCATCTGTAACTTCCGATGTTCTCAAAATATTAAATTTAGGTGTTTCGTTATAAGGCATCAAGGACGCTAGCATATATACCGAATTATAAGCAGCCTCAAACTCTTTAGTTGTAGCATCCTCTGGAATAACTATTTGAATAGGGTTCAATCCACGTTCCCCGTAAAAAGACGCTGGGAAATTTTGAAACCCTCTCTCTTCTGTAAGGAAATGAGGTACATGAAAATAAGAATTATCATGAATAATAAGCCATGCTCTATCATAATAACGACTTTCACAGTCATTTTGACCCACATCCAAATAAACACGGATGCGCACCAACAAATCTTCATCCTCTAAAACCTCTTCTGGAAGATTGAATTTCCAACGAGTACGGCCACCTCCCCCTGCAAGTTTAAATGTTTCTAAGGGTTTATCATTAACCAAAACCGTAAGAATAGACTTATCTGGATCTAATAGTGGAGAATAACTCGCATCTAGAAAAAGCGATGTGCCTGGTAAGAGTTCCCAATGAGGGGGAACATCATAATAAAACTCCACAGAACTCTCAAATGTTCCTGCAATTTTAGAAGTCACATAACCCAAATCTCTAAACGTAGGACTAGCCACATCGGCAATAATTTTTTTCTCTGGTAAATCCTCGGAAGTTTCGATAACAGCAAAGTTTCCTATCATTTTCTCCACTAAATCAGGAAAAGTTAACGCCTCCGCTGTTTTTTCAAGGGTGCTCTGATTCGCCCCTGAAATGATAGTAATCACTCTTTTCTGCTCAACAGGAGATCGAAGCATCACAACAACACCTTTATTCTCGTTTAATTGACCTAGAGCACCTGGGGGGATTGTCCGGTTAAATTCTTGTTGAAAGACATTCCTATCCAACGTTCCAATGGAAATAAGACTCGATCTTTCTAAATCATTTTTAGGGGGTTTTTTTCCTATAAAAACTTTTACTCTTGGATACAAAAAGGGCTCCGAAAATCCAAAATATTGAATTAAAACCGCTGCTGATCTCCTCTCCTCAATAGTAGGATCCTCTGGAAGAACAATTAAAAGAGGCGTTCTCCCTTTTTCAAATTTTTCTACTTTTAAGTAAGGGTCTGGGAACAATTCAATATTATCTACAGACTTTGTTTGATAAGTCATCTGCAGTTCACTTTGCTTATGCACCACTACCCAGTTTGCAGGATTCTCTAAATCATGACAAGGTCTTGTAATGTTTTGAATCGTATAAAAACGAAACTGAATTGAGTTATACCCCGACTTTAA
This sequence comes from Candidatus Omnitrophota bacterium, assembly GCA_029261035.1. Classification (GTDB taxonomy): domain Bacteria; phylum Omnitrophota; class Omnitrophia; order Omnitrophales; family JACROU01; genus JAJDCD01. The sequence continues at coordinate 165,744 of JAJDCD010000025.1, forward strand.
AAGAGATTGAGGAATCGATAGTTCGTGAGGTTGAATTTCAGAATTTTCAGGCAATAAATTCATACTATGGATAGGCTGTTCATTTACAAGTACGGTTACCGTAGAGGTCGGTGCTAATATATTTGAGTGACTCATTAAATAGATAAGCCGAAGGTTTTGAGTTATTTCCACATTTCTAGGAACAAGAAACCAGGCTGTAAATTGATTGAACAGTCCCGTCCCAACATAATCCTTACCTTCTAGGATCTTAAGATTAATGTCTCTGGGAATATCTGCTGTCTGCAGCAAAACTTTACTTCCCTCAACAACTCCCTTAACAGGCCCTTCATTTTTCTTTGCCTGAACTTCCATAGGCAAAAGGATTGTGCTTACAAAAAAAATTAAAACAAAAGTTGATAATTTTCTCACAACATCCTCAATTTAACTCTAGGTGTTTTATCCCAAAAAGGTTGCTTCCCTTTTTGCTCTGTTTTCTCAAAAAAACTTTTAATATTTAAAAAAATCCAAGCTTGCGAATAAGTGAAATACATGAGAATCGCAAGCCCTATATTTTTAAGGGTATTTTCTGAAGTCTCTTCAAAACTCATTGTCACAGCAATAGATACAACAAATAAAGTCAGAGCCATAAACCACGTTAAAAACAAGGGGCCCGACACAGATACATGAGCAATATTAATCACACCCAAAACGAATACGATATCAGAAACCACAATGGTAAACAAGAGAATTCCATAGACTGAAGCCATGTAAAAAATTTGTTTAATATTTTTAAAACTAAAATGCTCTCTGCTCAAATATTTCTTAACAATATATTGATTCCCCTTCAACCACCGCATTCGTTGTTTTTGCCAAACCTTCCATGATTCCGGCTCCTGTTCCCAAGTAATAGCAAATGGATTGAAAGCAACATAATAACCCATATCTAAAATACGTAACGTTAGTTCCGTGTCTTCTGTTAAGGCTGATTCATCCCACCCTCCCAATTTCTCCAGTATTTCTCGCTTAAAAACAAAATTCGTGCCGGGAATCATGGCTACCTTATCTTTATACCACCTTCCCGCCTGAACCATCCATTGATGAGAAATGAATTCCAAATTAATAAATTTGGTTAACAGGTTCTTTTTTCTATTTTGAGTTCTTACCTTTCCACACACAACCGCATTTTTAGGATCGGAAAGCATTTCAGCCATAAGGTACTTTAGCGTCGTTGGCTCTGGATTATTATCTGCGTCATAAATGCAAATATAATCTCCTTTAGCTACTGCCATCGCTTGATTCAACGCAAAAGATTTTCCTTTCCTCCCCTTTCCTTTAGGTACATGAATCGGCTTAATTATTTTGAAACTTTTAGCATAACTATCTAAAAGTTGTTTGGTATTATCCGTAGATTCATCATTGATAATCAAAACTTCATACCGGTCTGAAGGGTAATCAAGCTCAATCATCGAATCCATGGTTGATTCAATCACATTTTCTTCATTACTTGCTGGAATCATAATACTAACGAACGGAGGGTCCTTAAAATTGGATAAATTCTCTTCTAACCTTTGGCGTCCTGACATAAAAAATCGATAAGCCATAATTACAAGAGAAGAATGATAAAGCAGAACGATCCAAGTAATTATTAGGCAAACAAGAAAAACAATATCAATAAAAGCATTTTGAAACATAGAGGCCTGCCTACTCTTTATCTTTATGTTTTTTTCTAAAGTGACTTTCATGATAAGAAGTTCTAGAAATAAAAATCTTTAAAATAATTCCAACAAAAACAATAGTTAAGCCAAAAAAGAACCACACAACCCAACGTTGAACTGTTTCTACTTGATTAGAGGTGTCTCCAATAATAAATCCATGCACTTTCCCCATAAAACGTCTAATCGGAGAGGGTCTCTTCTTTGAGGTTTCAACCACAAACATACTATTCTCTCTATCAGGCACCAAAACCAAAGCTTGTCCATCTGGAGCTAATTTCCACCTTTCATCCAAAGGTTCATAGTTCTCATTTAATAAAAAGGATCTTAACCATTCATTTTTCATTTTAACCTTCAACATTCGAGCGTTCCCATCCAGGGTCACCATTTTCTCGGTAGGTTTAAAAATTTCATACTGATCTAGCCCTGTAAATACTGTATGTTCATCTCCCAACACAACTCCGGGAACTTGCCTCAAATCAAAGGGGGAATACCCTAAATCCTTAAGCCCTTTAATCACCTGCATCAGGTATTTAGGTTTAAAATAAGGATGATAAAAAAACCCAACCAAACTATCTCTAACGATACTATAAGGTTTAGCATTTTGTATTTTCTTATCAGGATCTTCACCTTGCTCTAAACTCACGTAACCCAAATTTTCTGTGAGCAACGTAAAACCATAAATGTCTTTTGTCAGATAAGGAACCGATTGCGTTATTGTATAGGACTCATTCGAAACTTGTCGCTGCTCTACTGCTATGGAAAAATACTGGGATATAATTGAAAGAGATCGCTCGCCTGCTGCATAGTGAGGCGTTTCCCAAGCAACAGGATACAACCCAAGACTGGCTAATTCCCTAATTCCTTTTCTCATTTTTTCATGAATTATTTGTTCGGTGTATTCTTCTATAGGTCGATCATTGGGGACATCCCAAAACTCATAACCTTCCCCCGACTCATTTTTCCATTGATGTGTATATCCATGTAAAAGAATAGCCCCTCCCATCGAAGCACAATCTTTAAGTACTTTCACTAAGTGAGGCCGTTCTTTCATATAAACAATTTTTTTTCCAGGTTGCTTGTAAACCGGAGTTACTGCCATCATAAATGGAACAGACTCCTCATAAAGTTCTTCACAAATATTTCTAAGCCTTGAGGGCTCTCGCATGGGATGAATATCCTCTAGACGAACAAAGAAATGAGAGGAAATTTTATGGGGTTGCTGAAAAATTTCATGAAGAATATCAGCAAAGACAAGATTGGAAACACCGTAATAAATAGAATCTGACACAAACCACAAGTTTCTAGCATGAATTGCAAAAGGAGCAAAACCAGAATCACTCAAAAATATTCCGTAAGTCTTTATATTTTTTCGATCCAATATTTCGGCCACAAGAACCTGCTCATTATCTACTCTAGAGTACACTTGCTTATTATACGTAATGCTATTAAAACCTCCCGATTGGGAAAGAATTCGGAATTTAAAAGCTTCAGGATGCCTTTCTAGTAATTGTTGAATATTCCATCTCAGCCAAACAACACTCGTGGTAGGATATTTAGGAATATCATCAAGAAAAGCCTCTGGAATTTTATTTTCCTTAAGGTTTCCAATATAGAAGACAACATCATAACGTTTAAGGAGTCCTGGAACATATTTATCTATAGGCACTCGCGCAATTTTGGGGTTAAAGTGACCAATCAAATTGGTGAGCATGATCGGCTCGACTGGAATTTTTAGTACGTTTTGATCAAACTGTTTAATGGGAGTGTCATGATACAGAATCAAAACACGTGGAGCAGGCTCTTCTGTATGACCCACCATTGGAAAAAGAAAAGCACTAAGAAGAACAGAACCCGCTATAGCCCAAATACTAATCCGCATCATTATCCAAAGCTCCTTCTTCTAAGCATCAAGCTTATTTACGCCCAATTGTCCTCCTGATTTTAGGAGTCCTATGGTCTTCTTAATCTCTTTTTCACTTTCTTTAACTATTTTTTGATGTCCCTTACCCAAGCTTTCTAAATCCTTAATAACGGCCTCCATCAACTTTTCAGGCAATCTACCTGTTTCAGGGTAATTAGCGACCCCTGCAATCAAATCAATATCCGCTCTTAATTTACGACCTCGATAATCGATTTGAACTTTTAATAGATTTTTTCTAATCCTCTCTAAGACAACGTCTGTTTCTGCGCGAGAAGTATCCGGCAAAATAAGCCCATAAAGTGAAACGCCTAATTTTGCTTTCTTATCTATATCCCGAGTACTTCGGCAAATAGATTCCGATAATTTTTTAGAAGCTTCAATGGATGCATCAATCCCCATGAGCCGCTGAAGATTATCTAAATTTCCAATTTGTAATAAGAGCAAAGTAAAATTTGCTAAAGAACGTTTAGACCGAGAACACTCCTCTTTTAAATCTTCCTGAAAAGTAACCTCATTCCCAACCATTCCCAATTGTCCAGATCGAAGCAATGATTCTAGTTGCCTAGAATATTTTTTGAATAATTTCTCAACAAAAATAACACCATCACCCAGATACCCTCCTACGATAGCGCCTATTGGTATTAAAAAAAGCCAAACCATATCTTTTGTGGTTAAACCAAAACGAAGCTCAAGAACATAAGCCTGGAAGAAGTAATTACCTCCGTAAACGATCACACCCACTAATGAAGCAATGAGACCAAGGGTAATTCCAAAGAAAACGGAAGCGATGATAACCGCGTATAGAATAAATACACACAAATAATCATCTGATGTCACTCTATTAGATAAAAGAACAAACTGCGTAACCAACATAGAAAACAGCATCAACCCTGACACTACATATTTAATTTTTCTCGCATTAGATTGAATCATAAATTCTTCAATTTCCTCTCTAAAACATAGGTTAAAAGTACCTGCAAATGATCGAAAGAATGTCCACCCAACCCCACATAAGAACCTTCCCACAAAGATCCATTTTGAGTTTGAGATAGTATATTTACTCTATCTATAACAATATCATACAATTCTGACTCTTGCACCAGCACACATAAACGTCCTATAAGCGCGTAAACGACAATGCTTTCATAAGAGACCAACGCCTCTCCTGTAGAAGGCTCATACATCCCAAAGATCTTACCATCCTGAGCCCATTTTGACTTAATCACCTGTATAAAATTATTTACCGAAAAACCTTTTTCAGCCAAATGAATAGCACAAATAACCTGATTAATAAAGTTCTTCTCAAAATCAAAATAAGTTTCTGTTTTCGTATTATAGCGATCATAAAAAAACCCAGATTTATGGGTTCCTTTAAGAAGAACTTCTAAAGATTTTTCGTAAATAGCTTTCCAATCGGAATCAATTTTAGACAATAAAAACATGCTTTCTAAATCCAAATAAGACAAATCAATAACTAGCTCTCCGCTCTCATCTCCATCGTACATGGGTTGATGGAGCAAATATCCTTTATATTGAGCCTCATTTTTCATCGAATCAGCAAGTCTCATTGCAGTTTCTCTATATTGTTTTTTACTCCACTTATCTTCCGCTTCTAGCAACGCTCGTACTGTTCTTAAATCATCAATGGTTGCTCCATAAGGATGAGGGATGGCTTCACCCTTCTCATCGATCTCAATCCTCCATGACAAGGAGTCATTTTTTAATAAAAAGTACTGCTGAATAATTTCTAATTGCTCATCAAATTCTTTTTCTAAATTTAATAATTCTAAAATCCAAAGCCACATACTTACTGTTTCGGACAAAGACTCACGAACATAATCTTCACGATAAGGAATTTTATCTGCTTTTATGGGATAAGTTTCTATCAGTCCAATCTCATTCGTGAGTTGAGTTCGAACATAATCCAAAGCTTCTTGAACCCCTCTATCCTCCGGATAACTTTTTATAGATCCCTTAAATACGAAATAAGAAACTGCTATAACGAATAATGAAATACATAAAACCTTTATAGAAATAACGGCTTTTTTAGCCATAAACCAACCCTTTTATACAAAATTAGACATACTCTTAATTATTACGTATCGACATAAAGAAGGGTTATCTAAAGCCTAAGAAAAAGAACAGAAAAGCACCTTCTGTCTTCATTCAAATTAAGGTACAATTAGTACATAGACTACAAGGAGATCTATTATGGCAGAACCCTTTGATCCAGACAAAATGCAAAAAGAGCTTATGGAGCAACTTAAGAAAATGATGGAGCAACAAGATCCTCCCCTTAAACCAGAAGAAGAAAAAGAACGTGAAAAAACAGACGAAGATGGAAAGGACTCCAAAAGACAAAAAGTTTTGGAATTTAACTTAAAACCCAAAGATGTAAAAAAACACCTCGATCGTTTTGTCATTAAACAAGACGAAGCAAAAAAAGTATTAGCAACTGCTGTCTGCGATCACTATAACCACGTCAAACTCCTGGCTCAAGGAGAAACAGACAGAAACTACATGAAACAAAATATTATTATATTAGGCCCTACCGGCGTTGGAAAAACTTATCTTATTAAACATTTAGCAGATCTTATTGGTGTCCCCTTTATTAAAGCAGATGCAACGAAATTCAGCGAAACGGGTTATGTCGGCGGCGATGTCGAAGACCTTGTCAGAGACCTAGTACAAAAAGCAGAAGGTGACATGGAACTTGCTCAGTACGGCATGATCTATTTAGATGAAGTAGACAAAATAGCTACACCAACTAGCACAACAGGCCGAGATGTTAGTGGCAGCGGCGTCCAAAGAGGTCTTTTAAAAATCATGGAAGACACCGATGTTCCTCTAAGAAGTTCTATGGACATCCAATCTCAAATTCAAGGAATGATGGAGTTTCAAAAAAAAGGAAAAGTAACTAAACCTACTATCAATACTAAGAATATCTTATTTATCGTGAGTGGTGCTTTTAGTGAGTTAACTCCTATTATTCAGAAACGATTAAAACAGTCTCAAATCGGATTCAAAATAGATACTGATCACTCAGATATAAAAGAAAAAGAAATCTTCAACCAAGCTGAAACCAAAGATTTTATCGACTTTGGATTTGAACCTGAATTTATTGGAAGACTCCCTGTCAGAGTTATCTGTGACTCCCTCACAGAAGAAGACTTATACACAATTCTTAACTCTTCTGAAGAATCTATACTCAAACAATATATAAGTGCCTTTAAAGCATATAACATTAAAATGAAAGTTAAAGACGAAGCTCTATGGGAAATCGCAAAAGTTGCTGCAAAAGAAAAAACAGGTGCCCGAGGTCTTTTTACTGTATTTGAAAAGACGTTTCGTCATTTAAAATACGAACTTCCGTCAACACATATTAAGGAGTTTCAATTTACTCCTCAAATGGTACTAACTCCTAGCGAAGAGACAAAAGAATTACTAAAAGAAGAAAGAAAACAAAAATTAAAAGAAATAGAAAAAGAAGTTTGCCAATTTGAAGAAGCTTTTGAAGAAAAAAATTCTATTCAAATCCAATTTGATTCTAAAGCATTGAAATGCTTACAAGAAAAAATTATAGAGCAAGACGAAGATACTCTTTCTTACTTAGAAAAACTTCTTTCCAACTACGCTTACGGATTAAGTCTCATCCAACAAAAAAAAGGCACTAAAAAATTCACAATCACTAAAGATATAATCAACAAGCCCAATGTTGTTTTAGATCAATGGATCAAAGAAACATTCAAATCAGATAAAAAGTAACTGCCCATATTCTCGTTCAATAAGCACTGATTTTGACCCATCTTTAGAAGAATAGTACAAAATACATGTTTGTTTCATAAGGCTTTCTCTTGCATAAATCTTAAATTACTGGCCAATGATTTTTACTAGCACTCTTTTTTTTCTTTGCCCATCAAACTCCGCATAAAAAATCTGTTCCCAAGGACCAAAGTCTAGCTCCCCTTTGGTAATAGCCACAACTACTTCTCTTCCAAATAACTGCCTTTTTATATGCGCATCTCCATTATCTTCACCTGTCTGATGATGTTGATATTTATCAATATCATAAGGAGCTATATTTTCTAAAAATTCATCAAAGTCTTTAATTAATCCAGACTCATCGTCATTAATATACACACTCGCTGTAATATGCATTGCATTAACAAGACACAATCCTTCTTGAACACCACTTTCATGAACCAAAGATTCAACTTCATGAGTTATATTAATATAATCTCTTTTTTTCTTAATATTGAACCATAAATGCTTCGTTAATACCTTCATTAAATACTCCTATAATTAAGGGTGAGGAATAAAAAAAGAGGACATTCTAATGAAATAGAACATCCTCTTTTGATTAAATAACAAAGAACGAAATTAGGATACAGCTTCTGCTGTTTTTTGCGTTTCTTGACTTATAAAGTCGAGAGTCATTTGATAGGCTTGATCATCTGTAAATTGCTTGGGAGGGTGTTTCTTAAAATAAGCAGATGGGCCGTAAAGAATCCCTCCTTCACCTCTATCTAAAGCTAATTTACAGCATCGAATAGAATCAATAGCAACTCCAGCAGAGTTAGGAGAATCTTCTACAGAAAGGCGTAATTCAATATTCATAGGCACGTTACCAAATAGCTTACCTTCCATTCTTAAAAAACAAACCTTATTGTCTTTTTGCCAAGGAACATAATCGCTAGGGCCAATATGAATATTTTTGCTTTCTAAACGCTCAGCACTCACAGATTGAACAGCTTCGGTTTTAGAGATTTTTTTAGAATGGAGGCGCTTACGATTAAGCATATTCAAGAAATCGGTATTTCCACCTGTATTAATTTGATAGGTACGTTCTAATTTAACTCCTCTTTTCTTAAAGAAGTCTGTTAACAAACGATGTGTTAACGTCGCCCCAAATTGAGCTTTGATATCGTCGCCAATAATAGGAAGGTTTTTCAATCTAAATTTTTCAGCCCACTCAGGATTACTTGCAATAAAAACGGGTATGCAGTTAATCAAAGCTACTCCTGCTTCCAAAGCACATTCCGCATAAAACTCCGTTGCTTGCTGAGATCCTACAGGAAGGTAATTAATTAAAACTTCTGCCCCTGTTTCCTTTAAGATTTTAACAACATCTTCTTTTTCTAACTCAAGCTCTTCTGAAAGAAGAAATGTCTCATCTTCTTCATAATCTTTCATGTGTTTCGAAAAACCATCCAGAACCTTACCCATGGCCACTGTAACACCGCTCTCAGGAAGATCGTCACAAAAGACGGTTGTACAATTAGGCTTTTCAAAAATTGCTTGATTTAACTCTTTCCCCACTTTTCTTTGGTCTATATCAAATGCAGCTACAACTTCTATATCAAAAGGTTTATAACCATTGATATCCCAATGCAAAAGACCAATTGCTTCTTCCTCGGTTTTGCTTTGATAATAATAAATTCCTTGAATTAGAGAACTAGCACAATTACCAACACCTACTATAGCGATTTTTATTTTTCCCATTTAAATAAAGCTCCTTAATCCATGAAAAATTTTGTGCCCCCAAACCTAAAAAAAATGAGATAAGAAAGCGAAGAATTGCTCCCCTACTGTAAAAGGTGCCCTAGTTTACATCATGTCTGTGGATAAATAAACAAGAAAATCCTGTTGTTTTTCAAAGCATAATTTTTGAGATATAAATTATTAAAAAAATGTAACTATATTAAAATAAACAAGTTACGATAGTAGTAATAATTAAAAAATCACTTAAATTAATCCAACCACACAGTTCCACAACATCGATCTAAAGCTTGTTTCCAAAAAGAATCTCTAGATAAGATCTGTCCTCAATATCAGTCTCTTTTAACGACAGTTTTTTAAACCACTGACGTATCGCGCTTTTACTTCCTTCTATCTCCAAAAACCAGCCTATTTTTTTAAGATAATCTAAAGTAATAAAGGCACCTTTTACTTTGTACTCTTCTCTATGTTTAGAGTAGGAAAATCTCTTTGAATACCCTAATGTCCGCATCAACTCTTTAGCAAATCCATAGTCTATCTCCGTCTCAACTTCAAAACGTTTAACGGGTCTTTTAGTTAACCGACGTCCCTTAAGAGTTAACCAAGACTTATCCCCACATCGTCTTAAACGTAAAGCTATTTTTTTGTTTTTTAATTTATTCGAAAAATCATAAAATTCATTATGCTCTTCTCCCGATCGAATTTTTTTTGCTTTAAACTCCTTCATTTTTTTCCTTATTAAAGTGGGGGAGCTAACTTTACACTTAATCTCAATTTCATATTGCTTCATATCTCACCTCTTAAATATTTCATTCTCTTCTTTTCCGAAAAGCGTTCGATAGCATAACGCAACATCGTTCTAGGCATCTGCCTATAGTGTTTTTTTAAAAATATTTCTTCTTTATTTTGATCCTTCTTTCCAACCTCTCTCAACATCCAACCTACAGCTTTGTGAATTAAATCATGTTCATCTTTCAATAAAATTTTTGCAATACGTAATGTTTCTTGATAACGATTCTTTTGAATAAAATAGTAAGAAGCAACGATAGCCACCCTCTTTTTCCACAAATCATCTGAAAGAGCCAACTTTGTCAAAATAGCTGTATCTTGATTAAAAAGATAAGCTCCAACAATTTTATGAGCTGTTAAATCCACCAAATCCCAATTGTTAATCCATCGCATTGATTTTAAATAGAATTCATATATTTTTTTCTTCTCTCCACAAGAACCTTCTTGGAATTGATTTACAAGGATTAGCAATGCCATCAATCTTTCTTCATGAATTTTTGATTGCATCAATGAACTCAATTCTTTAAGACTTAAATAAGCAAAGCTCTTAGAGAGCTCCCTCACGTCTGGAACAGTCACTCCAATAAACACGTCCCCTTCAGCGTATTCCCCAGGTCCCATTTTAAAAAAACGCATACTTTGCTTAGATCTTTTTAATGTTGCTCTTTTTCGAAGTTGTTTTTTAGCTAAACTTATAGACATTTATCTCTCCTTAAAAAGGATATATTAGCAATATTTTAGTTAAGATTTAATAAAAAATAATCGACAATAGATAATAGTATCTATTTAACAATGGAGGAACAGTATGTTTAAAGCCATTATGAAAACAAATGATAATGATTTTACGAGTTTAATTTTACGTCTCTCCCTTGGGGTCGTTATGTTCCCACACGGGGCTCAAAAAGCTGTTGGTTGGTATGGTGGAAACGGTTTCGAAGCAACGATGAATTTTTTCACAACACAACTCAGCATCCCTCCTTATTTAGCAGTTCTTGTTATAGCAGCTGAGTTTCTCGGAGCACTAGGATTAATTGTAGGCTTCTTATCTCGAATTGCCGCCTTAGGTATAGGAATAACGATGACTGTAGCAGCTCTCATGTTTCATGCTCAACATGGCTTTTTTATGAATTGGTTTGGAAATCAAAAAGGCGAAGGAATTGAATATCATATCTTAGCCGCTGCTATATCTTTAGCCATCGTTATTCGTGGGTCTGGTTTTGGATCTTTAGACTCTATATTTTCTAAAAACAATCGTTAATTGCTTCCAGGGAGTTGATATTACTCAACTCCCTTACTTTTTAATCGATTCCGAACTCCTTGAGCGACTAAATAACCACTAGACCAAGCCCACTGAAAGTTAAAACCTCCAATCCTTCCATCAACATCTAAAATTTCCCCTGAAAAAAAGAGCCCTTCTTGCCGAAAGGATTCTAATAACTTAGCGTTTACCTCATCTAAACAAACTCCCCCAGCCGTAACTTCGGCCTTAGAGTAACCAACAACACCCTCAGGCCGAAACTCATACGCAAAGAGTCCTTGAATTAAATTATTCTTGTTCTGCTTCGATAATTGATTGAGTATCTTATTTTTTTCCAAACTGATTTTTTTCAATAAAACATCCACGAATCGTTCCGGAAATATCTCAGACAGAAATCGTCTCACATTCTTTTTTGGAAATTTTAAAATTGCTTTTTCCAACCTCTGTTTCCATTCTTCAGAATTGTGATCTGGCAAAAAATTAGCCAATATCTTCACCTTTCCAATCTTCCTCAACCTTTCCCAATCTCTACTTATATTTAACACGGTCGGACCACTCAACCCTGTGTGGGTAAATAAAAACCCATCCTTAAAGCTCTTCTTTTTTTTACCATCAACCCACAAAGTTAATTCACAAGTAAAAGATATACCCGACAAAGAATTCCAATCAGAGTCCTTTAAGTTCAATGGAGTCAATGCCGGTGAAGTCTCCACTAAATTGTGCCCAAAAGACTGTGCCAACTGATACCCGCTCCCATCACTTCCCGTAGTAGGATGAGAAAGTCCTCCCGTTGAGAGAACTACCGTTTTTGCATAGAGAGAAAAACCCTCCCCCTTTACCAAAAAAAGATTATTTAAAAAACACAAACTATTCACTTTATGGTTATTTTTAATAGGAATTTTCTTTTTAGAACATTCTTGAACGAGTGCATTTAAAACGGTTCTTGCAGAATGAGTCGAAGGAAAGAGTTTTCCTGTATCCTCCACAACCAGATTAACTCCAATATCCTGAAAGAAATCTTTGGTTTTCTCTTGAGAATAGTTCTTTAGAACATTACGAACAAAACGAGGATGGGATGTTCCGTAATCCTTTTCTGTAACAACAACATGTGTCACATTACAACGGTTCCCTCCAGACATTAAAATTTTTGCTCCAATTTTATTTTTACTGTCCAAAAGAACTACGTTTACAGAATGGTTAGCACATTGAATTGCTGTCATCAGACCTGCTGCACCGGCACCAACAACAATACAATCATAGATAGGTTCTTGTTTCATAAAGGATCATTAGAAGCTAAGATTAGCTACTACGCCCCTATTTCCTGGAAAGTTTTATGAAGTTGTTCTAAATCTAGAGGTTTAATCAAGTATTGTTCCACACCCAAACTCATTGCTTGCTGCAACATATCTTCATTGTCTACAGCTGACAACATAATTACTTTAACATCTCGCCATTTTTGTTTAACTTCTCTTAAAAGTTCAATTCCATTCATTCCGGGCATTTTAATATCAAAAACACATAAGTCAGGTTGCTTCTTGTCTAAAAAGACCAGCGCCTCTTCAGCCGAGAGAACAAAATCAACTTGATAATTTCTTTCTTCCAAAAACCCTTTAAGAAAATCACAAATTTCTTCTTCGTCATCAACTAGCAATACATGTTTCATAAATCTCCTTCAAATGTTTTTTTTCGATTAAGAACCAAAATCGTATCATAATCTCTAAGCAAATAAAGCGTTAAACAAGCTGCCAACATCGGAAATGCAGTAAAAAACAAAAGATGAATCTCAACATAAGGGGTTAAATATTGTTTAAATGTGGAAATTGTAGATATGAAGTGCAACAACAAGACTAATCCATAAGAGTATTTCTTAGCTATTCCAAAAAGAAAAAGAAAGCAAAGCATCAATTCCAAAGCCCCCACGACATACACCAAATTCAAGGCTAAATTAGGAAGTGAATAAAATGTCTTAAATACGGCTGCAGCATGATCAGGACGGAAAAACTTATCTAAACTCCACAATAAAAAAACAATAAAAACAGTCATCCGAATACTAAATAAAGCTACAGATAGTTTTTTATTCAAAAAAAATTCCTTCCTCTATTCTAAACCTTTGTTTTTTCTAATAAACCAATCTAATGTTAATAAAAATAAAATCAATCCTAAAATCCACCATTGATTCCAAAAAGGTTTTGAAGCTTCTCTTAAATGAACTAATCTTAATTGGCTTAGAGCTTGTTCAAATCGACTCATCTCTGAAAAATCAAGGTATTGTCCCTCTGTAGTTTTAGCCAAAGACTTCAGTAAAACCTCATCTTTTTCCATATGTAAAATTTCTAAGCGCGAAGCCTGCACAGAAAAGTGTTTTTCAATAATCTGCGGAACTGAATTTGGTTTTAAATAATGAACTCGAAACAAATAATCCCCTTCAGACAACCCATCAAATTGTTGCTTAATTTCCTGATCTACTTCTAGCACGCTATATTCTTTAATGCTTAAACGTTCTTCTCCTTTAAATAGTTCTAAATGTAAACGTGTATTATCCGACCTACCTTCATTTTCGGGCAAAATCAGGGAAACATTTAAATCTCTCGACTCCTCAACAAAAGCAGGGAATAATTGTATTTGGATAGGATTTATTTTTTTCTTAAGTCTATTTTCCGTCAACCATTTAGTCGTATTAATCCAGAACTCAGAGAACAACCATTCTTCTTGATTACCTTGCCAATCTTGAAACCACTGCCCCCAGTTGTAAGTAACATCTGAAGTAAATGCTAATACTTTTCCATTTCCATAGTTTTGTGAAGCTAAAATAACTCTAGGCCCAAAGGTACTTAAGTCCTCTGGATGTTTTAAAATAGAGGTTGCAGCTGGTTTTAGGCGTCCCACATAGTTATAACCACCTAAATCAGGAACGCTCCCCCACAAAGCTTCATTCTCACTCTCATTATCTACTAATTGAAGAATCGGATGATCATAAGCACCTTCAGAAATGACCGGTTTAAATTTATTCTCCACTGTACCTTGAGCTCTCAAAAAGATATCTTTTTTATATTCTTCACTAATTTCAACAGGTAGCATTTTTTCAATTTCTGTACCCAAATAACCACCATCTCCAAATGAGTCAACGCCTCCGATCATCACCAAAGCCCCTCCCTCATTTTTAACCAAAGCCTCAATCCATTGAATTTGCTCATCTGTTAACAAACTACGTTTAACATCACTTAAAATCACAACATCATATTGAAATAATTCCTGTTTTGATTTTGGAAAACCATATAAAGGATCTTTGATAAATGGAACAGCTTCTTGCTTAGCAAAACCCTGCAAACTAGAAGCAAAAGTCACTTGAATATTAGGATCCTTCTCTAGGGCTATTTTAAATTTATTTTCATCTTTATAAAAAGATTCTATGTAGAAAACATTTATCAACCTTTTACGCGCCTCTAACCAAACCCTCATATTATTATCTTCGTCGGTCGCCTCACCCTCTAAAGAAATTAGTTTTAAATCAATGTAATGGACTCCAGGGTCTAAGATCGACAAATCAAGCTCCTTTGATTCAGAACTTAAATCAACTTCTTGCTCCAACTTCAAACTGCCATCAACATATAATTCTAAACGAGTTGCATTAGCGGATGGAGACACCGAAGACCAAAGTGTTTTTACTGGAAATATTTCGTCAATAAAAACAAAGTCAGGAACCACAACCTCTTGTATCGAAGTATTAGAAACAGCCTCTTTATCCCCCATGCCAATAGCAACCCAAGGAAAAGATAATTCAGAAAAAATAGTTTCTTTGTCTTTAAATAAATCTGTTGCATTCCCATCACTAAACAAAACCCATCCTAATAATTCAGAGTCATCTGAGTACAAACGATCTATTTGTTTTAAAGCAGAAATAAGATTAGACTCACTGCCCTGAACACCCAACAAAGTCAAGTTATCCTGTTTTTTAGTTTTAATATCAAAAGAGTAAAGAGCAGTCTCTTCTTTATTAAGCATTTTCCGCCAATAATCATCTTCTTGAAAATAGTTCCTAAGCAAACCAACTCGAGACGTCCCCTCTCCCTTATCTACCACACCCATACTAGAGGAAGTATCCACCAATACTCCAACCCACTCTTTATCTCTTTCCTGATTCCAGTAAGGATCTAAAATCAGAAACACAATGAGAGCCAAAACAGATACTCTCAAAAAACCTAGAAAAATACGTGTACTTAGACTCACAGGGACTGAAAAGCGTAAATACGCAAAAAACAACACCACACATAAGCCCAAAATAAGCAAAGTTAAAGTTACGGGTGGTAACATATTTATATATTTAAAATCTTCTATCATAATTCTATTTTAACTTTCTGATAATAGTTGAAAATACTTAGAAACAGCAGAACGATAAACCGTTGGAATGTTCTGATCTTCGCCCGCTCGATAAATTGAAACTTGTTTTTCTATTAAATCAATTTGAGGCTCCACGCTTTCAAGCTCATTTAAAAGTTCTTCGTACGTCACAGAAGCAGACTCGTAATCTGTGTACTCTCCTAAATTCAAGACGTCTAAAAGTCGGGTTGCTAATTCGGATAACTTTCTCAACTCCATCACAAACTGATCTTGAGTATTCAAAACACCTATCTGTCTTTTGATTTCTTCAAGCTGAAATATAAACTGTTTTTGTTTTAAAATAAAATACTCTACTGTTGGATTTGGGTTTTCGAATTGACGTAAAGGTTTGAATTTTTTAACCTCATTAATAAACATCTTTTCTTGTAACATCCATTCTCTCAAATCACTTAAACTCTCTTCCAATTCTAATTCCATCTTCACATCTCTTTGATTATCTTCATTTGGAAGAGTTTGTTCTTCAAGCTGTTGAGAACTCCCCTGCACGCCCCCTTCTAGTTCTTTGACTACTCCCATAACTTGACTAGAACCAGCAGAGCCTCCCAAAGAACCTTCCAAATCTGATGCAGACGCCTTTCCCTGTGAGTCAGAAGATCCCTCACTTCCTTGCCCTAAAGACTCGGACACAGAGTCTCCAGATCCAGAATCGTCTCCTCGCCCATCTCCTAAATCAGCCCCCAGCTCCTTAGCTTTTTGTTCTGATTTTTCTGCCAACTCGGATAAATCTTTACTATCTCCCCCCTCACCACCAGGAGACACTCCTCCTTGAACTAAAATATTGTCATCATCCCCAGAATCTGCCGCATCACTTCCTTGTTGTCCCATTTCTGAAATACTATTTTCTTCAGAACCTTCCTCACCTTCCCCTCCAGATTTCGATTGAGCCTCACCTTTCCCCTGAATCCCTTCCGCCCCGCTACCTTCACCCATTCCTCCATCGCCATCGAGACCTTCATCCTGTCCTTCAGGCGCTTGAGCTTCTTCTGAAACAGCTAACTCAACACCCTCACCTTCACCTTGAGCCAGATCCTTTTCTTTCCCATCAGATGAACCAGCTTCTCCTCCGGTAGCTCCTGAGGCTGCATCTTCTGCATCCACAGCTTCTTCAACATCCGCTCCACCTTCACCTTGAACCGATTCTGAAGCTACTTCGTCCGAAGATCCCTCTCTGTTTTTTGAATCCAACTGCTCTAAAGACTGCCCCTCTTCTTCTTGATCTGTTGCTTTTTTATCTTCACCTTCTGCTTCAAGCTCAATTTCAGCATCTTCTGCTTTAGAAGCCTTTTCTTCAAGATCTTCCTGCTCCTCTAAATCAGATGAACCTTCATTCAAATCCATAGGCAAATCTTCTTCTGCTGACTTGGCAGGATCTCCTTCGGTCATAGGAAAATCCGCCCCCAACTCATCTTGAGTTTTAGATTCAAAAAGAGCAACCTCATCTCCCACAGCCTTTTCTTCTTTAGGAAATTTTCCTGGCGCTGTTTTCTTATCAAAATAAGAGCCAATCAAAGCACTTTCTCTTGGAACTGCTTTTTCATCCCAAAAATGTATTTCGCCGGTCAATGTTAAAGACATTCCTGAAAAGAAAGCCGCCTGTTCTTGGAAAGATTTAGACAAATCTTTCTCTTCCAAAAATTGCAAAGAAAAAGAAAGCTTTTCTCTATATGACTGAATCTGCTCAAAAGCCTCTGGCTCGTCCTCTATCAAATCTTGCCTTTCTTCCTGGATGTATTCAATTATCTTATCCACCTTTTCCAAAACCCTTTTTTGTTCTAATTTCAACTTATTCACCTGCCCCGCAGACTCCAACACCTCAAAGGAATCTTCTAAAAACGTTGGGAGCACTGCTTCTTCAGCAAATAACGTTCCAAGAAAACCCGTAGCTGTAACGACTGCAGTAAGTATGAATAATTGTTTAAAATACTTCATTGCTATAAACACCCTTAAGCCTTACTTGATTCAAATTGTTGTTTATTCCAAGCTTTTAATGTTTCAACCGGAACACTAGAAATATAATCCCAAGTGTCCTCTAGTAATTTCTCTTGATCCAACATTACATCTTCAAATAAAATTCTGTAAGTTGATTGCTTTAACTCTTTATCCGCTTCTCTATACTCTTCCTCAGTATTTCGTATTAAAAAACTAAAATAAGGAGATCTAACAATATTAGAAACTTGGTCAAAATACCGATCACGAACTTCAATATATACAAAAACCAAATCACTTCCTGACAAACCCAAAGGTTCTATTTCTAATATTGGGTTAAGCGTAATCTCGGTAACCGTATCTCCTTTAGGAACAAGCCCTACACGTTGCTCTTTTCCTTTATACAAAATAACCATTTCCACAGAATCCACCCCGTAATCGTCACTAATAAAAATCTCAAAAGGAACGGAGTCGTCTGTGTTTACATAATTTTTTAATTGAGGTTCCTTCACATCTAAAAATGGGGGTAAATCCGGTAAGGTTTGTATCCAAACCGATGAAACATCTAACAAAGGATTTCCATTCACATCTTGAATATCCAAACTAATAAAAGCATCTCGCGTTGCAATGAATGAAGTTTCCAGAAACTGACTTATTTCGTTCAGCATCAAAGGAATCTGTCTTCCCGACTCAGACTTGACAAAAGCACTGCCTACTGGCTGGTTGAAATTAACAGAAAGAGTTATTTTAGTTCCTTTTGGAACTGTTAACTTATCCTTCCAACCTTCTTTAATTTGATCAGATAAATTCGTATTTTTAGGATATTCCAGTTTCCAAAATACACGATTCATCGTTAAAGATTCATATAGCTCAATATTAAACTTTGCAGATGTTTGATGATCCGCCTTTATGTAGTAGGTACTTTCGCGAGACACTCTAGACAATAAATAGACATACTGACCCTCCCCAACAGAACTCATTGGAACAACTCGCCATGCAGGATCATCCTTTTCACGGAAACAAAGCAGAACCTGCTCGGGCTTGTAATCTAATATGCGAGCCTTAATAAAAAGATTACTTTTTCTTGGAATCTCACAATCACCTGGGTTTACTTGAATTTCAAAAGAGGGTAAGTTTTCTGCTGCCAACATGGCTTCATCAGAAACATTGGTTTTAATCACAAAAGACTCGCCTGTCAACCTTTCCCAACTCGTCTTAAAAAATGAAGGATCTACTTTCCAATGAACAAAACCTCCTACCCCTATAAAAAAAATAAATAAAAGCGGTAAAACAACTCGTCTGGGTGCAACTGCTTTAGAAAAATCAAAGCGGTCTAAGATACCAACCATCTTCCCCTGAAGACCTACAGCTAAGGCCTGACTAAAAGCATCTTTATTTAATTTTTTACGCTTCTTAGAAAACTCGAGTGCCGAGGTGAGCCGCCCTGCTAAACTCGGATAATTTTTTTCCAACGTCACCGCTAGACGCCCCGGATTCCTTCGATTAGTAACATAGCTTACAAAAGCAAAGAAAAGAGGAACCCCTATCAAAGAAGCAAGCAAAGCTTCTTTAGGAATGTAAACAGGTATTACATCTGGATAAAAATAGGTTGTAACCAATAACAAATACATACAAACAACCAAAAAAACCAGAGTGTAAAGACACACACAAAAGGCCTCAAAAAAAACGACCCCCCAAGTTCTTCTTTTTAAAATATTTTCAAACGAAGCTGAACTCATTTCATTAAACCCATGTTGTTTTATAAAGACGATTTGCCACAAATGCTTCTAGTAAGAACAAAACTAAAAGAGTGTACAGCAAAGGTAAATAAACAAATTTACGGTGTTCTTTTAAATCCAAACTTTTTGTTCCTGTAGCTAAAACTTCCCGCTCTTCGTTAGAAGCTGCTAGCTGAATGTATCGAACTTGAGATTCTTTTGCATCGCTATTAATAGCAACCCTTCTTCTAACTTTGGTATTATCAGGTAAAATACCTGCCCACTCGTAGATACCTAATCCATTAGTTGAAAATGACGACGAACCTATCTGCCTATCATTATATAAAGTAATTTGCTCTCCATCAGGAGAACGAATTAAAATTCGATCAAAAACTTGATCTTTGGACTCTCCTTCAAAATGTATCAGATCTCCTACTTTCAAATTTGAGCCAACCCCTTTAATCGGTTGATTTACATATTTAAATAACTCAAATAAAAAAGGAACGTATAAAGGATTTTTTGGAAAATCATTCCATTTCTGATTTAAGGTCGAACACCAAATAAAGACACGCCCTTTTTCCAATGTTCTTTCAACAAGCAATGGCCATTGATCATCTAACCACAATAAGATTTGATTGTTCTGATCGGGCAACTGTAAAAAAGGAGCTAATTTCCAAAAAGAGACCTGATTTAACTTCCCCTGCTCCCCTAATTGAAAAACACGGAACAAAGGGTGTTCATAATCTATACTTTGAATAGAAAACGCCTTTTCTTTTCCTTTTTCCTTTTCTTTCAACGAAGAAAAATACCCGCCTAAAAGCTCTGTTAAGTATGGATTTTTTGAAGTGTTTTCTAGGCGAACACGATCTCCTAAAGAGTAGATAACATTCCCCCCAGAACGAACATAATATTTGAGCTGCGTTACCTGCTTTGGAGTTAATTCAGCTGTATCGGCGATCATAACAACACCATAATCGCTCAATTGAAACTTATCCATATTTTCTAATTGAATGGAGTTCATATCTACCCAAGAAGCTTTATTGTCTTCTTTAAAACTCTGAAAGACTTTCGTTACATAAAAGTAAGGATTATCAAAAGGATAAACATAATTCTCATCCTGGACTAAAAGAATATTTAAACGTGGCTGAACCTTAGCTATTGCAAACCTCTTATTATCGATACTTAAGTTATCCCCACTCACCTTTACATGGATCGGAAATTCTCCCTGTGCAGGAAATGAATGATTAAACACGACTGCATTTCTTCCAAAACGAGTCAGCTCTATTTCCTTAGAAGCAACCATCGTTTCATCTACCCAAAAACTAAAATCTAAACGCGTTCCCAAAGGTAACCCAGAATTACGATACACAACTTTAATATCTTCTTTAATGTTTGGCAAGAAAGGTTTGACCGGAAAAATCACATCTTCAATAAACACATTTTGATACTCCGAAGGTCTGACTTGCATCAAATTAATTTTCAACCCATCGGATTTCATCTCGTCCTCAAAATTAAGATGAAGCTCTTCATCTAGAATAGAAAAATCGGACACTATATTAATCTCTGTCTTAGCCCATTCCTGTTGAGGAACCAAACTACTTACTTCTTGAGTCAACCGTTCAAAATTAGATGAAAAATCGGACAAAGAAATGTTTTCTAAAGCATAAAATAATTGATCTTTTTCATCTGTCTTTAAAATCTCAGAATATATATTTTGATTAAAAACATACAAAGAATACAAAGGACTTTTGACTTTATCTTGATTAATCTGCTTTACAATCCTCTCCTTCGCCTTTTCAAAGAGAGACTGGCCATCTTCTGAATAGCCCATACTATAAGAGTCATCCAGTATAAAAATAGAGTGCTTATCAGATTTCGCCTGAAGCAAATCAGATCTTTGTATAATAAAAGGTAACGTGAAAACCAAAACCAGCAATGCCAAAATAAGCAAACGAAGAATCAGTAGAAATAATTTCTTCCACTCAATCGTATTATAAGAACGCTTAGATATTTCAGCAAGAAACTCCACAGAACTAAAACTTGTTGTCTTCAAAGTTTTTGCTTTCGTCAACAAAAGTAAAAATGGAATAATAAGGGCCAGTAAACCCCAAAAAAATATAGGTGTTACAAAATTTAAAAATTCCATCAATTCATCTTCTCTCTCGTTTGAAGAAATACCCTTAACGCCTGATCAAAGGACGTTGTTGTTTCCAACATTTTATAAGTCACTTTCAATTTATGACATATTTGCTGAATCTGATCTAAGTATTTTTTCATCTGCTCAACATATTCTTCTTTGAAATAATTAGGTTGCATCAAAATGCGATCTTTTGTTTCTAAATCTTCAAAAAACCCAAACTTTTCAAATGGAAATTTAAGCTCTTCTTCACTCAACACTTGAAACACAATTAGCTCGTTCTTCTTATGCATGAAATGTTTTAACGTTTGCTCTATATGTTCAGGGTTCGCTAATAAGTCTGAAAAAAGAATAATAAGACTTCTTTTCTTGATTCGATTAGCTACTAATTTTGCAGAATCATTAAAGTGAGACTTACCACCTTCTTTTAAATGTTTAAACTCCTTTAGCAAACGACCCAATTGTTGATGAGAGGAGCTGGGATTAATTATTTTTCGAATCTTTCCGTCAAAAAGAATAACTCCAACCATATCTCTTTGCTTTAACAACATGTAAGATAATGCCGCTGCAATATAAGAAGCATACTCTCTTTTACTCATGGCTATCTTATCGCCGGAATAGCTCATAGACTTACTGATATCAATAACAATCCAAGCTTGAAGGTTTGTTTCTTCTTCAAACTGTTTTACAAAATAACGATCTGTCTTTCCAAACAATTTCCAATCAACTAACTTTAAAGGATCTCCAGGGTAATAATCACGGTGCTTACTGTAGTCTAGTGAAACGGTATGACGCGGCCCTTTATGAAATCCCATAAAAAACCCGTCTATAATCAACCGAGCCAATAATTTATAATCAGAAATTGCAGAAATTACTTTAGGATCAAGAAATTTCTTACTTTCTTTAAAAGAAACCACTCTAGAAGCTCCAATAATTACTTTTTATGCTCAGGAACAGCATCCAATATCTTCCGAACAATTTCCATGGATGTTATTCCTTCTGCATCAGCAGAAAAGTTAACCTTGATTCGGTGTCTAAGAACAGAAGATGCAACAGCTCGTACATCTTCCGTTGAAACACAAAAATTTCCTTTAATTAATGCCCGTGCTTTTGCCGCTAACACCAAATTTAAAGAAGCTCTAGGACCCGCCCCCCACTCAACCCAATCATTAACAAAATCATACTTGTTTTCCTTAGAAGGACGTGTAGCAACAATAATATCAACAGCATAACGAAGCACAGAGTCAGAAATGAGCATTGCTCTTACCAGTTGCTGCAAATCAAGAATATCTTCTTTTGTAATAGTCTCTCTCACCTTACTCGTACTCGATTGAGTATACTTTTGAGTAATTTTCACTTCTTCATCATATTTTGGATAGTCAATAAACACATTAAACATAAAACGATCTAACTGAGCTTCAGGTAAAGAATAGACCCCTTCTTGATCAATTGGATTTTGTGTTGCCACTACAAAAAAAGGTTCTTCCAAAGAATAAGTTGTGTTTCCAACAGAAACTTCTTTATCTTGCATGGCTTGAAGAAGAGCTGATTGTGTCTTGGGAGAAGTTCTGTTAATTTCATCAGCCAAAAGAAAGTGACAAAAAATAGGCCCTTTTAAAAACTTCAAAATTCGTTGATTTGTCTCAGGATCTTCTTGAATAATTTCTGTTCCGATAATATCAGAGGGCATCAGGTCTGGGGTAAATTGAACCTGCTTAAAATTTAAGTTCATAATTCTAGATAAGGTTCTGAAAATAAGGGTTTTTCCTAAACCTGGAACCCCCTCTAGAAGAACATTTCCTTTACATAAAATACAAATAATAATTAAATCGATAATTTCTTGTTGACCCACAATAACTCTGCCCATTTCCTGGCGAAGCTCATTATAAAATACTTTAATTTTATCGATGACTTCCTGGCCAGCTTCAGCAGAATCAGCTCCTTTAGAAAGTATAAATAATCTTTTTTTCTCTTCTTTGGAATCAGACATCAAAACACCCTCTTAAAATCGGTAACTTCAGTTATAAAAAATAGTTACACAGCATACTCAAACAGACGCATTTTACAGGTAAAAGCACCCTAACGCAACCAACAGTATATCTCAAAGAATAGCTTACTTCCTATAGAGGGGTATTTACTTGGCGCTCTTCGGTCACGTATCTAGTGTGCCGGGTCAAAAACCTGAGACACCATAGTCATAAATATAATATTTATTTATATTTTTATTAAATATTATTTAAATATTGGGGTGATTTAAAGTTTTTACTCATTCACTTGAGGGGTCTTGAGGAACCAAAGGAACAAATCGTACAGGAAGGATTACTTTCTTTTTGACCTGATCTAGAGTCTTGGTCACTAAAATTAACTGCTGTCTCACATCCCCTACAGGAATAACCATCTTCCCACCCTTATCACTTAATTGCTCAATTAACGCCTCCGGAATTTCTTCGGGTGCTGCCGTCACAATAATGGCATCAAATGGCTGCTCTTCAGGCCAGCCCTTATAACCATCACCTACTAAAATAGAAATATTTTTATATCCCATGGAGCTTAATAATGCTTCAGCATTTTTTGCTAATTCGGGAATAATCTCCATAGAATAAACGCGCTCAACAATCTCTGCAAGTACAGCCGCTTGATAACCAGACCCCGTTCCAATTTCCAAAACTCTATCCGTGGGTTTCAGATCCAAAACTTGAGTCATCAGAGCAACAATATACGGCTGAGAAATCGTTTGTTCATAACCTATCGAAAGAGGACCATCTATATAAGCCATTGATCTAAAAGATTCAGGAACAAACAAATGTCTCTGAACTACCTTCATCGCTTCCAAAACCCTTTCATCACTTATGCCTCTTTCTTTTAAATGTTTCTTTAGCATGACTTTTCTCTCTTTATTTAACTGTTTACCCAAGTCAGGGTCGGCAGCAATAAAATCTTGCGTTTTAAAAGCAGCAAGGCCTGCAACAAAAATAAATACAACAATGACACCTAAAACTATTTTTTTCATCACGATCCCTATCTCAAATCTTTAATGTTGCTTCACAAAGTAATAAACAGGAAGCCCTGTCAGCAACAAACATAACCCAATAAGCGACTCATATGGAAAAAAGAGCCACGTATTCAAAAACAAAGAGACACACACCAACAAAAAAGCCAATGGAACCCAAGGGTACATTGGAACTCGGTATGGACGATCCATATCTGGGTATTTCTTCCTCAAACGAAAAAGCCCCCAAGTAACTAAAATAAAACTTAGCCAAACAATCATCCCTGAAAAAAACAACAGCTTTTCAAAAGTTCCCAACACCACAAAAGTAATAGCCAGAACCATAATCATTCCAATAGACAAAGTTAATCTTTTTTTAGGGTACAAATTCTTTTGATGAATCCCGAAAACAGGATGATCCTCAACCAAAGCATAGGTGATTCTACCCCCTGTAATAATAGTACCATTCATCGTAGCTAAAGAGGCAATCAAAATAAACAGTTTTACAATAATTCCTCCTAGTTGTTTAAACACAATATTAACAACATCTTCGATCACCAGAGGACTAGTAGCCATTTTATCAATCGGAATCAAATATAAATAAACCACATTCATGGCTAAGTACAAAAACGTTATAACACCTAAAGAAATCATTAGAGCTTTAGGAATCAAAACAGAAGGGTTTCGGGTCTCTCCAGACAAAAAAGTATTTTCATGCCAACCACCAAAAGCCCACAGAATAGGAACGAGCGCCAGAAAAAAAGCTTGAAAAAAAGAAGTCTCTAAAACGTATGCTGTCGGGAGTAATCGAACCCAATCCCCTTTAGAAGAAAAACTACCCGCACCTATCAAATAGAGCAATAATAAAACGGCACAAGTCACAACAACCCACTGAATCTTTTTGCCCATCGACAAACCAGATAGATTGAAAATACAAAGAAATGCAATAGAACTGACTGCAATCCACTTCACAAAATAAGTATCTATGGAAAAAAGAGAACACGTTGCTTGTGCGGAAATAAAAGAAACGGCTGCAATGGATCCAGGTCGAATAATCACCCACTCAACCCAACCATAAAGAAAGCTGACTAAAGGCCCAAAACTTTCCCTTAAATAAATATAATTTCCTCCAGACTTTGGAAAGGACGTAGCAAGCTCCGCATAACACAGGGCACCCAGAAAACAAATCCCCCCTCCCACGAGCCAAGCCAACAAAACCCAATGAGGTTGAGGTAAATAGTACGCCACCTGAGAAGGAACCTTAAAGATACCCACACCCACAACGATACCCACAACAATAATAACCGAATCCCAAAGCCCTAGAACTTTTTTATTTAGCATTTACTTCAAACCTCCAAGAAAAAGCATTCTAACATTTTTTACTTTCAATAGGGAAAACTCCATGAAAGAAAAGTTCAAGCAGCTTAAAAAAAGATCTTAATAGATGAGACTCTCTAGTTTTTAAAATATGGGAAAATTTAATCGAATAAGAAGAAAAGATTTTATCTAACAGAAACTAACACTTCCATGTCATTAGCTTCTGCCAGACAAAACCTAAAGGAAAGATAGAGCTTACTTATTAACTGCTTTTTTAAGATCAGATCCTGCAGAAAATGCTGGAACTTTTTTAGCAGCGATTTTGATACTTTGTCCTGTCTTAGGATTACGACCGGTGCGTGCTTTTCTTTTACGAACCAAAAAACTACCAAAACCAACTAATTGAACTCTGTTACCTTTTTTCAAAGATCCTTTAATCGCATCAAAAGTAACATTCAGCGTTTCTAGAGCTTTAGCTTTAGAAATACCTGTTTTCTTAGCGATTTCTTGTGCAAGTTCTTGTTTATTCATTATATTTCTCCTCCTTAGTTGTTGATATATTAACTAGGGCAAACGCCCTCAGTTAAAATTAGCGATGAGCTTGAGTAACAATAAACTCCGGTCGTACTTTTCGACTCATCAATGACTCTACGGCCTCTTCAGCCGACTTACCTTGAAACAGAACTTGGTAAATTTCTTGAGTAATTGGCATATCTACTTGATACTTCTTAGATAACTCAATAGCAGCCTCCGTTGTTGGAACACCCTCGGCCACCATGTGCATCGACTCTAAAATCTCATCTAATGACTTTCCTTCCCCAATCAATGTACCTACTTTTAGATTTCTACCATAAGGAGAAAAACAAGTCGTAACTAAATCACCCATACCAGATAGCCCAAAAAAAGTATTCGCTTGAGCTCCCATACAAATCCCTAACCGAGCAATCTCAATCATACCCCGAGTCATAACGGCTGCTTTAGCATTCTCACCCAGCTTCAAACCATTGATAATCCCAACAGCCAGCGCAATGACATTCTTAAAAGCACCTCCAAGCTCTACACCAATAACATCTTCAGACGTGTATATGCGGAAATGTTCATCAATAAAATTAGATTGTATAAATTGAGCGTACATCGGATTCGTACTTGCAGCAACTACGCATGTAGGTATTTTATGAGCCACTTCTTCTGCATGTGAAGGCCCTGAAAGAACAACAAGTTTTGCTTTTGGAAAATGGGAAAGAATAATTTCGGAAGGACGAAAATTTGTTTTCTTCTCAATCCCTTTAGAAACACTGACAAGAGTTTTTTCATAAAACCACTCTTCATCACATTGATATAGAACATTTCTTAAAAACTGAGTAGGAATTGCTGAAATAACAACATCCCCAAACTCAACAGCTTCTTTTAAATTAGATGAAATTTGAAGAGACTCTGGAAATGGAATGTTAGGGAGAAACTTTACGTTCTCTCTTTTCTTCTTTAATTCTTCTGCATACTCAGGAAAAGCACTCCAAATAAGCACTTCTTTTTTTTGACTTTCGAATAACAATGCGAGCGCTGTTCCCCAACCACCATCACCAAGAATTGTAACCTTCAATAGAAAACCCCAGTTTTATTAATCAGTTAACAACCAATCGTTTGATAAGCCTTGTCCCACAAGGAATTACAAGAGGTCGTAGTATAACAAGCGCTCCAAGAAGGGTCAAAGGGTTTTTTGAGAAAAAACAAAAATATTTTTAGAGCATTTAATGACTCAAAATTTGACAAACTTCCTCAGGAATTCTCTTAGGTTTCATTTCTGAATTCACAAATACATGGCTCGAAGAACCTTCAGCGACTTTCCTCATCCCCTCCTTAAGAAACACCTCATAAGTGAATTTTAGAGAAGTTTTACCTATAAAATCAATAACAGTACGTATCACAATCAAATCATCATAGCGTGTCGGAGCCAAATAGGTACAATCTACATTTACAACGGTCAAAAAATACCCCTGCTCTTCTAGTTCCGTATAAATAACTCCCTTGTCCCTAAAATGCTCTGTCCTGGCAACTTCAAACCAAGTAAAATAATTCCCATAATAAGAAACCCCCATCTGATCCGTCTCAGCATACCGAACCCTAATCTCACAATCAAAAAATTCCTCCGCCATCATTTTCTCCTTTCCTTACTAGCGTTTAGCGTAGAGCGTATAGACTTCCTTTGTCTTATTAACCCGATCGTCACACACGTGACGATACCACCTGAATCCTAAACCAACTTATCTGCACAATTAGGCATTTATCCCTGCAATTCTATAATCTTCCTGTAAACAATTAAATGTTTCGTTATTTAGACCAATAACGAAACTCATTACACCCAGGCAAAATAAGTGCTCGATGCACTTATTTTGGCAACCCTCCACACCCCCCACTTGTATTAAAACACTTCAGGAGGAGGAAGGAATATTCCCCGCCGCGAGTTCACAAAAGGGACAGTCCCCAATGGGGACAATCCCTTTTGTGCTGTCTGAGCGCTGGGGAATATTCCTTCCGACGACGAGCCCTTCACAACAACTCTAAACCTCTTTAAAGACCCGATATAACAACACTCCTGCAATAATCCCCAGACAATCAAACACCCCATCCCAAAAACTCATCATTCTTGTTGGGACAAAGTACTGATGAACCTCATCAGATACAGCATAAAGCACTGCCAAAACAATCCCTATAAAAATAAAGTCTGAAATCCAAGTTCTAAGAAAACGAAAAAATAAAATAGGCACAGGGATGTACAACAAAAAATGAAACAACTTGTCTATAAATGGAATAGGATTTTCAACAGGGGTAATAGGAACACTAGAAAGGTAAAACAAAAAGGACAAATAGCCCAACAGAGGAATTACTGAGAAAAAGAGATAAGAAAGATTCAAGATTAACTTTCTTGTTTTTTGGAACTAGTCCCACACGCAGAAGCTGAAGGCTCTACTTTCTTGCTTTTCAAACCTTGATCTTCTTTAGCTTTCTTTTGATAATCTGAAGTTCTGTAATCTGTTTGGTAAAAACCTTTTCCTTTAAACAGAACTCCCCCACCCAAACTAATCAAACGCTTAACAGCGCCTTTACATTCCGAACATTCTGTAAGAGGTTCCGCAGTCATACTCTGGAATTGATCGAAACGAAAACCGCATTCTTGACACTCATATTCATATGTTGGCAATTAAGTTCTCCTCAAATTCTTTACTTAAATGTATCTTTTAATTTATCCAAAAAGCCCTTAGAAACCTCTACATTTTCTTTTCTTTTTTGTGCTAATAAACAAATAATCTTTTTTTCTTCATCCGATAATTTTTTTGGAATTTCTATTTGGACACGAACCAACTCATCCCCACGACCTCCTCCATGCAAACGAGGTAAGCCCTTTTCTTTTAGACGAAAAATTTTAGCACTTTGTGTTCCTGAAGGAATCTTAAGTTTAACTTTCCCTTCCAAAGAAGGTACTTCAACAGAGCCTCCAACACAGGCTACCGTAAACGGAATTTCCACATCACACAAAACATCATCATCCAACCGCTTAAATTGTGTATGTGGACGCACTTGAACTAAAACAAACAAATTACCTCTTGGACCGCCCCGTTCCCCCGCTTCACCTTCTCCAGATATCTTAAGCCTAGAACCCGATTCCATTCCAGGTGGGATTTTCACTTGAATCTTTCGTGTTTTTTCAGTTCTGCCATTTCCTCGGCACTGCTTACAAGGGTTTGAAATAATCTCTCCTGCACCTTGGCAACGACGGCAAGTTTGAGCAATACTAAAAAAACCTTGAGTCATTCTAACTTGACCGGCCCCTCTACAATCAGAACATGTCTCCGCTTTAGAACCCGGTTCTGCTCCGCTACCCGTACAAGCATCACAAGTTTCTAATCGAGGTATATTCAAAGTTACTTTCTTCCCATGAAGAACTTCAGTCAATTCTATTTCTAAACTATATTGTAAATCAGAACCTCTAGCGACTCGAGACCCCCCGCCCCTTGCAGAGCCTCCGAAGAAATCTTCAAATAAATCACCAAAAATGTCCCCAAAATCTCTGAAAGAGTCCTGAAAACCTTCAAACCCTGAAAATCCTTGCCCACCCATAGAGTGCCCAAATTGATCATACTGAGCTCTTTTACTCGAGTCACTCAGCACAGCATAGGCCTCTGCCGCTTCTTTAAAATTATTTTCCGCTTGTTGATCTCCTGGGTTTCTGTCAGGATGATATTTTAAAGCTAGCTTTCTATAAGCCTTCTTAATCTCACCTTCAGACGACTCCTTAGTAACTCCTAAAACTTGATAGTAATCTCTCTTTTGTGTATTTGCCATTATCTTATTCCTTTATGTCAACGTCGTTTTGTTCTGGTTTTTTTGATACAACCACTTTCGAAGGCCTTAACAGTTTTCCTTGAAATAAATAGCCCCCCTCAATCTCCTCTAGAATAGTTCCATCTTCTTTTTCAAGATTCTCCAGAGCAGTTAACGCTTCATGAAAGTGAGGATCAAAAGGCTTTTCTAAAACTTCTAACCTTTCCAAGCCGTGTGCCTTTAAAATATCACACATATGTTTTTTAATTATTTGAACTCCTTCTAAAATTGACTCCTTTGAATCACTGTGTGTTTTAGCATGAACCAAAGCTCTATCTAAATGATCCAACACAGGAAGAAACTCTTGAATCAATCGTTCATTAGCAAACTTAAGAAATTCAGATTTTTCTTTTTCAAATCTTTTCTTTACATTTGCATACTCTGCCGCAGTCCGAAGCATCCCATCTTTTAAAGCTTCAAGCTCCTCTATCTTTTTAATCAACTCTTGGTATTCCGCTTCAGATATTTTTCTTTCTACATTTTCAAGTTTTTCTTTTCGCTTCTTTTCTGATTTTTCACTCTTTTTTTTGGCTTCCTCGCTCATAAACTACCTCCCTTAAAATGTCTGTTTTAACAAGCTTTGCATTTCATCAGACATATATTCCACAACTGAAATAATATTTCCGTAATCCATTCGTTTTGGACCTAAAACACCCAAAAAACCAACCGACTGATCTTTAAGCTTATAACTTGATGTAATGAGAGAACAATCTAAAATAGAATTCAACTGAGTCTCATGACCAATCTGAACTTTCAAACCTTGTTCTGTTGTAATGTCTCTATCAAATAATTGCAGCAATGAAATTTTATCCTCAAAAAAATCGATGATTGTTCTCGTTTTATTCAAATCATCAAATTCCGGATTACTTAAAACATTGGCTGAACCTTCTAATGAAAATTTAAGCTCCTGCAACACAACCATACTTTCTTGAACAATTCTACAAGCCACATCCGATAATCGATATAAAGAATCTTTCCTAGATCCCAATTGACTCAATAGTTCTATCTCTAAATTAGAAAATAAGACTCCCTTCAATTCTTGATTTATAAAATTACAAATAGTTTTTAATTCTTCTGCTTCTAGAGATTCTTCTATTTCAAGAAACCCTTGCCATACCATACCACTAGCAGAAACCCAAACCACCAGCATACGCACATCATCTATTGGAACCAAATTAACCGACTTAAAATACTGCGACTCTAGTTTAGGATAAAATACCAAACTCGCTTGATTCGTTAAACTAGACAAGATTTTAGAAGAATTCTGAATAACATCATCAATACTCTGAGCCTTCACACGAAACGAATCCATGACTTGTCCCGCCATATCTTGTGAGACCCGCCCTCTTCTCATTAAATGATCTACAAAGTAACGGTAGCCTAAATCCGTTGGCAACCTTCCTGCAGACGTATGAGGATGTGTAATATACCCTTTATCTTCTAGAACACCCAGTTCGTTCCTAATGGTCGCAGGAGAAACTCCCAAACTAGAACTTTGAGCAATCATTTGAGAACTGACTGGAATCACAGAATGAATGTACTCTGTCACAACCAAAGATAAAATGTTCTTTTGTCTATCTGTTAGCATCCACAATCTCCAAAAAAGGGGCATATTCTAGCACTCTTTAACTTTGAGTGCTAATAAAAAGTATTTAGAAATTAGCTTTTTCTATGGGAAATAGATAGATTAACACCCTAACCTCAGACAGGCTAAGGGCTACACAACAGAAGGGAATATATTCTGGAAGTCTGCTTTTTTTCTTCTAATTTGCTCTAATTGCTGTGTATCCACAAATACTTTCTCGCTCGAAAATGGAAGTTCAATTTCTATTCCAGAAAAATCTTTAAATGAGTACGCCCTTAAAACCTTACCTATCAAACGTAATATAGTATCAACATAATAGTTTACATCCTCAGGGTTTTGAGTTCCCACAACTTGAGGAAGTACGTCTGGCACAAGACCCTCTTCTAAAGCTGTCTTAAAAGAAAAATAACCTACTTGATCTAAAGCTTCTATAGATTGATCTGTTTTTTCCTCCGGAAGATTATAAACAATCTCAGGCTTCACCTTTCCCAAGGTATTCTCAATACGCTCATCCGAAAACATTAAATTTCCGGCACGTCGAGACAATTGTTTTGCCAAAAATCCAGGAAAAGTTACTTCTTCTAATTCATACTTCGTAGCCCAGTTTTCAAAATTTTCATAAAGCTTTAATTCTTGAGGAAATTTAATCTTCTGCAAATTCCCATCAGGTCCCTTAAAATCAAAAGGAATCACACGACTTATTTGATATTGATTTCCCTGCTGCACCAACACAAATAAAAACTCAGTTTCATATTCTGACGGAATTAGAAACTCATGCTCACTGTACTCTTCTTTAGGTTTAAATTCTTCTTTTAACTTCACATAAACCAAAGCCTGATTTTGTTTAAAAGCAATAGAACGTATATCAACAATTTCAGGACCCTCACTTTTTTTAAACTGAGACTCAAGTAAATAAGAATAAAAAAATGGGGAAATCATATTTAAATTTGTTCCAGAAATAAAATATTTATCCAAAAGTTCAACAACCTGCAACTGATTCATATCTTTAAATAAGTGCTGAACAGGTCTATTCCATATAACAGCTCGATTAATCTTAAGATCATGAGAAACACGTTCTCTGTATTCACTTCTAGGAATATCCCAAAAACGAACTCTCTTAACATCATCCACATAGCCCAAGAGAACAAGTTCTATTCCCGTCACTTCTGTATCAATGGCTTTAAGTAAATAAAAATCAAGATGAGAATCGGTACTCAACATCACTCTGGAAGTTGAAAAAAGAACATCCTCCACCTTTTCCATCGCTTCAGGAGAAAATTGCAATAAATTTTCTATGTTTTTCACTTTTCCTGTAGCTAAAACATGTTCGAAGTCACTATGAAACAATTGATTCAAAGGAAGAAAAACTCCTACAGTCTTTCCCTTAATAATCACCTCAACATCTTTAATATCATATTCTTTTAGGCAAATTTCTTTTATTGATTTTTTTACTTTTTCTTCAGGGTAAGTAGGTCCATCACAAGCAGAAAAAATAAGAGGTAGTAAAACAAGAAAACACGTTGTATATAAAAAAGTTCGGATATAAACCATAAGTGCCTTAATTTCATTTAAAACAAAAAAGCCGTTTCTCCCTATAGATAGAGAAAAACGGCTTTTAAACAATGATTAAAAAAATCTAATTGTCTGAAGCATCTTCTCCAGAAAATGAATCTTTCTTCTCTTTACCCGCAGCAAATTCTCTCGGATTTGATTTGCCATATTCATTGAAAATTGCTTCAATTTCATCAAAGTCTAATTCTTGACGACTCAAAAGCTCTTTAGCGAATCGTTCAAAAAGGTCATTTTCTTTCTTCAATAACTCTTCAACCTCTTTGATACATTCTTGAATAATTCTATTTGACGCTTCATTCAACTTCAGTTTAAAATCATTCGACAATTGAGCTTCAGGAATTGAGGTGAAATCTCCATACAAACCATCCCCACCCATTCCAAGTCGCCACACCATATTATGGGCAATCGCAGTTGCTTGTTTAAAATCACTAGATACCCCTGTCGTTGTCGTTTGAAATTTTAATTTTTCAGCAACATACCCACCCAGAGCCACTTTAATATTAGCAAGTAAAGTATGACTGTCATGACTGAAAAGTTCTTCCCTAGGAGTATGATGAACTACACCTAATGAAGATTTTCTGGGAATAATGGATGCTTTAAAAACATCGTCCGTAGGGTGAAGTAAATAAGTGGTTATCAAATGACCTGTTTCATGATAAGCCGTCATTGTCTTCTCTCTATCCGTCATCTTAATCTTTTGTTTAACACCTAATTCAACACGTTCAATTGCTTCGGAAATAT
The DNA here is from genome assembly GCA_029261035.1 of Candidatus Omnitrophota bacterium. GTDB lineage: Bacteria > Omnitrophota > Omnitrophia > Omnitrophales > JACROU01 > JAJDCD01. Next base: position 199,668 of record JAJDCD010000025.1, read on the forward strand.
CTTTAGCAGAAACAACATCTTTATGGTTTCTTGTTGCAATCAAAGCAGATTCCTTAACAAGCATTTCGATGTCAGCAGGGCTTTTTCCCACAGCTTTACGAGCCAAGCGAGAAACATCAATGGACGCATCATGTTTCACTTTACCTAAATAATAACGAAACAATTTTTCACGTCCGTCTAAACTCGGCTTTGTGATATAAACCTTACGATCAAACCTTCCAGGTCTCAATAACGCTTCGTCCATAGAATCTTCAGGAGCATTCGTAGCTCCAATCACAATAACATCTTCCAATTTAGAACCAAGACCATCCATTTCTACCAGTAATTGGTTCTGTGTATTATTAGATTCTTGTCCACCGAATTGATTAAAAGTTCTTTTATGTCCCATTGCATCTAACTCGTCAATAAATACAATGCAACCACCAAAACCATAAGCAAGAGTACGCGCTCTCTTAAATAGCTGACGTATTCGCGAAGAACCCACACCCACGAAAACTTCGTTAAATTCACTTGCTGCCATAGAAAGAAAAGGAAGGCCCGCTTCTGTAGCAATTGCTTTGGCTAAATAGGTTTTTCCACACCCAGGAGGTCCTAACATCAAAATACCTCTTAAGATTTTTCCCCCAATTTTTTTAAGGCGTGCATGATCCTTAATTAATTGAACCACTTCCCATGCTTCTTCTTTAGCTTCATCAATTCCAACAACATCAGAAAAACGCACGCTCACATCTTTCCCTTTAATTTCTTTTTTATCTGTCTTTGTCATTCCTCCACGGAGAACGACTTGATACATAAATACGAAAACAGCAGCATGGACCATACCCAAAAGTAACGATAGTGGCATTTGTGCTAATGTAATGTTTCTATAAAAACTCTCCAGAGAATACATACCCCAAATAGATAGGCCAATCAGAACCAAAATTCCTGCAGAAATTAAAATTTTAACTTTATGATTCATCCAATACATTTTTGCTCTTCTTAAGTATCTTTTTTCCATACAACTATCTCCTTGTCGAGGATACGACTTATCTCTCTAAAACCCTGTTTAGATCGCTAATCTTATAACCTTCTTACGTAAAATTATACGATCTGGATTTCAATTTATCGGCATATTATCTCTTAATCTAAATACAAAAAATACTACCACTCGTCATAGTACTCATTCCACTCATCCCACTCAGAGCTTCCATCTTGAGATAAGGGACTATCTGTTTCAGAAAAAAAACTGGAAGTATCCCCTACTTGATACTTAACCATGACAGGTTTCTCTTCTTCTTTTTTCACATCTGCATTCTTTTGATTTCCGCGGGCTTTTTCTATCCTTTTATGATAGGTCTGAGAATAAGCCTCCTCAGGAAGGATAAACCCCAATAGAAGGGCAAAAGAAATTATCAAAGTACTTAAGTAATTGATCTGAAATTTAATATTTAACATATTAATGCTCTTATCAGAATTTGTATTAAAATAGTTATATTGCAACTATCTCTAATTAACTATAGCACAATCTGTTACGAAACTCTAAAGAGTTAATCAATACCAACAAATTAATACATTTAAAAAAGGTTTTAGGACTTAAAATTAGCATATTCTCTATCTATTGTCAAAACCTTATGTTTTCCTATTAGATGTTTAAAAATGACCTAAAATTCAATTGTTTCAGTAAATCAGCTCTTAGAAGTCACTTTCATACAAGATTTCTTAAGGTACTGAGCTGTATAAGACTCTGAAACTTTAGACAAGTTTTTTTGGGGCCCTGAATACAGAACATCTCCACCTTCGTCACCACCCTCTGGACCAAGATCTATAATAAAATCTGCATTTCTTATAATTTCCATATTATGCTCAATAACTAAAAGAGAATTCCCATTTTGAAGTAATTCATCAAAAGCTTTAATGAGAAACTGAATATCATGGTAATGAAGTCCTGTCGTTGGCTCATCAAATATGTAAAGAACTTCAGACTTGCAACAATCACTCATCTCTAATGCAAGCTTCAACCGTTGAGCTTCACCTGCTGACAAAGTCGTTGCTGATTGCCCTAATCTTAAATAACCCAACCCAACACTTTTCAGCACTCTCAATTTACGAACTAGTTTGTGTTGTTCTTTAAAAAAATCTAAAGCCTCTTCAACTGTTAAACTCAAAACCTCATGAATATTCTTGCTTCTGTACTTAATCTCTAAAATGTGCGTTTGATATCGAGTTCCATTACACTGATCGCATTCCACATAGACATCTGCCATAAAGTGCATTTCAACACATATCTTTCCTTCTCCATGACAGCCTTCACAACGCCCACCTGCAACATTAAAAGAAAAAGCTCCAGGCCCCAAATGACGTCTCTGAGCATCTGGCGTTTTAGAAAATATTTGTCGTATATGATCAAATGCTTTCAAGTAAGTCACTGGATTTGAGCGAGGAGTTCGCCCAATGGGAGACTGGTCAATCAAAATAATATCATTCACAAAATCAAAACCTGTCACTTCTTTACAAGCTCCAACATCTGCAACAGACTTCCCTTTAGCTCTAAGATAGTTTTTGTATAGAACATCATAAACCAAAGTGCTTTTTCCTGACCCAGAAACACCCGACACAACACAAAATTGTTTAAGAGGAATCTCGACATCAATGTTTTTTAAATTATGTTCTGAAGCACCTTTAATATGAATACACCCAGCTTCCTCACCTGGCTTAGAAACATACCCTCTCTCAATCTTCTCTTTTCCATTAAGGTACTTGGCCGTCAAAGAATTAGGATCTTTTAATAGTTTTTTCATCTCTCCACTAAATATAACTTCTCCTCCATACGCCCCAGCAAAAGGCCCCATATCGATCACTTTATCTGCCATTCGCATCATCGAAGCATCATGTTCAACAACAACAACTGTATTTCCCAAACCTCTCAATTCTTGAAGTAGATTAATCAACAATTCATTATCTCGTTCATGCAACCCAATACTAGGTTCGTCTAAAACATAAAGGGTATCCACAAGACTAGAACCTAAAGATTTTGCCAAGTTGATTCTTTGACTTTCTCCACCGGATAAATTTCGAGAAAGACGCCCTAAAGTTAAATACCCTAACCCAACATCATTTAAGAACTTAATCCTCTTGTTTAACTCCAATAAAATAGGCCCTGTAATTTTCTCTTCATGTTCCGTCAACTTCAATTTGTGAAAAAACTTTTTCAGATGAACCAAAGGGATCTGACATAATTCATCTACATTTTTTTTATTAATTGTCACATTTAAAACACGTTCCTTTAACCTACTTCCCTTACATTCAGGGCAAACAAAATATCCTCTATACTTACTTAAAAAAATTCGAACATGCATTTTGTATGTTTTCTTTTTTAAGTATTCAAAAAATCCTTCCACACTATAAAAGTCATTTTCCTTATCCCCTTCGTGAAGAATAATATCTTTTTGTTTCTGACTTAATTCTTCAAATGGTTTGTCCCAAGAAATTTTTTTCTTTTTACAGTATTTTTCTAACTGTTCCGCTTCCCAAGCGGCACTCGGTTTGGTCCAAGGCTCAATAACACCTTCACCTAAAGACTTTTTAGGGTTCGGTATAACCAAATTCCAATCAATGTCAATAATCCGGCCAAACCCCTGACAGGTTTCACAAGCTCCTAGCGGGCTATTAAAAGAAAACATATTGGGGACGGGTTTTTGAAATTCTTGTGTATAAGGCGAACAATTAAATAACCTAGAATAGGTTTTACACTCCCACCCTAAAAAGTCTTTTTGTTCTGATGGAAATTTTTCAGAAATATTTGGAGAGACATAAACTGAAAGAAATTCTTTACCAAAGCGATAAGCTGATTCCAAGGACTCAACAACTCGGACTTTTTTTGAATCTTCCAATAAAATACGATCTGCAATAATGGATAATTTATCTATACATTCATCTTCTAAAATCGATTTTTCCAAAGGAACGATTTGACTCTTCCATAATACACGTGTAAAACCTTGTTGCGACATTTCCGACATAAGTTCATCTGGATATGTTCGAACTTTCTCTGAAAGAGGGACATCGAATACGATTATGGCCCAATGGCCTTTGTATTGCTTAAACAAATCCTCCACAACATACTGAGGTTCCTCTTCCTGAACTAGTTGATGCGTTTCTGGGCAATAAGTCTTTCCAATACGAGAGAAAAGGATTCTTAAATAATCATTCACTTCTGTTTGAGTTCCAACGGTAGAACGAGCATTCGAAATTCGATTTTCTGCTTGAATAGCAATGGCAGGTAAAATTCCAGAAACAGAATCTAAATCAGGTTTTTCCATACGCTCAAGAAATTGGCGCGCATACGAGGACAAAGACTCAACATACCTTCTTTGTCCTTCCGCATATAAAGTATCAAAGGCAAGCGAAGACTTTCCAGAACCACTCACTCCTGTAATAACCACTAATTGATTATGCGGAATGGATATATCCAGATTTTTTAAATTATGAGTTTTCACTCCCTTAAGAGAAATCTCACCTTGAGACATGCGTATGACCACCTATAGACTATGAAAATGGGCTAATAACAAACTTACTATTATAAGGGAAAAGAAGGTCAGAGAAAATAAGAAAAGTTTAAATAGCGGGGTAATTAGCTAATAATATGTGTTTTGTAGGTATTCTTGGGAAGCATTAAGCCGTCGAACGGTTCATATTACCTTTGATTTCCTTCATCAAATCAGCAACTCCCACTACAGACTGAGAAGATGGAGTTACTCGAACAGAGGTCTTACTACGAGCCAAACGCTCTAACCTAAAGTGAACCATTCGTTGATCTATAGGGGCAAAGATATCAGGGTACTTTTCATTAAACGCGGTAATACGCCCTTCCTTCTTTTCCGTCTCAAACAACGTCCAATCAGGAGTATTCAAAACTGCGTCCATCACACGTAAATAAGTGTAATCTAGAGCTCTGTCAAAAATAAGTGTCTCATCATGAACAGGCAAAATAGCTTTTTTAGCAGAAGAACATCCAGAAATAGCTACTGCTGTAAAAAGAACAAGAAATGCTATTGAAAGTATTCTACTCATATGTCATCTACCTCTTCCTCTAATAAATACGGTGTTAGAACTCCCCTGTCAAACGAGCGTAAAACCCATTAAATTCATAACCACTATCTGGAGTAATTCCATCATCAAAATTTGAAAAATCATAACCAATACCTAATCGCATATAATCCATTAATTTACGATCAACCTCAAATAAGAATCCATGCTTACGGTCGTCTGCAGCGCTATCTTGATACAACACTCGATACTCAGCAGAAATATCCCACTTACGAGTTACATGAAAATTAACTCTAGAAGCCCAAAGAAAACGATTCACAATAGAATCTTGACCCGTGTTTAAAGCAAATTTAGAACTTCTCAAAGCAACTTTTTGAACCAATTGGAAATATTTATTTACCTCATAAGCACCTTCAAACGCTACTGTATGAGATTTTTGCTGAAATGGAATTGCGTTCTGGAAAGCTCTATCAGGACTCTTATCATCTAAATAAGTGTATCGTGAGATAAAATTTAAACGATCAAATTTAATAGGACGATAAGCGATTCCAACGTTCAATTCGGTAAAATATGATTCTGTTTGTTGTAGTGATTTACTACGTGTTCTAGAGGTATTCAAACGGCCTTTAAAAGTGAGGTCATCATTAAATTTAAATGTTGTAGAGTTTTGAAAGGTTATTTGATAACGTTCATTGGATGTAGTATCTTTTCTAAGCTCTGCTTTTGTTGCTGTTTTTAAACGTTTTCCATCATCATAGGCAACCGTTACAGAACCTGTATTACGTTTATCCGGAATACTCAACTCGTCAATAACACTGCGTTCATAAGTTGCATTAACAGCCCATTTATTTGCTAGCTTAATTTCATAACCAAAAACATCTTGTTGATTAATTCCTGTAGAAGCGTAATCCGAATAGCGTTTTTCAGTATAGATACGACTACGATCATCTAAAATATGGCTTGTTCCCATAGATGTCAAAAGACTTCTTTGACCATTATGACGATCTACAACAGAAAAGTTATTATAAATTCTAGTATTCTCAGACAACTCTCGTTCAACACCAATCAAAACAGAATCCCCAATATTACCAATCATTTGCTCAAACCGAGCCGTGGTTTTATTATCAGGAAGTTTAATTTCCGCTCCAACCCCAAACTGATTATTCGAATCTTCTCCACCCAAAGCCCACTGAGCCCGAACATAAGGTTTAAACCAATCATAAACTTGATAGGCTACCTTAAGTGCAACTGCATTTTCAAAACGTTCGTTATCCAAAATATCTTCAACAGCTCTAAATGGCGTAGCTACATCAATATCTTGCTTACGATATTCCGCAATAATATCCCAAGGACCTCTTGCGTAAACAGCCTGCAACATGGTTGTTGTACGTTTCTCAGGATCAAAGAAAATTTGAGGGACAACAGATATTCTAGGAGCCACAATTTCAGCCTGATCATGTCTGAAACGCGCATGCAAATGATCTGTAATTTTATAACGCACATTCACACCATACTTCAATGTCCCTTGCTGACTCGCCAAATCTGAAACAGCAAAACCTGGTGTTAATTTCTGGAAATAAGCAGATAATTCTGTTCGTTTTCCAATACGTGTTTGCCCCTTAATTGAATAAGCTTCACTTCTCGTTGGAGCACCTGTTTGATTATCTGCAAAGCTCAAACCGCCGTCGAAAGAAACTGCAGCACCGCCAGGGGTATTACTTGTCTCTGCAACTTCAGCAACAATCTTAGTATTTTCTCCAATACGCAAGGTAGCATCAATTCCTCTAACAATATAATCATCTGCTGTAGACAATGCTGTCTGCCTCACATAAGAACCACCAAATTTTAAATTTTCCCCTACATTAGTCCAAGCACGAAGCCCTCTTGAATTAAAATCAAAAATTGCATGTGTTTCATATTCATAATCCGCAATTAAAATAACTCTATTTCCATTCAAAATATTATTAGAAATAATCGATTGCGAAGATGCCACCGAAAGAAGAGGTTTTGTTAAAATAATTCGGCCTGCCTGGTAATCAATTTCATAATCTTGACCTTCAACAAGTTCTGTCTCTGTAATATTAATTCCCTGCACTTTATCCCGAACAACAACCTTTAATTTTTCACTCCCCTCAATCACTAAACGATGTCTCAAATAATAAACAGACCCCCCGGTACCCACAAACTCATTATGATCTCCTGCTTGACGAGCACTCGCAGACATCATTGTCACACCCGCTTTAGCATCACCATATTTCGTCGTTGAAAGGGTTTCGTAATGAGCTTTAACGCCCGACAAAGTCCTGTTATATTGAACCAAATCAGTTTCATCAAAATCAGTTTCAAAACTACCGTATTTAAAGAAAGATCTGTCCGCTTCAATCAGTAAATAGAATCGTTCCTGAGAATCCTGTGCACTGTAATCGATCACAGAACCATCTCCATAAACAGGATAATAAGAATCTGGGTCTAAATTGGTAAACAGTCGAGAAAGGTTATCGCCCTCAGCACTATCATCCGAATCCATATGAGCTGTTACCAAGAAACGACCTTTAATCTTCCCTTTTAAATAAAAAGCCACTCTTCCATCTTGGTAGAAAGAGTCTTGAAATTCATCGGAGTCTCCTAAAGTTTCCGTACTTCCTTCAACTACGTTAAATCCCAATTCTCCTTCAGCAAGACCCACCATAAAAAAGTATCTATCTTTAACATCCACTTCTTTAGAGTAACTTACAGTAGAACCTTCACGATCGACACTTGCTACTTGAACATTATTAACACCATAAGGCATATACATAAGTTCATTAAAGACCCCTTCGGAGTCCACATTAACCTTTCGGTCATTAATAACAACATCCCTCTCATCTCCTACAGTTCCTCGAACTTGAACAGGAGCACCATATTTATCAAGGGGAATACTTTGTTTTCCATCTTTCTGTACGTTAAAGAAGCCCGTGTCACTAAAAGGTTGATCAAAACGCTGACCCTCACCGGTTAATTTATCAATAACTCTAAAGTATTTAAGTACAGTCCAGTCAGAAAAATTATCTCGGTCTGAAACAATCATGCGATAAGCATAATCCCCTGGTTCAAGAATTTTTTCATTGTCTCCAATACCCGACCATGGAACTTCTCGCGGAGGAGAACCTTCTCCATAACCTGTCCAAACCAACTCACCATATTCATTACGAACTTCAATTTTCCAATCAGAAATAAAGCTACCATAGTTTGTATCAAAATGAAAAACAGGATTTATTTCAAACATCCCCTGTCCTCTCTTTAACTCAAGAGGATTCATGCCAACATTAAGAATAGGATTTGCTTTATCCTGATACTGAGCCGCATAAACGTTCAACTCATCTTGATATTGTTCAGGAACTTGTCCTTTAGGGAGTTTTACAGCAAAACTAACCTTACTAAGCATCCCAGGAGTCGTTTTAAAAAGAAAGGTCTCTTCAGTAATAAACTTTGTTCCCTCAGGTAAAGAATGTCCATCTATTTTGATAAGATGCCTATTCGGCTCTAAACCTGGAATGTTATATTTACCATGATTATCTGTGTAAACAACAAGGCCATCTTCTGTTGCAAGACGAACATTAGGAATACCTTCCTCCCCTTCATCTTGCATCCCATTTTCATTTTTATCATTAAAAACCTTACCCAACAGAGTTCCTGAATCAAACAAACCATCCGGAATAATACGAATAGGAATTCTTGTAGCAGAACTTAAAATAATTGACGTTAACGGGTTTCTTGCGGATATAACAATATCATACACCTCACCAATAGTAACTCCCGAGGTAACGAGAATTTGCATCGAGATAGGTCTAATTTCACCTACAGCTAATGCCCCCTGAATTGGAAACGTGTGATTCGGTCCTGATTTTTCTGGAATTACAAGACGGCCATTCAAAAGCGCGGTATTTCTAACAATGTTTAAACCAAAAGGAATTGTTAAATTAATTTCAGAAGCTGGGATCGCTGCCGCTGTTGTATTTTGAATATTAAAAGAAAGTGTAATTAACTTTCCTGGCCAAGCTTCAACGTTATTGATACCGGTACTAATACTAATAGGAAAAAGTTTTGGAGCTCCTGTAAAGTTTTGAGTAAAAGCACCTCTAACATTATCAAAAACAACGTCTCCAGCACCTAAACCTCCTGCCGCCAAGACTGTTGTTAGTGTAGCACGTGCAAAATTGGTTCCTGCAGGTGCAATCCCCTGTGCTGTAAAAGTACCAAAAGCAGCTCCGGTGCTTGCTGTAGTAATTTGAGCGGATTGATAAGCCCCTATTTGAACGCCTCCTGCATTAAAAAACTCAAGACGAACAATGGCAAAACCATCCCCCGCACCACCGGCTAAGTTCGGTGTTCTAGCATCCACCGAACAGCTAATATGATCTCCTGCTGTAACCCCTGTAATATTCTGAAAAATACCTGCCGTGTTTCCACCAAAAGCATTTACTTGAACAGAAGCGATTCCTTGAGTTAAGAATGGGGCTCCTATCGGACCTGGAGCTACAGTCACACGGTTGGCAATCGTACCACCACCCGTACTAAATGAAGTCCAATCATTAGCGGTCGTCGCACCCCCAGCTCCAGCAGTTTCAAAGCCGGCATTGGTGACAACATTCGCCCATGCACTTGGTGCTGCAAAAGCAAATAGCCCAAAAACGACAAGCCCTAACAAAATGTGATTTAACTTAAAGTTTTTATTCATCATCTATCTATGTGTGTGTAAAACGTTAAAAACGGTTGAGAGAAACGTTAATGCCTAAACGGTAATCCCTATCGGGAACACTGCTTGGAGGATTTCTCTTACTATATTGAGTTGATCCAACACCTTCATATTCAAAAAATAATTTTGTTTTAAATAACCATTGAGAATTTAAAAATCGATAAGATCTAAAAGGCATCAAACGAACACCTGCGCCAACAAAATAACGGTTTTGAAAAAAGAATCCCGTTCCTGTTGTATTGACATGCTCAAAAAGAAAATAAGGCATCACTACTAACTCATCATTAATAGGATTCTCAGGCAAAGGAATTCGAGGCCATTTAATACCCATACGAACAGCTGAGTTTAAAACATAAGAATCAAAATCGTCTGTCGAGCCCAAACCTGTTTTAGAGAAGTAATAATTTCCAAACCATTCTCCCCATAGAAAACTATCATCATCCCCTTCTTTAGGAAGATCAATACCCCACTCTTTAAAGTAGTCAATACCCACTTGAAGATCATGGTCTCTATCGCCAAAGCTAATGTCTTTAATAGGGTCTCGGCGAGTATAAGTCAAATACATACGAATGTTCTTGGCCCATTCGGTCCAAGGAGACTTTTCTAAGGCTTTATTTAACCTAAAAGGACGATATTCCAAACCACCCGTCCAGTCAATGCTGTTACTAAATGCTCGAGAATTTGTTTCAAAACGAATAATACCTTCTACGTATGGATCAATGCTTGATCCAAAAAATTTCAAACCTCTAAAAACAACTCGATTTGAATTAAACCCGGTAACGGCATTAAAACTACGATTATCTAAATTAGTATTACGAAAAGTAGCTTCACCGACAGCTTGATATAAAAACCATTCATCTTCGGGATACTTGCCGTAGAATTTATTAAGTTCCAATCCATCAATAACATCAAAGAAAAATTCTTCTTCATTTTGAAAGTTAGGTTTCTCTCCCAAACCAACTTCTTCTTTGGCCGCTACTTTCTCAGCACCTGTAAAACTCTGAGAATAATTTTCTGCAACTTCAACGCTATCATCAAAATTTAAATTCTTAGCATCTAATATTTTTTTAATTTTTAAAACAGCTCCCTGAGCTTGTTCTAAATTTGAGAAAGCCTTTTGGCCAACCCAATACATTTGGTAGTCACTTCCATCTTTCTTTTTTAAGGTCACTTCTAAAATAGACGCGCCTTTATAATCGATGCGTTTAGAATTAGACTCAAAATAATCTCGAGCTTCATCAACCGTTTGTACATCTTTTAAAATTCTAGTTTCTAAAATGGATTGATCAAAACCTGTAACAACAGAAAAGAAAGAATTCCAATCGTCAACCTCTTGCTTGGTTAAAATAAAACTCAAACAATCATAAGTCGCATATTTCAAGCGCGTCTCATGAGGCATATAAAACTGATCTTTAAATTGAGAAATGGAGGAGTCTTGATTAGAAGAATTTGTTTGGGCTAAAACAGAAGGCACACTGATCAGCTGAGCAGCAATAAAAATAAACAGAAAGCTACTGAATAAAAAATGTTTCAAAACAGAGTAGTTGTATTTTAAATTTGAAGTAATTTTGGGGTGAATATCCATACTCACCGGGTATCCCTAAATGGGTTTTGCAAACACTATTAATGAATATTTAACTGCACATAATTGCGGTTATTTTAACCTAATCGTTATTTTTTGGCTATGAACAAGATTTAATAAAAGCATAAACTATTATAAATAAAGGACTTAGGATTTTGTGAAAATTTGACTTTTTCCTATTTCAGCCCTAAAACGTCCTTCATCGTATAAAAGCCCGATTTTTTCGAAGACAAAAACTGAGCGGCTCTCAAAGCACCCGAAGCAAAAGAATCTCGACTTGAAGCTCGGTGTGAAATTTCAATCGTTTCTCCCTGCGTTAAAAAACGAACGGTATGTTCCCCTACAATGTCTCCACCCCGAAGCGCATGAACACCAATACTTCCTTTTTTGCGTTCACCTGTAAAACCTTTTCTACCATAAACTCCCATTTCATCCAGATCCACTTCTCTGCCCGCAGCAACACGTTTTGCTAATTCCAAAGCAGTGCCACTGGGTGCGTCATTTTTAAAACGATGATGCGTCTCGATAATCTCAACATCATATTCTTCATCCAATAATTTCCCTAACAATTCAGAAAGTTGAAATACAATATTTACACCCACACTCATATTCGGAGCCAAAACCACAGGAGTTTTTTTAGAAAGAGTTTGAACTTCTTCTAATTGAGCTTTTGAAAATCCTGTTGTTCCAATAACAATTCCTTTTTTAAATCCAGCTAACTCTCGAATATGTTCCATAGTGACATCGGGATGAGTGAAATCAATAACAACTTCTGCATTCCCTATTTGTTCAGAAAGAGAATCTGAAACCTGTACCCCATTCGCACTAATACCTGAAATCAGGTTAGGTAACTGAACTCCAATTTGAGGATGCCCTTTTGCTTCAACGGCGCCTACGATATCATACGGGCCTTGATCTGCTAGCTCAAGAATTCTCATACCCATTCTTCCGCAAGCTCCCGCAACGATAATTTTTGTATTTGAATTTTTTTGACTCATAACACCATTCCTTTACGCTTTGGCTTTTTTCTTTCGTTTGATCAGACCATGCTTTGTTAACATACTTTTCAACTTTGCCTTATTTGCTTTTTCCATCGTACATAATGGCAATCGAAACTCTTCTCTAACCATTCCCATTAAAGACAAAGCCGTCTTCACAGGGATTGGGTTCGTCTCTATAAATAAAGATTGAGCCAAGTCATAGATCTGATAATGAATCTGTTGAGCATCTTCAATATCACCATTCAAGTAAGAATGCACCAATCGAGACATTAAATTAGGAATAATATTAGCCACCACCGAGATCACCCCTCTAGCACCTACAGAAAGAAGAGGTAAGGTCAACGCATCATCCCCTGAAATAACGGTAATGTCAGAAGATTGTATAATTTCTGTCGCTTGATTCAAACTCCCACTAGCCTCTTTAATGGCAACTACATTAGGAATTTTAGCCAGTTGAGTCACTGTCTTAACATCCATAGAAACACCCGTACGGCTTGGCACATTATATAAAACAAAAGGAATATCTACTTTTTTAGCCAAAAACTCAAAATGTTTATACAAACCTATTTGAGTGGGCTTATTATAATAAGGAGTAACCACAAGCACACCATCTGCCTTAATCTTCTTAGCATGCTTCACAAGCAGCACTGCTTCAGCCGTGTTATTAGACCCCGCCCCACAAATAACAGGAACTTGTTTATTAACAACCTCTGTTACATAACTCAGAACATCGCAATGCTCTTTATGAGACATAGTGGCAGCCTCACCCGTCGTACCACAAGGCACAATTACATCCGTTCCATTTTCTAAATGGAACTCCACTAACCTCTTCAAACCCGGAAAATCAATCTTTCCATTCTTAAGTGGTGTAACCAAAGCCACCATCGATCCCTGGAACATAAATGTCTCCTTTGTTTATAGCTATCGGCCATCAGCTTTTAGCTTCTTCCGCCTGATGCGGATCTGCCAAGCTTTACGGCAGATAATAAATCCTAAACCAACTCTTATAAACAGCAAACGCCTTTATCCCTAACACTAAATTAACAGTGCAAATAACAACCACGTATCTCGTTATTAATACATAACGAGACAACATTATACCTAGGAAACAAGAGCCCTCGATGGCGCTCTTGTTTCCAACACCTTCACACACTCCCAAAGCGAATAATAGAAGAGGTTAGGTAGCGTTCCACGCCGCGAGTTGCGCAGCCCTAAAGGGCGAGCATGTCTGAGCGCCGGGGAACGCTACTCAACCTCCAACACATCTCAACTAAGTAACAATCAACTCCCCACGAAAAGAGATATGAGCTTCTCCTTCCATAAAAACTTCTTTAACATCATCCCCTTCAAGCTCAAAACAAATCTTCAAAACTTCTCCACCCGTAGTAAATACATTCACGGGAGACTTTACTTTATTTTGAAGCGCTGAAATAAGCGCACTTGCCGTAGATCCAGTACCACAAGCAAACGTTTCAGACTCAACACCTCTCTCGTAAGTTCTAACAGAAATATCATGAGGGCCTGTTACTTCAACAAAATTAACATTCACACCTAAAGGACTAAACTTCTCGTGAAAACGAATCGCTCCACCAATTTCATTTACAGGAAAGTCTGAAAGACTCTCTGGAAAATGAATCACATGAGGAACTCCCGTATTAATAAAGGATAATTCTTTTTTATTTCCATCGACATCCAGTTCAAATGCCGCTTTATAATCTATAGGTTTCGTTAGCTGAACTTTAATTTTCTTTTCCGAAATCACCGCAGAAATAATACCTGCTCCTGTTTCAATTCTCATTTTATCTGGAAACTTTAAAAGCTCATGGGCAAACAAAGCAATACAACGAGAACCATTCCCACACATATCCGCTTCAGATCCATCCGCATTAATAATTCTCATTTTAAAATCTGCATCATCTGATTTCTCTACCAACAACACGCCATCCGCTCCAACACCGAACTGACGTACACACACATGTTGAGCAAATTCATTCACATCGGTTATAAAGCTCTCTCTGTGGTCAATGACAACAAAATCATTACCCGATGCTTGCATTTTATAAAAAGTAATTGTATTCATAATCTTATCCAATCTGTAGCTATAAGCTCTCAGCTAATACCCCTTAGCTAAATCAACGATCATCACACATGTGATGATGCTGTTACTTCACAAAACAAACGTGCTCGACGTGCTTTTGTTTTGACCCTCTATCACCACCCAAAAACAAATTCCAAAAAGGCCAGAGAAAATTCCCCGCCGCGAGTTCACAAAAGCGACTTCACTTTTGTGCTGTCTGAGCGCCGGAGAACTTTCTCTGGCCACCCAACTCATATTTACCCCAACATCCTTACTTCAAAAAAGAAGGGATTTTTTCTCCTCTAACTAAATCTTCTATGGTTTCCCTCTTACGAATCACTTCAAACTGATTCCCCTTCACCATAACCTCACACACACGAGGTCGGGTATTGTAATTACTTGCCATGGTAAAACCATAAGCTCCAGCACTCATAATAGCCAGTAAATCTTTATCTTGAAAATCAGGCACTCTTCGATCTTTTGCAAAGAAATCTCCTGTTTCACAGATAGGGCCAACAATATCCGACTTTATAGATTTCAGTTTTATATTCTTCATCACAGGCTTAACATCGTGGTAAGCTTCATACAAACTAGGTCTTATCAAGTCGTTCATTGCCCCATCCACAATAATAAAATTTTTAGCCTCTGTCTTTTTTGTATAAAGAACCTGTGTAACAAAAGCCCCTGCATTCCCTGCAATAAAACGTCCTGGTTCAAAAATAACCTTAAATTTCTTACTTTTAATCAAAGGTAAAATTTTAGAGGCGTATTCAGCCGCAGTTTGAGGCTTCTCATTATCATAAGTAATTCCAAGCCCACCCCCTAGATTTAAAAATTTTATTTTTATCCCCTGGTTCTCTAAGTTCGTTACAAAAATCATTACTTTTCTAAAAGCGCGGACAAAAGGTTCTCCCGTTGTAATTTGAGATCCAATATGAACATGGATACCACACATATTGACATAAGGATATCGATTCTTATCTAAGAATAGGGCTCGTGCCGT
Source organism: Candidatus Omnitrophota bacterium (assembly GCA_029261035.1). Lineage (GTDB taxonomy): Bacteria > Omnitrophota > Omnitrophia > Omnitrophales > JACROU01 > JAJDCD01. The sequence goes on from JAJDCD010000025.1 coordinate 215,088, forward strand.
ATCCATATCAATCCCAAACTTACTTTCTTTTTTTCCTGTTGTAATATAGTCATGCGTATTTGCAGATACGTCTGGATTTACACGAATTGAAATACTTGCTTTCTTTTTTAATTTAGTTGCGACACGATTAATAGCAACAACCTCAGCAGCGGACTCCACATTAAAAAGTAAAATCCCTTTCTGAATCGCAAATTTAATTTCTTCATCCGTCTTCCCAACTCCCGCATAAACTATCTTATTTGGCTTCACCCCTGCTTTTAATGCTCTGTACAGCTCTCCACCAGAAACAATATCAAGACCAGACCCTTTTTTAACTAACGCTGTAAGCACAGCTATATTCGAGTTTGCTTTTGTCGAATAACAAATTAAAGGCTTAATGGATTTAAATGCTTTAGCCAACTCTGTGTAAGAGTCTGTAAAAGACTTATAACTATAAACATAAAAAGGAGTGCCTACTTTTTTTGCTATATCTTTAATAGCAACAGACTCACAATATAAATCATTTTTCTTATAATCAAAATTACGCACTTGTTCTTACCTTTCTCAAAAAATCTATTTTAATTTATTCTTCCACTTAACTAATTGCTTCTTAACACTAGAAGGAGAAGTACTTCCATGCGTTTTCTTTTTCGTGATAGAAACCGTTGGATTATAAATTTTATACACACTTTTATCTACTTTACTACACAGCTTCTGATAAACATCCAGTGAAAGTTGGTCCAATTCAAAACCCTCTGAGATTGCATATTGAACAATCTCCCCAGAAATTCGATGAGCATCAGAAAAAGACAACCCTTTACCCACTAAATAATCCAGCAAATCAGTTGCATACAAAAAACTATCCTCGGAACAGATCTGACAATTCAAATGGTTGACTTGAGTTGTTTTAATGGCTCCTTGTAAAACTTCCAGAGTTGCAAACGCCAAATGAAGCGCTGGAAACAAATCTTCCTTATCCTCTTGAAGATCTCGGTTATAACACAAAGGCAAACCTTTTTGATTCATCAACGCAGACACCAAATGGCCCACAGCTTTACCGCTTCGCCCTCGAGTCAATTCAAATAAATCAGGGTTCTTTTTTTGCGGCATCAAACTGGAACCCGTAGCATAAGCATCGTCCAAAGTAATAAAATCAAATTCGGTTGAATTCCACAAAATCATATCTTCGGATAATCGAGAAAGATGAATATACATTTGCGAAACCCCAGACAACACTTCAATCACATAGTCTCGATCTGCGGTCGCATCAATGCTATTGTCTGAAACTTTTGAAAAACCTAATAACTTCTTCAAATTATCTCGAGACAAAGAGTAAGTCGCACCACCTAAAGCTCCACTCCCTAAAGGCAGAACATCGATTCGCTTCAAAGCATCCTGAAAACGTTCCTTATCTCGCTCAAGCATTTCAACATAGGCTAAAATCGCATGAGACATAGAAACAACCTGCGCTCGTTGCAAGTGAGTATAACCGGGTATCGTTACCTTTTGATTCTTCTGTGCAAATTGCACAAGCACTTTTTGAAAGTGAGTCACAGACTTAATCAGCTCCGGTATCACCTTTTTCAAATAGAGTCGCAATGCTGTTGTCACTTGATCATTCCGACTTCGACCTGTTCGAAGCTTCTTGGCTACAGCCCCTGCTGATTTTTCCAACTCAACCTGAATCAAAGAATGCACATCTTCATGTTCGTAACACAAATCTAAAAACTCTTTCGGCGTTTTATCGATTTCATAATACTTCATAAACCGTTTTTTGACAGAGGCTAGGCCTTTGAGCAATTTAGTCTTCTCTGCAGATTTCAAAATCTTAGCTTGGGCCAACACTTTTACCCACGCTTCATTCAGTTGAATATCTGCTTCAAAAAGCTCAAAATCGGTTGCTAAAGAATAAGAGAAAGCTTTTGCTTCTTCAGCTAATTCTGATTTAAATCTTCCGCCCCACATTTTTTTCATAAGGAAGTCCCCACAATTTAATAAAACCTTCTGCTGATTTATGATCAAACATATCTCCTTCAGAATATGTCGCTAACGCTTCAGAATACAAAGCATAAGGAGATTTGCGTCCTGCAATAATCACATGTCCTTGATCTAACTTTAACTTCACAATTCCCGTCACTCGATCTTGGTGCTTTGAAACAAATGCATCAAAAGCTTCCTTCAAAGGAGTAAACCAAAAACCATCATAAACTAAGTCCGCATACTTCTCGGAAATAAGCTTTTTATAATGGAGGTGCGCTCGGTCAAATACCAACGCTTCTAACTCTTCATGAGCTGTCATTAATACCGTTCCTGCCGGAGATTCATAAATCTCTCGACTTTTGATCCCCACCACTCGGTTTTCAATTAAATCGAGCCGACCCACACCATACTTCCCCGCTAAGTCGTTTAGCTTTTCAATCATGGCAACAAGAGGCATCTTCTTGCCATTTAAAGAAACCGGAATGCCTTTCTTAAATTCCAAAGTCACAGTAGTAGATTTTTTAGGAACCTCAGACAAAGCTCGAGTCATCACGTAAGCATCTTTAGGAGGCTCTACCCAAGGATCTTCTAGAACACCTGCTTCAATCGCAATACCCCAAATATTTTTATCAATCGAATAAATACTTTTTTTTGTAATATCAATTGGTATTTTATTTTGCTTTGCATAATCAATCTCTTCTTCACGTGTTTTGAATTCCCACTCCCGTAAAGGAGCAATGATTTTCAATTTAGAATCCAAGCTTCGAATTCCCACTTCAAGCCGAACCTGGTCATTCCCTTTTCCAGTACAACCATGAGCTACATATTTTGCTTTTTCTTTTTGCGCAATCTGAACCAAATGCTTAGAAATCAAAGGTCGGCCTAAAGAAGTCGCTAACAAATACTTCCCTTCATACTTAGCATGTGCCTGTAATGCAGGAAGAATAAAATCTTCAGCAAATTCCTTCTTAAGATCTTTAATATAAACTTTTGAAGCCCCTGATGCTTTTGCCTTTTTTTCTAATGCTTTTTTATCAGGCACTTCCCCTATAAATGCAGAAAAGCAAATAACCTCCACATTATATTTATCTTTTAACCACTTGATTGCACATGAAGTATCTAATCCACCTGAGTAAGCTAAAATTACTTTATCCATAACTCTTCCTTTCTCAATTAGCGGGTAGCGTTTAGCGTAGAGCGGATAGGTTCCTTAATCAAAAGATTCTCTTACCAAACCACCCTCTCCTAAGTTCAAGAAATCTAAAAGCTTTTGGCAAAGGATCTATACGCTAAACGCTATGCGCTATACGCTATTTCTTCAACAACCACAAAAGAATCGCTTTTTCTGCATGTAATCGATTCTCTGCTTGATCAAAAACAATCGATTTGCTACTTTCCATAATCTCATCCGTTATTTCTTCATCCCGATGAGCCGGCAAACAATGCATAATAAAAGGAGGCTTTTTTGCTTTAGAGAGTAACTTCTTATTTAGTTGAAACCCTTTAAACTCCGAAAGCTTTTTCTTCTTCAGTTTTTCCTCACCCATACTCACCCAAACATCGGTATAAACAAAGTCTGCAAATTTAATAGCGCCTTCTGGAGTCGTTTTCTGCTGAATCAAAGCCCCCGATTTTTTAGCTAAAGCCATAATTTCTTTTAAATCCTTTGGATTTACTTGATGCTTTTTTGGGCAAACAAAATGAAAATGGCCGCCAATTTTAGCAAATAAATAAAGCAACGACGTTAGTACATTATTTCCGTCACCCACATAAGCAACAATAGCCTGTTTCTTTTTACTCTTTTCTATCACCGTTAAATAGTCTGCCAAAGCCTGACACGGATGAGACCAATCACTTAAACCATTAATCACAGGCACTTTCGAATAGTCCGAAAAATCCTCAATCGTTTTATGCTTAAATGTTCGAAGCACAATAGCATCCCAATATCGAGATAAAACTCGCGCCTCATCATGGAGAGCTTCTCGAGAACCCAGCTTAATATCGTGAGGACCTAAATACTGAGCTTCTCCACCCATCTGAGTCATAGCAACCTGAAAAGACACACGCGTCCGAGTCGAAGGCTTTTCAAAAACCAACCCCAAAGACTTTCCTTCTAAATGTCTAAGGTATTTCTTAGGGTGCTTCTTAACCTCAACCGCAATCCCAATAATATCCAAAATATCCTTCTTAGATAAATCCTTAATCCCCAACAAATGCTTCATCAAATCCCCTCTTCTCTACAGCTTCTATAACGATCGTCACACATGTGACGATACTGCCAACTTCACAAAAGAAAGTTACTCGATGTAACTTTCTTTTGCCCCTCCACACACACCACCAAGCTTAGTAACTTAAAGGCCAGGGATCGTTCCCCGCCGCGAGTTCACAAAAATAGCTTCACAATTTTTGTGCTGTCTGAGCGCCGGGGAACGATCCCTGGTCTCCAACCCACTCCTAAACCCTAAAACGCATGACACCACTTACTAAGCGCATAATCCAACATATTCATAGCTGTATCAACCTGCTTCTTCGTCACCGTCATCGCAGGTAAAATCCTCAAAATATTTCCTTGAGTCACATTAATAATCAACCCCTGCTTGAGACACTCATCCACAACAGGCTTTCCCGTAATAGACAATTCCATCCCTAACATCAAACCACGTCCGCGAATTTCTTTAACAACAGGATAACGTCGTTGCAATTTTTCTAAATGAAGTTTTAAATAATCTCCCAACTCCTGAGTCTTTTCTAACAAACTCTCTTTCTTAATGGCCTCAAATACGGCCAAGGAAGCTCTGGAAACCAAAGGATTTCCTCCATAAGTAGAACCATGAGATCCTGGAGTTAACACATTTTTCACTTTATTCGAAACAAGCGTAGCTCCAATAGGGACTCCCCCCCCTAACGATTTCGCCATGGTCATAATATCAGGCTTAACTTTCAAATGTTGAAAAGCAAACATCTTCCCTGTACGCCCCATTCCTGTTTGAACCTCATCAAAAATTAATAAAATCTTTTTGTCATTACATAGCTTTCGCAAGTTTTTAACAAACTCCCCTGTAGCCACATGAATACCACCCTCACCTTGAATTGGTTCTAATAAAATTGCAGCTGTTTTAGAAGTAACTAACTTCTTCACAGAATCAAAGTCGTTAAAAGTTGCATATTTAAACCCCTGCACTAATGGTTTAAAACCATCATGCATCACATCTTGTCCTGATGCGGACATCGCAGCATAAGAACGCCCATGAAAAGATTGCTTAAACGTAATGATTTCAGATCGTTTTTTCTCAGCCCCAAATTTCTTAGCAAACTTAATAGCAACCTCAACCGCTTCAGCCCCCGAATTACTAAAAAACAATTTACCAGGAAAACTATGCTCCACAATCGTTTTAGCCAGTCGAGCTTGAGTCAGGTTTAAAAAGTTATTAGGAATATGAATCACCTTTTTGGATTGTTCTTTAATTGCAGAAACAACCGCAGGATGACAATGACCCAAACCACTAACAGCCCAGCCAGGGAAAAAGTCTAAATACTTCTTTCCCTCCAAGTCCCAAACCCAAGACCCCTTACCCTTCACCAAGCAAACAGGTAACTGTGTATACGTTGGCAAAATATAATCAGAGTACATTTTTTGAACATCTTTTGTTTTCAATTTAAATTCCTCAATTAGAGTAGTCATAAAATTAGATAATTATCTCTGTTCCAATTCCTTTATCTGTAAAAACTTCCAGCAAAAGAGAATGCTTGATCCGCCCATCAATGATATGAGCTTTCTTAACACCTCCTTGAAGTGCTGTAATAGCTGAGTTCACTTTTGGAATCATTCCAGCAGTAATCACTTTATTCTCGATTAAACCTTCAACCTCATCTACATGCAAAGAAGAAATTAAAGAGTTTTCATCTTCTGCATTTCTCATAATCCCGTGAACATTCGTTAAGATCAGTATTTTCTGCACATTCATTGCAACAGCAATTTTAGCCGCCGCCTCATCTGCATTCACGTTATAAGTCTCACCTTTCGAATCAATACCCAAGGGATAGATAGCAGGGATAATATTAAATTCTGTCAACTCTTTAACAGGCATAATATTCACAGACTCTACATCCCCAACAAAACCAACATCTCCATTTGCTTGATGCTTTGTTACATTCAAAATTTCATTATCATGTCCACTCAAGCCAATAGCACGCGCACCTAATTGATTAATATCATGCACAATGCTTTTATTCAGCTCGGCAAGCGTTTGATTAACCACATCAATAGTTTCCTGATCCGTCACGCGTAAACCATTAACAAACTTAGTTTGAATCCCTTTTCGCTTTAGGTTCTCTGTAATCGCAGGCCCCCCACCATGAATCAAAATAGGCTTAATTCCTACATAATTCATAAATACTAAATCTTCAATCACATTGTGGCGTATTTCAGGATTATCCATTGCGGCACCACCGTACTTAATCAAAACTTCTTTCCCTCGAAATTTTTTAATGTAAGGCAACGCTTCAATTAAAATATTAGCTTTCTCTACCAATGTTTCCATTACCTTCTCCTACCATATTTAATTCAAAAATTTAAAGTAAAAAGTCTAAACCATAATTAAAAATCCAAAATTTCTTCTTATATCAAAAGATGTTCTTTTTAAATTTTGATTTATGGTTTTTAGCCTTTACTTTTAAATTTTTACTTTCTAAGTCGTGTATGCTGAGTTAATACGAACGTATTTACTCGTCAAATCAGAAGTTAAAAAAGAAACCTTTGCATTCCCCTGATTTAAAACAATTCGCAATTGAAAATGTTTTTTCTTCAATGTTTTTCTCACCAAAGAAAGATGCTTATCAATCCCTTTACCTAGAGAGAAAATAAGATTCTTATCAAAATAAATCTCTAGCTTGTCCCAATGAATGTTTTGTTTTGTTGCACCCAAGGCTCCAATCACACGCCCCCAATTGGGGTCCGCCCCCGTCAACATCGTCTTCACCAACATCGAATTGGCTACTTGCCGTGCAAAAATTTCAGCACCCTTCTCTGTAGCTGCTTTCTCGACAACAACATCACAAACGCGAGTTACGCCCTCACCATCTTCCACAAGTTTTAAAGAAACCTCTTTACAAAACTCTATAAGAATTTCAACAAACTTTAAATACTCCGGACCTTTATTTTGAATTGTCTTATTTTTAGCTAAACCATTCGACAAAATAAAAACCGTATCATTTGTACTCATATCATTATCAATGGCTATTCGATTAAAAGTTTTTGAAACAGCCTCTTTCAACGCTGACTGCAACAGCGTTTTCTTAATACTTAAATCTGTTGTTATAAAACAAAGCATGGTTGCCATATTGGGATGCACCATACCCGCACCTTTAGCAATTGCGCCCAAACGCACTTTTTTTCCATTGAAGAGAAATTCAATAGAAAGCTCTTTCGTTAGCTTATCTGTAGTCAGTATCCCCAAAGCCGCATCTTGATCCCCAGCACGAGATAGTTGATTTACCAACTTAGGAATTCCTCGTTGAAATTTAGGCCAAGGAAAAGTCCTCCCAATAACTCCTGTAGAACAAACTAATATTTCTTTTTCCTTGATCTTCAACTGCGAAGCTAGTTTTTTTACAGACTCTTTAACCGTCTTCTGACCTATAGCGCCATTAAAACAATTAGCATTTCCACTATTACAAAGAATAGCCTTATGCGTCTTCCCTTTAATTGCTTTCATAGAATAAAGAACAGGCCATGCCTTTGCTTTGTTGGTTGTGAAAACAGCAGCAGAAACACAAGGCGTCTCTGAATAAATCAAAGAAGCATCCATTTTGCGTTTCTTTATTCCACAATGAATTCCAGAAGCCAAAAATCCTTTCGCAACCGAAACACTCCCTTTACTACGCCAGTCAAATTTTGCCATTTTAAACGAGTCCTAATGTTTCATCATATCCAAATCGGATATTCATATTTTGAACAGCTTGACCACTAGCACCTTTTACTAAGTTATCAATAGCGCTAATCACAATCACTTCTTTAGATCGAGCAGAAGACCAAATACCAATATCACAAAAATTGGTTCGAACCACATCTTTAATAGAAGGAAACGTTCCCAATGGCTTCACTCGTACAAAAGGCTCATCTTTGTATGCTTCTTTATAAGCCTTCAAAATCTTTTGAGGGGTAACGCCTTTAGCTTTCTTCAAATAAATCGTCGACAAAATCCCACGTTCAATAGGTAATAAATGGGGAACAAAAGCGATACTTACTTTCTTTCCCGAAAACTTCTTTAACAAAGCTTCTACTTCCGGCATATGTTGATGTTGGTTTACCTTGTATGCTTTAAAGTCTCCGTCTACGGTACAAAAGTGTGTCGCTTCAGACAGTTTCTTACCGGCACCACTCACTCCCGACTTTGAATCAACTACAATAGATTCAAAATCAACAAGTTTATTTTCAAGGGCTGGTTTCAACCCCAACAAAATACTTGTAGGATAACACCCAGGATTAGCGATGAGCTTTGCTTTTTTCAGCTTAGACCGAAACACCTCCGGTAATCCATAAACAGCATCTCCCAACAAAAGCTTTTTAGTGTGCTTTTTCCCATACCAGATTTCATAAAGCTGAGCATCTTTAATTCGGAAGTCTGCCGAAAGATCAATTACCGTCTTCCCTTTTTTATATAAATCATAAGCCAAATCCATTGCCTGTGTGTGTGGTAATGCAAGAAAAACCACATCCGATTCTTTTACAACTTTATTCAACTTAAACGTTTCCAAAGTAAGCCCATGATTTTTAGGTAAAGTAGGAATAATTTCCTCAATATCCTTTGGGTCTTTACTTCGTGTTGTTAAAGAAGTAATTTTTACATTAGGATGTTGTTGTAAGATCCGAACGAGCTCAATTCCCGTATAACCCGTAGCACCTACAACAGAAACACGAATCATCATTTTCTCCTCTTAAGTTCTATGAACTTTCAATCATGATACTGCTAAACAACTTATAACTATTCCAAAGACAAAAAAACCAGAAACTATGCCTAGGGTTTAGAACCCTTTAGAAAGGATTAGCTTCTGGTAGTCCAAGTTTCTCTTAGGTATCAAAATTTCATTCGATACAATTATCCTTCGTTATCCAAAGGTACTGGAGCAAAAAATGCCCCCTAAAGAAAAGAGCCAATTATAGAGGAAAAAACCCAAGAAATCAAACATCCATACATCCTAGCTCAATTCAATACTAATTCCCTAAGGGAGATCTTCGTCTTAAGTTCAAAATAGAGGCTCTTCCACAAAGCTTTCTCTCGTAGAGAAAGGAGCTGTAATTCAGGCTAAATACTATTAAATTTTAGCCCTACCGCTTGTATCTCATGCTATATTATGCGCTTACTTGCTTTGCTGTAGCCATTCGTAGAAAGGTACCTAATGATACAAAAGCTTAAGAAACACGTCGATTGGAAAAAATTAGAGAAAAGTTTAGGGGTTAAGCTTAAGAATCACAAATTTGCTCTTGCAGCATTAACCCACCCATCTTACCGAAACGAAATGAGACTGCACAATTTACTCTGTTTCGAAAGAATGGAATTCTTAGGAGATTCTATTTTAAACTTTACCATCAGTGAAATCTTATATGAAAAATATAAAGATGGTGATGAAGGAATGCTCTCTAAACTAAAATCCATCCTCGTATCCGGGAAAATTCTAGCAAAAATAGCTAAGAAATTAAAACTAAGACAATTCATGATTTTAGGAAGAAGTGAACGTCATCATCCTGATTTGGAAAGAGCAAAAATTATGGCGGATACTTTCGAAGCTATTCTAGCTGCTATTTATTTTGATCGAGGGCTTCCAACAGCACAACGTTTCATAAAAAAACAATTTAAATTTTATTTCAGCCCTAAACGCCTCCACACTATTGGCGTCAGCCCAAAAACAATCCTGCAAGAATTATCACAAAAACATTTAAAAATTTTACCACAATACCAATCAGAGTTAAAAAAAGGTCTTTTTCATTGTACTGTGAGCTTAAAAAAAATCGGAAAAACAAAAGGTTCAGGGAGAACAAAAAAAGATGGTGAAGAAGCGGCCGCAAAACTGCTTATTGAAAAATTTGAATCCACAAAAGTTCCAACTACAATCACTTCAAGAATTCAAAGAAAAACAGAACCCAAGTCAAATTCCACAACAACGGATGCCCCTAAAAAGAAAATAGTTTTAAAAAAATCGAAAAAGAAAGCATCTCCTAAAAAGCCTACTTTAAAGACAAGCGTCAAAAAGAAAACTACAACTTCCAAAAAACCAGTTTCTAAATCAAAGAGTCCTGCTAAAAAGAAGAAATAAAGTTTCTACCCAAAAATAGAGCTGATAATTTTAGAAGCTTGGTCCACGGTATCCTGCATAGAGCTATCTTCAGAACCTCCACTAAAAATTGAGCCTATTTTACTAATGATGGCACGTCCAATAGCCCTTTTATCAACTGAAACCTTAGGGTCTGAAATCGTTCCACTCAGCCTAAAAGGAACAACTACAGCATTTGTTTCGGAGGGTGTTTGTTGCAACTCAAATTCTGAGATTTCGCCAAGTTGAGCCTTAGAATGAAAATCTATATTCTCATCAAAATCTACGATACCTTCACTGGTTACGTATAATTTATTTGAAAGCAAATAAGTGTCTGCAAATTTCACCTTTCGATCTGCAATCTGAATACGTCCTTTGAGATTTCGAAAGCTCGTAAATTTAACTAAAGGATCACTTAAATTAAAACTCACCAATTCCGGCAAAGTTGAAAAAGCCCCTAATAAATTTACCCCATAAATTTCCCCGTTACTAATATCAAAAGCACCTTGGCCAATAATCGTTTCTTCCAACTGATCCCGACCCCCTATTTCCCCTTGAACATTTAAGCTAGCGTTAAGAAGCCCCGACATAATTTTTTTCTCAAATTTCTGAAATAGGATTTCCATCGGCACGTTAACACTATCCAACTTCAAAACATAACGAGGAGGAAGAGAATCGAAAGACGCCTTTCCTACTACTTCCACAGAACCCTGGCCTGCTCTTATTTTTAAAGTTTGAATATCCGCCTTTCCATTATCAAACTGAATTACTCCTTTCAAATCCGTCAACGAAATACCTTGAAACAAAACTTCTTTAAGGCTGATATTAATATTGCCTGTCGCTTTTCTTAAAGGCTCGGGCAAACTGTTTGTGACCCGAGAGGAATCCGGAGAAGCTAAAAGGGAGTCAAAGGAAATTAGAGAAGAAGCCTCTTCTGCATAAGCGGTTCTTTCCCAAAAAGAAGATCTTGCTGTTTTAATAGCTTGAGTTTGCGCTTGAGCGATCGTAGGATTTTGAATTTCTTTAACAGTGTCTATAAGTGAGATAAAATCATCAACCACAAATTTATCCGATTGAATATCCATTTCAAATTGAGGAGCCAAAGGATCATTTAAAGCTAAATTCATTTTAAGATCCGTGTCATTCAATTTTAGCAATACTTCCTGAAAGGCTATTCGATCCGAATTAAAATCAAAAGAACCGGACAAATGCCGCACCAACACCTTATCTCCAGAAGACAAGGTTACGGAATCCAAAATAGTATGCGTCCCATATTTAGATTGTTTAAAATCTGTCAACTTCCCTTTTAAAGTAGCCAATAGCTTCGCTTCACCCTCCAAAGTTAAGCCCTTCATAGGAACAAAAACTCCATCAAAATCACTAAGAGGAAATTTATTAGATATAAAGTTTACGTCTCCCTCAAGAGTCTCTAGACTCAACCTTGCACTCGTACCTTTCACATTCATACTTCCAAAACGGATATTAAATTCCACATCTTCTAACTCTTCCGAAGCAATTTTAGACTGTAATGAAGCTGAAAAACTTTGCCCTGACTTCTTCTTTAAAACTTGAGGCACTTCCAGTAGAGCTTCTTTTAAATCGACATCTAAACTCACCGCTAGATTATCCGCAGGACCTTTCACAATAACCGAAGCAGCGGCATTCCCTTCAGCAGTCCAATTTGAGAGATAACCTATCTCAGCCAATAAATTCGAAGGTAATTGTGGGATGAATTCGTTTAAATTAAGGTCTCGGATACGTAATGTAAAATCAATTTGAGGTTGTTCACTCATGCTCACACTGCCAAAACTAACCCCCTCAAGACCTAGGCCAGTAATATTCATGTTATCCATTTGAAAAGTTTGATTAGCTTGAGTCCAACTGTAATCCGTCTCAAACTTAAGAGGAATAGAAAAAGGCAGCGACTCAACAACCTCCCCTTCCACTACCGTCTTAATTGTATTTAATTTACCTTCACCATAATCCAAATCTTGAAAAGTTAATATAGAGGTCCCATTCACATCCTGAGATGTAGAATTAAACGAAACAACCCCTTGTGAACCCAACATCAAAGATCGGATTGGCAACGAAGTTCTAATCAACCCCGACTTCACTAGTACTGCCCAATCTAACTGAGAAACATCATAACGCATACTCATTTCATTAAATTCAAACTTACCTTCATCAAGAGATAAAAAAGCATCTCCTTCCACTTCAAAAGTACTATCTGTTTCAAATAAATGTCCTTCAAAAGAAAATCTCGAAGGGGTTTTAAAATCAACCGACTTCACCCTTCCTTCCACATCCGTTAATTGAATAAAAGCTTTCTTTCCCTTTTCCACCCATTCATAGTAAACATCAACACCTTTCATCTGAACAGAACTCGCTTCAATATTTTTAAAAATTAATGGGAATAATTTCAAAAATACTTTTGCTTTTTTTGCTTTTAATACAGGAATTTCCTTTGAGGATTTAGGAGAGTAAACAACAACATTAGAAACCTCAATAAATGCAGATGGAATAAACCCTACACCAATTTCACCAATTTCAAATTGGTCCCCTGCACGAGCTTTTATTTGAGATGTAAGATAGTCTTGAATATCAGAATTTGAAACAAATAAAGGAAGAGCAAAAATAACAGCAGCAACAATTAGAACAATAACAATAAGAAGAATGCTAATAACTTTTTTCATCGATGACCCCAGAATACTTCTAGTAAGAATAGATTAATATCCAGAAGGACTATAAGCTCCATAGCTTGAAAACGGGTCTCTAGACCCAGAAGAACTCGCATCCGATTGCGCTGCCGCAAGCCCCCCAGAACCATAGGAGTAGTCCTCAAAGAACTCTGCACAACCAGAAACAATAAGAGATGAAAATAGAATCATAATTACAAACATGAGTTTAAAATTCATAATAACCTTCTAAAATAAAAAAGGTGACATAAAACCTATGTCACCTTTTTTGAGCTTAAACTTAAAACTAAATAATAAATATTAACGTTTTACGAATTGGAACTTACGACGAGCACCCTTTTGTCCAAACTTTTTACGTTCTTTTTCTCTAGGGTCTCGTGTTAAAAATCCGAATTTTCTTAAAGATGCCTTTAAATCTGGATTCCACTCTACAAGAGCACGGGAAATCCCCAACTGAAGAGCTCCTGCTTGCCCACTAAGCCCTCCGCCATTTAAAGTTGCTTTAACTTTAAACTGATTGATTGTTTTAGACTCTTCAAGGGGTTGACGAATTAACATGATTTGAATTGGAGTGAAATTATTTGCTTCTAACGGCTTTCCATCTACCTCAAATCCAGATTCTCCTTCTTCTAACCAAACGCGAGCAACAGCTGATTTTCTTCTTCCTGTTGCGTAATATTTCTTTGTTTCTTTTGTAGCAGCTGACATATTTAAAATCTCCTTAAACGAACGGGCTATTTAATTTCAAAAATTTCCGGATTCTGTGCTTGATGTTTATGAGCACTATCAGGATAAACAAGTAATCTTTTTAACATTCTGGAACCCAACTTATTCTTTGGAAGCATTCCCTTTACCGCTTTGGTAAGAGCTGCTGTAGGTTTTTTTTCCATCAAAGTTTCTAAACTATACTCTTTAAGACCGCCTTGATAACCGGTGTAATAAGAATACACTTTATCTTTTACTTTTCTTCCTGTAACCAAAACATCTTTAGCATTAAGAACAACAACATGATCTCCATTATCCCAATGAGGAACATATGTTTTTTTGTTCTTTCCAATTAGCTTGCCAGCAATTTGTACTGCCGCACGCCCTAAAACCTTGCCTTTAACATCAACAACAAACCACTTACCTTCATCAAGGGTTCCACGTGTTGCCGCAAGTCTAACTTCACCTTTTTTCTTTATACCTGTAATTGTTTTAGCTTCTGACATGACTCTTTAAGACTCCTAATTCGTATTCGTTTTATCTTAATAAAGGGTATTTTCCCCATAGAAAAGGCTCGAAGTATAGCATAAAGCTCTAGTTGAAGGAAAGTTTTTTTACCCAAATACCCCTTAGTTTTTTTAGGTAAAACAACCCTAAGTTATTTAATTAATATAACTTAGGAAAATTAAAAATTATTCTCCTTAAGCACCCCACCGTCACAACGCTATACCCACTGAGGTTTATCTAATACTTCACCCTAATCAAACAAAGTCCTTTTCCGGGAACGTTCGGACCCGCTTTTTTCCGGTCTTTTGCCTTTAAAATAGTTCTCAATTCTTTAATATCAATTTTTTCAAGGCCAACCCAAATCAAGGTGCCTACAATATTTCTTACCATATTATACAAAAACCCATTTGCTTCTAAAGTAAAATAAATCAAAGCTCCTTTTTTCTGAATGCTCAATCGAGTTAAATTACGTACAGTACTCATCTCTTTATTTCCACCACTGGACTGAAACGATTTAAAATCATGGCGTCCAATCAAAACTTTAGCCGCTGCTTTCATTTTAGAAACATTCAAAGGCATAATGTAATGATAAACAGTACGATCTTGAAGTGGAGTTCTTAACCGAGAGTTCCAAACAGAGTATCGATACACTTTTCCTTTAGCATCATAGCGCGCATGAAAGTCATCTTTAACTTTTTCCAGTTTCTTAATCACAATATCTTTGGAAAGGTTTGCATTTATTGCTCGTTGCAAATCATTCAACTTCATTTTGTCAGGAACTTTTACATGAGCTGTTTGAGCTAAAGCATGAACCCCACTATCTGTTCTTCCAGCACCCGACACTTTAATGGGCTTCTGAAAGATCTTGGAGAATGCCTTCTCCAAGTCCTCCTGAACCGTACGGTGCTTCTTTTGTATCTGAAACCCATACAAGCGGGTCCCATCATATTCCATCGTTAATTTTAAAGTATGGACTTTAATCATAAGTTAAGTTTCGCGGTGACTGTCACGCGGATTCAAAGACCGAAGGATGTGACTGTCACGGACCAACCCCACAGCCCCATCACAGGTTTTCTGCAATTTGAACTGCGTTTAAAGCAGCTCCTTTGCGAAGATTATCTGAAACAAGCCACAAGTTAATGCTCGAAGGATGAGAAACATCCTCTCGGATTCGTCCTACAAAAGTTTCATCTCGACCTGCCAAATCATATGGCATGGGATACTGATTGTTTTCAGGATCATCAAGCAAACAGATTCCAGGAGCAGAAGACAACAACTCTTTAACTTCTGCTGCACTCAACTTCTTCTCAGTCTCAATCGTTAAACTTTCAGAATGCGCAAAGAAGACAGGAACACGCACACAAGTAGCCGTTACTTGTATGGAATCATCCCCAAGAATTTTTTTAGTTTCTTCTACCATTTTCATTTCTTCTTTGGTATATCCGTTATCCATAAAAACATCAATATGTGGGATACAATTAAAAGCTATGGGATGTTGGAATTTATCAACAACAAGGTCTTTCCCATCCACCCAATCTTTAACTTGAGTTTTTAACTCCTCTATCGCAGTAGCTCCGGCTCCCGAAACAGACTGATAGGTGCTCACCACAACTCTCTTAATTTTTGCCACTTGATGAATCGGGTTTAACGCCAATACCATTCCGATAGTAGAACAATTAGGATTTGCAATAATCCCTTTATGCTTTTCTATATCCGCTGCATTCACTTCAGGAACCACTAGAGGAACATTCGGGTCCATGCGAAATTGACTCGTATTATCTACAACAACAGCACCCGCTGCAGCAGCTATTGGCGCAAATTCTTTACTCCGAGCGGCACCGGCACTGAATAAAGCAATATCAATTCCTTGAAAAGAATCTTTGTTTAAAGCCTCAACGGTTAATTCTTGTCCTAAAAAAGATATTTTTTTACCTGCAGATCTTTCTGAAGCAAGCAAACGAATACTGTTAAAAGGAAAATTCCTCTGCTCCAAAACTTCTAACATTTTTTGTCCTACAGCACCTGTAGCCCCTACAACAGCAATATTTTTCTTCTCCATCACTCTTCCCCTTCCAAACTTCTAGTCTAAATTCTTAATAACCTGCTCTCCCATTTCGGTGCAACTAACCAATTGACAACCTTCAGACATGATATCTGGGGTTCTAAAACCTGCCTCTAACACTTTCTCTACCGCTTTCTCAATACTATCAGCAAGTTCCGGAAGATTCAAAGTATAGCGCATCATCATTCCAACAGAAAGAATAGTAGCTAAAGGATTAGCCTTGTTCTGCCCTTCAATATCAGGAGCACTTCCATGAACAGGTTCATACATCGCATGCTTCTCTCCCAAACTCGCAGATGGCAACATCCCAATCGACCCCGTCAACATAGCTGCCTCATCACTCAAAATATCTCCAAATAGATTGGTCGTCACAATCACATCAAACTGTTTTGGATTCCGAATCAACTGCATTGCACAGTTATCCACATACATGTGGTCTAACTCTACATCTTTATAATCTTTAGCAACATCAACAACCGTATTCCTCCACAACTCTGAAGACTCTAGAACATTTGCTTTATCGACAGAAAGAACTTTTTTTCTTCTTTTGCGTGCAAGCTCAAAAGCTTTATGGGCAATTCTTTCCACTTCTGGCGTTGTGTATACTTCTGTATTAACACCTTTCTGTGTCCCATCAGGTAAAGTCTCAACCCCCTTAGGTTCCCCAAAATAAATTCCACCAATCAATTCACGTAGAACCATCAAATCAATTCCATCCACAATTTCCGGCTTCAATGTACTTGCATGAACCAAACTCGAGAAAACTTTCACGGGTCTTAAATTAGCAAACAAACCCAACTCTTCTCTTAATTTTAAAAGCGCTCTTTCAGGACGAATAGCATAATCCAAACCTTCCCACTTCGGGCCTCCCACAGCTCCCAAAAGAACAACGTCTGCGGCTTTAGCTTTGTTTAAAACTTGATCGGTAATCGGAACACCATGAGCATCAATAGACGTACCGCCAACAATATCTTCCTCAAGCTCAAAAACGAGGTGATGTTTTTCAGCAAGCGCTTGAATCAATTTAACCGCTTCAACAGTTACTTCTTTTCCAATCCCATCTCCAGGCAATACACAAATCTTATACATTGCATTCTCCTTTTATAACAAACATCAAAAAATTATTTTATCGCTAACCCTTCTTGAGGGCTAGAAGCGGAAGCGTATTCTTTCATTGGAATACGACCAGCAAAAAAAGCATTTCTTCCTGCTAAAACACCTTGCTTCATTGCTTCAGCCATCAGTGTGGCATCATCCGCAAGAGCAATTGCTGTATTCATCAACACGCCGTCCACACCCAACTCCATACAAACAGCAGCGTCTGAAGCCGTGCCGACTCCGGCATCCACAATTACAGGACAACTTACTGCTTCTTTAATAAACTTAATATTCAATGGGTTTTGAATTCCTCTTCCAGAACCAATCGGAGCTGCTAAAGGCATGACACAAGCCGCACCCGCATCTTCTAACTTCTTTGCCATAATTAAATCATCATTAGTATAAGGCATTACCGTAAAACCTTCTTTAACCAATACTTTCGTAGCTTCTAAAAGCCCTTCAGTGTCGGGTAATAATGTTTTCTTATCTCCAATAACTTCCAATTTAACTAAATCTCCAACCCCTGCGGCACGCGCTAAACGAGAAATGCGAATAGCATCCTCCGCTGTATAAGCACCTGCTGTATTAGGCAACAATGTAAACTGATCCCGGTCAATAAAATCCAGAATTGTTTTTTCATCTTTAGACTCTAAATTTACTCGCCCAATAGCAACCGTAACCAGATCTGCACCTGAAGCAGCTAAAGCAGAAACCATTTCTTCATTTGTTCTGTACTTCCCTGTCCCTATAATTAATCGAGATTTAAATGTATATTCCCCTATTTTAAGCATATCGTCTTTCATCTTTTTCTCCTTATATAAATATTGAACAAAAGTTCTATTCTAAAACCGTTTTTCTTTTTGCATTTTTATAAAGCTCAATATATTTCTGTGCTGTCTTCTGAACCGAAAAATCACTATTCATCGCATTATGTATTAACTGATTCCACTCAGCTTTGTTTCTATAAGCTTCAACAGCTTCATCCAATTTAGACAAAAACGCTTCAGATGTATTTTCTAAAAATACAAAACCATTCCCTTCTCCCGTCGCTGTATCGTAGTTCGTTACTGTGTCTGCCAACCCGCCTATTTCACGAACAAGAGGAATTGTTCCGTAACGCATAGAAATAATTTGCCCTAAACCGCAAGGTTCAAAAACAGAAGGCATCAAAAAGATATCTGAAGATGCATAAATTCGACGCGCTAACTTTTCATCAAATTTTAAATTAAAGCTAAAGCTTCCTGCATATTTTTGAGCTACTTTCATCAATTCATTGTGATAACGATTCATTCCTTTTCCCAAAAGCACAAATTGCAAATTGCGCTTATGAATTTTTTCCAAAGAAGCTAAAAGCAAATCAATCCCCTTTTGATCGACAAGCCGTGTCACAATTCCAAGCAAAGGAATCTGAGGATCAACCGTCAAATGAAATTCTTTTTGCAGCGCAGCTTTATTAACCGCCTTAGCTTCCATGTTTGAACTAGAAAAAGGAGTTTCCAACTCTTTATCCGTTTCCGGATTCCATAAGTCAAAATCAATCCCATTCAAAATCCCATACAAATCTTCATTACGCCTTTGAAGCACTCCTTCAAGCCCGCACCCAAACTCTTCTGTCTGAATCTCTTTAGCATAAGTCTCACTTACGGTAGTAACCACATCCGAGTACACAAGCCCTGTTTTTAAAAAACTAAATTTCCCATAAAACTCCATACGCTGCATTGAAAACTCTTTCCAGTCAAAACCGGACAAAGCCAAAGTGTCTGGCGGGAAATTACCCTGATACGCCAAATTATGAATCGTAAAAAATGATTTTGTCTTCTGAAACGCTGCCTTATCTTGATAATCAAGCTTCAAGAAAGCCGGGACTAATCCTGTTTGCCAATCATGACAATGAATAATATCTGGCTTTATCCCTAGAAGTTTTAGTAATTCTAGAGAAGCCTTAGAGAACATAATAAAACGTTTATCATTATCTTCATAGTCTCCCAAGCTCGTTCCGTAAATACCTTCTCGGTCAAAAAAATAAGGATGCTCCAAAAAGAAAACTTCAAGACGTTCTGATAATCGAGAACTCTTAACCGACAACTTCTCTGTTTCTTGTCCTAAAGAAACTTCAACAAACTCGCCTAATTTCTTTAACGAAAATTTACGGCCATCAACACAATGATAACGTGGCAAAACCACATATACTTGATGCCCTAACTCTGCAATCTTATTTGGAAGATCCCCCAAGACATCTGCCAAACCACCTACCTTAGCAAAAGGAGACATCTCCGCTGCAACAAAAACTATTTTCATGAATCAATAACCCTTATGAGTATAAGTATTAATTAGGAAGGACTCTTATCTGACAACTAACACATTATTAAATGTGCCTACATGATTAGGAACGATCTCATTATTATTCTGATCATTTTCCCAGTTACCATCAACGACAAAGCGATATTCATACCTTCCTGGCTCTAATTGATAACCTGCATTCCAATAACCTTCTTCATCCTTCTTCAAAGCCCACTCTTCCGGCTTCCATTCATTAAAGGAACCCGCAACACAAACTGTTAACGCTAAAGGAGCAAAATAAGAAAACTTCACTTTTTTTAAACTCATTTCTTCACCTCTTTCTCCAATAGACCTGCTAATCAGGTCTACTGAGAGCTGACCAGTATAGCTCAAGACATAGAATTCTTCCATGATTTTTACCCTAAGTCAGATCTCAAAGTTGAACGGTAGCTTCAAATCTACCCGTCTATTATTGGCACACTATAGTTTAGGACCAAGTGTGCCGGGTCAACGACCTGGCAAGACAAATAGATAGATATTCTGATTAAATTAAATAGGAATTAACAAACAAACTTACACTGCCCATTAGGAGGTTAATTTGTTGATGGTATTAGCCACTATCTCAATATCCTCGTGATTCAGATAGGGGTGTATAGGAAGAGCAACAATACGGTTTGCCAACGACTCAGACACAGATAAGGTCTCAGAGGACTCAAAGCAAGGCTGTTTATTTAACGGAATAGGATAATGAACAGCAGACTGCACGCCCTCATCTTTCAGCTGCTGAACAAACTCATCACGAGAAACATTCAATTTGTCGAGTTGTAAACCAATAGAAAAATAATTATAACTTGGATTAGAATCACTAGTTTCTTTTTGTAATTGAATAGCAGGGTTGTTTTTAAAACTCTCAATATAATACTGAGCAACTTGTTTTCTTTTAGCTATGAATTGCTGAACCTTCTCTAATTGAAAAATTCCTAACACCGCTTGTAAATCAGTAATTCGATAATTAAAACCTACAGAGGGGTGTTGATACCGGTCCGACTCTCCATGAGATTTTAATGCTCTGATCTTTTGAGCCAATTCATCCGAGTCCGTCGTAATCATCCCACCCTCACCCGTTGTCATATTTTTTGTAGGATAAAAAGAAAAACAAGCTATGTCGGCATATGAAGCCACTGATTTCCCTTTATACTGGGAGCCTAATGCTTGAGCCGCGTCCCAAATCACACTCAATTTGTTTTGTTGAGCAAAAGATTGAATCGATTGAATATCACAAGAATTTCCAAATAAATGAACTGGAGCAACTGCTTTCGTTCTTTCTGTTTTCTTTCTTTCACATTCTTCCACAGATAAAGTCCAAGTATCTGGATCAATATCACAAAAAACCGGTTTGGCGCCTGAAAGCATAACCATGCTCGCAGTGGAAATAAATGTAAAGGCAGGAACTAAAACCTCATCCCCTGGCTCCAATAGAGAAAAATAAGCTAAGTGAAGCGCTGCCGTACCCGAAGTGACGCTAATCGCATGCTTCACTCCCATCATAGTAGCGAACTGATCCTCAAATTGACGTGTCTTC
Organism: Candidatus Omnitrophota bacterium; assembly: GCA_029261035.1. Lineage (GTDB taxonomy): Bacteria > Omnitrophota > Omnitrophia > Omnitrophales > JACROU01 > JAJDCD01. The sequence goes on from JAJDCD010000025.1 coordinate 236,287, forward strand.
TCTCCCTCACGCAAATTACCCGAACGGAGAACATCACAGCAAGCTTGAATCTCGTCTTCAGTTAGCCTAACTTGGCATATAGGTATCATATTCTTTGCTTTCATAGATAAAGATTGTAACAAATCTGGATAAAAGAAGATAGAGGGTTATATTAAGCTTTTTCCCCAATTAGAACCAACGCGTAACCAAAGGTATCGTCTAAAAAAGTGTGCGGGTCGTAAGAATAATAACGAAATCGATTCTTAAGAGCAGGAGCCGGCTTTTTGTTTTTTTTAAAGAACTTATGCTTAAGTTTATCGAATAAATGCGCCGGCAGATGGATCAGCCGTTGAATGAGCCAAAAATTAAGCGTATCTCCTACAACTCCAGAACCTATTACTTTCCAATTTTTTAATTGAAGCCTTTTCGCTATTTTTTTCTTCTCAGATTTATAATAAGGCACTTCTAAACCGAGCATCCATTTATTCATTTTACTCAAAACCCACTTTCCAATACGGTAAGGCAGAAATGCGGCATTAGGAACACTGATAACAAGCAACCCTCCAGGTTTGAGCAGTTTTTTATGCGCTTCATAAATATCATATCGTTCGGGATACAAAAAGTGTTCAGTAAAACCATAAGACATAACAACGTCGTATTGCCCCACTAAGTTTTCAGGTATATTAAATATGTCGGCTAAGACAGGTTCAAATTTCTTTCCCCACTGCCCAAAGAGTTGCCCCGCTTTATCCAAAGCAATTTGGTTATTATCTAAAAGAGATGTCTGAACACCTTCCAAGTTGAGAATCATCGAATAAATTCCTCGACCCGCTCCTACCTCAATCACTTTAAGGTCTTTAAACGAACCGAATCGATCCAAAATAGATTGTTTAATTTTTTTAGCCCGAACCGTTTTAGCTTCTCTTTCAATATCTAGCTTATTTTCTTCAAACTGAAAATCACGATCCCAAACTTGTGTCCAAGCATTCTCATTGGGTGTATTCGAATTATACTTCATAATTTAGATTATCCCTTTTTGAAAAAAATGATACCTTTACCTCAAATTCTATAGGTAAAATCTTATTTTGACACCGGAAGACTCTTTCGTCAATCCTTGGATGTACGTAAATCTCTCTTTGTAAGGCCTTAACACCCCCTTAAAAGATCAAATCTCTTTCCGTTGCCGGATACCTAAAAACAGTCTATAATACCTTCTTTTATGGACCTCAAAAAAAATATACCTATGCTAAAAACTACGGAACAAATTCAAATTAAGCCTTCAAAAGGCTGGGTTTCTCTAAATCTCAAAGAAATTTGGAAATTTAGGGAATTGCTTTACTTTCTAACCTGGAGAGATATCAAGGTTAGGTACAAGCAAACAGCCATTGGTGTAATGTGGGTTCTATTACAACCCTTATTTACGATGCTCTTATTCAGTCTTATTTTTGGACGCTTAGCAAAAATTCCTTCTGATGGTATTCCCTATCCCGCGTTTATTTTTTCAGGATTATTACCCTGGCTTCTATTTGCAAAAGCACTCACAGACGCCAGTACAAGTTTGGTTTCCAATGAACAGATTATTACAAAGGTCTATTTCCCAAGAGTCATTGTGCCCACATCTGCTGTTCTCGCAGGAGTTATGGACTTCCTAATTGCATCTTGTTTACTGCTTGGACTTTTATTATTTTATGGAATTGTTCCTAACTGGAATATTTTAGCACTCCCTTTCTTTGTCCTCATGACTATTTTATGCGCTTTAGGTGTTGGTTTTTGGCTGTGTGCCTTAGATGTAGTTTACAGAGATGTTCGCTACACAATTCCCTTCTTAACTCAACTCTGGTTTTTTGGGACACCTATTGTTTACCCCTCTAGCCTCATTCCAGATCAATGGAAATTATTATTTGGAATGAACCCAATGGCTGGAGTTATTGAGGGGTTTCGCTGGTCTCTCCTAGGCAAAGAAGATTTTCCTTTTTTAATTATTCTTTCATCTTCTATTACTGTCATTTTTCTTTTCACGACAGGCTTGTACTATTTTAGAAGAATGGAAAAAAACTTTTCGGATATCATTTAAAATGACAACCAAAGTTATTGAAGTTAGCAAAATTGCAAAGCGTTATCGGATTGGTGGACTCGAACCCTACAAAGCGTTCAGAGACACTTTAACTTCTTTTCTAAAAAACCCGTTCACCTCAAAAAAAACTGCAAAAGACTCTAAAGTACACTGGGCCCTTGATGATGTTTCTTTTGATGTAAACCAAGGGGATGTTTTAGGGATTATTGGAAGAAATGGTTCGGGTAAAACAACGCTTCTCAAGGTGTTATCTCGAGTTACCTCCCCTACTCGAGGGAAAGCTTTGATTAAAGGAAATGTAGCTGCCTTGTTAGAAGTCGGCACTGGATTCCATCCCGAACTTACAGGAAGAGAAAACATATATTTAAGTGGCGCAATTTTAGGGATGAAACGAAAAGAAATTAAAAGAAAATTTGACGAAATCGTAGCATTCTCTGAGGTAGAAAAATTTATCGATACTCCTTTAAAACGTTATTCCACTGGAATGAAAGTAAGGCTCGCCTTTGCCGTTCCAGCTCACTTAGAATCTGAAATTCTATTTATCGATGAAGTATTAGCCGTGGGTGACAACAATTTTCAAAAAAAATGTCTTGGCAAAATGGAAAATGCCAGCAAAGAAGGTAAAACAGCTCTCTTTGTCTCTCACAGTATGCCTGCAGTGCTTAGACTCTGTAACCGAGTGATTTTATTAAATAATGGAAAGTTAATTAAAGACGGACCTTCTAATGAAGTCATTAGATCCTATTTAGAATCTGAAATGGGAAGCACAGCAAAACGATCTTGGAATAATTTTAATGAAGCACCTGGGGACGATATCGCACGAATCAAATCTATTCAAGTTTTAAATCAAGAAGGAGTAAATACGGAAACTTTAGATATAACAAAACCTTTTTCAGTAGAAGTGGAATATTGGAAAAATAACCCTAGAAGCAATCCTTCCGCTCTTCTATCGATATACAATCAAGAAGGAATTTGTCTTTTTACTACCAGCGAACTGATTCATGATGAATGGAAAAAACAACCGAATGAATCTAGTTTAGTAAAAAGCACCTGCCACATTCCTGGAAACTTTTTTGCAGAAGGGCAATTTTCTATAACGCTTATACTAGGTTCGTTTAACCCTAATTTAGCACACGCATGTGAAAAGGATGCCGTTGCGTTTCAAATAGTAGATAAAAATGACGGAAACAGCGTGCGTGGTGAGTATGCAAATGAATGGGCCGGTGTTGTTCGTCCTTGTTTACAATGGAACACAAAATATGAACCCCTTAAAAAACAGGTTGATTGTATCCAATAATGAAACAGTTCATTCCCTTAGAACACAAAATAGCAAATGGCATAGAGTATTTAAGAAGAAATTTGCCTGAGGCTATTAGAAAAGCAACTCCTCGCTGGGTCAAAGATAAAATTATTGACATAGAATGGTTTTTGTTTCGCTTTAAATACAAAAAAGCAAAAACAGAACTTAACAAACCCAAAAAACCAATCATTGTGATTAGCATTCCAAAAAACGGCACTAACCTCATTAAAATGTTTCTTCTGTCTATACCAGGAATGTCCTCTAGAACTCACTTTCCAAGTGGAATCCAATCTATTTCTAATCTAAAAACGACTATGGATTCTAACAAAAAAATCCTTTTAAAAGCAAAACCAGGAGAAGTTTATAGTTGGCACTTACCTTATGATAAAGAATTCTCTAAATGGCTAGATGATCATAATTTTAAAAAAATATTTATCTATAGAGACCCTAGAGATTACGCAGTTTCTTTGCTTCACTTTATTATGAATAACCCTCCCCACTTACCTCCTTACCCTTTTTTAGATATGTTTTCTAAACTAAACTCCGATGACGAAAGACTGATGGCTTGCATCTGTGGTTATGGAGAAAATGCAGAAAAATCAATAATCACCGAAAACCACCTCCCCAATATAAAACAAATTTACAATCAATATATGGGTTGGATTAATGATGACAATACCTTTTGCCTTAAATACGAAGAGCTCTGTTATAGCGAAACAAGTAAGGAGCAAATGTTTAAAACTTCATCAAACATACTCCACTTCCTTGGACTTAACCCTAAAATTACATCCGATGAAACGCTCCAAGAACTTTTAACAACGGGTTTAGACCATAAAAAATCTCCTACGTTTCGATCTGGAAAAATTGGTGCGTGGAAAAAATGCTTTAGCCCGAATCACATAGAAGCATTCCATCAGATTTCTGGCAGCTTATTAAATCAACTGAATTATAAAGAAGAGGAAACGAACTCAAAAAATGAATATTCTAGGACTTAATGCTTATCATGGGGATGCTTCCGCATGTATCGTAAAAGATGGTAAAGTTATCTCTGCTTGCGAAGAAGAACGTTTAAATCGAATTAAACATTGTGCAGGGTTCCCGTCCCTCGCTATTCAAAGTTGTTTAAAAGAATCCAATCTAACCATAGATGATATTGATTTCATTAGCATATCCAGAAACCCAAAAGCAAACTTATCAAAAAAGATTTTTTTTACTATTAAAAAAGGGGCTGGGCTATCCCATTTAATTAAATCCAGAATTAAAAATGCTGCTCGCATCATTAGTCTTAAAGACGAAATCAAAAATGCGCTTAACCTCTCTTCTCCTCCAAGAGCTAAAATAGAAAATGTGGAGCATCATCTAGCTCATATGGCGAGCGCTTTCTACCCTTCTCCTTTCGATCAAGCTGCTATTCTTTCTATTGATGGTTTTGGCGATTTTGTTAGCACCAAATGGGGTGTTGGAAACCAAGAAGACATTCAAGTTTTGGGGCAAGTAGAGTTTCCTCACTCAATGGGAGTACTTTATACTGCAATCACACAATACCTTGGTTTTCCTCATTATGGGGATGAATACAAAGTAATGGGGCTAGCCTCTTACGGCAAACCTCTTTACATGGAACAATTTAAAGACATTGTTAAAATTGATGAAAAAAAAGGATTTGAACTTAACCTAGATTATTTTATCCACCATACCGAAGGTGTGGAAATGAATTGGGAAAAAGGCTATCCAGAACTAAGTACGTGCTTCTCTTCAAAGCTCGTTGAAATTTTTGGCCCTTCCCGAAAACCCAAAGAAGAAACAACCGACCATCACAGGAACATTGCCTCTTCTTTACAAAAAACGTTCGAAGAAGTTTATTTCCATATTCTCAATATGCTCTATGAAAAAACTCAAACTAAAAATTTATGTCTCGCTGGTGGTTGCGCGCTCAATGGAGTTGCTAATGGCCAGATTCATGAAAAAACACCTTTTGAAAATATTTACATTCAACCTGCCGCAGCAGATTCGGGCACATCTATAGGATCCGCTCTCTATGTCGAACACGCTATTTTAAAGAACAAGAGAAAAAACCAAATGAAACACGCTTATCTTGGACCTGCTTTTTCCTCCGAACAAATTAAAAAAACCTTAGAAGAAAACAATCTCACTTATAAAGAGTTTGATAATGATAGTATGCTGGAAAAAACAGCCCAATCTCTTTCCGAAGGAAAAATCATTGGTTGGTTTCAAGACGAAATGGAATTTGGCCCACGTGCTTTAGGAAACCGAAGTCTTATTGCAGATCCTAGAAAAAAAGAAATGAAAGATATCTTAAATTCGCGTATTAAACGTAGAGAAGGCTTTAGACCTTTCGCACCCTCCATCCTAGAGGAAAATATTAATGATTACTTCGAACACAATCACCTCGTTCCTTTTATGACTCAGGTTTATAAAGTCAAAAAAGAAAAAAGAGAGCAAATACCTGCTGTAACTCATATTGATGGAACAGGAAGACTTCAAACAGTAAACAAAGAAACAAACCCTAAATACTGGAATCTTATTAATACGTTCAAAGAACTAACAGGCGTTCCTGTGCTCCTCAACACCTCTTTTAACGAAAACGAGCCTATTGTTTGTACTCCTCAAGATGCCATCAACTGTTTTCAACGCGCGGATATGGACTGCTTAGCCATCGATCACTTTTGGGTCGAAAAATCTTAGAACATGTTTCAATCCTTTAGGTTTAATCTAAGAAGATTTTTTTCTCGATCCCCTTTTCTTTTCCATGCTATTTATGCGTTAGCCCCATACAACAAAATCCGAATGGTTCAAGAAAAAACAGATATTGTTATTGAAGGCTTTCCTCGTTCCGGAAATACATTTACTGTATTTGCATTCAAGCAAGCTCAAATAAAAGAACCCTTCATCTCTCACCATCTACATTCTCAATCTCAAATTATTAAAGCCTGCAAAAACAATGTGCCAACATGCGTTCTCATCAGAAATCCCAAAGATGCCGTCTCATCCTTAGTAATTAAATATCCCCAAATTTCTCCAAAAGATGCTTTAAAAGCTTACATTGAATTTTACAAAGATATACTCCCCTTTAAAAATCAATTTGTAATCGCTCCTTACGAAAAGGCCATTCATCAATTGGATCAAGTGATTAAACAGATTAACCAAAAATTTAAGACAGAATTTATTCCCTTTGAACATTCCACAGAAAAGCTTACTGAAGTTAAAAAAACAATACTGGAAATAGATCAAAAGGTTAATAAGAATAGGGAAAACAAAAGAACAGAGCCTTCTCCTATAAAAGAAAAGCTGAAAAAGGAGCTCTCCTTTGCCCCGTACCGGGAGGAGCTACAGGAAGCAGAGAGTATCTATTATGAATATGTATCAAGCTAATCTCAACAACTTATAGTCTTATAATCTTTGCGCTCTTGTATGCCAGGTCTAAAGACCCGGCACACCGGGTACATAACTTAGTAGCGCCGTAATAAGGCATAACGATATGAAGCATACTTTTTTGTGCGGGCTCAAAATAGGGCTAGAAATATAACTATAAACACTTATAATAGTCCCATCTTTTTACATAATTGGAGGTAAATACAATGTCTTTTTGGGAAAATAGAAAAGTTTTAGTAACAGGTGGTGCTTCTTTTATAGGCTCTAATTTAGCCGATTCTTTAGTATCTAAAGGAGCTCAAGTACGGGTTGTGGATAACTTATCCAGCGGCCAATTAGAAAACATACAACACCTTATAGATGCAGGTTCTGTCGAATTCTTAGAGGGTGACCTTCTAGAACCTTCTGTTGCTCAGCAAGCTGTTAAAGGTATTAATACCGTTTTTCATCTAGCTGCTGACCATGGGGGTAGAGGCTATGTTGATTTAAAACAAGTTCAGTGTTCAACCAATCTTATCTTAGATGGCCTTCTTTTCAAAGAAGCTCATAAGGCGGGTGTTGAAAAGGTCGTATTCGCCTCTTCCGGTTGTGCTTATCCAAATTACATTCAAACGGACCCAAAAGAAATGCTTTACCTTACTGAAGATAAAGTAGGTCCTCCCTATGACGCAGATAATATGTATGGCTGGGCAAAACTAATGGCTGAACTGACTTTGCAATATTATCACAAGCAGTATGGTATGAAAGCAGCTTCTTGTCGTTACTTTACCGTTTATGGACCTCGCGGAAAAGAAAATCATGCTGTTATCGCTATGATTGCTCGTTCCTTTATCGGAGAAAACCCGTATGAAGTATGGGGTAATGGCGAGCAAATTAGAAACTGGACTTATGTGGATGACATCGTAGAAGGCACGATATTAGCAGGTGAAAAAATTGATGATGGTACCGCTGTTAACTTGGGAACGATGGAACGTATTCGAGTTTTAGATGCCGTTCAAATGGTTTTTGAAATGACAGGTCATCAAGCAGACATCAAACTTCTAAAAGATATGCCTACGGGCCCTCTCAATCGTGTTGCGGATAACAGCCTAGCAAAACAACTCCTCGGCTGGGAACCAAAATACACCTTTAAAGACGGCTTAAAGAAAACCATCGATTGGTATTTTTCTACAAAAAATAAAGAAACGGTTAAAGCAACCTTAAGCGAAACCCTCATTGAAAGAAAGCACGATAAGGGACAAGAAAAACTCGTTAGTTCATCGGAGGCAAAATAATGAAATTATCGGTTATCGGTTTAGGAAAGCTAGGACTTCCCCTTTCTGTGGCCTTAGCACAAAAAGGTCATGAAGTCATTGGTGTTGATATCTCACCTTCCGTTATTGAGAAACTCAACCAAGGCATTCCTCATCTTGAAGAACCTCAAGTTGAAGTTCTTTTAAAAGAAGCTGTGGAAAATAAAAAATTTACAGCAACCGACAACTTTGAAGAAGCAATTCAAAATACAGAAATGAGTTTTATTTGTGTTAACACACCCGATAAAAACGATTTCGAAATGGATTTATCTCAACTTTCTTCTTCCTGTGAAATGCTTGGCTCTGCCTTAAAGAACAAAAATGATTTTCATACCTTTGTAATCAACTCTACCATTGTTCCTGAAACAGCAGATCAAGTAGCCATTCCAACTTTAGAAAAATTTTCTGATAAGAAACTAGGAGAAGGCTTTGGACTTTGCGTTAACCCTGTCTTTATTGCTCTCAGTACGGTAGTTAAAGACTTACTTCACCCTCCGGTTGTCACTTTGGGTTCTTCAGATAAAAAAACAGCTTCTTTTATGGAAGCTTTCTATAAATCGTTTAATGAAAATGGCGCAAAGGTAATACAGACAACCCCTATTATGGCTGAAATTATTAAACTAGCGCATAATGCCTATTGCACCTCAAAAATGGCTTTTATCAATGAGATCTCAGCTTTATGCTCCAATACCCCAGGGGCAGATGTCAGCGCTATGAGTGAGTTTTTTAGAGCAGGCGGAGAGCGAACAGGCCGTTTCTTAGAAGCAGGAATGGGTTTTGGTGGTCCTTGCTTCCCTCGTGATTTAAAATTCTTCATCAAATATATCCAAGATAAAGTTTCAGCAAGTCCTTTAATTGAAGCTATTGATACATCCAATAGTGGTTACGCTGTTCGAATTGTAGAACTCATAGAACAAGAGCTAGGCTCTTTAAAAAACAAAACGGTCTCTGTTCTAGGGCTCGCTTATAAAGTAAATGCTGACATTACCGAGCGTTCTTTTTCTCTTAGATTGATCGAAGTCCTGCACGAAAAAGGAGCTACTATAAAATCTTTTGATCCTAGAGTAAAACAAGTTCCAGAAATTCATTGTCAAACCCCTTTCGAAATTAATAATTCTGTTGAGGGTTCTTTAAAGGATGCTAGTTTTTGCATCATTGCCACCGCATGGCAAGATTTTAAAGACCTAAATCCAGAAATTTTCAAACAGCATATGAGTGAAGCAAACCTCTTTGATCCTTGGAGACTATTTAACACTCCAGAGGCTAAACAACACTTTAACCAATACGTAGGACTTGGAGTAAAACAAGAACTCAGTTTAGCTTCCATCTAACCTACGATTTCCTTCTAAGCTTATGGAATCTCTTAAAAATAAAGTTATGGATTTTTGGAATGAAACTCCTTGTAGTTTGAGAAACAAAGGAGCTAATTCTGAAGGAAGCAAAGAAAGCTTTCAACTGATAGCTGAGGATCGTTATCAAGGCGATTCTTTTATGAAAGACGTTGTGCCTTTTCATGCCATGAAAGGATTAAAAACCTTAGAAGTAGGCTGTGGTTTAGGAACCGACCTCGTTCAATTCGCTAAAGCAGAAGCGAACACTTACGCTCTTGATTTAAGCAAAAACTCCCTCTATCTTGCAAAACAAAACTTAGCAAACCACAACCTCTCTTCGAAGCTAATTCATGCAGATGCAGAAAACATCCCCTATGAAGATGCGTCTTTTGACCTTATCTATTCCTGGGGCTGTCTTCACCATACAGAGACTCCAGAAAAAGCTTTCAAAGAGCTTTATCGCATTCTCAAACCTGGCGGAAAAATACTGATTATGCTGTATCACAAGTATTCTCTTGTCACTCTTCAGGCCTATTTACTGTACGGGCTTTTTAAAGGGAAACCTTTCTGTTCCTTAGATGAGATTCTAGCAAATCATATAGAAAGTCCAGGAACTAAAGCTTATAGTATGAATCAAATAAAAAAATTATTTGCCGCATTTACTGCTTTAGAGGTGAAACCGATTATCACTCGTTATGATTTAAGGTACGGTAGATTCAGCTACCTCCCTTCATGGGTAGGGAAATGCCTTCCTCCGCGATGGGGATGGAATCTGATTATTTCTGGAGAAAAATTAAAATAAACTATGAAGCTTCTCGTCCTCCATCAGTCTTTCTACCCCGATATTTCAGGTTCGAGCATTCGTCTTTCCGAAGTCATGTCCGGACTCCAAGAAAAGGGTTTTGATATCACGGTCCTTACAGGGCTCCCCGAAGTTGAAGATATAAATAAAATTCCAAAAGTAGAAATTTACAACAACATACGTATTATTCGATTAGGTAGAATCCCTTTCAATAAAAACAAAAAATTAGGGCGCATCCTTCGAGCTTTAAGCTTCTTTACCTCTACATTTTTTAGAGTGCTCTTTTCTGACAGAAAGACCCTTGTCTACATTGGCTCAGACCCACCTTTTCTATGCATTGTTGGATGGTTAATCAAAGTGCTTAAAAATCAAAACTACGTTCTTCACATTGCAGACCTTTACCCCGATATTGCCATTGAACTTGGTTATATAAAGGAAAAAAGTTTTTTGCATAAAATTTGGAAAGCTCTAAACAAACTTGCCTACTCTAAAGCGGAAAAAATAATTACCTTAGGTGAATGCATGAAAAGCAAGATTCTTCCGTATAGTCAAAAAAATGAAATTTCGATCATAAAAAATTGGGAAAACTCAGAACTCATATCTCCAATCCACAAAGATCAAAACTGGTTTATCCAAGAACATAATCTCAACAAAAAAATGAACGTTCTCTATTCAGGAAATATGGGGTTAGCCCATGATTTAAAGAGTATTATCTTAGCTGCAGAAATATTAAAGACTGAAAAAGAACTTTCATTTCTATTTATTGGAGGGGGCGGCCAAAAGGAGTATTTAAAAAACCTCGTAGAAGAAAAAAAACTCTCAAACGTTACCTTTCTTCCCTATCAACCAAAAGAAGCTATGCCTTATAGCTTAAACTCGGGGGACATACAAATTATCACCATGAAACCCGGAACAGAAGGTCTGTGCATCCCGGGTAAATTTTACACCGCCCTAGCAAGCAGCTCAGCAATTATCGCTCTAGTCCCTGAAACGACAGAAGTTGCCAAAGCGATAAAAGAGCACCAATGCGGCGTTGTTTTAGCTCCTTACCAACCAGAAGCATTATCAGATAGCATTCTACAGTTATTGAATGACCCAAATCTTTTAAAAGAATACCAACTGAATGCTCGCAAGGCTTTTGAAAATTATTACACTGAAAAAAGAGCCGTAGAAGAATATACTCAACTCTTAGAGCACCTTACAACATGAAAATCTTACACATTATCCCAAGTAGTGCTCCAGAACATGGGGGGCCTGCAACAGCCATCCAAGAAATCTGCCATCATCAAGTGAGCAAAGGACATTCCGTTGAAGTATTTACAACAGCGTTACAAGCTTCTACAGAAGATAAGAATGGTTTCAAAATACATCACTTTAAAAGAGAATTTCCTTACAACTACTTTTATAGCTCTTCCCTAAAAACGGCCTTATCCGAAAAAGTTTCCAATTTTGATATCCTTCACATTCACACACTCTGGCTCTACCCTACGTGGATAGGAAGTCAACTAGCCTTAAAACATAAAATCCCTTACATAGTACGACCTTGCGGAATGTTAGACCAATACTGTTTGAATCAGAAAAAGCTAAAAAAATATTTATACGGAATGTTAAGAGAAAGAAAAGTTTTAAATCATGCACAATCGATTCATTTCACCTCTGTTTTTGAACAAAATGAAGCGAAACGTTTTGGTATTTCAAGACCGAGCAACATCTGTCCATTAGGGATTACAGTTAATGATGATACATCCCCTCAAGCATCCCCTTTATTTCCTGAATTAAAAGAAAAACAAAACATTCTCTTCCTGGGGCGATTAAACCCCATTAAAGGTTTAGATCTGCTTATAAAAGCATTTGCACAAATAGCCCAAGGTCACCCTAAAGCTCATTTAGTTCTAGCCGGCCCCGATGAAAACAATTACAAAAAAAGCCTTTTAAGTTTGATTCAAAAATTTGATTTAATAGACAGAGTCACCTTTACCGGAATGCTCAATGCTTCAGAAAAAAAAGCGCTCTATCGCCAATCTCAGATTTTTTGCCTACCTTCTTATCATGAAAGCTTCAGCATCACTTGCCTGGAAGCAATGAACGAGTCCTTGCCTGTAATCCTCTCGGATCAAGTCGGAATTGGTGATTCCGTTGAAAAAGGAAATGCTGGAATTATAGTTCCTTGCAAAGAAGACTCTTTAGCTCTCGCTATAAGAAAGCTTTTAGATTCAAAGGATTTAAGAAAAAATATGGGGGGAAACGCTTCAACCCTGACCCAGAATTATTTTAGCTGGGATAAAGCAATCACTGCAATGGATGAAATGTATCAAGCTGCTTTAAATCAAGTATCAACTCACGCTTAGTTAGATGCTTGTCCCTATTTTTTTCTTGGAACAATAAGCGTTTAAAATAAATAAACTCCAAGGCAAAGACCAATGAAGTTCTCCTTTTAAAAATTGAGCCCAAATCTTTTCGATCTCTTTTTTAGAAATAAAATCGAAGCCTTCCTCTAAAAGAACCTGCTCCACTCTGGATTTCAAAACTCCTCGCATCCATTGATCTAAAGGAAAAGTAAACCCCTGCTTCTTCCTAAAAACACTTTTATCAGGCAATTCACTTCCTACAAGATCATAAAGTAATTTTTTTGGCACCTTAGGATCGAAACGATATTTATAATTTAATTGAAGCACATTTTCAATGAGGGTGTGATCCAAAAAAGGCACTCGCATTTCAATCGAGTGTGCCATACTCATCACATCCGCATCTTTAAGGAGCTGATCCTGAAGATAGCGATCAAATTCCAAATAAACGGCCTTATCCATATACGAAGATAATGCATTTGCATCTAAGCTAAGAGCGGGCTGAACCCTGTCAACATTACAATTCAACAACTGAGCTATCTGCTCTTTAGAAAAAACACCCCTATAAACTCGGTACATACTTTCAAACGAAGTGTCCATCAAATAGGAAAGCCGTCCGAACCCCTTGAGATTTCTATTTCTGGCAATCCATGTTAAACAATTAAGAATTGGCGGATGAAATCCTTTTGGACAAAATTCTAATACCTTTTTAGCCGTATTTAAATAATGAATCAATTTAAAATGAGAGTAGCCTCCAAAAAGCTCATCTCCTCCAAGCCCTGACAACAAGACCTTTATCCCTTGTTCTTTTGCTACCTGCGTCACAACAAAGGTATTTAGGCCATCTACAGAAGGTTGATCTAAATGATTCAGAAACGCGTCAAAATACTTTAAAATATCCTCTTCTAATAACAAACATTCATAGTGCTCCGTATTAAACTTCTCACTCACTTGTTTTGCATATAAAGACTCATCAAAATCTTTTTCCGCAAATGAAATATTCAAAGTTTTTAGTTTAATATCAGGGTTAGATGCTGAAAAGGCAACTAAAGCAGAAGAGTCCATACCCCCACTCAAAAGAATAGCTAGAGGGACATCACTCACTAAATGTTTATTGACTACGTTTTGGATAATTTTTTTTAAGTCTTTTATCTCTGGAGATTTTTTTATATTTTTATTAAGAATCTTTGCCAAACTCCAGTAAGGATGCTCCTTAAGCTCTCTCCCCTCTAGAGTCATATAATGGCCTGGCGTCAGTGTTTTAATATTAGAAAATATTGTATTAGGACTTGAAACAGCTCCGTATTGCAAAAAATGAGACACAGCTGTAAGGTCATACTCACCCTCTTCACCCAGAGCTTCTTTCAAAGGTAAGACCTCTGAAGAGAACATAAACACTTGAGTCTCTTCCTCAAAAGAATAATAGAGTGGTTTTATCCCCAAACGATCCCGTGCCAAAAAAAGCTTTTGTTTTTTATCATCCCATAGAGCAAAAGCAAACATTCCTTCCAAGAAATCCACACATTTTTCATCATACTCTTCATATAAATGAAGAATCACTTCCGAGTCTGACTCCGACTTAAAGGTATGTCCTTTCTGAATTAAATCTTCTCTTAACGGAACAAAGTTATAGATTTCGCCATTATATGTTAGCCAAACAGTATCGTCTTCATTCGACATAGGCTGTTTTGCACTATCTGACAAATCTATAATCGAGAGCCGTTTATGCCCCAAAAAAAGTTGGTCATTCTGATAAAAGCCCTCATTGTCAGGACCTCGATGATCTAGTTTTGAAAGAATTTGATTACAGGAGAGAATTTCTTTATCTAAAAGTTTTCTTTGAGAAGCAAAGATACCAGCGATTCCACACATAGTTAAAAATAAACTTTCCCTATAACAATACCCATAAAAAAGAGTAAAGGAACAGTTAAAATAACAGCTAAGAAAATAAATGCATTCCACCTTTTCTTTGAGTGAATTGAAAGCTGCTGAATAGCCTTTTGAACACTTACTTGGAAATGAGTATAATTAATAGGCTTAGTCAAAACATCCAAAACAGAAGAGTCCATTGTCTTAGCAATCTCTTTAAATTGATCAGGATAAGCCATTAATAGAAATTGCGAATGAGGGCTATATGTTTTAAGTGTTTGGTGAAACAAAGAGTCTGTTTCCGATTTTAAAACATAATCAGAAATGATAATTGGAAAGGTTCCTTGCGAACAAAGCTTCAAAGCTTCATCTTCACTTCGAGTACAACTGATATTTAAATAACTATCAAACTCATTCCAATTCACACCCTCCCCTGTTAAATGATCCTTATTTTCAAAAACCAATACTCGAGGTCGGTTTTCTCTTTCTGGTATAGGAAGAATAAAATCTTTAACACCTTCATTTGGAGCTGCATCTTTCTGGGTGGAAAATGGCATCTGAGTCGCCGGAAATTTTCTGAAAGCAATAAAGAAAATAGCTCCCATATAGACTAAAATAAGTGCCACATATTGATATCGGGTTGCCGTCAAAATAAAACCAATAAGTCCAAAACCTAAAGAAAGAATATAAAGCAGGATTACGGCTTTTCGCTTTGTCATTCCTTGAGCAAGCAATCTATGATGGATATGATTTCGATCAGCAAAAAACACTCTAGTCCATGAAAACATCTTTTGGTAAAACGTTTTTGATTGCACCCATTGGTTATACCACCTTCTGTAGACCGTAGAAAGGGTATCCAGTATAGGCAGTCCTAATACCGCAATAGGAATCGCAATAGCCACAGCAGTTGAGCTCTTCTGTGAACTCATTATAGATAAAGTAGCTAACATAAAGCCCAAGAACAAACTCCCTGTATCCCCCATAAAGATCGAGGCTGGAGAAAAATTATATCTTAAAAATCCTATAATGCTTCCTGCCAAAACCACAGAAATAACGGCACCTTGTATATTCCCTAGATACAGTGCGATAACAAAAATAGTTAAACTTGCAATAAGAGCAATGCCCGCCGCTAAACCATCCACCCCATCTATCAGATTAATTGCATTAATAATGAAGACAAACCAAAAAACAGTCACAGGAACACTGAAATAACCCAATAAAACTGTTTCGCTATTCCATGGATTAGTAATACCTTCAATCACAAAACCAAAATGAACCATAATCAAGGCTGAAAGAATTTGCACAATCAGTTTAAATTTATAATTCACATGATACTTATCATCTATAATGCCACAAACAATTAATGGCAGAGCTCCTAACAACAAATAAACGCCTTTAATACTAGGCATTAAGGGTTGTTGATTCCAAACATAAAAAATTAGAGTGCTAAATCCAATCGTTAAGAAAAAGGATACAAAAATAGCAAGTCCACCCATGGACGGAAATTCCCCTTCGTGAGATTTTCTGTCACTCGGCCTATCCACAACCTGGAAATGAAGGGCTAACTTCAATACAAAAGGTGTTAAGACAAAAGAAATACCTGCTGCAATCAAAAAAGGAAATCCATAATAAAATAACTGATTCATAATTCTATTTAAGCTCCATACTCATTTTTAAAAGTGCTGCAAATAGTATCCAATAAACAAAACAAAAAGCATTCCCGATCGAATAAATCCAACTTTCAAAGAAAGCTAAACATAGACCCACAATCACAGAGGAAAGCAAAGACAAAAAAAGTAAGAAATCTGAATGTCGGCGAAAGCGATACAATGAAAAAGCACTTTTTACAACAAACAAAAAGATTGGGAAAAAGAAAAGGAGAGCTCCTAGCAAACCTAGCTGACTTACGAGCCCCAAATAAGAATTATGTGCATAAGCACCAGAATGTTCTTCGAAAATAATATCAAACTTAAAAAATATTTGATCTTCCGTGCCAAACCCATATCCCAGCCAAGGACGATAAGCAATTAATCTTAAAATTTCGTCCCACGCTTCTAGACGTCCACTCCCAGAGCTCAGGGTGTCCATTCGCACAATTTGAGCTATAAGGGAAGCCCCAAAAAGCTCTAAATAGAGCATAAACAGGCCCGCAACAAAAAATATAATAGTTAAAACAACATGTTTTTTGTTCTCAAAATAGTGCCAAAGAAAAAAACCCAAGCCTATTGCAGCGCTTAAAAAGCCTGACCTTGATTGACTTAGAACAAGAGATAAAAGTAGAACTCCTAAAAAAATGAGTGCCCATTTTTTTCTTGTTGTTAAATAGAAGTATAAAGCCACAGGAGACAAAACAGCGGACAAAAGTGCCACTGAATTAGGATTCGTGAAAATGCCTAAAAACCGGCCTCCCCCAACAAAAAAGAACCCAATGACAAAGACAACGAAAACAATTTTTAATATATCACTAAGAATTAATTTAATTTTATCTGTACTATCCATATATTGCCAAACGGCAATAAAGATAGAAAAGTAGAAGAGTAGAATAGAAATACTTCTTTGAAAAGTAAGCTCTGGATCTATTGAGTAAACCTGAGAGTAAAAAGCTAAAGCAATAAAATTAAGGCCTAAAACATCCAACAATCTCACCTTTACTGATTTAACATCAGACAAAACCATTGAAATTGCTTTCAAAGAAACCACACCTAAAAACACCCATCTTAAATTAAGAAAAGCAGCTTGGATAGATAAGTGTGCACTCGATGCTAGCATAAATGCCAATGCTGTAGCTGCAATTAAATAGCGCAGGTCTAAAAAATATAAGACCACCAAAACGATTCCCAAAACCATAGCACCCATCATCTGCCAGTTACTAGCAGCTATAGTCGTGCCTAGATAATAAGGCGCTAAAATAAGAGCCACTCCAAATAAGCAAACCCAAGTGAGTGACAAAATAACTGATTTCGAACCAAATGTTTGCATGTAATCCTACTCTTTAGAACTCAAAGTAAATTCTTCTATATTTAAAGATTCAATCGTTTCCAAAAAACCTTCAGCACATATCTCGGGAGAGTTTTGTGCTATTATTTCCAAGGACTTTTCTCCCATCTTTGAACACAAATCACGATCATTTATTAGTAATTTTATTTTCGCTAACAACTGAGATACATCCCCCGGTTTAAATAAATACCCATTTTGACCTTCAAGAACCAAATCTGGCGCAGACCCTATATCTTCAGAAACAATTACAGGTAAACCACAAGCCATAGCCTCATTAAGAACTAAACCCCACTCGTCTCTAAACGAAGGCATGATAAAAACATCAGAAATTCCATAATAAAAAGGGAGTTCTTCTTGCTGCTTAAAACCTTCAAAAAACACGTTTTTCAAATTATTTTTCTTACAATACTGCTTAAACTCTTCTTCATCCGGCCCATCTCCAACTAATACAAGCCCTATGCTTTCCTTATCCTTTAATTTTTCATACGCCTCTATTAGCGTCATGAAACCTTTGTAATGCAATAAACGGCCCACAGATACTAATATTCTTTTAGGATAACCTCTGTTTTGCTTAATCTCTTCCTTAGTTTTTCGAACTTCAATTACCTTATTAGAAAATAATTCGTTATCTACAGCATTTCTTGCCGTTTTTATCTTCTCTTCTGGAATACCAAAGCTCTTCATATATTGAAAAGAGCTTTTCCCAGGAACAATACAACGACTCGCTTTTTTTGAAATGTATTTCCTATAAAATTGTGCGAGGGGCCATTTTACACGAACACTCTTTTCATGACTCTCACACCAAAGAATAAATTTTTTCTTAAATAATTTACAATACAAAAAAGCAACCAAATAAGAAGGATGTTGATATCCTCCACAGATAACCACATCCGGATTCCCTTGTGTCAAAAGCTTCCAAAGAGATGGGTTGAAAAAAATAGGAAATCTCAAAGGTAGACTCAATTTAAAACCTCTGATAATCTCATAATCAAAATCCATATCTTCTTCATGCATTTGCCATTTTCTCCCACCTGATATTCCGGAAAGAAATAGGACTTTAAAATCAAACTGATTCTCTTTTGCAATATGATTAAATACAGGGACTCTATAGGGAGAGACGATCTCTGTTAATAAAAACACCTTCTTTTCTTTATTATTCATTTAATATCCCAAACATCAATTTACAACCTGTTCTATTGAATCTAAAATTTGATGAGCCGTTCTACTCCAATTAAATGTCGCAGCTCTCTCTATCCCTTTTCTTCTTAAATCATTCTTAAATTCAGAATTTGAAAAAAGATGACACAATGTATCCGAATAAGCTTCTACGTCCATGGGGTCATGTAATATTCCAGCATCTCCAACCACCTCAGGAATCGAAGTAACATTGGACGCAATTAACGGGACTCCTGAAGCCATCGCTTCCAGCAACTGAAATCCAAACCCTTCAAATAAAGACGGGTCCAAATAAGCACTAGCTCCTTGATATAAGCGAATCAGCTCCTCTCCCACCGCAAACTTTCTAAAGAGTATAGAGGAATCCTCTTCAATGCCTAACTGCTCTGCAGTAGTTCCAACAATTACGAGCATTACCTGTAAACTTGTTTTTTTTCTAAATTGTCGATAAGCACGAATAACTGTTTCTGTATTATCTCTTAAATCTCCTGTCGAAAAATGTAAGACATACTCCTGCCCCCCACTCACTTCTTCTCTAATCTTCTGAAGATTATCTAGATTATCTTCAAATACAAACTCTCTATCCTGAGCAGCCTGAACAACCCTAATCTGATCAGATGCAATGCCGTATTTTTCTACCAAGTCTTGTTTGGTAAAGTCCGAGCTCGTTACAACCAACTTTGTTTTTCTGATGCTTTTTGGAAATATTCGTTCTAAATAAACCCTAGCCACTGAGCGAAGCAAACTAAATTTCTTTTGTTTCGCTCTATCCAATTGAATCCGGTAATCAGGAACTTCAAAAAGATAAATGATAAAGGGAGTATCTCCAATCAAGGGGATACAATCATAAGCTGTATGAACAATATCTAACTTATGCTTCCTTATAAGCAAAGGAAGTTGAAACTGTTCCCAAACAGACCTCATCATCATCGAAACACCAACGCACTGCCAGTTCGGTTTATTTATATTAAAGCGTTCTGACAAAGATGAATTATAAAAAACAACAAACTCATGATTCGATGCAAGTTCTGATAAGGCTTCAACGATATTTTTTTGATAGCGTGTAATCCCTTTTCCTTGCGACAAAAGACTTGTTGCGTCTATCCCTATACGTGCCATGAGTTACTTATTCACCGCATTCAGTTCGGCATTTTTAGTAAACACATCCAAATGATCTTGAATCCAGGTCACAAGCTGGTGAACTCCAGCTTCCGGAGAAGTAGTTGGAGACCAATTTAATTCTTTTTTTGCTTTATTTATATTAGAAATATAAACTTTTTGATCATTAGGACGCCAATCCCCATACTCCACTTGGATTTTTTTACTGAGCTGTTGCTCCAAAACCTCTTTCAACTCTAAAAGAGAAATGGTGTTTTCTTCACCCCCACCCATATTTACAACTAAACTCTTCTCGGAATTTTGAATAAAAGCATCAAAGGCATTAACAAGATCCGTAACAAACAAAATATCTCTCACTTGCTTTCCATCTCCATAGAAATTAATTGTTTTATCTAAAAGTGCTGCAATAGAAAACCAAGCTAACCAACCCTGATCTTCAAGCCCAAATTGACGCGTCCCATAAATGCAAGACATGCGAAAAACGCCCACTTTCAAGCCGTAGTACGAGGCATAGTCTTGCATGTAAATATCTGCAGCAAGTTTAGAACACCCGTAAGGAGATCTCTCACAATGATCAATGCTAAACTCTTCTGGAATCCCCTCTTTATACCGCTTATCCGAAAACTGATAACGAGTCCCACACTCCTCTAGAGCAATATCATTAACGTTTTTCCCGTAAACCTTGTTCGTTGAACAAAAAACAATCGAAGGCTTTTTTTCTTGCTTTCGAGCTGCTTCTAATACTTGAAACGAGCCTAATGCATTAATTTTGAAATCCACATCAGGTTGTTCGTAAGAAGAAGTCACAGCCGTCTGTCCTGCGGTATGAACGACAGCATCTGCGCCCTTCATCGAAACCTCCAGAAGATCTTGATCTAAAATATCTCCTTGGATCAAATGAACATTATCAAATTGCTTTAAGTAGTCCCAATTGAAGTTATATTGCAAATTCTTTTGCCCAAGCAAATGCATTCGAGAAAGGTTGTCATAAACAACAACTTCAACTCCTTTTTTAGCATAAAATTCGGCTACATGACTTCCTATAAATCCAGCCCCGCCTGTAATAAATATTTTCACGATTTCGACCCCTTTATATTCATTTGATCATATAATTTTAAAATCTTATCAACCATTTGACTCTCTGAAAAAAAATCTTTTACTCTTTGATATCCACGCAGACCCATCTCAGTCCCTTTAGGGGCATCACCTCCTATTTGGGTGATGGCTTTACACAAAGAGGAAACATCGTTAGGAGGAATCAAGAGACCCGTTTCTTTGTCTGCAACTAATTCGCAAACACCTCCCACATCCGTAGCAACAACGGGCTTTTTTAAAGCCATTGCCTCTAGTATCGTAATTGGAAGACCCTCTAACTTTGACGGTAAAACAAAACAATTAAAAGAGTTCATCAGATCATAAATATCAGATCGATGCCCTGTAAAGAAAATGCAAGAATTTAGATTTAACTGCGAAACCAAATCTCTTAACTCTTTTTCATAAGCTCCATTTTCTTCAAGATCTTTTCCTACAATAATAAACCGGTAATCTTTATTCTGCTTTATCAACTGACTCGCTGCCAGTATAAATTCTTTCTGCCCTTTAATGGGACATAAGCGCCCAACAGTTCCAATCACCTTACAATCCACCTCAATGCCAAACTCCTCTAACACTGCTTCTCTAGATCTTAGAAACTGACATTTGTTCAAATCAATTCCATTATGGATCACATCAACACGATCTTTAGATATTCCCTGAACATCCAAGTCTTCACGCGTCGAATGAGAAATAGTTATGATTTTCTTGCACAAATACGCTGTTAAATTATCAAACAGACGTTGATATACTTGAATTAAAAAATGATCTCTAAATTTATTGGGTATATGTATATGAGCTATAATTGGCACCCCCGCAAGCGTTGCTCCCAACCTTGCTTGAATGTTAGCCGAAACCATAGCGTGCGTATGTACTAAATCAATGTTCTCTTTCTTAAGCAAAGAAGAAAACTTGAATGCGTTACTAAAATGGTATGTCTTTTTAAAGGGAATGTAATAAACAGGAATTCCTTCTTTTAATAAGATTTGAGTAAAATCCCCATCATAAGGGGATACAACAACAATCTCATCTCCTCTTTTTATTGAAGCATCGATAATTTGCTTACAAACCTTTTGACCTCCAGAAACATCTCCACCAACAATCAAATGAGCTATCTTCATTAAATCAATTCACCTTTTTGGGTTTCTTACAAATCCCAATAATATAATCCGCACGTTTAAAATCATTTTCCAAAAAACTAAAATCAGAAATATCCATATCACTAAAAGGGGTTGTTCCTACCGCTTTTACAACTGGGTTCGTCCACTTTAAGAGGTTGAACTTATGTCTTAATTTAAAGAAATCCAGTTTCTGCAATATCTGGTGAAATCGACTTTGTTTTCTTTGTTGTCCAAACAAACTAATTTCAGAAAAGTAATTTTGTAATAATAACTCAAAATCTTTAGGGGACCATTCTTGAATATGATAGGGGTTTTCAGGAGATAAAGTTGTCTTAGAAACGTAAGGAGAAGAAACAATGTATACCCCTTCATCTTTCAAGACATTCACAATATTTTTTAGGTAAGGCTCTACGGATGGTAAATGTTCTATCGTTTCGAAAGAACAAGCCACATCAAACGGACCCCCCTCTATTTGTAGTTTACATGCATCTTGAGCAAAGAATTGAATATTATCTCTCTGATATCTCTTCTGCGCGTATTGTACGGCCTCCTCAGAAAGATCCACACCAACAACCTGTTCAGAGAATTGAGACAAATATTCACTCCCATACCCTACACCACAAGCAACATCCAAAACTCTTTTTCCCTCACAGTGATTTCGGGCAAACTCATATCGTGCTAAATGAATAGAAATAATCCCTTTAGGGGTTTTGTCTGGAATGATTCTTTCGTCAAAATCCGCTTTATTCACTGAGGATATCTGCATATTTCAAACTCTCTTTGTCTTCATGAGTCGAGTTCCATCGAATCTCAATAGTTTCTAAAATAGGGGCCTTGTTCTTAAGTAATTTTACAACAAGAACCCTAGGAAGAGAACTAATAATAAATTTCGTTAAGATGTTGATATTAAACAAGATAAATAGATTAGATTTAATAATTTTAGCTAAATAGGTTCGGCACTGCCCCAAATCATTTACCATATAATAAGCCTCAACCAAGTTCAGATTTAGATTCTCCACTGATTTTTTCACAAAAGGTAATCCAGGGTTTTGTTCTAACAAATCTAAATGCTTCAAACAAGTATTTACACGCCCTTCCGTAAACTCCTTTAAGCTCCTTCTGCTATCGTGAAATCTAAATTGAGTCAAAATCTCTGGAACAATTTTAAATTCATACTTCAAAGCCACTCTTAAATAAAAGTCCCAATCTTCCATCGCCTCCACTCTAGGATCAAAGAGTCCAAACTCATCAAAACAGGCTTTTCTTACAACAATGGTGGAGGGCCATAAAATACATTGGCGAGCCATCGCGGAGTAGTGATACCCTCTTTTCAACGCAGAATAATGGAAGTTGAGACGTTCTCCAGTCTCCTTATCTAAGGTGCTCCCCTGGTTATCAATAATCTCACTGAATGAATGGACTATCCCTATCCTACTATCCGATTCTATGAGTGCCATTTGTTTTTCTAATTTCTCAGGATACCAAAGGTCATCGGAATCCAAAAAGGCCACGTACTCTCCATCAACTTGCCTCAAAGCAATATTTCTTGCCTCAGAACTGCCTACATGACTTACTTTAATATATTGAATCTTGTCTCCATAAGCAGCCAAAACGTGTTCTGTATCATCTGTGGAACCATCATCCACGACAACAATTTCAAAATCTTTATATGTCTGACGAAGAATACTATCGATAGAATCGCAGATAATATGCGCTCGATTAAAAGTAGGAATAATGACACTTACTTTAGCCATGATACTCCTCTTCATGAATTGCGTAATAATCTCCATTAAAAAGTTCTAAATCTGTTTTTTTCCCTGAATCATCTAAAAAGACATACCCTTTCTTTCTTAAAAAGTTAACTGCATTTTCAACATACCCTTCCTCTTGCCACACATTAACGACTTGGCGCAACTCTATTTGGATCATGGGTAAATAGGTATCAATGGATTTCTCAGCACCCAACAGCACATCATACTCGTACCCATCGGTATCTATTTTCATAAAATCCAGTCCATTCAACTTCTTCTTTTCCATAAATTCGTCAAAAGCAATAATCTCTGTTTTTTCAAACTTCCAAGCATAGGGATCTTCAAAAGAATACTTCCCTGTATTCACAGATGCTGTTTGAGGCTCTTCATGGTCATAAAGCAACGCCATTTCATCCTGTTTGCTGGCACGGCCTAATCCCATAGGAAGAATAGAAACATTCTCTATATGATTTAAAGCAATATTTTCCTTAATCTGATCCCTAAAGCTTTCAATGGGCTCGAAAGAATACACAGCGTCAAATAACTCACTAAGGATGAGTGAATAATGGCCAATATTAGCCCCAACATCAATGGCTATTCTACGGGGCTTTCTTTTTGAAAGAAGATTTCGCATCGTCTTAATCAACTTCTTCTCATAACATCCAAAAACAAGGACGTTCCATCCAATATGATTACTGGACTTCACATTAATTCTTTTAGAGGTCCCTAAAATCTTAGCTGGTTTTTCAATAATAGGTTGGCTTTCTTCACTAAAAAAAAGCCGAATCAACCTGTCTTTTCCTTTAAAATAAAAAGGGATTGCAGCAATCCATCTCGCAAACATAAGCTTTATATTCATACCAATACCTTCTCTCTAGGTTCAACTAAATTCTTATACATATTCAAATAGTCTTTCTTTAAATTATTCCAATCAAAACGTTGAAAGGCTCTATCATAATCTTGCTCCACATCGAGGCTTTCAAGAGGCATGGCTAAAACACCTTTAATCTTATCCGCTAAAGCCCCTTTAAGCGACAAATCTACCAAACTCTTCTTATCCCCCAATATCCACTCTGAATGGGGTGAACGATGCAAAACGACAGGAATTCTCGCTGCCATAGCCTCTAATATCACCAATCCAAAGCCTTCTTCTAAGGAACATAGAGTAAATAAGTCGGCACAGGAATAAACTAAATGGGCTTCATTAAAAGGTAAATGCATAAACTTATAATTCTTTCCCAACTTGCTCTCAGCCAAAGCCACAAGAGACTCATCTTCAAGATGGCCTAAAACAACTAAATAATAATCGTCTCCTAACCGACTCACTTCTTCTATTAAATAATCTACCCTTTTATGAATTTTATTAATTGCCGAAACAGATAAAATAATTTTTTTGTTTAAAGGGATCCCGTATTTCAATTTTAAGTCATCCGTATTCTTTGTAGACAAATCAAAATTATTGAAATGAATACCAAAAGGAATCATACCTAATTTATCTTGCTCAATTCCATAATTTGTCATTTTTTCAATTTGCGCAGGAGTGAGCTGATGTAAAAAATCAACACGATGCAAAGCTGGATCCAATATACCATTTCCATTCGTCAAAATAGATTTAAATTGAAAGTCAAAACCCAGCTTCGTTCTAAAATGGTATATAAAATTAACCAGCGAATAATCAGCAAAATGGACAATGTCATATTTGTTCTTTTTTAAATGAGATAATAAAGAAATAAAAAATGAAAGCGCCTCAAAGTAATATGGGTTTCTGCTCTTCGAACTCTTAATCAAAGGCAATTTAGACAAAAAGCCATCTCTCTTAAAATGAGGAATCACAACTTCTTGATCATTTGATTCTCCTGCCCCCTTAAACAAAGTGACGTCCACATCCTTCTTTATCAAATGAAATAAATCATAGATGAATCGTTCATACCCTCTATAAACATTTCCTAAACCTGTAGAAATTAATGCTATTTTCATTCTCTATATACCTTTATAAGCTCACAGGGCTTTGATTTAAACGTTCTGAAAAATAACGCCTCACCCTATCCTTAACATGTTCATGATACTGCCCCTCAGGAGCAAGCGTTTCTAAATATTTTTGACTCACAGATGGATTATAGTAAAGATAAACAGAAATCACATCCTCGGTATAGTTCGCATCCGATTGAATCGCTTTTTTGAAAAGATTAAACGCAATACTCTCCTGACCTAATTGCATTTCATTTTTTGCTAGCTGAAATGTGTAATAGGGATTATATGATTCTAAATTATGTGCTTTTTCCAAATAATAGTGTGCTTCTTGATGCTGTTGCCTCAGCTCATACAGCCACCCCAGGGAGTACCATGAAGGGGCTGGCATTGGAGATAGTTGAATCGCTTCAATTAAGGATTTCTCAGCTCTCTGATAGAGCTCTATTTGTTCTGGGGAATCCACACCTTCTAGCTTTCCTAAATAAATCTCGTTTAAGCCCAAGCTATAATGGATTCTAGATTGCTTTTTGTCCCATGCATTCGCTTTAAGAAATCCCTGATAACTCTTAGTTAATTGGGTGTATTGATCTTCTTTTACTACAGATGCCTCTTTTAGTAAATCTCTTGCTTTAAAATAAATATGATCAGCCAAAAACTGCTTAGATAAAATAGGTAGAAAAATTAACATTAAGAGAAGAAACAAGATCGAAGATCTTACTTTATTTGTCGGTTTTGTATCTTGAATATAGACATCCCCAAGGGACAGTATGCTCACCAATGCTCCAGCCAAAGATGAAGCTAAAAACATATTAAAGGGAAAATTTGTGGGGTAATCCACCAAACTATGCACTGTCATCGCAATAAGGGCACTAAACAATCCCAAAGATAACCAAGAATAAGTTTTTTTAGAATAAGAAAACCACCAAGAAATAAATCGAAAGGTGAGAACTAAAACAAATAAAACTAAAATAGCAGACCCTACAATTCCTAGCTCTGCTAAGGCCTGAATATAATCATTCTCCGTATTATAAGAACGTATCTGTATATGATCTCCTATTTGAGGCATAGACTTATAAAATGGGATCATAACTCTAAAAGCACCTGCCCCCACCCCTACGATAGGAAAATCGAAAAACATTGTAAGGGCATCCTGCCAATTACGCAGTCGAGAATAAACAGAAAATTCTAAAAGAAAATCCGAATTAAAACTAAATTTCTGAAGTAATGGCGTCACATTCACTAAAGCAACAACAAAAAGAAGAGCAACACCCGTTAGGGCACCAAGAACCAACAACGATCTTTTTTTCAGAATAAGAAAGAATGAAAAAACAAACAAAGAAACAAAAAAAGCCAAAATCCCTCCCCTGGATGCTGTAAAAAAAAGAGTATATAGCTGAACCACCAAAATACTGCTATAAAGAAATACGGAAGTACTAGAGCCTGAAAAAAAGCCTAAAAACTTCTCTTTCAGACTTCCTAACTGCATAAATTTTGATTTATCTAAAGTTAAAAAAATCAGGGAAAGAGTAATGGGTGTAGTCATTGCTAAAATATTTGCGAAGTGATTTCTATTCACATAAGGGGTTAAGGGAATGGAGTTACTAAAGGAGTATATGCCATAAATTTTAGTCGAATCAATCTGGTAATAAAAAAGCCCTAAAAAACACATTCCAAAACTTAAAAATACAACAAACTGACAAAAGCGACGAAGACTTTGCTTACTTTGAAAAAAGTTTAATACAAAGAAAAATATCCCCGTATACATCAATAGCTTCAATAAGGCAACTCTAGAAAAATAATTATAGAATGTCAAAGGGTACAGCTTATGCTCATCCTCCTCAAACAAAGAAGTGTATTCCAAAAAAGTATTGCGTTCAGGGGAAATCATTTCTAAAAACTCGCTCGTCACAGGAAGCCACTGAAGAAAAAGATATCCAACCCAGGTAACGAGGATCCAGAAAAATGGGTTTTTCCAAAGGCATTTTTCAATGGCCGTTTGGGAGAAAGGGCAAAAAAGCAAAAAACAAAATAAAGCAACGGTCCATAACTCAAGGACTGTATATCCCAAAGTCATACCAGAACCAAATAAAAGCAACCCTACAATCAAGGAAGTATAATAAAAAAGTTCTAGACATCCCTTATAAGAAAACAAACCTGGAAATGAAATATTTATTTTTTTCTTCTCTAATGAAAATAAATTCATTTTACTCTCTATAAAAGTCCTTTTATCGCTCGGTCTGGATTAGTTTCAAATATTTCTTTCGCCTTCTCTTCCCCAACAAGAGATGTGACTTTTTTATAAGCTTCTGACAATACAGGAGGTCTCGCTTTTATAGAATGAGTGTCTGAAGCAATAAAATGAATTAAATCTCTATCTAAAAGCTCTAAAGATGCCTCTTCTGCTTTTTTTCCAAAACGTCCTGTAATACTCATAGCGGTAACCTGACACATCGCTCCCTGGTCCACAAACGACTCAAACTCATCCAAATGGTTCTGTAAATAGGTGTTTCGTTCAGGGTGCACAATAATAGGAATAAATCGTTTAAGCGTTAATTGAAATATAAGGTTTTTTACATTGGGAGGGATTGTAGTATGAGGAAACTCCAACAAAAAATAATGCCCATTAGAATTCAGTGTTAATGAAATATCCTTTTCCAAAAGTTCTGGTATATCAGGTCTACTATGCACTTCTGCTCCAGCAACAACAGAAAGTCCAATTGCACGTTCTTTAAGCTTTTCATTTAGAAACTTGATTTCTGCTGTAATATCCTGTCCCTCATGGCCATAAACACCATTAAAAGCATGTGGAGTAGCCACAATCGTACGAACTCCATCTTTCCATGCTAGATCGCACATCTCAAAGCATTCTTCCCAAGAAGTAGCCCCATCATCGATTTCAGGAATAATATGCGAATGAATGTCTATAACCATAACAAATCCTTAAGGAGTAAAAATAGGTTTCAAGAAATAACAAACTGATATGAGAGAATTTCTATTTCGAGGCAACGACTTTTGATTCATCTTTTTGAGATGAATCTGATGAATGCTCCGCCGCGTATCCACCATACTGATATGAATAAGTAGAATACTTATATTTCTCTTGTTCGAAGTTCATATCATTTAAAACAACCCCTAAAATATGGGCTTTAACATCTAAGAATTTTTCCTTACCTTTTAACAAATGATCTTTTTGAGTCTTGTTATAACGTGTTATCAAAATAGTTCCATCTAAATACGTCGATAACACAACAGGATCTGTTACTGCCAAAAACGGAGGTGAGTCAAAGATAACATAATCGTACTCTGCTTTTAATTTGTCTATCAGCTCTATCATCCTCTTAGATCCGATTAATTCTGCAGGCATAGGAGGTATCGGGCCACAAAACATAACGGAAAGATTATCTATAGAAGGCTTGTACACAAACTCAGAGATATCTTGATCAGGGTCTGCCGTCAAAGCATTACTTAAACCTTGAATATTAGCTTGCTTAAATACTTTATGGAGGCGAGGCCTTCTCATATCCGCATCTATAATAATTACTTTAGCTCCACTTTGAGCAATCGTCACAGCCAAATTACTCGCAACCAACGTTTTACCTTCTTGTGGGTTTAAACTTGTTACTCCCAACGCCCTCAAAGGTTTATCTGGAGAAGAAAAAAGCAATGCCGTTCTAATCGCACGAAACGACTCCGAAACACTCGACAGTTTATTTTCATTAACAATAAGCTCTGTCCCCTTGCCCATTTTTGAATGTGCGATCACACCTAAAACCGGGATTCCAGAAATCTTCTCGATATCTTCTGTGGACTTAATCGTATTATCTAAATTTTCAAAAAATAAGGCTAATCCACCTCCACCAAAAAGCCCTACAAAAATACTTAGAAAAATATTCAGAAAAATCCTTGGCGATACAGGGGTTGTAGGGACTTCGGCTACATCAACAACAATCACATTAGCATCTTCCATACCCTCTGAAGCTACAGTCTCGTTCAAGCGAGAAAGCATTGTTTCATAAATCTTACGATTGCTTTCCACTTCCCTTTTAAACTGATTAAATTGTATAGCAATTCTCCCCATTTCAATATTATTCCCGAGCTGTGAATTCAATTCATCCTCTAATCCAGAAATTTGAGAGGCAACCCGGATTACTTTTGGATGCTTTGGAAGATATTTTTTGTTCAGTGCTGAAAATTCTGTTTTCAACTTTGCCAATTCTAGCTGTAATTCATTCACAAAACTCTCTGAGGTTTCCAACGATGCAAAGTCGACTCCCTGGTTTGCTTCTTTAAATTCTTGCAATTGACTTTCGGATTTAGAAAGTTTTTTCTGCGTTTCTTTTATCTTTAATTCAAGCCACCCTGTTGCCTGGCGAGTCATAGATAGTTTGTTCTCCAAGTTTTGTTCTACATAAAATCGAACAAGAGCATTTGCAATATCAGTGGCTTGTTGAGGGCTCTGAGAAAAGGCTTTTACGTCAACTAACCTAGATTGCTTTACCGGCTCTACATCTATCTGGTTAAGAAAAGCAGCTGTTGGGTCTTTAGCTCCCGATAACTGATTAGATAAATTAAGATGATTAATCACCTTTTTAGCAATCGTCCTGCTTTTTAAAATTTTATGTTGTGTTTTGTAATAATCAGAGCCTGCTGTATCAACGGAGAACACATCTTGAAAGGAAAGAATATTCTTACTTCCTTTCTCTATCAAAACTTTTGTGCTTGCCTGATAAATTTTAGGCTGAGTTAATGAGTAAAAAAAGGTGGACGTTACCACAACAAGAAAAAAAGTGATTAATATTCTTTTCCGTTTAACTAGTATATGCCAATAGTCCCCAAGTGAAAGTTGTGGCTGTAAGCTAGATAATGTATTTTGAGATTCAATCATAATCGTTTTAGAAAAAGCTCTCCGGAACAACCACCGTATCCCCTGGTTGCAACAGCTTATCTTCTCCATTTCCCTTTGTGATACTACTAATATTAACTTTAATCATTTTCTTTTTCTCATCATCACCAGATCGGATAATTCTAACTTTTCTTTTATTGGCAATATCAGAAAAGCCACCCGCTGTCGTAATCGCTTGCACCACAGTCATTCCACCATTAAAAGGCACAGGGCCTGGTTTTTTTACTTGCCCATACACAAATACATTGCTGAATTCTTTAACAAAAACTTTTACTTGAGGATTCCGTATGTAATCCTTAGCCAGAGACGTCCTAACGTAATCCTCTAAACCATTAATCGTCATCCCTGTCACTTTTATTCTTCCTAACAACGGATAAGATATAAAACCATTCGTTGTAACCCTAACTTCCTGAGTTAAATCCAATTCATCATAAACGGATATTTCAAGAACGTCATTAACGCCAATTTGATAGGTGTTCGATAAAATTTGAGAAGAATTTTCTTGAGAGAAAGAGATAGGCAAAAAAAGAAGAGAAGACAGGGTGAATATAGAAACAAGCTTCATCGCAAAAAACATTAGGGAACCTTGATTTCTATATTTAAGCATTCTCGCTTTGGGCTTTACAGCCTCTACCATTAGTCTTCTCTTCTTTCTTTATATAAATTTTGTATTGCAACTAACAGATAAAACTTAAGCCGTTAGCGTAAATCCAACTGTGACAATGCTGTTATTATAATCGAATACCGCTGCATTAGAACTACGTCTATTGTACTGATATCGCACATCCGCACTAACCCAATCAGTAAATTCGTAAACTAACTTTGTATCCACTGTGATTAAATCGTCATCTCTATCACCAATAAATCCGGCAGCACCAAAACGGTTGACTGTTTCATAGTCTTGATTGATATAGTAAAAAGAAGCAGAAGCGCTTAGCTTTTGAGTAATACCTTGATTTACCGTCAAGAAAAGCAAATCTTGTTTGTAAATTGTGGTATTAGAAAAAGTAGATTGTTCTTGGCTTCTCAAATAACCTGCATCAATTGAGGTACGAGCAAACGGTGTATAAATAACACCTATTTGAGAAATAAAGTTATTACCATCTTTACTATTCTGCACTTCTAAGTTTTCATAACCAAACTTCGCATATACAGAGGTTTTTGGAAATAAATCCCCTGTAACACCTGCCAAGATTTTATTACTAAAAGCATCTCGGGTATCATTGCGATAACTAAAATCTGTAATACTATACTCAACAAATGTCTGAACCTTTTCGGTTAAATCAAAAAAGATACTTTCAGTGAACTTGTGCGTATGTAAGTCCAAACGATTTTGAGAGGAGTTATCAAAACTACGATAGAAACTTTCGTATCCAGACTCTACGGTAAATCGATTAAATGTATAACCCGCTTGTACAAAAGCCGTATTTTCAAAACGAGGACTTCTTTTGGTGAATGTGGTTCCAGAACGACTGGAAGTATGCGTAATATCGTCGCCTAGATTAATATACAGTTTATTAAAACTTAAATTGATTTCTGATTTAAAATATTGATTCTCATCGTTTTCTCTAGGAAGCTTCATAAACTGTTCAAACTCAGCTTCATAATCCACAGTAATGAGATGCTGTTGAATTGGAACGATAATTTCAATTCCAGGAATCTCTCTAAAAATAGAGTCTCCTTTACCATCCCCTTGTTCCAAGAGAACGTTGTCATCCAAAGAATATTCCCCTCTAAAACGCGGGTTTATCTGGATACCTCCTACTTCAAATCCCTCTCCTAGTTGATCATCAATCCAACTAGAAAGTCCTTTTCCAGTTTTCCCAGCTTTTCCTTCTAATCCTTGATCTGCTGTTGCTGCCAATAGTAATTGAGTAGGAATAAATCCAAAAATAAGAAGTAAAGCTAATGTTTTTTTACTGCGTTGAACAATTTGTTTAATCTTCATAGATACCTCGTCTATTTGGTTGATGAAAAATTACTAAAATTAAGGACTTGTCATTGAAGCTGCTTGTTCATTACCACCAACAGCACCATCCTGTGTTCCAATATTGGTTCCAAGTCCACCCGGAACATTTCCATTTTTGAGAGGTTCGGTCGTCACTGCTTTTGCATTACCAGTACCAACCTGGCCAGTTCTAGTACCAGAAAATACACCCTTACGAATATAATCTAAAGACCCAGATAAAACAGTTAGACTTAATGACCTGCCCCCTCTACTGGACTGAGCTCTAACAGAATCCCCATTTTGAGCCAGATAATACCCTACTATATTATTTATTTTTACAGAGGATGTACCCGTTGTAGAAAAAGTTGCCGTTCCTGTAACAATAGTAACTGAAGCCCCATCCAAACTAGGTACTGTCTCTCCTGCAGTGGCTGCTGTCAAAGTTCCATCAGCCGCAACATTAACTCGGGTTCCATTTACCTCAATTGTTGCAGGGCCTGTAACTGAAACATCCGCAAACGCTGTTGGAGCAACTAAAATTGCTAAAAGAAATAAACCAAACACTAAACTGGTTTTTAAATTGATTATTTTCACTGTGGCCTCCGCCTTTTTAAATCGTTAAAATGCCTAGAAATAACATTATTACCGGCTTATCTTATATCGACCATAAAAACTGTAATATTTAAGTAAAAAGATAGAATTACTGCAAATTTGTACTGAAGTTTACCTATTTTAAGTGTAATGGTCAACTCTTTTTACGAAAATAATTAAAAACAATCAGTATATTATAGGTCGTTTATATTTAACTTGCTTTTTTAACTCAAAACTCTATAATATGCGTCCTTTTGTTAAGAAAATTTATAGGCGGAGTTTATCATGAAAATATGTGAATTTTGTAAAGTTAAACCGATGGTTGGAAAAACGATTGCACGACGCGGTATGGCGAAGAAAAAAGGCGGTGTGGGTAAGAAAGTTACCGGCATTACCCGTAGACGTTTCTTCCCTAACCTACAACGCGTAAAAGCTCTTTTACCTGGCGGCACTGTTAAAAGAATTAAAGTATGTGCTAGTTGTATTCAAGCAGGTAAAGTCACTAAAGCAGCCTAAGAAAGCGTAAAACGGTAGCGGTTTGGTAGTTTGTTATTCGTTTTACGCTTTTTTTATGTCCCGAATAACCAATTCGTAAATCTCTCTCCCCTCCCAAATCTTCAGAGTAGGAGAATAAATAACATCGTAATAACCTATAGAAATCTGACCATAGTTTTCAAATGGATTCTTCCAAACAGCTTCTAATGTAAGCCCGTCTTGATTACACATAAATCTTTGTTCTTTGCTGGCATAGTAACGCGGAGGAATTGGTTTTAATTCTACTTTTCGTGTAAGAAACACGGGTTTTGGATTTTTAAGACCAAAAGGTTCCAGAAGCGCAATCTCTTTCATCTGTTGCGATGTTAGATCAGAAAAACTAAGCTCTTCATCTATATCAAATGTTTTGGACAAATCATCCGGAAGAACAGTCTCTCGTGCCGCTTGATTAATTAACTCTCTAAATTGAGTTAAATTCTTTTCCTCAATGGAAAGCCCTACGGCTTGTTCGTGTCCCCCAAATTGTTCTAAAGGATCACTCGCCTGATTCAAGAGTTGATATAAATTTACATTTCTAATAGACCGGCCAGAGCCCTTACCCATACCTTTATCTAAACTAATCACTAAAGAGGGTCTGTGAAATTTGTCGACTAAACGTGCTGCTACAATCCCTATAACACCTTGATGCCAACCTTCATCCCAAACCACAATCACTTTAGATTCGTTAAAATTAATTTCTGTCTCAACTTTTTTAATTGCGTCTCGTGTTGCCTGCTGTTCAATTTTTTTTCTTTCCTTATTATATTTTTCTAATCTTTGAGCGAGCTTCTCAGACTCAACCACATCATCAGTTAAAAGTAATTCCAAAGAAGGTTCTGCTGAATCCATACGTCCCGATGCATTAATCCGAGGACCAAACATAAATCCAATATGGGTTACGTTATAACGACGCGCTCTCATCTTTGCGCTTTGGGCTAAGGATCTAAAGGGAACATTCGGATGGTCAGACATGGCTCTCAATCCGTACTTAACAAAGATTCTATTTTCTCCTTTAAGAGGAACCATATCGGCAACCGTTCCTAATGCTGCAAAATCCAAGTACTGCATCGCCTTATCACCAATCAATGCTTGTGACAATTTAAAAGCTAGGCCTGTTGCACAATAAGGAACAAAAGGAGACTCACAAGCTTCTTGATGTGGGTTCACTAAACTATAAGCGTCTGGAACTTTTCCGTCTTTAACTTGATGATGATCGAAAATAAGACAATCAATTCCAGCCTCGTTGGCTTGCTTCACCTCATCAAAAGAAACGGTTCCACAATCTAAGGTCAACATAATGCGAGCACCTTCGTCTCTAGCAAATTCAACTCCATGTTTTGTAAAACCATACCCATGTTTAGAACGGTGAGGTACGAAAGGCTTCCAGTTAGCTCCTAAACGATTAAGCGTACGTCCCACAATGGCACTTGCTGTAATGCCGTCCACATCATAATCTCCATGAACAATAATCAGCTCGGATTGATCAATTGCTTGGATCAATCGCTTCACCGCTTTTTCCATACCATAGATAAGATAAGGATCCTGTAGGTCTTCAGGGGTGCCATAAAGAAACTGCCGCGCTTCTTCAACGGAGTCAATGCCGCGATGTTTAAGAAGTTTTGCTGTAAGGGGTGTTACTTGGAGAGATTCTACAAAGTCTGCTGCAGAATCTAATTGTTTCATGTTCCATTCAGTTAACATTCTAAATAAGTCCCGATCATAAGAAGCGGATAGCGTCTAGCGTAGAGCGTATAGTTGTCTAACCCTCACCCTCCCCTATCAGGGAGAGGGGAAAGTTTTTCCTATCCGCTAAACGCTATGCGCTCTACGCTAATTTATTTTACTATCTTCTTTTTCCGTTAAGATCTGCTGCCAAAGGTGCTGCAATAAAAACAGAAGAGTAAGTACCCACAACCACACCAATCAAAATAGCAAAGGCAAAGTCATTAATCACTTCTCCACCAAAGACATACAATGCAATCACAGCCAAGAGTGTTAACCCGGATGTGATGATCGTTCTCGAAAGTGTCTGATTTAAACTCAAGTTAATTAAGTCTGAAAATGTCATTTTTTTCAACAAGCGCATATTTTCACGGACACGGTCAAAAATAACAATCGTATCATTCAACGAATAACCAATAATCGTAAGAATCGCTGCGATAAAGGTTAAGTTCATTTCACGACCTGACAGAGAATAAAGCCCTACCGTAATGGCTGCGTCATGAAACAACGCCACCGCTGCACAGACTGCGAATTGAAATCTAAATCGGAAGGACACATAAACACCCATCGCTATGAGAGCCCAAATAGATGCCCACATAGCCTTCTGTCTCAAATCGGCTCCAACAGCAGGGCCAACTCGTTCGACTCTCATAATCTCGACTTGGTCATCCCCTACCAATGCTTTCAGAGACGCCTCTACTTCTTCTGGATTCATTTGAGGTGTTCTTACAATAATTTCATTCAAGCTCGAATCCCCAAAGTTCTGAATCTGAGACCCTTCCACTCCCCCTTCTTTTAAAGCAGATCGAATGGCTCCCATATCCGTTGGCTCGGCAAATTTTACCTGAACTAAGCTTCCTCCAGAGAAATCAACACCAAAGTTGTCAGAACCCCGATTAAAAAAGAATAAAAGCCCACAGACAATTACAACAGAAGAAACACCATAAGCAATATGACGCCATTTAATATAATTAAAACTAGGAACACCCACCAACTCAAGCATTTTAATCTTAAGATCTTGCTTCTTACTGATGAAATCAAAAATAGCACGTGTTACAAAAAGAGCGGTGAACATACTAACGATAATACCCAAACTCAATGTAACAGCAAAACCTCGAATAGGCCCCGTTCCAAAACGAAACAGAAGTAATGCTGTGATCAACGTTGTAATATTCGAGTCCAAAATTGTAGACAACGCTTTGTTGTAACCCGAAGCAATAACAGCCCGAGCTCCCTTCCCTAACTTCAACTCTTCACGCATACGTTCATAAATAAGAACGTTCGAGTCCACGGCCATACCCATGGCCAAAATAATACCTGCAATACCAGGCAACGTTAGAGACGCATTAAACAAAGACAACCCTGCAATAAGAAAAAGTAAATTTAAAATTAATGCTACATTCGCAACCGCACCATTAATGAAGTAATAAGCAAACATCGCCACTAATACGAGAACAAGTCCCACAAAACAAGCTCGAATACCTTTTTCTATTGAATCCTGCCCCAATGTGGCCCCAACCGTTCGTTCTTCTTCGACATAAACCGGAGCTGGAAGAGCACCGGCACGAAGCACAAGCGCTAAATCACTAGCGTCTTCATAAGTAAATTGTCCTTGAACAATGGCTCGACCGTTAGGAATACGTTCTCTGACTTGAGGTGCAGAGCGTAATGCCCCGTCCAGAATAATAGCTATTCGACGAGGAATGCCATCCACCCTAAAATCTCCAGACGCTTTTGCTGTCGCTTGATCAAAGGTCTTAGCACCTTCGTCATTAAACTCTAAAGTAACAATAGGCTGACCTAAACTACCTTGATCAAAAGAAACACCTGCATTAACCAACTTGTCTCCAGATAGAAAAGAATCTTTTTCTAAAAGAAGCTTTTCAGAACCCAAACCTTTACCTCGAGACAATTCCTTAATCTCATATCCTTCGGGAATTTCCCCACCAAGAGCCTGATCAATCAAGGCTTGTTCATGAGCAACCATTCTAAATTCCAAATGAGCTGTTTTTCCGATAATTTCCAAAGCACGTTTACGATCACTCACACCTGGAAGTTGTATGATAATCTGATCCACCCCTTGCTTGGAAACCGAGGGCTCTTTCACACCGAATTCGTCAATACGATTACGGATAACTTCTACGGCACGATCTGTGGCATCTTCTCGAGCAAGTTCAGGAACCTTCTCAAGGTCCACTTTCATCACAACATGCATTCCACCTTGAAGATCGAGTCCTAGATTAATTTTTTCAGACGGAGGGCTAATTTTCCAAATCGAAAGAGCAACAATGGCAACAATCAGTAAAACTTTCCATTTGTAATATTTGTTCATTTATTCTCCTTTATGAA
The DNA here is from genome assembly GCA_029261035.1 of Candidatus Omnitrophota bacterium. GTDB lineage: Bacteria > Omnitrophota > Omnitrophia > Omnitrophales > JACROU01 > JAJDCD01. The sequence goes on from JAJDCD010000025.1 coordinate 273,943, forward strand.
TAGCAGATAGCCATTAGCATATAGACAATAGGATTCTTTTGTCTATAGATTCTTCGTCGTTTCACTCCTCAGAATGACAGATTTAAGTTTGTCATCCTGAGCCGCCGTTCTTTGTGGCGGAGAAGGATCTTGAGACAATGGTTCTATTGGCTAACAAACCTAGTCTTGTTGAACCACTTGGCTTACAGCAGATTTTTCGAATTCAAGTTTAACTTCATCTTCACCTACTTTAACAACAACTTTCTTTTCATCAACACCTAACACTTTACCAATAATCCCACCATTGGTAACAACCTTATCCCCTTTTTTTAAATTGCTCACCATTAACTTGTGTTCTTTTTGGCGTTTTTGTTGAGGACGAATCAATAAAAAGTAAAAAATTACAAACATTAAAATCAAAGGCAAAAATGCCACAATAGGATTTCCCTGTCCTTCACCACCCGCACCGGGTTGTGTTGCTGCTCCTAAAATCATCAAGTCCGTTAAATTCATTATTTCTTCCTTTCGATTGTTTAGCTATCAACTGTCAGCTATTAGCCGTCAGCAAAAACTAAATACTTCCTTTGAAATCGGCAAATATCAAACTGCCTTTAATTTAGTATTAAAACTTACACAACTTCAGCAAACTGTCATCCCCGAATGATTTAGTCGGGGATCCATTCTTTTATAAACTAGCTCCCCGATACAAACATTCGGGAATGACAAATTTCAGGCCACAACAAAATTTATCACCTGAGCCGTTCATTATACCTCATTTCGAACTTTTTCTTAAAGGAAAGAAATTCTCCTTTTTTAATGGCCTTTCTCATGTTCTTAAGTAAATGAACAAAAAAGTACACATTATGATAAGAAACTAAGCGAGGACCCAAGATTTCGTTGGTATTAAACAAGTGTCTTAAGTAGCCTCGACTGTGGTTTTTACAGGTGAAACACTCACAATCTGAGTCTAAAGGCTTCTTTGACGTTATATACTTCGCGTTTCGGATAACAACCAAGCCTCGATGAGTAAAAGCGCTTCCATTGCGACCATATCGAGTCGGATTAACACAATCAAACATATCCACACCCGATTCAACAGCGGCTAGAAAATCAATTGGCGTACCAATACCCATTAAATAGCGCGCCTTATCTTCAGGCATCATAGGTGTAATCGCTTCTACCGTCTCATGAATTTCTTTTCTAGACTCCCCAACACTCACCCCTCCAATAGCATAACCATCAAACCCTATTTCAAGTGTTCGTTCTAAAGACTCTTTTCGTAACTTCATATCAATTCCACCCTGAACAATTCCAAACAACCCTTGTTTTCTTTTTCGATGTACTTTCTTCGCACGTTTAGACCATACGATCGTTCGATCCACCGCTTGCTTCAAAAGCTTCTTATCTTTCGTGTACGGTGGGCACTCATCAAAAACCATAGCAATATCACTACCCAAGTCTTCTTGAATTTTAACAACAGCCTCGGGCGTTAAAAAATGTTCTTTCCCGTCATAATGCGAATTAAATCGAACCCCTTCATCCGTAATTTTCCTCAGCTTCGCTAAAGAAAAAACCTGAAACCCACCGCTATCCGTCAAGATGGGTTTATCCCAACCCATAAACTGATGTAAACCTCCCATTGCTTTAATGGTTTTCATTCCAGGACGGTTATTTAAATGATAGGCATTGGACAGGATGATATCGGCCCCCAAAGAATGGAGGTCTTGCGTGGACAAAGTCTTAACCGTCGCCTGAGTCCCAACGGGCATAAAGCAGGGCGTTTCAATCACACCATGCGGCGTAGTTAACTTACCCGCTCGTGCATGAGACTGTTTATCTCTTTTTAGAAGTTTGTATTGAATAGGTGATGACATGCAATAATTTTACTAGCTACGTCAAGAAAACGATACGTACCTAATGGGGGACTGTCCCGTTTAGTATGGGACTGTCCCAGACCACCCTTTAATCGATAAGAAATAAACTACGCCGCCTTAAGAAAAAAGGGACAGTCCCTTTTTGGGACAGTCCCCTTTTTTGCCTGTCATTGCGGGGCATTATTCATTCGGGCCGTGACAATTACCTCGCAATGACGTTATAAGTTTGAATTTAGACAAGAAAACTATCCGCTAGAACTACGCCGCCTTAAGACCATTCTCACCTGCTAGACTTACTTTATTTCTTCCATGTTCTTTAGAGTAGTAAAGAGCCGCATCCGCTGCTTTAACTAAGTCGCCTTCATTCTTGGCATGCATTGGAAAAGTGGCAACGCCTAAACTAACAGTAACTTTTAGTTTTTCTTTAGGTTTGGCTCCAGGAAAATCGTGTTCTTCAATTTTCTCTCGAATACGTTCCGCGACTTTCATAGCGTCCTCCATTCCCGTTTCGGGTAACACCACCACATACTCTTCCCCTCCATAGCGACAAGGAATATCCATTTCACGGACACTTCCTTTAAAAAGTTTGGCTGTTTGAACTAACACCAAGTCTCCCATCTGATGCCCGTAGGTATCATTGAATTTTTTAAAGAAATCAATGTCAGACATAATGACAGAAACCTCATGTCCTTTACGTTCCGCACGCACAAACTCATCATGAAGTCTTTGCTGAAAATATCTATGGATATGAAGCTGCGTTAAACCATCCGTAATAGCCAAGTGGTACAGTTGCGCATTATAAATAGTAACCGCTGCCTGTCCGGATAAAGTACTTAAGAACTCCACGTCTTCTTCCTGAAATTTTTCACCCGATAATTTATTAGTAATATTCATCACACCAATACATTCTTCGTTGGCAATCAGGGGCATACAGATAATCGAGTTCACATTCGACTTATTTGATTTTTTAAACTGCTTGTCTTTACCTACCTCATTAATCAGCATAGGTTTCTTAGTTTTAGCGACTTTACCAGCGACACCTTCACCCACCTTAATCCTTGTCGTCTCAATTTCACCCTGATTAATCTTTGCTTCATCCAGAGGATCAATCCCTCGCACCACCTTAACTTCTAACTCCATCGTTTCTTTATTAATTAACATAATACTGCCCTTCTGTGCATTAACCGCTTCCTTCGATTTATCTAAAATAAGAAGAAGAGTTTTCTGCAGATCGTGCGCAAAATTCAAAGCTTGGCTTACATCATAGATTGCCGAAAGGTTATCCATTTTCTTGCTCAAAGCATGCGTCGCTTTCTCTTTTTGCTGATCCAACAAAGCACTATCAATAGCCACAGCCGCTTGAGCCGATAGCTGACTAAAAAAAGAGATTTCATCTGTTGTATAAGGCATCCCATCTTTCTTAACCCCTAAGGTCAAAACTCCAACTAAAATATCTTTCACAATAAGGGGGAACCACATTTCAGAATCCAACTCATTCAAACGCCACTTATCTACAATGTTGGAAAAACGGTATGAGCCCGTCGAATCTTTTATGTGAAAGGGTTCTCCACTATTTAAAACCTGCCAAAACAAACCTTCTTCTTTTTGAAAGCGAATACTTTTCGCCTTCTTTTCATTGGGCCCCATATACTTATTTAAAACAAAAACACCCCGACTATCATCAGAAACCAAAATAGAACAATTACTCGCATCACTCACTTCATAAACAGAAGATAAAAAAACATGGCAGATTTCATCTAAATTCTGCATTGAAAGAAGAGACTTTCCTAATTGAGATAAAGAGAAAAAATCGAAAACCTTTTTCTCAAGCCCTCCAATATTTCGGCTGATTTCTTGAGATTCTCTTTCTTCTTTCATCGCGAGTTTTTTATTCATATGTAAAAGATCAAAACCTTTATTAAAATAAAAATTAAGACTTTCTTGGGTCATCGAAGATTGGCAAATATCAAAAAAACAACTTTTCTTCTCATCCGCCAAGAAGGAAAATATCTTATTGTTCGATTTGTAAACACAGGCATATTTTATTTTTTCAGAGCGAAGTACGTTTTGGACTAAATGCGCTTCGGAAGGTTCCCACAAAGATTCATCTATAAAAGCCATAATCTGATCATGTTTTTCCATTTCAGCTAAAAAATCCTCAGGATGGTGTGTCCAAATGGCTTCTGTTCCAATTTTTTCGATATGTGAAGGATTTTTTAGTTTCTTTTTCGCAAAACAAACCACACTAAACTCTGACAAACTCTCCATGTCCGCCCCCAATCATACTTTAGGAAGAAATTCAAACTTTTTAATAACTCTAAATAAAGTCTAAACTAAGATGTGACAATATGCAAATATGTGTCTAGCAGATAGCGTAGAGCGTTTAGCATATAGGAAAAAGCTCCTCTGTCAGAGATCCTTCGTTGCTCTCAGGATGACAAAACTCAGCCTGTCATCCTGAGCAACGCGAAGGATCTCTGACAAAGAATCTTGTTTTTAAGCTATTCGCTAAATAATCAGCATTGCATCACCATAACTAAAGAATCGGTACTTCTCTTGTATGGCTGTTTGATAGGAATTTAATATCTGTTCTCTGTCAGCAAAAGCACTGATGAGACACAATAGGGATGTTTGTGGGAGATGAAAGTTAGTGATCAACGCATCTGCTGTTGTCACGGAGTAAGGTGGGTATATAAAAATAGAGGTTGAGCCTTTTTCCGCCTGGATTCGTCCATGTTTTTTCTGGACCGACTCTAAAGCCCTGAGTGTCGTCGTTCCACACACAAAAACTTTATTCCCCTTCTGTTTTACATCGTTATAAATTTGAGCAGCTTCTTCGGAAATTTCAAAATGTTCTTCATGAAGCGACTGAGTTTCAAAATGGTTCTCTTTAAGGGGTTGGAATGTTCCATAGCCCACATGAAGCGTTACCTCTCCAACACGAATTCCTTTTTCTTTTATTTTCTCCAATAACGTTTCATCAAAATGAAGTCCCGCTGTGGGCGCAGCAACCGCTCCGCGTTCTGCGGCATAAACAGTTTGATACGTATCTTGATCTTTGCTAGATGCTTCTCTTTTAATATACGGTGGAAGAGGAATTTTTCCATAAAGGTTCAAACAATTCCAAAAGTTTTCTTTTTCACTAAACTCAACTCTACGAACTCCTGGTGTTTTTGTTTCTTCATAAACAGTTACTCTAAAATCTTCCCCAACAACCAACGATTCCCCTTGCTTCACTTTTCCTGAATGACTTACAAGCGCTTCCCACTCGCCTAAAGCAATTTCTCTTAAAAGTAAAACTTCTATTTCTCGCCCAGTATCTCTTTTTGCTTTTATACGTGCTGGAATCACTTTTGTATTATTAACAAAAAGAGCATCTCCAACTGTAAGAAAATCTAAAATATCAGAAAAATGTTTATGGGAAATTGTATTGGTTTTTCTATCAAGTACTAAAAGTCGAGAAGAAGATCTTTTTTCAAGAGGAGAGGATGCTATTAATTCTTCTGGTAAATCGTAATCATAATCAGAAAGCTGAGTGGACATAGAATACTAAATCACTTCCCCTTTAAGAATTGCTGGGATAGGCTTCGCATCGATGCGAAGACCGCCATCGTGCTCGATATGTAATGTATAAATAGTGCCAGGAATAAAGAGTGTTCCAGGAGCTTCAAGCTGTGCAGACTTAATCCCTTCAATTTCTTTTGTTTCTGGGTTTAATGCATAGTCCCAAAACCGATTCCATAGTCTCTGTTCATATAAATCATCCACTTCCAACTTATACCCTTTAGGGATTTCAGACACAGGGTTAATAATCATTTCTTGAGTGTCTTTTCCATCTAAAACAAACGCTTTTAAGAAAAGATAAATACTTTTACCCTTAAGACCATCGCCCTTCTTAACAAAATCGTCTTTAAACCGAATGACCAATGACTGAAACTGAATTTGATTGCCAAAAAATGTAAAATACTTCGGCTCTAACGGTTTACCTTCTACATCAAATTCTAAAAACTTTATAGTGGTTCTAATCTTCCCCTTATCTTCATCCAACTCCGCTTTAGTAACAAGCACTTCTGCTACTTGGGACTCTGAGGACAAACGTTCAACAACTTGTTTTAACACTTTGTTCTCATGAAATGTGTGTTGGATAAGAAAAAAAACCTTCACCCCTAAACAAATCCCCATGATAAGAAAGAAAGCAACAAAAGCTAATTTAATTTTATTCATTAGTGTCCTTTGTTTATAGCTTTTAGTAAAAGCTTTTTCTAGTGTCATTGCGTGGCAATTGAGAAAAGAGCCGTGGCAATCTCGGATAAAAAAACTCTTGTCATCCTGAGCGCAGCGAAGGATCTCTCCCTTAAGATTCTTCGCTACGCTCAGAATGACAACGACAACTATTGTATTCAGACGCTTACCTAACAACATCTCTTATGGAACTAAACCAACTAGAAAGAACTCTTTTCAATGTTCCACCATTATAAGGAGGGTATGCTTGAAGCATTGTTGATTGAGGATAAAAATATTCTAAAATTTTGTTGTACGAATAAGATTCATCTGCCATCGTTTTAGCGCCCCATTGAGAAAGGCCGACACCATGCCCCCATCCCCTACCTTTAATCTGAAGTCCTTCCCTCTGATTATCAAAAGTTATAAGAGTGCTGAGTAATTTTTTATATCCAATAATTCTTCTAAATTCAGAGGCTTTCATAACCTTATTTCCTTGGCTGTGAATAATATTCACTTTTCTTAAACGTCCCGAACGGTCTCTATCCACAGCTTCAACACGAATAATATCTCCAACAGGCGTTTTGTCTTTTTCTAACAACTCTTTAATTTCCTTATAACTTACTTTTCGCTCCCAAGAGGCATACTTCGAACTTTCAACAAACTTACTTTTCACTCCTCGAAGAGAAGGGTGAGAGCGAATATTCCAAACCTCAGCAGCATCTGTGGTAGACCCTCCAGAAGAGGAGTGAAAGAATGTAGGAAAAACCCCTCCGCTATACGTTAAAATCTCTCCCTGTGTTAAATCGACAGCAAGAGATGTCCGGTTATGTTCGTTCGTCTTCCCCCCATAAACTTGACTAGACACATCACTTTTCAAAAAGAAGGGTGCTTTAGGAGCTCTTAACCCTTGAAACAAAGCAAAAGTACGTGCCGCTACCGCCTGAGCCTTTAACGCCTCCATATTCCAACGAGGACTTACTTCTCGAGGTAAAACTCCTTTTAAATATTCATCCAAAGGAAGCTCATTAATCACACTTAATTTTTCTTCATTATTAATTAAAATTCGAACTCGAAATCGATATTCTCTCTTATTAACTATAATCACTTTGTTTTCTGGAATTAAGCGGATATCTTTTGTTTTCACTGTCTGTCCATCAATAACAAGTCCTGACGAAGAGACTCCTACTGTCATCTTACGTTTAGGGTAACCTTGTCGAATCAACTTTCTTGAGTCGGAATCCAAAGCAACAAAATGACCCTCTGAACTAAACGTTACAGGCTCATCCGATCTTAGAATAAGCACTTTCGTCAAAGGGGCTTGGTTTAGCCCTACCGGCAACAGAATAGAACTGGGTGCTGGGGGAACTATTTTCTTCGTGTCAGCATACCCAGATGAAGAAAAAGAAGTCACAATAAATATAAATAAAACTAATTTAACAATCGCTTTTTGAATCATTATAACAATACTCCCAAAGATTTTAGTTCATGCTCAAAGTGTTCTGAGGATTTAAAATGATGCGCTTTAAAACCTATCTTTTTAGCCGCATCAATATTTTTCTTAACATCATCCGTGAAAAAGATCTCTTCCGGCGCTAACCCTGTCGCATCTAACACCTTCTTATATATTTCGATATCTGGTTTTTGACATTTTAGCTCATGAGACAAGAAAAGTTGATCTAGTTCTAAAAGAATAGGATAAACCACCTTCACATACTCAATATGCCAGTCATTCGTATTTGATAGCGCCCAAACAGGATACGACGATTTTAACTTTCGAATCAGGGACTCCATATCCTCTTTACGCCCAAAAATCTCGTTCCAGATGTTCTTAAACTTTTCTTTAGATAAATCAAACTTTAAATCGGAGGATACTTGGTCAAAAAACTCATCCGAAGTCACCTTCCCTTCAGTATAGTCTTTATCCCCTCCCTGAAGCAAAAAATAACGTACGATATCCATCTCAGAAATCCCTGCCTGCTCCTTCATATTAAAGACAAAGCGCTCAGGGAAGTAATCAATAATCACATTTCCAATATCAAGTAAAATTGCTTTAATCATGATGAAAATTAGCGTAGAGCGCATAGCGTTTAGCGGATAGAAAAACCCTTCTTTTACCTCTAGATCCTTCGCTCCACTCAGGATGACAAACTAAAGAACTGTCATTCTGAGGAGTGCAACGACGAAGAATCTAAAGACAAATGATTCTATCAGCTCTACGCTAAACGCTATCCGCTGTCCTTATGTAAGAAACAAAACACCAAAACCAATAAGTAAAATAAGAAGCGTCACTTTTACAGACATTTTATGCCAAAAACCAAAAGCTTTTCTTTTTGGGTCTTCAGAGCCTGGCTCCCACGACGTTATTTCTTCTCTTAAAATACGCAGTCTTTTCGACACCACATTCAGTTGAAAAACACCTAGGATAGACATAACGAAAATTAAAATTAAACGGATCACAACTAACTCATCAGGATTTTCTGGATTTTCCCACAACTGATAACGAGCCATAGCCGAAACCAATAAGACCAACATAGCAACAAATTGAAATAAATAGAACCGTCTAAAAATTTGTGCTTGAAGTCCCCCAGCTTCCTTTCGAGGTAAATTGCCAAAAACGATAGGCGCCACAATAAAACTCAAAATAATTATTCCACCTAGCCAAACAATTAAACTTAGGTGATAAAAAAAATCAACGGTTGAAAAAGCAACATTCATATTTACTCCTTTGTTAGCTGAAAATGGTGTCATTGCGAGGTATCTACAAATTGAGCCGCGGCAATCTCAGGCAAAGGAATCGGTCCAGCTCCCTTGAGATTGCCACGGACCCCTTGTTTACTTCCTCGCAATGACGGTGTTTTTACTTTTCTTACCTAAAAGAATACGTAAGTTCACCAGCATTTCGTAATACATCGAGCCAAAAGAAAACACCAACCCCCAATACCCATCCAGAAACGCTTTCTTCAAAAAATAATTCTGAAAAAAACGAGCCCAAGGTTTAATAAAAAGACGAATAAAAGACAGTTTAAATTCAGGGTCTTTCAAACAATAATCCGCTTCAAGTTCGGTGTAAAAATTTATTTTGTGAATATAGTGAGAAATCGATTCAAAAAAGAAATGAACGAGTTCCCCATTCAGTTTACCAATCTCCCCACGAACCTTAGGTGAACGATGGATCTTCTCTGGAAGCTCTAACAAATCTACTTTCTTAAAAAGCCTCAATTGAAAATCAGGATGACCAAAATGTACTGGCCTACTTACATCTAAGTAGTTACGCCGCATAAAATGATAAGCAGAAAAAGAACCTCCTTTTAAAACAACGTCTTCGATCTGCTTTCTCAGCTCGTCGCTCACACGCTCATCTGCATCTAAAAGAAAGAACCAGTCACAACTAACCCTCTCTAAACCCTTCAATCTCTGCTCTTCACACGAAGAAGCGGGCTCAACAAACACATCAGAGGTATATCGCTTAGCTATAGAAACGGTATCATCTTCAGAAGAACCATCAATCACAATAACTTGCTCTGCCCACTCTACACTCTGAAGACACTCTTCAATATTCTTCTCTTCATTTCGAGTTGCTAAGACAACACTCACAGGTACTTTCAAATTCATCCTCCCAAATAGTGACAGTCACCATGGTCTTGTCTTACGCCAAGCCTGGTGACAGTCACTTTTAACTTTTGTGACTGTCACCAGGCTGCGTCCTCGCAGACCATGGTGACTGTCACTACACCCCAAAATCTAAACCAAATCAAAAATTTCCTGGTCGGTTCTAATGCTTTTATTGCCCTTTTCCTGACTTCTTTTCTTAAACGCTTCTGGCAATTTAGGCAATGCTTTAAAGAAGCCTTGAACAAAATCCACATGTCCTCGAAGCAAAGCAAAAACAAGTCTGAGAGGCAAAAAAAACAGATGCTGAATCCACATCCAACTACTTCTTAAGTTTTTCCATAAAAATAAAAAAGAATTTCTATGATTAATAATTAACGTTCCTTTTTCACCAAACTTCTTATGAAAACTTTCTGCACCCGAGTGATACACAATCGACTTTGGCTCATAAACACAATTCCAACCCCGTCGCCAAGCTCTGAAACAAATATCCGAGTCTTCTAAACGTCCTGGCAAATAAAGTTCGTCATACCCCCCCAATTCCAAAAATTTTTCCCGATCCACAGCCCCATAACCTGCTGCCATGGTTAATCCTGGTTCATCAATCAGAGGTTCGTACCCTGGATAACGAGAGCTTGCCCAAAAAATACCATACTTCAATCGAAAACGGGTCTTCCCACCCTCATAGTGCGTTTTATCAGAAGACAATGTTTTAGAAACCGTCATAAAAGTGTTAGAGTCCTTCTTGAAAGACTCCATCAAAGGATCGACAAAATCAGGTTCTACCTGTATATCGTTATTCATCAAAATAACAATGTCATCATCAATCGATTTAAGGTAATCATTGTAAGAACACAGCACTTTATTTTTAGGAGCATCCACCCACGTGACATCCTCACTAAAAGGAGCTATCACCTCTTTGCTTTTATCGGTGCTCACATTGTCTAAAATTGTAATTCGTGTTGGCGTGGTTGCTTGTTTAGCAGCTTCGATTATAGAAGGGAGGCATCGAGGAAGCAACTCTTCCCCATTGTAATTAAGAATAACAATATTTGCTTTCATAAATAAACACCAGAATATTGAAGACAATTGTCATTCCCGCCTGCCTACCGGTAGGTAGGCGAAGGCGGGAATCCACTGACAAAAGATTTTTTGTGACATTAAAAGTACTGGATCCCCGACTAAAACATTCGGGGATGACAAATTATTTTCTTTTGGCTATAACCAGCATTTGCCAAGCAAAGCTTTTTCGAATCTTACAGAGAAAGTTGATGAGTTTTTGTTTCCAAGGATTAGCGTAAGGGCCATTGTAATAATAATAATCAATTATTTCAAAACCATGTCGGTCAAACAACTGGCTTAACACTTCTTTTTCATAAGTAGCCACATGTTCATCATTAGGACGAATCCCATCTTTTAAAGTTACAGCTTTTAAAGATCGAAGCCCAAAACAATTATCTGTGGTTAGTAAAAACAAACTGTCACTATTCATATGACGATTTACCGAATCTAAGAAAAGGCCGGGATTAGATACATGTTCAATAATATTACCCGCTGTAACAACCTCAAAGGTACGACCTAAATCCAAACACTCCACATTACCGACCTGAACATGATATCCCTTATCCTTAAGCTGCTTAACATCTTCTTCTTGGTAATCAATACCCAAAACGTCACTCGCCACATTCTTCACCTTACGATGAAGCCAATGAGAATTAACCTCATTCTCCGCCTCGTGGTCTACACAGCCTAGGTCGAGCACCGATTTACCTTCAATCAGCCCCTCCATCACGTCCCATCGGTCCGCTATAAGTTTCTTTTTTCCATTCATCATAATCGAGAGATTATACAGCAAAAAAAGGAGGCTGTCACTTCATGTGACAGTCCCATTTTTTCACAAACCCTTATATAGTTAAAGTTTAGAGCTAAAGCTGGGGCCATGGACTTTTGATATTGTTGCACAGCAACTGTGTCAAAAGTGTATTAAAACAGGCCCGGGCCTACATAGAACAATACAGAGGTTTTGAGGTTGTTTGTCATTCTGAACATAAGTGAAGAATCTGGATTAGATTATAAACCTTTTAATGTGCTTTAGATCCTTCGTTTTACTCAGGATGACACCTTACCTAATTTCCTACTTAAAGACTATGTTCCCTGTGCGAATCAACTATTTTTACGCAGCCTGCTTGATTTGCTGTGTCGCCTTAAATTCCTCTAGCAAACTATCCAGAACAGCAAACACACCTTCCCCAACAAGCCAAAAACCGTCTTTAGACTCTAACCCAACTTCAGTAAAGAGACGTTCTTGAGCCACAGGGTCGGCACTTACAGAAGCCAAAGCACGCAACAATGAAAATAAAATTTGAGGATGAATCTGATGCTCAGACAATCTCTCTTTATCCAATTTAAATCGAAGTAAGTTCTTAGCTTTATCCGGCATAGACACCGTATCTTCCAAAGCTTCTAAAGAAAATCTCTGTCCAAACCCACGAAACATCAAATTAAGTTCACTGGCATAAGGCGTGTTTGTTCTTAAACTTTTCACATGAATATTCTTTCCACTAGCAACTTCTCTTATCTCAGGAATCGCGTCATACTCCGTACCCACATCATCAATCGCAACAATACGATCCTGAGGTCGCAAACTTTCAACCAAAGCTTGAATACCGTTTACAATCATAGATTCTGTAACAACAACCACAACTGGAGATTCGGTTAACTGCGAATCAAGAATTCTTTTAAGTACAAATTGATTAAAGCCGCCTTGAGTTACTCCCAAGTCAACAAGAGGCCGCGTAGAACTTTGAGCATAAAGAGGTTTGATTCCCAAAACAACATTTAAAAGGTCTCCCATCAATACTCCATCATCAGGAGCAAATACACGATCCGTAACATCCGTACCTACAGATAAAATGCTTAATACATTCCTATACCCCTGTCCATTACGAACTAAACCATTCTGAAATTGAATCAAAACTGAATAATCGATACCACGGGTAAGCTCTCCACCCAAACTACTTGCTTCAGAACGTTTTTGGTTCATAGCTTCCAAAGCCTCTTGCATGCGACGCTCTCTTCTAAAACGCTTTACTCTATCTTTCATTTTTCTGATTCGAGCAGAAATATTAGGCTGGGACACTCCAAGTTCTTGAGCAATATCACCAACCCTATTTCCTTCTATAATCATCTCCGCAACTTGACGGTGACTTGAGGCGAATCGCTCAAACCAACCTTCCTTCTTAACTTCCTTGAAATAACGAATTTCTTTCTTTCGTTTCAGCTCTTTCCTTCCTGATATATCCTCGCCCTTCCTCAAACGTTGGATTTTTTCTTCTGCTCTGCTTAATGATTGAGATATGCTCTGTATATTTGCATTAAATTGACGCGCTATTTCTGGAACCTTTTTACCCGACATAAATAACTGAACCACTTCTTTTTCTCTTATGCTAAGTTGTTTAAACAACCCTTCTCTTTTAGCTTTTCTAAAAATTTTCATTCTTGTCTTGTCTTGTAAAGCTTTGGTTTCAGCTTTTATTCTTGCTTGCTCCTCTTTACTTGTCCATTTGCCCTCTCTCATTAAAGATATATTTGACTTAGCACGATCTAACCTTCTCAGAACAGTAGTTGGAGTTACATTCGTTTCAATAGCAATAATAGCCACTCTGTATCCTAGCAAAATCCTCCAAGCAACTTCCTTTTCTTCTTTCGGCAACTTTTCATACAAACCTTCCTCTTGAGCTTTCCTCAAAAACTCTCGGTCCACTTCATAATCTCTCACCCCCCCCAAACTGCTGGCTTTTATCTGTGAACCTGTATTATTTGAGTCTGGAAACGGAATAATGATCCCTTCTTTTTCTTTTGCTGCTTGTCTCTGTTGTCCAATCTTTTCTCTAGCCTTTTTTCTGTGCAAATAAATGGCTGCTTGCGTCACCTCAAGCCATTCCGCTATCTCAACATATTTTTTCCCGGACAAAATACCTTCTATGACTCTCTTCTCTTGAAATGACAAGACTTCTAACAACCCCTCTTCCTTTGCTTTGCTAAAAAATTGGATCTCCTCTTTATAGTTCGCTTTTTTTCTTTTTCTAATTTCATTGCCACTATCAGGATGATTTGCCTTTTTATTAGCAGTTCTAAATGCAAGGTATACGGTCGATTCATTGAGTGAAGTTTCTTTGATTACTTCTGGAATCGTGTTACCTAAAAGGACTCCTTCAATAACCCGCTTTTCTGTCTCAGAAAGCCTGTCCCAATAAACTCCTTTCGCAGCCTGCCATAACACTCTATATGCTTCATAGTCTATTTCCCACCGAGAAGAAACTTCTTTTCCTGCTATTAAATCATCTATTTTCTGCTTGGTTCTTTTTATGGTGTCACGAACAGTAGCAGAATCCACTTTAAGCTGTTTGGCAATGGCGCTCGGCTGTCTTCCAGTTAAAAATAATTTCAAAATCTGCTTCTCTCGTTTTGTCAGTTTATCGAGAAACCCTTGCTCTTTTACCTCCAGAAAAAAGCTTTTAAGTTTTTGATAATCCACATATTCCACATTATTAACAGGTAAACCTTGTTTAAGCTTGTTCAACTTTTTCTTAGCTTTATCGAGGTTGTTGGAAACAGCACCTACAGAAATTCCTACCTCAACAGCAATTTCTTCCTTTCGTTTACCGGAAACAAGCAAATGAATCACTTTCTGCTCTCGAGTTGAGAGTTGTTCCAGGTAACCTGATTTTTTCTCTTTTTCCCAATACTCCTTTTCTTTATCGTAGTCAAAATACGTTATTGTTCGTACAGTATTACCGCTTCTCATTTTTTTAAACTTTGCTTTAGCTCGACTCATTGCAACAGAAACATCCGAAGGAGTAATATCCATTTCTTCAGCTATTTGTTTATTTCGTTTTCCTGAAAGAATCAACGCAATGACCTGCTTTTGTTGTTGTGACAGTGCATCAAACAATCCTTCCTCTTGAGCTAACGAAAAATACTCTCTCAGCTTTTTATATTTTGTTTCTATAACAGTTGTTGGTTTAGCCGAATCACTATTCTTATTAATTTCTTGTTCGTGTTTTATTGCATCATCCGATTGCTCGTTACCCAAACTTTTACCCTCAATGTCTTCACTAGAAACTTTCTTAGGCTTGTAAGTATAGCCACCCGAAGATTTGTTGCCTTTTCTCTCATCTTCCAAAAGCCCCGCAATTATCCGAGCTGCATCCAGATCTTTCATTTCAAGCTGAAATCTCAATCTTTGATCTATCTTATCTAATAAATAACTAACTTGGAGCACGCTTTGTACCGTTTCTCCTTTTCCTATACGACTCATTATGTCAGTAAGCCTATAAAAGCAAGATGATTGTTGTTCTTTTTCCACATCCCTATCCGGCAATTCATCTCCAAGCTCAACCTTCTTCTTTCTATTCTCCGGATTAATCATTCCAGTCCCTGTGGCATAGCTCATCAGTTCATCAAAAGCATCATCAGAAGCGCCGGACTTTTTTCTTTTTTGAATTTCTTCCCAGATTCTTTGAGAGTCCATTCTATACTTATTAACAACATTATCAATTTGATTCATAAAACTTAGCGTTGTTTTTCCATCAAAAAGATCTTCCGCTAAAATTAAGGACTCATCCATTGCCGCAACTAAACGGACTGCATCCTCAAAATTTAGACTTTTCATAATTAGAATATACATTTTGGGAATAACTGCATTACGCACCTCTGTTAATAAAATTTCAGCAAGAAAATACCAGCCTCTTTCTTTAACCAGTTGGCTCACATACTCCATAAGAGTCTCATGAGAATTAGAAGCAAGAGAACCGAAATAATTAATATGCGCCATTAAAAACTTCTCATTAATTGCTTTATTTACCCCTTTATAAGCGTTTAAAAAATCACGCTCACTATAATTTGCTAAATACTCTGACTTTAATTCTGGATTTAAATGAAAGAAAGCATAGATCACTTCTTTTTGAAATGGTTCAGAATGCATAGAAAAACGTCCAAAAGAACTAACGAGATTCTTCATCATCCGAAAAGACGCTTCAGCCCAAACATGACTTAATATATCGTAAACTTTATCGATGGACTCTTCAGAAACACTGCTAATTTCGTGAATAATGTGAATAAAGCTCCATAAGCGCAACCACATTCTATCTGGATAATTATCGAGCATATGGAAAGTTAGAATTTCTTTACTAGCTAGATAAGCAACCGTTGGATTAGCAACTAAATCAATACGCAGTTTTATTATCTTCTTTCCGTCTTCTAAAACCAGAGCAACAGGAGCTGTCTGATTGGAAACAATTTGCCAAACCACTTCTCCAAAAACAAGATTCTTCGATTTATCCCTACCCCCACTAATAACCGAAATAACGTCCTTTACAAGCACCTCTAAACTCCCACTAAATTCATCAAATTCAAAAACCCCGTTGGATTCCAAATATTTTTCAAGCCCATTTTGATTTATCTGAAAAGCATCTTCTTCCACAGGCAGTTCAGCTACAATATTAACTGGATCTTCCTCAACGATATCTACAACAGGAAAGCTAGATTGAAAAGTCAGTCTACTTACTCGAATCACTTCGATAAAGTTAATCAATTGATTAATATCTTCACTCGAATTAAGAATATTTATTTTCTTTAATTCCTTTCTCGGAGCCGTAATTACAATATGACCTCCCTCTAAAACCAGAGGTCTTTTTTTGCCTACTTTAATGTCAACAGTAATAGGGTTTGAAAGAGAAACCCCTTTTTTAGATAGAATTTCTCTAATTTTATGTTTAATATTTTCTCGCACTTCTGTTGCTTTTAACTTTGAAGAATTGAGCAGTGCTATATTTAATAAATCATTCCCAACATCATCATCGCTAAGGTCCAGCTCCTCTATTAATGTCTCAGACTCTGCATTTCTTGAAACCGCTTTAAATACAGGCTCTTTTCCGCGTTTTAACAAATCTTGGTGAACACCAAAATATTCTGCCACCACACTTATTTCTTTGTCAGACAACTTTTCTTTTCCTTGCTCAATTTTCTTAACTGATTTTTTAACGAATAAAGTATTTGTTTTTAAAAGATCTGCTCGATTCATTCCCTTCGACAATCTCAACAGCCAAATCCTGTTCCCAATTGATTTTTTACCTTCACCACCATCAAGCAAAGCTTCCTCTAATGCTTTCCCTACAATAACTTCAGTGACTGTCACTCCCAAATACTCAGCGATAGCTTGAACTAAACTGACCGGCACGCTCTGAGGGTCACTATTCATCTTTTCTAACTTACTTGCAGTTACAATTTTTATATCCGAAACAAGATCTTCTAACGTTTTACCCTTTTTTAATAATACTTTAGCCAGAGGAAAAGAAGTTTTTCCTATCTTTGCTACTCTACTACTAGTTGAAGCACTCTTTACATCTAGATTTTCATTTTTCACCTTTTCTAATAGTGTGATGTCCCCTTTATTATCAAACTGAGCTTTCCATTGTCTTTGAGCCCATTCAGGCAATTCCTTATAGCCTATGCCATCAAAGCTCAATTCGAAACCATCTTTTTTAGACTCTAAAACTCCATGTCGAGCTAATAGCAAGAGTAAGGTGAAAACATCTTTACTCTTAATCCCTCCAAATTGGTTTCTTAAATGATTAATAATAAATGAGACTCCTTTTGAGCGTAAAACAGAACCCCATCTTAAAAATAAGCTTTTACGACTAGAAAGATTATAAATCACTTGGTAACGACCCAATAAATTAGCTTTATCTGCCCCTATTCTTTCTCCAAAAATATATGTATGAACCTCATCTCCGACAATTGGAAAGCTTGTAACGAGCCTGCCTTCATCTTCTGCTGTTGGTTCTATAATACTTCTGAGAATAGAAACGCCTTTATTATCAGAAGAAGGTTCCAAGAAATGCAGATACCAGTTAAGCTCCCAGCTAGGAAGAATCTTTTTATAATTAACTCCTCTTTGAATGCCTTCAAGAACTATTTCTCTAACTTGGATCTGATCTAATTCTCTTGGAAAAAAAGAAGTCATTGCTCCATCCAAATTAGATTCTGGACTTAACATATGGCGATCAAAAACATGGGCTAATCCTGACTCGTAAAAAACATCCAGACTACTATCATAATTAACAATAGAAGCTGCCCCCGAACTCAAAGAACCTCTGCCTTTTACCTTTTCCTCAGAATCTAAATTAAAAACACGTATTGAAATATCATATTGGTGAATTAATTCTTTGGCATGGTCAAGCATCTGTTTAGCCTTAGCCAAATCCCCTTTTTGAACTTCAACGCGAGCAGCAACGCCCAAAGATCGTATTTGATACCAACGGAGCGTTCTGCTATTTTTATGTTTTTTTAGATGCAATTTTGCTTTCTTATACGCTTCTTGATATTTTCCTAAAGATAACAAAAATTCAAGCTCATAAACTCTAACCCAAGAATCATCCGGATACATTTCCTTTAACATCTCTGCCTTACTTAATCCTAGTTCATATTTACCTAAGGCAACAAGAACTCGTAACTCTAACATTAAAGTCCAATAATTCCGCCGATCAACAGACAAAGCTTTTTCCACAACTTCCAACGCTCTATTTGCATCCCCCTGATTTAAATAAGCTTTTGCCAGCATATTATGAGCAAAGCTATTGGAAGGATTCATCCTCACCGAATGTTCGGAAATTTGAATAGCACGATCATTCATTCCTAGCTGTATGAGTAGCTTTGCCGCAGAGTTTCGAGCAAAAATATCGTGTTTTCCTACATCTAAGATTTCTTCCACAACTCTCAACGCCTCTATCTTTAACTCCAACTTAATTAAAATATTTGCCTTTAAAATCATTTTTCTAAAGTCATCAGGCTTAATACGATAAGCTTTCTCTACTATATACAACGCTTCTTGAAGCCTATCTTTATCACCCGTTCGTGCAGATCTGAAAATGGCCCGCGCCAATATTTCCAAAGCAAAATGGTAATCTGGACTACTATACAAAAGATTTCTTAAATTTTGCTCTGCCTCTTCAAATCGTCGTTCTTTAATTAAATACTGCGCTTGTCTAACACGTAAAAAATCTTGTTGTAATTCATAAACCGGAACATTTCCTCGTGTAAGACCAACACGACGATCTTCCTCCACCCCCAAACTATTACCTTCTACATACTCTTTTGGTCTAGGAGTTCCCAAATCCTCAGCAAAGAAAACAACACCACTCCGTTGAGCAATGAATATCTGCATAATATCCACAACACTGGGTTTCTGCCCTTCAAAAAATTCACTCGTAATATCAATAATCATTCTAAAATCACGAACTAATTCATCTTCCTCTGCATCTGAATTATGTACAGGGCCTGTTATAAAAATTTTCTCGGCTATTTGTTTTAATCTCTGCAATAAACGACTGTTCTTTAGTGGATCTTTCAAGAGCTCTCCAGTCAAACCGCCTAATATCCAATCTTGTAAACTAATTAACTCCATAGTGACCAAGTGTCCAAACTTTTCTCTTAAATAAGAGCTCTCTTCTCCCAAGCTTTGTGCGGATAAACCTTCAGTTTCATTTTTGAAACTAGAGTCTACAGCGCTGAGCAGTTGCTCTAAATGTTCCGGAGATGAAACTAACTCTAACTCTCTTTCTAAAAATTCATAAAAAGGCTTTAGATTGTAAAAACTTGGACTATCTCGATTATAGTAGTAGTTATTTTGGCCTAACTGATCTCCTAGATAAGCTCCGACAATGCGAGCAAAAGCTTCGCTGACATTTTCTAAGTTTTGGATAATATGTTCATCATCTTCGTAAATTGTGTTACCCAAACCAAGGTCTACTTTGTCGTAATCTGAGTCAAAGACCTTATAAGGGAATTGTTCTATATACTTTTTCTTCATCTCAATAAGTATAGCTTTAAATTCATTCCTCTGACTTTCTGTTAAGGTATTCCAAAACACATCATGCATCGATTGATGGATGATGTACCAAATATTATCAGAGTGCCCCGCTCCTGTTCCTACAAAGTAAGATCTGTATTGATACGGCATTACTGCTAAGCCTTCACGAACCATTATTTCAAGACCTTTTCGACTTTTGTTTTTTGTTAAATTATGATTTCGTTGCCACCAAGAATGTCTTTGTTGACTACTACGCCCCATATTGGCCCGATCTGCTCCATATTCAAATCTAATACCTTCTAAAACAACCTTTGGATTAACCCCTAACTTTAACAACTGAATATGTTCTCTAGACCAAGGAAGACTTTTTGTCTTTTGATTAAAAGATATTGGATCTATTCTTAGTTCTTTTATTCTTTGCACAAGCTCTTTGCTTCTTTTAATTTGATCATCCCGTAACCATCCATCCAAATGGCTTCTTAACATTTTTATTAAATTCGGATCTGAAGAATAAGTTCGGCTAAAATTTCCTGACTCAAATCTCCTCACAACCCCATCAAGCACTTGTCTAGACAAATACCCCTTGTTTCTCATAAGAGAAATAAGTTGATCAAAAAGCTCTTCAGCATTTGGGCGTTTCATAATGTAAGAGATGAATTCAAAGAAATGATGTTCTAAAGCCTTTAAGTTATTTGGAAAATATTCAAGCACATCCAGATCCACCATTTTTGCTATTCGGTTCCCATTTTGATCACGAGTGACAGAAAATTGATCCCACCTAAAATCTCCAATAGCCCAAGAATGGTCTAATAGACGAAGATACGATTCAATAATATGGGGTATTAATTTGATATTAGACGGATCATGAGTCACAGGTTCGACATACTCAACACTTTGATATAAAAACCCAGCTTTTCCTTCTTGGACAGCTCCCACACGAGGAAATAAATCAAAACCAGAAGTTGAAGCCATATAATCTGCAGCTCTTTGATAATTATTTACATACTTATTTAAATCAGTTTTATTTCCTCTAGTTTCATAAATATAAAAACTCGATTCAACGTCCTCCTCACTCACCAACTGAACCTTATAGATATTCTTTTGAAGGTTTGTTTTAACTCGTTCGAACTTGATCCATTTTAATGGAGTCAGGCCTACAGGAAGATTCAGGTTTTGTATTGTTTCTCTAATAAAATCATTGTCTTTTAATACATCTAATGGAATCGTTAATTGATGTGGGCCATAAGGTTTTATTTTATATTTAGTTTCACTGCTCAAGAGAGGCTTACCCAAGCTTTCTGCTCGTGAAAAACTCATTCTTTTTATTACGATAGGACCTTTTTCTGAAATGGGATTAACAAAACCAATAGCTTTAACAATATTTGTTCCAAATAAACGGTCCCAAAGTTTCATTTTTGAATGTAAATCAATGGTAATCTTTTGCAGCCCTTCTTCTGCCTCAACTGTAATAGCACCTAATTTATTTTCTCGAACTAATGGCTTCACTTCTCTATTTAACAATCCCAACCAGAACCAAGCTTCACTTTCTGCTTCAATCCACAAATTAAGATAACGAAATTGATCCAAATCAATGGGTTGAGATGGAGTTGCCATGAAGTAACCTTCATTTGGAAATAACGTTAGCTGATTGTCTTTAAAAGTATATTTAGGGCCATTAACCTCCTCTATGACTTCCATTCCTTTTAAGGCTTCAATGGATTTAATTCCTGTTTGCTGTGTGGTTTTTATTAGATTACACCCCGCTAAAGCTGTAGGGCCTGCTAGTAAAGTTAACAAAAGAAAACCTGATCTAAACCCTAATCTTCTACCCAAACTATCGCCTTCCAACATTTCACCTACAGACTCCCCTTCACCACTATCACGAGAGTATTCTGTGGAAAGAATCTCTAATGATTTGGCATTTATTTTCATTAAATTTCCTAAAGCAGAAAAGTTCATCGTGATTGAATTGAATAATCTCTTCAATTTAACAAGTGTCCCAACAACAATCATAATAGGAAGAAGTACTGATATTAAAAAAATAGGGATCGTTTCCATAGAAAATGAAGAGTTTAAAATTAAAGTTAAATTGACTCCAGACACAAACAGCAAGATTGGATCTGCAACAAAATAGAATAATCCTTTAGACTTAATTTCTTCGATTTTAGTAGCGATAAATTCAGAGAAGACAATATCTGAAGGATAGTTACGACTAATATAGTCCGCAATATAACGAGCAACAAGCTCCTTATTCTCTTCTGTAGCAATTTCAGGATTTAATGCAAAGATAAGATGAATAAGGCTCAAGACATCGATAACAACCAAAGCTTTTGGTTGCTCAGAAACAATTTCTAAAAGCAAACCAAAGGTATCCAAGGTAGCCATTTGTTTTCTCTTCAAAAGAACTTCAGCTTCAATAGATTCTAGTTGTTCTTCCGCCCCTCCTAAACTTTTTGCTTCCACACTTTGAGGAGCAAACTCTTCCGTTCGCTTTTTGTCAAAGTCAACAGAGTAAATACCAGAATCAATTTGAATATAGCCCAAATCTTTTCTGTCATCATTTTTTTGAGAGAATAAAATAGAAAAATTTACTAGGGTAACAGAATCCCCCATAAAAAGACTGTGCCGAAATGCTTTATAAACCTTATACCTAGATTCCTCTGGTACGTCTGGGTCTAAATTGATGGTTTGTATAATAAAGTTATAACGGCTCTCTATATACTGCATTGAAGAAAGAGAGCTAACAACAACAAGCCCCTCACCTTCTTCTTTTTCTAAAATAATGGAGTAATCAGAATATTTAAAAGGTTTGTTTAAAGGAGTAAATTTATACTGAGCAATAGAATAGGAACGAATAGTTCCATCAGAATAGATAAAATACATTAGATCTTCATTTCTCTTACTAGATAGAATTTGTTTAATATTTTTTTGACCCGATGTTTTTACTGCTGATTTCAACACTCTTCTACTGGCCTCATCATTCAAAGAGTGAACCCTCATTAGATAGTAGTGAAGTACTTTTTCTAAAAACCCATGCTTTAATAAAGACGCTTTTTGTTCTTCACTAAAAACACCATCTTCCGGGATAAGCTTCAAAACCCGCTTTAAATAATCTATTTCATTCAACATAGGATATCGAAAAAAGTCCACGACTCTTTCTTTGTAAATTTCAGGATTAGATTGACGCAATGATCGTGGAGGTAATTTTATTTTTTGACTCAAAAAAGGTAGCCCAAGGCTATGAATCAATCCTAAAACACTAACTGGAAATGCAATGAAAGAAATTAACCCTATAACATAATGAACTACCTCTACATTAACCTGAGAAAAAACAATTCCATAAAACGCTAAAGCTAATACAGAAAAAGAGAAAAATGCAGCCCATTTAGAAGTCTCTATTTCTTGGCTCCCTAAACTATCCGCTTCAACCCCATCTCCATCTTCCTTATTTCGTTTTCCTCCAAACCAATACCCCAAAGTTCCTATAATTTCTAGTTCAAACTCCTCATCCGTTAAATCATCCAAATCTTTATCTAATGGATCTTCACCTAAAGACATCCCCTGTGTAGAGGGTATTCCTTGTGGAGTTGGAATATAGGGGGGTGCACGCATTGCCTCGTAAGCCAAATACCCTGAAACAGCTAACACAAATCCCAAACTAACAGCACCTAGCAATGTTAACGGTAACTCTCTATCTGTAATTTGGGTCGATTCAATTTCTTTGAGGCTATCTTTACCTAAACTTGAGGCGCTATATTTTCCGCTCTGTGACAAAACTGTTTCTAAAGGTATTCTTATTTGTCTTATAGCTCCTTTAGTTTCCAAACGATTAAATAAGTCGATGAATGCCGGTCTTCGTCGAACAGAAACATCTGATGCTATTCTTTGAATTACATCTTCGTCCATTCCCATCCCACCCAAAAATTGATCGTCTTTTAATTTTGAATCTGATTTATTAAAATGAACCTCCCCATTTCCATTGTCGATAAGCTCGATAATAAGGTTTCCGTCCTCTACGTAGGCTCTATAGACAATATGTAAATCATCCTTAAAACCAGGCTCTTTCTGCTTTCTTTCAACAAAAGCATCCCAAGAATTTTCTAATGAAAAAAACATAACCGCATTGATCTTCCCTATAAGGAATTCATTTTCCACTTTTAAGCGCCTAAGAAGTTCTGTTTCACTCATATGGAGTTTACCCACAGACTGATAAATGCTACGAACCATTTCGCGAACTAAATCTCTGAGTGCATTCTCCTCTTTTTTTCCTGGAACTGAAAAATACGTTAGCTCTTTATAATAAATCTCATCTCCTCTTTTCAATCCAGATTTTTCTATATTCGAATGTCTTCGTGCATACCTATCTCCCAAACTAGAACCCTCAACGAGACTACTTGGTTCCAAAGCCCATTTATTATCTTCATTCCACTCTAAACCAAAACCGATAACGTCACGAAGTTCTCGAAGATAATCTGCAGGAACAAATTTAGCCTTCGATTCATATCTTCTAATCTGAAATGCAGAGTGGCTCATAGCAGGATGACTCGCAATGGCTCTTCGGCTCAACCCTCCTCTGAGTAAAATTAAAAGTTCTCTTAGTTTGTTTGTGCTTTTTATTTTTCCTTCTTTGGACTTACCTAAGGGCTTCCCTGCTAAATTTCTTAACTTCATCGTCCGGGTAACGGAATCTTGGTTGATCAATTGAACTGCAGGGCTTTCTAGGGAATCCAACAGCTTTGGCCAATCAATCGTTTCGTCTTCTGATTTTCTAGGTAACTCTTGATTCATTCCGATGAGCAAAGTAGCTATATGCTTCTCTGGTTGATCCAAATCGGATGAAGCATCCAAAATTAAGTCGTTTTCAAAATAACCCATTCTCATAAGCTGAATTGTAGGGCCAGCAGATGAAAATATTTTAAACCCACGGTCTCGAGCATAACGCGGAATAGGAATAGTATGCCCTGTTAAAATTCCAGCCAATCCCATTGTAGATAGGAACTGTTGTTGCTTTTCTGAGTCAAACTCTCGTTTATTAACTAAGGTATGGAGATAAGGGTTTTCATTAACCCGGTAGCCGCCCCAATACAGCACATTTGCCAACTCTTCTAAACTTACCAAATCATATAAAGGCAATTCATCTTGAGCTAAATCTTCAGAGCTAACCAGTATTTGAGCTAACTTAATTGGATTCTCTGCCTCTTTAGGAAACATAACATCTACAGGAGGATTCGCATGAAGTGCCATCAAATACTCTTTCCCTACACGAATACGTATCATCAACGGCAACGATCGAAAAAGAGAGTCTAAATGATGAGCAAGTTGTCTTTTTTGTTTTGTGCCGTAACGAGCCTCTAAACTATTTTCAAATTCTTTATTTTGATAATGCTCTTTCCCCTTCGGGTCTTTCTTACGAGCAGAAAAATTAGAACCTTCGACATGAGATAACTCATGATTTCCCAAAATGGTATGAATATTTCCAGGAAAAGCTGTCTTAAGCTGCATAAACAAAATCAAAGTAGCCAACGATTGAGTTTGAGCATTTTTCTTCAGCATTAAATTACCTGACGGATGAATCAAGTCCCCTAAAAACACAAGATGAAGCGTTCCATCTTTCAAACCAGAAAGAACACGAGGGTGCATTAACATCTCAACCAAGTTATAGTAATGCCCTTGAAGATCCCCTATAGGTAATACATTCTCCCCGTCGGTTATATGGACTATCGCTCCCGGCTGAGATTCAAAGTCGAGACCTGGCATCGCCTCATCCATACGTGTCCATGGACGAGCTGTTCTAGAATAGGAAAGCATCGCCTCCCGAGCATCCCTAAACAAACGTCTTAAATCTAGGTAAGACAAACTCTCAACCAAATCTTCCGGCTCAAAATAAAGATCAAAATTTTTATTAACCGGTAAGGTTCTTATAGGAGATTTCCCCAAACTAGAAGCTTCAACTTCATCTGAATCATCTGACTTCAGTACAGCATCTTGCTCTGCTTCACTTGCTTCATTAGACTCTCCCGCATTAGAAGCCACACCAGCCATGATCCTTGCTTTTGCTTGGGCTATATCAGCATCAGATAATCTAGGCGAAGGTACCACCGAATTGAATAGCTCCGTCACAAAGCTCTCATCTTCATCCTCACTACTTTCACCTTCCACTCCTAAACTATCTGCATCTACCCTATCAGAGCCAGCTAGTTTTACAGTTAAGTCTTTAGAAAGCTTCTCATCCCCTAAACTAGATGCTTGGGCGGAAGCTTCATCAGGAGGAACTTCTCCCTCACTCAATTTAACAACAAATTCTTTAGCTTCCTTTAATAACTTTAGGGTCAGCACTGGAGAAATTCCAAAATCATTAGCAATCTTTACTACCGCCTCTCCCTTAAGAAACTTTTTAAGAACAATGACATGCCATGAGTCCATATAATCAAACAACAAGTCTCTATTCACTTCTTCAAAATCACTTACTGTGACATCTATTTCAAATTTAGGCTCATTAGATTCATCAGAAACCAATTGAATGCCTTCAAGCTGTTCAAGTTGACTTTCGTTTACTTCAGATCCAACAAGAATTTCTTCAGCCTTTAATAATTTTTCCAAGGCTCTTCTTCTATAGATAGATACACTTGTCTGAGCAATACCTAAAATTTCTCCAATCCGCTTTATCTTTAAAGAAGGCTCAAGCAAAACAAATTTAACCACTTTTTTTTCATTTTCTGAAAGGCCGGATCCATTAAGTAGCTGCTCCTTACTATTAGGGTTCCTTTTGAACAGTTCTTCAATTTGAGGGACGACTCTTGTTTTTTTTGAACGTCTTATCTTTTCTCGTTTTTCTTGCTTTGAATCATCTGGCTTTAACTCTCCACCTTGCTTGAGGATTTCTTCAGCCTCCAAGAGCTTTTCTAAGGCTCTTGATCTAAATATACTCGCACTTGAATAAGCAACTCCTATTTTATTTGCTATTTTTTCTATAGTTAAATCAGGGTCAGATAAAGCAAATTCTACGATTCTTCTTTCATTTTCTGAAAGGCCGGATCCATTAAGTAGCTGCTCCTTACTATTAGGGTTCCTTTTGAACAGTTCTTCAATTTGAGGGAGGACTCTTCTTTTTTTTGAACGTCTTATCTTTTCTCGTTTTTCTTGCTTAGAATCATCTGGCTTTAACTCTCCACCTTGCTTGAGGATTTCTTCAGCCTTTAATAATTTTTCCAAGGCTCTTCTTCTATATATAGATACACTTGGCTGAGCAATACCTAAAATTTCTCCAATCCGCTTTGTCTTTAAAGAAGGATAAAGCAAAACAAATTCAACCACTTTTTTTTCATTTTCTGAAAGGCCGGATACATTAAGTAGCCGCTCCTTACTGTTAGGGTTCCTTTTGAACAGTTCTTCAATTTGAGGGAGGGCTCTTAGTTTTTGCTTTGAATCATCTGGCTTTAACTCTCCACCTTGCTTGAGGATTTCTTCAGCCTCTAAGAGCTTTTTTAAGGCTCTTCTTCTATATATAGTTACACTTGGCTGAGCAATACCTAAAATTTCTTCAATCTGCCTTATCTTTAAAGAAGGATCAAGCAAAGCAAATTCAACCACTTCTTTTTCATTCTTTGACAGATCTGAACTTTCAAGCAATTGAAATGAATTTTTAGAATTCCTTTCAAAAATTGTTCGGATAGCATTAACATGTTTAGAAAACTTACCCTTTCCTAAACTAGCCCCAGAAGTTTTCTTTTTCTTCTTTTCTTCAAATCCGCCTGGAAACTTCGTTGGAAGCTTTGACTTTTTAACTCTAGGAGGAACTTTAGATTTCGGTCTTTCAAATGGTTGTTTTCCTAAGCTTCTTGCCAAAACCCTCTTTTCTTCCGCTGTGATTAATTCTTTTTCTAAAAGCAAATCAAGCAAAATAGGTCTAATAGTTATTTCCCCTCGATTTCTTTTCTTTTCACCACTAAGCCTATCCCCTAATAATCGAAGAAGCTGTTCATAAGTCATAGGTGTTTCTTCCATACGTTGAGTAAATAACTGGTAAATATCCTTTATGGCCTGGTAGCTGTCTGGATTACCAACAGAAGTCACAATAAAGTATCTCAACATACTCTTCTCTATATATCTTTTTCTCTCTGTTTCGGTCAATCTTCCTTCCAACTCTTTTTGAATAGTTATTTCACGTTCACTTCGACCAGGGTTTGGTCTTATTATTTGGTTAGATTGTAATTGGAAACTACTTGTATGGCTGGCTCCAATAGGAACTACGATACGATAATTTGGGGATTGATATCCTGCCTGTACTGCCTGAGCCCATAACCGTTCGTTCATCTGTATCACTTGCTGCCAAAGCTCACGGTCTCTTAAATAAATCATTTCCACCGAGTAACGGAACGCTAAATCGCTATAAAAATAAGCTCCTTCAATATCATTGTTAAACAAACTCCAATGCGCCAACTCTGTCAATTTATTGACATCCCAAGAAATTACCCAGGAGTCAAAACCCCTACTCTCTGGAAGCAAGTATGCTTTATTCTGAATAGCCCACTCCATTAAATGAGATGAAAAACTACTATCTCCAAATTCAGAACGAAGCCTTTCTACTTTTTGCGCTACTGAAGCAGCTCTTGGAGACTGGTCATTGAAAAAGTTATATTGACGGCCTCGAATTTGATTTCGATACGCAAGCAGAGCGTTGTTTAAGGCTTGGTTTGTTTGAGAGTCTTTAATGATATCTTCTATTAATAGATTGAAGCTTGCTTGTTTTTGCTGAATCTTTGACATCTGTCTTAACGCTTCTAGACCGTTTATTTCTACAAGTCCATCAAAATCAATATCCCCTTCAGCCCACAAAACCATAGGCAGAACTCCATTATTAGGATCCCTGGAAAGCTGCCCTTCTATTCCCTCTAAAATATCTTTAAGACGTCTAGCATTATCCTGTCCCGTGTGCGTTACTGGTATTAGAGTTAATGGAAAATCAGAAGGCACTTCAATCGGTTCAAAATTCCGATATTGAAAGTTTCTTTTAACGAGGTCCTTTCTAGCCAATGGAGACTCAACCCCTAAGAAAGTAATGTCATCACGAATCCTCGCTGGAGAAGCTGTAGACTTTTTTTCTTTAATTGGTTTTGAACTTGGAAACAAAAATAGAACAGTAGTAAAAACTAAGGCTAACACACCTAAAACTATGGCTGGTTTAATAAGCAAACGAAATGGAGGAGCTCTTTCTTTAGAACCTTTTTCAACATTCTCTTTAATTTTTCTTTCTTGATTGATACGAAACAAATTCTTTAATTCTTGTAGTAGTTTCTGAGACTCTTCTTCAGAAAGTGAGCCATCATTCATTTCTAAAATAATCGTTTGAATATCTTGGGTCGTAATCAAACTTTGAGTTTTATTATCTCTCCTAGAAATAATTTTTTTTGCTATCTTAGAGCGTAATGCCTTTTTCTGCACCTTCTCATGCTTAGGCAAACCCTTCCCACTTAAAAAGTCTATTTGTGCCAAACGTGTCTGAACCTCAGCAAATCCCAATGTGAAAAGCTCCTTACTTTCCCCTAAACTAGAAGCTTCGGTATTTTCAGAATCATCTGTTTCTTGCCCTTCATTTTGCTCACCTTTCCCATTCTTGTTCAGTTGAGGAAACATATCTTCTAATTTGAGGTTTCTTCTAGCTGCTTCTGCAGCTAGCATAGTATCCAGCTCCTGCCTAAACTGTTTCCATTCAGCATCAGGATAAGGAACTGAAGGATCTGACATAGGTGAAAGCAAACGACGAATAGGATATAAAAGATTGGGTAAAAGCCAAAGAAATGTTGCTAAAGAAAAATAGTAAATAGAAAAACTAGCTAACGAGTATGGATGACTAAACAAAACCCATTGAGCCGCAAATAAGAAAGCCCCCAACTTCACACTTGTTCGGACAAAAGAAATTAAGCTAGAAAGATATACAAAAGCTTTGAGACGAAACGATTCTGGCTGAAAAGTTACTTCCTCAGCAAACGGCTTCCACTTATCTTTAAAATAAACAGCAACATCTGCAAGACGAAATAAAGCTCTATATCTCTTTGCATCCGCTTCTGTAATTTCACTAGGGTGTAACATCATGCCATGTTCCTGAAATGAGGAAGTCTGACGATTTAGTCCAATACGCATTTTGAAAACCCCTTGTTTAACAGGGATCTCTTCTTCTAAAATTATTTCTGCATTGCGTAAATACTTGATAGGGATCCCTCTTTTGGAAGAAAACCTCTCTCCTTGCCCAGTCAAAGGATCAAAAGAAGGTCGAAGAAAAGGCTGTACATCTTCAACGGGTAGGCGTAAAACAGCACGTCTTTTAAAATCTTCTAGCGGTGGCAGCGGTAACTTTATCTGAAACTTTTCCCATAATTGTTTATAAAACTCATATGCTGTCTCAGCTCGACCACTTTCTGCTGTTCTGTCAGCATAACCAATAACCATCTCATAAGCCTGGAAAAGGTTATCTTTAGTTCTTTGTAACATAAAAAAAATACGGCCCTTACTGGAGAAAACCATTGGGTTATCAGGATCAGCTTTAACAATATCATCACTAAAAGCAGGATACCCACCCATACGCCCAAGTGTGACCTGAGCTTTAAGAATACCGACACTTGTTCCATATAAGTAATGTGGTCTTTTATACCAAAGATCAAAATCCGTCATTAAAAAAGGATAATCCATCAACAAACGACTACGACCCTTTAATTCCGGAATAACGCCCCAAGAATGATAAATATCATCGGTGTCACTCGGCTTAAAATCCAGCCACTTCTCAGGTCCCTTTTTCTTTCCTAAACTAGCCCCCCTGGCTTTAGGAGATTTCTGTGCTGCTGTAACCTTACTTATTACACGAATGTCATGAATAGTCGTTACTCCACCCAGATGATTAAAAAGGCTAATCTGATGAACCAAACGATCCCTATTAAAAGCATGGTCTTGGGTACCTGGAATAATATAAGGTGTTAAATCCAATTCTAAAACTTGGGTTTTTCCATTCGTATTTGGAAAAGAAACTTCAACAGGAGTATATAAGTTTTCTCTTTCAGGGACAGCGTAACCTACTAACTCTCTGCCGTACTCGTTTTGTATTACTATATTTGCTGGAACACTTTTTTCTGTTGGGGGCTTCGTGGAAAATCTAATGTGCAAAACAGGATTTTCATCTATATGCTTTGGCTCTAATTTTATGCTAAAAGTAGCTTTAGTAGTTCTAGGCATAAGCTCAGCAGGTAACTCTAAAAAAGCTGAAAAACTATTGGTCGAAAAATACATATGAGGAAAGACTGCATACTCCTGTTCTTTTCCTCTCTCATCCTTTCCTAAACTTGCAGCTTGGATATTTGTATTATCTGGTAAAAACTTAGACGGAGCATTGAGTGAAATTAAGTCAGGAAGTGTTTTTGGATCTAGGATTCTTCTTTCCAGCAATGCATCCATTTGTGTTCTAGTTTCTTGTTCTGTGGGACGCAAAATAGTGGATGGATTAAAAATTTCTCTCAATGTCTCTTGATGTCGGTTAAAACCTGCACGATCAACACCGGGGAGAATATTAGCAGAACGAACACTTGCTTTAACGGCAGCTTCAAGATTTCTTCTAAATACAGATAAAATATGTCGGCGAACATAGTTTCTGACATCTTCAGAAGACGGGGTTGCTCCTTCAGCTTGGAGTTTTTCTATAATTGTAGCTTCTCCTAGCCTAGAGACCAGTCGTGTTGTTAATGTATCCAGTTCTGTAGCAAAAGCACCTTCTGTCGTATTTACCGAATTCATTAATCGAACAATCATCTCCGACTCAGCTGGATTCCATTGTAAGGATAAAACTATTCTGTAATAAAGAAGAGCTTGTCTAACCCACTCTTTGGGTTCTTCAGATGAAACAATTGCAAGGTACAAGCCATAGGCTGCTAAAAGACGATCAGAGTAAGTGGTAATAAAACTATCATGATCCATATTCGGAATAATGCTTGTCTTAAGCTGCTCCCATGTAACATCATCCGCTTCTATTCCGCGACGCTCTAAATAACCATTCAAAGTATATTTAAAACCTGTTAAAGGAGTCCTATTTGGATCTCCATTAAATCGTAAAAGCCAAACTAATGGAAAAATGAGAGGTCGTTGTGCATGAGTCATCATGTTTGGAATCTTACGTTCATCTATGTTTGCATTCTGCCTAAGAAGTCTCTCCAACTCTGGCATCTGGACCTCATCAGCCATTCGAGTAAGGTCAGCCATAGACAAATCAGGGTTCTGTTGCAACGCTTTCTTCCACCGCAATAAATGCCCATCATAATCTGAGTCAGTATAAGCACTCAGATAGATCGTAGACAACCAGCTTTGAAATACTGCCGCCCTCATATCTATCAGTTGTAATTCTAAACGTTCTCTTTGGGTCAATCCACGGTTAAAAGAAGACTCATCATTTCTAATAATCCAATGCGTTCCTTCGTGAAAAACTGCCGGTAATCCAAGTACAAACAAATGTGAATCTTCCGTAAAGGTCTTCTCCTCACTCATCACAATCGTCCATGTCGAGCCCCCGTTCTCAGTTCTCGTCTGGCCATTAACTCCCTCAGGAAGTCCGGTCACAAACGTCGTCACAGAAAGAAGCCTTTGAACTAATCTGTCTTTGGCCGCTGCACCAATTCCCGGTCTAGCGATATCTACCGCCATTCGATATCCATACTCCAAAGCCTCTCTTCTAAAAGCAGATTTGCCTTTAGGCGACAGCCTAAGCTGATCTCTATCAGCAGATCCCATCAGCCGTACTAATTCACGCACCGAAGAAGTAATGTTAGGGCTAAACAAATGGTTCTCCAACTTTACTCTTCTTAACTCGACAACAATAGGATACCAAGCACCAAAATCTCTTCTCTCAATTTGCTCAACAGTTAAAGGAACTGGAACTTCAGGTGTTATCTCCTCATCTGAAGTTAATGTTGGAACACTTTCATTTTCAGTTTTTAAAAAGATCATTTTCCAGCCAAACATCGCGATCAACAATAACGATGTAGCAACGCCACCAAACAAGAGGAATTTCCTGCTCTTAGCTCTTTTTTGCTTTATCTGTTCTATCTTCTGCAATGACTGCTGGTCCATTTGTTCTTTGATGGGTAACAATAGCTGATCAACAATCTCCTCTTGAGCATCTTTAAACGCAGAAACATCAACGGAATCTAATGTAAAAATAGATTTTTTGTCATAAATAATTTTTATTTCCAAACCATGTGGATGAAGATGGGTCGCGATGATAGGGCCTTGAACCTCTCTATAAATTTCAGAGTCTCGAAAATGATTTAATAGCTTCTGAGCAATTGTTTTTGAAACAGGTCCAACAGTTGATATTTCAAGAGCCTTTCTTTCTCCCAAACTAGCTCCAACAGATTCTTCCCCTAGGTCTACTTCTTGCTTTAAAATAGCTAACTCCAAGGTTTTAATAATTTCCTTATCCGTTTCGGATATAACTTGGATGGGATACAGCGACTGATCTTTTCCAGGAAAAAATGTATCTAATAGGCGTTTGGATCTTTTTATAAAACTGTCAGGAACTATCAAAAAAAGCTTTCCCTTATTATCAAGGCCAATATTTACAATTGATTTTAAATAAGTTACGACAGAAAGTTTTGGAGGGTAACCTTCTCTTTCAATAAAAGATTTTGCTTTTTTAGTTGCAACAGCAAATGCAAATTCCCACTGCCTCACTCTAAACTCTTTTGAAGAACCTCGCACAAAAACGCTGCCCGTATTTCTATTCAAATGTATTGAGTGAGGGCCATACAAAACCTGGACAGAGCCATCTTCTAGCCTTTTAACATCAACAGCAATTTGCCTCTCTAAAAATAGTTCTATCAGATCTTCCGTTAAAGCAGACACCTTATTCCAATTTTCTTGTTTAGACTTAGATCTCTTCCCATTACCTTTCTCGTCCTCAAAAATTATCGTATCAATTGTGTCAATTGCATCGTGTGCGATTTCAAGAACCTCCTCTTCAGAAATTTCTGCTTGTAGCTCGTCTCTAAAGTATGCAGTAATTTGAGAAACACTTAAACCTTTCAGAATTTTTTCTACAACCGTTTTAGAATCAGAGTCTAGAATTGAAAGAAGATAATGCTTCTCTCTACCTAATACTTTGAAGAGCATATTAATCTTACGAATAGCTCTATCTTCGAAGGGGTATATTGCAGCAAATTCTAAGACCTCTTGCAAACGATCTAAGTCATTAAACTCAATACTAAAACCTTTGTAACCTAAAAAGCCAACCTCAATCTTAATTTCTTCTTTTTGAGCAACCTTACCCACAGTCATATTAGAGGTTATAAACGATTTCATATCCTTTAACTGAGTAATGAGTCTCCTCATATTGCTAGCTAAAACAGACTTCCCTCTTACCACAATTCGGATTTTTTCGTCTTCACGCTCCACCCTAACTCTATCTAGAGAGTCAAAGTCTTCAGATTTTTCTGAAACAATTGCTTTTAATAAAAGTTCTAAATTCTTGTAGTCCTGATTCCCCACGCGATAATCAATTTTTTCTCCTACTCTCATAACAGTCAATTCTAAACCACCAATTTGAGACAGCATTTTTGCTTGAATAATTTTATCTACAAACAAAGGAATCTTCTTCAAAGACAAAGCAAGTTCTCGATTCCCTTCTGATTCGTACGTTTCTCCGTCAACAGAAATAATATATTTTAAACCATCCCTAACAACGCTAATTTCATGCCCTACACTTCCTAAACTAGCACCAGAAACTTTCTTATTCTTCTTATCTTTAAATCCACCAGGAAGTTTAGTAGGCAATTTTGATTTTTTAACTGCAGGAGGAAGTTTAGATTTTGGTCTTTCAAAAGGTTTCTTTCCTAAACTATTAGCAACCGAAGCTACTAATTGTTCTCTTTGAGAAGCTGACACCCCTAATTGAATAGGGTTAACAACTGACAAATGCTGCTTCATCACATTGGATACGTCAACCGAACCCAACATAGACTCAACATAAGTCCTGTGAGAATCATTTTCAAGATAAGGTGCAATCGTAGAATAGCTCCACTGATGCTGTTTATAAAAATCCGTCAAAGCTCCAGCATGAAAACCCCCTGTAATCACGAGCGCTTTTGATTTTTTCTTTTCTTTAAGAGTTTTCTGAATTGTTTGGGTAAAAGCGCCTTCTCGAGCTTCTGCTATTTGATAAAATTGGAGAGCATTTTGAAATACATCATTTATCTGAGATTCTTCGTTGTTCTTTTCCTCTTCACCCAGAATGACAGTGGTAGGAGAGTTCTTCACTTCTGCCCAGTCTGTTCGAGTGAGTTGGAGTAAGAGTAGTTTCCTTAATAGTTTAAATGCTCCGACATTTCGAATCGCTTCTTTAGCACTTTCTGTTACTGCTAATTTGTTAGAGATGAGCTCAATCCATTGCGCGAGTTCTGCGAACAGCTCTTTGCTTTGGAGTTCATATTGGAAAATAATGTTTTTGGTATATTCTGAAAAGTGAGGATAATCTTTGAAATCAAAGCCTTTTGGTTCTAATTCTTGGTGGAGTTTTTCAAGTAAATGGCGTGGGTTGGTTTCGACATAATTTTCAAAGAAGATCTTTTGTATTAGATCCTTCGTTTCACTCAGAATGACAAATTTGGATAGGATAAGCTCCCACCCTTGTTGAGCTTGTGCAATAGTATTTTTTTCTGACTCTGTTTTTAATTTGAGTAATCGAAGTAAGTTAGGAAATTGTCTTTGTTCTATTGGGTTTCTCAAATCTCTTTCAAGATGTCTTTGACTCATATGATCCAAATCTGAAAGAACCTTCATTAAAGAAAAGTTCTTCTCGCCCATATCCAAAGATATTCTTAACAAAGACAAAAGATCTCCTGTATCTGTACTCTTAGAAACAAGCAACGTTAATTCTTTATCTAAACTCTGTCTCTGTAACTCTAGCCACTCTTTAACTTCATCTTCATGTATTAATACTTGCTTCAGAGCTTCTACATTTTTTAGATAGAGTTCTGGATTTTCAATTCCTACAAACTCCACCTTCTTATTTCCATGTTTGGATAAAAATAGGTCCGACTGGGTCGCTTCTCCCATCTGGGAAAGCTTATCTAATATTTTTTTATTTAATTCTGGATTTTCCGTGAAATTAAGCAAATCAGCATCTAAACCTTGCTCCGTGGCCGCCTCAACAAAAATGAGATCGATGTCGTGCTGCTCGACAAGATATTCCATAATAGAAGCTAAATTTTTCTGAGCTTCATAGTTCGCATGAGCATCTTGAAGATGAATGATTAAGGGATGTTCCTGAGTCGGTTTTGAAGAAAGAAAGTTTTTTTCTTGAACAGAACCTAATTCTGAAGGAATAGACAATTGTAAATCATAAAAAGGAAGACGGTCTACCTGCTTAGGTAGAGACGCTAAGGGAATTTGCCCATAACTAAGAGTATTCCATGAAAAGAGTAAACAAGTAATTAAAGCTATAAATCTAAGATATTTTTTAAAATACATATAGTTAAAACCAGACCTCCCTAAAGAATTGAACAAAAAGGTTACCCTATACCCTAGCAGATGTCAAACTTTTAAAAAGCTTATAACACCTAACTGTTGATAAGCTTCCTAACCCATTTATTTAAAATATGTTAGAACATGCTTCCCCCATTCAGGCCCGGGCCTCTTTTTTTCTAAAATTAGAGGCCCGGGCCTGAATGAAGGAGCTGTTAGCAAAGACACTGGATCCCCGATAAAAGATTTCGGGGATGACAGATCTTTTGTAGAAACGGTACCCCTTTGTCATTCCTGACTTGATCAGGGATCCAGTGTCTTTGTTTTTTTATTATTTAATCGATTTTATAGATAAATTGCTTTGGAATACGTTCTAGGAGGAAATCCTGAACTTGCTTGTTTGCTTTGGTGTTTTTGGATTCGATCGTAATTAGGTTCTTATAGTGCTTGTTGTGATAATCAGGATAAGAACCAATTTCAACTTCCCCATTCACATGAGAAGCTTGTTCTAAAATAGCAGATATTTCTTCTTCCTTAATGGTTACAAATATACGCGTTACTTCAAAAGGTTCCTGCTTGAATTGATTTTTAATAGACTCAAACTGCTCTTTAAACAAAGGCGGGTACCCTGGAAGTACATAAATATTTTTAACTTTAACAATTGGAATCAATTTTTTATCTTCTGTGATAATTTCGGCTTCTTTAGGAAGTTCTGCCATCGATAGGACATGCTCTTTAATTTCATCTCCAAAGAAATATTTCAACTTACCTTCATACTCATTGTTTCTTTCCAGAGAAGTACCAAGACCATGCGCAATAGCAGACATGGTCACATCATCATGTGTTGGTCCAATACCCCCGGTAGTAAAAACAAAGTCGAACAAAGGATGGATTCTTTTTATAAGCGCTGCTATGGTCTTCTCCTCATCAGGAAGAATAAATACTCCCCCAACCGTAACACCCAATTTACGAAATTCTTGGATTAAATAATTTGAATTTAGATCTGTAATTTTTCCGGAAAGGATTTCATTACCAATAACAACTATAGCTACAGTCATAGCTTCAACTTTCTGCACTACGTTATTTAATTGATTTTAAGGTTTCTTTGTAGGTTTTCTTAGCAATTGAAGGCTTAACAACAATGTGCTGACCGTCTTCAATAGAGTTTTTATTAAGCTCTTTCTTAATGAGAGCAAAACCAAGCTCTTTCAAACCATTCTCATTTTCTTCTCTATTTTTCATTTTCCACTTTTTAGTTGCAATATCTCGAGGCAAGCGGATCATAACTGATAACACTTCTTCTGGGGTCTTCACATTAAATTTAAAACCAAAGTCATTTGCAATATTTCCTAAGAAATGAGCAGCTGTTATTTTGTATTTAATTCCATTAGAAGCTTCAAAGGTTTGATTTTTATCAGACATGATTTTTTTCCTTCACTTATTGTTTGGTGATCTCACATTTAGACCTGTAATAATACCAAATCCTTATAGGATATATAACCAGACAAAAGAAAAAATGCCGCTGGAAAGCCAGCGGCACTTTATTAAATAAAACCGGCAATTACCTACTCTCCCAATCCCGTTAGAGATAAGTACCATCGGCGGAGGAGGGCTTAACTGCCGTATTCGAAATGGGAACGGGTGTTTCCCCTCTCCTATGATCACCGGAAACTGTTATAGTATTTTCGTTTCACGATTTAAAAAATCTGACAATTGAAATCAATATCAAGAGCTTGGATAATAGTCAAGTAGCTGAAATTATATTATGTTAAGCTTCACGACCAATTAGTACAGGTAAGCTGAACACTTCACAGTGCTTACACATCCTGCCTATCAAACCGGTAGTCTTCCGGTGGTCTTGAGGTAACATTTGTTACAGGATACCTTATCTTGAAGACGGCTTGGCGCTTAGATGCTTTCAGCGCTTATCCATTCCGAATTTAGATACCCAGCTATACTTCTGGCGAAATAACTGGAACACTAGCGATTCGTACCTTCCGGTCCTCTCGTACTAGGAAGATATCTCCTCAAGTATCCTACGCCCACAACAGATAGGGACCGAACTGTCTCACGACGTTCTGAACCCAGCTCGCGTACCACTTTAATCGGCGAACAGCCGAACCCTTGGGACCTTCTCCAGCCCCAGGATGTGATGAGCCGACATCGAGGTGCCAAACAACTCCGTCGATATGAACTCTTGGGAGTTATAAGCCTGTTATCCCCGGCGTACCTTTTATCCGATGAGCGACGGCGCTTACACTCGCTACCGCCGGATCACTTACTCCTGCTTTCGCACCTGCTCGACTTGTAGGTCTCGCAGTCAAGCTGGCTATATGGGTATACCCTCAACGTGCGATTGCCAACCGCACTGAGCCAACCTTTGAACGCCTCCGTTACTGTTTAGGAGGCGACCGCCCCAGTCAAACTGCCCATCTGGCACTGTTCCTTGCCTTGTTTCAAAGGATCAAAGTTAGAATTCTAGTGTAATTAGAGTGGTATTTCACTGACGACTCCTCTCAAGCTAGCGCCCAAGTCTCAAAGTCTCCCACCTATGCTACACAAACCAAACCAAAATCCAATACCAGACTACAGTAAAGGTGCACGGGGTCTTTCCGTCTAGTTGCGGGAACGCGGCATCTTCACCGCGGCTACAATTTCACCGAGCTTCTCGTCGAGACAGCAGCCAAGTCGTTACATGATTCGTGCAGGTCGGAACTTACCCGACAAGGAATTTCGCTACCTTAGGACCGTTATAGTTACGGCCGCCGTTTACTGGGGCTTAACTTCAAAGCTTCAGACCGAAGTCTTGACCTCTCCGATTGACCTTCCAGCACCGGGCACATGTCAGTCCATATACATCGTCTTACGACTTAGCATAGACCTATGTTTTTGTTAAACAGTCGCTTGGCTCCATTCACTGCGGCTTTTTCGGGCTTGCACCCTACTCAAGCACCCCTTCTTCCGAAGTTACGGGGCTATTTTGCCTAGTTCCTTAACGAGAGTTCGCTCGAGCGCCTTAGAATTCTCATCCTACCTACCTGTGTCGGTTTACGGTACGAGTACTCACTGTAATAGTCATAATGCTTTTCTCGCAAGTGTGGCGTCAATGACTTCCTCTTCCCCGTAGGTCAGAGTCGACATAACTTTTCACTCTGGAAAACCAGAGCTACGAGCTTATACGTGCACATCCAATCGCACGATCACCTAGCCTCCTCGGCACAAAATGACATCAAACTCACAGTAAGTAGTGCAGGAATATTGACCTGCTTTCCATCGCCTACGCCTCACCGGCCTCGGCTTAGGATCGACTAACCCCGGGCGGATTAACCTTCCCCGGGAAACCTTAGGTTTTCGGCGAACAGGTTTTTCACCTGTTTTATCGCTACTCATTCCGGGATAATCGCTTCCTTACGCTCCACCGCTCGTTACCCGTACGGCTTCTGTGCATAAGGAACGCTCCTCTACCACTCAATTGTGACGAATCACAATTAAATCTATAGCTTCGGTACCAAACTTAGCCCCGATCATCTTCGGCGCAGAAACGCTCGACCAGTGAGCTGTTACGCACTCTTTAAATGATGGCTGCCTCTAAGCCAACATCCTGGCTGTTTACGTATTTCTACATCCTTTACCACTTAGTTTGAATTTAGGGACCTTAGCTGATAGGCTGGGATCTTTCCCTTTCGCCTGCGGAGCTTATCCCCCACAGACTGACTCCTGCGATTCCACAGATATCATTCGGAGTTTACTTGGATTCGGTAGGCTGGTAAGCCCCCTAGGCCAACTAGTTCTCTACCTATATCTGCTACCACGCAAGGCTAGCCCTAAAGCTATTTCGAGGAGAACCAGCTATTGCCGAGTTTGATTGGCCTTTCACCCCTAACCACAGTTCATCGGAACCTTTTTCAACAGATACCCGTTCGGACCTCCGCGAGGTATTACCCTCGTTTCATCCTGACCATGGCTAGATCACATCGGCTTCGGGTCTAATAAGTGGGACTAAGTCGCACATTTCGCACTCGGTTTCCCTACGGCTCCACACGCGGTCGCGTGCTTAACCTTGCCACACTCATCAACTCCCCGGATCATTATGCAAAAGGCACGCCGTCAGACATTCCAAAACCGAAGTTTTGGCATAGTCCTCCGACCGCTTGTAAGTAATTGGTTTCAGGTACTATTTCACTCCCCTTGCAGGGGTACTTTTAAACTTTCCCTCACGGTACTAGTGCACTATCGGTCACCCATTAGTATTTAGTCTTAGGAGGTGTTTCTCCCGAATTCCTACCTGGTTCCACTTATCAGGTAGTACTTGGGAATAAAAACAAGGAAGCTTTTTTCCATTTTGCTTACAGGACTATCACCTTCTTTGGTAGACCTTTCCAGGTCCTTCTGCTATAGAAAAAAAGGA
Organism: Candidatus Omnitrophota bacterium; assembly: GCA_029261035.1. Taxonomy (GTDB): domain Bacteria; phylum Omnitrophota; class Omnitrophia; order Omnitrophales; family JACROU01; genus JAJDCD01. The sequence goes on from JAJDCD010000025.1 coordinate 314,402, forward strand.
TTTCTTCCCTCTCGGTCTTAGAACCAAGACATTTCTATCCCACGACCCCTAAAAAGCAACGCTCTAAGGCTTGACACTTTTTAGGTTTGGACTGTTTCCATTTCGCTCGCCGCTACTCAGGAAATCGATTTCTTTCTCTTCCTGGGGGTACTAAGATGTTTCAATTCTCCCCGTCTCGCTCAACAATGCCTATGTATTCAGCAAAGTGTTACTTCCGTTTACGGAAGTAGGGTTTCCCCATTCGGACACCTCCGGATCAAAGCCTGTTTGCGGCTCCCCGAAGCTTATCGCAGCTTACCACGTCCTTCATCGCCTTTGGGTACCAAGTCATCCCCCAATTACTCTTAGTAGCTTAACAATAAAAACCACTCGAACTACTCGATGTATTACCCTTACTCTAGAAATTGATTTACAATTGTCAAAGAACGATTGATAGCCAAAAGCTATCAAAATACTAAAAAATTAAAATCATAATTAAGAACTAAAATAATTTAATTCTGAATTATGATTTATTTTAAAAACTCTAAATTGTGTGTGCTTTCCAAACAAAGTTTGGTGGAGACGAGGGGGATCGAACCCCTGACCTTCTGAATGCAAATCAGATGCTCTCCCAGCTGAGCTACGTCCCCATGCTGAGAATTACTAACTCGTGATTTGAGCTTAGTTCTGTACTGATGGTGGGCCCGAGTGGATTCGAACCACTGACCTCTGCGTTATCAGCACAGCGCTCTAACCAACTGAGCTACGGGCCCAAATAATATATAGCTTTATCACTGATTTGTTAGCCAAAAAAAGCTATCAAAACAAAACAAAGCTAAGGCGCCTCGCATTCAGAGAACAATCAGTAAAACAAAATCTGTTGTGCTGACTGCGCCCAAATAAAAAAATCTGGAGTGCAAAAGAATTAGGGTCAAAAGACCGAGTAAATTACTACACCGAATTTTCAATACTTAACTCACATCCAGTAAACCGGTGAGGTTACTATGATGCTTAAGAATTAAGTAAGGCCTAGTTTTACTCCTTAGAAAGGAGGTGATCCAGCCCCACCTTCCGGTAGGGCTACCTTGTTACGACTTAGTGCTCCTCACTAATCACACCTTCGCAGATGTCCTCCTTACGGTTAGACGACCTACTTCGGGTGCAACCAACTCGGATCACTTGACGGGCGGTGTGTACAAGACCCGGGAACGTATTCACCTCGCCGTAGATGATACGAGGTTACTAATGATTCCAGCTTCATGCAGGCGAGTTTCAGCCTACAATCCGAACTGAGACCGGCTTTTTGGGATTAGCTCCCCCTCGCGGGTTGGCAACCCTTTGTACCGGCCATTGTAGCACGTGTGTAGCCCCAGGCGTAAGGGCCATACTGACTTGACGTCATCCCCACCTTCCTCCAGCTTATCGCCGGCAGTCTCTTTAGAGTGCGCCTTACGGCTAGCAACTAAAGATAAGGGTTGCGCTCGTTGCGGGACTTAACCCAACATCTCACGACACGAGCTGACGACAGCCATGCAACACCTGTGCACCAGTCCCTAAGGAAGTCCTGCTTTCACAGGATGGTCCAGTGCATGTCAAGCCTGGGTAAGGTTCCACGCGTATCGACGTATTAAACCACATGCTCCACCATTTGTGCGGGTCCCCGTCAATTCCTTTGAGTTTCAGCCTTGCGGCCGTACTCCCCAGGCGGAACACTTAATGCGTTAGCTGCGGCACTAACCCCAATAAAGGAGCCAACACCTAGTGTTCATCGTTTACGGCTAGGACTACCGGGGTATCTAATCCCGTTCGCTACCCTAGCTTTCGTCTCTCAGCGTCAGTTTTAGACCAGAAGATCGCCTTCGCAACTGGTGTTCTTCTTGATATCTGCAGATTTCACCCTTACACCAAGAATTCCATCTTCCTCTCCTAAACTCTAGTCTAATAGTTTTGAACGCAATTCCATGGTTAAGCCATGGGCTTTCACATCCAACTTATTAAACCGCCTACAGACCCTTTACGCCCAATAAATCCGAACAACGCTTGCCACCTCCGTATTACCGCGGCTGCTGGCACGGAGTTAGCCGTGGCTTCCTCTCGAGGTACCGTCAAAGACAATAATTATTCACTATCATCCGTTTCTTCCCTCGTGACAGAGCTTTACGATCCGAAAACCTTCATCGCTCACGCGGCGTCGCTTCGTCAGGGTTTCCCCCATTGCGAAAGATTCTCGACTGCAGCCATCCGTAGATGTCTGGGCAGTGTCTCAGTCCCAGTGTGGCTGACCACCCTCTCAGGCCAGCTATGCATCATCGCCTTGGTAGGCCTTTACCCCACCAACAAGCTAATACTCCGCGAACCGATCCAAAGGCGATAGCTTATAAATAGAGGCCATCCTTTCACATTACTCTCCGAGGAAAATAATGTCACATCCGGTATTAGCCTCGCTTTCGCGAGGTTATCCCCGTCCTAAGGGTACGTTATTCACGTGTTCCTCACCCTTTCGCCACTGACTTCCGAAGAAGCCCGTTTGACTTGCATGCCTAATCCACGCCGCCAGCGTTCGTTCTGAGCCAGGATCAAACTCTCCGAATTAAACTCGAAGACCCTAATTCATTTTGCACATCCAAACTATCAAAGAACAATATAATACTGTATCACTTATTTGCTTTTACTTGTAAAACAAAGAAGCTATAAAGCATTCTTAAAATATATTAATGAACAATCCTCAGAAGTGTGAGGGGAGACGAATTATATGTAAGTACCAAATTAATGTCAACATTTTTTTTAAACTTATTTTCCGAAGGGTTTTAGGGCAGTTTTCAAAACTTGAAAATCACACCAAAAACAACTATTCAACGGTAACCGATTTGGCCAGATTCCTAGGTTTATCGACATCTCGTCCATTAAGGACAGCCACATGATAAGCCAGTAATTGGAGGGGTAAAACAGTCAAAATAGGCGAAAATAAGGCCGATATAGCTGGGATTTCAAACATATAGGCAGACTTTTCTTTCAGAGCAGTGTCCCCTTCTGTCCCCACAGATATGATGATTCCCTTTCTTGCCCGCAGCTCCTCAATATTACTCATCATTTTTTCTTGAATTTTAGACTGAGGGGCAATACAGATGATGGGTAAATTTTCATCTACTAATGCGATAGGGCCATGCTTCATCTCTCCGGCCGCATAACCATGAGCATGCGTATAAGTAATCTCTTTAAACTTTAAAGCTCCTTCTAACGCGGTAGGAAAATCATAACCTCTTCCCAAATAAACAAAATCTTTTCTTTCATAAAATTCTTTTGAACATTTTTTTATGAGCTCCGCTTGCGATTCTAAAACTCGTTTCACATCATTAGAAACTTCTGCTGCTTCATCAATTAAACTTTTCGATCTATCTTCTTTTAACACACCTCGAAGTTGTCCTAAATAAATTGAAAACAAAGCCATCGTCATCAGCTGCGCTATATATGCTTTTGTTGAAGCAACACCAATTTCGGGTCCTGCATGCGTATAAATAACAGCGTCCGCTTCTCGTGCAATAGTACTCCCAAGAACATTTACAATACCTAATGTAAAAGCTCCTCTTTCTTTTGCTTCACTCAGCGCTGCCAAAGTATCTGCCGTTTCCCCCGACTGAGAAATAAGAATCACTAAATCATTTTTATCTAAGATAGGATCGGAATATCTAAACTCACTCGAGACACTAACTTCAACGGAGATACGCGCATTCTCTTCAATCATATATTTAGAGGCAAGCCCCGCATGATAAGCCGTTCCGCAACTAACAATATGAATCTTGTGAACCTGTTTCAATAATTCTTCCTGTTTTGAATCTAAGGTATCCCACTCTACCATGTGATCAACAACCCTTTTATTAAAAACAGCATCTACCACCGCTGGCTGCTCGTAAATCTCTTTCAGCATAAAATGAGGATAACCCCCTTTTTGCGCCTGTTCACTGGACCATTCAATTTTGGTCGGTTTAAAATCAACTTTTTCTTTTGTCTCTAAATTATAAACTTCCACAGAAGACGCGCTTAACACCGCATATTCATTATCATCCAAATACACTACGTCCTTCGTGTAGTCCAAAAGTGCCGTTACATCACTCGCAACAAAGTTCTCTTCCTTTCCCAAACCAATCACAATTGGATTAGAACGACGAAACACGTACACATGTCCTGGGGCATCATGGCAAATCCCAACAAACGCAAACCGTCCTCTCATTTGCAAAATAGCTTTTCTAAATGCCTCCTGAGCATCCTGAGATTGCGCGAATTCGTATTGCCATAACTGGACTGCAATTTCAGAATCTGTATCGGACTTAAAATGAATACCTTTCTCTTCCAACTCCGCTCTTAGCTGAACATAATTTTCAATAATCCCATTATGGACAATAGCAAACTGTTCTTTCTCATCTAAGTGTGGGTGGGCATTCATCTGATTCGGAACTCCATGGGTTGCCCATCGCGTATGCCCAATACCAATCCCTTTGATCTTAGAGTCTCCATCAATACGCGCTCTTAGATTTTCTAACTTACCCTCTTCTTTAATAGAAAAAATACGGCTATCTTTTCCATTAAGACAAGCCACTCCACTAGAATCATATCCTCGATACTCCAAAGCCTGCAACCCCTTCAGTAAAACAGGAATTACATCTTTATCTCCTGCATAACCTACAATTCCACACATAATAATGTCCTTTTGAATTAATGAATATTAAGAGCCTAAAGTAATCTTACGGCAAATGATTAAAGATAGTTTAAGTTAAAACTTCAGCTCGAACCATATTTTGAGCTAATTCAAACTGAACTAAAAGTTTTTCCGGTGATGATTCTGGAGTCAAACACTTCTCGCCAACACAAATCACAATCTGAGGATTTGATTTTTCAAGTAACTGAATTCCCAATGGCTCCAATTCTTTCCTTGCGTCCTCTAATTCCAAAACCTCAAAATCAATCCGGTTACCAGGCAATTTAAAAGCCTCATTTGTTAATTTTCGTAATTGTTCGCTGTTTGGCTTCCCAACAATTTTCATTTTCATCATTGGATAAAACCAATCAATCAAAGCCGATCCATAAGCCGCAGAGAAAAACGAATACTGTTGATAGCGAGGTGCAAAAAAGTTCAAAATTGCTTTTGATTTATTTCTATAAACTTCCTTCCCTTTCATGCGAAAAACTTTTAAATAAATGCGCGCCATCAAGCAGTTTTCAACTAAAGGAACTTCTCTGCGTTTCAAATTACCAAAAGCAGTTTCTTCTTCAGAAAAGTCATAAAAAACTCCTTCTGGAGTTCCTAGCTGACGTTCTACGATCGGCAATAAAGTAATGAAGTCATTCCAATACTTTTTGTTCTGCGAATACTCATAAGCATCTAGTAATGCTTTTAAATACCAAACCTGATCTTTTAATGAAAACAAAGGCTTGTCCGTTGCCGGAAAACCATGTTTCATTCCGAGCCCTTTTGCAAAAAGAGTCTTTTGTAAAAAATCCACAGCTCTTAGAGCAATCTTACCCAACTCAGCATCTGAGTTCTTTCTGGCTCCTTCCAAAAGACTACTTACAATCTGGGAACACGAATCTGTAAAAACATGGCGATCCACCAAAGGAACCCCTAACTCTGCTCTCTCTGCTTCAGAATAACTATAGTAAACTTTCCCCGGAATACGAACAGATTGTTCTTTCTGATTTAAACCACTTGTTCTTATCGTTAAATCTGAATTTTGACTTCCAAAAAACCCACCTAAAGGCTTGTCCCATAAATTCTTTTTCAAATAATCTAACGTCCTATCGATAAGAAGAATATCTTCTTCTCTATCCAATTGTGTTTTCCCCCAAATCAAATCTCTAAGCAAAAAGGCATTGGTGCTGAGCAGTTTCTCATATTGAGGCTCTGTCCAATCTCTTTTATCCGTGTAACGAAAAAAGCCTCCGGCAACCGAATCAAATAACTTGTTTTGCCCTTCTAAAAATTGCCTCAACACCCTCTTCACTTTTTCGTCTGAGCTCACTTCACTCAACAAAAATAAAAACTCGGTCACTTCTGGAATCGGACTTTTGTCCCGTTCTCCCATTCCTCCATGCAAGTCATCCGTGCTAATTAAAAGCGAAGCCATAATTTTATCAATAAAACTAGGGGCAAAATCTTCGTTTTCAGAACTCTCAATTTGTTGTTGTAACGCTTTGCCAAATAAAATATTTTCATTATTTTTAGTTTTATCAAACTCTTCACCCTTTTTCTGATATAGGTCAATAATGTTAGGCAAAGACAATCTCATTTCTTCCGCCGTTAGAAATGTGGATCCGACCAAAACATTTCCTTGAGGGGTTAGAAAAACGGTAGAGGGCCACCCTCCCATATTGTATCTCTCATTAACATCCACCCTTTGGTCCGCATCCACACGAATAGGAACAAACATTTGATTTGCCAACCAAATAACCTCTTCGTCTTCATAGGCTTCTTGATCCATAACGTGACACCAATGACACCATGTTGTTGTTAAGTTCAACAAAATAGGTTTGTTCTCAGACTTTGCTTTTTTAAAAGCTTCCTCAGACCAGTCGTACCAGCGTATTGTTGGAGAAGAAGATTGAGAGTAGACAGGAGGATTCAACTGCAACAAGAAAACAATAAGCAAACTATAAACAAAAATCTTTTTTATCATATTGGGATTATTATGAGTAAATCAAAAACTACTTTGCTTTACTCAACACCTTTTCTAAGTAGTCCAAAGTTCTCAATGAGTTATCTGGAGGTAATTGTGAAAGCCGAAAGACCACAGGTTCGAGTGTTGCCACAGAATACTTTTTTATGAGTTGGGTAAATTTTCTAAGCATCTCCACATCAAAAGGATCATCGAAAAGTTCTGCATACATTCGAGCCTTACTCCATAACGCTTCATCATTACCACTTAATTGAGTTTTTAGAACCTCTAAATCTCTTTGTTTCTGATCAAATGTACGAAGGCCATTATTTTTATAAGCCAAAGAAGAAAGGCTTGAGAAAGTATTCCTGCCAGAATCATTTAAACTGGTAAACACAAATTCAAGAGCATCCTCTCTCTTCAACTTATAGAAACCCTCCCTTAAAAGGCCTTCTTTTATATGGTACCGCTCAGACAATTTATATAAAGACGTATTCCAATAAGGTTTATTCTCACTTTCAGCTTCTTGATTTAAACTTAAGAGATATGCAAACTGAGTCTCCGAAGACCATTCATCCATATATTGACTTTCATAAAACTGATATGGGATAAGTAACACATTCTTTTTTTGATTTAAGAAAGAATCTTGTTTTAAACTAAAAGCAAAACTAATTCTAAAAGAAGGCTCTGTATTTAAACCAGAATAAGAAATAAGACTGTATTTCTTTTGAAGACGGTCTAAAATCTTTGCAACAGAAGGCATTTCTGTTTTCTTTCTCAACAAAAGAGTTCTGCTTTTTTTGGCTTCTAAGTTTAATAAAGAAACGAGTTCTTGTGGAGAAATCTCCAAAAGATCCTGTCCACGTTCTTGTTGTATTTTCAGCAAATGAAAATAAAGGCGCCAAGCATTGTCATCCTCATTTTTAACAATTTCTGGAAGAAGCTCTTTATTTGTTAATAAAATCTTAGGCAGCTTAACAAAAGATGAAGATACAGAAGCTCTACTTTTCTCTTCTCTCAAGGGTAACTTATTAAAACGAGCTAATTTTTGTTTTGCTAAAAACGTAGAATCAATCCAAGTACCGGAAGCCAGATCTCCTTTTAAAAGACTACCCCCCTCTATAACATGTTTTTGATCTATAACAACCAACTGATCACTGACTCTCGAAATAGCAGAAACCCAAAATAACTGCACTCCAGAATTTTTCAACCTTTCCCAAAAGTCTTTATGAGCCTGCACTTCATATTGGGTCATTCCACTAACCCAAACTTTAACAACAATCCCTTTTTCTCTAGCTGCTAATATCTCGCGCAATAACGGAAATTCGTGGTCAAAACCCTCCAAAGAAATAAAAATAGAACTCTTTGCCTGATTCATTAATTTAGCCAGATTCAACAAATATTGATCATCACTATTGTCTCGAACAGCAATTTGAGGTGCCGATGGAACAACCGGTTGCGCTTTCGTTTTAGACACAACGCTCTCTTGAGATAAGCCAGAAGGCGTGATTCCAAAAGAAAATGCCACACATAACACTAAAATTAAATATAAAGATTTGGTCTTTTTCATATAAGGTCCTCTTTCTTAATTTAGATATAGCTGCCTATTTTCGCTAATGTATATGGGAATATCAATCTTTTTTAATCCTTTTGGGGTGAGTCTCTGGTATCTATCATCTATAAAAGGAGTTATAAAATAAAAATCTCAACCCTCTCTCCGATTGACACCACACAAAGACAGTCCTATAATTGGTGTCATGGCTAATACATCTGACAGAACCTACAAACGAAAACACTTCTTTATTAAGCCCAAACTTCAGACTCACTATATTATTTACACAAGCCTCACGTTGTTCATTGTAACAGGCGCAGCCGTTTTAAGTACCTATTTTGGTATTTGGGGCTCTGTCCTTCAGGAGTTTTCATCCCCACAAATTCAAACAGCTCTTTTAAATGCCGCCCGAGCCCAGCAATACGAACAAGCCCGCTATCCCAACTCGCAACCTCAAGATGTTGGCAGCATCTCTCTTTTTAGAGAAGTTGAGCTTCTTACTGAACATCAAAAACAAGTGTGGCAAGAAATTTTAATCTCAACGCACAACCGGTTAATAATCAAATTTATCATTCTTGTTTTCTTTATCGCCTGGGGTTCTGTTTTTCTTACGCATAAAATTGCCGGGCCTTTATATCACTTTCAAAAATCCTGCAAAGAAATTACTTCTGGAAATTTAAAGGTACGAACCCACTTAAGAAGGTTTGATGAAGCAAAAGACACCGCCGATGTATTTAATGAAATGACAGAAACATTAGATCAATCCGTAGGAAAAATGAAAAAAATTATCACTACGGAAAAAGACTCCGAGGCTCTAAAATCAAAAATCCAAAAGGAGTTAAACCGATTCCAAACATCAAAACTGTGAGAGCCTTCATGAAACAACTTTTATTTTACATGATCATACTTGCTCTAACCTTGAACGCACCAGCTCAAGCTTCCACTCTTTCTTATCAACCTTCTATCGAAGATAAAAAGTTTTTAACTCAAATTCAAAGAGATTCCTTAACCTATTTCATTCAATTCACAAATGAGCGTACCGGACTCGTTAAAGATTCTTCGCGTCCAGGATCTCCTGCTTCTATTGCTAGCACAGGGTTCGGCCTACTCCTTTGGGCACTCGCCAAGGAAAATGGGTGGATGAGCTACCAAGAATCTTATAATTTAACTCTTAAATGTCTTCGTTTTTTAAAAAATAAAGCGGATCACAAAAATGGTTTCTTTTACCACATGCTCAGCACCCGTTCAGGTAAACGCGTATGGAGCTCGGAGGCCTCATCTATAGACACAGCGCTTCTTGTTGCTGGGGCTTTGTATGCCGGCAGTGTTTTTAAAGGCACTGATGTAGAAAGACTAGCAAACGAAATATACAAACGGGTTGATTGGAAATGGATGACTAACGGAACCAACCTCTTATGTCATGGCTGGAAGCCAGAAAGTGGCTTTCTTCCCTACTATTGGGATATGTATTCTGAACATCTGATTCTACAAGCTCTTGCAATCGGCTCTCCCACCCATCCTATTCCACAAGCTGCATGGAACGAATGGGAACGCTTAGAAGGCAGTTATAATAAAAAACAAGTCATCTACTCGTTCTCTGGCAGCATATTCACTTATCAGTTCTCACATGCTTATATTGACTTTAGAAATTTATGGGATAGGGACATTAATTATTTTGATAACTCTAAGAATGCCACACTCATCAACCGAGAATTCTGTATCAGCAACAAAGAAGAAATACCTTCTTACTCCGAAACGGTGTGGGGACTGAGCGCCTGCTTAGGACCTAAAGGATACAAAGCCTACGGAGCCCCTCCTGGAAAAGCTCTTCATGACGGAACTATCGCAGTCCATTCTGCTGCAGGGTCTATCCCGTTTGCTCCTGAAGAAACCATAGACACTCTTAAGTATTTCTACAACCAATACAAAGATAATATTTACACAGAGTATGGGTTTATTGATAGCTTTAATTTAGAAATGAATTGGTGGTCCAACGAACATCTAGGCATCGATCAAGGTATTAGCATTATGATGATAGAAAATTTCTTAAGAGAAACTATTTGGAAACGTTTTATGACATTGGATTGCGTACAAAGATGGATTGAAATTTGTGAATTAAACAAAAAACCCACTACTAGAAAAGTAACAACCAAAACTGTAGGCCCTAGAAAAAAAAGAATCCCTATAAAAGCTCGTTCAAAAACACCCACCTCTTCCTCATTAAAAACAAAGAATTCACTTACCTTAGAAGAACCCCAACTTAGAATAATTGCAGGAGAATAAAGATACAGAAACAATTCGTATTTGTCATTGCGAGGTATGAAAAAGAGATGCCGTGGCAATCTCTGAAGTTAAGAGCCTAAACATTCCACCCGAGATTGCCACATCCCTTTTGTCTAGACCTTGCAATGACAGATAATTTGTTTTTAAGCTAATGACTAAAAGCTGATAGCTAATTGGATTAAAGTTAGGAAGGAGGGTTGAAAATACGCGACATTTTAAGAGCTACTTCATCAACAATCTCATCAGACACAAGAGTCCCATTTTGAACTCGTTCTTTCAGTTCCTCTAACCGTCCACGATTCGGTTCAGGCACATGCTCCATCTCTTTCTTAAAACGATAAACTGCCTCTAGCAAATAAAGTGCTTCCGAAACATTCCATGGGGGGCCGCTTTTAGAATCTTCTATGTCTTCAGCTTCAAACATTATTAATTGTATCCTCAAAATATCTATAGCTATTAAAATTATTATTACTGGTAGAGATACTCCTTCTACCCAACATCTCAACAAGAAATGATATTAAAAGGTATCGACTTAGTGATTGGAAACTTTAGAAAGGAGAATTAGAAGATTAAATAAACTTTTAAAAAAGGTGCAGTCCTCTAAGATACACAGAGGCGTTCTGTAACTATCAACATACTTGGACTGCTACCAAAAACCTTAAACTTCTAAAGGAACTTCGCCTGTTTTCTTCAAATAACTACGAAGGCGAGTTACTACTTTTGTGTGAATCTGACATACTCTAGACTCAGAAACTTTAAGGACTTCCCCAATTTCTCTGAGGGTCAAATTCTCATAATAATAAAGAACGACAACAAGGCGTTCTTTTTCTGGAAGTTCTTGGATTGCATTAGCAAGCAAATCCTTAACTTCGTTTTGGTATACATACTTGAACTGATGCGTGATCATCGAATCTTCAATGGTTTGAAGTCGGCTAATAGGCTTATTACCATCATCGTTCTGCCATACTTCATCCAAAGAAAGAAATGTTGTTGAATTAAGATCACTGTAGACACCATTCAAATCAGCAACACTAATGTTCAAAGCTTTTGCCAACTCTTCATCCGATGCTTGTCTACCGTTCAGTTCTTCTAACTCTTTACATTTCTTATCGATTTCTCGTGCTTTCTTACGCAAAAGACGTGGAGCCCAATCTAACTTTCTCAGTTCGTCCATAATAGATCCACGAACACGAGAAACTGCATAAGTTTCAAATTTATTACCTTGAGTCACATCATACTTTTCGATTGCATCAAACAGACCCAAGATACCGTAACTAACCAAATCTCCAAATTCAATATTTGGAGGCAAAGCAATTGCTACGCGACCAGCAACATACTTTACTAAATAGAGATACTTCTTAATAATTTCTTCTCTCATAGCTAACGACTTTGTTCTTTTATATCCTTGCCATAGCTTTAATTCTTCTTCTTTCATGAACGCCTCCATGGTTTAATCTGCATTTCGTTTATAATTAAATGCCGATCTTTACTACACTGTCCTTAAAGTTAAACACTTCCAGATTCAAACAACTTTTTAATTTGCATCAATGTATAATTTTTTTCTTGTAACACTTTTATTTTTTCTAAACGATCAAAAACATCTTCTCCATACAATCGATGCCCTGAAGGAGTTCTTTTAGCTTCATCAATCAAACCCGCAACCGTATAGTTATGTATGGTTTGTCTTGATAACCGAGTCGCTTCCATGACTTCACCTATTTTGTAAAACTTCTCTGGCCTTGCCATATAACTCCTCCTTAAAACTAACCCAATAACCTTTTAATTTCTTTTTGTTTCTTCTTCGCTTGTTTGCTTTTAGGATCTAATACCAATACACGACTTAATAAGCGTCGTGCCTGTGAGTAGCTTCTTATTTCAACTAACTCATCTACTCGCTCTAAATAAACCTTAACTCTTCTTTCAATCTCTTCGTCAATCAAACCATCTTGTTCTTGAAGTAACTCTTTTTGTTCTTGAATAAAGCGATTTCTTAATCGATCAATTTTTTTCGAAGCTTTTACATTGGCCGGATCCAACAAAAAAACCTTCTCATACTCATCTACAGCCAAATCATAAAGACCTTGTTCCCCCAATCGATCGCCTTCTTTCATAAAACGTTTTTTCCAAAATTTAAGATCCTTAGAGGTCATTTGATCTTTTAGAGCTAAAATCTTTTCCTCAGTCATCCGAGGTTCTTCAATCCTTAAACTAGATAAGTAAAGAGCCTCTCTAAACAACTTTCTCGCTTCTCGAAAACGCCCTTCTTTATAAGCTTGGTTTGCATCCTGAATCTTTTTATCCGACTCTATTTCTATAGATTCGTTTACATCGAGCAGGAATTCATCCACTCTAGACTCGGGCTCCAATCCATAAACAGAAGGAGTCTCAAACCCCAATAGGGCTACTATGACAAAGAACAATATTGAGCAAGTATTTCTCAGTAATATAATATACATAATGTAAAGTACATTTTGTAAACCATGAGTAGACTATTAAAGATATCGAGATAAGTCAACTCGGTTTTTACCTTTTTTTAGTTAATTTTAGGCAGACCACTACCAATAGTGGATAAGCTGCAATAGACCCACTATGCATAGGTTTTATTTTTGAGGAATTTTTTGGATTTTCTTAGAAAATTGCTTATGAGGAACTACTTATTCTCGTCTTTAGAATCGTCTTCCTTCAATTTTTCTTCTAATTTTTTCTCGTCAATATGTCCTGTTTTTGAAGACTGATGGTTTTCTTTACGAATAGCATCGTAAACTTCTTTGCGGTGAACAGAGATTTCTTTAGGAGCAGAAATGCCTAACTTCACATACTCCCCCCTTACTTCAACGATCTTAACTTCGACATTTTCTCCAATAATAATGCTTTCATTTGTTTTTCTAGAAAGAACTAACATAGTATCAATCCATCCTTGGTCCGTATTTTATTTAAGAGCCAACAGTCACAATCGATGACTGGCTCTTCTTTAGCTTATCTTTTCCGTTCTTAAGGGTCTCTTTAATAACATGCTGTATAGAATACTTTTCGTCCAAAATAATTTGAAAGCCTAAACGCTTCTTTGTATCAATAACTACAGGGCTTTTCAAATTAACACTGATAGGATCGTAAGATTCACTTACTGTCACTAAAGATAAAAATACTTGTGTCTTGTCATCGAATGAATCTAAGAGAGGTGCGTTTTCTGCAGTAAGCTTTGGTGAGAAGAAGTCAACAACCTGAGTTGGCTCTACAACCAAAAAACATAGGTTTGGATTCTGAACAGATTGAAGCCACAAGAACAAATCCTTGTCTGCTTTATCAATAAGTATAAATTCTTTAAAACCCTCAAACCCTATTAAACCTTGAGGAAAAGAGATTACATGACTCGGCTCTATCTCAACTTTATTGAACCGTGTCGTTTGTATTACTGGTGACATCGCTCGCCCCTTTTTGTTATAAAAACCCTAAAACCTAGGATTTACACATTATGGGAAACTTAATCGTCTAACCATGCTACAAACTTAAGATATCTTGCCTTTTAACCTTAAATCAAAATCATAAAATCGATCATGAAAAAAAGGCTCAAGAACCATCCCTTGTTCCTATTTGAAATTACTTTTAACTTACACTCTCTTCAAAAACACCCATTTTTCTAAACTTATCATAACGCAATTCTGTAATATCTTTTTTTGGAATTTTGCTCAGTTGATTTAAAGAATCAACAATAACATCTTTCAATGTATTTGCCGTTGTTCCAAAATCTCGATGAGCTCCACCTAAAGGCTCTTTAATCACACCGTCAATCAGCCCTAAAGATAATAAATCATAAGCGGTCATCTTAAGGGATTCCGCAGCCTCAGGAGCTCTCGCATTATCCTTCCAGAGAATCGCAGCGCAACCTTCTGGAGAAATAACAGAATAGTAAGCATTTTCCATCACATAAACATGATCCGCAACTCCAATACCTAGGGCTCCACCAGAACCACCTTCCCCAATCACAATAGCAACAATAGGAGTATGAAGATCAGCCATATCTTTTAAGTTACTTGCGATAGCCTCAGCCTGACCTCTTTCTTCAGCCCCAATACCAGGATAAGCCCCTGGAGTATCAATAAAACTCACAATAGGAAGACCTGCTTTCTCGGCAAGCTTCATAACTCTAATAGCTTTCCGATATCCTTCGGGATGAGCAGAACCAAACATTCTAAGCAAATTCTCTTTAGTATCCCTTCCTTTTTGATGCCCTACGACACATACTTTTCTACCCTCAATCATGCCAAAACCAGCAATAAGCGCTTTATCATCACTAAAACGTCTATCCCCATGAATCTCAACAAAATCATCCACAAAAGAATCAATATAATCTTGAGTATAAGGTCTTAAAGGATGACGAGCTACTTGAACTTTTTGCCAAGGAGACAAGTTGTCATAAACCTCTTTCAACTGTTTTGTTAATTTTTTTTCTACACTCTTAATCTCATCAGAAAGATCAATTCCTTCTTTTGAATGCTCCCGAAGCTCCACAACGGTCTTCTCTAGCTCTACAATAGGTTTCTCGAAAGGCAAAGAAGAATCAAATAAAGTTCGATTCGAATTAACTGTTTTTTTAGTTTCGTTCATAATTATCCTATATCTTTAAGGTTAAGCTGCAACAATGACTTGAGTTCCCTGAGGAATCAACTCATACAACTCTTCTACATCTTGATTCAACATACGCACACAACCAGATGTTGAGTGCTTCCCAATAGACTCAGGACTCACCGTTCCATGAATGCCATAACCTTTTTTAGAAAAACCCAACCAACGCGTTCCAAGTAAATTATCAGGACTATTAGGAGGGACCACAGCACCCGCTTTATACCAAGTAGGGTTTTTTAATTTATTCACAACCGTAAACGTACCTTCAGGAGTATTAGAACCACTTGCTCCTGTAGCAACGACATAACGTTTAAACAACTGTTCATTCAACAAAACCTTCATTACGTTTTCAGACTTATCAACTAATACTGAAAAATTCCCTTTGAGCACTCTTAACTTTTGATCTGGGAAAATAGTGTCTTGCTCTAAACTATTCATCTTTTTAATTAGAGAAATAGGAGTGTCATATTTTTTAGCAATCTTATAAAGACTATCCCCCGGTCGAACCGAATAAACTTCAATATCCGAATACTCTTTATCCGAAAACAAAAGCTTCACATTAACTTCACTGATCTTTTCTTCAATCTGTTTTTTGTCAGAAGAAGAATAAACCTGGTTTAAACGACTAAAAAGTTTTGTTCTCGCTTGCTCTAAATTTCCACCTTCAATCAATCTCAAAACCTGAGAAGGAACAGCGGGTTCCGGAGCAACTGCTGTTGTTGATGAAGATGTGCCTGTGCTCGTAGCAGGTGCCGAAGTGGTTGTTGTTATCATTGTCGTAGTAGTTGTCTTCTGGGGTACTGTGGCAGAAGGACTTGTATACGTATATGGATCAGCTGGCTTCGAGTCTGCATAATATGGATCTTGTTGATAATCAGAATTATCTGAGCTATAAGTGTCCCAAGAATCAGATTGAGCAAATGCCGTTGTTTCTGCTACAAAGAACATGAAGACCAAAACCATTATTAACTTCAAATATTTCATTTCCGTTCTCCTAGTCATCGAACATTACACACAAAATAAAATCGAAATAATTATTCCTAAAAAAGCACCCACAAAAACTTGTAACGGAGTATGTCCCAAAAGTTCTTTAATCCGTTGTTCTTCCAGCTGTTGTCCTTTAGACAACTCATCTACAATTTTATTCAAAATAATTGCTTGCTTCCCTACGTTTCTTCGTACGCCAGCAGCATCAAACATAATAATAAGGGAATAACAAAGTGTTATTCCAAAAGGCAAAGATTGAAATCCATAATAAAGCCCTGTCACGGTTGCCAAACTAGCTACTGCAGCCGAATGAGAGCTGGGCATTCCACCGGTATCCAAAAACCACCTAAAATCGATTTTCTTTTCCCGTATCACACCTTGAAGCACTTTAAGGGTCTGAGCCAATAACCATGCTGAAATAACAGCATAAAAAGCCCGTATTTCCTCGAAAGGAGGCATCTCATTTACCATAATAACCTGTCTAAAGCCTAATATAGGAAGTTAATTGTTGATTTATAATAAAATTTATGCTAAATATTAATATAATTAATACTTCATATTAAAAATCTGTAACTTTTTGCAAAGATTATAGTACAGCTAATAGGCTAAATCAAGCAACAATAATTGTACGAAACCCTTCTAAATTAAGGAGAAATTTAATGATTTCAAAGGTCAACAGTGCCACTTGTTTAGGCATCCACTCATATCCGATTGATATTGAGGTCGATGTCAGCTCAGGACAACTCCCGGGCTTCGCAATTGTTGGCTTACCGGATACGGCTATCAAAGAATCAAAGGAGCGCGTTCGCTCTGCCATTAAAAATTGTGATTATCAGCTTGGCTCTAAAAATATTATCGTTAACCTAGCCCCTGCTGACATGAAAAAGGAAGGCCCCTCTTTCGATCTTGCTATTGCCATTGGTATCTTAGCATCTTCAGGGATCATAAACCCTCAATTTTTAGAAGAGTTCATTTTTCTGGGTGAACTTGCTTTAGACGGAACTCTCAGACACATCCCAGGATCCCTCTCCACAGCAACCTCTTTTGCAAATAAAAACAAAACACTCATCCTTCCCTCTGAAAGCGCCAAAGAAGCTGGCTTAGAAAAAAATATTTGTGTTTATGGTGCAAAAAATTTAAAAGAAGTCGTTAAATTCTTAAATAAAGAAGGCTCTCTTAAAAAATTCTCAACAGACATCACTTCTTTTTTCTCGGATGAAAAACAGAACCCATTCGACTTTGCTGAAGTAAAAGGACAAGAGGTAGTAAAGCGCGCTTTAACAATCGCCGTCAGTGGCTTCCACCATGTCCTTATGATTGGACCCCCAGGCTCTGGAAAATCCATGCTCGCAAAACGCATCCCCAGTATTTTTCCTCCTCTTGAAGTAAACGAATGTTTAGAAATGGTTCAGATTCACAGCCAAAGCAAAACCCTAGGGCCCAATCAAGCAGCCTTTAAAGCTCTCCGCCCTTTTCGTTCGCCTCACTGCAGCATTTCTGCAGCTGGATTGATTGGTGGAGGAACATATCCTCGGCCCGGCGAAGTGAGTATGGCTCACCACGGTGTGTTATTTTTAGATGAATTTCCAGAATTTAGAAGAGATGTCATCGAATCGTTAAGAAGCCCTTTAGAAGATCGAGTCGTAACCATCTCTAGAGCCAAACAGAAACTCTCATTCCCCTCAAACTTCATGATGATCTGTGCCATGAACCCGTGTCCCTGTGGGAATCTGGGTTCAAAGAATAAAGAGTGTTCCTGCTTAACCTACAAAGTCAGTCAATACCGAAACAAAATATCAGGACCTCTCCTGGATCGAATAGACATCCACGTAGAAGTTCCACAAGTCCCTTACGATCAACTCAGCAACAAAAGAAAATCAGAATCATCCGCAGAAATTAAAAACAAAGTAGAAAAAGCTAGAAGCCTTCAGCAAGAACGATACAAGAAATTAAATTTCTCATACAACTCTCAAATCCCCGATAAATATTTACATGAATTTTGTTGCTTAGACCCATCTGCAGAAAAATTATTAAAACAAGCCATCAACGAACTCGGCATCAGTGCCAGGGCTTACACCCGCCTCATCAAACTCTCAAGAACCATCGCCGACTTAGAGTCTTCCCCTTCCATCACCGAAGACCACATCCAAGAAGCCATCCAATACCGTTCCCTAGATCGGAACTGGTGACCTAACCCCAGTATCAGTGTCCCCAAGGTGACAGTCACTTTCGGGACACCCATTAGCTTATTAGTTTTTGGTGACTGTCACTTTAGTGACTGTCACCATCAACAACATAAAAAGGAGTAGAGAAATGCCAAGAACAGCAAGATACATTGAAGATCAATGTTTCTATCATGTAATATCAAGATCTATTAACGAAACTTACATATTTAAAGATGATACAGATTTTAAGCTATTTTCAAAACTAGTCCTTAGAGCAAAAAAGAAATTCTCAATCAAAATATTTCACTATGTCTTTATGAATACTCACTTCCACTTTGTTTTACAAGTTATTAACAAAGAAGATTTATCAAAGTTCATAGCTTGGATTAAATGGAAATATACTCATTGGATGAAGAAAAAATATGATTGGAAAGGACCTTTATGGAGAGAACGTTACAAAAGCATCCCTATCGAAAACGAAAATTACCTTTCAGCATGTGGAATATACATAGAATACAATCCTGTAAGAGCTGGGATCTGTAAAAATGCTGAAGCCTATCCTTATAACAGCTATAGCAAGTTTTTAAACAAAATTCATGACCCATTAACTGATGATTACATTAATTCATCTAATGAAGACCCCATCATTCCAATGACTGGGCACAAAGAACTATTGAAAACATTCTTTTCTAAGTCCCCTGCTATTGGTGATCCAGAGTTTATGGATGAAGTAATTAGGTAATGCCTGTCCCAAAAGTGACTGTCACCAAAGGGACAGGCATGCTTTATCGATCTAGGTAGTAGAACTTACCATCATATTCTTCAGTGGGTTGGGAGTAATCAATGTAGTTTTCATACTCCGCTTGAACTTCGTTGGAAACGTATTCTTGCTTTAGTTGAAACGTTACAACCATTCCCGACAAGGCTGATTTTGAGTAAGCAGTGTGAGTGAATAATAAAAAGAATAAACTCACACAAATTGTTTTGATTAGAAAATTATGCTGCACGGGCAATCGCTAAATCCGCTTCGTGAGATTGAACTAGAGCTAAGAGAGTTGCTTGAACAACAGAAAAGAATCCATCTACTTTTCTTAACCCATACTTCGTTAGGAAAGCAAGAGGGTTTTGGGATTGTGTGTAGAGTAAAGCTACTCCTAAGAGGCCGTTCTCATCATTGGGATATCTAAACTTATTGTCTCCCACTAAAGTAAAATCCTCTGATGGCTCAATCGTGCGAGATAGATGTAGGTTATATTTAGCTCTGCGTATTCCTTTTGCTGCTTCCTTTGCAGATTGTGGTGTGAAATAAATATTTGGAAGATTAAGCAATGGGTGTTTGTCATACGAACCTGAATGAGTCACCACCACTTGTAACTGCCCTAGATTTCTTCCTGCTAGTTTGAAGATTTCATCCAGTTGTTCTGGTGAGAAAAATTTAATATCTTCTCTATGAACAAATACGTTCACTGGTATCTCAAGATCATCCAAGACATATACGGAAGCATCAGATGAACTAACACCTTTTCCCAGACTCTTCGCACTAATTTTTTCTGTTACCCCTAAAACTTCTTCAAGAAATATGGGATCTTCTTTTTCCAGACGGACAATATCACTTTGTAATGCTTTTAAAATACGTGCTTTTTCGCTCTTTGGGCTAAGAATAATTGTTGGCAATTTAAATTCGCCCTGATTCTTTGCTTTAATTTCAGGTAAATTTAATTGTGTGATGTCACTACCATAAATGTCATAGGCCGCTCCTCCCATAAGTCGCACAAAATGGATTCCAAGAATAACGTCCCAAATATTGGCATAACTATGAGGAAAAAGAAAAATATTAGAAGCAAACTTATGCTTTTGAACTTCTTCTAAAGATTGAATTGCTAATAGAGATTGAACTAAGGCTGCTGAAGGAGCTTCCTTAACCTTACCAGAAAATAAGGCTAATAAATTTGTTAATTTAGGTACTAAAAGACGATGGGATGGAAAACTTAATTTCATCTCCTCTACTCCTTGTTCTAAGTTAAGAGGAATTTCTTTTCCATTCACACTCACAGATTTTTCTGAGTAACTTTTTCCTTCCACAATTAAACCTTTCTCGGAAAGAGCTTTATACATAGGAGCATAAAGCAAACTTCTTACAGGCGTTCCTTTATACAAGACTGAAAAAGCAATCCCAAACAAACCTCTTTGATCAACTTGCTCTACCTCAGCACCATGAGTCCGAAATGTTCCATCAGCAAAATCTTGTTCTAATTTCTCTGCCAACTCTGGAGCTTTATGAGGTTCTAGCCTTAATCGGTAAAGTAAATACAATAAAAATGGAGGCGTTCCGTCTATAGGATCAACCACAAAAGTAATATCATTATTTGGATCAAAGGAGCTATCTTCTTCTTCACCGATAACATTTACAGAACCTGGTTCAAACTGTGATTCAATTAATTCCCGTATAAACCTTTCGACCGCTTTATCCACTGGAGTTACAGGAGTGTCTCCTTTCACCCCTTCATCTGCTTTAATTTCCAACATAATCTTTTGAGGGTCGCTGAGAAAACCTTCTATAATCGAAGCCGCATTTTCTTTGATGGATGAAAATACCGTTTCAATCTTTTTTATATCTAGTTGGCTTATTCCACCCAAACTGCTTGCCGATGAAGAAATAAGCGCTTGCTCAAAAAAGGACTGAGGTCTAGCTGCGTAGACTGGAGACGCATAGGAAAAGATATTAAAAAGGATAAAGAAACAGGACACACTAATAGCGATGAATTTATGCAAATACGACCTCTGTTGTTTGAGTGGAAATTTCATATAAAGTAATAACTCCTTAGAATAAAGAATTTAAGTCTAACATAGATTTTCAGGCATTCAAGGGACTAAGGAAAATAAGTCTAAACGATTATTTTAAGAGGGGTTAGGGCACTGGATTCCCGCCTATGCGGGAATGACATAAAAGGGACAGTCCCAAGTGGGGACAGTCCCTTTTACTTTTAAATTAATACGTGAAAGACACTGGATCCCGCATCAAGTGCGGGATGACAGAGGCTTCTACGATACTACGTCTTCTACGTCTACGGTTTCTGCTGGGGCTTTTTGGGCTGTGCCGCAGGCAAGTGCAGATGTACTATAAACGGTTAGAAATGTAAATAGTACCAACACTAAACTAAGTGATAATTTTTTCATTTTTGTCTCCTTGTTATTTTTTATACTTTCTTAAAATTAAGAGAAGCTGAATTAATGCAATAACGTTGTCCTGTGGGTTCCGGACCATCTGGAAACACATGCCCTAAATGGGCTCCACAACGGGCGCAATGCACTTCGGTTCTGGCCATAAATAATTTGTTATCTGTTTCGGTTCCTACATTTTCTTTTGAAACCGGTTCCCAATAACTAGGCCATCCGGTTCCAGAGTCATACTTCGTTTCTGAACTAAAAAGGTCGAGATCGCAAGCAACACAGGTATACATCCCTTTTTCTTTATTGTCATGGTACTTCCCTGTAAAGGCTCTTTCTGTTCCCTGCTCACGAGTCACATGGTACTGTTCTTTTGTGAGTTGGCTTTTCCACTCTTTGTTGGTCTTTTCTATTTTTTCCATAACAACCTCTTTTCCAGATGAAGCGTCATAAAAGACTTTTGAATTCTCTAATTCTTTAGACCCATAACTAGGATAAATATTCAATCCTCCTACTAGCAATACTAACACAACCCATAAGCTTATTTGTCTCATAAAACACACCTTTGTCTGTCTGGATTCCGCCTACTTACCGGCAGGCAGGCATCAAGTACGGGATGACAATACTCCTTTTATATAAATCCTAAACCAAACCCACTTTCTCATTAACGCCTTTATCCCCACCCATAATATAAAACCCTGTAAACAATAAAGCGTTTCGTTATTTAGTCCAATAACGAAACTCCTTAGACCCAAGGTAAAATAAGGGCTCGATGCCCTTCTTTTACCAACCTCTACACCCCCACAAACATTTACAACTTAAAGGAAAACGGTGTGTCCCCGCCGCGAGTTCACAAAAGTGCCATTCACTTTTGTGCTGTCTGAGCGCCGGGGATACACCGTTTTCCGACACACCCCTAAATTCCCAAGATTCTTCACTCCGTTCAGAATGACAAACACCTTCCACACTCTGTATACTTTACGTTTATTGAACCAAAACAGTTTGGTCTGCTAATTGGACTTTTTGTCCTTTTCTAATTTTAGCAGATTTTCTAAGCTCAACCTGATCATCGACCTTTACTTGCCCTTCAGATATAAGCGTTTTGGCCATACCACCAGATTCGCAAAGGTTTGTTGTTTTAAGTAATTTATGAAGTTCAATAAAGTCGGATTTCAGCTCAAAAGAAATCATGCGTGAAACGACGCTCTTTTCTTCTTGAGTTGTTCATCTAAAAGGTAATCGTCAAATGCCGTCTCAGGACGATCAATAAAGTCGGTGGGTGAAATTTCGATAATACGGTCCGCAATGGTTTGTATAAACTGGTGATCTTGTGAGGTGAAAATAACAGTTCCTTGATATTTTTCCAAAGCCTGGTTTACAGCTTGAATGGACTCCAAGTCTAAATGGTTTGTAGGTTCATCCAAAATAAGAACGTTCGCCTGTTCTAACATCATCTTCGCAATTAAGCAACGAACACGCTCTCCTCCAGAAAGAACTTTTACACTTTTTAAAGTCTCTTCCCCAGTAAAAAGCATCTTCCCTAAAAACCCACGGACAAATTTCTCATCAGTATCGGAGGAGTACTGCCTTAACCAATCGACTAGATTTAAATCAACATCAAAAAAATGTTTGTTGTCTTTCGGAAAATAAGATGTTTTAACCGTTTTACCCCAACGGTGATTTCCATTATCCGGCTCTAGTTCATTAACTAAAATACGCAATAAAGCAGTCTTCGCTCTTTCATCTCTTCCTAAAAGAACTATTTTATCCCCTCTATTGACTCTAAATGACAGATTGTCAAACATAGGTTCAGCATCAACAGACTTCGACAAATGACTCACGTTTAAAATTTCGTTACCCACTTGTTTATCAAATTCAAAAACAATATGAGGATACTTTCTAGATGAAGGTTTAATGTCATCAAGAGTAAGCTTTTCTAATAATTTTTTTCTAGACGTCGCTTGCTTTGCTTTAGAAGCGTTAGCACCAAAACGTGCAATAAATTCTTTAAGCTCTCGTCTTTTATCATCTGTTTTTTTGTTCTTTTCTTGTCTTTGTTTCAGTGCTAATTCGCTCGATTCATACCAAAAAGAATAATTACCTGTATAAAGCTGTATCTTCATAAAGTCGACATCCGCAATCTGAGTACAGACCTTATCTAAAAAGTGTCTATCATGAGAAACAACAATAGCTGTATTTTTAAAATCTAATAAAAAATCCTCTAACCACATACACGTCTCTACATCCAATTGGTTTGTAGGCTCATCCAAAAGAAGAACATCTGGGTTTCCAAATAATGCTTGTGCTAGCAGGACACGAACCTTTTGATTTGCCTCCAACTGACTCATCTGAATTTCGTGTAACGCATCCTCTATTCCTAAATCACTTAATAGCTTGGCCGCCTCAGCCTCTGCATTCCACCCATCCATTTTCGCAAAATCCGATTCTAATTCAGAAGCACGGATTCCATCTTTGTCTGAGAAGTCCGTCTTTGCATATATTTCATCCTTCTCTTTCATGATTTCAAATAGTTTGCGGTGCCCCATCACGACAGTCATTAAAGCCGTATACTCATCATAAGCAAATTGGTCTTGTTTTAAGACAGAAATTCTTTTTCCAGACTGAATAGAAACATCTCCAGCTGAAGGTTCAATTTCTCCAGAAAGAATCTTAATAAACGTAGACTTCCCTGAACCATTAGCTCCAATTAAGCCATAGCAATTTCCTTCATTGAACATAATGTTCACATTCTCAAACAAGGTTCGCTCGCCAAATTGTAATGTTAATTCTCTAGTTGATATCACGAAAAACTCCTAATGGGAAATTTTAAGACTAAAATAGTGACAGTCACCTTGCTCTGCCTGATGGCAGGCAGGTGACAGTCCCTATTATCCGATGATGGTGACCTTGTTCATCACAACATCTTCAAGAGGACGATCTTGAGCATCACGATCAACACCTGCAATTTTATTCACAACATCAATACCCTCTGTTACCAGCCCAAAAACAGAATGGTTGTTATCTAAATGAGGTGTAGGAACTTGAGTAATAAAAAATTGACTTCCATTTGTATTTGGCCCTGAATTAGCCATTGAAAGAATGCCTGGCTGATCATGGCTTAACTCCGGACTAAACTCATCTTCAAAAGAATAACCTGGGCCGCCTCGACCTGTGCCGGTTGGATCCCCTGTTTGAACCATAAAATTTGGAATAACACGATGGAAAATAATTCCATCATAAAATCCTTTATTGGCTAATTTCACAAAGTTCTCAACTGTTTTGGGTGTTTGCTCTGCATACAAGTCCAGAACGATATCCCCTAATGTGGTCTCAATTTTAGCTTTCACGATTTTCTTCCCTTCTATATTAACTAACGGTTTTGTTGCTTTAACTACAGTGGCCGTACGAATCGCTTCTTCCTTAGGTGTTGGTGAATCAAACCATGTAAAGGTTGAACAACCAGCCAATAGAATACAACTCATTATTAGACTTAAACGTTTCATAAGGATCTCCTTTAAAATGGAGGGGTATTATACTGAAAACACGGAGAAATGCAAAGGAAGGTATAGTGACTGTCACTTGCCTGCCATTAGGCAGAGCTAAGTGACTGTCACTATTGATGTTTGAGAGTGAATAATTAAACCAATGTGGTAACAGTCACTAAAGTGACAGTCACCCAACAACCCATTATACAGCTACCATACCACGTTCTTTAGTTCGAACTCTAACAAGGTCTTCCATATCAAATACAGCTACCTTACCGGCACCCAATTGATCCGATTCACAAGACTGACAAATCACTTCGACCAAATCATCTACTTCGTGATCATTGCAAAAGAGTTCCACTTTGGTTTTCGGCAAATAGAGGTAAGACTCTGGACGAGATTGTTCGTTTCCAAAACCCTTTACTTGACTTACGGTCATCCCAGAAACCCCAAACCGTCTTAAAGCCAATTCTAAATCTTTGAATTTTTTATCTGGAATAATACATTCAATCTTCTTCATAAACTTAAGCCTCCCTACAAAATTGATTATTATTTACAAAATTGATTCGTTTTTGGCACAAATCACAACTCTTTCTTTATAAGTGCAATCTCTGTGCCAAAAACGAATTATTTGGAGGTAAAAGGTTCTTTATTTTCTATGCTCTTCTGAAGGAGGTAACGAGTCTGGCGTATAACGATTATGCGCCTTTTGTTCTGAAGGCAGCTCCTTCAACATCTTAGCTTCTTGCTTTGAGATTTGCTTCAAACACATCTTACGACGTGTCGGATCCAATAACGAAACTTTAAACAGAAGTCCTTTTAACTCAAGAATTTCATCAATTTCAAAACCTATTTTTTCTTCTTCCACGACAACCTCCTTACTTGTTTTCATCTAAAACAAAAACCTTATCTGCCAATAAAAAAGATTTTTCTTCTACAAAAATCATATCTACCTGCCACAAAGCATTATCTTGTGGTCTTCTCCAAAAAGTACAAACGTCATAAGCAACAAAACCATGTGTTTTCATGAAGGAAGTAACTTCTTCAATTAGTGGAGCTCCTTTATTAATCGGAATAAGAGAAACCTCCATCAAAACAACTTCCACAGACTTTAACGTGGATGCAGCCCCTTTAAATACTTCTAGTTCAAAGCCTTGAACATCAATTTTTAACAAATCCACATTTGAAAAATTCTGTCCCTCCAACAAATCATCTAGTGAGATAACTGTTTTATTAATAATCGTACGCGCCACATTACTTTGCTCTTCAAAAACTGAAGACCCTGTTTCCATTTCAAAAAACGAGATGTCTTCTCCACTCTCAGGCCCTAACAAATTAGAGACATAAGAAACCGTCTCCGGATATGCTTTAACCACCTGTTCAAGAAAACCTTTTTTGCTTTCCTGAGGTTCCACCATCAACACATGAGAGTTTGGCCATATTTTTTTTATTTGCTTTGTCCATTCTCCTTGAAATGCTCCAATGTCTAATATGTTTTTGGGGCTAAATCCGATTTGTTTCAGATTTTCTAAACTCCAATCCATAGATGCCACTTGAGCATATTTTGAATGAGAAGAGAAGGTTTCTTTTTCACAAATTTCTCTAAAAACTAAGTCTTTAACTCGAATAGGAATAAGTTTTAATAAAATTTGTTTTAATACTGCTTTAATAAAAACCATCAAATCACCCCATAAATAAACTAAAAATATTATCTCTCAAACAGGTCTTCTCTGCAATCATTCTTGGCAAATTAATCGGGAATATTTTTGTACTGATCTAACCACTTATAAAGTCGGTAAAAAATTAGGGCAGGGATATAAAGAATAATGATAAATAAATAATTGAGAGGTTTAAGAAGATCAAAAAATTCCTTCACCTGAAACCAAAACTCCTGCATATTACGAATATCCCAGGTATAACCCGTAATACTTAAAACAACAATTAAAGCCGATATTAACAGCCACAAAAAACATAAGGAATAACATAATCGGGATAAGTAAACCATTGTTTTACTGCTCACCCTGAGTCTCCTTCAAAAGTTTGTTTCTCTTTTCTGTCCGAACCTTAACATCAATATCATCGAGGGCATCCACCGCCATATCCCAGGCGGTATATATCTGTTTTTTCTTCCCAGCAACCAAATCTCCAACAGCGTAAAAACCACTCACAGAAGTCTCCCCTTTTTCGTTAGTCACCAAATGTTCTCTATCATTAAGTGTAACACCTAACTGTTTTGCTAAGTCATTGTAAACCATTGTCCCCAATGCAACAAAGGCCGTAGTCACATCTATTTTTTTCTCTCCCAACATAAATCCTTCAAGCCCCTTATCTTTAGGATCTCCAAGAATATCTGTAATTTCTTCCTCTCTTACAGGGATTTGATACAAATCTAATAATTGAGATAACTCCTCTGAAGTCTCAAACGATTTTCCATGAGATAGAACGTAAATATGAGGAAGGTTATAGCGCTCCTTCAGCATCACAGCAATCCAACCGCTCACTGCTTTTTCTCCAATGACAGCACAGTTTTTTCCAGCCGTTCTATGGCCATCACAACGAATACAATACAAAACATCATTTCGATTTGCATATGGGAGAATAGGGTCAATAGAACCTTGAATGAGGGGTTGAACATCCATTGTGCCCGTACACAATACTACATACTTTGCTTGAAAAGAAGTTCCATCCGTCGTGTTCAGAATAAAAATATCTCCGTTCTTCTGAATTGATTCCACCTTCTTTTTTTCAACAGATAAAAAGCTTTTGAGATCCTCACTCTTATTTATAAATTGTGTCACTTCTCGTGTTGTTGAAGAAATAGGTCTTTTCTTATCAAAAAATCCTGGAATATTATCCACTTCACTTACCCATGTTGCCCGGCTTTTTTTATTTGTTTTTGGATCTCCAAGAAAAACAAGGGTCTCTAAATGGTTCAACACAGAACGCAACAAAGCCATTTGACCCGCAGCACCACCCCCTATCACAGCAACTTCATAAATCTTTGTACTCATAACTTCCTCCAGAGCACATTGTAACATTGAAAAAAAGAGGTTAGGATACTTTTATTTATCGAACGCAACGGAAGATAATATGTTCTTTTTGAATTAAAGAGGATAGAGCTTCTAAAAGCTCATTTGGAATTTCTCCACAACTAACTTCAGACTCCCCGTTGCCAAACCGCTCACCCATACTGCGAATAAAGCGTTGGCAATCATCACAGTCTCGGATATGCTGCTTGAGCAACTTTTCTTCTTGAGACTGAGGATCTCTTTTCCAATACCCAAATATAAGACAAGCCATTTCACTACACGTCATGGAACTTCTCCCTCATTTAAACTATACCACTTATCAATAAGGGCAAAGCTGTCCTCTGAAGAAACTAACACCTTATATATAGTCTGTGAAATAAGATAGAGGTATTACGAGAGTAAGGGCCGCAAAATAATCGCTCTCAAATCAAACTTCTTTTAACAAGCGATTGGTATAGAAGCTTTGCGAATCAAGGGTGTAATTGCTTCCATTAATTCGTCCGGGATTTCCCCATAACTCATGTTTAATTCACCCTTCTCATAACAACGCCTCATCTTTATAAGAAATGCTTGGCATTGCTTTGAAGAACGAATCAAAGAATGAATTTGGATTTCTTCTTTGGTAGAAGGCTTTTTCTTACAGTACCAATAAACAACCTGAGCCATTTCATGACAAGTCATAGTCACCACCTCCATTAATATTATCGACTTTTGGAGGCTTATGGTTGAGTGGTCAGGATTTTGGTGACAGTCACTTTGCTCAGCCTTACGGCAGGCCAGTGACAGTCACCAAACAAAAAAGGGCGGTTCGAATAAACGAACCGCCCTTAGCATTTTTATCTGTCTTCAGACTTCCGTCCTCTGACTTCTGTTTTCCTTATGACTGAAACAACATTTGTGAGTATGTTGGTACTGGCCACAAACGTGCTGGAGCGATGTCTTCAATCGCATCGATATCCGCTCGAAGAGATTCTGCTGTTGTTTTAACTTTGTCTCTGTAAATTTTCGCTTGAGACTCTAAGTCCGTAGCTTTTTGAGCTTTTTTTGTAGCAGACTCAAGTTCTGCAAGTTTTACTGTAGCAGACTCTAACAAGTCAGACACTCTTTTCAGAAGATCTTTTTGAACGCTTGCTTTTCCAGAAGCTGCTTTAAGCTTAGCAATCGTATCTGCCAACTCAGATGTAATACGAATTGCCGCTGGGATATATTGTCTTTTAACCATTGTAATTGCTGCTTGAGCTTCGATGTTAATTGTTTTGCAATAATGCTCTAAATAGATTTCGTATCTTGAACCCAATTCTTCTCTAGATAGAACTTTATATTTACCAAACAACTTAATCGCTTCTGGCGTATTCATATAAGGTAAAGCAAGAGGTGTATTTTTTATATTAGCAAGACCCCGCTTCTTCGCTTCTTTTACCCATTCATCCGAATAGTTATTACCATTAAAAATAACTCGGCCATGCTTCTTATACGCCTCTTTAATGATCGATGCTGCTTCTTTATTAATATCTTTCTTGCTTACCTTTTCAAGACGAGTAGCAATCTCATCAAACGCTTCAGCCGCAATCGTATTTAATACAACATTTGCACCTGAAATAGAAGCAGAAGATGGCATCATACGAAACTCAAACTTGTTCCCTGTAAATGCAAAAGGAGAAGTTCTGTTTCGGTCCGTGTTGTCTTTAGGTAATTTAGGAAGAGAATCAGCCCCAATACTCAAGAAAGATTGTCCTTGAGATGTGTACTTTTTACCTTTAGATATACAGTCCAAAATCTCTGTTAATTGAGTTCCCATAAAGATAGAAATAATGGCAGGAGGCGCTTCATTCGCACCCAAACGCAAATCATTTCCTGGATTAGCAGCAGAAGCACGAAGCTTATCGGCATGTCTATCAATTGCTGTAATCACAGCACTTAAGAAAACAAGGAACTGTTCGTTATCATGCGGAGTATTACCTGGTTCTAGCAAATTCTGACCATCATTGGTAGCTAAAGACCAGTTGTTATGTTTACCAGATCCATTGACACCATCAAATGGTTTTTCATGTAGCAAACAAACCAAACCATGTCTTAACGCCATTTTTTGCATTGTTTCCATAACCAACTGATTGTGATCAGAAGCAATGTTCGTTGTAGAAAAAACAGAAGCCATTTCGAATTGCGCTGGAGCTACTTCGTTATGCTTTGTTTTTGCAGCAACGCCCATTCTCCAAAGTTCCACATCAAGATCTTGCATAAACGCAGAAACACGATCACGAATAGCACCAAAATATTGGTCTTCCATCTCTTGCCCTTTTGGAGCATTTGCCCCAAAAAGAGTTCTTCCAGAAGTAATTAAATCTAAACGTTGATCATAATATTTCTTATCGATAAGAAAATATTCTTGCTCTGGTCCAACGGTTGAAAATACACGTTCGGAAGTCGTGTTTCCTAAAGCTCTCAAAACACGAAGCGCTTGTTTAGAAACAGCTTCCATGGATCTCAATACAGGTGTTTTTTTATCCAAAGCTTCTCCTGTATAAGAACAAAAAGCCGTAGGAATACAAAGTGTTACATTACCAACACCATCTTTCTTCAAGAAAGCTGGTGAAGTACAATCCCATGCAGTATAACCACGCGCTTCAAAGGTTGTTCTCAAACCACCGCTAGGAAATGAAGATGCATCTGGCTCCCCTTGTACTAACTGAGCTCCAGAAAATTCCATAATAATACTTCCATTACCATTTGGAGAAATAAAGGAGTCGTGCTTTTCAGCAGTAGCACCTGTTAAGGGTTGAAACCAATGACTGTAGTGAGTAGCTCCTTTTTCAAGAGCCCAATCTTTCATCGCGCTGGCAATTACATCTGCAACTTGAGGAGGCAAAGTAGCTCCCGTATCAATGGTTTTCTTGATTGATTTATAAGTTTCTTTAGGTAATCTTTGTTGCATTAACTTTAAATTAAATACATTTGATCCATATAACTTAGCTACGTCTTTATCTGACATTTTTCTTCCTCCAATTACATTTTATTAATAAAATAACAAAAAATCTGATAGATCTTTTTGCTTAGGCCAATAGGTGGCTCAAAAGCAAAACATTGAGCTTATCAGGATACTACTAAGATTTATTTCCTACAAGAGTTTTTTACTATACAAAAATGATGTCTTATCTACAAAATTGTAACAAAACACAGACCTCCTATAGTAAACATGCGTCTTGCCTTATTTTAATCGCAATAACCGTGCCTATCTAAAAAATAGGTGAAAACTTAATCAATTTTATGTAACATACTGTCGTTAAAACTAATTACAAATTAACTATGCATAAATTATTTCTAAACACTCTCAACTTTGTTCTCGTTTTTAGCATCATCTTCAGTGGCTCTCCTTCTCTTTTTGCAGAAGCAACCACTCCGAATGTCCGCGGCATTGAACAAGAAGAAACCAAAACTTTAGACACCACATTAGCTGCTCTTTCTGCAGGACTTTACCTTCCTAGAAAACTCGTGGACGGTACTTTTTTTGGTGCAGCAAAAACAGCTAAAGTTGTAAGCGATCCTGACTTCATTCGTAAAGTTGAAGACATCCTTTATATATACAAAAGAGACCTTGCTTGGTTTCCAACATTTTCTTGGCAATCCGGTTATCGCCCTAATTATGGTGCAGGTATTTACTATAGTAAAAATGGTGTCAAATCACTGACACGCTTTTCTTTAAACGATTCTGATTATTATTCTTTCAGCACAAAAGCCTCATACACTCAATATTTTGGTCGAGTTAAATGGAAAACATCTGTAGCGGGTTTATATGAAAAGCGGGATGACCGGAGATTCTACGGCATCGGATCTTCCCCAATGGCTGATACAAGAAACGTCTTTTTATCCCCCGAAGATTTTGGTGTCTTCACCGAAGAACGTAGAAAATTAGAATGGAGTTCTTCTATCTATCCTGCAGAAAAATGGGGCTTCACTTATTTGGGCTATTACCAACGAAGAGGTCTTTTAGCTTCAGGCAAAGGCGACAACGATCTTCGAGATCGTTTTAGAGTGTCTGCCATTCAAGGTTTTAATAATGCTCCTATCACACAAATATATAACGAACTCTCTTTTAAAGTTGATACTCGTGATAATGATAAAATGATTTCTAGAGGATTTAGAAGTGAAGTTTATTCAGGCATTTCTGTTGGGCTTGAAAATAATGACTCTGACTTTGTTCGTTTCGGTGCTGATGTTGCTGCCTTTATTCCAGTTATAAAAGAAAATCGTGTTCTTGTTCCTCGGATTGTATTTAATGGTGTTAACGAGTTTGATGACAGGAACCCAATTCCTTTTACAGAATTTCCAAGAAACAGAACCTTTAGAGGCGTTTCTGATAAAGATTTAATTCGTAGTGATAAATTAGCTTTTGTTCCTTCTCTAGAATATCAATGGCCTTTATCTCATGTACTTTCAGGTCATATATTTATAGACACGCTTATCGTTGGGCCTACTATTAGTGATTTAGGTTGGGATGATGGGCTCTGGGCCGCTGGTGTTGGCGTTGATTTTCATTATAGGGAAAGAGAATTCGGACGAGCTCAATTTGCTGTAGGCTCCGAAGGATTTCAATTTACATTTACTATTGGAACCCCTCTTCGATCTAACAGTCGATCAGATTGGAAATAAAGATGAATAAAATAAACTCCACCCTTGTTGTCTTATGCTTAGTCTTTCTAGTTTCTGGCTGTGCAAATAAACACTATGTTTTCAGTGATACAAGTCCCGTCAAAACCTTAAACGACATGCAAGCTTCCCCATTACCTACAACAAATGATTTTGACTTCGCAGAAAATGCAGTAACTTCTGCCGGAAGATATCCTATCTCAGGTCATTTAGATCTAAGAAGAGCTAGTCGCAGTGCTGATGTAAACTCAATGGATCAAGTTCCAAATTCAACCTGGTACAACGCGAGATTGGGTTACACAGATATCAGCCCTAACGATTTGCTTCAAGGACCTATTTCTATTGGGGCTCCTCAAAAACCTATTACTGTAATTAAAACTAAAAAAATTGGTGATAGCAAAGGATTTATTGTTAAGGACAGTAAAGGAAATAAATATTTAATCAAATTTGATCCTGCAGAGTATCCATTACTTCAAACAACAAACAACTTAGTTGTGAATCGCCTTTTTTGGGGTTTCGGTTTTAATGTCCCTGAAGATTTTATTTTTTATTTCAAACGCAATGATTTAAATGTAGATTCCAATATCAATGAGTCTGATGTGGACTCACTGCTTTTCGAAGTAGGTGCGGATAAAACAGGCCAGTATAGAACTACTGCAAGTTTATTGATTGAAGGCACTGTCCTAGGAGGAACACATCAAAAAGGAGTTCGTAAAGGGGATCTGAACGATAGAGTACCTCATGAGAACCTCCGTTCCCTAAGATCTCTTCGTGTCTTCTGTGCTTGGCTTGACCATACCGGAATGAGAACCGATAACTCTTTAGATGTTTATACCGGAACTGCGGGTAATGGTTACACAAAACACTACCTTCTTGATTTTGGTGAAACTCTAGGAGCACATGGGGTAGAAAAAGGCCGCCCTTGGGATGGTCATGAACACTACTTCTCTTTAAAAGACTCTATAATAAAATTTGCAGAACTAGGTCTATTTGTCCAACCTTGGGAAAACAGGGATCCAAAATCGAGCACACCTAAAGATTACTATCAAGTAGAAAATTTTAGTTTTGAAAAATGGAAAGAGTCACTACCTTTTCAACCCATACAAAAAAGCCAACCCGACGACGACTACTGGGCTGTAAAAATTTTAGCATCTGTTACACGGGAACATCTCGAAACATTATTTAATGCAACGAACAATCCTCAAAAAGAATACCTAAACTATTTAATCGAAACCTTAGTTTCTCGCAAACAAATCATATTAAACGAAGTTCTTTCTTCCGTATCTCCTGTTGAAAGTACAGGTATTACTAACGGAGAACTTCAAATCACAAATATGGGTCAGAAAATTTTAGGTGGATTAGATAATATTAGTTACAAAATAAATTTCTATAATGAGAAGAATAAAAAAATATCGGAAACCCTTTTACTTGAAAACCAATCTACAAATTTCAGTATTCCTATAAACACCTCAAGCAATTACCTACGTGTTGATGTCCGAGTTTGGAAGAATGGAAAGAAAGCGCCTCGATCTGCAGAATTTCATATCCGCAACAATAAACTCGTTGGCGTTGTT
Organism: Candidatus Omnitrophota bacterium; assembly: GCA_029261035.1. Taxonomy (GTDB): domain Bacteria; phylum Omnitrophota; class Omnitrophia; order Omnitrophales; family JACROU01; genus JAJDCD01. The sequence goes on from JAJDCD010000025.1 coordinate 348,538, forward strand.
CATTAATTTTTAGGAAAAAGTGTGTCATTGCGAGGCCATTGGTAATTGAGCCGTGGCAACCTCACAATGACGGTGCTTTTAGGCAGAATAAATGGAGACAGGTAACTTTACTCTCTCATTGCAGGAATTAAACTTCTGAAATAAGATATCGTTTCAACTCTTTAGTTTTAGGACAAGAAACAAGATCCTCCACACTTCCCTGTTCTATTAAACGCCCTACACCCTCTTTAGAAGATAAGAATACAATTCGATCACTCACCCTTCTTCCTTGAGCTAGTTGATGTGTTACAAGAATAATCGATTTAGTTTGCTTCATTTCTAAAAGAGCTTCTTCTATTTCATGCGTGGAATGAGGATCTAAGCTCGAAGTAGGCTCATCTAATAATAAAATTTCTGGATCTGCTGCTAAAACTCGAGCAAAGCACAGCCTTTGTTTTTGTCCCAAAGATAGGATAGATGCAGATTTATTCAACCTATCTTTAACTTCATCCCACAAATGCGCTTTCTTCAAAACCTCTTCTGCTAATCCATCAGCTTCTTTTCTATCTAACTTTAAATGATGCCTTACCCCAAACAACACATTTCGCATAATAGAACCTGGAAAAATACAAGGCTTCTGAAAAACGAGTCCAATTTTTTTTCTTAAGAAATAAATAGAATAATTTTCAAAAATACTTTTACCACAACAAGTAACATCTCCTGTCACATTCAATTTGGACTCCAAATCTGCTAAACGGTTCAAAACACGAAGCAAAGTTGACTTACCCGATCCAGACGGGCCCATCAAAGTTAAAATTTCATTAGAATATAGGTCAAAGGATACATCCTTTACTATAGGTTCATCCCCGGCTGAAACAGAAATATTTTTAACCGAAAGAACTTTACTAGAATGTAGATTTGTCATACTTTTGCCTCCTCATGCGCTCTAAGCCTAAACGGAAGAGCAATCCCACTAATTAAAATAACCAACATGATCAACACCAGAGAACTTCCCCAAGCATTACTCAGAGCTTGTGGATGATAAGACTCCTGAACTAAATTAAAAATATGATAAGGCAAAGAAAGAATTGGACTTTCCTTTACTCCTGTAGGGATGGTCGCCCCAGAAAAAATGGTTGCTGTAAACATAATGGGAGCTGTTTCTCCCACAGCACGTGCCAAACCCAACAACACTCCTGATAAAAAACTGGAAAAACTCTGTGGCAAAATAATGGAAAATATAATCTGCGTCTTTCTCATCCCTAACGCCAAACCATTTTCGATATACTCTGAAGATATTCTGTTAATCCCTTCTGACAATGCAAGAGTTGTCGTTGGTAAAATCATCATTGCTAACAAGAATCCTCCAGTGAACCAAGACTTACCCCAACCTAAATATTTAACAAAAAAGAAGAATCCAAAAATCCCGAATAAAACAGAAGGAATTCCATTTAAAATATAAAGAAATAATTCCATGGTTTTTTTAACAAATGCTTTTTGAATATAGATCGATTTAACAAGAGCAAAACCCATAGACAAAGGAAACACAATAAACAAAGTCGTTATTGCTAAAATTAAAGTCCCTAGGATTTGGTAAAAAATTCCACCAGAAATTCCACCCTCCCGCATAGGTGACAACAAAAATTCTAACGAAAGAGACTGAAAACCTTTTGATAGAAGTAATATAAATCCAAGAAAAAGTAAACTCACCGTAATAAAACCAGATAAGTAGACTAATAAGATAAATAACTGATTCTTCCAAATTCGAATTGAACTAACCATGTTGATATTTTCTCCCTAACCAATTCACGGCTTCCCCCATAGCAACAATAACCCCAACAAAAACAAATAGAATTAAGCCTAGACCAATCATTGCAGACCAATGTGTCGGTTCTCCATAAGCAATATAAAGCTCCGACCCACCTAATTTACTCGTAATGGTTTGCCCTGCCTCAAATAAAGGCTTTAAAGAGAAAAGAGAATCAGACAATCGATTATCAGCCCTTCCAATCACTAAATACACAGCTATCGTCTCCCCCAACGCACGCCCTAAACCCAGAAGAACCGCTGCAATAATACCGGGAATGGCTCTAGGCAATACTCCGTGAACAAAGGTTTCCAAACGAGTTAAACCCAAAGATAAAGCCACTTCACGGTGCTCTTTGCTAACACCTCTAAGAGCATCTTCAGACAGACTCATGACTGTCGGCAAAATCATAACTGCCAAAATAACACTCGCAGTTAAAAGAGTGTCTCCACTTTCTGGAGAAAATGGAGCAAACCATTTAAAAATAAGTGGGCGCAAAAAAAGAACTCCCAACAAACCATATACAACCGAAGGAATACCCGCTAGAAGTTCGATAAAACTCTTAACATAGACCCGAATAGAATTGGGCAAAAACTCTGAAGTTAAAATTGCAGAACCTAAAGCAAAAGGTAAGCTCAACACAATAGCTAAGAATGAAACCAGTATCGTTCCATAAATCATGGAAGCAGCGCCGTATTGGTTTATGCGATAAAACCAATCTGCATCTGTAATAAAACTTAGTTGTTCTTGAAAAAAAATAGGGGATCCTTGAATCAGTAAAAAAAGGGCCATCCCACAAAAAAACAATAGACTCACTAATGTAAAAATTAACGAGAAAGCACCTGTAACACTAAATGGAAATGTGGGTTTGGATAAAATTGCTTTGGAGCTAACGAACACTAAGATACCCATATTTCTTTACAAGCTCTTGCCCACGATCTGATAAAATAAAGTCGATAAATTCCTTTTGATAGCCTGTGGGTTTACCATTCGTAACTAAAAATAAAGAACGAGACAAAGGGTACTCTCCGCTCATAATGGTTTCCTTCGTAGGCATAACACTCTCGCCTGTAGGAAGCTGAATGCCAATAGCTTTTATTCTTTCAGAATTTTCTGCCCAAGCATAAGACAGTTGGGTAATAGCACTATTATGAAATGCCACTTTATTTTTGGCTTCTTCATTAGCTCCAACTTCAGGGTGGGCAACTAATGGAGAATTTTTGTAGCTCCCATACGCCCAATTCGAGAAAACTTCCCACGTCCCTCTCCCAGGCTCTTTATTGTAAAAAACAACCTTGGAATCTTGTCCTCCCAATTCTTTCCAATTAAGGATTTTTCTCTCATACAATTGTTGAATCTGTTTTTTTGACAAAAACTGGATACCCGAATCCCATACGGGTTGAGAGACAACTAAAGCAAGACCATCAATCCCTATCTTAAAAGATTCGAAATTAGCTGAAGCATATTTATTGCGATCGGCCTCGGAAATAGGTTTAGAAATCATACCTATATCAACAAAACCTTCTCCTACAGCTGAAATCCCTCCAGAAGACCCCCCTTGGGTATCTACATAAATAGTCCATCCACGCTCTGCCCTTAAAATCTCAGCCGCTTCCGAAATAACAGGGTTCACCGTGGTAGAACCTTGTATTTTAATTTTAACCTCACCTTCTTTAGCATTCAGAATCGAGGGTAATAGCAAAATAGCTAAAACAATCCAACCTATTTTCTTCATATCTCCTCCAAGAATCAAAGAATCAAAATTCTTTGATGGATTTTAAACAAAAAAAATCAATCCTTAAATTTCACTTCACAACAACCTAGCTGCAATGTCTGTTGCTGACTCTCATTCAAACTACTTTTAACCTGAGGGCAAAGCTGATAAAAAATCTTATGGCCTTCTCTTACAGAAGAAATTAAGCCAGCTGTTTTTAAAATTTTTAAGTGATGAGAGACATGCGATTGAGTTAAGTTTAGTTCAGACATTAAATCTGTTACACATTTTTCATCTTTAAATAAGGAATGCAAAATATCTAATCGGATTCGATCAGCTAAAGCTTTGAATAACTCAGCACTATCTTTATTTTTCAAATCTGCCATTCAACTTGTCCTTTTCGATTTTTAAAAAATCTATTAAAAGATAAGTTCTGAGTATAGCGAGCTCATTTTTGTTGTCAAGCATCTCAAGTCAAAAAAAAAGGGATGTCACTATAGACACCCCTTTAAGTTAATCAGTTAAATGCTTAGCCTTTTGCTGGAACAATCACGTTATCGATAACATGAATAATACCATTCGATGTCACGATATCTGTTTTAACAACCTTTGCTCCATCAACCATAACACCTGCATCTGTCACATTAATTTCAATAGCAGAGCCTTGTAAAGTTTTAGCTGAGCTAAGACCCACAACTTGTTCTGCTTTTACACTACCTGAAACCACATGATAAAGCAAAATTTGCTTAAGCTGCTCTGGTTGAGCAATTAGAGATTCTAAAGTTCCCTTTGGCAATTTTGCAAAAGCTTCATCTGTAGGCGCAAATACAGTAAAAGGACCTTCTCCCTGTAATGCGTCAACCAAACCTGCTACTTGAAGTGCTTTAGCAAGGGTATTAAATTGACCTGCTTCAACAGCAGTTTCTACGATATTTTTCTTTTCCATTCCAGCTTCAACTTCATCTGCAGGAACTGCAACAGCTCCACAAAGAAGCGCAAGCATTAAAGTCATCATCTTAATTTTCATTGATACTTCCTCCTATTAATTTGCAGCTCTTTTGGCTGCTTTACCCTTTTCTACGCCACCTAACACCATCCGGATTGCCCCTCGCTTCCTCCCTAAGGGGCAAGGCGCCCCTTAGTAGGCTCTTAATATGTTAAAATGGGTTCTATGGATACAAAACCTTGGTACCGTCTTAAAGAAGATGAACTCATTCATAAGAGAATTACAGAGTTTAAGCTAGAGATCCAGGGGACTCCAGTTGAAAGCTATATCACCCAGTTATATAGTGAATTAGAAGCTCAAGGGCTCTCATTCAAGCCTCCCTGTTTCCTTGCAGATGAGTGGTTTTGCCCTGTAGGAGTTCCTGCTATTGGCATCCCTTTTTACCTAGCTCATTCTCGTCTAAAAAAGATAGAAAACAACTATATGCTTGAAGTCGAAGGCGGCACAAAAACAGAGTTCATGAAACTCATTCGTCACGAAGCCGGCCACGCCTACTCTTATGCCTATAATTTATACAAAAAGTGGAAATGGAGACGCCTCTTCGGCTCTGCATCGCAAGAGTATTTAGACACCTACCGACCTCGACCCTACAGTAAATCTTTTGTTCTTCATCTAGATAATTGGTATGCACAAAGTCATCCTGATGAAGACTTCGCTGAAACTTTTGCTGTTTGGTTAACACCTAAAATGAAATGGAAAACAAAATATCGAGGGTGGAAAGCTTTAGAAAAACTAGAATACGTTGATGAGTTAATGAATTCCATAAAAGGAAAAGATCTGAAAAGAAAGCCCGAAGAAAATCTTGTTTCACATTCAGGATTAAACATCAAACTTAAAACTTACTACAAAAGAAAAACAAAAGAATACGAACAAGACTCCCCTGATTTTTTCGACAAAGACCTTAAACGACTCTTCACTGATCTTTTAGAAGAAAAATCTAATTTAAAAGCTTCCCATTATTTAAAAAAATATCGGCGTAAAATAACCCCCTCCGTTTCTTTTTGGACTAAAGAAAAAAAGTATATTATCCAACAACTTATGGATAACCTTATTGCTCGCACAGATCAATTAAATCTTTATATACGTAAAGATATGGCCGATATTGATATAAATATTACCTCTTATATCACAACACTTGTAACGACGTATTTATTTACAGGAAAGTTCAAAAGGTCAAAATGAGTGGAAACGAAAAAATCTTAGTCGTCTTTGACACATCAAATCCCACTACCCTTGATCAAGATTTCTCTGAAAATCTCAAAGATCCAGGATGGGAAACAGAAAAGAATGTTTGCAAAGCCTTAAAAACATTAGGTCATCCGTTTGAACTTCTAGGGGTTTACAATGAAACAAAAATTATTGCAGAAAAAATAAAACAATTTGAACCTACAATGATTTTAAATCTAGTGGAACGCTTTAATGACACCGCTTCTCTAGACAGAGATATCGCTTCTTATTTTAAATTACAAGGCATTCCCTACACCGGTTGTGGTGCTACCGGTTTAACGCTATGCAAGAATAAAGGGCTCTCAAAAAAAATCTTAAGCTACCATCGAATTCGAGTCCCTGAATTTCTAATTATTCCAAAAAAAACTAAAATCTACCGCCCAAAAAAACTACGCTTTCCTATTTTAATTAAACCCTTACAAGAAGAGGCTTCGTACGGAATTTCTCAAAACTCCTTTGTTGAAAATGATCAAGATTTTAATGAGCGTATTCAATTTATTCATGAAAAAATGAATCAAGATGCCATAGCCGAAGAATACATACACGGCAGAGAAATCTATGTGAGTATTTTAGGAAACAAACGCCTCGATGTCCTTCCTTTCCGAGAACTCACATTCACACGAGTGCCAGACGACGAGCCTAAAATCGCAACCTATAAAGCAAAATGGGATGAGAAATATAGAAAAAAATGGGGGATTCGTAATCGGTTTGCTAAAAATATTTCAGATTCTTTAACAGAGAAAATTAATGCCACCTGTAAGAAAATCTATCATTTACTTGCCATTCGCGGTTATGCGAGATTAGACATGCGCCTAACAGAAAACAACGAACTTGTCTTCATTGAAGCGAATCCTAATCCTATTTTAGCTGAAGAGGAAGATTTCTCTGAATCCGCAAAAAAAGCAGGCATTCCCTACCCAGACCTAATCAAACGCATTCTAAATTTAAGCCGTTATGAGGAAGTAGAATAACAAAAAAAGGTGTTAGCGACTGAAGTGACAGTCCCCTTTTTTTGTTGTACAATACGCCTCTTCTATGCGTATTTTGAGAGTTCTTTGAGGGTCCGTAGCTCAGCTGGTTAGAGCAGTCGACTCATAATCGATTGGTCGCAGGTTCAAGTCCTGCCGGACCCACCAGACTACGCTAAAGGGCTAACGTGCCTTTAGTTTCTTCAAGACCCAAGATCCATACAAATACAACACAATAACTAAATCTAAGACAATCTCACAAAAAGCAAACTCCATCCCATAATGTTTCGAGTCCCAATAGCTAATTGGGCTCGAAAATCGAAAATTCCAATCGAATGGAAATAACAATAAAGGACCATCATCATGATGCGTCACCACATCCACCATACTATGGATAAGGCAAGCAAGTAGAAACCATGCCCATCCTGAAGCAACAAAACCCTTTTTCCCTTTTCGAAACAAAATCCAAAGAAGCCCTGAGACTAATAGGATGGGTGCATGTAGCAGATTATGTAAAAAAATCCAAATTGGATGATTGAAATAAAGAGTCCCCCAAATATGCTCACTGGCCTTTTGAATATCCCACCCTAAAAAAAATAAAAAATAAACATACGCTCCTATAGCCAAAAAATACAAAGGAATATCTGGCATGATAGAGCCCCATAAGAAGGGTTGTGTCCTAATTGGTTTTTTATTAAAGATTTTCCGGAGAGCTGCTGTCATTAAAAAGTGGGATGGCGTATTCATATACGACTAATTTATAACGAACTTCTAGAAAAAACAATGAATCATTATTCTCTAGCTACGGGTGCTTCCATAACTTCGAGAATTCTACCTCTCATGTTTCCCATAAGAATTTTTTTGAATAAATCTCTATCAATATTTCCATCAATGATAATGGATGCTGAATGAGTGCGAACCAATCTCATGATCAAAGAACTCATTTCACGAAGAGAGAGAGCTCCATACCCACCCTCATAAGTAATTCCTTCTAAATGGGACTTTTCAACTCCAGGCAAGTTTATATATTGAGCCCCACCTTCAATGCCAAAAAGTAAACCCGCAGATTGATACGCTTCATTAAGAGCAGACATCAATCCCTTTCCACGATCATAACTTAAATCAACGTCCACTTCTTCCCCACCATCTGTTTTAATACGAACGGTTCTACCTCGAATAAGGTTATCTAGCCCCCTCTCTATTTCTGCCTGTCTGGCCGTAAGGGGTTGATAGCCTATTCCACGCTGTGCTATTGGTTCTTCTAAAAGAAACGCTCTTAAAGGCATTCCTTTAGGGGTATCTCGAGCAATAATTTCTTGCTCAACATGAGATAAGTTTTCTTTTGCAATTCTAAGCTCTTCATTGAGTTTTACTAAACTTGTTCTTAAATTTAATCTAACAGCATCAACTCTATTATAATGATTTTCTTTCATCACTTTGTCTGGGTCTAAATAAAGTCTATTTCCTATCTTCAAAATGCGCTCTGCTTCATTCTCAGCCTCTTGAATCGCTGTTTCAATTCGCTCAACTTCTGCTTCTGCCTTTTCTTTTTTATCATCTAAAGGATCTCGAGTTAGTTTTCTTTTAAATGCTTCTCTATCAATTTCTCCCTCAACAATAAAGTCAGCTCCATGTTGCCTGACAAATCTAATAACAAGCTCCCGTATGTGCCTTAAAGATAATACCTCAACCCTTTCCACACTATCATCTTGATATCCATCAAAAGCTTCTCTAAACCCAGCCATATCACGGTAACGCTCAATTCCCCTTACCTCTTCCAAAGCAGACAAAAGTCCCTTCTCACTATCATTTCCTAGAAGAACCTCTACGCCCTCTCCATCATCGGTAATAACACGTACTTTTCTATCATCAAGTAATTCACTCAAACCCTTTTCTATTTCAACTTGTCGATCGCTATATGCTGGGACCTCTAATCCAGCAATAGGAACGATAGGTTCCTCAATAATAGCTTTAATCGGCCGACCCGTATCTCTTTCAGTTATTTCCCTTCCTATTCGTCTCAAATCTCCTTTTGCCATCCTTAACTCTTCTGTAAGCCGCATGAGACCTTCTCTTAAGGAAGCTCTTACAGACATAATTCGTTTATAATGATTGTCCTTCATAACCCTATCCGGGTCTGAATAAAGACGCCTTCCAATATTCAACAACCTTTCAGCTTCATTCTCAACATCTTGAATCTCTGATTTAATTCTTTCTATTTCGGCTTCTGCCACCTCTTTCTTTTCCATCAATGGATCCACTTCTGGGGTGACTGACTCTAATACCTCGATAGGCATAGCCTCAATTTCTCTTGGGCGTAAAGAGGCTATCAGATTGGCTGCAGATTCTTGATTTTCACTTTTAGTAACATCAAGACCTACGATACCTTTATCCGTTATCTTTTTCATCACCTCTACATAGACTTTATTTCCATCCACTTCATATTCTCTTGTCGATCGGTATATGGAGGAATTAGTTTCCCTATCCATCACAATGGCATCATTATGGTAAGCTCCTGTTTGTGTTACTTCTCGATTCCCCACTAAACTCTGCACCTTTTCTAATATGAGTTTTTCAGCATCTTCAATAGCTCCAATGACGGGCAGCTCCCTAACAATAGGCTCCAAAATAATAGGAACTTCAACAACTCGAGGCACTTCAATAACTGGAGCAACAGCGTATTCTCTTGGACGCAAAGAAGCTATAAGGCGTGCTGCCATTTCTTGATTCTCACTTTTAGTAACATCAAGACCAACAATTCCAGCAGCTGTTCTTTTTTCTTTAATATCCAAATAAACCTTTTCGCCATTCACTTCATATTCTCTAATAGAGTCATAAATTGAGGCTCCTGACTGTCGATCTGTCATAATAGCGTCATTATAATAAGCTCCCGTTTGCTCAACATTTCTGCTTTGAAGTAAGGCTTGAACCTTTTCTAATATAAGTCTTTCGGAATCTTCAACAGACCCAATCACGGGTAGCTGAATCAATACAGGCAATTCTATAAGAACAGGTTCTTCAACAAGAGGGGGTGCTACTTCTATTGGAGCTTCTTGTACTACAATAGCTCTTTCAATCAATGTATTCGTATCAGGATCAATTTCAATAAAACCTGAACTCGCTATTTGTCTTAACCCGGATCGAGGCTCATTAGAGCTTAATTCAGTAACCATATTAGCTCGCAATAAGATGGATGGAAAATTTTGATCCCTAATCAATTGATTAAAATCATCCAAAACAGCATTCGCCTGTCTATTCACACTCGTTGTGAAATTAGCGTTCTGCAAAGGATAATCTCTTCTCTCATGATATATTTCCCCATTCCCAAAAGTATAAATATCAAAAGATTCTATTCCTACATTTCCAGGACTATGAAAATTTCTAATCTCCAGCTTTTTAGCTTCTCCATTTGTCGTGTCATATTCAACCTTAAAAGCACGACTCATTGCGTTCGAAGCAAAACTATAATCTGTCCCTTCAAAAGCAATCAAAGTTCCATTAATATACGTCTTCGTTAACGACTGACTCAACCCTCCACCCGCCGCATAAGACATAGATGAAATTGTAGAAGAAAATACATTTCCATCGCTATCATAATTCTCAACCGATGTAAAAATAGGTTTACCATCTAAATTATCTAAACGCATCTGTCTATTTTGTATTGTTCCGTTATTCATTCTAACAAAAAGAGATTGGCGAGACCCGTCTGGCAAAGTTAAGTTTTCTCTATATTCTTTAACTTGACCTTGATTATCCAAACGATAATTCGCAACTTCTTCTCCTTGAGCATCTTTAAGAATCACTTGATAAACATTCATTTCACCGGTTGTGACATCTTCATTGATATAAAATTCATAACTCTCTAGTTCAGGAAGAGCAACTCGTGTACCTAGTTGAGTCATCGTTGCAACCAAAGCACCATTTTTACTTGAAACTAAAACTTGTGCTCCCACAGGCAATCTCAATTGCCCTACATAATCAATGACTCTTTGTTGGACTTGAGGCGTCTTTTGCCTAACAACCTCAGGGTCAAGTACGATATCCACCTCAGCCAACATAATTTGAGGCGCAGCTAATGTTAAGGGAACAGATATAACAGGTTTTGCTTCAGGGGTAGCAACTCTTATTAGAGGCTCTATTCTTACTTCCTCTTCTTCCATGATAAGAGGCTGTAAGACCATTGGAGATTCTTCTACTATCCTTTCTTTTGGCAGTGTAAGTACCGGAGCTCCTAATATAGGTTCTATTACTTCTATTCGTTTCTCCTCAACAGGTTCTTCCGATACAGGAAGTTCTGATTTTATCTGTTCTACCTCATCTTGTATGGACCTTGCCCTTTCAAGAATGGGTTGGATAGTCGGTTTTGAAGCAACAATTTCTTGTTGTGTACGATCAAATTTTGAAGAGAAATCTTCACTGCTTTCTACTGCGCTTAAAACCTCAACAACTTCTCCTTTTTCATTTAAATCTAACTGAACATTAAAATAGCGAATTTGCTCATTGACTGAAACTTCAAATACATCTTCTCTGTTAGAGTAAATTTTTTCCGCGGCTTCATCTTTCTTTTCTTCGACTTCTCCTTTAATAGTTCTACCCGTTAAGTTTACTCCTCTAAATTTATTCAAAGCGCCCATCACTTTTCTTCGAACATCTTTCCCTATATCTTCATCAGACAAAACATCTTTAATCTGAGATTCGTCCATTCGAGTTAAATCAACATCCTCTGAATCAAAAGTTGCTTTTTGAAGAGGGCCTGAAGACATCCAGTTCGTACTTTCTTCTGGGGATTTTTCAGGCTCAAAAGCCTGAATAGACTCTTCCTCTTTTTCTTTTTGAAGAGCTTCTTCTTCGACTTCTTCTTGGGATATAGTCTGGGTCTTAGGGTCTAAGGATGGATCTAGCCCTGGAGGTGCTTGGGCCAATAGATTTGAAATAGGTAAAGCTTGTTGTAAAACAAAACAAAAAATGACTATTTTTATGCAAAAATTTTTCATGGGTATACTCCACTCCATTTTCTCTAGCCAGCCCCATAAATAAATCTTTTTTAAACTTGTTTAAATGTTCGCATACATATTGTTACATTGCAAATCTTTATAGTCATTATCTGTTAATTATATTGGAGATGGAAAAAGACTAATATCTCTAGGCCTTATATGGGCCAAAATATCATTCTTTCTATACTGTGGAAGGATGTACTGAGATGGTAATTCATACTTTTCAGCTAAAGAAATTCCTAAATCGAAACGATTCAAGTTCTCAGCTTCTGCTATGTGGAATATTCCCTGTTTTTTCATTTGAATTAACAAACCTACAGACTGACATAAACGATCTGCAGAAACGGGAGATCTCCACTCATCAACAAAAAGGGTGGTTTCTTTTTTCTTTCTCAACCGATTGCACAGAAAATCCTTTGGTCCTTTATTCCCCTGCAAGCTATCCCCTATAACAAGCCCTGGTCGTATAATTAAAAAAGGAAGGCCTGAATTCAAAACGGCTAATTCTGCAGATCTCTTCGTTTTGCCATAGACATGCTTTGGCTTAGGCTCATCATCAATGGTATAAGATCCTTTTTCACCATCAAAAACATGATCCGTCGAAATAAAAATAAATCGTTCTAAATTCTTTAGGTTTGAAATTTCCTTTAAAAGGAGCTCGGTTCCTTTAACATTAACACGCTCAGCTAATTCTGGAAATTCTTCACATACATCCAAATCACAGATGGCTCGAGAGTGAATAATAATGTCAGGTTGAATTCTGTTAAGAGTTTGACGTATTTCTTTTTCAGAATCTAAATCAATACGGAAACAGTTTTTTTCTAAAAGAAGTTTGGGGTGAGGGCTTCGATATGTGGCGTAAACATCATAACGGTCTTGAAAAAATTGAAATAAATTCCAACCAATAAGTCCATTCAGGCCGGTAATTAGTAATTTTCTACTCATGTATCTTTATGGGGAGAATTGTCTTTAGGTTTTTGTCTTTCTAATATTTCTTTATACTTCAAAATCTCTTCTTTAAGTTCTTCATTAATTTGAATCAACTCTGCTCGAGTTTTATCCAAATCTTCGATCTTTTCTTCTTCCTCCCCTTTAAGCTCACCTATACGCTTAGCCGATTTAATCAATAAAACCAAGCAAATACAGCCTAAAATAAAAAGTAGAAGAATCGTAATGGAGGTAAATAATGTCATAGGTGTCCTTATAATAAAAAAAGGATTTAAGGGTTAAAAAACCCCTAAATCCTTTTAGCTTGCTTAGGCAGCAGGTGAACTATTTATTTTTTTCTGCTTTCTTTTTTCTTTTAGCGCGAGCTTTACTTTTTTGTCTTTTTTGTCTTAGCTTTACGTCTTGTCCCATGAAAGTAACTCCTTTGTTTTCATTATAAGTAATTTATACTAATTAATATCTATTTGAACTGTTTTTTCTGGCTCTGCTTTAAGAACGGTAACCTCAAGAACTCCATTTTCAAAATTTGCGGTTACGCCTTTTTCTTTAACTGGCTGTGGTAAACGAATAATTCGCTGCGCAGCTCCTTGAATACGTTCTCTAGAAACAATTTGTCTATCATCATTGGCTTTATTTTCTGTAGACGCCTGTTTTAATTCTGCCTGGATCAATAAAGCATTTTTCTTCAACTGAACTTGAATATCTTCTTTTTGATAACCTGGAAGGTCAATAGTCACAATATAAGTATCGATCGTTTCTTCCACATCAGCTCTAAGAGGAGATCCCATACCCGAACGACTCATCTTTTCAGCAAGCGGCCCCAAACGTTCTCCTGCTAAGGGTTCAAACATACTAAGCAAACGTTGCTGAATCTCTTTAATATCATTAAGAGGATCATAATCATCCCACTCTTCCCCTATAGGAGAACTATACGTATCCTCATCTTCAAATTCTACAGCCATCTTTTTGATCTGCTGTGTTGATTGCTGATCATCTTCCTTAGCACAAGAAGAAGTTGTCATCGATACAAAAAAGATCATTAAAAAGAGTAAGTATCTTAATTTCATGGGTTTACCTCCACGTAAAATTAGGTGTTATTGTCAAAAGCTCTCTAAAAAGCATTAATAAGATGTTTGACGTCAAACGCTGCTACATATTCATCACACATCACTGAAATCACATCTAAATAAATATCAAAATCTTGATACTTTCGATTCATAGGATCAGATAAAAACACCTGCGCCACTTGCTTTATCTTTGCTTGCTTTTTTGCAGTCACAGCTTCTTCAGGATGACCAAATTCTACTGAGCTTCGGGTTTTCACTTCAACAAAATGAAGCTCTCTTTTTTTAGAAACAATGAGGTCTATCTCACCAAAATCATTTCGGTAATTAGCTATCAATAATTTAAACTTATTTTTCTTTAAATGTTGAAGCGCTACATCTTCACCCTTACGCCCCAACTCCATTTTTGATAATGCCATCACGCGCTTCCAACGCCTTTCTAACAGGTGCAAATGTTGCACGATGTATCGGGCAAGGCCCAATGTCTTCAATTACTTTTTTATGCCTTGGAGTCCCATACCCTTTATGCTTGTGAAATAAATATTCTGGGTATTTCTCGTGATATTTCTTCATCATTCGATCACGTGTCACTTTAGCGACAATACTAGCTGCAGCAATCGATGCCGATTTACGATCACCCTTAATAATGTTTTGATAAGGGCAAAAAATATCTAATTTCATAGGACCATCAACTAATAAATAATTGGGTGACAAGGGCAAGTTTTCAAAAGCAAGCTTCATAGCAAGGCGCGTGGCTTGATAAATATTAATCTTATCAATTTCTTTCTCAGAAACAACTGCCACACCTACTTGAGCTTGTTCTTGAATCAACTCAAACAAACTCTCTCTTTTTTTCTCACTTAAGAGTTTAGAATCATTTAAACCATGAATAATAAAATGCTCTGGTTTAGGAAGAACCACACAAGCGGCAACAACAGGTCCCGCTAAAGGACCTCTTCCCGCCTCATCGGTACCGGCAATGACCTGAACACCTTTACCCCACAAAGACTGCTCAAATTGGTACACTCAACCTCCTAATAACAGAAGTCGACTTCTTAGACTTCTATTCTTTAAACGACTTCTTTTCTCTTCCACAAATGATACAAACGAGATTGTCTTACTTTTTTAGCTGGCTTAGATACAGTAACTTTTTCCACTGTTTGAGAGTGAAGATGAAAATTCTTTTCAACCATATCCGCTCTTACTTGTCTTAAAACAGAAAAAGTTTCTCTTGTGCCATTTCCTCTACGACGAATCACAACACCTTCGAATATCTGAGTACGAGTCTTTTTTCCTTCAATTACTTTTTGGTAAACCTTTACTTGGTCTCCAACTTGAAACGAAGGGATCTCTTTCTTCAAATGTTGTTTTTCTATATATTGAAGTGCTTCTTGTGCTTTCATTCTTTTTTCCTTTCTCATTACAGTTTGCCATTCTGAACCGTCTGCTCAGGATGACAATCATACAAAACTTATTTCAATAAATCAGGTCTTCTATCACCTGTTCTTTGCATTGCTTGTTGCTTTCGCCAAGATTCTATTTGAGCATGATTTCCAGAAACTAATTCCTCAGGAACTTCGTGCCCACGATATATTTTAGGTCTAGTATAGTGCGGATGATCTAAACTGTTACTTTGAAAAGATTCATACCGAATAGACTCATCATTCCCTAGCACCCCTGGGATCAGTCGTGTTACTGAATCCACTAATGCCATCGAGGGTATCTCACCCCCAGTCAAAACAAAATCACCCAAAGAAATTTCTTCATCTACTAAACACTCTCTGACGCGCTCATCAACACCTTCATAATGACCGCAAAGAAGAATTAAATGTTTTTTCTTTGATAGCTCATCTGCTTTTTTCTGCTCAAACTTTGTTCCTGCAGGCGTTAATAATATAACATGCGCTTCAGGAGAATTTTTTTTAAGCTCTTCAACACAGTTAAAAAAAGGCTCTGGTTTCATAACCATTCCAGGACCTCCACCAAAAGGCTTGTCATCCGTTAACTTGTGTTTGCCTTCAGCATAATCTCTAAGCTGGACCAACCTGAGCTGCACAATATTTTTTTCTTGTGCAATTCGAAGCATCGACTCACCAAAAGGACCTTCAAACATTTCAGGAAATGTGGTAACCACATCCACCAAAAGAGTGGGTTCCTTTTGTTTAACGCTCTCTGCTTTTAAAACTCTCTTTTTATCTGTCAACTCACTACTCATACTATCGTTGCTTAGGAACTACAATTCCCTTTGTCTTAAGTAAACTCTTAACGCTTGCAGTCGCTTTAGCGCCTTCACTCACCCAGTATTGCACACGATCTGCTTTTACTTCGACCGTAGCTGGATGTGTTAAAGGATCATAATGACCTAAAAGTTCAATAAAACCACCGTCTCTTTTAGATAATTTATGTGCCGCAACAAATCTCCACTTAGCATTATTTGTTGACCCTCTTCTTTGAAGTCTTAATGTTACTCCCACGTGATTTCCTCCCTAATTGGCTAATAGCTAAAAGCTAATAGACCTTTTTTATTCTTTTTCTCTCCAAATCTTAGCTCCCAAGGAAATTAATTTTTCTTCAATCCTCTCGTAGCCTCGATCCAGATGATAAACTCGATGTATTTCTGTACATCCTTCAGCAACTAGCCCTGCTAAAACTAAAGCAGCACTCGCTCTTAAATCTGACGCCATAACAGGAGCCCCGCTCAATCGCTTAACTCCAGTTACAACAGCCGTTGAACCTTCTAAAAAAATTCGAGAACCCATTCGATTTAATTCAGAAATATGCATAAATCGATCTGGATAAATCTTTTCTGTTATTACATTAATCCCAGGCGTAACGGTCATCAAAGCCATCATTTGCGCCTGTAAATCTGTAGGAAATGCGGGATACGCCAATGTGGTTACATCCACAGAACGTAATGCCTTTTTCCCTGTTACTCTTAACTTTCTTTCACCAAGCCTCTTAAATGAAACGCCGGCTTCCGACAACTTATCAATTAATGCATTATTATGCTCAGGGATACAATCCTCTAAGTAAATATCTCCATGTGTAATCGCGCTTGCCACCATGTAAGTTCCCGCTTCTATTCGATCCGGAATCACACGGTGATGTGCTCCATGTAACTTTTGAACACCTTCAATTTCAATTAAATGCGAGCCCGCTCCCTTAACCTTCGCACCCATTGCGTTTAAAAAATTGGCTAAATCAACAATCTCTGGTTCACATGCTGCACTTTCAATTCGAGTTACACCTTCAGCTAAAGTCGCACACATCATCACATTGGCTGTCGCCAAAACGGAAGAACCAAAAGGTCCTCCTAAATAAATATCAGCACCCTTCAACTTTTTTGCTTCTGCTTGAACGTTACCATGTTCTATTTTAATCTTCGCTCCAAAAGATTCAAAACCTTTGAGGTGTAGATCAATAGGACGAAGCCCAATAACACAACCTCCCGGCATAGAAACTTCTGCTTGTTTCAAACGACCCAACAAAGGGCCTAACAAACAAACCGAAGCACGCATCACACTCACATAACGATATGGAGCCACATGCTTAATTTGCCGACCTGGTTTTACCGTAACAACATCATCTTGCTGAGTTACTTTTGCGCCCAGATTTCTAAGAATACGAATCATGGTCGTTATATCTCGAAGTTGAGGCACATTTTCAATGACCGATTCTTTCTCCGTCAACAAAGTAGCAGCAAGGATAGGTAAAGCAGAATTCTTTGCGCCAGAAATAACAACATTTCCCTTAAGGCGTTTTCCCCCTTCGACAACTAATTTATCCACAAAAACTCCGTCTACACTAGTTTGTTGCTTTCACAATTCTTTCGATTCGGCAATCGTCCAAAATAATTTCAATTTGTTTAAAATTCGCTGCCTCAAGCAACCGTTTTACATCGCTCGCCTGTTTCCAGCCCACTTCGAAAAAAATCATCCCATTCGGCTTCAAAAAACTAAGCGCCCTTTGAATAATTTTTTCATAACACTCTAAACCTGTATTTCCAGCTAGAAGAGCTTGTCTTGGTTCTTGACGAACTTCCTTAGCTAAACTATCCCACTCTTGATCTGCGATATAAGGTGGGTTAGAAACAATCACATCAAATTTTTTTAACTCTACGGATTCAAACCAACAACTCTTTAAAAGCTGCGCTCTATTTTCTAACTGTAACTGAATCGTATTTTTATTCGCAATTTCAAGGGCTTCTTCAGAAGAGTCAACACCCAAGCCATTACTTTGATCAAAATATTTTAATAAAGACAGTAAAATACATCCGCTTCCTGTTCCTAAATCTAAAAATTCCAGCGGCTCAGTTTTACGTTTATTCAAGCGTTGTACAATCACTTCAACTAAATTTTCTGTTTCAGGTCTAGGAATGAGTACTTGCTCATTAATTCGAAAAGAAAAATCCATAAAGTCAGCAGTTCCTTCAATATACTGTAAAGGAAAACCCGAAACTCTTTTAGCTAACAACGACAAATAAGTTTTTTCAGAAAAATCACTTAAAAGAATAGGCGTTTTACCTATTTCTTGCTTAGAAACACCTAAGTGATGACATAGAAGACGTTCCGATTGTATTTTTGCTTCTCGAGGTTCTAAACCTCTTTCAACTAAATACTTATACCCTTTGTCAAAAAACACCTGAATATCTAAATTCAACCTCATAACTACGAATCAAACCCCTCACTCAACCTTTTCGCTCGGTCTTCCCTCGCTAGGGCTTGAATAACGTCGTCTAATTGGCCCTCTAGAATAGCATCGAGTGAATGTAAAGTCAATCCAATGCGATGGTCTGTTACCCTATTATCCGGGAAGTTATAGGTCCTTATCTTCCCTGAACGGTCTCCAGTACCTACCATCGAGCGTCTTTGGACAGACAATTCTTTGTTTTTTATCTCTTGTTCATAGTCGTAAAGTCTTGCTCTTAATATCTTTAAGGCTTTATCCTTGTTCTTGTGTTGAGATTTTTCATCCTGACAGCTAACCACAAGTTTTGTAGGTATATGGGTAATTCGAACGGCAGAATCCGTCGTATTTACACTTTGCCCACCTGGCCCTGAAGAACGGTAAACATCCACACGAATGTCACCAGGGTCAATTTGGACTTCTACCTCACTCACTTCCGCCAAAACAACTACGGTCACTGCAGAAGTATGAATTCGTCCACTGGCTTCTGTTTCAGGAACTCTCTGCACACGGTGAATTCCTGCTTCAAAACGAAATACTTGAAAAGCATTCGCCCCGGCCACTTCAATCACTATTTCTTTATAGCCACCTTTTCCTGTTTCATTAGAACTTAAAATTTCAAATTTAAATCCTTTCTGAACACAATATTTGGTGTACATGCGAAATAGATCTGCCGCAAAAAGGGCCGCTTCTTCCCCTCCCGTGCCCGCACGAATTTCAATAATCGTATCTTTATCGCTATCTGGATCCGACTGTTCCAATAATTTCTCTTCTAGCTGTAGTTGAACTGTTTTTCTTTTTTTAGCGAGTGCATCTAACTCTTCTTCAGAAATATCTTTCAGTTCTTTTTCTGTTTCAGGATCTTCAAGCATGGAGTTTAGATCAGCAACTTCTTTGTCTATTTTTTTAAGCGCTTCAAAAATTTCGACAACAGGACGAATTCGCGCCAACTCTCTAGATACAGCCTGTAGCCTAGTGGTATCCTGAGCAATCTCTGGTTTGCTTAGCTCAGACTCTAACTCTCTCGCTCTTTTTTCTAATGTTTCTAGTTTATCTTGTAATGACATGCTTTCCCTTTGTTTACTAGCGTCTTCTCTAAAATAAAAAAGGCCAAGAAACGATACGATTATCTATATCGTTCCTTGACCTTTAAGACGGCTTTCTCAAGCCTAATACTTTTTAGCTAAGCTTTGTCTTCTTTATTTTCTTCAGCTTTTTCTTCAGGCTTTGCTTTTTCTGGTGCTTCGTTCTTTTCTTCAGCAACAGAATCTTTCGCTGCATTTTCCGAAGCGTCCGCTTTTGGAGCTCCTTCTACTGCTACAGCTTCTTCAGCCTTAGGAGCTTCTTCTACTTTTGGTGCCGCAGCTTCTTGCTTCAGTTTTTCAGCAGCTTTTTTCTCTTCTTTCTCAGCACGCTCTTTTGCTTTCGCTTCTTCTTTACGAGCTTTCTCTAGCTTTTTCTCTTCTTTTTCTTGCTCGATGCGCTCGTGCTCTCTTGACTTCTTAGCTAACTCTTCTTCTTTTTTCTTTTTCTTTAGCTCTTCTGCATCCGCAAATTTCTTCTTAAACTTATCAATTCTACCAGCGGTATCCATCAGTTTTTGCTTACCTGTATAAAAAGGATGACAAGCAGCGCAAACGTCTATTGCTAAATTTTGTTTTGTGCTACGTGTTTCATAGGTTGCCCCACACGCACATTTGATTGTTGTAACCTCATATTGAGGATGAATTTCTGCTTTCATTGTCTTATTAAAACCTCCTTGAAAAAGGCGAGAATTATAGCATTATGGTATGGGCATGGCAAGGATAAAGACATTTGCCAGACTTACCTTAATTGCTGTTTCAGGCCTATAAATTAGTCTGATTTACCTAAACTCATTAAGAATTCGGCATTCGATTTTGTCTTAGAAATACGATCCACCAACAGCTCCATAGCCTCAACAGAACTCAGTTCGTTTAAGACCTTTCTTAAGAGCCAGACACGAGTTAGCTCATCTGGATGCATAAGAATATCCTCTTTACGCGTATTCGATTTCTTAACATCAATAGCTGGGTAAATACGTTTTTGGAATAAGCTTCGATCCAACTGAATTTCCATATTACCGGTCCCTTTAAATTCCTCGAAAATAACCTCATCCATTCGGGAACCTGTATCTACAAGGGCCGTAGCTATAATCGTTAAACTTCCACCTTCTTCCACATTTCTAGCAGCACCAAAAAAACGTTTTGGTTTATGAAGCGCATTCGAATCCACACCCCCTGAAAGAATTTTTCCAGAATGAGGCTCTACCGTATTATAGGCACGTGCTAAACGAGTAATACTATCCAACAAGATAACAACGTCTTTTTTGTGTTCCACAAGTCGTTTTGCTTTTTCAATAACCATTTCAGCAACTTGAAGATGTCGTTCGGCGGGCTCATCAAAAGTAGATGCAACCACTTCGCCTTTAACAGAACGGATCATGTCCGTTACCTCTTCAGGCCGTTCATCAATCAAGAGAACGATCATTGTCACCTCAGGATGATTTTGAGTAATACTATTTGCAAGCTTCTGTAAAAGAATCGTTTTACCACTATAAGGAGGCGCTACAATCAAACCTCTTTGCCCTTTCCCTGTAGGTGTCAAAATATCCATGATACGTGTAGACACTTCATCAGGTGCATTTTCCAAAAGAAGTCTCTCATCTGGGTACAAGGGCGTTAAATCATCAAACGGAATTTTATCTTTTATTTTATCAGGAGACTCAAAGTTCACTTTCTCAACTTTCAACAAAGCAAAGTAACGTTCCCCTTCTTTAGGAGGGCGAATCTGTCCGCTAACGGTGTCCCCTTTTCTTAAACTAAATTTTCTAATCTGAGAGGGTGAAACATAAATATCATCCGGACAAGGAAGGTAATTATAATTTGGAGACCTTAAGAACCCAAAACCATCCTGCAAAATTTCCAGAACGCCTTCTCCATACATAGCTCCGTTTTCACCGGTGCGGGATTGCAAGATTTTAAAAATGAGCTCCTGCTTTTTTAGTCCCGGTCCAATTTCCACACCTTTCTCTTGAGCCAGTTCCGACAATTCCACCGTGCTCATTCTCTTCAACGTAGTTACATTAAAAAGAGGTTCTTTTCCTTCAGCTTCTTTCGTTTGTACAGAATCAGCAGGTTTCCCTTTTGTCCCTGTAGATTTTTTGACTGACTTTGAATCTTTAACCATTTTATTTCTCCTATTAATTTAATTAAATATTTTTTCCCAAACGTGCTTTACTTGCTTTTGGGTATTGCTTAACGTTCGTTCATTACGAATAACATAATCTGCTTTTTTCTTCTTCTCAGCCAAACTCATCTGAGATTTAATTCTTTTTTTTATTTCCGATGTTTCTAAACCTGTTTTTTTCTTCAATCGATCTATTTGTATCTTTTGACTTACCGCAACCACCACCGTTTTATCTACTTTTCGGTGAAAACCCGTTTCGAATAAAAGCGGAACTTCTAAAACACAAACACCTTTATGTTTTTTAATAAACCTGCTCAATTCCAAAAACACAAAAGGATGAATGATGGATTCTAAAATCTTTTTTTTTCGCGCATTATTAAAAATTAACGCTGCTATCTTTTTCTTATTTAAACTACCACTCGAATTCAAAATCGAATCCGGTTTAAATGCATGACAAATCTTTTTATAAGTAGGAGTACCTTTTTTAAGAGCTTTATGTGCCAACCGATCACTATCAACAACCTTAGCTCCGAGCTGTTTAAACATGTGAGCTACAGTCGTTTTTCCTGTCCCAACACCCCCTGTCAGGCCAATCACTCTAGGCTTCTTATTCCTCATACCAACTCTTTCCTACCGATAAATCTACAATTAATGGTACCTTCAGTTTTAAAGCCCTTTCCATTTCTTCTGTCACCAGCTTTGTAATTTCATCCAACTCAGTCTCCGGCACATCAAATACAAGCTCGTCATGTACTTGTAAAATCATTTTTGTTTCGTATTTCTTTTCCAATAATTTTTTATCCAACTCAAGCATTGCCAATTTAATCAAGTCTGCTGCAGAACCCTGAAGAGGAGCGTTAATCGCAGCCCTTTCTGCAAATTGCCGCCTCATTCCATTGGAGCTATTAATTTCTGGAAAGTAAGCGCGGCGTCCTAATATCGTAGTAACAAAACCATTTTTCTGAGCTTTCTCTTTTTGTGATTCTAAATATTCTTTAACATGGTCATATCGCTTGAAGTAATTTTTAATAAATTCATCTGCTTCAGGAATGCTCATGTTTAAATCTTTAGAAAGACCAAATGCTGTTTTCCCATAAATAATACTGAAATTCACCGTCTTAGCCGAATAACGCATTTCTTTAGTAACATCTTCTTCTTTTACATCAAAAAGAAGTGCTGCCGTATATTTATGTACATCCACTCCTTCTTGAAAAGCTTTACATAGATTTGGATCTTCCGAAAAATGAGCTAATAATCTTAACTCCACCTGAGAGTAATCCGCAGAAACCAAACTTCGGTTTTTATCTCTAGGAATAAATGCCCTACGAATTTGCCTCCCTAAATCGGATTTAATCGGAATATTCTGAAGGTTTGGATTAGAGCTACTTAAACGCCCCGTAGCTGCGATCGTCTGATTAAATGATGTATGAACTAAATCGTCTTTATCAACAAGCTCGGGTAAAGCATCTACATATGTAGATTTAAGTTTTGCTCTCCCCCTATAATCTAATATTAATTTAGGAACTTCATGCTCTGCAGCCAGCTTCTCTAGTACGGAAACATCTGTAGAAAAGCCTGTTTTTGTCTTCTTCACGACCGGAAGCTCTAACTTAGTAAATAAAATCTCAGCAAGTTGTTTGGTTGAATTTATATTGAATTCTTCTCCGGAGTGCTTATAGATCTGCTTAGTGAGCTGTTCTAATTCTTTATCGAGCTTTTTAGACAATTTCTTTAGAAAATCTATATCTAATTTAATTCCATTAATTTCCATCCGTCCCAGAACCACCGATAAAGGAAGCTCCAAATCATTCAGTAAATCTTCCCCTTCGTTTTCTTTCAAAATCTTTTTTATCTTTTTCTCAATACGAAAAACACAGTCTGCATCTTCACAAGCATATTCATAAACTTGCTTTAAAGGAACCTCATCCATGGTGACAGAGCTTTTACCCGAACCCAACAAACCTTTCGTCGGGATCTTTCGAACCCCAAGATAATTCATCGAAATTTCATCCAAATTGTGGTTAGGTTTAGCTGGATTAATAAGATAAGAAGCAATCATCGTATCAAATGAAAGCCCTTTCATTTCAACACCATGTTTTAGAATAACAATCCAATCATATTTAATGTTTTGTCCTACTTTTTTAATTTTTTCATTTTCGAGAATAGGCCGTAACGCTTCTATTACTTGTTCTCGAGGAAGCCCTTCCCCTTTGTGTTCTGGGTGAGAACAAGGCACATAGTAAGCTTGTAGGTCCTTAAAAGAGAAACTAAATCCCACCAAACTAGCCTGCGTTGGTTCTGTAGAAGTTGTCTCCGTATCTACTGATACTTTTTTAGCTTTTTCTAATTCAGAAACCAAATCTTTTAGCTTTTTCTCAGTATCAACCAGAATATAATCTCTATCTTCAGATTTTGCATCTGCCGTTGATTCCACACTTTTTAACAATGTTCTAAATTCAAATTTTTTATACAATTCAACTAACTTATTCTGGTTTGGCTCCTTAACTTTGAGATCTTCGAACTTAACTTTGATTGGCGCTGACGTATCAATCGTTGCCAGGTCTCTAGACATGTATGCCAGCTTTTTATTCTCTTTTAAAGACTTCTTAACCGCTTCTCCCTTAACATCGTCTACATGCTCATATATTTTGTCCAAAGAACCAAAGTTATTCAATAAGCTAATCGCTGTCTTTTCCCCTACTTTAGGGACTCCTGGGATATTATCTGCAGCATCCCCCATCAAAGCCATAAGATCAAGCACCTTCTCTGGCCCCAACCCCTGATAACGCTCTTCTACCTTTTTCGAATCATAAATAAGACCCGCTTTATGAGGGTTATAGATAAAAATTGAAGGTGTTACAAGCTGCAAAAAGTCCTTATCCCCTGAAACAACATATACCTTATATTTCTCTTTCGAGGCCTTAACGGCCAAGGTTCCTAAAAGATCATCCGCCTCAAAACCCTCCATTTCAAACATAGGTATATTATAGGCCGCTATCATCTCTTTAATGAGAGGCATTTGGCTTCTTAAGTCCTCTGGCATAGGCTTTCTCTGAGCCTTGTACTCTTTATACTGCTCATGCCTAAAGGTAGGCCCTTTCACATCAAAGCAAACCCCTATTAAATCGGGCTTATCCTCTTCTATGAGCTTACGAATCATGGTTAAAACACCATATATAGCATTCGTAGGCTGACCTTTAGAGGTTATTAGGCCTTGAATAGCATAAAAAGCTCTGTAACAAAATGAATTTCCGTCTATTAGGTATATTTTTTGTTTCATGAAGATTTATAGGGTTGGAACCAGATGAAACTGGTATCAGTACTACTTAAAAGTGCCTTTCATAATTTTGAATTTTGATAATTTTCTCTTATTTAAGAACATAATAACTTGGAAACAATATTAATTTGATTGGAAATAGTATTTTGAAGATAATTCGTGGGATCTCAATAATTTACGCGACGTTGAACATTTCCTATATATAATGTGTAGACTAAAGTATCTGATTCCAAAAAGCAAGAATTATATTTACACTATATATATAGTCTATTTTAAAGGAGCTAATTCATGCACTCACTTGTAGAAGAAGCATTAGAACAATACTGTTTAGAACACAGCACCCCTGACTCGAACCTTTTTCAGCAAATAACAGAAGAGACTCACCAATCAACAGATCTCCCTCAGATGCTTACAGGTAATATTGAAGGAACTCTACTGAAACTCTTAGTTCAGATTTCAGGGGCAAAACTGGCATTGGAAATTGGAACCTTTACAGGATATAGCGCCCTTAAAATTGCCGAAGGACTTCCCCTTGACGGAAAGATCATCACCTGTGACATTAGTGAGAAATACACAGACATAGCCAAAGAGTTTTGGAGCCGGAGTACCCACCTGCCCAAAATTGAATTACGGCTAGCACCTGCTTTGGAAACGATAGACAAAATAAGCGAACCCTTAGACTTTGTTTTCATTGATGCAGATAAGGAAAACTATTCTAACTATTGGGAGTCTTGCATTCCCAAGGTACGTTCCGGAGGAATCATTGTTGCCGACAATGTGTTATGGAGCGGTCGTGTTTTAAACCCTAGCAAAAAATCAGACAAAGCAATCCATGCCTTTAATACGCTCGTAAAACAAGATAAGCGTGTGGAACAAGTTCTCCTGTCGGTACGAGATGGCATCACCATTGCCAGAAAAAAGTAAATTCACACTGACAGAGTTACCATAAAGACGAAGCCTCTTAAAAATGTACTCGAAAAATAATTTCTAAGTATAGTGGGTAAATTATCAGAACCATACCAGGACTAATGCCCCCTAAAAAAAAGGCTTTTTTTACCTAAATACCCCTTTAACTGCAACCGATATCTCTTTATACTCCCTAGTCCATTTGGGGATTGTATGGATTGAGCTAATTTGCAAGGCTAACCCCCTACTGTTAAACTTTTTATTATGGGGTAAGGAGCATGATGTTCCAAACTAAACGTAAAACACATAGAGATAAAAACGTCACTATTTTCGTAGCCGTGATCGTTTGCCTATTTTTTTCTGTAGGTTCCCTCTATGCTCTTCCTCAACAATCTGAAGTTGTTTCTGGAAATGCAAATTTCGATCAATCCGATTCCAGCACGTTAAATATCACAGCTTCTGATAATTCGATTATCAATTACTCTTCTTTCAATATCGCTCAAAACGAAACAGTTAATTTCTTCTTACCTTCCGTCGACTCATTTTCTTTGAACCGGGTTATCGATGGTGGACAAACTCAAATTTTAGGAACACTTACGGCTAACGGAAATTTGATCTTAGTTAATACGGATGGATTTTTCTTTGGCTCTTCTGCTGACGTTCAAGTCGGTGGACTTATTGCTTCTGGTTTAGATATCTCAAATCAAAACTTTTTGAATGGAAATTATATTTTTGGATCTATCGATGACGCACTTAATCAATCTTTATCCCAAGTTGTTAATCAAGGAACGATTGTTACCCGTGATGGAGGTTTTGCAATTTTAGTTGCAGGTGCTGTTAGCAACGAAGGAATTATTCAAGCTCCTCTCGGAACAGCAATTCTTGCCGCCGGCGAAGTTGTCACTGTCGGAGTTTCTGCAAACAATCTTGTTTCCATCGCAATTGATGAAGCTGTTTCATCTCAAGTTCTAGATGCCGACGGAAATCCAATCTCAAATCAAATTTCAAATGACGGACAAATTACAGCTCCAAATGGTAAAGTGATGCTCAAAGCAAAAGCCATGGATGATATCTTTGACCAATCCATAAACATGGAAGGTCATATTGAAGCCGATCAGGCTGTCATGAAAGACGGTGTGATCGAAATCTTCGGCTCAGGAGATATTTCAATGACAGGGCAAATCGATGCTCGAAAAGGCGGTATCGACATTTCAACCCCAAAGTCCGTTAACGTATCTGGAAATTATAATGCGAGTGAAAATGACTTTACTATAGAGGTAGGAAAAAACATAAATATAACAAAGCCATTAACGACCGTTGGAGACACTAACTTTAGAGCTAATGAAAGTATTTTAGTGTTATCCAACATATCCACAGAGGCTGGGGATTTATCCTTCATAGCCGACCTAGATCAGAACGGCACAGGAGCAATCACTCAGATAGCAAACACTTCTATTGAAACCACCAGCTTCGGAGATATTACCTTTGAAGCATCTGAAGACATTTCCTTATCCCATATAAGTAGTGTCGGTTCGGTTACAGTAGAGACAGCTTCTGACCTTTATATTAAAGGTGACATTCTCTCTATAGGAAACACCGATTTCTCAGCTGCTGGGGACATACAAATAGAAGCTGATATTACGGTTCAATCAGGAAACCTCCGTATTCTAGCTGATTCTGATTTGAACGGTTCTGGCGGAATTGTCCAATTAGCTAATACAGAGATAAAAACCGTCACCTCTGGAGATATTACTCTTAAAGCTTCTGAACCTACACAACTGGAAACCGTGGTTTCTGCTGGAAGCCTTACTGTAGAATCCGCTTCCGATATCCAGATTAATGCTCCTATCACCGCAATTGGCAATAGTGAGTTCAAATCAGACAATAATATATATGTTACCTCTGATATTACTGTAGATTCCGGTAATCTTAGTTTACTAGCAGATGCAGATTTAGATGGATCAGGCGCTTATTTACAAACAGCCGGAACCATCAAAACTACCACATTTGGAGATATTACCCTTACCAGCTCGGGCACGAGCAGCGTTGGAAGTGTCATCTCAGCAGGCCATCTCTATCTTAATAGTGCTGGATCCCCTGCTACCTATACTCAATTATTAGATACCAAGGTAGAAACCGCTGGATCCTTAATTATTGCGGATCAGTCTACTTATAACGCTGGAAACGCTACTTTAGAAATTGCTAAGGATTTCATCAATTTAGGTCAATTTATACCCGGCATCTCGACAGTCCATCTTATCGGACCTGCAGAAGCCATCGTCCAAGGTGATAATACATATCACAACTTGGTCATTATCGAACCAGGAAAGACAGTCACATTTGAGTCCGGTTCCACTCAAACCATCACTGGTATTTTTACTGCCCAAGGCGGATTCGGGAAGCTTCTTACCCTAAAATCTTCCCAAGCCGAAATCCCTTGGAAAATTAATGCCACCGGTACGAGTGATTTGCAATTCGTCCGAGTTCTCAATTCTGACAATGTCAATATCCACGGTCCACCATTGGCGCCTCTTTACAGTCAAAACGCTTTAGGTAATACAGGTTGGGACTTCTCACAGTCAGGCCCTGTCTGGACTGGCTCTAATTCCCTTATTTGGTCTGATTCTCTTAATTGGAACGGTGGATTTGTGCCCTCGTCAGGAGACATTGTGTCTTTTTCTGATCTTTCTGGGTCAAACTCTATTTCAGACTCCCCTTTCGAAATATCTGGTTTAACTCTTAATTCTTCATATTCTGGAAATCTCTCTTTAAATAGTAATTTAGTGGTCAATGGAAATGTCAGCTTAGCTGGCGGCACTCTTGAAACAAATGGTCACTCCATTTCAGCATCTGGATCCTTCGAAACCTCTGGAACGCAAATTGATGCTTTTGGTGGATTGACGGTAGATGCTCAAACCATCGAAATCAGCGGTCAAATTATTGGGTCTGAGTTGATCCAATTTACTGGAATCGACGGAACCACATTAAAATCAGATTCCAGCATTGTGGCTCATTCTGGCACAATAGTTTTGTATAGCCCAAATGGGGATACCATCCTAGAATCTGGCTCTTCGATTGATGTCTCTTCCCCATCCGCTCAAGGAGGAACTATTCACGTCCTTGGAAACCGAGTTGGACTTATTAATGCCTCTCTCAATGCTTCTGGACCTTTAGGTGGTGGAACTATTCTAGTGGGTGGTGAATATCGTGGACAAGGAGATATCCCAACAGCCAATAGAACTTATGTAGACTCCAACTCTCTAATTCAAGCCAATGCTCTAAATAATGGCGATGGTGGAAGAGTTATTTTCTGGGCAGATGATCAAACTCAGTTCTATGGAACAGTTGAAGCTCAAGGTGGTCCTCAAGGTGGAAATGGTGGGTTCATCGAAATTTCTGGAAAAGAAAATTTAGACTATCAAGGAAATGCTAGTGCTAAAGCTCCTTTAGGAAATCCTGGAACCGTTCTTTTTGACCCAGCCACTATTGATGTAGATACTGATGGAACAGATGGAGCTAATGGTGGAACCATTGCTTTTGCAGACGCTCCAGCTGCAGAACCTTGGAATGTAACCCCTGCCCAACTGGATGCTGTGGGTGGAAATATTATTTTGGAAGCAACCAACGACATTAATATTAATAGTGCGATCAGCTTAACTACCAACGGTGCCAGCATCACTATGAGAGCTGGAGACGACATTACAATTAGTGCAACAATCACAACTCGTGGTGGAGATATTAATATCACTTCTAACGATGCAGGTGGTCCTGGCAGTGGCAATGGTGAAGTACAAGTGGATTTTGCTTTAGATACGACAGGCGGTGGACAAACCGGTGGTGCTGTAACCATTACCGTCGCTGGTGGAAACCAAGAACTCGAAGTGGATGCAGGAATCACAACAGATAGTGCTAACATTAATTTAATTTCAAATGCTACCTCTGGAAATCAAACAGACATTCGTGTTGATGCCGACCTTCTCATTAATGGAACAACAGGAAACGTAGTCATCACTCAAACTTCAGGTACAGCGGACGACATTCTTCTACGAGCTGATATTACTACAGGTGGTGGAGATATTACTATTACATGGGCTGGGGACGATGTGAATTTCAACAATGGCTTTGATGCAGACTTGACTACAGGTGCTGGTGGAGATATTACTATTACGGATAGCGGCAACCTAGGACAATCCATCTTAATTCAAGATCCAACAGGTTCTATTGCTCCAGGTGCTGGTGGAAATATTTCTTTAGATGCGGATGATATTAACCAAAATGCAGCAGGGGTTGGTTTTGCTATTACGGGTGGTGGCAACGGAACATCTGTAACTCTTTCAGCAGTTGACGACCAAACACTTCGCGCAAACTTGATTACTCAAACAGGAACAGGAACTGTTACTCTTACTACCACCGGTGGTGGTAATAATGACATGAATTTATTAGGACCAACCGTCATTACTATTAATGAAGGCCTATTAACTATTGATTCTGATCGTCGTATTAATGCCGTTAATGCTGGAAATGAAATTGATGCCGATGGTGATATTACCATTCAAGGTGTTCGTATTGGTAACTCAGCTGCTAATGCTGAAATCGGAATCACCGGAGATGGAAGCGCTGATAGCACACTAACCATTACCAAAATCACAAACAATGCGGATGTTACAAATATTACTTTAGCTTCTGACTTATTTAGTGACATCGACTTAGATGTTGCTGACCGTGATGCTCCTGTAGACATCAACTTCTCTTTCAGTGGAACGGACGACATTGATATTGATAATGCTGCCGAATGGCAAATTACTAATATTGTATTAACAGGCACAGACATCGAACTCACCATTGATTTATTGGATACACAAAACTCTGATATCGATATCAATAATATTGATATGGGAACAGCTGACTTAACCATTACCACCGTTAACAGTGACATCGATGTGGTTAATGCAACTGGTGGTATTACCACAGAAGGTGGAGATCTTACTTTTACGACAACCACAAATGCGAATCGAGTTATTCGAATTTCTGAAGCTATCGATACCAATGGTGGAAACATTAGTTTTTCTTCTTTAAACAATGTAGTAATAAATAATGCGGCAGCAGATATTGTTACCGATGGTGGAACTTTCACTGTCGATGCGGACTCTGAAGACAATGGAACCGGAAATTTTAATATTAATGATGCTGGAGCATCTGTAACCACCACATCAGGTGCCATTCAAATTACTTCAAATAATATTACTGTTACAGGAACTTTAGATAGTGGAACAGCCTCCACAACCCTTCTTGTTTCTGATGGTGGCACTATGGGTGTTGGTGCTACTGCGGGTGCTTGGACACTCGATGGAGCAGAACTTGAAAACATCACAGCAACCGGCTTAACAATTGGAGATACAACTAACGGCAATATTACGGTAGATGGAATCACAGCAGCAAATAGCAACAACATTTCAGGAATTACAACTTTAGTTGCTACACAAGATAATGCTTCCGTTAACTTCTCTACAACTGCTTCTACTTTCAATGCCCTTACAGTTAACGCTGACGATGGAATTGATGTCAACGTGGATGTTACGACAGATGTTGGTGCTCTTAACTTTAATGGTGACTTCGATAGCGCTGCAGATACCAATGACAACATTGATATTGCTGGTGGCATTACTCTTCTCTCTGCTAGCAACTTAACTCTTGCAGCAACCACCGGGGGTGTTCTCCTTAGCGGTGCTGATGCTACCACAGTAACTTTAGATGCTGATGGAGATGGACTTATAACCATTCCAGCAGTAACAGCAACTAACAATCCCAACTTAACAATTAACTCTCAAGGAAACTTAACATCTAGCACTATCAATATTGGCACCGGTGCCTTAGACATCGATATCGATAGTGACAATGATGAAAGTTTAACCACCACCTTCACTACCCTAACTTCTGGAACATTAAATGTGGATGGTCAAGGAGACAATGAAACATTTACTTTTAATAGCGCTGTTGCTACAAGCGCTGCTGGAGGAATTGATATCAACGGCGGTGCTATTAATATCAATAACACTTTTACGACCACAGGCACAGGCACCGTTACAATCACGAATGCAGGATTATTAACCATCGCTGCTGCTGGCGACATGACTTTAGATGGTGCTTTTAACCAAGACGGCGCTGGTGCAGTTTCAACCGCTGGAAATATTGTCACCACGAATGATGCCATCAGTTTTACCGGAGTTGTTACATTAACAGGAAATATTGTTCTTACTTCAGGAACAGCAACCGTAACAACCAATGCCAACTTTAACAGTGGCTCTAATGACTTAGACATTAACGGAGACTTAAGTGTCGCTGGAGGAACCTTTACTGCTCCAGCAGGTGGACAAACATTCACTGTTTCAGGAGATATCACCCTAGGAACTTTTGCAGCTAACGGAGGGACTCTTACCCTAGATGGCACTGCCGATCAAACCTTTACAACAAACGTTCAAACATTCAACAACTTAATCATTAATAATACAGGTGGCGGTACGGCCGATGACATCATAACCAGTGGCAACCTTGATGTAGATGGCAACTTAACCATTACTCTAGGAAACCTAGACATGGATACTAACAATAGCACTCTAGATCTAGAAGGAAATTTAACTTTAGCCAATGCCGCTCAGGCAACTTTAACTACAGATCAAAACATGAATATTGCAGGTAATGTTTTAGTCAACAATGCAGCCACACTTACTATTAATGGCGGGACTCTTACTATAGATGGTACAACCGATCAAACTTTTGACGTGGATGGTCAAGCGCTCAATAATTTAACCATTAATAACACAGGTGGCGCTGGCACAGATGACATCATTGTTACTGACACTTTAGATATTAACGGAAATTTTATTATTACCGATGGAGACTTAGACATTAATACGAATGACCCTGACGTAAACACTGCTGGAGATGTCACCATTGCTGCAGCAGGCTCCGTAGATGCCGGTACTGGAACTTGGACTTTTGATGGTACAGGAACAAATACTCTTATTGCTAATTCTCAAAACTTAGGTGCTGTTACCATTGACGGTACTGCAAAAGTTATTCAACTCAGCACTGATTCTGTAACGATCACAACACTAACTATTGGCGCCGATGATGAACTCAGTTTAGAGGCACAAGACATAACCATCACCACCCTATCCAACGATGGAACATTTAGACTTCAAGGTTCCGAAACAGTCACTTTAGCAGCTAATGATATTGACTCAGGCACTTGGATTTACGTTGGAGATAATGATGCCGTTCTAGACACTTACACAGTAAAAGATTTTGGCGGAACTGATTATTTCAACGTAGAATATAATGCTACAGATGGCTTAGACGTTTTTCAATTAGCTGCCAACCTAACAGTAGCAAACAATTCAACAAGCACCGATGGTGTTCTTGATTTGGAAGGTAATGATTTAAGCGTTACCGGAGCTTTAGTTAATGGGTCTAGCGCCACATTAGAACTTTTTGGAGATGAAACCATCACCTTTGGTGGAGGTTCCGCTAACCTAGCTGGAGCTACTATTCGCTACACCGGCGATGGCGATGGCGCTGCTGATACTTACAATTTAACTGGTTTAATTGCTACTCACCAAAATTTAATTGTAAACTCAACCGATGGTATTTTAGATATTTTCGAACTTAACGCTAACTTAAGCGTTCTCGTTGATTTTACCGTTACTGCAGGAATAGTTGATTTGAACGGATTTAACTTATCCGTTACTGGAACATTTTCAAATGACGCCACCATTAGACTGCAAGGAAATGAAACAGCTACTCTTACTCAAGACACCGACTCTGGTATTTGGGAATATGTTGGGGATGGCGATGCTCTAGCAGATACATTTACTGTAATTGATTTTGGTGGCACAGATTATTTTAATCTTGTCATTAATGCTACAGACGGTTCCATAGATATTTTTCAATCAGCCGCAGCCAAATCAGTAGCAGGTACTCTTACTGTCACAGCAGGTATTCTAGATATTAATGGAAATGATCTTACCGTCACTGGAATAGTAACTAACGATTCTACCATTCGCGCGGATGGCGGTGAAACAGTAACACTTACTTCCGGAAATGATATCGATTCAGGAACATGGGAATATGTCGGTGACGCAGATGCTGCAGCAGACACATTAGCTCTTCATGATTTTGGTGCTACTGATTTCTTCAACCTTACGATTAATACTACGGATGCTGCTGATGTTATTCAATCAGGTGCTGCTAAAGTAATTGCTGGTGCCTTAGTTGTTTCTGGTGGTTCTCTAGATGCCAATGGGAATACAACAACCATTACTGGACTCACAACTGTTAGCGGTGGAACATACCTAGCCTCTACTGCGACTCAAACATTCAATGGCGGATTAACTCTTACCACAGGTACTTTCACTGGGGCTTCTGGAATTGTTGATGTAAACGGAGATTTAACTGCTAGCGGCGGAACTTTCACAGCATCTTCAACGACTACTTCTGTTTCTGGCAACGTAAATTTGAGCGGAACCACATTTGGAGCTAATGGAGGAACATTCACTTTAGATGGGACCACGGACCAAACGTTTAATAATGGAAGCGCTACATTCAACAACCTAATTGTTAATAATACGGGTGGTGGTACAGCCGATGACATCATTGTTTCAGGAGGAACATTAAATGTAGATGGAGCTCTAGCTGTAACAGAAGGTAACTTAGACTTAACCACCAACAGCATTGCTCTTGATGTTGAAGGATCTTTAACTTTAGCTAATGATGCGGATGCTACTTTAACCACGGACAGCAACATTAATGCCGCTGGAGATGTTCTCGTAAATGACTTAGCTATTCTAACCGTCACTTCTGGCACTTTTATCTTAGATGGTACAGCAGACCAAAACTTTGATGTCGATGGACAAGCCATTAATAATTTAACTCTTAACAACACCGGCGGAGGTACCGCGGATGACATCATCGTTAATGGCGGTACTTTAGATATCAACGGTGACCTTCTTATCACCTTAGGAAATTTAGATCTAACCACGAACAGCATCGCAATGGACCTTGAAGGAAACTTAACTCTTGCCGATGCCGCTCAAGCAACTTTAACCACCAACAGTAATATGAATATTGCGGGCAACGTTCTTGTGAATGATTCTGCTACCATCACAGTTACAGGTGGCACTCTTGAACTGGATGGAACCGCAGATCAAACTTTTGATGTTGACGGACAAGCTATCAATAACTTAACCATCAATAACACTGGTGGTGGTACTTCGGATGACATCATTGTTGATGGAGGTGGATTAGATGTGAATGGGAATTTAGTTATCACTCTCGGTAACTTAGACTTAACCACCAACAGTCAATCTTTAGATCTTGAAGGTGATCTTACGTTAGCCAATGCAGCTCAAGCAACTTTGACTACCAACAGTAATATAAATATTGCGGGTAACGTTTTAGTTAATGATGCTGCTACCATCACAGTTACGGGTGGCACTCTTGAACTGGATGGAACCGCAGATCAAACTTTTGATGTTGACGGACAAGCTATCAATAACTTGACCATCAATAACACCGGTGGTGGTACCAATGATGACATTATTGTTTCTGGTGGTACTTTAGATGTGAATGGGAATTTAGTTGTCACTTTAGGTAACTTAGACTTAACGACGAACAGTATTTCTTTAGACCTTGAAGGTGATCTTACGTTAGCCAATGCAGCTCAAGCAACTTTGACTACCAACAGCAACATGAATATTGCGGGTAACGTTTTAGTTAATGATGCTGCTACCCTTTCCATCTCTGCGGGTACTTTAACCTTAGATGGTACAGCGGATCAAACTTTCGATATTGATGGACAAGCTTTGAATAACCTTACCATAAATAACACCGGCGGCGGTACCGCGGATGACATTATTGTGAACGGTGGTACTTTAGATGTGAACGGTAATTTAGTGGTTACTTTAGGTAACTTAGATTTGACCACCAACAGCATTGCTTTAGATCTTGAAGGCGACTTAACTTTAGTAGACGCTGCTCAAGCAACTTTAACTACGAATAGTAATATGAATATCGCTGGCAATGTTCTCGTGAATGATTCTGCCACAATCACCATTACCGGTGGCACCCTTGAACTCGATGGAACCGCAGATCAAACTTTCGATGTCGATGGTCAAGCTTTAAACAATTTAACCATCAATAACACCGGTGGTGGTACCGCGGATGACATCGTTGTTAACGGCGGTGGATTAGATGTGAATGGTAACTTGATTGTCACTCTCGGTAATTTAGACTTAACCACCAACAGTCAAACTTTAGATCTTGAAGGTGATTTAACTTTAGCTGACGCGGCTCAAGCGACTTTAACCACGAACAGTAATATGAATATCGCTGGTAATGTTCTTGTCAATGATTCTGCCACAATCACCATTACCGGTGGCACCCTTGAACTCGATGGAACCGCAGATCAAACCTTTGATGTTGACGGACAAGCTTTAAATAATCTTACCATCAACAACACTGGCGGTGGTACCAATGATGACATTGTTGTTTCTGGTGGTACGTTAGATGTGAATGGAAATTTAGTTGTCACTTTAGGTAACTTAGACTTAACGACGAACAGTATTTCTTTAGACCTTGAAGGTGCCCTTACTCTTGCGGATGCGGCTCAAGCGACTTTAACCACGAACAGTAATATGAATATCGCTGGCAATGTTCTCGTCAATGATTCTGCTACGATTACAGTTACCGGTGGTACTCTTGAATTAGACGGTACAGCCGATCAAACCTTTGATATTGATGGCCAAGCACTGAACAACCTTACCATCAATAACACCGGCGGCGGTACAGCCGATGATATTATTGTTAACGGAGGTGCCTTAGATGTAAACGGTAACTTAGCTGTCACTTTGGGTAACTTAGACTTAACCACCAACAGCATCACTCTTGACCTTGAAGGTGATCTTACGCTAGCCGATGCAGCTCAAGCGACCTTAACAACAAATAGCAATATGAACATTGCGGGTAACGTTCTCGTCAATGATTCAGCTACGATCACGGTTACCGGTGGTACTCTTGAACTGGATGGTACCGCTGATCAAACCTTTGATATCGATGGTCAAGCGTTGAACAACTTAACCATCAACAACACCGGTGGCGGCACCGCTGATGATATTATCGTTGATGGCGGTACTTTGGATGTGAATGGTAATTTAGTTGTCACTCTCGGTAACTTAGACTTAACCACCAACAGTCAAACTTTAGATCTTGAAGGTGATCTTACGTTAGCCGATGCTGCTCAAGCTACCTTAACAACAAATAGCAATATAAACATTGCGGGTAACGTTCTCGTCAATGATGCGGCTACGATTACTATAACTGGTGGTACTCTCACCCTTGATGGCACGACTGACCAAACCTTTGACGTTGACGGACAAGCCTTGAACAACTTAACCTTAAATAATACGGGCGGTGGCACCGCGGATGACATCATCGTTGACGGCGGTACTCTCGATGTGAATGGTAACTTGCTTATTACTTTAGGTAATTTAGACCTTGGAACTAATAACGTTGCTCTAGACTTAGAAGGAAATTTAACGTTAGCGGATGCGGCTCAAGCCACTTTAACGACAGACTCTGATATGAGTATTGCTGGAGATGTTCTCGTTAATGATTCTGCAATCATTACGGTTACCGGTGGCACACTCACCCTTGACGGTACAGCGGATCAAACTTTCGATGTCGATGGGCAAACTTTGAATAACTTAACCATCAACAACACCGGTGGTGGTACCAATGATGACATCATTGTTGCGGGTGGCGCCCTTGATGTAAACGGCAATTTAACAATCACCTTAGGTAACTTAGATCTTACAACCAACAGTACTTCCCTAGACTTGGAAGGAAGTTTAACTTTAGCGAATGCGGCTCAAGCGACTTTAACCACTAACAGCAATATGAATATTGCTGGCGACGTCTTAGTCAATGACGCGGCTACGATTACAATAACCGGCGGCACTTTAGAGTTAGATGGTACAGCCGACCAAATCTTCGATATTGATGGCCAGGCTGTTAACAACTTAACCATTAACAACACCGGTGGCGGTACCAATGACGACATCATCGTTACGGGTGGCGCTTTGGATGTAAATGGCAATTTAGTGGTTACTCTCGGTAATTTAGATCTTACAACCAATAGTCTCACTCTTGACCTTGAAGGCGACTTAACTTTAGCCAATGCAACTCAAGCGACCTTAACCACCAACAGCAATATGAATATTGCGGGCAATGTTTTGGTGAACGATGCGGCTACGATTACCGTTACCGGTGGCACTTTAGAACTTGATGGTACGGCGGATCAAACTTTC
This sequence comes from Candidatus Omnitrophota bacterium, assembly GCA_029261035.1. GTDB lineage: Bacteria > Omnitrophota > Omnitrophia > Omnitrophales > JACROU01 > JAJDCD01. The sequence continues at coordinate 386,683 of JAJDCD010000025.1, forward strand.
GACGTCGATGGTCAAGCCCTTAACAATTTAACCATTAATAACACCGGTGGGGGCACGAATGACGACATCATCGTGGGCGGTGGTGCTTTAGACGTGAACGGTAATTTAGTTGTCACTTTAGGTAACTTAGACTTAACAACGAATAGTATCGCTCTTGATCTTGAAGGTGATTTAACTTTAGCCGATGCAGCTCAAGCTACATTAACAACGAATAGCAATATGAACATCGCTGGTAATGTTCTTGTTAATGATGCAGCCACCATCACCGTTACCGGTGGTACTCTTGAGTTAGACGGTATAGCTGATCAAACTTTTGATATCGACGGTCAAGCGTTGAACAATTTAACCATCAACAACACCGGCGGTGGCACGAATGACGACATCATCGTGAGTGGTGGAACATTAGACGTAAACGGTAACTTAGTTGTAACCTTGGGTAATTTAGATCTTACAACCAACAGCATTGCTCTTGACCTTGAAGGTGATCTTACTTTAGCTAACGCAGCTCAAGCGACTTTAACTACAAACTCGAATATGAACATCGCGGGTAATGTTCTCGTCAATGACGCGGCGACCATCACAGTTACTGGTGGCACTTTAGAACTCGATGGCACCGCAGATCAAACCTTTGATGTTGATGGGCAAGCTTTAAATAATTTAACGATTAACAACACGGGCGGTGGTACGAATGACGACATCATCGTGGATGGCGGTACTCTCGATGTCAATGGTAACCTTCTTATTACTTTAGGTAACTTGGATCTTGGGACCAATAACGCGGTTCTCGACCTTGAAGGTAATCTTACTTTAGCCGATGCGGCTCAAGCGACTTTAACTACAGATGCGGATATGAGTATTGCTGGAGATGTTCTCGTTAATGATTCTGCGATCATCACAGTCACAGGTGGCACACTTACCCTTGATGGTACCGCGGATCAAACTTTTGATGTCGATGGTCAAGCGTTGAACAATCTAACGATTAATAACACCGGTGGCGGCACAGCCGATGACATCATCGTTGCGGGTGGTGCTCTTGATGTTAATGGTAACCTTCTTATCACTTTGGGTAATTTAGATCTTACAACCAATAGCACTTCCCTAGACTTGGAAGGAAGTTTAACTTTAGCGAATGCGGCTCAAGCTACTTTAACTACGAACAGCAATATGAACATTGCTGGAGATGTTCTCGTTAATGATGCGGCTACCATCACGGTTACTGCTGGAATTCTTACTTTAGATGGTGCAGCTGATCAAACTTTTGATGTCGAC
>JAJDCD010000026.1 GCA_029261035.1 Candidatus Omnitrophota bacterium
GGAAGGAACCTCTCCCGACGCGAGTTGCGCAGCCCAAAGGGCGAGCATGTCTGAGCGCCTGGAGAGGTTCCTTCCGACGACCAAGACTCCCCACAACCAACCCTACCTCACCACCTGCCCCCCATCAATAATCAAATTACTCCCAGTAGCAAAATCCGTCCCCTCCAAAAAGAAAAGAACCCCCGCCGCAATATCCTCCGGACTCCCCAACCGCTTAAGAGGCGTTTTCTTTATAATAGCTCTCTCATTTTTTTTAGAATACCCTTTAGGCAACATCACACAACCCGGAGACACAGCATTCACTTGAATATACGGTGCCAAAGTTTTCGCTAAAATTTGTGTTAACGTAATCACCCCTGCCTTAGCAAGACTATAAGGGATATAATTCGTATAAGGTCTTACAGCAGACCAGTCTCCAATAAAAACTATTTTTCCTTTTTTCCTTTTTTTCATTTGTTGCCCAATAATTTGAGATAAGAAAAAAGGACCTTTTAAATTTGAACCCATCAACACGTCCCAATCTTTTTCCTTAACCTTACCAAAAGGGGTAGGATAAAAACTAGAAGCATTATTAATCAGAACATCAATTTTCTTCGACTTTTTTAAAAAAAGTTTGGTCTTCTTTTCCAAAACAGCGATTTTACTCAAATCCGCTTGGAACAGCTCCACATGAACCCCTAATTGTGTTAGCTCTTTTTTAAGTTTCATTACAGGAAGTCGTGATGTGTTGTAATGCAGAACTAAATTAGCACCTCTTTCAGCGCAACACCTAGCTATCACACTACCAACACGCTTAGCTGCCCCTGTAACCAAAACTGTTTTTCCTTTAAGACTCATATATCCTCCAAATAGGCCCGTTAGTATATCATATTCCTCGCCCCATAAGCATCAGAGGGCCCTAGTCCTATTTTGCTGGTTTCTGCTTTCTTCTATCTATATACTACTCTTCATGAAAAAAATAATCGTTCTTTCCAGTGGAGGCATGGATAGCTGCGCTTTAATTTACCACATGCTTAAAAAAGAATATCAAGTAACCCCTCTCTATCTTCAGCAGGGTCTTTTTTGGGAAACAGCCGAAGTTTATTGGTTAAAACGATTTATTTCAAAAACAAAAAAAATTAATTCTAAACTTCAAAGTTTAGTAACTTTAGATTACCCCTTAAAAGAAGTTTATAAAAATCATTGGAGCATCAAAGGGCAAGCTCCCAAATATCATGAGCCCGATGAAACCATTTATCTCCCTGGAAGAAACATGATGCTCATTACCAAAGCCGCGCTTTATGGCTATTTTAATCATATTTCCGAAATCGCTTTGGGCCCCTTAAAAGGAAATCCATTTCCAGACAGTACGCCAAAATTTTTCCAATCCATTCAAGAAAGTTTAAGTTTAGGATTAGATAAAAAATTTAAAATTCACACACCATTCCTTAATTGGAAAAAAGAAAAAGTTCTAAAAACATACAGAGACCTCCCTTGGGAGCTCACATTTTCATGCGCCAAGCCTAATAAATATTCTCCCTGTAATGAATGTAATAAGTGTCGAGAAAGAAACGAAGTAATGGAAAGTTGGCAAAAAAAATGCCAGGTCCAAAAACCTGGCATTTAATCAATACAATTTTACTTAAGAATAAAAAATGAAGTTACGCCGCAGATGGCTCCCATTCATAATCTGGCCACATACCTCTTTGATACCCAGCTCCACGATATTCTGGAATCCAAGATGTTGCAACATCCCAAAGTCCACCAACTCCAGAAGCTAGAGTTTCTCCGAAACCAGAAACAGCTCCTTCAGCAGCCCCTTTTACACCACTTTCATCGTTTCCATTACAAATACCCGCGAAAAAATATCCTGGTGATGTCAAAACATTAACTGCTCCACGTGCGAACATTGCAGGAAACTTTTGAAAATAAGCCCCATTATCTGCATCATCATTAATATCAGCAAACGCAGTCGCTGGTACAGCAAACAAGCTGATAATCATGAATAATACCATTAACTTTTTCATATAAATCCTCCTCGTTTGTCCACTCTCAATTAAACTCTTAATTACTTTTTTTATTATAACATCAAATTAATGATATTTAATACTTGAATAATTAAAGGCTCCCCAATAAGATACATCAAAACCTTGGGTTTACTTATGAGAAAATTATACTTAATTACAATTTCAATCTTATTTTGGACGTTCTTTTGTCTTTGGACATTATTCGTCACAATTCCGATAATTCTTTACACTATTTTAATCGGATGGCTAGTAGACAAGAATGCCATTTTCCAGCATTTTATATGTAAAATATGGGCAAACGGCTGTGTTTTTGTTAATCCGTTATGGAAAATTGATGTCTATGGCAAAGAATACTTTAACAAAAACGAACACTATGTTGTCGTCTCCAACCACTGCAGTCAAGTCGATATTATTTTACTCTATGAACTTAAACGTCAATTTAAGTGGTTAGCCAAAGATAGTTTGTTCAAAATTCCTTTCATGGGTTGGTCTATGGCATTTGCTGGATATGTCCCCCTTAAAAGAGGCTCTCTTAGCAGCGTCAAATCAAGTTTCGAAAGATGCTCCCAATGGCTTAGTAGGGGTATCAGTGTAATGGTCTTTCCAGAAGGAACGCGAAGTGAAACCGGAAAGCTGAAACCTTTTCACAATGGAGCCTTTAAACTTGCTATGAAATCCAACTGTAAGGTTTTACCTATGGTCATGACGGGATCAAAAGATGTTCTAAATAAAGGTTCTTGGATTTTTGGAAATGAAAGTTACGCACGTATTTTCGTCCTGCCACCAGTCGATCCAAAAAATTATTCTCCAGATAATGTCGAAGAAATGAAAACAGATATTCGAGATATGATGGCTGCAAAATTAACAGAAGTAGGGTAATTTGGTTTTTGGTAAAAACTTAAATTCGTCATTGCACTTCTCCGCCGTCTTGTTGGGCGGGAGGAGTCAACAAAGAAGCCGCGACAATCTCAGATAAAAGGCTTAGGGGGTTCTCATTTTATTTTCCAAGATGGCCACACCCCTTTTGTCAAAGGTTCTCAATGACGGGTTTTCTTTAACTATACGCTCTACGCTACCCGCTAAACGCTAGTAGACAAAGGACTACAAATGAATCTTATTCTTTTTGATATTGATGGTACACTCACCCGCTCAGACGGAGTAGCTAAAAAAGCGTTTGATCAAGTATTCTCACGGCTTTATCAGGTAGAAAATGTTTCCCAGTCCCTTTCTTTTGCTGGAAAAACCGACCCTATGATTATCCAAGAAATATTCGTCTCTCATTTAGGACGCAAACCGGCCGCCGAAGAATCTTCAAAAGTCAAAGAAGCTTATGTAAATGTCACACAGAATGATACGGCTCAGGGGCAATCCTATAAGCCTCTAGAAGGCATCGAGCTTGTCCTAGAAACACTTCAGGCTCTGCCTAACACTTTTCTGGGACTTGCTACCGGAAACTTTGAAGAAACGGCCTACATGAAATTGCGTTGCGCCAATCTAGATCACTTTTTTTCTTATGGTGGATTTGGTTCAGACTCTCATATAAGACCTGAGCTAACCCGTATTGGTATAGAGAGAGGAAAAAGCTTACTCCCTAAGGACAGCTATGCGTCAAAGATCGTGGTTATTGGAGACACCGTCCATGACATTACTTCTGGGAAAGAATCAAACGCTATTACCGTTGGAATTATTAGCGGAGCAACTTCTCGAGAATCTTTTGAAGAATTTGAAGCGGATTATATTTTTGATCATTATAATATAGAAGATTTTCTGAAAATTTTGAATTAAAAAAGGCTCGAAGGGAATGTTTCTTGTTCTGTTTTTTCTCTGGCCTTAAATTTACCCCAATCGACAGCTACTTCGTGAACACGAAAATCTCGATTAGATCTAAACAAAACCTTGCCGTGTTTTTTTCCATACTCATAAATTTCTTTTGTAATTCTAACGTCGTCTAAACAATACTTTTTAAGCTGCTCCATTTTACCATTTCGGTATAACTCGAGAGCATCTTTACCAGAACCACTCTTACCTTCCTTTAGTGTCGCTTCCGCAACACTATTTAAAGTGACCCGATGTCCACGAACTTTCTCAATCTCTACCATCAAATCTAAGGAAGGAAGGTTTTCAATCGATGTAAAAATATAAGGGGCCAATACGGGCAAATCAAAATGGAGGCTGTTAAAGCCTATAATGAGTCCTGCATCTTTAAAAATAGACTCTTGGGTTAAAATTTCCTGCTCTTCTAAAGTGAAATACTCGTCCCTATTGTAACTATAGAGCCCTACAACAGAGATCTTCATCTTATGAAGCTTATCTCTGCTAACCTCATCAAAACCTTTTTGTGTCTCCAAATCCAGTACTATAATATCTCCAGCCACTTCTTTTTCTCCTATACATCCGCTCTTTATCCATAGAAAAGAGCCCTTAGATTTGATATAGTTTAGCACAAACATGTCAGATTCTTAAGTATTTGAACCCCAATGCCCCCAAAGTGCCAGGCCAATCACAACAAAAATTTAGTGAAAGGCCTGGCACATTGGAAGAAAGTTGAATTTTTTTTGATATGAAAAAAAAATTTTTAACCGAAATAAAAAAATAGCTTAATCGATGGTAA
>JAJDCD010000004.1 GCA_029261035.1 Candidatus Omnitrophota bacterium
AAATGCTTTTGCATCTGCCCAACCCTTTTTTGCTAGCGTTGTTGTGATCGCTGCTGTCAACGTTGTTTTTCCATGGTCAACGTGACCTATTGTTCCAATATTTACATGCGGTTTTGACCGATCAAATTTCTCTTTAGCCATCTCTAGCCTCCTTCATGATTCAGATAAAAATTATAATAAAATATTATTTTAAAATTTCTTAATTAATCAAAACTTAAGATTTGTTCTCTTAAGTAAAATCTGGAGCTGCTGACCGGGATTGAACCGGTGACCTCATCCTTACCAAGGATGTGCTCTACCGACTGAGCTACAGCAGCAATAACTAAGCAGCTCAGACAAAAAACAACTTCTAAAGCTATTTAAAACATTAAGAAGAGACAGACTTCCCCTAAAGATAAAGAGCCAAATTCTACCAGAAGTTACGATAAAGTCAAGTACTTATGTTGAATTTTTTAATGATTTTTATGAAAATATTCTAATCTTTGATATTCCCTTTAATTGCAAGAGGTCCGGCAGGGTCCTTTTTAGGAATAAAGGTCTTTTAGCCTAATATAGGCCAAAACAGGCCCTGGAATCTCCGGGGTGAGATCACCACCTTCTTTCAGCTTCTTTCGGATTTCCTTAGATGCCAAGTCCATCTTCTCTATAGACAAAGTCTGAAATGGGATTTCTTGAAGCTTTTCCAATAAAGTCCCTGGGCGTTCTGCTACAACCAGTTGGCAAAGGTTTAAAATATCTTCATAGTCTTTCCAACCTTTGAACTGCTGATAACTATCAGCACCCATTATAAAGAACAACTCTGAACCTTCCCTTACCTTATCCTTTAAATAACGAAGTGTCTTAATCGTATACGAGACACCTTTTTGCTTAATTTCATAATTCTCTATCTGAGCCCAAGAAAATGGTTTAATCGCTAACCGTAGCATTTCTAGCCGGTCTTCAGGAGGTGCTACCTTGTTTTCTTGCTTAAAAGGAGAAACAAAGGATGGAACAAATAATACCGTGTCTAATTGAAAAGAATCCTTAGCTTTCTTAGCTATTTCCAAATGAGCATGATGAACTGGGTCAAAAGTCCCACCTAACACTCCAATTCTTTTTTCTGAACTCACGAGCGAATTTGTCCTTTACCAAAAACAACATACTTATACGAAGTTAGCCCTTCCAACCCCATAGGTCCACGGGCATGAATTTTATCTGTAGAAATTCCAATCTCAGCACCAAGACCATATTGGTTTCCATCCGCAAATCGAGTAGAAGCATTCACCATAACAGACGATGAGTCCACACGGCGAACAAACTTATCTTCAGCTTTTTTGTTTTTAGTCACTATAGCTTCGGTATGCCCCGAACCAAAGGTTTGTATATGATCAATAGCCTCTTCAATCGAATCCACAGTACGTATAGAAAGAATCAGATCCAAGTACTCCGTAGACCAATCTTCTTTGGAAGCTTTTTTAATATTTTTTAAAATTTTCTTAGTGTTCACATCTCCTCTAATTTCACATCCCTCTTCTATTAATTTTTTTTCAATAAGAGGAAGAAAACGTTTCGCAACCGACTTATGAACTAGCAAAGTTTCACAAGCATTACAAACTCCAGGTCTTTGAACTTTAGCATTAACCGCTATTTTCTCTGCTTGTTTTAAATCGGCATCTTTATCAATGTACACATGACAAATCCCTTTATAGTGCTTAATCACGGGTACCCTAGAATTCTGCACCACTCTTTGGATTAAAGTTTCTCCTCCACGAGGTATCACCAAATTAACAAGCCCTTCCATTTGAATTAAGAAGTCCACAGCAGCACGGTCTGTTGTTTGGACCAAACTTACAACGTCTTCAGAAACACCAAACTTCTTTAAAACCTTTCGGTAAATAGAAGTAATAATTTTATTAGAATGAAAAGCTTCCTTCCCTCCTCTAAGAACAACAGCATTTCCACTCTTGATACATAAAGAAGCACACTCGGATGTCACGTTTGGTCTGGATTCGTAAATAATAACAATTACACCAAGAGGCACCGATACTTTCCTAATTTTTAATCCATTATCCGTTTTGTGTTGCCCCAGTATTTTCGCGATAGGGTCTTCTAATTTTTGAACCTCTTCAACAGAAGACGCCATTCCTTCTATTCGACTTGGGTCCAGAGTTAATCGATCAATCATGGCTGAAGAAAGCTTTGCTTTCTTTGCATAATCAAGATCTTTCTGATTTTCAATTTGAATCTTCTGAGCACTTTTTCTTAATTCTTGAGCTACTGCTTTTAAAATTTTATTTTTCTTATCTGTAGATAAGACCGCAGACTGAATAGATGCCTTTTTAGATTTAACAACTAATTTTTTTATTGTATCTCTTAAACTCATTTCTAAAATCCTCCCTCTCTAAATCAATACCAGATTATCTCGATGAACCACTTCATCATAAAACTTATAACCCAAAATATCTTTGATTTCACTCGTCTTTCTTTTCTTAATTTGCTTTACTTCCTCACTCGAAAAATGGGTTAGACCTCGAGCAAATATATTTTTTGCTCCATAACTGATCTGAACAGCATCCCCTGCTTTATAATTTCCTCTTGAAGAAACAATCCCACTTGGCAATAAACTTTTACCATGATTTTTCAGAGCGTCATAAGCTCCTCTGTCTACCTGAATCAAGCCCTTTGTCGAAGCCGAGTGAATCAACCAAGATCTTGTCACACTGGTCTTCTTATCAGAAGGCATAAACAACGTTCCAACATCTTCTCCATTTATAATTTGTTCTAAAATTTTACCGTTCTTTCCATCAGCAATAATCATGGGAGTCCCTGATTGCATTAGCACCCTAGCCGCTTCTAATTTACTTTTCATCCCCCCAACAGTTTTCTGATTTACTTCATCAAATAAATGATGCGTTAATTTGCTCAACTCCGAAGATGAGCTCACAGAGCCAATCACTCTTTGGTTAGAACCCAGAACGCCTTCTACATTTGAAAGATTGATCACTAAATCTGCCCCCATAATTAAAGCAACCATCGCAGACAAACGATCATTATCACCAAATTTAATCTCATCCGTTGCTACGGTGTCATTTTCGTTCACAATAGGAAGCGCTCTCAGTTTAATCAAAGATAGAAGCGTATTTCTTGTGTTTAAATACCGCATACGATCATGCAAAATATCTTGAGTTAAAAGCATTTGAGCTGTATGCAATTTTCGTTTCACAAAATAATCTTCATATACTTTCATCAATTTACCTTGCCCAATTGCAGCGCAAGCTTGTAGCATTGGCAACTCAGAAGGTCTTTTCTTCAAATGCAACATATCCATTCCGCATGCAACAGAACCCGAACTCACCAAAACAACTTTTTTATTTTGTTTTAATAAATAAGAAAGTTCAGAACAAATTATTTGAGCTCTTGTTTTAGAAAAATGGCCTTTCGCATCACACAAAATACTAGACCCAACTTTAACAACAATGCGCTTAGCTTGTTTTATTAATTGCTTTCTAGATATGATTAGATTCTTCTTCATTTTTCTCTTTCCTTTCCTGCTCCAATAAAGCTTGATCTAAATCGTGCTTTAATTGATCAATGCCTTCTTCCGTTGTTGCAGAAACATCATAAACATGCGTTCCTAATTTTTTTATCTTCCCCTTTTCACCCCCCTCTTTTAGGTCTGATTTATTCACAATATAAAAACGAGGTATAGATAAAAAGTCCGGATTAAATAGTTCTATTTGATTCTCAATTACTTGCTTACCCTCTAAAATATCTTCCACAAATTTCGACTTCCAATCCAGCACCACCCATATCAATTTAGCTCGTTTCAGATGCTTAAGAAAGCGATTTCCCAAACCCTTACCTTCATTTGATCCTTTTTCTAAAGAGGGTAATTCACAAAACGAAACACGCTGATACAAATCATTCTCATAAGTCCCCAACAAAGGAAATCGAGTAGAAAAAGGGTACTCTTCAATGGTAACTCCAGAATTTGAAATCGCTTTTAAAATAGATGATTTCCCAGAATTAGGTAACCCCACCATAAAAACATCTGCAACGATTGTATAATCTAAAATAATTTCCTGCTCTTCACCCGGTCTACCATTATGAGTTTGCTTTCCATGCTGATTACCAGCACCCCCACGCCCCCCTTTACATAAAATCACTTCATCTCCATGCTGAGTTAAATCTCTAATCAAGAACTGTTCATCCGAACTCATTATGGTAGTACCGCAAGGAACTTTTAGAATAAGATCTTCTGCCGCACGGCCCGTCTTTTGATTACTGCTACCAAAATTGCCTCGCCCAGCTTCATACACACGACCATTTTGAAAAAATTTTAAGCCCGATACATTTTGATCTGCTCGAATTAAAACATCTCCACCTTTTCCACCATCTCCTCCATCAGGAATCAGTTTCTTATCTTTTCGGTGAAAAATGCTTTCACATCCCTTACCTCCAATACCCGATTTTACGATTATGCGCGTTCTATCAATCAACATCTCAACCCTCACTATTTAAACAATCTATTTCGCTATAAAACAAAAAAGGCCAAAAGACACTCTTAGTATATAAGTATCTTTTAGCCTTTAAAAAGAAAAAATGAATTAATTATTTGGAGAAATAATATCGACGGTCTTGTTAGGTCTAAACTGAACCACACCATCTTTTAAAGCAAATAAAGTATCGTCATTAGCTCTTTTTACTGAAAAACCCGGTTTAAAACGAGTTCCTCTTTGTCTAATGATAATACTTCCAGCAGTCACATACTGACCACCAAATGCTTTTACTCCAAGTCTCTGTGCGTTAGAGTCACGGCCGTTCTGAACACTACCCTGACCTTTTTTATGTGCCATAACCACTCCTCGAATTTGATTGATCTCACATGATTCCGTGGGCTTCAAATCAAATCATTTTATTTGGTACCCATAAGTTGGGTACCGAGTGTGCCGGGTCTTTAGACCTGGCATACATATAAGTGTTATTTTCCAAGCTATTACTACAACTCAAATCAATGATATAAAACGATACTATTTATGCTACGATTTCTTTAACTTTAATTTCTGTAAGATCTGCTCGAAAACCTCTTTTAACTTTAGTATCTTTTCTTTTCTTAAATTTAAATGCAATTTTTTTCTTTCCTCGCATATGACGAATCACTTCACAAACTACTTTCGCCCCTTTAACTTCAGGTTGTCCCACTTGAGGGGAACCATCTTTGTTTACGAGTAATACCTTATCAACAACGAGCTCATCTCCTGGTTTAGAAGACTCTAATCGGTCAATAGATAAGATCACATCATTTTCTACTAAAAATTGTTTATTTCTAAATTCGATTACTGCGTACACGGCAATTTCCTTCCTTTTCCAATAAAGCGGCAGATTTTAGGTAAAATCGTGGTACATGTCAACAATTTTACACCTTCACTCTATTAGCTTATTAGCTTTTAATTTCCTTAGATCTCTCTAATATCCTTTTCCTTCTGCTCCAGAAGACTCTCTACATCTTTCACAAATTGATCTGTAACTTTCTGGATATCCTTCTGAGAGTCAAACAAATCGTCTTCTGTAATTTCTTTAGCTGACTCAAGCTTCTTACAAGCATCAATACCTTCGTGCCTTGCAGCTCTTAAAGAAATTTTTCCTTCTTCAGCTACCTTTTTAATTAACTTAGACAACTCATTTCTTCTTTCATCCGTAAGTTGCGGAACTGATATTCTAATTACTTTTCCATCAACAATTGGGTTTAAACCCAAATCTGACTTCTGAATCCCTTTTTCTATCTCTCCCAAAGCTCCGGCATCCCAAGGCTGAATTAAAACCGTTTTAGGATCTGGAATAGAAAGATTTGCTAAATTTTTAATTGGTGTAGACGTTCCGTAATAATCAACTGTAATTCCTTCAACAATTGCAACGTTGGCTCTTCCTGTTCTTAAAGAGCTAAAATCTTTCTTAACTGCCTCTACAGATTTGTTCATTCTAGATTCTACTTCATTTAACACATCTTGAACTGTTTTAACATCTTCCATTGAACGGCTCTCTTTTTATTTAGAATCTACTTTAGTTCCAATTTTTGTTCCTAAAATAGCTTTCTTGATATTACCTTTTTTATTAAGGTCAAAAACAATAATGGGTATCTGGTTATCCATACATAATGAAATCGCTGTTGCATCCATCACTTTCAAACCTTGATTCAAAACTTCCATATAACTCAAACTGTCATACTTCTTTGCTTTTTTATTTACAACTGGGTCATCCGTGTAAACCCCATCGACCTTAGTCGCTTTTAAAATAATTTCAGAACCAATCTCACTCGCTCTTAGCGCTGCGGTTGTATCTGTCGTAAAATACGGATTTCCGGTACCTCCAGCAAAAATAACAACACGGCCTTTTTCTAAATGACGCATCGCTCTTCGTCTAATATATGGCTCTGCTAATTCTTTCATTTCAATAGCAGACAAAACACGAGAATCTACATCATGTTTCTCTAAAGCATCTTGAAGAGCCATAGAGTTAATAACCGTTGCCAACATCCCCATATAATCTGCTGTCGAACGATCCATCCCTTTACTTGCAGCTTTAACGCCTCTAAAAATATTCCCACCGCCAATAACAATTGCTAGCTGAATCCCTAAAAGCGAAACTTCTTTTATTTGGTCCGCTATAGAATCAACAATTTGAGGATCGATACCATATTGTTGAGAACCTTGAAGCGCTTCACCGCTCAGTTTCAAAACAACTCGGTTATACCCTTTTGTTTTCTTTTTCTTAGTCTTAGGTTTCATATGCCTAACTTTTGTTTGGGGCATAATGGCAGGGTTCTATTCAGCGCCTAGCTCAAAACGAGCAAAGCGACGAACAATTATATTTTCGCCAATCTTAGCAACAATTTCAGTTACCATTTCTTTAATGGTTTTACTGTCATCTTTAATATACTTCTGATTCAGCAAGCATATTTCTTCGTATTTCTTTTCGATCTTACCTTGCAAAATTTTCTCTATGACTTCTTCTGGTTTTCCTTGGACCTGAGCTCGAAGAATCTCTTTTTCCTTTTCAATAAACTCTTGCGGAACTTCATCAGATGAAACATATTGAGGGTTTGTAGCTGCAATCTGCATTGCTACTTCTTTAACAAAAGAAGCAAAATCTTCCGTCCTCGCAACAAAGTCCGTTTCACAATTCACTTCAAGCAAAACACCTATCTTCCCACCCATGTGGATATAAGAGGTAACAAGCCCATCATTAGCTGCTCGACCCGATTTCTTGGTCGCCTTGTCCATTCCCTTTTTTCTTAAAAACTCTATCGCTTTATCTAGATCTCCATTAGATTCTGACAAAGCCTGCTTGCAGTCCATAATACCTGCACTCGTTCTTTCTCTTAATTCTTTAATTGTCTCTGAAGTTACTGCACTCATAGCTAGTTACCGTCCTTAAGATTTAGTTGTTGAAGCAGCTTCAGAATCAGAGGATTTTTTATCCTCACCTTTTACGGGTTCTTTGGATTCTTCTATAACTTCTTCAGATACTGGTTCTGGTTTTTCTGATTCAGGAGTTGGTGAAGTTCTGTCGAACGTTTTTCTTCCTTCTAGAACAACCTCACTCATGACATGACAAAATAATTTCACAGCACGAATCGCATCATCATTGGCTGGAATTGGAAAATCAATTGGATCTGGGTCACAATTTGTGTCTACAAGAGCTATTACTGGAATTTTCAACCTATTCGCTTCTTTAACAGCAATCTCTTCTTTTTTAGGATCAATCACGAAAACAGCTGACGGAGTACGGTTCATATTTCTAACACCCGCTAAGTTCTTGTTCAGCTTTTCTCTTTCTTTCTTAAGCTGAAGAACTTCTTTCTTCGTAATAAAATCATATGTGCCTTCTCTTTCCATCTTATCTAATTCATCCAGACGAGAAATGCTCTTCCTCACGGTAGAGAAATTGGTCAACATCCCACCCAACCAACGTTCGTTCACGTAAGGCATACTGCATTTTTCGGCAGATTCTCTTATAGGGTCTTTCGCTTGTTTCTTAGTCCCTACGAACAAAACTTCTTGACCATCACTTGCAACAGACAATAAAAAATCACACGCTTTTTTAAAGCTAACCAATGTCTTTTCTAGGTCAATAATATAAATGCCATTTTTTTCTCCAAAAATAAACTTAGACATTTTTGGATTCCATCTTTTAGTCTGATGGCCAAAATGGACACCTGCTTCTAATAATTGTTTTAAATTTAGCTGAGCCAATGAATTCTTTCCTCCTGTGTTATGCACACTTTTTACTTATGACAAATTGGCCGGTTATTATACTAAATTAAAGGTATTCGGCAAGTATTTTTTAACTAGGGTTTTGATATCACGAGCTTAGATTTGATTTATACCTAATTAGCCTATAGAACACTCTTTGGTAGGGAGTCGAAAGTAAAGGTGGAATGCGAATAAGCCGGATTCTGTCATCTTAGGGATATTTCCCTAAGAAGAGTTATCATTTATCTAGGGTTTCCCTCTCAAGAAACCTCATACGGCCAACCCGAAGCTCATAACGGAATGGGTCATTCCTCGCTCCCTATTGGGCCTTTCTTCAGGCGGGGTTTACCAAGCAGACCTCATCACTAAGGCCTCTGGTGGTCTCTTACACCACCTTTTCACCCTTACCTTGACGAATCAAGGCGGTTTATTTTCTGTGGCACTTTCCGTCTATTCTAAAAGAATAGCCTGGGAGTTACCCAGCGCCACACCCTGCGAAGCCCGGACTTTCCTCATCCTTGAACAAATTCAAGAACGCGATAACTACTGCATTCCACCTAGAACTCAATTCCAATGAACGTTTCACATTGGGAATCCCCTTATTTCCCTTACACTACAATTAAACACAATCCTCTAACTTCTCACAACCTTAAAAATCAAAAAAGACCCAATAGAGCCCAAAACTATATTGGGCAACCATAAAGCTATCGCAGGAGGTACTACGCCTCCAATAGCAAGCGTATCTGTCCAAACGAAAAAGACGTAATAGATACAAATCAACCCCAAGGCAATGCTAAAACTAATTATAGGCTCACCTCTTCGAGTTATAATCGCCAGAGGGAGGCCTAAAAGAATAAAAATAATGGGTGCCATGGATATAGAAATCTTTTTGTAAAGCTCTGACTCTATCTTAAGCCTTCCCTTTTCTTCTTTAACGTTAGGTAGCTTCAACATCAATTCATCCAAACTCATATCTTTTTCCTTTTTATTCACCTTCCCATTTTGAGGTTGGTTATTGCCGGTAAAAAGAGGGGGTAACTCAAATGTTTCAAAATCTAATTTATAAAAAACATTGGGATCATCTGGGTTTCCTTCATCAATTGTTCCATCGTAAAGCTTTAAGCTCAACATTCTTTCTTCCGGTGAAGAAAGAATCTCTCCTCTGTCTGCAAGTATCGTTCTAATTGGCTTATCCCCTTCAGATTGATAAATGGTAATTCCCTTTAGATTCTCACCATCAATTTCCTGAATTAAAATCACATAACCTTTAAATTCTTTAATAAATCTCCCCGCTTCCAAATAAGCAAGTGGTTTGTTTAAAAACATATTTTTTACTTGCTCTCTATATTCATGCCTTGTTTTTGAAATGAGATGATCATTAATAAACAAAGACACAAAACTAAGCAGAACCCCAACAAGAAGGGTCGGTATCATAACTCGAAAAATATTAATCCCACAGGCCTTCATCGCAATAACTTCGTTGGATTGCGCAAAACCACCATACACAAGCAGAACAGCCGTTAAGGCGCTCATAGGCAAAGTAAAGCTAAGTAGTTTAGGCATTAACAGTAACAATAGTTTTGCAACATCAAAAATATTAACACCCTTATTTAATAAAAGGTCCGCTAACCTCACCAAATTCCCCACCAAAAACATAAAGGTAAACACCCCTAAGGAAATCAAAAAAGGCAATATAAGCTGCTGCAATGTATATTTTCTTAAAATTTTCATAAATAATTCCGTCTCATAGACATCCATCTTAGTCCAAAATGAAGAGCTTAGTATATCACACAAACAAAAAGCTCGAATACTTCTAAAATAGGGTCAAAGTTATAGAAATGATATTTAAAACGGTAAAAACTGGAATGAAAAGGGGTATCCAGAACGAGAATAAATCCTCGTTCTGGAAAAAGGAATTACTCGCTGAGACGAATATCTAAAAAGCTCTTAAGCTTTCTAGATCGGGTTGGGTGACGCAATTTACGAAGCGCTTTTGCTTCAATCTGACGAACCCGTTCTCGAGTAACATTAAAAATTTTACCAACTTCCTCAAGAGTTCTAGGATAACCATCTCCGATCCCGAATCGAAGCCGTAAGACTTTCTCTTCTCTTTCAGTCAAAGATTCAAGAACATCATCCATTTGCTCTTTTAACATAGAATAAGCGGTTGCATTCGCAGGAGAAATCGCAGACTTATCTTCAATGAAGTCACCAAAATTCGTGTCTCCTTCATCCCCAATAGGGGTCTGAAGACTAATCGGTTCCTGAGCGATCTTCAAGATACCTTTTACTTTTTCAATAGGCATCTTCATCACTTTCGCCACTTCTTCAGGAGTTGGTTCCCGTCCTGTTTCTTGAACTAAATGACGAGACGCACGATAAAACTTATTAATGGTCTCAATCATATGTACAGGAATACGAATCGTTCTCGCCTGATCCGCAATACTTCGCGTAATAGCTTGTCTAATCCACCAAGTAGCATAAGTTGAGAATTTATATCCTCTTTTATACTCAAACTTATCCACGGCCTTCATCAAACCAATATTCCCTTCTTGAATCAAATCCAAAAAGGTTAAACCGCGATTGGTATACTTCTTGGCTATACTAACAACCAAACGAAGGTTGGCAGCAACAAGATCTTTTTTAGCTAAGATCAATTCTTTCTGGCATTTCGAAACTCCTTTTAAATGAGTCACGATAGCCGCTTCATCCTCAGCTAAATATTCTTGTAGTTCCTTAACACTTTCTTTTACTTCAGCTAATCGTTTTTTCTGCTCTTTATCTTTACTCGCCTTAAGCTTAGCAGCCTCTTTCTTTCGAGCTCGCAGTAATTCTAGCTTAGAACGAATATCAATAACTGTTTTTTCAACGATATCAATTTGAATTTTAAACTGCATTAAAAGATCAACTAGGTTAGCTCCTTTTTTACTAGCTTTTAATTTACGAGTTAAACTTTTCATCTTCTTGCTAGTAACAGGGTTGGTTTGTGTAATATCACCATCAACGACACTTTCCAAGGTAATCTCGCCCTTTGAAATTCTATTCGCAATATCAAGAAGCACCTGCCTTGACACAGCTGCTTTATAAACGGAAATCTTCACTTTATCTTCAGCCTCTTCAATACGCTTAGCTAATCTAATTTCTTCTTCACGACTCAAAAGAGGAATCTGCCCCATCTGTCTTAAATACATACGAACAGGGTCATCCATCTTAGCTGCACGCTCTAACTCACCGGCTGCTTCAATACCATCTCCCTTAGATTCTTTAGAGTCAGCAGCAGCTCCCGCTACGGGCTTTTGACCTGGTTTACCTGCAGGACGGTCCGTTAGTTCAATTTGTTGACTCGCAAGCAAAGTCACCACATCTTCAATCTTATTAACAGAATTCACAGCCCCTGGTAAAAAATCATTGATTTGCTCATAGGTCATATAACCTTGTTTTTTACCTACCGCCAAGAGTTTCGAAAGAGATTTTTCATAATCATTCTCACTATACTTCCCTTGGTGTTTTTTCTTATCTTGTTTTTTGTCTACCTTAGATTCTTTTACTTTTTTAGACGAAGAAACTTTTTTAATAGGTTTTTTAGTCTTAAGCGTTTTTTTAGAAGCTTTTTTAGTTGCAGTTTTTTTAACTGCCTTTTTTTTAGGCTTCTTACTAGACGCAGACTTAGGCTTAGACTTAGCGACTACTTTCTTCTTAGCCTTTTTCACAACTTTCTTTTTCGAAGTTTTAGATTTCGTTTTCTTGTTTTTTTTCATTAGAGAACGCTCTCCTTATAAATTTATACTCTTACCGCTAAAGCCAAACGCTTCAAAGGTATTTCTCTATTACAACTTCATTACAAAAAACAACTAAGCAACTACTTTTCTCTCAGATAACAATGTTTGATAAAGCTTCATATATTTTGAGGCTTCGACTTTATTGCCGTTCGCCTCTGCTTGCTTCATCTTGGACATCAAATCTTTTAGTTTTATATCGTAATTACTCAACTGCGCTTTTTTTAAACAATCATGAAATGCTTTATGAACATCCTCTTCAGACATATCCATAAAGGACAAACTCACAAAATAAGATTTTTTCTTCTCATCTACTATCTGCGGAAGAATTTCATTTATAGAAACATTCCCGCCTTCATCCATTTGTTTCTGTTTTAAAAAACGAAACACTTTTCTGGCTTCTAAATCAAAAAAGTCCAACTCATTAAGATGACTTAAAAGCGTTTCTTTGTACTCTTTATACTGCGTTACAAGCTGAAGTAATTGCCATTCATGCTGCACCAATGAAGTTTTTTCATTTTGAGAACCCTTAGAAACAGAAGCTGTCACATTAGGTGACTTTTTTTGCTTAGCAATAAATTTCTTATACTCGTTTCTTAAAGATACTTCATCAACACTTATTTCATGGCTCAATCTTCTCAAATAACGATCTACCAAAACTGAATTCTTAACCTTCGACAACAATTCCAAAAACTCATTTGTTATTTTCACCAGACCTGTTGCATCGTTAACATCATGAACTTTTAACAGATAGGCTAATTTATAATCAAAAACATCTTTAGCTTCATTTAATAAATTTTGAAATGCCTCCCGTCCCTGTTCTTTCAAAAAATCGTCCGGGTCTTTCCCCGAAGGTAATGACAACAACTTTACATTCATTCCTTCTTCTATCAAAACATCTATTCCGCGTAGACTCGCCGCTTCTCCAGCTTTGTCCCCATCATAAATTAATATTGCTTCATCCACATAACGCTTCAGCAAATAACAATGCTCTTTAGTCAGAGAAGTGCCTAAAGTTGCAATTGAATTTGTAAACTCATATTGCGTTAAAGATAAAACATCTAAATAACCTTCAACAATAATCAGTTGAGCTTTATCCGTGCGTAGATTTTTTTTTGCTAAATCTAAACCATAAAAAATACTTCGTTTTTGAAATGTTTCCGTTTCCGGAGAATTTAAGTATTTAGGGTTTCCGTCATTACCCAGGATACGGCCTCCAAAAGCCACTACTTTTCCCTGCGTATTCAATATAGGAAAGATAACACGTTTTCTAAAAAGGTCAAATAATCTCCCTTTTTCACTCTTTCGTATTAAACCCGAATCCAATAAAAGGGCGTCCGAATAACCCTTTTTCCTTAAAAACTCATATAGTCCCTGCCAAGCATCCGTAGCATACCCAACCTTATACATATCAATTACTTGGGGTGAATAGTTTCTATCAAGCATATATTTTTGAGCCTGAGCCCCAAGCTGAGGGTCTTTATATACATTCTGATAATACTCTGCTGATAAACGACCTATTTCGTATAACTTCTCTTTTTTCCCAGTAGGAGCACCTCCAATCCTTCCCCCACCTTGCTTTCGATCTGGCAATACCATCTGAACTCGATTAGCCAGTTTTTGGAGTGCCTCGGGAAAGTTTAAATTCTCCACTTTCATAACAAAACTAAAAACATCTCCTCCAGCATGACAACCAAAACAATGAAAAATCTGACGTTCAGGATTTACCACAAACGAAGCAGACCTTTCTTCATGAAAAGGGCAACAAGCTTTAAAGTTTCTTCCCGCTTTTTTTAAGGGTAAATACTCCGATATAATTTCCACAATATCATTACGTGATGCGACCTGATTAACAATAGGGTCTAACGACAACTTTTTTCTCCTCGATTACCTAAAACTCAAGATGCTCTTTTAAGGTTTTTGATTTTTATGTCACAATTATTTGAGGTTCCATTCGAATAGGCGGCAACTTAATAACCTTATTCACCTGTTTATATAAATTGGGAGCCAATGTTGAAATAAAAGGGCCTACCATTGAATTTTTTGAGTAAGACTTACTAATAAAAGACATGTTCAATAATAACAATATAGTTGAAAATAAGGAAAAAATAACAACATACCGTCCAAAACCTAAAAGCAAACCACCTATCTTATCCAAAACATGTGCAAATCGAACTTCAGCTAATTGTCCTAATAAAAGTAATGCATAATAAAAAAAGATCGTACTAAAAGTAAGCAGTACAAAGAAAGCAACCGGCATGCCTAATCCTTGTGGTAAAAATGCATTTCGTTTAATCCAAATCCCCATAGGATCATAAAAATAGAATGCCACCATCAAAGCTCCTACCGTAGAAATGACTTTCAACGTTTCTTTGGCTAATCCGTGACGGTACCCGGAAAACATCCCCAAAACAACAAATAGCATAAAAACCACATCAACCCAACCAACCTTCATAGTTTCAATTGTTTCTGTAACATTTTGTGCTATCACTAAAAAAGCAAAGTCCATATCAGTTCCTTTACCGTTTTGAAAAAATTAATTATGAAACAAGCTCTCCAAAAACACGATCTTTTCTATTCTCTTTAACTTCAACCCAAGCAAATTCCCCAACATTCACATCTTCAGCATTAAACTCCACCAAAATATAATTAGGGGTTCTCCCACGATAGAAAACCTCACCTGTCTCTTTCCGATCCACTTTTTCTTCTACCAAAACGTGAAGCCTTGTGTTTATTGTTCCATCCAAATATTCGGATTGCCACCCTCTTCCTTCAGCCTGTAAAAACTTGATGCGTCTATCTGCTTCTGAATGTTCAATCGTATCTTCCATGCGAGCTGCTCGAGTTCCCTCTCGAGGGCTGTACGGAAAGGCATGAATTTTTAATGGCTTTAATTCATTTAAAAGCTCTATCGTATTTTGAAATTGCTCTTGCGTCTCCCCAGGGAAACCCGTCATAACATCACAGGTCAAAGCAAAGAAATCAACTTTACGATTAATTTTATGGACCAATTCCTTATAAAATTTAGGGCCATAACGTCGATTCATATTTTTCAAGACTTCTGCGTCTCCGCTCTGTAAAGCTATGTGCAAATGCGGGCAAAATTTAGGACTTTCTGCCATCAACTGAATGAGCTCATCTGAAACATCCGTAGGCTCAATAGAGGAAAGTCTTAGTCTTTCTAAACCAGAAACCTCTAACAACCTTCGACACAAAGAAGCCAACGATTCCGAATCACCCAAACCATCTCCATAAGCCCCCAACTGAATCCCCGCTAATACAACTTCTTTAAAACCTGCTCTAACTAAAGTCTCAGCCTCCTCAACCACTTCATCAAATCTTCGACTCCGTGCACGACCTCGAACTATCACCACTTTACAAAAAGCACAAGCGTGATTACATCCATCCTGAATTTTAACAAAGGCACGTGCTCGCCCTTCAAAAGAAGATACGGACAAATCAGAATAACGATCCCTTCCATGCATCTTATCTTCCTCTTGACCTCGACATTGAGAAAACTCCGAGTTCTCAATATCAAAATGCAGCAACGCTTTCTCAACAATCAAATCTTTTTCATTTTGTCTTAAAACTTCAGTAACACCTTCAATTTCTAAAATTTCTTCCACATTTCTCTCAGCATAACACCCTGTCACAATAATCTTAGTCTCAGGATTCACACGATGCATTTTTCGAATTAAGTATCTACTCTTACGATCACTTTCAGCTGTCACCGTACAGGTATTTAAAACAAATAGATCGGCTTCGTCTAAATTTTTAGTCTCCACAAAACCGGACTTAAAGAGTTTTTCTCTCATAGCCTGCGTTTCATATTGATTCACTCTACAACCCAACGTTTGAAATTTTACTTTTTTAAGCTTCATTTTCTTACACCAATAATTTGAATATGGAAGATAAAGCAACAAATGCTGTTTCTGCTCTTAAAATACTACTTCCTAATTGCACAATAGAAACATTAGCAGCTTTCATACTCTGAATCTCTGATTCGGAGAAACCACCTTCAGGTCCAATCAACAACAAAATCTTTACAGGGCTAACTGACCCAGCTTGTTTTTGTAAGATTTTCTGAACTACTTCTTTCAGAACTAAAGCATCCCTATCCGGATGAAAAGCAAAACTATAATCAAACTCTGCCGTTTGTTCAAGCACCTTCTCTAAAGAACTTAATTCCCCTAGGGAAAATGGCCTAATATTTCCACTTTGTTTTCGAGCAGCTGTCAAAATCCTCTTCCACCGCTCTAGAACCTTTGAATAGGCACTTTGTTTTAATTGATATGCTGAAAACTCTGTCATTACAGGAATAAGCTCATGCAAACCAATCTCACAAGCCTTTTCAACCAACTCATCCATTTTCTGTTTATGTAAGAATCCTTGCGCTACAGAAAGAAGGATATTCTCTGGCTTTTTTTGAACTTCTTTCAAAATACGAACTTGCACTTTGGAATCACTAGAAATAGAAGATATCTCAGCTTCATATTCTTTTCCTGAGGAATCAAATACAAGCAGCTTGTCTCCTTCTGAAAACCGCAAAACTTTAACTGCATGACGACTTTCTTCAGCATTCAACCAAAGACAACATTCTTCTTCTATGTGGTCAACAAAAAATCTTCTCATTGAATATTATTAATATCAGGAAGGATCATAATTAGAAAAATAAACTAACCTTCAACAACAACAGGCTCTTCTACCTCTCTACTGACTGGGGAAGTTTTTTTAACAACATGCGTTGCACAAAGGCCTCTGTCGCCCTCAATGGTATCAAACTCTACTTCTTCACCCTCTTCAAGTTTACGGTATCCATCTGATTGGATTTCGGTATAGTGAACAAATACTTCATTACCATCTTCTGTTTCCAAAAAGCCGTACCCTTTAACATTGGAAAACCACTTTACCGAGCCTTTATTAGGCATTAAATCTCCTTAAGAGTTATTTAACTTTATACTTCAATACAAGACCAGGTTTAAAAACAACTACTTTTTTCTCTGGTACAGCAACTTCTTGACCTGTTCTTGGGTTTCGGCCCAATCTTCCTCTACGGTTTTTCACTTTGAAAACTCCAAAGTTTCTCAATTCAACCGTTTCACCTTTTTCAAGACTTTCCACAACAGCATCCAACGTTTTTTGGACAATTTTTTTGACATCAATCTGTGTCAAATTTGTATCGTTCGATACTTTAATGACAATGTCTTTTTTGGTCATAGTCATGGGTAAATCACCTTCCCTTCCAATCCAGAATTTGTAGTAACTTATTACAATACAAATAGTAACAAACTTTTCTGGGCCTGTCAAGAAGACCAATTCTATAACTTATTATAAATAAATGATTTACAATTTTGTGAAGCCGCCTCAAAATCACTCAAAATCATGGCAAATACCCATAATCAAAGAACTTAGCTCTATTACTAAAAGAGAAGGATCCCCAACTAAACCCAAATTCCTTATTTTAGGTTCTAACTCGGATGGACCCCTCACCCAAAACACCCTTCACCTGCTCAAACAACTCCTCGCTGGAATTAACACGAAAACTCTCTCCAGAACTCATAATTGTCTTCTTACCTTTAGCATCTTGAAAGGTTAAGTAAACAGGTGTCGACCCTCTATGGTCTAGTAATATTTGTCTCACTTGTTCTAAAATCTTTTTGTCCAAACCTGGAGTACTTAAATCTATGGTTAAAACACGCGTTAATTTTTTTGTCGCCTCTTCTAATGGAAAAATGTCTGTGGCAATCACAGATGCAATATCTTCTCTTAAATTAATTCTTCCTTTTAAAAAAATAGTTTGGTCTTCAATCAAAAGAGATTGTACCTTTTCATAAATATCCGAAAAAACAACAATTTCACAAGCCCCGTCCAAATCTTCAAGTGTAACAAAAGCCATTTTACGACCTCTTTTAGTCATAATTTCTTTTGAAGTTTGAATAAGCCCTCCCATACTCACTTCTTCTTGGTCCTTAAACTCCCCTAGATTAGAAGACGTCGCAGAAGTATATGTATCCAAAATCTTAGAATAGCGTGTTAACGGATGAGAAGTTACATAGAAACCCAACATCTCTTTTTCATATGCCAATAATTGACTCTCAGGCCACTCTTCAATTGCAGGCATCTCTGCTAAATCAGCCTCAAAGGATGAGTTTTCATCCATAACATCAAATAAAGATGTCTGTCCTAAATTCCGATCCTTTTGTCGTTGATTCGCCATATCAAGAGATCGATCGAGTACAGCCATCAACTGCGCTCTTTTGTTTCCAAAACTATCAAAAGCACCTGCCTTAATTAAACTTTCAAATACTTTCCGATTCACCACTCTTAAATCTACGTTTTGAGTAAATTGAAAAATAGACTTATACTCCCCATGGTCTTTTCTAGACTCCACAATAGCTTCAATAGCAGCGATCCCCACATTTTTTACAGCAGACATTCCAAAACGGATTTCATTATCCGTACAAGTAAAAACAGAATCACTTTCATTCACCGAAGGGGGTAACACCCCTATCCCTAAACGCTTAGCTTCATCAATATATCTAACTAACTTATCCGTGTTATCTTTTTCCGAAGTCAACAAAGCCGTCATAAATTCAATAGCATAATTTGCTTTTAAATACGCCGTCTGAAATGAAACAACTGCATAAGCTGCTGAATGCGATTTGTTAAAACCATACCCTGCGAAATACTCAATCAAACTCCAGATTTTTTCAGCTACTTTCACACTCACTTTATTAGCTTTTGCACCTTCAAGAAATTCAATACGTTGCCTCTCCATAACTTCTGGAATTTTTTTACCAATCGCACGACGTAATAAATCTGCTTTTGCCAAATTAAAACCTGCCAATTTACTCACGATCTGCATCACCTGTTCTTGATATAGAATAACACCATACGTTTCTTTTAAAATGGTCTCCAAATCAGGATGATCGTATTGAATAAGGGATGCATCTTGCCTTCTTCGGATAAAATCATCGACCATACCACTTCCCAAAGGACCTGGTCGGTATAGAGCTAACAAAGCTACAATATCTTCAAATTGAGAAGGTTTCATTTTTTTTAAAATATCTCTCATTCCAGAACTTTCCAACTGAAACACACCAAATGTCTCTCCATTTGCTAACAGCTCATAAGTTTTATCATCTTCGAAAGACATCGTAGAAAAATCAATTTCTACATTAAGATTCTTTTTTAGAATTTTTAATGTCTCATCAATAACCGTCAATGTCTTCAGACCCAAAAAATCCATTTTCAACAAACCTATTTTTTCTACAGCCCCCATAGAATACTGAGTGGAAACAATATCTCCTTGTTTAAAAAGAGGTACATACTCTGGTAAAGGAGCATCTGAAATCACAACACCCGCAGCATGGGTCGATGCGTGGCGAGTATTCCCTTCTAACATCTTAGAAACATCCATTAAATCCTTAATTTTAGGATCCGAATGAACTTGCTTCTTCAGTTTAGGCTCTTTCTTTAAAGCCTGCGCCAAAGTAATATTCAATTCCATAGGAATCAGCTTTGCAACCAGGTCGACATCTCCATACGGTATTCCCATAATACGCCCCACATCGCGTATCACACCTCGAGCAGCCATGGTTCCAAAAGTAATAATTTGAGCCACATTCTCAGTCCCATATTTTTTCTTAACATATTCAATCACTTCGTCACGACGAGCGTAACAAAAGTCGATATCGATATCGGGCATACTTACACGGTCTGGGTTCAAAAACCGTTCAAAAATCAATCCATATTGAATAGGATCCAAGCTTGTAATCCCCAAAGAAAAAGCAACAATACTCCCGGCAGCTGAACCTCTACCAGGCCCTACAGGAATATCATTTTCACGGGCATAACGAATAAAATCCCATACAATTAAAAAGTAACTGACATAACCCATCTTTTCGATGATAGTTAACTCATAATCCAGTCTATCTTGATATTTCTTAGTTAACTTTCCTACTCTTTCATTTAATCCTGCATCACATAATTCTCTAAGATATTTTTCTTTTGTTTTTTTCTCAGGAGGAGTAAATAGTGGAAGGTGGAACTTACCAAATTCCAATTCAACATTGCATTGATTAGCAATCTCGTGTGTCGTTTCTAAACTCTCGGGAAAATCTTTAAATAAAGATTTCATTTCATCTTGGGACTTTAAATAATAATCATCCGAAGACATTCTCAATCGCGCAGGATCATCTAAAGTGGACCCCGACTGAATACAAATCAAAGCCTCTAAAGACCTAGCATCTTTTCGATGAACATAATGCACATCATTTGAAGCAACAAGTTTTGCTCCTAATTTTTTCGAAAGAGAACTCAGACCTTCTCTAATTTGAGCTTCTTCAGGAATTCCATGATTCTGAATTTCTAAATAAAAATTATCTTCACCTAAACAATCCTGATACTCTTTTATCGTGTTCTCAGCTTCCTCAAATCGTTCTCGAGAAACATAATAACCTGTCTCTCCTTTCAAACCAGAAGAAAGTCCAATTAAACCTTCCCCATATTCTTTTAAAGTTTCCTTATCTATTCGAGGCTTGTAATAAAAACCCTCGGTATAAGCAAGACTTGCTAATCTCATCAGGTTTTTATAACCCGTTTCGTTTTTTGCCAAAAGAACTAAACGGAAGGAAGCATCTTTAATACCATGCGTAGAACGCTCAAATCGGGAGCTCGGAGCCACGTAAGCTTCATAACCAAGAATAGGCTTTATTCCTTGGTTCATACATTCTTGATAAAACTCGATTGCCCCAAACATGTTGCCATAATCAGTCATAGCCAATGCTGGAAAACCTAGCTTTACGGCTTGGCTCACAAGGTCTTTGATTTTACACGCCCCTTCTAAGAGGCTGTATTGAGTATGAAGATGAAGATGTACAAAACGTTTATGCATAATGAGGTTCGTATGGGTTAAACGTTGGTCCGTGACAGTCACTGAAGTGACAGTCACCACTAGCGCAACGCTGGTTTGTGATAACGTGTTCGATTAAATGCTGCTCTGTTGTCTGCAAGCCTTCAGGCTTGCTTATTCCCATTCAATTGTGGCAGGTGGTTTTGAAGATATGTCGTAGCAAACGCGGTTAATCCCTTTTACCTCGTTAATAATACGATTCGATATACGAGCCAAAACGTCGTAGGGCAACTTAGCCCAATCTGCTGTCATACCATCTTGGCTCGTTACTGCTCTAAAAGCCACAGCATTCTCATACGTTCTTTCATCCCCCATCACGCCCACACTTTGAATCGGTAGTAAAACTGTAAATGCTTGCCATACTTTAGAATAAGTCTTCGAATTTCTAAGTTCTTCAATAGCAATATGATCTGCTTTCCTCAATAAATCACAGCGTTCTTTTGTGATATCCCCCAAAATCCGTACAGCAAGACCTGGGCCTGGAAATGGGTGCCTATCGATTAAATCACTATGAAGTCCTAATTTTCTTCCAATAACACGAACCTCATCCTTAAACAATTCACGCAAAGGTTCTATTAATTTAAATTTTAAATCCTTAGGAAGTCCCCCAACATTATGATGACTCTTAATGACGGCTGTAGGTCCACCATGAGCAGAAACCGATTCGATCACATCTGGATAAAGTGTGCCTTGCGCTAAGTATTTTACTTTTCCAATCCTACGCGCTTCTTTAGCAAAAACATCAATAAAAACATGGCCAATAATTTTTCGTTTCTTCTCTGGATCTGACACATTCTTTAATTTTTTCAAAAACAGATCTTCCGACTTAGCAACTTTAAGATCAATACGGTAATGTTTTTTAAATAAGTCGACAACAGCTTCTCTTTCATACAATCGAAGCAAGCCATTATCAACAAAAATTGCCTTCAATTGTTTTCCAATAGCTTTATGGATCAAAACAGCAGCAACCGAAGAATCAACGCCACCAGACAAACCTAAAACAACGTTATCTTTTCCAACGGTTTCTTTAATTTGTTTAATAGATTCTTTAATAAAATTAGCGGGTGTCCAATTAGGCTTCAGCCCCGCAATACGAAACAAGAAGTTAGAAATAATCTTAGCTCCTTGAGGTGTATGAACCACCTCTGGATGAAACTGAACACCATAAATTTTTCGTTTAGAATCTTTCATACTAGCGATAGGAGAATTAGAAGTATGTGCAAGTCGTTTAAACCCAGGAGGTAAACGATCAATATGATCTCCATGGCTCATCCAACAATTAAGCTTCTTCCCCAAACCATAAAATAAGTCTGTTCGATCATTCACTAAAAGAGCGGCTGGTCCATACTCTCTAAGCTTCGTTTTGCGCACCTTACCTTTAAAATGATACCCCAAGAATTGCATTCCATAACATATTCCAAGAACAGGAACACCTAAATCAAAAATGCGTTTATCAGGAAGAGGAGCTTTCTTTGCGTACACATTAGAAGGCCCACCAGAAAGAATAATAGCTTTTGGATTGATTTCTTTGATTTTTTTAAAAGAGATATTGTAGGGATGGATTAAACTAAAAACCTTGGCTTCACGCACTCTTCTAGCAATTAGCTGTGTATACTGTGAACCAAAATCTAGAATTAAAACTTTATCCATTATTTTCTCTTGTCATTGTAGCGCATAGCGTAGAGCGTTTAGCGGATAGAAAAACTAAAAGCAAAAACAAAACTCATAAAATCTATTTCTGACCAAGGATCCTATACGCTCTACGCTAAACGCTACCCGCTAGTTGTTATTTTTTTCCCATTCCAACTTTTTGTGCAGACTGAAAAACCTTACCTTCTGTTTGAATCGAAGGAGCAATAATAATTTCAGCTAATTGAAATTCTCTAATATTTTGAGCTCCAATATTTCCCATACAAGTTCTGATAGCCCCAACCAAGTTCTGAGTTCCATCGTCTAAACGTGCTGGCCCATAAAGAATTTCTTCCAAGGATCCAGTTGTTCCAACTCTAATACGAGTTCCTCTTGGCAGATTAGCGTGTGGCGTTGCCATTCCCCAGTGAAAACCACGACCTGGAGCTTCTTGGGTACGCGCAAAAGCAGAACCAACCATCACCCCATCCGAACCGGATGCAAATGCTTTACAAACATCTCCACCAGTAGACATGCCTCCGTCAGTAATAATAGGAACGTAACGACCTGTTTTCTTATAGTAGTATTCTCTTGCCGCAGAACAATCTACTGTTGCTGTAACCTGCGGAACACCAATACCCAAAACTCCACGAGTGGTACATGCCGCACCTGGCCCAATACCAATTAAGAGACCTGCTACCCCAGTTTCCATCAACTCTAAACAAACCTTATATGTAACACAATTTCCAACCACAACAGGAATCTTAAGATCTTTACAAAGGTCGGCAAAATTAACAACCTGATAGGCTTTAGAAATATGTTTGACTGTAGTCACTGTAGATTGAACAAAAAAAGCATCACAACCCGCTTCTTCAGCAATCTTACCGAACTTAGGAGCGTTTTGAGGAATGGTGCTAACAGCACAAGTTACACCCGCTTTTTTAATCTCTTCTACTCTTTGACTAATTAATTTTTCCTGAATCGGTTTGGTGTATAACTTTTGAACTAATTCTGTAGCTCGCTCTGTACTTGCATCTGCAATTTCATTCAGAATAGATTCTGTATCTTCATAACGCGTTTGAATTCCTTCTAAATTTAAAACTGCAAGACCACCTAATTTTCCCATAGCAATTGCAAACTTAGTATCCACAACTCCATCCATAGCAGAAGCGATAACCGGAATATCTAACTCAACCCCACCTAAATTTAAAGAAATATCTACTTCATCAGGATTCAAAGTCACATCCCCTGGAACCAATGCAATTTCATCAAAACCATAACAACGTCTAGCCTTACGACCTTTACCTAGCCACTCTGCCATAATATAAAGTCCTCCTGTAGAAAATAAGGAAAAAAGAGCTTATTTCATGTTTCAAAAATGATAAATATTAGAATTCCTTCACTCCGTTAGGATGACACGGAAGCGGTAGAAGAATCCGACAATCATATCGAAGTATGGGGTTTTAGTAAAGGGTTTTTTAGCCTTAAAATGAGTCATTGCGAGGTATTTCCAAAATGAGCCGCGGCAATCTCAGATAGAATGGGCTTATTAGTAAATATCCCGAGATTGCCGCGACTCCAGTCTCACCTACCTCGCAATGACATCGTAAAAAAAAGCATAAAAAAAGGGGTTCCCAAAATGAGGAACCCCTTAAAACTAAAAGCCAAAAACCAATAGCTAAAAACCGTTTTTATTCTTTTACTTCCGCTGGTTTCTCGGAAATTGAAGCTTCTGTGGTCAAAATTAAACCTGCGATACTGGCTGCATTTTGTATCGTGTTACGAACCACTTTAGCCGGGTCAATTACCCCTGCTTTAATCAAGTCTTCATATTCACAGCTAAATGCGTTAAAACCAATATTATCTTTTTCTTCTAATAAACGCTGAACCACTACAGAACCTTCGAAACCTGCATTCTCAGCAATGATTCTAGCGGGTTCTTGCAATGCTCTTTTAACAATCTCAACACCTGTCGCTTCATCGCCTTCTAGCTTAAATCCATCCAAAGCCTTAGCTGCACGAAGCAAAGCACAACCACCACCAATAACAATACCTTCTTCAGCAGCAGCGCGAGTTGCATGCAAAGCATCATCAATACGATCTTTCTTTTCCTTCATTTCAATTTCTGTGCTAGCACCTACTTTAATGACAGCAACACCACCAGAAAGTTTTGCTAATCTTTCCTGTAGTTTTTCTTTGTCATAAGAAGAATCAGAAACATCACATTGTTTCTTAATCAATTCACAACGCTCTTTAATCGCCTTAGCTTCACCGGCGCCACTGATAACAATCGTATTCTCTTTATCAATAACAACACGTTGAGCTCGACCTAAATCTGTCAGTTCTACGGTTTCCAACTTTACTCCTAAATCTTCAGAAATAAAGTTTCCACCTGTTAGAATCGCAAGATCTTCCATCATTGATTTTCTACGATCTCCAAAACCAGGTGCTTTAATAGCAGCAACAGGTAACGTTCCTCTAATTTTGTTCACTACGATTGTTGCCAAAGCTTCCCCTTCAATATCTTCTGCGACAATTAAAAGAGGTTTACCGCTTTGAACCACTTTTTCTAAAAGAGGTACAAGGTCTTGAATCGCTGTAATCTTCTTTTCAAAAAGAAGAATATAAGGATCTTTTAAGACAACTTCCATGCGATTCGTATCCGTAACGAAATAAGGAGAAATATACCCACGGTCAAATTGCATCCCTTCCACAAAATCCAATTCAGTTTTCATGGTACTAGATTCTTCTACCGTAATCACACCGTCTTTTCCTACCTTCTCCATTGCTTCTGAAAGAATATCACCAATAGCACGGTCATTATTTGCACTGATGGCTCCAACATTTGCAATTTCATCCTTACCCTTAACAGGCTTAGATGTCTTCTTAATTTCTTCAATAACTACATCAACCGCTTTATCAATTCCTCTTTTAAGTGACATTGGATTAGCACCTGCAGTCACATTTCTCAAACCTTCGTTAACGATTGATTGAGCCAATACCGTTGCTGTTGTCGTACCATCTCCAGCTTCATCCGCTGTTTTTTCAGCAACTTCTTTTGCCATTTGAGCACCCATATTTTCATACGGATCTTTAAGCTCAATTTCTTTAGCAACGCTCACACCATCTTTAGTGATATGAGGTGCTCCAAACTTTTTGTCCAAAATCACATTACGCCCACGAGGTCCCAAAGTTACTTTGACTACATTAGCCAAAATATCGACCCCTTTTTTTAGGCGTGTTCTTGCATCTTCAGAAAACGCTAATTGCTTTGCCATTGTTAATTCTCCTTTGTCTTTCGTAACTTTAAATTGGTCCGTGACAGTCACGTTTGACGGTCTTGACCGAGTGACAGTCACCACATGTGCAACTTTTTCACTCTTAACAGTTCAGTGACTGTCCCCTCAGGTGACTGTCACTCGCAAATCACTATTCAAAAACTGCTAAGATTTCATTTTCTTTTAAAATTTTATGCTTTGTTCCTTCAATAACGATTTCATCTCCGGAATATTTTCCAAAAATAACTTTATCACCTGCTTTAACTTCAAGAGGTTGAAAGCTTCCGCTTTCCAAAGATTTTCCAGGACCTACAGCAACAACTTTACCTTCCGTCTTTTCTTCTTTAGCTGTATCTGGAAGAATAATTCCACCTTTGGTTTTTTCTTCAGCTTTTAAAACTTCAACTAATACTTTATCGCCTAATGGTTTTACTTTCATTTTTCTTTCTCCTTTGTCTATCTGAGTTATAAGTTGGTCCGTGACAGTCACTGAAGTGACAGTCACCACGAAACTAATCTTTGTTATCAAATTTAAAAGTGACTGTCACCTTGGTGACTGTCACTTTTAAGTACCTAAAAGCCAAAAAGATGCTTAGCACTTTTTAAAACATTCCTGGCATTCCGCCGCCCATACCACCCGGCATTCCACCTGGCATTCCACCACCCATACCACCCGGCATTCCAGCTTCAGCCTTATCATCTTCTGGGATATCCGTCACAAGAGCTTCTGTCGTTAACAACAATCCGGAAACGCTAGCAGCATTTTCAAGAGCAGAACGCGTCACTTTTTTTGGATCAATAATACCCGCTTGGATCATATCTTCATATTCTCCAGTCCCTGCATTAAAACCAAAAGAACCTTCTCCAGACAAGACCTTCTGTACCACTACAGAACCTTCCGCACCCGCGTTGGTTGCAATCTGTCTAAGAGGCGCTTGCAATGCTCGTTGAATAATACGAACACCTACTTGTTCGTCTGCATCTAATTTTAAGTTATCTAGAACAGAAGATGTTCTAAGAAGAGCAACTCCACCACCGGGAACAATTCCTTCTTCCACAGCAGCACGGGTTGCGTGCAAAGAATCTTCGACACGAGCTTTCTTTTCTTTCATCTCAGTCTCTGTTGCTGCCCCTACATTAATCACAGCAACTCCACCTGCTAATTTCGCCAATCTTTCTTGAAGTTTTTCTTTATCATAATCAGAATCACTTTGCTCTATTTGAAGCTTAAGTTGTTCTACTCGATCTTGAATATCTTTTGAGCTACCAGCACCTTCAATGATTGTGGTGTTATCCTTATCAACAACAACTCTTTTTGCTGATCCCAAATCAGCTATCGTAATATTCTCTAGCTTTACACCCAAGTCTTCAGAAATTGCTTTGCCACCTGTAAGAATCGCAATATCTTCTAACATCGCTTTTCTTCTATCTCCATAACCGGGAGCTTTCACAGAACAAACATTAATCGTGCCACGAATTTTATTCACAACCAAAGTAGCCAATGCTTCTCCATCGGTTTCTTCAGAAATAATCATCAATGGTTTTCCTGATTTAGCAGTTTCTTCCAAAATTGGAAGTAAATCTTTCATTGAAGAAATTTTCTTTTCATAAATCAA
Source organism: Candidatus Omnitrophota bacterium (assembly GCA_029261035.1). GTDB lineage: Bacteria > Omnitrophota > Omnitrophia > Omnitrophales > JACROU01 > JAJDCD01. Next base: position 27,445 of record JAJDCD010000004.1, read on the forward strand.
AATAAAAGGGTCTTCAAGAACTGCTTCCATCTGGTCTGTATCTGTTACAAAGTAAGGAGAAAGATATCCTTGATCAAACTGCATCCCCTCAACCACGTCTAAAGAAGTCGCTGTTGACTTTGCTTCTTCAACGGTAATCACACCATCTTTTCCAACTTTTTCCATTGCATCTGCAATTAAGTTTCCGATTTCAGCATCAGAGTTCGCTGCAATCGTAGCAACCTGTGCAATTTCTTTTTTATCTTTAACTTCTTTTGTAAGCTTGCTAAGTGCTTCCGAAATGGCTCCAACCGCTTTTTCAATTCCTCTTTTAATAGACATCGGATTTGCACCTGCAGTTACATTCTTTAAACCTTCACGATAAATGGCTTGAGCCAAAACAGTCGCTGTTGTAGTTCCGTCCCCTGCAATATCTGAAGTCTTAGAAGCTACTTCTTTTACCATCTGAGCTCCCATATTTTCATACGCATCATCCAAATCAATTTCTTTTGCAACCGTAACACCATCTTTAGTAATTGTTGGAGAACCAAATTTTCTATCACAAACAACGTTTCTTCCTTTAGGTCCTAATGTTACTTTTACTGCGTCGGCCAATTGATCCACACCACTTTGAATGGCCTTTCTTGCATCTTCATTAAATAATATTTGCTTTGCCATAATTCTTTATCTCCTTAGATTTATTTCTATTTTAAACATTGATCCGTGACAGTCACTAAAGTGACAGTCACCACGAAACTAAACTTATTTAAGTGACTGTCACCTTGGTGACTGTCACTGGCTTTTTCTTTATTAGCACTCTTTGCATCTGAGTGCTAAGGGAAAGATATTCTATTTATATATAGTTTTTCGTCAAGTAAAAAAATAATAATAGCAGGGAGCGTAGAGCATTTAGCGAATAGGCCCTATGTCTTTTTCAAGACAAATGATCCTATCCGCTCTACTCTAAACGCTATCCGCTAGTCTACGCTGCTTGAGCCGTTCTGATATACCCTTGGAATTCGGTCCAGAGAGATTGCATCAATTGGACGAATTGATCATTGAAGGTAAATACATTGTTCGCTGCACCCCTTTTAAGGGCAATTTTGATATCTGCTGCCAACTTGTCATAACCTCCTGCTACAGCTAGTTTTGCAGCAACAGAACCAGCAAATAACTGATAGGTTGTCCACTGAGAATCTGACAATCGACTTCGGTCTACCGAAATTAACTGAGTTCCATTCAGAAATGCCGCATCTTCCAAATTACTTTTCTCAGCTAATACCACAAGATGTTTTCCGATATTTTGAGAAGAAACTTCAAGGTCAATGGATGATTTTAATGCATCCACCAATCGAGATAACTTCAAAGACTTTCCAGAAACATCTTTAAACTCACTGTTTTGTGTAATTAGTTTAATCGTACTCTTAACAGAATCATCAACAACATGAACCAAAACAAGTCTTTGTCCAAGAGCCTGCTTATCTTTATCGGAAAACTTTAACTGATTAAGAGCATCACCAAAAGCCTCGACATTAGCTTCAGGAGAATCTAAAACCACGACTGCAATATTACCCTCATTCGAAAGCAAACTTGTTACAACTTCTTGAGGAGATGTCACCGAAGCCTGTCTTACGGTTACACCCAACTGAGGTTGTGAGGTTCCAAAAAGAGAAGCAAAAAGACTGTCTTTATTATCCCCCAGATAACCTTCCAAACCTCTAAGCGCTTTTATAACTTCATTCTCTAAACCAAAAATCTGTTTATACATATACTCAAATTGCTTATCACTCAACTCAGGTCGTATCAGTTTACCAGCTGCATGCGTTGTTGCTTCAACAACCCCCTCCAATGTTAACCCATATGGATATTCAACAACAGCACCCAGTTTATTATTTAAAATACTAAGAATACTTTCTTCAACCCCCAAACTCTCTGCGGAAATAACAGACTCATCTTTTTCATCAACTGGCTTAGTTCCTTCTAATAAATACCAAGGTGTTCTCGCAACTTTTTCAATAAATTCAATCAGTTCACTACGACTCATTGTTTTAGGTAAATTAAAAGAAATTAACTTATCCCCCATAACAACAGATGGTTCAAAATTTTCCCCCATTAATGGTTTAAAAGCTCCTCTGCTTAATGTATCCACAATTCTTAACCCCAGTTTATTTGAAGTTGGAGCTATAAGAAATACAGAGCTTACGATGTCTTTCCCCTTACCATCAGAGGAATAACCAACAAAAAAATGAAGCCCTTGTTCTTTAGCAGCACCATTAACATCAGATCCAAACAATTTAAAAAAATCAGGAAATAAACCGTCCTCATAATAAGACAGCCCATAAGAATACAAATCAGTATCAAATAGATTCACTTTCTCAACGGAAACAACGCCCAAACTAGACGCTTCAACAAACTTCGTCTTAGCCAATTCTTCTGCTGGGATTACAAAAGGAATTCCTTTTTTAGCAGCAGCTGTAGCTGCGATACGAATTGGACGTTCGGTTTGATACTGAATATCTTCATCAGAAATTATGCGGCCATTTACGTTCTCTACTTCTTGTGTCATCATTTCACTCGTTACCTCAGCAACATCTTGAATAGAAAGAAAGGATATTCTTCGCTCTGTCTGTAAAATTTCGCTTAATTCCATTAAATTCGATATCGATTGAATATCCAGCCCAAGCTTAACATCGCTCAGACCAGCTTCATCCAGTAATTCAATAACTTTATCAATGTCTGAATAGATTCGAACTAATTTTAATGCTATAGAAAATTCGACGTCTGAAAACTCCTCAGACAATTGTTTAATAATGCTAAGTTGAATTTTAAAAAATTCAAGATCTCTATTTAAACTTTTAACAATACCCTTAACACCAAAATCAGGATTCGCTTCAAAAGGCTCATAACGCAAACCACCAATCAAACCTCTCATCCCGCCTGTTTTAAGTGTGTTTCCTTCCTCATCTTCTCCCACTTCTGTGCTGGTAGGCGCATCATCTGTCCCAATAACCAAAGATAAATTTCTTGATCTAGCATCGGTAAAAGCCTTATGTAGTGCTGATCTCATTACATTTTTATAATGCAGCATCCCTTCTTCAAGGCTAAGCCCTAACGAAGTTAAAACTCCACCTGCACTTGCAGTAAGAACAAGCTTTTCAACGTCATCCATCGCATCGTCACGTTTAACAACTAGAGCTTGTTTTTTTACTGTCATCTCAGCTAAAGTCCTTTTCTCTTCATTAATCTGCTCTTCTATTTGATCAACAGACTCACTGCGAGATACTGCTTCTTTTCTTTTTATTAATGTTGATAACTCTTCTCTTAATACGTTAATCCTTCTATCAAGTGAATCAATTTCAATGACTAATGTATCTAATTCCTCATCTAAGGTCTCTCTAGATTTCTCTACATTCAACTTATCTTGAGATAAATCTCTAAGTAACCATGGATGCACTTTCATATCATTTAAAAGAATATCTCCTATGTCCATTCTTAGAGAAGCATCAACTGTAGGTTGAGCCTCTGAGTCAATATTAAAAGTAAAACCAGCCGCATCTTCAAATAACGCATACTTTTCTTGTGTTGAAGCACCACCTAAATCACTTATATTCTCAGCCGCTAAATTCTTAGCCACTTTTTCAAATGCCTCAATCACTACCGAAACTGAAGAATAACCTAATGCCGCCAAACCTTTTCCATATTCTTCCTGCCCTGGAACAGAAGGATCATTACCACAGTAGCCACACTTCACTATACTTGAAAGAATCAAATATGCTTTATCTCGATCACCTTCTTTTAAAGCTGCCTTCGCCTCTTTAATTGCACTTTCATTAAAAATCTTTGCTTGCCCCGTCACCATCGCATTCCAACGAATAACTGCAGGACCATAAGCGGTTGCATTATTTTTTAACGAAGGATCTCCTGTGTTACGATCAATTCGGTAAATCGTTTGCAATGCATCATTACCACCCGTTGAAGTAAAAAAGCGAATCGGAATTCCTGCATCTCTAAAAGACTGCACTACTGCTAAAAAGTCATTAATATTAATAGCGTTAGTTGGGATCTCGGTCATCATTCCAATCTGAACCAAATTCGCTAATTCCACATTGGATATCCCTAAATTTTCACCTACCTTAAGAAAACGTTCGATCATTTGTTTTAAATCTGAAGGACGACGCACAATAGGAGCAAAGATACCGATTTTGTGCCTCTTGAGCATCGCAACACGAATCATTGCTTCAAGTTGCCATTCCATCGTTGGCGAATCTAAAAGAAGCTCTAAACCACGATACCCTTTCATCGCATTCAGTTCTTCTTTTACAAATAATTCGGATCCCTTAACAGCTTTGTATTCATCCGATTTTCTATCATCCAATCGAATTTTTAAATGCTTGTCTAAAAGACCTATAATTTCTTCAATTAATACCCTGACATTTGGATCATCTTGTGCTTCTTTTAAAATTTTCAACGATGTTAATAGAGGATCCGAGCTGTGCCCTAACCCTACTTCATACATCTGTTCTACAATGTCTTTAACTGCCAATCTTAACTGTTTATCTTGAATCTGCTGATAGCGATAAGCGACCTCAACAAAATCAGGATTTAAAGGTTCAGCAGTAGCCAGAATACCCTGGGTAATAATCGATTGATAAAAATGTTGCCCCGAGTTATATCCGGCAATCTGTTCTTCAATAAACTGAATTAGTTTTACATTTTCTTTGCGGTTTAAAATATATTTAGAAGCCACACCTTCCTCTAGCTCTCCCTTTTCTTGGGCCACCATATTGTCATAAGCAAGTAATGCATCCGTATAAATACCAATATTTGCTAAATCAATCTCAAGTCGTTTCAACCCAACACCTTCATAACTAGGAATATTACGGGTCGCATAACTAGCCAAAGATTTTTCAGGAGAAGCCACAATAGATGCCGACCGAGTTGAACCATAAGGCGTATTTGGAATATCTCGAACAGAAAAGTCATTCCCTGCAATCTTAACTTTATGATCATAACCCAACAAAATCTTACCGCGCTCAGCATCAACGGTGATTTGCATACCCTCTTTCAACACAGTCATCAACTGATCCGAAGTTCCTGTAACCGCCACTAAACCATACTCAGAAGCAACAATCATCGTATGAGAATTTTGCCCTCCAAGGATCGCAATAACACCTTTAGCCTCTAGCATCGCACGATTCATATCGGGATCGGACTGAAAAGTCGCTAAAATTTTACCCTTAGCTTTAGCTAGCTCTGCAGGGTCTGTTTTATCCAACACCCAAGCAACTTCACCTTGAGCCGTTCCACCCGTTTTCGCAATAAAAGTAAAATCAAGAACATTACCTTCTAATTCAGCTTTTTTAAAAGCCTGATCTGTGACAACCACTCTTTTTAATTTAATTACATCCGGGTCTTGTAAACTAATAACTGTTTCGGGACGCGCTTGAGTACTAACCACATTCCAATCATATCGATCAAACCCCCGCTCGTCTTTTAAAATTTCTCCGTCTTCTCCAACTAATTTAATTGAAGTTCCTTTAGATTCTTCTTTGGGTCTAAAAGCCCCTTCTAAGTCAACATAACCTTGTCCATAAAAACGGTCAATTTCACTTAAGAGTTCGGCATACTGTCCTAATAGTCTTTGATCTGTAACAGAGAACTCTCTTTTTTCTTCTTCTGTCAGAGGAAGCTCTACTTTCCCCATTCGATCTTCTGTTTCTACAATCTTATACCTTCTTTCTCCTTTTTGTCTGATGATCACAGCCTGTCCGTCAAGAGATAAGATAAACTTACTTCCACTTTCGTCTCCAGACACAATTTTTTCTCCCTGACCTTCATGAATATTTGAAGAAATGGATGGGTAACCCGTTTGTTTATCCGCAGTCATAGCAACAAAGGATAGCTTACTTAAAAACATTCTTTGAAACAATGTACTAATTTCAACAGAATCATCAAAAGTAGGCAATCCTTCTAAGAATCGATAATCAATCGCTCGATTATTAAAAAGAGATGCTTGGTTAAAAACCCACTCGGTAATGAAATTATCAACACCGGTCTCATCCATCCTCACAACACCATTCGCATTTACTTTTTGAACCCACTCTGGAGATGTTGCTGTCACAAAAATAGATGTGTCTTGCATTCCTGCAAAAGAAGCCTCTTCTGAATCTTCCCCTACAGCAGAAGATCGAATTGCTAGAACGAGCTTGTCTAAAGAAATTTTTAAGCGCTCAGCAAGAATCATAAGATTTTTCTTAATTTCTTCTTCTACTTTGGGAGGAACGACAAGGTTACGAGCAGTGTAAAGAAATTTATTTGAATTTCTTTGTGTTAAGTCATGGCGTTGCTCCGAATACTCTTTTGCTTCTTCTTCCAAACGTTGAATCGTTTTCTGTGACGCTTCAATCTCAGACTGCTTTCTCGCAATTTTTAGATTATTGCCGACTATCTTAATGCTATTAACCAGAATAACCGACTCTATAAACGCTTGGTTGAACACAAAAGTATTTGTAGCTTCATCATGGTCCACCAATTCGTCTTCCGTTTCACCCCATTTAATTTGGAATAATTGCTTATCTGTGCGATTTTTAAAAAAGTCTCTAATATTTTCATACAAGGTATTATCATCTCGATAAGCCCTTAACAAATCAATAGCAAGAGGAACAACGGTTTGAACATCTTCCAAAAATAGTTCAGGACGATGATTAATATAATTTAGTATCTCTATATCTTTCTTCAACTCCGAAATCCGACTTTTAACAATAGAAACTTCGGTTTCATTACTTTTTATCTTTTCTTTAATCTCGACAACACGTTGATCTAGAGACTTTCCTAGAAAAGCAAAGTAATCCGTAATCCCATCAATCTTATGTCCCTTAGCAGGATAATAATCTTGAATATCTAAAATGACTTCCGATAGAACCCCAATCACTTCTTGAATCATCTTAGATAAAGGCTGTTTTTTCTTCTTGTCATCTAATTTTCTAAAAGTAACCCTCAACGCCTGAAGCTCTTCTCTTAAAATAATAGCTTCTTCATCCCCATTTTCAACCTTATCCAAAAATTGTTCTACAGAAAGACGTGTAAATTTCTTATATTTTTTCAATAAGTTTTGAAGCTGTGTAATATTTTGAATCAAGCTATCAGAAATCACATCTGTCGTATTGTGCTCTAATAATTGCTTAAAACCTTGAGAGCCTGTAGCAAAATTTGCCAAAGTCACTGCTCTAGGGGTATACATCAATTCCCCTGTATGTGCCGTCTTACCACCAAAATTCACCTCATCTTGACGCTCAACTTCAACGTCCCATACAATAATGCGATCTTTAAATGCAGGATCAGCAACATATTCTGTTTTAAAACTATAACGCGCTGTCGTTGTCGTCTTATCTTCTATATCTTGAAGGCTTACTTCTGTCGTATCCGCTAATTTTTTCCTCAAGTCTTCCACATCTTCTTTTGTAATCACTTCTCTACGATCTATTTTATCTTCGTGTTGATTATGAAATGCATCAAGCAACACTTCTAACTCTTCAACATTAAAATCCCTCGTTGCATAAAACCCGTATTCATTTCGAAGCATTTGGTATAAACGAGGAGCATCTAAAATACGTCCTCGATGCATAAAATCAGAGATAATCAATAAAATATCATTTTGATTTAAGAAATACCTATCCGAGACTTCTTTTGTATCATTCAACTTCACATTTTCTTTAATATCAAATATTTCTTTTGTATCTCTAAGTCGTGTTGAATGTTGACGTGTCAAACTCTGTTGCCCGCCTATTAATAAAATCCCTAAAACTTTTCTTTCCCCAGCACCCAACTCTTCACCTTGCTCAATATGCCCAGCAATCATTGCTAACCATGACATAGCTATTTTCTTACGCCCTGTTTCTAACAAAAAGTCTACAAACTGCTGGTTTAATAATAAGGTTTTAGTTTCAAAATCAAAGTCATAGTACATATCTTCAGTTTTTCCTACAGCAACTGTAACTCCTTCTAAAACATCCCCGTATTTCCTAATATCTTTATATTCTTCTTTACTACCCCCATAAAGTCTAAAAAAGTTTACAGCTAAAGGTATCAGTTTTTGATGCTTATCAAATGCTACTCGCCCTTCTCGAATATCTTCAAAAGATAGAACTTGCATATCTTTCGATGGTTCAGAAATAACCATAGCTGCTTTATATCTAAATTCTTTTGCTATTTCTTCTTCTGTTTTATGTCCATCTCTCAATTGTTCTGCCCACCAACTTAAATCTCCAGTAGTCATAACTCCCGATTGACCTACAACTCGATAACCCGTTTCTGCAGCCAAAGTTCGTATGGTTAACCTAAACTGAAATTCCTTTATTAACTCATCTTCTGTTAATGCTTGAGTAGCCCACCATGCCAAATCACCATCCGATGCATGAGCAGAAAAAGGGTTTTCTGTAATTAAATCATATTCATCTGCAAGCGCTCGTATGGTTTCAAGATCTGTAACCTTTTCTCCCAAACTGCTAGCCCTACGTTCATAATTCTGCCCATTCCAATATAATTTTATTTCTCTTGTTCTTTTATCCGCTTGTTTTGTAAATTCAAATTTCAAAACAACATCTCCAGCTTCTTTTTCTAACGTTAAGATGATAGACTCTATATATATTCCCGTCCCAATAGATGTATTAGTTCCTATCACTCCTCCTCCAGGCGCTGGAAATATGTCTTTTAATTTTCCATGCAACATATTTACTAACAAGCTTACATCCCCTATAATTACCGGAACTTCCCCTTTTTCTAGACTCGCTAAACCCTCTCTTACTTTATTAATTACTTCTTCCTTTTCTCCCAAACTGGATCCTACTTGCTTCTTAGCATCTATCGCTTGTTGAGCACGATGTGCAGCATACGCTTTAGCAAACTCAGTAATCTCTTCTTGATTAAAAAGAAATCGATACTGTTTTCTCTCAATCCATTGATAAATGTTAAATGCTTCATTTGGAATAAAACCATCTTTAGGTCTAAACCATCGTGAAAAACTAAATTTATGATTTTTAATTCTTCTTTTTTGATCTTCAAGAGAAGCCTTCACATCAAGATATTGAACATTCTTAATGTCAACTTCTACAAAATGATTGTCTCTCAATAATTGAGGAGTCATCAGAGTAATATACCCAATTCCATGTCGGACTGGATCATACATATCTAACGCAACCAATTCATTTATAACTTTGCTCGATTTTGCTTCGAGAAATGTTTGAGCTTGTAATAATCGATCCGCTTGAGGATCCCTAATACGAGCTGAGGTCACAGCTTGAGTCCCATCATAAGCAGCTGCAAGAATACGAACCAATTTTTCTAAATAAGGGCTGTCTTTCAAACGTTCCACTAAGCTTTCCGGAGCTCCCGGTATAGAAGAAAGACTAATCTCAGCTTTTCGCTTTTCAGCTTGTATTTGAATTAACTGATTAATTAAATCTTTTTCATCAAGTCCCCTACTAGCAAGTTCTTCAAAATCAGATTCTTTAAGAGGTTCAGAAAATAAATTTTTATCCGTTAAATAAAATCGTTCCGCTAAATACTGTACTGTTTTGGGGTTTTCAATTACCCCAAGGCTTGAAGCTTCCGAAGACGCATCTTCACCTTCCAAAGCGGCTAAAAGACTTTGCCGTTCACCTGGCTCTTCAGTAAAAATCTCGATATAACCTTTAATTTCAGCCCATTCTGTACTTGTAAATAAAAGTCTATTTGTTTCCAAAGATGGTAAAGCATCCATCTCCACCTTTTCACCTATACGAAACAAAGGAACACCTCCAACTGCACCGGAGTAAGCAACAGCTCCATCTACTTCCATTGGTTCTTTAGGGGATAATAATGCTATTGGGTAGTCCTCTTTAGCAATACCTGCTTCTTCATAAACTGGAAGTTTTTTTATTTCTGATTTAAATTCTTTTTCTTTACCTGAAAGATATTTCAAAATCAAAGCAACTTGATCTGTTAAACCATTATTTGTATCACCAAACTTTTCTACTTTATTTTCTAAATAAATTAAAGCCAATCTAAGAACAACCTCAAGCAAAATAGGTTTGTTTTTCAACCGTTTATTGAAAGCACTTAATCCTGTTATACCGGTAAGCCCTCCGGTTAATTCTAAAATACCTAAGCTAGAAGCTTCCGTTTTATATTTTTCAGGATTATCTTTAATATCAAAAGCCAAAGAAAGAACGGTTTGATCCTCTGTTGAAATAAGTACTCGATAACCTTGCTGTTGAAATCGATCCAGAGTTCCTTGCGCCCCGCCTTTCCATTCATATTGAGCAGAAGCACGGTTTAAAACATCCGCATAAATGGAAGCACTTCCATTCTGACTCACATAAACAAGCTGAAGGTCACCTTCTCCATTAGTTTTAGGGTGAATCAAGAATAGGCCACCTTTTCCCAACACAGATTTAAGTGCAGAAGGGTCAAATAGAGGTAATGATTCTATTTCAGATTTTAAAGCTTCTTTCTTTTCTATAACTACTGTTCTAAGAGCTTCTAAATAACCCTTAATTTTATCTGAGTCAGCAATGTTATGATTATTTACAGTATAAGGACCACTCATATACGCTAACTGAGTTATAACTTCAGACAAAACAGGCTTTTCAACAAGTCTTCCTTTTAAATTTTGCAACGTTTGAATCGCTGAACTTCCACGGCGACGAACTAAGTAAGAATCTGTATCATCCGGTATAGACAAATCTAAATATGGGATAAAGAGTGCCTTTTTTTCTTGCTTTCCAGCTTCTTCAATTTGTTTATTTCTTGAAAATATTTCCCCAAACCCCTCTAACAACAGATTGATATTTGCTCGAGAATCATCCAGACGAATAAATAACCCAGCGCCACCTTGATCTTTTCTAAGCTCTGCCAAAGCCTTATAGGAAGCCTCAGCAAATGCATCTCGAACTAAATGCGAAGGTAATCCATGAAGATAAGACTTTGCAAAACCAATGGCTGGATTTGCTTCTAATGGCTGTTTAGGAACAAAAGAAATAATAATAGGAAAATACTTCTGAGGCTGAGACAATACTTGTTGATAACTAATATGTTGATCTCCTGTACCCTGCATCACCCATTCCATTCCCATGTTAATTAAAGCATCCCTTAAAGAATAAAAACGATCTCCTTCTAAATAAATAAAAGGAATTATTTTCCTTCCGTCTTTCTCTGTAAAAATTTTAGCTTGCGATAACAAAAGAGATAAGGCGGTATCATCAAAAATTCGCTGAACTCTTCGCTCGTATCCAGGAACACCCCCTAAAAGCTCTCTTATCACTGCTTTTTTAGAAACCTCATCATATCGTCTCTTCACAGCACCCGGATTCCCTCTCTCTTCTTCTTGCAAAGCTTCTAACTCTGTCTTCAAGATTCCTTTTCCTAATTCCACAAAAGGTTGTCTTAAATATAAATTTTCTTGCAAAATTCTAGTGATCGGATTATCTAAGTCGCTCACATCTACAAAATTGGGATCCAATCCCTGAGAACGAATATCCCGAGCTATTAATCGAGTTCCTGCGGTATAAGTCATCCCATAGAACGTCGTAAACCATTCCCCTAATTTTTCAGCCGTATATTGACGTATTAAACGTAATTTTCTTTCTGGAACTAGTGAAGATTGATTCACCGCCTGAAGTAATGAGTGATTTTCAAAAGGTTCTGAAGGAATTTGAAACACATTATAATCTGCGCTCGAAACTTCAAAATTACCTAAAGTAACTACCAATCTCTTATCATCTTGAAAATAATTCTTCTTCTGGGCACCCCAGTCACTTTGTCTCACTGCAACCAAGTTTGCAAATCCAGCCTGCCAAATACTTTCATTAAAATTTTGTTCGATTGCTTTCCCAAACCAAAAAGCTTCATCTGGGACAACAAGAGCTATATCTTTATACCCACCATCCAAAACATGATGTGCCAAACGATTTCCAATGTGAGTTCCGCCTCTAACCTTTTCAATACCTGCTTTTCTAACTTCCCAATAACGCTTCGAATCCAAATCATAGTAAGAGAGAAATGTCATCATATGGAGGTCTGCTGTCCAACGGCCACCTACATTATTAAACATAGCTCCAAAACCAGGTGCATTTTCACCCAACTCCTCTTTCAATCCAGAATTCCGAATAAATGCCGATAGACGACTTTTTTCAGGGGTATCTACGGTCTCAAAAAACATATTTCCCAGAACTGTTCCTAACACATCTTTGATGTTTTCTTGAGAGATCTCCAAACCTTTATCTTTTGCTTTCAAAGCTAATAACTCCACAAAACTACTTGTTAAAAACCAATCTTTATTAATTGTAAATAATTTTTTTTGCTCCACACCTTCTTTGTTTACATTAATTTCATTAAGTGTATTAAAAACTAAGTTAGAAAAAGAAACACCATCCAACGCTTTCTTCTCAGCCACCTTTTTTAACAACACTTTAAAAATAGACTCAAACACCATCATCGTTTCATCCGTAGAACCTGATTTAGAACTAGGAATCAAAGCAACCTCCTCCCAATCCGCACCTAACTGAGCCAATTGACTTTCGATAGAAACTTCAAAGTTTTTTCCTAATTCGTATTCACCAACAATAATGGATTCTTTTTCAGAAGGATCTTTAAGCTGTCCAAACATCGTGGCTATACCTTCAAACGGCGTATGTTGTCCACCAATGCCTGTTTTTATAATTAAACGAATTTTCTTATCTGGATCAACAGCACTCAGTTTCTTATTTCTATTAGCAAAAAATTCTCGCATCATCTTAACTACACCGAGGAAAATTTCTTTTCCACCATTCACATAGTATCCTTCATTCCCCTCGTCACCCATTGCGTGGGACCCATCATTCACAGCACCTTCTGGCACACCATAGCCCTCTTGTTCATAGCCGCCCTGTGTGAAACGTTTCTTCAGGCCAGAATCTCCTCCTGCGTCTAAAACGGTATGTAATGCTTCTCCAATAACAAGAGCATCTTGTTTTTCTAATATGGAATTAGCCCCTAAACTAGAAGCTAAAGAAACTCCTAATTCCAAAGTTTGACGTGATTCCAGCCGGATTTGCACTTCGGAAGTTTTAGGATCAACCCAAGCGTTAAAGATGTAGAGCTCCCTATTAGCAACAATTGAAAAACGTCCTTGAACACCCTTCTCTGAAGCTTCAATAGATAGAAAATTGAGGTCAGATATGCTTTGAGGCAATAGTCCCTTTCCTCTTAAAGCAAGAACGCTCGCATTCAATTGACTCAATACACTCACTGCTTCTCTGCGGGATACCGATGAAATAAATTGAGGAAAAGAGCGAATCATCGCTCCCAGAACTGCTTCCCCTTGAAAATTCGGTTTATCAACATCCAAATACGAAGGAGACAAAATACGAGCAACGTCAATGAACTGCATTGCAGGCACTGAAACCGTATTTAAAATATTAGAGGAAGTACTTGAAACATCTTCTAATTGAAGAAGACGATCTAAAAATGGCGTATTCCCTAAAATTAAATTGAGATAACGATCTCTCGTAAACTTCTGAGTCATTTGCGGAACAACGACCACATAGCCCATTTGACTCTTTTTCAATTCTTCTTTAATACCTTCCGTATGAAAACCACCCGAAATCAAAACACTTTTCTTAATATTGTCTTTCTTCATTTTTGAACTTAAATTAGAAACAAATGCCTTGTCTCTTTCTTTAGCTCCTGAATAAAAAGCCTTCGCCAAGCCAAACACTTTTTCCACTTGTTCTAAATCACTTTTATTCTCTATTTCTTTTTTTAAATTTCGTTTAACTTTAAGCGCATTCAATTCAGAGAGCAAGGATTGAGGAGTTAGATTTAAACTAGAAAAATTCTCAACGTCGGTTCTTACCGCCTCTAACGAAAGAACTCTTTGCGTTAACTCCGTTTGAAAGAAAAGATCAATCCATTGCCTTTGATCTTCGTTCGAAACCAAAACATCCATCAATAAACGTTCTACCGTTTCAATTTCATTAAAAAGCTGTGAAGATACCATTTCTTTTTTAGCTATCAAATATTGGGCAAAACCCATTAATGCTTTTTTGTCAGAAACAGAAAAATTGTTCTTAAGAGCAAAATCAAATAAAAGCTCAAATACAAGGCGAGGGTCTTGATGCAATAAAGAATCTAGAGAGGGTTGAAATTGATTGTTTTTTTGAAGCGCTTTAAATTCTTTGAGTAAGAGTTGCACTAGGTTCACATTCGAGGCCCTAAACCGATTCAACAAAGAAGCTACTTCATCCGATTCTCGTTTAACCTCTTTAAAATCAAGTCGAGCCTCTAATTCTTTAAGAGAAAAAATTCGAACAAAATTTGGATAACTTTTTTGCTGTTTAGGGTCCGATAGATCTGTTTTTAAAACGTCAAAACTCCATTGCAATAAATCATTCACATACGTGAGTAAATTTATACGTTGATTGTCATGTGCTGATTTACGGTCAACAAACTTTTTCAAGTCCCCTACAATAACGCGTCCTTTAACCAAATTGAGATAGCTTTGGACATCTCCTAAAAATTGGTCCGATTGGGGTTTTAATTTGAGAACATTTCTAAAATCACGTAAATTTTGGATATACAAATCCCTATCTTCAACACCAAAAGCATTCACTTTCTTCGGCTCAGCAATAGCCCATGCTTCTGCTCCCGATAGCATCCCTTGCTTTAACAAAGAATCTGCTATTTTTAGATTCCACTCTTGATTGGGATATAAATTTAAAATAGACGGATCTATCTTAGAATCCGCAGATTCCAAGCCAACATGTCCGATGTCATGTTTATCTAAAAAGTACTTAAGGAGAGATTTAATATTTTGCTGTGCTTCTAAATGTGCGTGTGCATCTTGGATATAAATAACTAGAGGGGTATCTTTATCTGCATTCAATGGCAAATAAACATCCTCTACCTTCCCTAACTTCTCTGAAATATTCAGATGATCTAAAGGAAAAGAACGCAAAGACTCCTCTTTAGGCTGAAATAATTCAAGACTTTCTAACGGGGCTGACCAAGCCAAAGTTGTAGTCGTAAAAAGAACAACAACGCACAGAGCCATTCCTCTCATAAAATTTTGCACAGCATTATTAAATAATGTCATTGGACACATTCTCCTTTAAAGAATAGTTTGAATTTTCTTCGGACACACGAATACTAACAAGATGATTATTTGGAAATAAATAGAAATTGAGATTTAAAAAAAACTCAGAAATTAGATTTAAGAATAGAAATCGAAACAAGCTTTCAATTCTCCCCTATCACATAGCCTTTATGAAAAAGCTGTATTTTAAGTCATCCCTGAAAAGCAACTGTCACATCCTAATGACAGGAAAGACTAAAAGCAGTTAACTTTTAGCTAGTACTGTCATCCCCGCGAAAGCGGGGATCCATAAAGCACATAAACTAGATTCCCGTCTACACGGGAATGACAAATTTGTATTATGCAGATTCGCGAATACGTTGATATCCTTGAAATTCGTTCCAAAGCCCTGACATCAACTGCATGAACTGATCACTAAATGTAAATACGTTGTTACCACGAACTTTCTTCAAAGCTCCTCTAACATCGGTTGGCAACTTATCAAAACCACCCACAACAGCTAGTTTCCCAGCTAATGCCCCTGCAAATAGTTTATAAGAATCCCATTGCACATCACTTAAAGCTTTACGCTCTACAGAAATAAGTTGTTTTCCTTTTAAACGATCGGCATCCGGAAGCAACTCTTTCTCTGCCAAGACAACTAAGTGTTGATTCAACCCCTTACTTGGAGCGCTCACATTCAAAGTTTGAGATAAATTATTTACCAGTTTTGTCAGCGTTACCTTGCGCCCTAAAATGTCTGTGAACTTCGAGGTTAAAATACTTTCTATCGCATCTTGAATACCTTCAACACTAAACTCTCTAGGTTCCACAAAAACAATTCTATCTGAAATGGATTGTTTCTCTTCTTCAGGCAAGTCTAAAGCAGCAACTTCTGATGTGAAACGAGAAAGGTCTTGATTTAATTGGTCTAAAACCAACACCGTCAAACTACCTTCATTTGCAAGAGCCCCCGTCACAACTTCTGAAGCAGAAGTAATCGATGATTGTCTTACAGTCACACCTAACTGTGGTTTAGAGGTTGCAAATAATGAAGACAACAAACCTGCAGGATTATCCTTAAGATAACGAATTAAAACATCTGTGGAATCAACATCATTCTCAGACACTCGATTCAACTCTGCAAGTAACGCATCCGCACTGTCTTCTGCATATACAGAAGAAGCAAAAGCATTCCCTGCGGCAATCATCTGTTCTGGCGTTAAAAAGTAATCACCTGGTAAATTAGAAACATCCCCAGATGCCAAAGCATCCAGAATAGACTGTTCTCCCAAAAGAATTTGTTGAACACGGTTTATTTTCGCACCACCCAAAGAATTCGCTTCAACACCAGCCTCAGACTGTGGTGCTGCAATAGGAGTCCAGCTATAACCTTCTCGAGAATCTACTTTAACATTGAAGTACTCGACCCAACGATGCAATTCTGTTTGTGAAGTACGAACAATACGAACCAAAGGAACAACAAACTCTCGATTATTAATTTCTCTAATTCCTGGTAAATTCAAAGCAGGGTTCGCTGTAACTGGAACAAGTGTCGCTTCAAAGTTTCCATTAAAATTATGAATAGTATCAAATATCTTTTTAGGTGTTGATGGACTTTTTGACCTTTTGGGTAAAATTTCACCCGCTAACTCTCTCTGAAAAGAACCTATCTTACTCGATTCTTGTCTGGAAAAGTTATAAGCAAATTGAGGTTCTATACTTTGAGCATTCTCCAAACCTGCTCGAGACATCACCCTAAAAGAACCATAAGAACTTTCACGGCCTGCAAGCGTCATAGCCGTTAAAATTTCAGCAATACCTGATGTACTTAGAAAAATATGAATTCGATCATCCGAATTCCCCCAGACGGCTTCTAATGCTGGTTCTAATGTTCCATGCTGTATTTTATCAATTTCAATACCGGATTCCTGTTTAAACTCTTCCAACGCATTAATACGTGCGGTTTCATGCTGACGATCACCAACCGAATCAAGGACATGTACTGTAACATTTGAAAGTTGTCCTGGTTGATTGGAGGTTGGGTTATAAACAACCCCATTCACACCCGCCCAAAACTTAATTGTTTCTATAGGATCTGCATCTGGATCAATAGGATTCTCCGCCAACTGCTCTAGAATTCTTTGTTTCATCTCAGAACTAACACCCTTCTTAAAACTTCCAAAAAAAGCATTTCCATATAACATTGGGAAAGCTCTAGGAGCATTAACTGAATCTTCAGGCTCATCAAAAACAATAAATGAAGATATAGCACCAGGCTCATCAACCTCTCCAGATCTAAGCAAAGCACGTTTCTTATCTAAAGGGTTTACAATAATTCTGGCAATATCGTCTTTACCACTTCCAATCATATGACCAGGGTCCAACTTAGACTGATCTTTTACAGATCCACCCGTTGCAATAGGAAGCACCGAAAGGTCTCTAGACCCCAATAAGCCTTTTATTTGATCTGTTGTTGTAGAATCTAAAAGACCTGTTAGCAAATGATCATCCAAAGGTTTCTGTAACGAAACACCTCTAAACCTTTGAACCACCGGAACCATAGATGCAGCTGCTACTAAATCTCTAGATAATGAAGCTTTTGATAAAACTTCTGTAGGTATTTCGTTTTGAGAAACTAAATTATCTGCATTCAGAACAGAAACCAACTCCTGTGGTGTTGCAGGAATTCCCTTACCATTCACAACAGGTCCTGCAATATACCCATTAATTAAATGCGCCATAACGGTAAGTTCGTTACGAATTGTATTCATATACTCTGGAGCAGCTCTTCTTTTGACCAAACTATTTCTTACAGTCTCTCCAAAAACAAACCCAACATTATCTTTCATAGCACCATTAAGATAATCTCTAGCTTCATCATCACTTTTTGCCTGCTCTCTCATAAGGTCAAGCATAGCACGAGTCATATCGGGTAAATCAGAAACACCTTGCGTCGCTTCTTTATTATAATGTTTAGCTGCAACCAAAGCTTCTGGGTACGATAAGCCCATTACTTCTTGAAAAATACCCATAAGAATCAATTGATAATACGCATGATGATCATCCGTTGTCACTACCTTTTCTACAAAACTAAAAGGTATATTAATATTTAAAAACCCTTCATCTGCAATGTATTGAGGCAACATAAAGTATTGATGGCCCTCTGTTGAAGTAAAAGACATAACATCCTTAATACCCGTAACCTGCAAACTTTTAAAAGACCTTCCTTTATGGTACAGACTTGGGAAACCTTGTTTTAAATCTCGTGCTCTTTGTAGAACAGGCACTAAAAATTCATCAACCATTCTTTTTAAATATTTTTTTTGCTCAGATGTAAAAAAAGCAGGTGGCTGTTTCTTTAACAAATTAATGAGCGGAATATAAGTCACATTAGGGCTTGCTATAATCGTTTCCTTCCCTACGACTTGATCCTTAATAATTGCTTCAGCATCTCCATTATAAGTATGCAAATAAGGCTGACCTGGTAACTTAACCGCACTAACAACCGAAGGACCATAATCCGTATCATCTTCAATAAGTCCACGACTTAAAAGTGCTGCATACTTCTCAACATCAATCACACGATGGGTATAACCCATTTCGTTGTCATACCATTCTTTAATCTGAATCACAACATAGTCTTTGTCTGGAGAAACAGTAACAGATGTTCCTGATGGATCAAAGATTGAAGATTCGGATCTATTATGAAGCTGACTCGTATTCTGTATTTCGTCATATCCAAAAATACCTCTTAAGGCATCCGAATTGGCCCACGAGTAAGCTTGAGCATTTACTTGTTCAACCGTAGGGACATCATTTATATTATTAATACCTATTCTCAAACTGGTCCAAACTGCAGAACCATCTGGATTAGCTAATCTTCGAGAAGCACCTTCAAACTTCCCTTTAAATAAAGGGTCCGCTTTAACATAAGCCTTGCTCGCCCCTGTTGTAGAAATAGCCCCTAACATTGTAGGGTCATTAACAAGAGATGGACCTTTTTTAGGAACTCTTGACGCTGAACCTAAGCTCGATTGCGACAATGTATAGCCATGTTCTGTAATGAAAACAGCATCAAACATTGAAGGAAAACCCTCATCCAACAAATATCCATTCAAGCGGCTCAACCCAGGACCAACACCATTGGTTGTACAAGAAGCACAAGAAATAGTTTCCACCACCAGAGGAACTTCTTCAGGTATAGCACCATATGCACTTGTTGGAATAATTCGTTGATATTCTTCTTTTGCCATGTGAGCTCTCTCAATTTCTTCTCGAATATCTTCAACATGATTAATTCCAAACACAATGTTCTTAATACCATCTTTCTTAGCTGGATATGTTTTTATTATTCTTTGAACACCTGCAATAGCTAATGAATGATGTAACGGTCTATTAAAACCATCATCTTCTCCAACAGCATCAAATAATACTTCGATGTTAATAGCCTCCTCATTAGGCCCTTTAAGACCTCTCAACATGGTTACCATATCTCTAATAAATTTAGCAGCAGCATCTTCTTTATTACCCGACCTAGCTAGACGAATA
This sequence comes from Candidatus Omnitrophota bacterium, assembly GCA_029261035.1. Classification (GTDB taxonomy): domain Bacteria; phylum Omnitrophota; class Omnitrophia; order Omnitrophales; family JACROU01; genus JAJDCD01. Next base: position 47,063 of record JAJDCD010000004.1, read on the forward strand.
TTAAATATAGGTATTTTATAAACAACTTCGTCTGTTTGCTTATCTTTAAGAACCAAAAAGTCTTTTCCTGGCCCTTCTTTTACAGCTTCAGCAACCCAAGGATATGCCTTGTGAACAATGTCCGCTTGCATCTGTTGTACCAACGCAATAACATCAGAAACTCCATTTAGAAAAGCCGGGTAATAGTTAGGGTCTTTATAAAGCAATCTCAAGATACCTTTTCCTATACGGCCTCTACCCCCCGTTATCCCATAATAAATACGTTCCCCTTCAGGAAGTTGTGCTGGCATATATTTAGTATCACTAGAATCTACAACTGGAATCGAATTAGAAGGCACATTATCCTGAGAAGTTGTTTCGATAGGATAATTTGATCGATCATTTACAAGCATATTCATAAATGTTTGAACACGACCCAGCTCGTTACTCCAAACAGGTATCAATACCTGCCCCTCTCCTCCAACAATCATATCCTCTATCCCAATAATAGCTAATTCTCTATGATCCGATAACATTAAGGACTCTAAAGGCTCTCCTTCTTTTTGTAAACGCACGAAGTTTTCACTACCCGTTCTTTTTAAACCTGCTTGCAATGCAGCAATAATTTTTTTCTTTCTCTCTTCAGGGTTTAATTTTAATAATTCAGAATCTGCTTTAAGCTGAATGGTAAAGTCAACAATCGAAGCTCCTTTAAATGGAGCTGCAAAGTTCATAGAATTCAAGGAAGCTTGGACCAACTCTCCATCATTTGTTTTGTTATATCCAGCCCATTCAGGAAATTCTAGACTTAACGCTGTTCCCATACCCGCTCTTAAAGTTTGCAGTTCTCTGTCCATTAATTCTGCTGGTGTCTTCACACTCAAACCTGTGTACGCTGAAATATCTTCATTAAGATCAGATCGTTGTAATAGTGCTAATACATTTCCTGCAACCTGAGTTCCTAAAGAAGGTACAAAATGCACTTCATCTTCACGAAGTAAAACTTCAGAATTTTGTCCATATATAATAGGTCTTTTTGTTTTAAGGTCTGATAATGGATTATAAGAAATAACCGAACTTAATGATGATTTAGAACGCAAATCTTCTAATCGTTTCAATAAATTTTCTTCTGATTCACCCGAGTTACGAGAGTCAGACATGTCAATAAGTGTGTCATAACCATCCACATTATCATTATGAGGTAATTCTGGATTTAATTTAATTCTCTTATCATTAATAGACAAATAAAACACACCCTCTTCTTCAATTAATAATAGTTTCCCTGGCAACCTTCCAAATACCGTGTTACTCACAACCAAGTTAAAAAGTGATTGAGGGTTAGCAACACCAAAAATTTCATTCAAAGAAATGTTTGGATCTCCAATAAGAGCCCATAACATCGAAATTAAGTCTCTGTTGTATAAGGTGTATGGATTCACATTCGTATTTTTTGGAAAATTTGATGCAACAGATCTAAACTCTTCTACTTGAGGTTCAGATAATTGAGTCACTAACTGAATCTGACTTAAATCTTGATAATAGTCAGGGGCACCTACGTTAATAGCCAATTGAATAGGTTGATCAAGCACTTGTTCTCTAGCCACAGCGACACCCAAACTATTTGCTGAAGCAACACCACTATAAAGAACATTCGCTTCTCCCGTAACTGGGGAAGTTTCTAAAATAATAGAAACCAATCTAGACGCCCCATTACCAGAAACTCTAAACACAGACTCCGAAACTCTTGAAGAATGGCTTCGAGCTGCTTCCAATTCAATACGATCAAAAGCTGCAAGATTAGCATTTAATTTCAAACGGCTATTTACGCCTGAAGAAATAACAGGAAAAACAGAATCCCCTACCGTATTAAAAGTATTATGAACACCCAACGCGATACTTTCTAAATGAAATTGAAGCAATGATGTTGGGTCATCTAAATAAGTTCCAGCACTCACTCTTGCACGGTCTACTGTATCCCGAGCCAAAGGTTTTAGAGAGTCAAACTTTTGTTTGGTCATTAATTCTCTGTACTGATTAGGATTAAACTGAGAAACATTTGGAGAAACAATCACATAAGACCAATCACTAGCTCTAAGTAAAGAGCTAATTCCTTCACTATGAAAACCTCCAGCAACCAAAGCCATTTGCTTGATTTGTTTATCAGAAGTATGCTGTTTTAGATTACTAACAAAAGATTCATCACGAGAACGAGCCAATAAATAAAATTCCATAACATCATTTAGCAAAAGATTCATTTTGAATTCTTGATCTTCATTCAATTGCACCAATCCTTCAAACAATGAAATTAATGTAGTTTCTTTTAAAACGCGTGAAAGCTCTTCTAAATCTTTTCGAGTTAGCTCTAACTTAAAAGCATTTTCAATCAACTGAATCATTTCAGACTGAACAAAAACCTTCTTTGCTTTTTCAGCAATAAGTAACTTTTGATAAATATGATTTTCAATAGAATCAAGCTCTTCAAATAACTGTGTCCCCACCAACTCTTCTTTCAAGATCAAAGAAGAAGAAAACTGAGTTAACTGTGGATAAGACTTCCAATCGATGGAAAGACCTTCTGTAGCAAGGTACAACTTATCAAAATAATGACGTGCTCCTAAAGGAAACTGAGATTCACCTAAATTATTGAGAATAAATTCTTTCTCAGGAGAGTCTAGCAACTTTTCTGACAATACAACTTTCAATGCTTCTACTTCTGCTTTTAACTTCTTCATATTCACATTCTTACCAGAGTCTTGAAGTTTCAAAATACGCACTAAATGAGGAAAGCGTGCTTGAGCATCAGATTTACTTAGATCCATACTCAACATTCTTTTAGTCAGCTTAGAAACCGTGTTGATATAAGCAATCGTTTGATCTGAAGTATTAAATGCTGCCTCTTTTTGTTTTTCTAACTCTCTTAACTTTACATCATAATAGGTTTTTTTTAATTCTTTGATTCTTGCTTTAACAGGCTCTAATAGGGGAAGGTAAAGAGCTGCTTTTTTACTAATATCTCTATAAGCTTTAATGTTCTTTTGATATAACTTCCTGTCATCCACACCAACAACATTGGTTTGACCCTGAGTCTGATAAGCAAACCATTCTGTTCCAGACAACTCACCTTTATCTACTAGCTGCTGCAACACTTGTTTATTAATTTCAGGCAAAGGAAGAAAGTTTAAATTAATAGGATCAATCGGTGTATCTGCTGCCTCAACACCCACATGATTGATTTTATGTTGATCAAGAAGATGATTTAAAATCGAAGAGATGTTCTTTTGCGCACTTGGATTTGTATGTGCGTCCTGAATAAATACTAGAGTAGGTTTTGCTTGATCCCCTACATGAACGTCTTCAATCACCCCGAATTTTTCTGGAATCGATATATCTAAAATTTTTGATTGCTGGTTTGCAACTTGCTGTAGCACATTCACAGATGGATTTGCATAAACGGAATTTGATAATGTAAATACGGCGATGAGCGCCCAAACTATAGACTTGAACTCCACAGATGTTTTACCTAATGACATAAATATTTCCTCCCCTTGGAAATCATTTTATTTTATTATTATTAAGAGTGTCTGAAATCTTTTATTAAAGTCTTAACTGCATGACCAAAAAAAATCGTTTCCCAATAAGGTACTGAGAAACAATTACTTAAGATAGCTAACGATATCTCAACAAAAATCCATTTTACTCAAACTTTCTCCATGAAATATGACTGGAAGTTTACACTGTATTTAAGAAATGTCAAGCCACCGGTTTAACTCAAAAACATAAGGTAGATTCATATTGAATTACTTCATTTGGCACACCCAAGTTGGGTACCGAGTGTGCCGGGTCTGGAAGACCTGGCACACAATAAAGTGATAATTTAAAACAAATATGAAAGGAATCTATATCGATATGTAAGTAGTTTAAATATAAGAGGATAAGAAAATTAACTAAGAGCCAAGGTGAATTACTCGCGAAAATCCGGATCAATTTTGCGTATTTTAGCCAAAACGCGGTTTAATTCCTGAGCTACTTCAGAGAAAAAATCTCCTGTTCTCAGCTTAATATCATTTTTAGGGGTGTGCCCATCCGCTGTTCTTTTAAGAACCGACTGGATACGAAAAATAGGTCCAACCACTTTTCGCAAGAAGAAAATACTAGACCAAGCCGCTATAAGTACTGTAACTAAAACAACTAAGAAGATTCGAATCAAGATCTCCTGCTCTACAATATTAAGCACTTCCATAATACTCACCTTAGAAGTACGAGCCAATTCCTGAGCCAGAATATCTGCAACCGTATGATGCACAACAATACTTAATGCAAACCCTGTAAAAATAGTAACAATAATCATCCATATAAAATACTGTCTCTGAATAGGTTTATAAAGACGGAGATGCTCGAGGGATTTTCTTTTATTGAGTTGTTTTTTAAAGTCATATTTCATAAAAGCCTATTACCTATTTAAATATAAAGACTTATGAACATAAAAAATAAAAACGGCTTAGATCCTACTGTAAAGATAAGTATAACCTATTTTAACTTATTTTGCTGAAGAAGTGCTAATCCCTTTAAAGTGAGATGTTTATCATATTTTTTATCGACTTTTCTTAGGAAGGGCTTAATAAACTCATAACCCCCACCTGTAATAATAACCCTTAGCTTCTTCTTCCAACGAGATCGAGCCAATTCTTGATATTCCTTAATCATATCTCGTATCATTACCCCATAGCCATAGGAGATGCCGTAATTAACACAATCCTCTGTGTTTTTACCTATAATTTTAGGGTTTTTAGGGAATTTAAGAGGAAATCGAGATAACTTAGCAGCCCCATCCTGAAGTGCCCTAAAAGCCAATTCACGGCCAGGAAAAATCAACCCTCCATCAAAGCTCTTTTTAGGTCCTCCAAGGTCAAAAGAAACAGCCGTCCCCAAATCTATCACCAAACAAGGCCAACCGTATAGGTTCCCTGCACTATATACATTAACCGTTCGGTCTACTCCAAGTTTATCTAAGTTACTATAATTATTAGAGATAGGTATACTTTTATTATTAATAATCTGTATCTTACACTCTGGAAAGGAGTTAGAGATGATTTTCTTCAATTTAACATTAATTGTGGGATTTACAGAGCATATAGAGGCTTTTTTAGGGTTAAACCTCCCACTTTCAATCCATTTAGGCAGTTTATTTGGGAACTCCATATAATTGAAGCTTTTAGCGTCCAAAACCTTTGTTTTAGACACCTTCCCCACACTCAACGTCGTATTCCCAACATCAATCACTAAATTCACACCAAACTCCTTTGTCATCCCGGACTCGATCCGGGATCCAGCGTCTTTACGCAATATTGTTATTTGGGACAGTCCCCAAAAAAGGGACAGTCCCTTTAACAAGCCAATCTAAAACTCTTTTGCCATGACAGCACTTAAGGGACTGTCCCAATGTGGGACTGTCCCTATAATCACGAAAACTCTTTCACTATTTCTTCACAAACACATCTAATCACTGGCAAGACTTCAATTTCGTTACCCGAAACCTCATAAAATGAAATAGCATCCTCAATAGAACTGCTAGGTTTGCTATTGATGTTAATTCCAATCCCTATGATAACAAATTCTAGCTTTTCAGAACATGTTCTCGATTCCGTTAAGATCCCACAAACCTTTTTTCCTCTCAGTAAAATATCATTAGGTTCTTTTATCGATAACTCCTCTTTCAAACAATCCAACTTATCTACGAAAATAGGAATTAAAATTTCAGCAACTTTTTTTGTAATCTGAGGAGCCTCTGCAGGAACTATCGAAGGTCTAAGCAACACAGAAAAAAGAGCGTCCTTCCCTTTTTCAGACAACCACTTTCGATCAAACTGCCCTCTTCCTTTAGTTTGTTCATCTACCCATAAAACAGTGCCGTGCTCTCCACCTTTTTCGGCAAGCTTGATTAACTCTGTATTGGTTGATGGAAGAGAAGCTGCATGAATCAAAGTTAAGGAACTCATATTTCCTCTTTTCAGTCATTGCGAGGCTTTAACAAAAGAGCCGCGGCAATCTCGGATGGTATTTTTTCCATACTCGGTTTTCTATACTCTATATTGATGATCGAACTTATTCATCAATATAAAATCTCGGGATCTTTTCTGATAAACCCGTTAAAATTTCATAAGGGATGGTATTTGCTTTTTCTGCCAACTCACTTACTGTAATTTTGTTTTTTCCCTGAGTTCCAATTAAAACAACTTCATCATTTTCTTGGACATCTGTTTTATTTCCTAAATAAATGATTATTTGATCCATACATACATTACCCACCACAGGATAATAAACTCCTCTGATCAGAACTCTTGATTTATTGGATAACGCATAAGGATAACCCTGCCCATAGCCAATCGGGAGAACTCCAACAAAACCTTCATCAGGCATTGTGAAATGGCATCCATAACTTACGGTATGCCCCTTGGGCAATTTCTTTTTTAGGTGCACCTGCGTTTTTAATTCTAAGACAGGAATAATTTCATCCGTAAATTTTGAAATTCCATACAAGGATAAACCAGGTCTCACCATATTAAAATGAGACTCTTCACTGTTAAAAAGAGAATCACTGTTAGCCATATGATAAAAAGGAACTTGTATTCGATTATCTTCAACTTGTTTAATGAAAGATTGAAACAGATTTATTTGAACTTTATTTAAAGGGTCGTTCGAATCATCCGCAACAGGACAATGCGTCATCAAACCTTCTAATAATAGAAAAGGAAGATCCTTTATTTCTAACACCAAAGACAAAGCATCTTCACAAACAACCCCCATACGCCCCATGCCCGTATCTACTTTTACATGTACCTTTAAGGGCTTTTGGTAAACATCCGCATAAGCATGTAGCTTTTTAGCATGTTCCAAAGATGAAACAACCACCGCGTAATCATTCTCAATACAACGCTCTACATCTTCCTCACGAATAATCCCAAAAATTAAAACTGGGACATCAACACCCGCTTCTCTAATGGAATCAGCCTCTTGCACTTGTGCCACTCCAAAACAGTCCACAAAAGAAGATAAACACTTAGCCACAGACTGAACGCCATGACCATAACCATTAGCCTTAACAACGCTTAAAATTCGTGTCTTAGAACCTACTTTATGACGGATATGTGACAAATTGGTTAGTAAATGAGGAAGGTTAACTTCAATCCAAACATTATCTTTTATCTCTTGTTTAAGATCGAGAAGATTTGACATGCGCTACTTTCGATTTTTTAAAATTAGGTTCCTGTAGATAAAGAGGTAACATTTCTAGCGGCTTAAGCGGTTTCAAAATTTCTTGCCTTTCTAAAAAAAGCTCTGCTAAATAACTACTCATAGGATAATTATATTTAGTCTCTACAAAATGAGATCCCGACAAACTCTTCTTAAATTCAGAATCGTATTTCTCTAACGCATTGCCTACAACACATAAATTAGCCCCAGAAACTGCTTTCAGCTTCTCCAAACCTTTTTCCAACAGCAGGCACTGAGGTTTCCACTTTTGTTTAAAACCCGTCTTTTTCATTTCGTACAAAGCCAAATAGACTTTACCCTGGTGAGCATCCAACGCAACAGCAACTTGTCCTGGAAAAGAACTAAGCCTTCTCCCAAGAACATCCATAGTACAAATGGAATAACAAGGCTTTCTATTCGCCGTTGCCAACCCTTGAAGTGTAGCAAAACCCACTCGTAGCCCTGTAAAAGAACCCGGCCCAGAACCAATAACAAAAGCATCGCAATCTTTAATCTCTAAATTAACATTGGCTAACGCTTTTTCAAAAAATGGAATTAACTTTTCTGCATGTTGATAAATACCCGAAAAGTTAATCTCACTACTAATTCGATTACCCCCTTGAAGATCCGAGAAAGCCGTCACACTCAAATTTGCAGAAGAAGTATCAAACGCTAATATGTTCATTTAATCTTTCCTAAAATACTCTTAGATAATTTACCTGAAGCTGTGATATCCACATCTCGCTCGGTGGGTTTATCCCCATATTCTAATCGAATGGTCAAGTAATCTGAAGGGTAAAAAGACTCTCCCTTTTCGGCCCATTCAGCCAAAACAACCGCCTCTGGAGAATCAAAAAACTCGGTCAAGCCCAAAGCCTCCAAATCCTGCTCCGTCTCCATACGATACAAGTCGTAATGATACACAGGAAACTTAGCATCATAGATATTCATGATCGTAAACGTAGGGCTATTAACCTCATCTGGGTTAATCCCAAGTCCTTTAGCAAGACCTTTGGTAATTAAAGTCTTTCCTGCTCCTAAAGGCCCTATTAAAGCAATAAACAAAGGGGGTTCTATCAATTTCCCAATTTTATGCCCCAACCGCAAAGTCTCATTAATTGATTTTGATAAAAATGTTTTTCTCATGACACCACTAAAAGTGATTGTACCCCTTTTTTGAAATTTTGATTTTACGAGTATCTACAGGAGATGGAAATACATTTATCCCCTTTTTCACATCAACAACTTCCCCGATACATGTCACGGGTATCTTTCCAATCAAATTAGGTATTTTGCTTAAAACCTTTGGCGAAGCTGTAAACAACAACTCAAAATCCTCTCCGTCCGTTAAAGCATGCTCGATTGGCTTTTTCCGTGATTTTTTTGATAACGTTACAGCATCTTTAGAAACGGGAATCCAATCACTAAAAATCGCTGCCCCTACCCGAGATTGTTTCGTGATGTGTCCCAAATCTTGCAGCAATCCATCCGATACATCAATCATAGCTGTAGGAGTAAAAGAAGATAATAACTTCTTCACTTCTTTAATTCTAGGACTAAAAGTTAAATGCTTTCCTAAAATAGAGCCTCCTAACAACCCTGTTACAAAAATCAGATCTCCTTTTTTCGCCCCATTTCTATAAATACATTTATTCTTAGAAACATTGCCCATTAAAGACAACGAACCCGATATCTCTTTCGAAGAAGAAACATCTCCTCCTACAAGCATAATGCTCTGCTCTTTCAAAGCTTTAACAACACCATCCAAAAAGGAATTCACCCATTTCCACTGAGTTGCGCTAGGTAAAGACAGATTGAGTAAAGCATACTGAGGAACACCCCCCATAGCAGCAATATCACTCACATTCACATTCACTAACTTCTTTCCTATTTCTATAGGTTTTTGTTTCTTAGACAGAAAATCCACCCCATCAACCAAAATATCCGAAGTCATTAACTGAACTTCATTTTTCTTTAGTGAAACAGCCGCACAATCATCCCCTATCCCTTTGAGAACAGTGGAGTGCCGTATAACTCCAATTTTTTTTTGGATGCGTTCTATTAACCCAAACTCACCCACGTCTTTCATTCTATTCATACTAAATCCTTAATATATAATTTTAGGCACATCGTACAATTGACAAAAAAAGTTAATTCCCGGAATCACCAATTTCTGCAGATATCCAAACCAAAATAAAACAAAAACAATAACAACTCCCAAATACTCTATCTTCCAAATTTTTTCCGCTATCTCCGTAGGAAGCAAACCCATTAAAACCCGAGAACCATCTAAAGGCGGAATAGGCAAAAAATTAAAAACAGCTAAACCAACATTGAAATAGATACAAAAGAGCAACACCTGCATCCCAGACATCTTATAAAAAATAACCAATAAGCAAGCCAACAATATATTAGAAATAGGGCCCGCCACAGCCACCAAAATCATATCTTGTCTCGGGTTTTTTAAATTAAGGAAATTCACAGGCACAGGCTTAGCCATCCCTATCGGAGGTAACCCTAAAAAGAAAAGCGCGACAGGAAACACAACCGTCCAGATAGGATCAATATGCTTCAAAGGATTCAATGTCAAACGACCCAACCTTTTGGCCGTATCATCTCCCCTATAGTAAGCCACCACCCCATGAGAAACCTCATGAACCGTAATCGTCATCAAGAATATAAATATGAATAAAGAAATATTAAGAGCTGTCATAGCTTTATATTATAACATTCCTACAAAGAGCGGAAAACTACTCAAAATAGGGTAAATAGCCCTGGGAAAGTACAATTTCTATTGAATTTACATCTATATTTGATAGGATGCCGCTCTTAGGTGATAAAACTAAATTTAAAATTACAGGAGAAAAAAATGAAATTTCACGAGAGTAAGTCATTCTGTTTGGTACTTATTTTATGTGTTGCCCTCAGCGGTTGTTCTGCCTTTAGAGACTCAACGCAAAACATTAGTGTATCATCAGACCAATCCGATGCTCAGATCTTTATTAATGGTCAATTAGCCGGAACAGGTACAGCAAGTATGGCTGTAAAACGAAATGAAAATGTTCAAATTATGACTAAAAAAGATGGGTATGTAACAAGTCAAAAAACTATAGGTAAATCTCTTAACACTACAGGTGTCCTAGATATAATCGGAGGAGTATTATTCCTAATACCCCTTTTTGGATTACTATCACCCGGCGCCTACAGTCTCGACCAAACAAACGTAAGTATAATGCTGGTTCAAGAATAACTTAAGAAGCACTCCAAGTACTACACTTGGAGTGCTTCTTAACCCCTTAGCAACGTTACCTGATATTAAATGTTAACAAACCAACACAAAGACCTTATGAGGAAAATTATTTAGATTTTCTGAAATATGTAACTACGTCAAGGATGAATCCAAGAAAAAAACCGCTAATGCTATAAATCAAAATTGTAACTATACAGCTAACCCAAAAAAACATGCGTGGGGAAAGAAACTCATAAAAGCCCATCAACTTTGACAATTCAAACCCCAAAGACCAATGCACATATGTAAATGGAAAAGCAAAAATTAGATACGGTGCTGCAGAATGAGGACTATAGACAGAAATCAATTGATGTATAATGAAAAAAAACAAAACAAACAGTGTAAAAACAATAGTCGATAAAAATGAAAGTTTGAACTTCACTAAGCATCCCCTCCAGCAAAACGAACCTCAATCTGATGACCAATAATGTTATTAACTGAATTATTAGGATAGTCATCAATATGGAAAAATAAAGCGTTATCAAGTATGTTATGAAAATGAGGGCCTGTCCCAATTCTTACTTGGCTAACTTGACTACTAAATTCTTTTAAACCATTCATTAAATATCCTGTTTCTTGTACATCAAGAGCAATGCCCTCAATTGATCTCATCACAATATCCTGTCCATTTAAATCAGTAAATGGTCGATGGTCCCCTCCTAACATAAGGCTATTCCTGTCACGACTATTTGTAATGCCTTCTTTATGTATCATATGCTCTAAAAGTCCACTTGTGTTTCCTGAATACAAATAAAATTTGCTATTCGGATATTTTTCTAGCACTCTGACAAACTCTTCACGATTTCTAGGGGTATTAATTATACTCCAATTGTCTTCACCAACAGTATCTCTAATTTGATTTTGCATTTCTACATTACTAACATCTAAGTACTGTTCTACAGTATAAATTTCTGGGTGCATTTCTGGAGAAGAAACATCAAAATTTTCTAATTCCAAAACATTAAACATTACTTCTTCTGGTGTCCAAAAATCATGTTTTTTTCTGCCAACAATGGAATCATAAGCACTTTCATCTAATTGATTATAAATTACTGGTAGCATTTGATTAAAAACAGGCTCTACTACTCCAATTACACCAGGTGAATTTAAAATTTGCGTCGATACTCCATGATTCAAAGCATTGAGTATAGTTGTAATGTTTTCTACTGTAGTCCCTGACCAGTTTCCTGACTCAATTTCTAATCCAATAGTTTTATCTAATAAATAAATCTTCCCATCTTTTATTTCACTACCCCCGCCAACCCCAACAACGCCTGAGTTTAAAGGTTCTATGGTGAGAAAATTATATCCTTGGTCACCTTGAACTTGAATCTGAGACAGTTCATTATTTTGGTAACTATAGTTTAGAGTTGTTCCCTCTGAAATTTGTTCAGCAAAAGCAACATTGCCTATTGAAAAAAGTCCTGTTGATGTTCTTTTGACGTTTTCATAAATTTCTGTGGAAATTTTACCCTTAATGTTTTTGGTAATAGTTATGTTATTACTTCCTAACACACTCTCAACATTAATGGTATCTCCCGAATTATTTGAATATATTGTCGTTACAAAACCATTTTGATCCGTCAAACTTCCTATTTTCTGCCAGCCGGATGCTCCAGTGAAGGAGTTAGCTTCATGCAACACTTCTTGAGTTTCTCGACTAAAAAGCCCTCCGAAAAATTCTACTGTTTTATCAAACCCCTTTTGAAGGACTTCTACTCCAAAAGAAATAGCATTTTGTGCTCCGTTTATTACTTTTGAAGCTAATGTTTGTGCTGTGTTGGTTATTCTTTGAAATAAACTACTTCCTAATTGATTTGCATCCGTTTGATCCGCATTTGGAATAGACGCATTATTTACTAGGAGTTGTCCTAGCAATCCTGAAACAAGTCCACCTACTTCTAAAGGCGCTCCTGCTCTGTTAAGGCCGATGTTGGCTCCTACTGAAACGAGCCCTGCAGCTGTTTGGGTATTAAATAGAGCATCTTTAATACTGCTAAATAATCCTGCACTAGGATTTGCAATGCCTTGAATACCTCCGCTGATGGTTACTCGTATCGGTATGGAGAGTAATGATGTCAGTTCTGAACTAGCACCTAAAGCATCCAATCCTGTGATGGCTATGTCACCAAGAATATTCTTAGCGGTTCCACTTTGTAAGAAATCAAGACTACCGCTGAGATCAAACCCACCGAGTCCAAAACCTGAAAACAAACTAGCTCCACTCGAAATTAAACTAATGGCTGTTGGGTTCAGGTCGGTATGTCTAGAAAGAATCCCATTAACCCCGTTCCCTACTAAAGCTAGACTTGCTCCTGCTGAAAAGGGTGCAGCAACAATACCACCGACGATTTTAATACTGTCAAAGACCGTTCGAAATACTTTTGTGTTTAATACATTATCATATAGTGTATCGGCAACTTTCTTGGCACCTCTTATAACTTTATGTCCTATTTTACCAAGAAATGGGATTACCTTACCAATACCACTGGCTATTTTATCTAATCCATTAAAGAAGTTGTCTTTAAAAATGCCAACAGCTGAGATTAAATCCAAGCTGGCTATAGAGCTTATAAGATTGACTGTGCTATTAAATGCCTGCTTAAAACTACCTGTCGAAATTAAACTAAAAGCAAAATTAGCCAATGCTGATATGGCTCCAAATACGAGACCCGCAAGAACAATGGCTGTGATTCCGAAAAAAGCGCCTCTTATTTGAGTTTGTTCAATTTCTGTCAGCTCACGAATTTCATTGTTTTGATTTTCTGATGGTGGTGCTCGAGTGCTTAAAACAACTCCTTCCCAATCCGTTAAAAACTCATCTTTGGTCAATGTGACTATTTCCAAATTATCTTCTGGGCCGTGACCTGGGTTTCTATAAACGATACCCTCTTCCGTTACTTGAGTGAGTTCGATGTAATGATTTCCATCAATATGTGCAATAACACTCATTTCACAATCAGGACCTTGTTCTGAACAAGCTTCTTGATACATAGCTCTCAGAGATTCATAATTAAGATTTAAGGCATGTACACCCTCACCTCTATCCTCTCCCTCTGAAGAGGGAGAGGAAGATAAAACTCTTTCCGCATAGCGTTTCATGGAGAAAAGGCTGATAACTAAATCACCTTCTTCTAATGGCGTTAGTATTCCTTTTAAGATGTCCATCACGATTAAATCCCTAGCTAAGGTAACTCGATCTGGAGATTGCCACGCACCATTGTCATTGCTCGCAATGACAGAATCTTCCAATAAAGCTTCTAAAGCAAGAAAGGCAGATTGTCCAAAGTGAAGGTCTTGATTATCCAAATATTCTAAAATAGATTCTGCTTCACCTTCTGTTAAAGAAAGGGCTTCCTCTGAAGTTAAATTTAAATCTGAAAGTATATTCTCTTTATCACCCTCGGTTCCATTCAGATACGTTTCTATCAAAGTTCTAACAGAGTCTTTAATGGAGTTTACTTCTAACGTACGGTCTGCTCTTTCTGTTGAATTAAGCAGTATCGTTGCTAAGGTGCCAGGCACCTCACTTTTAGTGAGAGAGCCAGGCACTTGAGATATCCAATAATTAATTTCATCTTGAGAGGGATCTCGACCCAATTGAGTTCTGAATTGATGTAAGATAATGGGTGTTAATTCTTGTAATAAGATCTCGTGTTCGATCTGCTCTTTATCTTGCAAGACTTGAAGATTTGCAGTATCTACTTCTAATTGAATGTCATCATAAGCCGTGGCTACATTTTGATCCAAATCACGTAAAGCCTGACTTCTCGTTTCAGCAAGGTCAAAAATCATTTGTTCGACAGTCGCTACCTGCGAATCGATACTCCCCAGAACATCTGCAATTTGGCTTTTAACCTCTTTGCCTGCTCTTTTTGGAATTTCTATAGATGAGACCTCGTTTCTTTGACCTAAAAGTCTATCGCGTTCTCTAATTAAACGTTCTAAATTAGCTTCATAACTACCTTCAATCGTCTCATGTACGATAAACTCCCTTTCTGCAACGACTGCCAAAGCTTCTGCTCTCTTAATTTCAATATCGGTGTTAATTAAAGAAATTTCTCGTTCCAGAGCTGCCCTTGTTTGAACCATCGTGATTTTTGCTGGGTTACCTTCACTGTCGTACTCGTACTGTATTTGAGTATTGCCTTCACCATCTACAACTTCTTCCAACAAACCATTATCGTCATAAAGAGAAACGGTATTATCTGCTTTCCATTCGGTAATAGGTTCTCCTTCTAAGGTGAACTCCCCTAAAACAGAGGTTTCTGGATCTAGTTGATACTCTAATTGTTTTGATTGAATCAATTGATAGGCATTCACCGCCTCTTGATAATGAAAGTCCAACGCGTCTACGGCACTTTTAGAATTAAAGTCTTTCGTTAAACCTGTCGTCGATCGGAGTTGTTTTGGAACTCCATTTTCATATTCAATCTCAATTCCATCAGGGTAGACAATCAATGCTTTTTGATTACCCTCTATTTCCTCCCAAAATATTTGAGAGTCATCCTCTAAAATAAGCTGCGTAAGAACCCCTTCTTCATATGAAGCTTTAGGTGCATTGGGATTAATCGCTTTCTCGATCAATTTAACGCGATGAATCTTTTCTTTGGATGTATCTTGAACAATCTCGACTTGATGTTCCTCAAAACCTTCTGCATTCAGGGATACGGTATCAATCACTTTGTCGGGATAAACGTACTCATGCTGATATCTCAACCCATTAGGCAATGTATGAAATAAAAGAGCACCTTCTTCACTGTACTCTTCGCGGATGCCATTACTTTGAATCACAACTTCTCTATCTTCAACTCGTTCATGCTGAAAAACCTGTTTAACACTTCCTTTATATTGCAACGAAGAAGACGTTAATTTTCCATGTTCATCATATTGATAAACGGTTTCTATTCCATTGGGTTTTACCGTACTCATCAGCAAGGAATCTAAATACCGTTCTTTTATTCCTGTTTCTGGATCCTCAATCACTGTGATTTCCCTGCCTAAAGCATCAAATTCATAACTGTAGTTTAAACTAGGCTTGTTTTCTCTAGAAACCTCTCGAATTCTTCCATAAGCATATTCCACTAACGCATCTGGGGTTTCATTAAAGTGGTTAAAATTAGCCCCTTCGCTTAGGTTTCCACTTTCATCATAAGACAGTTCCAAGATAGAACCATCTTGATGTCTAATTTGTGTGATATTACCATTGCTAATTTCCGCAACCCTTCCATCTGCCGTTTCCACCTGTGTCGCTTTTCCTTCGTCAGAATATCGAAGCACTGTTCTTGCTTTTAATATTTCGCTTTCATGTACTAAAGACAGATCCTTTTGAACAATCAATTCATCACGATCATTTACAGATTGAGGAATAAGACTTAAATTAACTGATTGTGTTATGGATGGGATTTGGTTCTGAGTAATAAATAGGTCGGTCATCCAATCACTAGCACTTACTTTTCTTTGATTGACCCATGTAATATTATCAACCAAGATTTCGTTATTCGAAGAGTTTAGAGAATTAACTGTAACAGTGTCTGAAACCGTAACAGAATCTAATGGAAGGTAGAAATCTTTCCATTCGTTTCCTACATTATTGAGAGTGAATTCAGCATCGCCAACCGTAACGATAACGGTCTCTAACTCACTCGACATTAGATCTTCTTGTTTTAAACTAACGTGAAGATACTCATAATCTTCTCCATTCCCTTCACTACGCGCAATTAAAGAATCCATATGCATTGCTCTAAGCGGTTCAAAACCATTTCCATTATTAAACTGAACTAACCATTCTTCATTTCCTGGTTGATAAATAATACGATCGACTAAGCTATCTCCATTAATATCAATCAGTTCATTTTGAATCAGAGGAATACCGTTATTGGTACTTAACGTAGAGTGCCAAAGCTCGTTGTCTGCACGGATTCCTATTGTCTCTGATCCGTAATTTTCAACCCCTTGCCACTGAACAGCTTCATTAAAGCCGCTGCCATTATTCAGCTCGACCCACCAAAAAGTAGGGCTGTTTTCTGAAGATACTGTTTGATCCACAGTAATACGATCGATCAGGCCATCTCCATTGATATCCATAGACTCAACCCAAACCTGCCTATTGTTTTCTACATATCGAATGCTTGAAGCAACATCAATCTCAGCAACCCCATCAAGTAAACGAACATCATCATCCCAGAGAATCGAATCATCAAAGCCTTCTCCATTATTTATCTGCACATACCATTCCATACCTAATGTAGGGTCAGAAACATCGTTCCATTGGTTAAATACACGATCTGTTCTGCCATCTCCGTTCATATCTTGAAGCGTACTTAACAAAGCTGCTTTCTGTTCCGTTGTAACGGATAAAGATCCATCTAAATCATGTTCTTGATAATAAAATTCATTAACAACGTTATCCCAGACAACGGGAAAATCAAAACCACTTCCATTGTTAAATTGAACTAACCAATAATCATAAGGTTCCCTTGGTGCTATCAACACCCTGTCTGCCAGACCATCACCATTCATATCCACCATATCCGCCATCAATTCTTGAACTTCTTTGTTCTGCTCATCATTACGCACTTCAGATGCATAAAAAGCCTGAAAGCTCCAAATTCGAGCCAAAGGAAACGCCCCTTCCCACAATTGAGGGTCTTCAAAGCCTTGCCCATTATTGAACTGAACAACCCAATCTTCTTGACCGTAGTATCCCATCATCACACGATCTGGTAGGCCATCCCCATTGATATCCATAAATTCAGATAAACGATGAGGGTGACGACCTTCAAAACTAGATAAAGCGCCAAAGGCTAAACGGTCGCCATACTGTGAGAAAAATCCTGTTAAATCTGTTTGAACATTACCCCACTGGATTAAATCATCAAACCCTTGACCATTATTCAGCTGAACATCATAACGATCCGGTTGTTCTGGATCAAAAAAGATTCGGTCAGGCAAACCATCTCCATTGATATCCATAAAATCACTGTGAATCGCCGGCAAACTATCCCAAGCCGTTAAACTTTCCATTCTGCGAATAAACCCATCTTGCCTATCTGTTTCCACAACATTGTTCCATACAGGCCGGTAATTTGAATTAAAACGATACACTTCCCCACGTTCTTCATCTTGAACAGTCAAATCTAATTGAATTGCACTCTGTGTATCAAACTGAACTTGAGTTTGTCTTTTCTGCGACAAATCATTAATTAAAGGTTCCGAAAGAATAATTTGCCTTTCTCTTTCTCTATCAGGATTTAACAAGAATAAGGCCATAGAGGCTCTGTGTATCTCTCCACTTTCATCATACTCAACTTCAATTCCATGTTCAGAATAAATGAGTTGAATTAAACCAAATTCTGTTTCAATAGAATCAATACGGTCTTCTCCATAAACAATACGATCTCCATTGCTGAGTACTGTTTGTTGAATCACTCCATTTTCTATAGATACTTGAGCTCCATCGATACGAATTAATTCTCCAGAAACAAGGTTTCCAGATGAATCAAAGACAGGATTTTCTATCCTTCCAAAGTGAGACTTCACAGATTGAATGACACCATTTTCAATAAACGCCACTAGATTATGGTTTCGGACGGACTGAAGCACCATTTGATTGTCTTCGGCAATACCATAGCTCATTACTTTATTTTCATTTTCAAGTCTAAAAGCTATAATTTCATTTTGAGTATTTCTTTGATATTTAAATTCAAATATTTGATTCTCTGGCGTTATGAGTTGAAATGCTAAACCTTCTTCATAATCAATCCGGGTTCCATCATCCAACACTCTGTATTTAAGAACCCCCTCTTCGTAGAACTTCTCTTCGCCATCCTGCAAAGTTTCCTTCGCAAATCCCAATCTCCCATCTGAACCAACTTGCAATTCCGTAAACAATGAAAGGTCCTGATTCTGAATCTGACTTAAGACTCCTTGGTTAAAAAGAGCCTGAGTTCCATCTTGAAAATTGAGCTCTTTCAGATAAGAAACAAAACCCTGATTCTCTGATTGAGTTTCATAAACCTCTCCACTCACCGTTTCTATCTTCGTTAAGACTCCACCCTCAAAGGTTCTTATAGTCCCATCGGGGCTTGTTATCACACCATCTGTAATTTCAAAGGTACTACTATCTTGTATCAGGTTTTCTATCACTGTTCCGTCTGGAAGAAAAACGCGACTAACTTCATCGCCATCAATCTCCAAAGTACCAGAGAAACTTTCTATCGCAGACAAACTACCCTTTTCATTGTATTTAAACTGAGTTCCATTTTGGTTTAGAATCAATCCGGACAAAAGCCCTTGGTTTTCTAAATAAGACAATGTTGTTCTATTCCCATTAGAGTCCACAATATCGTTAGGCAAACCTTCAGAAAACTGGACTTCACTCCCATCCCATAATTTAACTTTGGCGAGCTGTCCTGATAAATGATAAAACGTTTCTACTGGTGTTTTATCAAGTGGAGCATCTGATTGTTGTAAATTCAGCTCTGACTTTATGAATATTTCGCCATCCTCGACGACCTGCTCTTGAGTATAAACAAACTGTTTTCCTTCTTCCGTTTGCAGATGCGTTAAAATACCCGAAGAAAGTTCTGAATAAGCTCCATTAGAATTATCAATTCGCTCCAAAACACCAGCGTCGTCATAAAGCAAAATACTTCCATCCGGTTGTTCAACTTTTACTTCCTTCAAACTTTCATCTCCATTTAAAATATAAAAGTAATGGCTCACTTCAGAGTTTTGAATATCTCTTACAGGTTTCTGACTCAGAGAAAAGTCCCTAATATTCCCTTGAGGATCCAAAGTCCTAAGAATAACTCCGTAACGAATAAAATCAACCCTTCCATTCGCATAAAAAATATTGGCTGTCTCCACATTCCCTTCACCATCCAAAACAACATCTTGCAACTCCATTCCATCTTCTGTTCTAAAACCAATAAGATCTCCTGATTGGTAAAGAGCTTCTAATCCATTTTCCAATGTAACCACAAGAGATTCTGAAAGATTTTTCTTGAGAATTTCAAAAGATAATACTTCGTTCACACTTCCATCTGAGTTTTTTATCTGAATATCATAAGGCTCTGACGGACTATAGAAAATTTCTACTCCAGTCATAGGGTCTTGAATGCTTAAAAGGTGATTTTCCGCGTCATAAACGGATAATTGTTCCTGAAAGAAAGGATGGTAAGAAATAAGAAAAGTTTTTATCGAAACATTTCCTGCCGCATCTCTAGATTCACGAACAATCTGATTTTCCCCACTAGAAAGCTGAAGAGTTTCCTCAATAACACGTCCGTCAGATAAATAGCGAAGCGTATAATCAGAAAAATTTGTTTCTCCCTGAGAAATCAACTCTATCTCTGGAGGTGTGGTATCTAACGTAATCCAAAATTCAGCAGAGGTCATTTGACCCAATTCATCCTGTACATAAAACTGAACTCGATTATCCCCTTCTTGAAGTGTGTATGTTTCTTCAAATAAATGGCCATTCACTTCATAACGCAAGGTATAACTCTCTTCATTGGTCAATGAAGAAGAAAGTAAATCAGCAACTGGAGGCTCCGGAGGGTTTCTAAATATAATCGCGTTATTTAACAAAGGTAAAATATCATCTCCTTCATGTCCTGACTGAACAATCACCTCTGTTTGAGAAACATACCCCTCTGGATAAGGCACATATGCTGAAGATACAGTTAAACCTGTTTCATCCTGTAACTCTCCTGATAAATTAACTTGATAATTAATAATCTCTGGGCCTGGAATGCCACCGTTATAACCATTAACACGAATATCCAACATACCACCCACGTGGCGCATACTTCCATCGGGATAAATCCAACCTATTTGTTCATAGCTCTCTCCGCTATCTCCTTCATTTCTAAAGCCAGCAATCCAATTAGATCCATTACCAAAGGTACTTAAATCGGTGTCAAATACGAACCAATAATTCTGATTCGCTTCTATCGTGATTTCTTCTTCAAAGCTAAGTTCTGCCCAACCAGCATTAGCATGACCACTTGAAGTTCTTAAAGTAAGCTCCGAGACATCCCTCTCTTCGGAATGAGCAATCAACTCTCCTAGTTGTCCATTTTGATTTGTATATATTTTTGCCCTCATTACTCCTTGAGGTTCACGCGTCCTTCTCATCCAAAACTCCAATGAAGACACAGCCATATCCGTACCGAACTGAACACTTTGCGCCATCCCTGTATAGTTTTGGTTACTACCAATTTCAAAAGCTTGAGACCCCTCTGAGTAACGTTCGTAAAGAACTTCTTTAGGGGGCAAAGGAATCTCATCCCCTACCTGCACTGTCAATTGATTTACTTGGTTAGAATCATTGAAAATCCTCGAGAAAAATAAAGGCAAATCGGAAGCTCTTAAATCTTTAGTGATAAAACCATTGGTGTACTCCCGAATTCTTCCACTTGGAGAGTAAATTCCTGTTACTTCGCCTTCATTAACTTCAATGCGTTCACCATTGTTTAATAGGACTGATCCAGAAATAAGTACTCCTGAATCAGACAATTGAATATTTTCAAAAATAATTCCTTGGCTTTCCGCCCCCACAATTATTCCATTTCTATACTTTAAAATAGTTCCATCTTCTAGCATAGGTTGAAAATCAATCACAAACTCAGATTCTGTATTACCCCACTCGTTTTCAAAGTTTCTTAGAATTGTATTGCGACCTGCTCTTAAATATACATTCTCACGCTGAATCTCACCATCCACCAAATAAGCAATCTCATATTCACTATTATTAGAAATTTCTGCTGAAACTAAATTAACTTTTGGAGGAAATGTGTCTGAAAAAACACTCCATTCCATTTGAACGACTCGCCCCATAGAATCTGTATAGCGAATAGGGACACTGTTATCGCCTACTTCTAACAGCATGCTTTGCTGAAACAATTGACCCTCCACTTCATATGTCAGTTGATAATCTCGATAATCCACATTAGCTGCCGAAGTTAACTGAAATGAAACATTATTTAGTTCTTTATACAGCTCAACTAAATTTTCTAGAGAATGTGTCAACGTTTTCTTCTTGGTAAAACCAACTTTTTCTGGAATCGTGGGCAATGTACTATTGACTCCATTTTCATCTAAAACAAAGCCTGCAGAATCCACATCGTATTTATCTCTTTCAGGCCCTGGCACACCCCCCTCATATCCATTAATCCGAACATCTAAAATACCACCCACGTGGCGCATACTTCCATCGGGATAAATCCAACCTATTTGTTCATAGTTCTCTCCGCTATCTCCTTCATTTCTAAAGCCAGCAATCCAATTAGATCCATTCCCAAAGGTGCTTAAATCGGTATCAAAGACTAACCAATAATTCTGATTCGCTTCTAACGTGATTTCTTCTTCAAAACTAAGTTCTGCCCAACCAGCATTAGCATGACCACTTGAAGTTCTTAAAGTAAGCTCCGAGACATCCCTCTCTTCGGAATGGGCAATCAGCTCTCCTAGTTGTCCATTTTGATTTGTATATATTTTTGCCCTCATCAATCCTTGAGGTTCACGCGTCCTTCTCATCCAAAACTCCAATGAAGACACAGCCATATCCGTACCGAACTGAACACTTTGCGCCATCCCTGTATAGTTTTGGTTACTACCAATTTCAAAAGCTTGGGACCCATCTGAGTAACGTTCGTAAAAGTTATCCGCATCCGGCATATCAAAATCATCACCATGAATAACACTTAAAGAATTTACATTCCCTAAATGATCAAACTTTCTTTCATAACGTTTAACATCTCCATTAGAGAATTCTTTTTTAACTAAGTATTCATCTTCATAATGCTCTACACTGCCATCAGCTTTATTAATTAAAACAACTTCTCCATTTTGAATCGTCCAACGATCTCCATTTTCATCATCATAAGTGGCCTTTGAAACTTCTCCGGCATCACTTAGCCTAACATCTGACAACGTTTCTCCTTGCTGACTGACTTGAGAAACACTTCCATTGTTTATAGAGACATCCCAAGTACCATTAATCCCTTGGTCTAACAAAAATTCTATAGGGTCTGCATAGTTATCTGCAGAGCTTAGAGGCGAATCTTCTAAAAATTCTAACGTTGTCTCATAACCTTCATTAGAATTATATGCTTGAGGGTTTTCGTCCTGCATAAGAGCTTCTTCAGATGACACAACTGGGGCAGCTAGAGGATCTTCTAGATGAGTTATTGGATTTACGAGTTGAGCTAACCCCAATTGCGAAAACATTACAGTTTGTATTAATGTAACTGATATTATTTTAAGAGCCAGTGATTGGTTTTTAATTTTATTTAAGGTGCTTGAGTCCTGGTTATTCATGTTCAAAAAATTCCTCTCTCTCACGTTCCTTGTGAGAAAAAAATCCATCATGGATAATTAATTATTTTTGAACCTTGAAAATACCTAGGACGACCTGCTTAAAAAAAGCGGGAAGATCAAGGGGGGTTTTGTAAAACAAGTTGTAGGAGTATTTATAAACTAAAATAAATTTTTGTCAATACGACAAACAAAAGTTTATTCGGTGCGCTGAAAGATTGTAGAAAAGAACTATAAATCGAGGTCTTTTATAAGCTGATCAATTGCTTTGGGAGTAATTGGTTTTTCTAGAAATTCAACAACGCCAATGGTTTCTGTTTCGTGTTTGATATTCGCATCCACATAACCCGTCATTGCTGTTATTTTTATATCAGGAAATTTCTTTTTGAGGTGACGCATTATGTCCAGACCCCCCATTGCGGTAGCAAGTTTTAAATCAACAAAAGCAAGATGGATAGTATCTTCTCCGACTACGTTATCCACATCTTCCCCACTATAAGCCACGCGAACAGAATGTCCTGTTTCACCTTCAATAATTTCTTTAAGGTAATCGCAAATCTCTTCTTCGTCATCAACAACTAAAATATTGTATTCACTCATATAAACACCCTTTGTCTTCTCTATTAAATATAACCTTCAATACCTTTATCGGCAAATAAGTTAAAATATTACCGTATTATTTACGCCTAATAAGGTATTCTGGATTTCTTCTAGTTATAAGTTAAAAAGGAGATCTCATCAGCCTTCGGGCAAAAGGCTGATGAGATGGGGTTTACATCCATGTAACTACTTTGCAGTGTACCAGTCAGGGAAGCTATTTGAGGTGAGATTGTTCTTTGATTGTTGTGGGATTAAAACTTTTCGAGTCGCTCTTGTTTCAATATTAAGCTCATAGAAAACACCAGGACCCATATCGATTTTTGAATATAAAATTCTTTTTCCGTCAGGAGAAAAGCACACACCGCCTTTTCCACCCCAACCATTACCAATCAATTTTGTTTTTTCTGTCTTAAAATCATAGACATAAATATCACGAAGTGTTTGATATCCTGAAACGACAAATACGACTTGTTTTCCATCTTGAGAAAAACGAGCCACTTCAGCTTGTTCTTTTAACAATAATATTTCTTTCCCTTTGCGATCCATTACATAAGTATTAAAGTAAGGATTATTTGCTTCTCTTTGAGCAAATAAGATTCTTTTTCCATCAGAGGAAACATCAATGCTTTTTAGATAAGTTCCCTTATCTAAAACCAAAAGCTCATTTCTTGATCCTGAATTGATGTCATAGATAGCAAGATGATAAATATAACCATAGCGAGTTTTTTCTGATTCAATCACAGCAAGTTTTTTACCTTTAGGAAACCAAGCGAATTCTTTAGGTTCAAATTGTGTTTTTACATCTTTAAGAGATCTTCCATTTTCATCAAAAATACTAATTTGAAGATCAAGACCATAAATAGAAGTACTAATACATGCAATCTTCTTACCATCGGCAGACCATCTTGGAAACATTCCATTATCTGTAAGAAGTTTAATTTTTTGGTTCTTGTAGATCTTAACCCCATATCCTTGACTGCCTAATGTCGTCATATAAACAACTTTTCCATCTACCCCTGCTGCTGGGTTAACCGGCATATAGGTGTTAAAAGCCGAGGTGGCCATCGCTGTGATTACCAGTGCTATAATCGTTAAATAAATTCGCTTCATCTTCGTTCCTCCTTCTTTCTATCAGAATATGGTGTAGTTTTACTCTGTATATCAAGGATCTTCAAGGAAAGTTACTAATGTTTTTTATATGCGATATATAGTCAATTTTAAAAACTAAACTCCTACTGCTACACTATTAGTAATATATATGCGATTATTAGTTCAGTATAAAAACTTTTGGTCGTAATTCTATAAATACAGGAATTATGAGTGTTTAGAGATGCTTATAGAAACAGACAACGGAGGCCTCTTATGTATGATGAGATATCAAATGATTTAAATGAGCAGTTTAAAGACTTTCCTAGAAAAAAGACTCCTCTATGGGGAAAAGCTATAAAAACCATTCTAGAACAGAAGAAATCTAAAGGAGAAGATATCTCTATTCAGTCTCTAGCCAACAAAGCTGGGATGAATGATAAGAACCTGTTCAACATTGTAGCTGGACGAGTTCAGGATCCCTCCTCAGATAAATTAGTCCGTATTGCTGAGGCCTTAGGCCTTTCATTCCCAGAATTAGCAGAACGAGCCATTGGTGCTTGGGAAGGTTCTGTTTTTGTCTGTGGTTTCTCTCAGAGAGGTTATATCGACTACAGCCAGCATGGATTTGCGATTCAATCCTTAACTCCTCCAGGGGCAACTAATCGCGATTTTTTTGTAGGGCTAATGATGATTAAACCTTTTAAAGAAATGAAAAAGTGGAAGTTTGATAAAAATGCAACCATTTTCATGTTTGTCGAAAATGGAACCTTAGAAATAACGATTGGAAATCAAATCAAAACTGTAAATGCAAACGAATCCATTTACTTTGACGGCGGAATCTCACATAAAATAAAAAACGTAGACTCGATAGAAACAAAAATATTCCTAGTCACCCGCCCCCCCATGCATTAAAAAACAGAAGTCAGACGACAGAGGTCTGAAGACAGACATTACTTTTTATTTAAATCGCATCGTCACACATGTGACGATACTGTTACCCTACAAAGCAAAAGTGCTCGATGCACTTTTGCTTTGTACCCTCTCACATCCCAGCGAAATAAGAAAAGCCCATGGAACGTTCTCCACCGCGAGTTCACAACAGTGACAGTCACCGTAGGTGACAGTCACTGTTGTGCTGTCTGAGCGCTGGAGAACGTTCCATGGGCTGCAACCCAACTCTAAATAGCTCTTACTTAACTAAACCATGCTTCTGACACATAGCCCTCAAAACCTCTTTCAACTTCTCAACCCCACTCATTTTATTGAGCACCTCAAACCCACCTTCTCTAATACTCACAAGACGAGACGCAACATCTTCAGAAGAACTAAAAACCAAAAAGTCTTTTGGGCAATACGCTTCTCCATCTAAGAACTTCCTGATTAGTTCATCTCCCCACATATATTGCATCCTCATATCAACAATCATAAGATCGGGTTCAAACTCATTTGATATTTTAAAAGCTTCATCTCCCTGCGTAGTAAATCGAACTTCATAATCCGCATCTTCCGTATTTTGATTCAGTTCCTCCTGCAAATATTCACAAATTTCTTCTTCATCATCAACGAGTAAGATTTTAGCTTTAGGAATACCCTCTTCTACTATTGTACTTGAAGGTATTGGCACAGCATTATTTTCGAGAAGCCCTACAATACAATCATGCAAATCTTCGATAGGATAAGGTTTATTAAAATAAGCTTTAACACTTAAAGCTTCTGATTCTTTTTTTAAAATTCCGGCCACCGATTGAACTATCAGCGGAATTTTAGGGTAAGCTAAGAGAATCTGTTTTACAGAATCCAAAACACCCATACCAGGCATATTGAGATCTAATAATACCAAACAGATATTCTCGTGAAATTCTTTTACTATTTGAACCGCTTCTTTTCCACTTCCTGCAGTTTGAATCGTGTATCCCTTAGGGTTCAGCAATTGGTTCAACATAAAGATAATATCCTTATCATCATCACAGATCAAAATTGTATTTTTATTCGGCATCCTTTTTCCTTCCATGCTATATATCATAAATGTCAGGTCTACGATCTTCTAGGACCTTCATTTGACTTCTAACCTCTTCGGTACGAGATAAATCGATCGTTTCAGTAACTAAAATTTCTTGCTGATCGTTTGTTTCAATGATGACATTGCCCCACGGGTCAATAATCGTAGAATTACCACAAAAGGTTACATCTTCTCCACGCCCAAAATCTTTTGTTCCAACTTGATTCACAGCGATAATAAACATCTGATTCTCAATAGCTCTAGCCTTTAAAAGAGTCTTTAAATGATCTTTCCTTGGATGCGGAAAAGCCAAAGGAATAAGTGCTATATCTGCCCCTTTTAAAGCATAAGAACGAAAAACTTCTGGAAAGCGAATATCATAACAAATAGCAAGCCCCGTCTTACCCCAAGGAGCCTCCACGATAGTTAACTCTTTTCCTGGAGTTAAATGCTTGTCTTCTTCTGCAAAACTAAACAAGTGGGTTTTTCGGTAAAGAGCACTTTGGTTTCCTTCTGGATCAAATAATATTGAGGTATTTGTTGGCTTTTGATCTTCATTTAAAGAAAGGACAGAACCACTAATCCAAATCTGATAATCATCTGCAAGATCAGAAATTGCTTGAATGGTATGATCAAATGTATTCGCTAATTTTTTATTCTTCTTCCAATTAAATCCCGTTGTCCATAACTCTGGAAAAACAATGAGTTCCGAACCCTTTTTAGAAGCTTCTTCCACATATTTCTTTGCTTTTTTTAAATTTCCTTTAGGATCACCCGTAATTACATCAATTTGTGCAAGAGACAACTTTAATTTCACTTCAAACCTCTAAGAGTTCTTCATAAACAGATTCAAATATGAATCGACCCGTTCTAGTTAAACATATTCGATCCTGTTTATATTCAATCAATTTTTTTTCAATTAAATATTCTAATTTAGGCTCAACTTGATCAGCAATCAATTTTAATTCTTTCAAGCAGATTCCCTCTTGAAGCCGAAGACGAGTCATTAATGTTTCATACTCTTTTTGTTCTGGGGACAAAACATCCTGTTCGATAGGTTCCCATTCAGATTGATCACATTTAGATAGATACTGATTTACATTTCCTGCAAACTTAAAACGTGTTCCATTTAAATAAGAAAATGCCCCGGGTCCAAGCCCTAAATATTCCTGATTATACCAATAAATCAGATTATGTTTCGATTCTTTTCCCTTCTGAGCATAATTCATTAATTCATAAGGCTCATAGCCTGCTTGTCGTAAAAGTGTATCCACTAGAATTGCCATATCTCTATGACTTTCCTCCTTAGGTAATTGCAATTCTCCCTTTCTCTGTCTTACACCATAAACCGTATTTTTATGGACATCCAAATCATAGACTGAAACTTGAGAAACATTTAATGAAATTAAATTTTCAAGAGAATCTTTAACATCCGCTAAAGTTTGTTGAGGTAATCTTATAATGAGATCCGAGCTGATATTATTAAAGTTGAATTTCTTCAACAGTTGAATAGAAGCGATAATACCCTCTGGAGTATGCATTCGTCCCATATCTTTTAACAGCTGCTCATTAAAGGACTGCACTCCTAGGCTAATACGGTTAACACCTAAACTTCTGTAACATTCTAATTTGGATTCGGTTATATCTTCTGGGTTTAATTCACATGAAATTTCGGCTGATGCATCAATCTCAAAATGTTGATGCACTAAGTCAAAAACTAAGCCCATTTCTTCCTCGGAGAGAATTGAAGGCGTTCCACCCCCTATATAAAAAGTATCAAAATGCATCTTTCCATAAAGGGAATTATAGTATTCTATTTGTTTTTGAAGAGATAAGAGAAAATGCTGTTTTCTCTTGCTAGACTCATCTACCGTAAGAACAAAATCACAGTAATGACAACGACGATGACAAAAAGGGATATGAATATATAGGCCACGTTTCATATAGCCTATTATTCGTATCTGCCCTTATAAATCAAGTGTTTTAAGGAATACGACTTTAAAAAGGGCAAAACCTCAAAGCGAGTCTCGCGTCCTAGGCTTTTCCCACCAAAGGCTTGCCCTTCCAATCTTACATTTCTTGTTCTTCCCATGAATTTCTTCGAACTAGAATATGGAGCATTTCTTCTAAACAACACATTACTTTTCCGTCATCTATATTCGATCGATCTTCAAACTCCTCCTCTAGTAAAGACTGAAGAGTTCGTATTTCTTCATAGATATAATTTTTTAATACTAACTTCATTGCTCAGATTCCCTTCTTAACTCCTCTAGAAATATATCCTCTTACTTAACTCATCTTAATATTTAACTTTTCGTTGCTTAAAGTCAATAGAGCAAAAAAAGTTTTAAAGTTACAATTAAACATTGTACTCATAGAGAAAATTTCAAGAAAAATAACCATGGCAAGAAAAGGAGTTACAACAATTAAAGAGGTTAATAAAGGTATTAAAAGCACGAAGAGAAATCTTATTTTTTTGAGCAGAAATAATAAATCAAAAGATAGAGCGGTTGCGATGGATGGATAACAAGAGCCCTAAAGATATAAACATACTAATTATAGAAGACCCTCCATAACTAATAAAAGGCAACGGCAATCCTGTGATGGGCATATAACCAATAGTCATTCCGATATTAACAAAAACCTGAAAAGCAATCATAGAAACAACCCCAACGACTAAAATCCTACCAGAAACATCTGTGGTCTGATGAGCAATAGACACGGCACACCAAAAGAAAATAAGATAAAGTAGAACGATAGAAACAGCACCTAAAAAACCCCACTCTTCTCCTATAACACTAAAAATAAAATCTGTATGGCGTTCTGGAAGAAACTGTAACTGACTTTGAGTTCCTTCTTGCCATCCTTTTCCAGTTATCATTCCCGAACCAACAGCAATTTTAGATTGAATAGCGGAGTAACCCGAACCTAAAGGATCAATATTGGGATTAATAAACACAAGGAGCCTCCGTTTCTGGTACTCCTTCAGCATAAACCAAAAAATAGGCATACTGATCAACCCGGTAAGAATCGTTCCGATCAAATATCGAAGCTTAGCTCCCCAAACAAAAAGCATACAAAAATAAATAGGAACAAAGATAAGTGCTGTGCCCAAATCGGGCTGTTTTACAATAAAGGCTAATGGAAATAAGACAATCAATGAAGCAATAAAAAAACTAACCCTATGGTCTTGCGTTGGTTTCTTTCCACCCAAATAGTGTGCTAAGGCTAAAATTGTTGCCAGCTTACAAAATTCCGATGGCTGCAAAGCAATAAAACCCAAATGAAGCCAACGCTGCGCTCCCTGACGAACAACACCCGTAATTAATACCAATAATAATAAAGCAATAGAAATAGCATATAGAACATATGAAAGATTTAAGAAAGGTCGGTATCCTAAAACAAGAATAATAAACATAAACAAAATTCCGACTCCAATCCATATTAATTGTTTATGTACGTAATCCACATTCAGAGATGAAGAAGCACTTGCTATGACCACAAGTCCCGAAACTGAGAGAAGAAGAGCTATGAAAAACAGAGCCCAATGGAAATCTTTAATAAATGATTTAAGCTGCATGAACAACCGTGGTTGGGTTCGTTTGTAACGGAGAAATGGTTGCAGTTAATTTTTCAGAACCAGAAACAGCAGATTTTTTAACTTCCACCTTTTCTTGTTTGTTTATTTTCCATGCCCACAAAACTTCATGACCTAATTTAGCAGCAGTCCCCCCACCTGACTTTCCATGCTCAATGAAAATGACAAACGAAACTTCTGGTTTTTGGTAAGGGAAATATCCTGAAAACCATGCATGATCTTCTCCTCGTGAGGCTTGAGCCGTACCTGTCTTCCCCGCCACCTTCATAAAGGAAACTCTTGCATACTGACCTGTTCCATAGTCTGTTTGCACACAATTATACAAACCCTGCCTTACTGATTTTAGATCGTTGAGATTAATTCCCAACTTCTTTTTGGGGTGTTTAAAAATATCTTTTGCAAAATGAGGAGAAGGTAAATGATATCCAGAGGCAATAGCACCCATCATCCTCATTACTTCCATTGGAGTCACAGACAAGAACCCTTGCCCAATGGAGTAACTGATCGTTTCTCCTAAATACCATTTCTCTTTATATATTTTCTTTTTCCAATCCTCATCAGGAATAAGCCCTTTTCTGTAAGACAATTCCAGGTTCATTTCTTCTCCTAAACCTACACGCATTGACATTTCTTTCAACTCTTCAGGTTTCAACATCCGTCCCAAATTATATAAAAAGACATTACAAGATCTCTCTATAGCTTTATAAACATTGACGGGACCATGCCCTAAATGAAACCAACATTTAAAAGGTCTTGATCTAGGATTCAATTTAAAAAAACCATTACAAAAAAAGGTGGTTTTATTATTCAACTTTCCTCTATCAAAAGCCGTCAAAATCGTCACTACTTTAAATACCGACCCTGGTGGGTATAAGGACATTAAACCTCTATCTAACATAGGCAACGTTTTGTTCTTTAAATAAGAGATTCTTTCTTTACTTCGATTTGAATCTATAAAAGCATTAGGATCGTAAGAAGGGTGACTTACCCAAGCAATCACTTCCCCACTATTGGGATCCATCATTCCAATCGTTCCTGTGCGATCCGCTAATAATACCTCCAATTTTTTCTGAAGAGCAATATCAATAGTTAAGTAAACATCTTGCCCTTTCTTTGGTTTCCTTTCTGAAATCACAGAACTCAAACGCCCTCGAGAATCAACTTCAATCTGTCGACCTCCATTTTCTCCTCTTAAAATCGAATCTAATCCTTTTTCGACACCAGACCTCCCTATTAAATCATTTCGACTGTAAACACCATGATCATCTCTATCAAGTTCTGACTGGGAAATACGGCCAACGTAACCTAAAACATGAGACGCAATAGCCCCATGAGGATAATAACGTACTGCTTGAGTTTCAATCAACACTCCTCCGAAATCAGGCTTAGACTCCTCTAGAACAAAAAGAGTTTCTTGATCGATATCTCTTTTTAGAATCGCAGGCATAAAAGGAACTCTTTTAGCCTTCTTTATCTTAGCTCTAATGTCTTCTTCGGAAATATTTAAAATTTTTGAAAGACGAGGTAAATCTTCTTTTGAAAAATCTTGCGGCAAGATTGTTACATTGTAAGAAGCTCTATTCCCAATCAGCAACGCTCCATTAACATCATAAACGTTACCTCTTGGAGCCAGCAGCTCTATTAAACGTATTCTGTTGTTTTCACTTTGTTTATAATAATGAGCCCCCTTAATCACCTGCACATTAAAGAGTCCACCTATTAAAATCATTAGAAGAAAACTAATTAGTATTCGAAAAGAGTAAAAACGAAGCATTTAGATTTCCAAACTATTTTGATTAGTTTCACAAGCTATAAGAGAAATCATCCACCCGGTTCGCCGCTCTCTTTTCAAGAAAAGAGACGAGAAGACCTCCTAGTAGTGCTGTATATGCAGAGCTCCAGAAAAATGACACCCAGACTTCCGAAGCAATTACTTTTTGCTCCATTAAAACAGTCTCCAAAATAAACAAAAGAGATAAATTTGCAAATGAAAATAAAAACAAAATACTCGACCTCATAAGCAAACTATGTTTTTGAAGCTTTAAACTAAGAAAAGAAATAATACAACCTATAACAAAGTAAGATAAGGTGGCAATCCCAAAATAACCTGTAGAAAATACATCCCTCAACAAACCTAATATCAAGGAAATTTGGATAGCAGATTGTCGATCTACACAAAAAGCCCAAAAAACAATAAGAACTAGAAACAAATCCGGACGAATCAAATTAAATTCCAGAAACCTCCCAAGAAAAACTTCGAAAAGAACTATAAGGATGAGAAGAGTTCCAGATCTTTTAACGTTTGAGCTAAACACAAAACCTCCTCTATATTAGAAAATTCTGTGAACGGTTTCACGACGGCAAATAAATGTAAACCATCAGACTCTTTACCTACAGAATCAACCTTACCTACAGGAATACCCTTTGGGTATATTCCTCCAATACCTGAAGAAACAATAGTATCCCCTATTTTAATGGTAGAATCTAAACTAATAAATTTCATCATTAACGTTGAAGAGCGTGTTCCGTAAATCAATCCTGTGTCTCTGGACTCCTGGCTTAAAACACTCACTCGAGAATGAATATCCGTTAACAAGATGACTTGAGCGGTATCTTGAGAGACAGAAACAACTCGTCCAACAAGCCCTTGATCACTAATCACAGCCATTTGCTTTTTTACACCTTGAGAAGAACCTTTATCAATCACGATCCCTTGATTCCAAAGAGAAATATCTCTAAAAATAATATGTGAAAGAATCACTTTGTCTGGCTTGTTTTCAACAAAAGGAATTAACTTCTCTAACCGTTCATATTTTCCATTTTGTTCTCTTAGCTGAAAAATTTCGGACTGCAATTGGTAAATCTCTTTCTGTAAGTTTTTATTCTGTTTATAAACAGTCATAAAACTTTGAGCAGACCCAATCCAGTCTATAGCTCTATCCGTAAAAAAATGAGAAGCTTGAAAAACAGGTTTGAATGTTTGGTTTGAGATAGAACGAATTGTTTCAGGAAAGGGCGTAGCCACTGAGGATAGCAACAAAGGAAAAATTGCTAAAAAAATAAGAAAAAGTAAAGCTCTAGGTCTCACCACCACATCCAGTGTTCAAAAGGTTAAGGAATGTAAAACTTAAAACAAGAATTTAGACCTAAGATAACAGTACAGTTAACCAGTAAATTGCGGCTATTTTAAACAAAAAACCCTTAACCCAAAGTGCTTTTTATTAAAATAAATCTAGCTTTTAAGAGAAGTATAAAATATTAAACGTTATGGTATGTATTACTATGATTACTATTAACTGAAAGCTTTTTTAGTAAACTGATGTCACTCAAATAGCGTCCTGTCCCTAAAGCGATTGCAGTTAACGGATCATCCGCAATATGCACTGGTAATCCCGTTTCTTCCATGATCAACTTGTCTAAATTTCTCAATAACGCTCCACCACCCGCAAGAATAAGCCCACGAGACAATAAGTCGGCTGATAGCTCTGGAGGAGTTCTTTCTAAGGTAATACGAATTGCTTCTAAAATATGTGCCGTAGGCTCAGCTAATGCTTCCCTCACCTCTTCACTTGTTATAGTGATTGTTTTTGGCAACCCCGCCAAAATATCACGACCTTTCACTTCCATGGTCAATTCTTCTTCCAATGGAAATGCAGAACCGATACGAATTTTAATGTCTTCAGCGGTTCTTTCTCCGATCAACAAGTTATAGGTTTTTTTCAAGTGTTGGATAATAGACTCATCAAATTCATCTCCACCAATACGAATACTTTTTGCATAAACAATCCCCGCAAGAGAAATAACAGCCATCTCAGTTGTTCCTCCACCAATATCAATAACCATATTTCCAGCAGGCTCTTGAATTGGAAGCCCAACACCAATTGCAGCAGCAATAGGTTCTTCAACTAAGTAAACAGGACTGCGAGCACCTGCTCTTTCAGCACTATCTTTCACAGCTCTCTTCTCTACCTCAGTAATTCCACTAGGCACAGCAATCACAACTCTAGGACTCACAAGTCTTTTATGTTGATGAACTTTTCTAATGAAATAACGGAGCATGCTTTCTGTCATATCAAAATCTGCAATAACTCCATCTTTTAATGGTCGGATAGCAACAATGTTGCCTGGGGTTCTTCCTAACATTCTTTTTGCTTCTTCGCCAACAGCAACGATGTTACTCGTACCTCGTTCAACGGCTACAACAGAAGGTTCGCATAGTACGACCCCTTGCCCTTTTACATAAACAAGCGTATTTGCTGTTCCTAAATCTATTCCGATATCGTTGGAGAACATCCCCATGAATTTACTGAAAACCATTTTGCTACCCTACTAGGTTAAAGGATTGAAAATTGAATATAATCTAATTGGTGTATTTTATCTAAAAGACGCATGAAGTTCAACAGCTAATGTTAAACTCTGATTAATACTTTAAGTTGTTTTAGATTCTAGGTTAAGACATGGCCTCTAAATCCTCAAAAAAGCCTGGGTATGAGGTTGCCACACAATCAATATCCTCTATTTCCACCCCATCCTGACTCAAAAAGCCTGCGATAGCCATACTCATAGCAGTTCTATGATCTCCATAGCTTTTCACCTTACCTCCGCGAATAAAAGCACGCCCATGAATAATACAACCATCTTCTTTTTCTGTAACTTCAACACCCATTGCTTTCAAATTATCACACATTGATTTGATACGATCTGTCTCTTTATTTCTTAATTCCTCAGCCCCTTTAATGACTGTTTCTCCAGAAGCCATAGCTGCTGCCACCATTAAAATAGGTAGTTCATCAATTAATCGAGGAATCATTCTTCCCGTTATCGTCGTCCCTTTTAAGGAACTCGAAAAACACTTGATATCTCCCATGGGTTCATAGTTAGACTCAACAAGTCGAACATCAATCTTGGCACCCATATTTTTTAATACTTCAAGAAATCCTGTACGAGTAGGGTTTAAACCAACACGTCTAACCGTAAGATAAGAATCTTCTGAAAGAAGTGCTGCTACAATAAAAAATGCGGCGGAAGAAATATCCGATGGAATTGAAAAGTCTAAACCAATTAATTTGGAAGTAGGATGCACCGTCACAGACTTGCGGCCTAATTCAAAATCAGCTCTAAAGAGTTCAAAAAGTTTTTCTGTATGATCTCTAGATTCAATCGGTTCAACAATAGTCGTATCCCCTTTTGCTGAAAGAGCTGCAAGCATCAGTGCCGATTTAACCTGAGCACTGGAGAGTTCATTTTTAAATTCGATTCCTTTTAAAGGACCTCCCTTAATTGTCAAAGGTCCATGAGAAGCTCCATCAGGACCTTCAAAACTAGCCCCCATCTCTGTTAAAGGTTCTACAATACGCCGCATAGGTCTAGAGTTCAAAGATTCATCCCCTGATAAAGTTACTTCAAGTGGTTGAGCTGCTAAAAGTCCGGATAAAAGCCTCATTGTTGTTCCAGAGTTTCCTACATAAATTTCCTCGCTAGGCTGTTGAAAACCATCTAACCCAACCCCCCTAACTTCAACCTCATTTACACCTACTTTTATAGGAACACCTAATGCTTGTAACGCCTTAACGGTACACATACAATCTTCAGCTTCAAGAAAGTTGGTGAAATGACTAAACCCTTTAGCAAGAGCAGAAACGATTAATGCCCTGTGAGATATAGACTTATCCCCCGGAGGCGTAAAAACACCTCGAATGCCTGTCTCAATGGGTTCTATAAATTTACTTGTCGCTGTTGAATCATTCATCAGAAACACCTTTTCTTAAGAACGTCTAGTGTAATACCTTAAACGTTTAAATTCTTCAAACATTTGTTCTTGGTTATCTAAAACTTGCTGCATTTTGCTATCAAGGTTCTGCATATAAGCATATAACTCTTTTAACCCAACTTCCGACTGCTTGGAATCTTGAGCTTGAACTCCTTGTACAATAAAAATAAGCGTAAGAAAAACTAATAGGACTGGAAGTAAGATATTAAAAAAACGATTTTTCAAAACAACACTCCTTTAATTGTTTTTAAACAGCAATCGTTCTAGCTAAATCACCTTCTTGAATAGAAATAGGTCCATCCTGAACCACATCACAAGATGCTAAAGAATCATAAAGTTTTGTCACACTCACAGTGGCAACACCTTGTCCTTCGTGAACAATTTGAAATTGGTCTTCAATTTGAACACCGTCTAATTTCCCAACACCCACAACCACAAAACGATATTCTTTATTCACTAAAATAACTTTACCTTCAATAGCATTGAAATTTTCTTCTTGGGTGGCTATAGGCTCAACTTCTGTCGCTGTATTAATAAAAGAAGACCCAACAGAAACAGGTCCTGCTAAAGCGGAAGTTGTTGATTCAGGATCAAACAATTGAACTCTTGCTTCTAAATCTTTTTTAGAATTTTCAAGTAACATGATCTTGTCTTCCCACTGCTTCACTTTACTTTTCCATTCCGCCAACTGCTCCCTATTTTTAACAATCTCTTGGGTTTTCATTTCAACAGATGATTCTAATTCTAATATTTGACTTTCAAAGCCTTGCTTAGATTCTTTTAACTGCAAATCTTTTTTAGCAATTCTTTCTTGAAGTTCTTCAACTTGGTTCTTAAAAACAACACTTGAATTTTTCTCATTCTCAAGCTGTGTATATAAGTAAACAGTTCCAACGACAGAACTCGCTGACAATACAAACAGAAAAATAATGCTCCCGTATAACAATCTCATAATAATTCTCCTCTTAACGAAGTCCGATAATGTCTAAAATTGATGATCAAGCTGTATAGTCTATCATGGCTTGAGGGCAGGATCAAGAACCCTGAAACTAGGGGGTTCTACCCCATCTTCTTTTTAGCAAGATAAAGGTAGGTGAGGTCTTTTGCTCCCATACTCTGAGCTTTTTTGGCCGATTTAAGGGATTTTGGGTAATCTTTCTTATAGTAGTGTATTTTGGCTAGGGTTGCGTAAAAAGACCCTTCCCAAGGCGCTATATGGATGGCCTTCTCGATTCCCTTTATGGACTTTTTAAAATCTCCTTCTACCAGATAATACTCCGCCAGCAGAGCATAAGCATGGGCCACATCAGGATGCTTTTCTACGGCCTTTTTCATGACCGTAATAGCTTTTGGATAATTCCCCTCTCTTGCATAAGCTTGCGCCATCATCAAATAGCTTCCTATAAAATTAGGGTCTAACTCCATCGCGGTGTCTGTAACACTATTCCAATCAGAACTCATTTTGTAATAAGAATACACAAAGGCTAAATTCGTGTAAGCCAAAGCTAATTTAGGGCTCACCTTTAACGAAGATTGAAATGCCGATTTAGCCTTTTTAATAAGTCCTTGCCCAGAATAATAACTTCCTAAAGCCAAATAGTAGCCACTAAACAAATCTTTAGGTTCCAAAGTAGCTAAGTAGGATTTCTGCTCAATCGCTTCTTTTGATAAATGAGCAACACGAATATAAAATTGATCTGGAAAAATCATTCCAAAAGCTGTTGCTT
Source organism: Candidatus Omnitrophota bacterium (assembly GCA_029261035.1). Lineage (GTDB taxonomy): Bacteria > Omnitrophota > Omnitrophia > Omnitrophales > JACROU01 > JAJDCD01. Next base: position 84,689 of record JAJDCD010000004.1, read on the forward strand.
CAATATTTATTTTTACTGTCCCGTCATCATATCGAGGGAAAATATGATAAGGAGCAAACACAGGATAAATCGGCAAATCCAAAGCTTCCGCTAGTGCCAAATAAAGCGACGTCAGTCCCAGACAATTTCCTTGTCGATTCTGAATAACAGGAACTAAAAAAGAATCTTTATAAATTTGTTCTGGAGATTCTTCCGCAAATCGAAGTAAAGAATCATAGTACCCTAAATTGTTATTCCCACCTACCTGACTTGGAACTTTAAATCCCCACTTTTCATAAATAAATTCTTTCAGTATAGTTAACTGTTTCTTCGGCCTAGATTCTTTTTCTATTACAGGTCGTATATCTTCTACCATCTGACGGAACTGTTCTCTAATCTGTTTTGAAGAAAATTCCTTATCCACTTCTTTGGAAAAAAGAATGGCTGTCTCCAAAACAGATAAAGACTTTGAATGGAATAAGGCCTTCTCCAAAGCAACCGAAGCCAGAGCGATCGTATGCGACACTAACAGTATTTGTATGATTAACACGAAACGGATTAATAGTTTCATCTTTTTGCTATTCCTTTGATACTTGTTTTAAGTCTGCAATAAACTCAGGATCGTTCACACCAGACCTTTGCGCGGCTCTTAAGTACTTCCATGCCGTAGGATAATCTTTTTCTTGATACGCAGCCTTAGCCATTAACTTTAATACTTGTCCGTTTTTAGGCAGATATTTATAAGCAATTTTCAAATTTCTCTTTGCTTCTTCCACTCTATTTAATTCTAAAAGAATATTCCCTTGCAGCTCATATGCTTTAAACGAGTAAGGGTTGCGTTTAAGCACTTTTAAATTCACTTTCACAGCTTCTTTCCAACGTTTTTCTTCTATATAGAATTGAACTAACTGAAGATTCCACCCTTCTTTTTCAAAGTAAGATGCATTTTGAATTGCTTTCTTTATTTCCTGAATTGCTAAGCCTGTTTGTCCTGTCCTAAAATAAAGTATCGATTGAGCATAAGAAACATTGGGGTTATTCGGGTCGAGCTCCTTCACTTCATTTATTTGTAATTGCGCCTGAACATACTTCCCTAACGCCATTAAGCTTTGTGCTATTCCAATCATTGACTCTGAGGAAGCGGGTGCCATAGCAATTACTTTCTGAAAATTAGCTAAGGCTCGTTCAAACTGACCTGAATTATAATAAACAAGCGAAATAAAATACGAAGTGCTCCAAAGAGAAGAATTCTCTACCTCTGCTTTTCTAAAATACTCCATTGCATTCCATAACAACGAAGGGTCTGAGTAGATCCCCAAAAATAAATAACGCAAACCATGCGCTAATAATGTTGAGGCATCCGCCACCCCTTTTTTTAATGAGATATCAAATTGCTGTTGGGCTTTTTGTCTGTACCCTCTTAAATATTGCAATGTTGCTTGATAAGCTACCCCTTCAGAATCTTCTGGCCTTAGCTCTAAAAGAGCATGAATATAGCCTTCTGCTTCTACCAGTCCCATACGAATCAATTTAACCATAATCATTTTTCTCAAAACCCCCAGGTCGTCTGGGTATAAAGCAAGAATCTTTTCTAGGTATTGTTCACATCGACTTGTATCTCCTTCATCCCAATAAAGATTCATTAATCCATAGATCGCCACTTCATCGTTCGAATACAGTTGTTCAGCTTCTAAAAATTGTTTACGAGCTTCTTCTTTTAGTCCTTGCTCCAAATAAACCCATCCTAAGTCTGATTTTATTTCAGGGTTATCTGGAAACATTTCAACAGCCTCTCTTAATATATCCCCAGCCACTTCCAACTGATTCTGAAAGGCCATTACCTTCGCTACCGCATTTAAAAATATAACCTTCACTTCTTTCGAGGATAAAGCTCTAAAGTAAGCTGTCGTAGTTTCATTTTCGCTCCAACTAAATTGAGTTTTAAAATAATCTAAAGAATAGGTTCGACGACGAATTCCTACATCTATCGCTTTGCTGACTCCAGAAGTTTGAATCATCACTAAAGGGTATCGTGGAGCCAAAATCAAATGGAACGGTTCTCCGGTCTCTTCAGCCAAAGCTGCCCACAACCCTGCCAAACCAAGACGTCCTGCTTTTCTATTTTTAATAACAGAATCCAAAAACAAACTTGAAAACGCTCCCCTCCCTTTATCCGAAAGCCGAAAAGGGTTTAAATTTAAGATATTCCTCTGAGAATCATACTCCACTTTCTTTTCTGAGAAGAGAAAACGTTCCCATTCTCGCACTTGTTTATTAAAAGATGCTTTTGAAACATTAGAAGAATTCAGTTCTTCCACCCACAGAGGAATAATCTGATTAGATTGACTATTAAAATTGGGGTTATATTCTTGAGATAGATCCAATAAAACCTGCGACAAGGTCAGTTCTAAAGAAGAATCTGCAAAAACAGAGGGAAAGGAAAGGAAAACAATCAAAAGGGTTATAAGGGTTTTTTTCATATTTATACACAATCTCTTTTTAATCCATGGCTTTTGACTACTCTATCTTATATAATAACATCATGTTAGATATTTTTAGAAATAATACAAAACTCATTATTTGGCTTATAGTTGGTTCCTTCTGCTTATGGGGTGTTGGCTCTGGTGTCATGTCAGGAACTTCAGGAGGGAATGCTGCAGGGAAAGTCTTCAACAAGAAAGTTTCAAACCAAGAATTCAATCGGTACCTAAAGATTGTCCAAATTTTTGGTGGTTCTGACATTGAAGAATTTACTCAAACACAATTAGAATCTCAGGCTTGGAAGCAAATCGCCTTGGCTATGAAGGCTGATCAATTAGGCTTCAAAGTTTCGAATGAAGAAGTTGGCACTCAAATCATGTCCAAAATGTCTGAACAAGGGGCCTTCGATCAAAATTTCTATGAAAGATGGGTTAAAAATGTTTTCAAAGAAAACCCAAGATCTTTCGAAGAAATGATGAGGCAAATGATAGCAACTGAAAAAATGATGGCTGCCAATGTATCAACAACAACAATTTCTGATTTAGAACTCCAAGAACGCTATAAAAAAGCTTACCCTAACTCCAACGACGAGGATTATGATAAAGTAAAATCTGGATATCGAATGGCTACGGAAGAGATATTACAGTTGGAATCTCGTGGTAATTTTATTAATGAAATTCTTGAAGAAGCTCAAATAGAAAGTTTTATCGAAAAAGAAAGAATTGCCGAAGAAGAGATGGAAAGTAAAATGAAACTACAGACGCCAGGGTCTCGTCTTTCAACTTACGTACCCAAACCAGATACTCTTTCGAAAGAAGAAACCTCAGAACCCAAATAAACATTGAGGGGATTTTTCTAAGTTGTTCTTTTGACAAGGCATGGAACTGAAGTTGCCGCAGTCGTAGTTTTGCTACGATGAGGAAATCTTCTGTTCCATAACGCAGTCAAAAGGATCAAATTAGGGAAATTAATTACTTCGCAAGCAATGTTTTTAATTCACTCATAAAATGATTAATATCTTTAAACTGCCGATACACACTTGCAAATCGAACATAAGCGACTTCATCAATGTTCGATAGTTTTTGCATAACAAACTCCCCTATCAATTGAGAAGGAATCTCACGATCAAACTCATCATCGATGTGTTTTTCAAGGTCTGAGATAATCTGATCTTGAACTTCAGCAGAAATAGGTCTCTTTTCACATGCTTTTTGAATTCCATTCAAGAGCTTGATGCGATCAAACTGTTCTCTGTCACCATTTTTCTTAATAACAAGTAATGGAATTTCCTCTACTCGTTCATAAGTTGTAAAACGACGATTACATTTAACACATTCTCGTCGTCTACGAATGACTTCGCTCTCATTTACAGAACGAGAATCAATCACCTTATCATCATCATGTTTACAAAACGGACATTTCATTATTTTTTCCTCTATTTAGTAACAATCCTATACTAGAAATTTAGAATTTACTTCTTAAAGCTCCGTATAGCGGAAATTTTTCAACTAGAACACCCACACGGTCACGAATCTTCTGTTTATCGTCATCTGTAATATTTTTATTGAGTGCTAAGTTAATTACATCTCCAATTTCTTCCATCTCAGCTTCTTTCATTCCTCGACCTGTTACCGCAGGAGTTCCTAAACGAATTCCAGAAGCAACAAACGGAGAATTTGTATCGAAAGGGATGCAATTCTTATTTACGGTAATTCGTACTTCATCAAGTAAATTAGAAGCTTCCTTTCCTGTAAAATCTTTAGCCGTAACATCCAACAACATCAAATGGTTATCTGTTCCACCAGAAACAATTCTAAAACCACTGTCCTGCATTTTTTTAGCCAAAGCACGAGAATTCAATACAATTTGCTTTTGATAAACTTTAAATTCATCAGAAAGCGCTTCTTTTAAAGCAACCGCTTTAGCTGCAATCACATGTTGCAACGGTCCTCCTTGAACCCCTGGGAAGATCACACTGTCTAATTTCTTCGCATACTCTTCTCTACAAAGAATCAAACCACCCCGAGGCCCTCTTAAAGTTTTATGTGTCGTGGTTGTTACAAAGTCCGCAAAAGGAACTGGACTTGGATGTTCTCCTGTAGCAACCAAACCTGCAAAGTGAGCCATATCCACTAATAATTTTGCCCCTACTTTATCTGCAATTTCACGACTACGCTTAAAATCTATAATTCTAGAATAAGCAGAAGCACCCATAATCAATAGCTTAGGCTTATGCTCCACAGCTAACCGTTCAATCTCATCATAATCTAGAAGTTCTGTTTCTTTGTTTACTCCGTAAGGAATAATATCAAAGTATTTACCAGAAAAATTCATTGGATGACCATGACTTAAATGCCCACCATGAGCTAAATCCATTGCTAGAATTTTATCTCCCAACTCTAGACAAGTCATAAAAACAGCAACATTTGCTGTTGTTCCAGAGTGAGGCTGAACATTTGCATGATCAGCACCAAATAATTTTTTAGCACGGTCTATCGCTAACTGCTCTGTCACATCTACATTCTCACATCCCCCATACCATCTTTTTCCTGGGTAACCTTCAGCATATTTATTGGTCAATGCGGACCCTTGAGCTTCAAGAACTGCTTCAGATACAAAGTTCTCACTCGCAATCAATTCGATATTTTCGTGTTGTCTGAAAGTTTCCTTTTTAATCATTTCATAAACTTCTGGATCTTGTTTTTTTAGGTTAGGATATAACCCATCTTGTGTTTGTGTCATTGTGCTCATCACTTCCCCTCATATTTGGTTATTTTATTAATTCGTTTTTCATGTCTTCCACCTTCAAAAGCTGTTTTTAACCATGTTTCTATAATCAGTTTTGAATCTTTTTTAGCAACAAACATAGATCCTAAAACTAGGACATTCGCATTGGTATGCAAACGAGAAAGTTTTGCCATCTTTTTATTTAAACATAAAGCAGCTCTAACTCCCTTAACCTTATTTGCTGTCACGGCCATACCAATCCCGGATTTACAAATTAATATTCCTTTTCTATCTTTCTCTTTTCCTACTTTTTTCGCTAGCTTCAAAGCATAGTCTGTGTAATCGACTGAACTTTCAGAGTGAGTCCCAAGGTCTTTCACAGGCACATTCATTTTAGTCAGTATTTGAACAATATGTTGTTTTAACTTCACACCGCCATGGTCCGAAGCAATTAGTATTTCAGAACCCATTCCATCTCCTTTTTGCATTTTTCATCAATCTCTTGGAACACCTTCGCATAACTAGCAACACTTAATCCAAGAGGATCTCCGATTTCCAAAACTTTAATTCTGTTCTCAACTTCTGGAATCAATTCCACAATATAATTCTTATGCTGCTCTGTCATGACAAAGATATAATCCGATTCTAAAATCAACTCTGCACTTAATGTTCTTGATCTCTGATGAGAAATATCAATGCCGGCTTTATTACACACCTGTATTGATTCTTCCGCCGGTGGAATCCCCGTAAATGCAGATGTGCCGCAGGACGTCACAATGTATTTATCAGACAGACCCTGTTTTTCTAAAGCGTTACGCATCCAACCTTCACCCATAGGACTTCGACACGTATTCCCTGTGCAAACAAATAAAACCTGCTTTTTTAATGTCCTATTATTTTCAAATTCTTTCAAAGCTTCTTTTACCTTTTGAGCATTAGTCCCTTCTCTAATAATTTGAGCGGGCCATCCAGTTAAATCAATAATGGTGGAAGCCTCTTTTAAATCAGTCTTCCCTCCATCAATATAAAGCGCCACTTTATCTTCAAAAGCAGCTTTTGCTTCTTCTGCAGAATTTGCAGGTATTTCACTACTCTTATTTGCACTTGTTGCTAAAACAGGTTCCCCCACATACTCTATGAGCTTTCTTGCAATTTTATGACTCGGAAATCGGTAACCTATAATTTCCCCATTCACATGCTTAACAATTAACGTTATGGGACCAGGGAAAAAACGGTGTACTAAAAACCGAATTAAATAAGAAAAATATATATTTTCTAAGTCCAAAAAACGCAAACTCGAAATATGATAAGTAAGAGGTTTGTGCTCCTCCCGACCTTTTAAATCATATATTTTCGATACCGACTTCTTCTGCGAAAGAGCAACTCCTACACCGTAAACTGTTTCTGTAGGAAAAACAACTATCTTACCTTTTTTTAAAAGATCAGCTGCTTTTTTAATTTTTTCTAAGTCTATATCCTCAGGGTCAATTTTAAAAATCTCAGAAGACACTATTTTAGTCATAAGTGAAGAACCTAATAAACTACAAAGAAACTTCTTTTAATTTACTTTGTAACTTTTTATTCTTAGCATCAATTTTAGATTCAAATTGAGCTCTATAATTTTTTAGTTTGGTTTCAATTTTTTTATTTGAAAGCGCTAAAATCTGACACGCCAAAAGCGCTGAATTAAGAGCTCCTGGTTTCCCAATCGCTACAGTTGCTACCGGCATTCCTCCAGGCATTTGAACTGTAGATAACAATGAGTCAAGACCTCCCAAGTTTTGAGTTTCAATTGGAACGCCAATAACCGGAAGAGTCGTGTGAGCGGCACAAACTCCTGCCAAATGAGCTGCTCCACCTGCTGCAGCAATAATCACTTTCGTCCCCATCTTTTTAAGGCCTGCCAAATACTTAACCAAGGTCTTAGGCGTTCTATGCGCAGACAAAACTCTCACATCGTAAGTAACTCCAAAATCTTTTAAGGTACTTATCGCAGGTTTCAACTGTTCTAAATCAGAATCACTTCCCATTAAAATAACAACTTGTTTCATTAGAGACTCCTTTTTTCCTTTAAAATTACTCAGCTGACCGTTTTTAAAATTTGATATCCAATATCCGTTCTAAATTGCATTCCCTCAAAAGAAATAGCTTTAATTGCTTCATAAGCATTTTCTCTTGCGTCTAATAAAGTTTCTCCTAAAGCCGTAACCCCTAGAACACGCCCTCCAGAAGTAACAACCTCTCCAGCATCATTCATCGCTGTTCCTGCATGAAAGACAGTCACGTTCTCATTATCCGCTTCTTTCAACCCTGAAATAGGAATTCCTTTTTTATATTCTCCTGGGTATCCTCCAGCGGCCAAAACAACCGTCATAGAAGCTCTATGATCCCACTCCAACTGAGTCTTTGAAAGGTCCCCTTTTGCAGAAGCCATGAGAACGTCTAGCAAATCATTTTTAAGTCTAAATAACACCGACTGAGCTTCTGGATCTCCAAAACGAACGTTGAATTCCAAAACCTTTGGCCCTTGCTCTGTTAACATAAGCCCTCCATACAAAAGTCCTTTAAAGGGAATTCCTTCTTCTTTTAATCCTTGTACCACTGGTTTCATTGTTTTCTCAACAAGACTCTGAATGTCTTTTTCTAAAACAAAAGGATATGGAGAATAAGCTCCCATACCACCCGTATTCGGTCCTAGATCTCCATCTAAAGCTCGTTTATGGTCTTGAGAGCTAGCAAGAGGGATAACCCTTTCCCCATCCGTCAAACCCAAAATAGAAATTTCTGGCCCCGTTAAACACTCCTCAATTAAAACTTTTTGCCCCGCATCTCCGAAAATTTTATTTTTAAATATTTCATCCAAAACTTTCACAGACTCCTCTGCCGAAGACAAAACAAAAACTCCTTTTCCAGCACATAAACCATCCGCTTTAATAACCAAAGGATAATCTGCGTTTACAACATAAGCTTTGGCCTTGTCTAAATCTGTAAAAACCTCAAAATCTGCAGTCGGCACATGATATTTTTTCATTACTTCTTTTGAAAAAATCTTAGACCCTTCTAGCTGAGCCCCTGCTTTACTTGGACCAAAAACGGCAAAACCTTGTTCATTAAAGGCATCCACAATCCCATCGACAAGTGGCGCTTCTGGACCTACAACAGTTAGCTCAATATTTTTTTCTTTGGCGAAAGAAAGTAAAAAATCAAAATCGTGAATATCTCCAGGGACACATTCTGCAAGCCCCTGCATACCTGCATTTCCCGGTATCGCATAAATTTGTTTTACTTTTGAGCTTTGATTTAACTTCCACACCAATGCATGCTCTCGCCCACCTGAACCAATAACTAAAACATTCATACAAACTCCTTTTTTCAATTAAGCTTTGCCTAACTGAACACCTTTTCCTTTTACAATAGCCCCAACATCGAAAGCTGCTATTTTTTGCTTCTTAAAAAATGAAAGCGCTTTTGATTTTTCTTTTTCTGAAACAACCAAAACCATTCCTATACCCATATTAAACGTTCGATGCATCTCAAAATCATCCAAACTTGCTCTCTTTTGAATTTCGTTAAAAATGGTTGGCACTTTCCAAGAACCCAACTTAACCTTTGCACCGACACCCGCTTTTAAAACACGAGGAATATTATCAATAAAACCACCGCCCGTTATGTGCGCCATTGCTTTAATCTTAAATTTATCTAAGGCTTTCAATAAGGGCAACACATAAATTTGAGTCGGTTTTAAAACTTGCTTGCCCCAGGAGCCTGATAATTCCTTTTTTGAAAATACTTTTCTAATTAAAGAAAATCCATTACTATGAGGCCCTGTCGAAGCAAGTCCAATCAGCGCATCTCCAGCTTTTACTGATTTGCCTGTAATCACTTTTTTACGATCAACCATCCCCACAGAAAATCCTGCTAAGTCATATTTTCCGTCCGTATAAATCCCTGGCATTTCTGCCGTCTCACCACCCACTAAAGCACATCCTGCTTGCTTGCAGCCTGTGGCAATACCTTTAATTACTTGCTTCGCTTGAATCAGATCTAATTTTCCTACAGCAAAGTAATCTAGAAAAAATATAGGTTTAGCTCCAGTTACGATAATGTCATTTACGCACATCGCAACAAGATCTATTCCAATCGTATCGTGCTTATTTTGAAATTTAGCTACTTCTAGCTTTGTTCCCACACCATCAGTAGAAGATACAAGCAAAGGGTTTTTAATATTTTGTAATGATGGGTCAAAGAAAGCAGCAAACCCTCCCAAAGAAGAGGTCACACCCTTGATTCGTGTAGATTTAGACAAAGGCTTGATGTGCTGAACTAACTGATTTCCCTTATCAATATCAACGCCACTTTTTTTATACGTAATTGCCATAAAAACCTCTAAAACTAATTTTCATTAATTAAAACTGGCGACCTTTTTCCATGCCAAACTTATCCATTTCATCAATCACTGGACATGGATATGTTTTACTCCAACATGCTGTACAGTAATCTTGATCTGTGCCCTCAGCTGCCTCTAACATTCCTTCAATACTTAGATATCCAATGGAATCTACATCTAAAAATTTTTTAATTTCTTCCATATTGTGTCGAGAAGCTAACAATTCTTTTGGATCCGGAAAATCAATCCCGTAATAACAAGGAGAAACATGTGGAGGACAACTAATTCTCATATGAACTTCCTTAGCCCCTGCCTCTCTTAAAGTTCTAACCCTGCTTCGTGCCGTGTTTCCACGCACAATAGAGTCATCAATCACAATCACTCTTTTTCCCTCAACAACTTCTTTAACTGGATTGAGTTTAACTTTAATTTTAAACTCTCTTTGCGTTGCTGTTGGACTAATAAAGGTACGTCCAATATAGTGATTCCTGGTGAAACCGTTATGAAATGGAATTCCAGATTCTAAGGCATAGCCCACAGCAGCAAAATTTCCAGAGTCTGGAACAGGAGTAACCAAATCCGCTTCAACAGGATGTTCTTTTGCCAATTGTCTTCCCAAATTTTCTCTTACAATTCCAACCGTCTTACCAAACACCTTTGAGTCTGGTCTTGAAAAATAAACGTGCTCAAAAATACAATGCGCTTTACGAGTCGGGTTATCTTTTAAAGGAAACAAACTCTTAATCCCTGTTTTGTCGATAATAACAATCTCGCCAGGCTCTACATCTCTAACATAAGTAGCTCCGATTAAATCAAACGCACAGGTTTCAGAAGCTATAAAATAAGAATCATTTAATTTCCCAATACACAAAGGGCGAAACCCATAAGAATCTCTCGCTCCAATCAAACTATCTTCCGTTAAAATCACAATTGAAAAAGCACCTTTAATTTTTTGAAAAGCTCCTTCTAAAGCTTCTTCCCTAGTACGATAACTTGGCTTAGCCATTAAATGAATAATAATTTCCGAATCTGAAGTACTTCCAAAAATAGAACCGTAAGCTTCCAACTCATCGCGAAGCAAACGAGCATTTACCAGGTTTCCGTTATGTGCAATTGAAATTTTTCCACGAGAGTAATCAACCATATAAGGTTGAGCATTCTTAATTGTAGAGGACCCTGAAGTAGAATACCGCACATGCCCAATAGAGGCACTTCCCTTTAAAGCAGCTAAACGGCTTGGGTTAAAAACATCATTGACCAAACCAACATTCTTATGAAGATACAAAGTCTCTCCATCAGAAGAGCAAATGCCTGCAGCCTCTTCTCCCCTATGTTGAAGAGAAAACAAACCAAGATAAGTCAATTGAGCAGCCTCTTCGTGACCAAAAACACCAAAAACACCACATTCATCTTTTAACTTATCTTCATTTGGATCTATCATAGAATTATGCTCATCTGTCATGGTTTATGTCCGCCTAAGATTGTGTTTCCATTCTTCTTGGAATCGCTTGTCTAAAAATTTGTTCCAACTCACTGACAGGAAGATCTATCAATTTATCCATTTGAACTCTATTCCCTTCAACAACACCCACCTTTTGAAAGGGTACTTTTGTTTCCTTTAAAACAACTTCTAACGCTTCCACATTCTCAGGATCACAGCTCGCAATAACCCGCGATTGAGATTCTCCGAAAAGTAACGCGTCTTTTCTCACTTCCCCTTCATTAAAGACACCTAATGAATCCAATTTAGCGCCTAAGCTTTTACCCGATTCCGAAAAGCAACATTCCGTAAGAGCAACAGCAAATCCACCATCCGAAAGATCATGACAAGAACGGAGTAATTTTTTTTGCTGCGATTGATGAATCGCTTTATAAAGTTGTTTTTCTTTTTCCAAATCAAGCTTTGGAGGCAATCCAGCACGAACACCCTGAACTTCGGCAAGATACTGTGATCCTCCAATTTCATTAAAAGTTTCACCCATCAAATAAATAACATCTCCTTGTTCCTGAAAAGCAGAAGGAGTTCTAAGCTCAATATCTGGAAGAACACCTACCAAACCAATGGTTGGCGTTGGGTAAATTGCACCTGAAGGGTTCTCGTTATAAAGACTTACATTCCCACCTGTGATCGGAACATCAAAGGCATTACAAGCATCTTTAATTCCGTCAATTGCTTGGTGAAATTGCCAGAAAATTTCAGGTTTCATTGGATTACCAAAATTCAAACAATCTGTAACTCCAATAGGATGCCCTCCAACACAAACCACATTACGAGCCGCTTCGCTCACAGCAATTTTTGCTCCTTCGTACGGATCCAAGTAACAATACAAACCATTACAATCTGTCGAAACAGCTAAACCCCGATTAGTCCCTTTAATACGAACGAGCGCAGCATCATGCCCTGGAATATAAACAGAGTCCGTTCGAACCATGTGGTCGTATTGCTCATAAATCCAAGATTTCGATGCAATAGAAGGAACATCCATTAGTTTTTTTAACGTTTCATTAAAGTCCGTTGGTTCCTTAACAGTATTAATATCAAATGCACGTGTTTCTTTTAAGTACTCAGGTTCTTTTTCTTCTCTAATATAAATAGGTCCGTCATCGGCCAATGCTTTAGCAGGAATTTCCGCAACTAGTTTTTCTCCTTCGAATACGCGCATCATATGACCTTCGCATACTTCCCCAATATTAACTGCATGCAAATCCCACTTTTCAAAAATTGCCTCTACTTCTTTTTCTTTCCCTTTTTTACCAATAATAAGCATACGTTCTTGAGACTCAGACAACATAGTCTCATAAGGAATCATTCCCGTTTCTCTCATAGGCACTTTATTTAAATCAATCTGAACTCCAGAATTCCCGCGACTCGCTGTCTCACAAGTAGAACAGGTAAGGCCGGCAGCACCCATATCCTGAATTCCAACAATCTCTCCAGATTTAATTACCTCAAGACAAGCCTCCAATAATAATTTCTCTTTAAATGGATCTCCAACCTGAACTGCTGGCCTATCTTCAGTGGACTCTTCTGTTAACTCTTTTGAAGCAAAAGCGGCGCCTCCCAAACCATCTCTTCCTGTCGTAGCTCCGACATAAAAAATAGGATTTCCAACTCCTGTAGCAGCTCCCTTAGACAACTCTTCATGCTTTAAAAGCCCCATACTCATTACATTAACCAAAGGATTACCACTATAAGATTCATCAAAGTAAATCTCCCCACCTACGGTAGGAATACCAATACAATTTCCATAATGAGCCACACCCGCCACGACACCCTTAAGTAAATGCTTCGCTTCTTTTGTATCTAAACTACCAAAACGAAGAGAGTTCATATTCATAATAGGGCGCGCACCCATAGTAAATATATCTCTTAAAATCCCGCCCAAACCTGTAGCAGCACCTTGGAAAGGCTCTATCGCTGATGGGTGATTGTGACTTTCAATTTTAAAAACGACAGCATATCCATCCCCGATGTCCAAACAACCTGCATTTTCCTCGCCCGCTTTTACCATAACTTTAGGTCCACTCGTCGGCAATGTCTTTAAAAGAGGTTTGGAATTTTTGTAGCTGCAATGTTCAGACCACATCACACTAAAAATACCCAGCTCTGTAAAGTTAGGCTCTCTTCCTAATATTTCTTTAATTCGAGAATATTCCTCAGGTGTAATTCCGTGATCAGCAATCACTTCCGGTGTTATCTCTGGCTCTTGTTTTCTTTGCGTTTGTTCTGTCATAGTATTCATAATTTCCCTTTGTGAGTTCAACTTAAACCAAAACGGATTCCCAAATACACTTCCCATCTACGCCACCCAAGATTTCTTCTGAAACTCTTTCAGGATGAGGCATCATTCCTAATATATTTCCTTTATCATTTATAATCCCTGCAATACTCTCTCTACTTCCATTCGGATTAAAACAATCCGCTTCTTCCCCTGTCTCGGACACGTATTTAAAAATAATCTTATTCTCATCTTTTAATTTCTGAATCGTATCATCATCTGCAGTATAGTTCCCCTCCCCATGGGCAATAGGAATCTGAATCAACTGGCCTGAGTTCATTTTATTCGTAAATGCCGTATCATTATTTTCGCAACGAAGCCAAACAGGTTTACAGATAAATTTCATGGAACGGTTAGGCAACATTGCCCCTGGCAACAAACCAGACTCTAATAAAATTTGAAATCCATTACAAATCCCAATGACTTTCCCACCTTTTTTAGCATACGAGATCACTTCATTCATAATGGGAGAAAACCGAGCAATAGCACCTGTCCTTAAATAATCTCCATAACTAAAACCACCAGGCAATACAACCAAATCTGTTTTATTCAATTGGGTCTCTTTATGCCATACAAACTCTGTATCCATACCCATAACGCTACTTAAAACATTAAAACAATCCGTATCACAATTTGAACCTGGAAATACAACAACAGAAGCTTTCATAATTATATCCTCTAAAGATTTAGTAGTTATCCATCTGAAATCTAAGCTATTTTTTCTAGCTCTACGGTGTAATCCTCAATCACAGGGTTAATTAACAACTTATCGCACATCGCATCAATTTGTATTTTCGCATCCGCTTCATCTTTCGCTTTCAGCCTCACTTCAAAAAACTTTCCGACACGAAGACTCTCTGTTTGATCAAAACCCATAGAGTGCAACGACTCCAACACCGTTTGACCTTGCGGATCTAAAACTGATTTTCTTAAAGTAACATTTAACTTTGCATTAAAATTTTCCATGTTAATTTCCTTTATATTGGGCCTAGATTTTCTTTAGGACTCTTGTGTAATTCGAGATAACATTTCTTGATAAGCATCTTCCACATCACCTAAATCCTGTCTAAAACGGTCTTTGTCTAATTTTTTCCCAGTTCCCTTCTCCCAAAAACGACACGTATCTGGAGATATTTCATCCGCTAAAATAATTGTATCTTTGTACCGCCCAAACTCTAACTTGTAATCAACCAAGTCAATATTAAGACCCTCAAAAAACTTTTTTAATAACTGGTTAATTTTCAAAGCATAATCTTTGATTATTGCCATTTCTTCATCGGTAGCCAGACCTAATACTTTGGCATGGTCTTCGTTAATCAAGGGGTCATCCAACTTATCTTCTTTATAGTGAATTTCGTAAACAGGTTCTTTTAGACGAACACCTTCTTCAACGCCTATAGTCCTACATATTCCACCTGCCGTAATATTACGGACCGTTACTTCCAACATAACAATTTCCACTTTTTTAATAAGCATATCTCGATCCGACAACAACTTTTCAAAATGAGTCGGAACTCCCTCTTTCTCTAACATCTGAAAAAGCACGGAAGAAATCTTGTTATTCACAACACCCTTGCCAACAATCTCTCCCTTTTTCTTCGCATTAAATGCTGTAGCATCATCTTTAAATTCTTGAACATACAAGTCGGGATCGGAAGTAGAATAAACCCTCTTCGCTTTTCCCTCATACAACAATTCACCCTTATCCATAAAGAACCTCTTTCTAATGATTTACAAGTTTAATCGTTTAAAAATTTTATCTACATTCTTCGTATGATAATTATAATCAAACACACTCTTAATTTCACTTTCTGACAAGTGCGTTTTTATTTCATCATCATCTAGAACAATCGTATTTAAATCCTTACCTTCATCCCAAACACGGGCAGCACACTGTTGTACCATTCGGTAACCATCTTCACGTGTTAAGCCCTTTTCCACAAGCTTCAACAACAAACCTTGGGAAAAAATCATGCCACGGCTTTTTTCCATATTAGATTTCATATTTTCACCGTACACTTCCAAGTTTTGTATCACATCCACCATTTTACTGAGCATATAATCCATCAAAATAGTTGCATCAGGGAAAATTACACGCTCAACAGAAGAGTGAGTAATATCTCTTTCATGCCATAATGCTTGGTTTTCAAAAGCAGACAAGGCATACCCTCGAATATTTCTAGACAATCCCGCAATTCGTTCGCATGTAATCGGGTTTCTTTTGTGTGGCATAGCGGAAGAACCTTTTTGTCCTTTTTTAAAGCTTTCAGCCACTTCTAGAGTTTCTGTTTTTTGGAGTAAACGAATTTCGGTAGCTAATTTATCTAAGGAGCCTGCAATCACGGCCAAAGTTCCTAAATAATAAGCGTGTCGATCTCTCTGAATAATTTGTGTGGAAATAGGCGCTGGTTTCAAACCTAGAATAGCCAATGCTTCCTCTTCAATTTCCGGATCGATATTTGCGAATGTCCCAACAGCTCCAGAAATTTTACCAACATTCATAGACTCCTGGGCAGCCAATAAACGTTCCTTAGCCCTTTGGAACTCCGCATAGAAAAGTGCCATTTTCAAACCAAAAGTAATAGGTTCTGCATGAATTCCATGACTCCGCCCCACCATTAAAGTCATTTTATGTTCTTGAGCTTGTTCTTTGAGCGCTTCAATAAGCTGATCCAACTCTTTTAATAGTAATTCAGAAGCTTGTTTCACCTGCAAAGAAAGTCCGGTATCCAAAACATCAGAAGAAGTCATTCCATAATGCACATACCTTGCATCAGGACCTACGTTTTCTGAAATATTAGTTAAAAACGCAATAACATCATGATTCACAACTTCTTCAATTTCTAAAACGCGCTTAAGATCAAATTTTGCTTTAGGAATTACTTTTGACGGAATATCACTAGGAATAACACCATGCTTTCCTTGAGTTTCAAGAACAGCCATTTCAACTTTGAGCCATGTATTCAATTTATTTTCTTCGGTCCATATCGAACCCATTTGAGGACGTGTGTATCTGGTAATCATTTTCTAAACCTTCCCTTCGATATCTATTTATAAGAACAATAAAATCAAACTTTTGGTAGCCCCTACGGGAGTTGAACCCGTGTTACCTGGCTGAGAACCAGGCGTCCTAGACCACTAGACGAAGGGGCCATAAAGTGAAATAAACTTCAAACACTCACCTTTGTTTAGTTGTAGGAGCCCCATATTTACTGCTTATTTGGGAACAAAATCAGAAAAATAGACCCTTAGTATATCCCACTCGGATATCTGAATCAAGGTAGATGTTGTGGTGTGAGCAACTTTTTATCGATTATTTAGGGGTATGAAAGTTAATTCGAGCTTCTGAAGTCTCGAAAACCCCTGATTTTATACGGTTAAACGGCAACGAACAAGCCAATAGATCACGATGAAAAAATGCCACCAATGAATCTTCTTCCCTTCGGAATAGCTACGTCCACTATAAGAAACAGGGGTTTCATAAACCCTATATTGATGGTTCTTAAAGATTTTGGCCGTCATTTCAGGTTCTACTCCAAAACCTTTGGCTTTAAGGTCTAAAGACTGAGCAATTTCTCGTCTCATAACTTTGTAACAAGTCATCATGTCTGTTAAAACAGTATCAAACATAATATTGGTTAGAATATTAGCCCATTTATTTCCAATGTAATGCCAATAGAAAAATACGCGATGCGTTCCAATAAAACGCGACCCATAAACGACATCCGCCCTACCTTTAACAATAGTATCTAATAAATGAGGGTACTCTTCTGGGTGATATTCTAAATCCGCATCTTGAATAATAACGATATCCCCTTTTATTTCTTTAAAACCTGTTCTTAAAGCGGCTCCCTTACCTTGGTTGCTTTCATGGTAAAGAACTCTCACTTCATTTTTATCATCTTTATATCCATCCACAGATCTTAAAATATCTCTCGTTCCATCAGCAGAACCATCATCTACAATAATAATTTCTTTATCAATATCAACAGCTTTGATTCGACCTAAAATTTCTTCGATGGTTGCTTTTTCGTTATAACAAGGTACAACAACAGATAATTTCATTTTCTATTCTCTCCTTTATTTCAAAATAGACTTTAAACAAACAAGGGTTGATTGAATAAATTCTTTAGGCTCAATATCAAACACTCTTTTTTTAGATTGCTGAACGAGCTCTTCTTTATAAGCTTGGTCCACAAGTGCCAAATCTATATTTTCTTTAATCTCTTGAATTTTTGCTTCTGGGTCCGACAAAATTTGATCTAAAGTTATTACATGATTCCCAGTCTTAAATGGAATCAATGGGATATCCATAGATATCGCGTCATCGATCACATCTTCCAACAACTCATTCCAAAACATTGAATCATATACCGGATCGACTAAAACATCGATCACTTTAAGATATTCACTGATCAATTCATAGTTAAAATCCGAAACCAATTTAACACGAGAAGACAATCCCAAACCATGAATCAGCTTTTGTAAAGCATACCCTTGGCACCCTTCCCCAATAATAATCAAAGATAAATTCTTAGGGATTTTAGCCACAGCTTTAATAATAATAGAAACAATCTCGTCTGTCACTATAGGTTCAATGTAACCAACAACAACGGACCCTAAACCCAGAGATTCTTTTTTTCGAACCACATCCAACTTTTCGTTCCCTAAAATATTGTTTTCAAATTTTAAGTCTGCTGGAATTTCAATTAACTTCCCTTCAAATCCTTTTCTCAATAAATGATCGCTCACTTTTCGGCTCCCCGAAAAAGCACACGACAATCTCTTAAAATTAGATTTTTCTATTTTCTTTAATGCGGGCATTAACTGTTTAAAACGAGGGTCTCTGGCTGTACAAAAAACATGGACCCACGGCATAAACCATTTTTTAATCTTAATCCACTTAGTGAGCAATGCCCCTTGAGGCTCATCATCAACCCAAATAACATCTGGGTAATAGGTTAACCCTTGCCACAAATCAATCAATAAAGTAAACACACTAGCAAACAGATGTCCAAAGACGCTTCTATAAACCAAGACATCAAAATTAGAATCTAAATCAACTTTAGAACTTCTAAATACTTTTCCAGTATTTTTTTCTTTCCAAACATGCGGCATTAAAATCTTTACCTGTACGTTTGGATTCTGTGAAAGTTGTTTAAATTTATAACAATGTCTTTTAATGACAGCTCGTTGACTGACAATTAAAATTTTCATTTTAGGCTTAAGCCTTAACTTGCTTTTCTCGAGAAACAAACCAAACAAAAGCACCCATAAGAATCATAAAACCCCAGCCCATGAGGCCTCCGTAATACTCTCCTCCACCCCAAAATAAAGTTGGATCTGGATTTTTCTCTGCAATAAAATTAACGTCTACTTTTAGGAACATCACTGCTCCTGCATGAATTCCTATAGCTAAGTAAAGAGCACGCGTACGCAAATAGGCATATTGAAGAACAAAACCAAACAAAAGCAAACCTACGAATGATGGCAGAATATTTTGCCAATCCCCTAAAGGTTTAAGCCAAGAAAGTAAAACACTAAAACTATCAGAAATTGTTGGCTCTACCCACTCTTGTTTCGATCCTCTAAAAAAATGAACGATAGCATAAAAAGCATTGGTGATAATAAAACTCCAAGCACGATGCATGAATTTACAAAGAGAAAGAAACACAAATCCTCTAAAAAAGAATTCTTCCAATGTAGCAACAAGCAACCCTGTTCCTAACGCTTTAAATACTCTCTCTGGAATACGATCCCATTTAACACGAAGGCCAATATCATAAACACCAAAAAAAGACTCAAAAATAGCCATTCCAAAAAGAATACCAGAACCTAATAGAATCCCAATCCCAATAAGACGCCACCAATTTGTATCCGCCGTAAAACCAAAACGCCTAAACGCTCCTAAGTCTTTACGAATAAATAGTGCTATAGCAACAAATCCACTAATCATAATCAAACGAGAAAGAACTCTTTCAAAAGGATACTTATCCTGAACTATCGAATAAATAAACGGTGCCAAAACCGCAGGAATGACTACAACTGCAGCTAAAGCTAATAATAATTTCAAAATTTTCATGCTAAACCTTTCGTTATTTATAGTTTTTGGTGCAAACGGAGCGTCATATACATGACGCTCACAGCAAATACCAAGGGCAAAAGAAGGGCTCGATGTACTTCTTTTGCCATCCCCCTCCAACACACACCCAAATGTTGTTCAAATTAAAGGAAAACGAAGTGTGCTCGCCGCGAGTTCACAAAAATAGATTCTCAATTTTTGTGCTGTCTGAGCGCCGAGGATACTTCGTTTTCTGGTACAACCTAAACAGATAAAGTTAGTTCCAGTTCAACAAAAGCATTCATTGGTAAACTATTAACCCCTACAGCAGAGCGAGCATGTTTGCCCCGTTCTCCAAAAACTTCTAAAAATAGATCCGATGCCCCATTAATTACTTGTGGATGCTCTGTGAACCCTTCCATACTCTGAACATAACCCACCAACCGTATAATCCTGTCCACTTTATCTAAACTCCCTAAAAACCCTCTTATAACACCCAACGCATTTAGTGCAGCAATTCGAGCTGCTTGCTGTCCTCGATCATTCTTATCAGCCCCACCTTTACCCGTAAAGATATCTCCATTAGCAATTTTAGGCAAAACACCACTTAGAAATACAAGGTTACCCACCTGAGTTATTGGAACATAGGAGCCTAGAGGCTTCGGAGGTTCTGGAATAAACAAACCCATCTCTTCTATTTTCTGTTCTGCACTCATACTGTCTTCTCCGCAATAATCATAGTACAAATACCAAAAGTAAATGATTTCGTATTAACTTTTTTAAATCCTGCATCTTTTATTTTTTGTTCTAATTCAGAAACTCCATAAAATTTCTGAATCGAACTAGAAAGAAATTTATAAGCATTCCATGACCCAGAAAAAAAACGGCCTACGAATGGAAGATAAATATTAAGGTAGGGAAAATAAAGAGCCTTCATCCACCAAGACGTTGGGCGCGTTAATTCTAAAATAACGAACTTCCCCTTCGAACTCAATACGCGATAACTCTCTTGAAACAAAGAATCTAAATCTGCAATACTTCTTAAAACAAAAGCTGAACTAATTAAGTCAAACTGATCATCTTCATAGGGAAGTTTTGGTAACTCAACAACATCTAATTTAGCTTTATTTCCCAATCGCTGCTCTGCCTGTTTTAACATTTCTTTCGAAAAATCAGCCCCAACTGCTTTTTCGAAAGGGTGAAAACGAGTGATGTCATACAAAAAAACACCTGAACCCGTTCCGATATCAAGAACAGAGTTCATCCAAGGCTCTACAGACTGACGAACCGCCTTACGCCTCCAACCATCATCTCTTTTAAAACTTAAAAACTTATTGAGAAAATCATATTTAGGAGCAATCACATCAAAGATTTGATTAATTTCCGAAGGATGTTTTGTGTATTCTGGAAGTTGTGTTGAATTCATAGGATCCTGCTTTGGGCTAATCACAATGCCTAATAATTTTATAATTTGTATCTCGTTGAGCAGCTTTATAACCTGCTTTTTTAATGAGACGAATAAATTCATCCACGTTAGTGTCATTTACGATACCCGTCGCTTTAACAACCCTTTCTTCCATCAAGATACCACCCATATCGTTAGCACCAAAAGCCAAAGCTGTTTGAGCCATCTTAACCCCTTCTGTAACCCAACCTGTTTGGAAATTAGGAATGTTATCCATCATCAAACGACCCACAGCCATGGTGCGAACATAATCTTCTCCTCCTGCCATAGGAAGATGACTCATTCTAGGGGTCCCCGGAGAAGAAAAACTCCAAGGGATAAATGCTCGAAATACTTCTGTTTCATCTTGCAGCTGTCTCAATTTTAAAAAATGGATCACTCGTTCTTCGATCGTTTCTACATGACCATACATCATTGTCGCAGAAGCTTTGAGTCCTACATTATGGCACGATCTCATAATATCTAACCAACGATCTGCAGAAGCTTTCTTAGGGCTAATTTCCTTTCGAACGCGATCTACTAAAATTTCAGCTCCACCTCCAGGAAAAGAATTTAATCCAGCTGCTTTTAATTCTTCAAAAACTTGTTCCGCTGTCATTTTTTCAGATTTACACAAATAATCAATTTCTTCTGGGGACATGGAGTGTATGTGTACATGGGGATACTTCTCCATAACTTTTTGAAATAGATTCACATAGTGTTTTAATCTTAAATCGGGGTTGATCCCTCCCTGAAACAACACTTGAGTGCCTCCCAAAGCTGTTAAATCATCCAAGTTTTGGTATACCTCGTCGAGCTCAGTCACATAACCCTTATCAGAACGTGGCGGAGTATAAAAGGCACAAAATCCACAATCAATAATACACACATTGGTTGTTGCTACATTGCGATCAATAACAAAGGTAACAATACCTTCTGGGTGCAACTCGTTTCTTACTTGAGTTGCCGCATGACCTAGCAAAGTTAAATCTGCATTGAACAGCAAGATACCTTCTTCTAAACTTAATCGATCTCCACCTAACCTTTTTTCAATAATGCTTTCTACTACTGTTGAATCAACCGTTGATGAACGTTCTATCATAGCGCAAACTCCAATTCTCTCAGTTGGCTTACCCACCCTAGTTTGTAAGCCTTTTCAAAAAATAAGTATAGCCCCTGAATTGCTTTCGAATTTAATCGATATTCAAAACCATCTAAATATTCAACCAACTCTTCATCCGTCAAAGCAGATAAGTTGGGCATCTCTTCTAAACAACGCTGTTTTAAACCTATTAAATTTGATTTATTCTGTTCAACTTGGGCTCGCATTAAACGAGTAAAAGACTGAACAGTCTCTTTATTCTTCTCAAAATATTCTTTACGAACAAGCCATAGAGCAAAACAAAAAGGTCTCTCTAACCAAGCCCACCACAAAGATGATAAATCAAAACACTGAATATCTGTTTCTTCAAGCTGTTTTCTTAAAAGCAATGCTTTATCACCAATAACCAAACAGGGGCGTCCTGAACGAATAACATCCCCTTCATCCTCTTCTTTCAAAACGGTAAGCTTTGCATTTACTTCAAAACACTCTTTAAGCAAAATATCTAAAAGTACAATTGAGCTCGAGGTTTCTTTTGTGACAAAAATTTCTTTACTCTCTAAAGACTTAATAGAATCTTTCGTAAAAAGAATAACGCTTCTACAAATCTGCTGGGTACTTAACCCTAAGTCTGGAAGAATATAATAAGAATCACTATTTTTGGCATATTCAATTGAAGATGCCAAAGTAATGTCCACCTTTCCCTCTCGAATACTCTGATTCAAGACCGAAGGTACGGCATCTAAAAAATTTAACTCACAACAATCCAAAGATTCTTCTAGCCCAAAGAAATAAGGGATCGCATTAATATACGAAGGCTTTCCAACTCTGATTTGTGTTTTAATCTTAGATTGCATAAAGGTTTTAATTTAATCCTCTTGTAAGCCTTGTTGGTATTTAATAACTAGAGTTTACTAGCTTAGGGACTCGATTAGCGGTCTCAATAATTCGCACTAACTCATCTCTCTTAAGAAAAACTGGGGTTTTAGCCCCTGCATTGTGCATAATCTTCTCATCGATAGCCATTCCCCCTAAATCATCCACTCCAAAAGACAACAAAACCTGTGCGAGCTTCTTTCCCAGAGAGGTCCAAAACGCTTTAATATGAGGAAAATTATCTAGATAAATACGTCCAACAGCATAAACTTTCAAATCGGTAAAGGCATCGACAAATGGGATATGGTCTAACTCCGTATTATCTGGATGAAAAGCCAAAGGAATAAAAGAATTAAACCCCCCAGTCACATCCTGAACTTTTCTCAAACGATCCATATGGTCCACAATGTCCTCTTCGTTTTCAATGTGCCCATAAAGCATTGTCGCGTTACTCTTCAATCCAGTTTCGTGAGCCAATTGATGAATCTCCAACCATTTGTCTCCAGCTATTTTTCCTTTAGCTATTTCAGGACGGACACGTTCAGAAAAAATTTCTGCGCCTCCACCCGGCATACCGCAAAGACCCGCATCTTTTAATTGTTTTAGAACTTCAGAATATGAAAGTTTAGTCTGACGAGAAAAATGATCAATTTCAACAGCTGTAAATGCCTTCACAAAAATATCTGGATTATAATTTCGGACCAAACTCATCATTTCCAAAATGTATTCAAAGGACGCTTTGTAAGTGATTCCACCCACGATGTGGACTTCATTAATATGATAGTCTTGATGTGCTTGCTTTACTTTCTCTTCAATTTCTTTCAGCGATAATAGATAAGCGTCCGCGTCTCCTTCTTTTCTAGAAAAAGCGCACAACTGACAACTCAAATAACAGATATTCGTATAATTCATATTGAGATAAGCGCTATAACAAACCTCATCCCCAGCAATTTTCTTTCTAACAAAATCGGCTAAGTATCCAACCGTATTAATCTCATTCGAACGCATGAGTTCAACACCATCCTCAA
This sequence comes from Candidatus Omnitrophota bacterium, assembly GCA_029261035.1. Taxonomy (GTDB): domain Bacteria; phylum Omnitrophota; class Omnitrophia; order Omnitrophales; family JACROU01; genus JAJDCD01. The sequence goes on from JAJDCD010000004.1 coordinate 108,553, forward strand.
AAGTAATTCTTTCTCCTCCGAGAACTTTATCTATAATTTTTTTGTGTTTGGAGTTCTTCCACAAATTCTTCATCGCTTCCCCACGGTTTATACAAATTATGATTAACATCAAAACTATCTAAAATTTTACCCACAACAAAATCGATCAAATCATTAATATTTTTTGGTTTATGATAAAACCCTGGATTTGCTGGCAACACGGTAACGCCTAATCTAGATAGTTTTAACATATTTTCTAAATGAATAGCACTAAAAGGAGTTTCTCTAGGAACAATCAAGAGTTTTCTACCTTCTTTAAGAGTCACATCGGCAGAACGAGAAATAAGATTGGATGAAATTCCGTTAGCAACTTCTGCCAACGTATTCATAGATGTTGGGCAAATAATCATCCCCCGTGTCTTAAAGGTCCCACTGGCACTTTTTGCACTAACATCTCGATAACGGACCAGCTCTATTCTTTCTGCTATTTCTTTCGAAAATAATGATTCTAAAAATTCTGGAGTTTCCTGTGGTGGGAGTTCTAAATCCATTTCTTTCTCAAATACAAGTCGCGCATGAGGTGACATCATAAATATAACAGGCTCGCTTTGTTCTGCCAAAACGCGAACCAAACGCAACCCGTACTGCAACCCACTCGCTCCTGTTAACGCAACAATAATAGGATCTTTTTTCACTCTCAACTCCCTCTTCATAGAAGGTTTATATTAAAATATTAAATCCAAAAACGTACTGACTAATAAGATTAAACTAAAACATACATTAGGAATAAAAAATATTTTTGGGATAAATGACAGGTTATGCCCTCTCACCTGAAATTGCTGCTGAAATATTAAAATACCCGCAACAACAAAACCCACCCAATAATATACACCTAAATGATTCATTGAGCCTAAAACAAAAAGGCTAATCAGAGTAATTCCTTGAAACAAGCTGGATACTCTTAGACTGATCGTTTTCCCAAAACGAGAAGGAAGAGAAAAAAGCCCTTCCCTACGATCAAATCCTTCATCCTGCAAAGAGTAAATTATATCAAATCCTGCAACCCAAAATAAGACTGCTATAACGAGTGGCACAGGATACCAAGAAAAGCTCCCCTCTGACGCTATCCATCCTCCCATAGGAGAAATAGCCAAAATAGACCCTAAATAGAGATGTGTCCCCCACGTGAAACGCTTGAAAAGTGGGTAGGTACAGACCATAAACAAAGGAATGAAGGACAGCAGCAAACAGAGCTTATTTAATGCAAATACAGAGTAAAAATAAAACCCACAGCAAGAAATTAAACAGCAGAGTAAAAACTGCTTAGATATTAAACCCTGCGACAAAGGCCATATGGAAGTTCTTGGATTCTTTTGATCATAGCGAATATCTAATAAACGGTTCATGATCATTCCAACAGTTCTTAAACTAACCATGGCCACCGTAACCCAAATAAATATGTGCAGCCTTGGCCAGCCCCCTTCCGCTAGTACCAAACCTAAGTAGGCAAAAGGAAGAGCAAATAACGTATGCTCAAACTTAATTGTTTCTAAAAAAAGTTTTAGCTGGTTCATTTGAATCAACTACTTCAACTTTCCATTAAAACCATACTCACTCCAACGATCCGTAATCTTTTGCTGAATCTCTTCGGACATCTTCATTTCTTCAGGCCAATCTCTCAACATCCCTTCTTCAGGAAGTTTATGAGTGACATCTACCCCCATTTTCCCACCCCATAGATGTTGGGATGCAGAGTGATCGAGTTCATCCACTGGCCCTTCAGAAAAAACGATATCCCGCTTGGGATCCACATTCGCAAAAACCTTAAAAGCAACTTCTTTCAGGTCATGAATATTAGTGTCATGATCAAAAACAAAAACAAATTTAGAAAACATGAGCTGTCCCAAACCCCAGATCGAATTCATCATTTTCTTAGCTTGATTCGGATAAGTCTTTTTAATGGATACTAAAATACAATTATGAAAAACCCCTTCCCAGGGTAAATGGATATCTACCACCTCAGGAAGAATCTTCCGAAGCATCGGAATAAAAATACGTTCTGTTGCCTTCCCTAGATAACAATCTTCCATAGGCGGCTTACCGACTATCGTTGTCATGTAAACAGGGTTTTTTCTATGAGTCATACATGTAATATGAAACGCTGGAAAATCCTTTGCTGGCGAGTAATATCCTGTATGGTCCCCAAAAGGCCCTTCTTCACGAAGGTCATCCAAATCCACATAACCTTCCAAGACAAACTCACTCTCTGCCGGAACTTCTAAATCTACGGTTTTACATTTAACGAGCTCTAAAGGTTTTTTTCTCAGAAAACCAGCAAACATAAACTCGTCGATATCTTTGGGAAGAGGTGCTGTTGCCGAATATACGGTAATAGGATCTGCTCCTATAGCCACCGCCACAGGCATTTGTTTACTCTTCGCATCCTTTAAATTTCTAAAATGCTCTGCTCCATCTTTATGAATCTGCCAATGCATCCCCGTTGTTTTATTATCAAACACCTGCATACGATACATGCCGACATTTCTATTTCCAGAAATAGGATCTTTAGAAATTACCAAAGGAAGTGTAATGAATTTACCTGCATCCTTAGGCCAACATTGAATCACAGGTAATAGGTCTAACATAGGCCCCTCTTTAATGACAACCTCTTGACAAGGAGCTGAAGAAACAATTTTTGGAGTCGCTTTGGAAAGTTCAATAGCTTTAGGTAAAAGCCTCAATTTGTCCATCAAGGTTTCAGGAGTTTTAACTTGAGTAAAATCCTCTAAACGATCGGAGATTTCTTCATAAGCCTCAACACCTAAGGCCCCTAGCATCCGATTATGAGAAGCGAAAGTGTTTATAAGTAAAGGAAAAGAACTCCCTTTAACCTTTTCGAAATAAAGAGCGGGACCATCCTTCTTAACCACACGATCCGCAATTTCAGTGACTTCTAAAATAGGGTCTACTTCTGCGGCAACGGTATGCAATTCGCCTAGCTTTTTAATGTGTTCAATATAATCACGCAGATTTTGAAATGCCATCAGGTCTCCTTAATAAAGACAGTGTGGAACCATAGAAAGGTTATATGTAAAAGAGGTATATTACTGGAAAAAAAGAGGTCAGGCTACTTTATTATTAATCTGAAAAAAGTAGCCTGTTCCCTTTAATTATTCGCTAATTGCTGGTGTAGACTGAGGGGACGACTGCGGTGCTGGAATATTGTCAATCAGAGACTGAAAACCAGGCTCTTTTCTCAATTCCTCGAAATTCTTATCTTGTTTTACTAATTGAGCTAGATTAGGGTCTTGTCTTAAAGCAATCCCCAACTTCTGAATTGCTTCTATATTCTTACCTTGCGCGGCCAATACCGCTCCTAACCCATAATTCGCCTGAGCTGATCCTGGCTCAATCTCTAAGCTTTTGATATAACTAGCAATAGATTGCTCCATATCCTTAGACAGAAAATAAGCTTCCCCCATATTTTGATAAGCAATGCTATATTTAGAATTTATCTCAACAGCTTGAGTATAATATTCTATAGCTCTCATGTAATCTTTTTTTCCGTTCGCATAAGCGACACCTAAATTATTATAAGCTGAAGCAATCTGTGGATTAATTTCAATAGACTTCAAAGCAAACTGAATAGCATTATCATAATCTTTTTCAAAAATACTGATCACTGCAAGATCATTGTAGGCATTCGCATTAGGACTAATATCAACAGCCGTTCTTAAATAACGGTGAGCTGACAAATAATCTTTCTGAAGAATAAACATCCGTCCTATTCTTAAAAAATCGGAAACAAATCGAGGTGAGTGATTTGAAAGTTCATAAAACATTTCACTAGCCTTAACTGTACGCCCTTGAAGCAAAAGAAGAACACCGGCATTATAATAAGAGCGAGAGAATTCAGGATCAATCTCAATCGCTTTAAGATACGATGCTACCGCTTCATCAATCTTCTGCTGTCTCTCAAACAAACTCCCCTTTAAAAAATGAATTGAAGCAGAGTTTGGATTCATTTGCATACAATCTGCTATAAGAACCTCTGCTAACTGCACATCTCCATCAGAAATTGCCTGTATCGTATACAACAACTTTCGTTCAAATTCTTTAGATTCATCCGCATACAACACACTTCCCACCGACTGAACTATTAGAAAACTAAAAAAGAACAAAGGGACTATTAAAAATTTAAAATAACGACTCATAAGAACTCTCCTTTTCTTAACCCTAAATTGTTTAAACATTTGGGTTACAATCTATTAACAAAATACACAACTAAACTCTAAGACGATTCACCTTACGTTCTAATCGGTCCAGCCGATCCATTTTTCTTTCTAAATCATCCACCTTCGAAAGTCTATTTTCCATCCTTTGTAGACGCTCTACTTGGTTAGATATTCGATTCATTTTTCTTTCCAAGCTGTCCATTTGACTCTTCATTCTTTTCAAACGGTAGTCAAAATTATTCATTTTTTGAGACTGATTACTTCGATTTCTAATCTGCTCTGCTGCTAGAGCTTCAAGATCTGTATCTTGAGCATAAACTAAATTGGAATTACTAACAAATACAACAGTAAATAACAATAGATAAAAATAAGCTCTCATTACACCCCCTCGCAATTATAGATGCCACCTTATACTTTCGACTTATTTGAGATTAATATTTAATTTTAATTCATTTTTACCTTATTTTCTAATTTAGGATTTAACTGTATTTCTGCAGAAAAATTAATATGCAGAGTTACTAATGAATCATCCTAGACGACCCCTAGAGGGGGGGGGTTATTACTGACACAAAAAAAGCCCTCAACACTGGGGTTGAGGGCTTTTTATTAAATTACAATTTCTTACATCTTCTTATCTATAAAAACCTGTGCTTTTTTAGCTCGACTCTTTCGCACAGTTCTTTCTCTTCTCAAACGATCCGATCTTTTTTCATAACGCAAAGATCTTTTGTGTTCTTCTATCACCCCTGCCTTTTTCATCTTTGTTTTAAACTTCTTTAGTGCAAGTTCGATAGGTTGACCTTCTTGAACATAGACTTTAACCACAAATACTCACCACCCTTTAATATAGATTCACTCTCACTAGAATCCTAACTGATGGTTTTGCGAGTGTCAAACTCATCTCATCCTCTAGGGTGAAATTGGGTGTGAATTCCTTTGAGACGGTCTTTGGAAACATGCGTATATATTTGAGTTGTGCTGATATCTGCGTGCCCCAAGAGTTCTTGAACAATTCTAAGATCTGCCCCACCTTCAAGCAAATGTGTGGCAAATGAATGGCGAAATGTATGTGGGGTTATTCTCTTCTTAAGATGCGCTTCCTTCGTGTACTTTTTAATAATTTTCCAAAACGATTGTCGGGTTAGCTTTTTTCCCTGACGATTCAGAAACAACTCAGATGAAGGAGACTTAACCTTACTTCGGATATGTTTAATATAACTTTGAATAACCTCATTCGCTATTCGACCTAACGGGATCATTCTCTCCTTCCCCCCTTTACCCATACACTTCAAAATTGAAGCTTCAAAATTAAGATCCGCTAATTTTAAATTAACAATCTCTGATACACGCATCCCTGTAGCATAAAACAGCTCTAGAATAGCTCTGTCACGCACTTTCTTACGAGAACCACCCGAAGTAGCTTTAATCATCTTTTCAACCTCGACAAAGGATAAAAAGTCCGGTAGCTTTTTCCATGTTTTCGGAGATTCCAAAGTGGAAGTAATGTCTTTTTTTAAATAACGCTCTCGAACTAGAAAACGATGAAAAATCTTTACAGACACAAGGTGTCTCGCTATAGATGTCGTAGCTAAACCTTTATTCTTTAGCTCCATTAAAAAAGCATGAATTTTTTGAGGGTTTACTTTTTCCAATTCGACTAATTTACTTTTTCTTAAAAAAGTCACATAATCCCGGAGATCTCTTTGATAAGCCATTAAACTATTTTTAGCCAATAACTTCTCAACAGAAAGATATTCCATAAAAAGTTGTATATAAGAATCCAACCGATCAGCCATAATGTTCCTTATTGTTTCAACATTTGATAAAACTTATTTTCATTTAGAATATTCAACCCTAGCTTTTCAGCCTTTTCAGCTTTCGAACCTGGTTCTTTTCCTACGACAACAAAATCTGTTTTCTTGCTCACAGAAGAACTCACCTTTCCTCCTAATTTTCTAACTTCTTTCTCAGCTTCAGACCTTGAGAACTCCTCTAAACTTCCCGTTATGACAAACGTTTTATCCTTAAATTTTTCTGAGACAACCCTCTTCTCCTTAACATCGAACCGCACACCCAATTGTTTGAGGCGCTTCAAAATATTCTGAGTTCCGGAATGACTTAAAAAGTCAACAATCGACTTTGCAACAACGTCTCCAATCTCGTGAATTTCAACCAAGGAGTCAAAACTTGCATCGACCACAGCATCCAAGGAATCATACTCATTTTCCAAAACCTGCGCCGCATGTTCTCCTACATCCATAATACCTAACGCAAAAATAAGACGGCTGAGTGAACGATTTTTACTCTCTTCAACACCTTTAAACAAGTTCTCAGTTGATTTCACACCCATCCGTTCTAAGGATGAAACTTTGTCAAAGTCGAGCTCATAAATATCAGGCAAATCCTTAACTAAACCCTCATCCACAAGTTGATCAATAAGCGAAACACCTAACCCTTCGATGTCCATAGCATCTCTCATCGCAAAATGGCGAATACGAGCTTTGACTTGGGCCAAACACCCTAAATTAGTACAACGCACAGCCACCTGTCCTTCTTCTTGACTGACGGCTTCATTGCAAACAGGACATTTTTTTGGAAATTTAAATTTTTTCAGTGGCTTATTTCTTTTTTGATGAAGTACTTCCACTACTTTTGGAATAATCATTCCACTTTTTTCAACAAGAACTCGGTCTCCAATTCTAATTTCTAAACGATCTAACTCATCCTGATTATGCAAACTTGCACGAGATACCGTTGTACCAGCTAAATGAACCGGCTTTAAAATAGCAACGGGAGTAAGAACACCTGTCCGACCTACTTGAATCACAATATTTTCTAATAGCGTTTCCGCTCTTTCTGCTGGGTATTTATAAGCGATAGACCATTTCGGGCTTTTACTCGTAAAACCAAGTGCTTTTTGCTCTTTTAAACGATTCACTTTAACGACCAATCCATCCACATCGTAACCCAAACTATCCTTCTTCTCTTGAAACTCATTAATGAAGGAAATAAGCTCCTCCACATTTTTTGCTTTCTGACAATCAATCACTGGAAAACCTAAATCTTTACAATACTCAATCATATCAAAGTGAGATTGAGGCAACTTGGAATTTTCAATAGGAACATGCCCGTAAACAAATATACTCAGATTTCGCTTTGCTACTTTTTGTGGATCCAACAACTTCAAACTTCCCGCACACGCATTTCTAGGGTTTGCAAATAAATCTTCCCCATTCTGCTCCTTATCCTCGTTAAGAGCTTCAAAATTCTTGCGTGGCATATAAATCTCACCGCGAACCTCTAATTTTTCTGGAATAAAATACTTTTTCTTTGAAGAGATTCGGGGGATTTTTAATGGAATAGCTCTAATTGTTTTTATATTCTCTGTAATGTCATCTCCTTGTTTACCATCTCCACGAGTAACGCCTAGAACCAAGAAACCATTCTCGTAATGCAACGAAATAGAGACCCCATCAATTTTTTCTTCAATAGTGTATTCAACATCCTCTTTCCCCAAATTCTTTTTAACACGCTCATCAAACTCCCGAAGCTCTTCCTCTGAATAAGTATTGTCAATGCTGAGCATAGGGCTATTATGTTTAATGCTTTTAAATTGCGTCAAAGGTTCTCCACCCACACGTTTTGTTGGAGAGTCTACGGAATCAAACTCAGGATGCTTTGATTCTAAATCTTGGAGGGATTTCATTAGCTGATCATATTCATAATCAGAAACGACAGGCTGATTTTCTACATAATATTTATAATTATGCTTTTCTAACTCTTCCCTAAGCTTATCAATTTTATTTTTAATACGGTTACTCATTGTATCCTCGAAAAATTTTGGAATAAAAAGACTATTATGTTACCAGCTTTGAGGGGAATCGATCGGATAAATATGGGGGTGTGTAGAGCACACACCCCCAATAAAACTATTTTGCTGCAGCTTCTGTTTCCACTTCAATATTCTTACCGTAAGATTCACCTCGTTTGTTCAAATAAACAGCTAAGGCAAGAGCTGCAGCCATAGCTAACACAACCCCAGAACGTTGCATAGTAGAAATATCTTGAATAGCCAAAGGTGCGATTAAGATAGCCACCAAGTTCATCACTTTAATCAATGGATTAAGAGCAGGGCCTGCTGTATCTTTAAATGGATCTCCTATCGTATCGCAAATAATCCCTGCCTTATGAATCTCACTTCCTTTTCCACCTAAATAACCTTCTTCTATCCGTTTTTTACCATTATCCCATGCACCACCAGCATTAGACAACATCACAGCCATCAGTTGTCCCGTCAAAATAGCTCCTGCTAAATAGCCTCCTAAAGCAGCCGCTCCTTCTAAGGGTTTGCTAAAACCTAACCCAAAAGCAACCAAAATAGGGGTGCAAATGGCTAGGATACCTGGTGCAATTAATTCCCTCTGAGCAGCACCCGTCACAATTTCTACACAGCGAGAGTAATCTGGTTTTGACTTCCCTTGAAGCAAACCTGGAATTTCTTTAAATTGCCGTCTAACTTCTTCCACAACCATAAAAGCAGAACGCCCCACAGCTCGAATAGCAAATGCTGAAAATAAAAATGGAACTGCCCCGCCAATTAAGAACCCAATAAAAACAGTAGGAAGATTAATTTGAATTCCAATTCCAGTTAATCCAACTTCGTCAATGTAGGAACCAAAAAGCGAGACCGCGGCAATGACAGCTGTCGCAATTGCAAATCCTTTCGTTAACGCTTTTGTTGTATTTCCAACAGCATCCAGCTTTGCTACAATTTTATGAGCATGTGTATTCTCAGAACCATCCTCATTTTTAAGGGCTCCAGACATTTCAAATACCCCATTGGCATTATCCGAAATAGGCCCGAAGGTATCCATTGCAAGAATAAAACCCGTCGTAGTCAACAGACCTAACCCAGACAATGCAACACCATAAGCACTTAAAGCAAGACTACCTTCGAAAATAAGATAGGAACTAAAAATGGTAAGCGCAATAGCAACAATACTCCAAACACTGCTTTCCAAACCAAGAGCAAACCCACTCAGAACCATTGTTGCCGGCCCTGACTTAGCCGAGTCTGCAACTTCTTCTACAGGCTTTTTGTCTACGGAAGTAAAATACTCCGTTAAATGACTGATGACAAGCGCTAGAATAATTCCTATGAGAGTCGCAAAAAAGAAACGATAATCTGGTTTACCATCAGGTCCATGAAGATAAAAATAATTAACGAAGAAAAAACTTATTGTTGAAACAACTGCAGCAACCCAGAAACCAAAATTAATCGGTTTCATTGGATCGAAGTTCTCTTCATCTTTACCTTTAACTGCCATTGTTCCAATAATACTAGCAAACACCCCTGATGCACGTACAAGCAATGGATAAATAATCAATTTAAGTGCCATCGCAGAAGCTGCTGTAATCCCACCGTAAGTAGCCACAAACTCTGGATCTAATAATGTCGCAGCTCCCAAAATAATTGCTGCCACTAGAGTAACTTCATAGCTTTCAAAAACATCTGCAGCCATTCCAGCACAATCCCCTACATTGTCCCCAACGTTATCTGCAATAGTTGCAGCATTACGAGGATCATCTTCAGGAATGTTGTTTTCTACTTTACCTACAAGATCAGCTCCAACATCTGCAGCTTTCGTAAAAATACCTCCACCCACACGCATGAAAAGAGCAACAAGACATCCTCCAAAACCAAAACCAATTAAAACTTTCATAGCGTGTTCACCAAAAATCAAAAAGATAACGGTCGCACCCACAAGACCCAAACCAACAGTAAACATACCAGACACAGTTCCTGCTTGAAAAGCAAGCTCCAAAGCTTCTTTAAAACTTTTAAGAGCCGCATTGGCCACACGACAATTCGCTCGAACAGCTAAACTCATACCTAAATAACCTGCTCCACCCGATGCCAAACAACCAAATAAAAACGCGATAGATACACCCCAAGGAATTTGAGGCAAATCTACATACATGGGTTTATAAGCAAAGTAAAGTATCACAGCTAAAGCTGCAATAAAAATACCCATAACAGAAAATTGTCTAAAGAGATATCCTCGAGATCCATCTTGAATCGCCTTAGAAACATCTACCATTTCTGGTGATCCAGGGTCTGCTTTCATAACTTTTCTGGCTAAATAAGCACCATAAACAAGACCAACAAATGCAGAAAATAAAACAAACCATAGAAGAGCAACTTCTGTGGCCCCTAATGGAGGTAGTGTAATTGCGTGTTCGCTCATGTTTTCTCCTTTAAACTATTATTTAGTAAACGATGTCCTATAAAACCAAACCCTAAATTGTTCGTACTTTAATATATCGGAAAATTAATAGAAATATTGAGGAGTATTACCTTATTTAGTAGAGATGAATAACTTAAACCTAATGCTTTGATATAATGCTTTGTTCATTCGGGATGTAGCTCAGCTTGGCTAGAGCGCTTCGTTCGGGACGAAGAGGTCGGAGGTTCAAATCCCCCCATCCCGACCATACACCACAAGGGTGTATGGCGGAGCCATACATATTATTATCAGGTATGAGCTCGTAAACTACGTAAAGTTTATAGCAAGCCTGCTCCATAAATTATCAATGAAATTCCATCCTATCACCCACTATGATTCCATTTGTCTTAAACCAGCCTTGATTTACTTCTAAGGCATAACGCACATCTTCTGCAGATTTATGACGATCCAAAGACAAAGCTTCCATATCTTCAATTTGAGTAATAATCCCATCTTCATCTATAAAAGCAATACTTAATGGAATTAACGTATTCTTCATCCAAAACGAAACTTTTCTTTCCGTTATAAAATCAAAAAGCATTCCTCGGTTCGGAGCAAGTTCTTTTCTATTTTGCAAACCCAAACTGCGCTCTTCTAAAGATCTTGCTATCTCAACTTCTAGACGAGTATCATTAATCGTAATTGTTTGAATCTCAAGATCAGACCGATTGTTTTGACTAAATGCGTAAAGAGGGTTTAAAGAAAGATTTAAAAATAGAATTAAAAAAAAGATTCTCATGCCGCTTCTGTCTCTAAAGTCATATCTGTCGTTTCAGGACGATAGCCCATATAAAGCAATGCTTGCTCAACCACATTTTTAAAAACAGGCGCAGAAACAGTCCCTCCGTAATATTTGGGTCCAGGGTCATCCAAAACTACCATCATACTAATCATAGGGTCTTCAACAGGTGCAAATCCAATAAAGGAGGATATAAAATCAGAATGAGAATATCCCTTTCCATTCTCTAAAACTTTTTGTGCGGTTCCTGTCTTTCCTCCAACAGAAATACCTTCTATTTGCGCTCGTTTTCCAGTTCCTTCCTCCACAACACGTTTCAAAATATTCCGCATTTGAGCTGCAACTTCCGGACGAATAACTTCACCCTTCCACTCCGGTTTATTCTTAAAAATCTCAACACCTTTTTCATCCACTATTTTGGAAAGCAAACGAGGAGAAACTAAAGTACCACCATTAGCGATAACATTTAGAGCGCTCAAACATTGAAGTGCTGTGGAGGTTACTTCATGACCCATCGGAATTGCTGTCATTGAAGTTTTAGACCATTTACTTGGGGGACGAATAATCCCATTAACCTCTCCAGGAAAATCCACTCCTGATTTTTCACCAAAACCATACTTCCTAATATATCGATATAAAGAATCAGGGCCTAATTCTTTCGCAATTTTATGAGTTCCAATGTTACTGGACTTGGTTAAAACCGTTGAGAGATCCAAGACCCCATAACCATGCACATCATGAAGAACATGTCCTCCCACTCGATAACTTCCCTGCTCACAATCAAATTCGTCCAAGATATTTACAGCACCTTCATTCAGCGCGGATGAAACGGTTACTATTTTAAATACAGACCCTGGCTCAAAAGTATCTGTAACAATTCTATTGCGCCGACTATCTAAAAGAGAATCTTTGAAATTATTAGGATCATAATTAGGCCATGAAGCCATTGCTAATATAGATCCATCCTTAGGATTCATCGCTATGGCCATTCCACCTTTTGCATTCCATTTTTCACAAGCAGCTTCCAATTCCCTTTGTGCTAAATACTGAATATACTGATCAATCGTCAATACCAAGTTATATCCATTTACAGCTGGAATGAGCTTTTGCTCCATCGAAACGATTTCACGCCCCATGGCATCTCTCTTTGTATACTTCGCCCCTTTTTTACCTTTTAAATAAGAATCAAAATGCAGCTCCAACCCTTCCAAACCATTATTATCAATACCACAAAACCCTATAACATTTCCCAGAAGGCTCTCATTAGGATAAACGCGCTGATACTCATCTACAATTCCCAAATTAGGATTCTTTAAAGCTTTAAAAACATCCGACTCTTCTTTAGATCCTCGTCGCTTTAACCATACAAACATTTTATCTTTAGCTAATCTTTTTCTGATAAAGGATGCCTCTACAGAAAGCATCTGGGATAAAATTGGGATCAATTTTTCTTTTTCTTCTGGAAGCATCAAACGGGGAGCCGCATAAAAAGATGGCACCTGTATCGAAGAGGCCAACTCTTTTAAATTCTTGTCATAAATCAACCCTCTTTTGGGTTCAATTTCTATGACCAAATTATGTTGCCGTTTAGCAATATCCGTAAGTTCATCTTTTCGGAAATAAGCGAGTACAATTAATTGGAAAATAATAAGAGAGAAAAGAATAAATAAAATTGCAGCAACGAAACGGTGTCTAGATAAAGATAAGTCGGTATCAGTAAATGCCATGAATAGTGACCATCATCCTTATTATTTAGTGGTTTTGGCTTGAGCTTCTTTAATCCAGTTCAGCCACCCTCCGTAAGATTCTATTGAAGAAGGAGAAACTATATTACCGGAAGATAAGAGTGGAGCATCTATTTTAACAATCCGTATTTCTCTAGGTAATTGAAAATCAACATTAGCCGACTTCATCATTTCCTCTAGACGTCCTGGAGATTTCAAAAAAGCCACTTTGAATTTTAACTGTTTTTGCTCTTCTGAAAATTGTGAATATAGTTTTTCTTTTTTATCTATTTCATAAGATAATTTAACTAAATTCACTTTTTGAAATACATACCCCAAAAGCAAACTAGTAATGAATAGGATCGCAAAAAAAGCTCTTATCATTCACTCTCCATAGTGTCTATGTTAATTAAAATCCAATTTATTTTATTCTGAAAGAACTGGTTTTTCAGCTACTCTTAATTTAGCGCTTCGAGACTTAGAATTACTTAAAACCTCTTCTCGAGAAGGCTTAATCACTTTTTTGTTTATAATCTTAATCTCACCCACACGATGCTTTTCTTTAAACATTCTCTTAACAATCCGATCTTCTAAAGAATGAAATGTCAGCACAGCGATTCGTCCATGAGGCTTCAAGAGTTGAATCGCTTTTGGGAGCGCTTCCTCAACAGCACCCAATTCATCATTAACTACTATTCTTAATGCTTGAAATACTTTCGTCGCGGGATGAATACGTCCCCGTCTTCCAAATTTTTTTTCAATGAGTTGACTCAATTCAAGGCAAGTACTAATTCGTTTTTTATGTCTCTCTTCCACGATAACCTTAGCAATACGTCTCGATCCACGCTCTTCACCATATTGCCAGAAAATATTAGCAAGGTCTTCCTCCGGTGTATCATTTATAAGATCGGCTGCTGTGAGAGGAGACTTAAGATCCATCCTCATATCCAAAGGACTATCCCACTGAAAACTAAACCCTCTAGTTTCACTTAAAATCTGATCTGAAGAGATTCCTAAATCAAAAAGAATGGCATCTATACTATCTATTTTAAGCTCTTTTAGCACATGATCTATCTGTCTAAAATTTGCTTCTATTAAATCGTAGTGTCCATCGAACTCTTTTAGGTTGAGCTTGGTTCTATCTATGGCTTCTCTATCTTGATCGATCCCAATCAAACGACCTTGAGGTGTAATCTTGCGAAGAATTTCTTTTGCATGCCCCCCACCTCCTAATGTCGCATCACAAACAACATTTCCAGGCTTAAGACAAAGATGTTCTAGTATTTCTTCTGTTAAGATAGGTACATGCAATAAAAGCCTCTTTTAATTTTTAGAAGCGTTTGAAGCTCTTAAGAGCGTCTTCACGGGATGTGAAGGTTTCGAAAAGTGATGCCACGCCCATACGATCCATAACACGAGAAACTTCAGGTCTTAATTGACAAAGCTTAATATCCCCTTTTTTCTCTCTCATACGGATAAGCTTTTCAACAAGAATTCCGATACCAGCAACATCCATTTTCTTGGCTGATTTCAAATCAACAATAATCTTAAAATGTTTTTTATTCATTAAACGATTTACTTTGTTTTTTAGATTCACTACTTTGGCGGCTTGAAGATTGTCACACTCAAGAATATCTACATTCCTTACTTTCCCTAGCCTTTTTGAAAATTGCACCCTTCACCTCCCCTATTTTTTATATTATTCTTTATCGATAAGTTTTTCAGCCAATGTTTCAAATGATTCTATAGAATCATCAAAAAAACTTTTCCACTTCTCTTTAGACCAAATTTCAACACGGTCAGAAACTCCAACAACCATAACTTCGTCTTTAATAAAAGCGTAATCAAACAAGTACTGTGGAATTAAAATACGGCCTTGCGCATCACATACAACTTCGCTAGCACCGGAAAAGTAAAGTCTGTTAAACTTTCGAGCTTCACCTTTCGTAAAGGAAAGATCTTTGAATTTTTTTTCTTGGAGCTTCCACTCTTCTTCGGTAAACAAAAATAAACACTTATCCAACCCACGAGTAATATACAGTTTGTCTGTATAGCGATCTTTGTAGATCTCTCGGAATTTAGAAGGAATGATCAACCTCCCCTTCTTATCAATATTGTGCTCAAATTCACCATAAAACATATTTACCACTTTCCTCCACTTTTCACCACTTTGTTGACTTGATGTAGTATATTTACTTAAGGGTATGACGTCAACCAGTTTTTTATATGGGATTGAACTTTTATTGCGCCAATTTGGCACATTCTAATTTGATAGAAGATGGCCGTAATTTAGGACAAAAAAAAGGGTGGAGATCACACACACCCTACTGCTTACCAGCAGCTGGTTGTAATCACCACCCTAATTTCTAAATTTAATTAAGTGAAATATCGGCTAAAACAGGAACCTTAAGATCTACAAAACTATAGGAGAGATCGAATTAATTCTCGAATAAAATACGGGTGCAGTTTTCACAGCAAACAACATCCCTTTGGAGTTTAACTTCATTAATTATTTGAGGTCTTAATTGCACATGACAGGCTCCACAAATGTCTCCTGTAATACTTGCCATAGCAACACCTTCTCTTTTCTTTAAAATCTTGTCGTACAATTCTTTCACTTCTTTTTCAATAGGCTCTAAATTTTTTAAGCGTTCTTTCTGAAGAGATTCTATCTTAACCTTTGCCTCAGAAGCTTCTTTTTCCAACCCTTGCTTTTGTTGCTTTAATTTTGCTTCTTCTTCATCTAACTTTTTCTTTTCAATATTTTTCTCTTGGTTGAGTTCTTCAACTTTATCCCACTCACCTAACAGGGCTTCTTCAACCATAGCTTTATCTGCTTTAATCGAAGATATTTGCTCTAGCATTGCAGCGTATTCTTTGTTGGTCTTAAGTTGAACCAGTTGCCCATCCAACTTAGTCATTTCATCATCCTTCTTACCTAAATCTAATTCTTCTTCTTTTATCTTTAACTTTAATTGGATCACCTTCTCATCCAACTCATTAAACGTCTGCTTCTTTAACTCAAATTCATTATCTAACTCTTCCAACCTCTCAGGTAAACCCTCCAAAAAAACTTCTAAATCATAAATTTCTTTATCCAAAACCTGAACCGATTTAAGTATGTCTATATCTTTATTTACCTCTGTCATTCTCAGTATCCTCTTTTATCACTAGAATTAAATATAGGGCACAAAAGCACAATAAGCCTATACAAGGTGACTACCCTTGAATCACCAAATAGCCTCATATTATAGTGGCATACTTGAGTACGTCAACATCGAATACCGTTAAAGGTTCATCTGATGTAGATCAGATTCTAGCTCCATAAAACTGGCTAATTCTGACTCTGTGAGACGGCCCATTTTATAAAAAAATGAGGTCAGGGAGATATCGCTGGCTTTGATGCTACTCTCGTCAGCACTTACATTCTCATGCTGTTGAGATTCTCTTTCTACTGGCTGGTTTAAAGGGGCTACTTCTTCATATTCTTGCGTATTTTGATTGTGAATATCTTGCTCCAAAGCAGAGTCTAAATTTTTCTTTAAGCATTCTTCCACTAAGACTCTATCTTCTTTCTGAGATAATGTAAGCTCAAAAATCTCAATCTTATCTTCAATCGATGAACATGTTTGAATAAGACCTGCAGAAATGCGCTCACCCACAATAACCAATCGGGTTTCGTTGGACTGTTCCAATCCAATCACTAAATGTTGCCACTTTACTTTGAATTCTAAAAGAGGAAGTAATACATCAAGTTCATAGGCAGGTTTCCACAAACACACAAAAATTAAACTTCCCTCTTTTTGTAAGATCCATGTAATTTCTTCTTTTGATAACCATGAAGGAATATCTTGAAATGTGTAATTTGGATAAATCTCTTCGATAACAGATTTGGCGATAGGTTTCAGTTGTTCAACATCCGTTCCTAAAGATTTTACAAATTGAATTTTCATAATGAATACCTATACCTTAACAAATGTAGATTCTAATTTATTCAAAAATCGAATTTGGTCTAATGAACCTACTTTAATTTTTTGCTTTGCAACTTGAGACTTAAATAAAACATCCCAATTTAACTTTGAAATGGCATTAGAAGAAATTCCAATTTTTTCCATCTTTGTCGACACAGCTCCAATACACCGAAGCGAAACAACTAAGTATTGAGAAACAATCTCTGAAAATCTAGAAAACACCTTCTCAACATCATCATCTGTCATTACAGCATCAAAGATGATAAACACTTCCAATTCTTGATTCACATACTGACAGGATTTAATAATTTTATAAGCACTTTCTAGCTCATAGGCTAAAGGCTGAACAACCAGAACTAATTTATCCAAAACCTTTATAAGTTGTTCAATGCCCATATTTTCATTTCGAAAAGGGTCTAAAGCAATCAAAGAGCCTGGCATAGCCATAGAATGCATTTGCTTTTTTTGATTATCGATTTCATGGCTGCCTTCCGGATAAGTTTCTTCCGAAATATCAAGCCAATAAAAATTATTGATTAACTTTTGTTTTTTTTCATTCCGATACACCCAGTCATATTCTGAATTTTTAAATAAGCTTTCCACCATCTCAATGTCTCGAGATAAGGGTTGGCTAGTAACAAAATAGGTCTGCTCATAATATTGAGATAAAAAAGAAGAAAAAAGAAGATTGAAAATTAGAGTTTCTTCTTCTCGAAAAGGAGAAACGAAACTAACTAATTGCGACTTATTTAATGATTTAGTAGGCTCTTTTTTTTGAGACACTTCTCCGCTCGAAGAGGCTTTCGAAAGAAAAACATCAACAACTTGTTTTAGTTCATTTTTAGATTTCTGGGGTTCGCTCATTAATCGTCTCTTGTATCGATTTGTTAGTCGTGTCTATAACAGAATCAATTCCACCGTAGACATTAGATTCTGTTAAATTGTTGTTAGGATCAACCATCCATTCTCCGTCGACAATAAATTTGTAACGATACTTTCCTGGTGTTAAGGGAATATACTTTCTCCACATACCCTTTTCCCCATCTGAGCACTCCATTGCTTCATTAACCCAATTATTAAAATCACCTGCAATTTGCACCATCTTAGCATTCTTTTCTAAATACCCGAACTGAACTCCATTTTCTTCTAAAACAGGGTACATCTCACTTTCATTCTGGATATGACTCATTTGCTCCAGAAAAGACTCTTCCTCTGATTTTGCTGGATCTTCAGGACTACCCTCCTTAAAAAAAGCCTTCTCAAATTCTTCAGATAGTTTTTCTTTGCTCATTCCATTAGTACTATTTAACGGCTCTTCTTCCGATTCTAAGGTTGAATCTAAATGAGCATTAGAATCATTAACTTCATCCTTCTGTTCTTTTAAGAAAATTTCTGATTTTTTTTCAATCAGCTCGGAGGCCAGGCTTACATAATCATGAAAACCCTTACTCTTTCGATCAAAATCACAAATAGACATCCCTGCAGTAATGGCCTCTTTCAATTTAATATTTTGATGAATCACTGTATTAAAAAGCTCCTGACCACACTCTGCTTGTAACTGAGCCAATATGCTTTTATTAAAGTTAGAATTTGAATTAAACATAGTGAGCAAAACATGAACCTTAGCTGAATGCTTTAAGGTTTCTTCAATTAATTGCACTGTCTCTTTTATCTTTCTAAAGCCTTGAACCGAAAAATCAGAAGGCTCGACAGGAACAATCAATTCTTGAGAAGCTCGAAGGGCATTAAAGGTAAGTAAACCAAGATTCGGAGGGCAATCAATAATGACATAATCGTATTGATCTCCTACAGACAAAACTTTTTCCATCAACTTTTCTTCTCTACCATAAACTCCAGATAACTGTTGTTCAATGGCACTCAAAATAATCTGCGATGGAACTAAATGAAAGTTAGAATTAATGTAAAGAACAATTTCTTCTAAAGAGGTTGCCACCTGCGCAGGGCTTAAAACATCATATAAACTTTTTTGAATTTTATCCGTATCGTAACCCAAACCCATTGTGGAATGACCTTGTGGGTCCAAGTCAATCAGAAGTGTTCTTTTTCCTAAAAAGGATAAACTAGAAGCAAGATTAATTGACGTTGTAGTCTTTCCACAGCCACCCTTTTGATTCGCAATCGAAATCACTCTCATAGACGTCTCCTTGCCCTAACATACACACACTTTTAGAGCTCTGCTATTATAGCAAAGGTTCTTTGAAAGGCGCACTTATTTTAAGTAAAAAGACTCAAACCTTTTTAAGAACTTTTTTAATGCATCTATTCTAAGATTGTATTTTGTCTTGAGGTTTATTTTGACTCTTAATTTCTTTTTTGATTCTGGAATCGTAGTATGCAAACATATTTTTTTTAAACGCGTTCAAAAAAGCATCTACAACTTTAGGATGGAATTGCTTACCTTTGTTTGTTTCTAGTTCATTAATTGCAAAATCCAGCGGAAAACCTTTTTTATAACATCGAGACGATATCATGGCATGAAAAGCATCTACAACAGAGATAATTGAAGACTCAATAGGAATTTCATCTCCTTTAATCCCCCTAGGATAACCCGATCCATCATAGTTTTCATGATGACAACGAATAATATCCGACACTTCTTTAAAGTCTGTTAAGGGTTCTAAAATCTTAACTCCTTTATCCACATGTTCTTTCATAATGCTCCATTCTTCCTCATTTAGACTCCCCTCTTTCTTCAAAACCGAGTCTGGTATTCCAATCTTACCCACATCATGTAATCTCAAAGAAGCGGACAGAACAACTCGTTTTTTTCCAGATAAGTCTAATCCCAATTCCTCCGCTGTCATAATACCTAACTTTTCCACAGCTTCTAAATGCCCAAATGTGGAAGAATCTTTCATTCGTACTTCCTGTGCTAAAGACAACATAATTTCATAATAGGTCTGTTGTTCTTTATCTCTCAAAACTTTGTTCTCTTTTAGTTTTTCTTCTAACTCTGCATTACGTTTAACCAACTCCGTTTGTGTTTCAGCATTTTTAATAGTCATAGCAGAATCATTGGCTAGAGTTTCAAAAAACTGAATTTCTTCCTCCAAAAAATCTTCCCCTGTTTTTTTATTCCCCAAAATAAGAATCCCCAAAAGCTCTTCATGATAAAAACAAGGAATACACAACGATGCATTCAAAGAGATCATCAACTCTTTAATTTTTTCAATTTCTTTTAAATCTTGTGGACTTAATTCAGAATGCTTAACGCGATTAAACGATTTTAATTTCTTCAAACAAAAATAACCTTCCAATATCTGCAACTTATCTTTCTTTTCAAGAAACCATAGAATGAGAGGGTGATCTAAATCAATCCGCACCAAATGAATAGGAATTCTATCCTTACCCTTAGAATCAATAAAAGAGTATCTCTGCTTCGAAGATTCATACACAAGCATGCTCGCTTGAGTCAAATTTGATTCGCGTGCTATAAAGCGAACCACCATCCTCAAAAGATTATTAGGGTTTTTAAATCGAACCATACTTCTTGCAGCATTTTTTAACGCTTCTGAATAATTAATCATAACCTCTCAACACCTTTCCTTAAGTAAGCCTAAGCAATCGAAGCTAATTTCTGACGCACATCATTTTCTAAATACTCTAAACTCAACGGTTTAGTAATGTAGTTATCCGCACCCATACGAACAGCTTCTTCAATTTTTTCTGTCGTTTCAATAGCCGTTACCATAATCACCTTAACCTTTGGGTACTTATCTTTAATTTCCTTCAATACCTGAAGACCATCAATCCCAGGCATTTTAATATCTAAAAGACACACATCCGGTTGAACTTGGGCTATTTTTTCAAGAGCATCAAAACCAGAACATGCCGTATCTACACTAAACTCTCTTTCTTCAAAAAAACATTTAAGGAAATCACAAATTTCCTCTTCATCATCCACAACTAGCAATTTAACCATAATTACTCCCCTTTGTTTATTTACCTTGATCTAACACAACCGATTCTAAATCATTACGAGAATCAGCCTCATCTTGAACCATCTCGTTTTCTACTTCTATCATCATTGGCAAACGAATACTCACACAAGTGCCACGACTCGGGTCACTCTCGATGGAGATCCCCCCTTTATTTCTTTGAATAATCCTTTGAACGACAAATAACCCCAAACCTAAACTATTATGTTTGGTTGTATAAAAGGCGTCAAAAACATTTGATATCACCTGATCCTCAATTCCACACCCCGTATCCTCAACCCTTATCTCAAGAATCCCTTCAGCGGCATCATGTTTCAAAATAACCGTAATTTCCCCTTCTTGCTCTACGGACTGAACCGCATTTAATATCAAGTTCAGAAAAACTTCTCTAAACTCATCCAAATGACCTTTGAATTTAGGCAAATCACTGTCGATCTCTTTTTGAATATTTATCTTTTCCAGAGAAGTCTGATAAGAAATTAACTCAAATGTATCGTCAATAATTGTTTCAAAAGGAATTTGCTCTTCATGCTCAGGACTTGTTCTAGAAAATAAGAGTAATTTCCTCGTAATATCGGCTGCCCTAGTTGTTTGTTCAACGATCCCTTTTAAATCCTCTTCAGATTTTTGAGTTAGAAAATTTTTTCCCTTATTCAAAAGTAACATTTGAGCTTTTCCAGAAATAATCGTTAATGGATTATGAATTTCGTGAGCAATTCCTGTCGCCAATTGTTCCATCGCTGAAAATTTATTAGAATGCATAATATGAGACTGAAATTCTTTAAGTTCCTCATATTGGCTTCTGATGTGTTCGTATTTAATCGCATTCTGTAAACTCGTATTTAATTTCATAGCAAAATCGTTGAAGAGTCTTAACTCGTTATGAAAGAAAGGTGTATGGGATGGTTTAGAACTTACCGAAATAAATGCTTTTAATTCCCCCTTATCCAGGATGGGAATGATTAGCTGCGCTCTAAGAAGCTCAAAATCCGAATTCAACTGAGATGCCTCAGGCCAATTCATGGACTTCAATGTATTATCTCTTAAAATTGGAAATCTACTATTTTCTAACTCCTCCACAAGCTTAGAATTCGTATCTATCTTAATTTTCTTTGAATCATTAAGGTTAAACCCGACAAGAGAGCGTGGAACAAATTTTCGAAGCCCCTCATCTTTAACAAGAAACGCAACATGCTTAACATTGAAAAGGTCATAAAACGTATTAACTAATAAATTAGAAAATTCCCTTAAATCCAAACTCGCATTCAGATCTTCGATAGAGTTTATCAAAATACTCTGAAAACCAACCTTCTCCTTAAAAATAAACTCACGAAAAACAAAATTTAAAAAGTGATCTAAAGGTTTATAAGCAATTATGCAAACAATGATGATAAGTCCGACGTCAGATGCGAACTGTAAGGAAGGTTTTACAGGAAGAAAGGTAAAAACAATATTTTTAAGTTGTAAAATGGCTATCGATAAAAAGAATAAGCTGATAAGCTTCATCCCTTTTTTTAAAGCAATTTTACGTTTCCTTAGATATAGCATAGGCCTCCTTTTGAAATGCCTAATACTAAAACTGGAAAAAAAATTATTTATCTGAATGCTGTTTGGATATCAAAAATACGCCCGAGAATGAAACTCTATAAAAAAAGATAACTCAAACACTTCCAGAAGTCAAATTATCGGCTACATTCTATACTATCTGAATCTTTGATTACCTAAAAGATTAAATTCAGAACTTCAAATCGATTAATCTTTTATAATCTATTTAGAACTCCTTTTATTAATTTGTCTAATTTAGGACCAGCTGACTGAGCCGTTTTTATAATTTCTTCAATATTAATAGGCTCTAATGACTCTGGAATACACATATCCGTAATAACACTTAAACCTAATACTTTCAGTCCTGCATGAACAGCCACAATAACCTCTGGAATAGTTGACATCCCCACCATATCCGCTCCCCAAGTACGCATCATTCGATACTCTGCTCTCGTTTCTAAACAAGGACCCGTGACCCCTACATAAACCCCTTTGTGGAGATTAAGACCTTGCTCTGTAGCAACGTCCTCAGAAAGACGCATAAGCTCTTTCTGATACGGCTCTATCATATCCGGGAACCTGGGGCCTAGCTTTTCATGATTAGGCCCAATCAAAGGATTTAAACCCATAAAATTGATATGATCCTCAATCAAAACAATATCCCCTTTTTGGTACTGAGAATTTAACCCACCAGCAGCATTAGAAACAATCATGATATCAATGCCCAATGCTTTCATTACTCGAACCGGAAACGTAATCTGCTTTAATGAATGACCTTCATAAAAATGATAACGACCTTCCATCGCCATAATAGTTTTACCGGACAATTGACCAAACACAAGCTGCCCCGTATGCGAAATTACGGTCGAAGAAGAAAAGTGCGGAATTTCTTCATAAGGAATCGTAATCTTATTTTCAATCTGTTCTGTAACCTTTCCCAAGCCTGTTCCAAGGATCAAACCCAGGGTTGGAATCATCTCACCTAATTTCGATTGCAAAAAAACTTTGGCTTCCTCGACATCTTCTAAGGTTGTTGGTTTTTCAATTTGGTCTATACTCAAATTTCAATCTCCACTAATTTATTATTACTTTTCAGCCCTTTAACTAATTCAACCTTACTCTTAGCAACACCAAACTCTTTACTCAAAAGCTTAATTAGCTCTAAGTTTGCTTTACCTTCTGTTGCTGGTGCATTTACATGGACAATATAGTTATCTTTTTCGATTTGAACAATTTTTCTTACTTTAGAATTGGGTTTTACTTTAACTTGAATCAACATACTTCTATTTTATCGCATCGCAACACTTAGATCCATCAAACTACCTACTAGAAAAATTTGAATGAACTTAATCACTAAAATAGCAATTAATGGAGAAAAGTCCAAACCAATCGGAGGAACCACTCTTCGGATTGGAGACAAAATAGGTTCCGTAACTGTATCTAGAAATCTTACGATTGGATTATATGGATCTGGATTGACCCAAGAGATCAATGCTCTAATCAAAATAATCCAAAATAAAATTTCTAATACAGAGTTCAATATATATGCTAATGCTTTTACTAAATTACTAAGAACAAACATCAAAACCTCCCATAAATTCTCTTATCTATTAACTTTTCCCTAATTGTTCGCCGCGTTTCACTGCGGATTGAATTACCTTTGAAAAGGTTTGCTCAAATTTCTTTTCTGAAAAAACTTTAAGGGCCGCTTCTGTTGTCCCTCCCTTAGAAGTGACTCTTTGCTTTAATGTTTTTGCATCCAAATCAGATGTCGCTGCCAAAAGAGATGCTCCTAACGCTGTTTGTTTTGCTAAGAGTGTTGCTTGTTTAACCGTAAGACCTCTCTTCACACCTTCCTTAGTTGCCAATTCCATCAATAAAAAATAATAAGCAGGACCACTTCCACTTAACGCGGTAACAGCATGAAAATGTTTTTCATTCAAAACGATAACTTCTCCACAGCATTCAAAAATTTTTATAGCTGAAGAAAGTAATGGTTTGTGCCCAGCCAATGCTGTAATCGACTCGCCCACTGTCGCTGCTAAATTGGGCATACAGCGAACAACTTGTACTTTTGAACCAAAGTTCTTTTTTAATACCTGAACTGAAACTCCTGCTAAAATAGATATAATCTTAAGATTCTTTGGCTTTAGCCCTCGAACTATTTCTGCAATTTCTTTTAAGTTTTGAGGCTTCACAGCAAGAACAATAACATCCGATTTTTCAACTAAAGACTTAATTTCTTTAATCCATTTAACTTTCAATTCTTTTTGTAACGCTTTTGGATTTTTAGAAATTACGTCATATACATATACTTGCGAAGGCGAAATTAGTTTTTGAAATAAAACACCTCTAATAATAGCCTCTCCCATATTACCAACACCGATCACACCTAATGACTTAAGTTTCATTCTTTCTCCTCACTATAAATTCAATAAACTCTTTCACCAAAAATAACGGTTCCTAAACGAACCATTGTCGCACCCTCTTCAACCGCTATGGAATAATCATGGCTCATCCCCATAGATAATTCTTTTAATTCTAACTTGTGATATTGAGCTTGCAACTCCTCACGCAAACAGCGTAATTCCTTAAAACAGTTTCTTATGATGCTTAGATCATCAGAGTGTGGCGCCATCGTCATAAGTCCTTTTACCCGAATCCGGTCCAATTCTAGTATCCGCCCTAAATCAGACTCGACCTCAGAAGGCTTAAATCCATATTTCGTTTCCTCACCAGAAACATTAACTTGTAACAATACAGAAACTGTAACATCAACCTTCTCTGCTATTTTCTGAATTTCTTGTGCTAAACGAACACTATCGATGGAATGAATTAAAAACGTCTGTCCTACCAAATCCTTAACTTTATTCGTTTGAACATGCCCTATCATATGCCAACGGATATCTGACGGTAGTTCGGATTTCTTCCTCAAAAGCTCTTGGATCCGGCTCTCTCCAAAATCTCTAACCCCTAGATCATAAGCCTCTTTAATTTTATCTATATCCACTTTCTTACTTACTAGAACTAGTTGGCAAGCCTCTGTACTTGAATTATTTAACCCCATTAAAGCATTCTGCACTTTAGTCAAATTATTCTGAATCATAACTCACTCCTAAATGAGAAATGATGTCTAATAGAATCAAAACGTCCTTTGGTGCCAATCGAAGTATTTTAACATCATTTAAATCATCATGACTACCGCTTTTCACATATCCTTCAGATTTTTTTTCTTTTCCCGTAAGCTTAGCTTCAAAAACAAATGAGTCTTTTGTTTTCAATTTCAAAAAAATAGGGTCCATTTCATTCAAAACATCCCACTTCTCTTTTTTTTCTTGAGAAACATACTTTAATTCTTCAAAGGTATGCATCAAGTTCTGAAGCCAAGTTAGAGCCTCTGGATTTAAAGAATCTTCATTTTCCCACCATTGATTCTCAATTTTTTCAAAAGAATTGATTTGTTCATTGTGTTTAATATCTACCCTATTAATACCACCCAAGCTTTCCATCCATAAACGGCGATCGTAAAAATCTTCTGCTTTTCGGTTTAAATGCTTAGAAAAACGGGAATGGATCATTGCCAAAGGAACTTTTTGGTCAATATGAATATAAAGCCCTGTTAACTCTCTAGAAGCATAGCCCAAATAAACTGTTTGGGGTTTCTGATTATAAAAAGAAAGCCTCACGTATTGCCTCTTATTTTTCAACCCCCACTTATCAGAAGTCCAGTCTTCCCCATCCACATATTGCGCAATAGACACCGAACGCAAGAATTTAATATAGGCTTCAACTTCTTCCGAGTTTACTTTCTCATTTTTAAAGATCGAATTCGGATTAAAACCCCATCCGTTTTCAGAACGCACTAAATCAAAATATCTCCCAGAATGCGCAATCCGAATACTTTTCACATCCCTTGGAACAAAACTAAACACTCCTCTTCGTCTTAAAGAATCCACAGATTTATCTAATGATTTTTTCAAATCTTCAGTAAGGTAAAATACCTGGGTGCTCCCATCCCACTTCGCATAATACAAATCTCTCAACTTCAACTTCTGTCCTACGATCAAAGTATGATGAGCCCTAGACACAGTCGAGCCGACAACGAGTTTAAATAAAGGTTCATCAAATCCATAAGCTGCCCCTGTATCCTGAGAAAGAAACCCTTTTCCTTTTTTCCCATATCTCAACGACGTCAAGATACTCCCTACTGTTGCAGCATCACAAATTGTTTCTGTAGGCTCACTCATAAACCAATCTTCTTTAACTAATTGCATTCTAATAGTTTTCTCGCCTAAACGTTCAAAACTTAAATAGTTGATTCGATCTTGAATGGGGAGAGGAAAAAGAACTTCTGCTTGAATAAATTCCTGAAACAAATCCTTTTTATCTTCATTAATCACTTTAACTACTAAGTAGCCTACACCTAAAGCAACACATAAAATTAAAAGAATGGTTGTTCTGATTGTTTTCATTTTTTAATCGTTTTTTTATAGCGAATCCAACGAAAAATAGTTCCAAGTAAAAGAATGCTGCACGGAAGATACACTGTAGGGGTCCAAAAAAGAATTTGCTGATCTCCTGACTTGAGGACAAGAGGCGTATTAGGTCTTTGTTTATCCTGTATCCGTACTAAAGATAATTCGTCCGTAAGCCAAGCAATACTATTTAATATGAGATCCCGATTACCTGAGACATTGATATTGTTATTAATCACAAAATCTGAATCGCCAAATACAATCAATTTGTATTTTGTTTTTTGATGCCTCTGCAACTTAAGGTCTAATTCTGGAAAAGCCGTAACATTATCATCCTCGTTAGATTTTTCTGAGGAGGTTAACAAATCAAGGTTGTTTAACATAACATCAATTTTTGGAGTCTCACCCCCCTTAGTTGTTACTTTATCCACGCCCCCCACTTGACCTTCAACAACACAAGCAATAGAAACAGGCCCTTTCAAATCTTCAGAAATATCTAAAAACGCTTCCCCCTTTTCTAACTCTAGAACGTTAGACTCGGCCCAACTTGTTCCACTTGTAAAAGCTAAAGGAATTACAGAAACTCCAGGCGGAATAGCTTTTGATGGAGTCACTGAACGTGTTACGGGTAGCAAAGAAGCCAAAGTAAAATCGCGCGTTACAGGATGATCAGCATATTGAGTAACGACGGGAACTAACAGGTCTGCACCTAAAGCTTTCCCAAGTTTATCCACAATAATGTTTTCTCCTAAATCAACACCCTTACGTCTGACCCATGTCTCAAAGCGAATTAAACTATCTGGATTTACAGGATCAATAAGTATCAGTAAGTTACCACCTTCCATTAAATAACGTTCCAAAGAGTCCATTTCCAATTCAGAAAAGTCTGCTTTTGGGCCAAGAACAAGAACTACATCAGCATCTTCAGGAACGCCTCTATCATCTAAAACTAAATCGTCAACCGCATAGTTTTCATCTTCCAACTTCTGAGCAAGAGCCAAAGCCCCTCTTTTTGTTTTGCTAGTCATCAAAGACTCTCCATGCCCTTTAACAAAATACACTTTCTTTTTTTCTCCTCGAATAACACGTAAAAATGCATTCGTCATTCTTTCTTCGCTAACTCCTTTAAGCCGTTCCGTTCGATCCATCACCTCAATGAGAACAACGCCATATTCATCCACACGGTATTTCTGGGTCATAGAAGGTGTTTGATCTGGGTCATAGATAATGACTTGTAGCTTTTTTAATTTAGACTCATAACTCTTCATTAATTCCCTAAAGACTTCCCTCTCTCTGGAATTGGATCTAAAAAAGGCTATCACTCTAACAGGTTCGTTTTCGATTTCTTGTAACACTTTGCCTGTAACACTTCCTAAACTAAAAATACGATTAGAGGTAAGATCAAATCTTAAGTTAAATTGAGTAACAATCCCATAAGCAAAGCAAATTAATATTGTTAAAATTAAAAAGCTAATTCCAATATGAAATTTTCCCCAAAATTTAAATCGGCTTAAAGGTTGCTTCATTTACTTAACACTCTCATTTCAAGTCTCATAATAGTAGCCATAAGAAAAAATAACGTTAACAAAGAATAATAAATCACATCCTTCACCTCTAAAACTCCTTTAACCAGACTCCTATAATGATTCAAAGCTGAAAGGTGTCCTGTCCAACTAAGCCAAGAAGATTGATTCAAGCCTTCGATCCAACCAATAACCCACAAAAACATCATTATCGAAAAAGCAACAACAGCAGCTACAATTTGGTTCTCTGTTAAACTAGAACAAAAAATACCAATTGCCATAAAAGAAGCTCCTAGCAACATCACTCCCAGAAAGCCTGTCAGCACCGTTCCCCATTCAAAATACCCTCCAACCATCTGAATTAATATTGGGTATAAAAATAAAGGGAACGCCATAAAGAAAAACAATGTCATCATAGACAAGTATTTACCCACCACAACTTCCCAATCTCTCACTGGAAGAGTCAACAAAAGCTCTAAAGTCCCTTGTTTTTTTTCTTCAGAAAAACTTCTCATCGTTATTACCGGAACAAAAAAGATAACCAGTACAGCAACATTAGAATAGAGATGCGTTAGAACCATCTCCGTAAGATTGAAATTAAGGTTCTGGATCCCAGGGTTTTCATTCCACTGCTGAGACATAATAGAAAAAGAAGCCGTTAGAGAAAGAAAAAAATAACTCGCAATAGATATAAATAGCGCCACCAATAAATAAGCTATAAACGAATGCAGCAGTTGAAACACTTCTCTTTTGTATATTGTAAAAACAGGTCCCATAACTTAATATCCTATTTAAATGTGTGTTGACGCTTTTTCTTGATTTCGTACTAATGCTAAAAAAACGTCTTCTAATTTCGATTCCTCTTCGACCATCTCTCTAATTTCTATATGATCATGAACTAGCTTCTCAAGTACTTGAGAAAGAATCTCGGCCTTTGGATTTGAAACAATTCTATAAAAATTATATTCTTCCAAACTCTTCAGTTTAAGAACGGATTCAACTCCTGTAATACTTTTCAACAAAACCATTACCTTTTCATCATTTCCTTTTACTCCCAAACGATAATAACGTTTTACCTTTAAGCGATCTGTCAACTCACTGGGTTTTCCACTCGCCAGAATTGTTCCTTGATTCATAATAAGAACACGGTCAGCCACCTTTTCAACTTCCGACAACAAATGGGTAGATAGAATAACAGAAGAGTCTTTATTTAATTTCTTGATCAATTGCCTCATTTCTACTGTTTGCTCTGGGTCCAACCCTGATGTCGGTTCATCCAACAAAATAAGCTTAGGTTTACCCAAAATAGCCTGAGCTAACCCCACTCGTTGCTTAAACCCCTTAGATAACTTTCCTATCAAATGAGATTCGACAGATTCCAAAGACAAGAAATTCAACACTCGATCTAACTCTTCTTTTCTTTTTTGTTTATGAAGACGTTTCATATTGGCTATAAAAATCAAAAATTCTTTCACCGTCATATCTAGATATAGAGGAACATTTTCAGGAAGGTAACCAATCTGTTTTCTAGAAAGAATAGGGTGTCCAACTAAGGAAAACCCATTAACAAAAATCTCACCTTGTGTTGGGGGAAGAAAACCTGCCAACATTCTTAAAGTGGTTGTCTTACCGGCTCCATTAGGACCTAACAACCCTAATGTTTCTTGAGGATGCAGCTTAAAAGTTAAATCAGTAACAGCATCAAAAGTACCAAAGGTCTTTTTTATATGATTAACTTCTAGAATAGATAAAGGTTGGTTTATTTCTGACATTAATATTCCCGAAACTAAGGTTTGATTTTTTAGAATTGATGATTTGGACTAAGCTTTACAAACTCTTGCAAATTTTCTCTTCCCACACTGAATAATTACTTCTTGATCTAAATCAATTTCAAGCTTCGTATCCGTTATTTTTTCTTGATTAACTTTCACCCCACCCTGTTCTATTAGCCGGCGCGCTTCAGATTTACTACTAACAAGCTTGATTTCAAACAACAAAGGGCCTATTTCCATCGAACTCTCTTTAAAAGTAAATAAGGGCATATCCTCAGGTAATTTTTTATTCTTAAAAATATGCTCAAATCCTTCATAAGCTTCTTCTGCTCGAGACTCATCATAATAAAGTGAAACGATTTGCTTTGCTAATTTAACTTTCATTTCTTTGGGGTGAATTTTTTCTTTATTCAAATCATTCTCTAAAGCATCACATGTAGCTCGATCCCAACCCGTAAAGTAGCGCATATATCGAAGCATTAAAGTATCTGAAACAGACATGACTTTACCAAAAATTTCTGAAGGCTCCTCTTGAACTCCAATATAATTACCCAAAGATTTCGACATTTTTTGCACACCATCCGTTCCTTCAAGAATAGGTAATGTTAAAACAGCTTGAGGAAACTTGCCATAATCCCTTTGTAATTCACGGCCCACTAATAAATTAAATTTCTGATCCGTACCACCTACTTCTACATCCGAATCCACAACCACAGAATCATAACCCTGAAGCAGGGGATATAACAGTTCAATCACGGCTATGGGTAGATTCGATTTAAAGCGCTTATTAAAATCATCTCGCTCCAGGAGACGCGCCACAGTATATCGAGAAGTCAATGTAAGGAATTCCGTTGGAGACAATGCATCCAACCATTCGGAATTGTATCGAACCTCAGTTTGTTTTTTATTTAAAATTTTAAAAACTTGTTCTTGGTAAGTAATTGCATTTTGTTTAACCTCTTCTTCAGATAACGCTTTACGCGTTTCCGAAACACCTGAAGGGTCTCCAATACGCGCTGTAAAATCTCCAATAATAAATACAACAGTATGTCCAAGCTCTTGAATTTCACGAAGCTTTCTTAAAGGAACCGTATGCCCCAAATGAATATCCGGAGCTGAAGGATCTGCGCCATACTTAACCCGCAAAGGCCTTTTCTCTTTCGCAGCGATTTCTAGCTTTTTAGAGAGTTCTTCTTCAGAAATAAGCTCTTCCGCACCCTCTTTAAATACATCAATCTGATCTTTGACTGATTTCATAACATCCTCATAAAAGACAATTGATTTTATCTAAAACAAAAAAAGGTCGCTCTAAAAAATAGAGCGACCTTTGTAAAACAGAACTACTCGATATAATTAACGACCATTAAGATGCGCTAGAAACAGCTTCTTCAATAAGTCCTAATGCAATCTTACGACCTTCCACATCGACCGTTAAAATATTTACCTCAATTTCTTGATCCACTTTAAAAGAATCTTCTAAGTTTTTAGATTGAGACTCAGGAATCTTTGAAATATGAAGCAAGCCTTCAAAGCCGCCCACTAATTCAAGAAAAACACCAAAGTTTATTACTTTAGATACCTTTCCCTTAATAACAACCCCTTCTTTAATTTCTTCTGGTATAGAAGGCCATGGGTCTTCTTCTAACTGCTTAACTCCAAGAGATATTTTTCTTTCGCCAATATCCACAGAAAGGATTTTAGCTTTTACTTTATCTCCTTTATTCACAAATTCGCTAGGATGATTGATTTTTTTCACCCAAGACATATCAGAAATGTGAACGAGCCCACCAATTCCTGGTTCTAGCTCAACGAAAGCACCGTAATCGGTAAGATTACGAACTTCACCTTCAATAGTCTCACCCTCTTTATACTTGTCGTTAGCTTCACTCCATGGATTTTGTTCAATTTGCTTAATCCCAAGAGCAATTTTACGGCTTTCTTTATCGCAGCTCAAGATGATAGCTTCAACCTCATCACCAATCTTAAGAATCTCAGATGGATGCGTAATACGTTTCGTCCAAGAAAGCTCACTGATATGAACTAGTCCTTCAATTCCTTTTTCAATTTCAATAAAAGCACCATAAGGAAGAATGTTAACTACTTTCCCTTTGACTCTTTCATTAATTGGGAATTTATCACTCACACCATCCCAAGGAGATGCTTGGCATTGTTTTAGACCTAATGAAATTCTTTCTTTCACTTTGTCAAAACCAATAACCTTTAAATCCAACTCTTGGTTTAAAGAAACGATTTCACTTGGGTGAGAAATACGCCCCCAGCTAATATCCGTGATATGAAGCAGACCATCAATACCGCCTAGGTCAATAAAAGCACCAAAGTCTGTAATGTTCTTAACACGACCTTTAACAATTTGGCCTTCTTCAATTTCACCCAACATTTTACTGCGCGCTTCTTGCTTTTCACCTTCGAGAAAATCTTTTCTACTTAAAACAACATTCTTTCTCTTAGAGTTAATTTTTACGATTTTAAATTGACCACCTTGCCCTAAAAATTGGTCAAGATTTTTAGTTGGTTTCAAAGCAACTAAACTAGCAGGTAGGAAAGCTTCCATCCCAACATCAACCATAAAACCACCGCGAACTTTTCTGAAGATTCGGCCTTCTACAACATCCCCCTCTTCCATCTTAGAAAGGATGTCATTCCAACATTTGACCTTATCTGCTTTTCTTTTAGAAACAACAACCATTCCTTCATCATCTTCTTGGTTCTCTAAAAGCACATCAATCTTCATTCCAATTTCCACTGTATGCGGATCTGTAAACTCATCTAACTTTAAAACACCTTCTGATTTATAGCCAATATCGACTAACACCTCTTTATTGCTTAAAGCAACTACCTCTCCCGAGATAATTTCACCTTCAGCAAAATTCTTAAAGGTGTCTTCGTATAGAGCTAACGTACTTTCAGAAGTTGTTCCTTCTTCGAGTTCGCTTTCAGTTTTGTTAAGTTCAAGTTCAGTTGATACCATTAGGATTGTATCCTCCTCAGAATATAATAAATTTGGGTTGTGATTATATCATATGTCCTTTAAAAGGACAGAGAAAATAAATTAACACTATAACTATATACTATGAAACAACTTAAAGATTTACCCGGCTCTCATCTAAAGCTTTATTTTCATCCCTCAACTTCAAAAGAGCTTCACGAATCCTCCCCTGTACTATATGAACCTTATCTTTAGATACAGGCAAAGACATCAAATCATCTAAGAATACAGGGGGGCCAAAAACCAAACTCACAGGAGTTTTGTTAACCTTAGACCCACCTCTAGACAGAGCCTTCTCAGTCCCCTCCATCCACGCTGGAATAATAGGAGCCCCCGTTCTTAATGCCATAAGAGCAGCCCCAGGCTTAATAGATCCTAACTCAAGATCTTTACTTCTAGTTCCCTCAGGAAACACACACAACGCATGTCCACTTATAATTAAACGCACAGCGAGCCGAATAATCGAGGTAATATCTCCTTTTCCTCTTTTAATCGCAAACGCGTTCAAACTTTCAATAAACCATTTGAACATAGGTTTTTCAAACAAAGTATCTCTCGCCAAAAAACTCAACATCTGCTTAGCGCCAAAACCCAAAATCACGGGGTCTAAATGACTCCTATGATTGCTAGCCAAAATATAACCTCTGTCCTTAGGAAGGTTTTCTTGCCCTGAACTCCTAAGATTAAACATAATCGGATCAATAACTCTAATTCCAAATTGATACAAAAACCAATACATAAATTTCCAACTTCTCGGCTTTTGATGAATCTCATTTAAAATATGAAGATGTATTTCATTCTCCGTTTTTCCATCCACACATACAAATTTCTTTTTTTCAGTTTTATCAAAAGCTTTTTTCTTAGAAAACAAATAAATACAAGATGTTAAAGAACTATAAAAAGGTTGAACAAAATCACCAGACACAACAGCATTCAAAGAACCTACTAAATTCTTGTGGACAGAATTTATTTTTTTCCCAACACCTCTATATTCTGTCAATAAGAGCATCACCTCTTTAAACTTAGACTCCTCTATTTGAAAGTTCACAGATTCCTTTGAGGAATGAAGGTTTTCTAATATTTCAAAAGGAAGAGAATCTACAAATAGAACAACTTCTTCTTTGTCATGAGGATTAATTGATTTTTCTAAAATTTGGTTGGCTAAATACTGATAAGTCAGAGTCGTGTCTAAATAGAAAGCATCTAAACGCTTTGCTAATAACTCCGATTGTGTTTGAACATAAGAAAGAGAATCTCCTTCAACAACAATAATCATAATGTATACCTGGCATCATGAATTCAGCTTCTTCCGTTTTTTTTCTGCGCTCGAAAGCAGCTTCTTTACAGAAGACCATTTCTTCCCTTTCGACAATTTTATAAAATGATCCAAAGTTTTCCTGTATTCTTTTAAGGAAGAAAGAAGAAATGGATTCGATGAAACAATATCCACCCATAACCCAGCATCCCCTTGAGCCACACGTGTCACATCTTTAAACCCAGCACCACCAAACTGGATATTTTTTGATGGTATAGACTCGATCAAAAGAGAAGCCATCACATGAGGTAAATGACTTATATCCCCGACAATCTTGTCATGATCCTTACTCGATACAACAGAAACACGGGCAGCGCCTGCTTTTTTCCAAAAAAGACTCACTTTTTTTATATCTTTTAACGTTCCATGATCTCGCGTCACAAAAACCAAAGACTTCTCATACAGCCTCGCTTGCGCCGAAGACAAACCTGATCGATGCCCACCCGCCATAGGATGAGAGCCAACAAAATTCACCTTTTTTAATTTTGCTTTTTTAATTTTGTCTACAATGGATTTTTTTGTACTACCAACATCCGTAACCAACACTCTACGACTCACGGCTTTATCAATTCTTGAAACAGTCTCAACAATTTTAGAAACAGGAACACAAACACAAATCAACTCAACATCGTGAGGGATATCAGAAAATGCATTAATTCCTTTAAAAATAATTTTTGTATTCTTTGCTGTTCGAAGCTTCTTCTTATCCCGAGACAAACCCCACACTTCGTACTTTTTTCCTAACGACAAACCCAAAGAAGCACCCATCAAACCCAAACCTACAATCAATACCTTCTTCTTTTTCATATTTTCCTTTAATTAAAAAGTTTAGCTAAATACAAAAGTTATTTTCTAACGATTGAGTATTTAAATTTCCCTGCCGACCGCTCCTGCAACCTTCTTCAACTCAGCCATCAAAAGAGCAAATTTTTCAGGAAGCAAAGACTGCGCCCCATCACTAAAAGCATCCACAGGATTATTATGCACTTCAATCATAATCCCATCAGCCCCACCCGCCAAAGCAGCTTTCGCCAATGGCCCTACATAATCCCAACGCCCTGTCCCATGAGAAGGGTCAACCAAAATAGGTAAATGTGTTTCGCTTTTCACAACAGGAATGGCATTGAGATCCAATGTATTTCGTGTTGCTGTTTCAAAAGTTCTAATACCTCTTTCAGCAAGCATTACATTAAAGTTTCCTTTGGACAATATATACTCTGCCGAAAGCAACCACTCTTTAACGGTAGAGCTCAGTCCTCGTTTAAGTAGGGTTGGTTTTTTTGAAATACCCACCTCTCTCAATAAATCAAAATTCTGCATATTACGAGCTCCAATTTGTAACATATCCGCATACTTAGCAACTATTTCTACTTGTCTCGTATCCATCACTTCTGTGACAACCTGTAGCCCAACCTCGTCTGCCACTTCTCTCAAATACTTCAACCCCTCTTCCCCTAAACCTTGGAAAGCGTATGGAGATGTTCTTGGTTTAAACGCTCCTCCACGCAAAAAAGTAGCCCCCGACTTTTTAACTTCCTTCGCAATCAAATAAAGCATATCTCTATTTTCAACAGAGCAAGGCCCCGCCATCACCACAACTTTTTTGCCACCCACAATGGTTCCATCATTCATTTTAAATGAAGAGCTCTCATCTTTAAACTCACGGCTCACCAATTTATAAGGCTTTTCTATAGGAACAACACTCTCTACTCCAGGAAACGTTTCTAAAGATTCAACTCGAACTTTCCCCTCTTCTCCAATAACACCAATCACAGTTTTCTCAACCCCTCGAGAAATATTAGGGGTAAACCCTAGGTCTTTAACTTTTTGAACTACATGTTCTAGCTGAACAGGAGTTGCGCTTTTTTTCATTACAATAATCATGTTTTTTCCTTATCCTTATTTTCCTAACAAACTCTTCAACTCTTTGATGAATATCCTATTCTCTGCCATAGTTCCAACAGAAACTCGAACCCATTCATTCATTCCGTAAGCTGCCATATCCCGTATGATGACCCCTTTTTTCAAAAGAGCTTGGAACAACTTCTTGCTGCTCGTCTTAACACAAACCAATACAAAGTTTGCTTCACTCTCAATATAAAAAAGTCCCATTGCTTTAAATTGTTTTTCTAAATAATTCCTACCGTCCACAACTACTTTTTGAGTTTGCTTCAAAAACGTTTTATCCGTCAAAGCTGCTATCCCTGCGACCTGAGCTAAATGATTCACATTAAAAGGCTGTCTTATTTTATGTAGATAACTTATTAATCGTTCATTCGCTACCCCAAAGCCTAAACGAAGGCCCGCCAATCCATAAGACTTTGAAAAGGTTCTTAGAACAATGAGATTATATTTATCTATTAACTTCAATGTGTTGGGATAATCTTTCGCTGTCACAAAATCAAAATAAGCTTCATCCACACAGACAACAACACTCTTAGGTATGTCCTCAAGAAAATTTTTTAAATTTTCTCCATTAACATAAGTTCCCGTTGGATTGTTCGGGTTTGCAATAAAAACCACCTTAGTACTTTTATCAATTTTTCGACTCAATGCCATTAAATCATATTTAAAATTTTTCATCGGAACCGAAACATACTCTGCTCCAGCAACTTGTGTCACTAAAGGATAAACCAAAAAAGAAATATCGGATGAAACAACACAATCCCCCTCTCTCACAAATCCGCGAATCAAAAATTCAATAATTTCGTTAGACCCATTTCCCACAATAATTTGAGCAGGCTTCACCTTATGGTATTTTGCTATTGCTTTTTTTAACTCTTGGATTCCTCCATCAGGATATACATTCACGAGCCCAGCATTTTTCTTTATCGCATCGATTGCTTTCCTAGATACACCCAAAGGGTTCTCATTACTCGCAAGTTTAATTACCTTTTTTATACGGTATTGCTTTTGAACTTCATCTATCGGCTTCCCCGGTTCGTACGGGTGAATGGAATCAACATATTTTTTATACATAATGCAAAACACCTTTTTATTAATAATCAGTGGGTTTAAATCAAGAAATATTTAGAAGCTACTGAGAAGGATAGGAACCCAACACTTTCAAAAAGCGCACTTTCTTTTCCATCTCTTTTAACATTTTTTGCACTTTAGGATCATCAACATGTCCTTGGAAATCAATGAAAAAGAAATAATCCCAAACCTTCTTTTTTGAAGGGCGAGACTCTATCTTAGTCATATTGACCTTGCTTTTTCTTATGGGTTCTAACATTTCATACAACGCGCCTACCTTATCTTTAATCGAAACCATAAGAGAAGTCTTATCTTTTTTTGTTTTTTTAGGTACGGACTCTCCTATAACAAGAAACCGAGTTCTATTCCCAGAACTATCCTCTATTTTCTCTGCCAAAATATCCAAACCATACATCGTTGCAGCTAATTTACTACCAATAGCAGCGGACGCCGTTTCTTTTGATGCTTTCTGTGCCGCTTGAGTCGTGCTCATCGTTTCAATCAATTCGACTCTAGGTGCATTTTTTTTAAGCCATGTACGGCACTGGCCGAATACTTGTGGATGCGAATATATTTTTTCAATGTCCTTTAAAGCTGCCTTAGACATTAAATTATGCTGAATGTTCTGCACAATTTCTGAACAAATTTTCAATTCCGAGTCAACAAACATATCCAATGTATAATTCACAACACCTTCTGTTGAGTTTTCAATTGGGATAACACCATAATCCGCATTTCCTTTTTCTACCTCAGTAAAAACATCTCCAATATTAGAACAAGACATATAACTCACACTAGAACCAAACTTAGAAATTGAAGCTAAATGAGTGAAGGTGGCTTCAGGTCCCAAATAAGCAATCGTCATAGGATGTTCTAAGGCTAAAGCAGCAGACATAATTTCTCTATATACCGCTTTTAAAGAATCTTGAGGTAAAGGACCTTTCTCTGCTAACTTAGCAATCTTAGCATAGACCTGACTTTCACGATCCGGAGAATAAATAGGAGTCCCATTATCCTTTTTATGATCCCCAATCTTCAACGCTACCTTTGTCCGTTCATTCAGGTAATGAATAATTTTTTTATCCAAAGTATCGATTTTTTTTCTGTATTCGTCTAAGCTCATGTGATGTTCCTTTTTCTTCAAATTTAAAGTAATCTAAAACCTTCTTACAACGTGTCATTCCCGAAACCTTTTGTCGGGAATCCATGATATATCAAACATAACTATACGTTTTACCAAAACCTAGATCCCCGACACAAACATTCGGGGATGACAAACTGTCCTAATTAAACCTCTTCAGGGTTTTCTTTATTCTCTTCTTCAGAAGGAGTTTCTTCTTTTGGCTCTTCAGGCATTTCAAACTTCGTATTCGCACTCCCAATAACATCTGTAATCTCCGCCAAAACCTTATCTCTTTCTTCAGAGCTAGGGGTATCATCAACTTCTACAGCATCTTTGTTCTCTTCTTCAACAGGAGCTTGATCTTGAGTTTTCTGTTCCAACTCCAACTCTTCTTTGTTAATCATAGAAGCAACCAGCTCTTTAATTTCACTTATATTTGGCAAATCGTCCAAAGACTTTAATCCAAAATGTTCTAGAAATTTTTCTGTAGTTCCGTACAACATAGGTCTTCCTGCAATTTCTTTTTTTCCTACAATCTTAATTAAATTTCTATCCAACAATGTAGACAACACTCCAGAAACATTAACCCCTCTTAACTCTTCTATTTCCACACGTGTAACCGGCTGTTTATAAGCCAAAATCGCCAAAGTCTCTAACGCAGATTGTGTTGCTTGCTTCTTCTTTTTCTCGAGCTCCAACTTCATAATCCAAGGAGCATATTGAGGATGAGTCGAAATTTCGTAACCACCCGCTAACTCTTGAACACGAAAACTCAATCCTTGCTCTATATAGTATTCCCCAAGCTCCTTTAATGCTTTTTGAAACTCAGAGGGTTTAAACCCCTTTACTACCTTTTTCATTTCTTTTAAAGGGACTGGCTTGTTCGAAACAAACAAAAGAGCTTCAATAATTCGCTTCATAGAATCAAAATCAACTTCTGATTTTTCTTCATAAGTCTCAACATGAGTTTCCGAAACATCTTCACCCGTTGGAAGTTGTTCTCTAATCTCCCCTTCAATCTCTTTTCTCAACTCTTTAAGTTCTTTTTCTTTCTCTTTTTGCTTTGCTTCCTTCACACTGTTTCCCATAACACGCCCCCTTTAAGCAATAGTATTCAGTTGTTTTCTTACGAGTTTGATTTCCCCAAACATTCCGGCCTGCGCCACACGGACATGTTTCTGTTTCACAATTTCTAATAACGCTAAAAATGTTGCAATAATTTCATTCTTTGATGCCGGCCCTCTAAATAGCTCCGAGAATAAGACTTCTTTCTTCTCGATGATCAAATCTTTAATGTAATCCATTTTTTGTTCTATCGAAACAACTTCTTCAAACACCTCATGTTGAACGTCCTCTTTAGAATGCGTTTTTAACACATGGTGGAACGCTTGAATCAAATCGTAAAGATCCGCATCAAACTCTTCTTCCACCTCTGGAGCTTTATAATCTTCTCCAAAATAATAATCGCTAATCTGACGCGTGAAAATTTGATTTCTCTCCGCTTCACGAATTCCAAGTTCTTTAGCCGCTTCCTTAAACGCTTGGTATTCTAAAAGCTTTCTAACCAGCTCTGCTCTTGGATCCAAACCGTCCTCATCATCATCATCTTGGTCATCCTCAGGCAACAACATTTTTGATTTAATATATAAAAGCGTTGAGGCCATCACCAAAAAATCTCCAGCAATATCCAAATCCATCTGACGCATCTGATCAATATAATCCAAATACTGCTTTGTAATCTCGATCATGGGAATATCATAGATATTAATCTCATTTTTTTTAATTAAATCTAACAACAAATCTAAAGGGCCTTCATAAGCCGTCAACTTTACAGACAAGGAACTCTCTTCTTTTCTACCAAACAGAGGGGTGTCCTTTTGATTCAACGACTCTTCCGTTTGCTGTAATTGTTGTTGTTCAGTCCCATCTTTTTCGTTTTGATTTTCTTCAATCATTTTTTATCCTCGGCTTATTAGCGTAGAGCGTTTAGCTTGGAGCGTATAGGTTTCCTTTGTCTTTTTTAGGCAAAAGATCTATCCGCTCCACGCTATGCGCTAAACGCTAATTATATCCCTACTTTTTCTTTCGCTTCTTGAAGCGTCGCACTCGCAATTACTCTTGCTCGCTTCGCCCCTTCTTCTAAAATATCCGCTATTTTTCCTTTGTCCTTTTCCAACTCTTTTCTTTTTTCATAAACAGGCTCTAAGAATTTATTAAGCTCTTTCATT
This sequence comes from Candidatus Omnitrophota bacterium, assembly GCA_029261035.1. Classification (GTDB taxonomy): domain Bacteria; phylum Omnitrophota; class Omnitrophia; order Omnitrophales; family JACROU01; genus JAJDCD01. Next base: position 149,411 of record JAJDCD010000004.1, read on the forward strand.
AAACTCTTTTTATCATCCACACAACCTAACTCAGCACTTCGACATCCTTGCTCAATACTCGGGATTAAATCCGAATTAAAAATCTTTTGATAATAAAACACAGGACAAACTTCAGGATCCCCTGGGTCGTCTCTTCGTTTTCTCTGAGGGTCCGTCACCATACCCTTAATTTTCTTCTCTACTTCTTCTGGAGAATCAGACATGTAAATACAATTATTGTACGACTTACTCATCTTACGACCATCTGTACCAGGCAATTTTTTAACCTGGGTCAACATGGCTTGAGGTTCAGGAAATACCTCCCCGTACAAATGATTAAAACGTCTCGCAATTTCTCTCGTCAATTCCAGGTGAGGCAACTGATCTTCTCCCACCGGAACAAAATCCGCTTTGTATAACAAAATATCCGCGGCCTGTAACACAGGGTACCCTAAGAACCCATGCGTGTGTAGATCCTTACCCTTTAACTCCTGAATCTGATCTTTATAAGTTGGATTTCTCTCCAACCAAGAAAGTGGCGTCATCATCGATAACAACAAAGCTAATTCAGCATGTTCTTTAACTTGGCTTTGAACAAAAATAGTACACTTCTCAGGATCCAAGCCCCCTGCAAGATAATCTAAAACGACTTCTATCACATTATTTCTAATTTCAGAATGAGATTCGTACTCCGTCGTTAAGGCATGCCAATCGGCAATCATAAAAAAAGCATCTTCTTCTTGAATCTTTTTCCAATTATCCAAAGCTCCTAGAAAATTACCTAAGTGCAACTTGCCTGTTGGCCTCATCCCACTTAAAACTCTTTTTTTCATATTATCCGATCCCAATAGACTCAATATAAACACCTAAATAGGTGCCCTAAACCTAATAAACAAACGGCATATTATAGCATAAAGAGCGTGTAGCGTAGAGCGGATAGTACGTAATTAGTCCGTTTTATGTCATTATTGGGGAAGCAAGAATCCGATACTCCAAAAGAATTAAGGCTAGAAACAATAGGCAAGGCCTGTATCCCCAACTTTAGAGGGGATGAAAATTTTGAATATAAAGACAGAAGACCCTATCCTCTATGTGCTAAACGCTCTACACTAGAAGAAGGAAATAATGAGTGTGATAAAACCCACAAAAAAGCAGTAATAGGAAAATAAATAGAAATTGCCTCGGATAACGATTCTTGAAAGGATCTTAATCGCCACCAAACCAACAACAAAAGCCACCAAAGCACCAATTATATAAAGAAAAATCTTATCTGTAGCAAATTGAGAAATGTCTTTTAATTTAAAGACAAAGGCACCTAAAATTGTAGGAATAGAAAGAATAAAGGAAAAGCGAAATGCCAAATCACGACTCAAACCCAGCTTCAACCCTGTCGCAATCGTCATTCCAGAACGAGAAACACCGGGCAAAATTGAAATAGCTTGAGCAAGCCCAACAATAAAAGCATCTTTCATTGAAAGGTCGTTCAACGATTTTTCATTGTACGGAGAAACGCGAGTCAATAAAATAACCCCTCCTGTAAAGATAAGAGAAAGCCCCACAACCAAAAGAGAGTTAAAAGACTGCTCTATTTGATCCGAAAAATAAACTCCGACACAACCTGCTGGAATCACAGCTATCAAAGCATAAATGAATAATTTTAAATTTTGATTCCGATACATAATATCTTTTACTCGGTTTCCATCAAAAAGTTCACCAAAAGCACTAAGGCTATCGAAAAGGATGTTCAGAAGATCTCTATGGAAATAAACAATAACAGACATTAAAGTTCCCATATGAAGCATAATATTCAATTCCAACTGAGCTCCTTCAAAACCCAAAATTTTCTCCATAATCACAAGATGCCCTGAACTAGAAATAGGGAGAAACTCCGTAAATGCTTGAACAACAGCTAAAAATATAATTTGAATTAATTCGGTCATAACCGTCCTTTATAAATAATATTCCATTTTCTTTCGCTTCAATTCATCAATCACTTTTCTAATATCTTGCGCTCGATCTTTGCTTGCAACCAAAATAGCATCTTCAGACTCAACAACAATCAAGTCTGAAACCCCTACCAAAGCAACCAGCTTTGAATTTCCATGTACAATATTTTTTCCACTCTCAATAGAAACTATCTTTTGGATACTTGCATTCCTATCTTTATCTTTTGGCCACAACCCATCAAAAGCGGTCCAACTTCCCACATCCGACCAGCCAAAATCTCCAGGGATTACAAAAACATTTTTAGCTACTTCCATCAATGCATAATCTATTGAAATAGATTTCAGTTTAGGATACAGCTGCTTTAACTTTGTTTTAAAGGACTTCTTCCCAATTTGATTTGCTATTTGAGATAATCCCTTAGAAAGAGCCGGTTGATATTTTTGTAGCTCCTCTAACAACAACGAAACTTTCCATACAAACATCCCACTATTCCAGTAATATCGTCTCGTTTGCACAAAACGCTTAGCTTTTGCAAGGTTCGGTTTCTCCACAAAACGTTTCACTTTATATACAGGAGTCCCTTTAATAGCCTCAGCCTTTTTACCTCTTTCAATATAGCCAAACCCAGTCTCTGGTGTCTTTGCAACAATACCAAAGGTTACATGACATTGATTCGACTTAGCAGTCTGAATACCCGCACTTAAAACTTTTAAGAACTCTGTCTTCTGAGAAATAATATGATCTGCAGGCAAACAAACCATAACTGCATTTGGATCTCTTTTATAAATAATAGAAGCCCCTAACCCAATCGCAGGAGCTGTATTTCTACCCACAGGCTCCACAACAAAATTTTTACTCGGAATTTGAGGAAGCACTTTTTTAATTTCTTTAAGCTGAACTTCCTGTGTCAGGATAATTATCCGCTCAGGGGGAATTGTAGAACGAATACGTGAAACCGTTTCCTCAATTAAAGTCTTCTTGGAACCAAACGAAAGTAACTGCTTTGGTTTTCTTAAACGACTCGCTGGCCAAAATCGAGTCCCTGCTCCACCAGCCATAATAACTGCCCAATTCATTTTTTGTCCTTTGTCTATTAGCGCATAGCGTTCAGCGGATAGCGGATAGGCTCATTTGCCTTTTTCCCCGACCCAATTGTCATCCCCGACTTGATCGGGGATCTAGTGTCTTTTGCATTCAACTATCCAATGGATCCCGGATCATGTCCGGGATGACAAACTACTTTTAAAAAGCTACTTTATTTTTTCCAGAAGTTCATTAACACGGTCTTCGATAGTTCTTCGGATCTCTTCAAGTCGCTTTTCGGTATTTGCTTCAAAACGCATAACAACGACAGGCTGGGTATTAGAAGCTCGAATCAACCCCCACCCATCTTCGAATGTAACACGAGCTCCATCAATGTCATTCACATTGAGACCTTGTCGTTTAAAACTTTCTGTAGCTTCCTTAACCAGTTCAAACTTTCGATCGTCAGAACATTCTCTTCGAATTTCAGGGGTAGCAAAAGTTTGAGGGATTTCCGAAAGCATTTCTGATAGTGATTTATCCGAGTTTGCAACAATCTCTAATAACCGACAAGCCGTATAAACACCACTATCAAAACCAAACCATCTGTCTTGATAAAAAATGTGCCCACTCATCTCTCCCGCTAACTCAGAATCCGTCTCTTTCATTTTTGCTTTAATTAAAGAGTGCCCTGTTTTCCACATAATGGCTTTACCACCATGAGCTTCGATATCTTCATACATCAAGTTGCTGCATTTAACATCTCCAATAATCGTAGCTCCCTTTTTCCTTGATAAAACTTCTCTAGCAAGCAAGATCATCAAGCGATCACCAAACACGATATTTCCTTCGTTGTCCACAACGCCAACACGATCACCATCTCCATCAAAAGACAATCCTAAATCCACCTTGGATTTTTTAACTTTCCCTATCAATTCTTCTAGATTTTTAGGGACCGTAGGATCTGCTGGATGATTAGGGAATGTTCCATCAAGCTCTGTGTACATTTCCTCTGTCTTACACCCCAACTTCTTAAATACTTCAGGAGCTACAACCCCCGCCATTCCATTCGCACAATCTATAATAATAGACAGTTTTTTCTTCAACTTAATTTGACTCACAATTTCATCAATATATTTATCTAAAATTTTAACGGAAGATGCCTTCCCTTTCCCTTCAAGAAAAGTTCCAAGTTGCATCATCTTATACAACCCCTGAATCTCTGAGCCATGCATCGACGTCGTACCCACACAAATTTTTAAACCATTGTGATCCGGAGGATTATGACTGCCCGTCACCATAATTCCACCATCCACTTTCAAATGATGAATCGAATAATAAAGAGCCGGCGTCGTAACTAGACCTAAACGCTTTACATCCATCCCCGTCGAAGTGATCCCATCCACTAACGCTTTCTCAATTCTTTTGGAACTAACACGACAGTCATGACCGACCGTCACAACTTTCTTCTTTGCATGCTTCAGCTGAGTTCCATAGGCTTTACCAATCGCTTCAACAACCTCTGAGGTCAAATCCGTATCAGCAACCCCTCTAATATCATATTCTCTAAAAATTTGTGGGTTCATAATATACTTCCATTGTTTATAGCCATTCGCTTTTGGCTATTGGTTAATTCTAAATTATGTCTGAACCGCCATACGACTGACTGCGCTAAAGCTTCGTCAGTTAAAAAAGCTGTTCTTGTTTTAAATTATGCCTGGCCCGCCAGACGAAGCTGAGGGCACGAAGAGTGCCTTAGCGTAGTCTGGTGCAGGGAGGGGGACTTGAACCCCCACGGCCTTGCGGCCACAAGCACCTCAAGCTTGCGTGTCTGCCATTCCACCACCCCTGCACTTAAGTCAACCTCTTCACTTTGAAGGACTTGCAAGGGATTATATCGGAATAACCTATAGTATTCAAACTTCTTGATTTAAAGGGTAATTCTCAATTTCCTCTGGCTCTCATCTCTTAATAACTTTTTTCTCAAAAACCTCTAGAAATTATGCAGATCTACCCTTAATATATACAACTCTTAAATATGGGGAATGGTGTAATGGTAGCACGAGTGATTCTGGTTCATTTAGTCAAGGTTCGAGTCCTTGTTCCCCAGCCACACACAACAAGTATGTATGGCCGAGCCCTACTAAATTTTACTGATATGAGCCCTGTACCGACTACGAAGCGCTAGCGAAGTGTTCAGTCTGGTTCACGGGCCATACTAACAGATTTATGCCGCTTGTGCGATTTGACGGTAAGATTCAATTTGCTCCTGTATCTCAGCTAGCACTCCAAGAACACCCAGACCTACTATCCAAGAGCTCCCTACCTGATTTAACCCTAATTTTCTTAAGACCCCTTCTCTATCAGAAGCCGCTAGTTGAGAAACTAATAGCAATACGGAAAATAAAGGCGCTTTATCTAATTTTCCTCCAATGACGGTTTCATCAAAAGAAACAGATAGCTTATCTTTTTGTAGCACAACTTCTTCTCTTTGACTTTTAGAATGAAGTTCTAAAACAGCCTGATTTTGAATCCATAAATCATCATAAGGTAACGGCACGATTCCTTGAGCTTTGGCTAATTCCCAAAGCCTTCTGAGTTGAGGTGATTTCTGATCAAAGTCCAACATAAAAATAATTTTGTCTTTATTGGATAAATTCTGAATTAAATCTTCCAACTCTTCTTGAGTCTGTTCTTCTAAAAATTTTTGCGTTACTAGCAAAACTTTTGGATTATTATAATTTTGAGGTTTTAGATTTAAATATCGAAGCATATCTTCAAATTGAATTTCTTTTTCATCTGCTAAAACAAAACCTTTTATCTCTTCTGGCCAAACTGCTAAAGCTTCAACATCAAAAATTAAATTAGTTACTTCTACTACCGCAACAACATCCCCTAAACTACTACCCAAACTTCTATTTATTCGTTGGCTTTCTCTTGAATTATCCTCAACCATTCTAATGTTTTCTCCTAAAATAACTTCATCTCCAACTGTTATAGAATTTAAAAACCTCTTCCCCTTTTCAATACCCGGAACAACAGCTCTCAATTTTCCAGTTTTGCGAGAACCGTCATTTAAGGTTACGGTAACGGTAGATAATCTATTTATTATTTGTAAGAGTTCTCCAATTTTATTCGGATTTTCAAAATAAGGAACCTCTTCTCCCATACTACTTGCCTGAGTTGATAAATCTTCTGAGAACACTCGGGTTCCTAAATTCAGTTTTTCATTAAATACCTGGGATAAGCCTGATGAATCAACAATCGTTCCGGTACGTCCTGGTCTTGCTTGAACAAAACGTACTATTTCTTCCACTTTGGGCCCCATACTCCCTTTTGGGAATTGACCTTCTTCTAAATATTTAAGAAGCTGTTTTGGCAAGGGGCGTGACAACACTTCTTCTTCGGGAGAGCCGAAGTTAATGGTAACTTTAGGAACACCGGTTACAATCAATAAATGAGAGAAATCAAGTTCATGTGCTAATAGCTGTGAACTCCTATCTTTATCATTCACCCCCTCAACTTTGGTAATATCTCCTAATTCATTCACAGACACAGGAATTCCTCCCCCACCAACAGCAACAACAACTTTTCCATCATTAACGGCTTCTCTAATATCTAATAAATCACTCTCTAGAATCGAATAAGGTTTAGGAGAAGGAACAACTCGACGGTATTTTTTAGGATCTTTAGGATCTTGAAGTCTTTGTTCTTTCAAATCCCAAAAGTTCACTTTCCTCAATCTTTCTGATTGTGTCCTAGTGTAATACTCTCCAACCGGCTTCGTCGGATCAGAAAAAGCAGGGTCATCCTCCCGCACAATGACATGTGTTTTATTTAAATGAAGTTTTGGCAAGCTGATTTGCAGTTCTGTTGAAAGTTCTTTCCAAGCTCTTTGAATATATCCAAAAATATTTTCTTGCGTCTGATCTACGATGTCATATAAAGGCGGTAAACTATCTCTACGCCCGCTTGCAACCTCTGCTTCAAAGTGTTTTAGCAAATCTCCAACTTGAGGCCCGTTTCCATGAACCAATAATATTTTATACCCCTGCCGATAAAGATCGACCACACCTCGAAGAGCCTCTTTTACATTTAAATACTGACTCTCAGAATCTCTCTTTCCAGCTCTAGGCCCCTCTGTCATAATAAATGCATTTCCACCCAAAGCAATCACAACTCTTTTCGATGCTCCTAAACTATCTCCAAAAAAACTCTGAATCTCAGTAGCCCTCTTCAATAAAGACTTCCTCTCACCTGTCCCTGGCCCCTTAAAATAGAGCTGTCCTAATTTAAATTTTTTACCCCCATTATCAGCAGGATTGTTATAACGAATAACTCCATAAAGAGCTCCCATCTTTAACAGAACTCCAAAAGAAGATGTGCTCAATTTTGATGAGTTTGAAGCAGGTGCTGCCCAGTCATAAATACCTAATATTTCCCCATCTTTAAATAACTTAATTCCTACAATCTTAATAATATCTAATAACTCTCTTTTAGAAAAAACATCAAGCGCTTTAGCTTGAATAGGTTTTACTCCTCCTGATTTTCTGTCTAACAACATGAGGGGAATATCGAACCAAGCTGGTTTTTGCCCTAAAGAAGATGCTTTAATTGTTTCAATAGTCCCAAAAGCCAATCTCTGGCGCGCACTCACAACACGTTGTCCCATTAAAGCTACCTGAGCCTCATCAGACTGTGCCCATGACGCTTTCATCAATGTTGACTTTCTAAAGCCTCGAACCATTGATTCTTTATATTGAGAAGGTTTAAGCTCTGAAATCCGAGGTTGTATTGAGGAATAAGAAATCCGCTCCCTTTCAAAGAGTTTAGATAATCCAGATGTGTGAAATCCGCCCGAGACCAAGATGGCTTCCGAATGATTATTCTCTTTCAAATATTCTCTTATTTTTCTTAAAAAAGTCTCGTCCCTTTTCTCTACTTCTTTGTAAAAAGAAAGAGCTTTGGATATCGCCTCGCCTACACCAAATTCTGAATAAGCTTTTGTTTGGACTAAGGTTTCATACCGTTTAGGCGTGAGTTCTAAAGCAAGCAAGTCTTGAGTTAAATGAAATTGATGTGTTTTGAGAATTAATTCCGATTGTTCTAAAGAGAGAGCTATTTTTTCCCAGAGTAGGTTTGCCATTCGATCCACTTCATCAAATAAACCTTCTGAAAAAATCTCAGATTGAAGAATTCGATTCCTAGAAAGAGCGCTTAGCTGTGGATAATCCTTAAAAAGAAAACCTCTATCCTTAAATCTTGAATAAAACTGCTCTAGTAAAATTCTTAAAGAAGAAACAGGAGAACCTCGAGTATCATAATCACTGGAAAATAAAAGTTCCTGCAATTCATGAGCCCAGGGTTGAGCCATCTCCTGTTTCAAAAATAGTTGTGTTATTTGATTCCATTCTGTTTTAGCTTGTTCTAAGTCTAATACTTGTTCTTGATTTTGAAGGGCATATAAACGAACTAAATTAGGATACTTCCATTGATGTTTTGCCTCTTTTAGATTTAACCCCAAGGTCTCTTCAGCCATCAAATATAAAAGATCTACATAAGAAGCCCAAGACTCTGATTCAGGTCTATTCAAAAAATAACGATAGAGCTTGAGAGATTTTTTACGAAACAACTTTGACGCTTGTTTATCTAGCAATAGTTTTTGTTTTTCCTTCCACTCAACTACTTGACTTTCTATCGCCATAACTTCCTGAAACAAATTAAAATTTTTCCTGTATTGCTCGATAGACTCAATACCAATAACTCTAAGGTTTCCATCTTGAAGCAAAGCAAGCTCCGCAGCATTAATTTCTCCTAGATCAACAAGGTGCTCCAGCACATTTTCATTCAATAACGGATCTTGATCCAACTGAAGGTAACTAGAGTCTAACGTTTCAACAGCCCCCTCAAGAAAAACAATCTTCACTCCTCTTTCTTTGGATAATCGTAAAATAAGCTCAGAGACTTTTCTTTGCCCCTGCGCATTACCATGAGCATCTTGAATATGGATAATATGAGGGTTTTCAGAAGTAAAGGATTGAGAAAAGAGCTTTTGGCTCTGAATTTTTGCTAAGACAGAAGGAATAGAAACTGCTGAAGTCATAGGTGCTGAGAGAGTACTTGAAGAAGCGAAACCTAAACTATTTGAAGTTGCAACCAAACTCACAATTAAACTATAAGAAACTAATTTATATAAATATTGCTTTATGCCCATGCGTAACCACCGTAAATAAATTTGGGTAAAAGTCTAGCATAAGCACTTATGATTACAAGAGGTTATGTAATAAGAATCTATGATTTTTAGATTAAAACTATCTAAGTACTTGTGGTATAAGAATATAGATATAAAACAAGATTGCTTGGTACCAGACACCTAAAGAGGTGCCTGGCACTACAAACTACGAGCGAGGAAGATTGGGTATTTCATAAGGCTTAGGAGGTGATTTTGGCTTTTCAGGGATTTTAGTCATCTCACCCGCACCCATAGCATCTAAAGCCGCTCTTTTTGCTCTAACCGCTTGCTGCATATCTCCAATTTCCATATTCAGTTTAGAAATTTTGTCTTTATTGCGATCTCGATCTCTAGAACTTTGAATGTCAGCTCCAAATTCACTTTGTTCTCTAGCAATTCGTTGCTGTTTAAACCTCATCTCTTTTTCCAAATCTTCTATTTCATACTTCAATTGCTCTGCTTCTGATTTCGCTTCAGGCCGTTCACTTCCAGCATATAAAGGGCCCATAACTAAACACAATACGATCAAACTCAAACAACTTTTTATCCATACATTCATAACACACCTCCTATTTTGCTTTAGGTCTTGCACCATCTAAATAATCCTTATTATACTTTTTTACGATCTCCAAAGCTTTTTCAGCATTTTCCCAACCCATAACAGCCGTTTCTTTCTCTTCCATTTCTTTATACCGGTTGAAAAAATATTCAATTTCATCTAACTGATGCTTGGGTAATTCATCATAGTCGTTAACATTTAAATAGTACGGATCCGTACAATGCACGGCAATAATTTTTTCATCTAGATCTTTCTCATCCCGCATTGTTAAAACACCAATGGGTCTTGACTCAATTAAACAACCGGTAAAAGTAGGCTCTCTTGTTAACACAAGAACATCTAAAGGATCATCGTCAGGAGCATAGGTGGATGGAATAAATCCATAAGGTGCCGGATATGTAATCGTTGAATAAATAGTTCGGTCCAGTTTAAAAACTTCCCATTTAGGATCATATTCATATTTACTTCGAGAACCTTGCGGTATCTCAATAATTGCATTCACCAAATTTATTTCTAATTTCCCTGCTGGTAATTCTGTTAAATTCATCTTACCCTCACTTTAAAAATTGTTTAGCATTATTCATTAACAAATTAGTTCCATATACATTCTTATTCACTACTTTATAGACAACATCTCTCTCTCGAACTTTGGACTTTGTAATAATTCCTATCTCTTCTCCTTTACTCGCCTGCTCCACATCTTTGCGATTAATCTGCATCGATTTAATCTTTTGCTTAAAATCGCTTGTTACACCTTTAATATGGATTTGATCTCCAATTCTCAAGGTTCCTTTTTCAATCTTAATTATACCCGCTTTTACGCCAGAAAAGTAATGGGTAATCACTCCAACTTGCTCTCCTAACCCTGAAGAAGCCTTGCCTTTCACTCTACGAAGGGCCTTTTTAACAGGCTTCTTCATTTTTTTCTTCTTCACCGCTTTTTTCTTTATTTTCTTTTTTAAAGGCTTCTTTTTTAGAACTTTCTTAACTTTCTTCTTAGCGACTTTCTTTTTTGCCTTTTTTTTCTTAACCGCTTTTTTCTTAACTACTTTCTTTTTTTTGGCTTTTTTCTTAACAACCTTCTTTTTAACTTTTTTCTTCGTCACTTTCTTTTTAGAAACCTTTTTCTTAACAGGCCTCTTCTTCTTAACGGTTCGCTTTTTTACGACCTTTTTCTTCTTACGTCTTTTAGGCTTCTCATCCTCACCCATCAAAACCTTAAATGCCCTAACCACTCGCTTAAATATTGGCATAACAAACCATCCCTTTTTTAACGATAAGATGCATATCTATGGAGCTTTTGTTTTCACCCCCCTACCTGCCCCCACAAGATAATAACTTCAAAGCTCAGAGATTGCTCTTCGCCGCGAGTTCACAAAAGTGACAATCACTTTTGTGCTGTCTGAGCGCCGGAGAGCAATCTCTGAGCGTAAAACCAACTCCTTAATTATTCCTTAAAAGGAAGCTCCCCTAGATTTTCGATCACAAACCCTATTCTCTTAAGAACTTTCTCTTTTCCTAACAATTCCATAACCTCAAAAAGCCCCGGACTCACACCCCAACCTGTAATTGCCACTCGTATCGGATGAATCAACGTCGCCGCATTCACCCCTAACGTTTCAGCCGTTTTCCGAACACACTCCTCTAAACCTTTTTCTGTAAAGTCGCTCAACGCTTCACATGCAGAAAGAACAGAAGTGAGAATGCGACTAACTCCATCTACCTTTAAATATTTTTCAACAGAACTCTTGTCATACACCAAGGAATCACAAAAACAATAATCAGCTTGAATCAACACATCCTTCCACGTCTTAATGCGTGTCTGAAAAAGCATAAACACTTTCCTAACATCTTCTTCAGAGCATCTCTCAGGAAAAAGTTTTCTGTTCTTCAAAAAAGACAACCCTTCTTCAGCACAATCTTCTGGCTTCATCTTTTTTAAATGTTCACTATTAATATAGTTTAACTTTTTTTGATTAAATCCAGCATTCGCTGAATTAACACGTTTTAGAGAAAATTTCTTAATCAGAGCTTCTTTAGAAAAAAGCTCTTCATTTCCTCCTGGCCCCCAACCCAACAGAGCCAAATAGTTCAACAAAGCTTCTGGAAGATACCCTTCCTCTTGATAAGAGACTAAAGATACGTTGCCATGACGTTTGGATAAAGGAGCTCCGTCATCCCCCACAATCAAAGGAAGATGCGCATACTTAGGGATCTTCCACCCAAAGGCCTCATACAAAAGAATATGCCTAGGTGTATTCGAAACATGATCTTCTCCTCGAATAACATGAGAAACCTCCATATCATGATCATCGACAACACATGCAAAATGATATGTTGGAAAACCATCCGACTTTAAAATAACTAAATCATCAAAAAGAGAAGCGTCGAATTCTATTTTCCCTTTAACCACATCCCAGAAGACGACTTGTTTATGAGGCATTTTAAATTTTATTGCAGGCGTATCATCAACCTTGTAAGCCACCCCCTCAGCAACAAGCTGCTGAGCTAATTCTTGATAGCGAGGTAAATGCTCCGTTTGTCGTGAGATGTCCCCATCCCACTCCATACCAATCCACTTCAAACTATTCAAAATCTCATGCGTAAACTCTTCAGCGGAACGCTCTTGATCCGTATCTTCTATACGAAGAACAAATTGGCCTCCTTGATTTCGGGCGTAGAGATAGTTAAACAAAGCCGTTCGCACACCTCCAATATGAAGATGCCCAGTGGGTGATGGGGCAAAACGTACTTTAATGTTATTAGACATAATTAAACCTATGATTGAATAATGTTAGGTTAAGAAGCTTTAGATATCGGCTGAGGATCTACTTGCGATGCCGCATTCGCTTTAGAAAGTATATGAGTCACTTTTTTCTTCGCCTCATCCATTTTAGGATAGCGAACTTTTCTATAACCCCGAACATATTCAGGAGACTCAAAGATTGTGACATAATCCTGGTAAGAGGTTTTTCCATTTAAAGTCAGCTCATCTACTAAATCAATGTACCAGTCTCTAAATTGTTTTTCTTTTCGATGCCAAGCTGGAAGTAGTTTTCTTAAAATTCTTAGATGCTTCATAATATTCAACATCCAATCCTTGGTTTTCATATCAAACTCTATATCCCAAGAACCAATCGTGAATTGAGGACGATTAATATGTGTGTATTTCACTTTATCCCCTCGGTTCAGATCAATACCATATCGTTCCTTGTCTCTTCGATATTTCTCGACACTGGTTAGCAAATGAGCCACATAAATCTCGTCTTTAATCAACATCACTTTAGCCAAATACAAAATCACAGCTTTAGTAACAAGATAACCTTGTTCATCTTTATCTCGAAGATAAATCGACTTAATTCTATCTAAGTATTTTTGCGCATAAGCTAGATCTTCAAACTGAATCAAATCATAAGTTCGAAGAGCAATTTGCAAGTTCGTTTCATCATCCAATTTTAGGAACTTCACAACCTCTTCAACGTTACGTTTGTACTCTTCAGCTATCTTCTTATTACTATTTTTTTGAGACAAAATTTCAAACTTATCATCGATCATCTCTTTATATGTTGCTAAACTTTTTTCTTTCTCAAATTGAGCTGGGTTCTCAGCTACTTTTCTACCCAAGTTAAAAGCTCTTAAATTTTTCTCAAATCCCCGTTTAGTTGCTGTTGCTTTAATTGCCCATTCAATATTTTCTAAATTTATAGGAAGCTCACCCTTTTGATATGCAATACCTAGCATCACAATATTAGAAAAAATAGTATTTCCTAAAAGCTTTTGAGCAATGTCAGAAACATTCACTCCAAAAAAACGTTCTCTCTTAGAAGAAGCACAAATCATTTCTTCTAAATCTGAAGGGTCAAAATCGTCTTCACCCAACAACATCGTAATGGTAGGTGTTTTTGCTGTATTCACAACCGCCGCCGTGTAATCAGGGCTCCCAACGCGTAAATTAAGTTTAGGGTCAAAACTACGAACACTTTCGAGCAAATCAAGGCCTAAGACCAAGTTAGCTTTTCCGTAAGGAATAATTGGAGAAATAATATTTAGATGATCTTTCTGTGTAAATGTAACGTGCGAATAAACTCCTCCATTACGAATCGCTAGTCCTTTTTTATCCGCAAAATCAACACGATAACCTTGCTTCAAACCCGCTTGAACCAAAATTGCTGTAACCAAACCAATTCCCATGCCCCCCACACCTGCTAAATAGGCACTCCACGAATCATCAAACTTATTTAAGTTTGGCAAAGGCAAGTTAGACAAATCAACATCATCCATAGGATCTACTGGTTTTTTATTTCGAACAACAGTCAATTCTTCAAAAGAAGGGCATGCCTTAACACGAGCACATGCTCCATCTGAAACACACAAAGACAAGTCTGTTGCAATCTTTGGGCCGTAGTGTGTTTTTTCAACCGTCAAACCAGGGCAACCTGTTGTTGTAGTACACTCCAAACAATTTTCGCAAACTTCAGGAGTTACATTAACAAATGTTTTTTCAGGAAGAAAACCTTTATCCCGAATCACCGTTTGTTCATCCCGAATCACTTGGCGATTATAAGTAATACCACACTCTTTATCCGCTATAACAATTTTAACCCCTTTTTCTAGAACGGTTTTTTCTAAAAGATCTCTATAGCTATCTCGATATTCAGGGTTAACTCGATAAACTGGGATCTCACTATTTTTCGCCATCCCCTTAACCACTTCTTCAATATTTTGTTTAAAGGTCGACTCTCCCAAAATATCATAATTCTGTCCCGGAGTTGGCTGATGCCCTGTCATCGCTGTTGTATCGTTATCTAAAATCATAACCATAATATCTTGGCCGTGTTTCATAGCATCCGAAATTGCAATCATTCCTGAGTGAAAGAACGTCCCATCTCCCATAAACACAATTTGCTTATTATCAATAAACGGATCAATACCTGCCCCCGTCGCAATACCGAGCCCCATACCGGAGTAATTATGCATCAAAGACTTATTCGGTTTAAACATCAACATCGTGTAGCAACCCGTATCTCCATGAAAAACTAAATCCACAGAACCTTTAACACCATGATTCTTTTCCATATACTCGACATTCATAAAATTAGTTTTCATATCTAAGAAAACACTAGAAGAATCTCTATGGGGACATCCGGGACAAAAAGCAGGTGTTCTTGTTGGAATTTGAATATCAAATTGAGATGTTTTCTCAATTAAATTAATTTCGCGCTCCCAATAAGAAATAACTTCTTTTTCCTGTTTCAATTCCATATGTTTTAAAAGAGGCACTAAAATTTCAATTAAGACAGAGGTGTTTAAACCTCGAGTCGAAGGAATTGGTGTTATCCCGCCAGGAAAGTTTTTTCCCCAAACAGAATTCCGTCTAGAAATTTTTCCTTTTTGTTCCGCCACTTTTAAAATTTCTGTGATTTGAGTTTCAATAAAACTTCTCTTCTCTTCCACAACAACGATATGGTCAACCTGATTAGAAAAATTCAAAAGAATCTCAGAATCAATGGGATAAGTTAACCCATATTTTAAAATAGGAATTTGTCCTCTAAGCCCTAATAATTCCAAAGCATGTTCCAAGTATCCATAAGCAAGTCCACTCGTAACAAAACCTATTCTTTCAACAGAACCTTCCTTCGCTGGGTTAATAATTTTATCTAATTGTTGTTTGCGCACGTATTGATGCAACACCTCATAGCGCCCTTGCAACGTCTCTTCTCTTTCCGCTGTACGAGGAGAAAGAACAACTGTTTCTTCTACTGGAATTTTTTCTGTATCTAAAGTGACATGATTATGAGCATTAATTTCAGGATATTGATTTGGGGAAACTTCGACCGTTGCACCACCATCCGCTAAGTTCGTGGTCACAAGATAAGTTATGTAAAGGTTAGAACATTGAGAAGCCTCAAAACCGATTCGAATCCAATCCTTTAATTCTTGAAAAGTTGCAGGCTCCATTATTGGCATATGTAAATGTTGGGATAAAAATCGAGAATCTGTTGGAACTTGTGTGCTTTCAGACCATGGGTCATCACCCACAACAACCAGAGCGCCACCCTTACTGCCTGCTTTAGAAATATTCCCCAAAGCTAAACCGTCAGAGGCTACATGAAGACCTACACTCTTCATAACACAAAGACCTCGAATATCCGACATCTGAGAACCATTTAAACGCGCAACACCCAAAGCTTCATTATTGGCGATCTGAAGCAGAACACCTTTTTCCTTCAAAACTTCATCTGCTTGCTTTGCAATATTAAAGAAATCAGCCACAGGAGATCCTGGATACCCTGTAAGTAAACTGGCACCCCCTTCTAAAGCTCCCTTAAAGAGAAGCTCCGTCCCCGTGTATGCTTGAATTCCTGATTCTTGAATAAATCGTTTGTCCATTTATTTCCCTTAACTATAGAATTATTTTGATTTAGATATCCCTATCCCAATTACGTCCTATAAGAAGGTTAGAATAAGGTTCATAGAGAGCCTTTATTTCAGATCAAAATCAGAAGGGTATTTTAAACTTTTCTTGCAGAGTTTGGAAGTAACTTCTTTTAGAACTTTTGATTAATTTGACAGGAGTTTCACTCTGAGTTACCTCTATAAGGTGATTTTCGCCTATTTGAAGGCTATTTTGGCCATCTGCCACTAAAAGCGCATGCTCTTCTGGAGCCCGACAAACGATCTTCGAAACGATCTTTTCAGAGCCAGGAACAACAATTGGCCTTAACGAGGACACATGAGGACAAATCGCTGTAATAATAATGCCGTTCATTCTAGGATGAACAATAGGCCCTCCAGCAGATAAAGAGTACGCCGTCGAACCTGTTGGCGTCGCAATAATAACTCCATCTCCAGAATAACTCGTAAAAGTTTCTGAGCCAATTTTTAACTCAACTCTCAAATAACGAGTCAAACCTTCCCTATTAATCACAATATCATTAAACGCTTGAAAGCGACGGTTCTCATTTGTCTTCTCATCTTTAACACGGCAAGACAACATCGTCCTCTCTTCAATTTTATACTCTCCAGAAAATACCGTTTTCAATTCTTCAAACAACTCTTCTTTTTTTACTTCCGTAATAAATCCTAAATTTCCCAAATTCACACCCAAAACTGGAACCGAACGATGAACCATATGATGAGTCAAATTCAAAAGAGTCCCATCACCTCCCATACAAATCAAAAGTTCTGCACTCGCAAGAATCTCATCAATTTGAGTCGTCTCATTGTCCAAGACAGAGCAACTCCGTTTCTCAAGCCACTGCCTCAACTCTTGCAGCAACTCCAAAGCCCCCTCTTTATTAGAATTAATAACAATACCAATATTTTTCATCATTTGTCACTATAGCGCACAGCGTTTAGCGTAGAGCGTATAGATTCCTTTATCTTTAAATAAATTTATATTTATTGCGCGAAGCACCTTATCTACCTTATAACAAAATTTGGCTCGATGCCAAACTTTGTTACCCCTCCCCACACAAAAAAATATGTGTACTCCCTAAGGAGGAGGAAGCATTCCTTACCGCCGCGAGTTGCGCAGGGCAAAGCCCGAGCATGTCTGAGCGCCGGAAAGGAATACTTCCGACGACTAAAACTTCCCACAACCACCCATTTTTTCCAATTAACTTAAAGCAGAAAGGTCTTTAGTTTTATCTAAAATAGTTTTGGAGATCTTTTCAGGAGTAAGACCAAACTTATCAAAAATAATCTCACGCTCCCCATGCTGAATCACCTCATCCGGCACAGCAATTCGCTGAACATCCACATTCCTCAACTCATTTCTTTCACAAAATTCCAAAACACGCGCCCCTAACCCACCCGAGTACACATGATCTTCAATCACCACCCATTTGGTAATAGACTCTGAAAGTTTTTTCAATAAAGTTTCATCTAGTGGCTTAGCAAATCTTAAGTTTACAACCGTCGCTTGAATCCCTTGTTCTCTTAACAACTCTCTAACCACGAGCGCTCTAGAAACAAAAGACCCTATCGCCAAAATTGCTACATCATTCCCATCTGCAACAATTTCACCCTCACCAATCTTAAAGAGGTTCTTTGCTTCCCCTTCAATTTCAGGAACATTTTCTTTAGGATAACGAATTGAAAACACACCTTGATGTTCTAAAGATAAACGCATCATCTGATTCATTTCAAAATCAGTCCAAGGACTACAAATCACAGAGTTAGGAATCACTCCTACATAACCAATATCAAACAAACCTTGATGTGTTGGACCATCAGGACCTACTACTCCAGCTCGATCCAAACAAAAGGTTACATTAACATCTTGTATTGTTACATCGTGAATCAGTTGGTCAAAAGCTCTTTGAAGAAAAGTAGAATAAATGGCACAAATGGGCTTTATCCCCGATCGGGCTAATGCTCCTGCAAATGAAACAGCATGCTGTTCAGCAATACCAACGTCAAAAAAACGATCTGGAAATTTATCTTGGAAGGGTCTCAACCCTGTTCCTTCTCTCATCGCTGCCGTAATTGCAACAACCTTAGGATCTTCCTCTGCTAGAAGTGTCAAATTATTCACAAAACAATTGGTATAACTCAAAGGAGCTGGAGTTACTGTTGCTTTTTTCTTTGGAGCTCCTGATTCCAAATGAAACGGCTGAACTCCATGAGAAGTTACAGGGTCTTTCTCTGCAAATTCACACCCTTTCCCCTTCTTAGTAATCAGATGAAGCAAAATAGGTTTTTTAATATCTTTGATATTTTTAAATAATTTAACCAGCTCTTTAACATCATGGCCATCTACCGGACCAAAATAGCGAAAACCTAATTCCTCAAAAACAATCCCAGGCACTAATAAATTCTTAAAACCTTCCTCAGCATTCTTAACCAATTTTCTTAACCGAGGAAAATTATTAAGTTGTTCTTCTAATTTTTTTCTAACGCGATTATAAATAGGGGCAGAAATAATTCTATTGAGATAAGTGCTAATTGCTCCTACATTTGGAGAAATAGACATTTCATTATCATTGAGAATACAAAGAAAATCTGTTTTGATGTGGCCAGCGTTGTTTAAAGCTTCATAACAAACACCACCCGTTAACGCTCCATCACCAAAGATAGAAACTATTTTTTCATCTCCACCCTTCAAATCTCGGGCAACCGCAAGACCTAAACCTTGAGACACTGCTGTGGAGGCGTGTCCAACACTAAAATGATCATGAACACTTTCAGTATGGCTCGTAAAACCACTTAAACCTTCATATGTACGAATCGTTTTCATTCGATCCCGCCTGCCCGTAATCAGCTTATGCGCATACACCTGATGACCCACATCCCAGACGAACTTATCTTTCGGAGAATCAAAAACATAATGAAGAGCCACAATCAAATCAACCGTACCCAAAGACGCCCCTAAATGCCCCCCTGTTTCAGAGGTTATCTCTACAAGCTCTTCTCTTAAACCAGCGCACACCTCGGGCAATTGCTCTATCGATAGCTTCTTTAAGTCTTCTGGGCTTTTAATCGTTTCAGACAATCGGGACATGATCAGACTACTTCTTTCTATTTAATATAAGATCTGCTATTTCTGCTAATCTTTTAGACTTTGAATTCAAAAATTGGATGCTCTTTTTTGCTTTAACCGTCACACTAGACGCTTCATTGAAAGCTTCATGACGGGACATTATACGTGTAAACCCGTCAGAGTCCAGTATATCATCCACAATTTGGAAGGTGAAACCGAGGTGACATCCATAATCATCCATTGCCTTCAAATGTTGCTTTGAAGCTTTAGCTATAAGTGCTCCAGATAAACAACTTACACGAATCAGCTGCCCCGTTTTCTGTATATTCACATAAGAAATCTCTGGCAGCTCTAAAGACTCTTTATTCTCTAATTCTTTATCTACAACTTGCCCACCTACCATACCCATCGATCCTATAGCATGTGTAATTAAAGGAAGTAACTTATGAACAACCTTACTATCTTTAACCTCACTCAAAATTTGAAAGGCGATCGTCAATAGAGCATCCCCTGTTAAAACAGCATTCGCTTCTCCGAATCTCTTATGACATGTTGGTTTTCCACGACGGTAATCATCATTGTCCATACAAGGAAGGTCGTCATGCACTAGTGAATAACAATGAATAAGCTCTAAAGCACATGCCGCAGGAAGCACATCTTTAAGTTTTCCACCCAAAGCCTCACATACTGCGATCGCTAAAATAGGACGAAAGCGCTTCCCTCCATTAAAAACAGAATAACGCATCGCTTGATGAATTGTTTTTGGGTAAGCTGTACTTTTAGGAAGGTAATTTTTGAGGGCCTCTTCCACAATTTTTTTATTTTTATCGAAATATTGTTTTAGTGTCATTAAAAAAGGCTTCCCTCATCTTCATCTGATTTAGAAGATTTCTTTTTACGTGTTTTTTTTAAAGCTCCTGTAGATTCATCTTGTTCTAAATCAAAATCTTCAGTTTCAATCTTACCATTCAATGCTTTGGTTAAAATTTCAACTTTTTTTTCAGCTTGGGTCAATTTCTCAGTACAAATTCGAGATAATTTCACCCCTTCTTCATATTGTTTTATCGCATCTTCCAAAGAAACATCCCCAGACTCTAACTGAGAAACAATACTCTCCAACTGATCAATTGCCTTTTCAAACTTTACTTCTCCGCTCATAAAACACCTCCTCCTTTTACGCTTAATAATTTATTTCGGATTCAAACCGCATTTCCGCACATGCGGAAATACCTTCAACCAAAATAAATTAGGTGCTCGATGCACCTAATTTATTATCCCTCCACACCCCCTAAAGAAGTAAAGAACCATGGAGTTACCCTCGCCGCGAGTTCACAAAAATCGCATTTCAATTTTTGTGCTGTCTGAGCGCCGAGGGTAACTCCATGGTTCACAACAACCTCTTAACCTTCTCAACCCTCTTAACTTCCGACTCCACAACCCCCTTACCCAACTGCGTCCTAATCATCTCCCCAACCTTCAACTGCCCAGCTTCCCTAACCGGCTTCATCTTCTCATCCACCGTAACACTATACCCTCTAGACAAAATCCCCAAAGGACTCAAAGCATCCAATTGGGCCAGTAATTTAGAAAATCCCGCTTTCTTTTGCAACAAAACATTACTCAACAAAGGAGTCATCTGAATTCGAGACAACTGAATTCTCTTATCCGATACCACACCCAAAAGATAATTCGACATCTGCCTCAAAAGCTCATCCAATCTCTGCCTTGCTTGTTCTACTAATCGCTCTGGTTGCGTCAGCGCATAACTCTCTTTCGCATTCGTGATTCTCTCTTTTAAATCTTCTAAAAGATTCTTAACAGCCAAAAGCATTCTTTCTTTATTTTCTCTCAACTGCCCCAACAACTCATCTCGACTCGGAACCGCTATCTCAGCCGCTTGAGAAGGAGTCGCCGCTCTCTTATCCGCAACAAAGTCACTGATCGTCACATCCACTTCATGGCCCACTGCAGAAATAATTGGAATTTCAGAATTAAAAATAGCACGCGCTACAACTTCTTCATTAAAAGCCCATAAATCTTCTAAACTTCCTCCTCCACGTCCCACAATCAAAACATCACATAACTTATGCTTATTCATCGACTCAATCGCTTCTACAATTTCTTCTCGAGCACCGTCCCCTTGCACTTTAACGGGGTATAATAAAATCGGTATCCCAGGGAACCTCCTCTGAGACACATTAATAATATCTCGAATAACAGCCCCTGTTGGAGACGTAATCACCCCAATTCTTTCCGGCAAAAATGGGATCTCTTTTTTATATTCTTCTTCAAACAAACCTTCATTCTTCAACTTTTCAATCAGCTGTCTCAAAGCCAGCTCTAAGGCCCCAACACCTTTCGGCTCTACTCTCTCAACAACAATCTGATAATTCCCACGCTTTTCATAAACAGTCACTTTCCCAAACACCACAACCTGCAACCCATCTTTCATTTCAAAAGGAATTTTTGCGTTTACGTTTCTAAAAATAACTGCGGAAATTTGAGCTCCTTCATCTTTTAAACTCAAATACATATGTCCAGAAGAATGGTGTACTAGATTAGATATTTCTCCCTCAATCCAAACAGAACCATACTGAGTTTCGAGAGAACGTCGAATTTGTCGGGTAATATCTGAAATGGAATGGATTGTTTTTTGTTGCTCATCTTTTTCTAAATCAAGCATAGATTCCTACCCAAAGTTTAAAGGTTGTTATTTCTGTAAAAATTCCTGCACACGTTCTATATGAGTTGCTTTACCTGTATTCACATCAACATCAACAATTGCTCCACAAAGCCGTACATCTTCAGTAGCAACATCAAATTTAGAAGGAAGTTGATTTATAAATTTATAAAGAACAGGTTCGATTTCGCGGCCAATAACAGATTGATGAGGGCCTGTCATGCCCGCATCCGTGATATAGCCTGTTCCTTTAGGCAACACTCGTTCATCCGCTGTTTGAACATGCGTATGGGTTCCAAACACACAAGAAACTTGTCCGTCCAAAAACCAACCCATCGCCACTTTTTCTGAAGTTGCTTCTGCGTGCATATCGACAACAATTACTTTCGCATGACCTTTTATTTCTTTTAAAATCCGTTTTACTTTTCTAAAAGGACAATCCAAAGGCTCCATAAAAACTCGTCCCATCAAATTAATCACAGCAATAGGAACTCCACCCGGAGTTTCTGTAATCACATAACCACGCCCCGGAGTTCCATCAGGATAATTGGCAGGTCGAATAATACGTTCATCTTCCTCGACCAAATCAACAGCTTCTTTTTTTCGGAAGGTATGATCCCCTAAAGTAACTAAGTCTGTTTCTCCTATAAAAATATCTTTAATCGTGGAAGGGGTTAAACTGGATCCTCCCGCAATATTCTCTGCATTCGAAATCACATAATCGACATTTTTATTCTTCTTAATTTCAGGAATCAGCTTCATACAAGCTTCTCGTCCTGGTTTTCCAACAATATCTCCAACAACTAAAATTCTCAAATTCGACATAAGACTCCTCTTGTCCTGCTTATAGTTTATAGCTCTTGGCTTTTGGTTGAATTTATTATCAAAAAATGCTTTTACCAAAAGCTAAGAGCCAAAAACCATCCTTAGTTATGTATCACCAAATCCATCTGTAAATCATGCTCTTCAACGGGAAGTTCGCCGACTAATTGAAAATCATATGCCAAACCCACCTTCATTACATGATGATTAAGCTGACTTAAAAACCGATCATAATATCCTTTTCCCCGACCCAAACGATGATTCTTCCGATCGAAGGCAACTCCTGGAACAAAAACTAAATCCAACTTCTCTATTGGAAACACAGAATCCCACTCTTTCGGTTCCAAAATACCATATTTACCTGGCTTCAAATGATCTAAGTCATGCAACTGAACTGGCAAAAGAGTCTCTTCACCAAGCTGAACAACCGGCAAAATCACTGTTTTGTTTTCTGACAAAGCGTGCTTAATTATTTCTCTCGTATCAACTTCTTCTTCCATTGATAAATAAAACATCACGACAGAAGCTTTTCTATAAGCTGTTAAGTCATGCACCAAACCATCAATGATCTTACAGTTCTTAAACCGGTTTTCCTCAGACTGATGGCGTAATTTTTTTTTCAACGAATCTCTAAGCTTTTTCTTATTCTCTTGTATTTTTTGCTTCATAGAACCCATCATTTTAGCTAAGAATCCACATTCGTCCAAGCTTTTTAGTAACAAAGACTTTCTATAGTCATTGCGAGGCATTAGAAAGTCGAGCCGTGGCAATCTCAGATTAAGGGAAGAAAGGTCCGTCTCAAAACCAAGAGATTGCCGCAGCTCCTTTGTGGAAGCCTCTCAATGACTGATTTATAAAAAACTATCATCTGTCTCTGATATAATACGAGTCATTACCCACTTTCATCACTTATAAACTACCGAGGGACTACCATGAGACATCTCCTTTTTGTTCTATTATTTTTAGTTATTTCTACCCCTTTTGCTGAGGCCAGCATTATCGGAGCATTAGAGAACGTAACTCGACAAATTGAGTCCGGAGGTTCATCTAGTAACAACACCTCTTCATCCTCCAGCTCAAGACCTTCTAGCACCACAAATACCAACCCCTCACAATATGAAACTCAATACCCAACACTCATGCCTTCAGACGGAAGCAGTGGCTCTGTTATGTCTATCGATCCAACAACAGGCACAGTGACTCAAAGCTCTTTAAATCCTGATGGCTCCAGAACGGTAACCGAAACAAACGCGGATGGAAATACAACAGAAGAAGTAATCCCTGAAGATCAACCGGATAGTGCCTCTTCTCTAGATTCCGAAACCGGAATCACAACTACTTCCGTTGAAAACCCAGATGGGTCTCGTACTGTTATTGAAACGGATGCCGAAGGCAACATCGTAAGTTCAACACGTGTCCCATCAACGCAAACAACATCTGCCTCTGCTACAGATCCTGACACAGGCATCACAACAACATCTACTCGAAACGCAGACGGATCTAGAACCGTCACACAAACAGACGCGGATGGAAATGTTTTAAATACGCGGAATGAACCCGCTCGTGGTTCAGGAAGATCTTCTGCTTCTTCTACAAATACAGATACTGGCGTTACAACAACTTCAACTCGCAATGCCGATGGCTCTAGCACAGTTACAGAAACAGACTCTCAAGGTAATACCCTCAGTTCGCGCAACGAGCCCGCCCGAGGATCACGCCCAGACTCTGCATCCGCCACCGACACCCGTACAGGAAATACAACAACATCCACTCGAAACGCAGATGGCTCTCGCACCGTCACTCAAACAGACTCTCAAGGAAATACTCTTTCAACACGAACAGAACCTAATAGAAATTCAACACCTTCTTTTGCATCTTCAACCGATTCTAATACAGGAATTACAACAACTTCGACTCAAAATGCCGATGGCTCTCGTACGGTCAATCAAACAGACTCTAATGGCAACCTTCTCAATTCTCGAAGAGAACCTGCTCGTGGCTCGAGTCCAAGCTCTGCTTCTTCAACGAACACCGATACAGGAGTCACTACAACATCGACTCGCAATGCAAACGGCTCCCGTACGGTTACTGAAACGGACGAGCAAGGAAATACATTAAATACTAGGAACGAGCCTGCTCGTGGTTCCCGTCCAACATCTGCATCTGCCACAGATACAAATACCGGAATCACAACAACGTCCACTCGCAATACAGACGGTTCGCGTACCGTTACCGAAACAGACGAGCAAGGAAATACCTTAAATACAAGAAACGAGCCTGCTCGTGGTTCCCGCCCTACTTCAGCTTCAGCAACGGATACGAATACAGGCATTACAACAACGTCCACACGCAATACGGACGGATCTCGTACCGTTACCGAAACAGACGAGCAAGGAAATACCTTAAGCACCCGAAACGAGCCTGCTCGTGGAACAACCCCCTCTTCTGCTTCTGCGACAAACCCAGACACAGGAATTACAACAACATCAACACGTAACCCGGATGGTTCTAGAACTGTGACTCAAACGGATAAAGATGGAAATGTGTTAAATACACGCAACGAACCCGCCAGAGGAACAGGAACATCCTCCGCCTCTTCAACAAATACCGATACAGGTGTCACAACGACATCCACTCAAAACGCAGATGGGTCTCGTACGGTTACAGAAACAGATAAAGACGAAAATGTTCTAGGCTCTCGCAACGAACCCGTATCAGGTACAGCCCCCTCTTCGGTAACATCAACAGATATGCTGTCAGGAGCACAAACAACCTCTACTATGAATCCCGATAAAAGCAGAACCCTTATCTTAAAAGACAAAGATGGAAAAGTAATTTCGAAAGAAACTACATATGGGTCCACAGGAATCGTTTCTAAAGTAACTTATAATAAAGATGGAACAGCTTTATTTATTCAAAAGGATGGAAGAGGTAGAACACTGATGGAAAAATCCTTCGCAAAAGTGCTGCAACCTAAATTTAGAAATCAAGCCATTGATATTCTATTTAACGTATCTAGACCGCAGGTGTACTCCTTACCTGGTTTTGCCAGCGCTCCTGGTTATCCAGCAACTCCAGACAAAACGGTTATCAATAATTCTTTAGGAGAAAAGATACAAGAGTACGAAGGCCCTCCTCGCGATTATGATGGGTCCAATTACCAGTAGATTAGAAGAAGATTTTGTCATCTCCTCCTTGATCCATTTGTCATCCCCGAATGCTTTAATCGGGGATCCAGTCAGACAAAACGATTAATTTAGAAATTAAATAAAGCACAAACACATGGATCCCCGCCTTCGCGGGGATGACAGAAAAGCGCGGGAAGATACAAGAATAGGACGGTCCACCTCGAAATTATGATGGAAAATTTTATGGGTAGATTTACGCTTGTCATTA
The DNA here is from genome assembly GCA_029261035.1 of Candidatus Omnitrophota bacterium. Classification (GTDB taxonomy): domain Bacteria; phylum Omnitrophota; class Omnitrophia; order Omnitrophales; family JACROU01; genus JAJDCD01. The sequence goes on from JAJDCD010000004.1 coordinate 175,533, forward strand.
TTTAATTCAAAGACCCTAGATTCCCGCCTACGCGGGAATGACAAACACTTTTATTCATTCTTGTCATCCTGAACTAGCGCCTGCCCGCCGTCTTGCCCGCCACGAAAAACGGCGGGTCCGCCAGCTTATTAGGAGGATTGGGCGGGAAGGATCTCAGACTCAGAGATTCTTCGTCGCAAAGCTCCTCAGAATGACAGCTGTGTAGAAATTTAAATCCGTCATTGCGAGGCTAAAACAAAAAGAGCCGTGGCAATTTCAGGTTTTTACTTCTTATTCATCCCGAGATTGCCACGGCTCAATATGTCGATACCTCGCAATGACAGTTTTTCTATAAGCTAATGGCTGACAGCTTTTACTGAACTTGAACTAAATAAGGTTTCATCGCTTTCATTAAAACCCAACTATCATTTGCTTCACCAAAGTGATCTTTGTCCGTATATAAAACATCGCCCGAAACATTCACACCAGGAATTTGATTGAGATCTTGACTATTAATCTTAACAACTCCATCGGACCAACTGCATTGTTCCCTTGAAGCAATTAAAGGACAACCGCTCCCAATAATAATGGAGTACATAATCCCTTGTGGTAAAGGACGGCTGGAAAAATTATTTAAACCATCAATCTCGTCTTCAGGAGCTCCATTTAAATTAATATCCTTACTTTTAAATTCTTCAGGAGAATCAGGTTCGAGCCCCCCTTCTAAATAAATACTCTTCGGTCTTAAGTCTCGAACAGCATCACTCTTCGTATCTACCTTCCAAACAAGATTTCGAACGGTCTTTGGAATGATCTTAAGGGCTAATTTCTCTACATCAAAATTACTCCCTCTATGCGGAGTCCCTAAAGAAACAAATCCTCCAACATCCTCTTTATAATAATCTGATTGCAAATATTCTCTTATAGCCAAACCACCCATGCTATGCCCTATTAAAATTACTTTCTCGGCACGATTGAAAATTTTAATTTTTTCGATGACTGCCGCCAACTCTTTCCCTTGCTGAACAATCGCCAACTCCCCCGAAGAAAAGCTCAGCGTATAAATATGTGCAGGCTTCACTATTGTTGGAGAAACCACTACTTCTCCATCAATCAATTTAGGTTTCAGGTCAGCTCCTGTATCCCAACCCAAGTTATTAAATTCTTTAAAGGTTTTACTCTCTCTCCAATAGTCTCCGCTATAGCCTAATCCATGAACAAAAATAATAGGATACTTCGGAAGATAAACTCCATCCCCAAAACCTTGTTGTTTAAACTGACTCTGAGCAGAAGAACAACCCACCAAAGTTAAACATAGAAAAATAATCATTAAATTCTTCATTCTATTTCCTCCCACTTTTTATGTATTACGAATTATATCTAAATCAGGATTTCCCCTCTCCCTTTTTAAGGGAGAGGGCTAGGGTGAGGGTTTGAGTTGATTTAGAATTTACCATTAAACCACCCTCACCTTAATCCTCTCCCTCCAAAGGAAGGAGAGGAAAATTCAAAGACATTCACTTGTCTGCCTGGATTCCCGCCTCCGCGGGAATGACCGTATCACCAAAAGCCAATAGCCAAAAGCTAACGTCTGGCCCGCCAGACAAAGCCAATGACACGCTAGTGCTTTAGCGTAGTCTGGCGTCCCCGACTGGAGTCGAACCAGTGGCCTTCTCCTTAGGAGGGAGACGCTCTATCCATCTGAGCTACGGGGACTCTTAAAATATTCTTCTAATTTTTGTATAAAGGGATCAATACTTTAATAGAGAAAAAACTTTATGGTCTTTAACCTTAGACCTTCCCTTAAGAAAGGATAATTCAATGAGGTATCCTAGCGCTTTAATGTTTCCGCCCAAACGTTCGACTAGCTTTACCACAGCCTTTGAAGTTCCCCCTGTGGCTAAAAGATCGTCAATAATTAAAACGCGATCCCCTTTATTAATTGCATCTTTATGAATCTGAAGAGTGTCTGTCCCATACTCAAGCTTATATGAAACGGAAGCTGTCTTATATGGAAGTTTCCCTTTCTTTCTTACGGGTACAAAACCCGCTCCTAAATGGCTTGCGATAATCGGAGCAAAAATAAACCCTCGAGACTCCACTCCAATAACAATATCAATTTTATATTTTTCAGCCTTTTCAGAAAAAAGATCACACGCCAACTTCAGAGAATCTGGGTCTTTAATTAACGTTGTAATATCTTTAAAGATAACTCCCTTTTTAGGAAAATCTTTAACATCTCGGATCATCTCTTTAAGTCGGGCTATTTGAACTGTTGTAGACATGGCAGGAGGCTCCTATGAAAATAAGAAACCAGAGAAAAGAAACAAGAAACCGAGAAACTTACTTGTCTGGTTTCGTATACCCTGACTTCTCTTCCCGGTACTAATGCTTCATTATCAAATAAACTTGCAGTCTAAAAAGGGTCTATTAAAAACGAACCCTCTCGCTAATAAACGTAGTTTTCAAACTTATCGTCTTCAAGCAATAACTTTTGACGAACTTTTTGCAGTGCAATTACTTCAATTTGTCGTACGCGTTCTCGAGTAATCCCAAATTGCTTCGCAGTTTCTTCTAAAGTGTGAGGTTCTTCCCCTTTTAAACCAAATCGAAGCACAATTACTTTTCGTTCACGATCATCCAAAATTTGCATAATTTTATCTATGCGTTGAGTCTTAAAAAATTCATCCGTATCTTTTAACGCACGGTCTCCATGCTCATCTTCAATCAAATCGATTAACTCTGCCGATCCATCAATACTTAAGGGTGTATTCAAAGAGCTTGGTTTATTCGCAATATTTTCAATCTCTTTAATTTTTGCTTCAGGTACTTTCATATATTTGGCAATTTCAGCAGCCGTTGGATTACGATCCAACTTTTGCATCAAGGCATCTCGAACTTTTCTCCACTTAGAAACAATATCAAACATATAAACAGGAATACGAATTGTTTTCCCTTGATTAGAAAGAGATCTCATAATGGCTTGCTTAATCCACCAAGAAGCATATGTTGAAAAACGGTATCCTTTTTTATAATTAAACTTATCTACCGCACGCATCAAACCAATATTTCCTTCTTCAACAAGATCAGAAAAAGATAACCCTAAATTGGTGTAACGTTTTGCAATACTGATTACAAGACGCAAATTACTCTGAATCATTTTGTTTCTGGCTTGTTTTGCTCCGCGAACTTTCGAATGCATTTTCTTTGCTAAATCAACTTCTTCTTGAGGAGTTAATAGAGGGATTTTCTCAATTTGTCTAAGGTAGATAGACATAGGAGTCTGATTTAATGTAATCTCAGACTGACTGGGTCTTTTTGGCTTGTGTGCTTTTGTAGTTTCAACTCGTTTGCGCATTTATCTTCCTTATAAACGTTAGAGAAGATGAATCATACGTGAATTTACGGCACGCAATGAAGAGGACTTGAATCTTTAGTATTTTTAATTCTGAGGGGCACCATACCTAGTGCCCCTCAATTAAATTAGAACTATTTCTTTTTCTTTCTTAAACCTTGCTGTACAGAAGCTTGAGCTGCTGCCAAACGAGCAATCGGCACTCGGTAAGGAGAACAACTCACATAATCCATACCCACAGAGTAACAAAAAGAAACAGAAGCTGGGTCGCCGCCCTGCTCTCCACAAATCCCAACTTTCAACTTTGGATTTGTTTTTCTTCCAAGCTCAATCCCTGTTCGAATCAACTGACCAACACCTTCAACATCAACGGATTGGAAAGGATCTTTTTCAATAATTTCTTTACTTAAGTAATTTTCTAAGAAAACAGCAGCATCATCTCTAGAGAAACCATAAGCCATCTGAGTCAAGTCATTGGTTCCGAAAGAAAAGAATTCTGCATCTTCCGCTATTTTGTCTGCAATTAACGCAGCTCTAGGAACTTCGATCATTGTTCCAATCATGTAAGCTACTTTTGTTTTCTTTTGTTTAAAAACCTCTTCAATTACAGCAAGAGATCTTTTCTTTAAATACGCAAGTTCATTCTTAGTTCCAACCAAAGGAATCATAATTTCTGGAAGAACTTTAATTCCCTTCGCTTTTACATTAATTGCCGCTTCAATGATAGCGCGAACTTGCATCTCATAAATTTCTGGATAAGTAATACCCAAACGACAACCACGATGACCCAACATCGGATTAAATTCACTCAATTGGTGAACCTTCTCCTGAATGGTCTCTAAAGAAACTTTCATTACTTTCGCCATTTCTTTTTGACTGTCAACTTCATGAGGCAAGAATTCATGTAAAGGCGGATCTAAAAGACGAACCGTTACAGGAAGACCTTTCATTGCCTTAAATATTCCTTCAAAGTCTTTTCGTTGAATTGGAAGAAGTTTCAACAATGCTTTTTTTCTTTCTTCTAATGTATCTGAAAGAATCATGTCTCGCATTGCAATGATTCGGTCTGCTTCAAAGAACATATGCTCTGTTCGGCAAAGCCCAATCCCTTCTGCCCCAAAACGACGAGCAACCAAAGCATCATGAGGAGAGTCTGCATTCGTTCTAACGTTGATGTTACGGAATTGATCCGTCATCTTCATCAGCTTACCAAACGCTCCACCCAAAGCAGGTTCCACGGTCTTAACTTGTCCTAAGTAAACTTCACCTAAAGTACCGTCCAAGGAAATCCAGTCACCTTCTTTAACAACTTTTTTAGCTGTCTTAAATGATTTAGTTTTATAATCGATTACGATATCACTCGTACCCGCAACACAGGTTTTACCCATACCACGAGCAACCACAGCCGCATGAGAAGTCATTCCTCCACGAGCGGTCAAGATACCTTGAGCTGCATCCATTCCGGCAATATCTTCAGGAGAGGTTTCAACACGAACCAAAATTACCTTTTCTCCCTTTTTAGCCAACTCTTCAGCATGCTCTGCAGTAAATACAACCACACCACTTGCAGCCCCTGGAGAAGCAGGCAATCCCTTAGCAATTTTGTCTTTCTTTGCGTTAGGGTCAAATGTAGGATGAAGCAATTGATCCAACTGTTTTGGATCCACACGAAGAATCGCTTCTTTATCGTTAATTAATTTTTCTTTCACAAGATCACAAGCAATATTAACAGCAGCCATCGCTGTTCTTTTACCTGATCTTGTTTGCAAGAAATAAAGAGTTCCTTCTTGAATCGTAAACTCCATATCTTGCATGTCTCTGTAATGTTTTTCCAATCGGTCTTTAATCTGAACCAATTGCTTGTAAACTACTGGATTTTCTTTTTGTAATAAAGGAAGTGGTTTTGGTGTACGAATACCAGCAACAACATCTTCCCCTTGTGCGTTCATCAAATACTCCCCGTAGAAATAATTTGCACCGGTAGATGGGTCACGAGAAAAACAAACACCTGTTCCAGAGGTATCACCCATGTTACCGAAAACCATTGCTTGTACGTTAACCGCTGTTCCGATTAACCCACGGATGTCATTCAACTCACGATACTTGTTTGCTCTTGGGTTATGCCAAGATTTAAATACCGCATTGATTGACTTACGTAATTGGTCTTTTGGATTCGTTGGAAAATCTTCTCCAGTTTTCTTACGAACTAACTTTTTATATGAAGAAACAACTTGCTTCAAATCAGCTGTTGTTAACTCCGTATCTTGAGCTGCATTTACTTCTTCTTTCTTTGCTTCCAAGATATGTTCAAAATCATGATGATCAATTTCCATCACAACGTTTCCAAACATTTGCATAAAACGACGGTAACTATCCCATGCGAATCGTTCGTTTCCTGTTTTTACAATCAGCCCTTGAACCGATTCTTCATTAAGACCCAAATTCAAAATCGTATCCATCATACCTGGCATTGAAGCTGCTGCACCAGAACGAACAGAAACAAGTAATGGATTATTAGAGTCACCAAATTTTGCACCGAATGCTTTTTCTAATTTTTCGATATTCGTATTAATTTGCGCTTCTAGCCCTGATGGCCATTTGCGTCCACTCTTGTAATAAAGATCACAAACTTCTGTTGTGATTGTAAACCCTGGAGGAACCGGAATTCCCAAGTTAACCATCTCGGCCAAGTTAGCTCCCTTACCACCAAGAAGCTCTTTCATTCCTTGTTTACCTTCAGATTTTTTGTTTCCAAAAAAGTATACGTATTTTGTCTTAGAAGCACTTTTAGCTTTAGACTTCTTTTTAGCAGGCTTTTTAGCTGCTGGTTTTGCTTTTGTTTTCTTCTTCACTGTTGTCTTCCCCTTTTTCTTAGGTTTTGCTTTCAATAATGTAGCCATTTAATTCTTTCCTCCATTTATCCTTGTTAAATTCAAATTTCGTTTATTTTCTGTCATTCTGAGGAGCCTAGCGACGAAGAATCTCTTTGTCTAAGATCCTTCACTCCGTTCAGGATGACAAAAAACTAAAAACTCTGTCTTATAAATTAGAAATACAAGAAAGATCCGCAACCGAATCAACGTAAAGAGAGTTAATCTTTCTCAATAACGCCTGTCGATTCGCCCGCACTTTTTGATCTTCTGCATTCACAAGCACTCCATCAAAAAATTGATGAATCGGCTCATAAAAAATATCTCCATAAAACTCAGTTGCCTCAGCATAGTGCTTACCGACAAGTTTTTCTTTAAACTGAGCTTCATTGGATTCAAACACTTCAAACAACTGCTTCTCTAAATTTTCTTGAAGCAACTCTTTCTTAATTTGGGTTGGAATCTCATCTTTAACACCTTTGAGAATTCGCCCCGTTCTTTCTACAACCTTGGCAGCTCGTGTGAACTTGCCTGTTTGCTTCTTAGCATATTTGTTCAGAAGTTCGAATTTCTGATACACATCGCTCAAATCATCAAACCCCGTCTCCAAAATCGCTTGCAAGATTTCGTAAGACTGCGTTCCTGATTTTGCTTCCAGCTCATAAACCAAACGTTCTTTAATAAAGGAGTTTAGCTTCTTCCCTGTCTCCGCATTAAACTCAGAAACTTTATTTCCATAAAGCTCTTTCGCCTTTTCGATCAATGCCAATAAAGAAAAAGAAAAACCAAATGCACGAATGGTTTTAACAACACCCCCACAAGCACGTCTCAGCGCATACGGATCCTGGCTTCCCGTTGGGATTAACCCAGAACCAAAAGCCCCTACTAATGTATCTAATTTTTCAATTATGGCTAACAGAGCACCCGTAGAATTCATTTGTTTCTTTAATGCAGAAAAACTTAAATTCAGACTCTTAGGCCAATAATGGGCATCAATGGCCTTGGCTACTTCCGATCTTTCCTTACTGAAGGTAGCATATTCTGCCCCCATCACACCTTGAAGTTCAGGGAATTCAAACACCATCGAAGTAACTAAATCTGCCTTACACAGCTCGGCAGCACGGACCAAATCTTGTTTCTCTTGCTCTGAGATACCAATAGAATCTGATAAGAATAAAGCAAGTTGCTTTAAACGTCCAGTCTTTTCGTAGACCGTTCCCAGTTTCCCTAAAAAGACAATTCCTTTAAGCTTAGACACCTTATTTTCCAAGGGTTCGCGCGTATCTTCCTGATAAAAAAACTGAGCGTCTCTCAAACGACTTTCAAGCACATTTTGATAGTCTGCAGAGACCTTTTTTGCATTCTTTCTTTTTCCATTCAAAACAGCCACAAACTCTGGCACCAACTTACCTTTTGTGGAGAAACAAGCAAAAATTTTCTGGTTCTTTTTCATACAGGTTGAAAGCACCTGACTCGGCAGCTTGAGGAAGCTTTTATCAAACGATCCCGAACAAGCAAATGGCTCTTCGACCAGATCCGTAATTTCTTCAACCAGCCCCGCGTCAAAGTAATCCGCATTCCACGATTTCTTCTTTGCCAGTTGGTTAATTTGTTTTACCACCAAAGAGCGTCTTTCTTTACGATTCAAAATAACGTGATTTTTCTTAAGAAGCTTTTCATATTCTGCAATGCGCTTCACTTTAAACTCTTTTGGAGAAAGAAAACGATGCCCTCGGGACACATTCCCCGTTTTAACTCCTGCAAACTCAAAAGGAACCACTTTATCTTTATATAAAGACAACAACCAACGCACAGGTCGTGTAAAACGAATTCCTGTTTCTTCCCACCGCATATTTTTAGAAAAAGGTAGCTTTTGAATCAATGTCTTTAACAACTCTGGCACAATCGCTGTGGATTTTTTAGATGACTCAGAGACACGTGCAATAATGTACGTTCCCTTGTCTGTTTTTTCTTGAGTTGTTTTTGCTAGGGTTACACCTTTGGATTGAAGAAAACCTTGAAGCGCTTTTGTTGGCTTTCCATCTGCATCAAAGGCTTTATCAACAGAAGGCCCTCTATGTACTTTATCGGATACCTTTTGCTTATCAGAAACACCCTCAAACAAAAATACAATTCGACGGGGCGTTGTATTAATCTGTAATGAGGAGTACTCCAAACGATACTCTTGAAACAAATCGCTCGCTAACTTCTCCCAAGCTCCCGATGTTACGAAACGCCAATGACTGAGAGGAAGTTCTTCAACTCCGATTTCCAGTAACAAACGATTACTCTCTGATTTTAATATTTTCTTTTTGTCTGCCATTACTTTTTCTTCTTCCCTGACTTTAGTAACGGGAATCCTAACACACGTCTTTTTTCTAAATAGGCCTCTGCACATCCTTTGGCAATACCTCTAACACGTCCAATATAGCGGGGCCGTTCAGTAACACTAATAGCACCACGGGCATCCAAAAGATTAAACGCGTGTGACGCTTTCATACAAAAGTCATAGGCGGGTAAAACAAGATTTTTTTCTAAAATACGTTTTGCTTCCGATTCGTACTCATCAAAGTGACGCAACAACATCTCGACATTGGCCTCTTCAAAATTAAAAGCGGAGAACTCTTTCTCCCCTTCTAAATGAACATCGCCATAAGTTTCTTTTCCATTCCAATCAATATCGAACATCGAATCTCTGTTTTGAAGAAACATCGCAATCCGTTCTAAACCATATGTAATTTCTATGGGGATCACTTCCAAATCAATACCACCGCATTGTTGAAAATAAGTAAACTGCGTAATTTCTAAACTATCAATCCAAACTTCCCAACCTAAACCCCAAGCCCCTAAAGTTGGAGACTCCCAGTCATCTTCCACGAAACGTAAATCAAATTCATCCACGTTAATTCCAATATAACGAAGGCTTTCTAAATAAAGTTCCTGAATGTTTTTTGGAGAGGGTTTTAGAATTACTTGATATTGATAATAGTGTTGTGTTCTCAGTGGGTTCTCACCATAACGCCCATCCGTAGGACGACGCGAAGGTTCCACATAAGCGGCACTCCAAGGTTCCGGACCTAATGCACGTAAAAAAGTATGTGGAGAGAATGTTCCCGCACCTTTTTCCATATCATAAGGCTGTACAACGAGACACCCTTGGCGGGACCAAAACTGGTTTAACCGCTGAATCAGATCTTGAAAAGAAATAGTTTTTGTAGGCATAAGAGCCAGCTATTCTAGCAAAAAGCACCTCTCAAATCAAGAGGACTAAGCCCTTTTGAACTCAAGACTTACACAGGGCTTTAATTCCCATTTTTATAAAAAAGAGGTGGTTCGGGTTTTATCCTCTACCACCTCTTTAACTGGGAAAACTCTAATCGTTAAGAAAATATGTTCAATTTACACGCGAATCTGGCTTTTAATCCTCTCAAAGGTCTTGGGGCCAATACCCTTTACATTGACGATTTCGTCAATAGAATCAAAGGTTTGATAGACCCTTCGATACTCCAGAATCCGATCCGCGTACTTAGGACCAATACCCGTAATTTGCTGCAATTCTTCCTTTGTGGCTGTATTGATATTGATCTGGGTTCCTTCAGGTTGAGGGATTTCCTCTGCATTTACTGAGGACACCCCCATCAAGGCCACCAGACCCAAACAGACTAGAATTAGCTTACTTCGATTCATCACACCGTTCTCCTTTCGTATTAGAGTAAAAGGAGCTTAATTCATTATTGATTTATTGTCAATATTTAATTTAATATACTAAATATTCATATTTTGCGCTTTTTGTTTTTATTTTTCCCAATCATGTCTATTGCTTAAACAGATCGATAGCGCTATAATCTTTTCACTTTGGAGGAAGTAAATTTGGATATCGGTTTTCGCATTCGACAAGTTAGGAAAGAAAAAAACATCACTCTTGTTGAGCTTTCTAAATCAACAGATGTTGCTCAAGCCACTCTCTCTCGTATTGAAACTGGAGATATGACGGGGACTTTAGAGTGTCATAGTAAAGTTGCCAACTCTCTCGGTATGAGTTTGAGCGAACTTTATGAAGGTATCGATAACCGTTCTGCTAAAACCAAGATTACCAAAAATGGAACTGCCGAACTTCTTTCTAAAAGTACGGATCAAATCCGCAGCGAAATTTTAACTTCAAAAGCTTTAAAGAAAAAACTCCTCCCTATCAAAACAACTCTTAAACCAAATTCAAAGTCCGAACCTGAAAAGGCTGAGAAAGCGACTGAGAAATTTGTTTATTGTACAGAAGGTCAAATCACGGTTTATCTCAATAATGAAGGTCATGATTTAGAAACGGAAGAAAGTATTTATTTTGATGGGTCTTTACCACACAGCTTCGAAAACAAAACCGCTAAGGTTGCAAAACTCATTAGCGTTACTTCTCCACCCGCGTAAACTTTTTTAAATCGAATTATTCCTGAGCCAAAACATTTTTATAAATTTCTAATGTTTCTTTCGCTGTTTTTTCCCAGCTAAATTCTGCAGCTTTCATTTGTCCTTTATGCACCAGCTCTTTTCTTAATTGATCATCTACGAGTATGTTTTCGATACCGATCGAGATTTCTTCTATGTCGTAAGGGTTTACTAGTTCTGCTGAGTCTTTGCCTAATTCTCCGAGACTGGAGTTGTTCGAGCAAAGCACGGGTGTTCCGCAATGAAAGGCTTCGATGAGCGGTAAACCGAATCCTTCGTACAAAGAAACAAAAGCTACCATTTCGGCTGCGCTATAAGCACAGCTGAGTATTTCGTCCGAAACGAACCCGGTGGTGATGACGTCTTCTTCTAATCCGTTTTGTTTGACGGCCTTTTCGAACTCGCTACTTCCCCATTGTTTTGCGCCGACGACTAAGAGTTTGGGGATGTCTTTTCTTCTTTTTTTGACTAGGTTAAATGCTTCGAGGAGTCGGACTAAGTTTTTTCTGGGTTCGATGGTTCCGACGCACAGGACGAAGGGGTCTGTGAGTCCTAGTTCTTTTTCTAAGATTTGTTTTGCGATATCTGTTGGTTTTTTGACGATGTTGTTGTCGGGTGCGATGTAGGTTACGGATATTTTTTCGGGTGCGATGCCTAAGTGTTCGATGAGGTCTTTTCTTGAGTTTTCGGATACGGTGATGAGGTGGTCTGCTTTTTTAAAGCATTTTGGGAGCCATTTACTCCAGTAGTAGCGTGAGCTGAAAGACAAGTTTTGAGGAAATAGGTACCCGATGATGTCGTGGGCTGTGATGATGACTTTTGAGTGTTTGAGTTTTTTGACGCCGAAGCCGGGGACGTGGAAGATATCAGCGTTGGATTGCTTGATTATGCGTGGCAGGGTTACTGCTTCCCAGTAGAGGCGGTTTGGGGTTTTTAGGTCGCCTGTGATGTTGCCGCCTACCTTTCTTAGGTCTAGGCTTGGGTCGTTGATTTGTTCGATTGCCTTGATTAGATTGCCTACGTAACGTGGGATTCCTGTGGCGGTTCCGGTTAGGGTGTGGGTGTCTATGGTTAGGTTCATTTTTTGGCCGCTATTTCGTTAATTGTATAGCAGCTGATGTCGCTGCTATCAGTATTAGAATTAAAAGGATTATGTATTTTCCTTTGTTTAGCTGGCGTTCTTGTTTTTTTAGCCAGCTTTTTACGATGGTTTGTTTTTTGTCGGAATACTCGCCTTTTGTTAGGCGGGCTTCGACTGCTTCTTTGCCTAGGAGTTTTAGGCTCTTTTCGAATTCTTTCCAGTAGTGGGTATCTTCGTGTTCCATGGTTATCCTCTTCGCTTTGCATGGGATTTAACGTTGGGGGTATTATACAGGAAGTGGGGGGATTTGGCACGAGTGGGGTGGTTGTTCGGTTCCCTTTGTCATCTTTGGCTTGGTTGGGGATCTGGGGGTTTTGGAGTGGTATACTTTTAGTAGAGGACGAAAATGGGAAATACAATAAAAATCAAAAAACATCCTACAAAAAACAATCCTAATTATTTTTTAATAGATTCAGACTTTTTTGTTAATAGATACCTATCTAAACATTTGTCATATTTAAACCTAAACTCGGGAAATAGTGGTGAAGAATCAATAGAAAAAAGTGCTTTATGGTGGAATGAAATTAATTCTCAGCTAAAAAATGAAATAGCTTATCTATTTATTCCAAATGTTTGCATTTCAGAGACATTTAAAGTCCTAGCTAAAAGACAATACGACAAAGATGAAAAAATCATTAAGAAATATAAATATTACAAGGAGTTAATCGATGAAATTTCAGAAGATCTTCATGTCAACCCTAAACTTCCCGAAACACAGAAGAAAAAACAAAGAATTCATGACCTAGAAACAAACCGTGATATTGTTATTGGAACAGATAGATTTTTAAGGTTAATAATGAAAAATGGTTATAAAACAATATCAACATTTGATTTAATGTTGCTAGTTCATGGAAAGTTGCTTTTGAAACATTACAACTTTAATAAGAGAAATCTCTTTATTATTACAGGAGATAAAACGCTATACAATGCCTCTAAACCATTTCCTGATATTCCACGAGTATGCTGTCCTAACATAAACTCATTTGATAGTTCATTCGATTAAACCCAACGCATTCAATTTTAAAGGTTTAATACCAAAATCGAATTCTAGATAGATTGGATACGTAGTTTACGAGCGTTAAAACAATAACTGCTAAAATGGTAAAGAAGATTTATTTTTAAGTAAATAATATTTTGCATGTGCAATCAAGAAAACCTTGTTTCTAAAGAAAAAGAACCTTTTTTCTCCTAACTTCTTTTTCAAAATCTTAACATCATCGAATGGTTTATCGGCCTTTTTATCATAACCTAGCATGTAACTCTTATTAAACAAAGTCTCTATTAGCTTCTCTTTTTTTAACTGATTAAACTTAAACTCTCTAAGAATCTTGATAAATTTCCTATACTCAATCTGCTTACCATGATACTCTTGCAACCTTGTAAGAATTTCGGATATTTCTGGAAACTCAGCCCTTGTTTCTGCTATTAAATTATTATTCAAAAACTCTGTATAACTTGTAATAGCATATTTTAAGTCCTTTCTATCTACTTTGTGATTGCCATTATTGATAGCAGACTCGAATAACTTTGCAACAAAATATATTAAGTCTCTTGGACGCTTCGTAATAATCTCCTGTATTATTTCAAAAGGGTGCCTTTTCTCTTTAAAGTTAAAAAATTCCCTCCATGCTTTTTTTTCTAACAATTCACTGTCGGACTCATCCAATTTTAATATATGCGCAAATCTATTCTCAATTAACTTTTTTAATAGGCCCGGATAATCTTCCCAGTTTATATAGTGAGCCATAAGAACTAACTTATCAGGCTCTGCTACCTCGTTGCGAATATAGTTGAATATATCTTCTCTTAAAAAAATAATTTGTTTAACCTCAACCTGAGAATCTTTACTAAGTAATTCTTTTTGTATTTTATTTTCTATCTCTAATAAAGTACTCATCATCTCTGATTGTATTTTAAGATCATTTTTGGGATCCCAAGTCTTATCTAAATTGTCTGCTAAAACAATCACTTTATAGTATTTTTTTCTAATTGATGTAAAGTAATTACGCAAACATGCAGTTAATGGCGAAAGGTATTCTTTAAAAAGAGTCTCCATGACCTCGGGACCGGAAATCTCCCTTGAATTTGTTCTTCTAACATTAACTTCTCGAACAACTCCAAAAAAGTTAAGCTTAGTGAACTCTTCATTTTTTTCTACAAAATTTATTATAGCTTCCTCCTCATCAGTCATTGTTACACTATTTTTTTCATCAAGTATACGCTCCACAATAGAAATAGCTAGTTTTGAAAAAATTACTAATTTCCACACAGCAACAAAAAAGCTTATTCTAGAAGAATCAAATAGTTTGGACAGCTGAATGTCATCAAGCAATTCATCAGACTCAGGTTTCAAACTAACAATATAATTATTTTTTTCTTCTGGCAAATCATCAGATAATTTGATGTAGATAGCAGATTTTCCACTACCTTTTCGCCCAACAACAATCGACTTTTTATAATTTAATGCTTTTTGATATGAAGCAGTATTAACAAAATAACTTAAGAGTTCCCGACTCTCATTCTCTGCTATGTCACACCCAATACCCAACTCGATTAAATTTGTTTCATGTTCTATGATTTCACTCTTCTCTTGCGTTGTATCAAAAGCTAGTTGTTTGTCCAACCAAGGACTAATAAATTCCTTTATTTCATCAGAAATTTCATAAGTAACCAAAATATCATGGTAATCTAAAGGTGGTTTGAACTTTGCAGGTGCAAGCAACAAAACATCACATCCCCATCCACAAGCAACTCCAGCATAAAAAGCATTTTTTGCGTTTTCCATAAATGAATTTTGATAATTCTCTCCTAAAAGATGAATAAGAACCACTCTTGCCTTTAAAAGGTTCTGAAAATACCAAGTTAATGTTTGATATTTAATTTCAGATAAATCATCTGCAACAAGAGATAGTGACTTATTGTCTTTATAATCAATAATATGGTCCGTAAGCTCTATTGAATCTTGAGTTGCAAGTTTACTTTGAATATAAAATATGTCTGTACTTTTAGAGGTTAGATTTTTAAAATTCACAAACTTATTTAAAAGATTATTTTCAAAGCTTTTTTGCTGAAGGGCTTTCTGGATACAATATGAATTTTTAAAAGGTATATAACGAATATCTTTTAGAATAAATTCTTTGTAAATCTTATTGGGAAACCCAAGCTCATTATTAACACTAATATTTTCATTAATTAAGATTAGAATATATTTATTTTTTGCTATAGCATATCCAAGCTCAAACAAAACATTGTGATTAAAATACGTCAGATCACACACAAAAACTTCACTTCCGTCAATTGCTGAAAGGATTTCCTTACTAATTGTAGTTGTTTGTTTATATTCCTCCCAACTTCTAGCTTTATAAGTTTTTTGGTGTTGATTAAAGGCTTCAATCGCCTTTTTAATTGATTCAACATTGTTATCAGCTAACCCATTAGAACGTCCTTGATAAGCAAAAAATATTTTTTTTTGTGGTAATTCAGAATTTTTTGATACCATTATTACCAATCTCCATTAATAAATTATTTTTACAGTCCTTCAGTTGTTGCAGCCTCTGGGCTCAGTTGTTGAATGTTAAAAAAACATTCACTAAACTTTTAACTTATAACTCTCTATTCCTTTTATATTCTTAGAAATAAATTTTGTCAAGGAATCAAGTTTTTCTGAGGGTATTTTCAAGCCTGGATTCCCACCTTCACGGGAATGACAATTGTCTTGGATTCAGTCGTTAAATATCTAATTATACCTCTTCCCCCTCCTAAGTACGTTATAATTGGGTTATGAAGAGCTACCGTTTCTTATTCACCCTTCTTTTACTCTACCCCTTTCTCATTCTCACCCTTTCTGCTTTTCGGCCGGGGCCTGTGAACTCTCCTTTTGTGGAATATCAGGAGCCGGAGTTTTTGACTTATGAGGAGCTTCAGGAGTTGAGTCGGAATCCGGAGCCAAATCGGAAGTTGAAGGCTAAGCTTGAGCGATTTTGGAAGACCCCTATTATTAGTAATGAGGCTTATATTCAAGGGATGATGCCTGCTGTGAAGAAAAATCGGCGTTTGGGCACCTTTATGCGAGTTGCGAGTTGGAATATTGAGAAGTCTCTTAATATTCCAGATGCGATTACTGTGTTTACTTCTCCTGAAAAATTTAAGGGTTTGATTAACACAGATATTCCTGTGGGTTCTACGGATTATGAATATATTCTTTTGCAGCAAAAACGGTTGATGACTTCGGATGTTGTGATCTTGCAGGAAATGGATATCGGGGTTAAACGATCGGGTTATAGGAATGCGACTGCCGATTTAGCCAAGGCGATGAATATGAATTACGCCTATGGGCCAGAACAGTTGGAAGTGGATCCTGTGATTCTGAGTCTTGAGAGTTTAAAGTTTGAAGATGATCGTTTGGATGAGGAAGCTACAAAATACTTTAGAGCCGACCCTGAGAAAGTGAAAGGGGTTTTTGGGAGTGCTGTTTTGTCTAAGTACCCTATCAAGTCTGCAGAGGTGTTTCAGTTAGAGACTCAGACTTATGATTGGTACTCCGGAGAGATAAAGAAAACTACGTTTCTTGAGAAAGGGCGAAGAACGGGTTCGAAGACTGTTTTTAAGAATGAGTTGACGCGTGAGGTTAAGGTTGGCGGGCGAATTTTTTTTAGAGTGGATTTGTATGTGCCTGAGCTTCCGAATGAGACGTTGACGGTGATTAATGTGCATCTTGAGATTAAGTGTACGCCTAAAGGGCGTGAAATGCAGATGAAAGAGATTTTGAGTTATATTAAGGATATTAAGAATCCGGTGATTTTGGCTGGGGATTTTAATTCTGCCCCTACCGATTTGAGTCCGACGTCGGTGACTCGGGTTGTGAAACGGACGGCAAAGAATCCGACGACTTGGCTTTCTGTTGGGATTAATTATTTTACGGCTGAGGGGGCTACGATTAACACTTCCCGCTTTCTTTCTAATGCGACGAAGAATTTTCAAAATCCTTTGGCGAAGCATATTCCGATTGTGGCTCCGAATGCCGTTAAGGGGTTGTTTGATCGGGTTGAGTATTTTCGGTTTAAGGATGATGGGGTTTTTGATTTTCGTGGGAATGGTGAAAGGTCGATGAATGGGAAGGATAAGAAGTTGGCTAATTCGAATGAGAGGGATTTGATTGGGTTTAAGACGACGTTTCGTGTGAGACGGCCTATTGGGTTTATTGGGAAGTATCGATTGGATTGGATTTTTGTGAAATCGTTTTTGAAGGATGGGAACGATGATTTTGGGTCGTATCGGTTTGCTCCGCATTTTGGGGAGACGCTTGAGGAGATGAATACGAGTTTGGTGAGAGCGGTTTCGGATCATCATCCGAATGTGGTGGATTTGCCTTTTGAGGAGCCGGGGGTTTAGGGAGTAATCGATTGTCATTCTGAGGGATTTGGCAAATGCGCCGAAGAATCTTTTTGTCAGAGATCCTTCACTGCGTTCAGGATGACAGGGGGTTATATGCACCAGTCTTTGGTCTGCTGGGTTTTCAGTATTAGCAATTTTAAAGATTTTGGGAATATATGTACCCGTCTTGGGTCTGCTGGATTTCGAGTATTAGCAATTTTAAAACTTTTGGGAGTATACGCACCCGTCTGGGTCTGCTTGGATGTGTTGTATTAACAATTTTAAAGATGTTGATCCCATGGGGATTCGGCGCCCTCTGTTCGTTACTTGCTGGTCGCAAGCACTCACTCCGGGTCGGCCACTCGCTTCTCATAAAGAATTCAACAAATAAAGACCTGACATTGGGTCAGTTCTCTATTTATTTCATCGTGATGTATTTGTCGGCGCTCACTTTGAATTCCCAAGGGAATTCAAACATAAAAAAGGCCCAGCTGGTTTTTCAGCTGGGCTTTTTTTTGGCGTCCCCAAGGGGATTCGAACCCCTGTCGCCAGAATGAAAATCTGGTGTCCTAGGCCTGACTAGACGATGGGGACGCAATTTGTTTGTGCAAAAGAGGGCAAATTATAAACTAATGCTGGGGTTATGTAAATAGCCATTTTATGAGCTGCGGGTTACTCCTATTTTTGGGCAGAATTTTTGCATGGGGCATTGGGTGCATTTGGGGGTTCTGGCTTCGCAGAGGGCGCGGCCGTGGTAGATCATTTCATGACAGAATTGGGTCCAGCGGGGTTTGGGGATGATTTTCATGAGGTCTTGCTCTACCTTTACTGCTTCCTTATTATACTTTGAGAAGCCGAACCTATAGCTCAAGCGGCCTATGTGGGTGTCTACTACCATGCCTGGGATGTTGAAGGCGTTGCCTAGGACTACGTTGGCTGTTTTGCGGCCTACGCCTCTTAGTTTGACTAGCTTCTCTAGTTCGTTGGGTACTTCTCCTCCGTGGAGCTCTAGGATGTCTCTGGAGCAAAATTTGATGGATTTGGCTTTGTTGCGGTAGAAGCCTGTCGACTTTACGGCTTCTTCTATGTCTGTTAAGGGGGCTTCTGCGAATGCTTTTACTGTTGGGTATTTTTTGAAGAGGCCCGGGGTTACTTTGTTTACTCGGACATCCGTGCATTGGGCAGATAAGATGGTGGCAATTAAGAGTTGGAACGGGTTGTTATAGATTAGGGCGCAGTGAGCGTCGGGGTATTCTTTTTTGAGACTGCGTAAGACTTGGCCTACTCGCTTTTTGAGTTCTTCTTGTTTGGTGCTGGTTTTTTGAGTCATTCGTTTTGGGTAAGTTTAGTTACTTTGCTTGTCTGCTTCTTCTTTGATCATGATGTTCCACTCTTCCCTTTTAACACGAAGAAGATCACCTAAGGTGTGTTCGTAAGCTTTGTCTTCTGTTGATATCGGCAAGTTACGGAACTCGGAGTCACAGATGTAACATACTTTGAGGAATTGAAGTTTTTTGTAAAGAATCCAATCGATGAAAGCTGCTACGGCTAAACTAAGACCATAAGTCCAAATGCTGAGAATGGCTCCTGCAATAAAGATGAGGAGGCCTAGCATTTTGTTGAAATCTTTCACCAAGTAAAAGTCATCGTAACCGCATAAGTGGCATTGAAATTTTTCTGCTTTTGGGTCTGAGACGAATTTAATTTTGTATTCGCAGTTTCCGCACTGGGTTCCCTCGTTAGGATCATCTACGACCACTTCGTTTTTATATTCACAAGCAGGACAATAATAACGGAAAATTAAGTCTTCATTTTTTTCTTGGCTCATAATGGAAATCCTATCGCTTGAAAGATGTAGTCTGCAAAAAGTTCTCCTATAAATACAAAAATACAGGCGACATACAAAATACCTGTCGCCGCTTGATTCGAACGAAGTTTTGCTGTTTCTAAAATCATAAAAGATAAAATCAACGGTCCTAAAATCCCCCACACCACTCTCATGATGAAAAAGAGACCCAACTCGTTAAAAGACACTGCCCGTAACGGCAACGCATGTGCTTGAGGCCCCAGAAAGAAGTAGAACATCACAAAGAAAAGAATCAGACTCGCACCACGAATGATAGAAGAGGTTACCAAAGTTTTAGAGGCGTTAATCAAGTAACGAAATGGCAAATTAGGGGTTACTAAATACCAGTGCCCTAAGATCATCGTTCCGTAACTCCAACCCAACAGAACTGACCCCAACAGCAAAGATGTTCCGCCTAATATTTGAGCAATAATAGATAGCTCCCCACTGACACCCATCATCCCTCTAGAAAATACAGTGGCAATCCCAGCAAGTACCGCCACAAACAAAAGGACGCGCGTCATCGTAAAAGCTTTAAATAAAACAAACAGATAAGAAAGTAAGAACACAGACATAACGATAATCAGCATAGTTTGAAATGTTGGATAATATAATTCAAACACAGCTGAGTTTGGCGCATTAGGATAGTTCTGTAAATAGTTTCTGAAAAGAAACAAGGAAAACAAAAGAAAGGAAAATGCAAAGAACCCATTGAGCAAATAAAAATTATGCTTTAATTGTTTGAGAGGCATAAATAACATAAACAATAATATGCCCACACCAAATTGTAAAAAAAACAAACTTGCTATTTGAGATAACATGGGACTTCCTTTCGGTGACTGTCATTGGCCTGCTTTTAGCAGAGCACAGTGACTGTCACCCAAAACTCATTTTAATCACGGTTCAATAATAGTGACAGTCACTTTGCTCTGCGGTACGCAGGCAAGTGACAGTCACTATTTCCAATCTTTAAGTAATTGGCACAGAAGACGAACGCCGGCTCCGGTTGCCCCTACAGGAGTGTATGGATTTGGACTGTCGGCCCATGCAACACCCGCAATATCTAAATGAACCCAAGGATAATCTGCAACAAAATGTTGCAAGAACTTCCCTGCTGTAATCGTTCCCGCTAAACCAGAACTTACATTTTGAATGTCACAATATTTACTTTTAATCAGGTCATCATAGTCATCCCACATAGGAAGTTCCCATGTACGCTCACCCGAATCGGTACCTGCTTTAGTTACCTTAGAACCTAGTTTTGCATTATTAGTCATTAACCCCATGCATTTATCACCAAAAGTGTAAACACACATTCCGGTTAATGTGGCTAGATCAATAATTGCGTCCGGCTTAAATTTTTGAGCATAGGCTAAAGCATCCGCCAAAATCAAACGTCCTTCAGCATCCGTATTAATTACTTCGATTGTTTTATTATTGGAAGCCGTAACAATGTCTCCAGGTCTCTGTGCGTTATGGCCTGGCATATTTTCAACACAAGGGGTTATCCCAATGATATGGATCGGTAAATTCATTTTACTGATCGCTTTCATGGTTCCGATTACTGCTGCAGCTCCCATCATATCGAATTTCATTTTTTCCATATCTTTTGAGGGTTTAATCGAAATACCACCGGTATCGAACGTAACTCCCTTACCCACTAAACAAATGGTCTTCTTCGCATTTTTGGGTTTCTTCTCAAGCACAATCAGGTTTGGTTTATTGATACTGCCCTGAGCAACACCCAAAAGAGCTCCCATTTTCATTTTCTTGAGATCTGCTTCTTTAAAGACTTTGCAAGTAAGACCCTCTTTCTTTGCCATAGCTTGCGCTTCTTTTGCTACTTGATCTGGAGTCATCACGTTTGCAGGTTCATTGCCCAGATCTCGAGTAACACACATTGCGTCCGCAACAATAGCTCCATATTCTTTTCCTTTTTCAGAAAGTTTTTTCTCCCCTGCTTTATCTACAACGTAATCAATCTCTTCTAGAAGAAGTTTTTTGTTCTTAGATTTATCCGAATAATATTTTCCAAACTTATACTGAGACAGCACCAAAGATTCTGTAATCGATTGAGCAACCCGTTCTATAGACAACCCTTTTCCAGCAAAACTAGGAAGGTAGATCGCAACTCTTCTTGTTTTTATTGTTTTAAGCTTTGCAAGTAACCCGGCTACATTTGCCGCCAAACTATGAGCATCCAGTTTCGCTTTACTACCTAAACCTACAAAAAGAATATTGTTGGTTCGTTTTGCACCCTCTATAAGAGCAAGGTAGCTAGACCCTTTGCTGCCACTAAAGGCATTTTCTTTTTGAATGCGTTTCACAGCTTCTTTTGACGCATCACCAAAGCCTTCAACCACACGAGCTAAATTCTTCTCATCTGAAGTACTTCCAACTACGGTTAAGGGATATGGGATATCAATCTCAGATAACGCAACACTACGAATATTCATGACAAGCTCCTCATTCAATAAAACGAAATTTATTAATTTATTTTATTTAATTTCTTCCTTAATTTTCTTAACAACTTTCTCAATCACTTCATCTAAAGGTTCTTTGCAAAGAGCCCCTGAGGCTGCTTTATGTCCACCACCACCAAAGTGTTCAGCGATATGATTTACGGCAAAAGGAGGTTTAGACCTAAAGTTTATCCTAACAGACCCATCTTCCAGTTCTCTAAAGAGCAATGCAAACTGAACCCCTTTAATCGCTCTCAATTCATCTACAAAGCCTTCTGCATCCACAAAGTAAGCACCCGTATCTTTAAACATTTGATGCGTAATTTTCATCCAAGCAATAGCACCATCCGCTTCACAGGTTAAAGTACTTAAGGCTTTTTCCATCAAACGCAATTTTTCCCAACGGTTGTTTTCATAAATATCCTGATAAACTTGATAATGACTAATCCCCAACTTCAATAACTCAGAAGCAACTTGAACCGCCTCAGCACTCGTATTTTGAAATGAAAACTGTCCTGTATCCGTAATGATTGCGGTATAGATTGCGGTAGCCATATCTTCAGTAACAGTGCCTCCAAAATGCTTTATCATTTGATAGAGCAAAAGCCCTGTTGCTGAACCCTTAGGATCAATCAAATCATAATCTGCGAACTTACCCTCTCCCAGATGATGATCAATACAAATTTTAACTGCTTTGGAAGACTGAATCGGGGCTTTTAAATTCCCCATATGACTCCAGTCACTCACATCCACTATAAATATAACTGGAAAAGATTGGATGAATTCAACATCCTCTTTGGAGCCGGGTTTTAATTTTCTAAAATCACCCTTATCCAGAAAGTTAAGCTGTTCAGCACTCTCACCTTCATGAATGAGATAGGCTTCTTTACCTAAGCTTTCTAAGTAAAGCTTTAGAGCTACGGAGGACCCTAGGGCGTCTCCCTCGGGGCGAACATGACTTGTAACTAAAAAACGGTCTTCTTTATCTAATATCGGCTTAATTTGGTCCCAATCGATCGACATAAACACATCCTAAAATAGGTTAACTTCTGCTCTGACTTAAGCTTGGATTTTAGCGAATAAATCGACTTGCCGCAATAAATGATTCTTGTAAGTTAATGCGGTGCTAAATATAGAAAAATTGCCCTATTGTGAAACAGGTCTAAAGACCTGTCACACTTGGTACTCAACTGCAGTGTGCCGGACTATATAAATCAATATGAATCTAACTATATTATTCCGAGATAAAAGGCTGGAAAAATGGTGAGGGCAGATGGACTCGAACCATCGACACCCACCTTAAAAGGGTGGTGCTCTACCGGCTGAGCTATGCCCCCACACAAGAAAATCAGAGTATTTTAATGGCCTCTATTGGTAATGTCAATTGATAAAAGTAACTAAATCATCATTTGAGGAAATTAATCAATCCAACAAACGAATTTTTGGATTTCTTTTGAGGTAAATTATTTTGTATTTCTTCTCTTTCAAGAAAAGAACGGTCTCTTCATCACCATATTGAACTAAAAAGCTCAACACCGCCATCTCTTCTATTGAGTACTTTTTATGCAAATTCTCATAGGAACCATAATTAAGAATAAAATCCTCTGCAAAATCTTCGAATAAGTAAGAAAGCGCAATTTCCTTCTTAGCTGATGGGATTTTATTTTTACTGCCCTCCTTTAAAAAAAGTATAACTGCCTGATTCAGCTCCTCATCAATGTTCTCAGCTTCATAGGCTGTGTTTTTTAATACTGGACCATTCATAGCTCCGTCAAACAAAGCAAACATAATTCTCTCGTCTCTAAATCCTTTCCTTAAAATGGTGTCTCGAATATCTTGAAGAGAATACTTTTTGTTTTTTAGAGACAAAACTTCATCCATCGTTGTGGACTCTTTTAAATCTTTAGAAATAATCTGCTTAACCTTGAGGGCATTAAAAGCATTAATCCAAAAAACGATTTGATTTTCTCTACTCCATGATTCTATTTCTGTTTCTGAAACACTTTCTAAGGAAACTAAAAAATTATCTAAAAGGTAGAAGCTAGTTTTTGCTTGTTTCTGAGACAGACCACCCTCTTTAACGGCTTTGCCTAAAAACTGATTGTAATGATTGATGTGAACAGGAGAGCCCTTCTGAGCATACAACGGATTCATCGAAGTAATGAGAATAAAAATGAGAGTGTATATGAGAGTCTTTAAATTAGGCATAAAAAAAAGCCCTGATACCTTTGATATCAGGGCTTTCCTCTTCATTGATTGAGGTTAAAACTGAATTCCATGATTTTTAAGGAAGTCGCGGTCAGTTGAGTTAAGCTCAAACTTCAACTCAGCTTCTGCGGTTTCTTTAGAATTCACTTCACTTCCAAAAAGATAATCTTCAAATGAATCTTCAAAATCATCCATTTCATCTCCTGAAATGGGTAAAAATGCAAAGAAGCAGAGATTTAAATTAATTTGTTTGTCAGTAGAATTTAAAAGCTTATTCAGATCCAAACCACCATTATCACTAGAAGCAGACGGCTCCTTTGGGGTTTTTAGCATCTTTTGTAATAAAAAGAATAGCTTTTCCATATTTTGATTAAATTCGTCCCGTGGTTCCATGTTTTTCTCCTTCCCCCTACTTATGAAATAAAGGAAACTTCATTTATCTATATATTATCAGTTATGTGGATTTTTGCTACGAATTTTTTTTCAACATTCGTTCGATTTTCCCAATGGGCAAATGCACTCCTGAGTAATCTAATTTACCATTTCCGTCAAAAACTAAATTAGTTGGTATGGCTCTTACATTGTAAAGACTTCCGACCTCTCCTCCTGTATCCAACAATACAGTGTAATTAATCTTCATTTGTTCTGCAAAGTGAGAAACCACTCCTTTATCCTCATTCAAATCAATAGCAATAATCTGTAAATCCTCTTCTTTATATTTATTACGAAGCTGAATCAAGGATGGGATTTCTTTAGCGCAAGGAGGACACCATGTCGCAAAGAAAACGACCAAAATGGGTTGTTTACCCAAATTTTCAGATAACGTATAGCTCTCGCCTGTTAAACTGGATAAAGTAAAATCTGGAGCAGAAGCTAAGCGAGGAGATGCTCCAAATTGCATAGCCACAGCAAGCAAAACAAGGAACCACTTCAATTTAAAAATTCGCTTCATAGTTTTTCTACCCTTCTAAGTCTTCAATATAATGTTGTGCAGACAATGCCGCAGTACATCCTTCTCCACAAGCCGTAACCAATTGTTTCGTCGCATTCTGCCTAATCTCTCCGGCGGCAAATATCCCTTTTCTCGATGTTTCTAAAGTTACTAAATCTGCAATAGCATAACCATGGTCATCTAATTGAACAAAATCATTTATGTAAGATGAAGAAGGATCATGCCCAATAAAAACAAAAAAACCATCTGTTTTAAAATCAGTGATTTCTTCTGTCTTTAAATTTTTTATTTTCAGGCTCTGAACCTTACCTTCTCCTTCTACTTTTTCGACGACAGTATCCCAAATAAATTCAATCTTCTCATTTTCTTTAGCACGGTCCTGTAAAATCGCAGAAGCTCTCAATGCGTCGCGACGATGAATAATCGTTACTTTCGTAGCAAACCGCGTCAAAAACAAACCTTCTTGCAAAGCCGAGTCTCCGCCTCCTACAACGACAATCTCACGGCCTTTGAAAAACGCTCCGTCACAAGTAGCACAATAAGAAACCCCTTTACCTGTAAGCTCCTGCTCTCCTGGAATCTTCAACATACGAGGACTCGCTCCTGAAGCCAAAACAATCGTTTTGGTTAGATACTCCGCTTTTTCAGACTTAATCAAATAACGATTTCCTTGTTCTTTAAGTTCTTGGACTTCTTCTGTACGAATCTCTGTACCATACTTCTTGGCTTGTTCTTCCATACGCTCAGCAATCTCAGGGCCTGTGACGCCTTCCGGAAAACCAGGATAGTTCTCTACATCATCCGTCAAAGCAATCTGTCCACCAGCACCAATTCTCTCAAAAAGAACGGTTTTCATATTCGCCCTAGAAGCATACAAACCCGCAGTCAATCCAGCTCCACCAGCACCAATTATCGCAACATCATACTCTTCCATTAAAGCCCCCTCATATTCAACTTTTAATATCTAACCTTTACCACAAGATGTGGATCCGCGATCTCTTTAGCGGATTAATAAATCCTAAAACAACGCCTCTAAACAGTACTCACCTTTATCCCTGAAGCCTTACAAAACCCTGTAAACAAAAAAGCGTTTCGTTATTCAGGTCAATAACGAAACACATTATTCCAAAGGTAAAACAAGTGCTCGATGCACTTTTTTTACCAACACTTCACACCCTCATATTACAATATATCAAAGTCTGGAAAGTATTCCTCCGCCGCGAGTTCACAAAAATCGCTATTCAATTTTTGTGCTGTCTGAGCGCCGGAGGAATACTTTCCAGACACACCTCACTAACAAGTAAATCCTCGCCTACGAATCCCCTTGAGTAGGAAAGTTCGGCAAATCACCATTTTCAGAAATGGAAGCTTCATTCAACACAACTTCCTCTACAAAAATAGGCACTTCTGCTCTTAATGCCAATGCAATACTATCTGAAGGCCTTGCATCTACCCATATCTCTTTTTCATCACTATCCAGGATAACAATCTTAGCAAAAAAAGTATTATCTTCTAAATTATCAATGATAACGGATTTTAAATTCCCATGAAGCTTCTCGATCAAAGAAAGCAACAAGTCATGCGTTAAGGGTCTGGGTAACTGAATCCCACTGAGTTTCAGCTTAATTGCATTAACCTCACTAACTCCAATAACAACCGGCAAATACCGAGTTCCCTCTTTTTCCTTTAAAACAATTACTTGTTCACTTCTCTTCTCATCAATCTTAATTTTGGATAATTCCATTTCAACCATTAAGAGACTCCCGGTAAGAAATTTTGAGAAAAACTGATTATATCACAAGGATAAAAAGGAGGTCCTGCTTATGAAACCTATTCACGAAACAAGAAAAGGAACTTATTCCTGGGTAGAAGACATTTCGCTTGCGACAGCGTTTGAGCCCTGACCATTCGTACCATTTGTTTCTTGAGACCCTGCTTGATCTTGTCCATTTACTTCAGAAGACGGCTTCGCAAAACGATTTTTTTCTTTCATCTTAACAGTCTCAATCAAATGCTTTAGCGCTTGCTTACCTTTGATCATTTCTCTTTCAATAGATTCTTGAGACCCAATAACTTCTTTTACTAATTCTTGACGAGAAACAATTTCTTTTTCTAAATCATCTTGCTTTTTTAATAGCTCTTTTAAATTACCTTCTTTATCTTTAAGCTCATTCTGGAGCCGTAAACGCTTACTCATAATTTCCTGTTGTTCTTTTTGAGTATACACCTGCTTAATTTGATTTTGAGCTACTTCCAATTGACTTTCAAGACGTCTAGATACACTCTCAAGCTCAGGGATACGACTAGCTTGTTGACCCAGCTCGATCTTAATTTGCTTCAGCTCTTCATTTTCTGTTTCTAAAGAACTAATGCGAGAACAAGCTTGTTCAAAGGAGTGCTGACTGCGCTCCAAACGATCTTTAACACTTGAAGACTCCGTTGACAAAGCTTCAAAACGGATCTTCAGTTCAGACAACGCTTTGCTGGTCTGAGTTAATTCCTTGCCCATACTTTCAGAAAGCTTCGTTTTGTCTTCCAACCTTTTATTTAATGAAGAAATCTGAGCTTCCTTAGTTTGGTTATCTTGCGATGCCGCATTAAACTGCTCCGTTAGCTCGCCATGCTTCTGTGTTAAATCCGTCATTTTATCTTCTAAGAAGCCCCTTAATTCGCTCCACTCTTTCAAATCTTTTTCCCAACGTTTAGAAAGCTGCTCACCCTTTTCTTTCTCTTCTTTCCATTGCAGCTCAAGAGTCTGATAACTATTCTTTAAATCAACTAGTTCTGAGTTTACTTTCTGATACGTTGAACTTACCTGATCATAATCATCCGACTTTTCTTGATAACGACTGTCTGCATTTTTCTTTTCCACCTCAAAACGCTCTTTTAAAAATTCTAACTCTTTCTTAACATCTGATAGCTGAGTTCTCTTAGATTCTAATTCTTCTTCTAATTTTTTATATCTACCATTCAAATCTTGGTAGCTTAAGTTAAGCTGGTTAAGCTGATCATTCTGTTGCGAAATGGTTTGAATCTTTTCTTGGATTTCAGAAGAAAGATCTCGTTGAAGCTGAGCCTTTTCTCTTTCTAAATTCTCATACTGATTCGATTTTTCACTTAATTTTTCTTCAACCTGCCTTAACTGATTTCGAACATCTTCCAAGAGAGCCTGCGCTTCTTGAATATTTTGATTTTTTTGCTCAATACTTAAATCTCTATTCTGAACTTCCTGTTCCTTATTCTTAACCTCAGCAATAAAACGAGCCTCATCATTTTTTCTCTGCACATTCAAATTCTCTATCTGTGCCTTCGCATTCGTGATTTCATTTTCTAAACCGCGGTAACGATGCTGTATGTCTTGCTTGAACTCTTGCAATTCTTGGATCTGTTCATCCCGTTGCTTGATTTGAGACTCTTTATCAGAAATTTGAGAACGAAGAGTCTGCTCTAAAACAGACTTTTCCTCACTAATAGAATTTAAATTAGAAGTTAAACTTCGACTCTCTTCTTCTCGTCTTTGAGAAACGTCGCTAAGCTTTGCTTGCTCCTGATTAAGCGCGTCTTGTAATTGATTCACCGAAGCTTCTAATTGTTTATTTTCATTCATCAGATTCTGAGTATCTGCTATTTGCTTTTCAGAAAAATGGTCTCTCTTTTCAATTTCCTTTTGAAACTCAAGTTGACGACTCGAATTTTCTGCAGTTAAAGCATCTAATTCTTCTCTCAATTTAGCTGATAAAGTAGAAAATTTGTTCGTACTTTCGGTGTACGCTTTTAATTCTTGAGAAAGCTTCTCATTGTGATCTTTTCTTTCTAAAACTTCACGCTGACGTTCATCATGCTCTTTTCTAAGGTCGTTAATTTCTATCTGAAGTTTTCTGTTTAATTCTTTTTGAACATGATAACTATGTTCTTCCTGCTTTAAGTTTTGTTTTAACTTCGAATTCTCATCTTTATTTTTTCCTAAATTTTCAGAAGTACTAAAATAGTCTTTCTTCAAGTGCCCTACTTCATCCTGCAACTTTTTAGCTAAAGCTTGTTTCTCTTTTAATTTTTGATGATCCAAGCTTAATTCTTGTTTTAACCGATCATTTTCCTGACCCTTTTCCATCAATTCTTTCTGAGTTTGCTCAATCATTTTTTCCTTTTGAGTCATATCCCCAGTTAAATTTCTAAGACGGTGTTCAAGTTTATTTTTATCTTCCTGAAGCTCTCTAACAAATAATTCGTATTCGATTTTAGTGCCTTCAAATTGTTCTCGTTGAGATCGGTAATCCGAAATTTGCTTTTTCTGCTTATCACTTTCTTTCTTTATCTTTCTTAGCTCTTCATTCTCTTTCTGAGAATCCATCAATAATTCTTGTATTCTCTTTTTTTCTAATTCCAATTTCTGAGCTTTCTCATCTTTTTGATGAAGTTCACTTTTGATTCGAGCCTCTTCTTTAGAAGAAATGTCAGACATTTCCCCTTCTGACTTTGGAGGTAATCCACTAAAAGAAAAACCATTTTTCTTCTTTTCCTTAATTACATCCTGAGGTTCTGGATTAGAGAATTGCTGAGGTTCTTTTTCTTTCGAAGTCATCATTTGATTTAATTTAGATATTTCTTCTGTTTCGTTCTGATTTGTTTTTCCTTGATTGGATGACTGGCGAATACTCCCTTGGCTCAAAATACGTTCTGGGGAAGGTTTTGTTGGCCATACAGTTCTAAAACATTTTCTTTTTACCAAATCTTCGTTGGTAATAACCACTTCCAAACTCGCATGAATAAATACCTGCCTAACCTTCTCTGCGGTTGGTTGATCTAAGTCATCTAATAAAATAATAGGTGTATTTGCGATTAAATCTTTAGCTTCTTCTTGGGAAACAGAAAAGAATATTTGCAGTTTCTGAATTGCAGAACGTTTTTGAATCTCATCTCTCAAAGGATTAAGAACAACACTCCAACTTTTTTCTTCTTTGTTTCTCTTTAATAAATTTAAAACCATATTACGCCACCTACCTTATATAAATTTTTACTGCCAAAGCTAAAACGAGATCTTTTGAGCAATGTCATAAACATATGGCATTTCCCAATATTCATCCATCAACACTTTTACAATTGCAACCAAAGACAAAAGCCCAAACGCAACAAACGCCAAACTAAATACAATGTCTCCAACAACAGGAATAGACTTTAAAATTGCAGCCGCTGCTTCTAAAATAAATAGAACCAAAGCTTGCTTGCCATGAAACTGTGCAAATTTATTATCTTTTTTTAATATAAGAGGAACTAAACAGAGAATTGAAAAGTATCCTATAACAGCAAAAAACTTACCTTCTTTTATTATAGGATCTACTTCTTTCTTGTGAGACGAGGTGTCATCTTTTTGAGGCTCTAAATTGTCTTTTTCTTGCTCTTCCATGAATTACTCCTTTAAACTGAATTGAGCTAAAGCATTATACTGAGCCTATATAATAAGTCAAGAAACAGAGAAAAGACTTGGGAAAACAGGGTGAATTAAGGGGGTTTTGGCCTATTTTTAGAAAAGTTGGCTAGCACCTGGATCATTCAAAAGTGTAAAGTGAAAAGTCAAACCCATAACTAAAAGCTCAAAAAAAAACCTTCGTGTGTCCTAACTAGATTGGTCATTTTTATAATTTCAACTTTTGATTTATAACTTTGATTTTTTAATATTGATTTTTTATTTTATTTAAATGGGTGTCCCTCTGGTGACAGTCACTTTGGGGACAGGGATTAAGTAATTTCAAAAAACCCAATGTCTGAGATTGCCACAGCCCCAAACTCTACACTTCGCAATGACCTTTTTGGAGGAATCTATGAGAATGACAAAAGAGGTTTTTTCTGACTTCTGTTCTCTGTCCTAAAACCACTTCTTTTTGTCGGATTTCTCTGTGTCTGAACCTGAGGATTCAGGGGGAGGATTCGAGGCTTGTTCTGAAATCATTTCTTCATTATAGGATTTATCAAGCATGTCCTCGTAAGAAATGATGCCTTTTTGGTTTAATTCCAGCAAATGAGTATCCAATGTTCTCATGCCATAGCGCTGTCCAGTCTGGATTTCTGAAGTTAATCGGAAGGTCTTTCCATCTCTCATTAAATGTGCAATTGCAGGTGTCATTACCATAATTTCAAACGCAGCAACTCGCCCATCCTTGTCCGTGCGCGGAATCAAGCTTTGAGAAATAACAGCTAAGATAGAAACCGAAAGTTGTGCTCGAATTTGATTTTGATGATGACTTGGAAAAGCACTGATAATTCTATCCACCGTTCGTGCCGCTCCTGTCGTATGCAAGGTGGCAAAAACAAGATGGCCTGTCTCCGCAGCTGTAATTGCCGCTTCCATTGTTGGCAAATCTCTCATTTCACCTACGAGAATAACATCGGGATCTTGTCGAAGACCTCGACGCAACGCTTCGGAGAAACTTGGAACATCTACCCCTATTTCTCTCTGATTCACAACCGCCTTGTCATGTTTGTGGTAATACTCGATAGGATCTTCAATCGTCAAGATATGGCATTCTCTTTCATGATTAATCATATTAATCATTGAAGCAAGTGTTGTTGTTTTACCAGAGCCTGTAGGGCCTGTTACCAAGATAAGTCCTCTTGGTTTGTTGAGCAAAGGTTTCAGAGTTTTTGGCAACCCTATATCTTCAAAAGTAAGAAACTTCGTTGGTAATTGTCTTAGCACAATACCGAAAAAGCCTTTTTGACGATAAACACTCACACGAAATCGAGCTTTGTCTTTATAGGCAAATCCGAAGTCAACACCACAAGCTTCATCCATCTGCTTCATATGTTCTTCAGAACAAACGTGTTTTATGTATTTTGCTGTATCTTCCGGGGTTAAATCAGGTTCTTCTAAGGATTTTAATTTTCCGTGAATACGTAAGGTAGGAGGACGACCTACAGTGAGATGAATATCAGAAGCATTAACTTCGATACATTTGTCTAATATTGCTTCAAAGGATAAAGCCATATAAACCTCCCTCATTTGAAGAGGGACTTAATTTTA
This sequence comes from Candidatus Omnitrophota bacterium, assembly GCA_029261035.1. Taxonomy (GTDB): domain Bacteria; phylum Omnitrophota; class Omnitrophia; order Omnitrophales; family JACROU01; genus JAJDCD01. The sequence goes on from JAJDCD010000004.1 coordinate 207,174, forward strand.
GTTTTGGAGCAAGTGGTGACTGTCACTTGAGTGACTGTCACCATCACACCAAAACTAAATGAATTAAATGCTATAAAAGAGCTTTCAACTTTTCTTCTATAGCATTCTTGGGAACAGCCCCAACAAGCTCATCTACTTTATTACCATCTTTAAAGAAAACAAGAGTTGGAATACTCATAACTTGAAACTGTTGTGCAATTGCAGAATTCTCATCCACATTCACTTTTAATATTTTTGCTTTACCTTCGTACTCGTTTGCTAACTCTTCGACAATAGGACCAATCTTACGACACGGTCCACACCACTCAGCCCAAAAATCTACGAGCACAGGCACATCTGCTTTTATATCATTCTCAAAACTTGTTTCGGTTGCATCAACAACATTTCCAGCCATTTCTAACTCCTTTTTCTTTTCATTTGTTATATAAATAAGAATAACACATATACTAGCGGATAGCGCATAGCGTTTAGCGAATAGGTTCCTATGTCATAAAACCCCCTATATCCAAAAGCTCTGTCAGCTACCAGCAATACTACAAAACCCTTACGCTCTAGATCTTATTCTAATATATCGATCAAGTACAGGCGTAAACATTTGAGCTGCTAAAACACCCAAAATAACTGCTTCCGGTGAGCCAACCCAAGTCCTTGAAACCTCTGTAATAACACCTGCAATTAAAGCATATAAAGCCTGAGCTTTTCCTGTTAAAGGTGATGAGCTCCATTCGGTCAGCACAAAAAAAGCAACCAATAGTATACTGCCCGATAAGATTTCAACCAAAGGGTTTTTACCCAACACAAAAGACAAAACGGCGATAGACGCTAAATAGACAAACGGTGTCTGCCACCGAATCGCTTTCTTAGCTAATAAATACAAAGCTCCAACGCAAATAGGCCATTGAGGCAAAGCATACTCACTTCCTTTAAAAAACAACACACTTGGATTTATCGATAACTCCTGAGGAATGGCCGGATACATCAAATTCATAGGGGTAGAAAAACGAAGAAAAAATTCAGGAAAGAAAATCGTCAAACTTAACAAAGCTAAAATCGAAGGGTGCAATCGATACTTCCCCAATCCCCCAAGACTTTCTCTGCCTAAAAAAATCCCAAAAAACAATGCAAACCAAATCCCCCACCACGTAACTTGTTGTGGAATTAAAAATAAAAATGCCAAAGCCAACAGAATCACATTTCCATTCCAAAAACGAAGTGGTCTTTTAAAGATTATCGAACCTACAATTTCAAACACAAATGCGGCTAATACCGCATGCCCTAACTGAGGCAAGAACAAAGAGCCTCGTTCAAAGAAAGCCACTCCCAAAAGTGGGCTTAAAGCCAAAATAAAAACTCCCATTTTTCGAGACACGGTATTTACCGAACGGACAAAAGGAGCTTGCGTTACCAGAAAAGGCTCTTCCTTTTTTACGATCTTAAAAACCTTTTGGGCAATCTTTCTATTACCTTCTGTTTTTTCTCTGCCCAAAAAGCGAGTAACTTCTGGTTTTGTTTTATTCGTAATTGTTTTCTTTTCCATAATAAGCCTATATTGCTTCCAACTGATTTTTAGTCTCTTTAATCCACTCCACCATTGGGATTTTGGATGGACAAACATAGGTGCAATTTCCACACTCCACACAAAGGTCCGGAGAAAATTTAAATGCTTTTTTCCACTGTTGGTTCATCGCATCTTCTACAATCATTGCAGGATTAATGGATACCGGACAAACAGGAATACAATCTCCACATCGAATACAAGATTCCGATTCGTGGAAAGGCGTATCCTCTTTAGGTAACGCCAAAATCGCATCCGTATTTTTAATCACAGGAGTCTGCAGATCCGTTTGACTGGTTCCTGTCATAGAACTCCCTAAAATAAGTCGATAAGGATAACGTAACAAACCCCCACACACTTCAAATACACTTTCATAACTCATCCCAATACGCGCCCAAACATTCTGAGGATAAACCACACAAACACCCGAAACCGTAACAACTCTCTCAATCAAAGGCTTCCTCCATTGAACAGCTTCATAAAAAGCAAAGGCTGTAGCTAAAGAATAGAAATGAACCCCCACATCTTCAGGTTTCGTTTTTAATGGCACTTTCTTCTTAAGAACTTCGGACAACAAATTGCTTTCTATATCATAAGGGTACTGACCTTTAGATTGCACTATCTCAATATTGGATATTTTCAAACTAAAAAGTTTACTCGATATAATTTCCTGATTTTCAAAATCACGTTCACTAAAAACAATATAAGCTTTACTTGCACCTGAAGCACGAACGAGCCATTCAAAACCTCTTAAAATTTCTACTGCTTTTAATTTAATTAAAATGGAGTCCGACGTAACAAAGGGTTCCATATGCGCCGCATTCAAAATAAGAGTATCAACAGAGCTTTCGATACCTTCTTTCAGTTTTTGATGGGTAATTTCCCCAGAGCGCAAATCACATAAACCAAACTCCCGAGACATCTGAATAAGATTTTCAGAAGACAGTGATTTTAAATCATCTTGTGTCTGCTCGACATGACAACCTTGCTTCCATTGATCTTGACCATCAGAAGTAATGGCAATAGAAACGTGAATCCCTTCTTTTGGATGAACCGCAGGCCCCACACTGCTAACTCTTCCACTAATAGATGCGTGCACAGGCAAGGCTCCAGGTTCATTCGAATCTGCTATTACCTGCCCTTTAAAAACACGGTCTCCAACACTCACAATCGGTTTTGCAATAATTCCGCGGTGTTGTAAAAGTGGAATAACAACTGCAGAGGGAGTATCTGGAGTTTTAATTACGGGGTCTAAAAGACTCACATCATGGTGAAGGGCAATTTCTATTCCTGCCATATTATTTCCTTTGTCTATTAGCGTTTAGCGCCTGCCTACCGGAGGTAGGTAGAGCGTGTAGCGGATAGTAACTATTAAAGTAATTTGTCATCCTGATCCGCCTCTGACGGGGAAGAATCTAAAACAAATGTTTAAAATGACAAATCACCGAAGATTCTTCGCTACACTCAGAATGACAAACAATATCCTACATTATTCTGTTACTAGAGTTGGACTTGGTCAATCCAACCACCGGCAATCACTTTATCTTCATCATAAAAAACAGCCGCTTGTCCTGGGGTGATTGCTTCTTGAGGCTCATCAAAAGTTACTACAGCTGATTGTTCCGAGTCACATTCGATACTCGCTTTTGATTGCGCGTGCGCCGATCTAATTTTAACGTCGGCATTAAATTGTTTTCGAGGATTCATATGCCAGATCAAACGATTCACCACAAATCGTGGAGACTTAACTTGGCTTTTATCTCCAACAATAACTTCATTCGTCTCTGGTTTGATATCAACCACATACAAAGGATAGGAGTAAGCAACCCCCAACCCTCTTCTTTGGCCAATTGTAAAATGTTGGTATCCAGGGTGCTTTCCTAAAACTTCCCCTTCGACTGTTTTGATATCACCTGTTTCTGTTTTGACATTAAAATTCTTCTTCATAAAAGCTGCATAATCATTACTAGGAATAAAACAAATTTCCTGAGAGTCTGGTTTGTTATGAACACCCATCCCTACTTTTTTTGCAATTTCACGAACTTCATCCTTTTTAAGCTCACCTACAGGCAACAACAAACGAGACAATACTTCTTGTTTTAAAGGAAACATCACATAGGATTGATCTTTGTGGTCATCTACCCCTCTAGAAATATGATAACGCCCTGTATCCGTCTCTTGCTGCACACGTGCGTAATGGCCCGTAGCAACATAATCCATACCCAAAGATTTTGCTTTTTCCCAAAAGAGCCCAATCTTTACTTTTTCGTTACAGGCAATACAAGGATTGGGGGTTCTTCCCTTTTGATACTCATCTACAAAGTAATCAATCACTTCCGTCTTAAAAATTTCTGACATATTCATTACATTGTATTTTAGACCTAATCCCACAGCAACAGCACGTGCATCTTCCACTCCCTTCGTACCGCAACACGAACGGGTGCTTTTCTCATCACAGTCATCCGGCGCCCAAGTACGAATCGTCACTCCCGTTACTTCATAACCTTGCTCTTTTAATAAATAGGCCGCGACCGAGCTATCAACTCCACCCGACATTGCTAATAAAACTTTTTTTGCCATTATTTTTTAATCTCCAAATATTGCATCTAAATTTACTTTTTCTTTCATCACTTCTCTGAGCGTACCAAAATGCAACGTTTCTGGATTCAACCCTTGAATATGAGGAACTAAACCCAAAATCGGAACTCCACTCATGTCCGAAACTATTTTAGGACTCGTTCTCTCATCAATCGTTTGATTTTCTTCATCATAATCATTAAAAATAACCCCTTTCACATTGAGACCCTTTGCTTTCGCAACCTCAATCGTGAGCAAGGTATGATTAATCGTACCCAACTTAGTTCTGGAAACAATCACAACAGGCAAATCCATTTGCTTCACTAAATCATAAACAAAATAATCTTCAGTGAAAGGCACCATCAATCCACCGATTCCTTCCACAATCATAAACTCAAAATTCTCACTCAAGTCTTCATAGGCTCTTAAAATCTGGGTCGTGTCCACAGGACGAGATTCTTCTCGAGCTGCAGGAAGAGGCGCTAGAGGATTTCTAAACCGAATAGGATTAGCCCTCTCATGATCTTTCCCACCACTTGCTTCAAGCAAGAAGAGTGTGTCATGACTAAACAGTTGGCCTTCTCGAACAAAACATCCCGTTGCCACAGGTTTCATAACACCAATACGCATTCTGCGCTCACGCGCAACCAAAGCCAATCCAGCAGAAATAACGGTCTTTCCTACCTCTGTATCTGTTCCAACTATAAAGACACCTTTACTCATAGGATCCTATAACCTCCAATTGAATTTCTAATTATAGGGGAAAACGGGTTTTCATCAAAGCAACATTTAAAATGACAAAAAGAGAGGTAATATAAATAATGTGTAAAATTCAGCTCTATATGGGCGATACATACTATTAACTGTTATTTACTGCTGAAATCGATATAATGGAAACCCTATGGAACTACTGATAATACTTATAGTTGCGGCGATTGTAAGAGCACCCTTCATTCTTCAGGGAACGAATCTGTTCGACTTTGATGAGGCCACTTTTGCTCTTATGGCTAAGAGAATTCTAGAGGGAGAACTGCCTATCTTTATTTCCGGTCATTCTTACTCTGGCAGCTTCATTTCCTTTTTAAGCGCTCCCTTTATTGCTCTTTTCGGAAACACGGTATTCCCTTTAAAAATAGCTTCCCTAACCCTCTTTCTTTCTTTTATTAGCGCAAACTACATCGTGTTGAAAAAAATATTCAATGGGCGTGTTGCCGCCTTCGCTTCCTTAATTCTTATTTTTATGACACCCGGGATGATGGATGTCAGCCTTCGGGTCTGGGGCGGACATGCAAGTATTTGGATATTTCAAGCACTGACTCTTTATGCTTTCTACATCTACTTCGATGGACCTTCTCGTTTTTTTAATGGAAAACTTCTTTTTGGTCTTGGGCTTTTAATTGGATGCGCGTTATGGATTAGCGAAATGTTTTTTCTCTTTTTAATCCCCTGCTTGCTTTATTACTTTTTACGCTTCAGGAAACCTAGAGAAGAAAATGTATTTCAATGGTTCATCAACTTTTTTCGTCTTTGGAATTTTAAACTTTCAAAAAAAATACGTTTTCTCTTTATGGGTTGGCACGCATTTCTTTTAATATTTTTTCTCGTGCACATCTCTGCACTGTTCATTTCCCAAACAGAATTCATGAATCAATACTGGGTTGAAAAAACCTACAAACTTTTCGGAGCGATACCTCCTTTTCAAATGAAAGCTCTTGGAAAAATTGTTCTCAGCATTGGAGTAGAACTTATTCTCCTTTACGGAATCAATGCCCACGTCTTCTCAAAGCTTTTAATCATTCGTAATTTAGGACCCTTTCTTGGCGGACTCTTTGTTGGGTACCTCCCTGTTTTGTTTTTTACTATTGCAGGAGGTGAAGGTCTTAGAATTTTTCAAAAGTCAGGACTTCTTTCTTCTGGAGAACTTCTAACACGAGCCTCACAAATCTTCACTCAGAAATTGCCTCAATTTGTATTCGGTTTTAATGATATTTATTATGCGCCCGAAACCCAAATTCAACGTTGGGGTGGATTGTTTTTTATTACAATTTTTGTTTTATCTGTTCTTAACTTAGTTTGGATCTACAAGAAAGATCTTCTCGCTTTTTTTGTGCCTATTAAACACAAAATCAAACCTTCTTACATCTGGGTTTTTGTTTTTACTGTACTTATTACCTTGCTAGCCAATTTAAGCAGCACCTTGGAAGCCGCTCGTTACTTAGCCCCTATCTATCTGTCGGGATCTGTTCTTATCGCTGTCTTCTTAGGAGATATCCTTTGGCAAAAAGCCAAGGTGATTTCAATAACAATTCTTTTGTTACTTCTCTGTCATGGAGGTTATGCCAGCTATCAATACCTTCAAGCTATTCCCCAGGAAAGACAACCTAGTTATGAAGCTATGTTAGATTATTTAAAAGAAAATCAGATTCAAGGGGGAGAAGCTTCTAGAACCGTGTCCCATATTCTCACCTACCTTTCAGGTGAAAGCATTATCTTCAGCACTTACCGACAACAGGAGCGTTACCTTCCTCACGAGGTCTATACTAAATCATTAAACAACAAAGCTTATGTCTTTGAAACGGATGATAGTACTGCAGAATTTTTTAGAAACAACACCGAGCTTTTCAGTCAAGTCACCAATCAAAAAGAATTCGGTCGATATGTAGTTTACCTCATACAAACAGACTCCAACACTCCAGACAAACGTTATCAAACATCAGAAAAACGCTTCCCTATTTCTTTTTATCTAAACGAACTGTAATATTAATTACCAGGAAGTGGAAAATCTTTGCCTACAACATAGACGCGGTATGTCTTATATGTGTAGGTTTCGATAGGATCAAAGGTAGGGTTTGCTGCTAAATATTCGTCTTCATTGTTAGAGTTTGCTGGAAAAATAAAAGCTCTACGATTTAAGTTTGCTACATATTTTTTATACTCTTGGTTTCTAATAATTCCTACCAGAGGAATAAAAACTAAATCTTCATTACTATAAAAAGTAAAACGGTAAGAGTTATCATAATCTGTAATTCCACCTTGAAGCTGTTTTTCTTTCAAAAACTCAATCAGGCCCTCAACATCTTCGTGCTCCCACTGATTCATGTACCCGTATCCCGACTTCAAATAAATCACCAAAAAAGGAATAATCAGCAAAGCTCCTATTCCCTTTGTTAACGCTGTTACGCGAGATAAAAAATAACCCAAACAAACGGTAGTCACCCAATAGAAAGCAATCAGATATCGATCTGCAACTAAGGAACTAATAAAACTGATAACAATCACGGAAAATCCTAGAAAACAAAAAAAGAAACTTGTTCTAGAAACGCCCGGCTCTCTAAAAAACAAGCAATTCCAAATTTCTTTACTGTGCGATAATAAATAACAAAAGATACTCCCAACAATTAATATGAGCATAAAAATTTTAAGGCCAACCCACAAATTTCCATCTTCCATTGAAAGCTGTACTCCCCACAAAACTCTCGGAATTAAATCTGTAAAAATTAACTGCAACTTACCTAAAAACTGACTGGCTCCTATAGCTCCAGAACCATGAAGCAAACGATACCCTTCCCCCCCGAATAAACTGTAAAGAACTGAAGGCGCCACTCCTAATAAAAATCCAAAAATTAATACTTTCCACTGATTTAAAAAAGAAACAAACCTCTTAAGCCCTAAAGTAACAATCGTTAGCAACACAACATCTCCTGAAATCAACAGGAGAATTTTTTTAACTCCTTTCCATTTGAAAGCAGGCTCTTTAAAAGCAATAAGACCGAAAAGTTTTTCTTCCAAGGGGCCTTGAATCAACACATAGACTTGTTGAAAAATATAAAAGAGAACAAAAAGATGTACGCAAACAAAAGGAATTTTAAGCCAAATGGGAATAGAAAAACCGCGAAGAAAAATAAGGTTGAGAGGACGAAATAGATGAATTCGACCCGAGATATTCTCACTCCAAAAAAAAGTCATCATACCAAAAGCAACAAGATACATGATAAACAAGGAGTTTAACCATAAAGCCACCCCCAGAGTAAACCCTAAAGGAAATAAAAATCTATTTTTCTTCTCCTGAAAGACTTTGATCCAGAGTAGAAAGCTCAACGCTCCCAAAAACAAAATTTCAGAATACCCACCCAATGCACGAATACTCAACTCGAGTATCATTGTTGGGGCAATCACCAACAGTAACGTCGTGAAAAAAGCGGCATCAAAATTAAAAACTTTTTTTATAAGAAAATAGTTTGTGACTAAGAAAAGAATATAAAAGAAGAAACCACCTAATTGAACGGTTAACCCACTCATACCAATAACAAGAGAAAATAAAGCGGTAACATAAGCCTCCAGGGCTCCTAAATAAGATTGCCCCCAATAAAATATAGGAAGCTCTCCTTGAAGGATATGATTGCCCATAAGCCCAAACATCACTTCATCGCCTGGCAACAAAAATTCTCGAGAAAGTATAAAAGGTATACGAATTAAAATGGCAAGAGTCACTAAAACAAGAATCACAAACCAGTCTAATATAAGTGATCCGTTCCCAGATTGCTGGCCCACATTATTAGGGTTCGAATAATTTTTAAGCTGCTCATCAAAATGTTTCCGAATTTGATTCATGAATGGCCTTTGGTTCTTAGTTCTTGGCTTTTAGTTTTAAGACAAGAGTATTGTCATCCCCGACTTGATCGGGGATCCAGTGTCTTTAAGATAAGCATTTAAAAACATAAAGCCGCTGGATCCCGCATCAAGTGCGGGATGACAACAAAAAAAACAAAAACTTAATTGCATACAATGGAAATGCTTTTTTCTACTACATCTAACAACGTCGTCAATTCGTCTTGAGAAAGCGCCAAGGGAGGCATCAGAACCACAACATTTCCAAGAGGCCTTATAATAACCCCCAACTTTTTAGCTTCCTCACACACCCTCATCCCTCTTTTTTCAACAATATCATAAGGGATTTGCTTTGTTTTGTCTTTAATCAATTCAATACCAACCATAAAACCTATATGACGAATACTCCCCACATGATTCTGCTTCTTCAAGTGATCTAAACGCTCTGAAAGGTACTCTATTTTAGGTTGCAACACTTCCATCGTTTTATTCTTCTCAAACAAATCTAAATTCGCTACAGCAACCGCACATGCCAGTGGATTAGCCGTAAAAGTGTGTCCATGAAAAAAAGTTTTATACTCTGAATAATCCCCAAGGAAGGCCTCATAGATTTCTTCTGTAGTGATTGTTGCTGACAAAGGTAAATAACCTGCCGTTAAGCCCTTGGCCACAGAAAGAATATCAGGAGTAATTCCAACATGATCACAGGCAAACATTTTTCCAGTTCGGCCAAAACCTGTTGCTACCTCGTCACAAATAAGATGAACCTCATATTGCTTTGTAATTTGTCTAACTCTTTTTAAGTAAGATAAAGGTTGTTGCAACATACCCGCCGCTCCCTGCATCAAAGGTTCCATCACGAAAGCACAAATCTCTCCCCCCCTATCTTTCAAAAGAGCTTCTAGCTCATCACACGCTTTGTCTGCCGCTTCTTCTAGCGAAATAGTATCTTGTTGCTGATAATCATAAGGGGGATGAACACTTAAAGTTTTAAACAACATACTTCGATAACGATCATGAAATAGCTCAATTCCTCCAATGCTAACCGAACCCAATGTATCCCCATGATAAGCCGAGTTTAAATGAACAAACTTTTTTTTCGGAGTATCATCTCCTTTTATTTGCTGCCAATACTGATAGGAAATCTTAATGGCAATTTCCATCGCTTCCGATCCACTATCCGAATAAAAAACACGTTTTAGCCCTTGAGGAACAATCTGAATTAAACGTTCTGCTAACTGAATCGCTGGCACATTAGATAAACCTAAAAACGTGGTGTGCGCCACTTTTCCCAATTGCTCTTGAATAGCCTCATCAAGTTCTGGTACTTGATGTCCATGCACATTACACCAAAGGCTCGAAACACCATCGAGATAGGAATTGCCTTCCGTATCTATCAAAGAACATCCTTCCGCTCTTTCTATAATAGTAATGTCATCCTCTTGCCATTCTTGCATCTGCGTAAAAGGGTGCCAAACATACTGTTTATCAAGTGTCGATAATTCTTGCTTTAATTTTGTCACTACGCTCGCCTTTCTTAAGTCAAAATTTTAAAGTAAAAAGTCAAATCCATAGATCAAAATTAGAAATTTATTCATTCCCAAAAAAAATAACTCTTTTGAATTATTAATTATGGTTTTTACTTTTGACTTTTTATTTTTCAATTTCTTTATCCCCTGCAACCACAATATTTATTTTATCTGGATGATAATATTTTTGAATAACTCGATTAACCTCTTCCAAATTTAAGTCTTTAATCAATTGTGGGTATTGATCTAAATAATCAATCCCTAATTCCAACTCCTCCATCCGAATAATAGAATTTGCGATATCATGAGTCGTCGAAAGAGAGGTCTTAAATCGGCCTACAATCGTATTTTTTCTTTGTTTCATCTCTATATCAGAAATACCCTCTTCTCTAAATCGCCCCACTTCCTTCATCGTTTCCTCAATCCCCTGTTCTAAAATTTCAGGAAAGGAAATCATTCGAATTAACCAAACTCCTTCTAAATCATTGGTAACACCTGCAACATTAGAAGAAATAGAATAAGTCAATCCTCGCTCATGACGTACTTTGGTTGAAAGTCGAGAAGAAAAATTGCCCCCCAAAACAAAATTAGAAAACGATAAAGGGATATAGTCAGGACTCATTCGATTTAAAGGCATCACATGTGCAAAGAAAACATCCAAATTCCTTTTACCTTTTACCGGAATATACTTTCTGCTCTTATCTTTCAACTGAACCGAAGAATCAAAATTTGAAATCATATTTTTATCTTCCCAACTCCCAAAATGTTTTTCAAACGCAGATACAGAAGCCCCATGCTCAACATCCCCAACGGTTACAAAAAGAAACTGAGTCGGGGAATATTGTTTCTCAAAAAATGTTTTCACATCATCTAAAGTAGTTTTGTTTAAAATATTTATTTGCTCTTCAAAAGGCAAATCATAACCAGGGTGTGCTGGATCATAAACAATACGAGACAGTTCAGAATAGCCTAAGCTACCCGTATTCGTCATTTGGTGTTTAATTAAAACTTCGGTATGCTGTTTAACCCGCTCAAATTCTTTACTGTCAAACAAAGGCTCTCTCAGCTGTTCAGAAATCATAGAAACCACCAAATCCAAATCTTCCCTCAAGCAACTAGCATCAAAAGAAACTCTTTTGTAGTCTGTGCTAAAGGCTATCTCAGCGCCTCGGTCTCCTAGAATCTCAGCAATCTCTATCTTACTCTTATTTTGAGTCCCCTTATCTAACATCGAAGCCGTTAAATAGGACAACAAGGGATTATCCGTAAAAACACTTCCTGCCCCCTGAAAAGAACCTACAATTTGAACAATATTATCATTCTGAGTTTTGAAACTCATTACCTTAGCGCCACTCACCTCAGAACTTTTAACACGACTAGCAAAATTAGTATTCACCTCAGACTTTGAATTTAAAACTTGATTAAAAATTTCAGGCTCTCCTACACGAGGAGGTTCTTGAACATTTTTAAGATCGGATAAAGAAACAGCTCCCGTTCCTTGTCCCGCATCTGATTGACTAAGCAAATAACCAATAGTCATTTTTTCTTTCTGAAAAAAGGTATTTAATTTATTCAAAATCTGTTTGGTTGTCACCTCTTTTAGTTGAGGTACATAGCGATGAAACAAACTCCAATCTCCTACAGCAATAGATTTAACTAATTCCGAAGCAACTTGAACAGCACCATCCTGAGCAAAATAAGTATCCACTTCAATTTGCTTAACCGCTCTTGTGAGCTCTTCCTCACTTACCCCTTTAAGCTTCATTTCATCCAAAACAGATAAAATCCGATCTTCCACAACACGATGATCTGCTTCAGAAGACAACACAACATAGATCAGGAAAAGACCCTTATCTTTCGTATCAGGAGGCATACTCATCACTTCAACAGCCAAACCTTCCTCAACCAAAGAATACAAACGGCTTGTTTTACCCCCTGTTAAAACCCTGCTTAAAACATCCAAAGGAATATACTGCGGATCAGTACCAGAAACACTCTGAACACCGATCATGACCACATTCACCTGATCCTCTGTCTTTAATTCAAACCGACGAAGCTCTGTTTGTTCTGGTTCTTTTTCTAAAACCGAAGGTATTTCAAAAGAAGCGCGTTCTAAAGAGCCAAACTTTTCTCCAATGAGTTTCAAAACAGACTTAGAATCAAAATCACCCACCAAAGTAAGAACCGCATTATTAGGCCAATAGTACTGGTTATAAAAATCACGAAAATCCTGTTCACTCATATTTTTAATATCTTCTTCAAGACCAATCACAGGTCTACGATAGGGATGTTTTTGATACGCTTCATTCCACAACTTTTGATACAACTTCACCATCGGAGAATTCTCTCGATGCTGCAACTCATTCAAAACAACATTCTTCTCAAACTGAATATCCTTATCTCTCAACAAAGCTCCACGCATCCGATCTGCTTCAATATCCAAAGCCAAATGCACCCACTCGCTCGGCAACACTTCATAATAATTTGTGTAATCCATGCTCGTCACAGCATTAATCTCAGCTCCAATTTGTTCAAACATAGGCGCGATCGGAGTCTCCGACTCTCGATTATAATTACCTGAGCCCTTAAACATCATATGCTCTAAAAAATGCGCCGTCCCCGTCTTCCCTTCAACCTCATTGCGAGACCCCACCTGATAAGTCACATTCACACTCAAGACAGGAAACGAATGATCCTCTAATAATAAAACACGTAGCCCATTACTCAAAAGCTCATACTCCTGAACCCCAAACTCTTCTCTCACTAACTTAAAATCCATACCATCTCCCACATCCGCCCTTAAACCCAACACAGGCATTAAAATTAACATAAAAATCAAAACTCTCAACTTCACAATACCCACAACCTTTAGCTTTCAATAAAAACAATCGTCACACATGTGACGATACGATTAGATCTAAATCCTAAATCAATTCATCTGCTCAACTAAGCTTTTATCCCCGTAATATTTTATAATCACCTAACAACAAACAAGCATTGCGTTATATACACTATAACGAAATACATTAAACCAAGGCAACAACAAGGGCTCGATGCACTTTTGTTGCCAACCCTCTAAGCCCTCACAAGCATTCGCGAGTTCACAAAAGGGACAGTCCCCGAAGGGGACTGTCCCTTTTGTGCTGTCTGAGCGCCGGAGAACTATCCGTGGCCGCCAACAACCTCTACTCACCCCTTCTTAATACTCTCCAAAACTTTCAACAACTTCTCTTTGTCTTCATCTAAATGCCCTGCACTTACAGTTAATCTTAATCTAGACTTACCTACCGGAACTGCTGGAGGACGAATCGCAGGAATGAAAAATCCTGCATCCATTAATTTTTGACTCAACTCTAATGCATCTTTCTTTTCTCCAACAATCAATGGGATAATAGGAGATTCTGTTCCACCCACATCAAAAGATAATTGTTTTACTAATTCATCTTTTAAATTAAAAGAGTCCCACAACAACTTTCTTCTCAAATCCTTATCTGATTCAATAATATCGATCGCAACAACAGCCGCTGCACACAAATGAGGAGCTAAACCTGTAGAAAAAATCAAAGGTCGAGAAAAATTAATCATAAACTCAATTATATTTTTATCAGCTGCAACAAAACCACCCTGAGAACCGACAGCTTTTGAAAAAGTTCCCACACGGACATCTACGTCCTCTTCTACTTTTTGCTCTTCACACAAACCGCTACCCTTCATTCCAAAAACCCCAGTTGCATGAGCTTCGTCCACTAATAAAATTGCATTAAACTTCTTTTTAATCTCAACCAATCGTTTTAAATCTGCCAAGTCTCCATCCATACTAAAGACAGCGTCTGTCACTATTAACTTTTTTTCTTTAGAAGGATATTGATGTAAAATTTCTTCAAGACGATCATACTTCTTATGTGGAAATGTTCTAAACTCAGCTCCGGATAAACGACAACCATCAATCAATGAAGCGTGGTTCAGCTTGTCCATAATCACCAGATCGTCTTTTCCAACTAAAGAACTAATCACACTGATGTTCGCTTGAAATCCACTTGGAAAAATAAGCGCCGCTGCTTTATTCATAAAACGAGCCACTCGTTCTTCTAACTCCTGATGCTTGGATGTATGCCCAGAAACTAACTGAGAAGCTCCAGAACCCACACCAAACTCTTGTATCGTATCTATAGCAGCTTGTTTCACCAAAGGGTGTTGACTGAGTGCTAAATAATCATTCCCAGCAAAAAGAACAACTTCCTTACCTTGAATACGGACATGCCCATACCGCCCATCCACAAACTCACCTCGAGTTCTAAAGAACCGAAAACTATCCTCTTCCTTCACCCGAGACAACTCCTCATCTACATAATCAAATAAACTCATCACTTCCCCTTATATATCGCTTTAGCCATTGCCTTTTAGCAAAACCATCGTCACACATGTGACGATACCCTCTAAATCCTAAACCAACTCTTTTGAGCAATTAACGCCTTTAGCCCTGAAGCAGTATTAAAAACTAAAACAAACAAGCATTTCGTTATTTACATTATAACGAAATACATTAAACCAAGAAAACAAAAGCCCTCGATGGCCCTTTTGTTTTCAACCTCTACACACCCCACCAAAGTCCATAACTTAAAAGGCCAGAGAAT
>JAJDCD010000005.1 GCA_029261035.1 Candidatus Omnitrophota bacterium
GTATTAGCATCCACATTACTGCCATTAAAAGCGATATCTCCTGTTATATTCATGTCTGTTGTATGTGTTTTGGTTCCAGAAGTATGAGAATAAGTGACGTTATGAAAATCGATTGGAGTTGCGCCAACAGCAGTAGTTAAAATAGCTGAAGAGCCATCAAAATTAATCGTGCCTGAGTTAGCATTGAAAACTCCTCCAGTAATAGAGAAGGAGCTTGTGGTAACAAACATGTTAGTCCCTGATACTTGATTAGGGGCATTAAAAGTGCCTCCTGTCATAACAAAAGGGCTTACGTTAAAGTCCAGAGCAGTTGCATTTGTGGCATTAAAAGTTCCAGTACCAGAAAGAGTGAAATCATCGTTCATAATCAAATCGTTAGTTCCGACATTAAAAGTCCCTGCGGAAATACTGAGAGCGCCTCTAGCAGTATCAATATGAAGGTCTGTAATTAAATTAACTATTTCACCAGCGTTATCTAAATTGAATTTCAATTGCATGCTTGCAGTAGTGGATTGAGAGATTTCATGGATTGCTGCAGTGAAATTCAGTGTGGTATCTCCATTTCCTCCAATGCTTCCAGAGGTATGAAATAAATCACCCGCTAGTAATATAGATGCAGCTGCAGTTGCTGATACAGTGGTGCCAGAGAAAGTTAAATCGTTATTAACGGTTAATGTTCCTACTATAGTTTTTGTGCCACCACTATGAGAAAATAGAACATCATGAAAAGCCACTGTTCCTGGGGATAATGTTGCTGTAGAGCTATCAAACTCAACCGTTCCGTTGTTGTTATTGAATGTTCCTCCGATAGAAGAGAAAGATCCTCCAATTTTTAAAAACCCAGGAGCTACAGGAGCCGAAAAAGTTCCTGCAGTTATTGAATAACCAACAATATCCATTTGAGCATCAGATCCAGTAAGAGTTCCTCCGGATTGATTAAGAGTACTCGTAACATTCAATGAATTAGAAGTTGTTGAGCTTGTTAAATCCAAATTATCTTGAAGAATAATTGTGGACGCGGTAACTGCAACTGCATTTCCTGGAGTAAAAGTTGTTGTAGGGCCTGTGTTAGGAATGATTAAGCTTCGACTGCTGACAACAACAAGATCTGTTGTGGCGCCACCATTTATAGAAGTAGTGAAAACCTGGTCAATATCAGTGTCGCCAGCTCCAGCAGGACCTGAGTTGTTAGCGATATCCAAATGCGCGTTGGTGATAGGCGAGCCATTGTAACTACGAAGCGTTAAGGCGTTGTTGGTGTAATTTAAATCATTTAAATCTCCTCCACTGGCAATGGCAACAATAACCCATCGGAATGATCCATGGTTATCAACATAAACAGTAACAACATCTCCGCTGTTCATGTTTAAATTAGTAAATGTATAGCTTCCGTCACCGGCAGCTACGCCTGTTACCGTTGTGCCACCATTAATTGAAAGAGCAATTGTGATTCCTGCAAATATTGAAGAAGCAGTTCCTCCACCTTGTTTAGGGAACCAGAAAAAGTTGTTGTTAGAGTCGGTACTATTCGTGGGGTTAATAAAGGTTCCATTGAGATTGCTGTTATCCTTCACATCAACAAAATCAATGTCTAAGTTTCCTGCGTTAGGGTTGATGAGTGATAAGACGTTGTTCGTAGAACTTCGAATGGATAGTAATTGTCCAGCCGCGCCTTTTAGGCGAAGAAGCCCGCTAATTGTTTGAGTTTGAGATGCTTGAAAAGTAAGTGTTCGTGCTGTTGTCACTGTTTTAATTAAGTTATTAAATGTAGCGTTTCCTAAAACACTTTGATCGGCACCATCTAAATCAACCGTTCCGCCATTCGCACTAAAAGTACCACCTGTACGAGACCAATCACCTTGTAAGAAAAAAGTCCCACTCGTTAAAGTAACTCCACCAGAGCTTGCAGTAAAGTTCCCATTCACGTCCATTTGAGCCCCGGTTCCAGATCCTGTATATGTTCCGCCATTGACTAACATATTACTCGTAACAGAAAGCGTGAATGTACTCTGAATCATATTTCCAGCAGTTAAAGTTAGAGTAGAGGAGACGGAGAGATTTCCTAATAGGGTAAAGCTATCTCCAGAATCCGTAGAATTAATAATAAGAGTTGCATAGTCGGTACCGCCGGCACTAAGGTCAAGAATATTAAAGGCATCTCCTACGGCATCTCCATCACCAATGTATTCCCAAGTTCCAGTGCCGGTTGTTAGACCTGTAATCGTTTCGTTTCCTTGAAGTTGCATGGTGGCGCCATTGGTGAATGTGGCTCCAGTCACAGTAAGGTTTTGTCCTTTTAAGAAAAAGTTACCAGCACTATGATTAAAGACGGTAGTTACGGTTAAAGCAGAACTTGCTAATTGAAGTGTTCCTGTTCCGGTATGTAAAAGACGAACAAATGTGGATCCTCCGGAGTTTAAGTTTTGAGTTCCGGCACCATCAAAAGTCCAATTAGCTGTTCCTTGAGATATTGTTCCTCCTGTGTTTAAAACATCTCCGGATGTGATGACAGGGGAGTTGTTTGTATTTACATCTAAGGTACCGCTTGTGATGGATAGAGTTCCGTCTACATCTAAAGTATTATTCGTTCCAGCAATGATAACGCTAGCGCCCGTATTGCTAACCGTCATATTATTAAAAAGAACAGCAACATCTAAGGTAACTGTTTGATTCGAAGTTCCATTAAATAAAACGGTTCCATTGTTATGAGCAAAGACAGCTGTTCCTGTCACAGTAAAATTCCCTGCTTCAGAAAGTGTTCCTGATGGGGCAGTGAAGGTTCCGCTATTAATAAAGAATGTATTGCCCGTGATTGTGAAATTGGCAGCGCCTCCCGTGAAATTGCCGGTGGTAGATTGATTGTAAGAAACAGCTGTTATGTTGTTTGTGCTTTGAGTCAGATTACCCGCAGAAAGAACAAGGGCACCCGCAAGAGAAAAGTTGCTAGCTAAGACTAAAGTTCCTGACCCGCTAGAGGTTACATTATTAAAACCAGAATCTAAATTATTAATTGTTTGGTTTCCAGTTCCGTTAAATACAACACTTCCGCCGTTATGTGTGAATTTAGATCGAGTTAAAGTCCAGTTTCCACCGACTGTCATTGTTGTAGCAGAAGGGGCTTTGAATATTCGGTCATCCACAGAGAAATTTCCTGTAACATTAATAATTGGATCAAATGTATCTGCATCCAAATGTCCGCCAACGGTGAAGTCTCCATTAACAGTTAAAGTTTGGGAGCCTGCTGTTCCTAAACGAAAATTATTAGGATTATCGACTTGGATTTTATAAATATCTCCGGTGGTACCATTAAAGGATCCAATAAAGGCAAAACCTGTGGTTGTATCAATAAAAGATTGTCTTCCGCCTTCAGCTCCTCCATCGGTTATTATGGTGAATGAGCCGTCTCGAGCGAAGTTGCTAGGACGAATATCGATTTTAATCACATCAATATTATCTGTGAAGTCTTCTGTGAAATAGGCATATTGATTGGCTGTATCAATAAAAGAAGTGTTGGGAGCAATTTCGCCTGAATTGAGAGTGATTGCAGAAACACGACTAAAATTTCCAGGAGCCGTGTTTATTTTAATAATTTCTCCAGGGTTGAGTGTTCCATCCCAGCTACCAAAATAAGCAAAATTATTAGTGGTATCAATCACAGCTGTTTGTAAGAAAATTTCGCCGGAAGCCATTGTAATATCTCCAATTTTTTGGAAAGTACGAGCTGGATCGGTATCTACTTTGATAACGCGTGCGGGACTAATACTTCCGCTTGCTGTTCCATAGTAGGTGTAACCATTTACGGTATCAATGACAGCAGAACCAATGCTGCTATGATTAGCATCATTAAAAGATAAAGTGGCTACACGTGCAAAATCAAAAGGTTGAGCGGATTGACGAACAGGATCAATATCAAATTTGATAACCTGGGAACCAGGGAGAACGGGGTCGGTTGTAACAAAATAAGCATAGCCATTTGCTTGATCAATTACAGCCGTATCAAAACTATTAAGATCTTCTCCAGCGCTGAGTGAAATAGAGCCAACACGGGCAAAACCTGCAGGGGCAATATTAATCTTAAGGATTTTATCTGTGCCATCTGTAAATCCAATATAAGCAAATCCGTTCGTGGTATCAGCGACAGCTTCTGCTGTTGCTGTTTCTCCTGTATTTAATGTTAGAACAGCTACACGCGTATTTGTAGAGAGTTGTACTTTAGTGACCCATGCATTATTACTGTCTCCATTACTCACAAAGTAACCAAAATCGTTTGCAGTATCTACAAAAGAAGCTTGAAAATTTATTTCGTCTGTATTTGGAGTTGTTTCTGTGTCCGTGAGTCCAAATACATCGGGAGAATTTAAATTAAGATGATGGTAAGCCGTTGCGGGTCCAGCGAGACTGATATCTGTCGCATTTGTATTTGTGAATTCAACGGTATTTGGAGTGTTTGTTGTCGTGTCTAAAGTACCCGTTCCGCTAAGAGGGGTTCCAGATCCTGTAAGTCGAAGTGTGCTGTTTGCTGCCATTGTTACTGTACCGGAACCATTAATCGCTAAAGATGTTGCTGTCATGATTCCTGTTGTGGTAGTAAAAGAACCGCTGGTACTTACAACGGCTGCTGCATTAATGGTAATACTACCTGTCCCTCCAGCAAATGTTCCGCTGGTAACATTAAAACTTGTTCCAAAAGTTACGTCAGCAGTTTCGGCATTAAAGTCAGAAGCAGCGAAAAATAAATTAAGCCCCCCATTTAAGTTTTGTTGTGCTGAGCCTGCATCATAGTCACCACCCTGCATTGTGGTTAAGCCTTCTACAGTAGTTGTGTTGCCATTGGCATCATAATGGGCGAGTAGGGTGAAAGCCCCATTAATTTGTTTAGGAGCTGTTGATTGGTAAATATCGGGTTGGGTGAAGAGAGTAAAAGCAAATGTTAAATTAAAATAATCATTCGTCCCAAAATCAAAAAGAGTAAATGTGTCTACGGTACCATCACTATTTCCATTAATTTGCCAAGTTCCGGAATCAGTGTCGTTTCCAGCAACACCTAAGTTAACAGCTTCTGTTCCTCGAGCAAGAACGGTTCCTGTATTCGTGAATGATCCGGCAGCACCATTGAGTGTAAAAGCATTTCCATTTAAAGAAAAAATAGATATGTTATTAAACGAAGTGGTGACGGTTAAACTACGACCTAAATTAAGTTGACCAGCATAGCCATTAATCATGTTTACACTATTAATTGTTCCTCCAAAGGCGCCATCCACGGTGGAGCTTGCATTTGTGGTAGAGCCATTAAATATGAGATCATCTCCAGCACCAGGACTAGCACCTCCAAGGCCACTCCAATTAAGTGCATCAGACCAGTTGCTATTTCCACCAGCTCCATTTGTCCATGTTCCTACAGGGTCCCAATTGATACTATTTCCTCGGTTAGTAGACTCCGTCATGATAATGATATCGGGATGGATATTATGGGAGTCTCCTGACCAGGTATAGGTCATGTCTCTAGGGCCTGAGGGGTTAACGATCCAGTGCTCCCCAGACTGTGTCGAAAGGAGTCGAACATGTTGTCCGTAGCTTCCTTGGGTTTTCCAGGTGCCTAATATATTCTGTGTGTCTCCAGCGCCAAAATAGATGTATTTGGATGGGGTAGTAACCGTAAAATTATAAAATGTATTATTTCCTAAAATCGTACTGGATTGAGAACTGTCCACAAATGTTACAGTGGACGAGCCTGCATCGAAGTGATTTCCATTTTGAGTCCAATTGCCAGATACGGAGATCTGATGATTATCAGCAGATAAAGTTCCTCCTAATAATGTGACATTTCCGAGAATTGTTAAATTATTTTCAAGAGAAACAGATCCTGTAAAATCTTCAGATAAGGTAAGTCCAGCAATGGAGCCTTGAAAAGAAGTATCAATAATAGAATTAGATAGGGAAGAGGAATTAAAAGTAACATTGTCTCCAGAACCAGGAACAAAACCTGAATTCCAGTTTGTAGGATCAGACCAATAAAGGGAATTTCCAGAACCAACCCAGACAGGGCCAGCTTGGGAGAAATCAAAACCAGAGTTGTTTAAAGAATTTTTACTGTTAGAAACTACGATAGGTGGCCCGTGGATATTGACATTGGTTCCATTCATCAGATCTACATACGAAATAGTGTGGGTGCCTTGAAGGTCGATTTTCCATGGCGTGTTCGTATCCGTAGATCGAATTTGAATAAGCTTTCCTGGGGCACCTCTAAAGGTGAGGGTCCCAACAACAGATTGTGTTGCATCTGCTTCAAAATGAATTAACTTTCCAGGTTCGGTAACTGTGAGGTCGTGAAAGACATTGTCCCCAGTTACAAATGTTGGTTCAGGTCCAATAAACTCAATGAGTGATGTCCCTGGAATAAATGTACCAAAATTGTTCCAATTGGTTCCAATATAGTATTGGCCGTTTGAGGCATTCATGGTAACGGCAAGTCCGATGTTAACGCCTTCGGTTACGTTGATGGTTGAATCTTGTATCAGACTTAAAATAGCTGGGTTTACAGGAGCTGAATCCACAGCAGGGGTGTTGTTAAAGTCAAAAGGAGATCCAGAGCTTTCCAACAAGAGTTCACCAGCAACATCTATGTGACCCAACGTTCCAGGACCCGAACTACTAATAAGAACATCCCCGTTTGCTGTTTTAACTGTAGTGCCTTCAGATTGTAGAAATGAACCAATACCGTTTGTATCATAATCCGCTAGAAATGAAATTTTGCCGTTAAGATTGGTAATATGAGCTTTGACTAGAATGTGACCGTCTGCTTCGAAAGTAGTATCCCCAGAAACAGTTGTTTCTCCTTGTACTGTAATATCGGTTCCAGACTTCATTAAGACAGTTCCGTTTTCAGCTTTGTATGAGCCAGAGACATTCAGTTCCTTTTCACTTTCTACAGAAATAGAGCCGCCCTTAGCACTGATATTGGCTGTTGAATAAATAGGGCCGGAGCTAACAATTTCGATAACCCCATTTTCTTCAATTATTTCATCAGCTGTGATAATCCCTGAAAGATTCATTCCAGCATGAAACACGTCATTAACGGCCTCAGATTTTAAAACAACGACACCGCCATTAGCTTCCATGGTGCCTGTATTCTTAATTTGATCTGCAATTGGATTTCCTTCATGATCTAGAACTTGTTGAGAAGTGGGTTCGTCAATTCCAACAGAGATCATTCCATTTGGAGAAATGCCGACTGTCACCACATCACCAGAAGCGAGAGAAGCTGTTCCTAGAGGAGCAATAATAATCCCGTTATTTTCAACGGCACTTCCAATGAGAATTGCAAAACCTTCTTCACGGGTCTGAATGGTTCCATCGTTAATGAGCTGAGCAAATTTATTCTCTAAGGTCTGATCAATTCCGCCAAACAAATATTGACCATTCAGAAAATTTTGATTCGAAATGTCCATGGTGGATGCTATGAGGCCTCCAACATTCACATTAGCTGATGAGCCAAAATGAAATCCATTGTTGTTAATCAAAACTAAATTTCCATTAGCATTTAAATTACCCAAAATCTCAGTTTGTGAGGTATCTAAAATTCGATTGAGTGAAAAGGAATCCACATTTGGCAAAATAAAATTAACGGTTTCATTTTGAGCGATATTGAATGAGGAATATTGAATGATTGAATTATCACTTGCTGTAATATTTAGTGTGTTTGCATCTGCTTGTTCAAAACTTGCGGAGCCATTTACAACATCGGGATCTTGTGGAAGTGCGAATGCGGGAACAGAAAATGAAGAAATAATAAAAAATGTGAACAAAAAGAAGACAGAAAAAGCTGAAAGACTGAATGTGCTTTTCTTACGCTTTGTTTTCTTAAACTTAAAACATGATCTTAGACATCCAGATTTGTCTAAACGTTGAGTTTTAAATTCTTTTGGTTTCATTGTCATTATCATTTCTTCTGCGTTTTTTAGTGCTCAAATATGTTAACTAGATAATAAAAACTTTTAAAATACCCACAAAATAAGTGTAACAGTCAGTAAAAAGGCCTGCAAATAAGGTGTTTTTAACCTTGTTATAACCCATTGATATATATAGGAAAGTGGGATTTTCAAAAAAAGATGGAGGTCATTTTTAATGGTTGAGTTGGGAGGAAGGTGACAGAATTTGTCATCCCGCACTTGATGCGGGATCCAGTGTCTTTTTTTGAATATTATTCTTTTGTCTGTCTGGATTCCCGAGCTAGTCGGGAATGACAAAATGGAAAATTTAAAATTTTAAACTATGATTTTTAATTTTTATTTTTAAATTTTAAACTGTTTAAATATCGAGTTGTAATGTGAAATGTACGCGTGAATGGTTTGATTCTGTCAGAGGTTCGTTACCGATTGCGAATGCGTATTCGATTCGTGTAGAAATATTGTTCCAAACAAAAACACGGACTCCAGCACCAACGCCTTGTAAATATCGAGACCTTTTTTGTGTCTTTGCAGGACCTTTAATTTGACCAAAACCGATGTCTGTAAATGTTGTAAATTGGAACTGATTTTTAAGAGTTCTTTTTGCAAAAGGGAGCTTCCAATCTTCTGGAATAAAGAATGGAGGAAAAGAATATTCTAAGCTTAAAGAGAAGCCTTGATCTGCTAAAAAGTCACCTTCGGGATATCCTCGGACACTATTCATACCACCCAAATAAAGCTGCTCTTGAGGTGTTAATTGATCTAATGCGAGTTGATAATTAAATTCTGCACTAGCCAATGTGTTTCCGGGTAATCTAAGATTTCTATTAATAGAACCGTTCAATTTAATGAAGTTAGGAGGTGCTCCACGACGACTTGAGACTGGGTTGTTGGTGCTTGTTGCTCCGAAAATATCCAAGCCAAAAGAGATTTCATTTGAAAGGGAAGTGGCACCAAAACGATCACTAAAGGACATGTCTAAACCTGGTTTTAGGATTCTGAGGCGATCTCTTCGAGATGTTCCTGCAATATTGATTGTTGTAGAGTCTTTTAAGTTAAAACCAAGGCTCGAGTTTAATTTAAAGTTTTCTTTTTCTATTAAAGGTTGTGTCAAGGATGAAGTATATGTTTGAGAACGTCCATCAATATCAAATCCTTTGAACTCCTTCTTAGGCGAAATTCTAGAACCACTAAATCCTAAAGAAAGTTTGGTTCCAAATCGGGAAAGAGGGATAAGGTACTGGGCATATCCAGCTGAAAAGTCTTTACCCAATATGGCTCCTGATAGGAGAGTGGCGTCTGGAAATAAAAAATTATTATGACGAATGCTTGTCCCGAAACGGCGTCTACCTGTAGATTCTGTACCTAAGTTGTCAAAAGATCCTCCGATATGAATAGGAAAACGATCCTTTACTTTGAGGTGGACATCGGTGGATCCAGTCTCTTCACCGGGTTGTAGAATAGCTCGTACTTCACGGTCGGGGTTTTCATTCATTCTTTGAACGCTTTTGGCTAATGTTTCGTACTGAAGAGGTTCACCTTCTTTAAGTCGGGAATACCTTTGAAGGTTTTTCTCTGAAAACCATTTATTACCGTCAACAACAAGTTTGCCCATTTTGCCTTCTAAAATTTGAATAGTGAGCTTCTCCGCATCAATTTTTTGAGGAGGCAGGTAGACGTAAGTCATAATATAGCCTTCATCTCTATATTTTTGTTCTATCTTCTTAGAGAGTTCTTTGGCATCACTAAGGCGAATGAGCTTATTTTCATAGGGAGAAATAAGACTTTCTAGTTCTTCTCTGGTAAGGATGTTGTTTCCTTTGATATCTATTTGTTTGACGAAAAATTCTTTTTCCGAAGAAGATTGATCTGGTTTATCTTCTGGCTGCTCTTCTATAAGGGGTTTTTTTGGTTTCGCAACAAGCTTTTCTCTGGCTTCCTTATTAACGATTTCGGAAAATACGGCAGCGTCGGTACTTGGCGGTAATTGCTGAGCCCATAGAACTTTTGTGTGAATTAGGGGAACAATAAATAAGATAAGTAAAAATAAGACTCTTTGGAGCATTATTTGCCTTTTTTTGTGGCTATTATATATAGAAAAACTCTATACTAATTATCGGTTGTCATAGCCTAGGGTTAAGTTAAAACTCCTTATTTTTTAAAACGTAACATTTCTGTTAATAGTCTAATTTGTTACTGTAAATAGATTGTTACAGTTATTTTGGTCCAAATATACGATATATTTTAAGCTTTGAAGAATCTTAAGTAATTAATGTATATAGACTTATGAAATTATTAGTAAATAATCCATATCTTGGCACGTCAAGTGCACTACTTATAGGTGCCTAGCTAGCTCCCAGAAGAAGTGGAGAAGGCAGTAACATTTTGAAACTGTCATCTCCACTTCTCAATACAAAGCGGGGCACGGAGATTAGAAAATGAACTACATACCTCAAATGACAAATAGGAGAATCGGAGAAGTGGAGATCCTGGATCTTAAGGGTGACTTCGTTGGTCCTTGGGCAATGAGAGGTAAAGAAGAAATTTCACGCTTTGTTGAAAGAGAGAAGCCTAAAAACTTACTTATTAATTTGAAGAGCGTGGAGACAATAGATAGTTTAGGAGTAAAAGCAATTGTTGATAATTTAACGACAGATTTGAATTGTGGTGTTATTAGTGGCAGTTATTCTGTTAATGAGATGTTTACACGAACAGAAACAACATCCAATGTTCGTTTCTTCAAAGATGAAGAAGAAGTGATTCATTATTTTGCTGAAGAACTTGTTAAAGAAAATTCATTACCACCTACCCTTGAAGAAAAAAGAGAATACACCCGACTAAGAACGGCTCTCCCATTGCAATTTTGGTATATACAGGAAGGAAGCGAAGCTGAAAGTATTATTTTTCATGCGATTGTAACTAATTTAAGTCAAGGCGGATTATATGCGGAATACCTTGATATGGATGCGTCTTCAGAGAATGGAGCTCCTTTGGATCCGTATGATCTTAAAATGTTAGAGCTTAAAGTCAAACTTCCAAATGGAGATGAAGTCCAAGCTGAAGGTAAAGTGGTTCGTATTGATCAGCAGTCGGATCAAATGGGTATTGGCATCGAGTTCTACCATATTTCAGAACAAGACAAAGCTAAAGTTATGGAATTTGTTAGAGATTTCTAATGGGGAGGAATACATGAAAAGCCGAGTTCGAACACAGAAAAAAACATCAAAGATGTCCCAGTCGAGTAATAGCGTAAGAGCTATAAAATTGAAACATGTGGTCAGCCCCTTTCAAATATTAGCTGAAGATATCATGACAGGTTATTTAGGTGAGCAGATGCATCAGGATATGAAGTTTTTATCTAAAAAAGAAAGAAAAAGTTCTGACTGATCATTCCTCTTTGTTGTTTTTCTATCTTGTTTAATTTAAAGCACTTACACTTATTTCATTCCCCTTAAAAAAGATTGATTTCACTTCCCTTTTTGCTATAATAATAGGTCTTTAGGAGCTGATTGGTTCCTATCCTCACGAAAGATTAAGAGGTTCTTAGCTTAATTTTATTCCACTTTTGCTAGGAACCTCTTTTTTTGTTTATTGGGGGAGTGAGAAAATTTTAGAGAAAAGAGCACATAATATGTCAGTAGTGAAAA
Source organism: Candidatus Omnitrophota bacterium (assembly GCA_029261035.1). Classification (GTDB taxonomy): domain Bacteria; phylum Omnitrophota; class Omnitrophia; order Omnitrophales; family JACROU01; genus JAJDCD01. The sequence goes on from JAJDCD010000005.1 coordinate 11,594, forward strand.
ATCAAACAATAGATCAGAGCAAGGATAATCAACAGAAAAAATCTGGTTTAAAAGGAAATGTGTTAACGGCTTTGAGGTTGTTAGTTAGCTTTGGAGCTTTGTTTATTATTTTTTATTTATTTCGTTCTAAGCTGACGGATGTCCTTGAGATTCTTTTGACAACGCGTTGGGAGCTTTTTGCTCTAGCTTATGGTTTGTATGTTGGATCTATTGCTATTATCAACTATCGTTTAAAAGTTGTTCTAACAGTTAAGAATTTATTTATTTCATTTAAAAATGTTTTCTTTCTTGGAATGATTGGTTTGTTCTTTAACAACTTGTTGCCTTCGGCAGTAGGGGGAGATGCCGTTAAAGGATATTACCTTTATAAGAAAACAGGAAATAAGCTAGATACTTTTTCCACAGTATTTGTAGACCGTGTGATCGGGCTGTTTACCTTGGTGGGACTAGCTTTTTTAGGTGTGCTTTGTTTTGGGCAAAAGCTTTCAGACCCTAAAATCAACCAAATTGTTTATGCATTATCTTTGTCTGCATTTTTGCTTGTACTGTTCTTTTCTAGCAGAAGGGTAGCTCGATTATTTAAATTTGTTTGGCACCTCATTCCTTCACAGAAGTACAAGACGAAGATGAGGGATGTTTATCACTCTATATACGAATTTAAACAACATCGAAAAACAGTTGTTTCAAGTTTGGTTTTATCTATTTTGTCTCAAAGTTGTTTTGTATTGGTTAATTTTGTATTAGCTAAAAGTTTAGGGGTTGATATTCCTTTGGGGTTGTTCTTTGTTCTGATGCCAATTGTGAGCGCTGTTAGTATGGCGCCATCTGTGAATGGGTTGGGTGTTAGAGAGGGTGCTTACGTTTATTTGTTTTCAAATTTTTGTAGCTCCGAGCAAGCTTTTGCTTTATCTCTTTTGTTTTTCTTCGTTATGTTTTCTTTTAGTTTGTTTGGAGGGCTGATCTATACGTTTAGTAAAGGGATTCGATCTCGAGAGGAATCTGTTTTTGATGAGTTCAAGCATGCTAAGGATGAAATAGAGAATCCGGCAGAGACGGTCTAGATAAATTGGGTTGATGAGATTTTGCTTGAGATTCGACCTAAAAAGATGTAAATTACTCTGTTTAGGCAATTAACGAGTTTTAAAGCTATATGAGCTCATCCCACTTTATCTCTTTTTTTTAGATTTAAGTGGAGTGAATTCTTGTTATTTAAGTGTTTTTTAGCTTTCAAGTGGGGATGAGATGGTGAAAGAAGCAAAAAACAAAAAATTGAAAGTCTTAGTAATTCATGGTCCTAACCTTCAATTGTTAGGAAGTCGTGAGCCTGAAATTTATGGTTCTGTGTCGATTGATTCGATTAATAAGCTATTAAAAGAAAAAGCTAAAACTTTGGGTGTTCAGCTAACTATTGTTCAGTCGAATCATGAAGGTGAAATCGTAGATGCGATTGGAGCGGCTCCTGAAAAAAAGGTCTCTGGAATTTTAATTAATCCGGCAGCGTACACGCATACCAGTGTCGCTATTCGAGACGCATTGAAGGCTGTGGATACGCCAGCAGTAGAAGTGCACTTGTCTAACATTTATCAGAGAGAAGAGTTTCGTCAGTCCTCATTAACGGCTCCTTCTTGCATTGGGCAGGTGGGTGGTTTTGGAGTTCAGAGTTATTTATTAGGTTTAGATGCGCTTTTTCACAGTATGTAGCAAATAGTTTTTCGTGTTATCTGATTGTATAGTTTTGGTTAATCAAATTTTGGAGGTCCTATGAATCTGAAGGAAATTAAAGAAATTGTTAATATGATGCAAGAGAATGGTCTTGCTGAAATTGAACTTGAAAAACAAGGTCTTAAATTAAAACTTAAAAAGCATAATGGAAATATTGTTGTTCAAGAACAATCTCCTGTAAGTGCACCGATTCAATCCGCACCTGTTCAGGCGATACAATCTTCTGGGGAGGCTTCTTCACCTGCTCAACCAACAGCTGCAGCGAATGAAACTCTTGTTCGGTCTCCTATGGTCGGAACATTTTACCTTACACCTTCTCCAGACCAACCTCCTTATGTGAATGTAGGTTCGTCTATTAAAAATGATGATGTTTTGTGTATTATTGAAGCTATGAAATTAATGAATGAAATTAAATCAGATATCAGTGGAAAAATCGTCGAAGTGCTTGTTGAATCTGGGGCACCCGTTGAATTTGATCAACCCTTATTTAGAGTGCAAACAAGTTAGCTGAAGACGAGTGTCTGATAGCTTCAAAAAAGGAATTTTATGTTTCATAGAATTTTAATTGCGAATCGTGGCGAAATTGCAGTTCGTATTATTAGGGCTTGTAGAGAATTAGGAATAGAGGCAGTTGCTGTTTATTCTAAGGCGGACAAAGACTCTTTGCATGTTCGTTTAGCTCATGATGCAATTTGTATTGGCGAGGCCCCTAGTTCTGAAAGTTATTTAAATATTCCGGCAATTATTAGTGCAGCGGAAGTTGCGGATGTTCAGGCTATTCATCCGGGGTACGGATTTTTAGCTGAAAACGCACACTTTGCAGAGATTTGTGAATCTTGTGAAATTAAATTTATTGGGCCGAAACCTGAAAGTATTCGGTTGATGGGAGATAAGTCTCTCGCTCGTCAAACGGTTACTAAAGCAGGTGTTGCCGTAACTCCAGGGACAAAAATTCTTAAGAATACAGAAGAAGCTTTGAAGAGTGCAAAGAAAATTGGATATCCCGTTATTGTTAAAGCGAAAGCGGGTGGTGGTGGAAAAGGAATGAAGATTGCTCATAATGATGGAAAGCTTGTTAGTGGCTTTATGACCGCTAAAGCGGAATCTGAAGCTGCTTTTGGTAATGGCGAGCTTTATATGGAGAAATTCATCACTGAACCAAGACATATAGAAATTCAATTATTAGCAGATAGAAAAGGAACTGTGGTTCAATTAGGTGAAAGAGATTGTTCGATTCAGCGAAGACATCAGAAGTTAATAGAGGAAGCCCCATCTCCGGCGCTTAGTAAAAAGACGCGTAAAAAAATGGGGGATGCGGCTGTTAAAATTGCAAAAGCGGTTCAGTATGAAAATGCAGGAACTGTCGAATTTTTGGTAGATAAAGATGAAAACTTTTATTTTATGGAAATGAACACACGATTACAGGTAGAGCATCCCGTGACAGAAATGATGACAGGGATTGATATTGTGAAAGAGCAGATTCGTATTGCTGCTGGAGAAAAATTGAGTTTTACGCAGGCGGATGTTCAGATAAAAGGTGCTGCTATTGAGTGTCGGATTAATGCTGAGGATCCAGATAAAGATTTTATGCCTTGTGCTGGAAAAATAGAAACTTACTTACCTCCAGGAGGTCCTGAGGTAAGGGTTGATAGTCATATTTATGCAGGTTATACCATTCCGCCATTTTATGATTCTATGATTGGAAAGGTTATTGTTCATGCCGACCATCGTCATGAAGCAATACAAAAGATGATTCGTGCGTTATCGGAAATGGAAGTAGGGCCTATTAAAACTACAATTGGTTTACAGCTTAGAATTCTACAAAGACCTTTGTTTCAAAAAGGGAATGTAAATACAGGGTTTATCGATAAGTTATTAACAAACTCGGAACCGCCTAAAGGAACTAAATAAACGATGAAAATTTTTGATTTGTTCTTAAAAGTATTTTCTGTATTCTCATTTTTAACGATTGGAAGCTTGTTGATCATGGTTTCTTTTCATGTGGTTTCCGTTAATGAATTGATGTTAGATATACAAAATATTTACAGCTCCTTCGGGGGTTCTTTTCAAGTCTTTATGATTGGTTTTGTTTTTATTTTTTCTGGGTTAGCTTTTGCTAAAATGCTGATTAAGCAGACTCGTTATTCTGGAGGAGTTGTCTATACAGGTCCGCTTGGAAGAACATCGGTTTCACTTTCGGCAATTGAAGATATTGTTAAGAAGGTTTTGAGAAAGAGATCTGAAATTATAAATTTTGATTTGAAGTGTCGTGGTTTTGAGAAAAAAGTTGAGGTTAAAATTCGTCTTGAAGTGCAATTGCAACAACCTCTTCTTGAATTTTCAGAGCAAGTTCAGCAGGATGTTAGAAGTCGTTTAATGAAAGTTTTGGAATTAGACAATGAAGTCAGTGTTTTTGTTGATATTCACCAATTAAAAGATGCGGACGCAGAAGACGTGGTGGAAGCAATTCGTATTGGAAAAGCACTATAACCACTTAGTTTTTGGTGTTTGGCTCTTGGTTTTTAGTATTTACTAATAGCTAACAGCTAAGGGCTAAAAGCTTTTGACATAGGAGACACTAACAATGAAGAAAATAGGGATTTTAACTGGGGGTGGAGATTGTCCAGGGTTGAATGCTGTTATTCGAGCTGCGGTTCGTAAAAGCATTCAAGCAGGTTGGGAGGTTATTGGATTTAAAAATGGATGGAAAGGGATTATTAACAATGAATATGTTTCTCTTGACCATAATGCAGTATCAGGAATTTTGCATCGTGGTGGTACTATACTAGGAACTTCCCGGACAAATCCTTACAATGATGATGATTCTACCAGTGTGGATAAAATTAAAAACACTTTTAAAGAAAATGGGATGGATGCGTTAATTGCTATCGGAGGTGAAGATACCTTGGGTGTGGCTAATAAATTAGCTCAAGAAGGTTTGCCTGTAGTAGGTGTCCCAAAAACAATTGATAACGATTTGAATTGTACGGATTATACTTTTGGGTTTGATACAGCATTAAATATTGCAACAGAATGTATTGATCGTTTGCACTCAACTGCAGAATCTCATAATCGTGTTATGGTTGTAGAAATTATGGGACGTCACGCTGGATGGATTGCTTTGGAGGCTGGTTTAGCGGGTGGAGCGGATGTGATCTTGATCCCAGAAGAAAAAGTAAATATTGAAGAAGTGTGTAATTTGATTAAGAAACGTCATAGCAGAGGTAAGACTTTTAGTATTATAGCAGTGGCTGAAGGGGCTCAATTGGACAACCAAGATGTAACCACAGAAGAAGACCTAGATCAATTTGGTCATGTTCGTTTGGGTGGTATTGGTAATCAGCTCGGTAAAATGATCGAAGATAAAACGGGTTTTGAAACAAGAGTTACTGTTTTGGGACACATTCAACGAGGCGGAACTCCTACAGCTTTTGACCGAGTTTTGGGAACGCGTTTTGGGGTTAAGGCAGTAGAGCTTATTCTTGCTGGAAAATGGGGGCGTATGACAAGCCTTCAAGGAAATAAGATTGTGGATGTTCCTATCCAAGATGCTGTGGGTGTTTTGAAGACAGTTCCTGAAGAGTACTATAATATGGCGAAAGTTTTTTTCGGATAGATAAAATATGAATATATCAGAACAGTTAAAATCAATTATCACAAATCACTCGGAAGCGTTTCAGAGCACATTTGATGATTCTAATATCCATTTATTAGAGTCGATTGCTCAAGAGATGGCTTCATGTTTGGAGCGCGGAAATAAGCTTCTGTTTTGTGGTAATGGAGGAAGTGCTTCCGATAGTCAGCATATTGCCGCTGAATTTATTGGGCGTTTCAAAAAAGAAAGAGAAAGTCTGGCTGCATTAGCATTAACAACAGATACTTCTATAATTACCGCATTAGCAAACGACTATTCCTATGATATTATTTTCCAAAGACAAGTCGAAGGTTTGGGAAAAGAAGGGGATATTCTTTTTGGAATTTCGACGAGTGGAAATTCCAAAAATGTTCTTTTGGCAGTAGAAAAAGCGAAGGTGATGGGTATTAAGACGATTGGCTTTACCGGGCAAAAAGGAGGCAAGCTTGAAGAAGTTGCCGACCTATGTTTTAAAGCTCAAACAACAATAACGTCACATATACAGGAAATGCATATCACAGCACTTCATGCTGTTTCTGAGATTGTTGAAGATATCTTTGCTCGTGTTCAGCAAAAATCCTAATTAACTTCATAGATACCAATCAAACTTATGATAAATCCAAAAATAAAATCATTAACTCAACTTGTTAAATCGAGAGCTCAGTGGAAGCGCCAAAAGAAAAAAGTTGTTTTCACGAATGGCTGTTTTGACATTATTCATTTTGGGCATGTTAGCTATTTAAGAAAAGCGAAGAAAACGGGTGATATTCTTGTGGTTGGGATGAATAAGGACCGTTCTGTAAGGAAAATTAAAGGCCCTACCAGACCTGTTAATCATGAAAAAGATAGAACTGAAGTGTTGAGCGAATTCACATCTGTGGATGCTGTGATTCTTTTTTCTGAAGAAACACCTGAAAAACTAATTCATGCATTGAAGCCAGACGTTCTTGTTAAGGGAGCTGATTGGAAAATTAAAGATATTGTAGGTGCTGAATTCGTGCAGAGTTATGGTGGGTCTGTGAAACGTATCAAGTTTGAACAAGGTCGGTCAACAACAAACACAATAAAGAAAATTAAGAAATAGCCAGACAGTCGTTTGTCATTTCCGAATGTTTTAGTCGGGGATCCATGTTTGTGTCATTCTGAGCTCAGCGAAGAATCTAAGACAAGGGAATATGAATGGATAAATCTAAAATAATACGCATTATTGATGCTAACTATAACAGAGCTAAAGAGGCTTTGCGTGTCTGTGAAGATATTGCTCGATTTATTTTAGATCATAAAAATTTAACGGCACGTTTTAAGTCTGCTAGACATGAATTGACCCAAATTATTTTAAAGTTTCCTCATAGCTATAAAGATATTGTTTCTGAGAGAAAAGTTTCTAAAGATGTTGGCCGTACGAGTTTTAAGTTGGATAAGAAAAAAATGAATGAGTCTGATGTTTTTGCTAGCAACATACAACGAGCACAAGAAGCAGTACGTGTTCTTGAGGAATGGGCTAAAGTGATTTCAATTCCCACGAGTAAGAAATTTCAATTACTTCGGTTCCGTTTGTATGAGCTAGAAAAAAAGACTTTTGAGAAACTCTAATGCAGTGGAAAAAGAAAATACTCGATAATTTTAGATTATATGCAATTACGGATTTAAAAAAAGAAAACCTAAGTGTTCTTCGTCAAATTGAATCGGCTCTTCAAGGCGGAGCAGATATTATTCAATTAAGATCAAAGACGATAACAGATGCGGCACTACTTCGATTAGCTAAGAAAATCACACCGCTAACGCGATCTTATAAACGCCTTTTTATTATTAATGATCGTATTGACTTGGCTTTGTTGTCAGGGGCGGATGGTGTTCACTTAGGACAAGGCGATGTTCCTTATAAAGAAGCAAGGAAGCTTCTTGGTCGAAAAATGATTATTGGTCGGTCGACACATAGCTTGAAACAAGCAAAACAAGCAGTAAAAGAACAGCATGACTACATTGGTGTGGGCCCAGTATTTAGTACACCCACAAAACCAACATACACTCCTGTTGGTTTAAAATTAGTTTCTGCTGTTTCTAAGAGTATTCGTAAGCCATTTGTTGCTATTGGTGGTATTGATGAATCAAATGTAAGTCGTGTTATCGATGCAGGAGCAAAAGGAGTTGCTGTCGTGAGAGCTGTGTTTTCTGCAAGAAATGTTAAAAAAGCAACAGAAGAGTTAATTCAAAATATTAAAAGATAATATAAAGGAGATTTTTAAATGTCTAATACAGAAACAAAAGAGGAGAGTCAAGTGAGTCAAACATCTAATAACCAACCTTTGCTCGTTGTGGGAACGGTTGCTGTAGATTCAGTCAAAACACCTTTTGGTGAAAGAGAGCAGTGCTTTGGTGGTTCTGCTTCTTATTTTTCTTATTGCTCTAGTTTTTTTACTCCAGTTCAATTGTGTGCCGTTGTTGGGGATGATTTTCCTGAAGAATATCGTAACGTGCTTCAAGAACGAGATATTAATTTGAATGGTCTTGAAGTAAACAAAGAAGGAAAGACTTTTCGTTGGGAAGGAAAGTATGAAGCGGATTTAAATAGCGCAATTACATTAGATACGCATTTAAATGTTCTTTTAGATTTTGACCCAAAAGTACAGGTTAATGATTCTCTGGAATACTTGTTCTTAGCAAACTTTGACCCTGATTTACAGCTTAAGGTCATTGAGCAGGTTGATAAACCAAAATTAAAATTAACTGCTTTAGATACCATGAACTTTTGGATTGAAAGCAAAAAAGAATCTTTGTTAAATGTTCTAAAGCATGTGGATATGATTGTTCTTAATGATGGTGAAACTCGTTTGCTAACAGGTGAAACTAATCTTATTAAGGGCGCTAAAAAAATCAGAGAATTTGGACCTGGAATTGTGGTGATTAAGAAAGGGGAGCATGGAGTGCTTCTTTTCTTTGAAGATCAATACTTTGCTTTACCTGCTTTTCCACTCGAAGATGTTTTTGATCCAACGGGTGCGGGCGATACGTTTGCAGGAGGAATGATGGGTTATTTAACTAAAGTAGGCGAAGTAACAGCAGATACTTTAAAACAGGCCATTGCTTATGGAACCATTATGGCGTCGTTTACAGTAGAAAAGTTCAGCTTGGATCGCTTGAGAGAGTTAGATCAAAAGCAAATCCAAGAACGCTTCGAACTCTTCAGAAAAATTACAAATTTCTAAAAATAAAAGATGCTGTCACCCCCGGCTTGATCGGGGGTCCAGTCCTATTTGTTCCTCTAAAACTCCATCAACTTAGCAATTAAGATTGCTCCAATTGCGATGGGGCAAACCCAGCTGAGTAAAAATCCCCAAAGAGCAAATAGCTTTTTTACTTTTCCGCCACCTTTTGCTAGTTCTTCAAAGGCAGGTTTTAATTTCCAGACAAAAGCAATAAAAACAGCTGTTCCTAACGCTCCCAACGTAAGGAAGATGTTTGAAGAAATATAATCTAAAAAATCAAAAAAGTTACGGCCAAAGAACCATTTCACTTTACTCATAAGCCCGAAAGAAAGAGCGCAAGGGATGCCCACCCAAAATGCGACTAAGGCTACGAGCCAAGTTGCTTTGTGACGAGACATTTTCTTTTCTTCAATTAGGAAAGATACAGGGACTTCAAGAATAGAAATAGCTGAAGAAAGAGCCGCAATTCCTAAAAGAATAAAGAATAAAATTCCAAAAACATAGCCGCCTGGAAGTTGCTGGAATACAATGGGGAGAACGTGAAAGATGAGTCCGGGCCCACCCGCGGGGTTCATTCCTAGAGAGAAGATAGGGCAAAAAATCGCAATGCCTGCCCAAAGCGCAACAAGGGTATCAAAAAGGACAATATACAAGGATGTGGATACAATGTTTATATCTTTTTTTAAATAACTTCCATAAGTAATCATGACGCCCATACCAATAGAAAGTGTAAAGAAAGCTTGTCCTAAGGCCACGAGGACAGAACTGAATGTGAGTTCTGAAAAATTAGGGCGAAAAAGATATATCAGCCCTTCGTGAGCATTGGGCATGGTTAATCCCCAGGTCATTAATATGAGTAAAATAACCCCTAAAATCGGAAGTAGAATTTTACACCAATACTCAATTCCATCTTTTATTCCTCTAACCACAATAAAAGCAGTTAAGGTCATAAAAAGACCATGGAGTGTGATGGTCCAGTAGGGATTAGAAATAAGATTACCAAAGTGATTTTGAGCTGTTTCTGGGGAGTCAAAACTGGAAAAAGAAAAACGTAGGGCTTCAAAGATATAGCCAATAACCCATCCGCTAACGACCGAATAAAAAGAAATGATGCAGAAACCCGTGATCAGAGCAAGGTATCCAAGACCATGCCAAACAGGCTTTTTAGGTTCCAGGTGTTTGAAAGCTCCACAGACGCTTCTTCCGGTGCTTCGCCCAATAACAAACTCTCCAATCATGACGGGAAGCCCGATCAGAATAATAAATAGGAGGTAAATAAGAACAAAAGCGCCACCTCCATTTTCCCCCGTAATATAAGGGAATTTCCATATATTACCGAGTCCAACTGCTGATCCCACAGCAGCTAAAATAAAACCAAATTTAGAACCCCAATGTTGATGATGGGAATTGGATTGTTGAGTCATTGAATCTCCTTATGTTAGCTATTTGAAGACAGCAATAGTATACAGGAATACGATTCTAGACGAAAGGCAGAAAAGGGAATGGCTCGTAGATTGCGATGGATTAGAATGAATGATTGGAATAGTGATTTTAATCACAGAAATAATTGAGATGTCACACTATACTTAATATAGATAGGAGGTGAGGGCAATGACATTCCTTAAATCAATGGGAGTTACACTATTACTCATTTCAATGACTGTGGGAGTCTCTGCTGAGAGGGTTCCTTCTCAACTGATGTCAGATGCATTGTCTCTAAGTGGTAGAGAGCTTCAAATAGTAGAGCTTATGGAAAATTATGGGCTCATGGATAAGGATGTAACGAGTCCGGCTTTAAAATTAGAAGATCTTAACTACTGGGTACAATCCCCTTATAGTGTTGTTGATATAGAAAAGAAATTGATGCATCGGTATGAGGTGTTGAAAATTGCATCTGAGGTTCAGGTGATTATTCCAACTCAAGGCGATTTGAGTTTTTATGCTGAAGCACTTAAATCTAATCAGATGACTCGATATGATATTCGTATGGAGTTGATTGAGAAAAAGAAAAAAGATATTTGGTTTGGAGCAGAAACAACAAAAGAAAAAATTGATACCATTCGCAAGAAAGAGCTTGAAGTTTATGAACTTGCAATGAATCAGGGGCTTGTTCGGGTTGAGGGTTTCGCTCCTGTTTTCACTAAAGGGGATGGTGCTTACTGGTCTAGAAAAGGTTGGAGTGATGAAGAGCTGCTCGTACATTTTAAGCATAGGAGAGAAGTGATTGATTTAGCTAAACGTGCAGGGTACATCCTTCCTAATCAAGGAGATTTGAGCTATTTTGCTGAGCAACTTCAAACAGAGGCTATGACAGAGCCTCAATTATCCAGTCTCTTTAGACGGAAGGTGGTGTAACATATGTCAAAAGCTGAGCCTACGATTCAAAAATATATGACGGACCAGCCTCAAGTTATTGAAGGGCAAAAAGCATTAGATGAAGCGATTCATTTTATGGAACAGCAGCAGATTCGTCATTTACCTGTAGTAGATTCAGGTAAGTTGGTGGGTGTTTTATCTGACAGAGATATTAAATTAGCGAAAGGGATTATTGATTTTAATGAAAAAGTGGTACGTGTTTGTGATATAGCTCAGAGGAACCCTTATCAGGTTTCTCCAGATACGTCATTGACCGACGTTTTGGATGAGATGGCTGAAAAACATTATGGCAGTTGTTTGATTGTTCAAAATGAAAAACTGGTAGGTATATTCACAACCATTGATGTGTGCAAAGCATTTTCTGAAGTTTTGCAGCAGAGGTATCATGAAAAAAAATAAATTAATAGGTATAAACGAAAATGAAACGAAGAATCGGGCTCTCATTAATTATATTTTTTATTGCTCTTGCAATATCACTCCTACTTCCAGATAGCTGTTCTCCAGCAGCCAAAAGGACAGCCTTTATCTTTGTTTTTGCTGCTCTTTTTTGGGCTTTTGAAATCATCCCTCTTTATGCCACTTCATTACTAGTTGTTTTACTTGAAATATTTCTTCTCGCAAAACCTGGTGGGGTTTTAGGGATGGATCGAACGGGTTTTGTTGAGTTTTTATCTCCTTTCTCGAGCCCTGTAATTATTCTTTTCTTTGGTGGTTTTATTATTGCGTGTGTTTTGAAAAAATATAAATTAGATACGGTAGTCGCTAGCCACTTGATTCATATATTTGGAACAAAAGCTTACTCCGTTTTAATTGGATTTATGGTGACAACAGCATTACTTTCTATGTGGATGTCGAATACAGCTGTTACTGCTATGATGATCGGAATGATTTTTCCTTTGTTAGCTCAATTAAAAGGGGAGACTAAATTTAGAACAGGGTTGGTGTTGGCTATTGCTTTTGGAGCGAATATTGGGGGGATAGGAACGCCAGTTGGAACTCCCCCTAATGCAATTGCTATAGGTATTTTAGCTGAAAATGGTATTTACCTTAATTTTCTTTCCTGGATGATGATGGCTATTCCTTTGGTCATCATTTTGCTTTTAGTGACTAGTATTATACTGTATAAACTTTTCCCACCGTCCCAAAAAAATTTAAATTTAAATTTTGAGTTAGAATCTCGTCCGATTAATTTAAACGATTATGGAGTCATTGCCATAGTTTGTTTAACCATCCTTTTATGGTTAACTTCTGCTTGGCACCATATTCCTGAATCTGTTGTTGCTCTATTAGCAGTGGGGTTGTTTGCTTTTTTTGGTTTTGTAGAACGCGATGATGTGAAAAAGATTGATTGGGATATTTTGGTTCTGATGTGGGGTGGGTTGGCTTTAGGAACGGCTATGAAGATCAGCGGATTAACTTCATGGATTGTTTCTCTTCCGGTTTTCATGGAAACGCATGGCTTTTTATTGGTTGTTGTTTTTTGCTTCTTAGCAGTATTTCTGTCCACTTTGATGAGCAACACGGCGGCTTCTAATTTGCTGATACCTGTTGTTATCAGTATTTCTGGAGAAAACCCGGTGATGCTAGCTATTACGGTGGCTCTTTCTTGTTCACTTGCAATGTCTCTGCCTGTGTCAACACCGCCCAACGCAATTGCTTTTTCAACTCAAGTATTAAAAAGTAAGGACATGTTTGTGGCAGGCATTTTAGTCTCAGTTATTTCTTTATTTCTGGTATTGGCCGGGTTTAAACTTGTGATCACAAGAGCTTTTGGTTTGGAGTAAAAAAATGTATTCACCGAGAAAAAGAATAAAAATTATTGTTTGTTTTTTGATTATTGCTTTTCTTTTGCCTAAAAGCGGTTTGGCAGGAGATGATGTCCAATATTGGTCCCGATATGGAGTTAAGTTAATGGATACTCAATATGTGGATTATGTGAATTATTCAGAATTTCGTGTCATGGATGATGTCTCTGAAATACGTCTTTGGTATAACAGTCAAAGACTTCAGTTTGACGTCGTTCCTCATTTGAAGTTTGGACTTAACTATACTTATCTTGAAAGTCGTGGCCGTTCAAAAAAGAATGTATTAGGTAGGTTTAATAATCAACATCGTTTTGAATTGGAAGCCAATCCTTATTTTAATCTAACGAATAATTTAAAAGTGCTTAATCGGAATCGGTTAGAATTCCGATGGATAGATAATAAAGGATCAGACAATACTCGTTTTCGTCAACGCTGGGAATTACGGTACCAAATTCAAAACATCCCATTTATTAATTACATTTACACAAACAGTGAGTATTTTTTTGACTTATCTCAGAGAGACATAAATCAGAATAGATGGATTCCTGTAGGGGTGGAGATTCCTATTATGAATAACTTAGCGATCAATTTATTTTATATGATTCAGTCAAACAAAAATGGGGGAGATTGGTCCTCGAATCAAATCTTCGGAACCTACCTAAGTTACGTTTTTTAGACGTTCCTCGGCCAGTTCATTGGCAGCTTGTCCTGGAGGGATATTTTCTTTTTGAGAGCGGACAAATATTTCTTTTAATGTTTGAGGGATATGTTCTATCCATTCATGGACATTGTCTTGTTTTAAAATATCAATGACATAGATATTAATAAGACCTCCTCCATTAAGAACAAAGTCAGGAGCAAAGAGTTTATTTTCTTTAAAGAGCATAAAGTCGCATTTCTCTTCATCTGAAAGTTGATTGTTTGATGCTCCTGCAATGATGGATGCAGGTAAATTAGGAATGTTGTGTGGTGTTAGCACACCTCCTAAAGCGCAGGGTGAAAAAATATCAGCTTTAACATGAATGATTTCTTCTGGAGCAACAACAGAAACAGGAAACTTTTCAGTTATAGCTTTAATATTGTTTTCATTAACATCTGCAACGGTAACTTTTGCTCCCACATGGACCAAATGTTCTACAAGGAAACTTCCAACATGCCCCACTCCTTGAATGGCTGCAGAGATTTTAGAAAAATCTTGCTGACCTAATTGAGTTTCAAGACAAACTTGCATTCCTTTGAACACTCCTTCTGCTGTGAGAGGGGAAGGGTCTCCGCTGCCTTCATGTGTTCCAGTTACGTAAGGAGTTTCTTTTCGGATAATTTCAATGTCATCAGGGGTAATTCGGGCATCTTCTGCAGCGAGATAACGACCTTCAAGGGAATTAATAAATTTCCCCATAGCACGAAGCATTTTTTCTGTTTTAGGTTTGTTGGGATTTCCTAAAATAACAGCTTTTCCACCTCCAAGTTTGAGGCCTGCACTTGCTGCCTTATAAGTCATTGCCTTAGATAGGCGAAGAGCGTCAAACAAAGCTTCTTCCTCAGATTCGTAGTTCCACATCCGAACACCCCCTAGAGAAGGGCCGAGGCGAGTGCTGTGGACAGCAATATAAGCATGAAGCTCGGACTCTTTATCAATGCACTGATACACTTCTTCATAGTTAGGAATGGAAAGCTTTTTGATTTGCATAGGAAATCATTATACCAGAAAGATCTAAAGGTGACAGTCCTGCTGACGAAGATTTCACTTTTCTGATATAATAGATTTAATAAATAAAGGAAAAAGACCATGTCTGATGATGATGAAAACATACCCGTTTACGAACCTTCTCCAGATGATTTTGAAAAAGATGGAGAAGAAACGATCTACGAATTTCGTTCTACCAATAAGTCAATGAATCCATGGGTAGCTAAACTTATCTTGTGGTCTATAATTATTGGTGGTATCGCAATAGGGACAATCTTCTTTCTATTCCTCTTCAGTCTTTTTATCTACCTCTTCATTCCCATCATGATTATTTTGCTCATCATAGGGGGCATCCGCTATTGGCTCTCAAAGTAGTTTTTAATAGATGAAAAAGATTAAAGTGACGATGTAGGTGATGTAGCCTAGGAGAAGGACGATGCCTTCTTTTCTGTCGTAGGTTCTGTTGGTGATTCCTAATACAAAAAGAAGAACGGTTAATGCTATTACTGATGGTAGAGTAAACTGTATGGTTTCTGTATCAATAGGTAAGGGGTTAACGAGTCCTGCGGCACCTAAAACCCAGAGTAGATTTAATGTATTGGCCCCGATGACGTTGCCTAAGGCGATGTCGCTGTGACCTTTTTTAGCTGCAATGATTGCAGTGAAGAGTTCGGGTAGTGAAGTTCCTATAGCTATTAGCGTTAATCCTACAAGAATAGGTGGCGCTCCTAAAGCGTGAGCTATAGCTATTCCGGAATTAAGGAGTCCGAATCGGGCTAAAAGAACGGTTCCTAATCCTCCGATTAAGAAAAAAAATGCCCCATTTCTTAGGAGGTGTTTTTTGTCTTCAGGTTTTGCTTCTTCATTCTTCTCGATAGAAACCTTACCTTTAATTCCAATATAAAAATTAACACCTAGAAAAGCAACTAAAAGAATAATTAGAAATATGGATTCAAACTTTGTGATGATTCCATCATATGTAAAGAAGGCCATCAAGAGAGATATGAGTAATAAAAATGTAATTTTGTAGAGAAAGTCTTCTTTTTCAGCGACAATTTTTTTAATAAGCACGCCCACAGCAAAAACAAGACCAATGTTACAGATGCAAGAGCCTAGAGCATTTCCTACAGCAACTCCAGGTTCTCCTATATAGCTTGAGAAAACAGAAACAATAAATTCGGGGGCGGTGGTCATGATGCTGACTAAGGTTAAGGCAATGAAGACTTTAGGTAACCTTAAAGCAGAAGCGATGTCTACAGTTCCGCGAACAAACCAATCTGTCGTTTTAAAGATTAAAAGTCCGGAACCAGCAAGAATGAGTATATTAATGATTAACATATGTCGTATAATAGAAAACCATTTGAGGATAGTCAAATGATTCATGAAGTGTGCAATGAAAAAAAGGAGTAAGGAATGCAAAAATATATAATTTTAGTTTTATTTACATTTTTAATTGCGGGATGTTCTCAACAATCGGATGTATCCGATATTGATCTTAAAGTTGAAGAGTCTGTGGGCGATGAGATTTCTTTGGATATAGAGACGGGAAGTGTCTCTGGGAAAGTTTTATTTACAGGGACTGTACCTGAAAGAATAAAGCTTCCTTATAAGGGGAATCCGGAATGTGTTGCTGTGGCTCACGGAGAAATTCTGTCTGAAACGTTATTAGTGAATGACGGAGGCCTTCAAAATGCATTTATATATATTAAAGAAGGATTGGATGAGGATTTTGAGTTTAAAGCACCATCGACTCCTGTAGATGTAAACAATGTAGGATGTATTTATGTGCCGCATGTGGTTGGAGCCCAGGTGAATCAGCCTATTCAATTAACAAATAGCGACCCTACATTTCATAATATTCATGCCTTTGCTAAGGAGCAGTCCGGGTGGAATTTAGGGCTTCCTTTTCAGGGGATGAAGCAAACGAAGAAATTTGCTAAACCTGAGGTCATGGTGAAGTTGAAGTGTGATTTGCATCCGTGGATGATTGGGTATATTGGAATTGTGGAGCATCCTTTTTTTACTGTTAGTGGAGAGGATGGGAGTTTTTCTATTCCGAATATTCCTGCGGGGGATTATGTTTTTGGGGTTTGGCATGAGAAGTTGGGGGAGAAAGAAATAGAGGTTTCTGTAGGAGCGAATCAGACGGCTGAATTAAATGTGAGTTATTCTGGATAGGGTGATTAGTCGACAAAAGAACGTTTCCTCCGCTCAGACATGCTCGGCCTTTGGCCTGCGCAACTCGCTTCGGAAATGTTCTTTTGTCTTTTAAGTTATTTCTTTGAGGGGTGTGTAAAAGAGGTAAAGCATTAGGTACATTGAGTACCTAGTGCTTTAATTCGTAATGTGATCGTCACATGTATGCCAATCCGTTGGTGATAAAACAATAGAAATGAAAAAAGGGTGACGGTCACTTTGTTTGACTGTCACCCTTTTTTATTGGTGCTAATTAAATTGTTTTCTGAAAAGAAAGAACAAAGACACTGGATCCCGGATCAAGTCCGGGATGACAATGTTTTTTTAAAGGCAAGGGATGCTTTTCCTATCTGCTCCGCGCTAAACGCTATCCGCTAATCTATACTGCGGTTTTAACTTTTCCGCCGTAGCCGATTAGGCATTTGGCGATGACGACACCGACGACAAACATGATGGCTACCATAATCCAACTGAAAGATGGGAAGTGGCTTGCTGCTCCCATGCAGAAAAGCATTGGAATAGAAAAAATGGTATTTACTTTAGAAGCAAAAGCTGCTTTCTTTGCTAAGCCAGCCATTTCTTCTGGAGCTTCTCCGGCTTTGATCCAGTTAATAATTTTCTTTTGAGCTGGCCAGATAATGAACCAAACATTAAACCACATGATGGTTCCTAAGAGTCCACCTAAGCTGATCCAATAGCCCCAAGTAGAATTGAAAAGTCCACCAACACCATTAAGGCCAGCATCTGTAGCGATAAAAATTTTCCATATAACATATCCGAGACCGGATAACCAAGTGACCATAGCGCCCCAACGAAACCACCATAAGGCTCTTGGCATTAGCTCTGGTACGACCTTTTTCTTTGCGTCTGCATCTAGAGTTTTAGCGAAATGAACATTGATGAAATTAAAAAAGTAAAGAAGTCCAATCCATGTGATTCCAGCAATGTAATGAATCCAACGGAATATAAATAATGTAATCGTGTTTGAATCTAATGTTTCCATAATTCCTCCTTGTTAAGTATCGAAAACTGACAGTATAATAGCAGAATTTCGCTGAGGACGGAAGTTAGAAAGCGAATGACAGATTTTCCCTTCTCCAACTTCTAAATGAGTGTCCACAGGGGACAGTCAACTAAAGGGATAGTCCCCTTGAGGGTTGTGCTAAAATAGAGGGCTTAATTGGGAGGCTTTATATTATGTGGGACAAAACACAGCTAAAAGAGACTATTCAAACGCAGATGGGTGACTATAAGCTCATTATTGCTTCAAATCGCCAGCCTTACAGTCATATTAAAAAAGGAAGTGAGATCATATGTCAGCGTCAGCCAGGAGGTTTAGTTACTGCTTTGACCCCTGTTATGGAGACTGTTAATGGGACTTGGATTGGAACAGGAACCAGCCCTTACGATAAAGAAGTTGTAGACTCTGATAATAAAATTCAGCTTCCTCCGGATAACCCCTCCTTTTCTCTTAAGCGCATTTTTTTATCTAAGCAAGAGATGGATGGTTTTTATTACGGCTATTCCAATGAAGGTATGTGGCCGTTGTCGCATATCGCTTATGAGCGTCCTACATTTACCGCAGAGGATTGGGAATATTATCAAAAAGTAAATAAGAGGTATGCCGAAGCTATTTTGGAAGAAGTGGGAAAAGAGAAAGCTTTTGTTTGGATACAAGATTTCCACTTGATGTTGGTGGCTAAGTATTTAAGAGAATCAGATAATCCTAACATCATCACATCTTTGTTTTGGCATATCCCATGGCCTAATCCGGAAGTGTTTGGTATTTGCCCTCAAAAAAATGAATTATTGGAAGGGTTGCTCGCGCATGATTTATTGGGGTTTCAGGTTAAATCGCATTGTGATAATTTTTTTCAGTCTGTAGAGTCTTCGTTAGAAAGTCGTATTGATAGAGAACAAAATGTGGTAACGCATACGAAGCGTGAAACTATTGTGAAGCCGTTTCCGATTTCAATTGATTTCGAACAAATATCTAAAGAAGCAGAAAGTAAAGATATTGAAGAAAGAATGGAGCAGTTAAGAGAAGAGTATAATTTAAAAGGGAAAAAAGTTATCTTCGGAATCGATCGTATTGATTACACCAAAGGTATTCCAGATAAATTAAGAGCGATTGATCGGTTTATTGAAAAACGTCCAGAATATAGAGAGAAGTTTGTATTTATACAATTAGGTCAGGTCAGTCGTATCCAAGTGCCCCGATATAAGGCGTTAAACGATGAGATAAACTCGTTGGTTGTGGATATTAATTGGAAACACTCTCAAGGGTCTTGGGCCCCTATTGTTTTTACGAGTGAATATGTTCAATATCAAGATATTCTAGCTTTGTATCGCCTTGCAGATATTTGTATTGTGAGTTCCCTGCATGATGGAATGAACCTTGTAGCCAAGGAGTATGTGGCAACACGGTCTGATTTAGATGGCGTATTGCTTTTATCCCAATTTACGGGAGCCGCTAGAGAGCTTAGTGATGCGATCATTATTAACCCTTATGATCCAGAATCTTTTGCAGGTGCTATTGCTCAGGGGTTGGCGATGCTTCCGGAAGAGAAAGAAAAAAGAATGAAAAAAATGAGAGATATTGTTGAGAATAACAATATTTATCGATGGGCAGGCCGAGTTTTGTCAAAGTTATTAAACCTTGAATTTGATGAAGAGTAAAATGAAGCATTTATTTGATTCTTGGAGCGCTCTCAAATCAACGATCAGGAAAAAAGAAGTTATTTTATTTTTAGATTATGATGGCACTTTAACTCCTATCGTTTCCCACCCTCGACTTGCTGTTTTGAGTCCCAAAATTCGCAGTGTCATAAACAAGTTAAATAAACAATTACCTTTTGGCGTCACGATCGTAAGCGGGCGATCTTTGTCTGAAATTAAAAGAAAAGTAAATTTAAAAGAATTGTCTTACGTCGGGAATCATGGTTATGAAATGCAAACCCCATATTTGAAATATATACACCCAGAAGCTTTAAAGTTTATAGCTTCTGCCAAAAAAATTCAGAATCAATTAAAACAGGCTTTGAAAAAATATAAGGGAATTTTTGTTGAAGATAAAACAATGACTCTCAGTGTTCATTATAGAAATGTTGCTTTGAGCGAAGTTGCTTCGTTGAAGAAAGCTTTTTTGAAGGCAATGCAACCTTATATAAAACAAAGGATGGTGCGTTTGACACATGGAAAAAAAGTTTGGGAGATTCGTCCTCCTGTATCTTGGGGGAAGGGGAAGTCGGTTCAGT
The DNA here is from genome assembly GCA_029261035.1 of Candidatus Omnitrophota bacterium. Classification (GTDB taxonomy): domain Bacteria; phylum Omnitrophota; class Omnitrophia; order Omnitrophales; family JACROU01; genus JAJDCD01. Next base: position 31,477 of record JAJDCD010000005.1, read on the forward strand.
GGCTATTGACTTCTTTGGGGGTCTCAGACAATAAAAATGCTCTACCTATTTTTATAGGAGATGATAAGACAGATGAAGATGCGTTTAAAGTATTGAAGAAAAAAGGAATAGGAATTAAGATTTGTAGCGAAAAAGACCCCTCCAGTGCAGCACGATACTATTTGAAAGATACTCGTGAAGTTTTGACTTTTTTAAACCGCCTTCTTAAGAGCTTATAATAAAGAACGTTCTTCAATAGAAACTAAAGACTTAAAACATCAAAAGCTTTTAAGTATTTAACCTCTTTAAACATTTCCGTATCTCTATTAATAGCAATAAGTTAAATTCTTTTAATGCTCTTTTCCTCCTGCAATTCGCAATCCTCTGAACTTCGTGTTACTCTTTTATAAAGTCCAAAAATGGTATGGGGGCTCTCTGTATGACTAGCTAGGCAGCAGGCTTATGGAGACGTTTAATGAGATATGAAAAATACCATTCAACTCAAAAGCTCTTTTCAGTTCACTCTTTAGGTGAAAAAGTTGGAAGTAGTTTTTTAATTATTTTCTTCTTGCTGAGCACTCTTTTTGTTTCTCCTGAATCTCTTTTAGCAGAAACAGTTACCCATCAAAAACCTTCAGTATATTCTATTTCTCAAGTAAATCAAATTCATATTCCAAAAGAGTTTGGTATCGTTGAAGAAGTTTATCATTCATCTTCTCCAGCTAAAAACAATCCTATGATTGTTTATTTACAAGATGCTCACTGTATCTATGAGGCCCAATCAAATATTCGAAAAATAATAGACACTCTTCAAAAGAAAAATGGATTACGGCTTATTGCTTTGGAAGGCGGTGAGGGAGGATTGGACACAGACCTTTTTCGATCTTTTCCTGTTCAAGCAGTAAAAGAGAAAGTGATCGATGATTATGTTCGGAGGGGGGAATTGTCAGGAGCGGAGTATGCAGCAATTGTAAATGAAAAGTCTTCGGATTATTGGGGCATTGAGGACATGGTTGTTTATTACGAAAATAAAAATGCTTTTCTAGAATCAATTGACGATAAAAAACGAATCGATCTAAAATTAGATGATTTAGATCGTTGGTTAAAAAAGAAAAAAGATGAAATCTATAGTAATCCCCTTAAAGATAATTTTAAAGAGTATGAAGCATACGAGAAAGAATATATTACATTACTCGATTACTTAAACTATTTAAAAGAGCAATGGATACAAGCGGGTAAATCGCTGACGGAATTTGCAAGTATCCAGACGTTGTTGGAAGCGATTAATCGAGAGAAGCAAATGGACTTCACTCAAGTTCAAAGTGAGGCGGTTAGGCTAGAAAAAGTTTTAGAACGACGCTATAAAAGTGAAATACGTTCTGGTTCAACGACGTCTAAAGTAAGCTTTCAAGATTTAGAAGCTCGAAGGTCCCTGTTTGGAGAAGGTAAGTCTCAAAAAGATCAATTTTACCCTTGGATTTGGGCGCGTGTTATAGAAGAGGATTTAGTTGCAGAAGATAGCTCTAATGATAGTTACCCCCATTTTCTTTCCTATATTAAACACTTACAGGAACTGGAAAATATAAAAGGCGAAAGTCTCTTTAATGAATTAGAGAAAATGAACCAAGGAATAAAAGATTCTTTATTTCAAAATGAAGAACAAAGAACCTTGGATCAGCTTTTTTATAACTTAAAGATACTCCGTAATCTTTCTAAGTTAGAACTCACTCGAGAAGAGCTGGAGTATTATCATAAGAATCGTGAGAGTTTGTCAGAGAAGAGTTTTTGGGATTTTATGGGAAGAGAATTGGGTCGGTTAGAATTGGATGATTTGTTCAAATCTCATGAACGTTTTTATGAAGCGGCAATCAAAAGAGATCGTATTTTGTATCAAAACCTTATGGATTTGTTGAAAGAAAAGAAACAAGATTTTGCGATGGTGGTTACGGGAGGGTTTCATACGGATGGTATTAAGGAACGCCTTAAAGCCAAAGGTTTTTCTTATATGGTTGTAACACCGCGCATCACCCAATTTGACGAAGAAACTCCGTATTGGGATGTGATGCAAGGAAATGTTTCTTATGCGAAGTATAAAAAGACATTTACTTTAGCGCCAGAGTTAGCATTGCAGGTTTATAACGAAGCTATTGAAGCCGCGATTGTGGATTCCTTTGTTAGCGCAATAGAAGCAGATTTGCCTGAAGTTTTAAATTCATGGAGAGATAATGTCTTAACACAAGATTTAGATAGAGAAGTTGCAGCACAATACACAACAACGATTGATCGTTTGATTGACAGGCTTGTTTTAGGGTTAGAACAAACTCAAATTAACCCAGAGCTTATTCAAGGTGTGTCGGAAACTCTCCGGCTTTATTTGCAAGGTGAACGAGATGCCGTTGTCCAAAAAGTGGATCAGCTTCAAGCAAGAATTTTACAGCTCCAAACTCAAAAAGTGGTTTCAAAAGCAGCGGTCAGTGCTGAGCTGGGTTCTTCATTTCCCGAATTTGCGTTACAAGAAGGAGTTTTTCAAGCTAGTTCTTTGGGAGCAATCGTTACAATTTCTGAAGCAAATCTATCTTCTTTTAATCGACTCCTAGACTTCGTTGATGCAGAAAGCATTAGGGATTTTTTAATTAATACAATTAGTTCTGTTGATGTAGAGTCTCAATTAGAGATGCTTGAACGGCTGTTGACACGTAATTCGGGTGAAAATGTCAAAATCGGTATTCCGATGACTCTCGCTGTAGAGCAGATGGTGGCTGTATATCAATTAAAAATAGGGGATGACTTAGGGGGTAAACGAAATCGGGATTTGGTTAAAATATCAAAATTGGAAATGGCAAAGAATTTATTGAAACAAATTAAACAAACAAAAGATAGTGGAAAACCTCTTTCTGCAGAGGGTCTTGAGTTAATGACAGGACTCTTTAATATGCTTCAACCGATGTTCGATCGAACCGGGGCAAATTTAGAGTCAATGACCAATGTTTTGATTCGTAGAGATGATAGCGGAGTAGCTCCATTTCTGTCAGATAATGAGGCTGTGTTCATTATTGATCATATTTATCCAATCAGTTTTATCAATAAAAAGGACCCAACATATTTACTTGGGGATGCTTTAATTGCAGCGCAAAAAGCTGCGTTGATAGGACTTAAAAACCGGTATCAGTATGAAGTGGATGTCTCTTCGAAGCGAGGTGTTGTTTTTGGGATTCAGCAAGCACTTCTAGAACAATTTCATACAGACTACTTGGCTTTAGTTCAAGAAAACTTGAACAAAACAGCAGAAACTAATTCGAAATTAAAGGTGATATTAGATCAAAACCCTTCTCTCCTTAGTGATAGAGAGCTTTTTGGAGAGGGGAAAATTCGTGCAAAATACGCTTATAAAACGGGAGCTCAGATTAATGAATTGATTCCTACGTTAGGTCTTGGAATTCAATCTCTTCAGGAGCTGGGCAACGATAAAGCGTCAGAAAATATAGCAAATAAAATATCTAAATTGATTGTTCCTGAGTTGGAAGATATCGTTGAAGAAGTGAAATTGAGTCAATTGAAAAGCTTAAATATCTTGAATCAGAATTTTTATAATTTGGGTCGTATTCCATCCGATGTGCGATTTAATGCTTATAATCGTCGTGGTCCCCCTCGAGTGAATGATTTTAGTGGTTTGTGGAGTAACGCAAATCTTCCAGGTATTGATATCGTAGTAGGTGAGCTATTAGAACAGCTTAAGAAAGATAAAGTTGATGACAAAATAGAGCCACTCCTTCCAGAGATTACAGATTACCTAATTCGATTATTGGAAGAAGCACTTGCTTTTACAGAACGGAACCCCCGACATCACCTCTTATTTAATGAATTATTTTTTACATCTCAAGTTCGAGAATTGCTTCAAAGAGAATTTAATCCTAATGCGCTAGAAGAAATGCAGGTGGCATTAGGGGGTAATCGATTACCTGAAAGGTTAAATCATAAAACGTTTACGAAGGGAGATGAGCACTTTACTCTTTTTAGAGATCAATCTGGAAAAGTGAACTATTTGTTTGTGGACTTTGATAATTTTCAAGTGCTTGATTTATTACAACGTCAGCTAAATGTGCTTCCTAATGATGATGGTACTTTTTTTGATTTGCACGCACAAGTTGATTTGGCCTTGGAAGCGTTGATCGCGAGTAAAGAAGAGATCACCTCTCAGGATTTACAAGAAATGTTAGATCGAATTTTAGATCAAGTTGAAGTGGTTCTAGATTTATCCGACGAAGAAACTCAAAAATATCTAGAACGCCATAATATGGACCCAGAGACTTTTGAAAAGTATGGAGAAATTTATAACGACAAAGAAGGTGTTTTTGTGAGTGTACCGGTTAGAAGAGTGAGTGTGGATACTAAAACAAAATATGAGGACAAACGTCGCCTCACAGGTAAGATCGGAAATATTGGGTTTAGTTCTTCTTTAACTTCTGAATTAAATTTATCTAGAGAAGATTCCTTAGAAACGCTTTACAATAAACTGGAATCCATCTTAGGTTCTGGAGGTGTTGCTGTCGATATGCTCAAAGGGTTGAATAGAAGAGGGGAGAATGTGGAGCTTAACTCCACAGAGTATGGGCAAATATGGGGGGATTTCTTTAAAAAAGAAGCTTTGGAGAAAGTGAATAAAAAAAACATATTGAGAGAATTAAATTCCACAGAGTTGCAAAATATGGATGAAGAGGGAAAGGGGATTGCTGTACAGCTCATATTAAACTTAAAAGAAGAGGTTCATGAAAATCGAGTGTATGTGATTGGTGAATTGGCTGATTTAGCGCTTCAATATGGGATAGAGTTTGCAGTGGTAGAAGGTTTTGTGAAGATGATGGATGGTTTAGAGTTAGAACAACCGGATATTATTTCAGCTCAATCGTTAGGAAATGCTCAAATTTCAGAATTATTGATTCAAGACCTGGTTCAAGGGAATTCTCCAGAAGAAATTAGAGATTACTTAAAAACGGAAGATGTCGAAGAGCAAATTCGGGGTATTGGAAGTTTGCTTGCAGGAGCTAATATCCGATCCTTTCAACGAGAGCAGCCAGGACAGTTTCAAGAACTTTTTACGGAGCTCGATGTGGAGTCGAGGCAAAGGGTTATTAATGCAGCTGTTAAAATAGCTACGGTTAAGAAAAAGCTAGCTAATTTTCTTCAGATTCAAAATCCAAACAACTTAAATTCATTGATTCAACGTTTTAGAAATTTAAAAGTTGATGAAGATCCAGGTGTCATTATGTTGCGTTTCTTATCCGAAGAAGGGCGTAGAGAAGAATTTAAATCTAGAATGACTCAATTGCAGTTTAGAAATGATCTGAGGGATTATGTTCGAGAAGTAGTTGCAGAATTACCCGCCAAAGTTATTCCTATTAATCGAACTCAAGCAAAGCCTCATGTGGAAAATCAGATTCCTTTTGATTTAAGAAGAGAAGATGCTCTCCTTTTTAAGGATATGGCAGAACTGCTACGGAATCAAAATCAGACAGATACAGCGCCTATTCTCCGATTGAGAGGAAAAGTTCGTTATGCGGGAAGAAATCTTGTTGGAGCGGGAACAACGCCTACTGAAAGAGGTATTCGTGCATTGACAGAACAGTATGGGCTAGAGGCTCCTACGAGTGACATTCAAACAACGACCGAAGAATTATTAAGAAAGATGAAGCAGCGTTATGTTCATTTACTTGGAGCTCAAGTTGCTTTGGGAATCCAAAATTCTGATGAACTTACTCAATTTTTAGAGCGTATATCTCAGCAGGAAATCCCTATACTGACAGGAATAGAAGGGTTTGATTTATTAGAGGAGTTGATTGATGATCAGAAACTTAAAGAAATTGCTCCTGGTGTCAGTCATTCCTTTTTGGTTAATCAAAGAGGAAAAAGAAGTCTGGCTGTCCTTCGTCCTAATGAAATTATGTTTTTTAAACAATTTACATCGGTAAAGGAAAGGGTAGAAGCGCAGTTAATGGGTAAACGATTAGAGCGAGAGATTTCTCTTTCAAAACTATACCCACAAAGTGGTGTTACTGAGCGTATTTTGGATTTAGCGCAAAAGAATAGAGAGGGAGAACGTATTTTAGGTCTGGTTAAGCATTTTAAGAGACGTTACCCATCTCAAAATGAAAGAGATCGTTGGCTCACTGCTGCTTCTGAATTAGGTGTGAACCGAGTCTATAAGCGAGAGGTTTCAAAGCGAAGTCGAGATGTGGAGCAAGCACGAAAAAGGCTCAATGAAATAAGTTCTAAAATAGCACGAAGAAAGAATTCAATTTTTTCTCGTTTTTTTAATATTGAAGCCTTAGAAAGCCAAAGAGAGCAATTAAGAAGAACATATCAAGCAGCTTTAGAAGAAAAGTCTTCATTTAAAGAAAAGTGGAGTTTGAATCCAGAAACAGGTAAATATCAATTAGCTCCTTCATCCAATATCTCTTTTTCCTATGAAGAAATTTACAAACAAGGTAAAGCACCTCTTTTGAAAGAGCTCATCGATTTACTTGCTTCTCAGGGTTATCCCTTTGGCGTTCTTGAAGGTCAAGAAGGGAGTATTACTTCTGTCTTAGAGCAGTTTGAGAAATTTTCAGCGCCTCTTCGTTTTTCAATGGCTCAAGGACGAGAAGAAATGATAGCGGGATTAGATAGAAGTCAGCAGCAAGAGTTGGATCGTCTTATTGGAGAAATTAGATCGACAGATGTGGTATTAGATCGTTTAGACGCATTGTCTCCAAATGAATTTCCTATTAAAACATTTTCTGATCTCAATAATTTTCAAGTTGCTCAAAGAATAGAAGAGTCCGTTTATTCAGATGTATTAAGTCAGGCGGATTTTCAGTTTAATTTTAACTCTAGACGAGTAGAAGGATTTTTGGAAGGAATTGTTCCGGAGGAAATTATTTTTGATTACTATAATCCAGTTGAGGCAAATGCACTTGGAGAACAAGTGGATGTGGAGTTAATGCAAAACCAGATTGCTATTGCAACGGATATTGCCTTTATTGTTGCTGGATTATCTCCGCCTAGTGGAAGAGATAAAACAGACTATGAGCAGTCTGATTTTTCAGACTTCACTTTGTTTTTAGCAAATCTTAATGATGAAGATAGAGAAAATTTCCTTGTTAATTTAAGAGAAGGCGTGGCGACGGCATTTAGTACTCAATTGGATTTGAATAATATAACTCAAATAGCAGAGCAGCTGACATCGGCCTCAGGGCAACGCTCAAACGAAGAGTTGTTAACTCAATTGCGTTTGGCTACAGGTTTAGAATTATTAGATCTTTCTGATGTTGCTTTAGAGACGTTGCGTGAAACTTTGATTGCCCCTGTACAAGTACAAGTGGCCCAATCGCAGTTGGTAAATCAGTTTGATGCTCAATATGTCGATATGACGCGGCGAATAGACTCTCCTCAAGAGTTGGATTTAATTGTAAAGGGCTTAGCAGATTATTATAATCAAGTTCTTGAAGGTATTATTTCGAGTAGTCCAAGTATTAAGGAGTCTTTGATTGTTCAGTATGATGGGAAGTCCTTTTTGGCGACTGCTAAAAATTTAAATAATTTAATTGAGACTCTTGAGTCTGTAGGAGCTAGAGGTAAAGTAATTGTCCATCATGATCCGAATCTGACTCAAGCGATTAATGATATTTTTTCTCAGCTGAGAGAGGCGGGGTATGGAAATTTGCTTTCTAAAATTCAAAAATCACGTTACCCTCTCAACTTAAGAGGATCAGATGTGAATCGACATAGTCGTTTGGCCACACGTTCTGGATTTGGGTCTGTTGCTTATTTTGGCATTGAAAATGGAAGTGTTTTACAAGAGTCTAAAGAAGAGAATAAATTGCAAGGGGATGTTGAAAAGCTAGATCGTTTTCAACCCTTTGTTTCTCTTTTAAATCGATTTGCTGTGACTTTGGCTCAGGTTCCAAAAGAAAAGCAAGCTGAGCTTGTTTCGGAGTTTTCTAGTTTGGGAATTGAGATGACTCCTGAAGGTGTTCTTACCATTAATCTTCAATCTCTTATTAATCGTATTACTTCTGAGTATCAATCTAGGGCTAAGGTTAAGGTTGCTGCGTAAGTAAGCAGAGATGTGGTGTGTCGGGAACATTCCAGTTTCTTAAAGTTATAAATGTTGGGGGGTGTGCTGGGGGTGAAACAAGATCGGTATCGAGCCTATCTTGTTTCTTGGGTTTATTGTGTTTCGTTATTGTGTAAATAACGAAACGCTTATTTGTTATTGGATATATATAGATGCAGGGATAAAGGCTTTGTATGGGGGTGAAATTTGGGGAGAGGATTTATTTTTTTTGCTTTAGAATAGCGTAACCCTTTTATTTTAAATAAGGTATGAGTTTTTAGAGGGGTGTTTTTATGGGGGATTGTATGGTGGAAACATTTGCTTTTTGGGGGGTTATAGGTTAACTTTGTACCTCGTGTTTAAAGGACCCAAATCCATAAGAACGAGGTAATTTTTTATTGAAAATCAATATCTTCCAAAAACTCATCCTTAGTAGTCTGGTGCTTCAGCTTGTGTTGAGTCCTTCACTCTCATTTTCCCAAAATAGTGTTGAGGTGAGTTCTTTCGTAGATCAGCAAACACAAACAATTCAAAAATATTCTAAAGATCAAGTTCGTCAAAAAACCGTTATGAACTTATCCTCTGAAGATGCTAAAAATGAAATTACTCAAGAAGCGGCACGGTTATTAAACCAAAAAAGAGTCCCTTTATCTCGAATAACAACCTTACTATCAAGAGCTCGTCCAATGAGTGCAGCAAGCTTAGGTGAAAAGGTCCCTCAATATCTTACACGCAGTTTTTTAGTTTCTCCTTCTAAAGAAGCTCTAGAGAACTCTTCTTATAAAGATCAATTGGTAGTGCGCCTTGGAGATGACGATAAAATTAGTTTTGGAGATAACCTTCCAACGGATATCACAGATCAACGTCGAAAATTAATGGTAGATGTTAGAAGTATAAAAAATAAACTAGTAACGTATTTTCCTCAACTTAAAGATATTGCTTGGGAGTTCGTATTCTATCCAGATGAGCCTGTAGTTTTGGTCGAGGGTGATAGTGAGACTACTCTTCGCATCGATTTTGAATTATTGAACTATATTAATTTGTTGGTTGTTGCAATAACGGATTTGACTCTGAGTTATGAATTAAGAGGGTACGACAATTCTGCTTTAGTAAAAATATTTAGTGTGTCTCGAGCTGTGAATATATTGATGAATATAGATAAGAAAGAAATTGATTGGTTGGTTGCGCGAGTTGATGGCAGTCGTAAAAGTGTGTATGGGGAGATTTTGAAGAGTTTCGCGGGTAAAGGAACGAATAGTTGGGTTAAAGATAATAGCCAGAAGTCGGAACTAATAAGGCGGTTAGTTGAGTTAATCCCTGTTAATAAAGAAGAGTTAAGGGAAGTGCTAACTCAATTAAGGAATGACCAGTTAGTTGCTATGGCAAAAATGGTATTTACCTTATCTATCGTATTCGAGTCTTGGTCTGAAGAGAGAGATTTGAATTTAACCCGGTTGTTAAAAATAAAACCTGTAGGATTGTATAACAAAATTGAGCAAGTGAATGATTATCATGCGGCTTTGAAAATGATAGAACAGTTTGAATCAAAAGTAGAAAATGGGACTTTGATGTATGAGGATTTAAAATCTTCGAGTGAAGAGCGTAAAACATTGATGGAAACCGTTTTTATTTTAATGGTGCGAGAACGTAAATTTGATTTATTGATAGCTGTATTTAATGTATATGTGAATTCAAACATGAACCCCAACTTGCTGTTAACACCCTTATTTAATACTTTGTATGCTTCGCAACGCCACTACGGTGCATGGATTTCGTCGCGTCAGTTAGCCGAGGCTTTGGCATATGTCGTCCAAAATACGGAGAATGATATTGTAAGTGAATCGATTAAAAAATTTCCTAGTGTTCCTTGGTTGAAAATGTCAAAAGAAAATAGAATAAGTGTTGGCAAGTGGCTTGAGCACTATTTGAATGGAAGTGAAGACAAGGGTGGCGAGATTTTTCTGAGTAAGTTTATGCCAGCAGTTTCCCAGGTGGAATTTGATGATGATTTGGTTTTTGCATCGAATCGAGGTGCTTCAGATAAATATGGGAGATTAAGTCTTGAAGAATATAGCATGTTGTCAGATTCTGTTCAAAGAAAGAAAAAGTATGTGGCTTTAGCAGAAGTAGAAAAAGAGATCGGTGGAAATCGTGAAAAAATTTTTAACCGTACGGGAAAGACTTTTTTAAGGAACCCACCGTTTCCAATTCAATTAGTTGATGATGGTCATCTTAGAACGTTAAAAATTGATTTTGAAATTTTTAATAATAGAACAGCTGTTTATAAAGCGAGTTTGGGTGAAATTAGAGATGAGTTTTATTTGCAGAATGCCCCTCAAAGTTTTGCGCTTAAAAAACTTTTTGCTCTCGTTAATTTTCTTGATGTTTTGGTTGGTGCTTCTGTCGAAGAAAAGAAATTTGTGACACAAAGAGCGATTCAGTCTCAGAGGTACTCGTTAGCGGCTTTTCTCAGTCATTTTGAGCAAGAAGGGTATGAAAGAGAACCGTGGGGTAATAAAAAGTGGAGAAAGAACATTTTTGAGATTTTAAAAGAGTCATTTCCTGAATTGAACGAAAGTATTGAGAGTTTGGAATTGTTGGATTCAGATGTCTTGAGACAACAACTATCTGATCTCGAGAATGAAAGAAAAACGGAGAAGTTGTGGGAACATTTAGCAGAGTTACTTTTTGAGGATATATTGCATTCGGGACAGTTTTTTAGGGTGTTTGATGAGATTGTGAGTGGATTGGTTTATTTGAAACAAAGCAGTCAATCAGATCGTTTGGAGCAGTTTTTGACTTTGCTTTTGCAGACTCATAATGGGAGAGATAAACTCTTTGAAGCAGTGCATAAGACTTTAAAAGAGGATGAAAGTCGACCGTCATTAGATGAAAAAGATGTTGCGGAGATCCTTTTAGTTTTAGAGAAGTTACTTAAGAGCAGTTTGGAGAGAGGGGTGAGGTTTAGAGCTCATCCAGAAACGAAAGTTAAATATGGTCTTACAAAAGAGATCTTCCAAAAAATAAAAAGACATTATGAAGAGGGAAGAACGGTTGTGGAAGCCAGTAGTTTAGGGAAATCCTATTTTGATCCAGCGACACTGAATGATCGTCATCAAATGTTGGTGATTGATTTAAACTCCTTTTCTCTTACTCCTTATTTTTCGAAACAATTGATTCGATTTTTAGAAGAGTCTAAAAATAAGCAGATACAATTATTAGTTTCTCGTTTTCCACAAATTGCAGAATTGAAAAAAGAGTTTAAAGCGCTAGGTATTCAAGATAGAGAGCTAAAGCAAATACAGTTTATTGTTAATCCATTAATTTCTTCAGGGCATATGAGCGAACTGTCTGAATCCCTTGAAAAATGGAAAATGAATTTGAGTTCTGCAAATTCTGGATCAGCTACGGATATTGCTTTTGTTTCAGATTTTGATTTATTAGAGCGTTTACAAGAAAATAGGATTCATTCTGTAGCTCTGGACCGTGTTTTTCAGGAACAAAGAAAAGAACTGTTAGATATTTCAAATATTCATGGGGCAGAGAGGCATGCTGCGATAGGGACCTTATTTAACCTTTCTTGGCAGCTGTTGAGCCAAGAAACCGTAGATGGCTTGTCTTATCGATTAGAGAGAGACGGAAACACGGGTATCTATGTAGCTCGACTTGAGTTTTTAAGGGAAGCTATTCAAGATTGGCTTTCTGATTTTCAATCAAAACAACTTATTGAACAAGCTGCGTAGTCGACTTTTTCGATTGTGCGTTATGGTTGTATTTGTCATTGTGAGACTGGGGAAATTGGGTCGTGGCAATCTTAGGAAAATTGTTATTAAATGATTCCTTTGTCTGAGATGGCCTCGGCTATTCCGCTATAGCCTCTCAATGACGGGTCTTTTAGCTATGAGCTAATGGCTGACAGCTGTAATCTTTTATGTCATAATAAGTACCTAAACTTATATTTTTGGAGGATCTATTATGTTTAATAAAGCATTCCTTACTTTTTCTATCGTAGTTGTTTCTTTCTTTTTAAATTCAAGTGGTGTACAAGCTCAAGCAGTAAGTGAGATTGAAATTATTTTTGATGCATCTCGGAGTATGAATGATGCTCAAGCTGGAACCAGTAAATTGATGGCGGCTAAACAGGCTTTAAGTACTGTGGCGAGTCAAATTCAGGCCGGAAGCAATGTGGGACTTCGTGTTTTTGGTAAAACTCCAGTAAGAGGAAATGTGAAAGACTCCTGTGTGGATTCAAAATTAGTTATTCCGATTCAGCCATTCCAGAGTATAGCGATGATTAGCCAAGTAAATGCACTTCAAGCACATGGCCAAACGGCAATCGGATACTCGCTGAAATTAGCAGCGAATGATTTTACTGCTGGAGCTAAAAAATCCATTATCTTAATCAGTGACGGGGAAGAAAGTTGTGGAATGAATCCCATTGATGTTATTGCGGATTTAAAGGCGCAAGGAATTGATATTGTGATTCATACCGTAGGGTTTGATGTGAACCCAAAAGCGCGGGCTCAATTGCAGCAAATTTCTGAATTTACAGGTGGAACTTATGCGGATGCGAGAAATGCAGGGGAGTTGAAGGCATCCCTGACTCAAGTGGTTCAAAATGCAGATCTTTTATTGAAGCCACAGCGTGGAGAGGGTGAAAATATTTTGTCAGCATCGAGTGGAACTCGTATTGTGTTTTCGAGTACAGAGGAATTCGCAAAGTTAATTGACGGTAAAGAAGATCAAACAGGGCCCTTGTACAATGCTCAGGAAGTTGTGTTCTCATTTAAAGATAATAATCCTATTCTTCTAGAGAAGTTTGCAATTCCAGTTTTTAAACAAGGTAGTTACAATGTTGGAACTGTTGAACTTTTCGGATCTTATTCTGATCCTGATTCAGGATATTTTCCGGTCGCTTTAATTCAAGTTAAAAACCGTGTATTTTATGAAAATGTATATCAAGAATTTACAATAGATCCGCCCAAAGCTCTAAAATATTTAAAAGCTGTTATGGGTTATGGATCTTCAGGTAGCCAAGCTTACTCTTCTGAATGGAAGGCGTATGGGGAGTTTTTAGAAGAAGATGAATTTAAGAAATATATGAAAGCAGAAGAGAAGAAAGAGAAGAATATTTTAGCTGCTAATAATGGCGGGCAATTGATAGCGGCAAGTAATGTGAACTTTAAATACCTTATTGACGGCACAGATCGTTCTCATGGACAGTCTGTCTCGATTCAACCAATACAGGAGGGTATTTTCGGATTTAAAGATGGGAAAACTGCTCTTATTAATAAAATGGCTATACCTATATTGGAATCTTCTGATAAGAATGTAAAGACAGTTGAGATCCTGGTATCTACATCTAGCCCAACAAGTGGTTATGAAAGTGTCGGTACATTTGAAACGATGAATCTTGTTTTTGCTGGGAACCCATATCAGGAATTTGTATTTGAAAAACCAGTTAAAGCAAAATATTTAAAAATTGTTGTTAAGGCAACTCATGGATTGTACTACTGCAATTTTCACGAATTACAAGCCTTTGGAACAGTTGAGTAAATAGCTTTAAGCTGATAGCTTGGACAGGGAAGTTTAATGTTAAAAATATTATCTTGGAATGTGAATGGGATCCGTGCGGGGGAAAGAAAAGGGTTTTTGGATTGGCTTCAGAAAGAGCAGCCTGATATTCTGGGTGTTCAGGAAACGAAGGCGCATCCAGAACAGTTGAGTCAGGCGTTGTTGAACCCTCCTGGCTATGAAGTTCATTGGCATTGGGCTACAACTCGAAAGGGTTATAGTGGTGTTGCGACGTTTACGAAAGTAAAACCTCTTTCTGTGAAGCGTGGTTTTAACATTGAGCGCTTTGATGCTGAAGGAAGAGTCATTGAGCTCGAGTTTAAAGATTTTAATTTTTTAAACATTTATTTCCCAAATGGAAAAGCTAGAGAAGAACGTCTTCGATATAAGATGGATTTTTATAAAGAGACTTTGAAGTATGCTCAAAAACTCCGAAAAAAAGGAAAGAAACTTATAATTTCTGGAGACTACAATACCGCACATAAAGAAATAGATTTACACCGTCCCAAAGAAAATTCCAAAGTTTCAGGTTTTCTTCCTGAAGAACGAGAGTGGATGGATCAATATATTGAAAAGGGTTTTCTGGATTCTTTTCGTCTTTATAATCAAGAGCCTGAACAGTATTCTTGGTGGGATATGCAAACCCGAGCGAGAGACCGGAATGTTGGCTGGAGAATTGATTATAATTTTGTAACAGAAGATTTAAAACCTCGATTAAAAGATGCTTTCATTATGCAAGATGTCATGGGAAGTGACCACTGCCCAGTAGGAATCAAATTAGCGTAAAGCGCAAAAAGGGACTGTCCCCAAAGGGGACTGTCCCTTTTTTTTATTTCTATTACCCACTATCAAAACCCAAGTTTATAAACGAATTTAATTAACGTAACCAATTTATATATATAGGCTTACAAATAGACCAAACCTCTATTCGCTGTAACATAGAGTATATGCTACACTTTTATTAATGTAAGTTCAGTCGTGTAGGGCTCATATAGCTAGCTAGGCAGCGGATATATGAGGAGAAGCTTATGAATAGTTATTCTGGTCAACCTAATTCGTGTCAGGTTGAAAGGAATGTTTTGTTAAAAAAGGTTGGAAGCCTTTTGGTATTCTTTTTCTTCCTAATAAACTCTGTTTTTTATCCCATTTCAGAAGTTTGGTCTAATCCAACTTTTAATTCCATTGTGATCCCATCTGTTAATAAAATAGAAATTCCAAAAGAGTTTGGAATTGTTGAAGAAGTTTACCAATCGCCTACAGCCACAGAAAATAATCCTCTTATTATTTATCTTCAAGATGCTCACTGTATTTATGAAGCACAATTCAATATTAAAAATTTAATTCAATCCTTTCAAGAAGAGCATAATCTTAATTTGGTGGCGCTGGAAGGGGGCTCAGGTGCTTTAGAGACAGATTTGTTTCGTTCTTTTCCAGTTCAGGAAATTAAAGAAAAAGTTATTGATGGTTTTGTCCGAAAGGGTGAGCTGTCAGGAGCAGAGTATGCGGCTATTGTTAACCCCAAAGAGTCTACTTATTGGGGCATCGAAGATATGGATATCTATTATGAAAATAAGGAAGCATTTTTAAAGTCTATTGAAGTTAAGGAACGCGTTGATATGAAGTTGTTGGATATTCGTAGATGGCTCAAAAAGAAAAAAGATGAAATCTACTCAAAAAGATTAAAAGAAAATTTTGATAAATCAGAGGATTATGAGACGGAAAGAATTAATTTATTGGAATACATCAAGTATTTGATTGCTTCGGCAAAATCATTGAATTTGGATTTATCTTCTTACGTTGCTATGGCTGAGTTGCTTCAAGGGATGGAAAGAGAAAAAACAATTGATTTCACTCAGGCTCAGAGCGACGCGTTCAATATGGAACGGGATGTGGAACGTTTCTATAAGAACAGTTCCGGTGCTGAAGCTCAAGAGGCGCTTAAAGATTTTCAGTCTAAAATTACAGACTTTAAAGAAAGAAAAGTTGAAAAAGATCAATTTTATCCTTGGTTGTGGTCTTACGCTAAGAGAATGGGTGTTGTTTCTGAAGGGGAGGGAAAAAGCCAATATCGAAATCTATCTCATTATATCAATCATTTAAATCAATTAGAACAAATTCAGGGAGAGGAACTATTTAAAGAACTAGAGCAAATCGATCGAGAAATTAAAAGTCAGTTATTTGAAAATGAAGAGCAAAAAATACTAGATCAACACTTCTATCACTTAAAAATATTAGAAAATTTGTCAAAGCTTGAGTTGACGCGTGAAGAGCTTGCATATTATCAGTCGAATAAAGAGCTATTTGAAGAACAGCAATTTTGGGAGTTTATGGATCGTAATATGGGCCGTTTAGAATTGGATGACTTATTTCAACCTCATATGAAATTTTATGATGCGGCTCTCAAAAGAGATCAGGTGCTTTATGATAATTTAATGAGTCTTATGGATAAACAAAATAAAAAATTTGCTATGGTTGTTACAGGAGGGTTTCATACCGGTGGAATTAAAGAAAAATTTAAAAAAGAAGGGTTTTCATACCTTGTTTTAACTCCTCGAATCACACACTTTGATGATGAGACACCTTATTGGGATGTGATGAAAGGAAAGGTTTCTTATGCTAAGTACAAGCAGACGACAACTCTTTCCCCAGAGCTTGCGCTGAATGTTTATAAAGAAGCAGCAGCTCAAGAAATATCAAATCAATTAGCTCAAGCGATTACTGATGACTTGCCTTCTGTTTTAAATCAATGGAAACAAAATATTTTGCAACGTCAAGCGCAAGGTGAAAATCAGGTGCAGATTGTGGATGGATTGATTAACCAGTTTGTTTTGGGGTTGAAAGAGGTTGGTTTAGAGGGAAGTGCTGCGGAACAACTTCAAAAGGCGCTTAATGCTTATTTTCAAGGACAATTGGAAGTGGCGGTGAAAAGCATTGAAGCTTTAGAGAACCTGTTGAGCAGCCCCGATATAGAAGGTGTTTCTCCTATAGATGTGCAGAATGTGCTCCAGCAAAATCAGCAAACCAGAGCGGAGGTGCAAAACCTAGAATCCGCAAATGCATTTTCATTAGGAGATGTTAAGGCAGCTTATACAGAAATCGAAACAGAAATGCAGCTTCTTGGTTTGGATTTTCAAGATTTCAATCTGTTTACGGCTCTTTTGCCACGGGGCGAAGGTACACGGGAAGAGTTTGCAATCAAAGTAACTCGTTATTTAGAATCGGTTGAGAACCCTGAAGTTTCTCTAACAGAATCGGAAAGAAGCGAGAATTTAAAATTAGATAATTTTTTCAAGGGGTCATTTAAAAGGGGTATTTTTTCAGATGAAATTCCTGCATCGAAAATCAGTGCTGCTAGAGTTGTTTTGGACAAAATTAAAACATTGCTTCCTTCAGCGCAGGATGTTTTCGAAAAAGAAGAAGCAGAGTTTCAAGAGAAAAAAGGGCAAGTTTTAACATATTTGCAGTCTGTGAGGTATTCGCCTGGGATCGCTTTAGAGGAGCTGTTGAATTTCCGCTCAATTACCAATGAGACAGGCCAGCCTGTTTTTCCAGGTGGCCTGTGGGATTATGAAGACCTGGACCGAATGGACGAGGATGCGGACGTCGTAGCAGCTATAGAAGCAGCCTCTAGTCTGTATAGGGAAGAAGAAGGGCGTGTCGCTTTAGAACAAGAACTTTTAGCTGAGCGAAAAAGGCAAGAGAAGGAAACAGCGATACGTAGTTTTTATGCAGATATTTTAAATGCAAATCAAAGTGACTTTGATGCTTTGATAACGGAATTACAAGGCAGTGAGAAAGCGCTTGAAAAGCGTTTAAGTCCTTTAGGAATTGCAGTGGCTATCACGTCCAGTACGGGAGAGACGGAATTTAAGGAGTTGAGTCTTTGGGATTTTGATACTTTGGATATTTTGGAACGGCCGGACATACAAGCTCTTAAACTAAGTTCGGAACAGAAAATAAGAACGGAAATAGAGCGAAGGAAAAGAGTGGAGGAAGCAGCAAAAGATGCACAGAGAATCAATGACTTTAATCGACGTGCTGCTTTAGCAGCTGACTATTTCAAAAATTTAACATTGGATCCGCAAAAAGAACTGCAAGAAATTTTGGATGGAATTTATCAGCTTAAAGATAAAAATGGAGCGTCTGTTGTTAGTCTTTGGTCTCTAGACTCTGTCGAAGATCATTCCGATGTTCAATCGGCAAAAGCATCTGCGATTGACAGATTAACTCAAGCTAAACAAGAGTGGGATCGGATCAATCAGCAATATGCAGAAAGTAGCCAATTTGTAGATCGAGCAACGAAAGTAAGTCAGTTGACACAATATTATGATGGGTTATTAGGTCAGTATCAGCTGGGTATGGATATTGAACAAATGGCATCTCCCTTCCAAGCAACCTACGTTACAGTCAATGAAGCTGGTGAGCAAGTTCAGAGCAGAGTTTTGAATGGGTGGACGGATTCGGATTGGAGTATTTCTGAGTTAGATGAAGTAAAGGCTTTGGCTGAAAAAGTAAAAGCACAGCTTGAAACTAGAAAAACAGAATTAGAAATTTTAAATCAGCAGTATGCTGAGAACCAGGAGTTTATATCCTATGCCAACCGTATTCAAAAGCAGATTCGATTTTATAACAATTTAAGTTATGAACCCGGTATGGATGTATTTGAAGCTGCTGATATTTATCGTAACTCTGAACTGAGACCACTTTTTAGTATTTGGGAAGATGACTCATCACAAAAAGACGTGCTTGTACTTAAAGCTAGAAATAATGCTTTAGATCGTTTGGCTAGGCAAGAAGCAGCATCTGAGGAATCGTTGCTTCCGCAAGGTTTTTATGCTGTGCATTCAGCCACAGCAGCGCAAAAAATAGCTTCTATTTTAGATGCAGCTGTATCGAACAATCCGAGGCTAGCCACGCGAATACAAATCAATAAAGATAATGGTGCGGTTAAGGATATTAAACTCGATAATTCCTTCTTAGATGTGGAACAAGATGGAAACCCTCTCACCAGAATTTCTTCTTCGTTAGAGGATTGGTCCGGTATTACTCCTGGAGAAAATTTCAAAGGGTTAAGTTTGGACGACTCTAAAGTTCTGTTGGAGATAGATAATCTGTTATTTTCGATTGATGGCGAAGGAAATTATGAGGAAGTGAGCGCTCAATCATTGGGAGTGAGGGAGATTTATGAAGAGTTAGAGGAAGATTTGGAGCTTTTAAAAATAACACCGCGGCAATTTCAAAGCTTAGCTCACGATCTTAAAGCAGCATCCAAGAATAGGAGGAATTATATAGCGACGGTACAAAAGGTTGTGGATACGCTCCTTTCTGGAAATGAGCATGTTTATTCTGCAGATGAACAGTCTGTCAAAGATGTGATTGATCGTTATTTTAGAGCAGGGCTTAAGAAAAAAGGAATTTTTTCTAGAGCTATTCCTTCACAAAATATTAAAGCGGCTGAAGATGTGTTGAGCCGTATAGCAAGCTTTGTTTCTAGAGGAAAGCGGCTTCAGACCTCTTTAGCTAAAAAAATCAGTGAAAAATATAATGTAGGGCAGGTAGATGCTGAACGTCGAGCCAGTGAATTGGTGAATACTCTTTTTGATCGAGGAGAAAGCGCTCAGGATCTGATGCAAGTCGCGAACGAATTAATAAAAAATATAAGAATTAATCAGCCAGGAGTAAAAAACAAGGGGCGTCTTGATTGGTTAGAGTTTTTTGAGTTGCTTGAGGTTTCTCCGGATATTACGGCCCAACAACTTTTGACGCTTATTCAAAATTTTGCCGAAAAGAACATTCCAGCAGGCCCTTTTCTTGATTTTGCCCAGGCTTCTGAAAGTTCTAGTCAAGACTCAGAACGGTCCATAGTAGATCAAGATATAGGCCGAATCGTTGCTCCATTTAAGGACTATGGCATTAAAAATCTGCGTCATTTTGTTAATGCATTTAGTGTTGAGGGGGAAGAAGGAGCATCTTATTTTAGTTTATTTAGTAGAAATAATGGTCCTCAAGAGCTGGACTTTATTAAACGTTTAGGAAGGATTTTTCCATCGGCCATTAACACTCAGGACGTAGTAGATCGCTTTACAGATGCAGGGTTAATTCAAGAAGATATCGGTGTGTATTTATCAGATGCTCTTGCGCAGGGAGAGCAGCTAGGTCGATTAACTCAGCTTAGCCGTATCCTTATCGAATTTAGCATTGACGAGGAGAATGAAGATGCCGTTAGAGCATTCCTTTTATCCATTCAGTCAAAATTACCTGATTCTTTTTCCGGTATCCGAGAGGTTGTGAATAAAATTGTTGTTCAAACGAGTATTAACCCGATTGAAGTGCAGCCCTTTTATGAATTTAATCAAGGAATTGCTTTCTCTGATGAGCACAAAAAACTAGTGCTGGCTTCCGTTTTATTACGTCAAGCTCAGGTTTCTGAAGCTGACGTGTTCAATTTACTCAATACAAACAAATCACTTTCTGAATTAGGCATTGAAGTGAGTAATCAGGTTGCTAAAGAGTTTTATGTTACAGCTTTTGATGATCGAGGTTTTTCACAGATTAGGAAGCGTTTAGGAGATCTTGTAAATAAAATTAATGCTTCAAACCCTCAAAAGCGTTTTGCGTACCGCCAATCTGGATCCGATTTGCTTAAGACACGAAAGGACCAACTTTTGATGGCTATTCGCCGAGCAAAAATTAAGGAAGAACAGCGTGTCGAGGCAGAAGAGAGGAGAAAGGTATTCGAAAGACAGGCAGCGGAACAACGGGTTCTCGAGTCACCGGTCCGTATTAAGCAATCTCTTATAAAGGGTGAGCCAATCATTATCGACTCGAATAATCCTATTACGTTTGAATTGGCAGGACAATCAGATTTTTCACTCTCGTTGTTGCCTTTATCGACAGGGGAAATTGGAATTTATCTTGTAAATCAGGCCGGTCAGTCTTTTCCTTTAAATATAGGAACGAATAATGTGCTTAGAGAAGGAGAAGACATCTCTATTGGAAGAAGCGAGTTAGAATCTTTTAATTTGCCAGGAATAGTGAGGGTTTCAGGGAGTCATCTGAAACTACGGGTGGATGCGAAAGCAGATGGGTCTGGGAAACACATTTCCATTACCGACACTTCCAAAAATGGGACAGTAATTCAAGTAGATGGAACTCTTGGGTCGTTGGGAGACAACTTGTCTTCGGCAATAGCAGATCGTGTGAGAAAGGCAAATATAGATGCGGTAGTTTTGGACTTGATAGCCGATAAGCCGACAGGGTTCCCTGTGGGCGTGAATATGCAGGAGTATAGTCGTATAGAAGGCATTTTGTCTGAATTGGGAGGCAGTCAGCTGAGAAGAAATGAAGCCGCTTTAAAAAGGGTTCTGCGGGCTGCGGTTCAAAAGATGTCTTTACCTACATTAGAAGAATCGCTGGAACAGGGAAGGAACCTTAGAGTTGATGGTCAGTTTGATCAGGCGATTGATTACTATTTAAATTTACCGGTACAGCAGCAACAAAATGTGAATGTACAGCTTGGATTATTTCATTCTTATTTGGGAGCGAAGCAGTTAGAAAATGCGGCCTCTGTTTTAGAGGATCTTAATATCAGCAGGACGTTAAGTGATTATGAAAAAGAAGCGCGCCGAGGACAATTAGAAAGATTTAATACAGAAGGTATTCCTTATATGCTTTTAGATGCCGCAATTGGAGCAGAATATGTGGATGTCAAAAAAGCCTATCGAAAGCTCATGATTAAATATCATCCGGATCGATACGGCAATGAATCTCAAGAAATTCAGGATGCGGTTAAAAACATTTCTGCTGCATTAAACGGAGCGCATACCTCCATAGAAATAACAGCTAAATCTTTAGGGCAATTAGGAACATTAGATAAGATTCAGGTGAGAAGTGATGAAAGTTTAAATACGTTGATCCCATTTATTCAAAGGACGCGAGATAACAGCTTAAAAAGAAGATTAGATTCAATTCTATCGAAACCTCCGAATCAAAGAGATGTTCGAGAAGTCAACCAGCTGATTCAGCAGATTGCTAGAGGTCTTAAAGTACATCCATCTCGACTGTTTAAGAGTCCGGTACAGCCACAGCGCTCGAGAGGGGCGGCTGTTTTGAGCCGTACCCGAAGAGCTCCTGAAAGAGCCCCTCGTTTGGTACCTAGTGGAAGAAGAGAACAGGTTCCTGTAAAGCGTCAACGAAGAAGACGAGTCGCGCCTCCTCAAACTCCACAAGTCAGAATTCAAGATAAGTCCCTTTATGATCAAGAAGCACAAGCAATTCAAAGAGCACTTCAAGAGGCAGAGAGACGGGCTGCATTCTCAAGAGAGCAGCAACGTGTGAGACGAGAAGCGCGGATTGCTGCAATTGAAGAACAACTTAAAAAGCCTTTGGTGGAACGTTTGGAAACAGTTTCATTAGAGGAGGTCGAGTCTATTTTGCAAGGATCTATTGCATCTGGAATACAAGGGCGCCGTAATTATTTTAAGGATTCGGTTACGGGAGATTATTACTTACTTAAAGAGATGACTTTTGCAACATTTGGAGATGTTCTTCATTCTGAGGTTTCTGATTTAGTTGGTTTTGATAGTGTGCGTGCAGAATATGTGGAGAATTTTAATGGCAAGACTGGTTTGCTAACAAAGATTGTTAGAGATTCTCAAACTTTGGGTGATTTTACGCGATTTTCTAATCATGGAAATATAGACTCTAGAGGTGTTGTTCAAGATTTAAAAAAAGCAAGCGTTGTTGATTTACTTTTACTAGATGAGGATCGTTTTGCGAATAACTTCTTAGTGACGGTGTCTGTTGATGGTAAGGCCCGACTTCATTCCATAGATCACCCTCCTTCTGAAATTGATTCTTACACAAAATATTTAGAGACGCTTGGACTAACAGAGCAAAATGTAGGTCGGGGTAGAAGTTTTGCTTCTGATCTTGAAGCTGTAGGTCGTTTAGTAGATCTTCAGAAGATCGTGGATGATATTACCAAACAGAGTCAGTTTGGTAATAATGCTAAAAAAGAAATAGCTCGAAGATTTCAAATTATTTCTCAGAATTTGTTTAATAGTGGAAACCCAGAAGATCAGAAAATGGCTTCGAAAATTGGAGGGAAGTTAAGAGATTATTTAATTCTCCAAGCATATGTGAAAAATCAGTTGAGTCAGGCAGTCCAAGTGAAAGGAGCTAATGGAGTGACCCTTCGAGGATCTCGATATTTTGGACTGAATGACCAAGACATTGATTTTAACAGAGATTTATTACCCGTCATTACAGAGTTAAAAGAAAAGTTAACGGATGAGAAAATAGACTCTATTTTAGAATCTGCTAATATTCCGCAAGAAAAGAGAAATGCAGTAAGAGAAACAATGCGTCTACGTCGAGATTTGATTGAAGAGGTTTTGAGAGAATATTATTCTCGTCCAAGAGAGATTGATGCCTCTATCGGTTATTTAACACCAGATGATGTTACGAATGAGCTGCTTATTACAGACCGTGTTTTTCAACGAGCAGTTGAAAAAGAGGTGTTGCCCGTATTAGAAGAGATCCGGGATACCGCTTTATCTGAAGGGAAGGTTGAAGTTTTAGTTGAAAGAGCAAAGTTAAGCAAGGCTTTAGTTCAAGTGGCTGTAAAGTTAAAACGTCTTACAGCAGATTTTACTACTCGGGTAGGAGAAACGCCTCGCCCCGATGAAAATGTAGTGAAGTCCAATCAAGGGAAAGATTTGATTGATTTAAGAATTTATCAGTTGCTCTTCTTTGTGGAGCAGTTCAACCAAATTGTGGATACTGCTGGAAAAACGCCTATACAGAAGTTAATTCTTGGAAGGTCTACAGCAGAAATAGCTCCTTTGCTTCGTTTATCACCACAAAAAGGAGTTGTGAACAAAGACATCTATGCTGCAATTAAGTCCTTGTCTGTGTTAAGTCGTCCAGCTCCAACGAATCCCAATTTTAATAACTTAATGCAGAGACGAGAAAATAAATTAGAGTTAGATGCTAAAGGTTTGGTGTCTCGTCTATTGAGTTTAAAGGATTTTAAGGAACCTAGCTTTTCTGAGGAGTCGGGGGCCGTACAGGCGGCATCTTTAGGAAATGTTCTGCCTAAAAAAGAAAATATATTAGATGTGATGACACCTGAGCGTGTAGAGCAAGCGATTAACGCCTTGAATTATTCAACGGAAGTAAGGCCAACGGATTCTTTGGGAAACCCTGGAGCTTTAATTAATATTAAGGGAGCTCGCCGTTTATTTTCTATTGGGGATTTGCATGGACGTTATGACAATTTGGAAAAAGCACTTCTGTCTCGTGATGGGTTTGGGTTAACGATGCTTGACGCTCTCAATAGAGGAGATACGCATCTCGTTATATTGGGTGATGCGATTCATGCAGGTTCAGCAGATACATCGGATGAAGCTTACTTAGATTCTTTTCGTTTGATGATGGCGATTATGAATTTAAAAGCACAATTTCCAAATTCGGTTCATTATATTTTAGGAAACCATGATGCTTCTAATATTGGGGATGTTGAAAAGAATCGTCTGCAAAATTCCACTTTTAAACAAGGAGCTGTTCAGAGTTTTAAGTTTGAAGTGCTTGTAAAAAAAGAGTTTGGATCAGAACGCTTAGAACAAGTGAAACGGTTTTTTGAGAAATCTCCTGCGGCTTCTAAAGTGTCCTATAGAGATCAAGCGGTTCTTTTGGTTCATGCAGGTTTGACAAGCGATGTCCAAACAGAAGAGGCTTTCGTTAATTTGTTTGTCAGTAGTCAGGGTAAAAGGAGTTATGATTCAAAAAAATTGCAAGGGGTACTGACGAATCGAAAGTTTGATCCAACTCTCATTCGTAGTGGAGCTGAGAAAGTGGGAGTTGATTTAGTCGTATCAGGGCATAACCCTCCGTTTCATCGTTCTGCAAAAAGGCAAGGGTTACAACCTATTCAGGATTGGAATCGTTTTGCGGCCCATGTGGATAACAAACAAATTGTGTTGGATGCACAAGATGGTAATGCGGGGCACTTTGACCTTGATTTGGGACGTCCCATACCACAAGATGTTTCTTATTTAGAAGCGGTGGATGGCAACAGTGCTTTTGTGTCTTACCAGCCTGTTGCTGTGGAAGGTAATTCTCTTGGAACAGCGGTTCTGGATAAAGGAGCAACAGAAGATGTTGAGCTAAGACTTAAAAATGCATTTGAATTCAGTCGAGTATTGGCTGGGGTATCGTTTGCAACCACGAATAAAGCAACGTTAAACCAGCAGTTTCGAGACTTTATCTCCTTTGCATTAAATATTGATCCAGTAAAGAGGACATCTTTTTTAAATCAGTTAAAACAAAACTTAAAAACTACTTTTGAACAATTGGTAAAACCAAATGAATTAGGCGCTTTAACTCAAAAACTAGCAAATCGTCAAGATTTTACAGATGCTTCTCTTAGGGAATTCTTTGTGGATGAATTTGGAACAGACGGAATTTTAGAAGGGGAGCAATTAGGAAGTTTTAGAGATCAAGTGAATCAGGTTTTAGGAGTAACTCGAGGAGTTGCTGGAGAAAGAACATCGGCTCAAGTAGGAAGTGTAAATGTACAGCAAGGGCTAAGAAGTTTTGATGCGAGTATTACCGCTTTGATGCAAGAATCAGAATTTCCAGCAACATTTGATGCTGATTTGTCCTTAGCGTTAGATGCGATTGAAAGTGAATTTTCAACAAGGTTAGGCCTTTTAGAGCAGGATTTTGGAGATCAACTAAAACAATCAACTCAGATTCAGTTTGATGGAGATGCTTTCTTGGCAACAGCACAAGATTTGACTAATATTCAAGAAACATTAAAGGGAATAGGTAACAAAGGAAAGCTTATTGTTTATCATTTACCATCCCAGACCGCAGCTATTAATGATGTGTATGCTCAACTTTCTGCTGAGGATAAAACAGCTCTTTCTAAAATTAAAAAAGTGCGTTCTCCTGTGATTCATGTTTCAGATTTAGACCGAGCAACAAAAAAAGCCGTTAGAGAAAATCAAGGCACAGCAATTTTGTTTGGTGAAGGGAAGTTAAAGGCGCTTCTCAGGGCAAAAGATTTTAATAAAATGCAAACTAATGTGGATACTCTTGATAAATATTCTCGTTTGATCTCTATACTGAACCAGTTTGTTTTAACACTATCTCGTATTCCTGAAGATGATACAACGGGAATGAGGCAACGTCTTATTGAGGAATTTAAGGATTTAGGGTTTAAAGAAGAAAATGGAATTATCACTATTGATTTGAGTCGATTAGTTCAACGGGTTACAGCAGAATACAAAGCTGTGGCAGCTGCTAAAAAGGCAGCTTAATATGTGTCCTCTTTTGGGGTAGAATGGATATGCTTAAAGATAGTTTGTCATCCCCGAATGTATGAGTCGGGGATCCAGATTTGATAAAGGGATAGTAAGGAGACTCTAAGGTCTTATGGGTTTCCGACTAAAGATTTCGGGAACGACAATTATCTTTTTATTCTTTAAATAAATTCGTGAATATGGGCATAGATGGTTTAATAAAAGGGGCGATAAAGCAATGAAACGGATTAGAATTGCTTTCATATATTTTACTTTGCTGACGTTTTGCAGTACTTCTATGCCTCAACATTCTTTTGCTGAAGCTGCAAAAGAAAATGTTTCTATCAAATCATTCCTGGATATCTCACCTGATTTAGCTCTTGTGGATGAGGTTTATTATCCTAAAAACTCTAAAAACAAAGACAAATTCCTTATTTTCATTCAAGATCATCATGCGTCCGTACAGATGCAACGTCAAATAGCTCAGTTGATTCAGTGGTATGTTAAAGAAAAGCAAATTCCTTTGGTGGGTTATGAGGGAAATCGAGGTTTAATTCAGACGGATAAAGTTTTTTGGGTGCCCAGCCCAGAACTTAATTTAGAAGTGTCAGAGTACTTTCTCAAACAGCTTCAAATATCAGGCCCAGAATATGCGCATATCAATAAACAAAAAGAATTTGATTTAGTGGGTGTTGAAGATATGGGTTTGTATCGAAAAAATTTAAAATTGTTTCAAGATGCTTTCCGAATACGTTCTGAAGCAGAAGGTATTCTTAAGGTGCTAGAAAAAGAGATTGAAAGAAGTATTCGCTCTAGAGCTTCAGACTCCTTGATTAAGATTTTTGCAATGATGAAACAATATCGAGATAACCCAAGAGAAATGTATGCGTACTTAGAGTTTCTCAGCAAGAGAGACCCTGAACAAGTCGCGATGTTAAAACAAATTCAATTGCTTCAAGAATTAGATCAATCCCAAAAAAAATGGGATCCGTTAAAGCTTGTAAATGAGATGGGTGGATTTTTGCTTCAAAATAATATCAATGTAGATTCCGAACAATTGAAAATAGAAATTTCTCAACCTTCAGCAAATACAAAAAAAGCAATTCGTAATATGTCAGATGGAGAGAGGTCTGCTTTTCCTCTAATAAACTCTTGGTCGAATTATATCGAAAAAAGAGATCAGTTGGATGTTTCGGAGCTTTATAAAGAGCTGAGTATTTTAGAAAAAAACGTTGTTAAGCGTCTAGCACAAGCAGAAGGTTTGTACCCATTGTTTGAAGCTTGGTTTCATGTAGAGGCTTTGAAGAGTATTTTGTATTTGTCTGCAACGAGACAGCAAGTAGAGGAGTTCTGGACTCAACCGCTGTCTTATAAACAAAAATATTTTACTGACACATTAGCACCTTATTCAAAAGGGATTGAAACACAGTTAAAGAATAAAAATTTAGATTCCTTGATGCGATTTCCAAACCAATTTTATAGAACCGCTTTGGATCGAGATCTTGTTATGGCTCGTCAAATTATGAAGTACCTAGAAGATCAGAACCGAATGCTTTTTGTGTCTGGAGGTTTTCATAGACGAGGGGTGACTCAAGTGCTTCGAAGAAACAAAATTCCCTATGCGGTATTAACACCTCAAGTAGACACGGATCAAAAGATTCAAGACAAAATTTATATGCAACGTGTTTTAAATGCTCCATGGATTGAGACGGGTCAGTTTGGCCGAGTTCAAAGTTTTAGACAGCCGACTTTGTTTAATCAGCTGCCTTCCAAAGCGCGTGTTCTGGTGGACCAAGTGGCCATGCGTATAGCTCGTCAAGTAAAGCGGTTGGAAGTGACTGTTCCTCAAATTCAAGCGATGCTTCAGGACGACATGGATCGTTTTTTAAATAGAGGTTTTCAACCTGTGTCTGCGCAAAGCCTAGGGGATACGACCGTCTTGGACACGAGTTTGCTTTTTCCGCAAGACCTTATTGAAGATCAATATGATGATAGTCCTGTATTACTTCTTTTTAAGGCTAGAATGGGAAACACTCCTGAACAGACTCCTGAATATGAATTTGCAACGGATGTGGATACTCAAATAACAAGATCTATGGAACCTGGCGTTAGGCAGGTTCTAAACCAAATCCAGCAAATCAAAAATAAATTGGATACGATAAATAAAGAGATTTTTTATGGTGTGCAAATACATGTAATGAGAAATTCATCAAAATCAATTTCGTTGAGGGAGGAGCAGAAGCAGCTTATCTTAGAAGTTGATTATCGACTTTTTGTAAATAAAAATATTTTATTTCCAGCAATCATAGAAATAATCATGGGTAATCATCTGAGGGAAGTTCCCAACTTACAATGGGTTAAACTGTATGCAGTATTTGAAGCTTTAAAATGGTTGGCAAATTCTCAGCCGGATTCAGATGTGCAAGCTTGGCTGCTTAGAAGTTTAGCCCATGATGATGTTCAATATTATCGGTTTGCTCAATTCATGACAGATAACTGGCGAACTTTTGACCCAAATCAAGAGCGAGAAATTCATTTTTCGGATTTGGATCAGCAGCCGCTGCTTGTTGGGATTGCTAACGAAATTTGGCCCAAGAGTAAGGAGCAAGAAGCTGAGATTCAACAGCTGAATCCAGAAGCCGCAAGTTTTGACTTGGAACAGTTTAAAATTTTATTTGGAGATCTTGATCAAGTAACAGAAGCTCTAGAACATATTCACAGCTATCGGGAAATTAAACAGGTTGAAGTAACTATCGATAACCATGTAGCAAATATGGACGATTTAACAAAAGTTCAATTGTATGAGATTATAGACCGTATATTGGCTACTGAAGCTCGAGATCGGGAACATCGCCTTCATTTCGTTCGTTACTTGATGAATTTTTTAATTGTTAATCAGAGGTATGATTTAGCGACACATATTATGTTTTTAATTAAAGATACTCAGGATCCCATGGATACAGTTATTCGTGTGTATGAAGGGATGGATTTAGGTGCATTAATGGGCGTTCAGTTAGAAGTACATGATGTAGCAAGTTTTCTGTCTTATCTTCATGAAGAAGGTGTGGTCTTTGGAGCGGAACGTTATACCGTGGAAGATATTGCTTTTTCTGCTGCCGATGCATTTCCAGAACTTGAGGGTGTTAGTAACGATCAAATTAATGAAGTTTACGAAACGTTTGAAGCTATTGTGTATGGGGCAAGTTTAGGTCGAAATGTTTTGGAATGGGCTATTGATTATAACCCTGATTTGATACAACAGAATTATGATTTAGACGATGAAATTGATCGAAGAGTCAGAGATTTTCAAATGGTCCTTTTGGGGCTGAGGAATGAAGGTGGGGCGCTTAAGGAATTTGAAAAAAGAGTAGATCTTGCTGCGAGGACATTAAAGGGACTTATTAATAACGCTTTGGATGCTATCGAAATGCTGGGAGAGTCTGGTTCTGTTAGTATATCATCACGCCTTGGAGGTGGTAATTTGCGCGTGAAGGTTAAAGATACAGGAGAGGGTGTGCCTCAGGGTGAAAGAGAAAGATTGTTTGTAGAGGATATCGAATCCAGAAAGTTAGGTTATGCTGATGGAAGTATGAGAGGAGGGATGGGGGTGTTTTTAAAAGCTTCTAGAATGAATTTATTGCGTTTGGGGGGGGATATTAATATTTTTCCTCAGAGTGAAGAAAGAGGATCTCTTTTTTCATTTTCTTTGCCTCTGTTAGAGCGTTCTAAAGAACAGCGCAGTGAGGCAAAAAGTTTGGGGCTTCAAAATCAGAAAGTCAAAGAAAGGTATCAAGAAGTTGTTGTGGACATCAATCATGTCAGCGTATTGCCTTTTTTCTTAGAACGTTTAATTTTATTGTTGGAGCATTCAAAGTACAAGAGGGTTACTTTTTTGATTCGTAGTAAGCAAGATGAGGGTGCTGTGAAGCAAGAGTTGAAACATTTAGGGATTTCAAGCCGTGCATTGAACAGAGTTCGTTTTAAAGTAAACCCCTTATTAACACCTCAGGATTTAGAAGAACTTAACCATTATTTAGAAGAGGTACAAAGTGATTTATCTTCAAAAAATAAGAAGTTTAGAAAAAAAGAAAAAGTATTAGATGTAGCAATGATTGCGAATTATCAAATACTTTTTAATTTAGATACGAAGCAATTTGTTACGCTTGCGAATGATCGAGTTGCGCGAGGTCAACAAGTTCAGTGGTTTCAGGCAACGAGCAGAGAAGAGGAGATGGGTGCTGTTTGGACTTTGTTTTCTTCAGCTTGGGAATTGCTTTCAGATAAACAAACGAACAAAACGACCCGAAAGGATTGGAGAACGGGTATTTATTTAGTCAATTTTAGCTATTTAACAGAATCGATGGAGCGGTGGTTAAATCAGTACCGACAAGAGCAAATTATACGCATTGCCGCATAATAACTTAACTTACTATAAATAAATGACTTATATCTATTTTTCAACAATTCAGAAGGTTATTTGGGTTTGACATATATTTAGATTAGTGGCATTATTTAATATATTTATAAAGTACTAATAAACACGGTATGGATTAGGTATTATGGGGTTTGGGTGTGCGGGCCAGACACCTTAAGAGTAAAACGGGGAAGTAACTATGGGGATCAATATAAAAGGCTTATACCAAAAGCTAATAGCAGTTTTGGTTGTAGTCTCCTTTCTTTTTTCTGACATTTCATTATGGGCACAGTCTGCGTCTGCTCAGATCCAAAGTTTACCAAAATCAACAAATGCTATGAGTAAAGGGGTTCGTATCCCGGATACTTTAGGAAGTATTCAAGATGTTCATTGGTCTGAGGGAAGTGAACGTTTTGTTGTTTTGATTCAAGATGCTCATGCCATTCAAGATGCTCAATCGAATATTCAACAGCTCATTCATTATTTTCAAGAGAACTATGGAATTGATATGGTTGCGTTTGAGGGGGCGCAAGGTACATTAGATAATCGTTTAATTAAAACATTCCCAGACTCTGAAATTGTCAGTAAGGTTATGAATCAATATTTGAAAAATGCCGAAATTACCGGAGTTGAAATGGCATCTTTGTCTGATGGAGGTTTTGTCCAATATGTGGGTATCGAAGACTGGGAATTGTATGAACAAAATTTCTTTTCTTATGTTCATGCATTAAAAAATC
This sequence comes from Candidatus Omnitrophota bacterium, assembly GCA_029261035.1. Taxonomy (GTDB): domain Bacteria; phylum Omnitrophota; class Omnitrophia; order Omnitrophales; family JACROU01; genus JAJDCD01. Next base: position 62,581 of record JAJDCD010000005.1, read on the forward strand.
AAAAACGCATTCAAAATGAGCTTAATGTTTGGAAGCAGGCTTTAGACTCCAAAAGAAAAACGCTGTATTCTGAAGATATGAATCGTTTTCATAATATGATTTATGGATTTTATGAGCAAAAGATTGATTTACTTGATCTTTTGAAATATTTAAAAGAGATTCCTTCAGTTCAAAATACTTTGACCACTTATACCTACCTTAATAGTTTGATTAAACTAATGGACGAAAATGAAATTGTTAACAATGAAGAAATTCGTTCAGAAATTTTAAGTGTTTCTAACCATTTTTATAAAAGTCATTTCTCTAAGCTAGAAAAAAAAGATCAAAAAGAATTAAATCAAAAACTCCAGGCCCTGAATACAAGTTCACTTGCTCCTGGTGTTTTTTTGAAATGGCTTTCAGACCTTAAAGACCACTATAGGATACCTGTTGAGTTTTCTTCTACATTAATCAAAACAATTAAGGTTATGGAACGTTTTGATGTGATGAGAGGGAGCGAAGTTTTTGATGAGCTTAATCAGGTTATTTTAGCAATTGAAAAGGAATTAGCTCTTAGTAGTGATGAACAGGAAATGGCTGCTTTGTATCGAAAAACTCGTTTCTTAGATAGTTGGGTTCGTTTGGAAATAACCAAAGACGAGTGGATGAAATTTGCAGATCAAAGGGAGGGGTATCAACAGTTACTAGAGGCGCTAGGGTTAGAAGAAGCTTTTGAAACCATGTTAGATTTTTACCAATTGGCGTTACTTAGAGATGATATTCTTTTTCAAAATTTAGTTAAACAAATGAGGAAAGCGGATAAAAATAAATCGATGCTACTTCTAGGGGGTTTTCATGCCCAAGGAATAAAACAACAACTCAAAGATTCGGGTTATTCTTATGTGAGTATCATGCCTCGAATTAATGACCTTGAAGGTAAGGATGTTTATCATAAAGTGATGCGTGGACATTTATCGTATCAAGAACATATTTCAACAACAATTCAAGACGCATTCTTAAAAGATGTGGCTATTCAACTTACAAATCATTTAAATCCTTCAGAATATCTTTCTAAGTTAAAGCAATGGAGAGATGAGGTGATTCGTTCTCTAGCGAACGAAGGAAAAGTTTCTAAGGCGAAACAGTACACACGTTATATTGATCCTTTGTTTAAAAATTATTATGATTTATCACAGCAAGATCAGAAATCGAACTTAAATAAGGAACAAATACTTTCAGAAGTTCAAAAAGTGTTTCAGAAGACGCAAGAAGAAACAGCCCATACTTTATGGAGCCGTTTCGAGAGCCAATTAAAGTCCTTTGAATTGGGTTTGAACCAGCTTGAAAGAAAAGATAGAAATGATCCTATGCAAATACAAAATTTAATGGAAACGATTAATGCCTTAGAGCCGGCCGCTTTGGTTCAGTTAGCTCACCCGTTAAACCCAGATCCTTCTGGAAGTAGTAATGGGTTAAAAAGTTACTTTAAAGGCGATCGTTTAGATTTGAGTATTTCGGCAAAATCTTTAGGTGCTGAAGAAGTAGAGTTTGGAGAAATTTTGGAAGGTTTTATGCAGTTGGATGAGCTTATGGGAACGGCGACTGTTGATCAATTGACGAACCCAAGATTTAGAAGAGAAGTGGAGCAGTTATTAGAAAGTGAATCTGGGTATTTTGGAAAAATTATGGATATGATGACAGATAATAATACGGCATTTCCCGTTTTAATGGAACGAGCTCAAGATATGTTGTTTGACCCCACACGAGAAGAAGGTATTCGTATGGGTATGGTTTCAGTTCCTCTTGCTGTTGCCAATAATATTGGTAAAGAATATGGAATCCCAGGCTTTCCAGATATTTTAAAAGGGAAAATTAACTCCGCAATTCAAACAGTAATGTCGTCCTTTAGTGCTATGGTGCAAAGTCCTAATCGGCCTAGAAGCGCTTATTTGGGAGGGCGTATTATTTTATTGGATGTTCCTGAACGTCATGAGTTTGCTGTTTCTCTTCGACTGGTTATTGACCAAGTTATCCTAGAGCTTAAAGAAGAGTATGGAGAGGACTTAAGACAGGTTGGAAACTCGGAGGCTCAAATTCAGCAGTTTAAAACATCTTTGGATGATTTGCCTTTTTACGGCTCTCATGCACGCGTGTATATGCCTAACATTATGCCTAACCAAGCAAGTCGAGATCCTCAATTTTCGGTAAAAAATGTCATGAGGACTATCAGAAGAGAAGAAGGGCGACTTCTACCAGAGCTTTTGGATGAAGGTTCAGATTTGGTTGATCAAATGGCGGAGTATATTGCGAAAGATCGGTTTTTGAGTTTTCGTCGAAATAAATTAGCTCGTGCCGCTACTTTTTGGACAGAAGAAGAAGACTTTGCACGAATTGAAGGTTATGAAGAGATTGACGAAGAGGGTCCTGAGCCTGGTGCTCGTCGATTTGCGAGTGACTTTTTGGAACTATTGTTGGTGGACGCAATCAATAAATTAAATGAACGATTAGAGACCTTGGAGAATGTAAATATTCCAGGGTTGAGAAAAATTATTGATCAATGGGTTTATGCACAGCCGAATCAAACTAAACCCCTTTCTCCAGAGCAGTTGCAAGCGGTTAAAAAGAAACAAGTGGGAGTGTTGGGGGATAATCAGATACAAAGTATTAAACGTTCTATAACAGCTAAGCATAAAAGACAAGATTGGTTGGCGGAGCTTTTTAATCATTTTCAACAAGGAAGAAGTAAAACGATACCCCCTTATAATTTTCATTCTGAAAAACTGCCCCGAGTGGTGGACTTTCTCGAACATATTTACAGTAGTGATTTATCAAATTCTTCATATGCATTAAAGTTAAAGAATGCACTATCTGCTTTTAGTAAAAAACCAAATGAAAAAAATTTAAAATTTGTACAGCGTGCTTATCGCCGTTATCGATTGATGATGGAGGAGGGACTTGTTCTTGCTTATAGGGACCATCGATTGCAAGAGGCTTACAAGCTATTTTCTGTCAGTGAAGTTGTGAAAGCTGACAAAAAGGGATTGCTAAAAAAATGGAAAAAACATGTTTTAAGTCGACATCAGGGAGACAATGGATGGAGTGATTCTCAAAGAGAGTTGCTCGATAATGAAAGTTTGAGATTTGATCGACTAATGAATTTGGTGACGCCTGGCTTTTTTATGTTTAAGCGTCCCGTGGGTGATGAGATTGGTTTTCTAGTTTTTGATGATGCGTCCGGATTATATAAAATGGGTTTTGCAGAGTTTAATAAAGGGAATGCTTTTTTTCAGGAAAACACGCCTGATCCCACGGATTCTGTTTACCATTCCATATTGTTGGATTTGTTGAATTCTGCTTTGGGGTATTCGAGTTCTGGAGAAGCTCAAGAGTCTCCATGGAAAGGACTGGGATTTTTTGAAAATTTAAATGATACGATGTTAACTTCCATTCAACGTTTAGCCGATGAAAAAAAGAGAGAAACTCTTGCTCGTCCTTATCCGACATCGGAGAAGGTTTATGATGAGCGTGAAAGAACGATTTTACGTATGCCTACCTATATTCGAATAGATGAGGATTCTTCACCTCGTTATCCGCATTATGCGAAAAGTCCTAGTGGGGATGTGTACTACCGAGGGCGCCTAGGAGATGAGTGGAAGAAACAAAGTCATGTTCAAATACGCCCTAACGATAGGCTGTGGAGGCGATTTACAACGCAGTTGTCAGCAGCTAGAACTATTCGTGAAAAGTTGGTTGATCCAGATTTGGATGACATACAGCTTTTGTTTGATGATTTGGATGATTTTAATGGAATGCAAAAAAAAGACATTGAGCGTATAGGAAAAGTGGTAACGGATACTGAGATAAGAACAGCATTTCCGGAAAAGGATAAAAAAAGAACTCGTGTGATTCAAAAAAGAAGAAAGACAGATGTTGATGTAGAAGGTCAATCTCTTGGGGTTTTGGATGTGGAAGAGTTGGAATATGAATTGAATGAAAAAGTGAGGGATGCTAAATCTATCTTGAACGACTATGCTCGAATTCATTTTGATATTAAGGATGCTGTTTCTGAAGAAGATTATCAGAAAAAATGGATTGTTTTATTTAAGCAATGGTATTACCAACAATTAGATAAAGATCCTACTCGGAAACGCACTCCTAAAATAGCGTATGTTATTGACGAGCGTCATTTTAATACCTCTATTGCATTAATTCCTGGATTTCCTATTGAAGACTCTGAAGTGGAAGAATTGCAGAGCTTTGTTTCTGGATTAGCAAATGGAAGCATTGAGGAGGTGATTGGTTTTGAATTTGTTTTTGGGCAAAGGACAGATGCTTTTAGTGCTTTTCGTGATCGCCTTCAAAATTTGAAAGAATATTTAAGGGAAAAGACGGTTGTTAACTCAGAGCCTCTTTATTGGTTTGGAACAAGCTATTTATTAGAAATGTTAAGAGGGGGGTCTCTTAAGCTAAATCCTGAACTTTTAGATGTAGAGTTTCAAGACGATTCTGGTAGCCTTGCTAAATCAGAAACCTCAATTCCTGTAATGACAGCCACAGTAACTCCTGATGGAACGCCTGTGCTATTTAAAACTTATGAGACAGATCGTTTTATTACTGATATTGGACGAGATGGGCAAGAGAGAAAAATTGTTGATGTGGGTGTTCCAGGTTTTGTGGCTGCGATTCAGCCAGATGGAAAGGTAGATGCTATTCCTACATTGAAGTTACCTCATACAATGAAAGAAGAAGGGCTTTATGTTTCGAAAACTCGAGAGGATGCCGCAGGAGATCGTTTGAGCAGAAGAGAAGGTATGGGCTATTTAAAATTGAAACAGCCTGCTGTTTATCAAAACACCTTAGATACATGGGCAGGCCGCATAGGAAGTGGGGAAGATTATTTTTATAATAACCCTGTTACCGAGCTTAGTGACTTATCTATTTTAACTCGAGCAAATAATGGGCCTTTGGGCGTTGTGATAGGGGTTCAGAAAAGATTTTTTGAACGTTTTAATGTGCATAGAGAAGATGATGGAAGGCTTATTCAGTTAGATGAAAAAAATAGTTTGTCTCCTGTTACGACGATAGCAAATGCGTTCATCGGTGACATTAGTTTTTTCTCAAGAAGAGATTATGATTTTTTTATGCAAATAGCTTCTTTGTTTGATATCGAAATGCCTAAAGGGGTAACCATTCGTGTTCAAGATGGCGATGTTGTTACAGAACTTTCTTCGAGTAATGGAGCATCTTTGGGGGCGATAACATCATATCCCTTTGATGTTACGAAATGGCATGATGAGTTGTATAAAGACTTGCGTAGTGAGCTTTACTTTCTAAGTGTTTATGATTTGCCTCAGTTTAATATACAGAGAGCTTCTTCTTTGGAAGAGTATAAAAAACAGTGGTTTCAACAATTTAAAACCTGGTATTACGAAAAGTTAAGAGATAAAGATTTAATTGCGCCCATTGAAGAATTAGGATTTGATGTCCCTTTGTTGCTTAGACTTATTGATTCACGAAGCCCAAATTATAGTATTGTTTATGATTCTGCATTTCCAATTACTACTAATGATTTAAAAGCTGTTGAAGAGGTTGTTCGTCAAGTTCAAGAAAATCGAGATCTGGCTTTTGCTATAGAGGACTTGCTCAATTATGATAGAAGTGAAGGTGACCTTGTTTCGATTGTAGTACAAAAGGGAAGTCTTCTTAATGAAATTAATAGAATTAGATCTACAGATGAAGTTGATGCTGTTTTTTGGCAAGGAACAAGTTACTTTTTAGAGATTTTACAATCGAGAGGTCTAGTTCAGCAGGGGATAGGTAGAAGTATGACCGATCAAGTGATTGAAGGAGTATATGTTGAAATAGCTCCGGAAAAAGCAGCTAGTTGGAGATTGCATGAAGAACAAGGTGTTGGGTATTTAAAGATTTTTGAGCCAGAGCAATTTAAAAAAGCAAAAGCTGCTGCGGATAAAGATAGAGATGAAGGTTTTGGGCGTTCTTTTTACTTGCCATCTGTCACTTCTGCTGATGACTTATCTCCCACGACGATAGAGAATCAGGGTGCTTTGGGTGTGGTTATTGGTTTGAGAAAGTCTTTTTTTCAGAGAGGTTGGCAAGGAGATCGAGGGCAATTGTTTGATGGAGCCAAACCAGTTACGGATATACCTATAGAAGCTATTTCAGAGGTAATTTTTTATTCGGATAAAGACTATGAAACATTTCAGAGAGTATTGAAGCAACAGCGTGTTGTGATTCCGCCATCCGTAAAACAGCGTATTTCTAGAAATGGAGTATTAGAAGATCTTACTGTTGCAACGGCTGCAAGTTTAGGGAGTGGAGTTCAATTACGTTTAATAGATTTTTCTGGTACGGATATTTCGCAATTAGAAAAAGAAGGACAGGCTCGTTTAGATCAAATTAATGGTGTGCTGGGGCAGGCATTTTTTGGGTTGCAAAGAGATTTAGAAACGTTACCATCGGGTCAAGCTGTTGTGAACCGTATTTTTGAAGAAGATTATTTAAGGGGAATTACGAGTGTTTTAGGCGATTTAAATCAGATTGTGGATGCAACTTTTCTCTTGGATCAATTGAAAGGTGCTGTAGCGCGTCTTATTGTTATTCCGAATGCATTAGCTTCTGCTGTGGATTCAACAGTGACTCCTTTATCTGATGAAGCTAGGGTTATTCTTCAAAATCCAGAATTATTTAACGAGTTGTACCAGAGCCAAAAAGGAAATGCTCTCTTTGCAGATCCTACCAATGTCAATTGGAGTCAATCGTATATTTTAGATGCGTCGTTTTTTCCAAGAGTGGATGACCCTCGTAGAGAACGGGCTGAGTTGTTTGTGCAACAGTTAATTGCTTCAGGCATCCGAATTGCTGTGCCATATAAGGTGGGGAGCCCGGAAGAAAAGTTTGCATTAGAACTTAGAAAATTGATTCCTGAAGTTATGCTTGTAGGATATAACGATCGTCCGTTGGGGCAGCGAAAATTTAGAAGTTTAAAGCAGCCGATGGTCATTCTTCCAATGGGTATATCTGTGAAGTTGAATCGTAGAAGTGATTGGAAAGATAAGGGGGTTGTTGCAGATCCTCAAGCAACCTATCCTTCAATGATGAATTTGGCTGATTTTGTTTCCTTGATTAAAATTGTTTTGCACTCGGACGCGCTAAAATCGCAGTTAAAGATTGATGATGAAACCCCATTTCCACAGGTCACGATGGAATTTTTAAACTCTCTTGTTAATTTAATAAATGACCTCGCTAAAACGAAAAAAGCCCAACAGCTGATAGCAAGAGCTGCGTAATTGTCATCCCGGCCTTGAGCCGGGATCCAGTGTCTTTGTGGTTTTTATTTTTAAAATGAACTCCTATGATTTTACTGGATCCCCGATCGAGTCGGGGATGACAGAGGTTTTCTGTTTCCGTTTTTCTATCCGCTCTACGCTCCGTGCTACTAACATGGTATAATTACATTACTTAACAAAAGGAGTGGTTGTGGCTGCTAAAAAAAGTAAGAAAGTAATGGTTGCGTTAGTTCAAATGCGATGTGGAGCTAAGCCAGAAGCTAATTTGGCTAAAGTGGTTTCAGCTATTGGACAAGCGGTTAAGAAAGGTGCAAAGATTATTTGTTTGCAGGAGCTTTTTAAGACCTCCTACTTTTGTCAAACAGAGGATACAAAAAACTTTAAATTAGCAGAGAAAATTCCTGGGCCTACCACAGATGTCCTTCAGCAAATAGCCAAAACACGTAAAGTTGTGATTGTGGCTTCTCTTTTTGAAAAGCGAACTCAAGGTGTGTTTCATAATACAGCTGTTGTCATTGATGCAGATGGATCGATTGCAGGGAAGTATCGTAAGATGCATATTCCTGATGACCCTCACTTTTATGAAAAATTTTATTTTACTCCCGGTGATTTAGGTTTTAAAACAGTCAAAACTAAATATGCAGACATTGGTGTATGTATTTGTTGGGACCAATGGTTTCCAGAAGCGGCACGACTAACGGCACTTTCAGGAGCTCAGATTTTATTTTATCCGACTGCGATTGGATGGCTTTCGAGTGAAAAGCCTTCGTCCTGTGTTGCTCAACATTCTGCTTGGGAAACAATTCAACGTTCTCATGCGATTGCTAATGGTGTTTTTGTTGCGGCGGTTAATCGAGTTGGCGTTGAAAAAGATATTACGTTTTGGGGTCAGTCCTTTGTTGCGGACCCTTCAGGGAAAGTAATTACGCGAGCAAGTACAAAAAAAGAAGAAATTCTTTATGTTGAATGTAATTTGTCTAAGATAGATGAACAACGTCAAAGTTGGCCCTTTTTAAGAGATCGAAGAATAGATGCTTATGATGCGCTCTTAAAACGTGTCGACGATGAAGGGTAAGGACCCTTTTTATTTTTCAAAAGATTACAGAATAATTAGATAAAGTGTCATTCCCGAAACTTTTAGTGTGGAATCCATAATACTTACGTATTACGTACTTTAGGCAAAAAGAACTGGATCCCCGACAGAAACATTCGGGGATGACAGTGAGAGTAGAAAGAGTTCTTTTCTTCTGGTTTTAAAAAAATTAGATAATTTCCATGACCTATAAATCTGACAACACAAATTTTTCAAATAAAACCCCAAAATCCCTTGGCTTCACCATGCCTGCAGAATGGGGTCCTCATGAGGCTACGTGGTTGTCTTGGCCCACGAATTCTATAACGTGGCCAGATTGTTTAAAAGCGGTTGAAGATATTTATATGCAAATGATTCAAGCTTTAACTCCGTATGAAAAAGTTCACTTATTGGTAGATGATGAAGGTGTAAAAGAGCAAATCTTAAATAGAATGCTTAAAAATAATATTCCAGAAGAGCAGGTTCGTTTTTTTGTGATTCCAACTGTAGATTCTTGGATTAGAGATTATGGACCTATTTTTGTTAGGAACAAAAAAGGAGAGTTGGCCTATACCCATTGGCAATTTAATGCATGGGGTGGAAAGTATGAAGATTTAGCTCAAGATAATCTTGTAACAGAGCAACTACAAATTCCTTATCCAGAATTTAAAATTAATCGTGAGTTAGAAGGGGGTTCTGTTGATGTTAATGGGTGTGGTTCTGTTTTAACTACGGAGCAATGTTTGTTAAACCCTAATCGTAATTCGGATTTAAACAAAGGGCAAATTGAATCTTTGCTTAATGAAAATTTAGGGACGAAACATGTTATTTGGTTGGGGGAAGGGATTGTTGGTGATGATACAGATGGACATATTGACGATATCGCCCGTTTTGTAAACCCGTCTACGATTGTTTGTGCAGTGGAATCAGACCCAAAGGACGAGAACTATGCCTTACTGAAGGATAACCTAAAGAGGCTAAATCATTCTAAAGATCAAGACGGTAAACCCTTGAAAATTATTGAGTTACCGATGCCTGGAAAAATAGAATCTTCCGAAGGACGTTTGCCTGCCAGTTATGCTAATTTTTATATAGCCAATGGGGTTGTTTTAGTGCCCCTCTACGGCCATAAAAATGATAAAATAGCTCTTAACATTCTGGAGGATGTTTTTGCGGATAGAACCGTTGTTGGTATTCCATGCGCGCCTCTCGTTTTAGGTTTAGGGGCGATTCATTGTGTGACTCAACAACAACCTAAACTTACCTAGTTCATCCGCTTATTTTTTTACTTCTTTTGAAAGGAAAGATTGATATATGAAACGTTTAATTTTAACTTTTCTAATTTTTAGTTTATTAACTCCTGCGTATGCATCGGGTAATCCGTCTGATTTTTATTTTAAAGGAAAACAGGACTTATTTTGGGAGACTGAAAACTTAGTTGTCACAAAAATCATTCGATGTTCTGTGATGAGCCATTTCCGAGGTGAGGAGTCTCACAAGGCAAAGTTAAAAATTTATTTAAATGGTTATCGTATTAAAACGATTCCTTTATCTTTCACCGAGTCAGGACGTACCCTTCATGATTTTGAGTTTGTAGTTAAAAAAGAAGGAAGGCAGCTTTTAGAGTTTTTGATTGTTTTGCCTGAAGGAATGAAGGATGCTAGTGCTAAGAATAATCGATTCACGGTTCCTTTTTTTGCTCCAGGAAAAGCGCCTCAAATCCCTGGTAGAAAAGTGATTAAGAATGTAAAAGTTAAAAAGATTCAAAGAATCGTAAAAGAGGGAAAGCCTGTTATCATCTCATTGGGTGAAGATAAGGTGCTTAAAGCTCAACAGGAAGTAGTTGTTCAGGCGCCACCTGTTGAAGTAACCCCATTAGAAAAACCTGTTGTAGAGAATATTGTTAAGTCTCCTGCTAAGAGAACTCAAGTTGAACGCGAGGTAAAAATTACTCCAATTCCTAAAAAGGTTTTTGAGAAAACAGTTGAGATGAAAAGAAACGAAAATACAAATTCCGTAATTTCTACGATAGAAAATAACTCGATGTTTAATAAACAAAAAGAAGTCTATTATGCGCCTATTACGAAATTGACAGAAGAACCCATAGTGATTGAAAATGAAGATCTTTTTTTAAGCGCTTCGGATATTAAAGCTTCGACGAAATTAGACAAGCCCGCTATAGATGTATTTTTTGAAGGACCACAGGCTATTAGTCTAAAAGCGAATCAAGTTATAGAAAATGAGTTATTCGATTGGGTTTTGGAAATTAAAAGTAAGGGCTATGGAGAAGGGGAAGTAGAAGTTGTTGTTGCTGATGGTGACAGACTTATTTTGACACAACCTGTTTGGATTAAAGCAGGAAAGACAACTCGGGTACCTATTAGCACATCATTTTCCCGTCCGGGGAATCATCGTTTGACCGCCATGGTCAATACCAATAAGAACGTGATTGATACAGATATGAACAATAATATAGTTGAGAGGGTAGTACAAGTACGATAACCAGCCTATACTTTCCATAACTTATCTTATTCTTGATCTTTTCTTTATATTCACTATAATTAAATTTATTATTTAAATTAATTAAAGGTGGATTATGTCTTCTTCTGTAAAGTTTTGGCCTCAATCGGAACAACCTCGAGAACGTTTGAAAGAGAAGGGGGTTGTTTCTTTGTCGAATGCAGAGCTAATAGCATTGGTTTTGCGGAGTGGGGATAAAGAGAGTGACGTGCTTTCTTTTTCTCGGCATCTTTTAGATCGTTTTGGGTCTTTGCGGAATTTACTTAACTTGGATTGGAGTGATCTGGAGCAGGTAAAAGGGCTTGGACCGGCTAAGATAGCAAGTCTTCAGGCTGCCAGTGAGTTAGGGCGCCGAGTTATGAAGGAAGATCTTGTTGGGAAGCATTACTTTAAGGATATAGATGATGTATTGAGTTATATTAAAGCCTCCTTAGGAGGTCTTAAAAGAGAGGTTTTTAAAGTCATCTATCTGGATTCCAAGCATTCCATTTTATCGGAGATGGATTTGTTTCAGGGAAGCATAGACCGAAGTGTGGTATATCCAAGAGAGATAATAAAATCAGCACTTGATTGCCATGCTAGCGCGATTATTCTGGTGCATAATCATCCCTCAGGCCATGTTCAGCCGAGTTTAGAAGATAAAAGAATTACGAAAAAATTAAGTATTCTCTGTTCGGAGATATCGATAAAAGTGTTAGATCATGTTATTATTGGGTATAATAAATACTTCAGTTTTAGAGAATATGGGATGATTCAATAGGAGAGCTGGTTTTGAAGAAAATTATTCTTATTATTTTATTTAGTCTTATTATTGTTCCTTCTGTGCTCGCTCAGTATTTTGACGTTTCAGATACAGTGACTCAAAAGCAGTATTTTGATCGAATTCTGCGTCAATCGGTTGAGCGTCTTCAAGTTGCAAGTGTGAAGCGTTCGATTCAGCTTAAAAAAGTAAATCAATCCATAGCCAATACGGTAAGTGCAGCCCAATATTTTTTTAATGATGAAAACTTAGAATTAGCAAAAGAAGATATTGAAAAAGCGCAGTCTCAATATGATGACAATGTTGTTGCGCACCTTTTAGCTAGTGAAATTTATCAAAGGCTCGGAGATGAAGAATTAGCGAATGAGGCTAGATTAAGCTTCTTGAAGAGAAGTTCAAAAATGCCTTGGATTGCGAGAGATGTTTTTAATTCTGAATCCAGAAAATTTGTTTATGATTATGTTGCTAGCTATTTAAGAGAATACGGTTATGAAGTACCAAAAGCTAGAGGGATAAATCAGGTTCCGTTGATTCAACAACTTTCTTTGAGAGAGGGCTCTATTTTAACGGAAATGATCTCTCTAGGGCTGCCTATGATTGTGTGTATTGGACTGGTGTTTTTTATGTGGCGCTCAATGACGGGTTCGGATATATGGTTTGGGTTTTGGAATAAGATTTTAATACAAAGTTATATTGTATTTGTTTTTACTTATATTATTTGGATTGCTCATTTGTTTTTACAAGTACCTATATTTTTTAAGCCTGTAGAATACGAGATTTTGATTGTCCTTTTAGGTGGGATTTCAATTATTGTTGTAGAGAAATTAGTAAGAAAAACGATCGAACGGAAAAGAATTCTTTCAGACCCTGCTCTCAGAGCTTGTCCTCATTGTCGGGAAATTATTCCTAAATTAGACCTCATTTGTTCCTCTTGCGGTAAAAAAATCGAAGACTAAAAAACTTATAAACGACTGAACTTAAAAGACATAGGAATCATTTGTTTTTTCTGTCGTCTGTACTCTGTCGTCTGTTCTCTCCAATCGGTTATACTTTAAATAGGCAATAAGTTTGGTCGAATTCAAGGGGGGTGGATAATATGATGTGTAGACGCGTCTTAGCAATCGTGTTAATCGTGTTCGTGTCATTTGCTTTCATGCCAGTTGAAGGGTACGCAGGAAGTGCTGTTCAAAGCATGGGGGATAAAGCTTCTAGAGGCTTAGTGAACACATTGACAGGATTTATGGAAATTCCAGCGCAAGCTGTGAAAGGTGCTAATAGAGGAGTATCTATGATCGACAATAAACCAACTTCTCATACAGCAGGGATGTTGTTAGGGGTGATGCGGGGTGTAAGCCATGGAGCAGGACGAACGGCATCAGGTGTGAGTGATTTGGCTGGTTTCTGGGCAGCAGACTATTCCAACAATGATGGATATGGACAAATGTTGGATGCTGAGTATTCTTGGGAGGATGGAACCTATCATTCTCTTACAGAGCCTAATCTAATGGATGGAATTAAACCAATTCCAATGAAAGGTATCAGAGGAATTGAAAATGTTGTTCTTTCACCATTAGCAATACCTGGTCACACAATGTTAAGTGCAAAGGAAGATGGTAATGTTGTAAAAGGTCTCTTTATGGGGTCTTGGTATGGGGTTAGTCATTTATATGATGGCGCAATGGATGCCGCCACGTTCTTACTTCCAAATCCGGAAAATACGGTTGGAATGAAGTTCAAAAATGATAAACCATACTATGCTATGGAAGAAGCTCTAAAATAAGGGGACGCAATTTTCCTCTAAAGGCAAATCTTTACTTTTCTAAATGACCCAAAGCAAAGATTTGCACTTTTAAGATGAAGGGGACAGGCAGCTTTTTATTGAAAAAGTTGCCTGTCCCCTTTTTCTGTCTGTGGTAGAATAGGGCCTATTCATTAACAAATAAAGGAATTTAGTTTGGCAACAAAACAACAATCACATAATTTTGATGGACGAACAGTCGTTACTTTTGAAAGCCGTATGGCGGACTCTATGATTCGTATGATTGAAAATCAAGGAGGGAAGCCCGTGTCGGCACCCTCAATGCAAGAAATCCCTCTGGAGAAAAATCCTGAAGCATTCCAATTTGCAGAACGATTACTTAAGGGAGATATTGATGTTATTTTGTTTATGACAGGAGTGGGGGCTCGTTATTTATTGCAAGTATTAGAAACTCAATATACGAAAGAACAAATAGTTGACGCGTGGAAGAAAACAATGGTTGTCGCTCGAGGGCCTAAAGCAGTAAAAGCGTTAACAGATTTAAATGTACCTGTAACACTGGTGGTTCCAGAACCGAATACATGGAGAGAAGTTTTAGAAGAATTAGACCAAAATGAAAAAGGTGTTTCTTTAGAGGGTAAAGTGGTTGCTGTCCAAGAATATGGAATACCTAATGATTCGTTAATTGAAGAATTAAAGCGAAGAGGGGCTTGTGTGGTTCAGGTCCCGGTATATCGTTGGGCGCTTCCAGACGATCTTACCTCGTTGAATTATGCAGTAGATCAAATTCTTGATAAGAAGGTTCCTGTGGTACTTTTTACAAATGCGGCTCAAATTCAGCATGTGTTTAAAGTTGCTAGTGAGCGAGGGGTCGGAGAAGATTTGAGAACAGCATTTAATGATGTTGTGATTGGTTCTGTGGGGCCTACATGTTCTGAAGCTTTGATAGCAAATGGTCTAAGAGCAGATGTGGAACCGGTTCACCCGAAGATGGGCCCTCTTATTACGGAAACAGCAAGGCGTGTGGCTGATATTATTAAAGAACGAGAGAATCCTTCCATTAAAGTGAATTCTTCTAGAGAAAGGTGTGATGCAGTTTCTCACGAAGCTCTTTCTAATTCTATTTTTATGAGGGCTTGTAGAAAAGAATCCGTAGAACGAACACCCATATGGTTAATGCGTCAAGCGGGACGTTATATGAAAGAGTATATGGAAGTTCGTAATAAAGTTACTTTTCTGGAATTATGTAAGAGTCCTGAACTTGTTACTGAGGTTACAGTAACGGCGCAACAGAAATTGAATGTGGATGCCGCTATTATTTTTGCGGATATTCTTTTGATTATCGAACCTCTAGGTTTAGAGCTTCGTTTTGATACGGGGCATGGGCCTGTCATTGAAGGGGCTCTTGAATCAGAGAAAGATATTTCTCAACTTTTGGAAGTGAATCCTGAAGAAAGCCTTTCTTATGTTTTTGATGCTATCAAAATGACTCGATCTGCTTTGCCAGCGGATATTCCGTTATTAGGATTTTCTGCAGCGCCTTTTACTTTGGCCTCCTACATGATTGAGGGAGGGGGTTCTCGTAATTTTGAAAAGACAAAAACATTGATGTATTCGAATCCTCAGGCTTGGCATTTATTGATGGAAAAAGTTTCGGGAGCTTTGGCGCGTTACTTGATACTTCAGGTAAAAGCAGGGGCTCAAGCATTGCAAGTTTTTGATAGTTGGGTAGGAGCTTTGGGTGTTGAGGATTACTTGAAGTATGTATTTCCTTATTCAAAAAAATTAATAGATGCTGTTAAAAAAGAATTACCTAAATGTCCTCTAATTCATTTTGGAACAGGAAATCCCTTGTTGCTCAAGCATATGAGTGAAGCAGGAGGGGATGTGATGGGTGTCGATTTTAGAATGGATATCGATACAGCATGGAAAGATGTTGGTAGAGAAAAAGCCCTTATGGGTAATTTGGATCCACTGGTCCTTTATTCATCCAAGGATGTAATTAAAGAAAGAGCACATCATATTTTAAATCAAGTGCAGTCGAGGCCTGGTTTCATTTTTAACTTAGGTCACGGAATCCTGCCCAAAACCCCTGTTGAAAATGCACAATACCTTGTTGACGTTGTGCATGAATGGAAAGTTTAACCTCATTAGATTATGTCTAAATTTCCTGTTTCTTCGAATAAAGAAAAAGAACTATTGGCCAGAATGAAACAATGGAACATTTCTGAAGATGATATCGAAGAAACGTTTGTGCGGGCTCAGGGACAAGGAGGTCAGAAAGTAAATAAAACATCTAGTTGCGTGATGTTGTATCACCGACCCACTCGTTTCAGAGTTAAATGTCAATCAGAGAGGTCTCGAGCAATGAATCGATTTCTGGCAAGACGTATTCTGCTGGATAAAGTTGAGCAGAAAGAATTAGGAAAACAAAGTAAGAAACAGCAGCAAATCGAAAAAGTGCGCAGGCAAAAAAGGAAACGCTCAAAAAGAGCTAAAGAAAAGATCTTGAAAGAAAAGAAAGAGCAAAGCCAAAAAAAGACCCTCAGAAAGCCTCCTGCTAAAGAAGAGTAGAGTTTCCCTTCATTTTTTTCTTATTCGTTAAGTTCTTTCCATATATTCAGTTGGGACATTTATAAGTATTTCAATGGAGGAGTGATTTTGACACAGCCCTTATTAGATGTTAGATTTCTCTCCTTTATAAAAGACTTTATTTGATGATAGGAAGGGGTTTTTGCATTGTTTTTTATTAAATTATTCAACCAGTTCGTGTCTTTTGTTCTAATTTTTATTTTGGCTTTCCCATCACCCGGAATGACACAGTCTGTTTCATCTCTTTTGACTTCTAGTTTAAATTCTCAAGGTTCGCTGATCCATATTTCTTCAAATATTGGAGAGGTGAAAGAAGTTTATAAAGGGGATAGCCCTTATTTTATTTTGCACATTCAAAATGCTCATGCCAACGAGACAGCGCAAAGAAATGTTGAGGCTATATTAAAGCAAGTTTATCAAAAAGATTTTTATCCTTTAATTCAATTAGAAGGTTCTGATGCTCAACTAGATCCAGAAGTTTTCCATTTTTTTCCTAACTCAGAACTTAATATAAGAGTAGCTGATGAAGCAGTAAGAAGAGGTTTGCTCACAGGAGCAGAACTTTTTGCTCTTACTTTAAATGAGAAAGGATACTCAAATTTAAAGTCTCCAACCCCTTTGATTCAAGGTGTCGAAGAAATTAAAGCCTATACCCAAAGTTTAAAGCGAATTCAGAGCGGATTAAAACAGAAGAACCAGTTTGAGGCATCTTTGAATAGGGTTCAAACGCAAATGAACAAAGAACAAAGTTTAGGGTGGAATAAAGAGCTTTTCGAGTTTAGTCGAAAAACACAAAATTTTAAATCTAATCCAAATTCAATTCTTAAGTATATTCACTATTTAAATAAATTGATGCAAAAACATCTCAATATAGATCTTTCTCACTCCTTTTATCAAAAACAATATCCTTATGTTTGCCGTATTTTAAAATTGCAGGAGTTAGAGATTTCCCAGTTTCAACTTTCAGCAAAACAAGAAGTGGATCGTTTGGAGAAAGATATCCAGGGTTGGAATCAATCAGAAGAGTCTGTGAAGCAAGGGTTGGTACAAGGGCTGCAAGCACTTAAAGCGAATTTAGATTCTCATCCAGAAGGGAATATCCGATCGTTTTTCGAAATACTTTATTTAGAGGCAGAAAAAAATAAGTTTAGTTGGATGAGTTTTGAAGCTTTTAAGAAATGGGCTGCTTTTTTAATTATTCAACAAGAGGTTAAGGGAGTTGATTTGTACCAAGAGCTAGAGCAGCTTACCAGCCAACTATATAAACGATTCGTAAAGACTAAAGAAGAACAGTATTTGCTAGACAGATCTCGTCTTTGGGAGTTTATCGCTAAAATATTACGTTTTGAACTCACTTCCCAAGATTGGAAAGAATACCTTCTATTAAAAGAATCTTTTTCATTATTAGTGGGCGAATCGGAACTCCAAGAAGGCGTTGATAATGCGGTTGAGTTTTACCAGCTTTCAGAAGCGAGAAATAAAGTTTTATTTCAAAACACATTAGAAAACTTAAAAAAACATAATAAAGAAAAAACCGTTTTAGTAACGGGGGGATTTCACACCTCTGGGATAACGCGCTTGATGCGGGAAGAAGGAATTTCCTACGTGGTGGTTTCTCCAAAAATGGGAAGCGATTATGAAGTAACTGGGTATCAACAACAACTTTTAAATTTGAATGAAGAATTGGATGCATCTACTCTAGAACTTCCTTTAAGAACTATGAGAGATATTGATGATTTAAATAGACATCATTTAGATGTGAAAGCTCAACTAAATATGGAATTAGATTTGGTCTTACAGTTTTTTCCAGAATGGGTAAAGGGAGAAAGTGATTTAGAATTAATTGCCAAGCGCTTAAGGGATGTTATTGAACGTCATCCTCATTTAAATAGAGTTGGGTACAAAATTCTTGTTGAAGAGGGTCGTATTCGCGTCCTAAACCCAAATGGAGAAGAGTATCACCGCTTGTCTAAAAAAGACCTAAATGTTTCAACGTCAATGAATGCCGCTAGTCTTGGGGCTCCAATTTTTATGGATATGGAAAGTTTTGCTTCTGACTTGATTTACCTTTATGAACGGTTAGATCCGAAACGTTTTGATAGTGAAGCGGTAAAGCTGCAGAATAATAGCAAGGAAATATTAGAAGTAAAATCTAAAGTATTTGATGTTTTAGAACGTTTGGCTACAAAGCGTGTGATTCATGTTTCTGTAAAAATAGCTTTAGAGAAATTGTTTAACCCTAAAAAAAAGGGAGGTAAAAAAGGGAAGAAGATAAAATTAATAAGAAATTCAAAATATCGATTTTCTGAAGTTCAAATCTTATTGCTCTTAAGAGAGCTTTTGCTTCACGATGGAGAAGAACTTTCATCATTGCCAAAACATCCTCAATATGAAGATATTCATCTTGTTTATAGTTTTCACGAAAACCATGCTTCTACTAGAGATTTTGAAATTATTGCTGGTGAGCTAGATAAAGTTGTACAAAAAGCACATCAAGAAGAAAGACCTCTTGTGGTGATATCGGATGTAGATTATATGGGCTATGATGAGTTGATTGATTATTTGACAGGAAAAGAAAATGGCATTAAACAACAATTAAATGGAAAGTATAAATTTGGTCTCGGAAAAATTCAGAGCTTATCGGCTACTTCGGTAAAAGCGGTTTTTGCCCGTATATCAGCGATGTTAAAAGAAGGGTATGATGAACCGACGATTATTACGAGTTTGATGAATAAAGATGAAGTGTTTCAAAAATTACTGATAGAGTTGGTGGGAAAACATTGGGAGCATGAGAGAAAGAAAGCTAAGGATATTCGAGAGTTTGTCAAAAAAGAACCTGAAACTCCATTTCATAAAGCTTATGTGGAATGGTTATATGAGCTCGACAAACAAATTCGCGCTAAAAAGTTAAAAGTTAAAGCGTTTTCTCATTTATTAGAAACTACACCAACGGGTTCTATGTCAGAAAAAAGAGTCATGTTGAATATCTTATTTATGCGTGCGCTTCAAGCTTTGAAACGGGGAGATATGGAAAAGGTAAACTATTTTATTAAGGGTTTTAACCGATTTATGATTGATCTTACTCGAGTAAGAAAAGAAGCTTTAGCTTTGCAGATACAAGATATTAAAAGGAGCAAGCCCAATGCCATTATTTTGGCTGTGCGAGAGCATTCTATGAAAGGTGTAGAGAAGAAAATGTCTGAAGCGGGTTATGTTGTGGATGTGTCAGAAATGGACGAGGGCTATCGTGATTTAGTTTCAGAACCCCTTTATCAATTACATGATCCAGAACGTGATGATATTGCATTTTCTGAGCAAGAGACGGTGGAAGAAAGACGTTATTTTAGAGATTTTTTTGCATTTAATGTGATTGCTTATATCAAACGATTAGATGAGTTTAAAGATATTTTTAATCGTTTAGACACGGAAGTGGTATCTCTTATTTATAAAAATTTGGTGGAGCTCTTATCGGCCCCTGAAATAGAAGCGTTAATTACTGAAGTAATGCCATTTGTTACGGAATCTCTTAGCATTACGAAGCCAGAGCTTATTCGAAAAAAAGCGGAAGAAGTTTTTTATCAATATGCTGTTGAGAAGAAAGGTTTTGATATCTTGACGGTTCTTGAAATGGCAAAAACCTTAGCGAAGCTTGAGTATACATCCTCTACTTATGTTGCTGGATTGGATCAGGAAGTTGTTGAACGAATTCGGAGGGTGAGGGAGGTTGCTTCTAGTGAGGAAAGGGAAGTCGATAATGCAGCTATTGAAACAGACGAATCTGATGGGGAGCAGGTAAACCTTGTTTTGGAACAGCTTGAATCTAATATTACGCAATATAAGATTGAAGGAGAGTTGGCACCTTTAGTCTCTAAGGCAACATCTATATTTGAAGATAGAACTCTTTTCCTAGAGACGCTTAATCGCTATGCAGAGACTCGGGATTTATCTTTCTTGCAACAACGAGCTAAAGAATTAGAAGAATCAGGTTTTTATTCTTTGGTTAAAGGAAACCTTAATGACATTATTATCTTTGCACGAGATCAGGGATTAGTTTCTAAAGAGGTTTTTTCACAATGGACAAAGTTTTTTCCAAAGAAACTTAAAAAGAAAAAAAACAAAAAGAAAAAAATTATTTCTACAGCAAAATACAAATACACAGATGCAGAATTGTTGCTTTTGTTTCAAGATATGTTTCTTGGAGAAATAGCCACGGCGCAACTTCCTAAAAGTTCACGATTTCAAGATATTCATATGATTTACGGTTCTTTTGATACTTATATGAGAAAAAAAGATTTTGAAGCGATGGAACCTGCTTTGAACGCAGCTATTCGGAAAGCAGAAGCTGAGAAACGACCAGTGATTTATATTAAAGAAGAACCTCAGTTAAATGTAGGTGATTTTTGGAAGTACCTTGGAATGTTGGAATATGTTCATAATAAGAAAGGGGCCGATTATTATCGATTTGTTGTAGGTGAGGGAGAATCGGCGCAAACCTTGTCTAAAATAGAAAATATTCCTGCAAATCAGATCCAAAATTTGCTTGTAGAAATAAGCCAATGGCAAAGAGAAGGAGTGGATGCTCTTACGATGTGGGGACGTGTAATTTTTCGAAGGGAGAAATTTGAAAAGTTAGTGGAAGAAATTTTTAAACTTGATTATCAATTGAGAATTAAAGGGGGCAGGAAATTAGAAAACTATAATATAGAGAATTTTCCTCCTTTTCAAAAAAGAATGTATCAGTGGTTGCAAGACTTAAATCAACGATTTGAAGTAGGTGAATTAAATATCCCTCATTTTTATTTTGAGCAAGATGATTTAATCGATTATGAAGGCCGAATGCAGTTTTTTAGATTTCAGATCTCTCAAATGAGATTGATGCGGGCTCTTTCTGAAGGGGAGGAAAAAGTTCTCCAGCATTTACAAGAGCAAGCCATTATGTGGAAAAAGGTGCTTGAGGCAAGGAGACATTCTTTGATAAATCAAATTAAACATTTAAAAGCAAAGAATCCAAGAGCGACGATTATTGTTGTTCGAGACCATATTTTTCAAGGAGTGCATGAGCCTTTACTTCAAAATGGTTTCGATGTGCATGTTCATCGATACCTTGATTCTTTAAAGTCAGATACTTTGTTAACGCGTGTATATCAAAATACAAAAAATTCAACAAGGGTAAGTGAAGAGGATCAATTACGTCACCTTGTTGCTTTTAGACTTTTAGATCGATTGAAAGATGATGAAGCGTATAAGGAGTATCTAAATACATTAGAAAATCAACGTATGGGCAGAATCTATGAATATTTCTTTAAGAGTTTTACAAGGGGGCAGCTGAAGTTCCTTTTTGATGAGATTGTTAAGCCTAACTCCTTCGGAAAGAATGAATCTGAATCTAACTCAATTTTAACTGAGGGAATTTTTGATTTTGCTAAACTTACTTTTGATGTTTCTGTTGAACGTCTTCGTGCTATTGCGGATACAGAGGAAGAATTGGAGTTGATGGGTGCCCAAACAGTTGTGTCCAAATTTGAAGATTGGGAAGCTATAGCTCTGTTTCAGCGAAACTTAAAGGAGCAGTATGACTTAGTACAAAAAGAAACTCAAAAACCAGAAGAACCTTTAGAAGATGTGTTTGCAAGTAGCTCTGATGATGCTGTAGTTATAGATGAAGATGCGATTCCAGAAGCTTCTGTTCCGTTGTTACCTGAACCTACTATCGAAGAACCTAAAAATGAGATCCCTGAAAATAATGCTGAAGGTGTGGCCCAAGAAGAGGTTTTTTTGGCAAGTTCTGCAGAACCTGAAGTAGAATCTCTTTCTAGTGAAGTTGTCGAAGTGCAGGTTAATGCAGTGGGTGAGTCAGCTCGAGCGTCTGAAGAAATTGCAACTCCAGAAATCGTTCTACCCACAAAGAGAAATGCGGAAGAATTATTTAAGTTTGTTGCTGAATTATCTGAGCTAAACCCAGACACTAAAAAAATAGTTGTGGAATTATTTTTTTATGAGCTAGGGAGACTTCTTTCTTTTCAATATCTATCAGGAAAAGGTGTTGGTGAAGAGATGCTTAAACATATAGAAGTGAACTTTGATAATGGCTCCGTTCAGTGGTCTGTGATGGAAGTTGCTCAAATAGATAGTGACCCTACACTCTTCTCAAAAGTTTTGAGTCAAGTTTATGAACTTGCTCAATCCTTTGATGGAGTTGAAGAAAAAGAACGCTATTTCTTTTTCTTTATCGAAGGAATTAAAACTACTTTTGGAGAGGACTTAAAAGGTTATAAAGCATTTTTGCGAACTTTTTATGGGCCTTTGAAAACAGTAACGAGTAAAGCAGCTGCAATTAGTAATTTGATGAGAAAGTTTGTGCTGAGAGTAAGGTCTGTAGAGGTTTCAGGAGATGCAGATGCGCCGATGGACATCATTAAGAATTATGTACTTTCAGAGGCGAAGTCATTAGGAGAAGGAGATTTGTTGAATTCCGCGAAGGCTTCTCGAGTCTTTGCCTATGAAATTCTGGGGTTTGAATTTTATGATCCAGGGAATGAGATGGATTACATTAAAATTATGGAAGAGTGGGGGTATGGAGCTTTAGCTTATAATTTAGATCAGAGAGTCCTTATTTTGGAACCTTCTTTTGTAAAAGCGCAATGGTCTCAGATTCAGATTTTAATGGGGTTGGGAGTGAAGTTTGTGGTTTATGGTGAAGAAGAGAGCTTAACTCCAGAATTGCTTCAATGGATTCGAGAGATTGAAATGATTTCTTTTATACGTAAGCAAGATGGGGCTTTATTACACCAACTTAAAATAGAATTGCGTAGGAATGTGAATGTAGAGCAGGTTGTATTTGTAGGTCGAGAAGCGATTGCACGCGATGATATCTTTCAGTTTGTTTATCCTGATCCCTTTGAATTAGCCCCTGAAACCCCGGTTCTTTTACAAGCGTTGTACCTTTTTAAAAACAGAGACTTTTTTAATGATTGGATCGAAAACAACCAATTGGTATTTCGTTTGGAATTATTAACCCAGCAGCTCATGGATGGACAACAAGTTCTCTTAGCTCTTAAACGAGCGGCTTAGTTTTCTGTTCATTCTTTCGTGAATTTGTTACAATGTTAAGCTTCAGTATTTGATATTCCTTCAACCTTTACCTTAATGACTTCATGGGCCGTTTATGAGCAGATTGTCACTTCGCAAAAAACTCTTTCTTCTTCTTTCAGGCTCTCGGCTTGTAATGCCGTTGGTGTTTGCTTGTGTTGTGGGTGTCCTTACAGGGTTTGCTGTTGTTGGTTTTGTGAACCTAATTGATTTTCTTCAAGAGTTCTTTTTTACGGGTGGTGAGAAGGCTCTTTCTTTCCTAGGTAAGTATTACATTGTTTTTATTCCTGTTATTGGTGCGTTGTTGGTTGGCCCTATCGTTACATTTATTTCTCCTGAAGCAAAAGGTCATGGTGTTCCCGAGGTAATGAAAGCTGTTGCTTTGAGGGGAGGGCGTATTCGTCCTATTGTTGTTTTGGGGAAAGCGTTAGCTTCGGCTATTGCGATTGGTTCAGGTGCTTCAGCGGGTCGTGAAGGTCCTATTGTTCAGGTGGGCTCTGCTTTGGGGTCTAGTTTTGGGCAGTGGTTTAAGTTGAGCGAATCTCGAATTAAAAACTTGGTGGCTTGTGGTGCTGCGGCAGGAATTTCAGGTGTTTTTAATGCGCCCATTGCCGGGGTGATGTTTTCGATGGAAGTTATTTTGAGGGATTTCGGGGCTAGAGCATTGAGTACCGTTGTGGTTGCTTCTGTTTCATCCAGTATTATTAGTAATATTTATTTAGGAGGATCTCCAGCGTTTGTTGCTCCAGTCTATAGTTTGTGGAGTCCTTGGGAAACGGTTCTTTATGTGGGGTTGGGGGTAATCTCGGCTTTCACAGCAGTTCTTTTTGTTTTTGTCTTGTCTAAAACTGAAGATATTTTTGAGAAATGGAAATTTGTAGATTGGTTGAAACCTGCAGTTGGTGGGTTGCTATTGGGTGTTATTGGCCTTTATTTTCCTCAAGTATTTGGTACGGGTTTACATACGATTGAAGAGGCTCTTCATGGTCGTATGGAAATTATATTATTATTTGCTCTTGTTTTAATGAAGATTATCGCGACGTCTGTGACATTGGGTTCCGGAAGCTCTGGAGGTGTATTTGCACCAGCGCTTTTTATTGGAGCTGTTTTAGGGGGAGGTTTTGGCCGTTTGTTTTATGAGAAAATGCCTTTTCCTGTCGCCCCTCCTGGGGCTTATGCTTTGGTGGGAATGGCCAGTGTTTTTGCGGGTGCGGCTCATGCGCCTGTAACGGCTATATTGATTGTTTTTGAAATGACTCGAGACTACCGTATGATTTTGCCGATTATGGTTGCTGTGGTGGTTTCTACATCTATATCACAGATGATTAGCAGAGAGTCTATTTATACTATTAAATTGAAGCGCAAGGGCATTGATATTGGAACGTTTGAAGAAGCAAAAGTTTTTGGTGCGATACAAGTACGAGATGCAATGAGTGAGAATTTTAAAACGGTACCTCATGATATGCCTTCGAAAGAACTTTTTGCCCAGATGTCCCATGATAAGAATAAAACATTTTTTGTCGTAAACCACAAAGAAGAATTGGTGGGGATTGTAAAGCCTGAAGAAATGCAAGAAATCTTATTTGAAAAAAACATTCAGCTGTTGATAGCGGATGATGTTGCTATTCCTATTGCTGAGTATTGTTATCCGGATGAATCTTTGGGAGAAGCGACCCGAGTGATGACTGTGAACGAAATTACTATTCTGCCGGTAATGGACCCAACACAACCTAAAAAAATAATAGGTGTTTTGAAATCACAAAATATTTTTCGTACCTATGCAAATATTTCCGGGAAAAGGGAAGATCTCTTGGGGCGTTTGGAACAACAGGATGTTTCTTCGAAAGATACTTCTCATGTTCAATTTAAGGTTTCGAAAGATTCGAGTATTGTTGGTAAAAATATTAAAGATTTGGGATTGCCTCAAGGGGTTGTTTTAACTTCGATTCATCGCAACCATCATTTAGTTGTTCCTCAGGGGGATACGGTGGTATTCGCAAAGGATAAGATTTGGGCTGTTATTAAGCCGGAGACGGAGGCTCTTTTTAAGGAGTGGTTGAAGGCGAATAAAATTTAATCGAGTGTATTTGGGGGGTCGTTTAAGAGGTGGGTTGGAGAGCTTGGGTATCTGCTCGGCGCTCAGACAGCACAAAAATTGAAAGGCGATTTTTGTGAACTCGCGGCGGACAGATACCCAGGCTCTCATCTTAGAAAAGTTTAGTGCGTGTTAGGGATGTTGAAACAATAGGGGCATCGAGCCCATATTGTTTCTTGGGTTTAATGTGTTTCGTTATTGTGTAAATAACGAAACGCTTTTTTTTATTATGGGAATTAATACTAACTGCTGGGATAAAGGCGTAGAAGGTGTGAGTTGTTGGTTTAGGATTCGTACGAATTCGCCTCTGGCGTAAAAGGTGGGTGTTATGAATAGGTATAAATGGGTTGGGGTTGTTTTGACGGTTGTTCTGGTGGCGTCTGTTTTGCTGCTTCGGGCTGTTAATGTTTATGATCTTACTTATAAAGAAGAGGGGAAGGTTAGAGGTGGACCATCGAGCGTAGTTACTGTTGTTGAGTATAGTGACTTTCAATGTGGTATGTGTCAGGAGTTACAACCTATTTTAAAGAAGTTTTTGGAGGAACATCCTGGCAAAATTCGTCTTCAGTTTAAACATTTCCCATTAAATACACATGAGAAGGCTTTGTGGGCACACATTGCTGCTGAGAGTGCGCACAAGCAGGGAAAGTTTTGGGAGTATCATGATTTGCTCTATCAATCTCAAAACACATGGGTTCAGGCTCAGCAAACATTGCCTTATTTTTTAGAGTATGCTAAAAAATTGGGTTTAGATTTAGAGCAGTTTGAAAGTGATTTTATTAATCCTGAAATTTTAGAAACTGTGCGTAATGAAAAGATTTCGGGGAAGAAAATAGGGTTATTTAGAACTCCGACTCTTGTTGTTGGCGATAAGATTTTTATGGGGTTGGATCAGATGAATGAATTTAAACAATATGTATTAGATCGAATTAATGAATAAGGTGCTTTATGTCTGATAAACGTAGTCTAGATTTTTTTTATTTTTCCCTCCGTGTTTTTGTAGGAGTTATTTTTGCTTATGCTGGGTTTATGAAATTATTACAACCAGCATCTATTTTTGAAATTTCTCTTTCAAACTATCCTATTATTCCGGAAATAATTAGGCCGGCCATTTCTGTTGTTATTCCATGGATTGAATGGTTGGTGGGGGTGTTTGTGATTTTGGGTTATATGCCACGGGTATTCTTGAAAGTAGCCCTATTTTTTCTTGTTTCATTTCTCGTTTTGTTGGCGAGCGGTCCTTTAATGGGGAGGGATGTCCCTGAGAGTTGTGGGTGTTTTGGGGAGAGGGGGCTTCAAATTTCCTCCAAACTTGCTTTTTTTCTCGATTTCCTGGCCCTTATCTCTTGCGTCACTCTGATTCTAAAAAAGAAATTTCCGTTCAGTTTAGAGGGCAAGTTGAATTTAGAGCAGGGTTAGGGTCTTTACTTTTAATGCGAAATCTCCTATTATAGAAAGCCTTATTTCAACCTTTTAACACCTTATAAGTTAAGTTGAATAATAAAGGTTTTGGAACGTCTAAAAATTTATCAGTTTATATTTTATATTCAAATAAAAAGGAGCTAAACAATGAAATTAGGAAAGAGGATAATTCAAGTATTTTCACTCGTGGTTGTTTTGGGATGTGTTTTTATGCCATTTCAATCAGCATTCGCGGGCGCTATTGTTTCGGGAAGTGTTGCTTTTGAAGGAACTGCACCAGAAGCAATGCCTCTTAAAATGGCTGCAGATCCATCTTGTGCTCAGCTACACACTTCAGAAATAAAATCTGAAACGGTAGTTGTTAATGGGAATGGAACTTTGAAAAATGTAGTTATTTATATTAAAGAAGGACTAGAAGAAGAATTTGATGTTCCAAAAGAGTCGGTTGTATTGGATCAGGTGGGTTGTATTTATGAACCTCATGTGATTGCTGTTCAAGCGAATCAGAATATCGAAATTATTAATAGTGATGCTACATTACATAATGTTCATGCGGTTACTAAAGTAAATAAAGGTTTTAACTTGGGAATGCCAATTAAAGGCATGAAATTCAAAAAGAAATTTTCAGAACCTGAGTTTGTTAAAGTTAAATGTGATGTTCATCCTTGGATGAATTCTTATGTGGCTGTAATTGACAATCCATTTCATGGTGTTACAGGAGCTGATGGAAGCTTTAAAATTGAAGGTCTTCCTGAAGGGGATTATGTCCTTGCTGCTTGGCATGAAAAGTATGGTGAAGTTGAAGAAGAAGTAAGCGTTGATGCGGATGGTTCTGCAGAAGTTAATTTTACTTTTAGCGCATAATTATTAATTTATTACGAAGCTCCTACTTTTAGTAGGGGCTTCGCTCCTCGAGAAAATTCCTATGATAAGCACAAGTGATTTTAAAAAAGGTGTTTTGATCGAACTTGATAATGCTCCTTGTATAATTGAGACCTTGCAAGTTCAGACGCCTTCTGCAAGAGGTGCTTCTACTCTATATAAAATTCGCGTTCGTAATTTAAAATCAGGGCAACGTATCGATAAAAGCTTTCGAGGGGGCGATGTGCTTCCCGAACCTGATTTTGAGAAGAAAGGCATCCAGTTTCTTTATAAAGATGGGGATAATTTTTACTTTATGGATCTGGCAGATTATAACCAGTTTTCTATTCCTGATACCCAATTAAAGGAAGAGGCTGGGTATTTGCATGAAGATTTGGAAGGGATAAAATCTTTGATTTACAATGGGGAAGTTATTGGGATTGAAATTCCTACGTCCGTAGATATTGAGGTGGAGGAATGCCCCCCACCTGGTATGAGCAAATCAGCTACTCCACGTCCTAAAGAAGCAAAGCTTAAGACTGGGAAAGTTGTTTTGGTTCCTGATTATATTGATCAAGGCGAATTAATTCGCGTTGATACCCGTACGGGTGAATTTGTTTCTCGAGCGGGAAAATAAATTCATTTTCTCTCAATCCTTTCTATTTAGTTTTCGTTATATTAATAAGTATTTAGTTTTTTAAAAAAAGGAATTCTCATGATAGCTCCCTTAATGTCTACCTCGCCTAATGAGCATGTGTTGAAATTTGTTCAAGATATGATTGATTTGGCTCAGCCGGACAAAACGTATTGGTGTGACGGGTCTGAAGAGGAAGTTCAACGTCTCTATAAAGAAGCTGTGAAAACAGGAAGTTTGGAAGAGTTGAATCAAGAAAAGTTGCCGGGGTGTTATCTTAGAAAGAGTCCTCAAAATGATGTGGCTCGAACAGAACATCTAACGTTTATTTGCTCTCCCAAAAAAGAAGATTCAGGGCCTACCAATAATTGGATGTCTCCCAAAGAAGGATATGAAAAATGTCGGAAAATTTATAAAGGTTCGATGAAGGGAAGAACTCTGTATGTTATTCCTTTTATTATGGGACCCATTGATTCTCTGTATAGCAAGATTGGAGTTCAAGTAACAGATAGTATTTATGTTGTTTTAAATATGCGGATTATGACTCGTATGGGGAAGATCGCTTTGCAGAGGCTTGGAACTTCTCCGGATTTCACGCGATGTGTTCATGGAAAAATTGATTTAGAAATTTCTCATCGGCTTATATGCCATTTTCCAAAAGATAATTTTATTTGGAGTGTAGGCTCTGGCTATGGTGGTAATGCGTTGTTGGGTAAGAAATGTATGGCGTTACGTATCGCAAGTTGCTTGGGCAAAAAAGAGAACTGGATGGCAGAGCATATGTTGATTTTGGGTCTTGAAGATAGGGAAGGGAAGAAAACTTATGTTGCGGCCGCTTTTCCAAGTGCGTGTGGTAAAACAAATTTGGCGATGATGAAGACCTCTTTAGAAAAGGATGGTTATAAGGTTTGGACTTTGGGAGATGATATTGCATGGCTTCATATAGGGGATGATGGATATCTTCGTGCGATTAATCCTGAAGCTGGTTTTTTTGGAGTTGTACCTGGGACAAGTGAAAAAACAAACCCGAATGCATTGGAGATGATTCAAAAAAACACAATTTATACGAATGTCTTAAAAGCATCTGACGGTACTGTTTGGTGGGAAGGTAAGGGGGAAGCTCCTCCAGATGGGGTTAATTGGTTAGGACATCCCTGGACGATTCGTAGTTCTGAAAAAGCAGCACATCCTAATAGTCGGTTTACAACGCCAGCATCTCAATGCCCTTCGATTGCTTCCGAATGGGAAAACCCTGAAGGAGTTCCTATTAGTGCCATTATTTTTGGTGGGAGAAGAGCGAAAGTGACACCTCTTGTTTACGAAGCTTTTAATTGGCAGCACGGAACTTATTTGGGAGCAACGATTGCTTCAGAAACAACAGCAGCGCAGACGGGTGATGT
This sequence comes from Candidatus Omnitrophota bacterium, assembly GCA_029261035.1. GTDB lineage: Bacteria > Omnitrophota > Omnitrophia > Omnitrophales > JACROU01 > JAJDCD01. Next base: position 92,071 of record JAJDCD010000005.1, read on the forward strand.
GGGAGTTGTAAGAAGAGACCCTATGGCGATGCTTCCGTTTTGTGGTTATAACATTGGTGAGTATTTTCAGCATTGGCTTAATATAGGTAAGAGTTTAGAAAATCCTCCCAAAGTATTTTATGTAAATTGGTTTAAAACAAATGAAAAGGGAGAATATTTGTGGCCGGGATTTGGGGAAAACCTTAGAGTGCTGCGCTGGATTGCAGATCGGTGTCAGGGGAAAGGTGAAGTTTCTAAAACGCCGATTGGTTATATTCCAGAGTCTTTGGATTTTTCAGGTTTAGACCTTTCCGAGAATCAAAAAAAAGAGTTGTTCCAAATTGATTCTCAAGCATGGAAAGAAGAAGTTCAGAGCCGAAAAGAGTTTTTTGCTAAATTGGGGGATTGTGTACCTAAAGAACTTGTTGAAGAAAATGAGAGCTTGGGGAAGCGATTTTCTTAATGTTTTCTTATAGGGTAATGCACTTCGTACGATCCGTTTGATTGTTCTGGGCCTTTAATCTACTACCTTCTTGTGATATGATTCACCTTCAATATTTGAACTGAGAAAGAGGATTTTGTGTAATGAGACAAATTAAAGTACGTAATTTGATGATTGGCAGAGACTGTAGGGTGGCTGTTCAGAGTATGTGTGCCACAAGGACCCAGGATATTGAGGCGACCACAAGACAAGTTCAGTCTTTGGTGGAGCATGGGGCTGATTTGATTCGCATTGCTATTGATAATGATAAAGACGTGGAAGCTCTGAAGAAAATTAGGGAAGCAACAGACGCTCTTCTGGTTGTTGATTTACAAGAAAACTTCCCATTGGCTGAAAAAGTAGCTCCTTTTGTAGACAAGCTTCGTTATAACCCAGGGCATCTTCATCACCTTAAAAAAGAACTTTCGATTGAAGAGAAAGTGCAATGGTTGGTTTCTGTTGCTAAGAAACATGATCTTGCTCTTCGTGTGGGTGTTAATTGTGGTTCTATTGCTCCGGATTTTTTAGAAAAATATCCAGGAGATCATGTGAAAGCAATTGTGGAATCTGCTGTCTGGCATTGTGATTTAATGGATCAATTTGGTTTTGAGAATTTTGTTGTTAGTTTAAAAGATTCAGATCCTGCAAAAGTTATTGAGTGTAACGAGTTGTTTCATAAAAGACGTCCTGACGTTCCAATTCATTTAGGAGTTACAGAAGCGGGTTTACTTCCTGACGGAGCCATTAAAACTCGTATTGCTTTTGAGAAATTAATTCCTCAGGGCATCGGACAAACACTCCGTGTGTCTTTAACGCTTCCATTTGAGGAAAAATATAAAGAGATCGAAGAAGGTCGGAAGATTTTAGAAGATATAGCAAACAATCGATTTATTTCAGTCCCTGATTTTGGGAAGGGTTTAAATATTATTTCTTGCCCTTCGTGTTCTCGCGTTGAGAATAATGCGTTTGTGGAATTGGCTCAAGAGATTAAGAAAGTTACCGAGTATGCCAAGGAACATAAGTTTACCATTGCTGTTATGGGGTGTCGGGTGAATGGGCCAGGAGAAACAGATGATGCGGATTTGGGTATCTGGTGCGGGCCTTCGACTGTAACGCTCAAACAAAAAAAAGATACGCTTGGAACTTATAAATATGATGAAGTTGTTCCCGTTCTCAAAGGGAAGCTAGACGAGTTAATTGAAGTTAACAAATAACGAATTAAGTGTAGGGGAATTAGTATGACTGAAATGTCTGTTACTTATTTAGGGGATTTGCGTTGTCGTATGAAACACGAGTCATCAGGTGTTGAGATTGTAACGGACGCTCCTAAAGATAATCATGGAAAAGGGGAGTCTTTTTCTCCTTCAGATTTAACTTCTTCTTCGGTGGCTGCTTGTATGATGACGATTATGGGAATCAAGGCAAAGCAGCATGATTTAGATCTTACTGGTTTGGAAGCTAAAGTCATAAAAGAAATGGTAACAGAACCTGAAAGACGTATTGGACGTATTGTTTTAAAGTTTAATTTTCCTAGAAGCTTTGAAGATAAGTATAAGGTCATGTTGGAGCGTGCCGCAATGACTTGTCCAGTGCATAAAAGTTTAAACCCAAAAATAGAAACCCCGGTTGAGTTTATCTACCCTGAATAACAGAAGTCAGAAGACGGAGGCCAGAAGTCAGATTTATGTTAGTCTGAGTTCATTCTTAACGTATGACGTATGTTATTAGTTATCTCTTATCCAAATTAGTTCGAAATCAAGTTAAGCATTTTTATGGTCTTGGGAATCTTCTTTCAGAAATTCAGATTCAGGAATTAAATTCTTTTTTCGAACCTTCTTTGTTGAGCAAGGTTCGCCTTATTTACCTGGAGGATGTTATACCTTCAAGGATTCATGTTCGTTTTTATTTACTCTGCTATCAGATGATGTTTAGACTTCAAAAGTTAGCTGGTTTAACTTTAGGCCCTTGTATTTTTCTTTCCCAAAAAACAGAAGATGTTGATTTTAAAGAGGTTCTTTTTCATGAATTGATTCATGTTGTCCAATATGAAGAGCTGTCTTATTTGAATTTTTTCAAAGCTTATATAGGCGGATGGGTTAAGAATAGCTTTTCTTATTTCAAGATTCCTTTGGAAGTACAAGCTTATTATTGGACTAAATGTTGCTGGACTGAAAAACAGATCAGAGATGATTTAACGGGTACCCTTAAAATGGAGCTGAGGGCTTATAAATAAAATTAATGTTGCTATCCGCTTGAGTCGAAAAATCTAATGAGAGTTTACTTAAAACCTTAAATCTTGGTTAAAAGAGATGAAAAATCAAATTTTGATTATAGAAGACGAAGCTCAAATGTCCGGTATCTTGAAGGATATTTTAGAAGAGTACGATTATAGCGTTGATTGTGTGGATACGGGTACTCAAGGCATTGAGCGAGCGATCACGGATAATCCAACCTTGATTATTTTAGATTTAGGACTTAAAGGAATGGATGGAGTTCAGGTTTGTAGGACGTTGAAAGAGAATCATCAAACTTCAGAAATTCCAATTATTATTTATACAGGGCAGTTAGGAACGGAATTAGCAGAAGAAGCGAAAAAAGTAGGAGCGGATGAATATATGAGTAAAACGGTTGCTCCTATAAAAATGATTGAAACAGTACATAAATACATGAGTTAAAAAGTGGGGAGAGAAAGTTATGAAAGAACGGATTGCTTTGAAGAGAGGGTACAGAACTCCTTTTGTTAAAAAAGATGCAGAATTTGCTCGGTTAAATACGGTAGATTTATCTTGTCTTTTAGTGAATGACATTTTGAAAAAAATAGATTTTAATGCGTCGCTCATTCAGCATGTCGTGTGGGGGATGGTTGTTCCTGATGCTAATATCTACTCCGTTGCACGTGAAGTGGTTTTAGGTTCAGAGCTGGATAATCGAGTTGAAGCTTATTCGGTTTCTAGGGCTTGCGCAACTTCTCTACAGGCAACAACAAATGCGGTTAGTTTCTATCATTCTTTTCCAGAAGAAAAATCAATATCTTTAGTTGGTGGTGTGGAATCATTCTCGTCTGTGAGGCCTGTATTAACAGACCAAGCATCTAACTATTTTAAATCGCTAGCCGTGCGGGCTGGGTTTGGGACTAAATTACTCAATGCCTTAAAGATTCCAATTACTCGACTCTTTCCTGTGCCGCCAGCAGCAAGAGAGTATTCAACTGGACTCACCATGGGAGAGCATTGTGAGTTGATGGTTAAAGAATTTAAAATTGAACGAAAGCGTCAAGATGCATTTGCATTGGCGAGCCATCAAAATGCGGTAAAAGCTAGAGAAGTGATTGAGCCTCAGATCGTTGATGTATTGGGAGTTAAAAAGGATACGTTGATTCGAGATACAACTTCTATGGAAGCTTTGTCTGGTTTGAGACCAGCCTTTGATTCGAAAACAGGAAGCGTTACTGCGGGGAACGCTTCTCCTTATACGGATGGTGCTGCAGCTCTTTTTGTTATTTCACCTGCGTTGGAATCTGAAGTGAAGCCCGATGCTTTTATGAGTGATTTTGAGTATGTTGGATTTAATCCTGCGGATGGTCTTTTGATGGGACCTGGAAAAGCAATGTTACGTATATTACAAAGACAAAATTTGCGATGGAATGATTTGGATTATATCGAAGTTCATGAGGCATTTGCAGGACAAGTTCTTTGTAATGTGGAAGCGGTAAATTCCTCTGATTATAGAACTAATCAATATGGTGTTTCATATGATGCGGGTAAATTAGATGAGTTGACAATTAACCCTTATGGGTCTTCTATTTCTTATGGACATCCATTTGGTGCTACGGGAGCACGAATGGTTTCTCAGGCGATTGCGTATCTTGAGAAGAATAATAAGAGTAGGGCTTTGGTTTCGGCTTGTACGGCAGGGGGATTGGCGGGGGCGTGTTTAATTACGCGTGAAGGTTAGGTTGGTATAAGAGTTGTTTTGGAGAGCCTGGGTAGTTTTCCGGCGCTCAGACAGCACAAAAGTAAAATGCACTTTTGTGAACTCGCGGCGGAAAACTACCCAGGCTCTTTTCGAGCAAACACTTGTGGGCTGTTGGGGGTTGAAACAAGATGGGCGTCGAGCCCATATTGTTTCTTGGGTTTATTGTGTTTCGTTATTGTGTAAATAACGAAACGCGTTTTTGTTGTTAGGTGTTTATAAGAAATCAGGGATAAAGGCATTTGTTGCGTGGAATGGCTGGTTTAGGATTTAAATTAAAGCTAAAAGCTATAGATTTTGAAGAGGAAAAGTTATGGTGAAGATGGATAAGAAGACTATTGTTTGGTTGGAGAATCTTTTGTTGAGGAGTCGGAAGATTGCTTTGGGGTATTTTCAGAAGTCGATTAAGGTTTCTCGAAAAGCGGATCGATCTCCGGTTACTTTGGCGGATAAAGAGATTGAGAAGTTTTTAAGAAAGGAAATTGCGAAGAAGTTTCCTGATAATGGAATTTTGGGAGAGGAAACGGGTTTTTCTGGAAAGAATAAAAAAACATATTGGGTTATTGATCCTATTGATGGAACGCGTGCTTTTTCTAGAGGGTTGCCTTCATGGGGGATTTTGATTGCTAAAGTTGAAAACAGAAAAGTGGTTGTGGGTGCCTGCGATTTCCCAGTAATTCAAACGTCTATAATTGCCGTTCGTGGAAAAGGAGCCTACGAAAAAGTAGGGAATAAAAAAACAAAATTCAAAAATGCAAAGCCCATTAATTTTTTGAAAGATGCGGTTCTTTTTCATGGGGGAGCTTCTTTCTTTTTGAGCTCTAATTATGCTAAGCCTTTTCAGAAAGTAATGAAGCAGTGTTATTTGGAGAGAGCTTATGGGGATTGCTTTGCTTATCTATGGGTTTTAAGAGGTCAAGCAGATTTGGTGTTAGAGAAAGGGGTTAAAGAGTGGGATATGGCTCCTTTTTCTATTTTTGCTTCAGAGACGGGACGTGTTTTAGTTGATTTTAAGGGAGTTTCTAATTTTAAAGGTCCTAATACGATCTTTGGTTCCCCGAAGTTGGTTAAACAAGTTGTTTCTTCCTTTAAGAAGTAGCCTTGTTTTACTTGTATTCATCTCCAGTTTTAATTCTAAATTGCCGAAGAGAATATATGCGTTATACTTAGTTTAAACGGATTGTTTTAAACAAAAAAGAGGTTTTCATGGACGACATCATTGATGAAAAGAAAATGGGTAAGGAAAAAGCTAAGTCTTTATCCGTAGCAGAACAAGCTCGAGAAACAGAATGGACTCTTCCAAGTTTTGTTCAACAACTTTTTAATGGAAATGTTCATTGGGAACATTTACTTCCTTTTGCACAACAAGATGAAGCAGATAAGAAAATAGGGGATGAATTTCTTTTACGCCTCGAACCTTTTCTTAAGGAAAATTTAGATCCTGATTTGATTGACCAGACAGGTGATATTACAGAAGAACAATTAAAAGGACTGGCAGATTTGGGTTTGTTTGGAATTAAGATCCCGAAAAAATACGGCGGTCTTGGTATGAGTAAGTTTAACTATAATCGTATTGTGGGAATGGTAGCGAGTCATTGTGCTTCTACAGCTGTTTATTTATCAGCACATCAAAGCATTGGAGTTCCTCAACCTCTCCTTCTTTTCGGAACAGAAGAACAAAAACAAAAATACTTACCTCGTTTTGCAAAAGGAGAAATTTCTGCTTTTGCATTAACAGAGCCAAATGTGGGTTCGGATCCTGCTCAGATGAGCACGATTGCAACTCCTATTGATGGTGGTGAGTCTTATTTAATTAACGGAGAAAAATTATGGTGCACGAATGGAACCCGTGCGGACGTTCTTATTGTAATGGCGCAAACACCTCCTAAAGTTGTGAACGGTAAAGAAAGAAAACAAATCACAGCATTTATAGTTGAGAAAACGATGCCTGGTTTTGAAATTTTACATCGATGTAGTTTTATGGGTTTGCATGGTATTCAGAATGGTTTATTGAAATTTACAGACGTTAAAGTACCTAAAGAAAATATTATCTGGGGTCTTGGGAAGGGGCTTAAGCTTGCGTTGACGACTTTGAATACAGGACGTTTAACGATACCTGCAGCAGCGACTGCTGTCGGGAGAGTTTGTTTGAAAGTTTCTAAAGATTGGTCCAATGAACGTTGTCAGTGGGGATCTAAAATAGGGGAGCATGAAGCTGTAGCTTCAAAGCTTTCTTTTATGGCTTCAAACTTATTTACAATGGATAGTGTGAATCAATTTACTTCTATAGCGGCAGATAAAGGAAATATGGATATTCGATTGGAAGCCGCAATTGCAAAGCTTTACTGTACGGAAGCGAGTTGGACGATTGCTGATGAGACCGTTCAAATTCGTGGTGGTAGAGGTTACGAAAGTTCTCCTTCTTTAAAAGCTCGCGGCGAACTTGGGATTCCTGCAGAACGTATTTTGAGAGACGCGCGTATTAATACGATTATTGAAGGAACCAGTGAGATTATGCGTTTGTTTATTTCTCGTGAGGCGATGGATGATCATGTTAGAAGAATAACGATGATTTTAAGTCCGAAACGAAGTTTAGTACAACGATTCATTTCTGTAATTAAGAGCACCTTTCATTATGCTTTATGGTATCCGAAACAATGGATTTACATAACTCGACTTGGGCATAGTTCCTTGGATCCAACACTCAAGAAACATCTTAAATATGTGGATAAAACGAGTCATAAATTAGCCAGAAACCTTTTTCATGTAATGGCGATCTATCAGCAAGGATTAGAAAAGAAGCAGCAGGTTTTATTTCGTCTTGTGGATATTGGAATGTATTTATTTACCATGGCTACAACCTGTGCCAATGCACAGCGTTTGATGGAAGAGGACCCTGAAGGGGAAGGTTTAAAAGCTAAAAACCTAGCCGATCTTTATTGTCGAGAAGCTAAAAAGAAAATTAAAGCGCGTTTTACTTACCTTTTTGACAAAGATGATAAGTTTTCATATAAAATAGCCCAAGAAGTTTTGGATGGAAACTATGATTGGATGGAAAACGATATTATTCTTCCTTATTAATTTAAATCCTAAATAGAGCTTGGTTCGTAGTAAATATAAATTATCCAAGTTCTTGTCATCCTGAGAGGAATTAAAATTTCCTAACTCAGGATGTGTATTTAAAACTTCTAGATTCTTCTATATACTCAGAATAACATTTGAATACTAAAACCATTTGCTAATGAAAGAAACCGAGTGTCTGAATTTCTTACTTATATCGCTTATTATTTTGCGGGGCTTGCTTTAAATCTAACTCCGTGTGTTTATCCTATGCTTTCGGTGACGGTTGCTTTGTTAGGGAAACAGGAAGAGGGTAGCAAGTTATCTAATCGTATCCTTAAGTCGAGTGTCTATGTTTTGGGAATGGCCACGATGTATAGTTCCTTAGGTGTTATCGCGGCATTAACAGGGGGATTTTTTGGGGATTGGCTTAGCCATCGATGGGTTCTTTTAGGAATAGGCATTCTTATTTTTGCATTATCCTTAAGCCTTTTTGGTGTATATCAATTACAAGTACCAACAGGAATTCTTTCTAAATTAAATCAGAAAAGAGGTGTGGGTTTACTGGGGATTTTTCTTGCAGGACTTTTCGTGGGTATTTTTGCGGCTCCGTGTATTGGTCCTCCAGTTGCAGCTTTATTAGCTCTTGTGGGGACGATCCAAGATCCTTGGTATGGGTTCTTTTCTTTTTTTATTCTTTCGTTAGGGTTAGGAACTCCTTATTGGTTTTTGGGAGTTTTTTCTAATTTGCTTTCAAAATTACCTAAATCAGGAATGTGGTTAGTATGGGTTGAGAGACTTTTTGGAATCTTGCTTTTAGGAACTGCTTTTTACTTTTTTACTTTGGCGTTCTTCTCTAAGTACATTTTTTGGGTGGTTCCTATGACACTTGTATTGGGGGGGCTTTATTTAGGTTTTGTGAATAAGAACGGCAATGAGATTCGTTTATTTCAGAGGTCGAAATGGATTGTGGGCATTATTGCTTTAGTGTTGGGTGGAACATTAATCGTTCAGGAATTAAATAAACCTCAATCCTTAGATTGGGAGCCTTATTCGGGAGCTACTTTCAGTATTTATAAAGAGAAAGGAGAGCCAATTATGGTCGACTTTTTTGCTGACTGGTGTGCTCCTTGTCATGAAATGGATCGATACACCTTTTCGAATCAAGAAGTTATTCGTAAGTTAGAGCCTTTCAAAAAGTTACGAGTGGATGTAACCCTTGTAGATTCACCTTCTTCAAAGGAATCTTTGTCGCGGTTTAATGTAACCGGAGTTCCTACATTGATTTTTTATAACTCTAAAGGGGAAGAGGTGAGTGAAGCTCGAACCATCGGGTTTTTGCCTCCGGATCCATTTCTAGAAAAAATCAAATCTGCTTTAGAATCTTAAACAGCTCAGATTTTAAGACTGTTAAAGTATTCAATTCTGCTGGTCGTTAAAAAAGACATGTCTAAAAAAGCCATTTTTTCATTTATTTTGTTCAGTTTTGTATGTTCCACTGCTTTTGCAGAGAATATTCCATTGCAAAGAGCCGCCCATTCTTTGATTATGCCGCCAGCAGGACAGATGATGAATGGGGAATACGATAAAACAAAAACAAAGGTTATGATGGGTTCCAAATTTGCGTTGACGACAACAGCCATGGTTGTTGGGTTAACGGTTGGAGGCCCCGTTACTTGGATATTGCTAGGGCCTATTGCGGGAATTCATATTTGGAGTTCAATTGATGCTTATAGAAATGCAGATGGCAGCCCTTCTCCTCAAATGATTTTAATTGAAAATACATATGGGCAGTTATTAGACGCTGAAAAAATATTGGAACAATCTCGCATTGTAAGATTAGGTATTCGAGAAGCGGTTAAACAAAGTCAGGTATTGTCTTTACAGTTAAGTCCAGTAAATTCGGGTGGGGTGCCTGTATTGGTGCAGCAGCAAATTCAAGTAGAAAAGTGGTTAATCCTATCCAAGCAGCACCGACTTTTTGAAGAAGTTAAGATAGATGAAGTTCGAATCACGACCATTGATGCAACGGACATGATGAGACAAGCTCAAAATATCGAGCAACAGTTATTAAAACATTCACGTTCTTTTTCTTTCAATTCTATGAGTGATCAATTCTTAATTAGCGAAAAACCTTCTGAATTCCAGAATATTGCTGCTAATTTCGCATTGCTTTAATCTAGAGCACCCCTCAATTTCTTTACTTCATTACTCTTCATACTTTTGCTATAATTCCCAGCTATGAATGTACTTCAGGAGTTTTTAGAATTAGTTCCGGTAGAGAATTTTGAAGCTCAATATTCTAAGGATATTACGGAGTCTTCCTTCTTTGAATATCCTCTCAAGCCTATTGTAGAGGCTGAGAAAAGGTTGATAGATTCGTCTCAGACTTCTATAGGTTATTTTTCTATGGAATATGGCCTAGCACCGAGTATCTATCACACTCTGAATAGACAAGAACCTCTATCTTCCAGTAATAAATTCACACAGCATGGTGTCTTTTCAAATTTAAGGTCTATGGATACGTATTTTACGATTCGTATCGATAAGCGTCTGGATCTTCCTATTTATAGCGGAGGTTTGGGTGTCTTGGCTGGAGATACCTTGAAGAGTACTGCGGACCTTAACATACCAATGGCAGCAGTAGGTATTTTGTGGAATAAAGGCTATTTTAAGCAAAACTTTTGGTTCAGGGATGGGCAACGGCCTCAAGAGATGCAATGGGACCCACAGACGTACCCAGGGCTAATTCCATTGAAAAACCGAATTGTAATAAAGTTTAAAAATGAAACCATCTTGTTGCGTCCCTGGAAGTATTATATCTATAGCTTTGATCGTAGTTTTGTAGTTCCTCTCATTCTTTTAGATTCAAACCTGCCAGACAATTCTGATTTTGGAAAAAAATTAACGGATCAGTTGTATCGGAGTGATGATGAAACTTGGAGACTGTTTCAGCGATTAATTCTAGGAAAAGGAGGGATTGGAATCTTTGAGGAAATGCAGTATCAACTGGATCTGTTTCATCTGAACGAAGGACATGCAGCTTTTTCATTTATAGAAAGTTCTAAAGGGCATTCAGTTGAAAAAATAAAAGAGATATTTTCTAAATTTGCTTACACCTGCCATACTCCTGTTGCGGCAGGTCATGACCGTTTTCATGAGAGTGTTCTTGCGCCAGTTTTAGACGAGGAGGATTATAAACTCCTTTTCTCTTATGGGAAAGATCCAGAGTATGAAGGGGTTGCCAACCTAACGACTTTTTCTTTGAATGCTGCGGAGAAGGTGAATGCGGTTTCTCATAAGCATGAAGAAGTCATGCATATGCAGTTTCCTAACTACTCTAAAAAAATAACTTCAATTACAAATGGGATCCACACCTACACTTGGTTGAGTGAGGCTTTTTCACGCTTGTTTGATCAATATGAAGACCGGATAGGTCCTTGGAAACAAGACCCTACCTGTTTGAAGAATGTGCTCAATTTAAAATCAGATCCTGCATTTAGAAAAGCTTTGTGGGATGCTCATCAAGAAAATAAAAAACATTTAACTTCTTTATTGGAAGTTTGGAAAGTAGATCCTAATATTTTAACTATTTCCTGGGCTAGACGCATCGCTGCTTATAAAAGACCTAGTTTGATTTTACAAGATGTTGATCGTTTGATGGAGATTGGAGCTAAATACGGGGGCATTCAAATTATCTTAGCAGGGAAGGCCCACCCTATGGATAATTTGGCCGAAACACATATCGATGAAATGCTTACGGCCATTGACTCTTTGGATAATAATAGAAAAAATGTTCGTGTTGTTATGTTTGAGAACTATGATACTTATTTCGGAAAGCTATTGTCTTCGAGTGTCGACGTTTGGTTGAATAATCCGTTGCCTCCATTTGAAGCTTCAGGTACGAGTGGAATGAAAGCAATTTTAAATGGGGTTGTTCAGATGACTACGGTGGATGGTTGGGTCTGTGAAGTGACTCAAAATCCTATCGGTTGGTTTTTTGGTTACGAACATAAAGGAGGCGATATCGGAAGCGAATCCGAATTGCGTTTAAATGAAGATTCAGTAAAGTTGTATGAAACAATAGAAAAAGCAGCAGATCTTTATTGCAAAACAAATGTTAAGGGCGAGCTTCAGATAGAATCCACTTGGATTGATATGATGATCGAGTGCATCGCTGTTTCTGCTCACTTTAATACACATCGAATGGTTAAAGAGTACCAAGAGAAAATTTGGAAAGAAATGTTGAGCAAATAATTATTTGTTAGACGTGGTTAAAAAAGTTTAAAGCGTTTTGAGTAACCCCTTCAGGGTAACCATCGTAATTGCTGTTATGTGTTCCTTCTTCAATTTCAAAAATTTCTTTTTTTTGTACTGTCAGTTCAAATAGCTTTTTACCCATCCATATGGGGCAAGTTGCATCTTTGCTTCCGTGAATAAAGAAGATTGGATTTTTGGATTGAGATACAAGGGAAGTGTTCTGAAACCTAAAAGCCTGGTAAATAAATTCAGGCACAGAAAAGTAATGAATTTTGACCAAATCTTTTAATTCTGTAAAAGAACCTTCAAGAATGACTCCTTTTACGGATTCCTTTGATGATAGTTCTAATGCAGGGTAAGAACCAATGGATTCCCCATAAATCAATATTTGATTTCGATTAAGCCCTGTTTCTTCTAAATAGTTTAGTCCTGCTTTGGCATCTTCAACGAGATCTTTCCCTTCTTTGATTTTGCCTTGGCTTTTTCCGAACCCTCGGTAATCTACTAGAAGTAGAGATACACCGGCATCAACCCAACCTTTTGCCTTGTCTAAGCGATCTGAGATATTACCCGCATTTCCATGAAGGTAAAGGAGGGTGTATTTAGAATTGGGTGCCTGAATGTGCCAAGAGGAAAGGAGCGTACTATCAGAGCTCTTAAGGGTCACATCCTTAAATGTTAAACCATACTCCGTAGGAGTGGTTGGTAAATTTGAAGAAGGGTAAAAGAGAAGTTGTGTGATCATAAAGTATGCCGTAACTAGAAAAGTGAAATAACGTGTTAATGGATTAGCTAAAATAAAAAACATATTTCATTTTATAATTAATTTGAATAAGAGTAAAATAGAATAAACTAGCGCAGAGCGTTTAGCGGGGAGCGTATAGAGTCCCTTGGCCAAGAAACATTTTTGCAAAAGAATCCTATTCGCTAAACGCTCTATGCTGTCCTCTAATAAGCAAAGGATGTCTATATGCCTAATTCTCCAAAATATCAGTACTGGATTGATGATTTTAATCGTTTGGTAATACAAAAAAAGTCTAAATCAGGGCGTTTGTTGGGGAAGTCAGAAGTGCTGAACGGACGTTTTGAGCTTACTCAAGAAAAGTATCTTCGTTTTAAACTTAAGACCCCTAGTGCCATTCTTCAAGATGTTCTTGTCCGATCCAATCAAACAACCCTCAATTTAAAAGGAAATTGGTCGCTCACATCAAGTCATAAGCTCAAATATAAGTTGCACCGATCTTTAGGAGAGCTTTTGTTCTCAACAGAATTAATTCAATATAACAAAAATAAATTTGTTTTTTCTGTGACTACGAAGGATAACCCAAAAACATTTTCCACCCGGTTATTTCAATTTGATGGGTTTTGGCAAGTAGACAAGAATAATAGAATTGTTTTTACTACGATACATAGAAAATCAAAGAGAGACCGATTTCTTTTTCAAGGGTTATGGGAATTAAATCGAAATCATCAAATTATTTATCGTTACTCTTTGGAACAGCTTAAAGCAAGAAAGAAGAAAGAGCAAACGCTTATTCTTAAAGGGAGTTGGCGATTTGTAAAAAAAGGTTTTCTGGATTATTCATTGAAAGGAGATGCTCAATCTCGATTTCGATTTCGAGCCCAGTTTACATCTCATAGCCATATTCGTAAGGATCGTTCTAAACTTGTATTTAAAGTAGGAGTGTTAGTTTTAGGAAGAAAAAAGAGAGCTTTGAAAACGATTGAGCTTTTTGGCCGAGTTGTATTTTACCAAAAGCTGACTTTAGGTTTTGAGATTGAATATGAAAGAGGTGTTTGGGAAGAGAGTAAATTTCACGTACTCTATAAGCCAAAGAAGGGAAGCGAAGTGAAGCTCGAGTTATTAAATGGGAGAGGGAAAAGTTTGGGGATTCAGATGGTTTTTTCACAACAACTATTGCAAGAGCGCGGAGATTTTTTTGTACAAGCAAAGAAACAGGGGAAAGAACAATCTGTTTTTACAGGAGTTCGAATTCCTTGGTGAAGACAGAAGTCAGAGGTCGGAAGTTAGAAAAAATGAAAGCTTTTCTGTCATCTGACTTCAGTAGAAAACAACAAAGGAGAATTTATGGATTGGAATCAAAAAAAGTGTAAGCCTTGTGAAGGAGGGGTTGAGCCTATTTCGATTGAGGACGCTAAGAACCATGTGTCTGATTTGGACCAGTGGACACTTTCGGGAAATGGAAGTTCGATATCAAAGCAATTTTTAATGAAAAATTTTATATCTGCGATCGAATTGATAAATAGAATTGCCGCTGTCAGTGAGTTAGAAAACCATCATCCAGATATCCACTTAACTGGGTATAGAAACTTACAAATTGATTTATCCACGCATGCCATCAGTGGATTGAGTGAAAATGACTTTATTTTGGCCTCAAAAATTGACCATATGCCTAAGGAGCTTAAATAGATACTTGTAAGTGTCTATGATAGAATAAGTTAAGATTAAATTAATCTATCTCTAGTGTTTGGAGATGTTAATTGTATATTAGAGTTGTAATTAGGGTATTCACGTGGTAATGTTGATGCTTAACTTCGCTTCTTAAGAGGCGATTTGAGAGGAGATTTATTTTGTCTACAGCAGTTTCAGAACCGAAGAAAACAGTTAAAAATGACAGGGTTACGAGTATATCAGACTTGTTTCCAGCTAAGACGGAAAAGGAAATAAAACAACAGAAAATGGGCGCATGGGTTCGCGCTATTTGGATGATTTCAGCACATTTAGGTTGTATTGCTGGCTTCTTTTTCTTTTCGTGGAAAGCGGTTTTTGTAGGAGTTTTTATCTATTGGATTACAGGTGGTTTGGGTATTTGCTTAGGATTTCATCGTTTATTAACACATCGTAGTTTCCAGTGTCCTAAGTGGTTTGAGTATTTCTTGACCGTGTGCGGCATTTTAGCTCTTCAGGGAAGTCAGGTTTATTGGGTCGCATCTCATAGAGCACATCATCTTTATTCAGATCAAGAGGGAGATCCTCATAGTCCGCGTAAGGGTTTTTGGTGGTCTCATTGCATGTGGCTTTTTGATACTAAATGGCTTTCAACCGATGATTTATCTGCACGATTTGCCGGAGATTTATTAAAAGATCCAGGCCAACGTTTTATTGAGAAATTCCAATTGGTTCCTATTGTTTTATTAGGCATGGGATTGATTGCTCTTGGCTGGGAATACTTTGTTTGGGGTTTTGTAATTCGAATGGTTGTTTGTTATCACGGAACTTGGTTTGTGAACTCAGCTTCTCATATATGGGGTTATCAAAACTATGATTCTGGAGATGACTCAAAGAACTTGTGGTGGGTTGCGTTACTTAGTTTTGGTGAAGGGTGGCATAACAATCATCATGCTTTTCAATCTTCTGCGCGTCATGGGTTAAGATGGTGGGAAGTAGATACGACATTTATCACGATTAAGTTTTTGAGCTTGTTGGGGCTTGCTAAGAATGTGCAGGTTCCTAAGGAAGTTGGAGCTACTTCGTAATTCTTTTGTTTTAGTCTGCCTATCTTCCTGGTGGGTGGACTAAGGCTTTTTTCTATTTTTTCTATTAAAATTTTGTTTGGGTTTTGAAGTTGGGTTGGAGAGCCTGGGAAATTTCTCGGCGCTCAGACATGCTCGGACTTTGTCCTGCGCAACTCGCGGCGAGAAATTTCCCAGGCTCTCATCAGTGATAAGTCTTTGGTTGGGTTGAGGGGGTTGAAACAAGATGGGCATCGAGCCCCTATTGTTTCTAGGGTTTAATGTGTTTCGTTATTGGGTAAATAACGAAACGCTTATTTGTTGTTAGTGATTTTAAGAGGTGATTGGGATAAAGGCGTATGGGCAATGATGGGTTGGTTTAGGATTTAGGATCCGCTATAAGGCTGCGGATT
This sequence comes from Candidatus Omnitrophota bacterium, assembly GCA_029261035.1. Taxonomy (GTDB): domain Bacteria; phylum Omnitrophota; class Omnitrophia; order Omnitrophales; family JACROU01; genus JAJDCD01. The sequence goes on from JAJDCD010000005.1 coordinate 107,710, forward strand.
CGCGTCGGGCGTCGAGGTTAAAAGCTAATAACTAATAGCCAGCTTACTTTGGGATGCTTAGGTATTCTTCTTGGTAGATTTTGATTAGGGCGAAGAAGAGGGCTAGGAGGACGGGGCCTAAGAAGATTCCGGTTAAGCCGTATAGGCGTAAGCCGCCTAAGATTCCTAAGAAAAGTAAGAGGATAGGCAGTTTTGTTTTTTCTCCTATCAAGTAAGGCTTTAGGAAGTTGTCTAACAAGCTGATGAAGAGAGTTCCTAGCACTAAAAGGATCACTGCTTTGGTGTAGGCACCTATAAAAAAGTAATAAATAACAAACGGAACCCATATAGCAGCGGCACCCGTAACAGGAATCATAGAAGATAAAAAGGTTAAGAAACCTAAGAATACAGGGATTGGAAGTCCGAGTAACCAATAAATCAAACAACCAAAACTTCCTTGAATAACAGCGGTAAAGACTTGTCCTCGAACAACAGCAGAAAGTGTTTCGTTTAGTTTTAAAAACAAACCGTCTTTATTTTTGTCTTCCATAGGGATGAATTTTTTAATGGAATTTGCAAGTCTTTCTCCATTAAGAAAAAAGTAGAATACGAAGAAAATGACTAAGATTGTGTTCACGCCAATGATTAAAATATTCTTCGTGGTTTGAGCTAAAAAGTTGGTGGCGTAATTTCCGATAAATTTGGAAACATTTAACATGTAAGTGGTGATGTTTTCTTGAAATTGATCGATGTTAAAAAATCGACTTTCAGTTAGGTTGAACCAATGGTAAGTCTTAATGCTTTCAATGATCTCACGAACTTTATCAACGGTAACTGTGGTGCTAACCCAGTCGTACATTTTAATCCCTTGAACAGCAACAGTGCTGACAACGAGTCCTGCAAGAGGAAGGGTGACGCATAGTACAATTAAGGTTGTTATAAGAGCAGACAGAGTTTCTTTTCCCCTAGTCAGACGTTTGATCAAGTTGTGTAAGGGGAGGAACGCAAATGTTAAAATTGCGGCCCAAAACATTGCGGAGAAAAAGGGTGAGAAAATCAGGCCTAATTGATATAAAACAAATATCAATAAGACGAAAAAGAAAATAGATATAATTTGTTGTCTGTTGAGTAGGCTCATAATTTGTTTTATCTTCTGTTATTTGAATGTTTTACTTATAATAGCGTCGAATTTAATGGAGGCCAATATGCTTAATATTCGAGATTTTTTGACTAGATCTTTAGGTTTATTATTAATAGGGGCATTTTTTATGCCTATTTCAGTGGGGGTAGCAGGTCCAGAATCTAAGGATCATCCTTTTAATTTTGATGTTCCCACTCAATTTAATGGGGATATGATTGCTCTTATGGCAGGAAAAAAACTGTCTTTTGTTGCTTATGAAGCAAATCCTAAAGAGGATACAGGGAAAGCTATCTTGTTGATTCATGAATGGTGGGGCCTTAATGAGCATATTAAGTCTGTTGCCGATCAGCTTGCTGGTTTAGGTTATCATGCGTTGGCTATTGATCTTTATAACGAACAAGTGGCTTATGACCCTGCTGATGCGGATCAATATAGAAAGCAAGTTAAAGAGAGGGAAGCGAATAAAAAAATTACCGCAGCTCTCAGGTATTTATCTCTTACTTCTGACAAAGTAGCAACTATGGGCTGGTGTTTTGGGGGAGGCTGGTCTTTGAATGCGAGCTTAAATAATCCTAGCTTGGTAGATGCGACTATTATTTACTATGGAGCTTTGGTTACCGAGCCGGTTAAACTAAAGGCACTTAAATCACCTGTTCTTGGAATTTTTGCAAAAAAAGATGCTTGGATTACTCCTGCTTGGGTGATGTCCTTCGAAACGGCTTTAAATGCCGCTGGGGTAGAGAACCAAATTTATTCTTACGATGCGGATCATGCTTTTGCAAACCCCAGCAATGATAGATATGATGAAGAAGCATATATTGATGCTTGGGATAAAACATTAACCTTTCTTAGAAAGTATTTGTAAGAGACTTTGTCAGAGCCTCTCTGAAGGATTCTCAAAGAAGGGTTAAATTCAGTGGAGCCCTTTGGCTCACGCTCTTTACAAGTCTCTCTAACTAATGATACAATTCATGTCTTCATAACCGTGTGAAAGGGAGGAAATAAATGAGAATTTTTGAAAATATTATAGAAACTATTGGAAATACCCCTCTAGTTCGATTGAATAAACTTGCTGAAGGTGTGGATGCAGAGATTTTATTGAAATTAGAGTTTTTCAATCCACTTTCTAGTGTAAAAGATCGAATTGGAAAAGCTATGATTGAGGCTGGTGAAAAGGCTGGAAAAATAAATAAAGATACGATTATTATTGAGCCTACGAGTGGGAATACAGGTATTGCTTTAGCTTTTATCTGTGCTTCTAAAGGGTATCGTTTAATCTTGACTATGCCTGAAACTATGTCTATGGAAAGAAGAACTCTTTTAAAACTTCTAGGAGCGGATCTCGTTTTGACTCCAGGCGCTGAAGGAATGAAGGGCGCTATCAGAAAATGTGAAGAGCTTGCAGCTCAAACACCTAATTCTTTTATACCGCAACAATTTAAAAATCTAGCAAATCCTGAAGTTCATCGTAACACAACAGCAGAAGAAATTTGGAATGACACAGATGGAAAAGTGGATATTCTTATTTCTGGTGTTGGAACTGGTGGAACGATTACAGGTGTGGGTGAAGCTATTAAGAAAAAGAAAAGTTCGTTTAAATGTATTGCTATTGAACCTGAGGATTCTCCTGTCTTATCTGGAGGGGCTCCTGGGCCACATAAGATTCAAGGGATAGGCGCTGGGTTTGTGCCTGACATTTTAGATGTGGACGTCATTGATGATATTATCAAAGTTTCGAACGATAATGCATTTCAAATGGCACGACGTCTTGCGAAAGAAGAAGGGGTGTTAGCTGGTATTTCTTCTGGAGCAGCTGTTTGGGCCGCTTTAGAAATAGCCAAAAAAGATGAGAACAAAGGAAAGGTTATTGTCGTTATTATTCCTAGTACAGGAGAGCGTTACTTAAGTACAGCTCTTGCAGACGATGCGAGGCAAGAAGCAATGAATTTGGAAGTATCAGCGTAATTTTAGGTTTTACGGGTGTTCGACTTTAAGTCCGACACCCGTTAATCTATGTCTACAAACAAGGTTATTCTTTATCTTCAAATAAAACGAAAGATTCTTTGAATAATTTATTTAGAGTTCAATCTACATATCTCACATTTAAATTTAATTTAAACAACTTAAAAGGAATCTCTTCATGAGTGGGCAGATCCTAGTCGAGTTCATTATATTAGTTGTTTTACTTTTTTTTTCTGTCTTCACCTCTCTGGCAGAGACTGCTTTAATTTCTGTAAATAGAAATAAACTCAAACAGAAAATCTCCCTGGGCTCAAAAAATGCTAAGAGAGCCATTAAAATCCTAGAGGCACCAGAAAAACTATTTGGTACAGTTTTAGTGATGAATAATATTGCTAATTTGCTAGCAGCATCTTTGGCAACAGCAATTGCGTTTCAGTTTTTTAAAAATGACCAAGAAGCAGTTGCTATCGCAGCAATGTCTATCACAACAGTTGTTATTATTGGAGAAGTTACCGCTAAAACAATAGCCGCTAAGCGACCTGTAGTTACTTCTCTTTTAGTTGTTTTTCCTATTCAAATTTTAATAATAGTCTGCGCGCCTTTTGTTTGGATTTTTACTCTGATCACACGCCTTGTTTTGCGATTGTTTGGAATTCCAATTAAAGAAAATTCCTCCCTTTTAGCCGAGGAAGAAATTAAAGCTTTGATTCATATCGGTGAAGAAGAGGGTGATATTGAAATAGAAGAAGGTCAGATGTTGCGTAAGGTTTTTAATTTTGGAGACATGACGGTACGGGAAGCAATGACGCCTTTATCCGATATGGTGGCGCTTGAGGCTTCTGTAGGCTATGAGGATATGATGGAGACTGTTGTTGATGCAGGTTGTTCTCGTTTACCCATTTATGATGGAGAGAAAGATAATATTGTTGGAGTTGTTCAAGTTAAGGACTTGCTAACTTTTTGGGAAAATCAGCAACTGATTATTTTGGAGGACGTAATGGATCCACCTTTGTTTGTTCCTTCGATCAAAAAGATTAGTGATTTATTGCAAGAGTTTCAAGCGGGTAAATCACATATGGCGATTGTGACAAACTTGGCAGGCAAAATCGTTGGGCTGATTACTTTAGAGGATATCATCGAGGAAATCGTGGGTGAGATTGAAGATGAGTATGATGCGCGTTTTACGGATATAGAAAAAACCGGTAAAGATACCTATAAAACAAGTGGCTATTGCCTGATAGAAAAGGTAAACGAAGAGTTGAATGTAGAGCTCCCGGCAGCTGATTTTGTGATGTTGAATGGGTATATTATCTCAGAACTGGGGCATGTTCCTAAAAGCGGAGAGACAATAGATTTAGGTTCTATTCAAGTAAGGATTCAAGAGGTGGATGGGCATCGAATTATTCAGTTAGAAATTAAAAAGAAAGAGGATGCGATTTAACACTGTATTCGTCTTCAGATTGTTTTATTTCGTATTTTTGCTATAATACCGGCCCTATTTAAAGTTTAGTTTAATGATGAGAAAGGAAGTTATTTTTATGGCAGACGAAGAAAAGAAAGAAGAAGAAAAATTAGAAGAAGCTCCAAAGGCTGAAGAAGCAAAAGAAGAAACAGTTCCGGCAGAGGAAGCTCCAAAAGCAGAGACTCCAAAAGTTGAGGAAGCTCCTAAGGCGGAAGAAGTAAAAGAAGCAGCGGCTCCAGCAGCAGCTCCTAAAGCGGAAGAAGCAAAAGAAGAAGCAGCTCCAGCAGCAGAAGCTCCAAAAGCGGAAGAAGTAAAAGAAGCAGCAGCTCCGGTAGCAGAGACTCCAAAAGCGGAAGAAGCAAAAGAAGCAGCAGCTCCAGCAGCAGAGGCTCCTAAAGCGGAAGAAGCTCCAGCAGAAGATGGTGAGCCAAAAAGAATTAAGTTAAACAACTTGTCATTAGAGGAAATTGAAAAGAAACTTAAAGAGTGTGAAGAGAAAATGGGTGGTTTGCATTCTCGATTTGCTCGGGAACTTTTAAAGCGTAAGGCGCAATTAACCCAAAGCTAATTTCTAAGTTTTACAAGGATGTAAGGCAGGTGTAATTCATCAAAGGATGGATTTACCTGCCTTTTTTTATTTATACAAACAAGTAATTAACGATTTTAAGCTAAGGAACTCCTCCTTTTTAGTCGATATTTCTATGTGACATATTCTAAGGAGCAATGGGATAAATGATTCGATTAAACAATATAGTAATGAACAGAATTCTTATTATTTTAATAAGTCTAATTATTGCGAGTTGTGCTTCAAGAGGTCCAACCTCTGACAGAGGAATTTACCATACTGTTACTAAAGGCCAGACTCTATGGCGTATTTCTCAAGCCTATAAAGTTTCCCTCAAAAAAGTGATGAAAGTAAATAAAATTGCGGATGCTTCAAAGATTGAACAGGGGCAAAAACTATTTATTCCAGGGGCAAAGAAGTTTATAGATGTGACACCCGCAAGTCGTTGGACACACATAGTAATTCATCACAGTGCAACTTTTAATGGAAATGCAGCTATATTTGATAAACAGCACAGGAAACGGGGCTTTTGGAATGGGTTGGGATATCACTTTGTTATTGGTAATGGTTCTTCGCAGAGAAGGAATGGTCAGGTGGAAATAGGGCACCGTTGGGTGAATCAGATGGATGGGGCTCATTGTAATGCCATGGACATGAATAAAATTGGAATAGGTATTTGTCTTGTAGGTAACTTTGATGAACAAAAACCATCAACAGATCAAATTAATTCTTTATCTTCTCTGGTATTACAGCTTAGAAAACAGTTTGGAATTTCTTCAAAAAATGTTATCCGACATAATCAAGTTCAGGGAAAAAACACTCATTGTCCTGGATCCAATTTTCCTTGGGGTAACTTCAAAGATAGAGTGGCAAGCGCTTCTAAAGGTGCTGCTCGAGCATAATCTCCAAAACTCCCATTTTTATCCCATAAATGTTTCTTTTTTGACTCTTCATCTACATTATTGTAGATAGACTTCTCTTAGCTTCACCTAAAACAGTCCTATAAATTATTTCTACCCCTCAATTTATGAATAAATTCTTGGCATGACTATTGCTAATACTACTAGAACGGATCGAAACCTTTCATTTAATAAACAAGGAGGAAGAATGTTGTTAAAGAAACTATTTAAATCTAATCTCTGGAAATGGGGTTTGTTTGGGATGTTGTTTTCTTTAGTCCCATTAACAAATCTATTTGCACAAGGGACGATTGACTCAGGGGATACTACTTTTATCCTTTTGTGTGCGGCTCTTGTTATGTTGATGACCCCCGGCTTAGGGCTTTTTTATGCTGGGATGGTTAGAACCAAAAATGTTCTTAACATGATCATGAAGAGTTTTGTTATTCTTTGTGTTATCAGTGTTCAATGGGTGCTTTGGGGATACACTTTAGCATTTGGACCTGATACGGGAATGGGCATTATTGGAAGTTTGGAATATTTTGGTCTTAATGGGGTAGGACAAGAACCAGGCCCTTATGCGGACAATATTCCTCATTATGTTTTTGTTGCATTTCAAGGTATGTTTGCAATTATTACTCCAGCTTTAATTACAGGAGCACTTGCTGAAAGAATGAAGTTTAGTGCATTGCTTCTTTTCTCAGTTTTATGGGCAACGTTAGTTTATGATCCACTTTGTCACTGGGTTTGGGGTGATAACGGATTTCTTGGTTCTTTAGGAGCTTTGGATTTCGCTGGTGGAACCGTGGTTCATATCAGTTCTGGTATTTCTGCGTTAGCTGCATGTATTTTGATTGGTAAAAGAAAAGGTTATGGTTCTGAAGATATGTCACCACATAATTTAACCATGACAATTTTGGGGACGGCATTACTTTGGTTTGGTTGGTTTGGATTTAATGCAGGAAGTGCTTTAGCTGCAGATGGTTTAGCTGCGAATGCATTTATCGTAACCAATACCGCTGCCGCTGCCGCTGCTCTTTCTTGGATGTTTACAGAGTGGTTTATTAAAGGAAAGCCAACTGCGTTGGGTGTTGTTTCCGGTGCTGTTGCTGGTCTTGTAGCAATTACTCCAGCAGCTGGTTTTGTTGGACCTTTGGCTTCTATTGCTTTAGGAGCTATTGCCGGTATCGTTTGTTACCTTGCTGTTCTTCTTAAAGTTAAAGCTTTTGGTTATGATGATTCTTTGGATGTGTTTGGCATTCATGGAATTGGTGGTTTAACAGGGGCTTTATTAACAGGTATTCTTGCTTCTGCAGCAGTAAATCCAGGAGCTGGAGATGGTCTTCTTAACGGAAATCCAGGTCAATTTGTAAATCAATTAATTGCTTGTGGCGTTACAGTTGTATATGCGTTCATTATGACTGCGATTATTTTGAAAGTAGTTGATTTGATCGTTGGCGTCCGTGTGAAGTCTGAAGATGAAGAAACAGGTTTAGACTTAACACAACATGGTGAATCTGGATACAATTTGTAATTTTTCATAGGAGGAAAACTAAATGAAGAAAGTTGAAGCAATTATTCGCCCAAGCACTTTGCAAAAAGTATTAGATGCTTTGTCAGCTTCTGGGTACCCAGGGTTAACAGTAGCTGAAGTAAAAGGGCATGGAAAACAAAAAGGTATTACGGAAGAGTATCGTGGTCAATCACATGAAGGTTTCTTGCACAAAATTAAATTAGAAACTGTGGTTACAGACGATCAAGTAGATACTTTGGTTGAAACAATTACGAACGCAGCAAAAACAGGTCAAATCGGAGACGGTAAGATTTTTGTTTCTGATGTAGGGGAAGCTGTTCGTATTCGTACCGGAGAAAAAGGTAACGACGCAATATAGTAAAAAGTGCGGTCCAGAGCCTGGGTAGAATTAGATCTTTTGATTTTGCCTGGGCTTCATTTTAAAACAAAAAGCCAGATCTTAATTGATCTGGCTTTTTTGTTTTAAAAGGCTTTTGGTTCTTAGCTTTTAGTAGAGTTTAATTCAAAAATTTTTTTCAACCAAAAGCTAAGAGCTAGTAGCCAAAGACTATAGATATAGGAAGTCTTGCTATTTTACTCAAAATTTGAAAGAATACTCTTTTAACATTAACTCTTAACAAGTTTTAGGTGCTATGAGTCAAAAATCTTCTCGGGATCTTGTTCATCGTTTAAGTCAGTACGCTCATCGCCTTACATATCAGCAGTTGCCTCAGAATGTCATTCATCAAGCCAAAATTAGAGTTATTGATTCGCTTTGCTGTGCTTTGGCTACTGTCAAAACTAAACCAGCGCGTATTCTCCGAAAAACTGCTTTAAAAAACGCATTAAATTCAAAGGGGGCTACTTTAATAGGAACCAAGCAAAAAGTATTTGCTCCTATGGCAGCGTTCTATAATGGATCCTTGATTCGATATTGGGATTATAACGACACCTACTTATCTAAAGAACCAGCGCATCCAAGTGATAATTTGGGGGCATTAATTTCTGCAGCGGAGCTTATGAAATCAACGGGTAAAGATTTTATTACCGCGATGGTTTTGTCTTATGAAATTCAGTGTCGATTATGTGACGCTCAGAGTTTGAGAACTAAGGGCTGGGATCATGTGACTTACGGAGCTTTATCGGCTTCGTTGGGAGTTGGGAAGCTGATGAAGCTAACTGAGGCAGAGTTGTCTCATGCCGTTTCCATGACAACGGTTTCTGGTGTGGCTCTAAGGCAAACACGTGTGGGGGAAATTTCTTATTGGAAAGCTTCTGCTTTTGCGCAAGTTTCTCGGAATGCTTTATTTTCTGCTTTGTTAGCTAAAGAGGGTATGACGGGCCCGAGCTCTATTATCAGTGGGGAGAAAGGATTTGAAAAAGGAGTTTCAGGGCCTTTGAACATAAAGGCTCTTGGAGGCCGTAATCATCCATTTAAAATTTTAGAAACGTATTTAAAATATTATCCTGTTGAATATCATAGCCAAGCGGCTGTCCAGGCAGCATTGGAATTAAGAAAACAGATTGCTAGCATCGATTTAATCCAAAAAATCAACATTACAACTTATGATGTAGCCATTGAAATTATTGTGAAAGATCCAGAAAAATGGAAGCCTAAGGAAAGAGAAACGGCGGATCATAGTTTGCCTTTTGCAGTTGCTCGCAGTTTGTTGGATGGAAAAATGACGCTTAAGCAGTATTCGGATAAAAAAATTTCTGATCCTAAAGTTCTAAAATTGATGAAGAAGATTAAAATTAAAGAGAGTTCTTCTATGACACAGAAATATCCGAAAAGTTTACCTTGTCGTATAGAGATTCAGCTTCGGGGAGGAAGAAAGGTTTCTTCTGAAGTTATTTTCCCCAAAGGACATTACAGGAATCCATTAACAGATGATGAAGTGAATCAAAAATTTATTCAATTAACACAAAAACATCTTTCTTCAGATAATCAGAAGAAAATTTTAGACCAGTTGTGGAATTTAGAGAAATTAAAACATTGGGATGAATTATTGAAACTGATGGTGGTTTAATTATGAAAAAAAGTAAAGCAAACCTAAGAACCTTAATTAATTCTGGGAAGACGCTTTGTTTTCCTGGAGCTTTTAATGCTGCTGTAGCTTTGCAGATTCAACAAGCAGGTTTTCCTGGGGTGTATGTTTCGGGTGCTGGAATTTCGAATGGTTTGGCGGGGTTGCCTGATATTGAACTTGTAACTCGAAAGGAAATGATTTGGGCGAATCAATTTATTACGTCTCGTGTTGAAATACCTGTTTTCTCAGATGCGGATACGGGATATGGAGGGCCTTTGCAAGTAGCTAAAACGGTTGAGCAATTTGAGAGTATTGGAGTTTCTGCGATTCATTTAGAGGATCAAAAGACCCCGAAACGATGTGGTCATCTTGAAGGGAAAAAATTGATATCTCCAGAAGCCATGTGCCGTAAAATCAGAGTTGCTGTAAAAGCGCGAAAAAGCCGTAATTTTTTAATCGTGGCTCGTACGGACTCCAGGGGAGTTGAAGGGTTTGAGGCGTGTCTGACTCGAATCAAAGCCTATATCAAAGCGGGTGCAGATGCTATTTTTCCAGAAGCGTTGCATTCTATTGAAGAATTTAAGCAAGTTCGGAAGCTTTTCCAGATCCCTCTTGTAGCTAATATGACCGAATTTGGTAAAACTCCTTATATTTCTATTAGACAGTTTCAAAAGCTTGAGTATAATATCGTACTATTTCCTTTGAGTATCTTTCGACTCACTATGGGGCGTTCTCAGGTTTTTTTGAAGGATTTGGCTAAAAAAGGAACTCAGGTAGATTATTTACAGAAAATGCAGACTCGGGAAGAACTTTACGATTTATTACAATATTCAGACTATCAGTAGATAAAAGACGGGTAAATACAATGAGTGAAAAAACATCAACAAAATCAACGGGGTTGGAAGGTATCGTTGCTGGACAATCTATTATTTCTCAAGTGGATCCGACAGGGGACAAATTAACTTATTGTGGATACGATGCTCATGAATTAGCAGATAAATCTTGCTATGAGGAAGTTGCTTATTTACTCATTATGGGACGTCTTCCATCTCAATCAGAGTTGGAACAGTTTAAGTCTCAGCTAGTAAAGGAAAGAAAGGTTGAAGAGCCTGTTAGAAAATTATTCACTCAGCTAACACCCGATTCTCATCCAATGGATCGATTAAGAACAGTTGTGTCTTTCAGTTCGATGTTTGATCCTGACAATGGGGATAATTCTTATGAAGCCAATATTCGTAAAGCAATTCGTTTGGTAGCAAAAATGCCTGCTTTTGTTGCGGGTAGCTTTTTGATTCCTGAAGGAAAAGAATTGTTGGAATCTAACCCAGAATTTTCACATGCTAAGTATTTTCTTCATTTGCTGACGGGAAAAGAACCGGATGACTTTTTTGTAAAAGTTTTTGATGCATCTCTTATTTTGTATGCTGAACATGGATTTAATGCATCCACGTTTGCGGGGCGTGTCACAATGGGAACGCAATCAGACATTTATTCGGGAGTAACATCCTCGATAGGCACTTTAAAAGGACCTTTGCATGGTGGAGCCAATGAAAAGGCAATGGAAATGCTTCTTGAAATCGGAGAGCCTTCAAAAGCCGAAAGTTGGGTCAGAGAGGCTTTGGCTCAAAAAAAGAAAATTATGGGCTTTGGTCACCGGGTATATAAGACGCAAGATTCAAGAGCGCCTTTATTAAAAGAGTTAAACAAAAAATTATCAGAGCACTTAGGAAATACACGCTGGTACGAAATTGGAGATACGGTAGAACGTATATTGAAAGAAGAAAAGAAATTATTTCCTAATGTAGATTTCCCTTGCGCCTCTTTGTATTACTTATTGGGTTTACCTATTCAAGTTTATACTCCTATTTTTGCAGCTGCCAGAACAGCAGGGTGGTGTGCTCACGATATTGAACAATCCGAAAACAATCGACTCATTCGACCTCAGTGTGATTATGTGGGGGAAAGTAATCTACAATACACTCCGATTGATGAAAGAAAATAAATAGAACTCTTTTTCTTATGCAAAAAATCAAAATATTTCCTATTTTTATTTTTTCATTGATGACCCTATTTTTATTTTCAGGGGCTTCACTTTTTAAGAACAAAGCTTCTTCTGAATCTTACGAGCCTCTAAAAATTGCAATCTTACCTATTGGCCATATGCCTGGAAAACCTTTGACAGTGCCTATGGGGAAAAATCTTGTTGATAAAATTGTAAACTCTACACAAGGGGATAATTTTATAAGTGAAGCGATTTTTAAATCTACAGAAACCGCCAAAGACCCTACTTATGTTGAAAAACAGATATATATATTTATTGGTCGGATGCTTAAAAAACAAAGCTGGTTTGTTGTAAGTCCTGTTGATGTTTTTGCGGAGTTTAATTCATTAGGTTACTTGAGAAATAACATTGATTTTAAGGAATTGAATGAGCAACTTCATGCAGATAGATACCTAAGTGTGAACATTGATTACTGGGATGGGGAAGATTATGATAAAGAAGGGTTTATGTATGTGGGTTATACCGCACAGCTTTTAGATTCCAAAGGGCAGTTGATGTGGGGGCGGAAAAAAGAAAAAGAATTATACCGAATCAAAGAAGATCAAGAGGATGTTAATTCTTTCGTTAAAGAGTATTATGAGGAGCTGATACGAAAAATTGCTAAAGATATAATTTATAAATTTCCTAAAGTAGAAAAAAAGATTGTCAAAAAAGAGGTTGTGATTAATGACTAAAATAGTTAGAGAACATAAGCACTCTCATGATCACCATGATGAAAGTAAGGATTTAGTTCCTGCCTTAAAGAAGGAAGTTTTAGAGCATTTACCCTTTACCCTAATAGGAATGGTTTTTGGGCTAGTGTTGGTTTTTGTTGGTTCCTTTGGATTCAAGATCATTTTATCTGAAGAAGCTTTTCATTTTTCGCATTTTCTACACATTTTTTTTAGTGCCGCTGCGGCGGCGGCTTTGATGACATTTTATGAGTCGAGTTATGCTCGCTCGGTTATTGTTGGGATGTTGAGCGCAATATTTCTTTGTACCTTGTCTGATACCCTGATTCCTTATTGGGGAGCAATGCTTTTGGGTAAGGAGCCAGAGTTTCATCTTTGTGGCCTAGAGCACCCTATGATGACGCTCTTGATTGCTTTGTTAGGGACAAACCTAGGTCTTGTTTGGCTTAAAGGGTTTGAACACTGTTCTCGATGGAATCATTTATTTCATATTTTTATATCTTCAGCTGCTTCCGGAATTTATTTATTTTCATTTTCAAGTCAGATATTTATTTCAGAAATTTTAGGGGTCCTAGTTATTTTATTTATTTCGATCTTTTTACCGTGTCTCGTTAGTGATGTAATTATCCCAATGTTTCTAGTTCACCCCAGTTTTTTCATTAAAAAGATTTTTAAACGCTAAATCTAAGATTGCTGTAATTGTGAAGTGCCAACTAAGGAGCTGAATCAATCTCAGGCAAATGGAATTTAATTTTCTAGAGATTGCCGAGCTTCACATGTCTAATTGCTCGCAATGACAAGAGGTTTTTATGAATTTAAAAAATTATAAAAAACATATTTTTGTTTGTACGGGATCTAAATGCGCTCCTGAAATTTCTCCAGATATTTATCAAAAGCTCAAACAGAAGTTAGAAGAAAAAAGTTTGAGTAAAGTTGAGGGGGGAGTGATGAGAAGTCAGTCTTCTTGTTTAGGGGTGTGTCAGGGAGGGCCTTTATTGGTTGTTTACCCAGAAGCTGTCTGGTACGATCAGGTCTCTGAAGAGGATTTAGACCGTATTATTGATGAGCATCTTGTCCAAGATAAGCCTGTAAAAGACTTAATTTTCCATAAAAATCAATATTCCTGCAAAAAACCTTCAGATTAGAATGAGTTTTAGCTCTATTTCTGCAGTTTGACATCCTACTTAAATCGTTTACTCTTATAGATATAGGAATGTAATAAAAAACTTATTAAATATATTAAAAATACATTGAATATTCCATATTTTGTGGTATATTTTTACCTTCATCACCATATAGCTCACGGACTTAGAGATGCTCGCTTATTTACATGGAGGAGGTGATAAGGTGTTTTAGCTCACCAGCTAAAGCAAAAACCACTCAATAGTTAGGATATCGTTAATGACGTTAAAGTCTTTTCAAAAATCTCAGATTTTTGTTCGTTCTATAAGTATGCTAGTTCTGTCTGTCTTTTTGTTAGACTCTACGGTACAGGCCAGTCAGCTTAGTGTTCTTTCTCAGCAAGCTCCTTTAATTGTTGCTCCCAAGTATTTAAAATTACCTAATATTATTCCATCAGCAGAAGTAGCTCAGGTGGACGATTACTTCCTAAATGATTTATCTCACAAACCTATTCTTTATTTAATTCAAGATGCTCATGAGAGCTTAGACGCTCAGAAAAATATATATCAACTTTTAAAAATGTTAGTTCAAGAACGCGGAGTAAAAAAGGTTTATTTTGAGGGGGGAGCTACAGAATTAGATAAATCTTTTTATCAGTTTTCCAATAAGCCAAAGTTAAATCAAGATGTCTGGGAAGCCTTATTTGAATCAGGAGAGATGAATGGTGTTGAGTTTTACTCTACACAAGCGCCTGAGTATGTTCGTTTTTTAGGTGTTGAAGATGAATCATTGTATTTTGAAAATGTTTATGCCTTGAAAAAGGTATTTGATCTTCAAGATTTAACAAAAGAAAGATTAAATGAGGTAGAGCGGAAAATAGAGAATCTTAAGGGGGTTCATTTAACCGGAGACTTGAAAAAAGTTTGGGATCTTCAGCAAAGCTTCGATAAAAAGCATATTGATTTATTTCAGTATGCAAACGAAGTGAGTCGTTGGACTGAGAAAGAGTTGCGTCTGGATATGTCTCAGGTTAGAAATCAGGATGCATGGCCTCAGTTGGTTCGTTTACAGCAAATCCGTATTTTAGAACAAGGAATACAACAATCTCAAAAGGCCTTGCGCGTAGAGCTTCAATTGATTCAAGAAAGAAATAGAGGGGAAGTATTCCAACCATTTTCATTTTTATGGAACCCACAACAGCATGCTTTAGCTCAAGGGCATTTGAGATGGTATTTTGAAAAGTGTCTAGATCTCTTGAAAAAAAATAATCAATCTTTTAGTAAAGATTATCCACACCTAGAAAGCTGGATTGGTTTTCATATACTTAAAGATGAAATAAAAGCTTCAGATTTATTTAACGAGATTCAAGTATTGACGAATAAAGTTATTGAAAATATAGAAGTTTCCAATAACAGCAAATCTTTTTTGAGTTGGCTTCAGAAATGGAATTTATTTCAGAAATTAATCTTGGTTAAACTAAATAAAGAAGAGTGGCTTCAGATTTTAAATCAAGAAGAAGCGTATGACCCTGTTAAACTATTAAATAATCCAGAATACTTCCAAGAACCTATTGAGAGTCTGGATATACTTCATCAACTTTATCAAGAATCCCTTCAGAATTACCATTGTGTTACCCAAAGAGATCAGACTCTTTTTAATAAGATGATTCAAGACATTACTGCAAGTCCATCAGATTCCGTTTTGGTCATGGGAGGTTTTCATTCAGACGCCGTAAAAGCCTTGTTGAAACAAGAAAGGCAAAGCTTTGTTGTTTTTAATCCTGGAATTAAAGACTTGTCTCATACATTAGATTACAAATCCTTAATGACAAGAAACTCTATAAGTTCAATGAAGGAAGTTTCCCGAGATCAGGTAGCGGTTCCTTATGAAGCGGCATTTGGTGCAGATTCAAAAAATATCATTCCTTACCAAGAAGCTGTTCGTCAGCAAGCTCAGATTGCCTTGGCCGCAAGTTTAGGAAAAGTGAAGCATGGTGATGAGCCCTGGTTATCCGCTTTTGTTGCCATTGAATCCTTGATTGATGAGAATGATGTGATTTTTAGACTTGTATTTGAAGACGAATTTACAACGGAATTCCTCAAAGAAACATTAAGAAATATTTCAGACTCTTCACAAAGAAGGCTTCAAATTGATTCTGCTCATTTACTCAAAACATTTCTTATAACTACTTATGAAGAAAACCATGATATCCTTGCCCCCAATTTCAGAGAATGGCTAGAGGAATTCAAAGGTTTGGCGAATGAACTTTATTCTAGAATTATGGAAATTTCAGATGCAGAGAATATTGCGGGCTTCTTAGAGAAAGGGCTCTTAAGTCAATATGACTCTAAGGGCACAACGACTGATATTGCAAAATTTAATGGGATTATGGATTTGGCAGGTATTGTTCAGGGAATGAATTCTCCTGTTAGAGATATTTATTCAGCAAGTCGTATAACAAATTTACTTTCTCCAGAAGTTCTTTTCTCTCATTCTGTAGTTCAAGGTCTGGATTTTGTTCAAGATGGAGAAGAGGTTGTAATCTATCATGAAGAAATTGATGATGAAGACGGAAATATTTTATTTTTTATTTTTATTATTGATCAAACAATAGAACAAGGGGATGTTAAATCTACCCAAAGACGTGATTTCTTAATGAGCACCGTAACGGGTGATGTAATTCCTCTTGCTGTGGGGCACGAGGATATTTTCTGGACAGAAGAAGATCAGTTACTACATGTCTTATATCCTCCGAATTTGGAAATTACTTATGACGTATTTTTGAAGCTGGATGATGGTGGGTTCGAGCCATTAAAGGCGCCTTATACAGCAAATAGTTTGGGGGCTTCAGCAGAGGATGGATCTGATCTTTCAAAGCAAGAGCGACTTAAACTACGACGTAATACTTTAAAATCTGTTTTAGACGATTTGATTGAGGATAAGACCTTTGTTACTTCATGGGGATTAGTTGGTGTTTTAGTGGAAAGAATTCTGGAGAAAGAACCTCGTTTAGCACAATTTGTGAATCGAAAACTTATTACAAATGACTTAAAGAAACCTGGAATTAAAGATAAATATACTAATTTAAGGAAGTTAATTAACAAAAGAAAGGAGTCTTTGTCTGTTGCTGATATATCCTTAAAGACCAATACCATTACAGATGTGCGAAGAGCCTTGATGAAGCAGATTCTTTCCGAAATTGAAGCATCAAATGCTGGGTTAGCAGTAGGAGATCAAGTTAAGTTAACCTCTCATCAACTCTTAGAAATGATGATTCAGAGAAAGCCTGAGTTAAAAGAAAAAATACGTTTAGATGCAACTCAAAATGATATTGCAAGAGGGATTATAAAAAGCTCAGCGCTATTGACGTATAAGAAACAACCTAAAATTAAAGAAGGTTTTGATTACACAGCTGTAGCCACAATGAAACAGATATTAGATGAATGGGGAGAGTTGCCAGCTAAAGGAGAAGAGTTATTAGAGCGATTATGGATGATTCAACCAAAAGGACTTAGCAATAAGATTGAAATTCCTGCCTTCTATGAATTGGTAGAAAACATACCGTATATCTATTTTCATCCTAATTATACTGCTAGGAGATATCGCACGGATAGCAGGAGTATAAATGACTTAAGAAGGACGATACGTAGATTGCTTAATTCGAATAAGGTTTTAACTCCTTTTCAAGTTTGGGAGCAATTGAAGAAGAAATCTAAATTTAGAGACTTGTTTTATGTTGATTTCAATCGTGCTTTTCAGGAAGAAGCTTTTCCAGGTCAATTTGAAGAAATGACTCGAGAGCAAGCTGTTAATGAAATGGTGAGGTGGATACTAAATAGAGGTGTTTTTCAATATAGAATGACGGACCTTCATCAATCGCTTGAAACTGTTTTTGGTATGAAAATTACTCTTAAAGAGGTTCGGAAAGCTGTTCAAACAAATCAAGAGCTTTACTACCATAAAAGATTTGATGCTGGTAGAGAAAGAAGAGAGCTAATTAAAACAATTCTAGTGGATTCTGAAGATATCTGGTCTATTTCTTATAGTGCGCTTTTTACATTGTTGACAACGGATTTATTTGATGAGGAAGGTCTTCTTAGCAGGCTTTCTTTTAAAAAGCTAACAAAAAAACAATTGAATTTAGATTTAGAGATATTGGGAATAGACGATACGAACTCAAGATTGACTTATGTGGATTCTGGAACTGTAAAACCTTTTGATTATGCAGAGACTAGGGTCTTTGTAGAGGATGTGCTCACTATATTAAACGGAAACAGAAACTTAGAGTTGCAGCAAATTTTCAAAAAACTTCGAAGAGAGTTTCCTCGCAATGAAATTTATCAAAGGTTGACACTCCAAACATTTAGAAGAGAGTTCACCAACTCTCCTCAACTAGTGCTGCATCGTAGATATTTACTGCCAAGAGTCAAATATAAGCAAGATCGAACTTTACGTAGAGAGCTTTTAAGGGTGCTTGATGAGTATCCTCGATTGTCTCGATATGGTCTTTGGTCTCGTTTACGTCAAAGAAAAGGTTTTGAAAATATTCCTTACTATAGAATTAGACCTTTTTTTGAGTCTGGGAGTGTAGATGATTTAGAAATTGTAGAGCATAAGAGATTTGGTAATGAGAATGAACGAGGATATATCCGAACTTTTGTGATTTGGATTTTGGATAATGTACCAGTGAAACGAAAGGTTGTTGTAGGAGATATTCAACAAGCTTTACTTTATGGTTTTGATATTAATGTAACTAGAGAGTTAATTCGGGGTTCAATTTTTCATTCAAGAGACGGATTGCATTCAGATAATAGGATGGATATAGATCAAGAAAGAAAAGAAATTTTAATTGATTATTTTTCAGATTATAACCTGCAGACAATTTCATTAAGCCAATTACAATCTGATCTAAGAGGATTGGCTCAATACCTTGATTTTAGCGATGAAGTTATTTTAGCGGATCTTGAAGCTGTTGGGCTTCTGGACAGAGTTACGCTTGAAACGGCAACTTTGACGACTGATGGGTCAGAGGTCACTGTGACAGATCCTTTAGATAGTTCTGGTAATACAGTAAGAACTTTAGGGGCTGCTCCAGAAATTGAGTTAGGAGAGGGGGGTAGCGAAACTCGATTTAGAGTTCGGGATTTAGTTTTAGAAGGAAAAAGAGAACGGCCAGATACAGCCAGTCATTTTGGGTATGCTCGCATGAATGACGAAGTGATTTCTGCTAGAAGAAGAGAGATGATGAGAATATTAAATGAAGCGCAAGAGCTTGAAGTCCCAATTGGACCTAGAGAATTGTGGGATTCATTAAGAAGTAGGCCTGGTTTTGAACTTTCTACACTGGCAACTGTATTTTATGATTTAAAACGTATTCCGGAATTGGGTAATCATCCTGGAAGGAGAAGGGTAGATCGTTTAACTCTCCAAGAGCATGATGATTCTGATGAGAGCTTAATGAGAAAATTAACAGATAGAGTTATGTCTGAAATCACAAGTTGGAATTTGTTTAGAAGCAATGAAGACAAGCTCTTTCTGACCCCTGAAGAATTATATGATGTTATTATTGAAGCTCATAACTCTTTGGCAGAACGTTTAGGTCTAGAGCAATTTGTTGCATTTATTTCGGAGGAAAATATTAACTACCAATATCTTGTCGAGAGAAAAAGTTTTTCTGAATTAGAAACTCGTTACCAGGTTCTAGCGGTTACTTTATTGGTAGACTATTTAAATGAAGAAGGGACCTCACCGGCTAGTATTGAAGAGCACTTTTTAAAGTTAAAGTCCATTGATCCAGATTTGTTTTCGAGCATTGAAAGCGCATCATTTTTCTCTATTTGGGCTCAGTTCCCACAGCTTAATTATCATCCTAAAATACAAGGGAATAATCGATCTCAATTGGGATTAGATGAAATAGAGCTTCGGCAATTACAATATAGAATTTCAGGTCGCCTTAATGCTGCTGAACGACCTTTGACATCTCTAGATTTGCAACAGGCGCTACGAATTGTTAATGGGATGGAAATTGAATTGTCAGAACTGCAAGAAGAACTGCGTTCTCCTGAAAATAGAACGAACTTCTTTGAGCATCCAAATTTTGATTCTGGTTATGAACAAAGATTAATGCTTGCTGAAGTGTGGGCAGGTGCTGATGGAATTATGTCTGAGCTTGAATTGTATGAGGAATTCTTTCAACGTTTTGGAATGTTACTTACTTTTCCAGAGTTTGAGAACCTTCTTGAAGTAAATAGTGATTTGTTTATTGATTACAGACAAATTGCTAGCTCTGGTAAGGCAAGGGTGCTACGCATTATGACAAAGGTTTTGGACTATTCAGAACGTTCTCTAACTTATAGAGATCTTCAAGCAATTCTTAAAGAAAAATTCAGTATTTATTTGGTACCAGCGTATCTTTATAACATCATTACAGAGAAAAATTCATTATCTTATTCTATTGTGAACCATCCAAAATATACTTTCCTTTCAGTGGGTCAACAAGAAGAAACTCACAAAGACGAAGTCTTTCAAGGGTTTTTAGGTCGCAGGGTGTATGAAGCCCTTTTCGTTACCAATACACGAATTACTACAATTGCTGATATCAGGGAATTGATTAAGCGAGGATATGTCGTTGGAGAAAGGTCGGATGAAGAAGTAGATCAAGCAATTAAGAATTATATTAATCAATCTATTTTGTTTAGGAATGGACAAGGCCAATTTATAGGCCATTCGAACTTACTCGTTGATCTTGATTTTGTTGAACCAACTCGCCCTGGATATGATCAAACCATAACAGAGGCCGAAGTGGATCTGAGATTTGTGAATGAAGAGGTTGTTGAAGTAGTTACACAGGGACCTTCTGAAGTTAGAAAGATAAAACAAGCAGAAAAAACTAAGCTTGTTGTAGCTGGTATTTTGGCCATACTGAATGAGGTAGCGGAAGAACAAAAGTATAAGCATGCTGTAGAAAAAAGATTACTTAATGCTAATGATATTGCCGCTCTTTTAAAAGAACGTTCCCCTGAGCTTTTGCCATCTACGCGAACCCGAAATAATGAAATTTTTCATTATATTTATTCAAATGAGTCTCTTTATCATCATCCAATGTATGTTAGGCCTTTGAGATCTGGAGAAATTCTAACTGCGGCAGTATCTATTTTAGAGAAAAGTGAAAAAAAATTAGGCTCTTTTGATTTGTGGTTGGAATTAAGAGATTCTCCAGCTCTTCAAAATATTTCTTTTCGGGACTTTAAAAGAGCTATGAAAAACAGGGATGATCAATTTGATTTGTTTGAAAATTTCAAACCTTTAAGTGAGTCAGATGAATTAGAAAATGCTTTGCTTTTTATGGATGAATTGACTGCAAATAAAGATTTTTTAGAAATAAAAGGAATGTTAAGAAACTTCTTTGATATTGACGCTACACCGGAGTCGATAGTTCGACTGTTAGGGCAAGGTATTGAAATAGATATTGATAACGCATTGAAACAAAGATATTTTGAGGACTTTATTTCTTTTCAAGTAGGTGGCGGGTATGGGTTAACTTTTGTCGGGGTTTTGAAAGCTTTGGAAGAAAGTTATGGTTGGGAATTGAGAGAAGAAGAATTGATCAACGTTATTCAAACAAGTTCTAATTTAAGTGTATATAAATATTTCTCGCCACGACTGATTGTTGCTATAGAAGCTAAAAGAATACTAGATAGGTCGGATAGAAAGATTACTATTGAAGAAATTCATCAACGGATGAAAGAGCGACTTCCTGATGTCAAAAGTATTCATAATGATAATGCTTTAAGCCTTTTAGACTTTATGATGGAAAGAGACCTTGTTGGTTTATATCACCACCCAAAATTTAAGTCGAAGGATTCTGTAACTATAGAGAAACTGTGGGAAGAATTTAACCAATTAAATATTTCAGAAATTACAGGAAGTGATTCTGTAAGCATATCCAAGACAAATAAGGATAGAGTTTTGATTGTTACATCTTATAGTCCAAAGCAAGTAAGACAACGTACTATTTTAGAGGAGTTAGATATTAAATACAACCAGCCTATTCCTGAAAATGCTTGGACTGGATTAAGAAGAGATATGACGGCGGCAGAAGTATTGAGTGCTATAAAAGAAAAATTTGGAGTTGTTGTTTCCCCCGCAGAATTTAGAAGAATAGCTCTTAGAAAATCTGGTAGTACATCTGACCTGTTAGCGCATACGCGTTATATGGGTTACATCAACGAAAGAAGGTTAAGGATTAAACAGGTTTTAGACAGGAAAAAAGTAACTCGATTTAGGCTTATGCCTAGTGATATTGCGAGAGAAATTTTAGATGAGTTTCAGATATCTGCAACTACAACAGATATTATGAAGGATTTGATTGTTATTGATGGTGGATCTTATATTCATCATCCAAATTTTCTACATCAGAGAGAAGTAGTTCAAGCCAAGAAAGATGCTGTAAGAGAGTTGTTGATAGAAATAGCCAATGGAAGAGATGCTGTAGATGTTAAATTTAGTACTCTTATACCAAAGCTGAAAAATCTATATGGTTTTGAGGTGGCTCTTCGAAGTTTGGAAAAGATTTTTAGAGATAGTAAAAATTACTATGATTTTAGAATTAGTCGTCAACAAGGAGATATGACGGCTCATATTCAAAAGTTTAAAACTGATGAGCCTCAAGCGCAACCAACGAAGCCGACTGTTGAAAGAGCGGAAGCATCTAGTTTGGGTGCAGCAATTAACCGAGATGATGTAATTCGTTTTGAAGAAAGTTACGATGTGACTTTGGAAAGTGTTTTAGATATTATTTCGGCAACACGGGAAGTATTGGGGCCTGATTTAAGAGACTACTTTCCTTATATTTACAAACAAATGTTAGCAGCACTTGAAAAAGAATCTGAGGTGCAAGTGCCTGCTTTGGTTGTTGCAGGGGAGGTAAGTCCTGAAGCGGTGCTGGTGCAAGTTAAATCAAATACAACGTTTGTTATTTACTATCAAGACGAAAGTTATCCAGAGCAAATTGCTGTTGTAGCAGAAGAATTGATTCAATCAGGATTGATTGCCAGAGAAGATATAGATTCTCATATTCATTTGGTTTCTTTAAGTGATTTAGGTATTACAGAGCTTGAATTTTATGAACAATTATTTGATGGAGAAAAACTAACAGGTAAGAACCTTGCGCGCATTGCAAATGACGCGGGTATTTACAAATTAAGAGAGCATACAGTATGGTTAGATTCCTCAGAGCGCATTCAAACTGTGATGGAAGATATGCTTGTCCCTTTTGGTCTACCATTTGAAGCAGAGCGCCGGGATTCTCTTTTAAAAGAGAATCGTGCTTACTATGACATGATTAAATTGACTTTGGCCTCTGCTTTATCTAGAAATCCTAACGCTTTAGTTGAACGGGGATATGTCATCTTTAAAAATAACCGCTACCAAATGACTGACTCCTTCATCGCTTCATACCTCGAAGGAATCTTGACCCAAGAACGAGTACAAGACCTCATTGCCAGCATGGCATAACGACAAAATACGCAGGTTCGTCATGCGCTACAAATAGGCGTGTCCGGCAAACGTCAGCATCTATCTTTTTTTAATAATAGATTACCACAGCAAAAAAGTTTCTTATTTAAAGTCTATTTCCACTCATTTGGGTCCGGGCCCGAACGACTAAGGAAATTCTGTCATCTTTGAGCCTAAGCGAAGGATGACAAGATTTTTTCCAAACAGGCCCGGGCCTCTTTTTTTCGAAAAAAGTAGGCCCGGGCCTGTTTACGTATTTACGGTTAGGTAAAAAAGGGCATATTTGACTTAAATTGTTTATTTATATCTATTTAAATTTCAGAATCTTAAAATTCCTTCATTTTTTTCGATTTTCCTCATAATTAGTACTTGAAATATAAAGTCTATAGGGTAGAATTACGTCTAAATTATCCTTTGTTAAAGTATTAAAAAAATATAATTTTTCTCAAAGGTTCTCACATTAGCTTAAAGGAGTAAGCGAATATAATACGACAACAAAGAAAGGGACCGCTCCCATGACGCTTTTGATACGTTTTAAGCAGGCCGTAACCTATTTTGTTTTAGTTTCATTTTTCTTCTCATTTCTTCCAACAAATTCTTATGCAGATGGTGCAACCATTGGTACAATAAACAGCCTTATGACCACCAATCAATCTATGACACCAACACAACTCAAATTAAGCGAAGTAGCCATCCCTAATAAGATAGGTGTTATTGAATATACCTTCAAGGGGAACTCTGCGCCTTTATTTTATATTCAGGATGCTCATAATTCATTAGAAGCTCAAAAAAACATAGCGGCTTTAATTAGTCTTTTGGTGCAAGAGTACGGTGTTAAGACTGTTTTGGTTGAGGGAGTTGAAGGTAAGGTAAATCTGGACACTTATTTTCAATTTTCAGATTCTAATGTTAAGGAAAAAGTTTCAGACTATTTTCTGGAACACCTTCGTCTGAGCGGAGCTCAATATGCTCATATTAATCGAACCCAAGATTTTGATCTTATTGGAATTGATCATTTTAAAACATATAAGAAAAATCTTTCAGCCTATGAAAAAGCTGCAAAAAACCGAGAAGTCATTCAGCAAGACTTGGCTCGAATTTCTAAAGTTCTTAAGTCTTTAGGGGATCGTTTCTATTCTAAAGAAATTAAGGAATGGTTAAAGTTAAAGTTAAGAGTGGAAGATAAAAAGCTTTCGATGGGGGATTACCTGTTTCGTTCGATGAAAATGGGCGATTTTCAATTAGAACAATTTCCAAATTTGAAATTAATTTCAACATACCTCAAACAAGATCAATTATCTAAAGAAGAAGCAAGCCTTTTAGACAAACAATTGAAACAATTGGATTCGGATGTTTTTTTTAATGAATTGAATCAATTTGAAGAGGCTTTAATTAATCAGTTTTTGACGGACGCTACAGCTAAACAAGTATTAAGATATCAACGTATCGTTGATTTGTTAAATAAACTGAACCTGATTTCAGTAACACCGGAAGAGTATTTATTGTTGAAAGAAGAGTTGAAAGAATTTAACTCTGAAGTTCTGGCTAAATTTTTAGCTGCCCATTTAAAGAAAACAATTTTAGTAAAAAAAGAATGGGAAAAGCTAATCAAGAACTCCCTTGAGTTTTATGAGTTGGCTCGCGAAAGGGATGTTTTCTTCAAAAGACAACTTGAAGCAATTAACACCCCTTCAATTTTGGTTACAGGAGGTTTTCATAAAGAGCCTGTGACTAACTTCTTGAAAAAGAATAAAATTTCTCATGCTGTTTTGGCACCTCAAATTAGTCGTATCAATAAGAAGTATCAAGAACGATATGATTTCTTAATGTCTGGTCAGTATTATGACTTTGAAACATCTTTTATCAAACAAGACCCTGCCGTACAAGCAGCTCAGCAGCAAACCTTAGCTTCATTTGCTCGAGATGGGCGGAATGTTCAAGGGATTGTGAATGAAGCGATTATTCAGTTGTTTCCTAATTCCCAAGAGGCTCGTGCTGCTAGTTTAGGAAATGATAATGCTCTAAAAATTGAACAAGCTTTGAGTCAGGGAGATATTACAACCGGAACCATGCAGTATCTTTATGAGTGGTTGAAGCTTCCTGGAGACTTAACTATTCAAGGGACAAATGTATTAGCACGTATTCAGACATTGATAGATGGTAAAAATTGGAAAGAGCTTAATGATGCTTTTTTTCAAGAAGTAAAACCAGGAACGGCAGGTGTTCGTGGAGAGTTGGGGATCGGAAGTAATCGAATTAATGTGGTAACCATTGGTAAGTTTGTAGAAGGTCATGCTCGCCACTTGGAAGCTGTGTGGGCTGGTAAGGTTGAAGGAAAAGAGATTGATACAAACAAGACAGAAAAGGCTGTAATTTTAGCTTATGATCCTAGAGAAGGTTCTTATGACGCCCAAGCTAAAGGGCCAGGTTATTTAGTTAAAATGGCTGCTGCCATTTATGCAGCGCATGGATTTAAAGTTTACGTGTTTGATGGTCCTGCACCAACGCCAGAGTTGTCCTTTGCAGTTCAAAAGCTGGGGGCATTAGCAGGTGCTGTATTTACAGCAAGCCATAATCCTAAAACGGATAATGGGTTTAAACCTTATGACGAAACAGGTCAGCAACTTTTAGGCCCAGATGCTGAAGGTCTAAATCAATATGTGGCTGAGATAAAACAGTTTTCTGATGTGAAAAAAGCATCTTATGATGAAGCTCTTGAGAAAGGGCAGGTTGAAATTGTAGGGCCTACCATTGATGAACAATATGTAAGTGAGTTGCTTCAGTATGGTGTGCACATTAAAGCTGATGGTAAATATGACCTAGAACACATTAATACAGATATTACTGTTGGATTTTCTCCTTTGCATGGTACAGCGGGAAGAACAGTTCCTGCTTTATTAGCAGAAAGAGGAATTTCTGCAGAAAATATTTTTAATGTTGAAAGCCAATTAAAACCTGATGGAACATTTCCAACAGCAGCAAAGCCCAATCCAGAAGAGGATGCGGCGTTAGATTTGTTAAAACAATTGGCAGTTGAAAAGAAAGTTGATGTAGCAGCAGCCAACGATCCTGATGCAGATAGGGTTGCTGTTTTGGTTCCAACCAGTGATGCTAAAGAAGAGTATTTTCTTCTAAACGGGAATCTACAAATGGCAGTGATTGCGGATTATTTACTGAACCAACTTTCTAAAAAAGGAACTTTACCTAAAAATTCTGTTTTTTGGAAATCTTTGGTGAGCTCAGATCTTATGATGAAAATAGCAGAAGCTTTTGATATTCCAACTGTAGAATCCCGAGTTGGTTTTAAATTTGCCGGGGATAAAATGAAGGAATACGAAAAACTAGCCGTTGCTCAATTGTTATTAAATGATGAAGAAGAATTTGTTGCTATTAAAACAAAAGTTGAAAACGACGGGTACAAGAGTCTAAATCGATCCGAAAGAGAATTGATTCTTTCTCGTTTCTCTCAAGTTCTATTGTTTGGTGGAGAAGAATCTTATGGGGCTAATCGTGGGGATATTGTTCGAGATAAAGATGGTCCTGCTATGATTGATATGTTTGTTGAAATTGTTGGACGGTATAAAAAACAAGGAACAACTGTTTATGATCGTCTTTTTGGAGCTAAAGGCATTTTTGATACCTATGGGTATTATCGTGAAACTTTAGGTTCTTACAAGACGCAAGGAGCTGAAGGAAATGCAATTAAACAAGCGATTATGACAGAGTTTGCATCCAATCCTCCAGCAGAAGTTGCGGGAAAGAAAGTTGTGGCTGTGTTAGATTTTGCAGAGCAGACAGCTAAATTACCTAAAGGAACACTTCTTTTTGATGGGGAATATAAAAGCGAAACTACTCCAGGTAAGTTTGAACTTGAAAATGAGTATGAAGTACATACGTTTAATGACTTGAATGGTAAAAATGTGGGGAGAGAAGGATTTGTGGAGTTGATTTTTGAAGATGGTTCCCGTGTCATTGTAAGACCTTCAGGGACAGAACCAAAAATTAAATTTTATGCCCTTGGAAGAGGAGAATATTCTGATCGTGAGGCAGTTGATGTATTTATCTCTGCCGCACAAACGGAATTAGCAGAAATTGCAACCAAAGTTGCAGATAGTTTTAATGCGGCTTCTCTAGGAGCGTATTCGGAAGCTGAATTGGAAAAAGGGAAGGCTTATTATGAAGGAAGGTTGGATACAACCCCTATTTCTCGACCATGGAGACCTAGCATTGATGCTGACGTTGATGCTATCTTTAAGATGGATACTGCTGAAAGGTTAGAATACATTGCTTTGGCGGTTGAATCTCTCATTAAGGGGAAGGGTGTTATAGGAACTCTTGCTGCAGGTGCTAGTTCTCGTATGCCAACTTCTGAGGCTCCTGAAGAAGTTAAAGAATTGATTCAAGGTAGGGAGATTAAGTCTAAAGCTGCTGTTCCAGTAGGTGTTCTTGATGGACAGGTTTATACTTTTTTAGGAGCTTTCCTAAAAAATATTGAGCGTCTTCAAAATCAAATTTCTGATTTAGCACGTTCTGATGTTAGACCTTCTGTTTTGATTTTATCTAATCAAGATTATAGGGAAGAGCTTCAGACGGAGTTGGATAGAGAAAGTCGTTATGGTTTAGATGAGAGTCAATTTGTGGTTTTTAATCAGGAGTTAGGCAACCAATATGTTGCTACTCCAGAGCATGTCAGAAATCTATATGAATCTGGAAAAATTGATAAAGCTAGATACGATCAAGCAATAGAAATTTCTGAGAATGTTCAAAAGAGATTGTCTGATGGCAGTATTGAGGCGGTAATTTTGGAGGGGGAACAAACTCCTTTAGGTCATGGTGAGTTTTTTCATCAATTAATTTCTAGCGGGACATTTTTGCAGCTCGTAGATAAAGGGCATGAATGGATAAGTGTTCGTAATATTGATAATGCAGCGGCCACTTTTGATGAAGACTGGCTAGTTACTTTGGGTCTTTTTATAAAAAAAGGATTGGCGATGCAGCCTGAGGTATCTCCGCGAAGCCCAGGACAAAAAGGTGGAAGTTTGATTGTTACTACAGATAACGGAAATCATCGATTGGCTGAAGATCCTGAGATTGCTGCAAAGGGCTCAGAAACCAATTTGCAAAAGGATTATATTGGAGAGACTTCTTATTGGTTTAATGATGCTGTTGCGATTATTGGAACTCAATTTGTTGTTGATATTTATAAATCTCCTAACCAGTCTAGTGAGGAATTTCTAAATGAACTTCGTGCTAACGCAGAAAACCCAACTGTGCTTGAAGCAATAGCTGAAAGAGGGAGAAGTAAATTTCCAACGCTCATGGACCCTAAACCAGCGAAAGAAAGTGACGCAATATCACTAAAGATTGAAACGAATATGTGGCAGTCTACAGGTGTTGGTAGTGGTGCTGTTAGAGTAGAAGCTGTTGGAGTAACTGCAGTAAAGAATATAGAGCAAGGTTTTGCTGATTTGCCTCTTGAAGATCAGCGGCAGAAGGTTAGAGAATTAAGAATGTTAGCAACAAAGCAATGGGGGAATCCGGAAGATCCTCAAGTTGAAACTTATTATGGAAATAAGCCTTACATAGAACTAATTTTGGAACACATTGCAACTTCTCAATTTATTCCAGAAGGTTTAGATCTGTCAAAAGCTTCAAGTTTGGGTGTGATGACCAAGGAAAAAAGACTATCATTACTGGAGTCAGCATTTAATGATTATGCTGCTCTCTTGGATCAACCAGCACCGGTTGTTCTTTCGTTAGACGATGTGCTTAACTTTTCAGATACGGTGGCTAAAGAGGTTCAAGTTCTTCTCTTAGAAGGAAAGATAAAGGTTCTTTTAACAGGGGTGACTGATCGCTCATTAGTTCCAGATGTTTTTAATCAGGAATCTCAAAATGTAGAAATTATTTCAGATGCTATTAGCGCAAACGATGTATCTAAATACAGTGGTTTCTTAGGAAAGGGAAAAGTGGTTCACTTATCTCAATCTTTAGATTCTCCTGAAACGATAGCCTCTCGTTTGGGTGACGCAAAAGACCGCTTTGTTTTCGTGAAACAACCAGAAAAACAAAACGGAGTATTAAGCGCCGCGCTTCTTTTCGCATCAGGTTCTATTGAATACAAAGAAGCATTCAGACAAGACGCTTCTGGTTTCTACGTTCCAACAGCCATAGGTCGTCTCATGATGAATTTATTCCAAGAATATGTAGCGCAAACGATTATCGAGTCTGCAGCCTAATCTCGATTTCGTTCAAAATGGGCCAGGTCCTTCGGGAGCCTGGCCTTTTTTGTCTCCACCTCATTCCACATCATCCCTTTTATCCTCAAAACAGGCCCGGGCCTCTTTTTTGCGAAAAAAGCAGGCCCGGGCCTGTTTTAAGAATTTTGAGAAAAAACTCTGTAACTTGTTTATTTTCAAAGGTTTAAAAATTAGCTCTTTAGTTGCAATTCTTTTATAATAGGGTACACTTCTACCTTATTCTTAGGTAATTCCTTTGTTGTAACTTTAGGTTCTGGAGACTTAAATCAAGGGAGTTCTATACCCTGAATAAAGTGTCTTTTAGAAAGGTTTTTGCTTATTTAATGGGATTTTTGTTGGCACAAAAATATAGGTGTTTAGTAAGGTTTATATCCATAAACTTGGCTTTTATCTTTTTGTTGAATACGGTTGTTGAAGCAGCTCCGTTGATGCAACATGTGATGACTCCGTCTGTCTTATCCCAATCTGCTATTAATTCTTTTTCTCAACCTCCTTATCTTCCTTTAAGCCCAATTCAAATCAATTCCCAGATAGGTTCTGTTCAAGAGAGCTATTTACCCGTAACAAAAAAAGATTCTCCACAAGTTTACTTAATTCAAGATGCTCATGAGAGTTTGGATGCTCAAGAGAATATTAAGAATATTTTAGAAAAACTTGTTCTAGAGGAAGGTGTGGATACCCTTCTTTTTGAAGGTGGAAGTCTTGATTTTAATTCAAGTATTTATCAATTCTCTTCTGATATGGAAATAAATCATCGAATGTGGAAAGAGTTGTTTCGTCAAGGGCACTTGAGCGGGGTGGAGCTTTTTGCTTTAAATCAAAGTGGTTCCGTTCGATTGAAAGGAATTGAAGATGAATCTATTTATTTTAAAAATCTCAAAACAATTTTAGATACAAATCGACTTTATAAAAAATCTCAAGATGAGATATTGAGAATAGATCAGCAATATACAATAAAGAAACAAAAAACTTTTTCTGAGCCTTTAAGAAAATTAATAAAAGAAAGAGATGATTTTAGAAAAAACAAAAACAATTTTAATCCATATATGCTCTTTTTGATGAAAGAAGCTAAAAAGCGTATAAACCTGGATTTGTCTCAAGCTAAATACCAAAAGCAATACCCTCAACTTGTGCGTTATTCGAAAATTTCTCAATTTGAAAAAAAGATAAAAGAAAATAGGGATGAAGTGGAGAAGCAACGTATAGAGCTTTTAGAGTTAACTCAGAATAAGGTGGCTAAGAGTTTGACTAAAGAAAGCTTTCTATTTCTTTTTAATCCAGAGCAACATTATTTAGCTCGAGATCAGTTGCGTTGGTATTTTGAGTCTTGGTGCGAATGGGCTCAGGCAGAAAATATTGATGTTCAGTTGTACTCTCATTTTATAAATTGGATGGCTTATCATATTCTTAAAAATGAAATGAAAGGCCCTCAGCTTTTTGATGAATTACAGACTATTGAAATCTTGTTGTTGAAGAATTTGAATCTATCAGAAGAAGAACGGAAGTTGTTGGCCGAAGAGGATGGGTGGAATTTATGGAATAAGCTCGTTTCTTTAAAGCTCACAAGAGAGGAGTATGAGCGACTTAGAGATACAAATCCTAAGAATGATTTAAAGGGTTTGAATTTGTTAACCCAAAAAGCCCTTGAAAACTATGAATGGGTGATCAAAAGAGATGCTGTTTTGTCAGAAAAAGCAATTGAAGCAATAAATTTAAGTAAGTCTAGTCGAGTTGCTGTCGTTACGGGGGGGTTCCATTCTTACTTTTTAACCCAGAAACTTAAAGAAGAAAAAAAGAGTTATGTTTTAATTGCACCCCGTATTTCCCAATTAGAGCGTTCTTTGAATTATAAGGATCGAATTCAACAATTATTTTCTTCGACAACAGCATTGGATATTCCAGGAGCTCTTTTGAGCGATCTCTCCAAACAACGTTTGCTTGTAGCTGCAAGATCTTTGGGAATCCAAGGGGCTAAGAAAAAGGATCTTCCAAGAAAGAGTGGGGCTCAGAGAGAAGATGAAATTTTTAGAACTCATATTTCTGTGCCTATGCCAGAAATAGAACAGATGCTTTCCTTTCCAGGAAGAATCCAACCATCAATGCAAAATGCTTTGAATGAAACAATCAAGCTGATTGTAACGCTGTTTGAAGATGCTTTAATTTCTGTTAATAGAAATGAAGTAGAAAATTTAAAGCGATTTCAAAAATACCCAGGAGGAATTTTTTATAATCATTTAACGGATGAGCTTAGAGGTGCTATTTCAAATTCTTTGGACTCAACTTTGGAGCGCTATCGACGAGAGGGTATTAGTAGGGAGTTTATTCATATTGTATTTCGAGTTTATAAGGACCAAGAAAGTAATTATTTTATTGATGTTATTGACGAAGGTGTTGGGGAAACAGCAATTAACAAGACGAATGTTAAACGTTATTCCGGAGAACGGTATTTAGGAAAGAGAGGAGTTGATCGAGGGAAATCTCTAGAAAGTCAAGTGATGGGTGTTTTTGATGCTCAGCTTTTTGAACGAGAAGATGCTCAAGGTGCTGTTTTAGAAATAAAACTCAGCCAGAGAAAAGTCCTTAATCATTTTAAGGAATCAATGGAGGGTTTAAACCTTAGAAGGGTTAGTAAATACATGGATTCGTATGGGCAGAGTTTGGGTAGGACTAAAGAAGCTTACAATATGCGAATAAATGGTAACCAAGTAAATATACTTGACGCCATGATGGAAGGAGAGTTTAAAACAACTTGGCTCACAAGTTTTAAACCTGAAGCATTGCCTAAACTAAAATTACCAGATAAAAAAGAATCGTATTCATTAGATGAGGCTTTTATTGTTTTTAGGCAATTAAAGGGAAGTCGATCGTTAACTAAATCTGCATTTAGTGCATGGGTAAAAAAGGTTTTGAGTCGTAGAGCGAGTTCAAGGATATCTAGAGAATTGCTATCTAATTTGGTGAATACGTTTAGTCTTAGTGAAGCCCGTACTCATTTAGGTGGAGATATGGTAACTGTAAGAGAAAAAGCTAAGAAAGCAGGTGCTATTTCTGTAGAACATCGCATGTTTATTTCAAGGGATTGGGTTGATCGACAAAGAATTTATCGCTATCAATTGGTTCCGGTTCATTTGCTAGCAAAAGTAATGGGTGTGAGTAAGAAAGTTCTATTATCTTATTTGGAAGAGCCTAAGAAAAGATTCGGGGACTACTTGTGGGAAGAAGACCTCTTAAAGAAGAAGTCTTTGTTAGAAGTATCAGCAGAGGGAACTAAATATCATATGGATGGGGCTGGTAAAGCATTAATGGTTAGTTTGGTGACAGCGTATCAAGTTATTTCAATTTATAGAAAATCATTACGAAACAAAAAGGAGTCTTACTCTGTTGATGAATTGGCAGGATTACTTGGAGTGACAAAAAACATTCTTGCTCAGGCTATTAAGTCTGGTGAGATTGCAGTGATCCACCTTCCTTTTTTAGGTCCAGAACCTAGAATTTCGATTGTAGATTCAGAGGGAATTCTAAATATTTTTTCAAAAGTAGTAAAAAATTATTCTAAAGTTCTTCGTCCTTATACAAAAAAGAAAATCTCATCTTGGAGAGAATTGATGGCTGTTGTTTCTGGGTGGGAAACAACCAACTCTTTAAAGGAAAAATGGGGCTTTAAATCTCATAATGGAATTCATCAGATGATGAGTAGGGGTAAAATTAAAGGGTTTCATATTGTGCACCCTTTAACAGAACAAGGGGTTTGGTATTTTCCTCCTGAAGAAGTAGGTCGAGTTGATGATTTGGAAGAGATGAAACTAGCCAAGGTTTTGAAGATGGTGAACAAAGGAAGTCGTGCAAAAATTAAGACACGAAGTGAGTTGGAAAAGGTGCTGCACTCTTACTTTTCTTTAGAAAAACTTGAAAAGCGATGGTCTGTTTCTAATCGAAGTTTGAAAGGAATGATTCAAAGAGGAACGTTAGAGGCAGTTCGATTAGATTTTATTGGGGAACAAAAGAGAGGGTATTTGGTTTCTCCTAAAGAGGTGAAGAGAATTGAGGGATTGGAACAAAAAAAATTAAAAAAAATTAAGAGATTTGTTTCTAAGTTTTCATCTCAAACAATTAAAACAATTGGTAAGTTAAGAAAAGTTACGCAGAATTGGATTAAACCAACAACACTTGATGAAAGACTAGGGATTAGAGGGGGTACAGTTCGGCAAGCTATTGATAATGGGTTGATTCAAGCTGTACGCATGGATTTAATTGCATTTGGTGGTGATAAGTCCGCATATTTAATTCCAACAGCAGAGATTAAAAGATTGGAAGGAAAAGTTAAAGCTCTAGCTAGAGATATCTCAGCTTTTTCAAAGAGTAAACCTAAAACAATTCAGGATATTAAAACAGCAACTAGAGAGTGGTTGAGAATTGAAGATTTAGCTAAGGAATTTGATGTTTCATTCGAAACCATTTTTGCGTTAGTGCGATCGGGTGAAATAACAGCGTTTAAATTAGATTTAATTGGTTTAGGGGCATCTAAAGCTCCGTACGTGATTCCTCCAGAAGAAGTATCGAGAATTCGTGAGGAGCAGAATGAGAAAAAAAGAAAAGTGCTTTCTTTTGTGGAGCAGTATGAAAATGTTTCTTCTGAAGATGAAATAACGGTAATGAGGTTAAAAGATATTACGAGTCGTTGGGTCAAGTTAAGGCAATTTAAGACAGAGTTTGGTGTTCATTTGGCTACAGCGTTTAATTATGTAAGGCAGGGAAAAGTTAATGCAGTTCAAATGGATTTGTTGGGTTATGGAGGAAAGAAAGCATTTTACTTAATCCCACCTCAAGAAATTGAAAGAATTCGCCAAGAAGATAAACTTAAACTGACTCAAATAATTGATTTTGTTAGAACGTATATTAGTTCTAAAAGAAGAGTTAAGACATGGGAGGATGTTCAACAAGTTACAAATAGCTGGTTAAAGATTGAGGATTTAGTCAAAGCTGCTTCTGTTAAATTTGCGACAGCTTCAAGGTGGGTTAAAACAGGCAAGGTAAAAGGCATTAAAATTAAACTGATAGGGAAGAATAACACAAATGGTTATTACATCATTCCACCTCAAGAGATAGATAGGGTTAAAAAAGAAAGAATGGATCGGAATAATCTAGCGTCTAGTTTAGGCCAGGAATCTACTGCTGTAGTTGATGTTCTATATCAAAAGTATCGATTTCTTTTACCTAAAAGTGTTCAGAAACAATTTAATTATGAGTTGGTGGCAGGGTGGTATGAAGTTGTTTCATCTGATACAACTGTACTTCCGATGAAAATATTTGATTTTATTCAAAAAGTATATTCTTTATTAAGTCCCAATGAAGTAAATCAAGTAGCTGTTTTATTAGCGGACTTTCAAAAAGAGATTACAGAAATTTTGACGGCAGATGAGTCACTGGAACCGTCTGAAGAAGAAAAAGCACCTCAAGAAGTAGAGTTGGTAAAAGCAGTGGCGTTACAAAAGCTTGTGGAGAAAAGACCTTTAGTAGATGAGATCTGGGAAGGAGACAAAAAAGCTCGGATCTCAATGGATCCTGTGTTTTGGGGTGTTCTGCATTCCGATGAAAAGAAAGAATGGTTAAAGAAAATAAAGAAAATCCTTACCCGCAATTACTCTTCATTGAAAAAGGGGTTAGATTATGAAGAGCCTATTGGAGGCGGAAAAAAATTTAGGTCTCTAAAGTTAGGTTTGGTAGACGCGCCGCTAGTGCTTTCCCACGGGGTTAAAATTCATGCTATGCAACTCAAAGGAGTTGTTTTTGATTCTGGAAATATAACAGATGTTTTTAATATGCATCACGCTAAAAGAGAGTGGGGGCAGAAGCTCCCAGATGCTCCTGTCGTACAACCTATTTATCATGAAGATGGAACTATCAGTTACATCCCTCGACAGTGGTCTCCTAAGGGCGGAATGGTATTAGATGAGGCTAAAAGAGAATTTGAGATGCATCGTTATTTTATGAAAAGTGGAATGCCTGTAAATTACCCCCTTGCTTATGGAGAGTTTTTGGGTGAAAAGGAACCATTAGGCAGAAAAATAGGATTTGTTTTATTAGGTCAAAGATTTCAACAAAACTATCGTTTCCATGATGTGCTGAACCGAATTTTGAATGCGAGGTATGTAGTGCCTATACAGGAGCTTTCAAAAGAGGGTAAAACACCAGAAGAGATCGAGAGTTTATTTAGAGAAACCGAATTAGAGTTATTGGCCAACATTCAATCACATGGTCACTTGCTTCGCACGATTCATACTCCTATGGTCCAAGAAGAGGAACGGTGGGAGGGGGCTTTTCATGGAAATTTACATCCAGCAAATGTGAGTGTGGATCCTGATTATTTTCTAAATATTCATGATTTAACCCATGCATACAACAAAGAAGAAGTAAGTTCATTGAAAGAGCAATTTGCAAGACAGTTACTTGATTTTGATGCTGCTTTATCGAGAACTCTAGAAGATAAAGTTTTCATGGACTCGCAGTTACAAGACTTTCATGTAAGGAAAGGGTTGCCTGTTTCTTGGAAGGGTATGGAGTATGTGAAAACTTTTCTTCTTGGCTATTTTTATGATTTTCCACCAGAAGTTATTGAAAAAGTGGCTAGAACCATGGTTATGGAGATAGAGGGACACCCCATAACTCGCACCAACAATATTATACAAAAACTAGGAGTGACTCGACTTCCTGCTTATCAACATCCAGACTTTATTTTCGATCTGATGCGGTATGTTGTTGGAATTAAAAAAGATGGAACACCTCTTTTAGAAGAAGAAAAAGAATCTGCTAAGAAAGAAATAGAACAAAAAATTCTTGCCTCCAGTTTAGGTCGTACTAAAGATCATTTTAATATGACCTTCGAAGGACATGCTTTTAATATTTTAGATGAAATGAAGAAGGGCAATTTTAGTATGAAGTGGATTTTGAATTTTAAACCAGAACCGCTTACTAGGATACAGGTGCCGGATAAAAGTGTTTATGTGAGTCGAAAAACCGTTTTAGAAGCAGCAAAAAGAAAAAGATTTGGCTTACCTTTAAGTGCTAAACGGTTAGAACAGTTACTGAAAGCAGGTGCAATTAAGCAGAATGAGAAAGGGGAGTTGAGTCGTTATGATGCTGAGTCTTTTATAAATGCTTATAGTTTGAGAGAAACGGCTGAGCTTACAGGTCTAAATAGAGATCGATTGTCAGGCTTATCAGGCAGTAAAGACCGTATGGTTGTTGTGCAGGGAAACTATTATGTTTTCCATGATTGGATTGAAGAAATGCGGGCACGGCATCATCGCCTTGTGCCTGTTTCTCTTTTATCTGAAATGCTGAACCTAACCCATTCAACATTTCTGTCTAATCTCCGGAATCCCAAAAAATTCTTACGTCCTCATCTATTAAGGCAGTTATTCGATGATAGAAAAAATCTGTTAGAGTCTCGATTTACAGGAGAAGAGTACCACTATTTTGGAGATCATTCTCCAACGTTGTCTGTGGATATTTTAACGGCATGGAGTATCTTTCAATTACTTCAAAGGGTTCCTAATATGGAAACGGCCAGTACGGTGGATGAATTATCTAAAAAACTTTATGTTAATAGAGTTTTTGTGTCAAAAGCTATCGAAGAAGATCGGGTTGAAGCTACTTTGGTTAGGGGTATGCGCAAAGGAGGTCCTGTTTATTTAATTGATGAAGAGGAGGTAAGGCGCATAGAAAAAGAATTTAACCAAAAATTAAAATTATTAATAAAGGAAGTTAAAGCTTATGTTGATTCAAAGGTCCCTTTAAAAACATGGGAAGATATTCAAGAAGTTGTCAAAAATTGGGATACAACAGAAACATTAAAAGAACGATGGAATTTTAAAAGTATTAGTGGTATTCATGAAATGATGAGAAGGGAAGTTTTGAAGGGTGTTAATGTTGTAAACCCCTTATCCACAGTAGGTGTGAATTATTTTCCTCCACAGGAAGTTGAGAAATTAGATAAAAGAGATAGAAATAAGCTTGATGAAATCTTGGAATTTATTAACAGATATAGAGGGTCTCCCATTACAACTCGTGCTGAGATTGATGCAGCTGTAAGTAAATGGAGCACTCCTACTTATTTATCTAAAGTGACTGGAATACCAAGGCAAACAATGACCCGAAGAGTAAAGAAGGGTGCTGTCAAAGGTGTTCTGTTAGATCTTATTGGTTTTAAAAAGAAATTCATGGTTCCTCCTTCTGAAGCCCAAAAATTTATTCAAGCAAACTCAAAAATAAGTAAAGCCTCAAGTTTAGGAAGATCTAAAGATCATTTTGATGCCACAGTCCTAGGAGAAGAAGTGAATTTGCTTGATGCCATGAAAGAGGGCGCGTTTAAAGTCCAATGGTTTTTTAGTTTTAAGACTAAGAAGCTTCCTCGAGTTGAAATTCCAAAAAAACAAAAATATCTTACTAAAAAAGAAGTGTTACAGTTAGTATCTCAAGTAAAAGGAAAAAGAAGAATTGGTCCTTTGCGTTTGAATCAATTAATTGAGAAAGAATATATCAAAAGAGATTCTAATGGAAACTTAAATCGAGAGGATGTGTTGTTTTTTCTAAATGCATTTTCATTAAATGAAGCGGCAGCATTCATTGGGGTAAACCCAGACAGGCTCGGTAAAATTGCCTTAGAAAATGGATCGGTGAAATATGGTAAAGAGTATTTTGTTCCATATCAATGGGTTGAGCTATTAAGAGCCAATTTTCACGATCTTGTTCCTATTCGAATTTTAGCAGAAATGTTAGATATGGAATTTTGGAACCTGGTAAATAAATTAAGAAGCCCTTCAAATTATTTTTCCGAAGATATTATAAAAGAGTTTTTCCCTTATCAAGAGACTTTAATTGATAAAAGAATTACAGGAGAAGAGTATCACTTTATCAATGGTAACAATGTTTTGGCTGTTGATTTGGCTACGGCATGGATGCTGTTTGTCATATTTAGAATGTTTCCAAATCCCAAGAAAGCGGCCACATTGACTTCGTTGGCTAATAAACTTTCTGTGAACAAAACATTGGTATCTACAGCGGTGAAGGAAGGTCGAATTAAAGCGACTCTCGTTTCTGTCTTAAAAAAGGGAGTTCCGTCCTACTTGGTTGATGAAGAAGAGTTTGACAGAGTTATTAAGGAATACAGTAAGAAGCTGAAAGACCTTAAAGCTTTGTTAGTTCCATATCTGCGAGGTAAACAACTGAAGACGTGGCAAGATATTCAGGAAGTGGTTCAAGGTTGGGATACTGCAGAATCTTTAAAAGAGAAATGGGGATTTAATCAGGTTGATAGAATCCACAGAATGGTGAAAAGGGGCCTATTAAAGGGAGTTCATGTTGTGAACCCTCTATCGGTACATGGGAAGTGGTACTTTCCACCTTCTGAAGTGGAAAAGGTAGATGTTGTAGATCGAGAAAAACTGCAAGAAGCTTTGGGTTTTGTTAATCGCTATAGAAAAAGGAAAATACGAACTCGAGAAGCGTTAATCAAATCTCTAAAGAGATGGAGTTCGCCAGTTAAGTTAAGTAAATCAACAGGAATCCCTCGTCAGACCATGACGCGCTTGGTGAGAGATGGGTATGTGGAACATGTAAAGCTAGATATATTAGGACAACGGTCTCGTTATGTTATTCCTCCAGAAGCTGCTAAGAGATTTATAGACGAGTTGAATGAAAAAATTATTACCTTTTCAGATAAACACTTATCTCCTTATGGTCAAGGTGCTAGAACATATAAACAACTAAAAAAATTGCTTAATAGATGGTATACGATTTCTGAATTAAGTAAAACAACAGGAATTAACCAAGAAGAAATTGCCTGGAAAGTTGAAATCGGTGAATTAAACTCTGTCAATTTTGATTTCACTCCTCTTCAAGGGAGGATATACATCCCACCTCAAGAAGCAGAGAAATTAATTCAATCTTCAAGCGTGTCTGCTAATAGTTTAGGTGTTGCAAAAGAGCACTTTGATATTTTTGTTAATGGGAAGAAAGTAAATTTGATTGATGCGATGGTTGATGGGTCATTTCGTCCAGAATGGATAAGTCGTTTTGTCCCTAAATCTTTACATGAAGTAAGCTTAAAAAATGTTGCTCCATCGATTACTTTTGAAAGAGCTGAAGAGTTATCAAAAAGATTGGGGCAAAGAGTTATTACTGTTTACATGCTTTCCGAATTACAAGAGGCGGGTATTATAAGTAAAGAGTTTGAAGGAATGATTTCAAAAGAAGATCTTCAGTTTTTAATTAATTCCAGAAAATTGGGGGAAGCGGCACGGCTTGTAGAGCTTAATGAGGCTGATGTGTGGATGTTTGCTTCCAAACATGGAGCAAAAAGGTTGCGTAGAGAGTATTTCGTTCCTTTGGAGTGGATAGAAGAAGTTATGCTTAGAAAGCACCATTTGATTCCAGTTCAGTTATTAGTTGATGAGTTGGGTGTGAACTATGCATCTTTTGTGGATCGTTTAAAGAACCCAAGAAAGCATTTCTCCAAAATTATAGCTGAGGGCTATTTGGAAGGGAGAGACTCATTGCTAGAACCTTCTCTTAGAGGCAGTCTTGTTCATGGAAATTATCAAAATTTTATGATTGATTTGTCCCTAGCGTGGAAAGTAGTTCGATTAATTAAGGAAAAATCACTGTCCGACGGATACATCACTTCGGATGTGTTAGCAGAAAGAATAGGCGTTGATGTTAATGTCATTCTTTTAGGGATTAGAAATGAACTGATCAAGGTTAAAGAGATTTCTGATATTGCTGGTAGTGGCAAGTACCATTATGCCATTTCTGAGGATGAAGCAGAAAGAATAGAAAAATTATTTAGTGCTCAGTTGGCTGTATATCAACAGACTTTGGAAGAAAGTGGTTTTATAAAAAGAAAGTTAAACGGATGGAAAGATTTAAAGAAATTTATTCAGTCATGGCTTGGAACGGAA
Organism: Candidatus Omnitrophota bacterium; assembly: GCA_029261035.1. Lineage (GTDB taxonomy): Bacteria > Omnitrophota > Omnitrophia > Omnitrophales > JACROU01 > JAJDCD01. Next base: position 147,850 of record JAJDCD010000005.1, read on the forward strand.
CAGTTGAGACAGCGTTGGGGTTTTACGGGAAATCAAGCAATTATGCAGATGTACCAAAGAGGGAGTGTTTGGGGATTAGAACTAGCACATCCACTGTCAAGAACAGCAAAAGTCTTATTTCCATTGAAGGAAATTAGGAGCATTGAGAGAAAGGAAAAAATCAAATTCGAACTTATTGCTAAATTTATTTCTGAACATGTTGGAGTAGAGGTGAATGAAAAAGCAGAAATGTCAGATGTTTTTGAAGATTGGTATACCGTAAATGATTTACTGAAAGCCACAGGCTATAGTCGGAAAAAGGTTATGAGACAAATAAATAACGGGAATATCCCCTCAATCAAAATAGATCTACTAGCTATGCAAAGCCGTATTGTAATTCCACCCACTGTAGCTCAGCTGTGGATTGGACAACAACAAAAACCACCTTCGACAGCCTCCAGCTTAGGTAGAACAACAGAAGATTTTAATATTACTGTGAATGGAACTCCTGTGAATTTACTGGATGCGATGATGGAAGGAACATTTCAAATATCTTATTTACTGCAACTATATCAACCTATGAAAAGACAAGGTCATGCTCCTAAGAAAGCTTACTACTCCATTGATGAAGTGCTTGAAATCTTTAAAGAGAAGGGCAGAGGCCCTATAAGGAAGTTACATATAAATGAGTTTGTGACAATGAAAAGAAGAAAAAAAGAGGATAAGAGAATTAGGCATGAAGAGCTTCTCTGGTTGCTGAATACGGTACCTTTAAAAGAAGTTACCAAGTCTTTAGTTGGTCAACATTCGGATTTAAGAGAAAGGGCATTAGAGGGCGGTGCTGTTTTAGTTAAAGATAGAATGTTTGTTCCTGTTGCATGGCTTTCCCAACAGCAAGAAAAACAGGCTAATTTGGTTTCTGTGGGTTTATTAGCGAAAGTTATGGGTGTTTATCGCACTAAGCTATTTAAGTATATATTGGATCCACAAGGGATGTTTGGAGAGGCTATTTTTAATCAATATTTTCAAGACAAAGAATCGTTGTTGGAATTGTCTCAAAACGGAACAGTTTTTCATGGAACACAAAAGGCACGAATGATTACACTAGAGACAGCTTGGGCAATTGTAAGAATTTATAAAATCTCATTAGAGAGAGCGAAAGGCTCTATTGGTATTGTAGCGTTAGGCGAAGAGTTGGGTAGAGATCGTTACTTTGTTGACAAAATTATTAGAAGAGGAGAAATAGATGCTTCGTTTATTCCTTTAGTAAGTGACGGCAAATATAAAGACAGAATAGTAGCTTCAGAACTTGAAAGAATTAGGGCTTTATACCGTAGATCATTAGCAAGTTATTCAGATGTACTTAAAAAATATGGGGTTGGTCCATTTAAAACATGGAGTGAGCTAGAAGAGTTTTTTGAATCATGGTATACCGCTGATGATGTAAGGCGTAGATTTGGTTTTAAAATCAAACGAAGTGTTTATGATATGTCTGAACGTGGAGTCTTGACCGGTATTCATGTAGCATCCCCTCTGATGCCACAAGGCCAAATTCGTTTTTTTCCAGTAGAAGTTGATAATCTTTTTAATAAAGACTTAGAGAGAGTTAATGAGATTTTGGTATTTATTAATCGCTTCAGAAAGCGTCCTATAGGAAATAAATCTCAAATACAAAGAGCAATTCGCGATTGGTATAAACTGCCTCAGTTAGAAAAAAAATGGGCTGTCTCAGATGGAACTTTGTTAGATTCAATTAACAAAGGGAGCTTAGAAGCTATTAATATTGGCTTGATAGGAATGAAAGAACAAGGCTACTGGGTTCCAAGGCAAGAAGTACAGCGAATTGAAAAAGAACAGAAAAAAAGAAGAGAAGAGATTCTGAAATTTGTTTCTCAATATACAGATGAATCGATTAATACTACAAAACAACTTAAAAAAGCAACTCGTAAATGGTTCGCTGTTGAAGGAGCTGCAAAGAGGTTGGGGGTAAAGAAATCTCTGATAAAAAGTATGATTAAACGAAAAACCATTAGAAGTGTGAAGATGGATTTGCTTGGTTATGGAGGGGGTAATACGTTGATGATGATCCCTCCTCAAGAGATAGGAAGAATCGAAAGGGAAGAAAAAGAAAAGTTAGATAGAATTATAGCTGATATTTCTCAATTTACTGAGAAACCTTTAATGACAGTAGAAGATGTTTTGAGAGCAACTCAAAGTTGGGTTAAAGCAGAAGAGTTTGCTAAAGAATTTGGTGTGAATACGGCCCATGTTTTAGCTTTAATTAGATCTAATAAAATTCGTGCAGTTGAAATGAATTTATTGAAAGTTCGTGGAAATAAAATGTTTTATTTGATTCCTCTTTCTGAAGTGGAGCGTTTTAAATTAGATCAAAAAAATCAGCTTGCTGAAATTATTCCACAAGTACGTGAATATACGGATGCCGAGATTGACACTATTGAAGGTTTGAAAAAAGCAACATTAGATTGGAGCAGTACGGGGGACTTTTCAAGAGAGTTTGGTTTTCCTGCAGCATCAGTGACTCGTATGATTAAGGCTAACAATATTAAGGCTATACGATTTGATTTGTTTGGATTTGGAGGAAAAAATAGATTGTATTTAATTCCCCCACAAGAAGTTGCCAGTATAAGGCAAGAACAAGAAAGGAGATTTAAAGAGGTTCAGAATTACTTGCTTCATAATTTTAATATCGAAATTATGACATTGACTGATTTAGAAGAAGTAACTCAAGATTGGTTAGGGAAGGAAGATGTTAGGAGAGCTTTAAAAATAAGTCAGGCAACATTTTATTCTCATGTGAAGGATAGAAAAGTTAAATCCGTATTTATTGACTTGTTGGGCTACAAAAGAAGAGCTGGTTATTATGTGTCTCCATATGAAGTGGAAAGGTGGGGGGGAGAGAGTTTAGATGAAGGGGCTTCAAAAAGGAAAGGTGAAAATATAAAATTAAAAGCAAAAAAAATTAAATCTAAAGCTTCTAGTTTGGGTAGAGAGATAGCGCTTTTGGTTGCGGAAGAGTATCCTTATAATCAGTTGGTGCTTATACTTGATCGTGTAGACAGTTCATCTGATTATGCTGAGTTTGAGATTCGTTCTAAGAAACAAAAAATTGGAGAAGGAAGTTTTTTTAAGGGAGATGATCATTGGAATTTAGTCCACTTTGAATTGGGTTCGGAGTATAACTACCAGGAGGAAGGTAAGGAGGTTATAAAGTGGTTTGCTCGATACCTTCAGAATATGTTTCCAGGGAGTAGAAACCCTTTAAGGTTTGGTTGGGTGTATAACCCTGAAATGTTGAGTTTGGCTCACTCTGTTTTTGAACCAGACTCCATGGAAATAATTTTTAAAAAACCTGGACCGTGGTATTCCATGGCTGATCCTAGTTTTAACTTGTTTTACTCTGCAGGTCCTTTACGTATTTATGATGATGTCCCTCTTTCTACAAAAGAAATTAAAGTTATTAAACAAGGGAGTTTTTACGTTCCTGTGAGCTATCCTCAAGAGGTGAAAAATGTCGTAGTAAGCAAATATCACGTATCAGCACGATATAAAAGTACAGGTAACTTATTGAGAAAGATTCAGTTTGAGAGACCCTTTTCTATTAAAGGAAAGATACGGAAATCTCTATTGTCTTCCGCACGTTCTCTAGGGGATGAGCAGGATGAGTATGGATTAACTCGAAAGCAAAAAGAAGCAGTGCATCATTTCTTGTTTCCTAAAGACTTATCAGGTGAAGCAATATTAAAACAGGTTTTGATGTTACTTATCCCATATATCCTTTTAGGGGGATTGGTGGCTGCTGTGATGAGTCGTGAGAAAAAGTCAGATAATCAAGCGGTTCCTCAATCAACATCAGAAGGGAAAAGTTTAGGTGGGACACGGCCTTTGTCTGCGGTAGATTATTTTGCTCAACTGGAACAAGAGCTGTCTGAAGCTTGGCAAGCTTGGGATCATCAAAGCTCGATGATGGATATGGGTTTTGTCGAATCTGCTTTAGAGCAAAAAACAAATTATTACGCATTGATGGGTCTTATAGCAAATTCGTTTATGCATTTTTCAACTCCTACATCAAAATTAGAAGAAGATGACGTAGTTCTTTATATTGCGCCAAATCAAAATGGTAACACAGGTATTTACCGTGTTTTAAGTGTATCTGGAATGCAAGTTCAACTGATGAATGTAGCAAACAAAACAATTTTAGTAGCGGAGACGAAGAAAATAAGAAGGATTGATTTATCAAAACCTAGAATTATGTCTCAGGTTGAAGAAATGCTTACAGAGTCTAGCTCTGCGAACAAAGAAAGCATTCGTTTAACGGTTAAAGGAGAGTCTAAGAAGCTTTATACCTTTTCTAATTCTTACAATAATGGCCTGTTTGCTAGTGTGGTTGCTATGAGGGAGATGGATTTGGTTCCTGACCAAGCTCTTCAATCTTTATTTAGAAGTCAGATGGAAGCGCAAGGCATTGATGCTGATTTAACCCAAGGAGAGTGGGTTTTGATTTTTGCGAATAAAAATCCAGATGAGCCTTTGGATTGGGGGCAGGTTCACCCAATAAGTATCAGGTGGATGAATCGTAATGGAAAGGGTCCTCATTCTTTTGATATTTCATTCTTGCGAAATATGCCATTGGAAAAAGTGTTTGGAGACTTTACTTCTTACTCATACAAAATATCAGAACAGCTAGGGTTGAGAAATGTAAAAAATTTTGATGAAGGCTCTCGGTTAGGAACGATGGTGTATCAAAATTTTAATTATCAAGATTTTGTTCGTAGCATTTCTTTTGATTATCAATTATTTCCAGTAGAAGCAGCTAGTTTAGGTGGGATAGACGGGCATAGAGTTAGAAGCTTTATTATTAAAAAGGGCGAAGAGGAGGCTTTGCTCCTTTATTTAGAGGAACCTTTTTCTGAGAAAATTAATATGGAGTTAGCTCTTCAAATAATAATGGGACGTATATTATTTGAGGATGAAGAAATGAAGTTAAGTTATCAATACCTTGCGAGGGATTATAGAGTTTCAGAACAAGAGGTTCGGAATCTTGAAAATATTTTATATACGTATTTTTTAAATAGCATTTATTTTGGAGGTTTATTGAGACTTGTTAAAAACTCTAAGATGGATCAAGTTAAAGAGGCTCCTATACTGCATTTGAATATACCTCAACAGATGGTGAGAGTTTTAAGTTTGTTGATTTCTGATAAACAGGATGGCGAACAAGGGTTGCCGACTATTGGGGCTTTATTAACAAGAGACCCTAATCGTATTAGAGATGTTTTTGAAAGGGAAGAGCTCAATTTTGATATCTTGATTAATAGATTGAAGCAGTTAGATTTGGAATTTCAGATGAAACTACAGTCAAAAGTTAGCGCTCAAAAGAAAAGAAAACCTAAACCAACCAAGATTCATAGAGAAGCACGTAAACAAGTGGCTCAGTTATTCTTAAAGCCAGAAGGTTATCGTTGGAGTGAGTCCAAGCGATCATTTGATGAGTTGGAAGGGCTTAATCTGGGGCCGTTGACAAAAAGAGGTATGCTTTATCTGAATCCAAGACCTAATTATAATTTGATCCTTTCTTTGTTGGATAAAGAAGAAGCGGGCTGGGAACTAAGTGTTGTTAGAAGTGAAGTTTTATCGAATAGGCTTATTTTGACTGTTCAGCTTAGTCATTCTGAGAGTGGTAAAATAATGATCAGAGACATTAGATTAGTTCCGAGCAAGAAAATGTTAAGAGGATTGGGCGCGGATAATAGAAAAGAATTTTGGATTTACTGGGGGATAGAAAGAGGGCCTGTTGCCATTGAGGTTCGTGGTTCTGCTAAGAATGCTCATAATGTTAAAGCAACTTCAGGAAGAGAAGTGAAGTTAAATACTTTAACTCGGAACGAGTTATTAAGACAGTCAATTGAAATATTGGATTTAACAAGTTTATCAGAAGTTCGATTAAGACAAGCTTGGCATAACCTTTCCAGCAATGATGTGAATGGTAAAAGTAAATTGTTAGAAATGAAGGTTGGAGATTTAGTCAATTTGAAAAAAGATGATTTCCGCAGCGTTATCGGAGGGTATATTGCATTTAGACAAGCAAAAAGAAAACTGGAAAAATTAGGTCTGAGTTTAGCCGATAGTTTGGGGGCTTTGTTTAAAGATCAGTATGGAGTCTCAGAAGATATAGTTTTAAAAGTGGTAAAAATGACAGGGGATGTGATAGGACTTGATTTGAAAGTTTATTTCCCTCATTTTTATAACGAGTTATTAAAGAAAATTCAGAATAAAGATATCAGTGCGGTGAACCGTTTGTTAGTTCAGTTGGGAGATGATCCTAAACTGAATGATTTGCTTAGCTATTTGGATCGAGGGCAAACACCTATTCTTGTAACTTCGGAATTATCTCCAAGAGCTTTGATTCTTCAATTGATGTCGGAGTCTGTGGTTATTGTTGATTACAAAGATGAAGCTTATAAACAACAATTTGACAGGCTCTTATCTGAAGCTATTCTTAAGCAAGGTTTAACGAAAGAAGAAACAAGGGCTATAAAAGATCGAGCTTATTTTATTCGTCGCTCTAAAGAGTCTAAAAGACAAGATATGTTAACTCAGCTATTTAAAGGAGAGAGGGTTTCAACCGATAGAGGGTTGTTGAGCCTTTCTCGAATGGCGCATGATTTAGGTGTTGATGTTCGTGGGCTCCGTCGAAAAGTTGTCTGGATGGAGGACAATCAGATGATCGATGAAATATTAGAACGGCTTATCGTGGGTTTTGGTTTGCCTATGGTTATCGATCCGGGGCGTGTACAGGATAATGAACAACGAGATTTTGTTGATACTCTTAGATTGTCGGTTGCATCTTGGCTGTCTCTAGATCCGGAATTCTTGGTTAAAAAAGGCTATGCTAGCTTTAAAGATGATCGTTTCGTTATTACAGAACATTTCTTTGAGTCTTTCCTGAATGACCAATTGCTGAAAGAGAAAGTGAATCGATTGCTCGCCACTATGGCTTAGAATAGCTATTAGTTAAAGCATTGTCATCCCCGCGAAGGCGGGGATCCAGATTCTTCCAGATAAAATAGCAATACTTCAGCTGTCATGGATTCCCGATACAAGATTTCGGGAATGACAGTGAAATCATTATCCTTCTAAGATTAGGCTTGTTCCGTTATAATAATAGTTCAAATTCGTAGGGATGATAGTTAAGAGAGGTAATAGAATATATGAAAAGAGTTTTAGTTCCGATTGCAGATGGTTTTGAGGAAATTGAAGCCATTACGATTGTGGATATTCTTAGGCGTGCTGGATTGAGAGTCTTTTTTTCTTCCTTGAAACAAGGGGAAGTTAGAGGATCTCGAAGGATTCGTGTGATTCCAGATCTGTTTATGAATGAAGCTGTTTACCAAGAGTGGGATGCCATCATTGTACCTGGTGGTAAGCAGAGTGTAGATTCTCTGCGTAAAGATCCGCGCTTGATGAATTTGATTCGGAAGTTGAATGAGCAAGGAAAGTTGATCGGCGGTATTTGTGCGGCTCCTTATGCTCTTAGAGACGCGGGTGTTTTTGGAGATAAAAAAATGACAACGTATCCTACTTTTGAGGATGAGTTTAAAGATTGCCAATTTGTAAACGAACCCGTGGTTTATGATCAAAATGTAGTTACGAGCCAATCTCCGGGAACAGCATTGGAGTTTTCTCTTAAATTGGTCGAAATACTAGTGAGTAAGGAAATGTCTGATCGTCTTCGCGATTTATCGAATATTGTGAGTTGAGTGGTAAGAAATAATGTCATTCCCGAATTCTTTTGTCGGGAATCCATAATTATTATTAATTAAAACAACTAGATTCCCGACTATAACATTCGGGAATGACAATTTATCTTTGTGGCAGATGAACCCTATCCGCTAAAAGCCCTTCGCTATACGCCGTGACACCACGAGGGTGTATGGCAGCCCTGAACCCTTGTGGTTCATGGGCGCTAGTAAACAAAGGATTGCTCATGTCTTCATTTAAGTACCAACCGATGTATCCCGTTTCAAAGGATACAACTTCGTATCGTCTTATATCCAAAGATTTTATTTCTGTTGAAGAATTTTCTGGAAAGAAAGTTTTAAAAGTAGATCCTTCTGCTTTGAAGTTGCTTGCTAAAGTAGCGATGGAAGATGTTTCTTTCTTTTTGCGTACCGAGCACCTCCAGAAGGTTGCTCATATCTTGGAAGATCCAGAAGCAACAGACAATGATCGTTTTGTTGCTGCAACTTTACTTAAAAATTCAGCGATTGCCTCTCAAGGACAACTTCCCACCTGTCAAGATACCGGAACGAATATCGTTGTGGCCAAGAAGGGGGAGCAGGTTTGGACCGGAGTAGATGATAGTGAGGTTCTCTCTGAAGGGATGTTTGAAACATTTCAGGAAAAGAATTTACGCTACTCTCAGATGGCTCCTTTAAATATGTTTGAAGAGAAAAATACCGGAACGAATTTACCAGCTCAAATAGAAATTTATTCTACCCCAGGCATGGAGTACCACTTTTTATTTCTTGCTAAAGGTGGAGGGTCTGCAAATAAAACATTTCTTTATCAAGAAACCAGGGCTCTTTTAAATGAACAGACCTTAACCAAATTTTTATGCGAAAAGTTATTTTCTTTAGGAACGGCAGCATGTCCTCCTTATCATATCGCAATTGTCATTGGAGGAACTTCGGCAGAAGCAAACCTAAAGACCGTAAAACTAGCTTCGGCAGGAGATTTGGATGGATTGCCAACTTCGGGCTCAGAACAAGGCCATGCGTTTAGAGATACGGAATGGGAAGAGAAGGTTAATCTTTTAGCCCAAAAGACGGGTATTGGAGCTCAATTTGGAGGGAAGTATTTGGCGCATGATATTAAAGTGATTCGTTTACCACGTCATGCAGCATCTTGTCCTGTAGGCATAGGTGTCAGTTGTAGTGCGGATAGAAATATCAAGGCCAAGATAACAACGGACGGAATTTTCCTAGAAGAATTAGACAAAAACCCAGAACGCTTTGTTCCGGATGAATCCAAATTTATTGAATCGAGTCCTGTAAAGGTTGATCTAAACAAACCTATGTCTGAAATTTTAAAAGACCTTTCTCAATATCCGATTAAAACTCGATTAAGTTTATCGGGAACGTTGATTGTGGCTCGTGATATTGCACATGCACGAATTAAAGAAATGTTAGACTCAGGAAAACCCATGCCGGATTATTTTAAAAACCATCCTATTTATTATGCAGGTCCTGCGAAAACTCCTGAAGGAATGCCTACCGGTAGTTTTGGCCCAACAACAGCGGGTCGAATGGATTCTTACGTAGGCGAATTTATGGGGCAGGGAGGATCTTTTATTACTCTCGCTAAAGGAAATCGTTCTTATCAAGTGACGGAAGCATGTAAAAAGTATGGGGGCTTTTATTTGGGTTCTATTGGAGGTCCTGCGGCGATATTAGCGAAGGAGAATATTAAGAGTGTTGAAATTGTTGATTTTGAGGAGTTAGGAATGGAAGCGGTTCGTAAGATTGAAGTGGAGAATTTTCCTGCCTTTATTGTGGTGGATGATAAAGGGAACAATTTCTTTGATAGCCTTGATAGTGATTTACCTTCTAAAATAAAAGAGAATGACGAGTAAATTTTGCTAGCGTATAGCGAACAGCGTTTAGCGTATAGAACCCCTTTTTCAAAAAAACAATAAATTGTCATCCCGCACTCGATGCGGGATCCAGGGTCTTTATTTGAAAGTATATTAGGAGCTTTTAGTGCTTCAAAGACACTGGATCCCCGATCAAGTCGGGGATGACAAAAAGACGCTTTTTCTGACTTCAGACCTCTGACCTCCGTCTTCAGTAATTCCTTGACTCACAGCCCGACTTTTTATATACTTCTTCACCTTATCTCATTTGGAGCGATTGAGGGAACAGGCCCTGTGAAATCGCGGCAACCAGTCTCAAGTTTATCTAGAGATGTTTAGGTGCTAAATCCTGCCTACTTCGGAATATAGGAGGTGGGGAAGATGGGAGCCCTTTTTTAGAGCCTCTTCCTCCACCGGAAGAGGCTTTTTTTGTGACAGTGACTGTCACCAAACGAATGTTTTGCGGAGGAAAAGAAATTGAGTTTTGTACGCGGGTTAAAATGTAGAGAATGTAATAGAGAATATGAAACACAGCCTATCTATGTGTGTGAGTATTGTTTTGGATCTTTAGAGGTTGATTATGATTATGAAGGTATCTCGAAAGTAATTTCTAAAGAGAAAATACAAGCAGGTCCACCTAGTTTGTGGCGTTATAAAGAACTTCTTCCTCTGGATGGTGAACCTACCGTTGGTTTTACTTCTGGTTATACTCCTTTAATCAAAGCGGATAATTTGGCCAAAGTTTTGGGTGTTAAAGAGCTGTATATTAAAGACGACTCTGCATGTCATCCAACACTTTCGTTTAAGGATCGTGTGGTTGCTGTTGCTCTTTCCAAAGCAAAAGAGTTTGGTTTTGATACGGTAGCTTGTGCGTCTACAGGCAATTTGGCAAATTCGGTTTCTTCTCAGGCAGCTTGGGCTGGCTTGAAACGGTACGTATTTATTCCTTCTGATTTAGAGTTAGCTAAAGTGATAGGGTCTTTGGTTTACGAACCTAACTTAGTAGCGGTTAAAGGGAATTACGACGAAGTAAATCGTTTGTGTGCAGAGATTGCCAGTAAATATAATTGGGCATTCGTAAATATTAATATCCGTCCATTTTATGCAGAAGGTTCTAAGTCGTTTGGGTACGAAATTGCTGAACAGTTGGGATGGAAGACGCCAAAGCATGTTATTTCTCCAGCAGCAGGAGGAAGTTTGATTAATAAAATTTGGAAGTCCTTTAAAGAATTTGAAAAATTAGGGTTGGTTGATGCTGTAGACACGAAAATGTATTGTGCTCAGGCAGAAGGTTGTTCTCCAATATCTACCATGATTATGAATAAAGCAGAAGTAATGAAACCTGTGAAGCCCCATACCATAGCTAAGAGTTTAGCTATTGGGAATCCAGCAGATGGCTACTATGCGAAGGATGTTTGTTTGGGTAGTGGTGGTGGAGCTCAAGTAGCAAGCGATCAAGAAATTGTTGATGCAATTAAGTTATTAGCTTCTACAGAAGGTGTCTTTACTGAAACCGCAGGCGGGGTTACTTTGGCTTGCGCAAAAAAACTGATAGAAGATGGAACGATTCCTAAAGATGAGTCTATCGTCGTTTGTATTACAGGACAAGGACTGAAGACTCAAGAAGCTGTTCAGCATCATTTAGCAAAACCTCATGTTATAGATGCTTCTTTAGCTTCTTTTGAAGAAAGAGTGGATTTTCCAGATAAAAAAGTTGAAGCAAAAGCATAATATTTTTAATATATAAGGAGAAAAAATATGTCCGTTAAAGTTAGAATTCCTACACCATTACAGAAGTTAACAGGAGATCAAGCTATTGTTGAAGTAGACGCAAATAACATTGATGGTCTTTTAAACGGTTTAGAGCAAACTCATCCTGGAATTAAGGAAAGAATTTGTGATGAATCAGGAAAAGTGCGTCGATTTGTTAATGTTTATTTGAATGAAGAAGATATTCGTTTCCTTCAAAAGGAAGAGACTCCGGTTAAGGATGGGGATGAGGTTTCTATTGTACCTGCTATTGCTGGGGGTTGAAGTTAGAAGTTGGGATGAGGTCAGAGAATGTTCTCCGGCGCTCAGACAGCACAAAAGTGACTGTCACCTAGGGTGACTGTCACTTTTGTGAACTCGCGGCGGAGAACATTCTCTGGCCTTTTAAGTTATGGACTTTGGTGGGGTGTGTAGAGGTTGAAAACA
>JAJDCD010000006.1 GCA_029261035.1 Candidatus Omnitrophota bacterium
GACAGGAGTAGTTAAATTACCAGAAGGAGTAGAGATGGTAATGCCTGGAGATAATGTAGAAGTAGAAGGCGATTTGATTGTACCAATTGCAATGGATAAAGAACTACGCTTTGCTATTAGAGAAGGTGGAAAGACGGTTGGGGCTGGTGTTATTAGTGAAGTTTTAGACTAAACGTGTAAAGGGAAATAATAATCAATGGTTACTGAAAAGAAAGCTCAAGTTAAAGTTGCTAGTGGAAATGAAAAGGTAAGGATTAAACTCCGCGCTTATGATCATCGTTTATTGGATCAATCAGCTCTGGAAATTGTGAATACCGCAAAGAGAACAGGAGCTCGTGTTCTTGGTCCGATTCCTCTCCCAACGCGAATTGAGAAATTTACGGTAAATAAGGGGCCTACAATCGATAAGAAAGCTCGTGAGCAGTTTGAAATAAGGACACACAAGCGCCTTATGGATATTGTAGAGCCAACTTCCAGAACCGTAGATGCACTCATGAAGCTGGATCTTCCAGCTGGCGTTGACGTCGAAATAAAATTATAAATTTAGTAAAGGGATTGAAATGGTTGGTTTATTAGGTAGAAAATTTGGGATGACGCAGATCTATGACGAAAACGGAAATGATATTCCTGTTACTGTTTTAGAGGTGGGTCCTTGTGTGGTTACAGATATTAGAACCTCCGAAAAAGATGGCTACTCAGCTGTGCAGTTGGGTTATAGAGAAAAAAAAGAAAAAAATGTGAAAAAGCCAGTTTTGGGTCAATTTAGAAAGAATAAGATTGAGCCTAAGCAAATTTTGAGAGAGTTTCGTACAGACAAGGCTGAAAGCGTTGAGATTGGTTCAAAAGTTGTTGTGAGTACTTTTGAAGCGGGTGACTATGTTGATGTTACAGGTTCTTCAATTGGAAAAGGTTATCAAGGTGTTGTTAAAAGGCATGGGTTTAGTGGTGGTGAGAGACGGCATGGTTCTAAGTTTGGACGTGAGCCAGGCTCTATTGGAATGTCAGCAACTCCAGCTCGTGTATTTAAGGGGACGAAACTTCCTGGTCAGATGGGAAATAAACGAGTAACAGTTCAAAACGTAAAAGTATTACAAGTGGATATAGAAAATAATTTACTAATCGTAAAAGGGCAAGTTCCTGGTGTTGAGGGCGGTTTTGTTAGTGTGAATAATTCCGTTAAAAAAGGAAATCAGGATAAGGTCTGGAAATTATACGAAGAACCTAAGGTTGAAGAAGTTGTTGAAGTTAAAGAAGAAGTTCAGGAGACCTCTAAGGAAGATCTGAAACAAGAACATGTAAAAACAAAAGTTGAAGAACAAAAAGAGGAAGCTCCAGTAGAAAATTTAGAAAAAGAGACTAAAGAAGAAAAAGGCGATAAGTAAAAATGGCACAAGAATTAATTGTAATTACACAAGATGGTAAGGAGTCGGGGAAGGTTGATGTGAACCCTGAAGTTTTTGCTTCAAGGATTAATCAGAGACTCATAGAGTTAGTGCTTAATGCTTATGCTGGAAATCAAAGAAAAGGTTTAGCGGATACAAAGACACGTCGTGAGGTTAGGGGTGGTGGAAAAAAACCTTGGAGACAAAAAGGAACGGGAAATGCTAGGCAAGGTTCTATTCGTTCTCCTCAGTGGAGAGGTGGTGGCACTGTATTTGGTCCAACCCCAAGAAGTTATAGAACTGAATTGCCTAAATCTATGAAACGAAAAGCTCTTGTAGCTGCTCTAAGTTTAAAAGCTAAACAAGAAACCATTCAAGTGATTGAATCTTTGAAGTTGAAAAATCCAAAAACTAAAGAATTGGCTCAGATTATTGAAAATATAAAGCTGGAAAATAAAAAAGTTTTATTTGTCGGAACGAAGCTTGGTGACGAAATTAAAAGAGCTTCAAAGAATATGAGAAAGCGTTTCAAAATTGAAGAAGTTGAAAACGTAAACGCATATGATATTTTGAGAAAACAACATATTATTATTGAAAAAGATGCTTTGGCTGCTTTGGAAAAAAGAGCTCTTGCCACAGGTCGTAATGATAAGGCTAGGAAAGAGAAAGTATAATGAAGACCATATATGATGTTATTGTAGAGCCGTTGATGACAGAAAAAGGTGCTGTTCAAAAAGAACAAGATAAATATTTGTTCAAGGTTGATCGTAAGGCAACGAAAAATGAAATTTCAACTGCGATTCAAAAGATTTTTAATGTGCATGTGATTAAAGTTCATACAATGAACGTTCGTGGTCGTTTGAAGAGAGTTCGTTATCAACCTGGTTTTACTGCAAGTTGGAAAAAAGCAATTGTGACTCTTAAAAAGGGTGAAAGTTTAGATTTAACAGCTTAATTAAGGAAGATAATATGGGAATTAAAAAATTTAGACCAGTTACATCAACAACACGTTTTAAAACAGCTTTTGACTTTGCTGAAATTACGACGGATAAGCCATATAAACCCCTTACTGTGATTAGGAAAAAAACAGGTGGGCGTAATTCGAATGGACGAATTACGACGAGGCATAGAGGTGGTGGACATAAGCAACGTATTCGAATTATTGATTTTTATAGAAAAAGGCATGGTGAAGAAGCTAATGTTCTTACTATTGAGTATGATCCCATTAGAACGGGTCGTATTGCTTTGATAGAATACAAAGATGGGACTAAGAATTATATGCTAGCTCCAGACAAATTAAAAGTTGGTGATAAGGTTATGAGTGGTGAGATGGCCGAAATTAAAGTCGGTAACCATTTACCTCTTAAAAACATACCTTCTGGAACTCCTGTGCATAATATTGAATTGTTAAGCGGTCAAGGGGCAAAATTGGTTCGTTCGGCGGGTGGTGTTGCTCAAATTCTTTCTAAAGAAGAAAAGACAGTTAATATTAAGCTTCCTTCTGGTGAAGTTAGAATGTTTCCTTTTAATGCCTATGCTACTGTTGGTCAAGTTTCAAATATTGAAAATGAAAAGTTGATTTTAGGAAAAGCTGGAAGAAAAAGATGGTTGGGTGTAAGACCTACCGTCCGTGGTGTTGCAATGAACCCTGTTGACCATCCGTTGGGTGGTGGTGAAGGTAGAACTTCTGGTGGTCGTCATCCATGTTCTCCTTGGGGGCAAAAAGCAAAAGGCTTGAAAACGCGCAAGAAAAATAAAATGACTAACAAGTATGTTGTGAAAGACCGGAGAAAATAATAATGTCTCGATCAAGTAAAAAAGGACCCTATGTTGACGACCGTTTGTTAGAAAAGGTCCAAAAAGCAGAAAAGACAGGCGATAGAAAACCGATCAAAACATGGAGTCGTAAATGTGCAATTAGTCCTGAATTTATAGGTTTAACATTTGCTGTTCATAATGGAAAAGATTTTATTAGCGTATTTGTTTCTGAAAATATGGTTGGCCATAAATTAGGTGAATTTGCACCAACTCGTATCTTTCGTAAGCATGCAGGTACAGACAAGAAAAAGTAATCGGATAGGAAAGAATGATGAAGACTAAAGTTTCGGTTAAATATTTAAGAATTTCTCCAAGAAAAGCAAGGCTTGTTCTGAATGCAATTAAAGGCAAGTCTGTGAATGATGCTTTTGATCACTTGCGTTTTCTAAATAAGAAAGCAGCTCGTTTCACTGAGAGATTGCTAAAATCTGCTGTAGCAAGCGCTGTGGGTAAGAAGATGGATGAGCAGAGATTATATGTAGATGAAGTTAGATCTGATGGTGGCCCTATATTTAAAAGAATTATGACTCGTTCTATGGGGCGAGCAGACCGTATTAATAAAAGAACAGCGCATTTAACTTTGGTTTTAGGTGAAAAAGAATTAACAAAAAAAGAGATTAGAGAACAATCTATTGCGGCAACAGAAGAAAAGCCTAAAAAAGGTATGTTTAAGAAAAAAAATAAAGAGACTAAAGAAGCTGCAAAAAAATAGAGGAGTTTAATTTTGGGACAGAAAGCACATCCTTACGGATTGAGATTAGGATATATTAGAACCTGGAAAAGTAAATGGTATGCAAGGAAAGAATATGTGCAGTTTCTTCATGAAGATATTGCTATTAGAAAATATATTAAAAAAACTCTTAGCTTTGCAGGTATTTCTAGTATTGAAGTGGAACGTTTTTCTGGAAAAGTTAGAGTTCGTATCTTTACAGCTAGACCAGGAATTATTATTGGAAGAAGAGGGCAGGAAATAGATAGAATTAAGGACAGTCTTTCAAAAATAACTCCTGATGAAATTATTATAGATATAAAAGAGGTGAAGATCCCTCAAGTTAATGCTCAGCTTGTTGCTGAAAATGTAGCTTTACAATTGGAAAAAAGAGTCGCGTTTAGGCGTGCAATGAAAAAAGCAATCAGTGCTGCGATGATGAAAGGTGCTGGTGGGATAAAGATTATGTGTGGCGGACGTTTGGGTGGTACTGAAATTGCGCGTACAGAAAGTTATAAAGAAGGCAAAGTTCCTTTGAGTACTTTTCGTGCAGATGTTGAATATGGATGTATTGAAGCGAATACCACTTATGGAAAAATTGGTGTTAAGTGTTGGATTTATAAAGGGGAAGTCTTGGTTAAAAAAGAAGAGGCTGAAGAAGCTAAAGAAAGAGAAGCACGTTTCAAAAAAAGAGTTAAAAAAGAATTTAAACCAAAGAGTGAAAGTAAAGAACCTTCTGAATCTGGAGTGGTTGCTGCGGTAGCGACGGTAAAGAGTGATGTGGTAAGTGAGCCGGTTATTGAAAAAAAAGATTTAAAAACTGATAAAGCAACAGAAGATAAGGGTAAATAGCAATGCCATTGATGCCTAAAAGAGTTAAATTTCGTAAAAGTCACAGAGGTCGCCGTAAGGGGAATGCAACTAAGGGCAATTTCCTAGCCTTTGGTGAGTATGGTTTAAAAGTACTTGGACGTGGATGGCTTACTTCAATTCAAATTGAAGCTGCTCGTGTTGCCCTAACAAGACACATTAAAAGAGGTGGTAAAGTTTGGATTCGTGTATTCCCAGACAAGCCTTATACAAAAAAGCCTGCTGAAACACGTATGGGTAAGGGTAAAGGTGCTGTGGAGCACTATGTTGCTGTTGTTAAGCCAGGACAGATTATATTTGAAATGGATGGTGTGCCTTCATCTCTAGCTAGATCAGCTTTGAGACTGTGTGCTTTTAAAATTCCATTTAGAACGAAATTTATTAGTCGTCATGCGTCAGAGAAAGAGTAGGAATTTAATATGAAAATGGAAGAAATTAAAGATCTATCTAAAGACGAAATTGAAGCAAAGATATTTGGATTAAAAAAAGAATTGTTTCAATTAAGAGTGGAAGCTAAGAATCAAAAGTTGGAACAGTTTCATAGGATGAAAGTAGTTAAAAAAAATATTGCAAGATTAATGACGCAAAATACAATTGCTAAAAAAACAACGAAGTAGAGAGAGATTATGTCTGATACTGAAGAAAAAAAAGAAGAAAAAAAAGAAATACCAGCACAAAGAGAAGCTGAGAAATTAGTTGAAGATAAAAAAAGGTATGCAAAAACCCGTGTGGGGATGGTTGTTTCTGACAAGATGACAAAAACGGTTGTTGTTGAAGTTATGAGATTGATGCAGCACCCTCGTTTCAAGAAGTATATTAAGAGACATAAGAAGTATAAAGCTCATGACGAAAAGGGAGTTGCTAAGGTAGGCGATAAAGTTATGATTCGTGAAACCAAACCTCTTTCTAAAACAAAACGGTGGACTGTAGCTGAGGTATTAAAGTAATGATTCAAATGCAAAGTGTAGTAGAGATTGCTGATAATAGCGGGGCTAAAAAAGCAGCCATGATTGGTGTTATTGGTCGGCAGAATAAACGAACTGCAGGTATTGGAGATATTATTACTGCAAGCGTAAAAGAAGCGATCCCAAAAGGAAATGTTAAAAAGGGTGAAGTAGTTAAAGCGGTTGTGGTAAGAACAAGAAGTAGAGTAAAGAGAAAAGATGGAACTGTAGTACGTTTTAATTCAAATGCAATCGTAATTATTGATGCTAACAAAAACCCAAGAGGAACGCGTATTTTTGGGCCCGTTGCACGTGAATTAAGAGATAAAGATTTTGGTAAAATTATTTCATTAGCCCCAGAGGTTGTTTAGTTATGAAGTTAAAGAAAAATGATAGCGTAAAAGTGATTGCAGGAAAAGACAAGGGTAAGAATGGTAAGATTTTCAGAGTTTACCCAAAGACTCAGCGCGTTTTAGTTGAAGGAATAAATTTAGTGTCTAAAAACCAGAGACCAACTCAGGAAAACCCTAAGGGTGGGATTATTCATAAAGAGTCACCAATTCATGTGTCTAACTTGATGCTTATTGATCCGTCAACATCAAAGCCTACACGCGTTGGTTATTCCTTTTTGTCAGATGGATCCAAAAAGAGAATAAGTAAGAAGTCCCAGGAGCTATTGTAAGATGAGCGAAAAATATATACCAAGACTACAAAAATATTATGAGAGCGATGTTATTAATAAATTAAAAGAAGAGTTTTCCTTTTCTAATAGAATGTCCGTGCCTAAGCTAGAAAAAATTGTCATCAATATGGGAATCAAAGAGGGTACTACGGATATTAAAGTTATTGAACAGGCAAAAGTAGAGTTGTTAGCAATTGCGGGGCAAAGTCCTGTTATTACTCGAGCAAAAAAGTCAGTAGCAGCTTTTAAGTTAAGAGAAGGAATGCCTGTTGGGCTTAAAGTTACCCTTAGAAAACAAAGAATGTACGAGTTCCTAGAAAGATTGATTTGCATAGCGATGCCTCGTATTAGAGATTTTAGAGGAGCTTCAACAAAATCATTTGATAATAGTGGGAATTATTCTATGGGATTAAGTGAACAGATTGTTTTTCCTGAAGTTGAATTTGATAGAGTTAAAAGAGTTCAAGGAATGGATATTACAATTGTTACAACAGCCTCTGAGAGAAATCAGTCTTTTAAGCTACTTGAGTATATGGGGTTTCCATTTAGAAAGGCACAAAATGGCTAAAAAGTGTTTAGTTGTAAAACAAAAGAGAGTACAGAAGTATCCTGTTAGAGAATATAATCGTTGTAAACAATGTGGAAGACCAAGGTCTTTTTTAAGACGTTTTGCATTATGTCGTATTTGCTTTAGAGAACTAGCGAACGCGGGAATTATTCCAGGCGTTACAAAATCAAGTTGGTAGGGAGTTATATATGTCTGTATCAGATCCAGTAGCTGATTTTATCACCGTAATAAGAAATGCTTCAAAAGCAAAAAAAAGTAAAGTGATGACTAAGTCGTCTAAACTTTTAAATAGCGTATGTGAAATTTTGAAGACAGAGAATTACATAGAAAATTATAAGCCAGTAGATGAAGGTAATAAGAAATTCGTTCGAATTCATTTGAAGTATAACGGGGAAGAGGCGGCTATACATCACATCAGCAAAGTTTCTAAGCCTGGCCTAAGAAGTTATATACCTTGTAAAGATATCCCGGTTGTTTTAGGTGGTTTAGGGATGTCTATTCTTTCTACGTCCAAAGGTATTGTTTCTGGAAAAACTGCCAGAAAAAGTAAGGTGGGCGGAGAATTGTTAATCAAAGTTTGGTAAGGAAAGAGGAAATTAAGTATGTCTAGAGTTGGAAAAGAACCTATATTAATCCCTAGTGGCGTTAAATTGCAATTGAATGGTAATGCCTTAAATATTGAGGGTCCAAAGGGGAAGAAAGAAATGAAGATACATCACCGTATTAAAGTGAGTGTTTCTGATAAAGAAGTTCTTGTTGAGCGCTCAACGAACAACAAGTTGGACCGTTCTCTTCATGGAACGACGCGTTCTAACATTAACAATCACATTATAGGTGTTACAGAGGGATTTAAAAAAGAATTAGAAATTCAAGGAGTTGGATTTAAAGCGCAATCTAAGGGAAAGACAGTAAATTTGGCATTAGGGTTTTCGCATCCTGTCGATTTTCCAGTTCCTGAAGGTATAGAGGTTAAAACGCCTAAACCAACAATAATAGAAGTGACAGGTTTTGATAAGTATCTTGTGGGGCAAGTTGCTTCGGACTTAAGAAGATTGTACCCGCCAGAACCTTATAAAGGAAAAGGTGTTCGTTATAAGGGCGAAGTTATTAAGAGAAAACAAGGAAAGTCTGTAGGATAAGCATATGCCTAAAAAATTAAAAAAAATATATACAACAAAAAAGAAAAGACAGCTGCGTATTAGAAAAAAACTCAGCGGGACTCCAGAAAAACCAAGGTTAAGTGTTTTTCGTTCTGCGAAAAATATGTCAATTCAAATAATTGATGATGTGAACCAAAAGACATTAATGTCTTTTTCCACATTGAGTAAAGATTTTCAGTCTAAGGGAAAAACGAGTGGGAATGTAGCGGAAGCAACTCAGCTTGCGGAGTTTTATGGCCCTAAAATAATTGAAAAGGGCATAAAACAAATTTCCTTTGATCGTAGTGGCTATATTTATCATGGCAGAATCAAGGCGTTAGCTGATACCTTAAGAAAAGCTGGCCTTCAATTTTAATCGAATAATAGAAAAAAGAGAAAGATTTATGGTAAAAGAAAAAAAAGAAAACCCAACTAAAGCAGATGAGATTAAAAAAGAAGTAGTAAAAGAAGGAAAGCAGGTTGTTGCTACAGTAAAAGAAGATCGTAAGCTTGCGGCAACTCCTCTTGAGCAAGACTTTTACGAAAAAGTAATTACGGTTAACCGTTGTTCTAAAGTAGTTAAGGGTGGTAAAAGGTTTTCCTTTTCGGCTCTTGTTGTTGTTGGAAATGGGCAAGGTGAGGTTGGATACGCTATTGGAAAAGCAAAAGAAGTTGCGGAAGCTATCCGTAAAGGGAATCAGAAAGCAAAAAAAAATATATTCAGAGTTAGACTTAAAGGGACAACGATTCCTCACGAAGTTTTGGGGCATTACGGTGCTGGAAAAGTTATGTTGAAGCCAGCCTCTCCAGGTACTGGAATTATTGCTGGTGGAGCAGTTCGGGCGGTATGTCAAGCGTTGGGTGTTAAAGACATTTTAACCAAATGCCTTGGAACTAATAATCCAATTAATGTTGTGAAAGCTACTGCTAAAGGATTTCAAGATTTGATTTATAGCGACCAAACAAATGGGTCGTCAGAGAAAGGTTAAGAATAGTCTAATGATCGCTAAGAAACCATATAAAAAGAAACGTAAAAGATTAGGTCGTGGAGCAGGTTCTGGAACTGGGAAAACTTCTGGTAAAGGGCACAAAGGGCAGTTGTCACGTTCGGGTAATGGAAAAGGAAAGAATCCTGGTTTTGAAGGAGGTCAATTTCCATTGTATCGTCGCGTGCCTAAACGAGGATTTATCTCTCCATTTAAGAAAGATTTCGCTATTCTTAATTTAAGTGATTTGGAAAGAATGACTGAGACGGAAATAGATCCGAAAAAAGCAATTGATATTCGATTAATTAGTCGCTTGAAAGATGGTTTGAAAATATTGGGAAAAGGTAAAATTAATAAAGCAGTTCAAGTGAAAGCTCATGCTTTTAGTGCCAGCGCAAAAGAAGGAATAGAAAAAGCTGGGGGTAAGGCGTTATTGATTACTGAAACTAAAGAAACGGCATAAGGACGTAATGATACAGGCTCTAGCGAACTCTTTTAAAATACCCGAACTCAGAAATAAAATATTATTTACTTTGGGCATTATTGTTGTTTATCGTATTGGTGCATTTGTTCCTACACCTGGAATTGATGGTTATGCGCTCAATCAGTTCTTTCAGAGTATCTCAGGTACTCCTGGGGGAAGGCTCTTTGGCATTATGGGAATGTTTTCTGGGGGAGCACTTCAGAAAGCTACGATTTTTGCGTTGGGTATTATGCCTTATATTTCGGCATCTATTATTCTTCAGTTGTTAACGGTTGTAATTCCTCATTTGGAAAAGTTAGCAAAAGAAGGTGGTGATGAAGGAAGAAAGAAGATAATACAGTATACTCGCTATACAACAGTGGGTTTAGCGCTGATACAAACTTTTTTTATAGCTTTGTGGCTGGAGAATCCTAACGCGTTTCAAGGTACTGTTGTTGTTCCAAATCCAGGATGGGCATTTAGATTGATGACTATTCTGACTTTAACTACAGGGACTGCTTTTATTATGTGGTTAGGAGAGCAGATTGACCAATATGGAATAGGAAATGGAATGTCCATGTTGATTACTGTAGGGATTATTGAATCAATCCCGACAGCAATTTGGCAGACTTTTATTTTGGTTTCTCCATTTGACCCAGCAAGACAACAGTTAGCTTATTGGAAATTAGCAATTATGGTTGCGTTGTTTTTGGGTGTTGTTCTCGGTGTGATTTCAATTATTCAGGGGCAGAGGCGCATACCTGTTCAATATGCAAAGCAAATTAGAGGGCATAGGGTTTATGGTGGGGGGAGTACTTATCTGCCTTTAAAAGTAAACCAAGCAGGTGTAATTCCTATTATTTTTGCTCAATCAATTATTTTATTTCCGGCTACTATAGGAGCTTTTATTAGGACCCCTTGGATGCAGAATGTGGTTCAAGCGTTGAGCCCAGATAGTTGGATTTATCAAATGCTGTATGCTTTATTTATTATCTTTTTTACTTTTTTCTATACAGCAATAACTTTTAACCCTATAGAAGTTTCTGCTAATTTACAGAAGTATGGGGGTTTTATTCCAGGCATTAGGCCTGGGAAAAATACGGCTTCATATTTAGATTTTATTATGACTCGTATTGCGTTTAGTGGTGCAATGTTTTTAGCCATTATTGCTTTGATTCCGAGTGTGGTATCTTCTCCAAGAGTTATGAATATACCATTTTTGATTGCGAGTTTTTTTGGAGGAACAGGACTTTTGATTATTGTAGGTGTTTTATTAGACACGGCTAAGCAGATCGAAAGCCAGTTGTTGACAAGGCATTATGAAGGTTTCTTTAAAAAGGGAAAGATTAAAGGAAGAAGATGAGATTAGTTTTTTTGGGTCCTCCAGGAGCAGGAAAAGGGACTCATGCAAAAATATTAAGTGAGCGATATCAAATCCCGCATATATCAACGGGCGATATATTACGATCGAAAATTAAAGATGGTTCCGAAATTGGAAAAAAAGCAAAGCAGTTCATGGAATCAGGTGGGTTAGTTCCGGACGAAGTAGTGATTGATATGGTTACAGAAAGGCTTCAAGAACCAGATACGAAAAAAGGTTTTTTACTTGATGGCTTTCCAAGAACTTTAAATCAAGCAAAAGCGTTTGATTTAGCTCTTTCACAATTAGAAATGAAGTTAGATTCAGTTTTGTATTTCAAAGCATCTCTGGAAACTCTTTTAATGAGATTGACGGGTAGAAGAGTCTGTTCTCAGTGTGGAGCGACGTACCATGTTAAAAATCTTCCACCTAAAAAAGAAGGGTTTTGTGATTTCTGTGAAAATACAGAAATTATACAACGTAAAGATGATAACGAAGATACGATAAAGAATCGATTAGATGTGTATGACAAAGATACAGCGCCTCTGATTAATTTTTATAAATCTTTAGATGTTTTGAGTGATATGAATGCGGATCTAGATGTTGAAGAGCTGGATATTGATCTAGAAAAAGTTTTAGCACCAATAGTAAATGGCGGCTCTGAATGATATCGTTGAAGTCTGAACGTGAAATAGAAATAATGAGGCAGTCAGCAAACATCTTAAAGAAAGTTTTTATTGAGCTTCTTGGTTTTGTCAAAGAAGGAATGACAACTTTAGATGTTGATGCTAAAGCAGAAAAAACGATTAGAAGTTTAGGTGGGGAGCCGGCATTTAAGGGATACAGAGATTTTCCAGGAACAATATGTGCGTCAGTTAATGATGAAGTGGTGCATGGGATTCCTTCTAAAAGAGTATTGCAAGAAGGGGATATATTTAGTTTGGATATGGGCGTTAAATATCAAGGTTACTACAGTGATTCAGCAAGAACATTGCCTATAGGTCAGATATCTGCTGAAGCTAAGAAGTTGATTGAAGTAACTCGTGATTCTGTTTTTGAGGGTGTGCAGGCAATAAAAAAAGGTAATCGTTTGGGAGATGTATCAAGTCGTATTCAAAAGCATATAGAAAAGCATAAATACGGTGTAGTAAGAGAGTTTGTTGGACATGGTATTGGTAAAGAGTTACACGAAGATCCTCAGGTACCTAATTATGGGGAATCGGGAACTGGAATTGAGTTAAAAGAAGGTTTGGTTATAGCAGTAGAGCCCATGGTTAATTTAGGATCTGCTGCAGTTTGTATTTTGGATGACGGATGGACAGTAGTAACAGAAGATGGTCGCTTATCAGCTCATCATGAAGAAATGATAGCTATTACTACTAATGGTCCAGAGGTTTTAACTAGTTTTGAGAGAGATATTTAAAGGAGATTTGCTTGAGTCCTAAAGAAGATGCAATTGAAGTAGAGGGGATTGTTGTTGAACCATTGCCTAATGCAATGTTTCGAGTAGAGCTTGATAATGGACATAAAGTATTAGCTCATATCTCAGGAAAGATGAGAATGCACTATATAAAAATTTTGCCAGGAGATAAAGTTAAAGTAGAGTTATCTCCCTACGATTTGACTCGAGGACGTATTACCTATCGTATTAAATAAATTTGAGAGGTTTTGATATGAAAGTTAGAAGTTCAGTAAGAAGAATTTGTGAAAAGTGTAAAGTTGTAAAAAGAAAGGGAGTTGTTTACGTCATTTGTGATACAGCGAAGCACAAGCAAAGACAAGGATAGCTTTTAAAGAGAGGAATATTATGGCACGTATATTAGGAATTGATTTACCTAAAGAGAAGAGAATGGAAGTAGCTATTCGTTATATTTATGGAATAGGCCCTGCTTTAGGTGTAAAAATTTTAGCTGAAGCTCAAATTAATCCAAATACAAGATGTAAGGACTTAACAGAAAAAGATGTTGCTAATTTAACATCTGTAATTCAGAAGGATGAGTTTCAAGTCGAGGGAGATTTAAGAAGAGAAATTCAACAAAATATCAAAAGACTTATTGATATTCGATCATACAGAGGAACGCGTCATATACGAGGGCTTCCATGTCGTGGGCAGAGAACGCATACAAATTCAAGGACCAGAAAAGGCCCTAAAAAAACTATTGGTGGATTAAGCAGAAAAGCACCAGCACCTAAATAAAATTTTGAGAACGGGAGTTTATAATGGCAAAAGCAACAAAAGGTAAGATTAAAAAAGTAAAAAAAACCTTATCGAGTACAAAAGGTATTGTTCATATTCAGGCAACATTTAACAATACATTAATTACGATTACGGACCCTAAGGGAAATACGATTTGTTGGGCGAGTGCTGGAGGATCAGGTTTTAAAGGTTCTAAAAAATCAACCCCTTTTGCAGCGCAAGTTGCAAGTGAAACAGCCGCTAAAAAAGCCGCTGAAATGGGTTTGAAAGAAGTAGAAGTGTTTATTAAAGGCCCAGGATCTGGAAGAGAATCTGCAATTCGAGCGTTACAAATTGCAGGACTTAATGTAACGGTAATCAAAGACGTTACTCCAATTCCACATAACGGCTGTCGACCACCAAAGAAAAGACGCGTTTAAAATAGAATTTAGGAGGAAAATTTAGTGGGAAGAAGATTAGAACCCAAATGTAGATTATGTCGAAGAGAAGGTGTTAAACTTTTCTTAAAAGGCATGCGTTGTTACACAGAGAAATGTGCTATCGAGAAACGAAACTTTGCTCCTGGACAGCATGGTCAGAGAAGAACAAAATTATCTGATTATGGTATTCAGTTAAGAGAGAAGCAAAAGATGAAGAAGTTTTATGGTGTATTAGAGAAGCAGTTTAGAAATGGTTTCGCTGAAGCTGCCCGAATGAAAGGTGTAACTGGAAGTAACTTAGTAGAGCTGATGGAGCGCAGACTGGATAATGTTGTTTATCGTCTTTTATGGTCTCTCTCTAGGCAGGAAGCTAGGCAGATGGTTCGTCATAAAAAAATATCAGTTAATGGGAAACTTGTTGATATTCCATCATTCCGAGTTCGTGTGGGCG
This sequence comes from Candidatus Omnitrophota bacterium, assembly GCA_029261035.1. Classification (GTDB taxonomy): domain Bacteria; phylum Omnitrophota; class Omnitrophia; order Omnitrophales; family JACROU01; genus JAJDCD01. The sequence goes on from JAJDCD010000006.1 coordinate 13,989, forward strand.
ACAAAGTAGCTTTAAGAATGAATGAATCGTTAGAAACTAGAATTAAAGATGTCCAAGAAAAAAGAGAGACTCATGATCTTGTTGGTTGGTTAGACATGGATAAAAGTAGAACTTCAGGAACTGTGATTCGTCTTCCAGAAGAACAAGACGCAGGTTTACCTGTTGAAGTACAACAAATTGTAGAGCTTTATTCAAAATAATTTTGAATGAGTTTTTAATAAGGAGGAAATATATTTATGGGAATTCGATGGAAATCATTTGAGACGCCAAAGCTTCTTGAATGTGACAAAAAGACTTTAACTCCTGGGTATGGAAAGTTTATTGCGGAGCCTTTTGAAAAGGGGTTTGGAACAACTATTGGGAATTCTTTGAGAAGAGTTCTTTATTCTTCTATTGATGGCTCAGCCATTACAAACTTGAAGATCGAAGGAGCTTTGCACGAATTTTCAGCATTGGATGGTGTTTATGAAGATGTCGCGCAAATCATTCTTAATATCAAACAGCTTGTATTAAGATACCATGGTAAAGGGCCTAAAACGATTAGTTTGAAAGCTTCTAAAGAAGGTGTTGTTACAGCTAAAGACATTACTACTGATGATACTGTTGAAATTGTGAACCCAGAACTTCATATTTGCACATTAACCAAAGACACCAACTTTTCAATGGAAATGGAAGTTGAAAAAGGTCGTGGTTATGTTTCTGCAGTAAAAAACAAAAAGGAAGATTCTCCTATTGGAGTTATTCCGATCGACTCTTTGTTTTCTCCTGTTCAAAAAGTCAACTTTTCAGTAGAGGAAACCCGTGTAGGACAAGTGACGGATTACGATCGTTTGGTTCTAGAAGTATGGACTAATTCTGCCGTAGGTCCCGAAGAAGCGGTTCTTTATGCTTCTAATATCTTACACAAGCATTTAGATATTTTTGTTAATTATGGAGAAATTGAAGTTGAAGAAGAAGACCAGCCTGAAGAAGAAGTGGACAAGGATTTTCTTGATCTGATTAACAAACCTATTTCTGAGTTGGAGCTTTCTGTTCGTAGTGCTAATTGTTTAGAAGCTGCAAATATTAAGACAATTGGTGACTTAATTCAAAGAGGCGAGCAGCAAATGTTAAAATATAAGAACTTCGGAAAGAAGTCGTTGACAGAAATCAATGCTATTTTAATAACTATGGGGCTTTCTCTTGGATTGGATATTCAACAAAGATTAACAAAAAAGAAGGTTGAGTTAGAACAATGAGACACAGAAAAAGAACGGCTAAATTAGGCGTTAAATCAGCTCATAGAAAGGCGATGTTGGCTCATATTGTGGTAGCGCTTGTTGAACATCATCGTATTCGTACTACAGTTGATAGGGCAAAAGAAGCTCGTCGTTTAGCTGAAAAAATGATTACGTTAGCAAAAAGAAATACGTTGCATGCTAGAAGGCAAGCTATAGCTGCTCTACGGGATGAAATGGCTGTAAAAAAGCTTTTTGATAAGATTAGCCCCGAATTTGAATTGGTTCAAGGTGGTTATACTCGTATCATTAAAGAAGCTGTCCGTCCTGGGGATGGCGCTCAAATGGTTTATTTGGAATTTTCTAAGAATATCGCCTTAGAGGAGCCAAAGACAGAGAAGAAGATTAAGCCTAGTAAATCAAAAAAATCTAGTTTAGATGATGTTTCTGTAGTTAAGAAAGATAAGGTGGATACTGGGAAAATAAAGGCTAGTACAGAAAAGCCTAAAAAATCAGAATCTACTACTGATAAAGAAGATGAGGAATCAGATATTGAAAAAGCACAGCAAAAAGGTGGTTTTTTAACATCTCTCAGAAAGTTTTTAAAAGGCGACGAAAAAAAGTAATTTTTTTCTTACCATACAACTTACCTGAATGAAAACAATGCAACTATCGACTCGTTTAGAAAAAGTAAAGCCTTCTGCTACTTTAGCAATTACAGCTAAAGCTAAGCAGATGAAAGCAGAAGGTCTTGATGTTATTTCTTTTGGGGCGGGCGAACCTGACTTCGATACTCCTGAAAATATTAAACAAGCAGCAATTAAAGCGCTTCAAGAGGGCTTTACTAAGTATACCGCTGCGTCTGGATTAGATGAGTTCAAAAAAGAAATTGTAAAAAAATTTAAAAATGATAATCAAATTGATTATGAAACGAATCAAATTGTAGTCTCTGTCGGAGCAAAGCATTCTTTGTTTAATATTTTTCAGACTATATTAAATGATGGAGATGAAGTAGTTATTCCTTCGCCTTATTGGTTGAGTTACCCCGAAATGGTACGTCTTTCAGGTGGTGAGCCTGTCATTATTAATACGACAGAAAAAAGCCAATTTAAAATTACACCAGAACAATTCAGGAACAGCATTACATCAAAAACAAAAGCTCTTATTATTAATTCACCCTCTAATCCAACGGGGATGCTTTACTCTGAAGAAGAGTTAAGGGCTATTGCAGAAATTGCTGTTGAGAAAGGTGTTTTTATTGTGAGTGATGAAATATACGAGAAGCTTGTTTTTGATTCTAAGAAGTTTATTTCTGTCGCTTCTTTAAGTGAAGAGATTAAGAGTTGGACTTTTACTGTGAATGGCATGAGCAAAGCTTATTCGATGACTGGGTGGCGCTTAGGGTATATAGGAGGCCCCAAAGAGATTGTTTCTAAAATTTCTAGTTTACAGAGTCACTCGACTTCAAACCCTACTTCTTTTGCTCAATTTGGAGGTATAGAGGCTTTAAAAAACGGCAAACAGTCTATAGACAAAATGCGGATTGTGTTTGAACAGAGAAGAAATTTAATTGCTCAGGAAATCGGGAAAATAGCGAAGTTAAGTCTTTTGTTGCCCGACGGAGCTTTTTACGTATTTGTTAATATATCTCAAACAGGTTTAACTAGCAGTGAGTTTACGGAAAAATTGCTAGAATCAGAAAAAGTTGCAGTAGTACCAGGAATTGTCTTTGGCAGTGATGATCACATACGTTTGAGCTTTGCTTCCTCAGATGAAAATATAACTAAGGGCATTGCGCGCATCAAGAATTTTGTAGATCAACTTTAAACTATTTTTGTTTTTTTCCGACTAAATTCTCATGGTCTTATGATATCTAATGATTTCGACTCAATTGAGCTCTCCATAGGAAATTCTTTTCCTCCTAATTTTCTAATCGAAAAATTAAAATCTATCGGATACATTGAACAAGATTATGTCTCGCAACCAGGAGACTATTCGGTTCGTGGCTATTTGTTTGATGTTTTTCCAATTACATACAGAAACCCAGTTCGTATTACTTTTAATATTGATACGATAGAGGAGATCAAAGATTTTTCTGCAAATGAACAGAAAACTTTTTCAACTTATAAATCAGTTCGCATAATTCCATTTAGTCAACTTTTCCAAAAAAAATTTTCTAGAAAAAATATAACAGAAGAGTATTGGCCTGTTACAGAGATTAAAGATTTGCAGCCTGGAGATTCTATTGTTCATCTAAACTATGGAATTGGTCAATTTGTTGGTGTAAAAATTCTGAAAGTGGAGAAGGGAAATAAAAAGTTTTTAGCTATAGAATATGATAAAAAAGAGATTCTTTACTTAGAGCTAGATGAGATGAAGTATATAGAACGTTATATGGGGATAAAGGGAAAATCTGCTAAGTTAAGCAAGTTGCATAGTAAAGAGTGGGTTCGGATACGTGAAAAAACAAAACGAGCCATAAAAGGATATGCAAATGATCTGTTAGAAATGCAGGCAAAAAGGCAACTATTAAAAGGAATCAAATTTCCAAAAGACAATGATTGGCAAAAAGAGTTTGAAGGAGAATTTCCATTTGATTTGACTCGCGATCAAGAGAAGTCTATTGTTGAGATTAAAATAGATATGGAAAGTTCTCGTCCGATGGACAGACTTCTTTGTGGGGATGTAGGCTATGGAAAAACCGAAGTTGCTTTAAGAGCAGCCTTTAAAGCTGTGAATGGCAATAAGCAAGTTGTATTTTTAGTTCCTACTACTATATTGGCGGAGCAGCACTACTTATTATTTGCGAATAGAGTTAAAAATTTCCCAGTACGTGTTGAAGTTTTGAGCCGTTTTAAAACTAAAGCGGAGCAGAAAAAAATTGTAAAAGATATGAATGCAGGGCTCGTGGATGTCGTCATAGGAACACATAGACTTTTTTCTTCGGATATTAAGTTTAAGAATTTAGGGTTAGTGATTGTTGACGAGGAGCAGAGGTTTGGGGTTAGGCATAAAGAAAAATTAAAGCAATTAAGAACGCTTGTGGATGTATTAACTTTAACAGCGACTCCCATTCCGAGGACATTGTACTTATCTCTAATGGGAGCTAGGGATATGTCTGTTATCAATACACCACCTAAATCGAGATTACCTGTTCATACGGAAGTTTTGGATCTGAAAGAAGAAAAATTAGTTCAAATATTTGAAAGAGAGTTAGAGCGTAAAGGCCAAATTTTCTTTGTTCACAATAGGGTTCAATCGATAGAAAAAATATCAAAAAAGTTAACTAAACTATTTCCTAAAGTTCGCTTTGCAGTTGCTCATGGTCAATTGCCGCCAAAAACGTTAGAACATGTATTAATGCAATTTATGCAAAATGAGGTTGATTGTCTTATTTGTAGCAATATTATTGAATCGGGTGTGGATATTCCAAATGCGAATACAATTATTGTGAATAGGGCAGACCTTTTTGGTTTAGCAGATCTTTATCAGCTGAGAGGACGTGTTGGCAGGTATGCTAAGAAAAGAAAGGCCTATGCGTACTTTTTTGTCCCTAAAAGTTGGAGGATGACAGAGGAGGCTGAAAAGAGATTGAGCGCTATTGAAAGATTTACCGATTTAGGGTCTGGCTTTAAGATTGCAATGGAAGATTTGGAGATTCGAGGGGCTGGAAACCTGATAGGCTCAGAGCAAAGTGGGTTTATTCATCAGGTTGGGTTTGATATGTATTGTCGACTCTTACAACAGATGATTGATGAAGAGAGAAAACGTTTGAAGTAGATTTTGTAAGTGTTTTCTATAAATAGACTTAGCAAGTTTGTGTTATAACCTCAGAATGCGTTTTCTTTATGGAAAACTATTGGATTTGGGGATATACTAAGGGAATTGCATTTGAACGAAAAGGGGAACGATACATGAGTAAATTTTATATTAGGCCTATTGTCTTGTTATTAGTCTTGTTTTTATGGATGCCTAAGGGACATTCTGAAATTATTGAGAGAGTTGTCGCTGTTGTGAATAATGATGTTGTTACCCAGTCAGAGTTGGATGATTTGATTCGACCTGTTTTTGAGCAATATAGAACTGTTTATCAAGGCCAAGAGTTTGCTGAAAAAATGACTGAAGCAAGAAGGAAACTGTTGAATCAGTTGATAGAAGATAAGCTAGTTTATCAAGAGGCTCAGGAAAAAGGAGTTGTTGTATCGGAAGGTGAGATAGATGGTCGAATTATTGATTTTAAAAAACGGTTTAAGAACCCACAAGATTTTCAGCGAATTTTATCTGCGCAAGGAATGTCTTTGAAGAAACTGCGAGAAAAGTATCGGCAACAAATTGCTGTTCGAAAACTAAACTATTTTGAGGTAAGGAATAAAGTTCTTGTTTCCCCTAAAGAGGTGAGGGAATATTATGAAGAGAATGAAGGGTTTTTTGTTCGTGATGAACAAGTCAGAATTTCTGGAATTACTATTCGTAAGGCGAAAGAGTTTAGAGATAAAGTAGATGAAGATGCGAAATTTAAAGCAGAACAAATCTTATCTAATATACAAAACGGCGCTGATTTTGGAAAAGTAGCAGAAGCTCAATCTGAAGACTATCAGGCTTCTAATGGAGGCGATATGGGGTTTGTGGGGCGAGGTGAGTTGGCTCCGACTATTGATGAAGTTATTTTTGCTCTAAAGCCTCAGCAGTTGTCTCAGGTTATTGAGACTGAAGTTGGGTATCATATATTTAGAGTTGAAGAACGGTCGGAAAAAGAAAAGAAGACATTGGAAGATGTCCGAAAAGATATAAGAGGTATTTTGTATCGAAAAAAAGCTGGAGAACGTTTTGATGAATGGCTGAAAGAATTAAAAGCCAAAGCATATATTTCCATTCGTTAATGCCTACCTGATTAAGTGATATAATGAAAAAAATGATCATTGCAATAAGTCTTGGGGACCCTGGGGGTATAGGCCCTGAAATTACATTAAAAGCTGTTAAACAATTTAAACGAGAAAACCCTTCCGTCCAATGTGTTTTAATAGGACATCAAAACAGTTTAAAGCACTCTTTGCCTAAATCCTATAATTCTTCTTTCTTTACTCCTTTTAATGTTGATTTGTCTCGAAAACAAATTTTCTCATTAAAGAAGGGGGTGTGGTTTTTTGAATTACCACTTAAAAAGACTTTTGATAAAGGGGTGATAAGCAAGATTAATGGCTCTATCGCACTAGACTCTATACAGGTGGCAATTCAATTGTGTATGAACAAACAAGCGGATTCTATGGTTACGGCGCCTGTTTCAAAAGCAGGTATAAGAAAAGTTTCAAAACAATTTAAGGGGCATACCGAATTATTAGCTAAAGAGTCTGGGGCCAAAAATGTCTCGATGATGTTTGTTTCAGATAAGGTTAAAATTGTTTTAGCAACGACTCATTTACCTCTGAAGATGGTTTCTAAATCGATTACGAAACAGCTGATATATAAGAAAATCTGTTTTACCCAAAAAGTGCTAAAACAGATGTTTGGAATGAAAAAAATAAAATTAGCCATTTCTGCTTTGAATCCACATGGAAATGAATTTGGAACTGAAGAAGATTTGGAAATAAAGCCTGCTATACAGCAAGCAAAAAAGAAGCGAATTCCTGTGTATGGCCCTATCCCTGGTGATGAAATTTTTCGGGAGCTAATCGAGGGGAAGTGGGATGCTATTATTTCAATGTATCATGACCAAGCATTGGCGCCTTTTAAGGCATTTTACTTTGATTCGGGCGTCAATCTAACTGTAGGGCTTCCATTTATCAGAACCTCTCCTGATCATGGTACAGCGTATGATATTGCATACAAAAGAAAAGCGAACTTTAAGCCTATGTTATCAGCTCTTAATTTAGCAAAAAAATTAAATGGAAAAGTGGTTTGTTGATTATGGCTTCTAAATCTTTTCATCTTAGACCTAGAAAATCTCTCGGGCAAAACTACCTTAAAGATAAAAATATTATTACTAAAATAGTAGAAGCCTTGCATTTAAAAGAAGGTGAGACGGTCCTTGAGATTGGTCCAGGCCAAGGGGCTTTAACTCATGAGTTGATGAAGCATAAGATTGATTTGATAGCGGTAGAAAAAGATATTAAGTTAGTGGAGTTCTTATTAAAAGAATTTGAGCCTTTTAAGACTCGTTTTAATCTTTATTGTCAGGATATTTTGAAGTTTAAATTTTCAGAGTTAGCTCTTAAGAAAAAGATCAAGGTTGTTGGAAATTTACCTTACTATTTAACAACTCCTATATTATTTCATTTAGCGGAAGAAAGAGACTGTGTTGAGTCTGCATTGCTTATGGTTCAGCAAGAGGTGGCTGATCGGATTTTGGCGTCCCCAGGGAGTAAGTCTTATGGTCGTCTTTCAGTAACTTTGCGTTATTTTGCAGATGTCGAAAGGGTAATGAACGTTTCTAGTAGTTGCTTTTTTCCTGTTCCTAAAGTTAATTCTACGGTTATTTATGTGAAGTTTAAAGATTCAGCTGAGCTAGATGCAGATCCCGTTAATTTGGAGTTATTCCAGAGTATAGTCCGAGCTTTTTTTAGTCAAAGAAGAAAAAATATTTTAAATTGTCTGCATCGCTCAAAAGTTGCAGACTGGAGCAAAGAAGATTGGCAATTGCTTTTAGAAACTCTCCACTTAGCGACTAATCTAAGACCGGGGGACTTATTTCTAAAAGATTTTATTCGTTTAAGCCAAGCAATTGAAAAAAGGCTTAAATCGAGTGATATGAAGGCCTAAGAGCGATTGACAGCATCCTAGGGCTTATGTTACGCTCTACATCTTCGATATTAGTTTTTTGTGGCTATGAGGCTTTTGTGAAGCAGGTCTAAAGACCTGTCACAGTCGGTACATAACTAAGAATTGCCAAAGAGGATGAGTTTGATATGAATCAAACTGGAATTTTTGGGATAAAAGTTGGTGGAGAGGAGATTCCATTATGGAAATGGATATTAACAAAGTGGCTTTGTTATCTCGAATTAAGTTGGATGAAGAAGAGAAGGTGAAGCTTCAGAACGATTTAAATCAAATTTTGTCTTATGTAGAACAGCTAAATGAATTGGATATTGCTGATGTTGAGCCTACAAGCCATGTTTTGAACTTAGAAAATGTTTACCGAGAAGATAAGGTAATTCAATCCGAGGCGTATAAGGAAGTATTGAAACATGCTCCAGATATTCATGGGAGTTATTTTAAAGTTCCTAAAGTAATTGAGGGGTCCTAATCGTAATGGCTAAAGAACTCTATGAAATGACAGTCGTTGAGGCTGTAAACCATAATAAAGACGAAAAAAATGTTAATGAGTTACTTTCTTCTTTGAGCAAAAGAGCGGAGAAAGTAAACCCTAAGGTAAAAGCTTATCTTAATTGGAAAACAGAAGCTTCTGAGTTTGATGGTAAAACTTCTAAAGATGGGAAGTCTTTATGGGGGGTTCCTATTTCCATTAAAGATAATATTTGCACCCATGGCTGGGAAACTTCTTGTAGCTCCAAAATTCTGAAAGGATATATCCCGCCTTATGATGCTACTGTTGTTAATAAATTAAAAAATGAAGGGGCCTTCATTTTTGCTAAATGTAATATGGATGAATTTGCTTTTGGTTCATCTTGTGAATCTTCTGCAGATTTTCCAACATTGAACCCTTGGGATTTAGAGCGTGTTCCTGGAGGATCTAGTGGGGGTTCGGCTTCTTCTGTTGCTTCGGATGAAGCTATAGTTGCTTTAGGTTCTGATACCGGTGGATCTATTCGTCAACCAGCTTCTTTTTGTGGGGTAGTTGGTTTAAAACCTACCTATGGACGTGTTTCTCGTTATGGTTTGATAGCATTTGGATCGAGCTTGGATCAAATTGGGCCATTGACTAAAAATGTGGAAGACAACGCAAGAATCATGAACGTAATTGCAGGATATGATCCTAAGGATTCCACTTCAGCTAATGTGGAAGTTCCAGACTATACTCAAACATTAACAAAAAATGTGGAAGGTCTGCGAATTGGGATTCCTAAAGAATATTTTATTGATGGTTTAGATCCAGAGGTGGAAGCTGCTGTCAGGGAAGCTACAGCAATGTACGAAAAGTTAGGTGCTAAGGTTAAGGAAATTAGTTTACCTCATACGAAGTATGCTGTGAGTGTTTATTATATAGTAGCAACAGCTGAAGCAAGCTCTAATCTTGCTCGTTTCGATGGTGTTCAATATGGATATAGACACCCTTCTAAGGATTTAGTAGAAATGTATATGAATACACGTAGCCAAGGGTTTGGGGAAGAAGTGAAGCGGCGTGTTCTTCTAGGAACGTTCGTTTTATCTGCAGGCTACTATGATGCTTATTATCTAAAAGCACAAAAGGTGAGGACGCTTATAAAGAAGGATTTTGATGAGGCTTTTAAGGAGGTGGATGTTATTATTTCTCCAACGGCTCCCACCACAGCATTTAAGCTTAATGAAAAGAAAGAGGATCCTCTTTCTATGTATCTTTCTGATATTTATACAATACCCAGTAATCTTGCAGGCGTTCCTTCGATATCAATTCCTTGTGGGTATGACAGTAAAGGGCTTCCAATAGGATTGCAGCTTATAGGAAATTATTTTGATGAAGCTACGTTGTTTCGTGCAGGGTACAACTATGAACAAACGATGCATTGGAATGATAAAAAACCTTCGATTTAATATTTTATTTTAAGGGGATGACGGAATGGCATCAGATAAATATGAAACAGTTATTGGATTAGAAGTACATGTACAACTTCAGACAGAGAGTAAATTGTTTTGTTCGAGCTCAACTCAGTTTGGAGCAGAACCCAACACTCAAACAACAGAGGTTTCTTTTGGGCTACCAGGTTCTCTTCCTGTTTTGAATGAAAAAGCATTGGAATATGGAATTCAGATTGCTTTGGGTATTAATTGCAAAATTGCTGAGCGCCTCAAGTTTGATAGAAAACATTATTTTTATCCAGACCTCCCAAAAGCGTATCAAATCTCTCAATTTGATATGCCGTTGTCTTACGAAGGTTATTTAGATGTAACAACAAAAGATAATGATTCTATTCGGGTTCGTATTAACAGAGCTCATCTAGAGGAGGATGCTGGGAAATTGGATCACGAATCTCATTCTGATGGAAGTTTGGTAGACTATAATCGAGCAGGGATTCCTCTTTTAGAAATTGTGACAGAACCTGACCTAAAAACACCAGAGCAAGCTTATGCTTATTTAACCTTATTGAAATCAACAATAAAGTATATTGGTGTCAGTGACTGTAGTATGGAACAAGGTTCTTTGCGTTGTGATGCAAACATATCTATCCGTCCAAAGGGTCAAAAAGAATTGGGAACAAAAACAGAGATTAAGAATCTGAACTCCTTTAAAGCAGTTGCCAGATCTCTACAGTACGAAATTGATAGACAGACTCAGGTTGTTGAGTCGGGGGATCGTGTTGTTCAGGAAACACGCTTGTGGAATGATGCAAAACAAAAAACAGTTACGATGAGATCTAAGGAAGAGGCACATGACTATCGTTTTTTTCCAGAACCTGATTTAGTTCCTTTTACCATTTCTAGAGAAAAAGTAGAAGAGCTTAAAAAACTATTACCTGAGCTTCCACAAGCAAGAGAACATCGTTTTGTTAAAGAGTTTCAGCTTTCAGAATATGATGCACAAGTTTTAGTTTCTGATAAAAAAACGGCAGACTATTATGAAGTTTGTGTTAATTCAGGAGCGGATCCTAAAAAAGCATCTAACTGGCTTACAACGGAACTGTTAGGTATTTTAAATGCCAGAAAAGAAAGTTTGGAGAACTGCAAGGTTACCCCTGAGTCTTTATCCTTGTTGCTACAAATGATGGATAAACAAGTTATTAACGGTAAAATTGCTAAAGAAATTTTGCCAGAGATGGTTGAAACGGGAAACTCACCAGAAGATATTGTGAAAGATAGAGGTATGGAACAGGTTTCGGATACGGGATTGCTTGAAGAGTTAGCTAAGAATATTATTAATGCAAACCCCAAATCTGTTGAAGATTTTAAATTAGGAAAGAAAAATGCAATTAGTTTCTTGGTAGGACAGATGATGAAAGAAACCAAGGGGAAAGCAAATCCTGCTATCGTAAACCAATTGCTGCAAAAAACTCTCTCAGAAATGTAAAAATAGTTTTTGGCTCTTAGCTTTTTGCTTTTGGCAAAATATGCTTTTGAACCAAGACCTAAAAGCTACTGGCCAAAATTTTAATTTTATGAAAAAACAGATCCTATTTTTTGCTCTTTTTATTTTAATCCTTCCTTTAGGCTATTTATATTCAACAACTCTTAACCAGGCTGAACATATAAAATTTGATGAAGTTGTAAGTTTAATCAACCAGCATTATCCAAGCCAAATTAGTGTTAGAGGCAATTTAAAAAAGAATGTTTCGGAATTGCTTAAATCTTTAGACTCCTATTCTGAATATTTGTCTGCTAGAGAATTTTATGAGATTAAGAGTGAAGTTTTAGGAAAGTATGAAGGTGTTGGAGTTGTTTTAGAAATAGAAAATTACTTTCCTTTTGTAAAACGAGTTATTCCCAATTCTCCGGCTCAGAAGGCAGATATAAAAGCGGGGGATGTTATTGAATTTGTCGATGAGGTATCTACGCACCAACGCCCTTTAAGAGAAGTGTTAAAACTGATTCGAGGCTCTATTCACACAGAAGTACTATTAAAAATCTCTCGAGATGGGTCTGAAGCCATTTCTGTTTTAATCCAAAGAGATAAGGTTAAGGTGACATCCATTCATGGTGCGAGACTCTTAAATTCGGAAGTGGGCTATTTGGCTATTTCTGAATTTACAAGTATGACGCCCAGTGATTTAGTGTCTCAGATTGGAAGTTTCCTGAATAAAGGAGTAAAATATTTCATTATCGATTTAAGGCACAACTCAGGAGGGGAATTAGATTCTGTTGTTCGTGTTTGCGATTTGTTTTTACCTGAAAATAAGATTCTTGTTCAGATTGAAGGCTCTGATTTTCAAGTTACCGAAAAAATATTTTCAACAAAATTGAAAATTGAAGAAGAGTTCAATTTTGTGCTTTTGGTAGACTCGAAAACAGCGAGCTCTGCAGAGCTTATGGCTGCATGCTTGCAGGATCATGAGAGAGCATGGATTATTGGAGAAAAGACATTTGGTAAGGGGTCGGTTCAGACGGTGTTTCCTTTATCTGATGGATCCGCAGTTAAATTGACTACCGCGTATTATTTAACGCCTCTAGGCAAAAGCATCGAAGGGATTGGTGTTACCCCTAACTTAGCGTTGAATTTGTCTAAGGAAATAGAAATTGCTGAGACTATAAAAGACGACGTGTTTATTAAAGCTGCATTGGAGTATTTAAATGCCTAGAAAGAAAAAAGTAGTTCGTAAAAGCGGGAAGAAAAAAGCCTCTAAAAGGGGGAGAAAGAAAGCGAAGAAAAGCTTATCTCCATCTTTAGTTGCTATGTTTATGGGGATTGTTATTGGAGCAGGACTTTTGTGGTTGGCTCTTAATTGGAATACAATAACTCCCAATGTAATTTCTACCATTTCTTCATCTGTATCGAGCTTTCAGAAAAACTTTACGGAGTTTACGAAGACAAAAACTTCTCTTTCTGGTTTAAGTTCTTTTAAACTACCAGAAGCTAAAAAGAAAGTGGTTCCAACAAAAAAACCCATAGTTCAAAAGAAGAAAATACCGGTTGTGGCTAAGAAAAAAGTTAGTTCTAGGAGTGTGAAGAAGTCTGCGGCTCCAACAAAAAAGAAAGTGGCTGTAAAAACGAAGGCAATTGAGAGAGCGACTCCTCCTAAAAAAACGACAGTAACAATGCGGTCTCAACCAAAAGTTGAGAGGAAAGTTACGACCCAAACTGTTTACTTAGCTAAGCCAGAACCTGTTCCTGCAAAAGCACTTAATCGATTTTCTCCAAAAATTGTATTTGTAATAGATGATGTTGGATATCATTTGCGATATGAGCAATTACTCTATTCTGCAGGAGCCCCATTAACGATAGCTATTTTGCCTCAACTAGACTATTCGGAGCATTTCTCAAGAGAAGCACGAAGAAGAGGGTATGAAGTTATTCTACATCAACCCATGGAACCCTTAGGGAAGAATGTAGACCCAGGCCCAGGAGTGATTAAAGGGGGGATGAGGAGAAGTGAAGTGGAACGAGTTTTGGATAAAAATCTAAGAACAGTGCCTGGGGCTAGTGGTATCAATAATCATATGGGTTCCAAAGCAACTCAAGACGGACAAATTATGAATTGGGTGATTTCGGAATTAAAAGATCGAAATATGTTTTTTTTAGACAGCATGACATCGAATAACTCAATGGGTTGGAGGACTGCAAGAAGCAAGGGGCTCCCTTATTTAAAAAGGTCGGTTTTTATCGATAATGAAGATGATGCCGTTTATATTGCAAACCAAATTGGGAAATTGATTGATAAAGCAAAGAAAGAAGGATATGCAATTGGTATTGGCCATTACAAAAGAAAAACATTAGAAACGATTCGTAGAATGGCTCCGCAAATTAACAGAAAAGGAGTTCAAATAGTTCGTTTAAGAGAGGTTGTGAAAAGATGATAACTCTTGGAATTGAGACTTCATGTGATGAAACTTCATGTGCTATTTTAGAAGGTGAACAGAATTTATTATCCAATATAATTAGTTCGAGCTTAAATCGACATAAGCCTTATGGTGGAATTGTTCCAGAAATTGCTTCCAGACATTCTCTGGAAAATATACAAATTGTTTTTGATGAGGCATTGAAAAAGGCAAAAAAGAAAATAAGTGATATAGATTTGATTAGTGTTACGTATGGACCTGGTTTGATAGGCTCCCTTTTGGTAGGGGTGTCTTTTGCTAAAGCTTTGTCTTTTTCTAATAAAATTCCTCTTGTAGGCGTAAATCATTTAATTGCCCATATGGAAGCGAATCTAATTGAACATTCTAGGCCTAAGGGAGATTATCTTGGTGTTGTTGTTTCGGGGGGGCACTCTATGTTGCTTCATTGTAAGAAAGGACAATATCAAAAAATAGGTACGACTATTGATGATGCTATCGGTGAGGCCTATGACAAGGTTGCTAAATTGATGGGGCTTGGGTATCCAGGTGGGCCAATTATGGATCGCTTAGCTAGAGAAGGAGATCCTCATTGTTATCGTTTTACTAAACCTAAATTAAAATCCTCTTTAGATTTTAGTTTTAGTGGTATTAAAACGGCAATGCTTTATTTAATTCGAGATTTAAACGGGAAGTTAGAAAGTGAGAAGAATCATTTAGCAGCAAGCTTTCAACATAATGTTACAGAATGGATTGTTCTTGCGGTTGAAGAGGCTATTAAAAAAACAAATTCTAAACATGTTCTAGTTGGAGGGGGAGTGAGCGCAAACTCGCTTTTGAGAACAAAATTACAAGATTTAGGTAAGAAGCTCTCTGTAGATATTTGGATTCCACCTTTAGCTTTAACTTTGGATAATGCAGGGATGATAGCTCGCGTGGGTTATGATTTATATAAGAATAAACAAAGTGTAGGAATGGATTTAACTGCTAAGCCTAATTTGTCGATATAAGTTGATACACATGGAGGGTTGTTATGGATTTTGATTGGAGTGTTATTCTTCCTTTGGGGAGTGCTCTTATTTTAGGTGGGTTTGTTGGTTTTGAAAGGGAGTTGGTGGGTAAAGCCGCTGGATTTAGAACCCATTCTATTGTAAGCGTTGGAGCGGCATTGATTATGATGATTTCAATTATGATGTTCGAGAGCTTTAAGGGGCAGGGTGCTGTAAGCGATCCTTCTCGTATTGCAGCGCAGGTTGTGAGTGGTATTGGATTTTTGGGTGCTGGAGCCATCATTCGTTCGGGTGTGTCTGTGGTAGGGATTACTACAGCAGCTACATTATGGGTTTGTGCGGGCATAGGATTGGCTTGTGGGGCAGGTTATTATAATATAGCAATAATTACGACGCTTTTAGTGATTTTGGTGTTAATTGTTTTCCGCTATTTGGATCAATATATCTCCTCTAAAAAGTCTTCTGAAAATGGCATATAATGTGGTGAGAAAGGCCCGATAAGGGTATCTGAAACCATTCATTGACAGCACCCCGTTTCCTTAATAGAATATACGGCTTTTATTAGTAAATAGAAAGGATTCTTGTGATATGCCTACGTTGAAGTTAGGGCTTCCCAAGGGTAGCCTAGAAAAGTCTACCTACGAATTATTTAATAAAGCTGGTTTTAATATCAGTTCTGCGTCTCGATCTTATTTTCCTTCTGTAGACGATGATGAGCTAGAAGTAGTTCTTTTTCGTCCTCAAGAAATGGCTCGCTATGTTGAGGATGGAGTTATTGATTGTGGTTTAACCGGTAAAGATTGGATTGAAGAGAACGGATCTAAAATTGTTGAAGTTGCAGAGTTAGCTTACTCGAAACAAACGCGAAACCCTATACGATGGGTGCTGGCTGTTCATAATGATTCGCCTATTAAAAGCGTTAAGGGGTTACAGGGAAAAACTATTGCAACAGAACTGATGAATGTAACAAAGAATTATTTAAAAAAACATAAGATAAAAGCTCAGGTTGAATTTTCTTGGGGGGCGACAGAAGTAAAACCTCCAAAACTTGCAGATGCCATTGTTGAGGCTACTGAGACAGGGTCTAGTTTGCGTGCAAACAATTTAAGAATTGTAGATACTGTTTTAACATCGACAACTCGTTTTATTGCTAGTAAAGAATCTCTTAAGAATAGTTGGAAAAAAAAGAAAATTGAAAACATAGCACTTCTTTTATCTTCAGCAATTTTAGCTAGAGAAAAAGTAGGTCTTAAGATGAATGTTTCGTCAAAAGATTTAAAGAAAGTTATTAAGATTTTACCTGCGCTAAAGAAACCAACAGTCATGCCTCTTTCAGATGGGAAGTGGTTTGATGTTGATACAATTATAGATGAGAAGGTTGTAAGAGTTTTAATTCCTGAGTTGAAAAAAGCAGGAGCTTCAGGGATTATTGAATATCCGTTGAATAAAGTAATTTATTAATTTATTCTCAAATTCTATTTAGAATTTGAGTTTGGAAAGGAAAATGAAGATATGCCTTGTGGTAAGAAGCGTAAGAAAAAGAAAATGAATAAGCACAAAAGAAAAAAGAAGCTTAGAAAAAACCGCCATAAAAAGAAAACCTGGTCTTAAGAGTTTCTGACAGAATCAGATAGGAGTGCTTCTGACTTCTGTCACGCTTGTGGGTAACCGCCATGAATAAAATAATCATTCCAGCCCCAGCCAAGACTAATTTAACCCTTCATATTCAGAAAAAACGTTCTGATGGATTTCATGGTTTAATATCCTTATTCCAAAGAATTTCGTTGTGTGACGACATCTCTCTTTCAAAAAATGATTCTAAAAAACTCAATTTTAAAGTTTCAAACAAAAAACTTTCCCAAATCAAAGAAAATTTAATAGAAAAAGCATATCGATTGCTTTCGCAAGAAGTGGGCTTTTCTCCTGGACTTACTGTATTTTTGAAGAAGCGAATTCCTATGGGAGCTGGTTTGGGGGGTGGAAGTAGCGACGTAGCCTCATTTTTAATGGGAGTAAATCAGCTTTACTCTTTAAATCTTACTCGATCTCGTCTCTGTCGTCTGGGAGCTCGAATTGGTTCTGACGTTCCTTTTTTTCTTTATGATACCCCTTTGGCTCTGGTCGAGGGTCGCGGAGAAAGGGTTCGTCCTTTGGGTGTGAAATTGGACTTAGTTTATTTGATCGTTAGTTTTCGTAAGTCTTTTTCAACAAAAGAGATGTATCATCTTTTTGACCTTAAATTACAGCAACCCCTTTCCTTGACAAAGGTTAGAGCCGATGCTAAAATCTGTCTCTCTTTGTTATATCGCAGAGAGTTATGCAAGGCGACTCCATATTTGATTAACGATTTTAACTCCATTGCAGAGGACAAATTTGCTCGCATAAGTCAGTTGTATTGCCGTTGGAGAGGAAAGAAAATTCCTCACTTCTTGTCCGGAAGCGGGTCGTCAGTTGTTGCTGCATTTGAATCTAACAGGGCCGCTGCAAGTGAACAAAGGCTACTAAGAGAAGTTGGGTATCGTGATACGACTATTTGCGAACCTTATTCTTTTAGCCTTAACACTTACCTGAAAGAGGAGTTGAGTCGTGAAGATAACTGAAGTTCGGGTTTACAAAAAACAAGATACAAAGAATAAATTACGTGCCTTTTGTACCATAACTATCGATGATAGTTTTGTTGTTAGGGACATCAAAGTAATTGAGGGAAGCAAAGGTCTTTTTGTTGCGATGCCTTCTAGAAAACAGAAAGAACCGTGCCCTGCTTGTAATCATTTAGTTGATCTGGGAAGCAAGTTTTGTAGTCATTGTGGTGCTAACATAGAGGGTGTTGCTTCTTCGGAAGCTGTCCACGGGACAGATAAACAAAATCAGCATAAAGATATTGCTCATCCTATTACTTTAGAATGTCGCGAATATATACAAAAAACAGTCTTAGAAGCTTATGAAAAAGATGCCTCTTCATCCGCATCAAATGCAGTTTAATTAGCTTTTAGTTAACTTTTTGTTTTTGTATTAAATGGTACGAAATTCTACATAGAGTTCGTGCCATTTTTTTGTCTTTATTATTAAAATCTTTTATTTGATTTTGCCCGATGGTGTAACGGTAACACACCGCCCTTTGGAGGCGTGATTCGAGGTTCGAATCCTCGTCGGGCAGCCATACACTACAAGAGGGTATGGCGAAGCCATATGAAGTAAAACTGGTATGAGCCCTGCACCCTTGTGGTACAGGGCCAAATAAAAACACTTCGAAAGTTGGGTTTGGAATGGTTAAAAACAAACAAGAAAAATGCTCGTTTTGTGAACGAGACAAATCAGGTGACATTAAAAAGATTTTTGCAGGACCCAATGCCTATATTTGCGATGTCTGCGTTCGTATTTGTTTCGAAATTCTTCAAAAAGATAAAACGGTAAAGCAATCTCAGCTAAAAAGTAAAGCTGATGAGAAAGCTTTTGATGTTTCTAATTTTGTTGTTCCTAAGCCAAAAGATATTAAACGAAAATTAGATGATTTTATTATTGGCCAAGAGAGTGCTAAGAAACTCATCTCTGTAGCGGTTCATAATCATTATAAGAGAATTAAACACAAAGATAGCAATGATGATGTTCAGTTGGAAAAATCGAATATCCTATTTATTGGACCAACGGGTTCTGGAAAAACTTTAATGGCAAGAACGCTCGCAAAGTTATTGGATGTTCCTTTGGCTATTTGTGACGCTACGGCTTTGACAGAGGCGGGGTATGTTGGTGAAGATGTTGAAAACGTGCTTTTAAGACTGTTGCAAGCTTCTAACTTTGATGCTAAGAAAGCAGAGCTTGGAATTGTTTATATTGATGAAATTGATAAAGTTGCCAGAACCACGGATAATGTTTCTATTACCCGAGATGTTAGCGGTGAAGGGGTTCAGCAAGCACTTTTAAAATTATTAGAAGGAACTATTGCTAACATTCCCCCTCAAGGCGGGAGAAAGCATCCTCAGCAAGAGTATATCCAAGTGGATACAACCAATATTCTATTTATTTGTGGAGGAACATTCGCACATTTAGAAAATTTAATTGAAAGACGAATTTCTAATAAATCTATGGGGTTTGGGGCTGAAGTAAAGTCTAAATCTAAAAAGAAAATTGGTGAAATTCTCTCTAAAGTGGAAACGGAAGATCTTTTGAAATTTGGGTTTATTCCAGAATTTGTTGGACGCTTTGGTGCAATGACTACTTTGGATGGTTTAGGGGAAGAAGATTTAGTTCGAGTTTTAACAGAACCTAAAAATGCGCTATTAAAACAGTACTCAAAGTTTCTTAAACTTGAAAATGTGAAGTTAGTATTTGAGGACGACGCTTTAAAAGAAGTTGCAAAGAGAGCTATTAAGAAGAAAACCGGAGCAAGAGCTTTGCGGATGATTTTGGAAGAGTTGATGTTGGAAGTGATGTATGAAATTCCCTCAGATGAAAACATCGAAGAATGTATTATTACTCGTGCAGTTGTTCAGAAAAAAGAATCCCCTATTTTAATTCGTAAAGTAGTAGATAGGGAGGTTTCTGCAGCCTAATGAATAATACTGAAACATTACCTAAAGCAAAAGATGGGATAACAAGACAAAAAATAAAACGTAGTAAAATTGAAATGAAAAATGCTTCAAAAGAAGCTGTTGCGGCATATTTGTTTTTAATGCCCAATTTTTTAGGCTTCTTAGTTTTCACGTCTTTACCCGTAGTTTTTTCATTTCTTTTAGGGTTTGTTCAGTGGGATTTGTTGTCCGCGCCAATATGGGTAGGTTTTGAAAACTACATCCAGCTTTTTAAAGACCCCTACTTTTGGAAATATTCTTGGAATACACTTTTTATGATGTTAGGTATTCCGATTGGAATGATGGGATCTTTGCTCTTAGCTTTAGCTATGAATCAAAAGATTAAGGGAATTGTTTTTTTTAGAACTGTTTATTTTTTACCCACCATTTGTTCTGGTGTAGCGATTTTTGTATTATGGCGGTTTATTTACAATCCTGATTTTGGTTTATTTAATATGGTGATTGGAAAATTTGGAGATGTTGTAGGACTTCCTTTGGTGGGCCCAAACTGGTTAACAGACGAAAAATGGGCAAAACCCGCTTTAATTATTATGGGGATTTGGCAAACTGTGGGTGGTCACAACATGATTTTATATCTTGCAGGGTTACAAGGCATCCCAAAGGATTTGTATGAGGCTGCTTCAATTGATGGTGCTAATGGGTGGCAAAGGTTTTGGAATATCACCTGGCCGCATTTGTCTCCAACAACTTTTTTTATTGGTGTGATGAGTTTGATTGGTGGTTTTCAATCCGGGTTTGATGCTGCATATGTAATGACGGGTGGAGGGCCGAATGGTTCTACCACTACGATTATGTATTATATTTTTAATAATGCGTTTCAATGGACTAATATGGGGTATGCAGCTGCTATTTCATGGGTCTTGTTTGCTATTATTTTTATTTTCACCATGTTTTATTGGAAAAGTGGTGAAAGATCTGTTCATTATATGTAGGGAATTGAAATATGTCTAAAATACAAACATTTGAAGAGAGCAAGAAGAAGAAGCAAAGGGAAGAAAACATCCGAAAAGCAATAAGTTATGTTGTTTTAGGGTTAGGGGCTATTTCTATGATTGCACCCTTTTTGTGGATGTTAACAACTTCTTTAAAAGAACCTGGAATGGTTTTTGAATCATTAAAAACCCATTGGTGGAAGGATTGGATCCCAACAACTTTTATTTGGGAGAATTATGTTAAAGCATGGGAAGTTGTTCCGTTTGCGCGATTCTATATGAACTCTGTTTTTATTGCTTTGTGCACGACTTTTGGCCAAGTGTTTACGAGTGCGATGTCCGGTTACGCATTTTCCAGACTCTACTTCCCTGGTCGAACACAATTGTTTTTGGGTTATTTAGCTACGATGATGGTTCCACAAGCGGTTACGATTATCCCTGTATTTATTTTATTAAGAAAATTAGGGTGGGTGGATACTTATAAAGCTGTGATTCTACCTGGGATGTTCACGGCTTATGGAACGTTCATGTTGAGACAGTTTTTTATGAGTTTACCTAGAGATCTTGAGGACGCCGCTAAAATTGATGGATGTAATTATTTTGGAATTTTTTGGAAAATTATTTTACCTCTATCAAAACCTGCTTTGGCAACGTTAACAACATTTACATTTATGGGTTCTTGGATGAGTTTTATGTGGCCTTTGATTGTTTTGACTTCCAAAGAAAAATTAACATTACCTGTTGGTTTGGCCTATTTTCAAAGTTTATACTCGACAGACTGGACATTGTTGATGGCTGGTTCTATGATGGTTTTGTTGCCGGTATTACTTGTATTTATATTTTGTCAACGTTACTTTGTTGAGGGGATTAAGCTTTCAGGAATTAAGGGTTAGCTTAAATATAAAAAATATGCCTTTATTTTCTTTAGATGTTTTGATTTTGGCAGCAGGAAAAGGAACTCGGATGAAGTCCGAGTTGCCTAAGGTGTTACACCTTTTAGAAGGTAAAACATTAGTTGAGCATGTTTTAGATAGTTTGAGTTCTTTGAAAATAAATTCAAAAGTTATTGTTGTAGGACATGGGGGTTCTCAGGTTCAAAAACAATTAATTGCTGTAGATGATAAGATTAAGTTTGTTACTCAAGCAAAGCAGTTAGGAACGGCACATGCTGTTCAATGCGCTCATTCGAAGTTAAAAAACAAAGCGACTCATCTTTTGATTTTAGCTGGGGATGCGCCTTTTATACAGAAGGAAACACTCTGTAAATTTATTCAAAAGCATCAGCAAGAAAAAGCAGATGTAAGTATTTTGACGTCGTTGTTTTCGGACCCGAAAGGCTATGGAAGAATTGTTCGTAACATAAAAAAACAAGTAGTTGCTATTAGAGAAGAGCTGGATGCGTCTAGTAAAGAAAAAAGAATCAAAGAAATTAATTCTGGAATTTATCTTTTTAATAAAAAAGCACTATTTACAGCCTTAAAAAAAGTGAGTTCGAATAATAAGAAAAAAGAATATTATTTAACAGATACGATCCAGATAATGATGGATCAACAAAAAAGAATTTCTGCCTTTAATTTAGCTTTAGAAGATGAAGTAATGGGCATTAATTCCAGAACAGATCTGGTTATGGGATATAAAAATCAGAATCAAAAAACAATTGAGAAATTATTAAAACAAGGAGTTACTGTTGTTTCTCCTGAAAATACTTTTATTGCTAAAGATGTAAAAGTTGGCAAAGATACAGTGATTTATCCTTTTACCTATATTGAAAGCGGGGTAAAGATTGGGAAGAAATGTCATGTAGGACCTTTTGCAAGATTGAGAGAAAAAACAAATATTAGTGACTTAGCTCAGGTTGGTAGTTATGTGGAGATAGTTCGTTCGGATATAGGGAAGAAAACTATGGTGAAGCATTTAAGCTATATTGGAGATGCTTCTATTGGCAATAACGTTAATATTGGAGCTGGAACTATTACTGCAAATTACGATGGAAAGAAAAAACATAAAACGCAAGTGCAGGATGGAGCCTTTATTGGCTCGAACACAGTTTTGGTTTCCCCAGTAAAGGTGGGTAAGGGTGCCAAAACTGGTGCTGGATCCGTTGTGTTAAAAAATAGAGATATACCCAAGGGGGCTGTTGCATTTGGAGTTCCAGCTAAAAATTTTAAGAATAGTAAAAGAAATAAGGGTAAATAAGAATGAAAAAAATATCAGTAATAGCAGGTAATTCAAATTTAAAGTTGGCAAAAGATATATGTGAACATTTAAAAGTTTCTGTTGGTCAGACTATATGTGAAAGTTTCCCCGGCGGTGAAATTCATGTCCAAATCAAAGAAAATATTCGTGGACAGGATGTTTTTATTGTTCAGCCGACATGTTATCCACCCAATGACAGTATGATGGAATTGTTTTTGCTTATTGATGCTGCTAGAAGGGCATCTGCAGCTCGTATTACTGCAGTGGTTCCTTATTATGGATATGCCAGACAAGATCGTAAGGATAGACCTCGTGTTCCTATTTCAGCGAAATTAGTTGCTAACTTAATAAGTACAGCGGGAGCAGACAGAATTTTGACCATGGATTTACATGCGGGGCAAATTCAAGGGTTTTTTGATATTCCTGTAGATCATTTATATTCGATTAATGTACTAACTTCTTATTTCAAAAAGAAGAAAATTAAAGATTTGATTGTCGTCTCTCCCGATGTGGGTGGTATTAAAATGGCTAGAGCTTATTCAAAAGTATTAAACTCTCCTTTTGCTATTGTGGATAAGCAAAGACAGAGTGCGAAAAAGACAAAAGTAATGAACGTGATAGGAGATATTAAAGATAAAAATGTTGTTATTGTGGATGATTTAATTTCTACGGGAGGTTCTTTGGTTGAAGCGGCTAATGCTTTAAGAGCCAATGGAGCTAAAGATGTATATGCAGCAATTGTACATCCTGTTTTGGCAGACCCTGCTGTAGAACGAATAAAGAAATCAATTCTTAAAGAAGTTATTGTAACTGACTCGATTCCGATTCCTAAAAATAGGAAAACGTCGAAAATTAAAGTGTTGTCAGTTGCGCCACTTCTTGCTGAGACTATCCGAAGAATTCATCAGAATAGATCTGTAAGTTCTTTGTTTGCTCGAGCTGGAGTTGAAGCGTAGACGGAATTGTGAAGATGAACACCTTCACTAAAAATATAGAAAAAGGGGATAACGAACAATGCAAAAGTTAAATTTAAAAGCAGTAAAAAGAGAGAAGACAGGAAAGCAATACGCGAAGGAGATTAGAAAAAGAAAAATGATTCCTGGAGTTGTCTACGGGAAAAATCTAGAACCCATTTCGCTTGAGGTTAACGCTAAAGATTTAGAGACACTTTTAAAGACAGGATCAGGTGAGAACGCTCTTATTAACTTGTCTATTGAAGGTGAGTCTAAGAATGCTGAAAACACTGTCTTGATTCATGACTTACAAATGCATCCTGTTCAGGACTTTGTGGAGCATGTCGATTTTCATGTAATCTCTTTAAGTGAGAAAATTCACGTTAAAGTTCCTGTTCATGAAAAAGGAGAAGCTCCTGGTGTTAAAGAGGGTGGTGTTTTGGATCACAGTCACCGTGAACTTGAAGTTGAATGTTTGCCTACTGAAATTCCAGAACGAATTGATGTAAGTATAGAAGGTTTAAAAATCGGTGATGGGGTTCATGTAAAAGACATTACATTTCCATCTGGAGTTAACTGTCTGTTGGATCCGGATGAAGTGATATTAACTATTTTAGCGCCACGTGTAGAAGAAGTTGCTGAAGTAGAAGAAGAACAACCTGAAACTCCTGAACTGATTAGAAAAGAAAAAGAAGAAGGTTCTGAAGGAGAGGGTGCTGCTCCGACTGAGAGTAAGTAATTATTGGAGCTCCTAAAAATGAAGCTAATTTTAGGCTTAGGTAATCCTGGTGAGAGATATCAAAACACACGGCACAACATAGGTGTTTTGGTTCTTCAATCTTTGCTTCGAGAGCTTTCTTTGTCTTGGAGTAAAAAAGGAAAGATTTACTCTGCAATTTCTAATACAGATGGAGTTGAATTTGCTTTGATTAAGACAAGCTACTTTATGAACGAGTCTGGAAAATGTTTACCTCGGTTGTTTCGCGATTTTAATGTAGAAGATTTGCAAGATATCATGGTGCTTGTTGATGATGTTTACTTACCACTAGGAAAAGTTAGATATAGAACTCAGGGATCCTCTGGAGGACATAATGGGTTGTTGTCTTTAGAGGAACAGTTGAACTCAACAGAGTTTCCTCGGCTTCGATTAGGTGTCGGAGGGCCTGAAGATAGTTCGGGCCTGAAGGATTATGTTTTGGACGAATTTTTGTCTGAAGATGTTCCTCTATTAGAGGGGGTAGTAGAGAAAGCTTCCCAATGTGTTTTGAGTTGGGCTTCTGGAGCTCCGTCAGAGGAGATTATGCAGAAATTTAATTAAGATTATGAGTTTATTGAAAATATTGGTTTTTTTACAATTGTTATGATATATTACACTGCTCAATTGCAGACAGATTAGAAATATTAAGGAGATAGATATGCGTGCTTATGAAAGTATTTTGATTTTAGAATCTAATTTAAATGAAGAACAAGTTTCTGAAAATTTTAAAAAAATAGAAGCAATTTTGACTAAATATGAAGCGAAATTTGAAAAGAAAATTGATTTAGGTAAAAGAGCTCTAGGTTTTATGATGGATAAGAAGACAGATGGTCTTTTCTTTCGCTGTGAATTTTCTGCAGCACCTGAAAAGGTTAAAGATTTGCATTTTGCTTTTAAATTAGCGGATTATATTTTGCATTTTACTATTTTCACAAAAAACAAAGACGTAAACCCTGTTAAAGAAACTCAAAAAACAAGCGTATAATAAGGAGAAGAGGCATGGCTGCAAGTTTAAATAAAGTACTTTTAATTGGAAACTTAACTCGTGATCCAGAAATGAAGTATTTGCCATCAGGACAAGCTGTAACTACATTTACAATCGCCTTAAATAGAACGTATCAAACGCAACAAGGTGAAAAGAAAGAAGAAGTTACTTTTATTCGTATCGTGACTTGGGCAAAAAGAGCAGAGCTTTGTAATCAATATTTGCAAAAGGGAAGTTCGGTGTGTGTTGAAGGAAGACTTCAAACCCGTTCTTGGGAAGCTCAAGATGGTTCTAAACGAAATACGGTTGAAGTTGTAGCGATTAATGTCCAGTTTTTAAGTCGAGCTCAAAAAGGTGGAGAGTCAGCGTCGGGCGTTCAAGACAAAGAATCTATTATTCAAGATTCGTTTGGTGAAGGGGAGCCAGTTAAAGGGCTTTCTGTTGCTGAGGGCGAATTAAGTCCAGACGAAGAAGTTCCATTCTAAAATTTGATTAGAAAGAGGGAGAGTTATGGAAGTATTATTAGCGCAAAAAGTTGAAAAATTAGGTAAGGAAGGTGATGTTGTTAAAGTAAAGGACGGGTATGCAAGAAATTACCTTCTGCCAAAAAAACTAGCTTTAGCGATCACTAAAGGAACTCGTAAGCAGGTTGATGAACAAAGAAAGCATTTGGTTCTATCTTTGGAACGTCAGGAGAAAAAAGCAAAGGAAATTAAAGTTAAAATAGAAAGTACTTCTTTGACAATTAAAGTGAAGGCTGGAGAAAATAATAAAATATTTGGCTCAGTCACTAATTTGCTTATCCAAAAAGAACTTGTAGAACAAGGGATTAAAATTGATAAGAAGAAGATTTTTGTAGAAGAACCAATACAGAGTTTAGGTAGCTATGAAATTCCAGTTAAATTAACAGCGGATATTGAAGCAATTCTTCAAGTTGCTGTTGTTAAGTCCTAACGTTGTTAAAAAGTTCTATTTTTAAAATACAGATTACTTTCTAAGATTTCTGTCTATGTCGCCAACTAAAAATTCACCCAACCTTATTGAGAAAACACCCCCACATAATTTAGATGCAGAAATTAGTGTGCTAGGGGCTATTCTATCGGATGATCAAGCCGCTCCCAGAGCTTTGGAGTTGTTGCGATCTTCCCACTTCTATTCAACAGCTCATCAACTTATTTATGAATCTATTTGCCGTCTATTTGATAAAAATATTCCGATTGAGTTAGTTACACTTTCAGATGATTTAGATAAATCGTCTGACTTAGATAAAGTAGGGGGGCGAAGCTATTTAGCCCATTTATCTTCCAGTGTAGCGACTTCGGCCCATATTGAGCATTATGCCAAAATGGTAAAAGAGAAAGCTATTTTAAGAAGCTTAATTAATACGGCCACAGAGATTGTTCAAGAAGGTTCGGAATCTGGTGTTGATGTAAATATTCTATTGGATCAAGCAGAGCAAAAGATATTTGATATTGGTCAAAATAAAATCGAATCCAAATTTATTTCTATGTCAGAAATTATTAAGGACAGCATTGAAACTATTGATCAACTTTATCAGAGAAAAGAGCATGTAACGGGTGTTGCTACAGGGTTTCACGAATTTGATTCTAAAACAGCAGGCCTTCAACCTTCCGATCTTGTAATCATTGCGGGACGTCCTTCGATGGGTAAGTCTGCCTTTGTGACTTGTTTGTGTGAGCACGTTGGTATTAAAGACAAAAAAGGAGTTGCTGTATTTTCTTTGGAAATGAGTAAAGAGTCTCTCGTGCAAAGAATGCTGTGTTCCCATGCTCGAGTAGACGCTCAAAAAGTGAGGACAGGTTACTTATCTCATCAAGATTGGCCAAAACTTACGAGTGCGGCAGGAAAATTGTCTGAAGCGCCTATTTATATAGATGACACCCCCGGTTTAACCGTGTTGGAGCTGCGAGCTAAAGCAAGACGTCTTAAATCTCAAAAAGATATCCAACTTATTGTGATTGACTATTTACAGTTAATGCAAGGAAGTAATCGTGAAAATCGTCAGCAAGAAATTTCAGATATTTCTCGATCTCTTAAGGCATTAGCTCGTGAGTTGAGAGTGCCAGTTATTGCAATTAGTCAGTTATCTCGTGCTGTCGAGAGTCGTACGGGAAATAGGCCAATGCTTTCGGATTTAAGGGAATCTGGAGCTATTGAGCAAGATGCAGATTTGGTCGTTTTTTTATTTCGAGAAGAATACTATACCCCTACAGAAGAGAACAAAAATAGGGCGGAAGCAATTATTGCAAAGCAAAGAAATGGTCCTATTGGGACGGTGGATTTACTCTTCTTGAAGGATTGGACTCGGTTTGAAAACCCTGATTTTAATCATGCTGAAAACGTTGAAGATCAAGGGTATGTCTAAGGCCTTACTACCCTTAGAGTTACTAAAAAATTAGCTCCGTAAAATAATCTCTCAATAGGGTTTACACTCCTTCGCCTATTGTGTATCATACACTCTTATTTTGTTTAAATTATTTGAAACCAAGGGTATCTATAACGATCTGAGTTACTTATGGATGATAGCAAAAGACAAACTGTTTTCTTTGAACGTGGATGGGTTATAGCCATTGTTTTGGCTTTATGTTTCTCCCCTGTAACGGCATGGACACAGACTGAAAGTTCGCCTAAGGCTGTGGAAGAAG
Source organism: Candidatus Omnitrophota bacterium (assembly GCA_029261035.1). GTDB lineage: Bacteria > Omnitrophota > Omnitrophia > Omnitrophales > JACROU01 > JAJDCD01. The sequence goes on from JAJDCD010000006.1 coordinate 41,870, forward strand.
TAAGTCAAAGTGCTTCTCCGAAGAAATCAATGCTTCCTGCATCTGGGGTAACACAGGCTGAAAATTCTCAGCTACCCAATGCTTCAGTGGGGAATCAAGGAACATCGCAGCAGCCTTCTAAAGGCTCTTCCACATCGGATGTTGCACCTTCAATTCCTCAACCTAGAGAAATAATAGTTTTCGAGGTAGAAGTTAGAGGCAATCGTGTCGTGAGCACGAATGCAATCTTGTCTAAGGTTAAAACTAAAAAGGGAAAGTCTTTAAGGCAGCAGATTATTAATGACGATGTGCGTCGTTTGTATGGAACTGGTTTTTTTCAGGATGTTCGTGTTGATGTTCAAGAAAAGCAAGATGGGGTTTTGGTTACTGTTGTTGTTGATGAAAAGCCTATTGTAAAACGAATTATTATTGAAGGTAGCAGTGCTTTTGCTGAAGATAAGCTTAGAAAAGAATTGAATATTGTTGAAGGACAAATTTTAGATCAGAGAGCTGTTAAGCAGGGAGTGAATAAAATTCAAGAGAAGTACTTTGATAAGGGTTTTCGGTTTGCTGAAGTTAAATCGAACATAGATGTAAATCAACAAGCTAAAGAAGCTGTGTTGTACATTCTGATTGATGAAGGGGATAAATATAAAATAAACAAAGTGAGTTTTGAAGGGAATGAAAGTTATCCTGAGAAAGACTTAAAGCGATTACTGAAAACAAAACCGCGCATGCTTATTTTACTTAGAAAAGGCGTATTCAACGAAGATACATTTCAAGAAGATTTGGAGCGAGTTAGAGCGTATTATCAATCGCAAGGTTTTTTGGATGTTCAGTCTACATCAAAGTTTGATTATAACAGGGAAAAGAAAGAGATTTATGTTACTGTAGTTGTTGGCGAAGGAGAACGTTACTACGCAGGTGATATTAAGATTAAAGGGAATGTTTTATTTCCTGAAAGTGAGATTTGGGATCAGTTGGAAATGTTACCTGGATTCCCTTTCTCTCAATCGAATATGACGGGCGATGTAGCGGCTATTCGTCAATACTATTTTCAGAAGGGTTACATTGGGATTCAAATAACTCCTGATGTTGTTCTGAACCCAGATACAGGAAAAGTGGATGTTAATTACAACCTTGTCGAGGGGGATTTGTTCTTTGTAGATAAAGTTAAAATTCGAGGAAATACAAAAACAAAAGATATCGTGATTCGTCGCGAATTGAGAACGCGTCCTGGAGATCGTTTTGACGGACAAAAAATAGATCGTTCCAAACAGAGATTAGATAATTTAGGTTTTTTCCAAGAAGTTGTTTACGATACAGAAGGTGGGTCAGCTCCAAATCGTAGAGATGTGGTATTTAAGGTTAAGGAGAAACAGACAGGTGAGCTTTCTTTTGGAGCCGGTGTGAGCTCTATTGATCAGTTTGTTGGATTTGCTGAAATTTCGCAAAGAAACTTTGATATTAAAAATTTCCCAAGATTTACTGGGGGTGGACAAAGCTTATCTTTAAGAGGTCGAATTGGTACGATTACTCAAGATATTGATGCTAGTTTTGTGGAGCCTTATTTGTTTAACAAGAACCTATCTTTGGGGTTGAATGGGTTTAGAGTAACTAGAGAAGCAAACAATACGGATTTTGATGAAATAAGAACAGGTGTTTCTATTAGTTTTGCCAGAGCTTTATCAGAGTTTATTCGTGCGGGTATTGGTTATACGGCAGAGCAGGTAGAACTGGATGACCTCGAAGCAGATGCAGGACCTTCTGTTAGGGCTTTTGAGGGGAAGACAAATCTGAGTCGTTTGAAATTTAATATTTCTCGAGATACGAGAGACAATGCTGTTGCGCCTAAAAAAGGAACTTTAATCACGAGTTCTATAGAATTAATAGGAAGTTTTATAGGTGGAGATGAAGACTATTATAATGCTCAAATTTCGTTCACGAAATATTTTAGCTTTAAAGAAAATCATGTTATTGAAGCCAAAAGTCGTTTAGGTATTACCGATGAAATTGGAGGGAGTGGTTCTGGATCCGTACCTGTATTTGATCGTTTTTTTGCAGGTGGCTTAGGAACGGTTCGTGGTTTTGAGCCTCGTCGAGTAGGGCCTAAGGAAGCTGGAGATGCTGTAGGTGGTAACTCTTTATTTATTTTAAATTTGGAGTATACCTTTCCTTTGATTCAGAACTTCAAAGGGGCGGTGTTTTTGGATGTGGGGCAAGTTGCAGCGGACGCTTTTAGTTTTGAAGGAGGCGAATTTGCAGCGAGTGTGGGGCCGGGTCTGAAAATTGCTACTCCCATTGGCCCAGTTGCTTTATACTATGGTTATCCTATAGCAAATGAAGACACAGAAAGTGAAAATGGTCGATTTGAATTTAGTTTTAGCAGAGGTTTTTAATCTTAACATAAGGAGAATAAAACGATGAATTTAACAAAACAGCTTATGATTGCCTTTATTGTTATATTAGGGTCTTTTGGAATTTCTTTTTCAGCTTATGCGGAAAAAACAGCTTACGTTGATGTTGCGAAAGTTTTTGATCAGTATGAGAAAACAAAAAAGTTTGATCAACAGCTAGCAGAGATGGGGAAAGAAAAACAGACCGTTAGAGATTCTTTAGTTTTAGATGTTAGACGATTGAAAGATGAAATGGCTCTTCTTTCAGATTCTGGTAAGGGAGAGAAGCAACTTCTTGTTGATAAAAAATTGAGAGAACTTCAAGAGTTCGATAGAGGTGCTCAAAAAGAACTAGGGGAAAAGAGAGAAGGAATCATAAAAGATGTGTTTAAAGATATTGATGATGTGATTAAGGTTTATGGGCAGAAAAATAATTATGATTTTATTTTCAACGAAAGATTAATGTTATTTAGAAATGATAAGTATGATATTACGGATGAAATTCTAGGGGAGCTTAACGCGCAATATAAAAAGAAATAATCTTTTAAAAAAATACGCATACGGGTGGTTTAAATAAATTTCAATGGAAAAAGAAAAAACGATTAAAACTAGGATTGATTTTGAAGGTATTGGGGTTCATAAAGGGGAAAAAGTAACTGTTTCTTTGATCCCAGCAGAACCAGGTACTGGAATTGTTTTCAAGCGGGTTGATTTACCGGATTCACAACCCTTTAAAGCAGATATTGAAAATGTGATTCAGATTCCTGAAGTGGAAGGAAGACAAACAACACTTGGAATTGGAAATGCTTACATTGTCACTGTCGAACATTTACTATCCTCTTTGCATGGTTTGGGCGTGGATAATTGCTTTGTTGAAGTTTCTGGGGATGAAATGCCCGTGTTGGATGGTAGTTCGGATGTTTATTCAGAAAAAATTATAGAAGCTGGACTAGAAGAGCAAGACCGTGATAGAGAATATTTAACTGTGACAGAACCATTTGAAATGTCTTATGGTGAATCCACGATTAAAGTTCTTCCCTCGGATGAATTTAAGGTGACTTACTCCTTAAGTTATCAAGGGGACCCATTATTACAAGATCAAACAGCAACCTTTCTTGTTAACCCTACCACTTACAAAGATGATATATCACCGGCTCGGACTTTTTGCTTAAGAGAAGAGGTGGAGGATTTACTTTCTAAGGGGTATGGGAAAGGCGCCTCTTTCGAGAATACACTTGTTTTTGAAAATGGAAAACCAATTCAAAATGAATTACGTTTTGAAGATGAGGCTTGCCGCCATAAAATTTTAGATTTAATAGGAGATATTTATCTCTTAGGGAGAAGAATTAAAGCACATATTATCACTTTTAAAACTGGGCATCGACATAATGTCGAATTAGTTAGGAGGTTAAAGGAAATGGTTGATCAATCTAAAGGGACTAAAGCAGTGTCTGAGAAGAGTTCTGAAATTGTATATGATGTGAATGGAATTATGGGGATCATTCCTCATCGTTACCCATTTTTACTCGTCGACAGAATCATTGAGATGGAAGAGGGTAAAAGAGCTGTAGGAATTAAGAATGTGACTATGAATGAGCAGTTTTTTCAAGGGCATTTTCCAGGGCACCCAGTAATGCCGGGAGTTCTCATTGTTGAAGCAATGGCTCAAGTAGGGGGTGTTTTGATGCTGAGCCAAGCGGATAATAAAGGGAAGATCGCTTATTTTATGAGTATTGATAAAGCTAAATTCAGAAAACCCGTATTTCCTGGGGATCAGCTTCGTTTTGAAATTGATGTCCTTAAAGTTCGTTCTAGAACAGGGCAATGCTTGGGGAAGGCTTTTGTCGACGGAGCTCTTGTTTGTGAAGCTGAAGTTAAATTTGCCATAGTTACTCCAGAGTAAAAGGAAAGAGGAATCTACATACATGAGTTTAAATGCCGAACTTAAAAAAACGGTGATCCACCCAACAGCGATTGTACATCCAAATGCTAAGATTGCAGAAGGTGTTGAAATAGGACCTTATGCAATTATAGAAGAGAATGTTTCTATAGGTTTTGGAACAAAAGTTGGAGCAAGAGTTACGATTGAAGGGTATACAGAGATCGGGAAAGAAAATCAGATTTTTACGGGAGCTGTTATTGGGAGTATGACCCAAGATAAGAAATGTGATGGGGGAATTAGCTATTTAAAGATAGGTAATTCTAATATTATTAGAGAATACGTGACAATGAACCCTGGAACTTTAGAGGGAACAAAAACGATTATTGGGAATGGGAATTTGTTTATGGCCTATGCTCATGTTGCCCATGATTGTATTGTTGGGAACTATAATGTTATTGCTAATAATGGAACTTTGGCTGGACATGTTATTGTTGAAGACAGAGCAATTATTGGGGGGCTAAGCGGTGTTCACCAATTGGTACGCATCGGTTCTTTGGCCATTGTTGGAGGTTGTTCTAAGGTGGTGCAAGATGTCCCTTCTTTTATGATGGTCGACGGACATCCGGCAAAGGCTTTTGGTGTGAATGGTGTTGGCCTTGAAAGAAATGATGTCTCTTCTGAAGAACGCATGATTCTAAAAAAGGCGTTTAAAATTATTTTTAGATCAGGCCTTGCGTTAAAGAGTGCTATATCCAAACTAGAAGAAGACTTTCCAGCTTCTCCTGCCTTAACTACATTGATTGAATTTCTTCAAAAATCAGAAAGAGGAATTTGTCGTTAATTTGACAAGCCCATTGTGAGGCTTTTTTTACAGTGAATCTATCTACATTAAAATCAAAAATTGGTGTTATTGCGGGGTATGGTGATTTACCTAAGGAAGTGTGCCGTGCTGCGAAAAAAAACGAGTATGATGTTGCTTTATGCGCGATCAAAGGAGAGGCAGATCCTGAATTAGAATCTATCGTTCCTGATAATGTTTCTTGGATAAAATTGGGAGAGCTCGGAAAACTGATTAAGTTTTTTAAGAAAAATAATATTACAGAAGCTATTTTGTGTGGGAAGATTCATAAAATTAATATTCTAAAAGGAAATGTTCTTCCTGATCTAGAAATGATAAAAATGTTATCTGGAATTAGAACTTTTAAAGATCATAGCTTATTAGAACGCTTGTGTAACTATTTGGAATCGAGAGGGGTTAAGATAATTGATTCCACTTATTTCATTAAGGATTTTTTTAATATTGAAGGTGTTTTAACTCGACTTAAGCCATCTACATCTGAGTGGGAAGATGTTCAGTTTGGTTTTGAAATGGCAAAACAAATTGCGGACTTAGATATTGGCCAAACTGTTGTTGTGAGAAATAAGTCTGTAGTTGCTGTAGAATCTATTGAAGGTACGGACCAAGCGATATTGCGTGGTGGGAAATTAGCTGAAGAGGGAGGGGTTGTTGTTAAAGTGGCTCGCCCAAATCAAGATATGCGTTTTGATGTTCCGACCATTGGACCAGATACACTTCAGGCGTGTCATGAAGCTAAGATTCGGGTTTTGGCCTTTGAACAAGGAAAAACTATTTTGCTTCATTCGGAAAAACTCATTGATATGGCAAATGAATTTAAAATTAAACTTATAGCATTTGAAGGAAATAATGGGATATGAGCAGTCAAAAAAATAAGATCAAATCATCCGATAAAGAAATACCGGTTTTAAAAAGAGAAGTCTTGGAACTTACAACGTTATATGAGATTTCGCAAGCAATAGCTTCTTCATTGGATTTGTCTGTTATTTTGACGGAAATATTATCGATTCTTTCTAAACGTATGGGGATGGAAAAAGGAACCGTTTCTTTGTTGGATATGGAGACGAATGAATTGGGAATTAATATTGCCCATGATATGAATGTTTCTCAAATTCAAAGAGGGAAGTATAAACTAGGCGAAGGTATTACAGGGAAAGTGGTTGCTGCAGGCGAGCCTATTATTGTTCCTAGTGTGGGGGATGAGCCTACATTTTTAGATAGAACGAAGTCAAGAGGAGATCTTACTGATAAGAATTTTGCTTTTATTTGTGTTCCGATTAAATCGGATCAAAGAACCATTGGGGCGTTGAGTGTCGATAGACATTTTGGAGAAGACCTATCTTTTGAAGAGGATTTAAGGTTGTTAACGATTATTAGTTCTGTTATAGCCCAAGCTGTGAAAATTCATGAAATGGTGGAAGAGGAGAAAGAAGAGTTAGTAAAAGAAACTCGTAAGTTGCGTTCCGAGTTGAAAAAGAAATACCGCCCTCAGAACGTGGTGGGTGAAAGCAAGAAAATGACGGAGGTTTACTCGACGATTGATCTAGTGAGCCAGAGTAGGGCAACGGTATTACTTCGTGGAGAAAGTGGCACAGGCAAAGAGTTAGTAGCCAAAGCGATTCATTATGCTAGTTCTAGGGCTCAAAAAGCTTTTGTTAAGGTAGCATGTGCAGCTCTTCCAGAGACATTGCTTGAAAGTGAGTTGTTTGGTCATGAAAAAGGAGCTTTTACAGGGGCTATTGCTTCCAAGAAGGGTCGGTTTGAGCTTGCTCATGAAGGCACGTTGTTTCTAGATGAGATTGGAGATGTTAGTCCTTTAATTCAGGTTAAATTGCTTCGGGTTCTTCAAGAGAGAGAATTTGAGCGTGTCGGGAGTTCTGAGACGACAAGGGTGGATGTGAGAATTATTGCCGCTACTCATAAAGATTTAGAAAAAGAAGTTAGAGAAGGTCGTTTTAGAGAAGATTTATACTATCGATTGAATGTCGTTCCAGTGTTTCTTCCTGCCCTTAGAGAAAGAAAAGAGGATATCCCTCTTTTGGTTAATTCTTTCTTGGAAAAATCATGTATTGAAAATGAGAAAAAGATTAAAAAAATAGATGATGAAGTTTGGGAACATATTATGAATTATCCGTGGCCGGGGAATGTTCGAGAGATACAAAATGCAATTGAGAGAGCTGTGGTTCTATGTAAAGATGATGTTCTTCAAAAAGAGCATTTTCCCTTTGAGCTTCAAGATAAAATTAGAGATATTGATCCTTTAACATTGATTGACGATGGCAGTAAATTGTCTGATATTGTTAATCAGGTAGAAGAGAGAATGATTAAGTCTGCTTTGAATAAAACGGGTGGTAATAAGCGTAAAGCGGCTAAAGATCTAGGTGTTACTGAAAGAATCCTCAGTTATAAAATTTCTAAATTAAGCTAATTCACAGAAAAATTCCCTTAAAAGCATTTCTTAAGAAGTTGAAAAACTCTATTTTCTTTGAAAGAGTAAACACCTGTTTACTACTAGCTATTAGGATAAAGTTTAAAGTCTTTAATGTTTCAATTCGATAATAGATATAACGAATTAGGTGGAGCTATCTATGAAACGAATTCTTCTTGCTGATCTAGATCCTTACAATGCGCAAGTTCTTGAAATGGCTTTATTAGGTGAGTCTTATCATGTGACGCGTGTTCATACCCTTGAAGAATGGACTTCTGTTTTGGAAACAAAATCATTTTCTTTGATTTTAATGGATGAAAGCTTTTTAGAGATATCCAGAGAGCTATTTGCTTTGTCTAAAAAAGCATATAAAAAATTAGAGAGAACTCCTTCAATTATTATGACGATGTACCCTGAGATTATGGAACACAGGCATAAATTCTCTTTAAAAGCAAAATTTCTGCTTAAACCTTTTCAGGCTAGTGAGATGTTTTTAATGATGAAACAGGTATTTTTCGAAAAGAAAGAACTAGCTATCTAGAAATTTTATAATTTGATTGGCTGCTAATTGAGCAGCATTTCCGCGTTTTAATTTTTCTCTAATTTTAAAAAACTCTTTAATTTGAGCTTCTCTTTTTTCTGAGCTGTAAAGTAGTTCAGACATAATGCGTGTGGCTTTTTCTGCAGTTAAATTTCCTTGTATGAGTTCAGGGTTGACGGGTTTTTTGGAGAGGATATTAACAATGCCTAAATAAGGAATTTTAACCAAAGCTCTTCCAATAAGATAGGTGAGAAGAGAAGTTTTGTAGACAAGGAAAAACGGTTTGTCATGAAGAGCTGTTTCGAAAGTTGCTGTTCCTGAACAAACGGCAAGAATATTGGAAGCTTTGATAATGTTGTGATGTTGGTCGGTGTAAGCATGGATATTGATTTTCCCTTGAACATCTTTCAATATGGAATCATAGACATTGTTTTGAATGGAAGATGTTTTGGAAAGAATGAATTGAATGTTAGATTCTTTTTGCGTCATTTTTTGGGCAGACTTTAAAAGAATGGGAAGTATGCGTTTCACTTCCTTTTCTCTAGAGCCTGGCAATATGCCAATAGTAGGAATGTCTGGGGATAGAGATAGCTTTTGTCTTATAACAATTATTTCAGACTTGCTAGGCCCCCCTTTAATTTCATCGACCAAGGGATGTCCTACGTAGGAGGCTGGAATTTGATGCTCCGCATAGAAATCTTTTTCAAAAGGGAAGATAACTAGGAGTTTCTTTATGTATTTTTTTAAAATATAAATTCGACGTTTCCCCCATGCCCACAATTGAGGGGTGATGTAGTAAATCATAGGGAACTGCAGTCGGATCTTTTTTGCAAACCGAAGATTAAAGCCAGGGAAGTCGATAAGGATGATGAGGTCGGGCTTAATTTCCTTTACTCTATCTAGCGCCATATAAAATATTTTTCTAAATTTAAGATAATTTTTTAAAACATCTGTGAAGCCAACGGCGGAAATTTGAGTCATGTCATAATCGAGTTGGACCCCGACGGATTTCATTTGTGGGCCTCCTAAACCATAGAATTGAACATTAGGCTTAGATTGTTTAATTTCTTCTATCAGCTTACGTCCATGTAAGTCGCCAGAAGGTTCTCCTGCGATAATATATATTTTTTTAGTTTGGGAAAATGACATGATGAGTTTTTGATTCCAATTATTTTTTCATGAGAAATTCTTTATTCTCAGTTTCTGATTCTTTGATGTTGTTTAAAATTTGTAAGGCAAGGGCTAAAGCTTCTCTTGCGGCTATGTCAGGAGTTCCAAAGTTTTCTTTTCTTTGAACCTGATTAACAAAATCTTGAATTTCTTTTTTGAGAGATTCTCCTTTTTCAATAGCGATTTCTTTTTTGCTAATAGAAATGAAAGATTTTTTAAATATCTTTGCTGCTTGATCGGCATAGTCTAAAGAGATATAAGCATCGGGTTGGAAGATTCTAATTTTCCTTTGAGTTTCCGGGGTGAGCCTACTAGCTGTGATGTCGGCAATGCAACCATTTTCAAATTTAAGACGAGCGTTAGCCAAATCTTCAAACTTTGTTAAAACAGATATTCCGACAGCCTCTGAACGAAGGACTTTCATATTGACTAAGCCGAGTAAAATATCGAGGTCATGAATCATCAGATCTAAGACAACCCCACAATCCGTAATGCGACCATTGAAAGGCCCTAAGCGATGAACTTCTATAAATCGAGGATTTTTAATTATTTTAGCTATTTTCTGAAAACCCGAGTTATAACGTTCTACGTGGCCCACTTGTAAGAGGAGATTATTATTTTTTGCAATTTCAAGAACTTCATCTGCTTCTTCTAAATTCATAGCAATTGGTTTTTCGATAAGACAGTGAATATTATGTTCTAAAACTACTTTGGCAACAGGGTGATGGTGAGAGGTTGGGACGCAAATAGAAACCAGGTCAACTTTGTCTAAAAGAGTTCTGTAGTCTGTAGTAAAGGGAACATTGAGGTTTTTAGCAATTTCTTCTTTTGAAGGATCTGTGTCGCACACGCCAATTAGATCAATGGACTCTGAAAGTTCCTTATAAATACGGGCGTGAAACTTACCAAGATGTCCAACGCCTATTACACCTGCTCTTAATTTACTCATCATTTATCCTAACTTTATATATTACCGTATCTTATGGAATCTTTGTTTTTCAGGAGGACTTATAGATCAAATCTTCTTGAGGCCCATCACCGTGTGTGCTAGAATCCTTAGCTTAACTAGATGATTTTATTATGTTTAAACCGTCCTGGAAAGCATATTTTACACGGACGGTTTATTTTTTGGGAAAAATAATGGATTTATATAAAAGACTCATAGCCTATATTAAGCCCTATAAAGGGAAGTTGATATCCGCAGGATTGTTTACCCTTTTCTATTCGTTAGCAAATAGTTTGGTATCCGTGACCGTGTATGTGGTTACGAGTGGATTTATTAATAAGAAAACGGTAAGTTTAACCATTCCTAAAACAGACTATACGATAGATTTTACGACCGCTATTATTCCTGTGGTAGTGATAGGGGTATTTTTGTTTAGAGGTGTTTTTGACTATTTGTCTAAATTCCTTATGCAGTCGGTGGGGCAACATGCAGTGATGGATGTTCGTAATGAGCTATACAGTCATTTAATTCATCAAGACGTAGATTTTTTTAGTAAGGGAAAGACAGGGGACTTTATTTCTAGAATCATGAATGATGTCAGTCGTATCCAAGGAGCTATTACAGATGCGATGGTAGATCTTATTCGTCAGCCGATGGTTATTCTATTTAATATTCCGCTGGTTTTTTATTGGGATTATAAATTGGCTTTTATTAGTTTAATTGTATTTCCGATGGTCGCTTTACCTATTGGGTATTTTGGGAGACGTATTCGATCCAATAGTAAACACATCCAAGAAAAGACTTCAGATGTTACCACTATTCTTCAAGAGACTTTTACGGGCATTCGTATTGTTAAAGCATTTAATATGGAGAAAAAAGAAGTTAAAAAATTCGAACGTGTTAATCGTGGGGTGTTGAGTTATACGCTTAATGTGATTCGGATAACGTTGATTCAGAAACCTATGGTTGAGGTTTTTGGAGCTATAGGAGTTGCTTTTGCTGTTTGGTATGGGTTGACGTATTTACCCTTAGATCGTTTTACGGCTTTTGTAGCATCTCTTTTTATTCTATATGAACCACTAAAGAAGGTGAGTAAAATTAATAGTACGATTCAACAGTCTCTCGCTGCGGGATCTCGTATTTTTGAAATCATTGATCAAAAGCCGAAGATTAAGGATTCAAAAGAAGCAAAGGTTTTTGAAGATGAAGTAACGGAAGTTGCATTCGAAGATGTTTCTTTCTCATATAAGTCGGATGTTTCTGTTTTAAACAATGTAAATTTAAAAGTACCTTCTGGAGATGTTGTTGCCATAGTGGGTTCCAGTGGATCAGGGAAGACAACATTGGTGAATTTGTTGCCGCGATACTATGATCCTACCTCAGGACAAATTAAGATTAATGGGCAAGATATTAGAAGCTTCACTCTAGAGTCCTTAAGATCTCAGATTGGCTATGTGGCTCAAGAAATTATTCTTTTTAATGATTCTGTTCGGGACAATATTTCTTATGGTCGTTCGAGTGCTTCTTTTGAAGAGATTAAGGAAGCGGCTGAGAAAGCGCATGCTCATGACTTTATTATGGAGTTACCTAACGGGTATGATACGGAGATAGGAGAGAAGGGTGTTAGTTTGTCAGGAGGACAACGGCAAAGATTGTCTATTGCTCGTGCTATTTTGAAAAACCCACCTATTCTTATTTTTGACGAAGCAACATCTATGTTAGATACAGAGAGTGAACGTGAAGTCCAGAAGGCAATAGAATACGTAATGAAAGATAGGACTGTATTTGTAATTGCGCATCGACTATCCACAATTAAAAACGCTACTAAAATTGTTGTTTTTGAAGAAGGGAAAATTGTAGAGTCCGGTACAAATGAAGAGCTTTTAAATTCAGATGGTACCTATAAGCGTTTGTATGATTTGCAATTTCATGTGTAAAGAAAGAAAATAGATCTTTATTTTTAAATAAGGAGGAAACATATGAGAACATCTAATCCAGCACTCAATAGTAAGGCCTTTCAAAATTTAACATCTACTTCAGATCAGAAAATGACGATTCAAGGGACAATCAATAAGACTGCTTTGTCCTTATTTATCCTTATGGCTTCAGCAGCTTGGGTTTGGTCTAAAACAACATCAGGGGTGATCCCGCCTGTTGTGTGGCTCGGAGCTTTGGGGGGCTTTGTAGTGGCTATTATTACGGTATTCAAAAAAGAGTGGGCGCCTATTACGACTCCTATTTATGCCGCTCTAGAAGGATTGTTTTTAGGAGCTATTTCAGCAATATTTGAAATGCAGTTTCCTGGCATTGTGATCCAGGCTGTAGCGTTGACTTTCGGGACAATGTTTTCGTTACTTTTCATGTATCAAACACGTATCATAAAAGTGACCCAGAATTTTAGAATGGGTGTTTTTGCCGCAACAGGAGCTATCGCGTTATTTTATATAATGAGTATGGTTCTCGGTTTTTTTGGCATTCGAATTCCTTTTATCCATGAAGGTGGGCTGTTAGGTATTGGGTTTAGTCTTTTTGTCGTTACTATTGCGGCATTAAACCTTGTTTTGGATTTTGATTTTATTGAGCAAGCTTCTGAGGCAGGAGTTCCTAAGTATATGGAGTGGTATGGTGCGTTTGGGTTATTGGTTACTCTTGTTTGGTTGTATATTGAAATACTAAGGTTATTAGGGAAGTTGAGAAGGTAGAAGAGAGTACGTTGTGGCGGCGAGGATATTATCCTAGCCTTTTACGGTAACCAATTTTAGGTTGTGGAGAGGGGTAAGAAAATAGGACATCGAGCCCTATTTTCTTATAAAGTTTTAAGGTGCTTCTTGACAATTCTTCTGCACTTTGTTATGTTTATGGATACGCATTAGTTAAATTTCCTTTTAAACTGGTTCTGTGAAGCCAGGAAAGGTGAGGTAAATGGTACAAAATAAGAGTTTTATACAATATGGTTGTACGGATTTTAGTTTAGGGACGCCTGTTTCTCTTTATGAGGGATAGGCCTTTTTTTTGTCTGCTTATAACGAATAACGTAGATTTTGAGGATAATTGATGGAAACGGAAGTTATTAAGAAAATTTTGGATGCTGAGGGGATGGACCGGGTGATTACGCGTATTTCTCATGAGATTTTAGAGAAGAGTAAGGGAACTGAGAATCTGGTGATTGTGGGGATCGAAAGAGGTGGGGCTATTCTTGCAGAACGATTTCGCAAGAAAATTTCTCTAATAGAGAATGTAATTATTCCTAAGGGTTCGATTGATATCACTCTATATCGGGATGATATCGGGGAGGTAGGAACTCAACCTCTTATGAAAGGGACTCATTTAGAATTTGATATATCAGGTAAGAAAGTTGTTTTGGTGGATGATGTTTTGTTTACAGGAAGAACGGTGCGTTCAGCTTTAGATGCTTTGGTGGATTTTGGTAGACCTCAATGGGTGCGCTTAGCGGTTCTTTTAGACAGGGGGCATAGAGAGCTTCCTATTCGAGCAGATTATGTGGGTAAAAATATTCCAACAGCTTTAGAGGAAGAAGTGGTTGTTCACTTTGAAGAAAAAGATGCGATGGATGAAGTTTATGTCGCGAGGAAAAAATAGTGTTAGAAGGGAAGACAGACGTGGTTGAGGAATTAACACCAAACAAATCAAATACACAGTGGACTAAAAAAGACTTGCTGGGTATAAAAGATTTATCTGCAGAAGAAATTGAGTTGGTTTTAGACACAGCAGCTTCATTGAGACAGGTCTCTGAGAGAAGCATTAAGAAAGTACCTACTCTTCGTGGCCGGACGGTTGTTAACTTTTTTATTGAGCCGAGTACACGAACTCGAGCATCCTTTGAGTTAGCTGAGAAACGGTTGAGTGCAGACACTTTAAATTTCTCTGGAGGTTCGAGTAGTTTAGTTAAAGGGGAAACGCTTAAAGATACGGCTAAAACAGTAGAAGCTTTACAAGTGGATTTGATTGTCATTCGGCATCCTTCTTCAGGAGCACCTCATCGTTTAAGTGAATATGTAAAACCTGGAATTATTAATGCGGGTGATGGAATTAATGAGCATCCAACACAAGCTTTGTTAGATATGTATACACTGAGAGAGAAGAAGGGAAGACTTAAAGGTTTAAAGGTTTGTTTTATTGGAGATATTCTTCATAGCCGTGTGGCTCGTTCCAATATTTGGGGACTGACTAAGATGGGTGCTAAGGTGATGGTGGCGGGGCCAAAAATGTTGATTCCTAAGGAGATTGAAAAAATGGGAGTCGAAGTCAGTTACGATGTCAAAAAAGCAGTTAAGGATGCGGATGCTATTAATTTACTTCGGATTCAATTAGAGCGCCAGAATGAACCGTTCTTTCCATCATTAAGAGAATATGCTCGATACTATGGTTTGAATTCGGATGTGATGAAAAATGCTAAGGAAGATGCGTTGATTATGCATCCAGGACCAACGAACAGAGGAATCGAGTTGTCTTCAGAAGTTGCTGAAAGTAGCGGTTCTGTAATTTTAGAACAAGTAACGAATGGTTTAGCTGTTCGTATGGCTGTTTTGTATTTGCTAAGTATGTATAAGCCGGAAAATAAATAGGTTGGAGTAAAAAATGTCTATCTTAATAAAAAATGCACATGCTTTTGATCCTCGAAATAATGTGGATGATATTTTGGATGTTGTTATTGATCGAGGTAAGGTGAAGCAAATAGGAAAGTCTTTAGATGTCTCTTGTGATGAAACTATAGATGCAACAGGTAAGTATTTATTGCCGGGTTTTGTGGATTTGCATGTGCACTTTAGAGAGCCTGGGGATGAATACAAAGAAACGATTAAAACAGGAGCTATGGCAGCTCTTCGTGGAGGGATTGTGGGTGCTGTAGCGATGCCTAACACAAGTCCTGCTACGGATAGTCAAGCTATTGTCGAATTTGTTTTAAAGCGTGCATCAGAAGCTAATTTTAACATTTTCCCTTGCGGAACCTTGTCAAAAGGGCGGGCTGGAAAAGATATTTCGGAAATGTCCGAGTTGAAAGAAGCGGGTTGTGTTGCTGTTAGTGATGATGGAAGCTATCTCAGCAATCCATTAGTTGCCCGACGGGCATTTGAATACGCTTCTTCTTTAGGGTTGATTGTCATGAGTCATGCGGAAATTCCACAGCTTACCGTTGGTGGAGTTATGAATGAAGGTGAGACTTCTACACGTCTGGGGCTGAAAGGAAGTCCGGATATTGCAGAGTCCATGGCTGTTGCTTGTGATATTGAGCTAGCTAAATTGACAGGAGCGCACATTCATATCTGCCATATTTCTACAAAGAAAGCTTTAGAGAATTTAGTGAGAGCAAGAGAGCAAGGTGTTCACGCAACTTGCGAAGTAACGCCACATCATTTTGCTTTGACGGATACAAGAATTAAAAACTATGAGACTAACTTGAAGATGAATCCACCCTTAAGAACAGATGAAGATAAACTGTTTATGATTGAAGGACTAAAAAAAGGGTATATCGATTGTATTGCAACAGATCATGCGCCACACTCTGAAGAAGAGAAAGATCGTGAATTTGAAAAAGCACCTGTGGGTGTTATTGGATTAGAAACGTCGTTTCCTGTAACAATGACAGAGCTCTATCACAAAGAGAAAATGTCTTTAGATCTAATCTTAGAAAAACTATCTTTAAATCCAACAAAGATGTTGGGGCTTCTAGATTTTAATGAAATTAAAGAGGGAAGTAAGGCGAACTTTGCACTTGTTGATTTAGATGAAAAGTGGGTGGTTGCCGAAGACTTATTTTATTCTAAGTCGAGAAACTCGAGCTTTCTTGGCAAAGAAGTGCAAGGAAATGTTGTTGCAACGGTATGTAATGGAAAATTATATCAATGGGCTAAAGAGTTGGTCAAAGAATAGAAATTGGTAGTTTTGATCAAATTTTAGAAATCACTGTTTGAAAATGATTAGAAAGGGTCTTGTAATGAAACGAGCAATGTTAGTACTTGAAGATGGGTTGGTTTTTGAAGGAGAATCCTTTGGTGCTGAAGGGGAAGTCTTTGGGGAAGTTGTTTTTAACACTTCGATGGTAGGTTACCAAGAAATTTTAACGGACCCTTCTTACAAGCGTCAAATTGTTGTGATGACTTATCCTTTGATTGGAAACTATGGAGTTAATTATGATGATGTGGAGTCTTCTATTCCTCAGGTTGAGGGTTTTGTGATTAAAGAGCTTAGCCCTGTGGTTAGTAATTATCGCTCTAAACAATCGTTAGGGGAGTATTTGTATGACAATGCTGTCCCTGGAATTCAAGGAATTGACACTCGGAAATTAGTAACCCATTTAAGAGATAATGGGGTTAAGCGAGGGGTTATATCAACCATAGATTTAGATGCGGATAGTTTATTGCAAAAAGTTATTAACTCGCCTGAAATGACAGGGAGAGATTTGGTTAAAGAAGTTACAACATTTGAGTCTTATCAGTTTGATGAGACCTTGCTGCCGGAATTTACCTGGCCTCTTCTAGAGCTGAAAAAAAGAGAGGTTTTTAATATTGTTTGTATCGACTCTGGGATAAAGAGAAATATCTTAAGAAAATTAAACCAACATGGTTTTAAAGTTACTGTAGTTTCTGCAACAGATACTTACGAAGATATTATGTCTAAAAATCCAGATGGTGTGTTTCTATCAAATGGTCCAGGGGACCCAGCTGCTTGTGATTACCTTGTTGAAACGGTTAAGCAACTTATAGGAAAAGTTCCGATTTTTGGTATTTGTTTAGGGCATCAAATACTTGCTTTGGCTTTAGGGGGGCAAACTTACAAACTGAAATTTGGTCATCGGGGAGCAAATCATCCTGTCATGGATTTAGAAACAAGAAAAGTTGAAATCACTGCTCAAAATCATGGTTTTTGTGTGGATGTTGATTCTCTTGATAGCAAAGATATCGAAGTGACGCATATTAATTTGAATGACAAAACTTGTGAGGGTTTTCGACATAAACGACACCCTCTTTTTTCGGTTCAATATCACCCAGAAAGTTCTCCAGGACCTCACGATAGTGATTATTTATTTGAACGTTTTCATCAACTGATTAAAAACAATCAAGCATCAGGACAAAAAGTTTAATTTCTATCTGATAGCTGTAAGCTTTAATAAAGGATATGACCAATGCCTAAAAGAACAGACATAAAAAAAATACTTATTATTGGGTCGGGCCCCATTATTATTGGGCAAGGTTGCGAATTTGATTATTCGGGGACGCAAGCTTGTAAGGCTTTGAAGGAAGATGGTTATGAAATTGTTTTGATTAATTCAAACCCTGCAACGATTATGACTGATCCAAATATTGCGGATCAAACCTATATAGAGCCTGTGACTGTTGAATTTTTAGAGAAAGTGATCGAAAAAGAACGTCCTCAAGCTTGTTTGCCTACGATGGGTGGTCAAACGGGTTTAAACATTGCCATTGAAGCATGTGATAAAGGGATTTTTGAAAAGTATGGCGTAGAACTTATTGGTGCTGATTATAACGCGATCAAAAAGGCGGAGAATCGAGAAGAATTTAAAGCCGCTATGAAGAAAATTGGTCTTGATTTGCCTCAAAGTGATTTTGCATACACGGTTGAAGAAGCCGAGGCTGTTGCGGACAAACTTGGTTATCCAATTGTGGTGAGGCCTAGTTTTACATTAGCGGGTTCTGGAAGTGGTATTTGTTTTAATCGGGATGAGCTGCTTAAAGTAGCGCGTCTCGGTTTGGAATACAGTATAACCACAGAAGTTTTAATTGAAGAATCGGTTATTGGTTGGAAAGAGTATGAGTTTGAAGTAATGCGGGACACGAAAGATAATGTGGTGATTATTTGTTCTATTGAAAATTTAGATCCAATGGGAGTGCATACAGGGGATTCTATAACGGTGGCACCTGCGCAGACTTTAACGGATAAAGAGTATCAAAGAATGAGGGATGCTTCTCTTGCTGTTATCCGAGAAATTGGGGTAGATACTGGAGGGTCAAATGTTCAGTTTGCTGTAAATCCTAAAGATGGACGTATGGTGGTAATTGAGATGAATCCGAGAGTCTCTCGTTCAAGTGCATTAGCGTCAAAGGCTACAGGATTTCCAATTGCTAAGTTTGCTGCCAAGCTAGCTGTGGGATATTCACTGGATGAAATTTCTAATGACATTACTCGTTATACTCCAGCTTCTTTTGAACCATCCATTGATTACTGCGTTGTTAAAATTCCGAGATTTGCTTTTGAGAAATTTGAGGGAGTGGATGATACTCTTTCGACCCAAATGAAATCTGTAGGAGAAGCGATGTCCATAGGGAGGACATTTAAAGAGGCCTTTCAAAAAGGATTGCGCAGTTTGGAAATTAAACGTTTTGGGTTTGGAGGTGACGGTTATGATGAATTCTTTGGTGAAAAGCTTAATACAAAAGAAAAGTTAGTTCAATTTATTCAGAAAGCTAAAACCGATGAACATATTAAAGAAAAGATAATGCATTATATTTCTAAGCCAAAGGCAGATAGGCTTTTTTATTTGAAGTTTGCTTTTTATGCGGGTTTTACTTCAGAAGAAATAAATAAAGTTTGTTTTATAGATCTGTGGTTTTTAGAGAATATGCGTCAGATTGTTGATTTGGAAATGGAATTACTTCATATTTCTGAAACGAAGCATGATTCAAGTTCTAGAGTTGTTTTGGGAAATCAAAGTGCTCTAAAAAATATAGATCTCTACTTATTGCGAAAAGCGAAACAGTATGGGTTTTCTGATAAACAATTAGCCTTTTATTTTGATACAACAGAATCAAAAGTAAGAAAGTTTCGCGAAAAAAGCAATGTAACACCCGTATATAAGCTTGTGGATACTTGTGCTGCTGAATTTAAAGCATATACACCTTATTTTTACTCAACGTATGAAGATGAACATGATGTAACACCGACACAGAACAAGAAAATTATGATTCTGGGTGGAGGGCCGAACCGTATTGGTCAGGGTATTGAATTTGACTATTGTTGTGTTCAAGCAGCGTTTGCTTTTAAAGAAATGGGTTTTGAAACAATTATGGTGAACTCGAACCCAGAAACTGTGAGTACCGATTATGATACATCAGACAAACTTTATTTCGAGCCATTAACCTTTGAGGATGTTCTTAATATTGTGCAGTTTGAAAAACCTCTGGGTGTGATCGTTCAATTAGGAGGTCAGACACCTTTAAATATCAGCAATGAACTAGAAAAAAATGGAGTTAAGATTCTAGGAACTTCGGTAGCCTCTATTGATATGGCTGAAGATAGAAATAAGTTTAAGAAGTTACTCCATCGCATTAATTTAAAACAGCCAGCAAATGATATTGTGTATACAGAAAAGGAGGCAATAAGAGCAGCCAATGAAATTGGATATCCCGTAGTTGTCCGACCTTCCTATGTTTTGGGTGGGCGAGCTATGGAAATTGCTTATGATGAAGACTTCTTGGTAAAGTATATGAAAACAGCCGTAAGTTTGAGTGATGAGCAACCTGTTTTAATTGATAAGTTTTTAGAAAATGCTTCTGAGGTTGATGTGGATATGATAGCTGATGGAACTATAGGTGTTGTTGGCGGAATTATGGAGCACGTTGAAGAGGCTGGGATTCATTCTGGGGACAGTGCTTGTGTGATTCCTCCTTACTCTTTATCTCCAGCCATTAAAAGTGAATTGAGAGATAAGACAGAGCAGTTAGCAAAAGAACTTAAAGTTAAAGGGTTGATGAATGTTCAGTATGCCATTCAGAATGATGATATCTATTGTTTAGAAGTAAACCCTCGCGCGAGCCGAACTATTCCTTTTGTAAGTAAAGCAATAGGGGTTCCTCTTGCTAAATTGGCAGCAAAAGTTATGGCGGGAGCAAAACTTAAGGAGCTAGGTTTTGAAGAGCAAGTTCATCCAAAACATTTTTCTGTGAAAGAATCTGTGTTTCCATTTATTAAGTTTCCAGGGGTTGATATTATTTTGTCTCCAGAAATGAAGTCGACGGGAGAAGTGATGGGGATTGATGAAGATTTTGGAAGCGCATTTTACAAATCACAGGATGCGGCTTCTGCTCAGTTGCCATCCAGCGGAACCGTATTTGTCAGTGTGAAGGACTCGGATAAATCTCGTATTCTACCGATTGCAAAAAGACTTCATGAAATGGGTTTTAATATTATTTCTACTAAAGGAACAGCGTCCTTTTTATCCGAAGCGAATGTGCCTGTAGAACCTGTTTTGAAGATAGCAGAAGGGCGACCTAATATTGCGGATTTTATTAGAAACAGTACAGTTAATTTAATTATTAATACACCGAATGGAAAAGGTCCTATGTTGGACGAGGCTAAAATTCGTTCTTTGGCTGTTTCTTTTCAGGTGCCTTGTATTACAACAGTTCAAGCTGCAGAATGTGCTGTTATGGGAATTAAAGCAAAGCAAGAAAAGGGATTTAAAGTACAGAGTTTGCAAGAGTATCATTTGAATAAGAACGCTGAAAAGGCGTCTATTTCCTTATAAGTACTATAGATATAAAGAGCTGTTTGTAATTTAGGTAAAGTATGGTAGTCTTCCTAAATCTTTTCTATAGAGGGGTGAGAATTAATGAAACTAGTAGATGATTTTAATACATTTTGGCCTAAGTACATAGTAGAGCATCAGGATAAAAATAATAGAAGAATGCATTTTGTTGCTTCTTTATTAGGGCTCTCTCTGGCTATTGTCTTTTTGCTGACAATGAAGATCAGTATCGCATTATTGGCTCTTGTGCTTTCTTATGGATTTGCATGGGCTGGGCATTTTATATTTGAGAAAAACAAGCCGCTCACTTGGAAAAACCCCTTACTTTCTTTAATGGCAGACTATCGTTTGTTCTTTGTTATGATCGTGGGAGATTTTAATGAGGAGCTGAATAAGTTTAAAGTTGTAGAAACGGTAGAAGAAAAAGAAGAAGAACTCGTCGAAGTTTAATCCTTACAAAAAACAAGGGAAGCAATGTTTGATTTATTGGTTAAGGTCAAAGACAATAAAAAAATATCTCCAGATTTATGGGTGCTTAGCTTTGATTCGGAAAAGCTAGCTCAAACAATTGTTCCTGGTCAATTTTTAGAATTTAAAGTTAGAAACTCTACAGATCCTTTCTTAAGACGTCCTTTCAGTGTTTATAAGATTAAAAATAATACCATCGAGATTTTGTATGAAGTTGTGGGTGAGGGAACTCACCTTATGTCTGAATTGCAACCCGGCGACACGTTTTTATCTTTAGGGCCTCTGGGGACCACATTTACTCCACAAAAAAATAAAAAAGTTATTATGGTCGGTGGTGGTGTGGGGGCTGCTCCGTTGGTGTTTTTAGCGCAAAAACAGGACTTTGATTCGATGATGTTGGGTTTTCGAGGAGAGTCTGCTGTTCTCCCATTGTCGGAAGCGATTGGAGACGATAATAAGTGGGTCTATGCAACGAATGATGGGTCCGTAGGTCACAAAGGGTTTATCACACAACCCTTGGAAGAACTATTTAAACAAGAAGATTCTCCTGAAAATTTGTTTATTTATTCTTGTGGCCCTAACCCCATGTTGTTAGAAGTAGCACGTATATGCCAACAGTACGGAGTGGATGGAGAAGTTTCTTTAGAAGAACGTATGGGCTGTGGTGTTGGAGCTTGTTTAGGGTGTGCTGTGTTAACAAAGTCAAAAGGGTATGTACCATCCTGTAAATATGGGCCTGTTTTTAATATTCAAGATTTAGAATTAGATGAATTGAAGAATAGCGGATAGCGTGGAGCGTGGAGCGGATAGAGCAAACCACCCACATCCTAACCTTCTACCTCCACCGGAGGGAGAAGGAATAGAGAGTTTGACATGGAATAAAAACAAAGGAACCCTATTCGCTAAACGCTCTACGCTCCACGCTAATAAACATAGGAATTAATATGAGCCAGAAATCAAAGATAGATTTATCTACAAAAATTGGAGATGTGACATTTAAAAACCCTATTACTGTGGCTTCGGGAACCTTTGGCAACACAGATGAATATGAGCCGTATGTTGATTTTGGTGAGCTGGGTGCTTTTGTCACAAAAACAATTACGTTGAATCCAAGAGTCGGGAATCCAATGCCTCGAATTTTCGAAACGCCTAGTGGGATGCTGAATGCAATAGGTTTAGAGAATAAAGGGCTTGAGGACTATATTGAAAATAAACTTCCTTACCTTTCTAAAATAAAAACAAACTTGATTACAAGTATTGCCGGTAAAGATGCTTCTGAGCTTGCTGGCATGGCAAAGCGTTTGGACTCTTGTAATGAAGTGTCTGCTATTGAACTGAATCTTTCTTGTCCTAATATTAGAGATAAGAATGTGAAAGTTGCTAAACATGCAGAAGAGGTAGAAAGGGTTGTTAAGGAAGTCCGCCAGTGCACCAACAAACTTTTGATTACCAAGCTTTCTCCAGAGATGGATTTCTTTATGGAGGTTGCGGAACTTTCTGTGAAATCAGGAACAGATGCTTTAAGTATGATTAATACGATTAAGGGAATGGCGATTAACGTAAATACATTGAAGCCCATGTTATCCAATGTTACGGGTGGCTTAAGTGGTCCTGCAGTTCGTCCTATTGCGCTTCGATATGTTTATGAGGTAAAGCAGCATTTGGATATTCCGGTGATTGGCATGGGCGGAGTTGCTTCTTGGAGAGATGCTATGGAGTTTATAATTGCAGGAGCCCATATGGTTGCTACGGGAACATCCAATTTTGTCAATCCTCGAGCGCCGCAAGACTGTGTTGAGGGAATTGAGAACTATATGCAAGAGAAGGGATATTCTTCCATGAAGGATATTCGAGGAAAATTACAGACATCTGTTTAAGGGGAGTAATGATGGAAAATAAAGATCGAGTAATTATTGCTTTAGATGTGGACAACATGGCTGATTGCAGAAATAGGGTAGACCAACTCTGTGAACAAGTTTCAGTTTTTAAAATTGGAATGGAGCTTTACACCGCCTGTGGACAGGATGCCGTAGAGTATGTGCATAAAAAAGGTTCAAAAGTATTTTTAGATTTAAAGTTTCATGACATTCCAAACACCGTAGCATCCGTAAGTCGTGTTGCGACCCAGTTGGGTGTTTTTATGTTTAATGTTCATGCCTGTGGCGGTGGTGAGATGATGCGTTGGGCTAGTGAGGCCTGTGTAAAAGAAGCAGACCGTTTAGGTGTCGAAAAACCACTTTTAATTGGGGTTACCGTATTAACCAGTCTGAGCGAAGAAGAACTACAAAAGGAACTGAGCGTTAGTCGCGGCATGGAAGAGCAGGTAGTTGCTTTGGCGCAACTTGCAAAAGAGTCGGGACTCGATGGGGTAGTTTCTTCTCCGAAAGAAATTGAATTAATAAAAAATGCTGTGAGCAAGGATTTTGTTGTTGTGACTCCAGGGATTAGACCGGAGTGGTTTGTGAACCAGGGTCAGAATGATCAAAAAAGAGTGCTGACGCCGAATAGAGCTTTTGATTTAGGAGCAGATTTTATTGTAATTGGAAGGCCGGTGACACAAGATGCTTCTCCAAGAACAGCCATGCAGAAGGTTTTAGAAGAAATTAATTAATTTAAACAAAGGATAAAGTTATGATGGTTAGCCAAGAAGAAATTTTAGATATATTTAAAAAATCAAATGCTCTTTTAGAGGGGCATTTTCAATTAACTTCAGGACTTCATAGTAATCAATACTTTCAGTGTGCGCTTGTCCTTCAATACCCAGAGTATTGCTCCTTTCTGGCAGAGCAGTTAAAAGAGAAAATGGCTTCATTGGGAGACCCTGATTTTGTGATTGGTCCAGCATTGGGCGGAGTAACATTGGCTTATGAATTAGCGAGAGCTTTTGGAGTTAAAGGCATTTTTGCTGAAAGAAAAGAAGGTGAGATGCTAATCCGTAGAGGATTTAGTGTTCCAGAAGGAAGTAAAGCTATTGTAGTTGAAGATGTTGTTACAACGGGAGGCTCCGTTAAAGAAGTTATAAAAGTATTAGAGCAAAAAAAGGTTCAAATACTCTCTGTAGCCTCTATAGTAGACCGTAGTTCGGGTACAGCAGAATTTGGTGCCTATCCTTTTAATCCTTTATTCCAAATGGACGTTCAGACTTTTGAGCCTGAAAATTGTACCTTATGCCAAAAAAACATTCCTATAACTAAACCCGGTAGTCGTAAGCAATAGTTAACATTATCACTATTTGGCCGATAATATATTTAATCTATATACTTTATCTTGATTGATTTATATAATATTATCTTATACAATACTATACATTGTACATCTTTTATAAGTATAAATAACGAGGGCATTCAAATGAAAAAAATGGGACATGAAATGATCGTAAGTTCATTTTTTGTATTAGCAGTTGGTTTAATACTTTCTTTTATTACAATGGACACAGCGTTTGCGCGCCAAGATGCTTCGGATTTCGCTAGAAGATCTGCTCAGGATGCTGCGATAGGTTCATTTCTGGCTACTCCTGGAAGTGATAGTAGTCTAGATTTAAGTGGGGATGCTGGATCTGACGATATCGACGGAGGTTCTTCAGAAGGATTTAGTTTACAAGGAAAAGTTGAGACAGCTCGACTTGAAGTTCTTGCAGGACCCGTAGGAGATACGGAGCCTGACTTTAATTTTTCTGCGGGTATTGGTTACTCCTTAGATTCAAGAGGCATGTTTATTGCTAGAGGCGAGCTTGATGGAGCTGCTTTAGAGCGTAGAGATAATAGCGGACAATTTGAAAACGTAGTTGTTCAAGATAACTAATTTATTTATATTAATCAGTTAAACGGGGGAAAAAACTGATGAAAAAATGGATCATATCTTTTTTAATAGTAGGCTTTTTAATGCCAGCGAATGTTTATGCAGGTGGTCTAGGTGATGCTAAACAGGAACCGGTAGCTAAAAAAGCTCAGAGTACTTCAACAGCTAACGCTGTATCAAGTACCTCTAGTACTTCGAGTACACAGGAAGTGTCTTATTCTTCAGGAAATGGAAGAGTTCAAGACATCAAAGACATCATTGATGGTCCTGTTAAAAATGGTGAAAACACCGTTTTTGAAGAATGGGCAACTCATTTGGGTCAAAAAGTTGATTGGATTTTCGATCGAGCTTTAGACTTTGGTGAGCATATGAGATTTCCTGAATCTTCAGATAAGTTGGTTAAAAGGGTTAGGCAGGCCGTTGATGATTTTGGTGCTGATAAGCCTGTTTACAGTGTATTGGATGCAGCGGCTCGATTCGTAGAGAAAGCTAGAATTACGGATGTTTATAATGCTGCTAGTAATGGACCTATTACTGTAAATGGTTATTATAAACAGCGCGTTAAATATACAGACAATGCCTTTTATGAACCAACATCTCCAGAGGATGACGTAAACTTTTTGGAAGTTCCTGGAATCATTGTTAATTATCGTTTTGGTAAAGATAATAGAAATTATGTGAAAGCGTTGTACGAAGCTCGTTTTCGTCATTCTATTAAATCAGATGAAATTAATGATCAAGGACAAACCTTGGGTGTATCTAGTAAGGTTTATTTAAAAGATGATTTGTATGTTGGGTTTAGAGAGCGTTTCATCAAAGATTCTGCTCTTCCTGCAGCTCAAAAACTAAAGCGTATAGAATATGTTGAGCAACAAGTTACTCCTATGATTGGTTTCGATTGGGGTGTTTGGAATGTGGAAGCTTCTTATGATAATAAACATCGCTGGTTTGATAGTGATCTTTTCAATACATTTCAATATGAACAAAATACATTTAGCTTGGACATAAGAAGAAAAATGTCAGAGCGTTTCACTGCATTATTTGATTATGATCTTTCCTACTATGATTATAAAAAGAGTAATACACGTGCAAGCCGTTATTGGCAAATTACAGGTGGTTTTGAAAGTAGACTTTCTAAACGATCTAGTTTTGTTGCTAAAGTAGGTTTTCAAGATAGAGAATATAAACGTGAAAGAGCGTTGGTTTTCAATCAAATAGATGCTGGTTTTAGTTCTTACGTTGCTTCTATGTCTTTAAGACATAGACTGACAAAGAGAACGACTGTGGATGTTTCTTATCGAAGAGCTCCAGAAGAATCTTCATTTACAGATAACCGGTTTTATATCGAAAATTCTTTTTCTTTAGGCACAACCCATTATTTCTCTAAAAAGCTTAGAGGTCGTTTTGCTATGGCGTATAAAAACCGTGATTTTGAAATCCCTACTTTGGTAGGTGTTTTGATTACTGAAAGAGAAGATAACTTGATTGCCGTAAATGCGAATCTGGATTATTCTTTCAAACCATGGTTTATTATGAGTACAGGGTATGAGTACGAAAGAAGAAATTCCAATTCATCCGTATTTGATTACACTGTTAATTCATTAACAGTAGATTTTACAGTACCGTTCTAAATCTCAAATGTGCCAGGTCAACCGACCTGGCACACTTTTCTTTCTCCCAAATCTTCTGATAATTTAAAATATTGCTAAAATACAAATATTACTGATTTTCTTTTTCTACCTTTTGATCAACGGCTATTTGCATATCTCTAGAGTCTGGTGGGTTTTTGGTTTCCACCATTTTTCTATTTTCTTCTAATTCATCCATTTGTTTAAATCTATCAGAAAAACTGTATGAATTAGAAGCTCCTAAGACAACGATCAAAAATAATAATAAGGGTAGAATTTGTCTGTTCATTTGAATACTCCCTATAAGGAGCTGTTTTAGCTCTTATAACAGGTATAGCATCAAATAGATAAGGACGCCAGTAAGCGAGACATACATCCAAATAGGCCATAACCATCGGGCAACAGCCTTATGAGCTCCAAATTTCTGTTTAATGGCAAGAATGAGTGTGGTTAGGGCTAGAGGTGGGACGAGTCCGGCAAGAGGGATATGGGTGAAAAGAATGAAAAAATAGATAGGTCTAGAAATCCCTTCACCTTGATAATGATTGATGACGCTGGAGTTATAGTGGTAGTAAAGATAAGAAGTTAAAAACAATGTTGAAACTACGAAAGCGGAGCACATCATTTTCGCGTGTAGTTTTTTATTTTCCTTCTTGATAGCGATCCAACCAATGAGTAAGAAAACAAAAGATGTACTATTTAATAAGGCATTGAGTGTGGGAAGTTGATGAATTTCTAACATTATTCCTCTAAAGGTTGTTTAGATTAATTTAGCGATGTCTTTAAAAATTTGTTTTACTTGTTTTTTGTCCGTACCATCGTAGTAACCTCTAATTTGCAAGTCTTGATCCACTAGGATTAAGTTTGTGCTGTGAACGATAGGATTGTCTTTAGAACCTAATTTAAATCCGTCATAGGCCAAATTATGAATGGATTCTTTTTGCCCAGTCAAAAAATGCCATCGTTTTGGATCGGCATTATATTTCTGAGCGTAGCTGGATAAAACTTCAGGGCTATCATAATCTGGGTTGACAGTAAAAGAAACAAAATCTACATTATTTTCCAAAAGATAAGATCGATATAAATACGACATTTGTGTACTCATCACAGGGCAAGGGCCTGAACAAGTGGTAAAGATAAAATTGGTAACCCAAACTTTGTTTAAGAGTTGATTATTAGAAAATGCTTGGTTCGTGCTAGAAGTTAAATTGAATGGTGGAACTTTGCCTAAAATAGGCAAGTCTTTTGAACTGTAAAAAAAGTGGGAGAAGAAAAAATAAGTAATAAATAATGAAAAAATAAGGAGCGATAGTATAGTGAAAAGTACCACACTTGCTTTGTTTGTTTTTTGTTGAGAACTCATGAATTAAAATCCTATATCGGCAATAATGAGAATGAGGAGTAGAGGGAGGTAGATGACAGAGGCTTTAAGTAAATTCCGTGCACTTTCTACGGTTCTTGTTCTAACGAAAAGGATACTTGCTGAAAAATAAAAGAGCCCTAAACACAAAGTCCCAATGAAATAAATAAGCCCTGAATGCCCAAAGAGAGCAGGGAGTAGAGAAACAGGAATTAAAATAAAGGAATGCCATATAATTTGTCGGAACATGCGTTTTCCGTCAGGTTCAACGACAGGGAGCATCTTGAACCCTCCTTTTGCATAATCATCTTTGTAGATCCATGCAATAGCGTAAAAGTGAGGGTGTTGCCAAAGAAAAAGAATCCAAAATAGGATCCATGCTCCTGTGTCTACTTGACCTGTTGCTGCAGTCCAACCAGCTACAGGCGGCAAAGCTCCAGGGATAGCGCCTATTAACGTGTTTAACCAGGTTAATTTTTTTAAAGGAGTGTAGACATAGGCATAGAGAACGGATGTTAGCAATACGAGCAAAGCGGTTAAAAAATTAACTTTTATCAATAATAGAGTAACCCCAATTAACGTAAAGCTGATTCCAAAGATAAAAGCATGTTTTTCTGAAATCCTACCTGCTGGGACAGGTCTCTCTAAGGTTCTATCCATAAGACGATCGGCTTCTTTTTCTAGCTGTTGATTAAGAGCACTGGATCCTGCGGAAGCTAAACCGGTTCCTAATAGCGTATACAAAAATAAGGGAATAGAATAAATCCCAATACCTCCCAGAAAAAAACCCATAGCTGTTGTGATAAGAACCATAAATAAAATGCGAGGCTTTGTGAGGCTTAAGTAGTCTTTAAGTAGGCTGATATTCATACAATCCTTTAGTGAAGATGTGTTGATGATTTGCTAATAGATAATGGAAGAAGCCGTAATGTTAGAAAGCAGCTTAGTCCTAACAGTGTAGCACCATTTACAACATGGATACTCGTTATAATAAAATTTTTCCCACTCCAAATAGTAAAAGCACCCAAAAGAATTTGAATTAATATTAAGACAAAAATGCCGTAAGTAGGGAAGTTAGATTGAGGTACTTTGACAGGCATTCTCAATTTAACAAATAATAAAACAAATGCGACAACCCCAATTAAATACCCCATCATTCGATGAATAAAATGAACTAAAACTTGAGCCATGTTGACAGGTTCTAAATTTGCGTTAAAACGCCACTTGTTTATTGTGACTAAGGAATCATTGTTGAAGGCTGGAATAATCTGGTTTGCTACCGTAGGGAAGTCTGGGATGGCTAGTCCAGAGTCTGTATGTCTCATCAATGCGCCAATAATTAATTGAACGTAGATTAATACTCCTAATAACAAAACAGTTCTGGTAAGAGGAGAAATATTAGCAGAGTTACTTTTTGGGATGGCTTCTCTAATAGCTCTTTCTGTAGATAGAGCGTAAGCAATGATAATGGTCAAAACAAAAAAGGTTTGTGATAGAACAGCATGAGAGACCGAGATGGGGGTTGGTAGGAGAAAGAGAACGGTTAATCCGCCTAAAACTCCCTGGCAGATAACGGCTAACAAAGCAAGCCAACCTAAAGCTTTAACCCATGTTCTATTGTCTGAAAATTGAATCCAGAAGGCTTGTATCAAGGTAAAAAAACCCACAAGGGAAGCGATCATTCGATGACCATGTTCGTAAAACACTCCACCGACCATGGGAGGGAAAACCATTCCATAAGAAAGAGGCCAATCTGGAACGGCTAAGCCAGACCCCGTACTTGTAACCAAGCTACCAGCAAAAATTAGGAAAAGAGTTGAAAAACAGGTGAGTTTAGAAAAGCGTCTGAGCCAAGCATTATTCATTCACGCTTTCGACTTTCTCTACAATTGTTTCTTTGATTTCAGGAGCATTTTCGTTTAGCCAGTTCTTATATTTTTCTTGAGATTCTACAGTAAGAAAACCTCTCATACGGTAATGGCCTAAACCACAAAGCTGAGCACAGGCGATTTCATATTTACCTTCTTTGGTTGGAGTAAACCAAAGAGGGATTTCCATTCCCGGAATAACATCTTGTAGCGCTCTCATTTCTCTAAGAGCAAAACTATGGACAACATCTTTGGAAGTTAAATAAACTAAGATAGGTTGGTCGATAGGCACATGCAATTGATTAATTGTTATTATGTCATCTTGGGCAGCAGGGTCACTTCTATCTATGCCAATACTGTTATCTGATGAAACTAGACCAATGTCTCTTTTGCCAAAAATACCATCTTTTCCAGGATAATGAATGTTCCAAGCAAATTGTTCTGCTATAACATGAACACGAACAGACTCTTCTTCCAGAGGAAAAGATCCGACTCGTTGAGCCCATAAAGGAAAAGCAAGCATGAGTAATAGAAGAGCTTCAACGATAACAACAGCAAACTCAACATAGTTAGACATATGATTCTTCAGTCCCTCATAGTTGGCTTTAGGGTGCTTGGATTGTCTAAATTTAATTAATGTGAAGATGAAAAAAATAGACCAACCAACAAACAGAATGAGCATAAATATATGTACAAGGGCAAGCATATTGTCTATTTCAGCAGCATGCTTGGATGCTTGTTCTGGGAGTCCTAACAGTTTAACAATTAAATCATTCATTGATCAATTTCCCTTTTTTCCACAGATGAAAAATAAAGTAAGCAATAGCAAGTAAAACACTTCCAACGATAGCAATCAACGTATAGACCCCCATGACTAAACCTTTTGAAAGGGGAGAGTCTGGATTGCCAAAACATACGGTGCAGGCATAAGCGTTAGGGCTTAATAGCAAAGTTATTAAAAAAAAGAATAACAACTTAAGCATTTCTAATTATCCAATTTTTTTAATTCTTTAAAAAACCAAATCAAATAAATAAATAATCCAACACCAGAAATAAAAGACAGCAACCCTAAAATTAAGTAGGGTATAGAAGTATGCATAACGTAGTACTTCAAACAAAAAGCACCCAATCCAAATGAAAGGATTGTGGATAACGTAATTAATAGGATGTGGACGGCTTTAAGCGACATTTTTATATACCACCGGATCAAAATAAGCTAACAGTGAAAGAAAAATTAATCCTAGAAAAAAGATGGTTGTGAATAAGAGAACAATAAGCACCAGCTTTTTTTCTGAAATTAAGTGCATAAAATAACAAATAACTAAAGAAGCTTTAATTGAAGCGATAAACAGAGCTAATGCAATGGTTCCAAACGTGTTTAGCTGTAAATAGGAAGCGGCAACAGTAACAACGGTTAAAGCCATTAAAGCAACAAAAACACTAATATAAACACGAACGTGTTTTTTGATATGTTCTTCTGAATGTTCGATTTCGCTCATTGTTTACGCCTTTTAAAGTAAGTAGAGTACAGGGAACAAAAAAATCCATACCAGATCTACGAAATGCCAAAAAAGACCGGATGTTTCAACGCGATTTGTAAATTGCTCCGGGTTCGTTTGCCACATTTTGCTTCCAGGACCCCAAAAGTAAGCATTTACAACCATCCCGCAAATTACGTGAAGAGCATGAAGCCCCGTCATTGTAAAATAAATTGCAAAGAAGACACTTTCTTTAGGGTAGTGGTGATGGCTGAATTTTCCATAGTATTCGAATGATTTAACACCTAAGAAAACAAGCCCTAACAAAATAGTAAGTCCCATATAGATTTGGAACTTTTTGAAATTCTTCAACTTTAGAGAAGCCCATGCCATAACCATTGTGATACTTGAAGAGATTAAGACGAGTGTATTGAAAGTTCCAATAGGAACGCTTAGATACGAAGAACCTTCTGGCCAACTTTCAGAACCAATTCGCAAGATAATATAAGAAGAGAAGAGAGCTCCAAAAAGCATCACTTCTGAAGCTAAGAATAGCCAAATGCCAATCTTGGAATTGATCAGTCCTGTGTCTGGTCTAGGTTTTACGGTGTAAGGAATTTCCATTTTAAATTAGATCTCCTTTTGACTCTGTGGTGAATAATCTTTAGATGAGCCTGGAACGCTATACTCATAAGGGCCTCGATAAACTTTAGGAGCTTCTAAAAAGTTGCCATGAGGAGGCGGTGTTGGGGTAGACCACTCCAAAGTGGTAGCTTCCCATGGGTTATCATTTGCTTTTTTCCCTTTGAAAGGACTCCAAAATAAATTAATAAGAAAAGGTATTTGAGCTAAAGCTAAAAGCCAAGCTGAAATGGACATAAATTCGTTCCAATGTAAAACGCCTTGAGCCAATTCGTAAGTAGCCCCACCATCATAAAGACGACGAGAAACACCAGCCATGCCTTGGATAAACATAGGCATAAATATACCATTCATAAACAGGATAGAAGCCCAAAAGTGAGTTTTGCCCAATACTTCACTCATATGTCGCCCTGTTATTTTAGGAAACCAATAATAAACTCCAGCAAATAAAGCGAAGATGGTTCCTGGAGCAACAACGTAATGAAAATGTCCAATCACATAATAAGTATCATGAAGAGGAATGTCAGTAGCGTTAAAGGCTAGGGGAAGTCCTGTTAAACCCCCAATTCCAAACATGGGTAAAAAGCCTAAAGCAAAGAGCATTGGAGTATTAAATCGAATAGAACCACCCCATAGAGTAATAAACAAAGTTGTAATAATAACTACAGATGGGATAGATATAATCAGAGTGGTTGTTTGAAAAAAAGTACTCACCGTGGTACCCATTCCTGTAAGGTACATATGATGAGCCCAAACAATAAAAGAAAGAAAACCGAGAAATAAAATAGAATAAATCATAATTTTATAACCATACAAAGGTTTTCTTGTGTTGTTCGCTATGATTTCTGTCACAATTCCTAACGCAGGGAGAATAAGCACATAAACTTCAGGGTGAGCTAAAAACCAAAAGAGATGTTGCCAAAGTAAGGGACTTCCACCGCCACTAATACCTAGAGCTTCACCTCCAACAACTAAACCTGAAGGCATAAAGAAACTGGTTCCAGCGAGTCTATCCATAAGTTGTAATACACCGGCTGCTTCAAGAGGAGGGAATGCGAGTAAAAGCAAAAAAGCAGTAACTAGCTGAGCCCAAACAAAGAAGGGGAGACGAAACCAAGTCATTCCTTCAGCTCTTAATTGAACAACAGTCGTAATAAAATTGACGGAACCTAATAAGGAAGAAGTAATTAAAAGCACCATACCAAACAACCAGTAAGTCTGTCCTATAGTGGCAGTTACAGAAAGTGGAGCGTAAGAAGTCCAGCCAGAATTTGCAGCACCTCCAGGAGCCCAAAAGCTTGCTACCATAACTACGCCACCTAATAAGTAGCACCAATAACTAATAGCATTT
The DNA here is from genome assembly GCA_029261035.1 of Candidatus Omnitrophota bacterium. GTDB lineage: Bacteria > Omnitrophota > Omnitrophia > Omnitrophales > JACROU01 > JAJDCD01. The sequence goes on from JAJDCD010000006.1 coordinate 75,165, forward strand.
AGCTTAGGGAAGGCCATATCTGGAGCCCCAATTTGAAGAGGAACAATATAATTACCAAAAGCACCAAAAATAAGAGGTACGATAGCAAGGAATACCATAATAGTTCCATGCATAGCACCTAATGCGTTATAAAATTCAGGGAGCATATAACCCATAGGCATATTTGATTCGCCTAGTAGATTTCCAACAAAGGGAAGAGGCTGGCCTGGGTAGGCTAATTGCCAACGCATAAGCATCATTAGGCAAAACCCAAAAAACAAAAAGAAAGATCCTGTAATTCCGTATTGCAGACCAATAACCTTGTGGTCTGTAGAAAAGATGTATTTCCGCCAAAAGCCTAATTTTTCATGATTGTGATCGCTCATAATAACCTTGCAAATCCTCATGTTCTAAAACGTTAACGATATAACAACTTAGGGAGGGTGCTAAAGGGACTTATTATAAGAAAACTCTTTAAAGATGCAAGAAAAAATTCACAATGAATTATATTAAAAAAAATATTTGACTTAAATTTTTATTTTGGTATTCTAATAGAAATTGAGAATCATTCTCATTATCAATACATGTGCTTTATCTGCCAATAAATGCATAACTCCTGAGAATGAATTCTAAGGGCTTGATGAGCTCCTTCCATAACATCAAGCCCTAACCCTTTATAAATTGTATTTTATTCATAATATTTTAATTAGAAAGGTTCGAGATGATTAAATCTTTACTCAAATTCATTTGTTGTTCCCTCGTTGTTGGGCTTTGTTTTCCTGTATTAACTTATGCGCAAACTCCAGTCTCTTCAGCTTCGATGGAAGTGCTTATGAAGAAAATTACGGAGCTAGAGCAAAAAGTGAAGAAGGTGGAATATTTAGAGACTGAAATTAAACGTCTTAAATCTAAGATAGGTTCTGAAGGATTTGTAACAGGAGGGGTTGTTGTTTCTGATGAAGATGAGTATAAAGGTAATTTACCTGGATTTGGTGGCATTTACAATGAGCCTAACTTAAGAAGATTTGGAAAGAAAACCTATTTAGGTGGTTACATTGATATGGAGTATATCGATGATGAAGATTCCAATGCGCGATTTAGACAGCATCGTTTGGTTCCTTTTATTTATGCAGACATTTCTGAACGTGTGAAATTTGCTGCGGAAATTGAAATTGAAGATGGGGGTCCTCAGAATAACCAAGGTGATGGTCAGATAAAAGTCGAGTTTGCTGCAATTGATTATTTGATTAATGACAAAATCAATTTTAGAACAGGGATTCTTCTTTCTCCGTTAGGGAAGTTTAACTTGGTTCACGATTCTCCTTTACGGGATTTAACAAATCGTCCTTTGGTTAATCGTTTTATTATTCCGACAACGCTTTCAGAAGCAGGGGCTGGTTTTTATGGAACTTTCTATCCAACGGAGTTATCAAAGTTGGATTATGAAGCGTATGTCGTTAATGGTTTTACAGGAATTACAGCTGCTGGTACTGCTAATTTTAGTCAAGCAGGTGGTTTTAGAGCAGGACGAGGTTCTCAACGCTCCGATGTTAACGATAATCCAGCGTTTGTAGGTAAGCTTACTTATAGTCCTTTCTTGGGGTTAGAAACAGGTTTCTCAACCCATGTGGGGGATTATGATGCTCGTGGAACGAATATGTTAGCCATTTATGCTTGGGATTTAACGTATCAGAGAGGGCCGTTCGAGTTACTTTTTGAAGCGGCTTATGCAGACGCTCAATTAGAAGCATTAGCTAAGGCATTAGGTATTCCGGATGAAGGTTGGGGATATTACATCCAAGGAAACTATCACTTTATGCCAAACTTCTTAAAAGAAAAATTTCCAGAATTTTTCACAGACGAGTCCACCTTTACATTTTCTACTCGCTGGGATCAGGTTGATGTTGTTGGTAGAGGTAGAGAGCGTTTTACTGTAGGTCTCAATTTTAGACCAACAGAAGATACCGTATTTAAGCTCTCGAGTGAATGGAATTTAGAAGATAAGCGTTTGAATAATGTTGCTAATAATGAGATTCAGGCTTCGGTTGCTACTTATTTTTAAGATAAAAAGTGGGGGCTGTTTTGAAGTGGTGTTCGCAAAAGCCTGCACCCTCGGCGCTCAGACAGCACAAAAGTGACTGTCACTTTTGTGAACTCGCGGCGAGGGTGCAGGCTTTTGCTTTAAGTAATGAATTTTTGTGGGGTGCTAGGGGGTTGAAACAAGAGTTGCATCGAGCAACTATTGTTTCTAGGGTTTAATGTGTTTCGTTATTGTATAAATAACGAAACGCGTGTATGTTATTGGGAATGGAGATGGTTTTTTTGGATGATGTCTCTTTTATTGGATTAGACATATGGAATAGAATTTAGTGAAAGATGAAAGATAAAAACAAAAAGTCGTAAGCTAGAAGCTTTGTTGTTGGGGGAAGAGGATGTTTAAGGGTTGGTTGATGGTTTTGCTATTTTGTGTTTTGCTTTCGGGGTGTGCGACGATAAAAGGTCCTCAGCCGGATTTTCGAGCGATTTACTCTTATTCTTTCAATCAAGTTTCGCAGGCGACATTTGATGTATTGTCTGAGATGCCAATTGAGTCTTCTAGTGTTAAAAAAGGTGTCATTGAAACTCAGTGGTTTGAAGGGTGGAGCGATCGTGCTTTTGGAGCATTTGGAGGAGGGATTGTTGGAGGTCAATGGAAGCGTCGTGTTAAAATAAAAGCCCTTGTGACTCCAGATGGAAGTGCTCAATCAAAAGTTCAGTTGATTATAAGGGTTCAAGAGAAAGCCCCTGGGGGAACTCAGGCAAATACCTGGTTAAGAAAGCGACCCGATGGAACGGTTTCGAAACGAGTCTTTGCTCAAATTGAAGAGAGGTTAAACCCCGTACAGGTTTAATAAAATATGAAGTCATTTACAAGCAAGTCTTATAATTTTTCTACGGTTCATATAGGTCAGAAGCTGGTCTATTCCACTTTTCTCATTTTTACGTTCTGTGGTTGGCTCAGTATTATTTCCTTTTATTGTAAACGGACTGGATTTAGTTTTCAGAGTTTGATTAATTATTATTGTGGTAATGAAGAAAAGCTGCAATACACCAAAACCTATCTAGAGCTTTGGGAAGTTTCTCACTTTCATTTATTTACCATTCCAGTTATATTTCTAATTCTTGCCCACTTATATATGTTATCTCAACAATCTGACAGAATGAAGGTAGGCGTGTTTTTGGGGGGCTTGGTTGGAATGGCCTTGGATATAGGTTCTCCTTGGCTGATGGTTTATTATTCTCCAAATTATGTTGTATTAAAAATGCTCGGTAGAATATTATCGAATGTGAGTCTGCTGATTTTTATGACAATCCCTTTTTATGAAATGTGGTTTTTTCGAAAAAAGAAGAGAAAGAAAGGTTTGTCTGCTGCGCAATTTAAAAAATTACGCAAGAAGCATAAGAAAAAATAAGGTTTATTATGGTAAAGAAAAAGATGAATGAATTTAAAGATCAGCTGAAGGCAAAGCAGCTCAAGCAGACAAAGCCGCGAGAAATTATTGTGGATGTCATTATGGCAACAAAGCAGGGGGACCACTTTACGGCAGATGATTTGTGGGATCGGCTTAGAGAGAAAGAAACACCTATTTCAAAAGCGACAGTGTATCGGACGTTAAAGCTTTTGGTTGAAGAGAAGATTATTGAAGAACATGATTTTGGCCGTGGTCAAAGTTATTACGAACGAATGGTTTCGCGTCCTCATCATGACCATATTATTTGTGTGCACTGCGGACGTATTATTGAGTTTCACAATGATGAGATTGAGCAAATTCAGAAAAGAATAGCGAAGAAATTAAAGTTTAATGTTTATTACCATAGCCACAAACTTTTTGGGGCTTGTGATAAATGTTCTAAGAAAAAATAATCCAAATGAAGACTCTTTCCTGTTTTTTAATTATTTTCCTTTCATTTTCTTCTTTGGTTTCGGCAGATCATATTACAGATCATGACATTGTTGAGCCGGAATCTAATATCAGAAACGATGTTTATTACTCCGATGAAAAAGCTCTAAAAAAAATATTTCCTAAGTTAACGCATTTTTTACAAGAAAAAATTATTCTGGATTCTGAAGCTCAACAAAGGGTGGCTAAACGTGTCGGTCATCCTTTAGTCGAAGACTCTTTTAATGTTTGGATTGTTAAAAAAGAGGATAAGCTTTTAGGTTATGCGATTAAAGGGGAAGAAGTTGGAAAGTTTAGGCCGATTACGTCCATGGTGGGCGTTAAGCCCAATGGAAAAGTTCAAAATGTGGTTGTTATGGTTTACAGGGAAAGTCATGGGGATGATGTTAAGCGTCAGAGGTTTCTCTACCAGTATAAAAATAAGGGAATTAAAGATCCTATCAGAATCAATAAGGATATTATGACCATTTCAGGGGCAACAGTTTCTGTTCGATCGATGAACCGGCAGTTACGCAAAGTAATTGCAGTTGTAAATGAGGCTTTTGTTAATGCAAATGAAACGAAACAAAGTTAAAACTCACTTTTTGTTTTTCTCTGTTTTTACGAGTTTAATTTTTATCTTTTCTTTTTTTAGTTGTTCTCCTCAAAAACAACTTTATTCACAACAACAAATGGTAATGGGTGTTGTGAATGAAATTTCGATTATTCATTCGAATGCAACGCAAGCCGAAAAAATCCTTCAAGAATCTTTCAAACTTTTAAAAAAGCTAGACCATCTGATGAGTCACTACAAGCAAGAAAGTGAAATTTCCAGATTAAACAGGGAAGCCTACACGGTCCCTGTGAAAGTATCTAAACATACATTTGATTTAATTGAAATAGCTTATGAGAACTACCTTGATTCTGGGGGGGCTTTTGATATATCCGTATTTCCTCTTATGAAGTTATGGGGTTTTTATGAGGGGAATCCTAGATTACCATCTGAGGAGGATGTAAGCCAAACGCTCTTAAAAGTTGGAATGGATTCTCTTCAAATGAATGCGGGGTCTCAGTCTATTATTTATCTCAAAGAAGATTTGGAAATTGAATTGGGCTCTCTAGCTAAGGGGTATGCCTGCGACAAAATAGTAGGATTGTTAAAATCACAAAAAGTGAAGAGCGCTTTTGTGAATGTAGGAGGAAGTATTCGTGCTTTTGGTAAGAATTTAGAAAATAAGAATTGGCAGGCGCAGATCAGGCACCCTAGAAAACTAGAAGTTCTTGAATTAATGGTTAAGTTGGATGACCGTTCGATTTCAACCAGTGGAGATTATGAACAGTTCTTTGAGGTTGAGGGAAAAAGATACGGTCATATCTTGAACCCTCTCACAGGGTATCCAGACTCTAAATCTGTATCGGTTACTGTAATTGCTCCCACAGCACTCGAATCCGATGTCTTGTCTACAACCGTATATCTTTTAGGCCCAGAAAAGGGAAAGGTGTGGACCCGAAAGCTCAAGGGTGTAGAGGTCGTCCATTTCTATAAGGACGAAAATGGGAGTATTGGGCTGGTTCGCTACTAAATCTTAGACTCATTTGGTGGAGTTTGTGAGAGTCGGAGATTTGTATGCCAGGCCTACCATCGAGGGACCTGGCACACCGTGTACATGACCAAATTTCCCTATTAAACAGGAAGGTGATTTGAATCAGACTGTATCAAGGGATAAGGAAGGGGCTTGACGGTTATTAAGGGGTTTGTTAAACTACACTTCTTAAATTTTAAGTTTTACCCAATTAGTTGATGTAACTAACTAAAACACTTAGGCTTATCTCATCCGATGAGTTTCCAAAAATTAAAAAATGATGATTCTAATGACTGGATATATTACTTTTCTCTAGTCACACAACTAGGTCTTGTGGTGGTAATTACGATTTTAGCTGGTTTCGGTATCGGTTTCTTCATCGATTCTAAGCTAAATACGTCACCCTTGTTTACTTTGATTTTTTTGGTTATGGGTATATTGGGTGGAATGATAAATGCTTATCAGATGATTACGCGAAAGATGAAGTAATGGCAAGTCAAGAGCCTCAAGAAATCGTTCAGTATAAGAGGAGAGTGATTGGAATATCTTGGTTGTTGGCTTCTGTGGCGGGTTTAATCTTTTTGATCTTTTCAAAGTGGAATTGGACGATTGGGATTTTTATAGGGCAGTGTTTGGGCTCTCTTAATTTTTCGATGCTTTGCAAGCAAACGTCGAAATTGGCTGTTGTCGATTCGGATAAAGCAAAAGGATTCATGATTTCCGGACATTGGGTCCGTTATATTATTTTAGGCGTTGTTATTTATTTTGCTTATACGAAAGAAACTATTTCATTTATTGGATTTTTAATAGGCTTTTCTTTGTTTTATGTTGCTATTTTTTGGGATGGCATTTTTGGAATTAAAGAAAAGAAAATAAAGTAGAAATCATTCATGAAAAAAATATTTATTCTTTTAGCTGTGATTGTTGTTATTGCACTTCAGCTTTTTCTGGCTTCTCATATTGAGCCGGATCTGTCCCATGTTGGAGATGCTCCTCATAAAATTCATCACGTATTTGGAATCGAAATCCCTTTTGGAGGAATTAACGAACCGACAATTTTTAATACTTGGATTGTGATGGGTTTTCTTGTTTTCTCTAGTCTCTTGATGTTGAGGGGGAAGAGAGATATCATTCCAGGTCGATGCCAAGCGTTTATGGAAATGATTGTGGGAGGTATTTTACAGATTTGCGAAGATACTTTAGGCCCTAAAGATGGGAGAAAATATTTACCTTATATTGGGACCATCTTCCTATTTATTTTAATCTCTAATTGGATGGCCGTTGTTCCGGTGCATATGTTTGAAGAAAAACCCACTAAAGATTTAAATACCACTTTAGGCATGGGTGTTATGGTATTTTTTGTTTCTCATATTTCTGGAATAAGAGCAATGGGTATTAAGGGTTATGTAAGCCACTACTTTGAACCTTTTATTCCAATGGGCAAGTTTCAATGCCCTAACTTTTTATTTGCGCCACTTCATATTGTTGGAGAAGTTGGAAAAGTTGTTTCTCATAGTTTTCGTTTATTTGGAAATATTGTGGGTGAAACAATTATCATTATTGTTGTTTCTAATCTGGTTCACTTTGCGATGCTTCCTATTGGTTTGAATGTTTATTTCATTTTGGGAATTGGAGCCATTCAGGCATTTGTGTTTACCGTTCTGGCTTTGATTTATCTTTCTATTCAAATTAAACATGATGACGATGACGAGCATATGATTGAAAACTTAGAAGAAGACTTAGCGCATGCAAAGCAAGAGATTGCAGCTGCTAAAGAAGGGGTTGCGTAATGAATTTAGCTTCTGAAACCTCACTTCTTCTTTTCTCTTATGTGAATGCAGCGATTGCAGTCGGTTTAGGTTCTTTAGGTGCTGCGCTTGGTATTGGTATCGCTACAGCTCGTGGAGTACATGCAATTAAACGACAACCAGAGGCTTCGGGCGTTGTTACTCGAACGCTTTTGATTGGTATTGCGGTGTCAGAGTCACCCGCTATTTTTGCATTGGTTGTTGGGATTATTCTTTTATTTAACCCAGGCGAAGCAGGGAATGCGACGCATACCATTGCTTTGTTAGGCGCGGGTATGTCTATTGGAATAGGAACGATCGGGTCGGCATTGGGAGAAGGTTATACTGCAGGACACGCTTGTGAATCTGTTGGAAGACAACCAGGAAATGAAGCCATTACGATTAGAACCATGTTGTTAGGGCAGGCTGTTGCAGAGTCGCCAGCTATTTTTTCTTTGGTAATTGCAATGCTTCTCATTTTTGTCAACATCAGTGAAAGCGTTGTTCATATGGCGGCTATGTTGTCGGCAGGACTTTGTATGGGGATTGGAGCTGTTCCAGCAGGGTTAGGCGAAGGTTTTGCGGCAGGGATGGCAGCAAAGAATGTAGCTCGATATCCAAAAGCTCAGGGGCCCATTACAAGAACCATGTTGGTAGGTCAAGCTGTGACCGAATCAACAGCAATTTATTGTTTTGTAGTAGCAATGTGTTTGATTTATTTAACGTAAGTCGAATCAGTATAAAAATGTAATTTAAAAATTAATTTGCTGAAGGCTAAAAGCTAACAGCGAATAGATAAAAAATAAACAAAGGAGTCAAAAATGGACATTGCAATGACAGGCGCGGAAGTTATTAAAACAGCCGCAGTAATTTCAGCTGGATTTTGTATGGGTTTTTCTTGCTTAGGCCCTGGTATTGGTGAAGGTTATGCTTGTGGAAAAGCAGTAGAAGCAATTGCAAAAGAACCTTCTCAAGCAGGTTCTATTACAAGAACCATGTTGGTAGGACAAGCGGTAACAGAATCTCCAGCTATTTATGCGTTGGTGATTTCGCTTCTTCTATTGTTCGTAGTTAAATAACATAAAGTATTGCCCGAGGTTGCTTGGCAACCTTGTTTTTACTTTATGATAATGGAGGCAATTCATGATTGAAGTCAGTTTTACGATGCTACTCCAGTGGCTGAACTTCGGAATTCTTCTTTTTCTTTTGACCTTCTTTTTATTTAAACCCATTTTAGGGGCTTTGGATAAAAGAAGAGAATTAATAAAAGGTCAAATTGATGGAGCAAAACAGAAGAATGAAGAGGCTGAAGAAGTCTTAAAAGAGTACCAAGAACGTCTCAATAATTTAAAGCTGGAAGGCCGAAAAATTATTGATGAAGCGCGTAAGGAAGCGGTGCTCGAAAAAGATAAGATTTTGGATGCAGCATCTGCAGAAGCAAAGTTAATATTAGAAAATGCTCAACTAGAACTAGAAACACATGTGAAAACAGTTCAGGAAGATTTGAAGAAACATACTGCTGAGCTTGTTGTGAATTGTGCGACTCAAGTTTTAGAGCGTGAAATTAATGAGAAAGATCATCAGAAGTACATTGATGAATTTATAGAAAGCGCAAAATAAAGATATGTCGAATAAAAAATCTTCAGCTATTTCTCAGCAAGGTGTGCAAAAGTTTGCGCGCGCTTTTTATCATTCGGTTAAAGGCGACCGTTTGGAGCCTATTATTGCGGAGTTTCGCATGGTTTCAGAACTTTTTCGTGCTTACCCTGATCTTTCTCAGGTTTTGAATCACATTTTGTTAAGCGAAGAAGAAAAACATAAAATTCTTAATAAAGTATTGGAAACTTGTTCTGTTTCTCAGGAAATGTCTAGTTTTTTAATGGCCCTTGTGAACCGAGGGCATGTGGATTGGTTAGAGGATATTTTTGAGTCGGTTCAAGCATTAATCGATAAAGATAATAATAAAGTTTTAGCTGAAGTTAAAGCAGCTATTAAGCTAACAGAAGTTCAAAGAGAGAAGTTGCAGCAAAGATTAGAATTTATGACGGGCAAGCAAGTAGAACTGTCTGTCGAGTATGACCCATCTATTATTGGGGGGATTGTAGCTCAAGTGGGGGATCGAATATTTGATTCTAGTGTTCAAAATCGTTTAGCAATGCTGAAAGATAAGATGTCATATTCTTATAATGAATCGAAGGCTTAAATAATTTAGCATCATAAATAAGATCGGACAAAAGGGAGTATAAAATGAAAATCAAATCAGAAGAAATTACCTCGCTTTTAAGAGCAGAGATTGAAGAGTATAAAAAGAAAATTAATGTTCGTGATGTGGGTGTTGTCGTTAAGATTGGAGATGGTATTGCCACCATTTTTGGTTTGGAAAATGCTATGTATGGAGAACTGATAGAGTTCCCTGGAGGTGTTTATGGAATGGCGCTTAACTTAGAAGATGAAACTATTGGTGCTGTGGTATTTGGTTCCGATTCAAAAATTAAAGAAGGTGACGAGGTGAAGGGTACAGGACGTGTTGTTGACGTGCCTGTTGGAGATGAACTTGTGGGGCGTGTTGTTGATGCGTTGGGTCAGCCGTTAGATGGAAAAGGCCCTATAAAATCTACTAAGCGACGTCGGGTTGAAACAATGGCTCCTGGTGTAATCTCTAGGCAGCCTGTGAAAGAACCTTTGCAGACAGGAATCAAGGCAATTGATTCCATGATCCCAGTGGGACGGGGTCAAAGAGAATTGATTATTGGAGACCGTCAAACTGGAAAAACAGCGGTTGCTTTGGATACGATCTTAAACCAAAAAGGACAAGATGTTATTTGTATTTATGTTGCGATAGGACAAAAAAATTCGAGTGTTGCTCAGGTAATAAAAACTCTTGAAGAGAATGACGCAATGAAATATTCCGTTGTCGTATCTGCAGGTAGTTCTGACTCTGCTCCATTGCAATATTTAGCTCCTTATGCGGGTTGTGCAATTGGGGAGGAGTTCCGGGATACAGGAAGGCATGCCTTAATCATTTATGATGATTTATCCAAACACGCTATTAGTTATCGTCAACTCTCTCTTCTTCTAAGAAGACCTCCAGGTCGTGAAGCGTTTCCAGGAGATATTTTTTACGCACATTCTCGTTTGCTGGAAAGAGCAGCTAAGATGGGGGAAGAGCATGGCGGAGGATCTTTGACAGCGTTACCTATTATTGAAACACAAGCAGGAGACGTATCTGCATATATTCCAACAAATGTAATTTCAATTACAGACGGACAGATTTATCTTGAAGCAGATCTTTTCTATCAAGGCGTTCGTCCTGCTGTGAATGTGGGCTTGTCTGTATCTCGTGTGGGTGGAAATGCTCAATTTAAAGCAATGAAACAAGTTGCAGGTCGTTTGCGTTTAGATTTAGCTCAGTACCGAGAAATGGAAGCTTTTGCTCGATTTGGTACCGAGTTAGATGAATCGACACAAAATCAATTGGAAAGAGGAAGACGTCTGGTAGAAATTTTAAAGCAAGGACAATATGTTCCTATGTCTCTTTCTTTACAGGTAATTGTTGTGTACGCAGGAGTAAACGGATTCTTGGATGATATTGAAGCCGAACAAATACAGAAATTTGAAGCAGGTTTTACTCAATATCTTACTTCTGAAAAACAAGACTTGTTAGATAAAATTGAAATAGGAAAAGAAATTACAGACGAAATCAAAGCTTTAATTGAATCTGAAATTAACACTTTTAAGAAAAAATTCACTATTAAAGCTTAACGTATTCGGAGAATCGATTGGCTACTCTTAGAGAAATTAAACGAAGACTCAGTGGTGTTAAAAACACACAAAAAATCACCAAAGCAATGAAGGTGGTTGCTGCGACTAAATTAAAAAAGGAAGAAAAAAAAGCTGTTGGAAGTCGTCCTTTTTTTAAGCATATCGAAAATATGCTTTCGGATTTAGTTCAAGGCGGTATGGGAGAGAATCATCCTTACCTGAGTGATTCAGAAAAGAAGAAGACTTTGATTTTAGTTATTTCTTCTGACCGTGGTTTGTGTGGCTCTTTTAATACATCTTTGACTCGTAAAGTTTATGAATTTGCGCAGAAAGAAAAGAAGAAGGGTAAAGAAGTAAGCTTTTTTGTCGCAGGAGTTAAAGGGGTTCGCTTTTTTGAAGCTAAGAATGAAGCTATGTTTAAGACCACTATCGGGATTGATAAAAAAGACAAAGTTGAAATTGCAAAAGAGCTTTCTGATGAATTGACTCAGATTTTCGTTGAAAAAAAGTTTGATGAAATTTGTGTCGCTTTTAATGCTTTTCATAGCCGTAGTAGTTATTCTGTGGAGTTAGCACCTTATTTACCTTTATCTTTTTCTGAAGGCGATGATGATGGGAAGTCTGTTCATTCAGGTTACTTTGATTTTGAGCCATCATCTCAGGCTGTTTTAGATTTGTTATTGCCTTTATTTTTAGAAGTGAAAATTTATCGAGCGTTGGTTGAGTCGCAAGCTTCTGAAGAATCCGCTCGAATGTTAGCTATGGATTACGCATCTGAAAATGCGAATGAAATTATTGAAGATTTAACATTGCAGTATAACCGTTTGCGCCAAGCCAGTATTACGAAAGAGTTGTCCGAAATTGTGGGTGGCGCTGAAGCATTACAATAGACTATAGCGTAGAGCGTTTAGCGTGGAGCGTATAGGAATCCAAATGTCTGTATTTTATCAGCTTCCTTTGTAGGAAGAAGA
>JAJDCD010000007.1 GCA_029261035.1 Candidatus Omnitrophota bacterium
AATATATTCAAATGTTCCAGAATTAGTATCTTGAGTTAATCCTGTAATTGTTTCAGTTCCGATTAATTGAACTGTTCCATCATTAGAGAATGTTGCTGATGTCATAGTCCAACTCTGTCCATTCAAATCCAAAGTACTTCCTGAAGCAACCGTTAATGTTCTCGTAGAGGCTACAGTAAAAGTTGTTTGAGGAGCTAATGTCGTGTTATTCGTAATACTAATATTGGCATTCAATGCCCCACCTGATTGAGTGATGTTTTGAGTGCCTCCAGCATCTAAATCTAAAGTCAAATTACCATCTCCAAACTCACCTTGAAGCATATTGACAGCACCTCGGACTTCAACAGTCACAGCAGATCCATTGGCAAATAAGTTTTCTCCTCCATCTAACATATTCAACGTTAAATCATTTTCGATTCTTAAATTACTATTTACTCTTCGGGTTAAATTACCTCCCTGACCAAAGGTAACAAAGAAATCAGTCAATGTGGCACTTCCTACTGTTTGCTCAATTAAAGCTCCATTCCCATTTGCTCCATACCATGTCAAACTGCTGATGGCTCCACCATTCAAATCAATATTGTCTTCGACTTGTAATGTTCCTCCACTATCCGTAACACTTCCTCCATTAGAGGTGAAGTTACCATTGGCAGTAAACGTATTTCCTCCTAAAGCAAAGGTTCCGGCGGTCATCGTTAAACTTTGATTTGTAGTAAATGTTGAAGAACCTAAAGTTACAGCCCCACTTACTTTATCTACTTCAAAATTAGAATTAATACTTCCGCCATTCTGTGTTAAGTTTTGAGCCCCTGTTCCATTCAACCTTACAGTAACAAGTGAGTCTCCAAAATTACCCTGCGTTATAACAAAATCCCCTTCAACATTTACAGTTACAGCAACACCATTAGAATTTAATTGTTCGGATCCATCCACAAGGTTTACTGTAAAGTCTCCTTCAATCGTAATATCAGTCGCAATATCTCTTATTAAGAATCCTGACCCAACTTGGCCAAACGTTGCTGTAAAGTCTGTAATTGTTCCACCCGTCTGTGAAAGATCCTTTCCACTTGAGGTTCCGGTAGGTCCATACCATGTCAAACTACTAATACTTCCCCCATTAATATTAATATTGTCTTCTACTTGTACGGTTCCTCCGCTGTCGGTAATCGTACCTGCAGTTAATGTAAAGTCATTATTCGCAGTAAAAGTGTTTGCTTCTAAGTTCAATGTTCCGGCGGTCATCGTTAAACTTTGATTTGTAGTAAATGTTGAAGAACCTAAAGTTACAGTCCCAATTAATTTATCTACTTCAAAATTAGAATTAATACTTCCGCCATTCTGTGTTAAGTTTTGAGCCCCTGTTCCATTCAACCTTACAGTAACAAGCGAGTCTCCAAAATTACCCTGCGTTATAACAAAATCTCCTTCAACATTTACAGTTACAGCAACACCATTAGAATTTAATTGTTCAGACGCTTCCACAAGATTTACTGTAAAGTCTCCTTCAATCGTAATATCAGTCGCAATATCTCTTATTAAGAATCCTGACCCAACTTGGCCAAACGTTGCTGTGAAATCTGTAATTGTTCCTCCGGTCTGTGAAATATCTTTTCCACTAGAGCTTCCAGTAGGTCCATACCATGTCAAACTACTAATACTACCTCCATTAATATTAATATTGTCTTCTACTTGCAAGGTTCCTCCACTATCAGTAATTGTACCTGCAGTTAATGTGAAATCGTTATTCGTCGTAAGTGTATTTCCTTCTAAGTTTAATGTTCCTGCTGTCATGGTTAAGTTCTGAGACGTGTTGAACGTTGGAGAACCTAGAGTTACAGTGCCACTTGCTTTATTAATATCAATATTAGCTGCAAAAATGCCAGCTGTTTGTGTTAATGTTTGCGAACCTGTTCCATCGAGTTCCAAAGTCAAATTACTATCTCCAAATTCCCCTTGAGTCATTGCAACATTTCCTCGAACCTCAACAATAACTGCCGATCCATTTGCAAATAAGTTCTCTCCTCCATCTAACATAGATAATGTTAAATCTCCTTCTATTCTTAAATTACTATTTACATGCTTAGTTAAATTACCTCCTTGTCCAAAAGTAACAAAGAAATCTGTTAAGGTAGCAACACCTACTGTTTGTTCAAATAAAGATCCACTTCCAGATGTTCCGTACCAAGTTAGACTACTAACACTTCCTCCATTCAAATCAATATTGTCTTCGACTTGTATGGTTCCACCACTATCTGTAATACTTCCTCCATTAGAGGTGAAGTTTCCATTAGCTGAAATAGTATTTCCTCCTAAGCTCAATGTTCCTGCTGTCATGGTTAAATTACCACTAGTGGTGAATGTGGATGAACCCAAAGTCAATGTTCCACTTGCTTTATTCACTTCGATATTTGCATTGATATTTCCACCGGCATGAGTCATTACTTGAGCTCCCGTTCCATTTAATTGAAGAGTTAAGTCCCCATCTCCAAAATTTCCAGCATTCATGGTGAAACTATTTAAAACACTCACAACATAATCAGTGGCACTCGTGTCTGAAACAAGAATTTCACCATTGTCTAACAAGCTAATCGTCAAATTCGTAAATGTGATATCACTCTTAATACGTTTAGTTAAATTTCCACCCTGACCAAAAGCAAACGTTCCATCCGTAATACTTCCACCGGTTTGTTCAAATTCAGCTCCATTACCACTAGTTCCATCAAAAGTAATCGCATCAATACTTCCAGCAGTCTGAGTAAAATCATCTTGAACTCTGATAATTCCAGAAGAAACAGTTATATTTCCTGCTGATCTTAGAGAACCGTTAATATCTGTGGTGTTTGTTCCGACAGCATAAGTCATTCCGGCTTCCACAAACAATGTGAGGCCACTATTCATTGTTAAGTTTCCAGAACCAGCTGGATCACTATAAAGAGAATTAATATCAGCATCACCATTGTGCCCTGTATCTAAGCTTGCATTGGTAATAGGACCTGCATTTTCATGACGTAGGGTTAAATGGTTTTGGTACATATTTATTCCACTAAGTGCTCCAGAACTAGAATCAATATTGGATAAGGTTACTGTAACTCCATTTTCTGATTCATTATCGATATAAAGTGTCAGGACATCTCCGGAGCTAAAAGTTGCTCCTGAAATTGTGAATGCTCCGGATGCATTCGTCTCTGCATTTACAAGTGACGCTGCACCATTAACAGAAATAGATATTGTTTTGTTTGCTAGTGCACTTCCGCCAACTCCATTTAATAAGACTCCTGATACATCTCCCACAAACGTCCAATTCGTATTATTACCCCCACTCACACTTCCGGTTCCAACAGCATTAATTACTGTCGCATTCACATTATTACTATCCGTTACATTCAAGTTAGAGATTGTTCTTGTTCCTTGTGGATCAATTTCCCATTGGGTGGCTGGTGAGCTACTAACAAGAGACAATCGATCTCCTGTTCCAAATCCTTGTGCTGTCCATGTTCCGGCTACAATCACTCTTCTTCCAGCCGTAAACGTTAAGGTGTCTGTAGCAGATAATTCAATATTACTTAAATTATTAAAAGTAGTGTTTGTTCCTATGGCGGATACGGTTTGTAATGTTCCTACTAAGTTAACCGTTCCTGTT
>JAJDCD010000008.1 GCA_029261035.1 Candidatus Omnitrophota bacterium
AAAATACAAAAATCAACAATGGTAAAAACAATAATATTTTTTTCATTTAGTTCTCCTTAGCAAGTTTAATTAACAATCATTTCTCTCTTTAATGATTCAGACGTAGAATCCCCACACAAATTCGAAACTATTTCTAATGCAAATTCCATTGCCGTTCCAGGCCCTCTACTTGTAATTATATTACCGTCAACAACAACACTGTTTTCAGAAAATTTAACTGAAGAAGGGAAGTTTTCTTGAAATCCAGGGTAGCAGGTCGCTCTTTTGTTGTCCAACACACCTGATAGAGATAATACTAAAGAGGGCGCCGCACAAATCGCTGCAATTAACCTCCCTTGATCATTTGCTTTTTTAATTAAATCTATGAGCAAGTCAGAATTCTTCAAATTCTCAGCCCCAGGCATTCCGCCTGGTAAGACAATTGCATCCGGTAAATCAGAGATATTAATTAATAAAGCATCCGACTTTATTAATAAGTTATGCGCTCCCATTACGTTCTCATTAGCAATACTTACAACCACGACATCTAATTTTGCTCTTCTAAGCACATCAATTAATGTAACGGCTTCGATTTCTTCGAAACCTTCGGCTAAAGGAATTAATACAGTTTTACTCATCAGACCTCCTCCTTTATATTATTGTTAAAAATGTTTTTAAAAAACGAAATTGTTTTATTTCCTGCTGATTTAGTATGATCTTTCCACATCCCTATTTTCTTAGCTTTAGCTTCTTTTTCAATAAGCAGAAACTCTTCTTTATATTTAAAAGGAAATTTTCTAAATGTTTCCGCCAAACCTATTTCAATCATTTTTTTATTAGCAAATGTTTGATCTTCTAAAAAAACATAAGACAATCTTCTTCCATAACGGTCAAACTCTTCAAGGTCTTTTTCAAGACGCACGTTTTTCCCTAAAATCATTCTTTTTAAAGCTCTTTTAGATTCTTCTCCATAAGGCTCCCCAATTTTGTTGTATTTTACATTTGAAATTTCAGGAGCATCGATACCGATCATTCGAACTTTTTGATTGTTTTCCAAAACAAAGGTATCTCCATCAATAACACGACGAACATATTCTCCATATGCAAAATCAGAGAAGAAAGTTAGCAAGAATACCACGAAACAAAATGAAATTATTTTATGCATAGTCAGACCTTTTATTTGGGTAAAAAGCAACAACAACAGATAAGCCTATCCCTATTATAATAAAAAGCAGCATCCCCCACAGAATTTTACTAATAGAATTGCCTTGATCTAAAAGCCAGCCCATCATAACAGGTGCTATTGAAGTAGAAAGAACCATAAAAAAAGCTAATAACCCTTTTATTGAACCTAACTTTTTTGTTCCGTAAAGCTCTGCATACAAGGCCCCTTTGATTGTCATGCTAAGCCCTATAGTAATACCTGCACCCGTTAAATAAAAGAAGACCCAAAAAAGATGCTTGCCGTAGATGTAACCCAAAATACCTATTGCTAAAGGAAGAAGCGTAATAGGAAGCAATTTTAGAGCCGTTAACTTATCAATCAAAGGACCAATTAGCAAAGACATGAACCCCCGAGTAACAGCAAAAGAAATAAAAGCTATGGCAACTACGGTTATAGGCCAAGCTTTATAATCCATTAAAACAGATTGGTGAAAAAACAAAGCCGTTAAGTATGCTGGAGGAATTAAAACAGGAACTAACAATACATAAAAACGCCAATCCCGAATCATCTGACCTAAACTCCAATGACCGATCGTATGGAGTTCTTTTGAAGCTTGTTTTTCAATCAGCCCCCCATCTTCCTTCATTTTTATGGCATGCTTACTATAATGAATTTTTAAGAGCAAAAGGACGCTAGGAAAGAAAAATAGTAACGTTAATAAACCCAGCAAAATCCAACCGCTTCTCCACGTATAAATAGTAATCCATGTGGTAATTAATATGGGAAATATGGCTTCACTCAATGGGTAACCTAAATTTGCAATACCTAAGGCTTTCCCTCGTTGTCCTCCAAAATATCGAGCCATTGTTGTAGAAGAAATCATTGCTAATGTTCCTTGTCCCAAATTTCTAATTAAAAAGAAGCCGATTAAAACGGTTAAAACACCAACGCTTTGACTTAACACAAAACATCCGATTGAAAGTAAAATAGCCGCTGTTAATGTAAAACGAATTAGGTGAACTTTGTCCAATAAATTCCCCATAACAGGAAGAAGAAAAGCTGAAAGCAATGTTGCCAATGAATACAATGTTGCAATATAAGTTTGACTCATTCCAAAGTCTTCTCTCATATAAGGAATAAATAGCGAGACAAGGAATGTTTGTCCAGGACCACTAAACATAGAAGTCAGCATACCAAAAAGAATTAAGTGAGGATATTTTTGAAACAATTTAATCATATAATTTATTAAGAGAAATAATGCGGCTCATTTCCTTTTTTCCATTTAATATTACAACCAATACTCGCTTTTTGTTCTAAAATAGAGGAAGAATCACCCTTTAACAATATTTGTATAGCCTCTCTAACACTTTCACCCGTAACAGGTAGGCCGTTTTCCGGGCGGCTGTCATCAAACTGCCCTCTATAACCCAATTTTCTATGTCGATCAAATATAAAAAAATCAGGCGTACAAGCAGCGGAATAAGCCTTTGCTACTTCTTGAGTTTCATCATAACAAAGTGGGAAATTAAGATCTAAACGTTGAGCCATTTTTTTTAATTTCTCAGGAGAATCCTCTGGGTAATCTACGATGTCATTGGAACTAATAGCTAAAACCCCAACATCATTTACATTAAAATCCTTCCTAATTAGAGGTAATTTTTTTTCGATATGTTTTACATAAGGACAATGAACAGATATAAACATAACTAATAGTAAAGCGCTGTTTTTAAACGTATTTAAATTAACTTTTTTAGAAGCAACTGTATCCATCATTAAAAAGTCTGGAGCCTCAGTCCCTAATTTAAGCATTGTTGAAGAGGTTAAAACCATTAGTATCTCCTTTTAAATTGAAGTAAATGAAAATTGTAAAGTCCCACCCCATGTTTGACCTGGTTTCAAAATTTGCACACCTGTGTTCCCCCACGCTTTTTCAGATAAATTCAATGCGTTTATTATGTGTGTTTGCGGTTCTACAGCAACAAAATTCCTAGGAGTTCCATTCTCATTAGGAGCATAAACAACCACATTTTGAAAGATAGGATCAAATTCCATCGTAACTTTAAGTCCGGTGCCCTGATATATTAAATCAATTTTATTTTCTGTTATATCAGAAAAACAATGATCCAAGTCGGGGTCTCCTAAGAAATGAGGAGTCCTAAAGTCATTCTTCCCTTTCACAGGTTTTGCAGGAGCTATTGGAAGTTGGTTTTCACAAGGAAATATTTTATTCGCTTTCATAAGTAAAACAACATCTTCATCCCTCTCTGTTAACTTTCTCTTAAAAAAAGGATGGTAACCAAAACCTACTGGAGCATCTTCATTCCCCACATTTTGCATGTAAAGCGCTATTTGAAGTTGGTTTTCTCGTAGTTCCATAGATTGGATAACTTTGAGATCAAAAGGGTAATTAAAATCTTCCGAATGACGCGTATCAAAAGAAGCTTCAAACTGCTCTTCTGTTGCTTTGAGAATATTCCAAGATCGATGCCTCATATCCCCATGAATTGCAGTCCCATCAGGAAAAGATGGTTTCAAATTAAAATTTTTTCCGCTAAAAGAAAAAGAAGCATTCTCGATTCTATTTGCCCAAGGACACATTAAATATGAGCCAAAGGGCTCTCTGAGTAACTCTTTCTGATCAGGAATCGGGACTAAAACATCAACCCAAGTGTCGTAATGTTTGTAGATTAAATCTGTCCAATAGCACCCATATTCTGGTAAAAACTTCAAAGCTAACCGATCGTTCTGAATACTGAATTCCTGCGTATCAAATATTTTATCTGTCATTACAACTCCTATGTTTCAATAAATATTACAGCAGATAGCTTTCAAAAAAGCAGACCTATATCATTCCTGTCTCAATTGTTTTCCATAGGTAAAACATCGCTTTATTTGAAGCAAGATTTCTAACCTTATCCCTATCCCCATTAAAAAGATGTTTATAGACCTTAGTTTTTTCTTTATAAGATACCCCAATATAAACTAATCCTACAGGTTTTGTTTTACTTCCTCCTGTTGGACCTGCAATCCCTGTAATTCCGATACCTACGGATGCTGAAAATCGTTTTCGAACATTAGTTGCTAAAGCAGAAGCCACTTCTTTAGATACAGCGCCTTTAGTTCTCAAAATTGTTCGAGAAATATTTAAAACACTCTCTTTCACACTATTATTATAAGCAACAACTCCTCCCTTGAAACATTTCGAAGAACCTGAAACTTGAGTAATATATTCCGAAACCATTCCCCCTGTGCAGCTTTCTGCCAGAGCAATAGTCTTCTGTTTTTGAATACATTTCTTTACTAAAATTTCAGAAAATGTCTCATCACCATCGTAAGAGTACACATAATCTTTTAACTTCTTTTTAATTTTTGATTTCAATTTTCTTAATACAGGGTTGAATTTTAACTTTGAAGATGCCACAAATCGCAAGTGCCCTAAATCAGGATAAATTCCGTAAGCCACTTTATTTTTATAGGGAAGCTCCCCTAGTTGATTTAGGAAGTCCACTTCAGAAATACCGATTGCTTTAACTGTTAACTCGCATTTTTTTTCAAGAAAACTATTGGATTGATATAGAGGAAGAACGGACTTTTCTAACATGTCTAAAAATTCTGAGGGAACGCCAGGCAAAGAAACAATTCTACTTCCGCTAGATGAGAGGATGAACCCAGGGGCACTCCCCAATCTATTATTTAAATATTTAGAGCTCTTAGGAATATAAAATTGTTTCTTTAAATTCTTAGTCTGAATAAGAGATAACTTTCTTTTCTTCTTTAGATTTTTAATAAAGATTTCAAACTGATTCTTTTTAAATTCGAGGGGCGTATTAAAATATTCGGAAATAATAGATCGAGTTTGGTCATCAAATGTTGGCCCTAATCCTCCTGAAGTGATAACCCATGAAGATTTTTGGAGCGCAAAATCTAAGGCTTCTTTAGCAGCTTCTAAATTATCAGGGACCGTAATTTCACCTAATATGGGTATTCCTAAGTTGAATAATAACTTTCCTAAACAACTGAAATTTGTATTAAGAGTTTCTCCCTTAATTAATTCAGAACCAATACAAATTAGAAAAACACCGTCTTTTTTCATTCCTATTAAATCCCAACAAAATAGCGTAATTGAATATAAATTATTAGAATAACGAGACTATACAATCCAGCTATAAGATCATCTGCTATAACACCTATAGCCCCTGGCAGTTTTTCAAACCATTTAATCCCTAGAGGTTTAAGAATATCAAAAAATCTAAATAGGAAAAACCCTAAAAGAAGAAGATCTAATCTTACCGGAATAAAAATAAAAGGAAGTGTTACACCTAGCACCTCATCGATCACAATATACTGAGGGTCTTTAATTTTCTTGGAAGTAATATGATATTCTGTAAGAAAGTAAGAAAGTAAAAGAATGATTAAGAAATATATTAAAACAAAGGCGAAATCTCTAGGCAAAAGAAAAAGAACGATCAAGCCTCCAATACTCCCCCAAGTCCCAGGCGCTTTGGGCATAAACCCTAAGCCACACCAAGATAAAAATAATAAAATAACTTTATCCACTCAGAACCTTCTTATTGTTTCTAAAAAACTCTACTCCTGAATAAAGAGTCCAAAGAAGAGCTGCAAATAAAAAGAAATATTGAATCACATTCAAAATAGGAGCATATACCTCAAACCAGAAGAAAAAAGCATTCCCTTGATAATCTCTAGCCATCAAATAAACAAATGAAGAGTATATAGAGGCAAGTTGGAAGATCATTTTTAATTTTCCACTTTTTTCAGCCTGAACAACAACCCCTTTCTTTAAGAGAACAATGCGAATAATTGTTATCAAAACCTCTCTAATTAGAATAGGAATAACCCATAGCAAGGAATACAAACCAATAATACTGTAAGTAATCATTGCTCCTAAAACCAAAACTTTATCTGCTATTGGGTCTAAAATCTTCCCTATAGTTGTTATAAGACCTGTTTTTCTAGCGAGCAAACCATCCCAGTAGTCGGTTAAACCAGAGAGTATAAGCATAAAAATTGCGATCCAACGGTATGTGATCTGCGTTTGTAAAAGACAGTAAATAGCAATAACACTGAAAAGAAAACGTAGGTAAGTTAAACGATTTGGTGTAATTAACATTAAAGAAACTTTCGAAATTAAAAGGTTAGATAAAATAGAAGTTACTTATTATTGAGAAATGTTCCAGTTAAATCGTATTCATAAGAATCTGTAATTTGACACTGAACGATGTCTCCCGGTTTTAGAATGAGAGATTCAGGTGTTTCAACATAAGTACTCCCATCTACATCCGGAGCATCCATATAAGTTCTCCCCACATACCCTGGCTTCCCTTTTGGAGCAAGACCCTCTATCATGACAGAAAAAGTCTTTCCGATAAAACGTTTGTTTTCTTGTTCGGATATTTCTTGCTGAAGACTCATTAAGCGATGCAATCTTTCTTTCTTAATTTCTTCATCTATATGTCCCTCTAATTTGGAAGATGTTGAAAACTCTTCATAAGAATATGTAAAGACTCCTAAACGTTCAAATTTTGCCTCTTTTACAAAATCCATCAATTGATTAAAATCATCTTCTGTTTCTCCTGGAAACCCAACAATAAAAGTTGTTCTGATCGCTACTTCAGGAATAATTGTTCTTATCCGTTTTACTAAATTATGCACAAACTCTTTATCAACATGTCGATTCATTCTTTCCAACATTCTTGAACTAATATGTTGCAATGGAACATCAATGTAATTACAGATTTTATCTGAACTAGCAATAGTTTCTAAAATGCGATCACTCAAATGTACAGGATATGCATACAACAATCGTATCCAAGCAACATCATCTATTGCATTGAGTTCTTTCAATAATTCTGGGAGAAGCAGTTTGTTTTCAAAATCTTTTCCGTAAAACGTCGTATCTTGGCCTGTCAAAATAAGCTCTTTGGCGCCTTCCCGAGATTGCCTTTTAGCTTCTTCCACAACATCATGAATAGGCCTGGAACGATGCAAGCCTTTTAACTGAGGAATAATGCAAAAAGAACATTTGTGATTGCAACCCTCAGAAATTTTTACATATTTATAATGACTAGGTGTTAATGAAAAACGAGGGGCCTCTGCATCATATAAATATAGAGGTTTTCCAACTTCAACAACCTTCTTACCTGCCTGAACTTCTTTAATTATCTCTGCTATCCGTGGATAATCTCCACTTCCAACAAAAGCATCAACTTCAGGCAATTCCGATTCAAGTTCATGGTGATATTTTTGAGGAAGACAGCCTAAAACAACTAGTTTTTTAATTTTACCCTGTTCTTTCAAAGCAGTTAATTGCACAATTTGATCTATTGATTCCGCGCGGGCTTCATGGATAAAAGCACACGTATTTACAATAGCGACATCACAATCCTCAACATCGTTCACAATTTTATAGTCATTTTTTTCTAAGATGCCCAATGTCAATTCACTATCAACCAGTGTTTTTGCACATCCAAGAGAAACCATACCTACTTTTACTTGGGATTCTTTTTCAATTACTTCACTCATACTTGAACCTACTTTATAATTTAATAAGAAAGATATTCTTTGCTGAATAAAGGGAAAAAGGAAAGGGCACTTCTTCTCAGAAATGCCCCCACAAAATAAAATATAAATATAAAAACTTGATTAATTATTAAATGGGTTCTTTTTCATACTCATCTTCAACATCTTCATCCTCTTCTTCGTACTCTGTTTCCGTTTCTGTTTCTACTACCTCATCTTCAACAACCTCATCCTCTTCAAGATAACTTTCTCTTGAGACAAGAATTTCTCTAGGTTTACTCCCTTGATGAGACCCAAGAACACCCTCATCTTCCATCATATCAATCATTCTAGAGGCTCTGCTATATCCTAACCTTAGCTTTCTCTGTAACATAGAAGCTGAACCTTGACCTGTTTCCAATACAATTCGAATAGCTTCATCATATAACTCATCTTTCTCCATCTTCTGAGATGATTGCTTTTGTTCTCCAACCTTTATCAAGCTTTCAACATAATCTGGATCCGCTTGATCAGATAAAAATTCTACAACATTATTAATTTCATTATCTTTAATATAAGCAGCTTGAGCTCGAATAGGTTTAGCCTGTCCAGGCTCCAAAAACAACATGTCTCCTTTACCTAGTAAGGTATCAGCACCATTCGTATCCAAAACGGTTCTAGAATCTACCTTAGAGGCAACTTTAAAAGATAGCCTAGCAGGAAAATTTGCTTTAATAACACCTGTAATAACATCCACCGATGGGCGTTGTGTTGCTAGAATAATATGAATACCAACAGCTCTTGATAACTGGGCCAATCTTGTAATAGCGCCCTCAACCTTATCTTGAGCCACCATCATTAAATCCGCTAATTCATCTATAATAACAACGATATAAGGAAGTTTTGCTGGTATTTTCGCATCACCTTTATCCATATCCTCAGGCCGGTCATTAAAAGCTACAATATTACGAACACCCACCTTTGCTAATAATTTATATCTAGATTCCATTTCGCCAACAACCCAATTCAATGTATTAGCTGCTTTTCTAACATCTGTTACAACAGGAGAAATCATATGAGGAATTTTGTTATAACATGCCAATTCAACCATCTTAGGGTCAACCATAACAAATTTCAAATCATCCGGAGAAAGAGAATAAGTTAACCCTAAAATAATTGCATTCACACAAACGGTCTTTCCAGCTCCTGTAGTACCTGCAATTAACATATGAGGCATTTCTGCTAGGTCAGCAATTAAGGGCTTCCCACTCGAATCCTTGCCTAAAACGAGAGGCAAACGTTGTTTCCTATTTTTATATTGAGGAGTCTCCAATAACTCTCTCATGTAAACCATGTTTTTTGTTGAATTAGGAATCTCAATTCCAACAGCTGATTTCCCAGGAATAGGGGCAATAAAACGCAAACTTGTCGCCTTTAACGCTAGAGCTAAATCATGCTCTAAATTTAAGATACTACTTACTTTCACACCTGGTGCTGGAAGTATTTCGTATCGAGTAATTACAGGTCCCTGCTCAACCTCAACAACTTTGACATCAATTCCAAAATCCCTCAAAGTATTTTCAAGAATTCTTGAGTTACCTTCCAGATCTTCATCAACTTTTTCTTCAACTTGAACTGGAACATCTAACATATTTAAACTTGGGAAAGTATAATCATTATGCAGATCATCTTTACTAACAGAAATGGAAACCCCTTCCTCATGAATAGCTGCAGAAGCCCCATCCGACTGTTTTGAACTCCCTTTTCTTTCAGAGAACTTCTTCTCCCTAGCTTCTACCTTAGCAGCAGAACCAGCTTCCATTTTCATCAGCTCTTCAGCTTCTTTTTCGATTTTCTTTTCATCTTTTTTGTTGAATAGCTTACTAACTAACGAACTTTTTGATTCTTTCTTAGAATCAACTTGAGCCGAGCTTTGCTGGTTCATCTGCTTAACAGGATCATATTTAGTAACTTTTAAAGCTACATTTTTAAAACTAAAAGGTTTCTTATCTTTTTTTTCTAAATCCTCAACATTTTTATTTAATGATCTGTTCAATATGATTTTCTTATCTTTTATATCAATTTTCTTATTTTTTTTATGGGACCTTGAGGCAATGCTTTCTATTTCCCCCTCTTCTTTTCTCGATTTGATTTCTTCAAACTTATTCTTAATTATCTCGATTATTTTTTGAGCTAATAGTTTAAATAAGGGGTAGAGCAAAAATTCTGTTGCCAATAAAAAGGAAAGAAAAAGACAAGAAACGGATAAGATCAATCCGCCTAATTGCCCAAAATAATTATAAAGAAAATCAGCAACCAAATAACCCAATAACCCTCCAGTGCTAACTTTAGACTCATCCGGTGACAATAACGTTACAATTGCTGTTGAAGAAATAATAAAAAATGCTAACCCAATAAGCTTAAAGGTTTTTCTGCTAGGAATTTGCTGTAAAAACAGACAAAATGAGAGAAAGAAAAAAGAAACGGGAACAAAGTAAGAGGAAATTCCGAATGTCAAAATAAGGTAATGTGAGATATAAGCACCCGCAAGACCTGTAGGATTAAAAATAGTAATTTGATCTTGAGAGCTAAAAAAAGGATGGTCTTCAGGGTGGTTGAAAATAATACTGGCAAACAAAAAAGCTCCAACGAATAATAAAATAACTCCTAGGATTTCATTGATTCTTTCTTTTTTCATCCCTTAGACTCCAGTATGTCCGAAACCACCACTTCCACGCATTGTCGTGTCTAACTCTTGCTCAATAACAAGTGTTGCTTGCTTCACTTCCTGAATAACCATTTGAGCAATTCTCATCCCTCTTTCAACAAGAAATGATTCTGAGCTTAAGTTAATCAATATTATTTGTATTTCGCCACGATAATCAGCGTCGATAGTTCCAGGAGTATTCAAACAAGTAATTCCAGACTTAATCGCCAAACCACTTCTAGGTCTTATTTGAGCTTCATAGCCAATAGGGATGCTCATACATAATCCCGTCGGAACCAGAACTCTTTCTCCAGGCAAAAGCTCAACAGGTTGATCCTGAGGGCATGCTGCCCTCAGATCCATACCACTAGCACCTTCACTCATATACTGAGGAGATTCCAACCCTTCCGCATGCGAAAGAGTTTTCAATTTAATAATTGGTTCTTTCATACTATTCTTCAGAGGCTGAAGTATCTGCAGGTTCCTCAGCAACTTGTTTTGCGCTCAGGTTAATCTTACCTCTTTGATCAATGCCAATAACTTTAACCTGTATTAAATCACCTTCCTTAACAATATCTCCAACATTCTTAACATACTCATTGGATAACTCAGAAACGTGACACAACCCATCTGTACCAGGGATGATTTCACAGAAAGCACCAAAGTCCATGATTTTTCTCACTTTTCCTTGGTAAATCTTTCCAATTTCAGGCTCTTCAACCATCGCTTTAATCTTGCCGACCGCTAACTCTAAAGAAGCTGCATCAGCAGAAGCAATGTTAACTTTACCTGTATCATCAATATCAATCTTAGCACCGGTTTCTTCAACCAGCTTTTTAATATTTTTTCCACCAGGACCAATAATATCTTTAATCTTATCTTGCTTTACCATAATAGAAACAATTCGAGGAGCAAAGCTAGAAAGATCTTTTCTTGGTTCCGCTATAGTCCCTTCCATAATATCCAGGATTTTAAAACGAGCTACATGAGCTTGCTCCAAAGCCTTTTTCATTATCTCAGGAGTAATTCCTTTAATTTTAATATCCATTTGAAGCGCATTGATACCATCACGAGAACCAGCAACTTTAAAATCCATGTCCCCCAAATGATCCTCAACACCTTGAATATCTGTCAAAACTTCCCAATCTTCACCTTGTTTCACAAGTCCCATTGCAATACCAGCGATAGGCGCCTTGATAGGAACCCCGGCATCCATAAGAGCCAAAGAGGTACCGCAAACAGTCGCCATAGAACTAGAACCGTTTGATTCTAAAATTTCAGAAACAGCTCGAATAGTATATGGGAAATCCTCATGCGCAGGAAGAGTAGGTTTAATAGAACGCTCCGCTAGTGCTCCATGTCCAATTTCTCTTCGTCCTGGACCTCTATTTGGACCAATCTCACCAACACTAAAGGATGGGAAATTGTAATGCAGTAAGAAACGCTTGTTGTACGTTCCTTCTAATGAGTCAATCATCTGCTCATCATGCTTTGTTCCGAGAGTAACGACACATAGACCCTGCGTTTGCCCTCTAGTAAACAACCCGCTACCATGAGTTCGAGGAAGTATTCCCGTTTCACAAGTTATAGGTCTAATATCTTCAAAACCTCTTCCATCAGGTCTTTTTTTATTCTTTAAAATCATTTCACGAACTTCTTTTTTCTCTAAATCATGAAAGAGATGTTTGATATTAGACTCTTTAAAATCGTCTGCTTTAGTATCAAACTTTGAAAGAACTTCGTCGTAAAGATCATTAATCGCGTCTTGCCTTTCCAACTTGTCATGAATGTCGTTGAACTTAACGAACTTCCCTTTACATGTTTCTTCTACGCTCTTAACAACATCTTCAGGAATTTGCAGGCCTTTTACTTCCCACTTCTTTTTCCCGCATTGTTTTACAAGTTCTAATTGAATTTTTATCAAATCCTGAATCGCTTTATGCCCAAACTCAATCCCTTCCAGCATTTTCTCTTCAGATAATTCAACAGAACCAGACTCAACCATAACAATATTTCCTGCTGTAGCTGCTAGAATTAAATCTAAAGTCGTTTCTTCCATCTGAGCTAGCGTTGGATTAAGAACAAATTCTCCACCAACGTAACCTACTCGACAAGCACCAATAGGTTCAGAAAATGGAATCTCTGAAATTGCAATAGCTGCAGAAGCCCCTAACATAGCTAAAACATCGGATTGGTTTTCATGGTCAACGCTTAATACTGTCGCTGAAACTTGAGTGTCATTAAAATAATCATCTGGAAATAACGGACGCAAGGGTCTGTCAATCAAACGTGAGGTTAAAGTTTCTTTATCTGTAGGACGAGCTTCTCTTTTGAAAAATCCACCTGGGATTTTCCCAGCAGCATATGTTTTCTCTCTGTAATCACAAAGAAGTGGAAAGAAATCTTTCCCAACTTTAGGATCACGAGATCCTACTGCAGTAACCAAAACTGTGTTTCCGCCGTAGTGAACTAATACAGCTCCATTTGCTTGCTTTGCTAATTTTCCTGTTTCAATTGTTAATGTTTCGTTCCCAAAGGGAATTGATACCTTAAAAGTTTCGCTTTTCATTATTTTCCTCTTCCTTTAGCTACAAATAAGCCTTTGCTTACCGTAGATCTATAAATTAAAGGGGCACAGAATAATTACCGTGCCCCTGTCAAACTCTTACTCAAACAGCTGAATTACTTTCTTAAGTTCAGCTTTTTAATAACTTCTTCGTACTTTTCTAATTGATTGTTTTTGAGGTATTTCAGAAGTTTTTTTCTTTTAGTCACCATCTTGATCAGACCATACCTAGAGTGATGATCTTTAACGTGCGCCTTAAAATGGTCTGTCAGTTCATTAATACGCTTTGTAAGCAAAGCAATCTGAACCTCAGAGGATCCTGTATCTGAATTTGATTTTTGAAAATCTTTAATTACTTGTTCTTTCTTATCTCTAGTCATCACCATATTAAATCCAAAGCTCCTTTTAATTGGTCTATCTAAGTAAATACTCTTAAACTGGTAGTACAAACGAAGTATTATACCTGTTTATAGGTCAAAAGAAAGACTTATTTCCACCTATGTAAGCTTGTTTATCTCTTTATTTTTCAAGGGTTTAGAGAAAATAAAAATAAAAATTCAGAGATCCTAAGAGCAATGTATATATTTATCGACGGAAATCACGTCTTTTTTAATCTGTTTTTGTAATAAATCAACAGACCCAAATTTCTTCTCATTACGGATTTTCTTAACAAAAGTGACCTCAATGGTCCTTCCGTATAAGCTTCCTTTAAAATTGAGAATATGCAGCTCTGGAATTATCTTCTTTTTCTTATCCACCGTTGGTCTAAAACCAATGTTTAAAAGCCCCCATAACTGCTCTTTGATTATTTTGTCTTTAAGTAGGAGCTTAGCTGTATTTGCCGTTTTTTTCAAACCCATATCCAAAATATCTAGTCTTACTAAATAAACCCCTCTCGGAGGGAGAGCTTCGCTGTGTGGATTTAAGTTTGCTGTTGGGAACCCTAGCTTCTTTCCCAATCCACGACCTTTAACAACCTCACCGAGAATTGAATAAGACCTTCCTAATAAACGACTCGCTTTTGATAAATGTCCTTTTTGAATAAAATCTCGGACAATAGAACTGCTCATGGTTTCATTACGATATTTTTTGTGCTCTGCTTGAAAAAAACGGAACTGGTACTTCTTAGCTAAATCTTTCATTAATTCGGATGTGCCCTTGCGGTTTTTCCCAAAACGAGAATCATACCCCAACACAACTTCATCCACATTTAACTGTTCCACTAAAACTTTTTTAACAAAATCCTCAGGCGAATACACACTAAATTTGTTCGTAAAATCAACAAGAAAACAACCCTCGATTCCAAAATCACTCAACAAATGAAGCCTATGTTGTGTTGAAGTGATAAAACAAGGAGCTTTTTTCTTTTTCAATATACTTAAAGGGTGATTTTCGAAAGTAAAAACTACGGGAATCCCCTTGCGAATTCGCGCTCTTTTTTTAACTAAACTAAGCACATGCTGATGTCCTAAATGCAATCCGTCAAAAGTCCCTAAAGTTAATATTAGAGGAGCTTTCTTTTTGATTTTTTTATACCCTTTTAGGTTTTTAACTACCCACATAAGAGTCTTCCATTGTTGCTTGAATTAAATAGTTATCTAATTCTATATTTATATTTTTCGCTTTAACATGTTGTATAGGTAAGGATTTTTCTACAGAATACGCTCCTGATGAAATACGTCTTAAAACATTTAGTGAAGCTCCCACATTCAAGGCTTTTCCAATATCTTCGGCTAAAACACGAATATAAGTCCCTTTAGACACCTTCGCTCTAAATTGAACGAAAGGAAGATCAACTTTCAAGATTTCCATAGATAAAATTGAAATTTTTCTACTGTCCCGATCAACCTCTTTTCCCTTTCTGGCCAAACGATATAGCGGAGTCCCATTAACTTTGATTGCTGAAGTCATTGGGGGCTTTTGCCACTGCTCCCCAATAAAAGATTTCATCTTATTTACAATCTCTTCTTCTGAGAGATGCTCGACGCAATTTTCAGCTAAGACATCCCCATCAGGGTCTCCCGTTGAGGTTGTTAATCCTAGATGTATCGTTCCTTCATACTCTTTTTCATCACATAAGCTTTGTGAGGAAATTTTCGTAGCTTTATTTATAAACAAAACCATAAGTCCTGAAGCAAACGGATCCAAAGTCCCTCCGTGTCCAACCTTTTTAAATCGGAAACGTCCCTTTACTACCTGACAAATATCATTGGAAGTCCAGCCAGGTTCTTTGTCTATAAGTAAAATACCAGATTTTTCATTCGGATTCATAGGAACTCCAATTCTGAAAAATTATTTTAGGACTGTTCTTCTGAAGATTCTGATTTTTCATCTTGAATTTTTTTGAGAATACTTTCAATATGCATCGTATTTTCTAATGTACGATCTATCTCAAAAGATAATCTAGGGGTAACTCGGAGATTAATCCCTCTTGCTATTTCTTTTTGCAGGAAACCTTTAGAATGATTTAGTGCAGCCTCTGAAGACTTTTGAACTTTTTCTTCTCCTAAAACACTGAAATATACTTTTGCATTTTTTAAATCCGGAGAAACAGAAACACGAGTAATGGTAACAAATCCTAAGCGGGGATCTTTGATCTTTGTGATTACGTGCTGACTAAGCGTTTGCTTAATCAGAGCTTCAATTTTTACTTTACGACTTCCCTGCATAGCTTCTATCAACCTCTGATCAAACTAATTTTGTAGCGACCTTTTCAATCTTATAAGCTTCAATAATATCGTTTTCCTGAACATCCTTAAAACCCTCTACCACAATACCACAGTCATGACCTTCGGCAACATCCTTAACATCATCCTTAAATCTCTTTAAGGAACTCATCTTTCCATCGAAAGCAACAATACCTTCTCGGATTACTCGAATTCGATTATTCCTCGAAATCTTACCCTTCGTAACCATACAACCTGCAATAATTCCTAATTTAGAAGATTTGAATTTCTGCTGAACAAGAGCTTCCCCCTGAATAGATTCTTTCAATGTGGGTTCCAATAACCCTTCCATAGCATTTGTAATATCCTGAACAGCTTCATATATAATGCTATAAAGACGAATATCAACACCTTCCTTTTGTCTAATAGGTTCCGCTTTTTGGTCCACTTTTACATGAAAACCAATAATAATCGCATCGGAAGCTGCTGCTAACATAACATCAGACTCATTAATTCCTCCGACACCCGCATGGATAGTTTTTAACTTAATTTTTTCAGAAAGTATCTTCTCTAAGGATTGTTGTAACGCTTCTATGGACCCTTGCACATCTGTCTTAATAATCATTCTCAATTCTTTTATATCTCCAGATTCAATACCAGAAAATAAATCATCTAAACTGATATGCTTGGAAAACTGCGCTGATAATTCTTTTTCTCTAATTTCAAGCAAACGTTTTTCAGCAATTTTTTTAGCTGTCTTATCATCAGGAGCAACAAAAAAGGATTCGGCAGACTCTGGAACACCAGACAAACCTAAAATTTCAACTGCTCGCGATGGCCCAGCTTCTTTAACGGTCTTCCCCCTATCATTATGCATTGCTCTAATTTTTCCATAAAACTGCCCGCAAATTACGATATCCCCTAACTTCAATGTCCCATTTTGGACAATTACAGAGGTAACAGCTCCATGACTTTTTGTTAACTTACTTTCAATAACGGTTCCCTGAGCAGAGCCCCCAGGGTTTGCTTTTAATTCTAAAATTTCAGACTCTAAAAAAAGCATTTCTAAAAGATCCGGAATTCCTTGACCCGTTTTTGCAGAGACAGGAACAAAAATTGTTTTTCCACCCCGATCTTCAGACACCAACCCATGACTCTGAAGTTGAGTCTTTACTTGTTCGAAATTCGCTGAGGGTAAGTCTATTTTATTAACTGCAACAACAATAGGAACATCAGCCGCCATAGCATGATCAATAGCCTCAACTGTTTGAGGTTTAGGGCCATCGTCGGCAGCAACAACCAATACAACAACATCCGTTACATTAGCCCCCCTTGAACGCATAGCTGTAAAAGCTTCATGCCCCGGAGTATCCAAAAATGTTACAAACCCTTTTCCTGGTATTTGAATTTCATAAGCTCCAATATGCTGAGTAATCTTTCCAGATTCCTTAGAGGCTAAATTACTTTTCCTAAGAGCGTCTAATAGAGAAGTCTTCCCGTGATCCACATGCCCCATCAGAGTTACAACAGGTGGGCGCATAACTAAATCCTCACTTCTATCAACTTTTTTCAATTCCTTTAAAAGAAACTCTTCTTCAGAGGGTGCTTTTTCAATAATAATTTCACATTTATTAGCAACAAGCTCACATATCTTTTCATTCAATAATTGATTTACATTTGCGAAAATTCCCACATCCATTAAAAGTTTAATAAGAGCAGCTGTTTTTAAATTTATATGAGTTGCCAACGCACCTACAGTTATTGGCATTTTTACAGTTATAACTTTTAAATCCTTCTTTTCTTCAACAACCGCTTCAGCAACAACTTCCTTACTTGGCTCAACTTCAACAGCAGCTTCCGGAATGTCTTCTGATTTCACTTTTTTCTTTAATTTTAAAGATAAAGGCTTTTTAACCTTTTTCGGTACTTCTTCAACTTTAGCTTCAGTGGACTCATTAGGCTTATCCCCTTGAGTAGAAGATCCCCCTACTAAGGATTTTCTTAAAGCAGCAACTTCCTCGTCACTTATAGCAGACATATGGTTTTTAACGTCAAAGCCTAAACTTTTCGCTAAAACAACCAAATCTTTACTTGGTTTACCTATTTCTTTTGCAAGTTCATGTATTCTCATAAAAAGCTTTATTCCTCTGTGCTTTCTTCATCTTCTTCTTCTTTAGAATCTTCAACATTCTTTAAATCTTCAGCCGCAGCCTCAAGTTTAGCTTCATTCAATTTAGCTTCTTCTTTAAAAGCGTCGTCTAAAAGGGTAGGCGAAATCGTTTCTTTTTCAAACTTTTTAGCCATTTCACCAATCGATGGTAATTTATTTTCAACTTTCTTTTCCTTAAGAATAGCCTCATGAGCAGAAGCAATAATTTTTTCTGCCGTTTTAGGGCCTATGCCCTTAATTTCAGATAGAGCCTCAGCCGAAGACATCAGAAGATCTTTAAGAGTTTTAATACCAGCACCATTTAAAATTGTTTCTGTTTTCGCACCAACTCCATCCAATTCAGAAATAGGAACTTTTTGACTAACGCTTCTCACTTCAAGCTTCCAATCAGTCAGCTTTGAAGCTAAGCGAACATTCTGACCTTTTTTCCCTATTGCCAAGGACAGCTGATCGTCAGCAACAAAAACGTTAGCAACCTTAGTTTTTTTATCTAATTGAATTTCCGAAAGTTCTGCAGGACTTAAAGCATTTCGAATATAAGTTTCAGGGTCTTCAGACCAACGAACAATATCAATCTTTTCTCCTTGGAGCTCCATGACAACGTTCTTAACTCTTTGTCCTCTCATTCCAACGCAAGAGCCTACACAGTCAATTTTATCATCACTACTCGTCACAGAAATCTTTGTTCGGGTCCCCGCTTCTCTCGCCACCCCTTTAATTTGAACAATATTATCAGCAATTTCAGGAACTTCTAACTCGAATAAACGCTTTACCAAAATTGGATGAGAACGAGATAAAATAATTTCTGGTCCTCTAGAAGATTTCTTCACTTCAACAACAAGAACTTTTATTGGATCTCCCTGCCTGAATACCTCCGTATAACACTGCTCGCGTTGAGGCAGAACCCCTTCTGTTTTACCAAAATCTATAAGTACAGCCCTTTTCTCAATTCGATGTATTGTCCCACTAATAATGTCATTTACACGTTTGATGTAATCGTTATAAATCACATCTCTTTCAGCCTCACGTATCTTCTGCACAATCACTTGCTTTGCTGTCTGAGCAGCTATACGTCCAAACTCAGGGTAATTAACAGGCTTACCATCTTCAAGCAGCCTAAACTCTCCTGATTCCTTATCTATTTCAACATCAAAATCTTCCTTGTCAGGAAAAGTCTTCCTACAAGCTGAAATAAGCGCCAATCTCAACGCTTCAAAGAGTAGCTCTTTATTTATATTCTTCTCTTTTTCAATATTATCTAAATTTCTTAAAAGCTCTTCATTCATTCAAATTCTCCTACAGAGATATAATTTATCCCTAAAATAAAAAATGGGCCAACAGGCCCATTCGTCCTAACTTCTAATTTGTTAGATATTATAGGATGATTTTAAGTGTTGTCAATCATTAACACTCCTGCTTTAGCTTATCCAGGAGCTGCTTCATACTCTGAGATGTTTCTGGGGGTAATTGACCTAGAGGAAGTTTCTGAATCTCTAAAACAATCTGATCTTTCTTTTCCTTCTTACTCCTCATTAACTCTAAGACTTTATTGATTTCATCTGCTATATCCTTATAAAAGTCGTTTGTTCTAAGCTTAATATTTGAAGGAATCTGCCCTTTAGCTATCTGTTTCAAAGTAACACGAAAACGGTAAATAGGCCCTCCTACACGATGTAAAAATTTAATGCTCAGAAAAGCCGAAACAACAATAGTTACTAGTAGAGCAATAGTCACCCTAACAGTAATCAAGTAGTTAATACTCGACATTACCTCATAAGGACTAATTTTACCTAAACGATAGGGTCCACTCATCATAGTATCTCTAATAGTCCAATTGACTAAAACAGAAATTACGATAGCAGAAATAAAGAGAATAATAACCATCAAGAACGTATATTCTTTCTGCATCTGCGGATCAATAAGTAATGTTTTTACACTTCTTTTATGTTGATATTTCGGCATATCCCCTCCACCACTTTCAATACTAAGTATACTTACTTTTTTGCCAAGTTTCAAAATATTGCTATATAATCACTTATATATTATCGGACTTATTTGAGATATATTAATGATGTTTCTTGACATTAATATACGATTTCTTTAGTTTATAGCTTTTAAACGACAAAACCAGAGATAAATATGACACAAGAACCGCAAATTAGCTTTATTATTCCCGTATATAATGAAGAACACAATATTGCTTTAGTCTTCAAGAACCTTTTTGAAGTTATCAATAAGCACCCAGATTGGAATTCAGAAGTCATCATTATTGAAGATGGAAGCAAAGACAGTACGAAACAAGTCATTATTGAAGAACTGAAAAAATACCACTCTTTTGAACTTATTCTGCACGAAAAAAATCAAGGGTACACTCGTTCTTTGAAAGATGGTATTTCTAAATCTAAAGGTAAATATTTAATGTATATAGGAGCGGACGAAGAATTTGACTGTTCTGAAGTTCCCCACTTTGTTGATTTATTTTTAAATAATCCAAATGAAAAAATAGATATCGTTTTAGGTGTTCGTTGGCAACGAAATGCTTATAAGTTATTTCGTTTTTTTCTTTCTATTATTTATATTTTTCTGCTCAATTTCATGTTCAAGTTAAGAATAAATGACTATAACTGGTCCCAAGCATGGAGTAGAGAAGTTATTGAAAAAATCCAACTCACCTCTAATTCCCTTTTTGTTTTACCTGAAATTATTATCAAAGCACATGACTTAAATTTTAAAATCAAAGAAATTCCATCAAATCACAGAGGAAGGCAAACGGGTAAATCCTCAGTTAATATGTCTATTATGGGAAAAGCTTTGTGGGAATCAATCAAGTTCTGGAAATTTAGAAATTCAAAAAAGTACAACCCTTCCGTCTAAGAAAAGATCTCCTTCTTCTTTACCCTTTTACTAGCACTAAATAAATGCAAATATCGAATAAAAATCAAATCTAGAAACATCTTTAAAGAGTCTCCAACCAAACTAACCTTACTCTGATCTGCATTAAACCAGTTAATTGGGAGCTCTTTAATTTTCAAGCCTTCTCTTTCTGCTAAAAACAAAATCTCCCCATCAAAAGAGAAACCGTCTATTTTTTGATTTTGGAATAGTTTTTTACCCGATTCTTTTTTAAATGCTTTGAAGCCGCATTGAGAATCACGAATTCCAGGAAACAAAATAAGCTGTCCTAAAAAATTATAAATACGCCCCATAATTTCTCTATACCACAACATTTTTCTTTCCTTCGATTTATCCTCTAAGGCTCGAGAGCCAATAACAACGTCATATCCATTTTCCAAATAAGGTAACATCATATCCATTTCTTCAATAGGCGTCGATAAATCAGCATCTGAAAAAAGAATGTAATCCCCTTGAGAAAGTAAAACGCCACTTCGAACACTATACCCCTTTCCTTTATTTGTGCCGTTAGAAATAACTTTATGAATATTCAAATCCAAGTATTGTTTGGCAACTTCAAGTGTATTATCATTACTTCCATCATCCACAACAATGATTTCAGACTGAAAACTTTTACCTTCTATATAATTTAATACTTTTTCCAATGAGGCTGGTAAACGCTGAGCTTCTTGATAAGCAGGTATAATAATTGATAAATAAGGATTAGACATAATTAAGACCCTTGTTCCAAACTCTTTTTGTCCCTAACCATATATTGATTAATAAAAAACAAGCCCAGAACCCCAGGAATCACATATCGTAATGTAACAAGCACAGATCCAGCAAATAAGAGAGCCTCATTTGCATAAGGTGAAAGAAAATAAATAAACGCACCATCTCTAAGCCCTATTCCTGAAATTGTAACAGGAACAAGCCCAATCAAAATTGCAACAGGGGCCCAATGATAAGCCGTAATCAGTGTCATATCTACTCCAACTGCTTTAAAAAAATAATAAACTTGAGTCATATGTAAAAACCATAAAAGGATACTAAGTAATATTATTAAAATAATTTGATAATTATTTTCTCTTATATGTTTAATTAATAGCTGCCCATCTTCTAAGAAATGTCCAATTCGGTTTAAATATTTTCTTTTTTCCAAAAATTGAACTCCTCGACTGTAACCGGGGATAATTTTAAGAGGTACAAAATAAATAAAAAATGTCACAGCTAAAACAAACAAAATAAATACACTACAAACAACATCCGCTCTAGCTATAGTATTTAAATAACTAGCCGTCTGACCAACCAAAGGCTCTTGTGATAGAAAAAAAACTCCATAACCAAATAAAAAAACAACCCCTAAGGAGCTTAAATCTAAAAGTTTTTCAAAGATCACAATATTGAATCCTCGAGACATATCCACTTTACCCGTATTTCTTAAAAAAACTGCTTTGGCTAAATCCCCCATTTTAGAAGGAAGTATTAAGTTTAAAGAATTAGAGGATAGTAATAACTTTACAGACTCAAAAAAAGAACATGTGCAACTTTTAACAACTAACAACTGCCAACGAAATGCTGTAATAGCAATTAAAGGCAAAAATAAAAAAAATGCCACTCCTAAATCAAACCAGTTAGGTTTTTTAAAGGCGTTTACAAATTCAACAAAATCAATGTGTCTAATAAGAAAAATCAGTATAACAACTGTTATAACGAGAGCTATTAAACGCTTCATGAGTAATTCTCTTGCCAGGTAATTTGCTTTTTGGTGTTCAGTTCTTCAATTTTATCGTTTAAGAAAGTCCAAGGAACTAACTGAGAAGATTGATAAGGCTGACTCGTAGCAACGTAGATAGAAGTTAAATCCGTACTCAAAGCAATGGAATTGATTTTAATTTTTTTATCATCAAGCATAATTTTATTTTCAACTTTTAACCCCTTATCAAAATAAAATTTACGGACATAACGAACCCCTACTTTTTTCTTGCTGTAAATAATCTTTCTTTGTAATAATGAGCGTACTAAATTCCGAGAGAAACGGCCTACGAACAATAAGAATAGACGGAAAAGGATAAAAGTGTTTGTTTTAAGAAGAATTTGAGGTCTGACACAAAAAGACCCAGAGACTGTAATATGATCATCTGCTTTCACATACTGAGAATCCCCAATCATATGAGAAACCAAAATATCTCCCTCACTTGTTTTTAATGCAATCCCTGTATCCGATTGTTTCAGCTTAGAATCTTTGAAGTACTTAAATACGCCCCCCTTATTCAGTCCTAGAACATAATAATGATTCTCTAATTGCTTAACAAACAAAGAGGACTCCTTAAATAAATACTCCCCTTCAAACAAACGACTAGAGACTGGCTCCCTTTCTTCATTGAAGTCTAAATAAGCTTGAAGATAATTATAAATTAAGTGTCCAAAAATACGGTCATCATCTGTATAAGCTCTATTCCCTTCAATAAGCGCCTTGCAGTGTCTATCTACCAAAAAAGAAGCTTCTGGGATATGCTTACCTAAGACTTCTAAACCATGAGGAAAAAAATGAAATGTATTTCTACTGCCGTACTCCCCACCATAACTCCCATCAGGATGGGAGAAGTAAGTCATAAATTTCACAGCTTTTTTGAGAACAGGAATCAAATTCTGATCCTTTGATTTTTGATAATATTTTGCTAGAAAATCAACACAGATACTTAAATACCCAGGATCACAACCTTCATACTCAGGAAACCATCCTTCAGTTGTTTGCCACGATACTAATTCTTTTATTTTTTCTTCTGCAGCTAACTTATATTTCTGATCATGGGTAATCTCAAAAACATTTTGCAAACATAAAGCAACCAAAGCATGATGATTGGAAAGGATTCCTGTCTCATTATGATTTATCAACCAATCTCCTCGATGCTTAAAAAAGTCAACAATCAACACGTCCTCTAACTTTAACAACAAATAAGACTCTGTAGATGCATATAAAGAAAAGGCAACAGCACCCATTGCTTTTTCAAAAGGATAATAATCATCACAAGAAGAATCCTTATGACTCGATTTTCTAGAAAAATGAATACCAGCCTCAACCCACTCTTTAATTCTGGGTTGTTGATAGAAAGGATTGTTTGGAAAGTTATTTTTATAAACAATTGCTAAAGGTAATACATATTCTTGATACATACCGCTAGGAAAGTCTGCTGTGCGATAATGCCAATAACTTCTATCAAAAGAACCATATGTTTTGGAAAAAGGGTTACGGTCTAAAAGCTCAATGATTTTAGGGATATAGAGAAGTGCCTCATGAAGAAGTGCGTCTTTATGAGTCGCTGCAGAAGAATTTTGCATAGAACTAACTGATTCAGAACTGTCTTTAACCATGATTTACAATCATCCTTTAAGGACGTTTTTGATATGCCACAATAAGATCTGCCAACAAACCTAAGACAACAACCACAAAAGCACCTAAAAGTATTATGACATCCGATTCTTGCAATGAAGACGTATACTTAACACTCATAATAGATTTAATAATGCCCAAAAGAAATAACATCCCTCCTAAAGGCAAAAATACTTTTAGTGGATCAAAATACATAACCATTCTTAAAATAGTTTGAATGTAATTAGCCGCATCTTTGATGGGGTGAAATTTAGATACTCCAATTCTCTTATGATATTCCGTAGGAATATATTTTACCCTATACCCATTAATTAAAAAAGCTAGAGTCATTGTAGTTACACAAGAAAATCCTTTTGGAAGAACCCATAAATATTTAAGCATCACATCTCTCTTAAATGCTTTTAGCCCTGTATTTAAATCCGGGATATGGGTACTAGTCAAATAACAGGCAAACTGCCTAATGAGCCACTTCGCAGGAGCTCTTAACCACCTCATAGTGCCCTTTTCGCTTGTTCTAGCACCATTGACCTGGTCGAAAGCAGGCATATGCTCTAAAAGCTTAGGAATATCACTTGCCGTATAAGTGCCATCAGCGTCTAACATCACAATAAACTTCCCCTTTGCCTGCATGATTCCGGTTTTCCTACAGGTTCCAGAGCCCTGATTCACAGGCCTTTGAATGATTCGAACATCTTTCTTCTTAGCTCTTTGAACAGTCTGATCTGTAGAAGCATCATCAACAACTAAAATCTCATAATGATAAGAAGTTTTCTCCATCGTTTGCCTTACATCATCAATCACTTTTTCAATAGCTTCTTCCTCGTTATAACAAGGTAAAACTACGGTAACATCTAACGATGTTTCTTGTATTTCTTTCTCTATTTCTGCCATTGTAAAACACCTTGTTCCTGTTTTAATTGTTTAAAATACTCAATAGTTTTATTTAACCCATGTTCCAAATCAATATTAGGCTCCCAGCCTAAAACATCTTTAGCTCTAGTAATATCTGGCTGTCTTACTTTAGGATCGTCCACAGGTAATTCTTTGAATTCAATAACGCTATCTGAAGAAAGAATTGATTTAATTCGTTCTGCTAATTGCAAAACAGTCATCTCCTTAGGATTTCCTAAATTAATAGGCTCAAAAAAAGTTTTTTGAGAAAATAAATAAATCCCTCGAATCAAGTCCTCGACAAAACAAAAACTACGAGTCTGCCCACCCTCACCAAATACGGTTATTCCATCCCCATTAAGGGCTGCAGAAATAAATGCTGGAATCGCCCTACCATCGTTAGGTTTCATTCTAGGGCCATAAGTATTAAAAATACGAACGATTTTCGTATCGACTCCATGCATACGATGATAAGCTAAAGTCATAGCTTCAGCAAACCTCTTAGCTTCATCATAAACTCCTCTTGGTCCTATTGGATTAACATTCCCCCAATAGTCTTCTGTCTGTGGATGAACTAAAGGATCTCCATAAACTTCCGAAGTTGAAGCTAATAAAAAAGATGACTTTTTAGATTTAGCAAAACCCAAAGCATTATGAGTCCCCAAAGCGCCTACTTTTAACGTTTGAATCGGGTAATGTGAATAATCAAAAGGACTTGCCGGGGAAGCAAAATGAAAAACAATATCTACAGGATCTGGATATTCTATTCGTTCACTTACGTCTTGTTCCAGAAGAAGAAAGTTTTTTTCTGATTTTAAATGCGCTATATTTTTAGGGTTCCCTGTCAAAAAATTATCAACACATATTACTTTATCTCCTTTGGATAAGAAGAGATCTGTTAAATGAGATCCAATAAAACCCGCTCCTCCAGTAATTAATATATTCTTCATACTCCAATTCCTTTTTCAGAATGATAGCCCACAAACCACTCCACCGTTTCCTTCAGACCAGAATCCAAATCTTTAATTAGTTTATAATTTAACTCTGATTTTGCTTTTTCAATATCTGCCAGAGTTTTCCGGACATCGCCAGGACGCTTCTCTGTAAATGTAGGCTCAATATCTGTTATCCCTAAATCATCCCTTATTTTATTAAATAAATCCAAAATAGATATGGAGTCACCACTCGCAATATTGTAAACAGCCCCTTTCTTATCAGGCCCTTCAGCAGAAAGAAAATTTGCTTGAACAATATTATCTATATGAACAAAATCTCTGGATTGCTTCCC
Organism: Candidatus Omnitrophota bacterium; assembly: GCA_029261035.1. Lineage (GTDB taxonomy): Bacteria > Omnitrophota > Omnitrophia > Omnitrophales > JACROU01 > JAJDCD01. Next base: position 26,238 of record JAJDCD010000008.1, read on the forward strand.
GTCCCAGTGTAGCTCAGGTGATTCCTTCTTAAGTAAACTATCTACAAAAACTGGTATTACTAACGCATATTGAGACTCTCGAGTTTGACGTGGACCAAAAGCATTAAAATACCTCAAATTCACAGTATCAAACCCTAAAACATTTGCAAAAAAAGTACAATATTGTTCAGAGATTAATTTGCTTAAACCATAAGGTGATTGAGGATTTAATTCAAAATCTTCTTTCACTGGAAAAGTTTTAATTTCTCCATACACCGCTGAAGATGAAGAAAAAATAAGCCTTTTAGCTCCGGCTTCTTTTGCCTGACACAAAAGGTTCAAAGTACCAGATACATTCACATCATGAGTTTCGAAAGGTTTCTCTACCGACTTTTCCACTGCTCGATTTGCAGCAGTGTGATAAATAAACTCCACGTCCTTCATCGCTTTTTTTGCAATATCAGAATCTCTAATATCTCCTTCAACTACCTCAATACTACTCTCAAAAGGCTTCAAATTGGATTCCAATCCAGTAGAAAAATTATCTAAAACGCGTACTTTTTTTCCATTCTTAAGAAGACCTTCCACCAAATGAGATCCAATAAAACCCGCTCCACCTGTCACCAAATTAACTTTCATATCCGTGCTCCTCGTTCTAAATTATAATGTATTGATGTTCTTAGAAATAAACCCCTTATTTCTCAAAATATTTCTTGTATCAAAAATAACTTTTGATCCTTCTACGATAGATTCATAATCCATATCCGTATGATCTGTAGTAATTAAAACCAAATCAGAGTCACTCAAAGTTTTTTTTGTTAAAGGCTTCGAAAGCAAACGAATCTCTTCCCAATGCAACTTAGGTACAAACGGATCATGATATTCCACTATGGCTCCTTGGCTCTGAAGCATCTCAATAATTTCAATAGCTGGAGATTCTCTAACATCATCAACATCTTTTTTATACGATACGCCTATCAACAGTATTTTAGAGCCACTAATTGATTTCTGTTTTTCATTTAACAACGTTGCAACATTTCCAACGACAAAACCTGGCATCGATTCATTAACCTGTCTAGCCAAATCTATAAATCGCAATTCCTGTCCATGAAACTTAGCTTTCCATGACAAATACATAGGATCAACACCAATACAATGACCTCCGATTCCAGGACCTGGATAAAAAGGCATAAATCCAAAAGGTTTTGTTTTAGCTGCCTCAATCACTTCCCATATATCTATATTGAGATCTTCAGCGGCCTTAGCCAGTTCGTTTATCAAACCAATATTAACAATACGAAAAGTATTCTCCAACAATTTAGACATTTCAGCTGCCCTAGGAGAAGAGACTGTTACAACTTCTTTTACAATATTTTTATATAAAATCGAACCTAGTTCTGTGCATTTATTTGTAACACCACCAACAACTTTAGGAATATTTGATGTATCAAAATTCGCATTACCTGGATCAATGCGTTCTGGAGAAAAACATAAATAAAAATCTCTCCCAACTTGCAACCCATCTTTTTCAAATTCAGTTAATAATATTTCCTCAGTAGTCCCTGGGTAGGTCGTGCTTTCCAGAATAATCAATTGTGATTTTTTTAAATTCTCAGAAATTCCTAAAGTAGCACTCATGATAAAAGAAAGATCGGGATCCCAACTCTTACTTAGAGGTGTTGGGACACAGATAATAACAACATCTTGAGTCTTTATTGCAGAAAAAGTAGAAGCAAATTTTAGTTTCTTACTTTTAATTAATTTCTTAATACGCTGATCTTCAACCCCTTGCACAGGGGACTTCCCCTTAGATAATAACTCAAATTTCTTTTTTGATATTTCGAGTCCCAGGACGGGGTGGCCAGCTTCAGCAAAAGCTACGAGAAGAGGCAATCCAACATAACCCAAACCCACAACACAAATTCTGGCTTCTTTGTTTTTGATCTTCAACTTTAGATCACTCAACATATTTTTCTGTTTAGCTTTTATTTGAGATACCATTATTTACCCTTAATTATTTTTTCTTCTACCATGTAGTCATTTAATGCCAAATTCCAATCCCTCATCTGAAAACCAAAAACACGCTTTAATTTTGAATTATCTAAGCAAGAATTCTTTGGCCTCATCGCAGGACGACTATAATCCTTTGTTTTAATCGGCACTACTTTAACATGTTTACGACCGGCTAATTTAATAATTTGATCCGCATATTTCTTCCAGTGCGTAACCCCTGAATTACTTAGATGAAACACTCCCGAAATACTTTTATTTTTCTTCCACTTTAAAATAATTTTTTTTATCGATTGCGCCAAATCTTTTGTGTAAGTCGGGGATCCTTTTTGATCCGAAACTACCTTAAGGACCTTTTTAGCTCTTGATATATTAAGTATGGCTTTAACAAAATTATGCCCGTTACGACCATAAAGCCAAGAAGTTCTTAATATAAGTTTTGGCCCCAACCAACTCCCCACCAATTCTTCAGCTAACCACTTACTATAACCATAAACATTAACAGGATTAATTTCCTCAGATTCCCTAACTTTCCCTTTCGCATTCCCGCTATAAACATAATCAGAACTTATATGTATTAATAAAGGTTTTTGATTTCCTAAACCCTTCAATAAATAGAGTGTTGCTAGAACATTCTCTCGATAAGCCTCTTTAGGGTTTAACTCACATTCATCCACTTGGGTTTTTGCAGCTGCGTGAATAACAACATCCGGTTTTACTTTAGAAATAATTTTTTCAGTTTTATTCAGATCCAACAAATCGCACTGGAAGTAATGTACTCCTAAAATTTTTCTTTTTTTTCTACCCAATCCATAAAGTTGAAAATTCTCTTTAAGAACCTCCACCAAATCTCGCCCCAACATCCCTCCAACACCTGTGATCAAAACCTTCAATTCAATACCTCCACATAAGATGGAAAAAGGGGAATAGAAAAACCACCCTTTCCATTCCCCTCTAAACTTCTTACATCATCTACTTAAGCGTAAACTTATCTTTCTTTAACGGCTGCCACCACCATTCATTTTCTTTATACCATTTAACGGTGTTCTTCAATCCCGTTTCAAAAGGTACTTTCGGCTTAAATCCTAAATGATTTATTTTAGATGTATCCAAACTATATCTAAAATCATGCCCCAAACGATCCTGAACACGTTCAATCATGGCTGAATCATATGAGAATTCAGACAAAATTCTATTAACCAAATCAAAGTTTTGCAACTCATCTAACGTCCCAATATTATAAACCTGGCCTCTATCTCCTTTTTCAATCAAAAGATCTATCGCATAACAGTGATCCTCAACATAAATCCAATCACGAACATTCTTGCCATCACCATAAAGAGGAATTTTTTTTCCTTCAATTAAATTTGTCACAAATAAAGGAATCGCTTTTTCAGGAAATTGAAATGGCCCATAGTTATTACCACAACGACTAATAATAATTGGGGTCTGATAAGTCGTCGCATATGCCAGCGCCAAAAGGTCGGATCCTGCCTTACTTGAAGCATAAGGACTATTAGGTACTAAGGGGAAATCCTCTCTAAAGGAACCCTCCTGTATTGAGCCGTAGACTTCATCTGTAGACACATGAAAATAAAGCTCGTGATCAAATTTTTTCGAAGCATCTAACAAGACACGCGTACCTTGTATATTTGTTTGAATAAAATCACTTGCGTGTTCAATTGAACGATCCACATGTGTCTCCGCTGCAAAGTTGACAATCATCTGACTTCGTTCAGCTAAAGCATTTACAAACGTTTCATCACAAATATCCCCTTGAACGAACTCATATCTCTCGTTCCCATCAATGTCTTTTAAGTTATTAGGATTACCTGCATAAGTTAATTTATCTAAATTAATAACATTCCAGTCAGAGTGCTTATTTAAAACATAGCGCACAAAATGACTTCCAATAAAACCCATACCGCCCGTAATTAAAACCGTCTTCATTCTTTAATCCCTTTTCTTCTTACAAGTGTACTTGCACGATATAGCGACTCAAATGTCCCAGCATCTGTCCAGTAACCATTCAAAACATCGTACTCCATTAGACCTTGCTTAATATAAGCATTATTCACATCTGTAATCTCTAACTCTCCTCGACCTGAGGGCTTAAGCTTTGAACATAGGTCAAAAACATTTTTATCATACATATAAATTCCTGTGACAGCATAATTTGATTTCGGTTTTTTAGGCTTCTCAACTATTTTACTCACTTTTCCATTTTTGATTTCCGCGACTCCAAATCTCTCAGGATCACTCACCTTCTTAAGCAAAATACGAGAACCTTCTTTTTGCTTTCTGAACTTTTTAGCAAATGGAGCAATGTTTGCTTCAATAATATTATCTCCCAATATCACCATACATTGTTCATTGTCCACAAAATGCTTTGCCAAAGCTAAAGCGTGTGCAATCCCGCCCTCACCTTCCTGATAAGCATAATGCAAAGCATCTAAGCCTAATTTTTTCCCATTTCCAAGCAACCTCAAAAACTCCCCAGCAGAATGCCCTCCTGTAACCAATAAAACCTCTTTAACTCCTGCTTGAACCAGAGTTTGAATAGGATAAAAAATCATGGGCTTATCATAAACAGGCAGTAAATGTTTGTTAGTAACTTTTGTTAATGGATTTAGCCTAGACCCAAGTCCTCCGGCCAAAACAACACCTTTCATAACAACTCCTCAATAAAAAAACTCTAAATACTAAAATTAAACTTATAAAAACAAAACTTACATGAATCTAGAATAAAGTTTAATATTTAGTTTTTAGAGCTTCAACATTCACGGGTTTTCTTCCAATAGATAAATACTGAAAACCTAATTCCTTCATTTTCTCAGGAGAGTAAATGTTTCTTCCGTCAAAAATCAAAGGTCTTTTCATTAGAGACTTAATTTTTAATAAATCTATTTGTTTAAACTCACTCCAATCTGTCATGATCACCAACGCTTCAGCGTCCTTAGCTGCCTCATACGGGTCTGTTGCATAAACAATATCTTTCAACACAGTCCGCGCATTATCCATAGCCTGAGGATCGAAAGCCTGAATGGTAACCCCTTCCTCTATTAACATTTCTATAAGGTCGATTGCAGGAGCAAAACGAATATCATCCGTATCCGCTTTAAAAGAAATACCCAAAACCCCAACAGTTTTGTTTTTCAAATTCCATAAATGATCTTCAATCATTTTTTTAAAGTACAACTTCTGAGCCTCGTTAACATCTCCTACAGCCCTAAGCATATCCATATTGACACCCAACTTTTCACCAATACGAACAAATGCTGATAAATCTTTAGGAAAACAAAAGCCACCAAAACCAATACCTGGTTTTAGAAAATCTTTCCCGATCCTTCGATCCAAACCAATACCTTCTGCAACCTGAGTCACATCAGCACCAACCTGAGCGCAAATACGAGATATTACGTTAATAAATGAAATTTTAGATGCCAAAAAAGAATTTGAAGCATGTTTAATAATTTCTGCGCTTCTAATATCCGTAACAACAATATGAGCGGATAAGGGTTTGTATAATTCTTTCAAAATCTTTTCAGCCCTTTCACTCTCAACACCGATAACTACACGGTCAGGATTCATAAAATCATGAATTGCAGAACCCTCTCTTAGAAACTCCGGGTTAGAAGCCACATCAAATTCAACCCTTCCATTGAGGTTTGCTTCTATTGTTTTCTGAACCCAAACACCTGTTTCAACAGGAACCGTACTTTTTTCTACAATCAATCTATATTCATTCATATTATTAGCAATTGATTCAGAAACGGTTTCAACAAAGCTTAAATCCGCTTCTCCATTTTCTTTAGGCGGGGTGTTTACACATATAAAAATAACTTCACATTGAGCCACAGCCTCTTTAATATCAGTAGAAAAACTCAAACGTTTTTCTTTTACGTTAAGTTTAACCAGCTCATCTAACCCAGGTTCATAAAAAGGCATATTTCCATTAAGAAGCTTTTCAATTTTAGACTCATTATTATCAACACAAATTACATCGTTTCCTAAATTAGCAAAACAAGCTCCTGTTGTTAACCCAACATAACCTGTTCCTACAATCGCAATTCTCATACCGGTTCACCTTCCATCATTAATTTATGTAAATACTTTTACACCTCAATATTGCGGCGTAGAAGAAGTGTTTGCAATATTAGCAGGCGCTTCACTGGCTCCTGAAACAAATCTTCCGATTCGTGGCCTAGAAAAAGAAGCTCGATTTCCTGCTTTAAGCGGAAACTGAGGAAATGCTTTCAAACGAAGCTCCACAAAAAGTTCTTTATTTGAACTATCTATCTCTGAGTCCCGAACATTATACCCAAAGTCCAAATACCAATCATGTAAATCACGAGTGACTCTCAACTCCCATTCCTCAATGGTACTTGAATCAAACTCAACTCTCGTATAACCCCCTAAGGACCATAAATCATTCAAACGATAATTAAGATCAAAGGTCAGCAAGCTAGATCCACCAAAATCAATATCTTGCTTAATAAACTGATGACTCATTAAAAATCGAAATCTATCTTTTTCTAAAATTAGGTCTATTTCCGCAAAATCAAACTGGTCAGAAACCATATCGTATTCCCACAAAATTTCAGAAATAAGCCACTCATAAGGACGGAATTGAATTTCCTGCCGCCACTTCGTCCACGCATCAGCACCAAGGGCATTATCATCAATAGAAAAAGTTAAAAATGTATTAAAGCTAAGCAGATCTACCCTTTGCCACGCACCATCAATATACCTTTTTGTCTGAAATCTATTTTCTAAACCAAAAGTAACTTCATCTTTACGAAATAAATTATCAATGTCATCAAAAGGTTCTAAGTTTCCTTCAGGAACAGACACAAAACGAATGGAATCGTAACGAACGCTCGGCTCCAAAACATGTCTAATTTTATTTATATTTAAACCTAAAATATTAGTATCTACATCAAATACGTTATAAAACCGTGTTCTTAAATCGAAACCATATCCAAAATTATGACGTTCAATCCCTTTTTCTCCACGCTTATCTCGACTAAACCAAGATTCTCTAAAATTAGCAAATGGAACAAATTCCCAATTCCTAACACTAATAGGATAATTCAACTCATGAAAAGTATCAAAACGCACAACATCCTTATCTTCACTACTTCGCGCATTTTTTTGATTAAATGCAACAAATTGATTTTCTGCTCGATAGTAAAAGTTTGTATTCATAATTTCCTGACGATTCCAGGTGAACTTTACTTCCGGCAATTTCTCCAAAACAGTAAAAAAGCGATTTGTTCTTTTTTCTAAATCTATAATAAAACTATAACGATCTGTAGCTCTGGTAAAAGTCACATATGACTCTGGTTGAGTTTCTTTACGAAACTCTCGCTCAAAATAATCTTGTAAAAAAAACTCGTCGCTAAAATAATTCCATTCTGTAATTACATTTGTAAATTCATCAAAATCAACTCGGTGTTTAAAACTAAACCGACCTCGAGTATCATCAACTCGATCTCCTAGCCCATCCCCACCAGAAACTCCCTGAGGAGTTTTTTCATCGTTGGCAATATAAGCCTTTATCTGACCCTCTCCCATTTTTTCAAATCGGTAGTCCACATCCACACCACCACCTACCCCACGTTTGGAACGGTAGTCCACCTGCCCTTTAACCTTTAGGTTCTTTCCTAAGGAAGTAGTTTTAGATGACAAAATATAAAAACCATCATCACTGGAATAACCTGGTACAAGTTCAAAGGGCGGCTCAGTCGTGTTTAAAGGCATAACTAAATAGGGCCACCAAAATACAGGCTTACCCAAGACACGAAACACGATATCCCTAGCAACAAATTTGTCTCCAGGAAATATAGTCACTCTCTTTGCTTTTACATCAAAATGAGGTCTATCAAAAGCACATGTGGTTACAGAAGCATTATAAAGTCGGATCTCATCTTTTGAAACTTGCTCAACCTGCTCCCCACGTCCCGTCCAAGGACCACTTGTTACCTTTGCGTCTGGAAAAGAACCTTGTCTTTGCTTAAAATCATAAAAGACCTTTTCGGCTCGAATAACTTCGCCACTTTCCTGATAAATGTAGACATGCCCTTCAGCATAAGCTTGCTTTGTTTCTGAAAAAACTTCAGCCTTATCACAAGTCATTTTGACATTTTTATATGTAATTACAACAGTTCCAGTAGCAATAATCTTGCTTTTCTGACGATCATACTCTAACTGATCACCCGAAACCTCAATAGGGGCATCCGTTGGTACTTCTGCCATAACATCTGGGGGAAAACTACATAAACTAATTGTTAGCACTAACATCAGAAAAGCTTTAAAGAGCTTTCTTGTTAAACGCATTTTAACCTCGTTGATCAAAACAACTTACAAGTTAAAAGAAATAAACCATACCTAAATCCCGCAGATTTTATCATAATTACCTACAGGAAACCAATTCAAATAAAATAATCGAAAATTTACGATACAGAAAGGTTTGAGACCTTTTTCCAATCACTTAAAAATTTGTCCAAACCACTTTGAGTCAGAGGATGCTTTACAAGGAGATCCAGCACTTTATAAGGTAAAGTAGCTACATGAGCCCCTATTTTAGCTGCTTGAAGCACATGTATTGGATGTCGAATACTTGCCGCCAATATCTCTGTTGAAAAGCCGTAATTTTCATAAATAATCTTAATATCTTCGATCAGATCCATCCCATCAGCACCTATATCGTCTATACGTCCTATAAACGGACTAATATAGGAGGCGCCAGCTTTGGCTGCAAGTAACGCCTGATTAGCTGAAAAACACAAGGTAACATTTGTCTTAATTCCTTCTTCCGAAAAGATTTTAACTGCCTTAAGGCCTTCTTTAATTAAAGGAACTTTAACTACAATATTAGGAGCAATTTTAGAAAGGCTTCTACCCTCCTCAAGAATATCAGTCATTTCCGTTCCAACAACCTCTGCACTAACAGGGCCTTTTACTTCTTGGCAAATCTCTTTAAGTAATCCTAAAAAATCGGTATTTCCTTCTTTTGAAACAAGAGAAGGATTCGTAGTGACCCCATCCAAAATACCCCAACTATTTGCATCTTTAATCTCATCAAGATTAGCAGTATCAATAAAAAATTTCATTCTCTCGGCTCCCTTTCATTAATTTATAAAAAAATAATTTACACCCCTCTAAAAACTTAAGATTTTACTCTTAAAACGCTAAAAAGGCCAATGATTATACCTCGAACAAAACAACCCTGTTTCGACCTTCTTCTTTCGCCTTATAAAGAGCCTGGTCTGAATGACTTAGAAGCTTCAACATTAAGTCCTGAGCAACCCCAGGGGCTTCTTTCGAATCCTTAAAGTCTTCAGGATAAGCGCTTACCCCAATACTTACAGTAACCTGTGTATCCTCATCATAAACATGAAATCTGGTTTTAGCTACTCTGGAGCGAATTCTTTCAGCCACCTCAGCGCCAGCCTCCTTAGAGGTCTCAGGAAGAACAATTGCAAATTCTTCTCCACCATATCTGGCAATAATATCTACCTTTCGTACCGTTTGCTTAATTAATGCCGAAACCTCTTTTAAAGTCATGTCTCCAACTAAATGACCAAATGTATCGTTATAAGTCTTAAAGTGATCAATATCTAACATCAAAACACATAAATTATAGTCATACTTCATAGAACGCTTTAATTCTTCTGAAAAGCGTTCTAAAAAATGTCTTCTTACAAAAACCTTTGTTAACCCATCAACAATAGAAAGCTCTTTAACGGTTTCATACAATTTAATTTTTTTCACTTGCAAAGCAAGTTGAGCAGAAACAATTTCATATTTTGGATAATCATCACATTTTGCATTTTCAACGATAAAAGCAGCAATCATTTTTTCTTCAACAAACAAAGGAAAAACCCAAAAAGGAAACTCTGTTCTTTCTTGAATAAAAACAAATTCCTGAGATACATCTTCTATAGTGTCCCACCGGATAACATAGGGTTTCTTATCCAAATAATCCGCTATCTGAGCTTGCTCACTATTTTCTACTATTTCATCAAAGTATTCATAAATACCTTCAATTCCATTAATTTGATAAAAAGATGAAACTTTAGAATCTGAATCCAATAAAACCATTGTTGCTTTTGAAAAAGAAACTTCTTTAAGAACTTTCTTAACAACCACACCCATCAAATCATCATAAGCTAAACACTCATTAAACTCCTTTGCAATTTCAAACAATTTAGCTATATCAGAAACCTGACGTTCTAATCTTTTAACACTTTCTTCTTTTGATTCAAACTTTTCTTTCAAAGCTTGAATTTCACTTGATGAACGGCTCTTTTTTTCATGACTTAATTTTGATTTTGATTTCCAGAAAAAATAATCCAAAAAAGAAAATAGCAATATGACAAAAATAAGAGAGAAAAGCCAAATATAATTTTTTTCCGAAGAAAAAGATATCTTAACAACTAAATTAACTCCTAAAAGAAAAAGAGCTAAAAAGAAAGAAATGGTATCATCCAAGAAATAAAAATAAAGAACAAACACAGCAAGAAGAGTGAAAAGTAGAGGGTAATACATACTAGACTCTCCAGACAAAGCCCCTGAGAGGAGAAAAAAAACTAAAAATATTGCAAACCCTAAGATTCGTTTGAACATACCTGATTTCGCCCTTGTTTTTTAGCAACATACAATCTTTCATCTGCTACACGTATCAATTCTTCCTCTTCAAGAGTATCTTGAGGAAAGGTACTAACCCCTAGCGAGGCTGTTACTTTTGTCATTTCATTTCTTAACATAAATTTTCTTGAATCAATTTGAGAACGAATAAGCTCCGCCATCTTAACCGCCTGTTCTTTATTCGTATTAGGGAGTAATACAGCAAACTCTTCCCCTCCATAGCGCGCTACCATACCATCTTCTTTCACAATCTCCTTTAATGTGTTTGATATTTCTTTCAATACTATATCTCCTGCAGCATGCCCAAAACGATCATTGTAAGTCTTAAAAAAATCTAAATCGCACATCAAAAGAGAAAGAGATGATTTACTTAAAAGTGCTCTTTTATGTTCTTCCTTCAAACGTTCTTTAAAATATCGATGGATAAATAATGAGGTTAATGAATCTCTTATAGCAAGTTCTTCTGTCTGTTGGTACAAAAGAGAGTTAGCCAATGCTGAAGCTGCTAATCCTGATATCAGATCTAGCAATCTAAGGTCATCTGTAGAAAACACATTTTTATCCTTTGAATTCATCCTCAAAACACCAATCACTCGACCATGAGAAAGCAATGGGGAAATCATCACCCCTTTAACATCCTCTAAAGCTTCTTCCTTTACATCAAACCTATAATCACTATCAACATCTGGGACAACAAGGTGCTGTCTATTTTTAACAACCCACCAGTCAAAAACATCTCCTCGTTTCATCTTAGGCTTTTCTCCCTCAATCAAAGATTTAGAAGAAATTAAAGATAACTGAACCCCATCCGAATTTAAAACATACAACAAACACACATCTCCTTTTCGAACAAAGCTCAATGATCGCTCAACAATTACTCTGCCTAAATTCTCAATTTGTAGAGATGTAGCGAAGTCTTCGGCCACACGTCTTAAATTATAAAAACGACTATAGCGATCAAAATAAGAATTTACAGCTTCTGATTTTTCCTTCAATGCCAATTCAAGCTCATTCTTTCTTTGAATATTCTTTTCCATCTCAACATCATGAGACAAAAGAATATCTTCTTTTCTCTTATCCCCCCACCAAATTAAAAGAAGAAAAACAAGACATACTAAAGGTATGATAAAGAACAGTAAATAGCCTGTCACAGCAGTTTCTAAAATTAGTACTAGAAAAATAAGAAAAATAAGAACAGATGTAGAAATAATACCTAATGTGGTCCCAAAAATAATAACAGGAATTAAATATAAAGAGGATAATACAGACAGCAGTATTAAGATATCTTCTTGATTTCTAAGCTCCGGATTCTTTAGATAATAAATGAGAAGATAGGTAATCAGTAGATAAGAGGCTACAGCAAAGGAAGCCAAGAGCTGTTTTAAACGATGAGAAGGCATAATTCTTCATAGTTTCGTTTAATAACGATTAGACAATAGTTTCTTCAGTTTGGGTGTCAAAAAAGTGTGCTCGCGTCATATCAAAGACAACTTGCAAATCTTGATTTACTTGCGCCGTATCATGAGCATTTACTCTTGCCACGAAAGAATTAGATCCAGACTTAAGATACAAAAATATCTCCGCCCCCATTGGCTCAACAACATCAACGGTAGCTGTAGAGGTAAACTCCTCTCTCGCATTCTGGGCAAATAATTTATCATATATATTTTCTGGTCTAATTCCAAAAACAACTTCTTTTCCTTCATAAGCACTTATTTTTTCATAATGCTGATCAAATAATTTAGTTTTCAATTCCTGATCCTGAAAGTAAAAATCACCATCTTTGCGAATGATTTTTCCATTTAAGAAATTCATAGGTGGCGACCCTATAAATCCAGCAACAAACTTATTACACGGATTTTCATATAGCTCAATAGGAGGGGCTACTTGTTGTATCAAACCATCTTTCATAACAACAATTCTATCCCCCATTGTGAGAGCTTCTACTTGATCATGGGTCACATAGATCATTGTTGTCTGAAGTCGATCATGTAATTTTTGAAGTTCCATTCTCATCTGAACACGTAACTTTGCATCTAAATTACTTAAGGGTTCATCAAAAAGAAATACTTTTGGCTTTCTTACAATAGATCTCCCCACAGCGACTCTTTGGCTCTGCCCACCTGATAGTTCTTTTGGTTTACGATGAAGTAATTTTGAAATCCCTAAAATTTCCGCAGCTTCATTAACTCTTCGTTCGATTTCAATCTTTGGGTATTTTCTCAACTTAAGTCCAAAAGACATATTATCCGCAACAGACATATGAGGATATAAAGCATAGTTTTGAAACACCATTGCAATATCTCTATTTTTAGCGGGTGTATCATTCACCAAATCATCCCCAATAAAGATCTCGCCTTTTGTAATCTCTTCCAGTCCAGCAACCATTCTTAGAGTTGTTGATTTTCCACAACCCGAAGGGCCAACAAAAACTATAAACTCTTTGTCTTTTATTTCTAGGTTTACATCATTAACAGCAAGAACGTCTTCACCATAAACTTTAAATAGATTTTTTAAAGAAACATTTGCCACCGCGAATCTCCTTCAGTAGTATTAAGCCAAGTATTTAAGAAGCCGAGATAAACAATCCTTCATCTCTTTTCTTGACGAAACAATATCAATTAAACCATGTTCTAGTAAAAATTCAGATGTTTGAAAATCTTTAGGCAATTTCTGTCTTATCGTTTGTTCAATAACTCTTGGACCCGCAAAACCAATCAACGCCTTAGGCTCAGCAACAATCAAGTCTCCCAAAGCCGCAAAACTAGCCATAACGCCCCCCATCGTGGGGTTTGTTAAAACGGAAATAAAAGATAACCCAGCCTTATCCAATTTAGATAAAGCAGCAGAAGTTTTAGCCATCTGCATCAAACTCAAAGCGCCTTCATACATCCTAGCTCCACCCCCGGAACCAGAAACAATAACTAAAGGCAGTTTTTCTTTAATAGCATATTCTATAATACGCGTTAATTTCTCACCAACTACAGAACCCATTGAGCCCATTATAAATCGTGAATCCGTAACACCAAAAGCTATTTTTTTATTGTTTAATTTTCCATGCCCTACAATACAAGCTTCGTCTAAGCCTGTTATTTTTTGACTTTGTTTCAATTTTTCTGTGTAAGATTTACTTCCTTTAAACTGAAGAGGGTCTTTCGATCTTAGCTTTTCATACAGCTCTGTAAAGGAGCCCTTATCAATAATCTGAGCTAGACGGTCTTTAGCACCGATAATAAAATGATAGTCGCATTTATCACAAACCTGCATATTCTCTTCTAATGTCTTATTAAAGAGAACGTTTCCACAATCGGGACACTTAGTCCATAAACCGGAAGGGAAACTTTTCTTTCTGGCAATATTCGCAGAAACATCTTGTTTGGGAGCTTGTAAGCTCTTTTTAATAGGCGTCTTTCTTTTCGACTTATTTGAAGATTTTTTAGGTGATTTAGGCATGATTTTCGTATTTTGTTCTAAAGTTAAATTTACAGGTTTTGACTGAGTAATTAAAGTGCTATTCATAAGTCCCTAAGTTAGTCAGAGCATTATATAAGCGTCCATAATTAAGTCAATTATTTTGAGGTGTAATAATTGATTTTATAGATTATAATTACTTACGGAAGCATATATCATGCCAATTCAAAGGTGTAATTTAACATTTTTTTAGTAACTTTGCAGTAAAAAAATGATTTCAAATAATAAGAAAGCGAGTTCAATGGACTTTAACTTATCGCAAACTCAATCCCAAAAGCTTATTCTATCTCCTCAAGTTAGGCAATATTTAAAATTCCTACAGCTTCCCATTCAACAATTATCAAATGCTATTGAACAAGAAGTAACAGAAAATCCTGCTTTAGAAGAAACAACTCTCTTAAATGATGATCTAAATTCAGATGAAGAATTTAACCAGAATCAAGATTCTGAAGAGTCTAATAAGGATTCTACTTCTGAACTAGACTTTCAAGAAAAATTAGAAACTTTAGATAAATTAGATGAAAATTTAAAAGATTCCTTTTATCCAGATTTATCTAAATCTTCTTTTAGTAGTAGTAAAGATGAAGATGAAAAAAGAGACTACCAACAATCTTTAATTACTCAAGAAGAAACTCTAATTGATTTTTTAACTTTTCAAATTAACACACTAACTATTTCTGATAAAGAACGCGCTCTCGCATTTGAAATTATAGGCTACCTAAATGAAGATGGCTATCTAACAACACCCATTGCTGAAATTGCTACAGAAATTAATAATAGTTCTGAGAATATTGAAAAATGTTTGATTCATCTGCAAAACTTTGACCCTCCTGGAGTTTGCGCTCGTAATTTAAAAGAATGTCTGTTGATTCAGATCAACAGAATGAACACAGACACTCATTTAGCGAAAGTCATTGTTGAAGAATACATTTCTCTCTTAGAAAAAAAAGATTACATTAAATTATCTAAAAAAACAAAAGCCTCTATTGGAAAAATAAAAGAAGCCTGTCTTCTTATTCAAAATTTAGAACCAAAACCAGGTCGAAGCTTTTATAAAAACGAAACCCTTTCCGTCATTCCAGACGCTAATATATATATAGATTCTGAAACCGACGAACTAGTCATTGAAATGAATGAGGAGAGTTTACCTCAAATAAGAGTCAATCATGATTTTAAAAGAATGCTCAAAGACAAGAATCTTGATGAAAAAACTAAAGATTACATTAAAAATAAAGTAAATGCTGCTTTTTGGACCATCAAAGCCCTTAGCCAACGTCAATCTACTTTAAAACAAATTACACACCAAATAGTAGAATCCCAAAAAGAGTTTTTAGAGAAAGGCTTCTCTGCTTTAAAGCCTCTTCGACTAAAAGACATAGCTAAGTTAATTGGAGTTCACGAATCAACAGTATCTAGAGCAATACAAGGAAAATACATTCGGACAACTCAAGGAACAATTCCATACAAAAGCTTTTTTTCGACCCGAATGGAAAGTCTAGAAGGGTCAGAATCTCAAAAAAGTGTCTTAGAAAAAATTAAACGTATCGTTCAAAAGGAAAACCCATCCAAACCTTTCAGCGACGAGCAATTAGTAGAATTACTTAAAAGCGATGGGATTAAAGTGGCGAGAAGAACTATTGCTAAATATAGAGGGATCCTAAAAATACTCCCTTCATACCTTAGAAAACATCATTAATTGCTCGGCTTAAGGAAAACCTTTCCTAATTGATTTCTTCCTTCATCATCAATATCAAAAAATAAGATTAATTTGGCCTCAGTACCGTCTTGGTCTTTATCATGTACCGCTAGAGAAAGTTTGAAATTCTTGTTAAGATTAGGGTCTACATTTATTAAATCCCAAGGGATTCTTGCTTCAACAATGTAACCTTCTTGATTCTTTAGAACAGAAGCTTTAAATCTAGATTTTTCTAACCTACGTATACCATGAGGCCACAACCATGTTTTAGGCTGGTCTCCAAATTCACTGACAGCGAAGCCAAACTGAAAGTCTTTTTTACTTCCCCACTCAAACCCATTTCCATCGGGATCAATAAAAAGTTCCAACAGGTCATCTTTGTGAATATTTTCTTTAGATTCTAATGCAAGCACATTTTGATCCACAACGTCAGCATAGACATATAAAAACTCCCAGTCCCAAGAAAATGAATAATTAAGATTAAGATCCTTTTCGTCCGTTATTGTCCCAAATTCAAGATGAGTTTCTTTATCTAAAGAAAACCCGACTACACCTTTCCAGTCAGAAGCATCACCATCTATTTTCTTTTTACCTCCGTAAGAGATTTCCATTTGAGTAGCACTAAAATCTTGCGCCTCCAACTCAATACTTCCTTCAGAAAAACCAATTAAATTTAAAGCTTTTTGGATAAAATTCAGTTGCATAAAATTATTCCAGACAAATTGATCTTTATAGTTCTGTATCATAATTAACATAGGGCCTAAATCAATAGCTAAAACGTAATCAGACCTCCAGTTTATCTCCAAATTGAAAGAATCTGAAAAACCATACCTTCCCCAGAGTAACTTTTTATAATTCTGATATAGTTCTTGAGCAAATTCAATAGACAAATCAGGAGTAAAGACAATGGAACTAATAGCTGCAGTAGGAGCAACAGTACCATCATGAAGTGCTTTTCCAGGTCTAGCGCCATAAGCTTGGTACCCCGAAGGCCCATCAGAAGCTGTTAACCCCCATATTTTAGAAGAGTAAGTTTTGTAACTATTACTTTGCTCTATGCAAAACTCTCTATTTGCTAAAGTAGCTAATCGTGAATTTTCAAAATAGTCTGCAAAACCATCATTTTTATTTCTAAAATCAATCCAACAATGAGAGTACTGGTGAGTAAATAGAGGAGGTGATGCAATTAAAGTGTAATCTTTATATGTCCTTACTTTTCTTTTTATTCCCTTCCATACAGATGGATCAACATTCATCGTTGGAGATGAAATCGCTAAAAAGTATAAAATCATGTTCTCATCGTAATGAGACCACCTTTCTTTCAAGAAGCCACTTCTAGGCTTCCACCCCATAGACAGAGCATTCCCTGAATTCAACATCCATGAGAAGTCCACACGGCGATAAATTTCATTCGCGATTTCTTCAACTTCAGTTCCTTTAAAATATTCGGAAGAGAATAGAGCCCCTGCTAAGAATAAAGCGGTATCAATACTTGATAATTCACAATTCCATAGCCTCTTACCTGTTTTCATATCCACAAAATGATAATAAAAACCATGTACATTTTCCATATCATCTTTAAAAAATTTAAGAGTTTTTAATGTTCTATCATAAGCTTCATTTTTTGTAATCCAGCCATTTTCAACCCCAATAGGGTACGCCGTTAAAGCAAATCCAACCGCAGCGATACTTGCAACACTAAAGGTTCCAGCCTTAAAGTTATAAGCACGATCAGGAATTAAACCATTTTCAGTGTTAGCTTCATGCCAAAAATAATTGAATGATTTTTTCTGGATTAAGTTGAGCAACTCATCATTTGATAGTTCTTGAGCATAAGCACAGGGGAGCAAAATGTTAAAAGAGAAGAGAAGGAAAAAAAATGAGAGAAGTATCCGCTTGCTAATATAATTCATATATGTATAAGCCCACGAGCGGAGTCGAACCGCTGACCTACGCTTTACGAGAGCGTTGCTCTACCAACTGAGCTACGTGGGCGTAACCCTTCTTATATTATTTTATAAATCCTAAAATTATGAAATTTTAGAAGCAAAATCTGACGGAGGTGCTCCCATGATAGAGTAGCCACAATCAACATGAATCACTTCACCCGTTACTCCACTTGATAAATCAGAAGCTAAATAAAGAGCCGTCTTACCAACTTCACTTCCTTCAACATTACGTTTTAAAGGAGAAACTTTAGAGGAATATTCAATCATCATATCAATATCTCCAACTACAGAAGCCGCTAATGTTTTCTGAGGGCCTGCTGAAATAGTATTCACGCGTATCTTCTGTTCTCCTAAATCATATGCCAAATATCGAACGGATGCTTCCAAAGCAGCTTTAGCAACTCCCATTACATTATAATTAGGCACCACTTTCTCCCCGCCAAGATAACTCAAAGAAAGAATAGAACCTCCGTCACGCATAAGCTGAGAAGCGTACTTAGTCATAGAGACTAAACTAAAGGTACTAACATTCAAAGCTTGTTGAAAACCTGCTTGTGAGGTATCCAGAAACCTACCTTTCAAATCTTCAATATTTGCAAAAGCTATAGAATGGATAAAAAAATCAAGATCTCCAAAATCTTTCTCAACAATTTCAAAACCACTTCGAATTGACTCTTCACTCGAAGCATCCATTGGGACCAAAAAGGGGATGTTCAGCTCTTCTCCTATGCGCTTAACTCTTCTTTCCACCGCCTTAGCTGGTAAATAAGATAAGCCAACTTCTGCCCCCTCACTTAAAAAACTTTGCAGTATATGATAAGCATACGAGAATTCATTCACTACCCCTGTAATAATTCCCTTTTTACCTTTTAAAAGTCCCATGTTATTTCTCAATTTTCTCAGTTTTTTCTGAATAAGCTTTTTTAGCAAAATGTACAAGATCTCCAAGAATTTTATCAGAAAATTCTTTCTGCAAACTAGACTCGGTCAAAAGATCTTTCAAACCACACCTTCCCATCAACACAATGCTACTGATACCATTCCAAAGATTTTTTGAGATAAAAATACTTTTTAACATTTCCTCAAATTTCAAATCCGTCCAAGAGTAATCTTTGATACCTTGCTTGTGTATATTACTAACAGATTCAGCTCCATCCAAAACAGACAAAACAGGCTTCCTTAATTTAGGTTCTAACAAATTATCCAAAAGCTCAATTGCATTAGCTCGAATATAATCATTTTCATCAGTAAAACCCTGAAAAACGATTCGGATGTCTTCAGGTTCACATAAGAGCCCTAATAGAAGAAAAATTCGATGCACAATCTCATCCAACCTTTTTTCCTGAGCAATCTGAAAAGCATCCGTATCACTAAAAGTTTTCTCCATTTTCCACTGATAGCCACTCAAAAATTTAAGTATGTTTTCATATTCATTAATCTGAGCTAATATTTCCTTTTTTATAGTCTTTTCGTTAAAAACTAATTCCAAATTCTCTACACGTACTTTATTCATTGTTTCTAAAGTTGAGTTTTTTAACTTTCCACTCACCTGAGTTAGTAGATTTTCTAAAATTGATACAATTTTTTGTTTGGGAATCATGCCTGCAATCTTAAATAATTTTACGCGACAAGATGTAGTTAATTCATTATCTTTTAATAATTTTTCAATTTCTTGCACAAATAATTCTTCATCTAAAATTAGATCCTCCATCACTTCCATAACTCCATCTGAAGCATCCACTGATATATAAGCTCTTAATTTATCTTCTATCGCTTGTCTTTTTACATCGTTTGCATTCTTAGAATTCGTTACTTGATCGATAGATGAAAAATCACTTTTAATCCTCTTATAATTTTTCCTCAAACCTTCAAACTCTTCCACAGACATACTTTCAGCATTTAAAACTAAAAATAAAAAGGCTACTTTTTGGATTAATGGGTATCGACTAGATAAATATTCTTTCATATCTGCTTCATTTGATTTTTTTGTACAATCTTCAAGGAACTGCATGTAAACTTCAATATCAATTAAATTTATTGCTTTTATTAAAATTCTTAACTCTTCTTCAATCTGAAGATCAAGCGGGTCCAAATCGTTAGGCTTAACAATAAGTTTCAGTTCCTTTTTTGCAACATCAAGCCTTTCTAGATCAAGCGAAACAAACAATTCACTGTTTTTACTGCTCTTAACATAATTTAAGAGTTTCAACACAAGGAACCGGTCAGATAACTCAGAAGAAAGAAAAGTGTTCATATAACTATTAAGCAAAGCTGATTCACTTGATTTAACATCAATATGAGATATTTCCGTTTTCTCACGATAGAGTTGTTTTCTTAACTCTTTTAAGTACTCCTTCTTCATCACAAAAGCAACAAACAACCAAACTCCAATCAAGAAAACAGTTAGGTAACTTAAATTTTTCAAATCAGTAATTAAAAACCCCGTTACAAGCAATATCAACAGACTTCCAAATGCCTTAGCTGATCGATATCCAACCATATCTATAAATGGTTTAACCTTATATCTAATTTCTCGGCTAATTGGCAAATACAGAACTTCTTTAGTTGCCTGATTTAGGGAGTAATTCAAACTACCGTCATACATCATAGTGAAAACAGCTGACCATAGTAACGGATGAATTAATATAGCAATATTTCCAAACAAAAGTCCTAGAGGTAAAATTAATAGTGCAACCTTCACTCCCAAATGTCGTAAGACTTTGCTCGTTAGAAAAAACTGTATGGAAAAGGAAATCATATTTAACGTTCCCCAAAACCAACCAAAAAAAGCAGTCTTTCCCTCCAACCCAATAAAAGAAGTTTGAACTATTCCGTTAAACTGATATTCCACTAACGTTGAAACAAGTTTAGCTAAGAAAACAACGGAAAGAAGCATAATTAAATATTTAGATTTCCATAAATCTTTAAATAAAACCTTCTCCCCTTTTTGCTCCTTCTTTTCATTTTCTTCTACTTCAATATCGTGATGCAACTTACTTTCAGGACTTGAATTTTCTCTTTTCCATACCCACTGAATTAGTATTACAGAAAAAAACAGAACGCACGCGGCTACAAGTAGCAAATTTATGGTTCCTACAGACTTCACCAAAATTCCAGTGACATACCCCCCCGTCATCCCGCCTAAAATGCCCCCACTACCTATAAAACCGAAAAGACGCTTCGCCTCTCTCGTATTAAAAATGTCATTCGACAGTGTCCAGAATTGTGTCACACTCATTATAGAAAAAATAGATACCCAAATATAAAAAATAGCTGGAAGAGCCCAAAAGTTCACATATGTCAACAACCACCAGAATGCAAAAATATTAGAAATAAAGAACAGAACTGTTCCTATCAATAACCTATTTTTTCTTTTTTTATTAGTAAAGCGAACATAAACAGAAACAACGCCCATAAGTACTAGAATTGTTATAAACCATACATACGGAAGGTTCTCAAACCCTGATTTTTCAAGAAAGATAGCACTGCGGATAGGCTTTAGGATATAAAGACAGGTAATGGTAATGAAGAAATACACAAACATAAGAAGAGTTTTACCCCACTCTTCTCTTCTTATCTTAATAATTGGTTGAACTAGACGTGTAATTAAATTAAGCATGTCCTAGGTTTCCATAGAGTAGCTATAAAATTTAGTAAAATAATCAGGTAGTTTCTCATGTAATAACTTAAGTTTCAATAAAAAACCCTTATATGTTTTACGAAATAGGTGCAGGTTCAGATTTAAAGTAATTAAAAGGTAGGATTACTTACTTTGATGCCGGATTCCGGATAGTTTGTAAGCCCCCGTCTCAGAGGATTTCTCAAAACTTAAATCTACAGAAGGGTTCCACTTTGATTCTTTTTGATTCCATTTACTAATTTCAGCTATTAGCGACTCAGATGATAAGGCAAAATCAATGGCAGATGAAGCAAAATCCATAGAAGAAACTAACTTTCTCTTCTTAGAAGAAGCATCCCAAATTTGAAGTTTATATTTAACAGGTTCAGAACTCAATTCATAAAACTTCTCTAAATCCGTAAAAGAGACACTTAATGAATCCCCGCTAACAGAGACTTTAAAATCATCCAAAGGAGAAACTACAGAAAACCAATACGCTCCAATTAAACGTTGCCTTTCTAACAATGTCTTTAACAAATAAGCTTCCGCATCTGGATTAGAATACTTTGCCACCGAAACTAACTGCTCAAGATCTTTAGGTTTAAATTTCATTAAAATCTTAGCAGCCCAAAAAGCATCAGACAAATCCATATCTTGAAAAGAATAATGCTGAAATGCAGGCTTCCAATCAGCTGGATCAAATTCAATATTGTCATAATAACCTATTGAAGGGTACTTCACTAAGGGCTCCGAAGATGCCAATCTTTTCTCCCAGCGTCTTTTATAAAGACCCAAACTCAAAATTCTTTTTGAAATCACTTCATAATCAAAGAAGAATTCATTCCCCAAATTAGCTTCCTTTTCACGCGTTCCAGCGCTTCCAAAAGCTGAGCCAAAGTCCAAAAAGTAATACTTTAAATATTTTTCGCCATTTTTTTCAATCAAAGTAGATAAAGTATTTCCCTTCCTTAAGTCCACATTATTGACCCAACTGCTTAATACAGGAAGAGCTCTAAATTCCCTTCTATTTATATGACGATAAAAATCATTAGGGTCATCTTTTCGGTAAAAATCATAGGGCATAACTCCCTTTATATCTCCCCCTATTTTAAGGCTTGCAGAAGCTCTAACAGTACCGTCAGCCAGTCTCTCAATTTTATTCATCAAATCTCTAATTCCAGCATCGGTTAATTTCATTTTAAATCCGTCACTGTTATAAAACTGAGCATCTTCAGCTGCTGTTAAAATAGATGGGTCGAAGTAAACAACCCGATACTGAGGAACATTATAACCAGCAGCATGGTAAATTCTACTCGCAATAGCTTCAGCTCCTGAAGCAAGCTCATTATTTCCAATGGGATCAAATTTAATTAAATACTCATCTCCTTTAGAATCTCTCATAAAAAATCCAGGGTTAATTCCATCTACCTTACCCTTTGTAATAACCCAAGGCCCTTTAGTTTCGGGTCCGTCATTTATTTCAGGACCTTGCAATAAGTCAGAAACAGAATAACCATTTTTTCCAATTCTATTTTCAAAAAACTGCGAGTCTGTCACTTCATCATAAATGTTCACATTCAGAGCCGAAGCATCTCTGCCTAGTAATTTGTTAGCTGTTCTACCTAAATAAAACCACTGTATCAGCCTATCATAAAATCCATCATTAAAGAAATCTGAATACATACTTGTTTTATAATTCTTTAAATTATCAACTTCTTGAGTCGACAATGCGTGAATGTGTTCTTTTGCCAGAGCAGAAGGAACCCCACTAGTAAATACAAATACAGCTAATAAAAATGAAATTGTAAAATTTTTAATTTTCGTCATATCTTATATCCTAAAAAGCTGTCTTTGTTTTAAAGTAAAATTCTGTTCCTTCACCACTTTTAGCCACTTCTATATTTAAGAAGGTTTTGCTTGCTACTCTAAATCTAAAAGCGCTTCCATAACTGAGTTTGGAGTTTGATATTTCAAAGTCGTCTCCCTCACCAAATACAGACCCTAAATCCAAAAATGGGGCCATATCTAATCTGAAAATACGGTACTTCCAAATATTGTACCGATACTCCATATTCATCCAAAGGGCATTATTATCGAAAAAACGATTATATTGGTACCCTCTTATTGTTTCAGAGCCCCCTAAGCGAGCCATATCAAAAAATGGCAATGTCCCATTAGCAACCTTATCATTAAATTCCCCACCCACTTTTAAACCGATAACACTATCCGTCTTATATACCTTAAAATACTGCGCCGCACTGAACTTATATTTCATGTACTCATAATCAGCCCCATCAACTCCTTTGTTGTAATAAACGGATGCAGACCTAACACCGCCACGAGTTGGAAAACCTTTGTTATCTCTATCATCATGAACAATTTCTAAACCGACAGTATGATAATCGCCTCCATTAACACCCGATAAGTTTTGCTCAATGAAAAAGTCCTGTATATCCCTTTTTCCCGTATCTTGTCCATTTGATATTTTAACATCGTTAAATGCATACATTGCTTCGACATTTAAAGAACCCCAGATCAAGTCGAATTCCTTACCTACTTTGGTATCGTACAGCATTCTCTGATAATCATAAGTAAAACTATTGGCTCTCGAAGACCTTCGTCCAACCCCAAAAAAATCTTCTTGAGGTCTGCTTTCGAATAGAAATGTTTGATTAGCATAAACACCTGTATTCAAAATATTCTTTAAAACAAGCTGGCCTGCGTTTTCATTGTAAAGCTGAGAACTAAGCCCTGTCCAAGCTTTAAATCCAGCGCTCTCCACAAAAGGAGATAATTTAATCAAATCATCTTTTACGACAGTAACTCTGCCCCCAAGACCACCCGAATGCTTAGATGCTTTCCCTGATAAATAGATTCCCTTATCGGTTAATTCTTTCACTAGCCAGATAGTTTTATCTTCAACATGATACTTATCTACCCAATTCAATACATTATCCGCTAAATATTTGGTTAATTCTAAGGGGTAAGCTGGAAGAGAAAGGATTCTTTCTGTTAAAGTTATTTTTTGTTTTTGATATGTCCCTGTTCGCAGATCCTCTGTATAGCGATCATAAGTTAAATCTTGCGCGAATACAGAAACTGAAGGCAGAAATATAGATATGAACAAAATACAAAATAATTTAGTCCATTTTTGCAAATAATTCGTCATTAAAATTTCCTATTGGTATATCTGGGGTCAATAATTAATATTAGGGTGCACATTGTACATATAAAGAGGAATGAATTCCAACTTTTTTTTTACATAGCTCCAGGACCCTGAATCTGGCTTTCTTTATGCTTTAAATAAAAGGATTTTATTTCCTTTACCACATTAACAGGATCGTCAATTACTTTGAATAGTTTTAAATCTGATCTATCAATATTCTTTTCTTTTAGCATGGAGTCCTCAATCCACTCCAACAAACCTTGCCAGTATTCACTGCCGACAAGAATAACAGGAAATTTGTGTATTCGTTTTGTCTGAATCAACGTTAGAGCTTCAAAGAACTCATCCAACGTTCCGAAACCACCTGGCATAATAATAAAAGCCGTAGAATGCTTCACAAACATCACTTTTCTACAAAAGAAATATCGAAAATTAAACAAGTGAGTAATAAACTTATTTGAGGACTGTTCCAAAGGCAATTCAATATTTAAACCTATAGAAATTCCTTTTTTTTCTTTAGCTCCTCTATTGCCAGCTTCCATCATCCCAGGCCCACCGCCTGTAATAACTCCAAAACCCGCTTCTACTAATAAACCTGCTATTTTCCTTCCTAATTTATAATACTTATTTTTAGCATTCGTACGAGCTGAACCAAAAATGGACACAGCAGGTGTTAAATGAGGCAAACTCTCTAAACCATCCACAAATTCAGATAGAATTCTAAATAAGCGCCATGGCTCTGCTGCTAATACGTCGTTCTTCGTCTCTTTGGATTTCTTTTTCATAAAACCCCCTAGTTTCTAGATAAACTAAACTCTCTTCGTTCTTTAGCTTCAGCGTTTCGTCTTCGTTCTTCATCTGAATCAAGAATCAACTCGGGAACTCGTTTCTTGTGCCCTTTCTCATCTGTAGCAACCATAGTAAAGTAGCAAGAATTCGTATGTCGAACAGTTCCGTGCAACAAATCTTCAGCAAAAATCTTAATTCCAACCTCAACAGAGGTCTTCCCAACATAATTTACGGATGCCTTAAACTGGACTAATTCCCCAACGCGAATAGGCTTTTTAAATAAAACCTGATCCACAGACATAGTCACACATAACGACTCCGCATGCCTAGAGGCACAAACATAAGCTACTTTGTCAGCAATACTAAGTATAACACCTCCATGGACAAACCCTGCGTGATTGGCATCATTAGGCATCATCAGCTGGCCCATTTCTGTTTTGGATTCCCTTACTTTTTTAGGTTTCATATCAATCTCCTTGAATATTAAATATCGTCGAAAGTGTTAATTCGCTGAAGTAAGAAGAATTTCTACCTCTTGGATAAATAAAGAGCTGCCAATATAGTTTTCCCATCCTTAATCTTGCCCGACCGAATCATTGTGTTCACTTGATTTAGTGAGAAAGCTTGAACCTCCAGAAACTCATCCTCATCCGGCTGACCTTGTTTAGGATATAGATCTGTTGCCAAAAATAAGTGCATATGCTCTGTGCTGATCCCTGGTGTAGGATAAAATGAAAGCAGTTTTTTAAAACTTTTAGCAGAATGGTTTGTTTCTTCCACAAGTTCTCTTTTAGCACACGTCAGAGGCTTTTCCTTACCATCACATGTCCCCGCAGGAAACTCCCAAAAATACTTATTTACAGCATATCTATGTTGCCGAACCAAAATCAATTTTTTGTTTTTAAATTGAGGAACAATAACAGCCACATCAGGATGCTTAATCACTTCTCTTTTTAATGTTTTTTTATGGTCTTTAACTTGTATCTCTTCCACTAATAGCTGAATTCGCGAGCCTTTATATACTGTTTTACTTTTTTTTATTTTTATAAAACTTCTCATATTATTCCTTTTTTATTTTACAATTACAGATAATTTATCACCCAATCTTACTTTCAAATTCTTAGCTGCATCACCTTGATTTATAGCAACCTCCAATAACCCCAAGCTATTCCAAAGACAAAGAGACTTGCCTTGCTTTACATCAGAAAAACACTGAGAGATCTCTTTGAATTCATTTTTCTTTATTTTTATAATTAAATCTTCACCCAAAAAGCTTTTAACATCTTCTTCAGTAATATTCGATATGATATTACCAAACCGATCTATACTTACAACAGAACCCTGAACTCGTCTCTTTTCCACAAACACCTTCTCCCAACCTATCTCATTCCATTTTTTCATTTTAGGTCCGACATTCGAAAAATTCCCTGCTTTAGATAAATAAGCAGCTACAGGAGACATAATGTCTCTTCCGTGAAAAGTGCTGCTCACTTTTGACAAAAATAATTTCTTATTTTCAACACTTCTTACAATTGGATTTTCTTCTCTCTCCAATACAGGGGACAGAAGGCCGTTATCCGGAGCTATAAAAAAACCTTTACTTGTCTTTGCACATAGAATTTTTCTCCCCGCACCGACAGTAGGATCAATTACGGAAATACAAATAACACCCTTAGGGAAATAAGCATAATTTGCAAGCAAAGTAAACGCAGCTTCATTTATATTTTGAGGAGATACTTGATGGGTTACATCCAAAAATTGAATATTTGGATTTTGAGAAAGTAAAACACCCTTCATTGAAGAAACATATCCGTCTCGATCTCCAAAATCCGTCAATAAAGCAACAACAGGTCTTTTTATCATTAAAAATACGCTTTCTTAGATTTTATGGTAAGGCCCCTCATTGATCATATCAAAGGAGCGATAAAGCGCTTCTATTAAAAACAGCCTTACTAATCGGTGAGGCAAAGTAAGCTCGGACAAGGCCCAAACCCAATCTGCTTTTTTCTTTAAACTGTCAGAGACTCCCTGTGGCCCTCCAATTAAAAAACATAAATTTTTAGTTCCTCTTTGCATTTGGTCTTCGAAATATGAGCTTAAATCTTTGGATGATTTTTGCTTCCCCCGCTCATCTAATACAATGAGCAAACTATTCGAATCCAACTCCTTTAAGATCAACTTTTCTTCTTGTTCCAATGTTCTTTCCTTGTTCCGAGCATCCGTCTTTGGTCTTATTGTGACAATCTCGCATTTTAAAAATCGCTCAAGACGTCTAAAGTAATCTTGCTCTAACGCTTCAACTTCTTTCTGAGAATGTCTTTGAACTGAAATTATTTTTACATTCATGAGGCTCGGGTCTTTCAGGTATTATCTTTAAACTACTAATTTTTTAAAAAATAACTTACAACTTTTTCTTTTAACTCTTTAACCCCTATATTTTTCAATGATGAAACCTGAAAAGCTTCTGGGAATAAAACCCGAAAGCCTTCTCTTTCTTTGGAAGAAAGAAGGTCCACTTTATTCAATATCAACCATTGTTGAATTTGGTCACATTTAATTTCTTTCAACACCGCTCGAGTTACTTCATATTGATTCTGAAAATCAGGATTAGAAACATCTAAAACGTGAAAAATAAGTTTCGAATCTTGAATTTCTTCTAAGGTGGCTTGAAATGACTCAACAAGACCATGCGGTAAATCCATTAAAAATCCAACGGTATCTGTGATAACAACATCTCTTCCTTCCACCCCTTTCATATTTCTAGCGCAAGAATCCAAGGTTGCAAATAATTTATCTTGAACGTAAACATCAGAACCTGTGAGCTGATTCATTAAAGTTGATTTCCCAGCGTTGGTATAACCCAACAAACTTATAAGAGACAAGTTATTTCTTATTCTATTTTTTCTTAGCAGCGCTCTGTGTGTTTTTAGTTTCTTTAAATCCTTTTTTAGTTTAGAAATACGGTTTCTAATTTGGCGTCGGTCCACCTCCAACTTTTGTTCTCCGGGACCCCGGGTCCCAATTCCACCGCCAAGTCGGGACATCACAACACCTCTTCCTACCAGACGAGGCAAAAGATAACTCATTTGAGCCAACTCAACTTGTAGTTTCCCCTCTCTGGAAGTTGCTCTCTTAGCAAAAATATCTAAAATCAACCCCGTTCTATCAACAACACGAACGTCAATTTGATTCTCAATATTTCTCGACTGAGTCGGTTGTAAATCTACACCAAAAATACAAACATTAGCTTTTTTCTTAACAATTTCCTCCGCTATTTTTTCAACGCCACCTTTACCCAAATAGCTTACAGAAGTAGGTTTTTCAATATTAAATTCCGCATACCCAACACACTTTCCCCCCGCTGAACGAATCAACTCCATCATCTCGTTTAATCGCTCTTGACGATAGCGGAGAGAATGTTTTTTACTATAAGGCGCTACTAAAAAAACATGTTCCATGCTACAGCCAATCTTTTAACTTTAACTGCATTTGTGAATACATTTGCCCTAAAGTTTTATTATTCGCATCTATCCAACTCACTTTAGATTGATGTCTAAACCAAGTAAGCTGTCTTTTTGCATAATGCCGCGAATTTTTTTTAAGCTCTTCCAATGAGTTCTCTAAGGAATTTTCTTTCTTTAAGAAACTCTGAATTTCTTTAAAATAAATAGACTTACGTGCTGTTGAAGACAGCTTTTTTTTGCCCAAACTCTTTACCTCAGGAATCAAACCATTCAAAACCATTTGATCGACTCTCGCATTAATTTTTTGATAAAGAGCATCCCTGTCTAATTGTATTCCAA
Organism: Candidatus Omnitrophota bacterium; assembly: GCA_029261035.1. Classification (GTDB taxonomy): domain Bacteria; phylum Omnitrophota; class Omnitrophia; order Omnitrophales; family JACROU01; genus JAJDCD01. The sequence continues at coordinate 55,372 of JAJDCD010000008.1, forward strand.
TAACCTTACTAGCATAACCTAATTGTGATAAGGAGATTTTTTTTGAAATAAAATCCGTTCTACTTGTTCCTGTAGTTTCACATATCTCTAATGCTCTAATAATGCGTTTTTCATCATTCTCATGAATGCGTTTAGCGCTTTTAGGATCTTTGGAACACAATCGCTTATAAAGGTGTGCAATTCCTTTTTTTTCCTTCACTCGCTCTAACTTCTTTCTCGCTTCCTTATCCATCAGATTCTCTTCCGAAAGACCTTCTATTAAAGATTTAATATAAAAACCTGTTCCGCCAACTACTATAGGAAAACGGCCCGCAGAGAATATATCATCTACAGCTTCTAAAGCATCTTGTCTCCATTGATGAGCTGAATAAGTTTGGGTGGGTGGAATTACATCTAAAAGATAATGAGGGATAGAGCCTCTTTCTTCAACTGAAGGCTTGGCTGTTCCAACATCCATTCCCTGATAAACCTGCATTGAATCTGCAGAAATAATACTCCCTTTTAGCCTTCTAGCTGCATAAAGAGCAAATCTCGATTTACCAGAACCCGTAGGGCCAACGATAAAAAGGATTTTCTTTTTTTTCATAGTTTTAATTACATTTTATCAGGAGCATGAACTCCTAATAAGTGCAATCCGTTTTGAAGGACAATTTGACAGCATTTAATTAAATAGAGTCTAGATTGAGTTAATTTCTCATCATCCCCAATCACACGATGAACAGAATAAAATTTATGAAACTTCGTTGCAAGATCTCTCAGATAATCCACTAAACGGTAAGGTTCTAAATGTTCCGAAGATTGATTTAAAATTTCAGGAAAGTTCAATAAATGCTTAACCACATCAAGCTCTTTTTCTTCCTGTATCAAACTTAAATCACAACCCTCGCTCGGTTGAACTTCCGAAGTTCTTAAAAGACTAGAGATCCTAGCGTGTGCATACTGTACATAATACACTGGGTTTTCTTGTGATTTTTCTTTCGCTAATTCAAGATCGAAGTCAAGGTGGCTTTCAATTTTTCTCATTAAAAAGAAAAATCGAGTGGCATCTGAGCCAACTTCATCCATCAATTCTCGAAGAGAAACAAATTCTCCTGCTCGAGTTGACATCCGAACAGGCTCTCCTTTTCTATATAGTGTTGTTAATTGAACTAATAAAACTACGAGTTGATTCGCTTCATGCCCTAAAGCTTCACAAGCAGCCCTAAGACGAGCCACATACCCATGATGATCCGGGCCCCAAAAATTAATCAGCATATTAAAGCCACGTTTAAATTTCTCTTCATGATAAGCAATGTCGGGGGTTAAGTAGGTATAATCTCCTGTCGACTTAATTAAAACTCGATCTTTATCATCTCCATAATCTGTAGAACGAAACCAAGTAGCTCCGTCTTTTTCGTAAGCATGCCCTTTTTCTTTAAGGCGAGCAACAACCTCTGTCACCTTATCCCCATCGTCTAGAGATTTTTCTGAGAAATATTGATCAAAATGTACTTTTAAATCCTTGAGATCGCTCTCGATTCCTTTCAGAATTCCAGAAGCCGCATATTCAGAAAAAAAAGCAATCGCTTCGGCCTCTTCTAAAACCTTAAACCGATCTCCTTCTTTATCTAAAACTTCTTGAGCTATATCTTTAACATAAGCCCCTTGATAACCTTGTTCTGGAAACTCTTTATCAACACCCAACAATTCGAGATAACGAATATAAGTACTTAGTCCAAGAATCTGAATCTGCACACCTCGGTCATTTAAATAATATTCTCTATGGACTTTATGCCCTGTAGCATACAAAAGATTTGCCAAAGCATCTCCAACAACAGCCTGTCGGCCATGAGCAATGGTTAAGGGCCCTGTAGGGTTAGCGCTTACATATTCCAATACTACAGACTTCCCAGATCCTAATTGAGTCTGACCAAATTTATCACCCTCTTCCCATATTTGCTTCAGGGATAAAGAAATAGAGTGTGCCTCAATAAAAAAATTCAAAAACCCTGGGCCAGCAACCTCAATGTTTTTAATCCCAGCATTCGACTCAGCAATTTTGGACATCAACAAATCTCTTGTCTTCTGAGCAGCATCTACCGGATTCGTTTTAGCCAATTTAGCTATTCGAAAAGCAACATTACAGGAAACATCTCCATGTTCAATTTTCTTAGGTTGGTTAATGTCATAAACAAAGTCATCTGGCAATTTTACGCCTAAATCATCTGCTATTTCCTCTAATAAATTATCAATAAAATTTCGCACATTCGATTTCATGAAAAATACCCTATTTTTGAGTCTTTAATGATTTTGCATCAATTAGTTTACCTTCTCCCCATAAACGCTCCAAACCATAAAAATCACGCATTTCTGGGTGAAATAAATGAATCATAACATCCCCGTAATCTAAAAGTACCCATCGGCAATCGCTTAAACCCTGAGAGTGGATTACAGGTTCATCTTTTTTGTCGAGTTCATCTATAACATTATCCGCCAATGCCTTAACATGACGATCAGATGTTCCGGATCCAATGACAAAGTAGTCAACAACCGCAGATAGTTTTTTAACATCCAAAATTAAAACATCAACCCCTTTTTTATCCTCAATTGCTTGACCTGCTAATAATGCTAATTGTTTTGTTCTCACAAGAGTTTCCTTTTTTTATAAAAACCAAAAAGGTTTTTTATTTTTGAATTCCTTCTAAATTTAAAATTTTCTTCTTCACATCAAGTCCTTTAGCATAGCCTCCCAAAGACCCATCTTTACGTATAACGCGATGACATGGAATAATAATCGGAAACGGGTTCTTGTTCATTGCATTTCCAACAGCTCTTGCCCCATGATTTACTTTTACCTTTCGAGACAAACCCTGATAAGTTACAAGTTCACCTCGCTTAACTTTCAATAATTCTTTCCAAATTTTCCTAAAAAAAGGAGGAGCTTTTGATAACTCTAGTGGAACATCATTAAACAAAACATCTTTTCCTTCAAAATATTTCTCTAATCGCTTTTTTAATTCAAAAACATATTTGGGTGCTGTTTTTAAATTTGAAGAGCTCTTGTTTTTTAGTGTTTTTTTAATCGGAGCAAAATCAAGCAAATGAAGCGATTCAGAATCCCCTTCTAGTCGAACAAACCAATCCCCAGAAAGGCTACTCGAAATACAAAATTGATATTGTTTATTTGCAGTCATTAGAAAGGTATACGCAACTGCTTTTCATCAGCCAAAGATATCTTAGATTTGACTCCTGCAGTTTTTACTTCTTTTTCTTTTACAATTCCTTGAATCGCACTATCAATAGGTGCCGTAAATGGGGCTAAAGGCTGAGCCACCCTTTCAGTAGGTGCACAACCTAAAACGGAAACACTCCAAACAATAAAACTTGCTACAACTATCCCTCTCAACATAAAACCTCCAAATTCTTAATTATATAGTGTAATCCAAAGACTTCAAAATTTCCACAGTTTAAGCTTATTTCTACTAAGAACCTTCATGCAACATATTATGAGCTTTAGCAACCTCGACACACAGAATTCTACCATTAGAAACATTCAAACCAGTCTTAAGCTCTGGATACTGCTTAAAAGCGCTTTCAAGCCCTTGAGATAAAGCTAGAACATAGGGTAAAGAAATTTTTTCTAGAGCTTTTGTGGCATACTGTGGGCAAAGAGTCGGTATATTCGTAACTCCAAACCGCAAGTTACCATAAGAATCGATATAAACAGGATCATCATAAGTAGTAGGATGCGTTCCAAAAACATTACCGCCTTGATCTACAGCAACATCTACAATAACCTTTCTTTTCTCAACATAACGAGAAACAGCATCCTCATCAATCAAAACTGGCGCACGACGCCCTAGTAAATAAACAGAACCAATGACAATATCTGCCTTATCATACAATGAGGTAACACTTCTATCTTGTGCATCGACTACAATCATATTTATTTTTTGTTTTTGGACCAGCTGTTTAAGTTCTTTTTGACGAACCAAGTTTTTTTCCGTAATCCAAATATGGGCTTTTGTATTTGCAAAATCCATAGCGGCTTCATACCCCACAGTCCCTCCCCCTAATATCAGAACATTACCCTCAAATTTTGGGTATTTGATTTTAGGAAAATCGGAAGCGAGCTTCTCTAAATCTTTCTTATAAGTTTTAGGATAAACAACTTCCCCAGCTCTTATCTTAAGTTTACTCGCACAGTAGATAGCAAAATAGCCCGCAAGTTTCCCTGCAATCACAGACATGGGTTTCAAAAGAGGAGTCCCTTCTTCACTTCCAACAGTCTCAAAAGCAATTGCTGCGGCTTTAGACTTCATAAACGTTTTAACTAAATGGCTTTCATCATGGGAAGATAAATGTAAAAAAGAAAATACCGTATGTTTTTTCTTAATAAAATCAAACTCTTCCGGTTGAGGCTCTTTCACTTTAACGATTACATCAGAATTTTTCCATATATCAGAAGATGTCTCTAAGATTTCTGCACCCGCATTGATATACATTCGGTCCGTAAAACCACAGCCCACTCCAGCCGACTTCTCAACAAAAACAGGTATCTTTTCCCCACATAGCTTTTTAACTGCTTGTGGAGACAAAGCAACCCTAACTTCTCCAGACTTAACTTCTTTAGGTATTCCTATATTGAGTAATTTGGATTTTGAGCTCATTATTCCTCCAACTCAAATCGATTTGTTATAGGCATTCTTCTCCCGAACCATGCCTTTTGAGTTACTCGTAAAATAGGAGCAGATTGTCTTCTTTTGTATTCATTGTGATCAATTTTCCTAATAATCTGCTTTATTTCATCCAGTCTCATCTTAGACTGAATCAAATCTCTAATTTCCTGAATCGTCTTACTTTCTTCTAAATGATAATAAAGAACCTGGTCTAATAGTTCATAGGACGGTAATGAATCTTCATCTTTCTGGTCCGGTCTCAACTCAGCAGAAGGTGGCTTTTCTATCGTTTCCTTAGGAATCGATGGAGACAAACCCGCTCTATATTGGGACAATCGGAATACTTCCGATTTATACAAATCTCCCAAAACACACAGCCCCCCACACATATCTCCATAAATCGTGCAATACCCCATAGCAAGCTCTGATTTATTGCCTGTAGACAACAACATTCTACCTTCGTCATTTGAGGTATACATTAATTCTAATCCTCTCAGTCTTGCTTGCAAATTCTCCATTGCTAAACTAATCTGAGTCTCTTCTTTAGCTTCCTGTTTTTCGTTTTTCTTATTCTTAACAATTTCTTTTATTTTAAACTCATATTGATCCTTAATAGAACGAACACGACACTCCATTCCTAGATTCTTCGCCAAAGCGAGCGAATCATCTACACTCCCTTCGGATGAGTAAGGGCCGGGCATCGTGATCCCTAATACATTCTCAGCACCAATAGCATCACACGCAATCGCTGCAGTAAGAGCCGAGTCAATCCCACCACTCAAACCTAAAAGAACTTTTTTAAATCCATTCTTAGTAATATAGTCTCTCACACCTAAAACCAATGCCTCATACATCTCCTGGGTAATTTGAGGACCTCTTTCGTCTTTAACTTCTGGCATTTCTGCTTTTGTGTCTAATTCAAAGACATAAAGGCCTTCTTTAAACATTTCACCCTCATATATAATTCTACCACTTGGATCGGCTATCAAACTGCGACCATCAAAAATAAGTTCATCTTGAGCCCCTACCTGATTGCAATAAATCACATACACACCGTATTCTTTCGCTTTGCTCGCAATCAAATCTTCTCTTAACTGGCCTTTATTTTGATGATATGGAGATGCTGAAATATTAACAATAAACTGAGCTCCTTTTTCCTTCAGCTTCCGGATAGGTTTATGCTCGTAATCATCTTCCCACAAATCCTCACAAATACTCATTCCCCACTCTGCCCCAAACAAAGATAGCGTCTGAACCTCTTTCGCTGATTCAAAAAATATTTGCTCTAAAAACACATCATAATTTGGCAATAAAAACTTATGCTGCTGATGCAGAACCTTCCCCTTATGAATCACACATAAAGCATTACAGCTTTTCTTCTTTTGCTCCTCCCCCTTTGCGACATACCCACAAACAATGACAAGATTTTTATCTTCAGACTCCTTAATAATTAAATTTAAATACTCTTCATTTTTTTGAATAAAAGACTCTTTATTTGCCAGATCCCATACGGGATAACCAGAAATAACCAATTCGGGAAAAACGAGCAAATCGACAGATTGCTGCTCTGCAGATTGTATACAGTCTTTGATTTTCTTAAAATTAAGCTCAAACGCTCCCACCGTAGGATTTAACTGAGCAAGCCCAATCTTAATTTTTTCATTTTCAGAAGATTTCTGTTGCATCTTAAGCCTTTTCTTATTAAATTACTTACCTTCGCTAACTTGTTTACGCTCTATATTATACAGAAAATTTCCTATATAAGAATCATTGAATTTTTGACCAAATATGCTAACTTTAATAAAAGGGTCACAATATGAGTAAAAAAATACTAATCGTGGACGACGAAATCGAGATATTAGAGACTCTCAAAGACTACCTCACAGAGGAAGGCTTTGATGTTTTACTGGCTAAGAATAGAGAAGAATTCTTTAACCACGCTCAAAACACGCCTCCAGATTTGATCATCCTAGACATCGTTATTGGCCCAGAAAATGGCCCGCAAATGTACAACGAATTAGTCCACAAGGGCTTCGATCCCGAAATTCCCGTCATATTCCTATCTGGGCTCTTAGAAGACCGGCCACCTTCTTACAGTTACGAAGGCCGAAAAACATCTCTCCTCGGAAAACCCTTTGACCCCAAAAAGCTAGTAGAAGAAATCAATAACCTAATCAAATAGACTCTAGCTTTCAGCTGTTAGCCATTAGCTTATAGCTAAAACAAATTCTAATTCCGTCATTGCAAGGTATCGAGTCAAGGAGCCGTGGCAATCTCAGAGTTAGGATTCATATTCTTAAACTTATCCCGAGATTGCCACGACTCACTTGTATACGCCTCGCAATGACAAAATAATAATACGAGCTGTCATTCCCGAAATCTTTTGTCGGGAAACCATAACACTTACATATTACAGCACCTTTAGCCAAAAACCTGGATCCCCGACACAAACATTCGGGGATGACAATTCCATTTAAAATGTTCTTTAGTTAAAAGCTAACGGCTATTAGCTGATTGCTATTTACGCTGCTTGTGCAACAAGTCGTTCTGCTTCAATAGATAATCTTAAATTTTCTAGCAAATCAAAAACAAGATGACTTCCCTCTAATCGAATACCCTTAACACCTAAAGTATCTTCAAACCACTCAGGATGAATCACAACACCATCGCTAGCAACTTTGGCTCTAGCTAAAACTAATTTAAATACAAAGGCAGCTAAACCTTCCCTGATTTCCCCATCCGCCTTTGAGTAACTCGCTGTCATATACTCTTCAGGTATTTTAGATTCCATCTCTCCCCATACGCCCTCAGTCATTATTCCAATTTTCAGACTATCAGAACGATCACTAAAAGTTTGTCTTCTAGCTTGTTTTTTAACAAAGCGAATATTAGTTTTTCCGTGAAGAACAGATCCTTTCCTCATCCATTCTGAAGCTTTAATCCTCTCATCATGATCTCTGGGGTTATATAGAATATATAACTGATCTCTCTCTTTCATTTGCTGTATCCATTCTGGAAACGACTTCATGAGCCCTTCAAAAGAACTTAAATCTAAAATCACATCTACAACCTGATCCCCTATAAAAATATCTGAGTAATTCACCTTAATCTGATCCAAATCTCTTCTATCAACACTCCACATCAAAGTTGCTATCTCCATCGCACGAGTGAGAACCTCAGGCATTTCCCGAGTAGATTGATATAACTGCCAAAAAGAACGTTTATACTCCTTACTTAGCTGAACTCCAAGAGCTGTTTCCAAATATTCAGCCAATAAAACTTCAGAAGAAAAATCTTCTTGCAGCAAGTGCGTTAACACAACATCCAATGAGAGAGTTTCACCTAAACTTCTGGCCAAGACTTCTCTATCAAGCCAAGGAGATTCATCTTCTGGCACCACAAGTGTTTCAGAGGATTGACTCACTGCAAAAAATAGCTTGTTCAGTTGTTGAAACAAAACCTCCCAATCATCAGCACCATGTCTCTCAAAAACTTCTAATACCTCTTCAATTTTTCTAAAATCTTTATTCATTCCAATCTTTCCCAGAACTAACATCATTTTTCTTTTAGCTTCTTCAGAAATATCGTTTCTACTAAAGATTATCGTTAGAACCTCTTTTATTTGGGTCTCAATATTTTTTATTTGATTTTCATTAAACTCTAAAGGAATTTGGTATAAAAAGAAATAAGCTAAAAACAACCATTCTTTTGCTGTAGTGAACAAGTTTAAAAGATCCATACGGATGATATTTCCATTCAATCTTCCCTTACTAATACCGCTACTTAAACTATTAAGAATATTTAAATAATTCCCTGGTAAGAATAAAAGAGCCCACTCTTTCTTAAAAAAATAATTATTTAACTCTGAATCGGATAATAGATAAAATTGGTTTAAAGCATACATCCAATTTTCTTCATTTAAACCTACAAATAATTCTATTAAATCAATATCCGCAAAGAGATTTTTTTCTGGGTTACTAATAGCCTCAGTAATAATCTTTTTAAATTCTAATGCTTCAAAATGAACAGGCGTTGATCGGGGCATTTTTCGAATCATTTCTAAGTAAATCATGATCCAACGTTCTATAAATTTTTCATCCATATTGGGATTTGCTTCTAAAAATGAAAAGAAAACATCCTTATAAACAGCCTGTGTCACAACGGGGTATTTCAGTTCAAACTCTTCAAATGAGAGTCCTAAACGTTCTGGTAAAATAGACGCTTCATAATCTTCTTCAAACCCTAAACTTTGACCTTGAATAGTTTCAAGATTGTTTTTGGTCAATTCAGCTGAAACTCCAATAACCCCGCCCAAACTAGTGGCATCCACAATTTCCCGACCCGATCCACTTAAGCTAGAACTTCCTCCTCTGGCTCCAGGAGAATAAACACCTTGTATAATATTGGATAAAACTTTCTTCATTGTTTCTGGCAATTTTGAAAGCTCGTTGTCTTTGAGTGAAAAGGAGAATTGAGACCCATACACTTCTATCACATCCTCTGTTCCGGTCCCTAAACCTATACCAACATAATCCACAACAGAACCACCGACTCTTCCATTCTTCTTTCTTAACTCTTCCAAAAAGGCCATTACTTGATCTCTTGTACCCATACCATCTGTAATGACAAATACGTAGTGACGCTCTCCACCTACTTTTTGAATATCTTCCATTGATTTAAGAATCGCGCTAAAGTCATCAGTGCCTCCATGAGCACCAATAGATCGGTATAAATCTTCTATTAAATATTCTTTTTCTCTTCGCGTTCCGTAAGACTGAGGCACCGCATCAGCACCCTCTCTTAAGTCTTCTGGCTCTGTTTTTTGTCCCTTAAAACGCTTATGAAGGTGCGTTGAGCTACCAAAGCCTCGAACGGCAAAATCAATACCAAGGTTTTGCAACGTTTCCATAAACACCACAGCTCCTTTAAGGGCGTTGTAACCCGCCATCCCTGCATGGGTGGGTTTATTGGCCTCAGAGTCTGCTGGAGTCCCTGACATACTGCCACTTTGGTCAATGAGCAGGGTGAATTTAATATCCTTCTTCTGTGGTAACACCTTTTGCTTATAGAACCTCATGTCCACAAAGCCTCGAGCCATCGAATTCATTAACCGCCTAATATCAATGCGGCCTTTTTTCATTCCCGTAACTTCTTTAGGTCTTAAGGAGTTTTGAATCAAATCTCTTAAGTAGCCCGTTAAAGTCATAATAGTTCCTCCTAACCAACCCATCAGGTTGTCTCTTAGAGACCTAGGCTCGTTAATAGAAGCATCTTTCATAGCATCTTGGTAATCTGTAGAATCTTCTTTAGTTCTATCTTTGGCATTTCCTGCAGCACCTTTTTTAATTTCATCTACTATCTTTGATTTATCTTTTTCTCCCAAAGCTTCCCAAATCTTTTTCCAATCCTTATCTGAAATTTTCTTTTTGCGCTTATCTTTAATTTTCCCTTCCACTGTCGCTCCCTCGCCTGAAGAATCTCCTGTAGAAGGTTGCTCAGGCATATCCCCTTCAATAATTAAATCTCCTTTAATTGTGATCTTTCCTTTGCTCGGTTTCCCTCCAGGAGGAGCTCCTGGCCCTATATGAACATCTCCTTCGATAATAAGGTCTCCATCCCCAGACTCTCCTTCACCCTCTCCCTGCCCTTGCCCTTGACCTTGACCTTGACCCTGCCCTTGACCACCCTTACCTTTATCTTTTTTCTGATTTTCCTGAGCATCTCGAACAGCCCATTTATAAACAACGGGCATAACAATGTCTTTGATCATCTCACCTTGTTCACGAGCTAATTCTATTATTTTCACGTCCCCCTCTCTAAGTTCCGACTGAAAACGAGGAAGTCCTACATCGTCAAAGGTAACCGGAATCTTCGCGAATACACTTCTCATTTGTGCTCGTTGATATTTACCTAGAATTTCATCTCTGTCTCCACCTTTATAGTGGTATCGATCCTTATCCCATGTCCCAAAAACTCCCGTAGCCAACAATTTCTCAACATCCTTTCTAAGGTCCGCATCCTTCTCACCAATAATTTCTAAAATTCTTGGGAACTTATCCTTAGAATCATCAAAATCTCCTCTTTTTGCTAACCACAACATTAGATTACTTAAGATGGATGAATAACTATGGTCTGTCTTAAATAGCTGTTCAACATCTTCCGTCCTAAACACAGCCTCATCATTCATTCGTTTCAAAAAACGTGCGGCTCCTTTAAAACGTAATTTTGCCCAGTTCTCTATTCGACCATCTTCAATTATGTTGAATACGGTAGCTCCTAAAGATGTATCTTTTAGAAATTCATAAAAAAGAGAAGAGTACCAAGTAGCATAGCGATGCATTGCTTCATGAATCGCTGTTCCTAGTACAGACTCTAAACTTTCCTCCATTAGAGCGCTTGCCGGAACAATCACCATGTTTTTACCTCTGTTAAATGCCCAATTCGCATCTTTTCCTGTTCTCACTTCTACATTCACTGTTCCTTTACTTACAGTTTCAAATGCTTGAACAAATATTTCAGCACGCTGTTCAGCACCCATCAACTTCCACCGACTGTCATCCGGTAAATCTTCTAATTCATCTGCATTTTCTAATTCTTGGAAGGGGCGGTCACTCAAGACATCCATAGAAGCCATAAGCACCTCTTCTGGGTCCTTTAATGAACTCGATTCTGAATCTAATGAAGTCATAGAAGGCTGAATCATTTGAGGCTCTAATTCCGATCTCTGTTCAGGACTTTTAGGATCTGAAGGCTCTTCTAAAAGAACAACATCTTCTTGCTCATCCAAATTAATTTCTTTGGACTGAACCAGTTTAAGTACACGTCCCACCAAAGACTGAATTCCTCCTAACATTATTTGATACATCTCATCCCTTCTTCGTTGACTCCGAACCCAAACTTCTCTAAAACGACTCCTTAAAGCTGGAGACAACCCTACGCGCCCTGCATTCATCCCTGTACGACCTTCTGCAGGGTTCATTGTCCCAAACAATCTAAAATTAGGGTGGATATTTACATAAACACCTCCTTTTTCCAATATGCTCATCGTCCCACGATCAAAATATTCATTCAAAACTTCAATAACACCTGCATCAGCCATGTTAATTTCTTCTAATACAAGAGCATACCCTCTTTCCATTGCTTGAATTAATACTCCTTTTTTAAATTCCATAGTCCCTGTGGATTCATCTAAAACAAAACTCCCTATCAAACTTTCAATCGTAGCCGCTCCTAAGGATACGGACATATAAGGCCAATAAAGTTCACGAGCAATGTCCCCAATCATTTCTGTTTTTCCACCACCCGAATGCCCTGTTAGGAGTACAGGCTTTGATTTATGAATCTCCACAGTCGAACCTTCACTATCTCTTACCTTTACAGTGCCTCCATCTCTAAAACCTTTTAATATTTGAGACCTCACATTACCCATAGATTTAATTTCCACCAATTTATCAATACGCTCTGCTTGAGAACGGAAATACTTGTCTATAACAGATTCTAAAATCAATTTATTCTCAGGAAGGTTTTGCAACATACCACCATAGAACTCTGAAATTATTTTTTTGTACCTTTCCTTCAAAGGAAGGTCACTATCCCTATCACGAACGGCTTCATCCATGACACGAGTCATAGAGCTGTCATCAATGGGGTTTAATCGGCCGCCTTCGTTTGAAACAAAAACCCCTTCCTGAATTAAAGCATTCACCTCAATATGGAAGGAATTTAACATATCATTTAAGTCTAATTTCTTTACCTTTACTCCATTTAACTCAATCCACTCCCCTAAATCATTTTGAGTTTGTCGAATTTTATAACCATCTATGTAAATATCTTCAAAAGCAACAACAGGCTTCAGATTACTAGTGACCGCTTTAGATGCTCTGCGAAAATCACTCATTTCAAGGGTTTTTGAACCCCTTTCAAAAAACAGTCTATTCCCTTCAATTAACTCTAAGCTGAAAGTTTGAAACCTTTCTAAAAAAGTCTTTTCATCCCCATCTCCACTAGACTCTTTTCGAAACATCAATCCAAAAGCTTGATTCGTTGAAAGAAAAAAGTCAGGGTTGACTGCTCTTAATTTCTCCTCCTGACTTTCAAGGTACCGAAATTTTAAATCTGGATCAACATCACTTTTTGAGTCATCCCATTCAATACTTCTTAGTAAATTCAAGGCCCCTTCTACTTCTAACGCAAAATTAGCTGCTTGTTTTTCAATAATTTCTTCAATTGATACTTCAGCTCTACCATCATCCGATTTCATTACTTCTTGAAAAGCATTATTATTTTCTAAACTTTCATCGAAAGACTGAATTAAGAAACGCTCAAATAAAGCATTAAGTTTATTGATATTATTATTGCGGAACGGGTCATCTGAATTTGTTTGTGATAATAATCCATAATATTCTTGATATCCTGTCTTAAGAATTAAATCAAACAAAGACTCTTCTTCAGACCCTTCTTTAGAATATTGCAAAGCATCATGAATAATTCTTTCTAAATTGCGAATAGAAAAACGGTATGATTGATCTGCATTAAAAGAGTCAAAGTACCCCTGCATACTCTTTTTATTCAACTCTATTTGAAATTTCACAAACTCCCCTAATTGACGATATCGAATACCTTTTTTTGATAAATCATACTTTTTCATTAAAATTATGGTCATTTCTTCAACGCTCATGTCTCTAACGTGATGAATCTCAAAACGATTCATAAACGCTTCACTCATTCGATTTCGCCCCACATAATTAGACGGATTTCCACTCACAATAAGCTGAAACCCTTCACCTGGATAAATCTTCTTACCTTGAAACTCCACATACCCTAATGTTAATAGCTGATAAAGCACTCCTATAGATTCTTCATTCGCTAAATTTACTTCATCTAATAAAACAACATCTCCACGCTCGTACGCCTCCAAAAAAGCTCCTTTTTTAAAAATTAGCTCAATTCCAGTCAGCCCGTTAATAAGTAAAACAGAAAGGTCCAAAAGCTTTTTCTTAGCATTTAAATCAATTCCTCTAACCCCTGATCTCAGCAAATACTTTAAAATATACAACTCAATCAATTGCTCACTAGTGGTTTCTTTGGGTATCAAATCTCTTAAATGAAGCCTCATTTCATCTTCTGATATTTTAAGTTTTTTTAACGCCCTTTCTAAGCGGACATACTCTTTCTTCTCTAAGGCTTCCAGCAACACTTCCGTTGCTTTCCCTTCATCCATATCTATTTCTACAGGATGAAAACTACCGAACAAGTCATATTCATCCGTACGTCGGTTCATCTGAATTCTTGTCAGACGATTTCCTGACACATGAGCCACCAACTCAGCCATGGTCGATTTTCCACCAGCAGTTTCCCCCAACAACATGAGCGGATGATATTTTTTTCCATTAAATTTCGTTATAGTGACGCCGCTTCCGTGCTCCATCACATCCATTATTTGCGACATCAAAGCCTTACTTTCCTCTGTTAAAATAAATCCCCTTTCTTTTAAGACAACTTTTTCAAGACGGGCAACGACTTTGGAGCCACGAGAAACAACCCAAACATCACCTTCATCCTTCCATTCAAAAAAAGGAGAACCCAAATCTAAATCAGATGCAACATCCTTTTTAAAGACACTCCTATCGTCATCGTTGTTTAGCCTTAAATAATAGATTCTATTAACAGCATGTCTCAAGGCTTCGTCTTCAGAAACTCCATTTTGAATATCTCTAGAAATTACATCCACAATCCTGGAGACATCTCTTAAACTAGTAACATACCCTTCATTATTTTGAGTCCCTATCCTTCCTTCTTCCAAAGCTTTTTCAAATCCAGAGTAAATAGTGTAAATACGATTAACAATAGAGGAACTCACATTCGTTTGCCGATTGGAGAATTTTTTAAGAATAATATCTTGAACTTCTTTTTTAGATTTTTTATGAGAAACCCACACTTCATTAAATCGACTGCGAATAGCAGGCGACAAACCTACACGACCGCCACTAGCACTACTAATTCCCTGTTCCGGATTCATTGTTGCAAATAATCGGAAATTAGGATGTATCTTTACTTTTTCACCTGTCAAAGGATTTGTAAAAGTACCTTCATCAAAATATTCATTTAAAATTTCAATTAATCCAGACGTAGCCATATTCACTTCTTCAATAACAAAAATCGCACCCTCTTCCATTGCCTGAATCAAAGCTCCAGGAACGTAATGCATTCTTTTAGTGTCTTCCTCCATTTCAAAGCCACCCACCAAACTTTCTAAATTAGCATTACCAAAAGAAATACTTCGGTACTTCCAACGCAAGCGGCGAGCCAAATCTCCAATCATTTCCGTCTTTCCACCTCCTGTTTGTCCCACGAGCATCACTGTAGACTTAGGGTCCATAAGTCCTTTAGCAATTGCATATTGAATTCGGTTCGTTTCTTTGCCTTCAGCAAGCTCTTCAATAATATCCGCCTCACTCGAGCCCTTTGGAAGATCATCATAAGATCTTGTAGGAATAAATAGATCACCCATCCTTAACCCTTTGGGTGTATTTTCTTTCTGAGGAGATTCTGGCACTTCAAATTTAGGGAAATATTCTGCGGAAGTAAATAATACTTCAAGACGTTTAATATCTTCATCATCTCGACCTAAGATACTGCGGTAATTCATATAAGCTTCTCTTAGTAAAATCTGAGGCGAAGGAGGGGATGAATCGCTAGAAACCAATACCATCTGAGTATCTTTAACGATTTTCTTTATATTTCTTAATGTAAATTGATATGCTTTAGATGGATCCGAAGAATCCATATTAGAAAACTCCCCTTCCCGTATAGCTCTATTTACTTCCTTTTGAAATAAAGCTAAACGCTTAAAAGCACTTTCTAAACCCAAACTATATTGCTCCCATTCCCAGACGCTCGTGTTTTTAATTTCACTCGATATAATTTCCGTCATCTCTTCAGGTGTCATATTCGGAATATGATGAATTTCAAATCGGTTCATCATAGCCTCTCCTAACTGATTTCTACCTGCATAGGTTGCTGGATTTGCAGTTGCAATAAATTTAAAACCCTTAGCCGGTCTGATTTTTTGAATTTTCTTAGTTTGCCTATCATAATACTCCACATAGCCCAAGGTTAATAATTGATACAAAACACCCAACACTTCAGGGCTAGCCAAATTGATCTCGTCTAAAACGACAACATCTCCATTTTTGATAGACTTAAGCAAACGACCTTCTCTAAATTCAAGGTCTATATTCATAGACCCATTTTTTAAAATAAATGCGACATTCATAACCTTTCTTCTAGCAGCTTTTTTCTCTTGTGACTCTGTTCCAGATAAAGCATTTCCCAACCAACCTTTAAGCTCCTCCATCGTCTCCATATCAATTTCGTCTTTAGCCTGATACAAAGCTGTTTTAGATGAAGCTCTTCTAATTTGATCTACATCCATCTCCCCATGTTTCAATAGACTCATACTTTTTCTTAACTTCACCCAATCCTTGCGACTCATTGAGTTCATCAATATTCTATACGCTTCCTCAAAAGACAAGTCCACTTCTCTTGGCTCATAACTTCCAAAAAGATCCAATTCATCTATTCGCTCATTCATCTGAATTCGGGTATAACTCTGCCCCAAAAGATTGACAGCTGCATATTTCGCTAGAGAACTTTTACCTCCTGCAGTTTCTCCCATCAAAAGAGTTGGATTAAATTTATGAGCCTCAACGTCATTCGATGAAAGAGATAGTGTGGCTAAAAGACTCATTAAATTAGCTTTTGTTTGTGGACTTTCAACTAATTGAGAATCTTTCACAATCACATTCAACCTTCTTTCAATCTCTTCCTCTGATAACGCAACATCGCTTTCTTCTATAATTTGTTGCCTCAAACTTTTGCTTAATTGACTCAAATCAAATTGAGCAACTTTTACTCTTACTTTATTGTGAATTCCATAAACATTAAGAGCTCTATTCTCCCCACTCTCCACTACTTCATAATTCAACGAGTCTAAATTAACATTCTCTATACCTATGTTTGGGAATAAGGTTTCCAAGAGTTCTCCATCACTTTTTTCAAAAATACGGGACTGGTACACTCTTTTAATCGCTAAGGATAATGCCACATTCTCAGATTGGTTGAGCTCTTGAATCCCGTAGCTCATACCATAGATAATTCTTGTTAAATCTCTAATACTTGTATAGTAAATATCAGATAAACGATTGCCGAAGAATCTTTTGTAATTTAAATAAAAATCAACAATACGTTCCACGGTTTTCTTTTCAATATTCTGAATCGCATTTTCACCCATGAGACCTTTTTGCTGAAACCTACCCTCAACAATTTCAATCAATTCTGAGCGAGTTTTTTCATGAGGAACCCAAACTTCTCTAAATCTATTTCTTAATGCCGGAGATAAGCTCACCCTTCCCGTATTCTCTCCAGAAACTCCTTCGATCGGATTCATTGTTGCCATCAACCTAAAATTATGATGGATATTAACTCGCTCTCCTGTAAAAGGATTTGTAAAAGTCCCTTCATCAAAATACTCGTTTAAAATTTCTAATATGCCAGACTTAGCCATATTTAACTCTTCCAGAACAAGTATATTCCCTTCTTCCATTGCTTGAATTAAGATCCCTGGACGATAAATAAATCGATGTTCCGCACGATCATATTCCATGGTTCCTATTAAGGTTTCTAAAGTAGCATCTCCCAAAGATACAGAGATATAATCCCAATTTAACTTATAAGCCAAATCGGCTATCATTTCACTTTTTCCACCTCCCGATTGCCCCACCATTAAAACGGGCTCATTACGCCTAAGACCCTTTGCAATTTGGTACTGAATAGCCTTTGTAGATGACGTCTGGATCAAAGGTGGCACGACTCTTTCCGTTGGCTCTTCTGAATTAACCTGCGTAGAAATTCCTCCAATAACGAGTGATTCCGACTCTATATACTCGTAATCATCAAATTGAGTTAAGGAAGTCTCAATCATTTCATCAAAATCCTTAATCGTAAGGCCCAAATGAACCGAAAAAATAGTACGAATATTCTGAAAATCCGAATCTCCAGGAATTAGCCTCTGTCTTTTCCCTCCTTCAACTTCAGGATCTTCAATTTCTATTGTCTTACCCGAAAGATCTTCCATGCTATCTAAGTACCGTGGAGAACGAATTAAAATATTGGCATACTCACGATAAGCAGCAGTAATCCATACCTGTTCATCAATGACAACTCCTTGCTCCTTTAGCTCTTTAACATCTTGATAAATTCTCAACAAATTTCTCATAGTAAAAACATAATTAGCATCCCTACCCATCCTAGGAAAGGAACCACTTAGCAATTTGCTGTTAATTGTATTTTGTATAGCCGCTAAATATTTAATTAAATCTTGGTTGACTCCAAATTCTTCCTTTAAAACCTGGTCAGGATCTCTGCCAAGATAATCTCGACTCACTAAGCCTTTAATAATATTTGCCATCTCATAATCAGGTATGGAGTCAATATTTAATATTTCAAAACGGTTCATAAATGCTTCACTCATTCTATTTCTACCTTCATAACTAGATGGGTTTGCTGTAGCCATAAGACGAGCTATCTTACCAGCCTCACCTTCTATAACCTTTCCATTGTATTCAATATATCCTAAAGTTAACATTTGATACAAAACACCCAACATTTCTTCATTCGCCAAATTAACTTCATCCAACAGAATCAAATCGCCCCTTCGATAAGCATCTAAAAATCTTCCTTCTTGATAAACAAGTCCTACTTCATTGTTTAATATATAAGCTAATGATTTAATTTTTCTTATTTCATCCCAAGCTTTTGTTCCTTTTTTAATACTGTCTTCACCTTGTTTTAAGTAATGAGAGCTTTGTCCAGTATAAATTGAAAGTAATTTTTTTATTTTATTAACCACCCACTCATTTTGATCTTTTAAACTCAGAGTTGTGATTCGCTCTCTTTCTAAAGGACTGGATACAAACGCTTGAATAAAATCACCTCTTTTGCCTATCTTCATTCGAACCAAAGCATCCTCTAATGCATTTAGGTTATTACTCTCTAAGGCTTCTCTAATTACTTTATCCGCATCCTGTAAAGAAATTTTTATTTCTCTAGGTTGAAACGAGCCAAACAAATCAAATTCATCCGTTCTCTGATTCACCTGAATTCGAGTAAAGCCCACATTTAAAATATGAGAAACAATACTCGCCACGGTTGTCTTTCCCCCCGAAGTGACACCAAACTCCAAAACGGGATTAAACTTCTCATCTTCTCCACCGTCTAGACCTTGAAGAACATGGGCAATTTGTCTTTTTGTTGTTTCATTCAAAATCACTTGGGGAAAAGCCTCTGATATAGGAACGGATATCATTCCAGAGTAAAGTAAGCGCTTCTCTTTTGGGACAATTTCACGCACTTCAAAACGATACTGATCATTACCCTCATCATCTTGATCAACGATTCGCACTGTTTTTTGGTAGGGGCGCCTACGTTCATATATTTTAATCCGTACTTCACCTTCAATGATTTCTTCTTCAAAATCATAGATAAAATCCAAAGGGTCGTCCTCCGTTATCAATCGATGCTTAATCATCAAATTTCTCACCTTTTGCTTATCATCCAAATTTAAGCGATTATAATATCGACGTCGTACAGCAGCAGATACTGCTTCACTAATATTCCCATCATCTTTGTAATAACTTTGAACCATACTCATGGTTTTTTTCAAATCTCTAAGACTCACAAAGAGTGTTTCATTGTTCTCCAAACCTATATCACTTCTCTCTAAAGCTTTTTCATAATCCACATGAAAATTCACAATAGAAATAAAATAACGAAACGTATAAAGTAGATCTTTTAAATTCTTTATAGAATCCCCTACCATTCCTTTATAAAGATCCATCGCTTCTCTTAATAAAGCAGACGTTCCATCTTTTGCTGTTCTTGAAATTTGGGAAATGATTTGTAAAATCTCTGTTTCTTCAGCACTTCCTTCTTCAATTTTGAAAAAATTTCTAAGACCACTTAAAGGAAGTCGGACAAAGTCTTCGACACCCATATTGGCCAGAATTACACCTAAAGTTCTAAAGCGCTCAATATCATTATGCACCATCCCTTTATAATCTTTTAAAATACGCATGAGCATCGTCTTCAACTTAATATCACCTAGCTTCCCAAATGGCAAATCCACTCCATACGTTGATTTTGATATATCAGCAATAGCAGTTAACAATTGAAAATCTGTAGCATCTGGAAACATTTTTGATTTTATATAACTTAAACTGTTTTCGTAACCCTCTGGCCCTCTATTCATTAACCAATCAAACTCTTCCTTAGATCCAAATAGATAGATATAAGTTAATACTTTAAACCCTTCCATCCCATGCTCGTCTAAAACTTTTCTGAATTTAGTTCTTAATTTTTCATCATTAGCCCCACTTTCCTCTTTACCAAACAAAAATAGAGATATGACTTTTTGAAGCTCATAAAATACATGATACAATTCCTTCTGAGATGCTCCTGAAGAAGTTAGAATTGCCGCTTTGGTTACATCGCGTAAGGCTAAAATATCAGGTTGAGGCCCCCATTTAGCTTCTACATCATCCGCCCAACCTTTTAGCATGTTTGGTAGCGGCTGATTGACACTGGTACTTTCTAAGTAATCTAAAAGGTAAAATTTATCTTTAATAACATAATTCACAAGCAACTCAACATAAGGCTTTTGATACAAAAGATCTAAGTCATGAACAATATGTTTTTCAACTCTACGCAGAGAGTCTAACTTTCCTAAAAACATTTGATTCTCTGTATTAGCTAATTTATTTATATGAACAATTTTACTTAATGCAAAATCAATAATTTTAGAATGATACTGACTCACGTACCCACTTTTTTCATACTCATCCATATAAGTTCGTCCTAATATCGTTTTTATTAGAGCTACCACAGCCTCTTCTTGAGAAGAAGACATCTCAGAAATCACTTCACCACCTTGAAAAAGCTCTATTAATAGAAAAAGGTTATCCCCAGCACTAAGGATTAACTTAAAAAAATGATCTTCCTTAGAAAAAATAGACTCCTCTGCTTCTGCAGATTGATAAAAGAGAAGTGTTTTTGAGAAAATATCGGGAAATTCTGAGTGTTGTTTAGATAAAGATACAATAATGCTCAAGACTTCATCCTTTCGGCTAGCAGGTACCCTATCCTTCGTTATCTCATTCAGTAATAATAGAGCATCCACATTTTGAGCTAGAACCTCTCTCAATTCCCCATCCAAATCTTCCCAAGCAATATAAAGTCGCCCGGCACTCGAAATCCCTAATTCATCATATTTTTCTTTAGCTCCTAAACTTTGAGCTTCAGCATCTGCAACTGAAGACAATGAGAGCCAATCATCTTCACTTCGGACAGAAACTGTAGCTACTTGATTCTCTACTTCTGAGACCCATATTTGAGAAAGTTGAAATAATTTTTCATTCACGCTCACTAACCCTATCTTGTCAATTTCTTCCAAAACACCCAACACTTCCATTGATTTTTTACGTGCTAGGAAATAGGGGTAACGGCCACCCTCTTCTTCATCCGTCTCTATAGATTTGATGTTTTCATTTGTTAACAAGAACAATCTTTCCAATCTAACCAAATTTATAGGCACTTTTGATTCTCTAGTCTCAATAACATATTTTTCATATGCTTGATACACACGTTCTAATAAATTCAACAATTCTTCTTGAGACACATTAAAATTAATCCCTCCAAGCAAATGAGAAAATAAGAATCTGAAGAACGACCTATTTTGCTCTGATAATTTCAACATAACCTTAGGGTTATTCTCATTGAATCTCCTCTGTAAATTCAATAAATGATTCAAAACTACTTGAGAATCCCACCCTATATCCATATTTTGATTTGCTAATTCTAGTAAAAATGATTGAGGAAGACTCAGGGGGTGAAACTCTTGATACACTTCCTTAATTTGTTCAGGAGTATATGTAATGGCCTTCAAACGACCTTGGGTGTAAAGTTCAAATAAATTCACCAAAAACTCTGATTTTAAACGTGAACCGAATATCAAAATAAGGAATTGGATATCCATATATCCATCCATTAAAGATTCATAATCACCAACACTTTCAATTTTTTCTAACAAATCCAAAACAAGAGGGCCGTTTTCTGCATAGTCATCACCAAGTAATTTTCGCAAGTCATCCCAAAAGGTATTTTCAACAACCTCATCCATATCAACAAAGTACTCTATCATTTTTTTAAAATCCAGAATTCCAGTTCCGAAGTTATTTATAAATACATCAAACACTTTCATTTCAAACAAAATATCGAATCGAGAATCCTCATCAACCAAACTTTCAAGTATGCGAACATCCTCTAAAATCTTATAAAAATGCCGTATTACATCTGTGTTAATATTTTCCGACACTGGAATTTTTTTATTTCTGTTTAATTTAGATTTTAAAGATTTTATATATTTAAAAATACCCGTTGCTCTTAGCAAAAGATCTCGCCAACGATCCAATTTTTCATCAGAACCCTTACCTGAAATATCATTACGCACTAAGATTTCTAATATCTCAAAAACAGAAGGCCCTTCCGAGGAAACGGTAGGCTCTAAAACCAATGCTTCCTCCAAAAAAACTAAGTCCTTATATTTATCACTAAACATATCCCAAGGCATTCCAAGAGTTTCCTCTAGCCCTGACCTATCATAAGAATCATTCCCACCTAAACTTTTAGCTTCAATCAGAACAGGAGCCCGAGATAACCAATCTCCATCTTTAGCTTTTGGTTCTTCCTCAAGACTCTCTTTCTGCATGTTTAAATCATCTTCCCACTCTCTATCTAAATTCAGCAATAATTGATAAACATCATCAACAGGAATATGATCTAGCCGTTCCAGAACTTCGATCAACTCAGGCCCCTTTAAGGTATCAACAAAATAAGGGATTTCGGTAAGTTCCAATGTTGTTGTATTGACATAGCCCTTTTCCTCCATCATTCCTAGAAGCTTTGGATAAAACACATTCAAAAAAACAAGCGAGTCTATTTTTTTCAACAATTCCATAACGTTGTTAAGACGATCTACAATAGAGGAGAGCTCAGCTTGATTCATATTAGGATCTAATCCTTCTATTAATTTTAAAATAATTCGACCATTCCCCGTACTCACCCCTACATTTCTCAAAAAATGCAAAAGGTGCCCCTCCGTTAAAAAAGAAGGATTTACTCTCCCTTCAATAACCGAATCCAAAAATCCAATAATTAAACTATGATCATCTTCAGTCAATGCTATTTCAATATCAAAAATTTGTTCTAAATATCTATCAACACCACTAATAACTCCTTTCTCTTTCAAGAGGAGTAATCGAAATAAAATTTTATTAGCTAAAAATATATGAGGACCATACAACTGATTAAATCGAATAAAGTCTTCTTTTGAATACTCCGATCGATCAATTTGATTGTTCTTAAGGAGCTCCCCCAACTCTCTGAGTGCCTTAAAAACAGATATTTGTATGTGCTTTTTTCCTAACGGGGTCTGTTTTTCTAACATGTTTTTGATTAAAGGAAAGTCTAGAACAAATGGATCAATTAATTCTTTTTCCACCAAATTCAATAAAAGATCTATTTCTTTTGTAACTAAATACACCCCCCCTGGTTCCATTTTTTGAAGGAGATAAACAAAAAGGCTAAGATTAAAATATCTTTCTCCATCAACCTTTTTTAATTTCTGCAGCAATAGAGTGAAACGCTCTAAAAACTCATCTTCGTGCCCCTCATAAAGCTGCCTTCCGATAAGCCTTCCTATTAAAATTAAATCATCTTTTAGTTTCATGAATTCAGCCCCAGATCTTTCTTGCCCCTCTTCATCAAGAAGACCTAAAACTGCATCTAAAAACATGCTGTACTCTTCTCCAAATACAAAAGAAAAGAAATAACGAAATTCTGCCGGCAAATCTTCCCATTCCCAACCCAGACTCTCTTTCAATGAAGAATTATCATAAATTTCTCTCCCCCCTAAACTTTTAGCTGAAATTAAAGCTTTTCCTCTCTCTAACCATTCCCCTTCTTCACTAATTTCTTCACTTCTCCCTCCTGCCCCTTTCTGAATTTCAACGCGCCATACTTTACGTAGGTTTTCTATTTTTTCTATAGCAGCATCCTCTCCCACTTCACTTGCAGATTCTAATATTTCTAAAACCGTTTCTATATGATAGTTATTTAAATAATAACTTTGTAACTCTTTATCCTCTACAAGAAAGCCTTCCATGTATTCAAATAACAAGCTGTAGTAAAATTCATCATCCAAAACACGCTCAATCCGCATCAACAACTCTTCAACTTCATTTCCATCCATAGTTGGAGAAATTCCCGAAATCAATAATAGCCCCAACTTTCCATTTCCACTCATAACTCCCAAATCTTTGTACAACTCAACAATTCTCCAATTATGAATTAAATAAGTATGAGAGACTCCGTCCAAGACTCTTTTCAACAGATTTGCTAAATCAAGATAACTCCCACCATTTAGAGCCGAAAGGTTCGGTGGGAAAAACTGTTTAGCAGCATCTTTATAGCTCTTAACTTTTTCTTGAAACTGCAATTGAATTAAATGAACTATAATTTTAAAAAAGTTTTGGGCTCTCATGTTGCTTTGAGACAGTAAAGCAACCAAATACTCATCCTTTAAAACCCGTCGCACCTCTTCATTTTCCTTTGCCATCACACCCAAAATCTCCAGAGAATCAAAGCCTATATCTTCATTTTCATCCCTTTCATTAACAATCAAAGCTTTGATTAGTTCAGGGTTCAATACGGATGCATCTAGTTTGCCATTACGCACATCCAGAATAAGTCGATTAATACGAGATAAACTTACGTACGTATTAGTTTCACTCATCATAAAGAAAAAGAAATCAGAATTAAATTTTTGAGCAATGTTCTCATCTTTTAAGGAGTCTAATAAGGTTAAAGTTTCTGAAATCACCTCAGCAATGTGATTATGCCTAGACATCCCATTCTTGAAGCCAAGATCATTTAAAATGATAATATCTTTCCATTTCATTAATTCTTTTTTATATCCCTCTACTGAGGATTCACCAACAAAATTAATTACCGCATCAAACAACCTTAACATTGAACTTTGAATCACCCGAACACTAAAACCATATTGCATTTCCTCATCGAGATCTTCCCACTTTAACCCCGTTCTCTCTTCAATCCCTGAAGCTTCAAAAAACTCTTTAGCTTCTACAAGACCTAAGCTTTTAGCTGTTGCATTAGTATTCACTTCAATTTTTTCGAGTTCCCCCTTCATCTTTACGACATCTGGCCAATGAACAATCTCTCTCACCATCCCATTCATCTCAGCAGGAGAGATCGTTCCCTGTGAAGCCATTCTACGAATCAACGATAATCCCCATTCAACAAGAGCTGCTTTCCCCTGCACACCATCCAAAAACCGAGCTTCAGCTTCAGCTCTTAAATTAGCAATAGACAAGACAGATGCTTCTTTTAAGGTCGCCTGGATTGCCAAATAATTGTCCATTCTTTTTTTGTAAGAAACGCTTTTGTTTTGGAATTCAAAACTAGGCTTAACAACCTGAATACCCCATCCTCTTTCTTCAAACTCTTCCTTGAGGCGGCTCGTATGAAAACCTCCCATATGAATCACCATTCTACGATTCCCACCTTTAACTTCTTGATTTATCTTCTTCATAAAGCCCGATTCCCTTTGAATTGCTAATTCATAGTATTCCTCTATAGGTTGAGGTAGTTTTAAACCCAACACTTGAATCAACTCCCATTCTTTTCGAATTAGTTTTAGATCAAAAGCTTTTGTTTTTAGCTCCATTTCTTTTGATTTTAAAAACAATGCTTTTTGGGCTTCTGTAATCAATAAATTATTCTTTATTTCATCTACATATTTTTTTAAATCATAGAGTATTTGAATGGATAGGGCTGGAGGAGACGTTTTTAAATCCTTTTCTTCTTTCATCAATCTATTGGGTCCGAGAATCATCTTCATACTATGAAGGTACTCTCTTGGGCTAATCAAAGAGCTCATCCATTGTTGTTGAGTCGATCCCCACTGTTTAGAAACTTCTTTAGATAAACGCTCATTCTTGATTCTTTTCTCAACCAAAGGGATTTGCTTTTCTACATAAGGCTCCATTTCCCTTTGATAGGTTTCCCAATCCCACAACAACCTTAACTCTCCAGAAGCTTCCACTTCCTGAAACTTCTTTATGTATGTTAGCCAAACATCAATAACACCACTTTTTTGATACATTCTTTCCTTTTCTTCCAATTCCAAAACCTCTTCGGGATAAATTTCCAACTTCTTTTGATTTAACTCTTCTAATTCTTGGGCTAACACCATTCGAGCATCCTTCAATAGAACACTGTTCTGTACGTCAAAATAGGCTTTAACGTTCTTTTGATATAAAGATTCTTGATCCAATCCTTTAAATTGAGTTATAAGCTCTCTATTCAACGCTGCAACCTCAGCGCCGTTCAAACGGCCTTCTTCTAATTCTTGAAGTAAATACGCTTGCTTTTCTAATCTATTCGGGTAACTCTCAATTAATACACTCTCTAAAGGATGAGAAGCCCCTTCGATGAGAAATGCATGATAATCATATTGTTTTTCTAGTTGATTAAAGAGAGAAAGTATAGACTTCTGAGCCGCTATGTATCCATGAGCGTCTTCAACAATAACAACATCTACCTCAGAGCCTTTATGATAAAAACTTACTTCACCCTGATCTAACTGTAATTGTTTGTAATTTAGTGTTGGTTTTGAAGGTGAAAAAAAAGAAGGATTAGCGAAACCCTCAGGTAGTAGCGTCCCCTGAGAGCAGAGAAAGAAAAATAAAACAAAAGTTGAAATGAGCCTATTTGTTTTTTTCATAATCATCAGTTTAATTCAGTGTATGTTATTGATAAACTTCAAGTTACCTACATTAAATATACCTGGAATACACACCCTTTACAACGCTGTTTTAAAAACTGTTAAATAACAGCGCAAACATAAACTGATTCATAAAGGTTATATGATAGATAAGTGTTTATTATATATGTAGATAGGGTAATTTGAATGATTATTATGAATATACGAATACTTGTTCGACTAGATTAAGAAAATCACAGGTCTCTTCCCAGTGCCTGAGCAATGCTCTTTAACTCAACCATAAGCTCGTCATACATCTTGGGCAACAAAGCTTGAGGACCATCACAAACAGCTTCTTCTGGCTTATCATGAACTTCTACGATAATACCATCGGCACCTGCCGCAATAGCCGCCCTGGAAATAGCTGAAACATAAGCACGCTTTCCAGCAGCGTGAGAAGGATCAATAATTACCGGAAGATGTGTTTTTTCTTTTAGAACAGGAATTGAACCAATATCTAAAGTAAAACGCGTGGATGTTTCGAAAGTACGAATACCTCGTTCACAAAGCATCACTTGATGATTTCCTTGAGAATAAATATATTCAGCGGCCATCAAGAAATCCTTGATCGTATTCGCCATCCCTCTTTTTAACAAAACAGGCTTTTTACTTTTACCCACCTCTTTGAGTAAATTATAATTTTGCATGTTACGAGCACCAATTTGAATCACATCTGCATATTTTTCAAACAAAGGTAAATCTCGAACATCCATCATTTCTGTGACGACAAGAAGTCCTGTAGCTTTTTTAGCTTGAGCTAAATACTTAAGACCTTCCTCCCCTAAACCTTGAAAGTCATAAGGAGAAGTTCTTGGCTTATATGCGCCTCCACGAAGAAACTTTGCCCCTTTTTTCTTTACATGCTTTGCCAAATACATCAAACGCTCTTTACTTTCAATCGTACAAGGCCCCGCCATTACAACGATTTTCTTTCCCCCAACAACAATATTTTTTCCTAATTTGATCTCACTGGGTTTGTTATGAAATTCTTTAGAAACCATTTTGTATGGTTCTTGAACTGCAATAACCTTCTCAACTCCAGGATAAACTTCTAACGGCTGAGTTCTAAGTTTAGCCTCATCTCCAATAACACCAATAACGGTTCTCTCAATTCCTTGAGACACTTTAGGCTCCAACTTCAATTCTTTTAGTTTCTCTAAAATATGATCAATTTCTTTTTTTGATGCTTTAGGTTTAAAAATGATAACCATTTCGACAACTCCTTTAGAACCCTAATTTTTATAAACTCAAATACTAACTCGCAAAATCGGATAAATCAAATTTTCTACTTTTTAACAGCAGACTTTTTAGTCGCCATCTTTTTAAAAATGGCCTTTTTGTAGTATTTCAACTCTTGTACCGACTCATAAATATCCGGCAAAGCTCTATGTTTATTGCTTTTAACAGGTTGTTTATCATACTTTTTAGCATACCACAATTCGACAAGAACTTTAATGGTGCTTACATCAATTAAACGATAATGAAAAAACTTATGTAATCTTGGCATATATTTAGCCATAAAACGTCTGTCGTGATGAACCACATTGCCACAAAGGTACGCTTCACCAGCGGTGCAGTACTTCTTAACAAATTGAAGCGTTTTATCTTCTGCTTGTTTTAAAGTAACCTTAGAATTTTTTACTTTATCCACCAAACCCGATTTTGTATGTTGACCTGTATTCCAAGCGTCCATACGATTCAAATAGCGTGCACTTTGCTTAACAACCAACTCAGGGCCTTCAGCAATAACATTTAAATCCTTATCTGTTACTAAGGAAGCGATTTCTAGAACCACTTCTTTTTCAGGATCCAGACCTGTCATTTCCATATCAATCCAAGCCAAATGGTTTTTTTTGATAGATTTCCCCATCTCACATGCTTTCTAATTCAAATTGAATTTAGGTAAATGATTAGTTAATGACGAAAGGTAAAAGACCAGCAAAACGTGATTTTTTAATTACACGTGTAATTTGTCTTTGATCTTTTGCACTAAGGCGAGTGATTCTTCTTGGAAGAATTTTTCCCTTTTCAGTTACAAATTTCGACAAAAGCTCTGTGTCAGAAATATCTAAAACAGTAGGCAACGTTCTTTTAGGCAATTTTCTAAAAGTCTTCTTTTTACCTTTTCTAATAGGTCTACGTGCTGATGTTTCTCTTGGCATATTAAAGTAACTCCTTTAGCTTCTATTAATAAAAAATGCTTCTCTCAAAAATTACTAAGATCTATCCTGTTAAAGACTTAGAAAATCCAAGCAGAAAAGTGTGACATATTACTCATTTACACCTAATTAATCAAGCTATTTGTTAAAAAGAGAAGTGTGTTAAAAATCTTTAAGACACCACTATCAAATGACTTATATCTTATTTTATATTCAGTTGCTCAAACGCTTCTTTAGTAGCTTCTAAAAGCTTAGGATGAAGGTGGCCATTAGTCGCTACGACCCCCGTATTTTTAGATAATTTTACACCACAGGAAAAATCTAGCTTGTTACCGTAAACATCTGTCACTTTACCACCCGCTTCTTCAACAATAAGTGCCCCAGAAGCAATATCCCAAATATTTTCCTTATAATTCTGTTTTTTAGGGGATGGAAAACGACATAACAAATCCCCTATTCCTTCTGCTACCAAAGCAAATTTAGCAAGACTATCCAAACAAATTGCGGGTTGATGGATATTTAATATTTCTAAAATTTTATCCGTAATGGAAATATTTGTATGTCTTTGCTCAAAAGACCGTAGAACAATTCCTTTTGAAGCATCTTCCTTATCTGAAACCTTCAACAAATGCCATGAACTCAAATCTGAAAGAGGGGCTTTCCAAGAACCAAAGTCTTTAAAGGCAATCACGATACTTGCAGGATGAGACCTCCCTAAAACATCTGTCTTTAAATCTGGATAACCAACAATGCTCGCTTTCACTTCTCCTTCATGTATCCAGGCTAGAGCGACAGCAAAACAATCTCCTCGCACAAATCCTCGCGTCCCATCAATAGGATCCAAAGTCCAAAATGAATGATTCGGTTTAGAAGAACCTTTTTGAACTAAATTAATAATTTCTTCATCGCTTAATGTTCCAAGTTCTGGTTTTAAAATTTCTTTAATAGATGAAAGGGTTTCCAGCCCTTTCTCCGATTGAAGAAAATAAACCCCTTCCTCTGCAAGCAAAACACCTTCTGGGAGCTCTTTGGCCATACAAGAAGCTATGAGTGTTTGAATAGAAAAATCAGCCACTGTCACAGGTGAATCATCTTGTTTCTGCAAGCTCTCTACATTTTTTGAACTCTGAATCTGAATTCCTAATTCAGTAGCTCGTCTGACAGCATCTACTGCCCAACGTATTTCCAATGGCAATTCTTTGTAATTCATATTTTTACCCTGACTCCTAAATTTATTTAATTACAAACGGAACTTCAACATTAAAAGCTTCTTCACTTCCCACTGTTTGAATGTTTTCGATTAATAATCGAAAGGGCTCTTCAAAATACTCTTTACTCCCTAAATCAAAAAATAAAAAACCTTGGAATAAAGCTTGTTGTTCTATAACCCCTTGTTTGAATGACTTCTCATTTAAATCAGACTTTATCTTCTTATTCGCTTGATAGGAGTCAATCCCTGCACCTACCGCAAATGGAACTGTAAAAAAAATAAACGCCGAACCAACAGCACCAAAACTAACCATTCGAGCGAATGTATTTTTAAATATTTTTTTTGAAATCTGGCCATCAGACAAAGGTTGGTAAATTTCCCCAGAGAAAGATCGGAGTTGAATTTGAACGGAACTCAAGTCCAACGCATCTATCCCCTTATTCCATATTATTATATGCAAAGGCAAAACCCCTTTTTTAATCATATCGACATTAAACATGTACTCTACTTTTGAAGGGGCTACATAAGGGTCAACAACCACATCCATATCATCTGACTCTACCTTGTAATCATAGAAAGAGGGTATTTTAATGATAGGAACCAACTCGGGGTGATAAGCGCAAGAATATAGAAAAAAAACAGCCAAGGTCACTATAAGAGAAATAAATTTTTGTCTAAAAAGAACCATTTAATTTTCCTTCGTATTCGAATACTTTTTCAAGAAACTACGGACAACGTTATACACTTCACCCGAATTAGACTCTCTTAAAATCTCATGGTAAAACTGAGGGTAAATCTTTATTATTTTTTCTAAACTTGAAACCTTGTCGTAAAACTGCTTTGAAGACTTTAAATGAACAACCCGATCTGTTCCTGATAAAACCATCAATAATGGATTTTTAAATTCCTCAGCCCGCTTAACTGTTTCTGGCATAATTTTCAGCATATCTTTCAATAACTTCAAACCTAGTCTGTTATGTATTAAAGGGTCATTTCTATGCATTTCCCACTCATTTGGATCATGAGAAAGAGATTCCCTAACCACTGCTGATCCTATATCCTTCTTTGGGAAAACACAAGAAAGTTCTGCCAAAATATATTCTAAATAAGGAATAGGACTTTTAATAGCAAAACATGGAGAAGAAAGTACAAGTGCTTTAACTTTATCCGGATGGTCTAAAGCAAAACGAGACGCTAACAAACCTCCAAAACTATGCCCAAGCCAAATTAGATTGCCTTGCGGCATTTGAGGGTATTTTGCTTTGATATATTCTAGAAAGGCATTTATATCTAACAAAAATTCGTTAATCGAATGAGCAAAACCACGACGTCCTAAAGATGTACCATGACCTCTTAAATCAAATGAAAAAAATGAGAACTCTGGCAAATCTATAGCTTTTACTATTTTGTCATACCGAGCGGAGTGTTCATGTAAACCATGAATCAATATAACAGGATGTGAAAAGTTATTTCCAAGCCAGAATCGATAGGAAAGACTCAAACCATCAAATGTTTGAAAATTACCTTCTTCAATCTTCATACTAACTACTATTTACTTTTGGGTTCTTATCAGAAACTTTATACATCTCATCTATCGTCTCTTTATACTTCTCAAAAACTTTTTTTCTTTTCATTTTAAGAGTGGGTGTCAAATCGCCTTTTTCTAAACTCATCTCTTCTTGCAAAAAAGAAAAATATTTAATCTGTTCATAAGAAGACAAAGCGCTCAATCTCTTAGCAAGCCTCTGCTCTGTTAGTCGATAGAGAGTCTGATTATTTAGCAACTCTTCTCTGGTTGAAAATTGAATACCCTTCTCTTTTGCTACTTCTTCTAATTTTTTATATTCAGGAACAATAAGAGCCACAATATACTTTTTCTTATCTCCATAAACAAAAACCTGCTGAACCCAATCATCTGCTATCAGTAAGCCCTCTATATTTTGAGGCGAGATATTTTTTCCACCTGCAGTTACAATAATGTCTTTTTTTCTATCCGTAATAAACATAAAACCATCTTCAGCTATATGTCCTACATCCCCCGTATAAAACCATCCATCTCGTATGACCTCTTTCGTTGCTTTATCATCTTGATAGTAACCCTTCATTATCCCTGGACCACGGGCACATATTTCTCCATCATCAGCAATTCTAATCTCCACGCCTTGAACAGGAACTCCTACACTGCCAAAACAAAATTTATTTTCCCTATTAGCAGACAATACGGGAGATGTCTCCGTAAGGCCATATCCTTCTAAAATAAGAATCCCACAAGCATGAAAAAATTCTGCAATATGCTGTGATAGAGGCGCTCCACCGGAAATAAAGAATCGAATTTGACCGCCCATTTTTTTCTTTAATTTAGAAAACACGAGTAATTTTGCTATAGAATAAGATAAAGACAATCCAATTGAAGGTCTTTTTCCATTACATATAGTTTTTGAATATTTTTCCCCAACTTTTAAAGAGGCGTAAAATAATCTTTTTCTTAATCCTCCTCTCACATCAACTTGCTCTATAATTTTTTCATGAAATTTTTCAAGAAACCGCGGAACCACTGTCATAATTGTAGGTTTAATTTCCAACATATTCTCTGCAACTGTAGTCATATCCTCAGCAAAAGCAATGGAAACAAGGTTATACATTTGAAGATAATAGCCTCCCATACGCTCAAAAACATGGCTTAACGGCAACATAGACAAAAATACGTCTGTAGGACCCATCAGGATAGCTTCAGAGCACGCAATGCAATTAGAAAGAAAATTATTATGCGTTAGCATTACACCTTTTGGATTCCCTGTAGTTCCCGAAGTGTAAATTATAGACGCCAAGCACTCTGAATTAATACTTGAAGCATTTGCTTCTATGGTTTCTTTCAATTTATAAACAGAATTGGCAGATTCCTTTAAAAGAGATTCGAAAGAAGTGTAATCAGAATTATCTTCAACAGAGTCAAAGATAAAAATATGTTTTAAAGATTTGCATTTACTAATTTCTGGCAATATACGATTCAAATGCTCTTTTGAGGAGAGAAAAAGAACTTTTGCTTCACTATGATTAATAACATAAGCAACTTCAGTAGATGAGTTTGTTTGATAAATAGGAACCGTAACACAACCCAATGCTAAACTACCTAAATCTGAAAAAAACCATTCAGGTCGACTTTCAGATAAAATACAAACACGATCGCCTTCAACAACCCCTCTACTTTTGAGAGCAACAGCTGTAGCAATCACAGATTTTCGGAAAGTGTGAAAAGCAATCGACTGATACTCCCCATCCACCTTGTATCTTAAAGCAATTTTTTCAGGGAAGCTTTTTGCACGATTCAAAAACATATCGACTAAATTTGAATCTCTAAATGTGAGTGAGCTCTTTTTTTGGTTCATTCGATGTAGGGTATAATTTTGGGTTAGCTATTTTTTTATATTTTGTCTGCTAGTTCTAAGTGATTGTAGAATTTCTTGATTTCTTCTTGCTTGATCTGCAATAAGTTTAACCTTTTCCTGGCGAATCACATCTTCAATTGCGCTTGTCTCAGGAGTGTCTTGAGAACGGATTTGGTCCAAAATTTGTTGATGAATTTTTGCTTGTGTGGATATGGCTCTGATTTTTTGCATCCGTCTTAAATAATCTTCTTGCAACCTTTGATTTGCTAACAAAACATTATTTAGTTGATTCTGAATTTTAGCAAGATCTTCATTCTCAGAAATCTTCTCTTTTTGATTTGAGTCCATTACATTCAAAGATGATCCAGACAACGTATTCTGCAATGAAGCTATATCGGAACTTGTAGACACATCTTTAGATTGTGTCATACCAAGATGAGAGAAAGACATAAATAGAAAGGAAAACAATAATAATTTTAAAGTCCAGACCGACATGAACCCTCCTTAGAATTTCTGAAGATCATTCATTACAATTATAGCATCAAAACATGATCTAAGATCAATATTATCATACTATTAGAACCTGTAATCTATATTCTATCTTAAGATCCTGATTTATTCAAAACCTTCTTGAGCTCCTCTGTTAAGGCCGGCAGCACCTTAAAGACATCCCCTACGATACCCAAATCACAATGAGAGAAAATAGGAGCTTCTCTATCCTTATTTATAGCAACAACATATTTAGATGAAGACATTCCTACAAGATGTTGAACAGCCCCACTCAAAGCACATGCAAAATAGAGTTTAGGGGTAACCACTTTTCCTGTCTGACCTATTTGTTCCGTATAAGGTCTCCAACCCAAGTCTACTACAGCTCTAGTTGCACCCACGGTTCCACCTAAAACATGTGCCAAATCCTCTATTATAGAAAAATTTTCAGGAGAACCTAACCCACGTCCTCCCGTAACTATAATTTCCGCATCTGTCAGATCTACGGCCTTTTTCCCCGAAATAGACATCTCATTCACAATCACATTCTTTAGATCTTCCACTACTTGTATTTGTTGTAAATCGGGTTCCTTATTTTTTTCCTGAACCTTATCCACTATTCCATTTCTAAAGCTCATATATATTTGATCATCTATACCTTTATAAAATGCCTCTATTTTTCCGGCATAGATAGGCCTCTGTATTTCTAGAGAGTCATCAGACATTAAAATGCTAGTAACATCATTAAATAATTCTTTTCCTTTTTTAGCAGCTAGTCGAGAAAGTAATTCTTTTTCAATATAGCTCGCCCCTGAAAAAACGTATTTTGGCTTTATTTCATCTACTAACTTTAAAACAGTTTTAAATACACTTAAAGGATTAGCTAACACCAATTGATCATCATCTGAATGATATATATGATCTGCACCATACTTCTGAAGCTTTAGAGTCAGGTCATCGTTTATTCGTCCAATAACAAAACAAGAAATCTGAACTTCTCTATCTAAACTATTTACCCATGTTAGGATTTCCAAAACTACGGAGTGAATTTTCTCTTCCAAACCATTAACGATCAATAATACATGAGCCATTAAATAATCCTTGTTTCTTTAGATAAAAAATTCAGTATTTCTTTCACTTGAGAATCGATATCGTCATCAAAAAGAAGACACTCTCTCTGAACCTTCTGTTCTTTCATCTTCACCAAAGAATAAGATGATTTAGTTAAATCAAAGTCTGTTGCTTGCAATACTTTGATTTCTTTTTTCTTGGCTTTCATTATTCCAGGCAATGTAGCAAAACGAGGATTGTTGATTCCTTTTTGGCAAGAGAGTACACAGGGAAAATTTAATGTCATACTCTGTTTTCTACCCGACTCCAAAACCCTTTGCACTTGAAGAGATTTTTCATCAGAACTTACCTCTATCTTACTCACAACAGAACAAATAGAAGCTTCTAAATATAAAGAAAGAGCTCCAGGTACTTGAAAAGCATCGTCATCCACTGCCTGTCTACCACATAAAATGATATCCACTTTCAATAGTTTGATGATTTCCGACAATATTTTAGCTGAATTTAAAGCATCTAGAGGTAAAGAAGTTACGACATGAGTAGCACTATCAACTCCTAAAGCTAAAGCATTTCTAAGAACCTCTACTGCTTTTTCTTCTCCAACAGTAATTGCCGTAATATAAACTTCGGAATATTTTTCTTTAAGTAGAAGGGCTGCTTCTAATGCGTATTCATCATAGGGATTCAACACATAAGATATCTGACTCTTATCTATATCCGTACAATCAACATTCGTTCTAATTTTTGAATTTGTATCAGGAACTTGCTTAAGGCAAACCACAATATTCATTCAATAACCCTTTGTCAAAATTGAATCATAAAACCTAAACCAAACCTACCCTTTATTCGTCCACAAACTGAGGCTGTCTTTTCTCAACAAAAGCTTTCAACCCTTCTTTCATATCTTTCGTTTCACAAACCTCACCAAAGAGCTCCGCTTCTTTTGAAAACCCCTTCTCAGTACTAGATTCCATACCTTCTCGCATTGCTTGTAGAATAAGAGAAATACTTCCCGCAGATTTAGATGCTATTTTTCTAGCCATCCCCAACGAATGCTTCATTAAATCACTGTCTGGAACAACTTGATTAACTAATCCTATTCTTAACGCTTCTTGAGAGGAAATAATGTCTCCAGTCAAATTAAGCTCACAAGCTTTCGCTGCTCCACATATCCTCGTTAATCGTTGAGTCCCACCAAAACCGGGTATGATTCCTAAATTAATTTCAGGTTGCCCAAACCTAGCTTTATCAGAAGCTATTCTAATATGACAAGCCATAGCTAACTCATTCCCCCCGCCTAGACAAACTCCGTTAATTGCGGCAATTACAGGTTTATCAAGGTTCTCTAGACGGGACAAAATCACTTGACCTCTCCGAGCCATAGCTTCTCCTGTTTTTTTATCATTTATTTTTATAATCTCTCGAATATCTGCCCCAGCAACAAAAGCAATAGCTCCTTCTCCAGTCAAAATCATTACTTTGACTTCCTTATTTAATTCATATTCTTCGAGCAACTGCTCTAACTCACTCATTAATTTTGTAGATAACGTGTTTGCTGGCGGATGATTAATCGTTACAATCAAAACATCCTCTTCTTGAGTTGATTTTAAATACTTAAATGTTGCCATATTCTTATCTCCTTATATAAATAGCTAAATTCAAATTAATGATATTCATAAAAACCTTTTCCTGATTTTCGCCCTAAACACTCCCCATGAACCATTCTTTGAATTAAAGGGGCTGGCCAGAATCTCTCACCATGCTCTCTATACAACTCTTGTAATTTGCCATACACGTGATCCAGTCCAATACTATCTGCATATCTTAAAATTCCTACCTTTTCTTGAGGGAACCCAATACCAGCCAAAACTCCTAAATCAATATCAGAAGCCTTAGAAACTTGTTCTTGCAAACATAGAGCTGCCTCATTAATCATTGAGAAAACAAGTCTTTCCTGCGAAAAAGCAGATTTTTTATTACCCTGCTCTTTCTGTACTTTTAAAACGAGCTCGTTTACAGTAGGGTCATCTTCATCTTCAAAATTATAGAAGCCTTTGCCCACCTTTTTACCGTACCGTTTTAAAGAGGTCATTTCTTTCCAAATCTCCGCAGGTTTCATTCGTTGCCCATATTCGTCCAATAATACTTCAACAACATCAGCACAAATATCTAAACCTACATTATCTACCAAAGTGAACGGCCCCATAGGGAATCCAAACTCCACCATTGAAGCATCAATTTCTTTAATACTAGATCCTTCCTGCAAACAATATGCTGCTTCGTTAAGATAAGGCATAAGTAATCGGTTAATTAAAAACCCAGCGCATTCATTTACACGAATAGGGATTTTTCTCAATGACTCAGAAAACTGTATCATTTGCTGAACGACAGCCTCATCCGTTTGAAGCCCTGGAATCACCTCAACCAACTTCATTACATGTGCAGGCAAAAAGAAATGAAGTCCCACAACTTTATCAGGACGATTCGTAGCAGATGCAATCGCCGATATCGATAGACTAGATGTGTTGGTCGCCAAGATGGCATGTTCAGGTAAATTCTGATCTAATTCTTTAAATATAGACTTCTTTAATTCCATTTTTTCAGGAACCGCTTCAATAACCAAATCGACATCTTTCAAATCATCAAAAGAAGTTGTTCCGGTAACACCACTCATCTTTTTTTCCATATCTGCAGGGGACATTTTTCCAGCATCAACTCTTTTTTGATAAATCGATCGTATTTTAACCAAACCTTTTTGAACAAAACTATCTTCAATATCTTTTAAAACGACCGGTATATTTGAATAAGAAACAACTTGGGCAATCTCCGCCCCCATTGCGCCCGCACCAATCACAGCAACTTTATATATATACATTAAATTTCCTTTCTTTATCGTTCTTCTAACAAAGCTTTAATCTCATCTAATTTTTCTCTAGCTTTTTCTTCACCAATTTCTATAAATTTCTTTGGCTCATAAAACTCTGCCCAATAACCATCAGAAACCACAGGATTAATTTGCACATCTGATTCCTGTTCTGCGGTGGAAGAAATTTTATATTCCATAAATTGAATTGTATTCATCAATACATTGAAAATGTTATCCATATATTTCTTTTCTGTATTTATCTTAAATTGAAGCCAGAGCCGCCCAAAAAAGTTTTTTTCTTTCTTTCGCCTCTCTATAAGATCAACCATTTTTTTTCTGTACATATCTTTTCTTTCTTCAAATTGAGAAGGTCTAGAAAGAACATTCACTGAAATAATTTTAGAAACCCCCTCCTTAGCCAAAACTTTAACAGGAAGAGGATCGACAACTCCTCCATCTATATAATATTTTCCTCTTAACTTATAAGGCCTTAATATACCAGGAACCGAAATGCTAGCTCGCAAAGCTGTAGCAACATCCCCTTCGCTAAAAACTACTTCTTCTGATGAAAATAAACTAGTAGCAACTATTCTCATAGGGGTTCTTAATTCCTGAAATGTTTTATCTTCTATCAAAGAACGCATATATTTTAATAAACGGTTCCCTTTAAAAAAGCCTCTGTGAGCCACAGAGAAATCTCTAATTCCTAACAACTTCATAAAAGCCTTACTCTTAGAGTTTAATCCATATGCAATTTTAACAAGACCATCTGCGTCATACCCTGCAGCCCACATCGTCCCAACAAAAGCACCTATACTGGAACCTGCTATGATATCAATAGGAATATTCTCTTCTTCAAGAACTTTAATAACACCTATATGAGCCAATCCAAAAGCTGCACCACTTCCCAAAACAAGCCCAACCAAAGTACCCGTTATTTCACGAGAAAGGTACCGAACCACCCGACTATAAGGAGATTTTGGATTTTCATTTGCATAAACTACTTCACCGCTAAGAGGGTATTTCCCCATTTCAGGAACATCGGGAAACAATGCAAATATTTTAGCCAAAAGAATCCGTTCCATTTGTTTCTTGTTTAGAAAAGACGCTTTTTTATTTTGAGTCACCAAAACTCGAATATCATTTTTTCCAAATTTAAAAGATTCTTCAAATTCACAGTGTAAAGCTTTCGCTTTTTCTAGATTCTCCCTTTCTCCAGTCGTCAACATATAAACACAATCAGATTGAGTTAAAATTTTCAAAGACAGATCCTTTAACTCCATAGACATATCCACCAAGACCACATCATAATGAATTAACAAAAATGTTAAAAGAGAGATTACTTTCTGATCTAGAGTATCTCTTGTCTCATTTTCCATATACAAAAAGTCAAAGCCTGCACGATGTTTATAGATATGTTCTCTCATAGCTTTTTCGTGATTAAAATCAGCCGTATGTAAATCAAATGCTTTTGCTTTAGTTTTATCAGATTTTTCCAAGATACCCTGCGCTACTTCAACCGCTCGCTCACTTAAATCAACCACAACTACTTTTTTTCGAGCGTAATGGCAGAGACTTGCAGCAAAGTTCACCAAAAACGAAGTTTTGCCTATTCCTTCAGCAACACTAAAAACAGAAATAATTTTACTTCCTGAAACCTTCTCGACATCATATTTTTTCTTTAATCGGTGCCCTAACGAACGAGTCAAATGTAATGACAAGGCAGACATCTCTTTCATCATAGTTAAAAAATCTTGCTTATCGATCTTAAAAAGCAACGCATCATTCATCGCTTCAACATAAACGGAATGAGGCTTTTCTGTTAATATAGATATTTCCCCAAAATAATCCCCTCGATGAAAATAAGCTACGGTCTTTTTTATCTCATCTTCCTCTTTCTGAAAAACTCTAAACCGTCCAGAAATGACAACATAAAAAGCATCACCAGATTGACCTTTCTTATAAATCTGGTCGCCTTTTTTACATTCAATTAAACGAGATAATTTTTGAATTGTTTTCAATTCAGATGGGGAAAGAGATGAAAATAAAGGGATATTCTCTAAAGAATACTCCTTATTAAAGTCTGTTTTTCTGCCGAACAATGAAAAACCCATATAAACTAAGCCTTCATATGAAATATCAATGGTTTATTATATAAGTCAAAAATGAAATTCTAGGGTATATATATCGACTTAAAAAGGTAAAAACTATAGGGTAGCTCTAAGAGGATTTTAAGACTTTTTCAGGACAGTCCGTGATTACACCATCAAACTTCAACCGTTTCCATTTCGCTACTTCCAAAGGATTATTCACAGTCCAAACATATCTCTTCAATTTAGAAACAATCAAACATTGTCTCGCAATACTTGAATGGGGGTGAATGGAGTGAAATTGATTTTTTATCGCTTTTTTGGTATTGGTTTTAGGTTTATTTTTAAACAAAAAACCTAAACGAATTTTAGGATCTATTTTTTGAATTTCTATTAATAGTTTCTCAGAAAATGAACTCACAATAAACATAGAATAAGGAATCTTCTTTTTTGTTATTATGGCAACAAGAGCTTTTGTTATTTCAATATGCTTATTCTGATTTTCCTTTATTTCCAACATCAGCTTTACTTTTGGAAGTAAAATACTTATAGCTTCCTCTAATGTAAGGATTCTTTCAAACGATTTTTTATGAAAGGAATTAGCATAATTGAACTTTTTCAAATACTTCAAAGTAGAATCATGCACTTTAGCATTTCCATTTGAAAGATGCTTGATGTTTAAGTCATGAATAACAACCAGTTTATTATCTTTTGTAATACGAGCGTCAAATTCAACCATCGGCAAAGATAACTCTACTGCTTTTTTAAAACTACTTGCTGAGTTCTCTTGAGCTAAAGAAGGGACCCCTCGATGCCCTATAATTAAAAAATTAGATCTATTCCCCATCCCACTTAAGCCCTATTTTTCCGAGGAACTAAAAACTCTTTTGACTTGGCTCTGCCAATAAGAATATTGTTCTTCTCTTTTTTTCTTTAACATCTTAGGATGATATGTATTAAAACCTACTTTTAAATCTAAAGCTTTAGCACTCTTCCAGATTCCAGCTTTTATACCTGCCAATTTAGCAGTCCCCCAAGCAGTACTTTCAATCGTATTTGACCTCAAAACGGGGATCCCCAAAATATCAGATTGATATTGCATTAAGAAATTATTTTGACTCACTCCACCATCTACTTTTAATGTTTTAATTGGGTTCT
Source organism: Candidatus Omnitrophota bacterium (assembly GCA_029261035.1). Lineage (GTDB taxonomy): Bacteria > Omnitrophota > Omnitrophia > Omnitrophales > JACROU01 > JAJDCD01. Next base: position 96,417 of record JAJDCD010000008.1, read on the forward strand.
TGAATTCTTTGTTAATTAAATTGACCAAATCTTTAGTCTGAAATGCAATCGACTCCAAACTCGCCCTTATAATATGTTCTCGCTTAACCCCTCGAGTTAGCCCTAAAATAGCTCCTTTAGCCGCAGAGTCCCAATAAGGAGCTCCCAAACCTACAAACGCAGGAACAACGGTCACACCCATCGAATCAGGAACAGACAATGCTTTACTCTCTGTTTCTCTCGCTTCTTTAATGAACCCTAATGAATCTCTGAGCCACTGAACTAAAGCTCCAGCAACAAAAATAGCTCCCTCTAAAGCATAAGCTGGTTTTCCAGAGGAATCACAGGCCATGGTGGTCAAAAGGCCTGATTTTGAAATTATTGCACGCCTTCCTGTATTCATTAAAAGAAAACAACCTGTTCCATAGGTGTTTTTCATACTTCCTTTTTCATAACACCCCTGACCGTATAAAGCAGATTGCTGATCTCCAATAATCGACATCACAGGAATTCCGTCTGGAAGTACTTTAAAACCATCCGTCTTTCCAAATAAACCTCCTGAATCACAAACCTTTGGCTGTAAACCTGCGGGAACTTTAAATAACTTAAAAAGCTCCTTGCTCCATATTTTTTTCTTAATATCAAATAAAAGAGTTCTAGAAGCATTCGTGTAATCTGTTGCATGAACACCCGTAAGATTCCAAAGCAACCAACTGTCAATCGTTCCCCAAATTAGAGAGCCCTTTTTAATGGCTTCTTTACATTTAGAAGAATTTTGAAAAAGCCAAGTCAATTTAGTTCCTGAAAAATACGGATCGAGTAAAAGGCCTGTCTTTCGGTGAATAGCATTTTCTTTTCCAGCTTTTTTCAATCTCTCACAGATGGGAGAAGATCTTCTATCCTGCCATACAATAACTCGATGATAGGGCTTTCCTGATTTCTTATTCCAGACAACCACAGACTCACGTTGATTGGTTATCCCAATTGAAACGATTTTATTTTTGCTAATTTTTGATATGGAGATAGCTCTTTGAATACTCCATTGAACGGATTCTAAGATATTTAAGGGGTCTTGTTCAACCCAACCAGGATGGGGGTAGTATTGTTTAATCTCACGATATGCCTGGCCGACAACCTTTCCTTTCGAGTCGTAAATAATCGCACGACTTCCAGTAGTTCCTTGATCGATTGAAAGGACATAAGCAGATTGCTTCATCGAAACCTCTTCTTAGATTATATAAAAAATGTTACTCAATAGTTTTTTAATATTGTAAATAAGATTTCATTAAATTTTTTTTTGGAATTTTTTTTTGAAAATTAAGTGGTAGGATAAGAAACAATTGATTAAAGACCTTTTAATTCTGGTATCTCTTCAGGGTCTGCAAAATCATTGATTTTATCTTCAAGCCAATTATTATAAGCAAAGTCTAGAGCTCGAAACTTATCTACCGGATCGATACTTATAAAACGCAAACCATATTCATTGCCAGCATTTTTCTCTTTAAGTTTTTTAGCCCATACAACTTCAACGCTTACTTCTATTGGTCTGGGATCATCAGGGATACGAACTTCAATATCCATATTCGAATTTACTTTTAAAGCTTCATTTGTTGAGATTTTAATACCATCACGTGAAACGTCATGAGTCAGACATGTGACTTTCTTATCTGATTTAGAAGATAAAAATTTAACTGTCATATAAGCATCAAATCTTTTAAATCTTCTTTTTTCTTTATTCATCCTATTCCTCCTTTCATCAATTATTAATCATAGAACTATAAAAATAGAACTTTTTTTCATAAGTTGAAGGAAGTATAACACACGTATTTATACAATACAAGAAAAGCACTTATTTATTTATAACCCATTTTATATCATGGGTTTACAGATATTATCTATTAATTATTTCCTGGATTTCAGGGGATTGCATTAGTTCTTGAAATCGCCCCATAGACATGAGCTTCATAAAGTTCTTAGACTTCGTAGCCTCTAGGACTTCTGGGTCTTCCATGAACTCTTGAAACTTGGGAGAAGACAGTAACTCATTAAAACGACCGTCGCTTTGTAGCTTCGTAAACATAGAAAATAAATCCATTGATGACTTTGATTTTCCCATTAGACTTTCTAAACCGAACATTTTATCACCTATAATTTGTAAATTGTAATGGAATATCCAAAGTAGATTCTTTTAGTGCTTGAATAACAAACTGTAAATCATCCCTACTTTTCGCTTGCACTCGAACCTGATCTTTTTGGATAGTAGCTTGTACTTTAATTTTCAATTCTTTTATGAGTTTAACGATTTTCTTGGTGTTTTCTTGAGGTATTCCGGAAACAATCTCTGCATCAACTCTAATAGAACCACCCAAAGCTTCTTCTTCTTTTCCGTATTTCACCGCTTTAGCAGATATTCCTCTCTTTGAAAATTTAGTTTCCAGAATATCTTTTATAGCTAATAATTTCATATCATCATCAGCAAGAACTGTAAGCTTCTTTGCTTCTTTATTTAAAGTAACTTTACTTTTAGACCCTTTAAAATCATACCGTTGAGACAACTCTTTTTGTGTCTGATGAACAGCATTATCTACTTCTTGAAAATCAACTTCTGATACGATGTCAAAGGATGCTTCCTTACTCACTATACCCCAACCTTTTCTTCGATGAATTTTTTTACCCGATCTCTATCTTCAGGGGAAATATCAAGAAATTCAACACCCGTATCATATTTCACCTCTTTTTGATGTAAAACTTGACTACGAATGCACCAAACAATTTTTCCAGAACACTCGATTGGAGCTTCTCCTAACTTTCCGATATCAAGTTTTAAATCTACTCTTGAGAAAGGTGCAATGGCACTATCCAAAATCAAACAAACACCGCCTTCACCTACATTTTCAGTTTTTGTGGAAATAAGTTCTGGGGAATTATGTTCTTTAACATTAACATCACATGCAACTTCTATTCGAGGAAATTTACGCTTATTAAACGAGTTCCACATCTATTAGATCTCCTTATATCTTTTCAAGAATTCTTAATCATGAAATTAAGGGATTAAATTTCGAATAAAACTATCTTGATAGGGTTCCATGGCTGACATTTGCTTAAATTTCTGCAAATCCTGCTTAGAAACTTTATAGCTCTCATACTTACCAATCATAACGCGGAAAATCTCACTCCCTCTTCTATTCAAAGTAGGGTCAACAAATGCTTTCAAACCACTTAGGTTTAAGTTTTTGATCACCTTTTCAGCACCCTCTCTTGTTTGAGCAACACAAACTTGAATAGAGAAGTACTTTTTCGCAACAAATGGTGGCGGAGTAGCTGCTCTAGAGTTAGAAGAAGAAACAGCTCTAGAAGAAGTCACTTTGACGTCTTTTTCTTTTTTTACTACTGAGCTAGAAGGCTTCGAAACAGAAACAACACTTTTAACCACATCACTATTAAGCTCGTTTTTCTGAGAGTTTGAATTCCATAGACTAAAAATTAACAAAGCGGTGCCAATAATCGCTAAAGAAAGTAAAACTACTTTTGTTGGAAAGCGTCTCGATAAGTGTGGGGCCTGCTGTCCTAGAACAACAAGAAAAGACAAAAATGATTTAAAAATTAGAGTCCAAATGTTTTTAATCGATTCTTTAACTTTCAAAATAGCTTGGCCAAGAGATAAAAAAATAGGTGTGAGTTTTACTGTTGGTTTCTTTGGGGAAACTAAACTTTCTAAGTCATCATTAATAATAGGACCATCTGATGTTGAGATTTTAGAAAAAGCTTCTGTTTTAGTTTTTTGAATAAAAAAAGCTTCTTCCTCTTCTTTAACTGAAAAAACTTCTTTACTCAAATCTTCTTCAGGTTCTTTTTCTTCAATCTCTTTTTCCTGTAGTTCACTGGTAAAAGATTTTTCTTCATTAAGATCTAAATCATTAAATTCATTAAGCTGCTCGAACTCAGTCACTTGGGAGCTTTGATTAAATGCATCAAGTTCGCTTTCACCTACGCTGGACGCCTCAGAAAAAGATGTTTCTTCTTCTTTCTGAAGAACCTCTTCTTCAGAACTCTGTTTTTCAGCTTCGTTATCATTCTTTTTTCCCAACTCAAAGAGATCGGACTGAACCATTCCGGCAGGAGTTACTTCAACAGACTTTAAATCGACAGTCTCCTCATTATCTTCTTGACCTGCCTCAGAACCATCTTCCTGATGAAATGCCCCATACAAACGTTTCTGAATTTCTTTCTCTGAGAGTATTCTCAAATCCTCATCTTTAGGTTTACCGAACAATGACATCGAAGTCTTCCCTTCATTAAAACAAATTTTGTAGCGACCTTCTATCTAGAAAACGGTGAGTTTTCCCTAATAAAGTAAGTTAATTTATACAAATCCACATTCCCCAATTGCAGGTGAGCTTTTTCGCTAAAACCTTTGTTTTCGAAAAGGTTAATAGCGTCTTTCATTTTGGAAGTTGTTTTAAAAACCAATTCTTGATACCCAACTTCTCTACAGAACTCTATAGCTTTGTCTAACAATTCTCTTCCAACTTTTTTACCTCTAAGTTCTGGAGAAACAAAAATTCTGCGCACCAAAGCTGTTCTATCATCTTCCTGCTTTACTCCTATACTACCAATAATTTTACCGTCTAAAAGAGCGACAAAGAAAGCTTCTCCTGCTTTACAGTAATAATCAGATATATTTTCTAAATCGTCTGCCGGGAAAGCCCCCAAAACATCCGAAAACTCTGATTTCATAATATCTGTAATTAGACCACGAACTTCTTTATTGTCTTCTTTTTTAAACTTACGTATTTCAACATTGAGTTTAGTATTCACAAGTGAACCCTTTCGTCATAAGATAATAAAGTTATTTCTTTTCTTCACCTTCTTTTTCTTCCTTCTTACCGTCACCCTTGTTCACTTTAATCTTCTGAGACTTTACCTTTGGTAAACCAAAAACTGTCATGGACTCATCCCATTTTTCAGCTTCCACAAGCTTTTTAATTCTTTCGTATCTTTTTAACACATTACGATGCCTAGCTCCCACACCACCAACTCTTAAACTTGGATGTTGACTCACTTTACTTCCCCCTTATAGATAACATTTTGTGGTACAAAGACTTAGTATTATACTCATTTTAAGCCTTATTGGCCACTAAAATTCAATGCTGTTTACTATCTTACAAATGCTTTAAAGACAATAGGATAGGTTGATCATTTAGATAGAATATAACAACTATTTAATCCAGAATTGAATATACCGAGAATAGAAAGAATAAAATATTAGGCAGAAAAACTTCGAACAAAACCGTCATTATTGAGCTTTAAATCTTTTCTTAATTGAGTTAATACGGCATCTGCATCGTTTTTGCCTGAAAAAGGCCCTACATTTAAAACAAAATATTTTCCACTTTGTTTTATGAAAGCATCATAGCCTTTAGAGGTCAACTTTTTAGCAGTGCGGCCGGCCGCTGTGTCTGAAACATAGGTAACAAGCTGAATTGCATACCTTTTTTGCTGTTCAATCTTAATCAGCTGATTTTGAGTCAATGTTGCATTTTCTTGCACAATCTCTTCCGTTCTAATAATAGGGCTTTCCTCTGTTGTTTCCGTATTCGCACCCGCCTCCAAAGCCTTCTCTTGTTTTTTGGTTTTAGGCTCCACTCTAACAACTTGATCCTCACGTGTCCATTCCTGCTGGATCAAAGGCTCACTACTATTCAAATTCCGAGATAGGTCTGTTTTTGCGATTTCAACAGCTTTTAGCTTACCCTTTTCAACGCCTAAAGCAAATGTAACTGAAAACAATACCATCAAAGATATAGACATAATAACAATTTTATCAAATGTCATAGTAAATTGAATACGATCAAAAAAGGAAGAGTTTGAAGAGTCGTCTTCAGCTTGAAACGGTCTTAAATCATTTATATTGTGCTTGGAATCAAAGAATAAATCGCCTTGCATAAAAGCCCCTTTACTAAAAATTTGGTCTACATTTTGCGTTGTATAAATTATCGACCAAAAACAGAAATCTTTAAGTAAAAAGGATGCTTTTTTTTGAAATTTTTCTACTCGATGAGCCCCACTCTTTTTGGGGGCCACCAAATCAGAAATGCTTTCCCGAGGGTGTTTTTTTCAGGAACAAATCCCCAATTTCTACTATCACTTGATTGAGCGCTATTATCACCTAACACAAAGTAATGATCTTCAGGGACTTTGATAGTCTGGCCATAGCGTCCATAATCCCAATCTTCTCGATTATAATAATAATTATTCAAAATCACCTTGGGGTCCTCTAATCGATTCCCATCGATATAAACAGCCCCATCCTTGATCTCAACCTCCTCGCCTTCAAAAGCAATCAAACGCTTAACAAAGTCTTTTTTAGGATCTAAAGGGTATTTAAAGACCATAACATCCCCTCTTTCAGGCTCATTAAATCGATAACCTATTTTATTAACTAAAATTTTGTCGTTCTCAATTAATGTCATTCTCATTGACCCTGTTGGGATTTTATATGCCTGGATAAAAAAAGCTCTGATTATTAAAGCTAATATTAGCGCTATCAGGATAGGCTTTATCCACTCTTCATAAAGATAATTGAAGATTTTCTTTTTATCCCATTTATGCTTTTCGTTTGAATTCTTTTCATCCGGCAATGCGGTATTTTTATCTTCCATTATTCCACCTTTAAAATGCTAATAAATGCTTCTTGAGGTAAGTCAACGCGTCCAACGCGTTTCATTCTTTTCTTACCTTCTTTTTGTTTTTCAATAAGTTTTCTTTTTCTTGTAATATCTCCACCATAACACTTCTCTGTCACATTTTTTCTAAGAGCGGCTACCGATTCTCGAGCTACAATTTTAGCGCCAATTGCCGCTTGGATAGAAACCTCAAACATTTGTCTCGGAATAACCTCTTTAAGTTTTTCAACTAAACTCTTACCTTTAAAATGTGCATTTTCTTTAACAACAATACAGGAAAGAGCATCTACAGGTTCCGAATTTATTAAAATATCCATTTTAACTAATTTTGCAGCTTTATATCCAATTAACTCATAGTTAAATGAGCCGTACCCACTAGTAATGGATTTTATTTTATCATTAAAATCCATAACAATCTCCGACAAAGGTAGCTCGTAAACAAGCAACACAATGCTCGTATCTAAATACTCCGTACTTTTATAGATCCCTCTGCGCTCTTGTGCCAACTTCATAATCCCTCCCATGCTATCCGGTGGAATCATTATATTAGCTCGTATATAAGGCTCTTCAATCGTTTCTATAACGGAAGGGTCCGGCATTTTAGTTGGGTTTTCAATCTGATATACAGAACCGTTCGTTTGCAAAATTTGATATACAACACTTGGAGCTGTAATAATAAGCTCTAAATTAAACTCTCTCTCTAAACGCTCCTGAATAACGTCCATGTGCAACAAACCTAAAAAGCCACAACGGAACCCGAACCCTAAAGAGGCTGAAGTTTCTGCTTCAAACTGAAATGAAGAGTCATTCAAAAGCATTTTGTCTAAAGCTTCTCTCAGTAAGGAAAAATCTTTGGAATTCACAGGATACATACCACAAAAAACCATAGGTTGAATATCTTCATACCCAGGCAAAGGTTCCTTAGCTGGGTTATTTTTTAAAGTAATCGTATCCCCAATTTTTACTTCCGAAACTTTTTTAATATTGCTGACAACATATCCCACTTGCCCCGCATGTAATTGATTCACTTTTTCTTCTCTAGGATTCAAAATACCCAGTTCCAAAACCTCAGACTCTGTTTTTATTTGCATCATTTGTACAACATCACCCTTTTTAAGAACACCATCTATAACTCGAATATAAGTAACAACTCCACGGTAATTGTCATAGATTGAATCAAAAATAAGTGCTTTCAAAGGAGCCTTAACATCTCCTTGCGGCTTTGGAATACGATTGATTATAGCTTCAAAAACATCTGAAGCACCTTCTCCACTTTTAGCACTGGTATAGATAATATCCTCTATATCCATATCCAAAATATTACAAATTTCTTCAGCTACTTTTTCTTTATCTGCAGCCGGCAAATCAATCTTAGTTACAATAGGAATAATAACGAGATCTCGCTCTAAGGCTAAATATAAATTAGTCATTGTTTGAGCCTCAACACCCTGACCCGCATCAACTAAAAGCAAAACACCTTCGCAAGCAGCCAAACTTTTAGAAACTTCATAGGTGAAATCAATATGACCAGGAGTATCAATTAAATTAAGCATATGCTCCTTATAAAACAACCGTACCGCTCGAGCTTTAATGGTAATGCCTCGCTCTCGTTCCAGCTCCATATCATCTAACAACTGGTCTCTAAACTCTCTTTTAGAGATAGCTCCAGAATCTAATAAAAGTCGGTCTGCTAACGTCGACTTTCCATGATCGATATGAGCAATAATTGAGAAATTCCTTATTTTTGATGTATCCATATTTTTATTGCGCTCTTAACTCTTCTATAATTTCCTTACGATTTTGTTTTTTAAAAATACTGGAGCCTGCTACTAAAATATCAACTCCGGCCTGTTTTGCAACTATTGCAGTTTCAGGGGAAATGCCTCCATCCACAGAAATAAGCCCTTTAAATTCCCCCCTTAAATCTCTCACTTTTTGAATCATTTCTTCCATAAATGACTGTCCTCCAAAGCCAGGCTCCACTGTCATAATCAAAATAAGGTCTATCTGATCCAAATAAGGTTTTAAAGTGTCTATAGAAGTCTTAGGTCTCAATGAAAGACCTACCTTGGCTCCCAACTCCTTTATTTTAGCAATCGTTTCACCTAATTTATCTGTGGCTTCAACATGCACCGTAATCCAATCTGCACCCGCACTCCTAAAATCTTCAACATATCTAATTGGATCATCAATCATTAAATGAACATCAAGGGGAAGCTTCGTAGAAGAACGAACCGATGAAACAACACAAGGTCCTATAGAAATATTAGGAACAAAAGACCCGTCCATAACATCCACATGAATCAGATCACAACCCGCCTTTTCCACGTCTTGAATTTCTTCTGCTAATTTGCCAAAATCAGCAGCGAGGATACTTGGCGCTACCAAAATATTTCTTTTTTTATCACTCATAACAACGTCACCTTTCTTACGCAAAATACGTATCTTACCCTTTTTAATCCCAAATAAAATATTTAATTATGAAGGAACTCTGTCTCTATCAAAGCTTTTTGTTTTTCTGACAAAGCCCCTATTGCAGCAAAGCTCGTATGGTTTCTTTTAAACATCTCTTTTGCACATAGTTGAATATCTTCCACGGTAACTTTTTCGACTTGATTCTTAATTTCTTCTCGTGTGGGTATTGAATTTTCATACAAATACTTTTCACCCAACCAGGTCATATAATCAAGAGTGTCTTCAATAGACATATAAAACTGCCCAAGTAAATAGTCTTTTGCTCTTCGAAGCTCATTACTCCGAACTCCTTTTTCTTTAATTTTATTCAGCTCCCTTAAAATAAGTTTCACAGAGCTCACAGCCTTGACCGGGTCTACACCCGCAGAAATAGTAAAACAACCCGTATCTGCATACGTATTCAATTCCGAACTAATTTCATAGGCTATCCCTTTTTTCTCACGCAATTCTTCAAAAAGCCTACTGCTCATATTTGCGCCCAAAATAATGTTTAACAAGCCCGCAGGATAACGTTTAGGATCTGATTGGGAATACGCATGATAACCAATAACAAAATGAGTCTGTTCTGTATTTCGATCTACAAACATAATCCTTGGCTTTGTCTGTAGGTTGGATGCTTTCTTAAAAGAAGAGGGCTTCCCTTTAGGAATTTTTGAAAAGTTTTTTTCAATCATATCCCTTATCTCTTCATAAACAAAATCTCCACACACAGACACAACTAGATTTGAAGCTGTATAATATTTTTTAAAATACTTAACTAAATCTTTACGACTTAACTTTGAAACCGTATTTTCATCTCCAGCTAATAACTGCCCCAATCGTTGATTTTTCCATAACAAAGTACTAATGAGATCATAGATATAATTACCCGGTTGATCCAAATACATTTTGACCTCATCTAATATAACAGCTCTCTCTTTTTCAATTTCTTTGCTCAAAAATAAAGGGGAATGAATCATGTCTGCCAAAATCGCTAAAGATGAGTCAAAGAAAGGATGAAGCGTTTTTACAAAAAAACAAGTAGACTCTTCTGTTGTATAAGCGTTAAGAACCCCTCCGCACCCTTCAATTTCTTCTTTAATTTGCTTTGTGGTTTTATGCTTCGTTCCCTTAAAGAGCATGTGTTCAATAAAATGTGCTGCCCCTGCCTGATGCGAAGGCTCATGCCTTCCTCCAAATTTAGTAAAAACTCCCATTGAAATAGAATCTTTACTTCGCATACGAGAAGCCACAATCTTAAGCCCATTATCTAATTGATCTAAAACATACATAAGATTTCCACTCTATTGACTATCTAAATAGTTTTGAAGAATAATTTGAGCTGCCATAGAATCAATTTTTTGCTTCCGTTTTTTTCGAGAAAGATCTGCTTCTATCATCAGCTTTTCAGCAGAAACCGTCGACAAACGCTCATCCCAATACTGAACTGGAATCTCAATAATCTTTTTTAATAAATCCACAAAATCGATTACAGACTGAGCTGAAGGCCCTAAGCTCCCATCCATATTTTTAGGAAGCCCGACTAAAAGAATTTCAATCTGTTCTTCAAAAATAAATCTCTTAATTTCCTCAAGCGCAAACTCTGTACTTTTTCTTAAGATATATGGGTGTGGATGAGCCGCAACACCTAAAAGGTCAGAGGTAGCAACTCCTATTCGACGCGTTCCCACATCTAGAGACATCACTTTTTGTTTTAAATTCATACTATGCTTTGGGATGACATATTTGAACAAAATTTTCCAAATATTTTCTTACTTTTAGTTTATTTTTACCGCTTTGTTTAATTTGTTCTACCAGAGCGCTGCCAACAATAACTCCGTCAGCATCCTTCAAAAGCTTCTTAACTTGCTCCGCAGAAGAAACTCCAAAACCAACCAGAACCGGCAAAGAAGATACCTTCTTAATTTCAGATATCTTTTTCTTAATTTTAGGCGCTAATTTATTTTGTTTTCCTGTAACCCCTTTTCTTGAAACATAATAAATAAAACCTGAACCTTTTTTCGTAATTTTACGAATTCGCTCTTCTGTTGTCGTTGGTGCTACTAAGAATATTTGACTCATTTGATTTCTTCTTAGAAGAACCCCTAGACGATCATCTTCTTCAGGGGGTAAATCTGGACATAAAACACCATTAAACCCAGATGATTTTAATTGCTTCACAAAATCAAAAAGGCCTATTTGCAAAACAATATTATAGTATGAGAAAAAAATTATCGGCACTCTAACACCCGAAGCTCTCAGTCTCTTCACCATACTAAAAGCATCTTTAATACGAATACGATGATCCAAAGCATATTGAGAGGAATCTTGAATTGTTGGACCATCTGCCATAGGATCAGAAAAGGGAATGCCCAATTCAACAATATCAACTCCCAACTTATCACAAATTCGAATCCACTCTTCCGTATCTTTTAAACTTTTATACCCTAAAGTAAAAAAAGCACAAAAAATCTTTTTTCCATTTTCAATTTTTGTTTTCAATTCTTTTTCTAACGGATTAGACATTTTTAGAATCCCATTCTTGAATCATGTGAATATCTTTATCTCCCCGACCTGACAAACACACAATGACAGACTCCGATTTTTTTGTCTTTGGCATCAACTTATCTAAATAAGCTAAAGCATGAGAGGTTTCCAAAGCAGGAATAATCCCCTCTAACTGCGTTAATCGATGAAAAGCTTTAACAGCTTGCGCATCAGTCACAGAAACATAATCAACCCTTTTGAGGCTCTTCAAATAAGCATGTTCTGGTCCTACAGAAGGATAATCTAACCCAGCGGATATGGAGTGCGCCAGCTGAACCTGCCCATCCTCATCCTGCAAAAGTAAACTTTTCATGCCATGCAAAACCCCAGGCTTCCCTTTTAAAATAGCAGCGGCATGATTTGAGGTATGAACACCCTCCCCCGCCGCCTCAACTCCAATAATTCGGACCTTGTCTTTTAGAAATGGGTAAAACAAACCAATAGAATTACTCCCCCCACCAACACAAGCTAATAAATAATTTGGAGATTTTTTTAATTTTTGTTTATGCTGTAATTTCGCTTCTTTTCCAATTACAGACTGAAAATCTCTAACAATCATCGGATAAGGATGTGGCCCTACGCAAGAACCAATCAAATAATGCGTGTCATCCACATTTGTAACCCAATCTCGAATAGCTTCATTCGTTGCATCTTTCAAAGTTTTGGAACCCGAATAAACTGGAATTACTTCAGCACCTAACAACTTCATCTTATAAACATTCAAGGCTTGCCTTTTAACATCTTCCGCACCCATATACACAACACACTCTAACCCAAAAACTTTTGCTGCTGTTGCCGACGCAACTCCATGTTGGCCAGCGCCCGTCTCAGCCACAATGCGTTTCTTCTTTAAGTACACCGCCATGAGAGCCTGTCCCAATGTATTATTAATTTTATGAGCACCTGTATGACACAAATCTTCTCTTTTTAAATATATCTTAGCTTTCCCATAATAATTCGTTAAATTCTTAGCTAAGTATAGCGCTGTCGGTCTCCCCGCATAATCTGATAAATAAAATTCCAAGTCTTTTTGAAACTTCTTATCCTTAGTTAGACGATGATAAGCTTCCGTTAATTTCTCTAAAGCTTCCACAAGCGTTTCCGGAACATAACGTCCACCGTAATCATCGAAATGACCTTGTTTATCTGGTACCGATTGTTTGTTTTTCATTTACATTTTCCATTCCTAATTTTATATTTTAATAACTTCTAAATCATCTTTCGAAATCCACCCATGATCTTCATTAAATAATTGAACACGGTTCCAATTTGATTCAGACTCAAGCACTCTCACCTTCAATCCTTCAGCAAGTTTAAAAACTGTTTTTTCCTCTAACGAAGGACCATATCTCGCTGGAGCATCTTTTCGTATAACAATCGCATAAGAAACATACTGATCAACCCAATATTTAACCCCAGTTAAAAAGATCACAACACACAAAAGAGTAATCAAATACTTGGAAAACAAATTCTGCATAGGAGCTCTTTTTAAAAGAAGTCGGATTATCATCCATAAAAATGCAATCAAAAGAACTGAAAATAAAATAATTTGAATTTCAATTAACGTCCACTGCCCTGAAATAAACTCCATTAATTTTATTATGTCATTTCTTTTATCTTCCACCTTCGTATCCACAAGACCTTTAACAAATCTTAAATTATGTTTAACATCAGGATCTCTAGGGGCAAGCATTTTAGCTTTTTCATATGAAGCAATAGACAAACCTAATTTTTTTTCCTTATAAGCTGCGTTACCTAAATTATAAAAAGCTTCTGGAGTTGCTTTGATTAAACTAATTTTTTGATAAAGATCCAAAGCTTCATCATACAAATCGCTTTTAAATAAATCGTTAGCTTCGTCAAAATCCTTCACATAGCTCTCTTCAAGAGCAAAAGAAATACTACAAAACAAAATTCCGACTAAAAAGAATAAGGCTATTTTTTTCATAAACTTTTATCCAAATCCATAACAACTTTTTCGATTAAATCGATCATTTGACGATTTTCCTGCTCTGTAGGTTCATACCCTGTAAACTGAGCTCTATCTCTTAAATCGTAAATCACTTCCACATCCCTTAGAACATCATCACCCATCTCAATCTCTGCCATTCTTTCCTTAACTACGCTCATGCTCATCGAGTGAATCGATACATTCATTTTGTCCGCGAAATAACGATCTAAAATCTTCCCGATCTCAGCACAAACTTCTACAGAAGTTTTTCCAGAGGATTTCATTATCTTTTCCATTCTTTTAACACTTTTAGTAGCCAAACGAGAAGCCGATCTTCTCTTTCGAACTACATGATCCTGCTGATTTGTCGGAGATTTCATCTGGAAAAAAAAGAGCATCAAGAATAAAAGACCTAGCGCAGAACTAACACCCACAAAAACATTTTTCATTTTCTGCTCGAACTGATAAAACTTAAACACTCTAAAATCTGTTTTAATCGTATAAATATCTTTTGCTTCTTTTTTTAAATCTTTCTTCAAAGATTCTTGCTGATCCGATGGAACATACCTCAATTCATCTTGAGCTTCACCAGGCAATACTTTAACTTTAAACTCCTTACTTCTTATAGCTTTATAACTATGACTATAAGGGTCAAAGTAATTAAACACCAAGGATGGGATAACGTAATCCCCTGTATTTTCAGGAATAAAAATAATTTCAAATATTTTAGAACCTACGATAACATCTCTTCTTTTTAACAGTTGAGATGAAGACTCTCCATCATAGATTTTAAAATTATCTATCTTTGGGATAGGAGGATGCTGTAACGTTTCGATATTACCCTCTCCTTCAATCTTCAAACTCAAAGTAATGGGTTCGTTTTGTTTTACTTGAACTCGATCGACAACAGCCTCAAACTGAAAACGACCTACAATCCCACTAAACTGAGAGGGCTTTCCTCTCTCTGGAAGCTCTCTTACTTGAATATTAAGAATGGGAGTTGTAAGCAACTTATTCACACGTCTAGAAAACATTCCTCCACCAAAAAAGCTATCATTAAAAAAATCATCAAACATTCCACCATTTCGCCCGCTACGTTGCTCAATCGATGCTTTAACCGTTCCTGGTTCAATCTGAAATTGTCCTGGCGACGTTGGAAACAACGCTAATTTTTTAATATCAGCCTTAATATACCTTCTTCCCCCAACAGTAACTGTTGTTTTTTCAATATCACGTCCTATAGGTATTTCTTCCACCCAAAAACCTGTCGCTTGAGGCTCTTCCTCAAAGCCTTCATACCGCGTATCTGCACGTGTATATAAAGAATACGTTAACGAAATTTGCTGACCAGGATAAACAGCCGTCTTATCCACCCAAGCTTTTAAAAAAATAGGTTCATTCCCTGATGCTTGCTCATTAACACTAGGAGAGCTTCCTCCTGAGTAAGGGTAAGGTGTCGTTGTCTGTGGTAAAGAAGTCCTTGTCGGACTCGAATAATTAGGATCTGGAGAATTAACCGGCAATGAAGTACTTTGACCTAATGCAGGACTATTTGTCTGTTGCATTCCAGGAGTTCCCAAAACTTCAATCTGAACAACTTCTGTTCGATAAATATCACTATTTACGTTAACTTCTATAGGTCCAACATTAAAAATACCCGCTCTTTTAGGAATTAGAACATAACGAAACTCTGTTATAGAATCCTGCTTTCCATTCACAAAGGAAAACCGAGTCGAACGTCCAGAGTAATAAGATTCGAAACTTTCACTGATAGGAATACGGGGTCTTTGAATATTTACTTTAGCTCCAGAAATACGTATATTTAAGCTCAATTGATCATCTACTTCTAAAGTTTTTTTGTCAAAAATAGTCGAGACCTGTATATTCTCTTGCGCAACCCCATACGAACATACGAGTAACGTCAAAAAAAGGACTACAATAGATTTTGAGACTCTAATCATATTCATAAGTGTAAAAACCCTAAATTGAGAGCTACAGGCATAAATCAAACTTTCATTGTAAAACAACCTATTCCCTAAGTCAATCTAAGGAAAATGCTTGATAACGACCTATAATACATAGGAGTGGAATAGAGTCTGCTTTAGGAAAGTTTATTTACGAGCGGCTATTCTTCAACCCAATCATTTGTTACGTCAATTTCTAGCTTTTTAAAACATTGATTACAACAACCAATAACAAAAACCTTATTGTCTTTCGAGATTAAGGTTCCATCTAAAATCTTACACTCTTTAGAACAATGCAAACACTCAAAAAATGTTTTTTCTAAAAATGCTTTACTAGGATCCTCTCCATAACTCGGATAAGGTTTAAAATCCCCCATCGACATCTCCTTATAATAAGTCTTCTAATATAGATTTTTTTTCTTCCAGTTCTTCTAATACCAAAGATAAATCTTTTTTATTTTTAATCCGCACTCTAAGTTCAACACCCTCTTCTTCCATAGATTCAGATTTTACTAACTGGATTTTTTGTTTAAATTTTATTTTTGATATTTTTTTTCTAAATTCTTTTTTGGCTTCAAAACTCTTAGGATAACGGCATTGATTCAATACAGCAATCAACTTTTCTGATCGCAACCTCTCCTTTCCTTCCCCAGCTTCTTCAATCAGAGAAAACAACTCCGGCTTCTTTAAAATATCACCTAGTGCATGATCGTGAATATGTTTCAAATCTTTCAGTAGCTGCGCTAAGAGTTGTATTTCTGAAGAAGTAAATACAAACAGACTTAAAACAGAGTTCCATAGTAACCCTTGTTCCTCAGGAGAAAATTCAGCCAAATCCCAAATTCCTCTAAACGGTAGCTGACCATGATAAACGCTTTCGAGTATTTCTTTATTTAGGAGTTGTACTTTTTGGTAACAATCTATTTGCTTCAAAGAGACATCAATTCCATGGCGATTAAACCATTTAGTAATATCTCGATTCTCTTTTAAAGCATCGCTCCCAAGAAGTTTTGAAAAAAGAACAGAAAAATCTAATTCGCTATAAGATTGCCTATAATTCATGTCTAAAGCAAACGAAAATAACTGCTCCTCAGATAAACCCTCTTTAATAACAGAAATAGGAATATCTTCCCCCCAAGAAATACTTAACAATGCATAAAAACGCTTAAATCCTGAGATGAGCTCATACCTCCCAGAGTCTGTTTTTCTACAAAGCAAAGGGGCCATCAACCCTTGGTTTTTAATAGACTCCGTCAGCAAATCATCTTTCAATGAATAGCGTAAGCAATACTTCCCATCCAAAGGATCTATGTCTTGAATTTTTACTTTTTTAAAACTGAGCATATTTATTTACCCTCCAACCATTTAAGCCAACGCCTTTCAACTTCTTTAGCAGACAAGCTGAATACTTTTAAGAATGCAGAATCAACGTTTTCTTCTTTCCCTAATTCTTTAAGCAATTCTCTTACTTTATAAAAACCAAACCTCTCTATCAAATAATCAACAAAAACAAAAGACTGTTGATAAAACAGCGTTGTCGTTTCGGTGTTCTTGAAAATCTTTTCTCCTAAAGAAAGTCCCCTAAGATTCAAAAGCTTATTTCTACGGTAAGTTGTCCAAAAAAATCTTAATTGAATTGGAATAACTTTATTTTCATAGTATTGCGCAACTCCTTCGTTAAGCCATAAAGGAACTTTATCACCCGCATAATTATATATAAATGCATGCGTCAATTCATGCCATATCAATCGCTTCATCTCACGCTCAGAACCTCTTTGCTTATTCAAAAATGGCATTCTTATTTTCCCATCAAAAAGAGCTCCCGTTAAATGTGAAGATCGAATCTTATTTTCAAAATCCTTTTTCTCATACATTAAGACGACTATTTTACCTTTAAGAGGAGTAGAAAAATCTTGGTAAATTTCCTTATAAGCCTCTCTCAACAACAACTTTAAGTCATAAGAAGTGTATTGTTGATTCGACGATGCGTATCTTATCTTAAAATGCTCCTCCTCTACAGAGAGCAAACCTTCCTCTAAAGGAAGCTCTTTCTTTAACTTACTCCTCTTTTTATTTATTCGATCCAAACTGTCTCTGGATACTGCTTTTTCCCAATAAAACTCAGCCTCTTTAAGCTCTTGGAGTTGATAATGTATGTTCCCCAGCAATTCATTCGCCAATTTATTATTTGGCTCATACTCTAATATCTTCTTTGTTGGAGTCTTGGCTAATTCATAATTTTTTGCTTCATAAAAACTACCTGCTTGTTCAAATAAAGCATAAACTACATTTCTACGAAAAATAAAGTTATCCGTAGGCTGAAATTTTCGAGAGACTCTCTCTTTCCCATCGGGAAGAAGATGAGAGATAACATTATTTTTCATTTCCACTGGCTGTTTTTCCTCAAGAAGCATTGAGATTTCTTTTGCTTTTTCTTGATTCACACCTAAACCTTTGGCAATATCCAAATATTCTTTAGCTTCCTGAAAGTGATTTTCTTGAACAAGAAATTTACTGTATTTCAAATAGACTAAAGCAAGTTTCTTTTCCGTTTCAACATCATAATGCTTATATATCTTCTCTTCCAATTCTTCAATCTCATGTACAAGTTCCTCTTCTTCCAAACTTAATTCAATATTTTTACTGACTGTCAAAACTTGAGTATCTGGTTTCATCTCCTCAGAAAATAACTCTGGAGAAGAATGGTAAAACATAAGGATTGTGAGGGGAAGAATGAGTAAAAGTTTTATATTTTCTATATGAAGCATATATATCATTTTAAAGTTTGAACTCTTTTAATTCGGTGGCTTATCGATGGATGATCATACAACAAAAACTCAATAAGAGGATGAGGGTTTGGGTTTGCCAAATTCAATTCAGCCAACTTCTCCATTAAACTTTGAAAAACATCTTTCCTTGGTATCGTTTTTATAGCAAAAGCATCCGCTTCATATTCATGCTTCCTAGAAAAAGCATTCTCAAGCGGTGATGAAATAATCCCAAATAAAGAAATAAGCAAAAATAAAAAAGGGAGAAAAACAACATCCCCAATACTTTCACCCCCTCTGAAAGACACCCAAATATTCGATAGATGAAAAAGAAGAAAAAATACGGCCAAAGTAGTTACAGTTCCCCATCCAACCCTTTTCCATAAATGATTTAAACGACAATGCCCCATTTCATGAGCTACGACCATCTCAACCTCATCTTCAGTAAAATTCTCTAAAAGGTTGTCCGATAAAATAACTCTACGCGTTTTACCCATACCGCAAAAAGCAGCATTTGCTTTTTTTGTCGTCTTACTCATATTAAACATATAAACATTATCAAGCGCCAAACCGCCACTCTTAACGAGATTTAAAAGCCTCAGTCTTAAGACTTCATTATCTAAAGGTTTAAATTTATAAAACAATGGAAAAATAAGTATCGGAGCTAAACGTCCCAATAAAATAGAAAAAGCTAACCAGCCTACCCACGCAATCCACCACCAATCTTTTTCAAAAGTATGAACTACAAGATAAAATATTTCCACTAAGAAAAGAGATAAAAGAAAGGAAAGAACTGATTTTTTTACTCCTTCAAAGAACCACCCCCCAAAAGATTGTTCGGATAAATTATATTTCTTTTCTAATAAATAGCTGAAAAAGATGGAAAACGGGAAAGCAAAAATATAAATATAAATCGAAAACAAAAAGAAAAAAAGGGCAATTCCCAGATAGTAAGAATTGGTTACTGAAACAACAAATTGTTTAAAAAAGGATGATAGTGGAGAAAATACGGCGACTGCAAGCAAAGATAAGATCAAAAACAAATGAAATGCTGAGGCGTAAAGTTTAATTTTTTGGTACTCAACAGCTTTATTACGACCTTGTTCCATAAAAACCCTACCCGCTTATTTCTTTAAGAATCTCTCTTTTTTCTTAAAAAAGTGATTACGATACAAAACAAAAAACCACCCAAAATAAGTACCAACGAAAAAATCATAAAAATCAGAGCCTGCAATTCCATCTAAATCCTCCGTCAATCCTCTTCATACTTAATATGTTTTATCCACTGCGGAGTTAAAACAAGAAGAGCAATGATTAAAATACCCCATTGCAAAAAACAAGTCCCAACATTATATGAGTGTAATGGAAACCACCATTGCTCCGGATTGTCTTTTATCGACTGTATCAACCACCAACTGATCACTATAATAAATTCTAACGGGATGACCCATTTAACCATAAAGCCAAAACCAAACTTAAAAAATTGGGGCATACCCGAAAAATTCTCATTCAAATATTTCTCAATACCATAGCGATGAATTAGAACAGCAAAAAAGAAACCACTCAGCAAAAGACCTAAACCCCAAACCCAATCTTGATTGTTTAGAATATCAATACGCAAAGCAGATGGAGTTCCAATAAGAATACCAAAAAAGAAAATAAAAAATACCGATTTTCTACGGGATACTCCAAAATTTCTTAAAAAATGTGATCCCAACTCAATCATCGAAACTAAAGAAGTAAAAGCAGCACAAGATAAAGCTAAAAAGAAAAATACAGCAAATAACTGCCCATATTCTAATTGTTTAAAAATAAGTGGTAATGAAATAAAAGTAAGGCCGGTATTCCCTGAAGCAGTAATGGACATCGCCTCCCCCACAGGAAGAACAGCAAACAAAGTTGGAATGATCGCTAAGGATGCAATCATGGCAGCAGAACTATCCCCTAACCCTGTTGTAAAGGAATGCAAAACAGAATTCTCCTTACTATGCGAATAGGCAGCGTAAGACAAAATAATGCCCCACCCTGCCCCTGTACTCCAAGCCGATTGACTGATCGCTTCAATCCAAGTAGTCGCTGACAATAACTTGGACCAATCTGTTGAAAATATAAAATTAAGGCCTGCCGCAGCATTAGGTAAACTCATTGCAAACAATGCAAGAGCTATCAAAACAAGAAAAAATAAAGGCATTAAAATAATGCAAAGCCTCTCTATTCCTTTAATAACACCCAAAAGAACAATCAAACTAGCACAAAAAAAACTAATACAATGAAAATAAAGGGGTTCCATTGAGCCAACAGTAAATTGAGTCCAGAGCACTTGGGAATCCACTTTAAAAAGAGAACCCGTTAGCGCTAAGGAAAAGTATTTTAAGCACCACCCCACAATAACGCTGTAATAAAACATAATCCCCATAGTACAAAATGCAATGAAGGCTCCCATCCACACCCATTTCTTGCCAAGCATTTCAGAAAAAACAACAAAAACACCTTGCCCATAACGCTTACCACATGAAAATTCAATTAAGATGATTGGAATTGCCCACAAAAAAAGAGCGATGATAAAAGCAATGAGAAAGGCCCCTCCACCATTAAGAGCGACAACTCGTGGGAAACGCCAAATATTCCCAGTCCCAATAGCGAGGCCTAATAAAGCTAAAATAAGTCCCCAAGTAGATTGAAATCGTTCTTTACCCATAAAGGTTATTATATCGTTCTTCGAAGCTTTTAGCCATTAGCTTTTAGCTGAAGAGTTAAAGGAAGGGTCTGGTTTAAAAAAAAGAGGCCGGAAGTAATAAAAAACCTATTTCCGACCTCTTTCTTTCTGTAATCCGTTCTCTCTAATCTGCCATCGCTCCCAACAATTTATGCAGCGATTTGAATCTGATATTGAGCTTTAATATCGTTAAACAATCCTTCTATCAATTCCGTCAATGAAAGCAATGTAAACAAACCTCTACGAGCATCATATTGAATCATCAAACTCATATCATCATGAATCAAACTTGCCGTCTCCCCACGAACAGCACCAATTCTACGCGACAGCTCCATAGATAGTTCTGCGGGTACATCTGATTCCACAGAAACATGCAAAAATTCATTCTCAGTCGACTTGGTCAACTTTCTAAACAATCCTTTATCTGGACTTACAATAACAGAAACAACTTGCTCTCCCAAAGAAGCTTCACGACTAATTAACGTGTTCACTTCTTGATACAGTGAATTTGAAGTTGCATAAGGGTAAATAGCTACCGTTTCTGGAAGCCCTTCAGGAAAATATGAAGCTATTTTTTCAACAGCAGCCTCATAAGATTCTGATTTTACAAAAATGCCTAAAAAGGTTTCTTCAGTAATCTTATTCAGAAACTCAACATTTTCTGATAAATCCTCTTCAGTTAACAGTAATCGTACTTGCGGATCAGAATCCGTCAAAGGAACAAAGGCTGATAATACTTCTACTCGTGATTCCAATTCTAATTTAAATGATTTAAATGCTTCATCACGAATCTCAGGCTTTAATGTTTGAAACAATCCTTGAATAAGAGCTGTGTTATTTCTTACAACATCAGAAACAAAAGATTCATCAATCTCTAAAGGCAACTCAAAAGTAGGAAGCACTTCTTCTGCGAGTACACTTCCCAAAGATCTTGCCCTTGCACGAGCTGTTACCAAACTTTGAACTGTCACTCTTGAAGTTTGAATATTAAAACCCCCTTGAGCCACAGTCTTGAGAAGAATGGTAGCCACTGGTTTTAATCTACGAATATTTTCTCTTCCATATCGGTTCAGAAAAGCTTCTTGTTCTTCTGTCATCTCTTCATTATCCAAATTAAAATCACTAATACTCTGAAGAAGAGCTCTGTCTGGAGCAAAGCTCATAAAAGCACTTACAGCAGAACGGTATTGAATGTAAGCTAAATAATAATTAGCTCTGGCTAAAGAAATTTCTCTTTGTTTTTGAAAGTCTTGCAACAAAACATTCGTGCTACTCGCCGAACCTGACCTGAGAGATGCTAACTCCGCCTCTTTTCTGTCTAGCTCTGCTTTTCTAATCAACAAGGCTTCTTGTTTTTGCCCCAAGTTAATCCAAGCTGTTTGGATTTCTTCGACTACTTTGCCAACCATATTCTCTATCACTCTATTCTTTCCTTGAAGTTTCGATCTCGCACTAGATCCATCATCCAAAAAGTTAAATAAGTTAGGAACCAAAACAGCACCTCCAAACTCATCAGGATCCGTATCACTCGTAGTTCTAAAGTCATCTAAACGAGATTGAAATAGTTCAGGATCTCCACGATGACCTTCCATTCTAATATCCGGCAATGTATTTCCAGCTTCCTCCAAAACTAAACGGATACCTGTTGCTTCAAAATCATCTACTTTAGAACTAACACGCATATCTAACAATGCTAATTGTCTAAATAGTTGATTTAGCTTTAAACGTCTTTCATTTCCGTCTGCTGGCAAACCTTGAATAGAAACTGTGTTCACATTAGCTGTGTCCAAGGTAAAATTAATTCTCATTGAAGGGTCAGCTGACACATTTAAAGCTCTTCTTATTGCAACTTCACTCAAACGAATACGAGCTCCCAATGTTCCGTTTTCACTCGCACCCTCTCTACCTACCAACAACTCTAATGTAGCAATCTGAGACAAGATAGCACTTCGTCTCGTTCTCATAGAAGCTTTGTCTCTATCTAGTGCACTTGGTAAAACTCTATCAAGATAAGCAAGCTCACTTCGAAGCGTTCCCAACTGCCCTCGAACTAAGGTCTGTTGTTGACGCATATACCACAACTTTAATACCTCAGAATTTACCCTGTCTACAGAACTCACCAATTGCTGTTGATATGTATTAGCCCCTGCTCTCTGAACGATAAAAGCGAGATCACTCCAATCAGCACCCACACCTGTAAACAAACTCTTCAATGACATCGTAAAACTCATAAGTGTATCAATTCCGCTTGCTACAGGAGATTCACCAATCGTCAAATTAATCGTTCCACCTCCCAAATAAGCAGGTAATTGAATAATAAATCCACCTGCAACCTCATAAGTTTCACCATCACGAGAAACAGTTCCTCCAAAGAATGTGGAAATATTAAAATCATTAATGCTCTTAGAAGAAGTCTCTGAATCCTGACGAGCCACATCCGCATTAATCACATTGTAATTTCTGCGCAATAATAATAAAGGCAAATCATGTTCTGTTACTGCCGCTCCACTGATTTGCATAGGAACACCAACAACACGAATTTTCCCATCATCCCCCATTGTTAAAGTAACATTCTGTATTGATGATGCCGTTCCATAACGATCAGATATCTGGGATCTTCCTCTTTCGTTTTCTACAATATCTCTTACCTTACATGAAGTAAGACAAACCACTGTAAGCAAACTTAAACTTAAAAGACCAAAACCAAACCTTCTTTTACCTAGCGATGAAGCTTTTGAGACAAGAACAACTGCTTCAACATCCCCACCTGTCGACAAAGACTGTATCCCTGGCAAACTCAGAACTACCAAAACCCTGGACTGCCCTCTAACATTTCCATCGGATAATTTATGAGAAATTTCTCCTCGAACATAAACATCCCCGATACGGACATACAAAGAATCACCCACAGAGAGATTTGAAGCTTGTTCTGAGGCAAGAGAAACACTAAAAGAAGAACCTCCAGAAAGTTGGTAAACAACTTGATCCTGAGTAACAGACACTTGTCCTGATGGTGCTCCAACAGAAATAACACCCCCTTGAGAAGACCGAACATTTAACCCTGCAATCACAGATCTTCTAGTGGCAATCATTTGCTCCACAGCTCTGATACCGCCTTCTACAGTATCCGAATCGATTTCCGCATCCCTTGCAAGTCGTAACAAACTACGGATTTGCACCTTAAGCCTTCTTGTAGTCTGATTTCTAGAACCGATCTCTCCATCAATTCTTCTTTGTTCCGCTACAACTTGAGTTTGTGTTCGAGGACTTGCCGGAGCCCCAGTAATATCTGCCGTTCTCACCAATTGATACAAACGCTCTAATAAAGATAAATCGGGTGTCTCTCCTCTGTTTCCAGCTTGGTAAACAATATCTACTTGAGAAATAAGTTGTTCCAATGCATTTTTAACAATACCGTGATCGTGTAAATTTCCTGATAAAGCTCTTAGTGGAGTTAATAGAGATTGGAAATGAGTTAACACATCAGTCAACCCAAATGTTTTAGCTTCTGTAATTTTTCCAAGAAGCGTTCTGAATGATTGACTCGAATTAACAAGTCGTCTATCTTCAGTCTCTTGAGTTGTAGAAACAACAACTTGCTGGCGAGAGCGATCACTTCGTAGACCTTCAATTTCTCGAGCTAATTCCCTTATCTCTCCCAGTTTTTCTTGAGCACTACGAATGTCTTCTCTTAACTGTCTTATATTTGCATTAATTTGACCTTCTGACCTAAACTGTCCATCTATGAGATCTCCAACTTTACGACCAATCACAGCTCCACTGCGAATTCTTTCTCCCACAGTTCTTGCCTGTTCAGTAAACACAATAGGGCCAGAAAACTCAGCCGCTTCCTGAATGGATGAATTTGAAGATAAAGCACCTTTAAAATAATCAAACTCCCCTTCAGGTTTAAGTTGCACTCTAGAATCTCCCTGGACCGAAACAATTTTTCCAGAAAAAGATTCTTCGGTCACTGCAGTACTAGGAATTCTCGATATGCTTACAAGAGTCGTTCCAGGTTTAGATCCAACGCCATCGATTCGAATAGAAACACCCTGAACCACTGTTCCATCTTGCTTTTGAACGACTGCCAATTTATTAACCAACAATAAAGCTAAGGCTGCAGGAATCTCAAGAGAAATTTGTTTTTGAGATAAAAATCGATTCTGCCCAATAACTTGTTGAGATTGAACCATTGCATCTACAGAAGCTGTAAAACGCGTCTCACCTCCACGCTCAAAGGAAACGGTTCCTAAAGAGACTAAAGTAGATAAACGAGCCCCTATGACTGCTAACCGAGTTTCAATTTCAACCTCCCTCTCAGACTTAACACTAACCGTTATATCTGGATTCGCTTCACCCATCGCTTCACTAACCCGAGTCCACCGAACTCTTTCAGGACCCAATTCTCCTTCTAAACGCAACTTTTCACTCTCTAAACGAATCTGTTCTGGACTTTTAATAACATAAACTCCACCCACTCTGGAGAGAACACCAGAAATCGGTGCTAATATAGGTTGAGAGTAAGTTGTTACTGCTCTACTAAATTCATATGGAAAACTAAAATCGCTAGCGGATAAGTCTGCTGGAGGTGCCCCGGCACCTGCAGGAACAACTCTAGCCACAACTCCTTCTCGAGCTCTTTCTTCAACATGAGGTAGTAAAATTCTCTGCAACAAAGAATAATTCAAAGGCACGGGTCGAGGCAACTCAACATTCCCTTCAACACGAAGAGATCGGGCTGGAATAGTAAATTTCAAAGTCTCTTTATTAGGTTTCAAAGAAACAAAGCCAAAAACAGCTGCAAGAATCACGAGTATTCCCGACACAACCCCTTTAACTAAAACTGTACCAGGTAAATACTGTTCTATTTTCCATTTTAAATCTGCCGTCCAATCAGAAACTTCAGAATCCAAAGCACTAACTTTGTGCCCTCCATTATATGAAGTAACATTAAATAGCTCTTTATACTCTTCTTTCCCATCAATAAATTCTTGAAACTTAGAAGGCCCTACCCTTAAAACCATACCTGATTCAATAGCTTTATTAATGGTAACTGTCCTAACACTGCTAATTTCTTCCAGAACTGGTTGAACAACATTACCTTCTTGAAACTGTGTTAGTCGATGAAAATTAAGCTCCCCTGCTTGAGATACTTTAACAACAAGCTCTTCACTTATTTGAATAAAAGCTGCTCGAACTGTAGCTTGTTTCTGAAATTCTTTAAGTTTTAAAACACCATTAAAAGGTGATTGAGGAGAATACTGTACTCCAGCATTCGTTTGAAACCAATAGCGCACAGGAGATCTACCATACACCGTTAAACTGTCATCTTCCTCCCACACAACTCTTAAATGCAAAGACGATGGGAGAATATCTGTTGAAATATCTCTTTCTTTTAGATCAATTACATTTTTATCTTCAGGTCTTTTACCTTGATAGAAAATAGTTTCTCCAGAAAAATAAGATTGAGAGCCTTCAAGATCTATAGACTCACCAGAACTTGACTGAACCTCTAAAAGGCTTCCCTTAGGTACATTAATAGAGTCTCCATCGTTAAATGACTGACTATCAATTTTAATAGAGCGACTCATAGGAAATCGAGCCAACACTCCGAGCAACACCCCTAAAACACCCAACAAGCCTGCCAGTATCATCCAGATTGGGTTTTGAGGCACAGCCACTTCTTTTGTCACCGTATACTCGGGATCATTCCCAGACAGAGATACACTTTGACTTACAGGTGCAGTCGTTTCCTCGCCCAACAAATTACCTTGATTATGTCTAGCAAAATAAATCGCAATTGCTGTCCTTAGAGTAGCATTTTCTCTATACCTACTATGCAACCCTCTTAACTGCTCAACCTTAAACGTGCTGTCTACTTCTGCATTAAGCAACTGCCTTAAGTAGTCCGCCTTAACTCTTGAATTTGTAGCTGAGTTTAATAAACCTAATATTCGAGAAAATTCTTCTTGTGTTTTAATTTCTGTAATCGTTTCAACTCCTTGAGCTTGAACTTCAGAAACTCCTACCGTTAAAATAACTCCAAGCCCTAAAAATCCAGTTAATAAAAATGGAAAAGCTTTAGAGAAGCTCTTCACACCTCTAGCATCTCCCAAACTAGCAGCTTGATTAACAACAGAAGAAATACGGCTACTAAAAGGATCTAAACTAAATTCAATTACCTTACCTCCATCTAAAGGTAAGAGTTGAAGTTCAGCCCTTCCTAAATCATCCCTCTTAGGACTTACCTTAAATTTATTGCCTGCAAAATTAAATCTCTTTTCTTCTTTAGAAAAAGACATTGCTAGTAACTCAACTGCTTTAGCCGCATTTGGTCTTCCCGAAAACACTTGAGGATTCAATGATTGGTACGCCGTCAAAATCTCATCTAATCCCTCTACCCACTCTAAACTTCCCATTGCCCTCATATATTTATCATGAATATTTTCGTCAATATGTTCAAATTTGGGACTGAGTAACTGATACGAAATTTTCTCTTCTTTAAACATTTGAGCTAGCTCTTCTCCATGAAATCCTCCAACAACAAGAACATAATTACCTTCGCCTTTTTTGTTTATCATGGATGAAACAGTTTCAAAAATAGCCTTATCTCTTTTTTTTGCAATTCCATAAAATGCTTCAGGGACATTCCTAGAATCATAGACAAAGAAACCCTTACGATCTTCCGTTCTTAAAGACAGCCTATTGTCTGCTTTGGAAAACATATATATTAGCTCTTGATTAAAATCAATTCTAGAATCTAAGGATTGGTATTTCTCAAATTCTGTTGGTGTGATCTCAAGAAACCAAATCTTTTTTAATAATTTCACATAATCATTCAATCTTGACAACCTCTTTATAACAGACTCCGTCATATAAGGTTTTTTCAACAATTCATATAGTTGAATCATATTACGGTTGATCGTATCTGAAGAGATGGAAAGAAAAGCCAAATCCAGCATCAAGGCATAAAATAAAGCTGGGTATTTTTCTTCACTTACCTTTGATAAAAACATTGTTACTTGCTCTACATCCGATAATTTCTTTTCTTTATAATCTTTTTTAATCCAGTCTTTCAGTTCAATCTTTATCTTAGAAGAAAGCATTAAGTCTTGACTGAGCACAGTGATGTCATTTTGAAATGCTTGGTATGAATAACGAGATGCCGATTCCGTCAAAGATAAAAATTGTTTAAATTCTGGGCTCAGGCTGGATAAATCCAGTTTTTCTATCTCTTTAGTATATTGCTTTAAAAATGAAATCAAATCGCCTCTGCCCTGTGATTGATTCCAATTTTTTTCTAACAAAATTAATTGACTTGGATACAAAGCCATTTTTAAAGAAGTAAGAATTTGGTTAACTTCACCAAAACTTTCTTTAGCTTTTACTTGTTTATAAACAAGTTCATTAAATGCTTGTCGATGGATAGTATAAAATTCTGCTTGTTCAGCTCCTTGAAAAGAAACAGATGGGTGTTTAATAGAAAATAATTCAGATCCACCCAAAAGACCTTGTTGCATTAGAGAAAAACTCACTTGATCTCGAACAGGCTCCTCTAAAGCATGCCAAAACGAAGTGTCAACATCTCCAGAAGCACCCTCTTGGTATATACCGTCAATCTCTCCTTTTTTAAACTTCGCTTCTAGATATTGATAAATGCTTTCTTGTGTAGAAAAATTACAATGGAAATCTTGAACAATATCCACATGAATAGGACTCTTCTTTTCGAATGAGTCCACAACATTCACGTAATTTTCCTGTAATGAGATCTCTTTTAAAGGCTGCATTAAAGGAAGTGCTTGCGGAATCATTGCTCCTTGAGAAAATGCTATATCTGTAACGGCAAACGTTAATACGAGTATCGAACTAATTATTTTTATTCCAAAAAAACGAGTTAAGCTCATTTTATTTCACCTCTCTATGATGTAATTATTCTTAAATGCTGCATGTCGACTTAATTAAAAGAATCCAACAATAAAGCTTATAAAAAATATGGGACATTTAAGTAATAAAATAACAATTATGTAAGCTAATCCTTTGCCTGATATCTAATTCAGCTTATTAATTGCTAATAATAAACAATATGCATACCAAGTTTTAATCTTTTTTAAAATATTTAAAAACAATTGTCTTAAATGCTTGTTTAGGAAGGATTTAGGTGTGAATTATAAATTTAAAGACTATTTGGATTGTTGCCAGAATTCTTCTAATTGCTCTAGACTGTAATCGGTCCAGGGTTTTTTGGATTTATGAACAGATTCTTCTACGGCACTGAAACGCTTTCTGAATTTTGTAATAGCATCATTTAAGGCCAACTCAGGATCTACCCCTATCTTTCTAGCTAGGTTAACTGCTGAAAACAAGAAATCTCCCATTTCTTCTTTAATCGCATTTACGTTTTTAGCAACCAATTCTAGTTTAAGCTCTTCTAATTCTTCTTCAACTTTTTCAATAACTTTCTCTGAGGAGTCCCAGTCAAAACCAACCTTCGAAACTCTCTTTTGAACTTTATACGCCAACATCAATGCCGGATAGTGAGTCTTAAGATCAGAAAGAATTTTCTTATCCGACCCATCATTTTTTCTTTCTTCCATCTTAGCGCTATTCCAATGATTGAGAGCTTCCTCAGGAGTTTCTGCTTTTTTATCTCCAAAGACATGTGGATGTCTTGAAATCATCTTTCCCATAGCTCTTGTTAATACTGATCCCTTCGAGAATTGCTTATTCTCTTCAGCAATATTCATCATCATGGATATCACAATGAGCAAATCCCCTAACTCTTCCTCAATTTTTTGATTCTGATTCTCATTAATTGCCTCTAAGACTTCATAAGCTTCTTCCAACAGACATCGTCTCAAAGTCTCCAGCGTTTGCTTCCGGTCCCAAGGACATCCATCTTTACCACGAAGCTTTTTCATAATCTTCATTAAATCATCCACAAAACATCCTTTCTCTTCAACAACACATCCTTTTAATCGTATTGATCTTGTTTTTTAATTTCATCTAAATCAATATCAAGGTCAAAGTAATCCGTATCATCCTTTTGAACTTTATTACGAGGTTTAAATTCATCATCTCCATAACTAAATATACGAGGGATATACTCATACAACTCCGAAGGAATTTCACTTAAGAATCGAGAAGGGAGATTTTGAGCAGTAAACCCATACATGCGTCGAGAAGAAGCGTAACTTAAATGCAAATGCTCCATAGCTCTCGTTAACCCTACATAACATAATCTACGCTCTTCTTCTATTCCATTCCTATTGTCTCCATAAGAATTTACGTGTGGAAAAACTTCTTCCTCTAACCCAACCATAAAAACAATGGGAAACTCAAGCCCCTTAGCTGTATGTAAAGTCATCATAGTTAAACAATCATCAGACTCACTCCATTGATCTAAATTCGTTTCTAAGCTAATACTTTCAAGAAAATCTTCCAGCCCAAAAGTCTCAGACTTTGAATCATGATTTTCTTCGTACTCCTGAACTACGGTAATAAATTCCTGAATATTTTCAATGCGTGATTTAGATTCTATCGTTCCCTCTTTTTGCAATTGCAATAAATAGCCAGATTGATCCAAAACTCTACGGATCAACTCCTCTATACTAAGACCCTTACGGTCAGCCTTAAAACGCTCCATCATTTGAGAAAACAACGCGATAGACTTCTTAGCCTTAGGTGTTAACGTAGGAATGCTATGAGCCCTTAAGAGAGCTTCGTAAAAAGAAAGGCCTAGTTGATTCTTTGTCTCGTTAACAATATCTAATGTTTTCTTACCAATACCTCTTGTCGGGTTATTTATAATCCGCTTCAAACTAACTTCATCTTCCGAGTTGACTAGCACTTTTAAGTAGGCTATTAAATCTTTAATTTCTTTACGGTCATAAAAGCGAACTCCTCCAACAATAACATAAGGAATATTTTGACGCCTTAAAGAATCCTCAATCACTCGAGATTGAGCATGAACACGATAAAAGACGACCATATCTTTCAGAGAATACCCTTTGGATTTATAATGTTTTATTTGATTTACGATAAATAAAGATTCTTCCCTTTCGTCTGCTGCTTCATAAATATTTATTAAGTTTCCATCTTCACGATCCGACCATAAAGCTTTTGGCTTTCTGTTCGCGTTACGAGCTATCACATTATTAGCGGCTTTCAAAATATTATTCGTTGAACGGTAATTCTGTTCTAACTTAATAGCATGTGAATCTAAGTAATCTTTTTCAAATTCCAAAATATTACGAATATCAGCACCTCTCCAAGCATAAATAGATTGGTCCGGATCTCCCACAACCGTAATATAGCCTTCGGGCCCCGTTAAAATTTTCACTAATTCATACTGTGCTTTGTTCGTATCTTGATATTCGTCTATCAAAACATGCGTGAATCTATTTTGATAATGCTTCCTGGCTTGCTCATTACTTTCTAAAAACTTAACGCATTTCATTATCAAATCTCCAAAATCAAAGGCCTTGAACTGCTCCATTTTCTCTTGGTATTTTTTATATATCTTAGCGGTAATCGTTTCGTAATAATCAGAAGATTCTAATTCAATATCCATAGGGAGTTTCAACTGATCTTTAGCCCTGTTTATGGCTTCTCTTACGGACTTCGGATTCGTCTGCTTATCATTAATTCTTAACTCCTTCATACATTCCTTAATCAAGACAATCTGATCTTGATCATCATAAATATTAAATTCTGAAGGAATACCCTCTTGCCCTGCTTCCATTTTTAAGATTTTAAGACAAGTACTATGAAATGTTTGAATCCACACTTCTTTACCAACAAGCTTACGAACACGATTTCTCATTTCATTTGCAGCTTTATTCGTAAACGTAACGCCCATTATTTGAAATGGAGCCACACCTTGATGGATTAGATAGGCAATACGATGGGTTAGGATACGCGTTTTGCCACTTCCCGCGCCTGCATGAACTAAAAGGCTTTTCCCCTCATAGACGACAGCTTCTTTTTGGGATGGATTTAAATTCTCTAGAATTTGTTCTTTGGATGGCATAGTTTACTCAAGAAGAGAAGGTTTTAATCCCCTCAACTTCTGCGTTGTCACAACCAGATGTTGGATAGAATTAAGAGTTGGTTAATACTGTTCTAACGATTGCTGAAAACCTTGACGAAAAGCCGTTTCAAAAGCAAACACATTTCTGAAATCTTCTAAATTATCTTTGTCCGTTTTTCTTAAAATACCCATTTCCACTAGATTAAAAACCACATATCCAAAATCAAGAGTTTCATTAATGCCCCAATGCTCAAAAACCTTAGGGGCTAAAAAACCATAAACATCAATTCCATGACTTTTAATAGCATTTAAGAGCTCTGGACCAGAAACGTGACGCGGTGAATTTAATTCCTTAATCAATACCCTCAGACTTTCCAAAACAAATTGATAAGCCTCTAAATGATACTGAGGATGCTCTTTCAGGTATTTGCGAATTTTAAGAATATCTTCTTCCATGAACATACACTCCAAATAATGTGCTTCTAAATTAACATCTAAAATTCCAACTAAAAGCCTGGTATTTCTCTTTAGATAATTCCCTTGCCTCTTCAAGCTCTTTCAAAGACATATCGATCAAAACAAATTCGGTATTAAAAGTCTTTTTGAATCCGTCTAAAATAGCTTTTTTAGTTTTATCAAATAGATCAAAAAAATCTTCGTCACTCTTATGAAGTAACGTTAAGTCAATACTTCCTTGATGCAACAAATAGTCCGCAGCTCTTTTCTGAGCAGCTCCACCCAATTTTTCTTTACCAATCATTAAATCATCAGGAACAGGCGATTCAAAACAAAGAGAACCATTATTATGTTTTCCCTTTTTATTTAAATCTAATTTGAGCCCTAAACTCTTTAAACCTGTAACCAAAGTTTCGTGAATTAAACGGTAGGATTTAATCACAGAGGCAAACTCTGTATATTCTTTCGTGGGAATAATCAGGGAATATGTAAGGTCTTGGCCATGAAAAACAGCTCCACCACCCGTAATGCGCCGACAGAGTTCATAACCTTGTTTCTTATATCCTTCGAGGCCTACAAGCTCTTTTATCTTTTGACTATACCCAAGAGTCAATGCATTCCTATAGAAACCGTACACCCTAAGAACTGGGTATTTTTGAGCTTGTTGCACTGCCCTATTCAGTAAAACTTCATCAACAGCCATATTGTAGCTGCTTTCATTAAAACCACTATCTAAAAACCCCCAGCTATTTTTCTTACCCAGCATGAACAGGAACTCCAGTTGTAGAAATAGATGAAGAGCCATTATTATCTTTAGAAGCTCGATAGTCTTTGTAAGTTAGAATAGGATTCCTTGCCGCCTTAACCTCATCGGGTCTGGAAATAGCTAATGTAAAAGGAGCTTCATGTAATCGTTCAGGGAACTCAACAGCTTCATCTGCTATCGTAAGCATAACTTTTACAAACTGATCCAAAGTAGCTTTTGACTCTGTTTCTGTAGGCTCAATCATCATCGCCTCAGCCACAATCAGAGGAAAGTATATCGTTGGTGCATGGATACCAAAATCTAATAATCTTTTAGCAATATCCGTAGCATGAACACCTAAATCATTTTGCTTCACTGCTTGAGCCACAAACTCATGCATACAAAACCCAGGAAAAGGTACTGTGAAATGTTCTTCAATTTTCTTTTTTAGGTAATTTGCATTAATAATAGCGTCTTGGCTTACCTGCTTCAAACCCTCTCTTCCCAAATGGGCAATATAAACATAAGCTCTAACAAGAACTCCTATATTCCCTAAAAAAGCTCGCAGTTTTCCGATAGAATCTGGAATATCCTCATCCCAAGAGTAAACACCCTTTTCTTCTTTAACTAAAGGAGTTGGTAAATAAGGGATTAAATGTTTTTTCACTCCAACAGGACCAGCTCCAGGTCCACCACCTCCGTGTGGAGTAGAAAATGTTTTATGCAAATTTAAATGAACGATATCAAAACCCATATCGCCAGGACGTGCAATACCTAAAAGAGCATTCATATTTGCTCCGTCATAATAGAGCAATCCACCTACATCATGAATAGCCTTTTGAATCTGTTGGATATCATCCTCAAACAAACCAATGGTATTTGGATTCGTTAACATCAAACAAGCTGTTTCATCATTAATCAAACTCTTCAAATGTGCTAGATCAACCCTACCTCGCTCATCCGACTTAACTTCAACCACATTAAAACCAAACAAAGCGGCACTTGCAGGATTCGTCCCATGACTCGAGTCTGGTACCAATACATTTTTACGTTTCATATCTCCTCTAGCCTCATGATAAGACTTCACAAGCATCATTCCACACAACTCCCCATGTGCTCCTGCAGCAGGTTGTAATGTGAAACGGTCCATCCCTGTTATTTCCTTCAAGGAGCTTTCAAGATCAAAAAGAAGTTTCATAATCCCCTGCAAACTATCTTCCGGTTGCAATGGATGAATATTAGCAAACCCATCAAAGCGAGCTGCATCTTCATTAATTTTTGGATTATATTTCATCGTACAACTTCCTAGAGGATAAAAATTAGTATCTACTGAAAAGTTCTTTTGAGACAAGTTCACATAATGTCTTACTAATTCCGGTTCCGATACAGAAGGCAAATCCATTTCAGGGTCTCTCATCAAAGATTCAGGAACCAACTTAGAGATATCGCTAGAATCAAAATGAGAATGAGGTAGGCTAAATCCTTTTTTTCCTTCTTGGCTCAGTTCATAAACTAAAGGGGTTTCTTTATTCATAACATTTCCTTATGACAAGATTTGTTTCATTGCATTAACAAATTTATCTAAATCTTCTTTCGTTTTTGTTTCTGTTGCACAGATTAATAAGCAGTCCTTAAACTCAGAGTAAAACCGTCCCAAATCAACACCACCAAAAATTTTAAAATCTTTAAGTTGTTTTTGTATATCAGAAACTGATACATTTTTAGAACGAATCACAAATTCATTAAACGATGTGCCTGAAAATACAATTTCAAGACCCTTCACTTTAGATAGCTGTTCTTTTAAATACAGTGCCGATCTAAAATTATATTCCGACACTTTACGAACACCCTCTTTCCCCATAGCGGAAAGGTAAACACAGGCTGCAAGAGCTAAAAGAGCCTGATTCGTACAAATATTGGATCCCGCTTTTTCTCTTCTAATATGCTGTTCTCTAGCTTGAAGTGTAAGAGTAAAACATCTATTTCCATTCCGATCCGTTGTCATCCCCGCTAAACGTCCAGGAATTTTACGCATCAACGCTTTCTTCACAGCAAAAAATCCAAGCGCTGGGCCACCTAACGCCATTGGGACACCCAAACTCTGACCTTCACCAACAGCAATATCAGCCCCCCATTGTCCCGGCCCTTTAAACAAGCCACAAGAAATAGGATTAACGGCAGCCACTAAAAGAGCTCCGACTTCATGAACTTTTTCTGTAATTTTTTCAAAATCCTCAACAACACCAAAAAAATTGGGTGTTTGAACAATAAGAGCTGCAACCTCTTTATCTAAAGAAGCCAATAACTGAGTTTGATCTAAAAACCCTTTTTCGCTCCAGTTAATTTCTTCGATAACATAGTCATCTCCAGACAAATAAGTCTGAATCGTACTTCTATAATCAGGGTGTAACGATTTTGATACGAGAATTTTATTTCTTCTCGTATGTCTCAATGCAAGAAGGGCTGCTTCTGCGGTAGCAGATGCCCCATCATAATTCGAGGCATTTGAAAGATCCATCCCCGTTAACTCAGACATCATGCTCTGATATTCAAAAATAGTTTGAAGAGTTCCCTGAGAAGCTTCAGCTTGATAGGGCGTATATGCGGTATAAAACTCTCCTCGAGATAGCATATGGTTCACAATACTTGGAATGAAATGTTCATAGCACCCTGCTCCTAAATAAGACATGAAATCTGAAGTAGACTGATTTGTTTGAGCCAATGCTTTAGTTTTCCTCATCAACTCTAATTCATTAAGTCCATCAGGTATATTCAGGTCACTGATTCTTAAATCTTTAGGCACAAATTCAATTAATTGTTCAAAAGAATCCACACCCAATTCTTTGAGCATCTCCGAACGATCTGTTTCTGTTAAAGGTAACCAATTGCTCATATTTATCCTCTTTACTTTGCTTCTTGGCTTAATAGCTGTTCATACTCTTTATTTGACAGCAAATTGTCCAACTCACTTACATTTGAAGGCGTAACTGAAAAAAACCAACCTTCGCCATAAGGGTCTCTATTAATTAAACCAGGATCCGCTTCCAACTGCTTATTAAATTCAACTACTGTTCCCGAAACAGGGGCATAAATATCAAAAGCCGCTTTCACCGATTCAACAATACAAATTGCTTTAGATTGTTGAGTCTCTTGCTCTTCAGCAGGCAACTCTACATAAACAACATCCGATAATTCTTTTTGTGCATATTCTGTAATACCCACTACAATTTTATCGCCATCCTGCTTTGCCCACTCATGAGATTTAGAATATTTAAGTTCTGATGGGAAATTCATAAACTACTCCTTAATTTTAAACACAATATTAAATTAGACTGTTTTATAAAACGGAATTTTAATCACTTTAGCTTTGCAAGGTTGCTCTCGAACGACAATATCAATTTCTGTATCCAACCCTGAGAATTCGGACTGTATTAAAGCAAGCCCAACACTTTTCTTTAAAGTTGGGCTATGAGTCCCGCTGGTTACCCAACCAATATCTTTTCCATCTTTTTGAACGCGGTATTCTTCTCTTGCCAATCCACGATCCAACATTTCAAAACCAACAAGCTTTCTTTCTAATCCATTTTCTTTCTGCTCTAACAATGCTTGTTTACCAATAAAATTTTCTTTTTCAAAATCAATTGTCCATTTCAAACCTGCTTCCAGAGGGGAAATGGTATCGTTCATATCGTGTCCATGTAAAAGTAAACAAGATTCCAAACGCAAAGTGTCTCTCGCCCCAAAACCAATGGGTTTTAGATCAAAAGATTCCCCTGTCTTCAAAATAGCATCATACAGAGAAACCGAGATTTCTTTATCAAAAAAGAACTCAAAACCATCTTCTCCAGTATAGCCGGTTCTAGAAAGAACAACTTCGCTTCCCTCGAACTGAATTGTCTTAAAATTAAAACGTTTTAGAGAGGTAAACTCTGAACCTAAAAACTGCTCTATAAATTCTGGACTTCGAGGCCCTTGAACTGCCAAAATACCTCTGTCCGAACTAATATTCGATAACTCAACCCCTTCAGGAAGATGGGACTCCATCCACGTTACATCTTTTTCAATGTTTGCAGCATTTACAATAACCAAATAATTATCTTCTTCTAATTCAGATACAATCAAATCATCTATAATCCCACCCTCTTCATTAAGCATTGGGCTATAAACAGCCTTTCCAGGCTCTAACTTCCAAATTTTATTAGGCAAGAGATTATTCAAAAACTCTTTCGCTTGCGCCCCTTTAATTCTTAACTCACCCATATGAGATACATCAAAGACACCTACATTAGTTCGGACGCATTGGTGTTCTTCTAAAATACTAGAAAAATAGACTGGAACTTCCCATTGGGAAAATTGAATAAAACGAGCTCCAAGAGCTTCTTGTCGAGCATACAAAGGCAATTTAATCGAAGATTCTGTTGTCATCCTATTTCTTTCCTTAAGTTCAAATACTCTAATATGATTTTTAGGTCTGGCAGGTAAAGGAGGCATTATAGCTGAAGGAGGGTAAAAATAAAGCCAAAAATTTAATACCAAGCCACAACGTCAGCTTCAAATTGATTACTCTTGTTTGGCTGTAAAGACTTTAGGACCGAGTGTGCCGGGTTAAAAACCTGGCACACAACTACTTCAAACCCTTGATAAGGCTATATATAATCAAACAATTTTAGCCTTTTAGGGGGTGTAAAATTACGAGCGGCCTATTTTCTAGAATGTTCAAAGTTTGAGATCCTCCACCAAGCGTTACAGCTCCCTTTTAAGGAAATGGGGGTCTTGAGCCCTATAATAATTTAAAATGAAATTATTAGAAATAATCCCTAATAAGCGTCTTAAAGAATCGAAAGAATTTGGATATCAAATTATCCCCTTCTTTAAACTCATTCTCTCTAATTCTTTGATCTGACAAAAAGTGCAACGCCCCTAGATAAGAGGCGTATTGAGGCTGCAAAATAGCATCTAGTTTTGTTTTAATTCTAGAAGGATGAACCATCCGAACAGGTCTTTGCAATTCCTGGCTCGTATATTCTAAAAACCCCTCCAATTTAGCTCCTCCACCCGAAACAACGATTTGCTTAATTTCTCCCTCAAGAGACTCTATTCTATCCGTTTCAATCTTTATAAGCTCTAAAAAGTCATCAATAGCCTCTTTGAGAATTGGCTGCAAGTCTTTAAACGTTAATTCTTGTAACCGCACCGTTCCAAAGTTTTGAGAACTAGGAATTATCTCATCATGAAAAGATGTGTGAGCATCTGATTGAATAGATCCAAATTGCTCTTTAATCCTTACAGCTTCTTTTTCTGATATATTCAAACGCTCTTTAATTCTATCGGTCCAACTCTCACCACCAAAGTTCAACATCGAAGATCTTCTAATGCGGCTGCCTTGCATAAAAACAAGAGAAGTCAACCGTCCTCCGATATCCAAAAATAAAGTACTCTCTTTTTTTTCCTCTTCACTCAACAATCCCAAACTACCACACAGCCCTCTTGAAAGAATACTCTTAATCTGAATCCCCAACTTACCAAAGGTATGGTGAAGTTGACTCCAGTTATCCATGTCAACCGTTTCCATAATTATATCTACAGCCAAACGAGTCCCTTCTAAGCCTACAGGATTTCTAATTCCGGACAAATCGTTAACCATAAAGCTCTGAGGAATAGTAAATGTAATCTGGTCTTTTAAAGGAAGGGTCGCGCAATCTCTTGTCTGTCTAATTACTTTCTCAACATCTGAAAAACGAATTTTTTTCAACCGATTAAAATAAAGAGAAGTAGAAAGTGCATAAGTACTGGTCAAAGCGCTTTCTAAAATAATATAGGATGGGAATTTCAGAAATTCCTTCTGAGTACCAATCCCAGACTTCAAACGTCTAATATCTTGTAAAGCTAATTCAGGATCCACAATATTCCCATACTCAAAACCTGTCGGCTCCACTTCATTAACCTTTACAACATCAAAAAATAAGGAGTCTGAAGACTTCACTCTGATAGCGACAAGCTTTGTCGATCCAATACAAAACAAAAATAAATTTTCCATTTGTGGTCCCATATTATTCCTTGAAATAATTATTTTTTCATTTTCACAACAACATCTTTATATTGCAAATCAAGATATTCGATATTTTCACGGTCATTAGAATTGAGAATGTGTTTCATAGAGTTAATTTTCTTTAAATTCCTAATATAATTTTCGCCTAAATAAATTTTTAGACCATCTCCGAGAAAAACACTAAAGTTCCCCAAACGATCCAAACTTAATTTTTCGACAGATTCTGTTGCTAAAACACTTTGTGTTCTTAAAAATTCATATAATTTCCTAAATGAAAGTAAGCTACTAGAAGAATAGTTATCCCCCACCTTTAAATCTACCGGCCTTAAGTTCTCTTCTTCAATTAATACAAGTTCCGGCAAAGAACTTAAACTTGTTTTAGGTAAAATCATACCGTTTTCGTCAATCGCATAAAATCGATCTTGTTTTATTGAATATATTTGAAATGCTTCAAAACGTCTCAAAGCTATAATTTCTATTGTACTAGGCAAGATTCTTCGAACTTGAACAGTTTTTATTTGAGGATTCTTTTCAATTTTACGGGCCGCTTTTTGAATATCCGCCGTTAAAATATTGTCCCCCAACTTCAAACCACTCATTTTTTCGATTTCTTTTGCTGTAAATGTTAAATCCGTCTTAACACGAATCACATTTAATTGAAAGTGAGGGTCTGCATATAAATGCGTTTGCAACCCATAATAAATAGCTCCAACAAAAGCTACAAAGAGAAAGAAAGGTGCCAATCTAAATAACAAGATACCTACGAACGCAAATAGTCGCATAATTCCTTTGAAAAAGTTAGGCAATAAGTTAGACGACGCTTTTGAACGTCTTTTTCTTCTCGGTTTTGATTTTGACTTTCTTTTTTTCGGCATTCCTAAATACTCCTATTAAATTAGATTAACAACTCTTCTGAAAATATCTATTTTTAGCACTTTCTAAAATTTTCAAACACACATCGCCTAAATCGTACCCCTCAACCTGTGCTGCTTTAGGTAACAGGCTCACATCGGTAAAACCCGGAATCGTATTCACCTCTAATACGAATGGGTTTTCCATTTCATCTAACATAATATCAACTCTAGAAAAATCGCTTAATTTCAAACTCTTATGCGCTTTTAATGCCAACTCCGAAATTAAAGCAATTTTCTCTTTAGTTAAATCTTTTGGAAAAATATACTTTGTTAAGCCTTTAGTGTATTTAGCTTCATAATCATAAAATAAATGGCTCGGTATTAGCTCTATCAGAGGCAAAACCTTATCTTCCAAAATACCGACGGTCACTTCTCTACCCAGAATCGCTTTTTCGATTAATAATTTTTGATACTTCCCCAGAAGCCCAGGCATTTTAATTTTCAATTCATCTTCATTTTCTATCCTCAATACCCCAACACTAGAACCTTCTTCCAGAGGTTTTGCAAAAAAAGGAAAATCAAAACTAAAACCCGCTAGAGTATCTGTTGTTCCCAAAACAGAATAAGCAGGCGTTGGAATACCTTCTTTCTCAAATACTCGTTTCGCTCTCAGTTTGTTAAAAGCCAACGAACTCGCTTCTGGATCAGAACCAGAGAAAAGAATATTCAATTCTCTTAAATATTTTTGTATTTGGCCATCTTCACCCCCCTTACCGTGCAGGGCAATAAATACAATGTCAATGTCTACAGCCTCTATTTCTTTTATTAAAGTATCCTTCTCACAATTTTCTAAAACGATGTCAACAACATTACAACCTTTATTTCTTAAAGCTTCAGAAACCGCTTTTCCTGATATAAGGGAAATGGGTCTCTCGCTGGAGTTACCTCCCATCAAAACACCTATAGAACCCAATTCATTATAACTCACTCCGTAACCTCATTTAAAATTAACATATCTAATTTCTTCCTTAAGAGAAAATCCAAACTCATCCAAAACCTTTTTCTTCACTAATTTAATTAGCTCCAACATTTCCTCTGATCTAGCTCCACCTAAATTCACAAAAAAATTAGCATGCTTTTCAGATACCTGAACATTTCCCAAACGGTACCCTTTCAAACCAACTTTTTCTATCAATTGCCCCGCTGAAAACTCTGAATTAGAAGGGTTTTTAAAAACAGAACCCGCCGTAAGGCTCTGGAGGTCTTGAATCTTTGAACGATATTGATAGTTTTCTAATATTTCTTTTTGGACAATTTCCTTTTCCTTGGGCTCACACTTTAACTTAACACGAATAATCAAAAAGTTTCTTAAATTTGAATTTCGATAACTAAATTCTAAATCTTTTTCTGTAAACAACTTCTCCTTTCCTTCAGGAGTTAATGCTAAAACTTCTGTAACAAAACGTCCAATTTCACTTTTCTTATCAACAGATCGCCCAAAACCTGCATTTTGAGCAACAGAACCTCCAACCGTACCTGGGATAGAAGACAAAAATTCAAGACCACCCAAATTTTCTTCGGCACACCGAAGAACAAAATTTGAATTTAAAACACCTGCAGAAACTTCAACTTCATTCCCTGAAACTTCAAAATGATTTTTATCTAAATTTAAAAGACTGATTACAACCCCAGAATACTCTTCATCCGAAAACAGAACATTACTTCCTCTTCCTAACACATAAAAAGCAAGTTTCTCTTTCATGCAAAAATGCATGACCTCAACCAATTGATCTAACTGAGTAGGTGAAGCAAAGTATCGAGCATTCCCTCCCATCTTCCAACTCGTATGCTTTGACAGCGGTTCCCATTCTAATAATTTAAGTCTCGATTCTTTGAGAAAAGTCATTCGCTAGTTCTCCAATATCTCCAGCGCCCAAAAAGGCGACAACATCAAATTGATTCAAACCTTCTTCTAAGAAATCTAAAACATGATTTCTAGATAAAACCCTAACATCTGGATGATTTGTAGCCTTTATAGAATCATAAAGAACTTCAACCCCTTGTTTTTTTTCAACCGATTCTCCAGCAGAGTAAACATCCGTCAAAATAACTCTTTCCGCTAAACTGAATGAGCTTCCAAACTCTTCTAAAAAATGCTTCATTCTAGAAAATCGATGCGGCTGAAAAACAACACACATTCTTTTACTGCCTGTTTGCTTTAAAGCATTAAGAGATGCCCCTACTTCTGTTGGATGATGAGCATAATCATCTACAACAAGCATGTCTCCAGAGTTGTATTTAATTTCCAACCGACGTCCCGTCCCAACAAATTTCTTCATCACTTCTGCTATTTTTTCTGCAGAATAACCTAATTGCTGCAATAGAGCGATGCTCGCCATGGAGTTTAAAACATTATGTTGCCCTGGAACAGATAAACAAATCTTTGTTAAAAATTTACTCTTATGATAAAGATGATAAGATGAATGAAAACCATCATAGAGAATATCTTTTGCATAAAAATCATACCTACTATCCAAACCGTACGAAACAGCCTCTACATTTAATCGAGAGACAATTTGAGTTAAGTTCTGATCTTCGCCACAATAAATAATCTGCCCTGTCTTGCTGACATTAGAAACCAAAGTCTCAAAACTAACAATGAGCTCTTCTAAAGAGTTGTAATGATCCATATGCTCTTCTTCTAAATTCGTTAAAATTAAATGAGACGGCTTATAAAGTTCGTGAGAACCATCACTTTCATCTAGCTCTGCTACAAATAGGTTTTTATTTCCAAAAATAACATTATCTCCTACATTCAAAATTTTCCCTCCAACAAGACATGTAGGATCCACTCCGAGCTCTGTCATTAAATATGAAGTCATTGCCGATGTTGTTGTTTTTCCATGAGTGCCTGCAATTCCTATACAAGACTTACTATTCATTATGTAGCTTAAAATTTGAGCTCTATGAAATAAAGGAACTCCTTGACTGTGAGCTTCCATAATTTCGGGATGAGTTTTACGTATCGCTGAAGAAAAAACAACCAGATCAATCTTTCCTAAGTCTGGACGTACTGGATTTAATGTAATACTAGCCCCCATTTCTATCAAAGAATCCAAATGAACACTTTGCTTTTCGTCAGAGCCAACAACACGATGCCCTAAATGGATTAACACCTTTGCAATTGCACTCATACCCACCCCTCCGATACCAATAAAATAAATGTTTTGAGGGGATTGGAACAAAGATGCTAAAAACAGTTCCTCTTTTTCATCTAAAGCTTTCATAAGTTACTCCTTAAAAATTATTGGATAAAACTTCACTATCTTTAGGAAGGCGGACTAATTTAGGATCTATTAGCCCCAAAGCGCACTCGGATAAAGTATCGCCATCATCAACTTTTAAACTATTTGCAATATTTTTTTTCATTTGCATCAATTGCTGAGGGTCTTGAATGACACTCTTTAATATATCGACCAATTCCTGGATTTTTGTATCAGATTCCTCTATACACCATGCCGCTTTTCTTTCTGCTAGGACTATGGCATTTTCCAATTGATGAGCCTTCGCATAAGGATAAGGGATTAAAATACTGGGTATTTTAAAATGAACTAATTCAAACAAAGTCCCCGCTCCCGCCCTAGAGATAACCATATCCGCTTCTAAATACAATTTACTCATTCCATTAGAATAAGAAAGTACCTCCGCATTTACTGCCAAATTGCTATATTCCGTTTTAACAGCATCCAAATCAGAGGGCCCAGAAATATGAGTTACATGGATGCTTCGTCGTTCAATAGAACCTAGCTGAGTCAAAGCTTTTAAAAGCATCCTATTGAGCCCCCTCGCACCTTGAGACCCGCCCATCACAAGTATATTTAATTTTTGATTTCTTTTACTCGAAGATTTGTTTGGAAAAGCTTGAGAAGAAAAACGAATTAGATTTCCTGTCCAAACGGCTTTAGAAACAGACTTAAAAGAGCTTGTCTGTCGAAAACTTAAGGCAACGCAGTCAACCCAACCGCTTAACAAACGATTAGCTCTCCCCATGACCATATTTTGTTCATGAATCAATGTGGGTATTTTTTTTAGCCTAGCAGCCAAAAGCACTGGGAAAGAAAGGTAACTTCCAAAACCAACAACAAGCTTTGGCTTAATTTCATTTATCAATTTTAAAGATAAAAAGAAAGCTCTAATTAAAGACGTAGAAAAAACAAAGAAGTGTAGGCTAAACAGACCTTTCCAAGCAAAGTAAGGAAAAACATGACAATTTTTAATATCGTTATCACTCAACTGATTCTCTAACAATTCCGTTGCTACGCGTTCACTCAATATTTTATGAACAACTAAATCAGAATTCTTTCTCTCCATCACTTCGGAAAATTGAAGAGCCGGATAAAAATGCCCTCCAGTACGCCCCGTCACCACAAGGATATTCAATAACTTTCTCCACTTATTTTTTAACTATTAATCTCTTATTTAAAAACAACATTTATTCCCGAAGCATCTTTACTCTAAAAAAAATAATTCAATGCCATTTGTCAAACCAAGTACTCTCAAGTTTACGCGCAAACAATGAGGTGAAATAACTTCGCAAACAACCTTCTATCCAATCCAATCTTCAACAGGCACCACATTCACCTCTTTTTGAGATTGCTTATCA
Source organism: Candidatus Omnitrophota bacterium (assembly GCA_029261035.1). Classification (GTDB taxonomy): domain Bacteria; phylum Omnitrophota; class Omnitrophia; order Omnitrophales; family JACROU01; genus JAJDCD01. The sequence goes on from JAJDCD010000008.1 coordinate 141,281, forward strand.
ATCGCCAAAAGCAGTCCCATAGCCATCATACTACAGATCAGGGAGGAACCACCATAGCTTATAAAAGGTAACGGCAACCCCTTTGTAGGGATCATTCCGATAGACACTAACATATTAATAATAGACTGAAGAGATACCATAATCACAACTGCCGAAGAAAGCAACTTTCTAAAAGGCTCCTCTTGTCTTAAAACAATTTTACTTCCTTGAATCAAAAGAAAAACAAAGACAGACAATACAGACAAAGTACCCAACAGCCCTAGCTCTTCACCAACGATCGAGAAAATGAAATCGGTGTAACTTTGTGGTAAATAAAATAATTTCTGAACACTTTCCCCCAAACCAACCCCTGTAACTCCTCCTAAACCAAAAGATAAGAAGGATTGAATAATTTGAAAACCAGAACCTTGAGGATCTGCCCAAGGGTTTAAAAATGACACTACGCGGGCTACTCTATAAGGCGCTTGAATCACAGCAAAAACAAAAGCCGGTATTGCTGCAAGAATAGCAAAAACAACATAACGAATTCGTATTCCACTTAAAAAAAATAATATAGAAGAAGTTAAAAACAAAAATACGATAGAACCTAAATCAGGTTGTAGAATTAGAAAAACAAATAGACTTCCCAAAACAATCATTGGAGGCACAAACACAGCAAAACTGCCTAATTGAATTAATTTTAGTTTGCGGCTTAAATAATCAGAGAAGTATATCGCAACTGCAATCTTCACAATTTCAACTGGTTGAAAGGTAAAACCAAATAACGATACCCAACGTTGAGCACCTCCACTTGATTTTCCTAGAAATGGTAAAAAGACAGTCAGAAGTAATGCCCCCGAAATTAACAGGATTACTTTAGACCTCTTTTTTATCCAATTAACATCTATCATGGACACAGATATCATAGCAATCAGACCAATAAATAAGTACAGACACTGCCTCTTTAAAAAGTAAAAGCTATCGTCATAGTATTTATCTGCATAAACTGCACTAGCGCTATAAATCATTACAGTTCCAATAGCATTTAGAATCAGAATTGCTATAAAAATACTCTTTCCTTCTTTACTCAAAGACATCTTCTCATCCTTTTAATTTACTACTGCTTTTACTCTGCTTTTTACACAATCTTTAAAAAAATGGCCTCTATCCTCATAATTTTTAAATTGATCAAAACTAGCGCAACCAGGAGAAAACAACACAACATCCCCTTTTACGACAAGGGCCTCTGCTGAGTTGACCGCTTCCCTCACATTAGAAACCATAGTTATTCTACAAAGATTATTAAAGGAGGCCTTCAACTCTTCTCTAGATTCTCCGAACAAAATAAGTTCTTTTACTTTTTTAGATATTATAGGAGCAAGAGAACTGAAATCACTCCCTTTATTTCTTCCGCCAGCTATTAGGATAACTTTTCCACTTTGATTCTCTAACGCATACTTTAGCGAGGCTGGGTTCGTTGATTTTGAATCATTGATAAAAAGAAAGTCCTCCGCTTCTACAATTTCTAAACGATGTTCAATCGGCTTTGAAGATTTTAAAACTTCTTCAGCTTCTTTTAAGTCAAAACCAAATACCTCTCCTAATTTTAGAACAGCGTCTTCATTTAGGTTTAATTTTGTTTCAGCGTTATTAAAGAATATTTTTTTAGCTAAAACTTTCTCTCCATACTTTTCTGTCACATCATCCCTTTCATTTAAAATCGCAACATCTTGAAGTGTCTGATTTTTAAATATTTTCATCTTTGAAGCGCAGTAATTCTCAAAGTTAATGTGCCAATTCAAATGGTCAGGTTCACAGTTTAATAAAAAGGCAACATTAGGATGAAATAAATGAGTGAACTCTAATTGAAACGAGCTCAATTCAATAACAGCAATACCTTCTGTTCGTCCTTTTCTAATCTCTCCTATAAAAGGGTTCCCAATATTACCTGAAGAAAAAGCATTAAATTTAAAATGATTTAAAAGCTGAGTCGCTAGAATTGTAGAGGTTGTCTTCCCATTTGTTCCCGTAATTCCCACTATCTTTCCAGAAAAAAAACGGTAGGCCAACTCAATCTCACTCATCAGAAAACAAGATCGTTGTTTTAATACTTTAACGATATCAGAATGAGGCGGTATTCCAGGAGAAAGAATCACATTTTCACAGTTCACCAAACGATCCACATCATGTTTCCCCAAATCAACACAGATACCCGAGTTTTCCAATTGAGTCTTAGCTCTTAACAAGTCTTCACTCGTCATACCATCTGTTGCGTAAACCTCAGCTCCCTGCTCTCTCAAAAACAGAGCTGATTCAATCCCACTAATACCTAGCCCTAAAACTCCAAATTTTTTTCCTTTCAATAATTTCATATCAATCCCCGAAATTAAACCCTTCGTTAGAAAGACTTAAACCTTATTGAATCTTCAATGTACTTAAACCAATAATGGCAAGAATAAATGCAATAATCCACAAACGAATTGTCACTTTAGACTCTGACCAACCCTTTAACTGCAAATGATGATGAAATGGAGACATTAAAAAAATACGTTTTTTAAAAAATTTAAATGAAAAAACTTGAATCATAACCGAGAGCGCTTCCCAAACAAAAATCCCCCCGACAATAACCAACAACAACTCTTTTTTAATAAATATGGCTATAGCCCCTAAAACGCCCCCCAAAGACAAAGAACCTGTGTCGCCCATAAATACAGAGGCTGGGTAACTATTAAACCACAAAAACCCAGCACTTGCTCCCACAATAGCCGAGCAAAAAACAGCAAGCTCACTACTATAACTTAAATAAGGGATTCCTAAATACTCTGCAATTTCAACATGCCCAGAAATATAACTCACAATAACAAAAGTTCCTGCAGAAAAAATTAAACACCCTATAGCCAACCCGTCTAATCCATCTGTTAAATTTAGAGCATTCGAAGTTCCTAAAATAACGCACAAAACAAAAGGAATAAGTAAAACCCCGATAAAAATTGCGTAATTTTTTAAAAATGGGATATATATGTCGTTGCTAAATCCTTGATCCATATATAAGTATACCCCCAAAGCAATACTTAAAATAAATTGTCCTAAAAGCTTTGTGTAAAAAGCAAGGCCCTTTGAACTTTGAGAGCGTATTTTTAAAAAATCATCCAAAAAGCCAACACAACCAAACCACAACAAAACAAGTAAAGAAAAAATAATGTACTTATTAGAAAAGTTCCCCCAAAGAGCTACCGCTACAGTAATGCTTAATAAAATAAGCAACCCGCCCATCGTCGGGACATCCCCTTTCCCTTCGTAAAAACCGTGAATCTTTTCCGCGTGCTGCCTCTTGTTGCACGCAACGACATTTAAATATCGAAGCCACTCTATTATTTTTGGGCCTAGAATCAAGGTAATTAAAAATGCAGTTACTGCAGCTCCTGCTGAACGAAAAGTAATATACTTAAATAGATTAAAAACGATCGAATAATCTTTTAATGGGTATAAGAATGCATAAAACATTGAATCACTTCCTCTAGCTTCATAGACCTAGAACCTTTAAATAAAACCCAGTCTCCAGTTCTTATAAAAGATTCTAAAAATTGACTTACTTCCTCATTGGTATCAAAACTATAAACAATAGAACGTGCATCAGAATTACTCCGAATCCCTTTTGCCAATATCTTCATAAGTGGGCCAACAGTAACAAATACATCAATAGGCTTTAAAGCAAACGTTTCCCCTAAAGACTGGTGATATTCCTCTTCTTTTTCCCCTAGCTCTTTCATATCTCCACAAACAACTATCTTCCTTGCCCCTTGCTCAATACCTTCAAAAGATTCTACAGCTAAACGAAAAGACATAGGATTTGAATTATAAGCATCGTGAACAAAAGTTATACCCTTAGGTAAATCAATCACCTGGTAACGTTGCTCCGGAAACTCAAAGCTTTTTAACCCATTTTGAATTTTTGACATTTCCAACCCAAAACTCAAAGCCAATGCTATCGCGGCAACCACATTCATCACATTAAATTGCGCTAACGTCTTTATTTCAAATAAATATTGATCATTAACAAGAAATGTTGTTTTTTGCCCCACTGTTCGAACAGAAGAAATTTTAAAATCATTATGCGGCTTAACTCCAAATGTAATCACAGAGCCTTTATGTCCTTTAACACTATCTAACAAGCGATCATCATCACCGTTAACAACAACTTTCCCTTCATTCTCAAACACTTTTTTTGCCAATTCACTTTTAGTCTGATAGATATTTTCTAAAGTCTCAAAACCTTCCAAATGACATGGGTGTACATTTGTAATAATACCTGCATTGGGTTGCAATATTTCTGAAAGCTCACCAATTTCTCCTAAATAACTTGCCCCTAGTTCAGCTAAAATAATCTGATGATTTTCTTCTAACTTAGACAGCGTTATTGGCAAACCTAAATAATTGTTTTGATTCCCCTTACTTACCAATAGGTTCCATTCTATATTTAACAGATAGGACAACACCTCTTTAGTCGTGGTTTTACCACAACTCCCTGTAATTCCAATACAAATCCCTGAAAATTGGGCTCGAAAAAACAATCCTAAACTTTGCAACGCGCTAACAGTGTCTTTAACTACAATAAAAGAAATACCTTCAAGTTCTTTTTTCTCCACTAGGCTCATAGAATTAAAATGCTTTTCATCGACAACACATCCAACACACCCCAGCCTTTCCGCCGTTCTAAGAAAATCATGACCATCCGAAGACTGCCCTCGAATTGCAAAAAAAAGATCTCCTTTCTTCAAGGTTCTAGTATCAATTGAAATACATTTATACGGAACCTCTTTACGCAAAATAGAAGGAAACCACTTGCCTTTTATAGCCTTTGACAATACTTCTAATGAATAACTTGTTTTTTGTTCTTCAACCATTGAGAAACAACCTTTTTGTCTGAAAAAGGCAAATATTCTTTGCCAATTATTTGATAATCCTCATGCCCTTTGCCAAGAATAAGAACAACATCTCCCTGCTTAGCTTCATTAAGAGCTTTTTCAATAGCCTCTTCTCTATTTTCTATATAAAAATAACTTTCTCCTTCAATCAACCCACGAATACCTTCATCCACATCACTCATAATTTGATCAGGAGATTCTGTCCTAGGGTTATCTTGTGTTAAAAACAATACATCAGAATACTGACTAGCATATTGCCCCATATCTTTTCTTTTAGTTCTATCCCTATCTCCACCACAGCCAAACACCGTAATAATTCTAGACTCCTTCAAAGGCTCTAAGGATTTAAATACTTGATAAAATGCATCCGGGGTATGAGCATAATCTATAAATACATACAACCCCAGTTCATTTCTTTGGAATTCAAGTCGCCCTGGGACTAAAGGAAATGTTTTAAGCGCTTTAACACAATCATCTAAAACAACCTCCATCGAAAGACAAGCACTAAAAGCTAACAAAACATTATATATATTATGAAGACAAATCAAAGGACTCTCTACAGTTACTACCTTATTTTTAAAACACAAATCAAACTGACTGTCTTTCAACGAAAGTTTTATATTTTTCGCATAGACATCAAAAGATGAGTCTAAACCAATTTTTATAGAATCTGGGTAATTCTTTATTAGCTTTTGACCATATTCATCATCTCCATTGATACACCTCTGTTTAACAGAAGGAAATAGATCAAACAACTTTTTTTTCGCTTTAAAATAAGAATCCATAGTTCCGTGATAATCAAGATGATCTTGACTTAAATTCGTAAAAAGAGCTGCATCGAACTCTATATCAGAAACCCTGCCCTGACTCAAAGCATGACTTGAAACTTCCATAACACAATAAGGAACGTTGTCATGAACCATTTCACTCAGCAATTGATTTAAAAGCAATACCCCTGGAGTTGTGTTATTTACTTTCCTTACATTCTTTCCCCAAGAAGCTTCTAATGTCCCTATAACACCACAATCAGATACTGAATTTAAAATATGTTGAATTAAAGCTGCTGTCGTTGTCTTTCCGTTTGTTCCGGTAACACCCATAATTTTAATCTTTGAAGATGGTCTATCAAAAAAAAGAGAACTCCATAAAGTGAGAATTTCTTTTGTGTCAGAAACCAATATTTGGGGTATTTTTATATCTAACAATTTCTCAACAACAAGAAACGATGCCCCTAAACTTATTGCTTCTTTAGAATAATCATGGCCATCTACGCAGCTCCCAGAAACAGCAATAAAACAGGAGCCTTTTTTAACTACTGAAGAAGAATCTGTAAAATGAACCACAGACTGATCTAAATCCAGATGTCCGTGAATGGAATATTTTTGTTTATTTAATAACTCTTTTAATTTCATTTTCTACCACTCAAAATGCCTTAAATCCATTTCAGGCTTTAAAGCTTGTATTTTTATTAATGTTTCAATCCCTATATCCAAATGTTTCTGTGCATATGTAGAAAAAACCTCTTTCGAACTCTGCAATGTTTTTATTCCCTTTTTCTTTAGTGGTAGATCAGAAACCAAAAGCAAAGCACCTATGGGAATCTTCTTTTTAAAACCCGCAATAAATAAAGTAGAACATTCCATCTCAATACCCATTGCTTTCTCATCTTTCAAGGATATTTTGAATTTTTGATCAAATTCCCAAAAACGATAATCTGTACTATGAATCACACCCGTTTTAAACTTAACATTCCACTTCGATAAAACTTCAGATAAAATCATCTGGATTTTAAATGTTGGAAGTGCTGGAACACGTTTTGGCATATAAAATTCACTTGTTCCTTCATTTCGAATCGCGGCCATTGGCAAAATAAACTCGCCCTTCTTCACCTGAGGATGAAGCCCTCCACACATCCCCAACATCAATACTGTTTTAGGTTGTACGTACGAAAGAATATCAATCACAAGTGCTGCAGTTGGAGCTCCCATTCTAAAATTGACCATACTTATCTTACGGTCAGGATCGTGAGCAACATCCATAATGCTTCCATGGGTGACTGACACATTCTTTTGCTTAACAAATAAATCAAAATAGTAATTAAAATTGGTAAGCAAAACAAAAGAGTGAAATTCTTTAGACGAAGACCCTGTATATCTTTTCAGCATTTGCAATGCGATATCACGGCGATTTTCACTTGGAGGAGTTTTTACGTTCATTAAGCACCTTGAGATCAAAAACGTATTAGAATAAAATAATTAATCTATTTAAAAAATTTTACTGAATTACATCTGTTAAGGCAACAACTCGACGAACTTTGCTTTCACGGATTACATCCATTATTTCAATAATTTTTCCATAAGAAACATCTTGATCCGCTTTCAAAACCACTGAGGCTTCAGTATTATTTTGAGCAATTTTTTTAAGCTCTACTAATAAACCCTGACTTAATAACTGGCGATCATTAAGAAAGATAACCCCTTCTTTGTTAAGGGTTACAACGAACTCTTCAACCTGTCCAGAAGTAGCAGTTTTCGACTCAGGTAAATCCACCTGCAATGCTGGCTGTTCAACAAATGTCGTTGTAACAACAAAAAACAACAAAAGCATAAACATAACATCAATCAAAGAAGTAATATTTACCTGAGCTTTCCTTCGATTTCTTTTATAAGTATTAACTTCACTTAACATAGAGAGGCTTTAATTTTAAGATATAACGCTGACAATTTGTGTCTAATAAATGAATTAAAGAATCAACTTTTCTAGAAAAAATACCATAAGCTACTAAAGCGGGTACAGCAACCATCAAACCTCCAATAGTTGTCAGCAAGGCTTTTGAAATCCCAGAAGAAAAAACACTCGCCTGTCCGACACCTTGATTAACTATCGTATTAAATACATCAACCATACCTAAAACAGTTCCCAGAAGACCCAATAAGGGCGCCACAGCAGCTATAATAGATAGACCTTCCAGACCCTTTTCTAGAAGATAAACCTCTTTATTTAAAAAAGTAGCTAAAAGTCTATTTTGAACGGATGATTCCTCACCTCTATTCTTGTGCAAAGAAGTAAGAATCGTCGCTAAAGCACTGGGGTAAAGCCTTATTTGCTCCGAGATATCTTCAGTGTTCTCTTGGTGGTATAAAAGTTGACAAAGAGCTGAGGGAGCAATTTTTTCTTCCTGCAATTGAATCAGCCGATCAATAATAATCGTCACTAAAAAAACAGAACAAACAAACAGTGGAAACATCATAAAACCACCCTGACTTACATACCTTATAACATCCATAAAAAATCTCCTAATTGTAAAGAAATGTAAAAACAACTGCTAAATAATTCTCATCTAACTCTTCTAATATTTCATTGGGCAATCTCGGAAATGGAGAAGCTTTCTTAATTGAGGCCCTAGAAAAATCTTTAACAAACTCTTCCCCATCAGAGTAAAGAACATAAACTCCAGGAACAGATCCATCTTGATAAACTCGATATTGTACAACGACTTTGCTAGGCTTAAAACTATTGAATTTTAAACTCACAAATGGAAACCAAGCCTCAAAAATCTGCCCTCTCATTAAGGCTAAATATGGTGCTAATATATTTTCCTTAGTCTCCAAAGAAAGTTTGCCCACTTGCTCTACCTCAGCCCCTAAATTCTTAAGCATTTTATTCATGCGAGCCTGACTTTCAGGGGACGCAACCTTTTTCTCTATAGGAGGAGCCTTCTTCCGTTCTTCTTTAGGCACTTCAAGTTTTCTTATCCCTAACAAATCTTCTTCTTTCTCTTTCTTCAGAAGTTCTTTTTCAAATTCCTTTAATCGATCGTATTCTTTTTGTAAATCCTCTAATTCTTCCTCAAGCTCTTTTTCTTTCTCATTAAGCTCTTCTGCTTTCTGAGGGATTTGCTCCGGGCTTTCAAGCAAAGAAACCAAAGAACCATCAAGAGTTCTCCCATTGCTATTTTCCAACGACGGAGTTATTCCATCGCCCTCAAGCTCAGGGGTAAATGAATCTCCCAATTGTTCCTTTTCAGAACTTGCTTTTGAATTTTGCTGACTAATATATTTTTCTCTATCATTATCTAGCATTGTCTCATCCTTCTCTTTCTTAGAGTCTACAAACTCTAAAACAACAGACTTTTCTTGAGGAGGATTCAACCATTTAAAAGACAATGAATTCAAATAAGAAAGAGTAATATCACTTGCGAAAATAGCCCCTATGTGTAAAAACAAAGAAATAAATAACGCTATAAGAAAAAATCGGTTTTCTTTATGCAGCATGGCTCGTGAAATTTATTTTAATTAAATCGGATTGAAAATTAATTGAAGGACTAAACCAATTACCATTAAGCGAAAAACTTATTTGTTTTTTTGTACTCAAATTGTCATTAAACAAGTTTTCTGAGATGAAATTAGGTAAAACTTTAAGGAAATCATCTTGCACAAAAAGAGAGAAATAAAGATCAAGGTTTTTCTTTTGCTGCATGCTCCCAGCTAGAAAAATATCACCCATATCTCCAGACAATCTCAAATATTTAAAATTAATTTTTTTATCTGGAGAAAATAAGACTGTTGTGTCCAGATCATCAAATTGGAGTTGTTCTAAATCTACAGGGCTATTATTAAATATCGACTTTGCTTCTAAAAGAATATTACGAGCATATATGCTCAAACTAATCTGACCTGCTAATAATTCTAATACATTATACTGAACAGAGGCTTTACCTACATTAATTTCAGTAAATCCTTCTTTTTTAATTGTCAGTTGATCAAATGTGACTTTTGTAAAACTAGAGTTTTCTTTTTTTAGATAGGAAATAGATATCTCACCTTTTTGTTCTAAAAGAAAAACTAGCAGTGAACTTGTAGCATAAGGAAGAAGGTAACAAAAACTCCATAACAAAACTAAACTAAAAAGACTTATTGTAAAACATCTTCTAATATTAATCATGTGGAGGTTCTATTACCTTCCTTTCTTATGAATCGGAATGGTCTTAAATCTAGGAATCTATTGTTCTTGGAGAAATTAGAATTTCCACCCTTCTATTTTTCGCCTTATTTTCACGTGAATCATTAGCTACAACAGGACTAAACTCCCCGTAGCCAGCAACAACAAACTGCTTCGGATTCAATTTTACTGAACCTAAAAAGTAATGAACCACTTCTAATGCTCGAGCTGTTGAAAGCTCAAAGTTCGATTTGAACCCAGAGTAACGAATAGGGTCGGCGTCCGTATGCCCTTCAACAAACACCCTATTTTCAGGAGTAAGTTCTGAAATCACAGTAGCAACTTCATTTAAAGATCCTAAAGCCGAAGATTTTAATGTTGCCTTGCCAGAATCAAATAAAATTTGATCCAACAATGTAACAACCAAGCCACGAGCACCTAACTTAACAGAAAAATCATTAGCACTCAGCTGCTCTTTCAATTTTGCTTCTAACTCATCTCTTACTTGCTGTAAATCAACTTCCGATTTACGAACATCGTCCACTTCTTGATTTAATAATGAAATTTCATTAAGTAATCGTTGAATCATATCCGCTTGCTGCTTATTTACATTCTCAAGTTCTTTAGTGCTTGCACAACCCGTCACAAGAGAAGAAAACAATAAAACTGAAAATAAAAACAAAATAGTCTTTTTCATAAAAAACACCTCTACGTTCTATTAGAAGCACCCTACCAAATGGGAATTTCTAATTAAGTTAAAAATCGAATTAAACACAACAAAGAAATTATTGCCATCAAAAAGGATAGTACGAGTAGAAAAATAAAAACCTTTGGCAAATCCACTTTCTCTTCGGGAGCTTTAATTTTAATAGCCATTGATTTTCTCCTTTTAAATTGCTCTATCTTCTCGAATTCTTCTTTCCATCACATTCATAAATGCCTCTACAACATCAGGATCAAACTGACTCCCTGCATTTCCTTCAATTTCTCGAATTGCCTCTGTAGGCATCATCGGCTTCCTATAAGTTCGCTTTGAAATCATTGCTACATAAGAATCAACAACAGCAACAATTCTTGCTCCCATCGGAATTTCAGACTCTTTCAAACCATCAGGATAACCTTTACCATCATGACGTTCGTGATGATGTAAAATAATGGGTATCAAGGGCCTTAAAGACGGAATCTTTTTTAGTATCTCAGCGCCTAATTTAGGATGTTTTTTTATTTTATCCAGCTCAGTCCGAGTTAACTCAGACTCTTTTTCTAAAATATCCTTAGGAGTTCCAACATGCCCAGCATCTAACAAGTACGTCGCTCTATATACATGCGTCAACTCTTCACTTCTAAGATTTAGTTCTTTCCCTACTTCAAAGGCTAAATCTCCTAGAAGCTTGTGATGCTTTTGGTTAACATTATAGCCTAAATTCATCAATTCGTTTATTGTTTTAATACTCCCTAGAGTCAATTCTTCACTTTCTTCGTATAATTGAGCATTCTTAATGGCTACAACGGCCTGCTCAGACAACGTCTTTAAAATCTCTAAGTCAGCCTCTCCAAAGGAATTATTACTAATTTTATTATGTACGGAAATAACGCCTACAAGATCATCTTCAAAAAGAGGTACCGCAATACATTTTGAGCTGGAAAAGAATTCACTCGTCGCTCCGACTTTACCCTCAACCCCATGTCCAATGCGATGCTTAATGTGCTTTTTAGATCCAGAGTCACCCAAAACCACCTTAGGCACCAAATACTTCCCTGTAGAATCTACTAACATTACCGTACAACCTTTAGCTTTTAATACTTGGGCACATAGCCTAGCAATTCTCGGCAGCAAATCGTCTAACCTAAGAGATGAGCGTATTACACGATGTAAAGAATGGAGGGTTGATAAAGCTAAAGCTCTAGGGTGAACGGTTTCATAAACATTATTCAATTCGTAATTTTTATAAGCAAGTTGAACTAAAGTATTTAAATAATTACTAAAAGCATTAAACAAATCCTTTTTCTTGCTTAAGCGAGGCGCTGCTACTAAAACAACATAACCCTTAACTTGATTTAGATAAGTCAAAGAAAGAGAAACACAATTTAAACCCTTTAAAGAAAATTCATACGGATAGTTCTCTTGTATTTTAGCCCTATGTTCTATGACTGTGTCATAAATAGCATCTTTATACTCTTTTTGTTGTTTACGAGAACCTGTCTTGGAAGGCCAAACTTTTTTACAACATAAAGTTTTCATTTTTTGAACGGGCTCATCTGAAGTCAGAATCAACCACGCACAAACGTCTCCAAATAAATGAAGAAACGACTCATACCCTTCTGTCCAATCTTCATTTTCAGAGAAAAACTTTTCTAATACATGTTTTGACTTCTTACTTGTCATGTGACGGTCTCCTGATGCGGTCAATCAAAATAAGTCAACGCCAATTTTATCATAAAAAACTGAAGTAAGCGGAGCGGGATTTACAGCTAAACGTTAAATATGAGACTGAAACAGTAAAAATCAACTCATTATGGCTTAATTTGACCTATTTTCAGATTCCACAAACTCATATCTAAGTATCTAGTTCTATACTCTTTCAAAAGGTTGGAATAGTTTGGAATATTCCTCAAGGGCAAAACGGTCCGTCATCCCTGAAAGGTAGTCACATATAGCACGATGGAGCCCTTCATTTTCAGACCGGCGTCTTACAAAATCAGGAAGCTGTCCAGGACACTCTTCATATACTCTAAAAATCTCTGCCAACAACCTCTTACCCTTATTTGTCATACGAACAACCCTGTAATGCTGATACAAATCTTTTTTGAGAAAATCTTGAAGTTCATTCTTTAACACATTAAAACCTTTAGAAAACGCAGCTACAGGTTCTGAAACTTTTTTTAAATCCTCTAAACTTTTTATTTTAAAATTTTCTATATTCTTTTGTGTCTGCTCAAGCAAGTCTCCAACCATTCGATTCATCAGCATACGAATAACAAGACGGTTTCTATGGGATTGACTAATATCAGGATAGATCTTAAAAGTCTCTTTTAAAGACTCATTCCATATAGAGACATTCTCACATTGACCTGGGAGAATCAGTCCCGATCTAAGACCATCATCTAAATCATGGCAATCATAAGCAATTTCATCGCACAGATCAGATAGATTAGCTTCAAGAAAATAACACTCATCTTCATGTTTTTGTAAACCCAGCCTAACTTCATATGTTAAATTCAATCCATGAAAATCAGGATAACTATCCTCTAAAACCTCAACCACTCGTAAGCTCTGTTTATTGTGCTCAAAACCACCGTGATCACGCATCAACTCATAAAGAGCGTCCTCGCCAGCATGGCCAAAAGGGCCGTGCCCTAAATCATGAGCCAAAGCTATCGCTTCGGTCAAGTCTTCATTAAGTCTTAATGCTCTAGATAAAGTTTTAGCAATTTGGGAAACTTCCAAGGTGTGTGTTAAACGAGTTCTATAATGATCCCCTTCGTGATTAACAAAAACTTGTGTTTTGTATTCTAGACGACGAAAAGCAGAGCTATGAATAACACGGTCACGATCCCGCTGAAAAACAGTTCTCAAATCATGCTCAGGTTCTTTAAATTGACGCCCCTGACTTTCGGAACTTCTCATCGCATAAGGTGCCAATGATTGATTTTCTTTTTCTTCTAAATAGCTTCTAACGCTCATACATTACCACTTTCATTAAAATATGGATTCATACTTAAATAATAACTTTTGGACGTTCGTAAACATCAAGCAAACGGTTAAGGCTTTTCAAATCCCAAACACTAATTTTAGCATTTTTAGCCATTAGAATTGCATTCAAATCAATCCCTCCTAAAGCTACCATAATCTTCCTTGCACCTTTCGTTTTTTCTTCTTTTGTCTCATTAAGAAAAAAATGAATGTCATCTTCTTTTATTGGATCATTCGATATTTGGCAAATCCAAGATCCTTTAGCGGCCAGTCCCTTGACAGGAAAAATGCGCCCATTAGAAGTCTTTGAAACCACTCGATCAAAAGCAGTGCAAATCAACTTACTCGAACCTATTTGCACAACCTCCCCCCTAAACTGAGAAAACAACTCTTCAACTCGTTGAGGAATATCTTTCTGTTGTTCCTGCAAGAAATGAGCATAGCTTAAATCCAATTGCCTAATAAAATACTGAGTCCTTCTCTCCATATCCGTCTCAACACCCAAAACTCCTACCATCACAACTTGTTTCAACCAAAATTTCAAGAGTAAATCAGAAATCAAAAAAATACGCCCTTCTTTATGAATCACTTCTTCATCCAATAAAAGCTGAAGACTCTTTTTTACATCAACCACTTTTCTCCCAAGATATTGAGCTAACCGAGAAATCTTCCTATGCCCTAATGCAATTCCAACTAATATTTGTATGGGGTGTATTAAGTTCTTAGCTCTATGAGATAAAGTGTATAGACTCTCAAAATACTGATGTATCCGTCCAGAACTATTAAGAAGCTCATCAACACAGGTCTGAAAGAAAATTTCTCTATCAAATATAGTCTTATTCCTTTGCTTTAAAAGCTCACACCCTCTTTCAAGCATAACGGACATATAAAAAGGATGGGAGTCCGTAAAATGAATTATAAAATTCTCTAAAGTCAAATCAAGTTGAAAAGGATGGATTTTACTCTTAACGTATTTCCTTGCAGAACTATAATCCAATGTGGAAATTTCCAAGATTTCAAAATTACCAAAAAGTAAATTCAACTTTTCTCTAAAAACCGCCTTTGTTTTCAAAGGCTTAGAACTAGCAACAACATACATGGTATCTTTATCTACCATAATTTGCTTTCCTAAGGCTCCAAATGGATTTCTCAATGAAAGAGTGTCAATATAATTAAAAGCATCCAATACAAGGATAATTTGGCATCCTGTCTCTTCACGGATAATATTAGGTAATTCAAGGACCTTTTTATAAGCCTCTTCTAATTGCTTCTTATTTACTAATTTTAAAGAAGCCCTCATATAATCAACTGTTTTAGGAACATATTTTTTTGCGGTTTGAATTAAACTAGTTACATCCCAAGGAATATTTTCATCTTTAAGTTTAAGCAAACTCATTAATGAACTAGCCATAAAGCGCTTAATAAATAACTCCAAAGAACCTTGAGGAACTTCTACAAAAATTGGAATCGTTTCTTTATCACTGGACTCTGAAATGAACTGTCTAAGAATAGAGGACTTACCAACAGCAGGAGGACCCACAAGGGCCATGTTTTGACGATACCCTTTTTTAAAAGCAACTAGCCGTTTATTTAAAAGGGCCAACATATCTTCTCTTACTAAAAAATCAGAGCCCCAAACGGGATCAGTAGCCATATAAACTCTTTAACTTTTATGGTTATTTTCTTAAAAACATAAAATAACACGGATTTAAAATTATTAAAAAAGGGGTAACTTTATACCAAATTAAGGCAAGATTATCAATCGGAATTTTAATGAAGGAATTAACCTGCAGAAACAGCTTTTTCAATCATATCGAGCAGAATCTTAGAATCAAAGGGTTTTTCTATAAATCCTTGTATGTTTTCTAATTCAAAGAGATCCCCTATCATCTTCTTACGCTTTGCTGTCAGTATAATTACGGGTAATTTTGCCGTATTTTCGTTCTTTCTCAGAGTCTTTAAAACAGTCAACCCATCCATACCAGGCATCATAACATCCAATATCATTAGATCAGGATTAGACTCTTCAATCTTTTTCAAAGCTTCTTCTCCAGAACCCGCAGTGATCACCTCATACCCATTGGATTCTAAACGAATCTGAACCACTTCTCTGATATCCTCTTCATCATCGACAAACAATACTTTTTTGCCAGCACTCATAAGGACTCCCTATTAAATTCAAAAAATGTTATATAACTTTATCGGCTATACAACATCGAACATTAACCTTTTAAACGAGTTACAAACATTCTCGACTCATTTATAAGTTTACCTGCTCTAGTTTTTATATGCAAACGCTCATATAAATAGAATAGAGACAGTATTATTTCCATCGTTACTATAATCCAAAGAGTTCCTGAGTGATACCCCTCAAAATGATAAAAGGATACTATTTCAGTTAAAAATTGATGGGTATAAGCCCAATAAAGCGCTACCATTAAAAAAGATATCGAATTAAAAACCAAAAAATCCTCATCTCGAACCCACCCCCATTTGCGTGAAGTTATCAACATCTGCAAAGTTAAAAGAACCGAAACACCCAACATTTCTCTAGGTGTCCACAACCAAAACACACCCATAACTTTTGATTGATAACAGGCACCAAAAAATACACTCATTAGCAAAAGAAAAAAGCCGAGTTGAATATAAGTCTTTAAAAATAAAAGAATAGTTTTCACGAAATACTGATTTTTATTTGATGCCCAAAAATATACTAAAGCAATATGAGATAACACAAAACATAAACTCAGTATTGAAAATCCTGCTAAGAGACTCATCAAATAAGAAAAAAACCAATAGGAATGAAAGTGATGAAGATTAAAAGCTTCAATATATGGGTTTAATTTAACAAACTCCATATCAATTAAAAAAAACAAAATAAACCCTATTATAGAAGCGCTTAAAACGTACAATGTCCTATTAAATGCCTTACGAGTTAATATAATAATTAAAGCAATACTTCCCGGAACCCAAAGCATCAACTCATAGCCGTTCGTAACAGGAAGAACTCCCCTCAAATACCACCTCCAAGCGAATAAAGACAGTGTTAAAATAAAAAGAAGTGAAAAACCCACTCTACCCAGGGTCAAACACCCCTTATTTTTAGTAAGAAGATAAGCGCTAAATACGGCAATTAAAAAAAGATTGAAAATCCAAAATATTCTCAAAAATCGTATCTGATGATAATTTGCATTCCATCGACTCTTCACATAAGGAAGTTCAGTATTAGATAAAAGAGCAACATCCTTCTGTAATTGAATAAGCAAATTTGAAAAACGAGAAACAGCCTCCCCCTCTCCTCTTCTAAAAGACTGTAGTAGCTCTCCAAAAATCATTAAAAATTCATATCGTATATTTTCAGGCAATTCAGGATCTAAAGTATGTCCTGGCAATAAATCAGTAATAGATAACCATTCATTTTTGTTTTTTTGAGTAAATGGAACAATGGACATAGATGTATTTTGAGCAATCCCATAAAACAACCTCAATTGCTCATAAAGATTCAGCACTGCCTTTTCTGATTTATTTAGAACAACACCTTCATCCTGACGCTTTAAAACTTCTTTATAATAATGTTGGTACATCTCGTTATGAGCAAGCTCCAAAGGTGAAAAGAGTTTTTCTTTAGCACTTGATTGTAATATCTTCTTTAAGGAGTCATTCTGAATAGAAATAATCTTCTTATTTTCATACTTTTTAGGTTCAAGAATCCAAGAAACACATTTTTGAACTGCTTCAATAGAAGAAACATGAATCTCACCTTCAATAAAAAACAAAGCCTCCTTTAGGAATACAGTTAAAGGTTTTAGCTCTGATCCATCTTGAATAATAATTTTTTTTAGATTTTTAATATCATTTTTTTCAACAAGGGCATATGATTCACTTACGAAAGATGTGATGAGAAGCAAATTGAAGAACGTAAGAAAAAAGGATCTCACAAGAATCTTGTTCAAAGCAAAAACTCTTCTTTTTTTTCAATTTGAATTTCAGTTTGAGTTGAGCTATTTGATCGCAGGACAAAAGATGTCGTACGTCTCTTTTTGAGATCTCTAGACTCCCAATAAGGCAAGAAATAAACTTGAAGAAAAACACCTAAGAGGATACAAAATCCTCCCACTAATTTCACATATAACAAAGGGTCTTTCTTAACGGATAAAAACAACTCATTATTTTCTGAAGGAATCAGAGATAAATGAAACCCTCTATGCCAAAATGGTAATTGAAATAAACTTTTCTTGCCTGCATCAGTTTGACTCAATTGGATAATAGGAAACAAAACTTCAGATTGTTTTTCTAAAGTCGCTCCTATTTCAAATGGAAGGTCTTTTTTACGATGAAAATACTCTAATTTAATTTTCTGGCCAAAAACAGAAAGGTTCTTTACTCTATTCAATTGAACCCAAACATTTTGCCTCGTCTTACCTTGAGTAAACTCCAAGAGAAGAGCTTCTTCTATTTTCTGTCCAAAAGGCACAAACTCATTTCGTGTAACATAATTTTCTTTCACCCTAATATTGTCATTCACATCATCAATTGAAAATTTCACGTCTTTCCACCCCGTCCTATATTCTTTTTCTAAAAAAATAGGCCCAGACTGAGTGAACACCCCATCAACCATCAGACGATAAAACAAATTGCCTTCTGGTGAAAATACGATCCACAAAGCATTTGAATGGTTTTGAAACAACTCATCCTTTCTATCTCTTAAAAAATACGTCAACTCATCCTTGGTTTGAGCTGTAAGTAAATAAATTTTAGCAAAATCTGAAGAAAAAACTTTATCCACCATCCCTCCAAAAGACACCCAATCATTAAACTCACCTTCAGCACTAAACAAATGGAGCAAAATCCCAGAATCCCCATCATCAACCCCAACAGCAACATTTTTTTCAAGAACTGCATTTGGAACGATTTTTTTTATTTTAACTTTTAATTTCTCACCTGAATTCAAACGAAGGTTTTCAACTTTATTTAACTTGGAATTTAGAAGAAAAGTTTGTTCTTCTGAATTAACTTGGACTTTAAGCTCTTTTTCATCTAACAAAACCTCTTTGACAGTCTCCCCGGGTCTAAGGGCAACCCTACCTTCATACGCCATGTAATGAGAAGCAAATAAAGCAATGACAATATAAGCAAAACCTAATTGAAAAATCCAATAGCCTGAGGTTCTAAGTGATAAAGGAAATCGAGATCTTAATAGAATAATACCTTGAAGAAATAAAACAGCTGTTATGATGAGAAACAATGATTTTGGTACAGAAAAGAAACTTGCTGAAATTAACAAAAGACACAAACAGCCCCATAAAACAAATGTCGTACCCAAGGAGCATGCCAGGTTTTTGAATAGAAATAGAAAAACTTGATTTAAGTTTATCCGAGGCTTTTTATTCCACATAGAGAATAAATAAGCGTGTAAATTATGATAAATCTTTTTCATCATAATAAAATCTCGAAATGAAAAGAATGATTAAGAAACAGAAATTGGTGTTTGAACTTCAGCTTTTGACTCTAACCAACCAACATAGTCTTTAACAGCTTCTTTAAAATTATATTTAGATTTAAATCCAAGAATTTTATTCGAAGATGCCATTTCAGCACGTGTATCATTTTGGTAGAAAGCATATGGGTTATCAAAGTATTCAGGCTCAAACTTGGTTCCCAAACCTTCATTAAGAGCTTCAATCAACTCGTTAAATGAAGTACCTCGCCCTGTCCCCACATTAAAAACCCCACTTCTTTTAGCTTCTAAAGCTGCTAAATTTGCACGCACAACATCTTTCACATAAATATGATCTCTTTTTTGTTCTCCAAATTTAAAAATCCTAGGATTTTTACCTTCTTTCATCTGAAGATAAAGTTGGTAGATCATACTTGCTGCTTTTTCCTTGTGCTGTTCATGCGGACCAAAAACATTAAAATACCGTAGCCCAACAATCACATTAGGATATAACTTCATAACATCATAAACAAATTGATCCATTAAATATTTAGAAAATGCATATGGATTTAAAGGATTTAACCCCTTATCTTCTACCTGAGGAGATTCACTATTACCATACACCCCTGCACTAGAAGCATAAACCAAACGTGCTTTATGTTTTAAACCAAATTCCAATATACGATGAAAACCTTCAAAATTCTCTTGGATCATAAATTTTTGATCCATAATTGTAGTATCGGTAATCGCTGCTTCATGGAAAATTACATTAGGCTTAGGAACACGGCTATCGAAATCTACATCCAATACAGACTCAGCAATAACCTCGCCCTTAAAACCTATTAAATTCTTAAAAGTCCCTGTAGAAAAGTTATCAATAATAGTAACTTTAAAGCCTAAACGTTCTAATTCTAATGCGATCTGAGAACCTATAAATCCAGCTCCCCCTGTTACTAATGCTCTCATAGAAGTATCTCCTTCTTAATTCATGAAATTTGGGCACATTTTACCTGATTATACTCAAAAACTAAAGAGATTAAATAGTCCTTTATTTCAACTTCTTCCTTTTCATAAATCCTTGAAAAGAAAGAAGAAATGCTAATACAGGAAACAAAAAGCCAAGTTTGAGGTAAAAAGTCTCTGTCGTCGAAACAGGAATAGGCCTGGTAATTCCCCCTGTCACAAAGATATCCGTACCTGATTTATCCTTAATCTGATCAACCACTATTCCCTTAGGCGATATTAGGGCAGAAACACCGGTATTTGCAGAGTGAATAACCCACCGCCCTGTCTCCACTGCCCTTAAAATTGAAGGCTGCAAATGCTGATATGGAGCTGAACTCTTCTTAAACCAGGCATCATTCGTAATAACAACAATAATTTGAGCTCCCAACCATGCCAGATCTCTTGAAAAAGATGGGAATACATTTTCAAAACAAATAAGAGGACCCACTTTCACTTTGTTGGCAGACTTATCATTACTAGAATCTAAACCATTCCCTAGAGGAATTTCAAATGTTTTCAACTCGCTTCCACTCGAAAAATCGCTAACCCCTAATTGATATGCCAAACTTTCTAAAGGAAACAATAAAAAACGAAAGGGTAAATACTCACCAAATGGAACAAGAGCCATTTTGTCATATCTATTCAAAATAGAACCCTCTCTACCAATATAGTAAGCGCTATTGTAGTAATCTGTCTCGCTTTCTTGAGTCAAAGCACCAACAAGAAAAGGAACATTAATTTGAGTGATCTCTTCTAGAAAGGTGGGGCTTCTTTCTAAATTTAAATATCCAGGATAAGCTGCCTCTGGCCATATGATTAGATCAGGCCCATCAAAAGCAGCTAACTCCGATAATTTTAAATGTTTTTCAATAATAATATTTTTTAATCGACGATCCCATTTTGACTCTTGTGGAATATTCCCTTGAATAAGAGCCACCCGAAAAATGGGTCCTCTGAGCTCTTTCATGATTTGAGCTTTACCAGATTGGAAAGAGAAAAATAAGAGAACAACAGTAACTAAACTTAAGAACCCCACAATAACAAATCTATGAATCGCAGAACCTCGATGCGTAATTAAACGGTAAAGCATATACAAAAAACTATTCCCCAACGCCACTAAAAAAGAAACTCCATACACTCCTGTCCAGCGAGCTGTCTGTAACAGGCTATACATTTCAGTTTGAGAATAACCCAGCAAGTTCCACCCAAAGCCCATGATTGGGATTTCAGAACGAATCCATTCCACCAAAACCCACAAGGATGGGATGGCAATATATAAACGAACATTGCTCCAAAAACAAACCCCGCAATAATGTTTTTGAAATAATTCCCAGATCAATAAAGCAAGCAAACCATAAAACATACTTTCAAAACAAACAACAAACAACAAACCAAAAAAAGTTACATGCCGAATCCAAAAAATTGAAATTGCAAAAAAAACAAAAGCAAATATAAAACCTGCCAGGAATGCATTTCTTCTATTCTCTATCGTTTGCAATAGAATAAAAAGTGGGACTAAAGCAATCCAGGCAACGGGCCAGAAACTCATCATTGGAAATGCAAAAGATAAAATGACACCACTCACCACTGGAAGCCAAAAACTTCTTAAAAAAGAAGAGGGTTGTTTTGAAATAGAGTTATCTGTGAAAGTCATAGGATTTCCAAAAAGACAGAGCCGTCAAAAATCGGCAGCTTACTAGCCGTGACATTTTTTATACTTTTTACCACTACCACAAGGACAAGGGTCATTTCTGCCCACCTTAGGCCCTGCTTTAACTGGCGCTGGGGAACCCCCCACAGCCGCTTGAGAAGAATCTAACATTGTTGGAGCTGATTCAGCATCAGAAATAGGCGATCCAATTTGAGACATACTGGAAGCCTCTGGGTGAACTGTTTTCTGAGGACTTGCCCCAAATACATTAGACATTTCTTTGCTTTGAGCAGCCTCCGCTTTGAAGACGAACTCAATAGCTTCATGCTTAATGCTTTCTATCATTTCTTCAAAAAGATTAAAAGCCTCTCTAGAATATTCAACAAGAGGATCTCTCTGACCATAAGCTCTTAAATGAATCCCTTCTTTCAAATTATCGATAGAATAAAGGTGGTCTTTCCATTTAGAATCGATCATTTGTAGCAAGATATACTTAGACATGTACAACATAACTTCAGAACTGAGTCTTTTTTCCTTTTCATCGTAAAAAGCCTCTATCTTTTTTGTCAAAACGTCTTCAAGATCTGAAGTAGAATATTCAACTAAATCAATATCTTTAAGATCAAAATTAAACTTTGATTTAAAAACCTCTGAAAATTTATCATAATCCCAATCCTGAGGATCAATATTGTCATTAAAATACTCTTCGATCAGCTCGCTTAAAATTTCCTCAATCATTTCAAATAAATGCTTTTTTAAATTTTCACTTTCCAAAACTGTATTTCTCTCATCATATATAACTTCTCTCTGTTTATTCATGACATTGTCATACTCAAGTAACATTTTACGAATATCAAAGTTCCTAGCTTCAACTCTTCTCTGAGCTTTTTCTAAAGCACGAGTAACGAGCGGATGTTCAATCTCTTGACCTTCTTCCATCCCCATTTTCTGCATTAAACCCGAAATCCGATCAGAACCAAAAATACGCATCAAGGAATCTTCTAAGGAAATAAAAAATTTCGTAGACCCAGGGTCCCCCTGCCTTCCAGATCGACCTCTCAACTGATTGTCAATCCGACGGGACTCATGCCTCTCCGTTCCAATTACGTGCAACCCACCCGCTTCATGAACGCCTTCTCCTAAAACAATATCCGTTCCTCTACCAGCCATATTTGTTGAGATTGTGACATTCCCTGGCTGTCCTGCTCTAGAAATAATCTCAGCTTCTTGCTCATGATATTTAGCATTAAGAACGGAGTGAGGTAAATTTTTCCGTTTCAAAACCTGACTCAATTTTTCCGAGTTTTGAATCGAAATAGTTCCGACCAAAACAGGCTTCCCTAATTTATGCATTTCGATAATATTGTCTACAACAGCATTAAACTTCTCATGTTCTGTTCGGTAGATACAGTCAGAATAATCTTTTCTAATATTAGCTTTGTTAGTAGGAATAACAACTACTTCGAGTTTGTAAATTTTTTCAAATTCAACAGCCTCTGTAGATGCCGTTCCTGTCATTCCACTTAATTTTTTATACATACGAAAATAATTTTGGAAGGTGACAGTTGCTAAAGTTTGATTTTCTCGCTCAATACGCACATTTTCTTTAGCTTCAAGAGCTTGGTGTAGACCATCAGAAAAACGTCGACCCGGCATAAGTCGTCCTGTGAATTCATCCACAATCACAACCTGATTCTCTTTTATCACATAATCAATATCTCTTTTGAAAAGAACATGCGCTTTTAACGCTTGATTAATGTGATGAATTAAATCGATCTGAGTATTTTCATATAAGTTTTTATTACCAAGCAAAGACTCACAGCTTTTAACACCTTCCTCAGTCAGTGTTACCGTATTTGATTTTTCATCAATGGTGTAATCAGAATCTAGCTTAAGACTGGGTATAATTTTGTTAATCTGATAATACTTATCTGTGGATTCATCTGCAGGACCCGAAATAATCAGCGGTGTTCGAGCTTCGTCAATCAGAATAGAGTCAACTTCGTCTACAATAGCAAAATTTTGTTTTTTCATTCTTCGGCTATTAATGTCGTATTCCATATTATCGCGCAAGAAATCAAAGCCATATTCGTTATTTGTGCCGAAAGTTATATCCGAATTATAAGCGCGCTGTCTTTCTTCAGCATCAATATCATGCTGAATCACACCAACAGTAAGCCCCAAAAACTCATAAATAGGCCCCATCCATTCCCTATCACGATTTGCTAAGTAGTCATTTACTGTGACCACATGAACCCCTTTACCCTCTAATGCGTTAAGATAAACAGGACATGTTGCTACTAGGGTTTTACCTTCCCCTGTAGACATCTCAGTAACACGTCCTTGATGCAAAAACACCCCGCCCAAAAGCTGCACATCAAAATGACGCATATTAAGTAACCTACGTGAAACTTCACGAACAACGGCAAATGATTCCACAATCAAATCATCCAAGGTCTCCCCAGCTTTTAATCGTTTTCTAAATTCATCCGTCTTTGCCTTTAAAGCATCATCACTTAAAGCTTTAATTTCAGGCTCCAGCTGATTCATTTTATCCACCAAAGGCTGGACTTTCTTAATCACACGATCATTCTGAGATCCAAATACTTTTTTTAATAATCCACCAATCATTATAAAGCCACCTTTATTTTCTCATTCGACTTTTTAAAAATGCTTCAATAAATAAATCAATATCTCCATCCATAACACGAGTCACATCCGAAGTTTCGGATTGAGTCCTATGGTCCTTAACTAAAGAGTAAGGTTGAAAAACATAGGATCTAATCTGCGACCCCCACGATATTTCCATTTTCTCACTATACTTCTCTTGAGTTCGAGCATTGTCCTCTTTACGCTTAACTTCATACAAGCGCGCTTTAAGAACCTTTAAAGCAGATTGCTTATTTTTAAACTGAGAGCGTTCATTTTGACACTGAACAACAACCCCTGACTCAATATGAGTAATTCTTACAGCACTGGAAGTTTTATTGACATGCTGACCACCAGCACCCCCTGCTCGATAAGTATCAATACGAATATCAGCTTCCTTAATTTCAATCTCTGTTAAATCTCGCACATCTGCAACAACATCGACAGAAGCAAAAGAAGTATGCCTTCTTTTATTACTATCAAAAGGAGAGATTCTAACCAAACGATGAACACCAGCCTCTGCTTTTAAATACCCATAACCAAAAGTTCCACGAATAAAAAAAGTGATATTTTTTATCCCAGCCTCTTCACCATTTAACTGATCAAAAACCTCTAATTTAAATCCCTTCCGTTCAGCCCATCGAGAATACAGACGAAATAACATCTGGACCCAATCACAAGACTCTGTACCTCCTGCTCCTGCATTAATACTCATCAAAGCATCACACACATCCACAGGATCTGAAAGCAATAGCTTAAACTCTAAAGAATCAACTTCCTTTTCTAGGTTTTTAATTTCGTCTGCAAACTCATTCAAAGACTGAGCATCATCATCAGAAACCAAGGACATCAGCTCAAACAAATCTTTTAATTGTTTTTCTGCTTTCTCAAAAGGGTCAACCAAAGATTTTAAAATCTTCATCTGAGAAACAACTTCTTGAGCCGACTTACTGTCATCCCAAAAATTAGGCTCGGCAATTTTACTATTCAACAACTCTATCTGCTTCTGCTTATCTCCAAGGTCAAAGACACCCCCTAAGTTCAGATAACGTTTTCTGAACTTTCTCTAATCGCTCATTAAGTTCTTCTGGATTCTGAGGATCCATAAGGCTAACCTCCAAGTTGCTTTTAAAATTGTTACCCTAGCTCTTTTTTAATCTTACGCGCTAAACCATCTGATATACCCACAATTGAGCTTATTTCCTCAACCGAAGCTTTCTCTATTTTTTTGACAGACCCAAAATAATTTAAAAGAACTTTCTTACGAGTTTCTCCAACACCTTCAATTTTGTCCAAAACAGAGTCCGTCACCTTATTATCGCGTAATTTCCGATGATACTCTATAGCAAATCGATGAGATTCATCCCTTACCTTCTGAAGCATATGTAACACAGGAGAATCTTTAGCTATATTTAAAGGCTTCGTAGAACCGACAGTGTAAATCTGTTCAAAGCGTTTTGCAATAGAAATTAAAGAAATTCCATCAAAACCCTCTTCTTGGAGCACTTTATAAACAGCATTCAAATGCCCCTTCCCACCATCAATTAGAATAATATCAGGATCTAGCTCTTCCTTACTTTCTTTAAGGCGTCTCAGCATTCTACGAACCGCTTCTTGCATCATTGCATAATCGTTAATTTGCAGAACTGCTTTGATTTTATATCTTCTATAATCAAATTTATCCGGCATCTCACGATAAAAACTCACTTTAGATGCCACAGACTCACTTCCAAAAGTATTAGATACGTCAAAACAGACAATTCTTTCTGGATATTTATTTAACTTTAAAATTTTCCTTAATTCTGATGTTGCCGACAATGTCACTGACTTTTCTGGTTTTTTTATATGGAATCGCTTTTTCTTTAAGTGGACCAAAGCCTGTATTTGCTCTTTATAAATTTGAGCTTCTTCAAAACAAAGCTCCTTTGCCGACGATTCCATTCTAAGTTGAAGGTATTCCACCAAGTTTCTTTTTCCCCCACCTAAAAAATCAGAAACCTCATCCATTAGTTCTTTATATTCTTTTTTAATATCTGGGAAAATACAAGGAGCTACACATTGCCCAATATGGTAATACAAACAAGCTGTTTTAGGTAAAGTCATACATTTACGAATAGGGAAAATAGTATGAATTAACCTCAAGGCTTCTCTCAGCAAACGAGCGTCGGTAAAAGGTCCATAATACTTTGATTTCTTATCTTTTTTCTGCCTCGTCATCATCAACCTTGGGAAAGTTTCATTTGTCATTTTCACCAAAGGAAAACTCTTATCATCTTTCTGACGTGTATTATATTTGGGTTTGTGCTTGTTGATCAGTTGAGCCTCTAACAACAGAGCTTCGATTTCAGTGGGTGTTTCAATATAATCCACATCTTGAATTCGAGTCACTAAAACTTGAATTTTGGGCGAATGTCCTTCTTTGATAAAATAGGAGGACACTCTTCTTTTCAAAGAATTAGCTTTCCCTATATAAACAACCTCTCCTTCAGAGTCTTTCATCAAATAAACTCCAGGAGTCAGAGGTAATTTTTTTACTTTTTCTTTAATATCCACAAAAACAATCTCCTACTCTCCTCAACACGAAACAAGAAACTCAAAACCAAATAAACAATAACTCCACTCAATATAATCAACAAGAGATTAAACAGTTGATTTAAAAAAGCAGCCTGAAAAAAAGAAAAAGCTACAATTCGATTTAATAAAACAACAACACCCCCCATCAAAACCGAAAGAAAAGCGACACGGGTTAAATCAAAAACAATCTCTTTCACCCCAAAATCTCCCAATCGACCTCGAAGTATTATAAGAAGAAACAAAAAATGAAACAATCCTATTACCCCAGTAGAAACAGCAAGCCCTAAAGGCCCTCCCAGTTTTAAACATAAAAAATTTAACACCCCATTCAAAAAGAAACAAAACAAACCAATTTTCATAGGGGTTTTCATATCTTGAACACTATAAAAAGCAGAAACCAAAACTGGAACTGCAGAATAAAATAAAACACCACCCATATAACCCAAGAACATAGCTTGAGTCCTTAGAGTAGCTTCATAAGTAAAAGCTCCTCTTTGGAACAAAATCTGAATAATAGGTTCTGAGAGAACCATCATCCCAACCATTGAAGGGAATACAATAAAAAAAATTCCTTTTAATGAAATTCTTAATATTTCTTTTACTTTTTGAGAGGCTTGTGCTGCAGACAAACTTGAAAACTCGGGTAACAAGACAGTACTTAAGGCCGTAGCAAATATACTTAATGGAAACTGCATCAATCGAACAGAATACCAAAGACTTGAGCTTACTCCTTCTTGAGAAAAAAAACCAAAAATTAAATCCATAAAGAGATTCAATTGCAAAACAGACATTCCAATTACTGCCGGAAATAATAACGAAGTAAAACGCTTTAAATTTTCCCCTCCCCAATTGAGCAAGGGAAACAATACATAACCTTTTCTTTTAACGGGAATCCACACACACAACATTTGAATAAGTCCAGAGAGTACTATGGAAGCACATAGCAATCGAAGAGTCTGCTCAGAAGTTTTTGATAAAAAAGAACAAACAAAGACAATCACAGAAACCCAGCAAACATTTAAAATAATAGGAGTAAAAGCAGGTATTAAAAATTGCTTCTCACTAAAAAGAATTCCCATACTTACTGAAATTAAAAACAAAACGACTACGTATGGGGCCAAGACCTTCAAAAATATCAAAAACCAAAGCGCATCTTCCTGAAAACTAATTGTTCCTATCAATAACTCCACGACGCAATAAAAAACTAAAAGAAAAAGAAGGCCTACAAAGAGAAATAAACTCCCTACCTGCCTAGCAAAACGTTCCGCTTCATTCCTGCCTTCCGTTTCTAACAAATCAGTAAAAATAGGCACAAAAGCACTAGTCAAAACACCTTCAGACACCAGACGACGCAAAATGTTGGGGAAAGTAAAAGCAAACACAAAAGCATCCCATATACGGGAAAGACCAAAAAAGTGCGCACTTACCACATCCCGAATAAGTCCTGTCACTCTAGAGAGAAAACTTAAAAAGGCCACCCATCCCGTATTTTTAATTATTGCTTTGTTGGAATCAGACATACTTCAAAGACCTCCAAAAAGAAGATAAATTCAATGTAAGTCAATACTATATCATAAGATAAATCCATCAACCCAAACTCTTTTATTGCATTCTTCTATCAGCTATGGTAAATTACGTCCTCATTTTAAGGCTAAGTCGTTAGCCAAAATACCTATTGATTAGTGTTATAAAGGAGTTTTACGAATGCCAAATTCACCATCAGCAACTAAAAGATTGAGAAGCGACGCCAGAAAAAGAAGCTTTAATCAACTTGTTCTGTCAGAAATTAAAACGTTAAAGAAAAAATTAAAAGCTTCTATTGAAAGCAAAAATATAGAAGAGTCTAAAGTAACTGCAAAAACGCTTATTACTAAATTAGATAAAGGTGTCAAAAAAGGAACTCTTCCAAGAACAAAAGTGGATAGATTAAAATCCAGAATTCAAATAAGCATAAACAAGCTCACTCCTGCAAATTCTTAATTTCAGTTTAAATAAAAAAGCCCTACACAATTAAATGTAGGGCTTTTTTGTTTTAAAACTAACTCGTCCCCAACCTCAATAGCAACATTTCCACTGCCGCTTTAACAGATACTTTTCCTGTTTTAATTGCTGCATCTGTTTCAAAAAGAAGCTTAAAAGTTCTCTTTAACTTTTGTTCATTAAAGGAAGATAACTGTTGAACAAACCGGTTTAGAAAATAAGGTCTTATATTTAACTTTCGACCCAACTCATCTCTAGACCCTCCAGAAAGTAAGAATTTTTTACCTTCATATATCCGTTTCATCTGCCAATTCAAAAGACCTAAAAGCTCAGTGCTTTGATATGGATTTTCTTCGTAAAGATGAAAATAAATCTCAAACACCTCTGTGATATTTTTCTTAGACAAAGCCTCCGCTAGATCAAAACCTGTCGAATCATAAACCTGATCCCCCAAAGCTTCTACATGAGCCTCTGAAATAATTTCATCTGCGGGTACGTTTAAACTTAATTTTTCTAAAGTACTATTTAAAAATAATAAATTATCAGAACAGGTCTCTTCCAGAATTTTAGCTGCACCGGGACTCACTTTAAGATTCAAAGATCTAATTTTCTCACGAATAAATAATCGAATCTGCTCCTTTCGATTACTCCACCTCGACGAGCTTCCTTTATTCGGAGGCGCGTCCAGAACATTCGACTCTCCTTTTACAGAATCAACAAAAGTATAAATCTTCTTTTTCCCTTTAACAATTTCTCCTTCTAAAAAAATAAAAGAAAAATGGGAAGGGTTTTTAAAATATTTCTTCAACATCTCAAAATCCCCTTCTTTCATCAATTCTGCACCCTTGATCCAAATAATTTGTTTTTCTGAAAGGAAGGGGTATGTTAGAGCTTGCCTAAGAACAACTTCCCAATCTATGTCTTTCATGTAATAGAGGAAAACAGAGTCCTCTTCCCCTGATGAAAGAATTTGATGCTTCTTTTTCTGTAAACAGTTTTGAGTTAGATAAGGATCGCCTACGGCAAGGGTAAGTAAAGGAAGTGAGGTTGTACTTTTTTTAGTCATAGTTAACGTTTAAAGTAGATAAGATGAGTCGATTGAAAAGATAAACACTACCAATCTTCCACAATTCGGTCAACAATATTACGAGCTAGTTTTTCAATTGCATTTCTAGCTGCTTGAGATTCACTAATAGAGTTTGGTCCAGATAAAGAGTAAATAAAGCTACCACTAAAATTAGGTTCTGTCCAAATGACCTCTTGCGTTCTCAAATCTCTTAAAGTCAATTCAACAACAACAAATAATCGAAAACGATCAACCCGTTCTAAGTCATCATAACCAACAGCTTCTTGCTCAAAACGAAATAAACTGATATCAAGAACAGAGTCAGCTTGTTTTACATCTTTCAACCTTAAGTTCCCGTCAAAAATAACACGGTCTCGAACAGCGTTAGTGATAGATGTTTCTAACCCAGATTCATAAGTGTAAGAAGTTTTAATATTAATAGCATTAACAACAGCTGGAATTGCAATAGATGTAATTCCGTTAGGAAGATTCGCTTTTTGCGTATAACCACAACCTGAGATCAAACTAACAAATAACAAAAGACCTAAGCACTTATATAGCTTGTTCACTCAAACCTCCAAAATTAACTAAAACTTAGATTAACAAAAACTTTCAAACTTTAACGAGCTACAGTTGCTTGCTCAGAACTCAAATTAGAAATAAGCTGAATCACTTCATTTAGACGCCCTTGAACCACTTGTTTTTCAGAAAGCAACAGTTCGTAACGGTCATCAGCACTCTTCCTCAACGACTGTATCGAACGATCCAGTTCTTCCAATTTCTTTCTAAAAACAGACTCTTGTTTTTCAAGAAGCTCTTTTTCTTCTTCAATAAATTTATTGATATCTTTATCAATTCCAATCAACTCTTTAGTAACATTGGATTTTTCTTTCTCTGCTTTCTTATCTCTCTTCAAGTCCTTTAGTTCTGAAAAAGAAATATTGTTAGCCTGCAAAGAATTTTGAATTTCTAATTGAAGCCTCTGCTTCAACTTCAATATGTTTTTATTTTTATTAATAATCAACGATTTTACACCTTTAACCTCTTGACTCAATCGTTCGTATTCTACTTTCTTTTCATCTGAAAAAGCAGATTCTTGAATGACTGCTGGGGCTTGTTTTGATGAAATGGTCTCTGTCACAGCAACAGCTAAATCACTTTGACTTTGAGAAGAATATACTTCTGAGCCAGAAGATTTGCCCTCTAAGGCAAATGCTGCCAATCGAGAATTAATACCTGCCCATTCCTGCTCCAAGAAAGAAAGCTTTTGCGTTTCTTTATCCAGCTGATTAATCAAAGCTGTTTTCTTATCTTTGCGAGGGATGATTTTTGAAGCAAAATCAATTGTTTCTCCCAAAACATTCGAAGGTCTCTCAACCAGAACAGATCTAAACCTAAAGTTATTCATAGACTTTCCTTTTTTCTTCAATAGGTCTAAATTTTTATCGAGCTTTTCAATCTCTCGCCCTCTTGCCTCAATCATAATATTATCTAGCTCAATGGAGTCTTTAAGCTCTGAAATAAGAAAAGCTTCGTTTCCAGAAGCCTTAGAAACCTTAGCCGCTTCCTTGTTCATAATACTTTCTTCACTTCCCATTCCAAGAAAGAAGTACTTCACCCATTTTCCAGTTCCTTTAGCCGCCCCACCCACAGGTCCTAACATGCCTTGGTTCTGTCTCTCTTTGAGTAATTCGGCTAGCTCACTCAATTTATCCGTCTTCTGAGTTTGACGGTCCTCAATTTCTTCAATGCGTAACCGGATATCTTTTTCTACTTGCTTTATTTTTTTCTTAAGTGCAATGCGCTCCCGACGTTGCTCTAATGTCATATCTTTCATTTCAGCTGTTAATGAAATAGGCTCCTTATTTTCAAACTCAACACTATCTATAACTTTTTCATTTTCTTCTTCAGCTTCTGCCAATGCAACATCAGCAACCAACTCTTTTTCGAAAGATGTCTGAATGGTTTGTATCACATCCTTAGCTTTAGCAATACGCTGTTCAGTTTTCTGCCTTTGATTCACTAAAGAAAGGAATGTTTCCCTTTCTGTCTGAGAGCTATTACCATCAAAAGGATTAATCTTTGTAATGGTCCCCCCTACAATTTCTGCAGGGTACTTAGCTAAGCTAATAGGTGCTTTAGCTATCTGACCTACTTTACCCAAAATAGAACTTCCAAATTTAGAAAACGATTCCTGTATCTCTTTATACTGAGATTTCAACTGGGACAATGTTTCCTCTTCTAAATCTAACTTCTGTTTCAATGTGCTAATTTGAGGATTTTGAGATAATACATCCTTAACCACAGGCTCGTCTTGTTCCAAAACTTCCAAACCCCAAGGGCCAACAGAAGCTAAACGAACTTTAAGGTTTTGCTTCTCTGAATACAACTCTTCTTTTTCAGATTTTAATTTTTGAAGTTTTTCATTCAACTTCTCAAGATCTTTTTCTTTATACCTCATAATAGCTTGTAGCTCTAACTCTTTCCCACCCATAAAAGGCATTTTTTCCAATAAACGGAACCTGTCTGTACGAACACCAAACTGCTCTTCCAATCGGATTAGGTCAGATTCTCTACGCGACAAAGAATACTTTTCAGCATCCAAACTATCCTGCCAACGATCTAAAGCTTTTTGCAAACTATCTGATGGATTTTTTTTCAACAATTTCTTTTTCTTATTT
This sequence comes from Candidatus Omnitrophota bacterium, assembly GCA_029261035.1. Classification (GTDB taxonomy): domain Bacteria; phylum Omnitrophota; class Omnitrophia; order Omnitrophales; family JACROU01; genus JAJDCD01. The sequence goes on from JAJDCD010000008.1 coordinate 173,863, forward strand.
AATGACTTTTGACGCTCACCTATTTCTTTTTTGTCTCTTTCAAGGGCATTTCTTCTTAGCTTTAAACTTTGTTTTTTATTCTTATCAAAGCTTGACTCTTCTTTGTCTAAAGTTTTTTGAAGTGATTTAATTTTATCCTTTTCGCCTTTTAACTGACTAGAGTCAAAGCCATCCCTAATCTCTATCGCCTCTTTACGAGCTTGCAAATCTCGCCTTTTAGCTTCCAGCTGTTGAGAACGTTGTTCTAAAAATTCCCCGGGTTTTCTCAACTGATTAATTTTACTCTTAGCCTGTCTACCCCATTCCGTATCAGGATACAGACGAACAACATCCTCATAATAAATAATTGCTGATTCTAAATAATTATCCTTTTCATAAAACTCACCTATTTTAAAATTCTTTTCAGCCGCTTTTTGCTTAATCACATTCTTTAATTTTATCGCCTTATCAACGACAGGACTGTCAGGGTATTGTTTGATAAATTCATCAAAATTTTCAGAAGCTTTTTCTAAGCTTCTAAAATCACGGTCTGGACTCGAATTTCTCAAGAAAACACTTTCAGCCATTTCAAATCGAGCGTCATCCACCAAAACACTATCAGGATAATTATCAATTAAGGCTTGATACGCTTCTCCCGCTTTCCCAATCTCTTTGTTTTCTCTATAAGCTTGTGCTAAACGGTATTGAGCCTGGTCACCATAAGCGCTGTATGGAGAGGTTTCAACAATCTTTGAAAACACTTCAATAGCCTTGGTAATTGAAGGAACAACCCTCATTCCCAAAAACTTTTCTTTTTTACCACCCACATAAAGCATTCCAATATTAAATTGCTTTTCTACCACTTCGTCCACACGTTCAGATTGCGGGTAATCTTCGATTATTTTCTGATAATTCTTAAAAGCCTTAAAGAAATTAGCATTCTCTTCCTGAATTTGCCCTAAGAAAAACAAAGATTCCGCAGCTAACACAGAAGATGGAAATTGTTTTATCAAATCTTCAAACTCATTCTGGGCTCGTTTATAGTTTTTCTCTTTATAGAACCCAAGGGAATATTTAAACTGTTCATCAGCAGAATCCTCAATAGAAGATTGTGGATTGATAAACTTCCCCTGTTCTGGGGACCAAACCCAATAAGCAGCTCCAGTAGAATTGATTCCAAAAGCAAATACTAAGATTAAAACAAGAACCTTCAATTTCTTAATTGACATAGAAGAACACCTCTTTAAAATAAATTTGTCTTGCAAGTAAGCCTATATTATAACACTTTTTAGGTCCTTCCTCATATAGTTTATTATGGCTTTACAACAGGATAAAAAGGGTTAAAAGTAAAATTCTTAACCCTTTTATTTTAAATAACTTAGAGCTCCCCCACCCCTATAGCTCATCTTCTCATTGGATTTATAGCATACCCATCCCTCATTTTAGTCAGTTTGAGTCCGCCATCCCTATTGAACTCAAAAACACCGACTCCTTGCCTTTCAAATAACTCCCGTACTTCCGACGATATTTTCAAAATTAAAATTTGCTTGGGTTTTAAATCAAGAATTGAAGAAATAACGGGATCTTCAACATGACTAATGGAATCATGAAGATAGAGCACATCAAAAAAAGAATTTAAAGAACGGATGAATGAATTATCCTTATAATCTAAGACGCAGATTCGAACGCCTTCAAAATCAAGAATAACACCCATCTCTTTCTTTAAGGGAAGAACCATATTCTTTTCATTTCCTGGAGTTAAAATATTTTTCAAGCTTCCCTTATCTTTCTTTATTGCTTTAATACTTCTCATAAACATTTCATCTTTTGGATAGGGCCATGGAAAATGAAGAGTTCGAACAAAACCATAGTTCGTCAGTTTTTCAAGAGATCCCCAATAATTTTTGTTTTTAGATGTGACCCAAACATCCTCCAACGATCGAATCCCCCAATATTTTAATATCGAACATATAGAATTTTTATTCTTAGGCCCCAGATTGATTAACGAACTCTCAAATGGTTTTTCTTTTAAAATTAAAATGGGGGCTTTTCCATGATATAAAAACACGACACTTTTTTGATATTGGCTCCATGGAACTAGCATACATACTGAAATGATAACTATAGAAAATATCAGCATACTTTTTTTCCACAATTCCCATTGCCGATAACTTTGGAAACAAAAACACACAAAGCAACTATAATACATAACTACAAGCATTAGAGAAGGCCTGGATAAATAAAAATAAGAATTACTAGCTACAGACAAAACATCCACTACGACCAATGCCCCTTGAAGCAAACTCGCTGGCAACTTTCCTAGAAGAATGCCTAAGGGCAAAGACACAAAACTCAGAGGCAGAATAAAAAACAAAAGCATAAGAGAGAAAATTAAAATCGGGACAATAATAAGATTGCTAATCAAGCTCGTAACAGTAACCATATTAAAATACCAAAGAATCAATGGCCACAATCCAAAAAAGACTACAATGCTTGCAATCGCCGTAGAGAGAAAAAATCGAATTACGTTCTTAGTGACAGGTTGTTGATTTATGAAATGGGAATGCACATCAAAAAGAATAAAATAACGTTCTAACTCAGGTGTAATAAAAATTAAAAAAGCAACCGCCACAAAGGATAATTGAAGAGAAGGTGAAAATAAAGATTGAGGGTTCATTAAAAGAATTAGAAATAATGCTAGAAAAATATTTGAAACAACTTCGCTTTTTCTTTGAATCAAAACTCCTACCATTACAGCAAAGATCATTATCCCAGCTCTCACAATTGGGATTTGAGATCCTACAAATGGTACATAGATTAAAATCACACAACAGCAAAAAAAGGCAGCGCTTTTTCTACTGAATCCCATTAATAAGAAAAGGAAATAACACCCTCCCACAATAAGGGATATATGAAATCCACTGATCACTAAAACATGTATTGTTCCCGTATTTCTAAAGTCTTCTATAATATCTTTGGGGATATTTTTTTTATTTCCTGTTAACAGAGCTTTAAAAAGAGCACTTTCAGGCATTTGAAATATTTTATCTAGATGCTTCTCGAAGCTTATTCTAAGTCGCGAAAGATAGGGGGAAATACCTGATGCCTTATAAGAAAGAATGAGTACATTTTTCTTAGCTACGCTCAAAAGAACCGAGTTAATTCCTCTTTGACTTAAATACTCTTTATAGTCAAACTCCCCCAAATTCATTATTTCTCTTGGACGAGATAATTCCCCAAAAACTCGAACACGATCGTTTATTTGCGGAACCCGATTAGGCTGAATAACGGTAACACGAACTTTTCCACGAACTTCCCTTCTTAAAATAGATCCTTCCAGACGACCTAACTTAGGCTGCCACCAACCACTTGACTCTAAATCAAAAATGATTTTACGTCTCTTACCCTTTACTCTCTCATCAACAAAAGAAACAACATGCCCCTCTAAATAACCTTTTCCACTCTGAAGCTCTACAGATAAATCACCATTCTGTTTCATTGCATTGGAATAAAGGATTCCAAAAAAAATTAAGAACAAACAACATAACAGAAAAAATAAACGCCACCCCTTAACTAATATTAAATAAAAAAATATTAATAGTAAAATACAGAAAGTGAGTAAGGGATGAAAAAAATCTGTATAACATTCTAAGAGTATTCCAAAAGAAAAACATAAGGTAGCCCAAACGACAGGACGTTGAACTGTCTCAAAACGCCACATTACATTTTACGAATTAAAACAAGAAAATAAGAAGCAAAAAGAATAACAAAAATAGTTAGCCCTATCCATTTGTAATAGTAAAAGTCTCTATCCATTTTTACTATTACCCTTGAAGTCTGCTTAATTCATTTTCAACACGAGCAATTCCTTTTTTTAACTCGAAATAATATTTAGGATTAATCCTTAGAGCTTTCTTGGAAGGTCTATAATCTCCTTGTTCCTCTGCCTTAAAATAAACTCTCTGATCTATAAAGGGTTTTCCTTCATAAACACCACAAACAATTCTAATCTCTTCTTGTTCATTAATCTGAAACGAGTGCAAAATCTTCTCTTCCATTACCAACCTCCTATTTATATTATAAATAATTAATATTATTATTTATTATATATAAATATAAAGAATAAGCAATTTATTTTTTAATTTTTAGGAATTTTACCTTAGAATAAACCCAAAGAATAACTACAAAAGTAATAAAAGAAAAGCCCATGAAGAAATCTTCTATCGGAATAGTCCCAATACGAAACCCTGATATAGCATCTGATCCATAAAGAAATACGGGGCGTGAAGTAAGATAACCATTAACTATCAACTCTGCAAACATCATAACAGCAATAAAAATCAAAAACTTTAAATCCTTTAAAACATATGTCTTAAGAACTAAATCAAGAATAACAACAACAAGCACTGAGAGCAAGCCAAAGAGAGTATAACTAGGAATCATTTCGTTTCTCCCCTAGACGCACTCTGAGTTGAATAACCTCATATGTAAATATAGAAATAAATCCCAGGAAAAGAAAAAATAGATACTCTTCAATAGGTAAACCCAATAGTTTTAAACCCAATATATAATCTGGATTAAAACTCCAATGTCCTTGATGAGACGCAAAAATATCCCACAACAAATAAATTGTTGATGGCAATAAAATAGAAAACAACATTGATTTCCAAAATCGATACAATTTCAGATCACGATGATTTGCAACAATAAGAGGTATGCTTATACAAAGTATTAAAACAATAAAATATAAATATTTAATCATGAAACAGCCTGAGTTTTAATCTTTCTAATACAAACTATTGCCACAGAAATAAAAGCAAAGCTTAAAAAAGTAGGTAAATAAAAACCCTTCAATAAAATACTCACACTAAACAAAAACCAAAGAAGAAAATAAACAACTCCAGGAACCCAGTCCAATTGATCCCAAGAGCGCTCCTCAGGAGTTTGAATAAAAAGCAAAAGACAGAAACCAAAAACAAACCAGCTTACATAGTTTGATTTAGGAATCACATTCCCCTCCCAGATCCAATAATTAAAAACAGATGTCGCAAATGGCTCTAATACAATATCAAAAGCCAAAACAAATATAGATGCAAAAAGCGCCAATAGAAGCGGAGAGGCTTTGCCCCTAAATAACTTTAAAACCAAACCATAAGAGCTAACTACAACCAAATACCACGCTAGGCCAATTAATATGGGGACACCATAGACAGAATAGCTCAAGGCATCTGTGTAAGTATATTGCCCAAAAGGGATTCCTGTATGCACTCCCAATAGCTCTATTCCAATAGCAGAAAGAACAATTAAAAAAAACTGAGAAAAAGCTCTAGACCAAGAAACGTTAAGCGCTGCCCATATAAAAATAAGTATAGAAAAGAGGATCAGTGAAACAGAAGACGTAAACGCCCATGTCTCTGGAAGCTTATCAAAAGCTACAAAGTAAAGACTGAATGGAAATAAAAAAATAGAGAGATAAGTTAAATATAAGCAAATTTTCTTAAGCATTAACCGCTTCCAATTCTTCTTTTGAGTTTAGAATAAATTCATTTAACATTTTATCCAACATCTCTTTAACGCGTTCACTCAAGAACTCTTCGCCCAATAAGGGGGCCATCCAATGAAATTTCAACCCATTAGAACGTGTGAATTTTAAATTCATAGAAATATTTATTTGACTTTCATTATTCGGTTTAGGTTCTACTTTAATTTCACATCGCATAAAATCCTCTGATTCTTTAGGAGATGTGAATATCATATGATTCGAATTTAAAACTTCTCTTTTAGAAATAAAGGTCCCTGTCATATCTCTAGCCATTGGCACAGGAATTTTTAAATCCCAAAGAAAATCCTCTCCCTTCAATTGTTCGATACTCTCAATCCCTGGCAAGTTTCTAGAAATAAATTCAGGACTATTAAATGCCTGTAATTGATCCACGGAACGCGGCACTTCATATGTGACAGAAGTATTCGCATTAACCACAAAATCTTTTGCATAGACACTCATAGGAATCAAACAAAAAAAACTAAAAAACAATAGACACCTTATTCCTCTAAACATAACATTCTCCTTCATTAGTTAATCTTCAATGACCCAAAACTATCCACAATAGAAAACCGTGCAAACAACTCTTCCTTATACCAATTTTCATCTCGAGTTCTTTTAATAACTCTTTTATGATCTTTACTATTATAAGCAAACTCCATCAAAGACTCTTCATTGTCCCATACACTAAAAGTAGCCTGTCGAAACCACGGAATCTCCCCAAAACCAACAGAATGTCTCAGTCCTTTCATCGTCTCTAAGGAACGACTCACAGGCTCTACTTCGCTCCAAAATTGTGTCATACGACTCAAATGAATCGTAGCACGTGTCAAAATAGCAATAGGCCCATCTCCTTGACCCATCTCACTCGCTAAAAACAGACCGTCTCCATCCCATTTTCCAGCAGAACGTGTCGGTTCTAAAGCAATCCATCCTAATTCTGTAGAACATTCTTCAAAGCGCTTATATATCCACGAGGTCTCTCTAAATCGCTCCCAATCCTCTTTTGACTCCCATGTGGTAAACAAAACATACCGACTCCAATTTGGCTTCACACTAAACCCCAAACCACGCCCAGTGCCCCCCACCTTAGAAAACAAGAGCCCCTTAACCCGACTCAACTCCAAAGGATCCAAACCCGCACGCACAAATGCCAAAGGAACAAACCTCTTAGGATACTTCACAACAACAAACACAGCAAAAGAACTCAATCTCGACATCAAACCGCCTCATTCGATATTATTAGACCCACCTATAAGACAATGGAAAAAGTAAATCCTAAAACAACTACTCCATCCCATCAAAGGCGTAATCCCAATATTTCTAATAAATAGCAAAAACAAACAAGCATTTCGTTATTCAAAATAACGAAATAACATTAAACCAAGGAAAGAAGAGCCCTCGATGGCGCTCTTCTTTCCAACGCTCCACACTCCCATTTTACATTAAAGTCATAAAAAAGATCTTCCCGCCGCGAGTTCACAAAAGCGACAGGCACCTTAGGTGACGGTCACTTTTGTGCTGTCTGAGCGCCGGGAAGATCTTTTTTATGCCCAACCCCACTCAAATAAACCCTCCCCTTCCAAGAAGCCCCCCTCTTAAAAACAAATATTCTAACAGAATTTAAAGCAATCACTAAAAACAGAATCATAGAAAATACATGAACAAAACAAGAAATAAGCCCTAACTTAAATCGAACCGCTAAAACAACCCTTATAAAAATAGCCATCCCAACCATAATCACAGGAATAAAAATATCACCCCCCTTATAAACCCCTATCCCAATTTGAACATAAGGAAAAACAAAGAGAAAAAAACAAAGCATCATAAAAGCAAATATCCCTGGCAAGGAAAAATTAAATCCCGGAAATAAATTTTTAGAAAAACCTTCAAATATCCCTGAAAAATCTTGATACATACGACATTGAACCAAAGCGAACCCATCTTTTATTAATAATTTCGACTTTATCTCTTTAACTCTCCTTGCCAACCAAACATCCTCAACCAGCTGATCTCGCACAGCTAAATGCCCTCCAATTTCTTCATAAACAGCCTTTTCAAACAACATAAACTGTCCATTCCCCATAGACAAGCTTGGAGTTTTTAATTGCGTCACAAGCCCAAAAGGAAGAAATAAAAATTCCATAAAGTGGAGCATCGGTAAACACAAACGTTCCCACAAACTCCCCATTTTTATTTGTGTAATCAAAGTCAAAAGGCCCCCACGCTCTTCTTTTAGAGTTCTTACAGAAGCCTTTAAACTCCTTGGATGATGCTCCGTATCTGCATCTGTGAACAAAAGCAACTCCCCATGAGCCTCTAGAGAAAGTTGGTGACACGCATAACATTTTCCTAACCACCCTTCAGGAAGATGATCCCCAGAGATTAATCTTAACTTCTCTACCCCAGCTCCGACCCTATTCACGACCTCATAGGTTCTGTCTTCAGACCGATCATCATAAACTAAGATTTCAAAATTTGGATAATCTTGATTTATCACACTATTAAGACAACGCTCTATATTCTCTTCTTCATTTCTTGCGGGGATAAGGATAGAAACAAATGGGTAAATTTCTAACTCTTGTTTTAAACCTATTCTTTTAAGCGCGAATAGATTCCAAAGAAAAACAACAAAAAGACCCAATGAAATTGCTAATAATCCTAAATTAAAATAAATCATTCAAGTTTACCTTACCGAGTTTTGAGTTTTAGTACGAAATAAATCTACTTGAGAACTAATGGACTCTCTTCCTTTTTGAATTGTTATAAAATCTGAAAACTCTTTCTGAATCACAGCATCTCTTAATAGATCTAATTGAAAAATTAGTTTTTGATTCAGCTCTACATTTAATTCTTTCATATCTAAAAGAGAAGAATCTTCAATATATTGAACGGGTCCAAATTCTGTAAAAATCTCAGGTCGTTGCTCTTGAATAAATTCATAACGATGTGTCACTGGAACCAACTGAACTTTTCTTAATTTTTTTATGATATGAGTTACACCAGAAAAAAACTGAATAGGCCTCGCATCATTTGGAGACATAACTCCTTGAGGATATATCCAGAGTGCATTTCTCCTTCCTTTAAGTTCTTCTACAGCATATTGAATGGATTGCATTGCTTTTCTGCTATCACCGCGATCGACACTAAAAGCACCAATCCATCGAAAGAAAGCATATTTTCTTAGCTGTTTAATATCCATCATCAAGATCGTATCCAATTCAAACAACTTGTACGTCATATAAAAACAAAGAAGTCCATCCCACCAATTACTATGATTAGCATAAAAAATAATTGGAATATTTTTATCTAAACCTTTTAAATGCTCTAAACCTCGAACACGATGCGCATAGAAAAGTTTTGCAAGCGTACGTTGTGTCCACCATAAAAAGAATTTTTCAACAATAGGTAATTTATTCGTTTTAATCATAAAACCCTCATGCGGATACTTTTAAGTCTTCTTGAACCAAATTTGAAACCATTTTAGCAGAAAGTAAGACGAGAGGAATACCTCCTCCAGGATGAGTACTTCCCCCGACAAAATAAAGCCCTTCAACCTCTTCACATCGATTAGAAGGTCTATTAAACGCAGACCATGGACTGTTCGAGGAAAGCCCATATAAAGAACCTCTATAGGCCCCATAATTTTTTTCAAATTCTAACGGAGTCCATATTTTTTCGTAACAGATATTACTATTTAACCCGCTCAAACCGGCTATTTCTAATTGATGAACAATCAAGTCTCTATACTTATACTTTTCTACGTCCCAATCAATCTTAGAACCTTCGCTTATGGAAGGAACGTTCACCAACACAAACAAATTACTAGTCCCATCAGGAGCTAATGTAGCATCACTTTTCTTAGAGATACTCACATAAATTGTCGGCTCCGGGGCAGGAATCTTTTGCTCAAAAAGAGCCTCAAACTCTTCCTTATAATCTTTAGAGAAGAAAATATTATGGTGCGACAAATTCGGATATTCTTTTTTTACTCCAAGTTGCAAAACAAATCCGGAAGTGGACATATCATTGCTCTTCTCTAACTCTTTCAGGTTTTTATTTAATTGGGAAGAGGGAATTAATCTCTTATAAACTTGTAACGCATCTGTGTTTGCTATTATCTTCTCTGCTTCCAAAACCGATCCATCTACTAATTCAACCCCTCTAACGGCTCCTTCTTCTACTAAAATCTCTTTAACCACTTGTTCTTTCCGGATCTCTACACCAAGCTCCACTGCAAACTGTTCCAAAACCTCAACCAATTTGTACATTCCTCCTTTAGGATACCAACCGCCCATCGTATGTTCAATATAAGGGATGATGGAAAAAGTTGCCGGAGTTTTATAAGGTGAAGAGCCATTATAAGTCGCAAAACGATTAAATACCTGTTTAAGTCTCTCATCTTTAAATGTGCTAGAAACCATTTGGCTTAAAGTTCGAAATGGATCCAACTTCCAAAATTGAAGAAGTGATTTCCAATGAGTAAGAAAAAACTTTGGGCCCCAGCTTCCATTACTCTCAAATAAAAATGGTTTTGAAGCAATAGAGTAAACCCGCTTCCCATGATTTAAAATTTTCTTAAAAGATTGCACCTCATCCGGGTTAAAAGCTTCCAGATAAGAATATGTTTTATCCATATTATTAGAAATATCCAGCTGACTGCCATCTGAAAAAAAATAACGACACAGTGGATCGACTGGCATCAGATCTAAATAGTCTTCTATTCGTTTTCCTAAATTTTCAAACAAATCTTCCAAGACAAAAGGCATCGTTAATAAAGTTGGCCCACAATCAAAGGTAAAACCACCCTCTTTGATTTGACTTAACTTCCCACCCAAATATCCGTTTTTTTCTAATAAAGTTACCTTATAGCCTGCGTGAGATAAATAAAGGCTACTAACAAGCCCTCCCAACCCACCACCAACAATAAGCACTTTATTCATGAGATGAGTTTTTTAAGGTTAGTTGATGATAACGTTTTTTTAATGCAGAAGGAACAATCGGAAACAACAATCCATAAGGTTCTCCACCAAATAAATGATGAATACGATGAGAATGATAATGCCAAGAGAAAATATTTTTCTTTATACGAAAAAATGGGATTCTTCCATGAACCACAATATCATGAATTAAAAAGTAAAGAAGCCCATATGCTGTAATACCAAAACCGAAAGAAATTAAATATTTCAAACTCGGAACAAAAATACCTAAAGCAATAACAGACATAGTTATTAAAGCTGAAATTCCTGGATAAAAATCATTCAGCTCCCACCCATTGCTCTTAGGAGCAAAATTATGAATCAGCTTTTTCTGGCCTTCTCTTCGATTATGACTCGAATGATGACTGCGATGTAAAGGAACGCCAAATCCATGGAAGATGTAGCGATGAGACAAATAGGTGATAGGCTCCATAACAACTAAACCTAAAAAGAACAAATAGACCTCAACCATTTAAGATCTCCTATTCATTAGATACTGAACAAATCCTTTTAGATTATCCTTAGCTTCAGAAGACTGAATCTGTTGCAAACACTGAATTGCTTCTGACAAGTATTCCTTAACCTTTTTCTCAGCAACATCAATCTTAGCCATTTCTCCATTAACTCCCAAAGTCCCTACCCAGGTCGTTTTGTTGTTTTTCTCATCCAAACTAGTATCTTTACCTGTTTCTTGACTACAACCCACCAAATCAAGCAAATCATCTTGGATCTGAAAAGCAAAACCTAAGGACCGTCCGAAAGAACCAAACAAGTCGACATCTTCCTCAGGAGATCCTCCTATAATTGCTCCTGATTTTGCTGCAAAATAAATAAGGGAGGCCGTTTTCTTTTCAATAACTTCAAGAAGTGCTTCTGGGGTTAAAACTTTACTGTCGTTGACCCACTCTTCCAAAGCCTGGCCTTCACAAAGCTCTTTATACGTCTGATTCATTAAATGCAGCACCGAAACATTATACGGCTCCTTCAGTCGAAACATTTCTTCATAAGCTAAAGAAACCAAGAAGTCTCCGCACAAAAGCCCCATCTTATCTCCATAAGCAGCATGCACTGTAGGCTGCCCTCTTCTCATCGAAGCAGAGTCCATCATATCATCATGAATCAGTGAAGCCGTATGCAGCAACTCTATTGCTACTGCCGCAGGAAGAGCTTCTGAAACATCGCCTCCTACAGCTTCAGAAGAAAGAAGGGTAATAATAGGACGAACACGTTTCCCTTGCTTTAACAAACTCTCCAAAGGTTCTTTCATTGGACTGGATCCTAATGATTCCGTAATAACATTCAGTCGAGTCTGAACTAATTCTCTATAACTATCTAAAATGTCTGGGCAATTCATATCTATGGATTACACTCCTATAAACTTTATGCTCTTTTGCTTTTAAAACAGAGTTGAACTAATAATAATACTTTTTTCCAAAAAGAGACATAAACTCTTCCGGACAACACATCATAGTTTTTCGCCTCAATCTCATCTAAAATCTTTTCATACAAACCACTCATAACACGAACACAAAAACGTGAGCTGACTCCATTCAACATTCCAATCCCTTTATCTGCTTCTCTATAAAACTGCCGTGCTCTTTGAATTTGAAATTTTCCAAAAGGAATAAATTTACTCGATACATGTTTATGAGCAAACTCAGAAGCATCAACTCCGTAAGAACTCAATTCTTCTTGAGGTAAGTAGATACGTCCCATATCATAGTCTTCTTTTACGTCCCTTAAAATATTAGTTAACTGCATTGCTTTACCCAGTGAAATTGCATACGGATAAGCCTCTTTAGACGAAACTCCAAAAACATGACTCATAATCAATCCTACAACAGAGGCAACTCTATAACAATACAAATCAAGCTCTTCCCACGTATTATACCGATGCTGGGTCAAATCCATCTCAACACCCTTAATCAAATCAACCCAGTATTCCTTTGGTATTTTATGAGAAATTACAACTTCTTGAAAAAGACGAAAGGGAGATTGCTTCTCAAGAATATCAGAATATACAGAATCCAATATTGCATACAAAGCTGCTGCATATTTTTTCTTTTCTTCTAAGCTCGCTGTCTCTTCATCTAAAAGATCATCCGCATAACGACAAAAACTGTAAATCACATAAGCGGCCTTCCTCTTCTTAGACGACAGCATAAAGGATGCGAAATAAAAGGTTTTCGCGTGATGCCTCGTATATTTCGCAGAAGCTTTCATTAAATCCATCTCAGGATAATCCGAAAGAAAAGGCTTCATAAATTAAAATCTTCCACGATACACTTATCCGTCGCCTCAGATGACAACAAGACGCCAGGCACGCCACCTCCAGGATGAGTACCCGCCCCAACAAAATAGAGACGCTCGATATCTTCACTGCGATTATGAGGTCTAAAATAAGCGCTTTGCATCAATCGGGGTTCAATAGCAAAAGCATTCCCTAAATGAGAGTTCAGTTTATTCTTAAAATCATCCGGTGTAAATACTTCCATCACCTCTATATTATCCTTCAGACCTTCCATCCCCATCTTTTCTTCTAAACGATCCAAAACTTTATTTGTAAAAGGCTCTATTTCTTTTTTCCAATCAATTCCACTTTTTAGATTAGGAACCGGAATCAACACATACAAACTTTCGCAACCCTTAGGAGCCATATTAGAATCACTTTTTGTTGGGGCATGTAAGTACATAGAAAACTCCTCAGGAATAATCTGCCGATCAAAAATATCTTTAACTAATTCTTTATATTCTGAACCCAAAACAATCGTATGATGTTTCAGCTGAGGAAATTGTTTCTTAACACCCAAATAGAGCAAAACACAGCTCATGGTCATGTGAATTTTATCAATTCGTTTATCTGTCCACTTTTTTCTCCATTTAGAATCAATCAGATTCTTGTATACAATAGGAATATCAGCATTACACACAACACAATCCGCCTTTAAAACTTCGTTTTCTAGCTCAATTCCTCGAGCAACTCCATCTTCAACGACAATTTTCTTTACTTCCGTATGAGTCCTTACCGTCCCCCCTATTTCTTTAAAAACAGATTCCATCGCTTTTACTAAACTATACATTCCCCCTTTCGCAAACCACACTCCTCCTACTTTTTCAAGATAAGGAATCATCACATAGACGCTAGGAGCCTTCCAAGGAGAACCTCCAATAAATAGCGGATGAAATGAAAACATAAACCGATGGAACTCATGTTTGAAATACTGAGCTGTAAAGGAATAAACAGGTAGGAAAGCTTTCAACTTGATTGCCTGTGGAGCAAACTTAAGCATAGAACCCCAACTCATAAAAGGCTGCGCTCCTAAACCATCCGTAATAATGGCATCATACACCCCTTTAATATCCTTAAAAAAAGCATCGTAACGATCTGCGTCTCTTTGACTATAACAAGCCATTTGGGATTTAATATTTTCAGCATTCCCATTGTAATCAATGTACTTACCATCACTAAAGTAGATTCTGTAATAAGGATCTAAGGACTCTAACTCAACATAATCTGAGAGTTTTTTTCCAGCCAAAGAAAAAAGCCGTTCTATAATAAAAGGAGCTGTAATTAAAGAAGGCCCCATATCAAAGGTGTAGCCTTCTTTCTTAAGTTGATAAGCCCGACCTCCAACCTGCTCTCTCTTTTCAACCAAAGTAACATCAAAACCTTTAGCTTGAAGACGAATCGCAGAAGACAGCCCTCCAAACCCCGCACCAATAACAATCGCTTTTTTTCTTTGTTCCACCAGAGACTCCTAATTGATTTAGAAAAACAGAAGAAATATCATATTTCTTACGAAAAAGAATTACAAGCAGATTCCTCACCTGAAAAATGGCAGCTCAGCCTCTTTATCCATGCTGAATAATTAGCTATTTATAGGAAAGAAGAAAAATAGGGATGTAGACTTAAATTTTAATGTTAAAAACCTTACCTGAGGACTTTTCTCTGAGCTGAATACCTTTAGAATTAACTCCCACCAAGACGAATCCATCTAGCTCTTCACCCATCTCTAATATCTCATCACCAATCATTGCTGCCTCATTTCCAGCTTCATCAATAATTCCAGTAACTTTAAATTTACTCTCAACTCTACGACTTGCGCTGGCTTCTTGAGGTAAAACAACAGGTTTTTTCTCAACAGGAGTTATCACAACGGGTCTAGGGCTAACAGGAACAACCGCAGACTTACTCCCTGTTTCTATTTTAGGGCCTGTAACCACAGAAATATATGACTCCTTATACTTTTCCTTCAAGATAGGTTGAACATAATATTGAAAAATAAAAAAACAAAGCCCCACTAATGCAATCAGCAACCCTCCAAAAAGAATATAAGAAAATTTTGATGCTTTTTTATTACTGTCAAACTCTCCAATAGGCTCGACCAGAACAGGCTCAGCATGAAAATCCTGCTCTTCGGATAAACTAGCAGTATCTTCCGAGTTATCCCCTGAAAGGTTATTGCTAGGAACTCTAGATAACACAGATTGATCCTGAGATCCTTTACCTTTTTTTTCAAGTTCTGCTTTTTTAAGAGCTTCTGTAATAATGCTCAAAACAAATCCTCTTTAATAAGTTAAAATTGCTTCTTTTTCTTTCAACTCTTTTTCTTTATTTTTTTGATTAAGTTCTGAAGCTTCAGTATCGGGAGACTTACCTTCTATTTCATCTCTGGCATGTTCAACAAGTTCTCTTCCAATAACTTTTTTATCTCTAACAAAAGCTGCCAACAATGCTTTATCACAAAGAACATTAACAAGACGGGGAACCCCTTTTGAATAAGTAAAAATGACCTCTAACGCTTCTGCGTCAAAAGGACAATCTTTTTCAAACCCTGTGACACTTAATCGATAATCAATGTATTTAACCAGTTCTTCTCTATCTAAAGCTTTTAAATGATATCGAATACTGATTCTTTGTCGCAATTGAGTCAAAGCCGGATTTTTTAAGTGATCTCTTAGCTCCGGTTGCCCCACCAATATAATTTGCAGCAGCTTCTCTCTCTCAGTTTCTAAATTAGAAAGCAAGCGTATCTGCTCTAAAGCTCTAGGCTTCAAGTTCTGAGCTTCATCAATAATCAAAACAGCATTCCCCCCATTTCTCAGTTCTTCTAAAAGAAATGCATTCAAAGCATCGAAACACCCTTTTTTTGTTTTATTCTTAGGTTGGATTCCAAAATCTTCCACAATAGCTTGTAAAAGCTGTGAATCCGATAAGTCTGAGTTAAACACAAAAGAAGTTTTTACTTTTCCCTTAAGATCATTAATAAGAGCTCGACACAAAGTCGTCTTACCCGCACCAATCTCTCCTGTAATTTCTAAAAAACCTTTTTTCTGGTCGATTCCATACAAAAGAGATGCAAAAGCTTCTAAATGTTTTTTTGAAAAATAAATAAATCGAGGATCAGGAGTCATGTTAAAAGGATTTTCTTTGAAGCCAAAGAAATCATTATACATTGTAATTCTCCTTATATTATTAAGACAGTTCTAATACAACACCGTCTTTTCTAGGTAGGTCCATCAAAACAGTGTTTAGCATAACTGATTGAACATCGTTCGTCAAAAGGTTCTTAGCTTTACTCAAACTCTTATTGGGTAGATTCAATTGGATCTGACAGGATTGTTCCAAATTAGTTGGATTCACAATAACTACATAGTACTTACCCGACTTATGATAAACCGCAGTCTTCACCCCATCATGACTGGCCTGAACAGGTTCTGTGATATTGAAATGATCTAGAATATGCTTCATTAACTCTCTATTAGGCTTAACCCCTAAGTGTAAAACCTTTCCCTTTCCAACCTTCTTTATATAACCCACAGTTTGAGTTCCGTAAGAACCTAAATCCGCCTTTATTGGAGTTCCTGAAACACGACCGAAAACCATTGGCTGACACGAAATAGAGACTGGTTTCTTTTTGCTAAGAGATAAAGATACATTCCATTTAAACTCGAACAGAACAGAGTCTGGTTCATGCAATTCTAAGAGATCTGAATTTTTAAACCGGTCATCTTTTCTTGGGAAATTCTGAAACAAGACTAACACCCCACCTTCACGTACATACTCATTTAAATTTTTTTGAGACTGCTGATCTAACCATTGATTGCCAGAATAAAACAAGATTGGCTTCTTTATACTTTTAATCAAAGGATCAAAAAAATCATAATCCACATCTGCTTCATATAGAGATTGGAGAACTTCATCTTTGGAAGAAATGGATTTAACGGCATATTGCATACGATTAAAAGTACAACTTGCTGAAGTTATTTTCTCAAGAGATGGCACATCTATTTTTTTAAACACCGTCACCATCTGTTTGAATACATCGTAAAGCTCTGGACGCTTCTCTCCCCACTCATTAATGGGAGACATATACCAATTATCACGACCCACTAACATATACCAATTCCAACCTTGGCATCCTGCTAATAAAACAGACAAACAAAGTAAGCGATAGTGATTTGGGGAAAATGGGCCTGTTTCATAATTTCTTCCATGCCACACGCCGGATTCAAACTCAGCAATGTAAGGCAAGTCAGAAAAGGTTCTTAGATAACGAATTTTATCCATCACTTTTCGAGGTTCATACACATCTTCATTTAGCTCATTGTAAGGATATAGATCGACACCCACCAAATCACTTATTTGGTTCATTTTTTCCCAGTCATGAGCATAAAGAAATGGGTAAAGATTTAAATAAATAGGAACATCCACTCCTAAATTTCGATACGTGTCAACAATCCATTTTCCAAACTCATAAGAATAGTGATGTTTAAATTCAAAGTAATCCAACCCTCTTTTTAATTCTTTTTCTCCCGTCAACAAATAGTCTCTCGTGTTTTCTAAGGCTGCCGAAATAAATGCTTTAGCCTCGTTAAATGAAGCGTAGACAGTCCCCCATTGTTGATTTAATTTTTGTATGCTTTTATATTTTTTCTTGAGAAATTCTTGATATAAGCCGGGTTTACGCCCTAAACCATATTGATTACCAAATAAGTCAGGCCATGGGTCGATCTCGTTATCGGCTTGAAGTAATACAATATTTCCCTTAGGTTGAGTAGCAAAATAAGGCTGGATAACCTTCAATACGGCTTTAATATAATGCTGAGACAATTCTTTAAACTGAGGGTGAAGACGATGATACTTTCGCACATGATCAGGGACCCCATCATTCTTCCATTCACTGTAGATGTATGGGCCAGGACGAATTATTAAGTAAAGCCCTTCTTTTTGAACTAAATCTAAAAAGGCCTTTAAATTTCTTTGAGGGTCAGTTTTTCCAAAGAAGTCGTACTTCTTTTTCGATGTTTCGTGGAATTCCCAGGGGATGTAAGTAGCTACAACAGTTAAACCCATTTGTTTAACGCTCCTCAAACAGTCCTTCCAACTATCTGGACTTAATCTCCAATAATGAACTTCTCCAGAAATCAAGGGTGTTGCTTTAGACCCAACATAAATTTTTTGTTTTTTAATAGTAACTGTAGGCATAAGATCCTCTGTTAAACAACAATGTTTACAAGTTTATTAGGCACAATAATAATTTTCCTTATTTCTTTTCCATCAATCCAAGTTTTAACTTTTTCATCCGCTAAAACATACTTTTTTAAATCTTCTTCTGAAATGTCAGAAGGCACACATGCTCGCGCTCGAACCTTGCCTAATACTTGAACCACGATTTCAACTTCATCTGTCTTTAAAGAGTCCGCGTCAAAAGAAGGCCAAGAGGCTCTGAAAATACTACCTTCATTTCCCAAACGGCTCCATAGTTCTTCTGAAACATGAGGGACAAAAGGGGCTATAAGCAGAGTTACATTAAGAGCAACTTCATTTAACAATGCTTTATCTTCCTCCGATTGCTGCTGAAATTGAAAGCAAGCATTAATCAATTCCATAATTGCACTGATCGCCGTATTAAAATGAAAATCCCCTTCAAGGTCCTCGGTTACTTTTTTAATCGTTTGATGGAGCAAACGCTTTAGGTCCTTCGACTTCCACTTTGCTTCTCCTGCAATTTTCCAATCACTCGACTGCGTCACAAAACGCCATACACGTCCCAAGAAACGAAAAGACCCATCTGCAGCCCTATCATTCCACTCCGCATCTTTCTCTGGAGGCCCAATAAACAAAGTATAAAGACGAACTGTGTCAGCACCATACTTTTCAATCAAAGGATCAGGACTCACCACATTCCCTTTAGACTTAGACATTTTAGCACCATCTTTAATAATCATACCTTGGGTAAATAAGTTTTTAAACGGCTCTGAAAAAGACAATAAATCTAAATCATGAAGCACCTTGGTTATAAAACGAGAATAGAGCAAATGCAAAATAGCATGTTCCACACCACCTATATACTGATCCACAGGAAGCCATTTATTTACTAAGTCAAAGTCAAAAGCCTTTGTTTCGTCGTTAGGAGATAAATATCTTAAATAATACCAACTTGAATCAACAAAGGTGTCCATGGTATCTACTTCACGACGAGCATCAGACTGACATTTCGGACATTTCACATTAAGAAAGTCTGCATTGTCTTGTAGTGGTGATTTTCCAGTAGGTTTAAACTCAACTTCTTCAGGAAGAACAACAGGCAACTCTGATTCAGGGACTGGAACCGCCCCACAGGTATCACAATAAATAATTGGAATTGGAGCCCCCCAATAACGCTGTCTTGAAATTAACCAATCTTTAAGGCGATAATTAATGCTTCTTTTTCCAATATCATTTCGCTCCATAAAATCAGCGATTAAGTTCCAGCTTTCTTGATTTCCCTTCCCTGTAAATGCTCCTGACTCCACAAGGACACCCTCATCTTCGTATGCTTCCGTCATTTCAGACTCTTTTAATGCTTCTTTAGGGTTATCGATAACAACTCTCAAAGGTAAGTTGTATTTTTTTGCAAAAAGAAAATCTCTTTGATCATGGGTAGGCACTGCCATAACACAACCTGTTCCATAATCAAATAAGACGTAATTAGCCAACCAAATAGGAATTTTTTCTTGAGTCATTGGATTGATAGCATATCTGCCAGTAAAAACACCTTCCTTCTCGCCATCTTCAGACATGCGTTCAATACGGTCTTCTGCTCGTACTTTTCTTATAAAGGCTTCTATATTTTCTTTTTCATCCACATCTTTAATCAAATTAGAAACCAAAGGATGTTCCGGCGCTAACACAACATAAGTAGCCCCATGAATCGTATCTACACGTGTCGTAAAACAGGGCAACTTGGACTCTTCATCCGCGATAGGAAATTCAATTGTTACCCCTTCACTTCTACCAATCCAATTTCTTTGCATGGTCTTAACTCGGTCAGGCCAATTTTCCAATAATTTCAAATCATCTAATAACTTATCCGCATAATCTGTTATTTTAAAAAACCATTGTTCAAGCTCTTTCGTTTCGACATGAGTATCACAGCGTTCACAAGCATCATTAACCACTTGTTCATTCGCCAATACCGTCTGACAAGAAGAACACCAATTTACAGCTGCTTTTTTCTTATACGCTAAACCTTTCTCATAAAGCTTCAGAAAGATCCATTGGGTCCATTTATAATAATTAGGCAAACAACTAGCAACTTCACGGGACCAGTCATAACCGACTCCCCACTGATTTAATTGTTTTTTCATACGTTCAATGTTACTTAAGGTAGAAATCTTAGGATGGATATTCGTTTTAAGAGCCGCATTTTCAGCAGGAAGACCAAAAGCATCAAAACCCATAGGAGAAAGGACATTAAAGCCCCTCATCAATTTATATCGAGCAACAGCATCTCCTATAATATAGTTTCTCCCGTGCCCAACATGAAGGGCTGCTGAAGGATAAGGAAACATGACAAGACAGTAGAACTTTGGCTTATCACTCAGAGCATCTACCTCAAAGATCTTTTCTTGATCCCAGAAAGATTGCCATCGGGATTCTATTTCACTAAAAGGATAAATACCCTCTTGCTGTGTTTCGTTTTTATTATCAGACATAGACCCACCATTTTATAGGTAATTAAACAACGATTCAAGGTGCGATTTCTATTTCTAAGATAAATAAAGGGTAAAGACTTGTTTGGTGCCGGGAGTGGGACTTGAACCCACAAGAGCTGAAAGCCCATCAGATTTTGAGTCTGACGCGTCTGCCAATTCCGCCATCCCGGCTTAAGAAGTTACGTATTATACAGGAAAGTCAAATTTTTGCTGTCAAAACTGTCTGGTGGACCGAAGGGGGATCGAACCCCTGACCTCCACAATGCCATTGTGGCGCTCTCCCATCTGAGCTACCGGCCCTAGAAGCTGATAATTCTATGAATATGATTCTTCTAAGTCAAGAGCCATATAAGCTTTATTTTGAGAAATTAAAAAATGAAGATCTATTCTAGTTTGGCCTGCCAAACATAGCTTAAAACACGCTAGTGTTTAAGCGACGTTTGGTTGAGCTTTTTGTGCTATTGGAATCGGAGCTGTTAAAACTTTCCACAAACCTCTACAGGTTGAATCTGCGACATTTATAATCGATAGAAAAAAACTTTGAAGATGATCTGCTGCTGGCAACTCCCAAGTTGTATGCTTTGATTCCGCATAGGTAGGTTCAATCCGTTCTGGACTTTTCAATATCTGCTCCGTTCCCTCCTCCAAATTCTTTTCTAACTGATCCACGTAACCAAGTCCATTACCAAAATCTCCTACAGGAGCAGCTATTGACAAAGACACAACTGAAAATGTCATAAAAAATACAATTAACACAACTTGAATTGAACGAATCATAATAACCTCCACTTATTCTATTAACAGAAAAATCTAAAAAACGAGTCCCAATGGCTTTCTACTTTAAAGTCCATTTATAGTTCTAATTTATACCAAGAACACAATACATTCAACTAAATTGAATAAAGAGCCTGATTCTAAGACCAAGCCTATATCTACCTATTAAACTATCGGTTAAAGTCCCCAAAAACTGAGCCGATATTGTTTATACAGTTATGGAATATACTCAAGGAGGAGTGCTCAAATGAAACAACAAACTTACACCTGTTCCTCATGCCACGAAAAAGGTGGAGAAGCAAAATTCAAAACTAAAATCTTAAGTATCATTTATAGTTCTAAACACGACAACATCCAAGCTTTCAAGCAAATTAAATGTGCTGAATGCCATAACTTGGTTACCATCATATACGAAACAATGGATAATAGCTTAACAAACTAAGCTACTTTCTTCTTTTCTTTTTCAATTCCAAAAAACACTGATCTAAGATATCTATTGCTACGTCAAGTTCTGACTTGCTAGCAATCAAAGGTGGAACAATTCTAATTGAATTCTCCCCTGCACCTAAAATCAGAAGACCTTTTTCAAAAGCAAGATCCACCATCTTATCACGTTCTTTAATAGCCCTTACTTTTGTTTTACGATCTTTAACAAGCTCAACCCCCCACATAAATCCAACACCTCGAACATCACCAATAATTTCATATTTAGTCTCTAGTTCTTTTAACCTTTTTCCTAAGTAAGGCCCCAATTTTCTTACATTCTTAAGCAATTGCGTTTCCAATAATTTCAAGGTTGCAACAGCAGAAGCACACGCAACTGGGTTTCCTCCAAATGTAGAAGCATGAGATCCTGGTTTCCAGTCCATTATTTTTTCTGTAGTCACAATCGCACCCAAAGGCATTCCAGATGCAATCCCTTTAGCCATAGTGATTATGTCAGGTTTAACTTTCCAATGATTAATAGCAAAGCACTCCCCAGTTCGCCCCATTCCAGCTTGAACTTCATCCATAATTAATAATATGCCGTACTTATGAGCTATCTGTTTTAAGGTTGCATGATATTTAGGTGGAGGAACATTAAAGCCACCCTCTCCTTGGATAGGCTCCACAATAATTGCTGCAACCTCCTCAGCTGGAAGCACTGTTTTAAAATACTCTTCTTCTATAACTTTCGCACAATGAACATCACAACTTGGGTACTTCAGTCCATAAGGACATCGATAACACGTAGCATAAGGCACATGCGTAACCCCAGGAACTAACGGGCTAAACCTTTCCTTTTGTCTAGATTTACTTCCCGTAAGTGACAAAGCTCCCATAGTACGTCCATGAAAGGCTCCTAGAAAAGCAATTACTTTTTGTCTTTTTGTATGATAACGCGCACATTTAAAAGCAGACTCAACAGCCTCTGCTCCTGAGTTACAGAAAAATACTTTTTTTCTCCCCTTTTCTAATGGGGCAATCTTTGCTAACTGCTCTGCTAATGTAACCTGAATTTCATAGTAAAAATCTGTTCCAGACATATGAATCAAACGATCCATCTGTGATTTCATTGCTTTTAATACTTTAGGATGACAATGCCCCGTATTCGTAACGGATAAACCACACGTAAAATCTAAGAAAAGGTTGCCATCTGGATCCGTAATCCATGCTCCCAAAGCCTTATCCACAACTAAGGGGTAGGATCGTGTCATTGAAGGAGAGAGAATAAATTCATCACGACGTACAATTTTTTTAGCCTTTGGGCCAGGAAGTATTTTTGATTTGATTCGAGGACGTTTATTCATAATAAGTCCTCCCTTCAATTAAATTTTTTATTCCATTTCAACGTTTCTATTCATCCATCTGTGCCTTCTGCAATTTGCCACTATAATCCACAAACACAGATTTCCATTCTGTAAAAATATCCAAAACCGTACTTCCCGCTTCACGATGTCCATTCCCTGTTTTTTTAACTCCTCCAAAAGGCAAATGAACTTCAGCACCAATGGTTGGCCCATTCACATAAGTAAGTCCAGCTTCTATATCTCTCACAGCCACCATTGCTTTATTTATATCCCGCGTAAATATAGATGAAGACAATCCATAATCTGTAGAATTAAGAACTTTCACTGCTTCATCTAAATTCTTAATTCGGATCAATGCCGTAACAGGGCCAAATATTTCTTCCTGAGCTATTCTCATATTTGGAGTTACTTCACTGAAAATGGTCGGTTCAAAAAAATACCCCTTTTTATAACCCGCTCCCCTTGGGATACCACCTCCTAATTCCAGCTTTGCGCCATCTTGTTTTGCTACACCCATATAAGCTTTCACTTTTTGATGCTGCGATTTATTAATCAGCGGACCAACATCTATTTTTTCATTAAGCCCATCCCCCAAGCGCAATGTCTTTGCTCTTTTAACGAGTCTTCGTTTAAATGTTTCATAGATATCTTTATGCACAATAATTCGGCTCGTTGCTGTACAACGTTGTCCCGTAGTTCCAAAAGCTCCCCAAACAGCTCCTTCTATCGCTAAATCCAGATCAGCATCATCCATAACTATTTGTGCGTTTTTACCTCCCATTTCCATAGAACAGTTCTTTATCATTCTTCCACAAGCTTCTCCGATAATGCTTCCCACTTCTGATGAGCCTGTAAAAGAAATTAGACGTGTCTTTGGATGATGAACAATCAATTCTCCCGTGCTCGGGCCACCATGAACCAAATTAATCACACCTTTGGGGACTCCCGCTTTTTCTAATATCTCCACAAACATACAAGCAGATGCTGGCGTATCTTCTGCCGGTTTAAAGACCATCGTATTTCCACAAATGAGTGCTGGATAAATTTTCCATGAAGGTACCGCAATTGGAAAATTCCAAGGAGTTATAATACCGCAAACACCAATAGGCATTCTGACAGTCATCGCAAGTTTATTCGGAAGCTCACTCGTGGTGGTTTGCCCCAGTAGCCTTCGACCTTCTCCCGCAATGTAATAAGCTGTATCAATGGCTTCTTGGACATCCCCCCGTGTTTCACGAAGAGGTTTCCCCATCTCTCTAGTCATTAATTTCGCCAAAGCTTCTTTTTGTTTCTCTAATAGTTGTCCGCTACGAAATAAAATTTCCCCTCTCTTAGGAGCCGGCATTTTCCTCCATTGATCAAAAGCTTTTTCAGCAGACATAACAGCTTGGTCTACATCCTGTTTACCCGAATAAGGAAAAACCCCCACGACATCGTCCGTATTCGCTGGATTTACATTAACAAAAATTCGATCTGTAGAAGATTTTTTCCAAACACCCCCAATGAAATTTAAATAAGGTTTTTTTAATGTTAGCTTTTTCTGTCTTCTTTTAGAAGACTTGTACTCTAATAGTGTAAGTGCGCTCATTTCCCCACCCCTTTCAGATTACCCCTCTTCTTTTGCTGGGGCTTTAACATCTTCTTACCTTCAAATCGCTTAGCCACTTCTTTCAAACAATCATAATGTGTCGAATCCAGTTGCAACGGAGTTACAGAGACATAACCTTTTTTTATAACTCCTTCATCTGTTTCTATAGAATTATCATTAATAATCATTTCACCTGTTAACTTATATCTTAAAACTCCATTAGCACTCTTTTGCTTTTTAAACACTTCTACAAAACGAGAATCTGCCTGAGGAACAACACGAACTCCTTTTATTTTAGACTTTGGAAGATCTGGGATATTCACATTCAAAAAAGTATCTCTTGGTAATTTATTCTTAAGACAATCTACAACAACCTGTTTTGCGATTATTGCTGCGCTTTTAAATTTTATAGAAGAATTACTTGCTAGAGAAAATGCGACCGAAGGGATCCCGCAAATAAGAGCTTCCCTAGCTCCTGCCACCGTACCGGAATAATAAACAGAAACACCTGTGTTTGAACCTTGATTAATGCCAGAAACAACTAAGTCGGGTTGTGATTTCATCAATTCACATAAAGCAAATTTTACACAATCCACAGGAGTTCCATGAATGCCGTAAGCAGGCACTTTTTCAACATCCTCAAATGGCGTTACTTCTATATTTTCTCTAAGAGTAACCGCTTGTCCTACAGAGGAACATTGACGGATAGGTGCTACAACAAAGCAATCTGCAACACTTCTTAATTCACGCTCTAAAGCAATAATTCCTGGGGCATGAATCCCATCATCATTTGTGATTAAAATAAGAGGTTTTTTTCCCATCCCAGCTATCTCCCATAACAGAAAGTTAGACTCATACCTACTTCTCTCATTTGGAACCTTAAAGTAACGTACCGAGTGTGACAGGTCTTTAGACCTGTTATCACCACTACTTATTAAGAAGCTAATTACTCCATTACAAAACTCAAAGGATATCTCTACAAAACTCCTACATCCTTAAGTTTAACGCATGAATCTTAATGTGTGAAATCCGATAGAAGTTTCTAAAAAAGATCTGTAAAGTAGGTCATTTCGCCAAAATGAATAAGCTCAATATTCTCTTGTTTAACAAGGTTTTTAAGGCGATCATGAATCAATGCCTTACGCTCCACCTCCCGAGCTTGATTAAAACTGGAAATTTTAGTGAGTTCTTTCGTAACAAACCCTGGATGAACCATAATTTCAGAAACCCCTTTCGGAAGAGATGAAATTTGCCTGCAAAGAGATGTAAGAGTCCAATGCTTCTTATGATCCAAATCTCCAAAAAAATAATGAGGAATAGGAATCTTATCCTTAAGCAAACTTCTTCTCACCTCAGAAGTGTTTAAAGGAACAAGACGGTGTGGGATTTTATACTTATAACTTAACTTCAATATTACGTTGAATAGATTAGAATATATATGCAAATGATGATGTGTGTCTATGTGAGTTGGCAAAACACCAAAACTATCTTGAAATTGTAGTATCTGAGCTTCAAACTCTTTCATTAATTTCACTTCAGGAATACTCTTAATTTTTTGAGGACTCATTTTACTGAATGAGCTTTTAAAAGAAGAACTACGAGGCTCCCCTAAGGTAATGGATAAATGAATCCCCTTACCTAAAAAGGGTCGATTTAATAAGTGTTTGATTTTATTTTTTTTAATAGGGAATGTCATTAAAATTGTAGTGCTACTTACAACACCCCTATCATGACAATCTAAAATTGCTCGATCAACACCCGATGTCAGATTAAAATCGTCCGCATTTATAATGAGATATTTCATAATTCCTCAACATTAAAACTTTTCAATAACAAGAAAGCCAACAGCCATCTTTTTTTCATGCGCTAAGCTAACCCATACATTTTTCAATTTAAGCACTTCTAGTTTTAGCTTTAGGTCTCCCGAAAACGAAATATGAGGAGAATGAAAATTTCCTTGCATCACTTCAATCGAACTCATCTGAACACTCTCCAGATCTAAGTTCAACGCTTTTATGAACGCTTTCTTAACCGCTAGGCGTCCAGCAAAATTTTCTGAGCTTGATTTTTTAAAAGAATGGCAATAATCGATTTCATTGGAAGAAAAAGTTTCTTTAAGGTAAGTAGATCCATCTGCTTGAATCGCCATAGAGACGTCCTCTATTGATTCAAAGTGCAGGCCTTCAACAAAACTCATTTTATCTTTCTATCTTTAAGACTTTATATTTGAGAGTTCCTGCGGGTATTTTAACTTGAACTTCATCCCCAACTTCTTTGTTTAAAAGAGCTTTTCCGACTGGAGAAATCATTGAGATTTTACCGTTTGCAAAATCCGCTTCTGCCTGAGAAACAAGATGGTAAAGTATTTTAGTGTCTTTACCGATGTCTTTCAAGGTAACTTTAGCACCTATCACAATCTTCGAATTATCGATATCTTGATCATCTAAGATAACAACATGAGACAATTGGTCTGTTAACTCTGCAATTCTTTTTTCCAAATACCCTTGAGCTTCTTTAGCTGCATCATATTCTGCATTTTCTCTCAAATCACCTTTTTCGCGAGCAACAGCTATGGCTTCAATAATTTCTTTTCTTTTAGTTGTCCGCAAAAACTCCAATTCTTTTTGCAGCTTTTCTAAACCTTCACGTGTTAAATGTGTAGACATACCTTCATTCCCTCATAATTCCTTTAAGTTTTAACTAAAAAGTAGTACAAAATATAGCAAACAGCGCATACGGTAAGTATATATAAAGTATAAAATTTAAAAAAATCTTGAATCCTTGACCAAACAGAATACCTCTTAGCACTTGCTTCTCTTGATAAATCTAACCGACTCTTTACAGTCATAACCTGATTACGATCAAATCGGAGGTATGTACCTCCAATTTTAAAAGCATTCAACTTGCCCTCCCGAACAAGCTTCATTACTTCGTCATCATCAAGAGACAAATAATGTTTAACTTCTGAGATATTTAATAATTGTTCAGCCATGATATTCTTTTCTTTTATGGAATCGAAACACAAAATTATTCTCTGCTAGAACACAATATGGTCCGACTATTCTATTAGAATATATGGTAATTAAGAATTTACTTTTTCTTCTTGAATCCAACGTTCAATTTGAGAACGCTCGAACACCCAACCATCTTCTTCTAGGGTGGCAGGAATTTTCTTCTTACTTGCCCACTCTTCAACAACTTGCTCTTCCACTTCTAGAAAACCTGCTACATCTGCCACAGTCATATTATCAAAGTTAACTTCATTGGCTTTACTCGTACTCATAGCAACATTCCCATCTAGAATAGCCCCTTCTAAACAACTGAAGATAGGAGCGCTAACATTTCCTTCAACACTTGCTGGAGCCGCCAAGGTTAAGCTGGTATATGCTGTGATATCTCCTGTTACTTTTCCTGCAATGATAATTTTATCTCCTGTGATATTTGCTTTTACCTTTGCACTATCACCAATCGTTAAGATGCCACGCGTATCTAGTTTACCTTCAAAGGTTCCATTAATTCTTAAGTTTACAGGATCTTTAAAAGTAATCGTACCTTGCATACTTGCATTTACATCAAGTATTTTTTCTTCAGATTCTTGATTATCCTTTTTTCTTGCCATGGGAGGACCCTCCATTAAGGTTGGTTTGGTTCAACATTGAAGATAATATCATATAACTGATCCCTATAATTGTAAAGACTGTAAAGGAATGCAATGAGTTACAGAAACCCTTACACACCTATAAATTCATAATTTAGAAGCTCTATCTAAGAAAAATCAACTCCTCAACTGCTCAATCCAACCCGGAAGAACCTCTAATAAATACTGAATATCCTCCTCTGTAGTCCCATACCCAAATGAAAACCTTACAGCAGAATTCAATCTCGCATCATCCAACTTCATCGCTTCTAACACATGAGAAGGATCCACCGATCCAGAAGTACATGCAGAACCACTTGATACATAAATATGGTGCCCATCTAAAAACATTAATGAGGCTTCCGTATCAACTCCCAAAAAACTCAAGTTAGAGGTATTTGACAGCCTCATGCCCTTATCCCCATTTATAACCACATCTGGAATATGCTTAAGAACAAATGATTCAAACCGCTCTTTAAGCTGTTTCATTCTTACTTCTTCGTTTACAATAGATTCTAAAGCTACCTCAATCGCTTTAGTAAAACCTACAATAGATGTTAAGTTCTCTGTTCCCGCCCGATAATTACTTTCATGATGCCCCCCGACCAACAGAGGTTTTATCTTCTTTTTATCCTTAACCCATAAAGCGCCAACACCTTTAGGGCCTCCCGTTTTATGAGAGGAAATCGAAATGGATCCTGCATTTAAATGAGTAAAATCATAGTTCATTCTTCCTAAAACTTGCACAGCATCCACATGAAAAAAAATGCCCTTACTAGACAACCAATCAGCCAAACCATGAATCGGTTGAATCACTCCAGTTTCGTTATTAGCCGCCATTACGCTCACTAACAATGTTTTGTCACTCACAACATTACGAATACTTTCTTCAGACACAACCCCCTTGTCATCGGGATCAACCCAGATGACTTCAAACCCTTTACTCGCTAGTATCTCAGCAGGCCTTAATACAGAAAGGTGTTCAATTGAAGAAATTACAATTTGGTTCTTAAAACTGTCTTTATGATGAGCCATTCCCAACAAAGCGAGATTGTTCGCTTCTGTAGCAGAAGATGTAAAGATTAAATCACCCTCAGACTTCCCTATCAAACTCATTAATTTATTTCTTGAGTCATCTAAAGCAAAGCGTGCCTTCTGCCCCATTTGATGAAAGCTAGATGGGTTGCCAAATTGTTCTTTGAGGAAAGGTTGGATAGCATCATAGACTTCAGGACGCATTGGTGAAGTAGCATTATAATCTAAATATATGGATTTCATTGAAGGTTAACTCTTTTTTCTTTTATCTGATAGTTTCACACTTTGACTGATCCAACGCAAATACGATTCATCACCTTCACTCACATCTATCGCTAGAATCTCCGGAACGTCATAAGGATGAACTTGCTTCAAATACTTCATCAGTGCTTTCAATTTCGTCTGAGTTGTCTTTATGAACAAAAGAACTTCTGCAGAGCTCTCAACTTTATTTTTCCACAAATAAAAGGATTGCCCCTTTGGAAAAGCATGAACACAGGCACATAAACGCTCCCTTAATAACTGCTTTGATACCTGCTCTGCTTTTTTCTGGTTAGGTAACGTGGAAAAGACGATTTTATACTTCATTTAATTTCTTTTTGTTAAGCATTTTAGCGAGAAATTGCCCCGTATACGAGCCTGCTGTTTGGGCAACTTTTTCAGGAGTCCCTTGAACCAAAAGCTTCCCGCCCTTATCTCCACCTTCAGGGCCTAAATCAATGACGTGATCCGCCATTTTAACCACTTCCATGTTATGTTCGATAACAATAACAGTATTTCCAGACTCTCTTAATTCCAACAAAGCTTTTATTAGATGCGCTATATCTGCAAAATGCAGCCCTGTCGTTGGTTCATCCAACAAATAAAGAGTATTACCCGTTGATTTCTTTGATAACTCGCTAGCGAGTTTGATTCTCTGAGCTTCACCTCCAGATAAAGTCGTAGAGGACTGGCCCAGTTTTATATATCCCAACCCTATTTTTTCCAAAAGCTCCAATCGGTCTCTAATCATCGGTATAGCTTTAAAAAATGCTAAAGCCTCTGTAACCGACATAGCTAAAACTTCGGCTATGTTTTTACCCTTATAGGTAACTTGTAATGTTTGAGAGTTGTAACGATTTCCTACACATGTTTCACAAATAACATACATATTAGGAAGAAAACTCATTTCTAATTTCTGAAAACCTTCCCCCTGACAATCTTCACATCGCCCACCTTTCAAATTAAAACTAAATCGACTTGCAGTAAAATTTCTTACTTTTGCTTCATTCGTATCCGCAAATAATTTACGAATAAATTGAAACAGATCTGTATACGTTGCTGGATTCGAACGGGGAGTTCTTCCAATAGGGGCTTGATCAATTTCGATCACTTTATCAATATGTTCTATACCTTCTATCTTTTTATACTTCCCAACAGGATAATGTGTTTTCCAAATATTATTATGAATTGCTTTAAATAAAATATCATGAATCAATGTACTTTTTCCCGACCCAGAAACCCCCGTAACACATATAAAATGTCCTAAAGGAATTTTAACACTCGTATTTTTTAAATTATGCTCCTTAGCTCCCTTAATCGTAATAAAGTTTCTATTCCGTGTTGATTTTCTCTTTTTAGGTAAAGGAATCGTCAACTTTCCAGACAAGTAATTACCGGTTAAAGAGGCTTCATGTTGGCACACTTCATCAATCGTTCCTTGAGCAATAACTTCACCCCCTTCTGTACCTGCCTTAGGACCCAAATCCACAAGGTAATCTGCAGCTCTTATAGTTTCTTCATCATGCTCTACAACTACAATGGTATTCCGTAAATCACGTAAATGCTTTAAAGTAGAAAGTAAACGATCATGGTCTCTTGGATGCAACCCAATGCTCGGCTCGTCCAAAACATACAGAACCCCGGTTAGACCAATTCCAATTTGAGCAGCTAACCGAATGCGTTGCAGCTCTCCTCCAGCCAACGTCGCCACAGAGCGATTTAAAGTTAAATAGCTTAACCCCACATTGTTTAAAAACTGAATACGATCTTTAATCTCTTTAAGAATAGGCTCTGCAATCAACTGCTGAGCCCCTTCAAAAGATAATTCATCAAAAAACTCTTTTGCTAATTGAATCGACATAGAAGAAATTTCTTCAATATTTTTACCATTAATCTTAACAGCCAAACTTTCTTTCCTTAAACGACCTCCTTTACAATCATGACAGACATCCTCCACGATAAATTTTCTAATTTTATCTTTTATTTTTTGAGAACCCGTTTTAAAAGAAAGTTCCTTTAACTCATCTAGCAGACCTGGAAAATCATCATTACCCCAAAAAAATGCATCTTGAACTTCTTGTTTCAACTCCTGAAACGGTTGATTCATGTCCGTTTTATAAAATTGCTTTATCTCCCAAACCAAATCTTGGATAAAGTAAGAATTAAAAGAGAAGAAAATATCTTCATTTAACCCTCCCTTCATTAAAGGCTTAGATGGGTCTGCAATTACAAGTTTGGAGACAATCTGAGAAATCCGTCCAATTCCTCGACATGTAGGGCATGCGCCGTAAGGACTATTAAAGGAAAACATATTAGGGTTCATTTCTCCATTACTAACACTAAATTCAGAATAGTTTTTAATATTAGAGAAAAAGAGCTCTTTATCTTTACTTCCCTTCCTTTTTCTCACAGGCTCATAACGAACTAATGCGTTGCCCTTAGCAACTTCTAAGGCTAATTCCAAAGACTTTTGAATGCGCCCTCGAAACTGCTCTTTCACCATAAAAATATCGATCATAACATTAATATCATGGCGCTTGGTTTTGAGAAGTTTAATATCGTCTTCTAAAGAGCACATCTTTCCATCAATTTTCATTTTGTTGAATCCACGTTTTTTTATCTCTTGAAGTTCTTTTTTAAATTCTCCTTTTCGACCTCGAACAATAGGTGCATAAAGCACAATTCGGGATCCCCTTGGAAACTTAAAAATCTGTTCAACCATTTCTTCAGGAGTTTCGCTCGCCAGAGGAGAATTGTCTTCATCAGAATAAACATCCCCTAATTTAGAAAAAAGTAATCTGAGAAAATCATACAACTCCGTCACGGTAGCCACAGTACTTCTTGGATTATGAGCAATGGAGCTTTGCTCAATGGAGATACTAGGGGAAAGACCAGAAATCTGATCTACTTCAGGTTTTTTTAATTTTTCAAGGAATTGTCGTGCATAGGAAGAAAAACATTCGATATATCTTCTTTGACCTTCAGCATAAATCGTATCAAAAGCAAGGGAAGACTTTCCTGATCCCGATAAGCCTGTAATCACAGTAATTTGATTTCGAGGAATATCCACATCTATATTTTTTAAATTATGTTCCCGCGCTCCACGCACTTGAATCATCGAAGACATATTAACTCACAACTTTCTTAAAATAGGGCTATGTTCCAATTTTCATTTTAGAGAAAATTTTATTTAATGTAGCTGCCAAAGAATACTGTGCCAAAGCACTCGTTTTAGGGTTATCTTTTGAGGGGACATTCTCTGTAAAGGTATTAATGCGTCCAAACTTTCCTTCTGCTGTTATCTCATGAGAGTTCGCTGTAAACTCAGGAGAAGTCAATACTTTAACTTTAACTTGCTCAGGGCCTAGCGTTGCCAAAGAAAGAACAGCTGCAACATTAACATTTTGAGGGAAAGCTTTAACTGCTTCAGTAGCTGTTCCTTCAAAAATCATTTGCTCTGTTTGAATAGAATCTAGGTCGATTCCCTTTTCTATTAAAAAAGGAGCTCCTCTTAACCCTTCAATAGGTTTCCTTGTTGTTAAAGTGATTCTTTCTATTCCTTCTTGCATAGCTGCATTCAATGCATCAATACCCGCTACAGCTCCCGAGGGAACAAATACTTGCCCCACAGAATTAAATAACAAATCCTTTAAGGAAGGAACGTCTAAAATCCCACCCACACTCATAACTAAAATAAGTTTTCCGCTTTGCAACGACTTCTCTAACAATTCTGGAACGCAAGAAACATGAGCGGCTTCAATAATTAAATCAACATCCTCTAAATGCTCGTTCCAGCTAGAAATAACTTCAACGCCTTGAGTCAATTCTATTTTCAACTTATCTGCGGCATTTAAATTGATATCACAAACCCACTGAAGCTTAGCTTTATCACCATAGTCTCTTTCAACAAGTCGAGCGATGTAACTCCCAATAGAGCCACAACCCACTAAACCTATACGGACTATACCTGACACGAAACTGTCTCTTCTTCAGATATTTTCGTAATACGGTTCTTCTCATCCACTCGAACTACTTTTGGACGATGAGAATCTATTTCTTCTTTTGTAAGGAGAGCAAAAGAAATAATAATAGCAATATCCCCTTCATTCGCATGATGAGCGGCCGCTCCATTCATACAAATGACACCAGAACCTCTAGGACCCGGAATGCAATAAGTTTCCAAACGAGAACCATTCGTTACATTAGCAACCAAAACCTTTTCCCAGTGAGCCATACCAGAAGCATCCATCAGATCCTCATCAATAGTAATACTACCTTCATACTCTAGATTTGTTTCTGTAATGGTTACACGGTGAATTTTAGAATTTAGTAATTGACGTTGCATGGTTTAAACAACCTCCAAATTAATTTATTTTTTTATTACTCGGTTATCTATCAGTCTTGTTTTTCCTAAAGTACAAGCTATTCCAAGTAAAATATCTCCAGTCACTTGTTTTATATTTTCCAAACTTTCAAGATCTAATATTTCAACATACTGGATTTTATCGACTACAGGCTCCAAAGATTTCTGAATATCTTTCTTCAACTGAGCCACATTCGTTTCTCCAGAACGGATCAACTGTTCTGCATATTCTAATGCCAGATAGATCATAGGCGCTTTTGCTCTTTGTAATTCGCTCAAATAGGCATTTCTAGAGCTCATCGCCAAACCATCCATCTCACGGATCGTTGGCAAAACTTCTAAGGCTAGGGGCATATTCAGATCCTTAACCATACGCTTCAAAATCACAGCTTGCTGATAATCCTTTTGCCCAAAATAGGCTTTTGTAGGCCGAACTAAATTAAATAATTTTGCAACAACAGTACAAACCCCATCAAAATGCCCTGCGCGAAACTGCCCACATAATCGCAGCCCTAACTTCCCTGCCTTTACTTCAGTCTGAAATCCTTTAGGATACATTTCAGTCACTTTTGGTAAAAAAAGAATATCTGCCTTTTCTTTCTTTAACAAACGTTCATCTTGAGCTAAGGTTCGCGGATATTTTTTAAAATCTTCTTTAGGACCAAATTGAGTTGGATTTACAAAAACACTAACAACAACTCGCTTATTCTTTTTTCTGGCAGTACGGACCAACGACAAGTGCCCTTCATGCAAAGCCCCCATTGTTGGGACAAAACCAATAGAGTGTGATTGTTTAGCTTGTCTCAAAGACCATGCTGTCATTTCACTCAAAGAAACAATTTTTTTCATTACACAGTCACTGGGGATTCAACGTTTTCTTTTTGCTTTTGAATAAATTCTTGAAGCTGAACATCCCCTAACAAATCAATCAACAACTCCTGTACTGATTTCTTTGTTTTTGGATGAACCCAATCTTCATTGCATTCGTGCAAAGGTTTTAAAACAAATTCTCTCTGCTCAATTCGAGGATGAGGTAACATCAACTCATCTTCCTCAATAACCTCTTCGTCATAGCAAAGCAAATCCAAATCTAAAGTCCTCGGTCCATTTTTCTCGACTCGTTTTCTGCCCAAACCCAATTCAATTCTCTGCAAATGACTTAATAACTCGAAGGCGCTAACTTCAGATTCCACCACCCAAACAGCATTCAAGTAAAGTCCTTGAGCAGGACCTCCATGAGGAAGAGTTTCGTAAATTGAAGACTCTTTCTTCCACGTTACACCAGGTATAGCCTTTATCTGATCTCTCGCTTTTTGAATGTATTGCAGTCGATCCCCTAAATTAGAACCAACACCAATATAAGCTGTGGACATAAGCAGCTTCCCTCATCTATATTTCTATTTTAAATTTTTAATACGCTCTACTGCTTCCTGCAACTTCTCTTTAGCCACCGTAACAGAAAAACGAATAAAACCTTCCCCATTCGGTCCAAATCCGTTTCCTGGGGTAACAACAATACCTGCATCTTTAAGTAACTTTGTTGTTAGCTCTGCACTGGTATAACCTGATGGAACTTTAGTCCAAATATAAAATGTTGCTTTAGGTTTATTAACTTTCCAGCCTATACTTTCAAGACCATCAACTAAAATATCTCTTCTTTCTTGATAAATATCAATATTATCTTGGACTGCTTGGTCACCCTCTTTCAAGGCTGTTGTTGCTGCTACTTGAATCGCCTGAAAAATTCCAGAATCACAATTCGCCTTCACCTTAGCAAGCAATTTCAAGATTTCTGGATTTCCAACAGCAAAACCAACACGCCATCCTGTCATATTGTATGTCTTAGAAAGAGAATGAAATTCAATCCCTACTTCTTTAGCACCTTTTGCTTGTAAAAAGCTAACAGGTTTATATCCATCATAAGCCATTTCGGTATACGCCGCATCCTGAGCCACAATAATGTCATGCTCTTTCGCAAACTGAACAACCTCTTCATAAAACTCAAGAGTGGCACATGCCGCGGTTGGATTATTTGGGTAATTTAAAAACATCAATTTCGCTTGCTTCAATGCTGCAGGATCTATTGCTGAAAAATCAGGTAAAAAACCTTTTTCTTCAACCAAAGGAATCGTACTTGTTTCTGCTCCTGCAAAATAAGAAGCTGAATGATAAACTGGGTAACCAGGATCCGGAACTAACACAACATCTCCAGGGTTTACAACAGCCAATGGGAGATGAGCAATTCCCTCTTTAGAACCAATCAAAGGTAATATCTCATTTTGAGTATCTACAGAAACACCAAAACGTCTTTGAAACCAAGATGCAATTTCTTCTCTAAAGGAAGGCATCCCTGCATCAAGAGCATAACGATGATTCTTTGGGTCCTTAGCACCCTCATAAAGAGAATCAATAATAAAGTTAGGTGTTGGAATATCAGGGTCTCCCACGCCAAGATCAATAATATCAACACCCTGATCTCTAGCCTCTCTCTTAAGACGGTCAATCTCTGCAAATAAATAAGGGGGCAATTTCTTAATTCTGTCTGCTGCTTCAATAGTCAAAGTGGTCATCCTCTTTCCTTTCCTTTATATATAGGTATAGTAATAACAGTGATAGAGCTAAATTGACCGGTTATATTAACAAAAAGCAGGCTCTAAAGCAAGGCAACAGAAAACAGAAATCAGAATTCAAAAGACAGAACTCTATCCCATACAATAAGTTACAAGAATTACTCAAAATTTCTATAGGAAATAAACTGAAAATTAGGCTGCTATAAGGACCTTACGCATATTCTGCCATTCCTGAACAAGGTCTTGAAGAATCTGAGGCAATAACAGTAAGGTGTTAGAATCACGGTCTCTTTGAAATAATTCCAGCAAAGCAGATCTGTTTTGAGCGACATAGAAAGAAGCTGCTAGATAAGCTCCACGATAATCAGAATCACGGCTAAATTTTTCTGCCTCAAACTGAATTCTTAAATCGCCTTCTTCCCAGTCTGCGGTGTTAAAAGAGTCATTCAAAAATACAGACTCTGCTAAATTAATTCCATTTGGAAAGTAAGGTCTTAAAAAGAACATCGATTTTTCTAAAAGGGCTTCAACATCTTTTGATAACATCTGTGTCATAGGTCGTTTCCACAAAAGAAGGGCAACCCGATAATCTTTCCAAAGACGCATCACACCTCCATACTCTCGAGCAATATCCGATATCTGATTTTTATCTGAAACTAAAAACACAACCATATTCGCTTTATTACCATCCCGCACATCCTCATCTCTTCGAGTTAACTCTTGTAATACTCCTTCTGTATTCGAATTCAACTCCATAAAAATCGGAGTAAGATTTCTTTGCTCTTGAACAGAGTGAAGAATTACTTGAGCTTGCCCCAAACTTTGTCCTGTTGCAGCCGCTGCTTGTCCTGCATTCGAAAGCTGCCTTGAAATTTGTTGAAGCAGCATAGCCGTATGGTCTTGTGGGGTCCCAAACCCTAGAACACTCACATTCCTAAAGGAGTCAGAAGCTGTTTGAAAACGTGCGCGAACAGTACTGTTTCTTCTACCCACCAAAACATGCCGCCATCTTCCTGTTACAGCAAGAGCAAAGTTTAGATATGCTTTTTCTTCTTCTATCTTACTTGCTGCTAGAGCCGTTCGCACTTGTGTTCCTGTCATCTCTTCAGCAGCAGCATTTGCTCCGGTAATAATAAAAGAGTATCTAGCCGGAATCACTCTTCCAGACAGTTTCTCTGTCTTAAATATTTCAAGACCTCGAAACCAGTTTTTAGCGCGTAACAAACTTACTTGTTGCAAATTCTCATCAACAATATCTCTTTCATCATTAATCCTCAAATCATAGTTAAGCGCTTTAAGAAAATGATGTTCTAAAGACATCCAAATACGAGCATCAGAAACTCCTGAGTAATCGTTCTGATTAGAACTTCTAACTTTAGACCAAACAACTCTCATTTGTTGAAAAGCTCTTTCTGCTAATTCATTCGCTTCATTTGACCCCGTTTTATATATATTAAAAGCCCTCTGGTCTGTTCTTAGTGCCTGTTCATCAATACTAGGAATATCAGACCACTTTGCATAAGCTTCTAACAAGTTAATATCCGCCAACACCTTTAATGCTTGTATTTCAGCAAAACCTGCTGGGGTATTCACATCCCCCACAAATCCAATTCCACCTCTTGCTATTTGCTCACCAGACCCTGTTTTAATGATTCTAATTTGAGCATCTGTTGCTCCCATACTTTTCATCCACTGCTCTATACGAGTTCGAGCTCCATCAAAATTATTATCCGCAGCTAAATAATACGCTTCCATAGGATAAGCTTTCTGAACCCAAGTAGATTGAGGATAAGCCGTCCTCAATGACTGCAACTCCGAAAGTGCTGTAGCATACTCACCGTTATATGCCGATAAATGGGCTATTGCCCACAAATATTCTTGATGTTCTGCTGGAGTCAGTTGTTTGATTTCATTTTCAGTAGCTAGATTTTTAAGCGCTCTCACTTGCTCTAAATAATCATCAAGAGTTAAGTCGGATCTTAGTTTTTTCAGTAACGCTAATTTCACTTTAACGTGATAAAACCTAAGAAAAGAAAGATAAGCTCTATCTGAATGCACTGAAAAATGATTGCTAAATTGCCTATCAAAGCTTGTTAATGCATCCTTGTTAATAGAAGCATCCTCCAAGCCTTGTTTAACTAAAATCAAAAATGAAACTAACCCTCTCAATTGTCGAACTTTTGTCTCAAGAGTTGTATCTTTTCCAATTAATTTATCTGACGCCTGATCTAACAAGTTTTTTGCATCTGCCCATTCCCCTGATTTAATTTTAACCTCAGCCTGAGCAATCAAAGCCCTACCTTCTTCAATTTGAGAGGCTCTTCTCTGTCTTTGAGCATCTAAAGCAATACGCGCTTGATACTTCCTCCAACCTTCTGTTATCAAGTAAAACGCAGCCCCTCCAAGTAAAACAACAGACAGTAATGCCCCTAACACTAACTGCCCTCGTCTTTTTCTTAGACTTCTTTTTCTTTTATCTTTCTGCGCTTCCACATTACGATTTTCAAGAAAATTTTCAAGATCTTCTGCTAATTCAACAGCCGAAGGATATCTACTCTCTTCACTTTTTTCCATCGTCTTAATAATTATTTCTTCTAAGTCTTTAGGTATTGCCGGGTTAATTTCACTAGGCCTTTTAAAATCATTAAGCATAATTGCTGACATAAGCATTAAGGAAGAACTCGCAGTAAAAGGAAGCTGCCCCGTTAACATGTAATACAAAATAGCTCCTAACGCCCAAACATCGGTAGGTGCCTTTGCATCCCTAGCCAAACCCGTTGCTTGTTCTGGAGACATAAATGATGGAGTTCCTATGACAGCTCCTGTTCTTGTTAACTCCTCAGCTCTGGCCTTTGATGTCAACTTCGCCAAACCAAAATCTGTAACATAAGGAACACTCCCTTCCCCTAAAAGGATATTTTGAGGTTTTAGATCTCGATGAATAAAATCTCTTTTATGCACCCTTGCCATAGCTTCAACAATTTGTTTAAACAACACCGTTCTATCTCTAATAAGCTTCTCAGCTTCTTTTGATTTAGGTTTACTTGGAATAATTTCCCCCTGATCTATCCACCGTCTTATTTGCTCTTCTAAATCCCCGCCCTCGACAAACTCCATAACAAAAAAGGGCTCTTCCTTGCCCTCTCTTAATCGAACGTTGCCTACTGCGTAAATTTTAACAACTCCCATAAAATCTAGCTGTACCATTGATTCAGCTTCTTCTTTGAAACGTAACATTTCCTCAGCACCTGCGTGTTCAAGAAGTCGTTTTATTGCTACTTTTCTTCCTGTTTTAGATGCCCTAAAGTCCAACCCTTGGTACACAGCTCCCATACCCCCCTTAGCTAAAAACTTCGTAATTCTAAACCTCCCTGCTTGTTGCTGATTAAATAAACGGACAAATCCATCCGTCTGCTGTAAATAAAGTGTATCTGGATCAACAGGACTCATCTTTGCCATTAACTTAGGTGAAACATCCCCAGGCTGAAGCCCTACTTGAGTTCTCCCTTCAGCAACCGTACCTCCAGACAAACTAGGAGAGACCACAGAAGTAGGCGCTCTCGCTATTACCATCCGATAGGATCTTCCATTAACATTGACATAAAAATCAGGATTCAAACCATTCGCATCCAGAACAATAAAAGGAGGATCAATGTTAGGCTTACTCCACTTCTCATTATTCTCAAAGGTCTGAAAATAGAATTGAAAAGTAGTTCCATTTAAAGGGATGGGTACAAAATATTGCGCTTGGATGAAAGCTTGTTGAGCCTGTTGCAATAGAGAGACAACAGGACCTTTATTCAAAGCCGCATAAGCTTGACGATATTGCTCCAAGATTTCAACTGCTGTCTCAACAGGTTTATCTCCTAAACTCTGCGCTTCAACAGATCCTTCTTCTCTCCAAACTGTTAATAGATCTCCCATTAAATTCACATCATTAAATTGATCGGCAGCTTCTGCAAAAGCTGCTCCCTGAGTCGCTTTTTGCACCCAGCCTCTAAAACGTTTTACGCGCGCGGATGTTGGAATACCAGAAGTTAAATCAACTCTTCTCTGACGAATCACCCGCCCCAATAGTTGAAAGTAAGTTTTAGGATCACTCGATAACTCTTCATCTCCCTTTACCGTTCTTAACAACAATCGAATATCAGAAAGTCTTTCTTTATTTTCATCACTCAGTTGATTAAAACTACTTAACAAGCGTCCTAATTGCCGACTGGAGTTAGAAGCTATATTCGATTGCTCTCTTGCCCCATTAGACAAGTTGCCCAAATCACCCATTAAGGCCTCAATGCCGATAGAATAATCAAGCCCTGCCAAAAATGCTAAACGTAAATTTCTGATTTGAGCAGGGTTATTTGAATTTCCAGAGGATTGAATAATGGCTAAAATACTAGCCTGTAATGACTGAGAGTAATAATCTTCTATTTGTCGAGAAAGCTCCCTTTTCTTACCATACAAAGCTCCCAGTTCAGAGCTTGGATGCCCTTGTCCTGGAGTCCAACTTCCAGATCGACCATCAGGTTCTAAAATTTGTCTATAACGTCTCATAGTAATCAACTGCTCAAGAACATATGTATCTAAAATAGCGCGTCTTAGTTTTAAACGATTCACTGGATCTGAATTTTGCAAATCAACCGCCTGTAAACCTTGACGTGCAGTTTCAAATTGAGCATTTTCCCCACCAATTGCTTTCATCAGTCTAATTCGAGCTATAAGTAAATGAGAAGAAGTCATCAAATTAGAAGATGCAAATCGAGATTGGAAATCCGACAGAGTTGTCAATGAAGCATCCAAACTTCCCATTCGATATTGGATAGTCGCTTTCTTCCAAGTATTAGCTTCATTCGTAGCATTTGCTGAATTAGAAATTTCTCGCAGAGCCAAAGCATACATATGGTTGGATAATGAAACATTGTTTTTTTCACCAGGCAACCTCAAAAGAAAACCCAGGCTTTCAAATAAACTAATTTTATCTGTGCCCGTTGTTCCTTGAAACAAATCAGAAGAAGAGAAATCTGATGATGATGGCCTGGTTGATTGAGTTAATAAAAATGATAGTCGATCAGCTATTAAACTTAACACACCTTCATTTAAACCTTTATTTAATTGAACAGACTGACTTGACTTGGATAACAAAATACGAGCAAGACGATTAAAACGAGTTTTATCGGTATCATTTAAATCACCATATCGACTCGCAACTATATTTAAATCATTGAACGCTTGAGAAATATCGGGACTCTGTTTTTTTAACTCAGTATCTGCTGACTTAAAATTTACGCCAATTTGCTGAGTTCTTAAAGATGTGATTACTTCTTGAACCCTTGCTTTTAACGCAGCAGAAAATAGAGGCACTTCTTTAAAAGTATCTATCAAGGCTAAAATACGACTTACATCCGCAGGACGAGCAGAGTCTCCCTTTTTAATCTCTGCATCTGCTTGCTGCAACGCCGTAACTAACTGTCTCATACTTAAAACCTTCGCATCTAACCGAGGCCTTTCTCCAGAATTAATACTTCGAGCATCATCAATTAGTTTTATTGCATCATCATACCTTCTATCCAAAATTGCTTGTTCTGCATCATTAATATGATCTGCTTTTAACGTTAACTCTTGATTCCTTTGATAGTCCTTATACATAGAGCTCCCAATAGAAAAAGCGCCTAACATAGCTAGAGTAACAATTGCAGCTGCCAAGATTCCCGCAACAGCTTTATTTCTCTGAATTAACTTTTGTAATCGATAAAAAAGACCTTGGTTTTTAACTGCTTGAACAGGTTGGTTATTCAACCAACGGTCTAAATCGTCTGCCAACTCACTTGCAGATTGATAACGATCTGAAGGTTGCTTTTCTAATGCTTTTAAAATAATTGCTTCGATTTCTTTTGAAACCTTAGAGTTTTGACTTCGAATTGGAGTTGGATTCTGCATTGAAATAGCAGTTAAAACAGCCGTCAATGAAGGCCCTGAAAATGGATACTCTTTGGTTAAAGACTTATAAAGCATTCCCCCTAAAGCCCAAACATCTATGCGATGATCAATTTCTGTAGATTTATTAATTTGTTCGGGAGCCATGTAAACAGGTGT
Source organism: Candidatus Omnitrophota bacterium (assembly GCA_029261035.1). Classification (GTDB taxonomy): domain Bacteria; phylum Omnitrophota; class Omnitrophia; order Omnitrophales; family JACROU01; genus JAJDCD01. Next base: position 216,452 of record JAJDCD010000008.1, read on the forward strand.
TCCCAATATATCTCCTGTTCGAGTTAAAGCTTCTTCACTATTCACTAAATGCGCTAAACCGAAATCAGCAATCTTAGTAGAACCATCATTAGCAATAATCACATTAGCAGGTTTTAAATCACGATGGATCACCCCTGCTTTATGAGCCTTATCTAAAGATCGTGCAACATCTCTAATAATCCGAACTCTTTCTCTTAACACTTCATCTGATGTTGGAACAGGAGATTCCATAATCACATCCCTAAAATCTTCACCTTCAACAATGTCCATTGCATAGAAAGGCCTAAGACCATATTGAGGATGTTGAACTTGTCCAATAAATCGAGATTGAACAATTCCGGGGTCATTTACTTGAGCCGCCGCTTGTGCTTCTCGTTTAAAACGAATAAACGACTCTGCATCGATAGCAGCTTCAAATGGAATCACTTTTACAGCTGATTGCCTTGGAGTTCCTGGGATTCTCAAATCCACCGCTTCATAAACAACCCCCATAGCTCCTCTTCCCAACTCTCGTATTAATCTAAACTGAGGTACCTGTTGAGAAAACAACTGAACCATCGCATCTCCCGATGGAGGCAATTCGCTTTGATTTAAAGGAAGAGTTCCAGTTCCTTGTCTTTCTGTTCTACTTACAGAGTCTGCAGCAACCTGCACATCCGTGATTGCCGTCAATTTAAAATGATAACCATCGATAGTCACATGATTCGTTCTAGGATCCTGTCGCAACAAAATATCTTGAACTTGCCTACCTGGTTGAATTTGAGGAGACTTCCAAGTGTTACCTTGGTAAATCTGAACAATAAAATCCATTACTTGACCTTGGAAGTTAATTCTAAACGGCTGACCTAATGGATCAATTGATTCTCTATTTCGTCGATCTCTTACATTGCGAACCAACTCTTGCATAACCTCCATCCAAAAAGCATCTTGCATATTTTGGCCATAAGTCATGATGATTTTTTCAAACATGACATCACGAGAATCACTTTCAATGCCCAAAGATGCAGCCACAGCTTCTGGAACATCATAGTACGGCAAAGCTCCGATTTGAGTTGCCGCAGCTTCCAGCTTGAATGCAGGATCATCTAACCGAGGCTCTAATTTAACCGTTCCTGTTGCTGGATTTATAATTTGATTTAAAGACACTTCTTGCTTAGCCAACAATTCCCAATACGGAGATGTGTCCCAATCAGGATCCGCAATCGGTGTCATCACCCAATAAGAAATATCTTTGTCTTTTAACCGCTTCGCAATCCCTTCGGTATGGAAACCACCTGCAACAACAAAAATAATTTTCTGCTTGGTGTTTTTTAATAGTTTTTCGATGTTTTGGGATAATGCTTCATCCCTTTTGTAAACATATTCATAATATTGAAAAGCAGAAGACATTAAAGAAATCATACGAAGCATTACAGGGTCACTTCTAAAAGTAAAACCTCGACGTTCAAATAGGTCATCTAAGGACTGCCACCAAACCTTTGTTTGGATAATATCCATACGAGACATCAGCTCTTGATAGTGCTTGTTCTCTAATTCCAAACGAGACAACTTGTCTAAAAGCATAAAGTCTCGATCCACCTGAATCAGCATTCTTTCGTCACGAGAACGAGCTAGAAGTGGGTAAAGCTTCTTTTCTAAGCGCTCTAATTGCTCAAAAAAGTCACTCGATGCCAATACATCCATTTCTTTTTGAAACTTGATCCAACGAGCAAAAACCTTATTTTCATTTTTAAGACCTTCTGACTGTTGATTCCAAAAAGAATTTACTCTTAGCATCCATTGAGATTCTGGTTCGTCAACACCTCTGATCATCCCCCATTCGCTCAAAAGTGCTTTAATTCGTTTTTGATCTAATTTACTCTCCTCTTGAAACAATAGAGACATTTGCTCAATTGCTGGATACAGATTTAAACTTACTCCCTTTTCTGTAGATAGTTGAATTAAAAGCCTTAGATAGACTCTTAACTGATTTACATCTTTTTCAAATTGGTCTTTAATTTGTTCTACATCTCGAAGTTGTTTGGAGTAGACTTGATTTTTAAGGCGGTTTACTTCTAATTTCGTATTTTCTATGGCTTTAACAACTGAAAACTGATGGTCTAAAAAGGAGCGATAGGCACTCACATTTTTCTGGTACAAATTCTTACTATCAATCCCCCACAATTTAGCTTTTCGATTATTGTTTATTGCGTAATACTGGGCACCATCAATCTTGCCATCCCACATAAAAGAGTTCGTAACATCTCGGGTAATTTCCGGAACAGGAAAAGCGGTGAAAATCAAAGGGTTAATTTCTTCCGGACCACTTCCTTCAAGACCAATCGTAATCTCTTCAGAAAGCCCCATAGAAACAAGCTTGTCTTCAAAGTAATCCAGTGTAGAAATAATATTTTGTTGGGCTTGAAAATTGGCATGAGCTTCTTGCAACAAAACCACAAGAGGATAGTCCCCTAAAGGTTTTTCTTCTGTCTCCGGAGACATCCAGAAAGATTCTCTATCGACTATCTCATTAGATAACCCACTCAAAAAAGATTGAGGAGAAACTAAAGTAGGAGCACCCATCATCGGGTTTGCTTTTGCAGGTAAAGGTATAAATACGGAAGTAACAACAAAGCAAATCAGAACGACTAAAGATGTAAAGAATTGAAAACTCTTATGCTTCAAAATTAAAACCTCCATAACCCCTTAGATTTGAACATAATAAAGAAGTTATATTAAGTTGTAAAAAAGCTTACAAACAAAGCACTTAACGTTGTTTTCAATATAAAAGTATAGCACAGAGGCTACTATTTACCTATGCAAGGCCCCCACAAGAAGCCTAAGTCGTTTAAATTCAATTAGATAGGGGTATATAAAATTAACTCTTCCAGATAAACGAATTAGAAGGAAATAGGAATTAGGTTGTTGGCCCACGAACCAGACAAAACACTGCGCTATCGCTTCGTAGTCGGTACGGGGCACATATCCGCTAAAATTTGCATGGCTATGCCATGCTGACATGTAGTATATGGCGCGCCCGAGTGGATTCGAACCACTGACCCTTTGCTTAGAAGGCAAATGCTCTATCCAACTGAGCTACGGGCGCGTATTAAGTTACGTGCTTGTTGCGAAGTTCATACTGCCTGCCTGTTGAACGATAGCTACGGACAAAAACAAACCTGGCTTAGAAGGGACGTATTATAAAAGAAATTGGGCAAAAAGCAAATTTCCCTTTGGAATGCTTGCTAAGAAAAGTCTACCAACTTATAAATCTCAATATTTTTCATAAAAGCTTCAGACTGTGACATTGTATTATCAGAATCAGACATAATACCAATTGCTTTTAAATTTTTGGTGGGCTTTTTACCAAACAAAAACTCATAGTCCTTACGAATATCTCTCATCTCTCTTACCCACTCTTGAGGGTCCTCAGCAGAAGACTTTTGAACAACAAACGCTTTAACACGTTTTGTATAAGGGCTAGCAGAATAAGTCCCCTCTTCAAAATGATCATCCCAAACATATTGAATAATATCAGAAGTGAAAATAGTCTTACCTTCAAATATGGCATAAATTCTTAAAGGGTAATCATTGTCTAATTTCGAAGCGAATTTTTTATTTTTCTTATTAGAAGGAAATTCGGTTACCTTCCATTTCCATACCAAAATAGGGTTCTTTTCAATATCTATATTTACTTTTCTAAATATTCCCGAAGAGGTCCCTCGGCTTGATGATTTAAGAACATTCTCACCTGTTTCATCCGAAGAAATTTCATATAAACTCTCCCCTTTAAATTTCTGGTGTCTCCACTCCTGAATATCCTTATCTTTTAGAAATTTAAATTCAACTAACCGTTTCAACTGATCTTCTGTATAAGGAAATTGTTCATCTGGAAGTACAATTGTTTTGCTCGGAATTAGAGTCATGAAAGAGAATGGGTCAAAGAAATAAAGGACACTCCCCACAAGTGCCATAGAACAAATAATCACATTCAGAGCGAGAAAACGCTTCGATCTCCAAAATGGTTTTTTTTCAGACATGTAAACTAGCCTTTCCAAGAAAGAAATGAGCAATAATTATAATATCGAATAAAAAACAATAAAATGAATAATTTTTTAAAGAAATTGAATCCTAGACCTTCTTTGCCCTAGACGCATTATCAGGAGCATCTTTAAATCCAGAGCCTGGCGCATAGGCTACCTTTTTAAATCCATCACCATCCTTGTGGATAATGTCTTTCCAACCATTCTTCCATTCAACATAAGCTTTTGCATTTTTAAATTCCCAGCTTCCTTCTTCTCCATTTTTCCAGTTACTAACTGCTGTGCCATCTTCCTTTAAGTTAATCAAGAAATTCTTTCCTTCAGAATCCGCAACTTCCCACTGACCGACATACTGAACCCTCTCAACCTTCTTCTCTTTTGGATTTCCTTGCTGTTGTTGTAAAAAAATGGGATTAATAAAACCCTGAGCAAAGAGATTCGAACTTAGAAAGAATGTTATCAAGATAATTGAAGTTGAGATATTAAAAAGTTTCATTGTAAACTCCCCCGTTATTCAATTCGTTGAAACATTAAACAACATAAATAACAAACAGGCCTGCCTAGAAATTCTATTCAGATATTAAATGTTTTTCAACAAAACATTCGCTTGAGCCCCTTCAATCTGACCCCTGAAAGATTCCATACATTCCGCTATCTTATTAAACTCCTTGGATTCATGAATCGGAATCATATTATTTCCAGAGTCCTCTAAAGCATCCAAAACCTTTTTAATAGTTAACTCCTCAATAGGAGTTGCTGGCTGATAAGCATCTTCTTTTACAACAGATGATTTAACCTCAGAAAGAACACCGGCTTCAACTAAAGAGAATAAGACTTCGCGCACTAAACGAATAGGCAGTTCAAGCTCGTGTGAAATTTGATTCGCAGTAAGAGGAGCTTCCTCATTAGCAAACCTCTTTACACACAAATGAGTAACCCACAGAGAAACAGATTTTCTAAATGAGTGACTAACACGTCCACAGTCGGGTTCAAACTCGTAAGTTTCTTCATTTTGAATAGCAAAAGAAATTTCAGCACCTAGCAAGACAACGAGCCAACTCACTTGAAGCCAAATTAAAAACAAAGGTAAAGCTGCAAAGCTACCATAAATAGCACCATACTTAGCTGCCCCAATTTGAAAATGGATATAGCCCCACTGTACTAATTGATAAATTGTTCCAGCAACCACACCAGCAATAAAACCTGATTTGATATCAACTTTTGAATTAGGCATAAACACATAAATAAAAGTAAACAAAATCCATAAAACACAATAAGGAACCATTTTTAAAGCAGTAAAAATAAGAGGACTAAAAAACCCTAACAAAGATATTTTTTCTGTAATCACTGTAATTTGAGAAGTAATAAACACAGTAATACTACTAGACAATATAAACAAAATAGGACAAATTAACATAAAGGATAAATAATCACTAAACTTACGAGCTAATGTTCGCGGCGTTTTAATCCCCCATATATCATTAAAAGCATGTTCAATATTCCCCAACATCTTTACTACAGCCCAAAAAAGAAAAGCAACACCAATTCCAGCAACCAGACCACCACTGGTATTATCTAATAACGCTTTTGAAAAATCCATAATTCGAGTAAAAGCCTCTTCTTGTCCTTGCATATTTTCCATAACCTTGTCTTCAAGCATTTTCTCAAGGCCAAATCCTTTAGCAAATCCGAATGCCATCGCAAACAAAGGAACAATAGATAAAAGGGTAAAAAAAGTTAAAGAAGAAGCCCTTAGAAAACAGTTGTCTTCTTTAAAACCTTTTATAGAAAGAATGATCATTCGAAGATAACGAATTAAAATGGATTGTTTTCTTGACAATGATTTAGAACGAATACGCCAAATATCTGTTGTCAGAAATTGAATTAATTTTGTAACCACAAGTACCTACCTTTGTTTACAAACACATATAAAGTTAACATGACAATTTTAACACATCTCTCTAAAAATCAAGCTCCCTTAGAGGCTAAACTGCTCAAATAAATCAATCCTCTTCCCACTTTGAATTAAAGTAACGGAAAGGCCCTTAAATTCATTTTTAGCTTTTTCCAAATAACTTCGAAGACGAATAGTCTGACCCTCCATTCCGAAACGAAACACAGGATTCTGACCTAAATCATGAAGAATAACTAACCCCGATTTCAAACCAGAACTATGGATACACTTTTTAATAAATAAATCGTATTTCTCAATCTCTTGATTGAATACTTGCACAGGTATAGAAAAATCGATCTTCCCCCACTCTTCCTCTACGGTCTTCTTTAAAACCCCAACAATCCCACTATAACGAATCAAACACTCTTCTCCAACACCTATCTTTCGTGAATAGTTCACTATCAGTTGAGACCATTGATTCCAATCAAAATTTTGAAGTCCCGAACCCATTTCAAGAACAATAATCTCAAAGGTATAAAAACCTCTTAGCATTTGTGCTGTGGATTTCAAAGTTCTTTCTAATAAATCAGAAAAAGACTTCCACACAAAAGCTTCTTCCTTATGAATCACATTAAACACAGAAATTGGATATGGAATGTTGTTTTTCTGAGCTTCAAAACAAAGCATCTTCGGTGATTTTATCCCTATATATTTAAGATGTTGTAATGATTTAAAATGAGAAAACACCCCCGATTCCTTAAAATTCTGCTCCAAAACTTCCATTACTCTACTCCATCCCACGAACTTTTATAAGCTCCTATAGACTCTACATACTTCAACCATTTCTTATAAAAAGGTAAACTAGACAAAGTAGCGCTATCTCCAATCACAATAAGTTTTCTTTTAGCCCGAGTTAAGGCTACATTCATACGCCGTGTATCAACCAAAAAACCCAACTCCCCTTCTGTGTTCGAACGTACCAACGAAATAATCACAACTTCTTTTTCTCTTCCTTGAAAACCATCAATACTATTCACTTCTATCTTTCTATTATCTATTTGTCTAGCAATAAACTTAACTTGTGCTCGATAAGGACTTATAACACAAACATCCTCTGGGAGAACCCCCGCGTCTAATAACTTTTTTAATTCCTGAGTCACTAACTGTGCTTCCTCTGGATTATAGCGACTCTCACTCCCCTTTTTCCTTTGTTCTTCAAAGCCTCTTCCAGCTGTGTCTATAAACAAAACAGGAGCATCATCTCCTTCATCCTTGAATTGAACTCCTTTTAAATCACTCAAAACATGACTCGCAACAGATTTATCCGCAATCAATTTATTTTCATAAAATTCTTGAGATGAAAAGTTCATAATTTTTTCATTCATACGGTACTGAACACGCAAAGTGGTTTTGTGATCTTCGTCTAACTTCTCTATAAAGCGCTCGAATAAACTTACATTCAAACCGCCTTTTTTCGCTTCGTCTGAAAAAACCGTTGGATGTAATTGTTTATGATCTCCTGCAAGAACCATCTTGTCTGCAAACAAAAAAGGCACCCAGCTAAAAGGCTCTATCCCCTGAGTTGCTTCATCAATAATTACATAATCAAAAATTTGACTCTTTAAGAAAGGATCTAAAGACGTAAGGTGCGTTCCTAAATAGACGGAACCCCCATGCATAAGCTGTTCTTTGACATTTTTCTTCAATTCCTTAATCTGATTTCGCATAAACTTCATTTCATCTCGGGTTTGATTCCACTCACCCTTTCCAATCCATGTTCGTTCCTGCCTACGAGAACGCTTCTTATCTTTCAAATGAATTTCAGACTCATATTGATCAATAATTTCTGAATACGGATGATTTGCCAGTTGATAGTCAAGAGTGTATTCATGTAAATGTCTCATGATACGAGCAGGGTGCCCCAAACGAATACAAGGCACTTTTTCACGAACCAGACGTTCTAATAATTGATCACATGCCGTATTACTCGGCGTCGTAACAAATACAGACTTACCCTCTTTTTGAACCTGTCGAATTATTTCAACAAGGACTGTCGATTTGCCCGTTCCAGGAGGTCCATGAATCAAAGAGATATCTTTTGAGGCAAGAGTTTTCTGAACTGCTTCTTGTTGCCATTGATTTAAATCTGAATTCAGAAAAGAGATGTCCTTTAGAGCTAAAGAGCTAACTGCATTGCTTTTCTTTACTCCAAAACTCAAATCACGATAAAAAGCTAAACGATCATTTTCTGCTGTAGCAACATTTCCCAAAGTATCTAGAACTCTTCGATAGCTAGAGCGCCCACTCGCAATATTAAGATGAAACACGCCGCCCTCAACAAGCCAATCAGGCAAACGCCGATTAAAAGCTAGAACGATTTCTTCTTTATTTTTTTCGTAAACAGTACCGGAGGGGACTCCAAACAAATCATCTGCACTTTCGGAAACACTAACAATATCACCTACATCTAGAGAAAATAAAGGCAGGTCTTTACCTTGACTAGAGACAAAGCTAACAAGTTGATGGTCCGAAGGAGAAAAGTGAAATTGAATAGCTCGCATATTAAAAAGAGCTTTTCCAGTCTCTTGTCTTTGCGCAGGAGAAAGCCTAAGGAAAAACTCCTGATAACGCTCACTCTCAGCCTTCTCTTCAATCTCAAGTAGCTTCTTCAAATTAGAAAAATGCTTATCAATAGCTTTGCTCATTATAGTTTCCATTATCTACGAAAAGCGTGTTCCTAATTTAAAAGAAAAAAGGTCTTTACCAAATAGTATAACCCTACACTCTTTAAGATTTTAATTCCTGAGAAACTTCCTCAATAGCTTTCTTAGCATCGCTATAAAAAAGATAAGTCTTATCATCCTCAAATAATGGATTCTTAATCCCAGCAAATCCAGGACTTAAACTTCTTTTGATTACAACAACACTCTTAGCCTTATCCACATTCAAAATAGGCATTCCGTAAATAGGACTACCCTTCTCATTTCGAGCAACTGGATTAGTCACATCATTAGCCCCAATAACTAGAGCTACATCAGCTTGATCAAATTCAGAATTAATCTGATCCATTTCGTATAATTTATCATAAGGAACATCCGCTTCTGCAAGCAACACATTCATATGTCCCGGCATTCTTCCCGCAACAGGATGAATCGCATACTTCACAACAACCCCTTTATCTTCTAATATTTTTTCTAATTCACGAACAGCATGCTGAGCACGCGCCACAGCCATCCCATACCCAGGAACAATCACAACCAGCTGAGCTCCATCCATCATCATCGCTACTTCTTCTGCCCCACAACTCTTTACCTGAGTGTACTCTTGATCTTTCTTTTCCGCAGATGGATCAACCTTACCAAAAGTTCCAAAGGCTACATTCGTCAATGAGCGATTCATGGCTTTACACATAATCTGAGTTAAGATAAGTCCAGCAGCTCCAACTAAGGACCCTGCTACAATAAGAACATTATTCATTAACACAAATCCTGTCATGGCAGCAGCAACTCCTGAATAAGAATTTAAAAGAGAAATCACAACAGGCATGTCCGCCCCACCAATCGGCAGCACAAGTAAAATACCCAATAAAGCAGAAAGCCCTGCAACAACCCAATAAAGATTCAAATTCGTTGGAGATATAGAAATCCAAACACTTAAAACAACAATCGCTATAAAAATAAGTAGATTAAGAGTTTTCTGAAGAACATAAGTAATGGGTTGTTGCTTAACAAGGCTTTGTAATTTACCAAAAGCAATTAGACTTCCTGTAAACGTGAGTATTCCAATGAAAGTACTAATCACAACCGAAACTAATACAAAGGTTCCTGTAGATGGCCAAGTTCTCAAAAGCTCTGAACAAGCAACTAAAGAAGAAGCTAATCCGCCAAAACCATTAAATAGAGCAACCAACTGAGGCATTGCAGTCATTTGAACCAAACTAGCAAATAAGGTCCCAATAAAAGCTCCTACCACAATCCCAATCAAAATCCATTGATAGTTTAAAACTTGCTGGTCCAACAAAGTAATAGCAACCGCCAATAACATTCCTAGAGCTGCCAGTAAATTACCTCGACGTGCTGTCTTTACTTTACTGAGATTCTTCAGTCCCATGATAAACAAAATAGCAGCAACAATATAAACAGAATGTATAACTAAATCCATATTCATTTAAACCCTTTTAAATTAATTCTGGTCTTCAGAGCTGCCCCCAGAATTCACTAAAAGCTAATAGCTAAAGGCTAAAAGCTATTTCTTAAACATCTTCAACATTCGATCGGTAACCAAGAATCCACCAAACACATTAACCGTTGCAAAAACAATCGCAACAAACCCTAAAATAGTACTCCACTCTGTATTTTTAACTCCCGCACAAATTAGGGCCCCTATAAGGGTAATTCCAGAAATTGCATTTGCACCTGACATCAATGGAGTATGAAGTGTTGGAGGAACTTTGGATATCAGCTCAAAACCAACAAAAATAGATAATACAAAAATTAATAAAGACATCAGTAGGATTTCCATATTTTCTCCTAAACTTTCGTAACCATTGGGTTCACAACAGCCCCTTTGTAAGTAATTAAAGACCCCTTCACAACATCATCTTCTAAATTAATTTCCACAACACCCTCTTTATAAACTTCAGAAAATAAATTCGCAACATTACGAGAATAGAGCTGACTCGATTGAGCCGGTATCATGCTCGGAATATTGGTATACCCTATAATTGTTACTCCAAAATGAGTAGCTACTTGGTTCTGCTGAGTCAAAGCACAGTTACCGCCCCCCTCTGCTGCCAAATCCACAATAACCGACCCTTGTTTCATATTTTTCACAACTTCTTCAGTAATCAAAACCGGAGAACGTCTTCCTGGAATCTGAGCTGTTGTAATAATAATGTCTGCATTTCGAGCATGTTCATCAATAAGATCTTGTCCCTTTTTCTTATCTTCTTCCGAAAGCTCTTTCGCATAACCCCCAGCAGTTTCTGTGTCCGCATCTGTTTCTAATTGTATGAATTTCGCACCTAAACTTTCGACTTGTTCTTTAACGGCTGGCCTTGTATCATAACCCTCAACAATCGCCCCCAACCGTTTAGCTGTAGCAATGGCTTGAAGACCCGCAACTCCTGCTCCAATAACAAAAACTTTTGCTGCAGAAACTGTTCCAGCAGCTGTCATCATCAAAGGCATCATCTTCCCTAAACTATTTGCAGCCAAAAGAACTGCTTTATACCCTGCCACATTCGCCTGAGAAGACAGCGCATCCAATTTTTGTGCACGAGCAATTCTCGGAACCATATCCATTGCAAAACTATGAATATTACGACTCGCAAGACCTTGAACAAGCTCTGCGTTGATTAAGGGTTGAAGAAAAGAAATAAGAAAAGATCCATCTTTAAACAAATCAATTTCATGTTTAGAAATAATTTTGTTTTCCGAAGGCTTTTGAACCTTGAATATGAGATCCGAATTTCCATAAAGAGAGGTTACATCTGCTTCGATCCTAGCCCCCACTTTCTCATAATCTTGATCTAATATATATGAGGCTTCTCCAGCACCTTTCTCTACAGATACAGAAAGCCCAGACTCCACCCAACGTTTTACCGTTTCAGGGGTAGCTGCAACCCTACTTTCAAAATCAATAATTTCTTTAGGAATTCCGATTTGCATACTCAATCCGTTAAGTTTAGAAGGGTGGAAAAACGTAGATATTACCAAGGAAACACATCAAAATCAACCCTCCACACACCCCTGTCTTTTTAGGTAGAAGTCTTATGCTATAATCTTTGCTTCATTAGGACTAACTTCAAGGAGTTCACTATGACAACGCAAGCTATAGCACCCGGAGTTCACTGGGATCTATCCGACTTTTATTCCTCAATAGACGATCCAAAAATACGGGCAGACTTGGAAAAAGGAAAATCCTTAGCCTCTCAGTTTGAAAACAAATACAAACCTCTTTTCGAACAAATCGACTCAAAAAAACCTGCATTCCCTCTATCAGAGCTCCTGACAGATTATAAAGAAATTATTGTTTTACTGATTAAACCTAGCGTTTATTCTCAGCTAAGTTTTTCTACAGCTACCAACAGTCAAGAAACTGCTGCTTTTATGCAAAAAGTCCAAGACGAGGTTACTCAAATCCAATCGCACTTACTCTTCTTTGAAGTTCAATGGAACTCTTTACCCCCTTCTCTTGTTGACAACCTCCTGAACAACCCTGAGCTTAAAAATTATGAACACTACCTTAGAAATTTAAGAGTCTATTCCCCTCACACGCTTACCGAAGGGGAAGAAAAGATCATGTCTCTTAAGTCCAACACTTCGTCAAGCGCCTTCTCAAGACTCTTTGATGAAGTTATCAATAACATAGAATTCTATTGGGATGAAAATGGAACGAAGCAAAAGAAAAATGAATCTGAAATTCTTTCCTTTCTTCACTCCTCTGATCGTAACACTCGTAAACAAGCTTCCAACTGTCTCGCAGATGGATTAGATCGTAACACACATATACTGACCTACATTTACAATATGATTTTAGCTGACCATAGAAACTCACTTCAAATAAGAAACTACAAACATCCTATGGATCCCAGAAACCTTGCTAATGAAACCGATTTAAAAAACATTCAAAGTTTAATTCAAAGCGTAAAAAAAGCTTACCCCCTAGCTCAAAGATACTACAAATTAAAAAGCAAACTCTTGGGTCTAGAGAAACTCTACGATTATGATCGCTATGCCCCTCTTAAATCTTCTGAAGATACAAAAATAAATTATGAAGAATGTAAACAAATTGTTCTAGAAGGTTACAATGCTTTTTCTCCAGAAGTCGGAGCAAAAGTAGAACAGTTTTTTACTAAAAATTGGATAGATGCCGAAGTTCGTGACGGAAAACGTGGTGGTGGTTTTTGTTGTAGCTCCACACCTGATTTACACCCTTATATTTTAGTAAACTATACCGGCAGTATGCGTGACGTGATGACGGTTGCTCACGAATGCGGGCACGGACTTCACGGAATTTTAGCTGCAGAGAAAGTAGGCCTCCTTGAAATGCACGCTCCCTTAACTTTAGCTGAAACAGCTTCTGTATTTGGAGAAATGCTCATCTTTGAAAAAATTTTAGAAAAAGAAACAGATCCTCAAAAGCAGCTTTCACTCATATGTGGAAAAATTGATGATAATTTCGCTACCGTTTTCAGACAAATCGTAATGACAGATTTTGAACTCCAAGCGCATGAAGCAGGCCTAAAAGACGGAGAGCTATCTTCAGATAAATTATCCGATTTTTGGATTCAAGCAAATGCAGAACTCTATGGAGATAGCATAGAGTTAACTGAAAGCTATCGACAAGGCTGGAAGTACATCCCTCATTTTGTACACACTCCTTTTTATTGCTACGCGTACTCATTCGCACAACTCTTTGTGCTTACCTTATATCAAAAATACAAAGAAGAAAAAGACACGTTCATTCCCAAATACATAGAAATGTTGTCTTTAGGTGGCAGCAAAAAACCCGAAGAGATCGCTTTAATTGCAGGATTAGATTTAAAAGACCCTCACTTCTGGGATCTAGGAGTTCAACTCTTAGAGGACTTGGTAACCAAAGCAGAAAATCTAGCAAAAGAAGTTAATTAACTTCTAATCTTATACCCTATCTTAAACAACCAAACAACTGTTGTGAAAAGAACTACGGCCATTACCGTCACTAAAGTAAAATTGATCAGAATAGGAGAATCAGAAGAACCTAGCATGGCATATCGAACGCCATCCACCATATAAAAGAATGGATTCATACGTGTAATCTTAGCCATCAAAGGCGGCACGATAGATAACGATGTGAAAACGCCTCCCAAATACACAAAAGGAGTAATTACAAAACTACTAAACATAGCCATATGCTCAAATTTCTCCGAAATCAAAGCCGCAACAATTCCAATACATGAAAAAATGACAACGATAGTTAATACGAAATAAACTAAAAGAAAAAAGTTAGATATAGGAATATTTGCAAAGCAAGAAGCCACACAGTAAACGCCCAGCAAAACAACAATCCCCCTAACCAGACAACCCACAATAATAGCGATTACTAAGTCCATATAGGCCAGAGGAGTAACAAGCAATTCCTGAATATAATTAGACCAACGAGATAAAAATAGAGATGAGGAAGAATTATTATAAGAACTTTCTATTAAATAAAGTGCCATTAGCCCAGGAACGATATAAACCAGGTAAGGAACCCCACCCATAGTCTCAATCGATTTTCCTAACGCAAACCCAAATATAAAAATAAATAAAGAAGAAGATATAACCGGAGCAATTACGGTTTGTGTAATTACATTGGTAAAACGATAAATTTCTCTTTCAATTAATGTCGTTAAACCACCCCACCTAAATAGCTTTAACATCGCTTCATCTCCCTCCCGTATCAATATTTGCTTTTGTTAAATGAGCAAACACATCTTCAAGAGTTGCAGGATCTAACTCAATCCGTTCTATAAAAATATTTTCAGATTGAATTGCTTTTAGAATATCATTCAAAGTAGATTTCTCTTCTCTAAATACCAAATGCTTTCCATCTTCTTGCAAGGTAACATCATATTTTTGTATCTTTTCAGGAAGAGTTTGAATAGATTCTCTAACTTGTATTAACAAAGTGTCTCGATTCATTTGCTGTATTAAAGTTTCCTTCTCTTCACAAGCAATCAATTTTCCGTGATTAATAATACCAATACGACCACACAAACGTTCCGCCTCTTCAATATAGTGCGTCGTCAACAAAATGGTAACCCCTTTTTGATTTAACTTTTTTAAATAATCCCATAACTGATAACGAAGCTCTAAATCGACGCCTGCTGTCGGCTCATCTAATATTAAAATTTTAGGCTCATGCACTAAAGCTCTTGCAATTAAAAGACGCCGTTTCATACCCCCTGATAATTTTTTATAACCTAACTTTCTAGAATCCAGCAAATTAAACTGTCTCAACAATTCCTCTGCTCTTTCTTTAGCCACCTTTCGGCTAAGGCCATAATAACCGCCTGTATAAAACAGTATTTGTTCTGCATTTAAAAATGGGTCGAAATTTATTTCCTGAGGGGCTAAACCAATCATCGAACGTGATTGTTTATAATTCGCTTTTACATCGTAACCAAAAACACGTATTTCACCATGATGAAAATTGGATAATCCTGTAATAGAATGAAGGGTCGAAGACTTTCCAGCTCCATTAGGTCCTAAAAAACCAAAAAATTCTCCTTCATGAATTTCAAGACACAGATCATCCACAGCTTTAAAGGAACCATAATATTTTGTAAAATTAGTAATCGATAAAGCAATACTCATATTACTTCCTTTGTCTATTCTAGAAACCCTGACATCCTTCGATTCGTTCTAGGATGAAAAATCTGCCTCAAAGAATCTATTTCTCCTGCCATTGCTCTGGGGTAAAGGTCTTGATTGCAAGGGCGTGTATCTTTTCTTTAAGTTCATCTTTCAATGCGTCATTCACCAATCGATGACATTGAACGAGCGATTGATCAGCAAAAACATCTGACACCACCACTACGCTAAAATGTCCTCCAGCACCACTGGCTTGATGTCCCGCATGCAAAGCACTGTCATCAACAACAGCCACATATTCCGCATTTAATTTCTCAGTTAATATAGATTTAATTTCATTCGAATTAATCAAAATAAAAACCTTCCCCTCTAAGAGTCATTGCGAGACGTTCACTTAGGTGCCGTGGCAATCTCAGATTAAGGAATATAAAATATTTATCCTTGGTCAGAGATTGCCACGGCCCGATTATCTTTACCTCGCAATGACTGCTTCTTTGGGATTTAAACACTTCAGAACTCATGTGAACATTACTCAGAAAGCAACTTTCCCAAATCTCCACTCTGCGCCATTTCTGTAATAATGTCACAACCTCCAACAAATTCACCCTTAACATATAGCTGAGGGATTGTTGGCCAATTTGCATACTCTTTTATTCCTTCTCGAATAGCTTCGTCAGACAAAACATCTTTAGATTTATACTCAACCCCAAACTGATTCAAAATGCTTACAACTTGCGAAGAAAAACCGCACTGCGGCATTTCCGGATTCCCTTTCATATAAAGAAAAACTTTATTCTCTTTAATGTCTTTTTCTATTTCCTGCTTTGTATTTTCGTCCATCATTCTCTCCTTAATTAATAGCGGATAGCGATTAGCGTAGAGCGTATAGGATCTAACCACCCTCATCCTAACCTTCTCCCTCCATCGGAGGGAGAAGGAAAAAGACAAATGACACTATACGCTAAACGCTCTACGCTGAACGCTAGTTGATATATTGACTCTTCACCTCTTCCCATTTCTGAGGTGTAAATGTTTTCAACTGAAGCGCATGCACAACATCCCCTTTAAATTCATCTTTCAACGTATTCATAACTAACTGATGTTGCTTAACCAAAAGCATTCCTTCAAACTGAGGAGCTATCACAATCGCTTCGAAATGCTGCCCATCACTCATCGGGTCTCTAACGTAAACTGTTGCTGCTTCCACAGAAGATTCTATTTTTTCTTTTATTTTCTCAATCATTTCTACCCTTCCTGTTTCCAGTTATTTTTAAACCACTCAACTATTGCATCCGATTCATATAGAGCTTTTCCGTCTATAACGAGGCAAGGAACTTGAGACTTTCCTCCAATAGCTACCAACTCATCTTGAGCACCTTCATCAACTCGAGTATCTTTCATAGGGATCGTAATCTCCTTATCCTCCAGATAATTTCTGACATAGATACAATAAGGACAGCTTTCAAAATGATAAAGAACTAAGCTTTTTGGCATTGTTTTTTCATCTCCACAAATTCAATTACATTTTTCTCTAATTGAGCCTTATTCAATCGGTTTATTTCTTGTAAACATGTAGGTGAAGTCACATTAATCTCAATTAAACAGTCTCCGATAATATCAATCCCTACAAAAAACAAACCCTCTTTTTCAAGCATAGGTTTTATTTCTTTAATAATTTCCATATCTCGTTTTGTTACCTCACTGCGCTCTGGCTTGCCTCCAGAGAAAAAATTATTTCTGTGATCCTTTTTGGAATGAACTCGAAGAACAGCCCCAAGGGGCTTCCCATCTAAAAGCAGAATTCTCTTATCCCCCTTTTTAGCCTCCGGCAAATACTCCTGAACAATAACCGGTTGAGTCTCCATTTGACTTAGGGTCTCAAACGCCACATTTGCATTCAAGTCTCCTTTCTTAAGATGAAAGATAGACTTTCCCCCAAAACCATTTACCGGCTTCAAGATAATTTCTCCATGTTTTTCAATAAAAGGATTTAAATCTTCTATCTTAGAAGTAACCAAGGTGTCTGGAATTAAATTTTTAAATTGAAGAGACCAAAGCTTTTCATTGGCTGTTCTAATCCCACTAGGTCTATTTACAACAAACACAGAATCAGGCAATTGATCCAGCAACCAAGTATTAAATAAATACTGTTCATCAAAAGGAGGGTCTTTTCGTATAAAAACAACATCTACCTGATTCTCGTTCAACCGCTTAACATCTTTAATATTAAATGGCGGAATCAAATCTAAATCAGGCTCAACTTCCACAACATCAAAACAAACTTTACCCTCTTTATAAAAGAGGCCATTGTCCGCCAAATAAAATACTGTATGTCCATTTTGCTTCGCCCCCAACATCAAAGCAAGACTCGTATCTTTTTCCGGATCAATAGATTCTAATGGATCCATTAAGAAAACAAATTTCATTGATTCACGACCTTCTCTAAATGAATTATTTCACGGTGCGCTGCAATACCAGCAATTCGAGCTAAGATATGATACACATCAAACATATTTTTCTCAGTACGAATCCCACACTTTAAAAAAGATTCGTTGTGCGGGCACATGGTCTCAAAGCGCATTCCCTTAGAATTTAAATTATCTCTCCCACTCTTATCATCATGAACCCGAAAAAAACCTCCTACAAATTGATTATCAATCTGATAAATACAGACTTCGCTCGCCTGCTCTTTTACCTGACAATAACTGGGAACACCTTCTTGAAGGAGGTATCGATGTATGACTTGAGAGCCCTTCCCTTTGTATAACTTGTTTTTCTCTCTTCGATTTAACTCCAACACTTCCGAAGCATCATCAATAGGCATCACACCCATTCCATAGGTTCCACTATCAGCCTTAAGAAAGAGCAATGGCTTCTCTTTAATTTTATACTCATTATATTTTTTTTGAATTTTCTGAAGCAAACCTGAAGCGGTCTCTGCAAGACGTTCTCTATCGCTTGGCTCATTAATATTCACATCAGAAACAACTTCATCAAAACACGTAAAAAACCAGGGGTCAAAATCTAACATCTCAGCAAACTCCTTCATCAAATCTGCGGTATGAGCAAAGTGATGAGACTTAGAACGAGAATGCCACCCCGCTTGAATTGAAGGATAAATTGGCGTCTTGGCATCCCTTAATATTTCAGGAATCCCTTTCGTTAAGTCATTATTCATAATAATAAGACAAGGGCGCATTCCCCCAGCCTCAATTCCACTTACAACTTTATTTATAGAATAAACTTTTAATTTATTACCCTTAGCCGTATCCAATTCTACAAAGTTAGCATCTTGGCAAATAGCGGGTTCAATATTTAAAAAAGTAGCGACCTTCACATTAAAGCCAGCTCTTTCAATTATTTTTTCTAAACTCCAAAGGTTTTCTAAATAGAAAGTATTTCGGGTATGTTCTTCTGCAATAATCAGAATATTCTTACAACCTTGAACTCGGTTCAAGATAGCTTTCTTCACCGCCACAACAGAATCTTCTATCCCATGCTCACATAAATTATTGAACCCCGCAGGAAACAAATTCGTATCCACAACTGCCAATTTAAAACCAGCATCTCGAATATCTACAGAAGAATAAAGAGGCAATTCCTTACTGGTCTCATACTGAAGCAACCAATGATGAATCTCCTCATTCTTCAAACTCATTTTTTCTAACAATCGATTAATCACAACGTTTCCTTAACTCTGCTCATAGCCATTAGCTTTTAGCTTTTTTCATAAATCCTAAATCACCTTCACTAGACAACAAATGCCTTTATCCCAATCCAAAATTAAAACCCCAACAATAATAATACTTTCGTTATTTAATTAATAACGAAACACCCTAAACCCCAGAAACAATAGTTGCTCGATGCAACTCTTGTTTCAACCACCTAACACCCCACACATGTTTACAACTCTAAAGAACAAGTGCGTATCCTCGCCGCGAGTTGCGCAAGCCAAAGGCCGAGCATGTCTGAGCGCCGAGGATATGCACTTGTTCGAACGCCCCTTAACATCCACCAACACAACCAAAACAGTCCTATATTATACATGAAACAAACAGATTACCGGAAGCAGTCTATAAGAAAATTAATACCAGGTAGGTTAAATGAGTTAAATCCCATAAATCACCTAAAATAAAGCCTAATTCTAGGTGCGAATCCCATATTTAAAGCATTTATTTAGCAATTTTATCTATAACAACCCATTCCTCTGGAGAAACAGGCTGAATAGAAAGCCTTTGCCCCTTCTGTAAAAGAGGCATTTTTGACAACCCCTTCACACCTCGAAGCATCTCTAAAGGCAAAAGCTCTTTGAATTTCTTCTTAAATCGTATATCAACCACGAACCAAGTCGGATTCTCTTTTTTGCTTTTCTCATCAAAATACTTACTCTTCTTATCAAAAGCACTAGGATCTGGGTAACCCTCTTTTACAACCTCCGCAATTCCAGCAATACCTGGAGGCTCAGCATTACTGTGATAAAAAAAAACTTGATCACCTACCTTCATCGTATCCCGCATAAAATTACGAGCTTGATAATTACGAACTCCATCCCAATATGTTTTTTCATCTTTTTTTAGATGATCAATAGAATAAACATTTGGCTCACTCTTCATTAGCCAATACTGCTTAGCCATTCTTAACACCCTTCAAACGAATAGGCCCAGGAAATTTCTGCAATCGATCTTTAGGTTTGTATTTCACACCTAATTTTCTGTTCATCGTTTCAAACACTTTAGGCTTCTTCTTAGCTAAATAATCATACAAATCTTCTTCATTCTTAAGAACATACTCTTCCTCGTATTCATCAACATAACGATAACAAGTTTTAGCTTCATAATCTCTACAGATCTGCGGTCTTTGAGGATGATAAGAGCATCTTCGTTGCTCTAGTTTTTCACAAGGAGTATTAAACTGGATATACCAATCATTCTGGTCATCCACATAGACCCAAACGTCTTTATGAATCACATACCACAAAATAAAATCAAAATCTTTAGCAGAAGTTGGTGTGTCAATCTCTAAAGCCACATACTCACAACAATAACTACATCCCTGACAAGCATTCGCATCTTTTGGATCAAACTCTTTTAAATTTCCTACTTTTGGCTCTGGCATTCTACTCCCCTTCTTTCTCTACTTGTTGAGACGGAAATTTACCATTCAACGCACCTCTAATAATTGTTTTAATTGAATCACTAAAATCAGCTCTTAAAATCCACTCCAAATAGTTTTTATCCTTTTCAACAATCTGGTTCAAAGTGATTTTGCGTGCATATTTTCCAAACATCAAATACAAACCACCATTCCACCAACTAAATCTTTTTTCTTTATCAAAAAACTCCATTGGCGACGAGTAATCAAAGTCCTTTAAACTTTCAACGCTCCCATCTCCATACTTATCTGCTTGGGATTGAATAATCTCCAATGTTGCTTCTGTATCCGCCATAGCCGTATGCGCATTCATCAGCTCCTTCTCACAGTAAAACTTATAGCCCGCACTTAAATCTCTTTTCTCATGAATATGAAAAACTTTTTGGGCATCATAAACAGTCCGTTTTCGCCAATCAAAAGGATAACCTGCATCGCTCATTTCCCTTTCCAGCACGGGTAAATCAAAACGCTCACAATTAAAGCCCCCTAAGTCTGCATCTCCTATAAATCGAAGTATTTCAGCAGCAATATCCTTAAACCAAGGAGCATCTTTCACATCCTCATCCTTAATTCCAATAAGCTCACTGACCTTGGGAGGGATAGGAATTCTAGGGTTGCATCGTTCTAAGTATTTTTCTGAGGTCCCATCAGGGTTACACTTAATCAAAGCAATCTCAACAATACGGTCTTTTTCAATCCAAATACCCGTTGTTTCCAAATCGAGAACAACAAGAGGATTTGTTAATTTCATAATAATTCCTTTATCACCTTATTAAAGTCTTCTTTAAATTGATTAAACAAACGAGCATTGTACCCTACAGATAGTCTACGGTAAACAATATCTTCTTCCTTAATAGCCATCTCAACATCAATAGAGTATTTTATTTGAGCTTTAATCATAGGTAAATCTGGATGGATTCTCTCTTTTAGTTCCGAATTTTCTTTTGTTAAATTTAGCACATCTTTATAACGAGCTCCGTACTTACTCATCAACTCACTTAATACTTCTAAATCAACACCATATTTTTCCGAAATTTGTTTAGGGTCATCCATTATTTTGCCCCCACTATATAAACTATACCTCTGTGTATTCGGAATCCTTATTAAACGTTTCAAACAATCAAAAGCCATTCTACGATATGTGGTGTACTTCCCACCTGCAACATAAGAAACCCCTGATTTGCTTTCATGAATCATGTGTTCCCTAGAAACTTTAGATGGATGCCCCTTGCTTTTAATAAGAGGCCTTAACCCAGCAAAGGAAACCGTATCTGTATGATCTAATTTCAAACCTGGAAAAACTCTCTTAGCCTCATTCATTAAATACTGAATATCTTCCTTCTCTGGACGAACATCATCAGGGTCCGAAGAATAATCCGTATCTGTAGTTCCAATTAACGAGTTTCCATTCCATGGAATAACAAAAAATACTCTATTGTCTTTAGGTGAAGGAATAAGAAAAGCATTTTTCGAAATTTCTTCAGGATAAACAATATGAACACCCTTAGTTGTCCTTACAATTTCTTTCTCATTTTCGCTATCCAGTTTTAATAATTTATTTGTCCAAGGGCCCACGGCACAAATTGTTTTTTCAGCACGAATCGTAAAAGAAGCTCCATGTGGATCTAACAAATCTTTAACTTCAGCACCAATCGTTCTACCTTGATGTTTTGCAAATGATTTCACTTCAACATAATTAGCGACGTCCACCCCAACCTCATATGCGGATAAAACATTTTCTAAACAAAGACGGGCATCGTCCATCTGAGCATCATAATAAAGAACCCCACCTTTCAAACCTTCTCTGTTAATGCCAGGCTCTAAATGAATAACTTCTTCAGCTGTTAAATTGCGATGTGGGCGAATATTATATTTAAAAGAAAGCAGATCATAGAGAAAGACCCCCAGCTTTACGATCCAAAAAGGCCTTTTATCTCCTTTATAAACTGGAATCACAAATGGCATAGGCCTTACCAAATGGGGAACTTCCTTTAAATGAATAAAACGCTCAATCAATGCTTCACGCACCAACTTAAACTGAAAGCTCTCCAAATAACGAATACCCCCATGAACTAGCTTTGAAGATTTGCTCGAAGTTCCACTAGCAAAATCCCCTTTATCAATCAAAGCTGTCTTAAGACCCATTGAAGCCGCTATATAAGCAATGGACGCACCATTAATGCCTCCTCCAATGACTAATAGATCATAAGTGCTCTTCTTTAAATTTTCCACACGTCGCTTCATAATCGCTCACATTCAAGTTTTTGCTTTTCAACTAACAGAATGTCACATATGTGACGTTCCCAATTACTTGCATTTTAATTCAAAACTCCCTCGAATCAAATAACCTTCTTTCCAAAACAGATAATAATTGCTATCCTACTGCCTTTGAAATTAATCCAAATCAAAAACTAGGATCCCTCATTGAACAAGAAAGCCGCTCTCTTCACCGTTTTTTTAGCAGTCCTCATAGACCTTATGGGTTTCGGACTCGTTCTCCCATTAATTCCTTTTTATGCTACAAAATTCAATGCAACACCTATAACAATTGGACTTCTTTACAGTGTTTACTCCTTCGCCCAACTCATCTGCTCTCCTATCTGGGGGAGTTTTTCAGATCGATTTGGAAGACGACCTATTATGCTCATAAGCACTCTAGGCGCGTCAATCGCTTATCTTATATTTGGTTTCGCTAACTCGATACTTATCCTCTTTATATCTCGACTCTTTGCCGGCGTGATGGGTGGAAATATTTCTGCAGCTCAAGCCTACGTAGCAGATGTTACATCTCATGAAGATCGCGCTAAAGGCATGGGGCTCATCGGAGCCGCTTTTGGAATTGGGTTTTTATTTGGCCCTGCCATCGCTTCTGTATTAATCCACCCAAAGTTCATGAGTTTTTTTAACATTCCGGAAAATTATAAATTTTTAATCCCAGGATTATTTGCTTCAGCCTTATCTCTAATAAGTTTCTTTTTTGTTCTATTCAAACTTCCAGAAACAGTCAAAAAAGGTGCCCCCTCTGAAGAAGTCGATCCAGAACGAATCTCGAAATCTAGCATCTTCAGCAAATCCTTTTGGGTTTCTATCTTGGCAGAAAAACCATCAGGCACACGATATATCCTTCCCATTTTAATTGGATGTATCTTCTTATTCTCTTTTGGTCAAGCCAGCCTCTATAGCTCGTTTCCTTTATTCTGTAAATTTCAGCTAGAAATCCCTGTAGAAAAAGTTGGGCTTCTTTTTGCTTTTATGGGCCTCATTGCCATCTTTGTTCAGGGTGGTCTAATTCGAATCTTAGTTAAGAAATACAGTGAAGAACCTGTGTTTTTAACAGGCAGCGTTTTAATGGTAATCGGCTTTGCCCTTATTCCTTGTGCTCAATCTAGAAATCAATTACTTTTAGTATTAGTTCCCCTTGCTCTTGGTGGCAGCTTAACAGCCCCCACACTCACTAGCTTTATCTCCAAAGAAGCAGATCCAAAACGTTTAGGACAAGCAATGGGAACCTCTCAAGGGGTATCTGCTCTTGGAAGAGCTTTAGGTCCTACTTGGGGTGGAATACTTTATGGAATGTCTTTCTTTTTACCTTTTATTGTAACTTCAGGAATTATTGTACTGACAGTTGTTGCAGGAATTGTTATTTGGAACAACCATAGATCTAAGCAAACTTCCCTCTAATTACTTTGCGTCAAATATTTCTTTAGAGAACTGCTTTTCGCTTTTCGCTACAACGCAACTTATGGTCGCATCCCCTGTCACATTAACCGCGGTTCTCATCATATCCAACAATCGATCTACTCCGATAATAAGACCAATACCTTCAACAGGCAATCCTACTTGATTTAAAACTAAGGCCAACATAATAAGCCCCACACCTGGGACCCCTGCTGTTCCAATCGAAGCAAGCACTGCTGTCAGAACAACCATTAGAAAATCAACAGCATCCAATCCAACACCATACGCTTGAGCAATAAATACAGTTGCAACCCCTTGCATAATTGCGGTTCCATCCATATTAATCGTAGCGCCTAAAGGCAAGGTGAATGACGCAATCGAATTCTTAACACCTAACTTATGTTCACAAGTTTCCAAATTAACCGGAAGTGTTGCATTACTACTAGCAGTACTAAAAGCAAATAAAATAACATTCCTAAAGTTTCTAAAGAAAACAAGAGGATTTAAACCGCATAAAAATTTTAAAATCAAAGGATAAACAAGGGTTATATGCATAAGCAAAACAAGAGTAACAACAAAAAAGTACTTAGATAAAGGAGCAATAGCATCTAAACCCTGCTTAGCAAACACTTGTGCTATCAAGCAAAAAACACCATAAGGTGCTAATTCCATAATAATTAAAACCATCTTCATAATCACTTCATTCGCAGATTGAAAGAGTTGAAGTACAGGCTTCCCTTTTTCACCAACTAAGGTTAAGGCCAAGCCGAAAAGGATGGAAAAAACAATAATCTGAAGCATATTCCCTTCAACCATTGCTTTAATAGGATTAGAAGGAAATATATTAATAAAAGTTTGTGCTAACGTTGGGGCCTCTTTCATCTGAAAAGAAGTTTCACTCATCAAATTAAAACCAACTCCGGGCTGTATTATTAAAGCCATCAAAAGAGCCAGACTAATAGCTATAGCAGTTGTTAATATGTACAATCCAAAAGATTTTCCACCGACACGTCCTAACTTCCGAACATCATCCAAAGCAGCCGTACCACAAACCAAAGATACAAACACCAGAGGAACAACCAAGAGTTTAAGCAAAGCTAAAAAAACCTTCCCAACAACATGAAAAAATTCATCCACAAAAAAAGAAGAGAACGCTCCATCAATTCCATTCAGATTAAACGTAACCCCTGTCACAAGCCCTAAAAACATACCCAACAAAATCTTCATGGTTAAACTCATGATTTAATTCCTTTGTTTATTAGCGTAGAGCGCATAGCGTTTAGTAAAACTTCCTTTTTCTTAACAAGACAACTGTCATCCCTC
Source organism: Candidatus Omnitrophota bacterium (assembly GCA_029261035.1). GTDB lineage: Bacteria > Omnitrophota > Omnitrophia > Omnitrophales > JACROU01 > JAJDCD01. The sequence goes on from JAJDCD010000008.1 coordinate 241,858, forward strand.
AAAGCTCTCAGCTTAACTATCATCCCCGAAATCTTTTATCGGGGATCCAGAAATCAAGAACTAGATTCCCTCCTAAGGGGGAATAACAAGACTTATGATTTCTACTTCAAACTCTTCAGGTATTCGTATGTATAAATCCCCGTTCCATGACCATCACTCCAGTCAAATCGAACACCATAACTTCCTACCTTTTCCATTCCTTTAACAGACACTTCTGAATCTAGCTGCTCTTTATTTATTCTTCTCTCACCCGAAACCTCATCCACACATTCAGCACAAGCACAAGCTGCTCGCAAATCAAAAGCCTTAAAATTTTGTTCGCTCCCATCCACCCAAACAACCTTAACTTGCTTATCTGTTGGCAAAGATATTTCTTGCAGCTCACTGAGACTATTAGCTTTATACTCTGTTAACTTTTCTGCAATCTTCTTAAACACTAAAGACACTTCAGACTCAGGATCAGACTTAACAATAGGAACCCCTTGATCCGATTGGATGCGAAGCTCTTTTGAGAGTGGAATTTCTCCTAAAACAGGAATCCCCTTTGAAGCCGCGTACGTTGAAGCCCCTCCCTTACCAAAAATATCTCCTATCATATTTTCTATAAGCCCAATCACAGGCGTATTTAATTTTTTAAACATAATCACCGCTTTTTCTGCGACATGAAAAGCCAAGTCCTGAGGCGTAGATACAATAACAGCCCCAGTCAAAGGAATACTCTGGCACAAACTCAAATGAACATCTCCAGTACCTGGAGGTAAATCTATAACCAAATAATCTAGCTCTCCCCATTCCACTTGTCCCAAAAACTGCTCTATCATCTTATGAAGCATAGGACCTCTCCAGATAACAGCATCATCTTTCGGCAAGAAAAAACCCATAGAAATGATTTTAATCCCATGACAAACAGGAGGAATTATTTTACCGTCTTGTTGTAATGGCTTCTCATTAGCACCCATCAAGATCGGAATACTAGGACCATAAACATCGGCATCCATCAAACCCACTTTAAAACCCAACTCAGAAAGAGCAATTGCTAAATTAGCACTCACCGTCGATTTGCCAACCCCACCCTTTCCACTTGCAACCGGAATAATATTTTTAACCTGAGGAGCCAGCAAGGGTTTAGGAGGAGCCTGATGAGAATGTTGTCCTTCAGAACCCAACTTAATCTTTAAATCAACATCCACATCTTTAATATCAGGAAGAGTTAATAAAACTTCCTTAACCTTATCCTTAATTGCATTACGCTCTGGGCTCACGGGTGGGGGTAACTCAATAGAAATAATTGCCTTCGTTCCCTCTAATTCTACTTCCTTCACAAAACCTAAAGACAAAATATCTTTATCCAAATGCGGATCAATTACCTGAGAAAGCTTCTCTGAAATTTGTTGTTTATCTGCCATATCATCCTCTTTCTAAACGATTTAAGATTTATTCTAACATATTAGACCCCTTAATAGGTCCCATGATATAATGAAAGGCTATGATTAAGCTAAAAAACTTCACTCTTAAAAGCAACGTAATCCAATCCCCTATGGCTGGCTGCACCGATATCGCATTCAGACTATTGGCCAGACAATACGGAATGGAGTTCGCCTTCTTAGAAATGGTCTCCTCAGAGTCTCTCGTTCGAAAAACAGAAAAAACATTTCGCCTTTTAAAAAGCGTAGAAGCAGACAAGCCTTTAGGAGCTCAAATTGTTGGCTGTAACCCTGACGTTATGGGTGAAGCTGCTAGTATGGTAGAAGACCTTGGATTTGACCTCATAGACATTAATATAGGTTGTCCTGTACCCAAAATCACAGGGCCTGGTGGAGGCTCTGCTCTTTTAAGAGAACCCAAAACAGCAGCAGAAGTGATCCGTAAAGTTGTTAAGAGTGTAAAAAACATCCCCGTTACCGTAAAAATGAGAAAAGGCTACGCAGATCCATCAGGAGATGAAGCCGTTAATATTGCAAAAATTGCAGAAGACGTAGGCGCATCCGCCGTCACTGTTCACGGAAGAACGAGAGAACAAGGTTACTCCGGCATCGCGGATTGGGAAGCTATAGGTAAAGTAAAACGAGCGATTAAAATTCCCGTATTCGGAAATGGAGACGTCAATAATGGCGAAGACGCTCAAAGGCTGATAGACATCAGTGGTTGCGATGGGGTCATGATTGGAAGAGGAGCTCTAGGAAATCCTTGGATATACAAATCCATTGAAAACACCCTAAACAAAAAAGCGAATCCTGCTTACTCCCCATCAACAGAAGAACAAAGAGAAGCTGCTCTAAAACATTTAAAATTAGAAATTGAATATGAAGGCGAAAAAATTGGTGTGTTGAAATGTCGAAGAATGATTTGTTGGTACTTCAAAGAACAAGCTGGAATTGCAAAGTTTAGAGCCAAAATTAACAAAGCAACAACATTTAATGAAGTAGAAGACTTAATTCTGAATTTTGGATAGTGACTGTCACTTGCCTACATTACTCAGAGCAAAGTGACTGTCACTATCCACAAATCACTCACAAGTGACAGTCACCAAGGTCTATGCTTACATAGCCTGATGACAGTCACTTTTTCAACTCTTTAAGCATCTCTTTCAACAACTCTCTTGGCAACCCAATCACATTAGAATAAGAACCCTTATACCACTCCACAATCTTAGGGCTTTTCTGGATTGCATATCCCCCCGCTTTATCTAACGGATCTACTTTTTGTACGTACTCATCAACAGCTCTCTCACTCAGTCTTTTAAACTTAATCTCTGTCTCATCATAGCTTGCCAAAACTTCATTATGTTTATAATCAATAAAAGCAACCCCGGTCATAACGATATGTTTTTTTCCAGACATAGTAGACAACATTCTCTTAGCTTCCGCAATACTCTTGGGTTTTCCTAAAATACGATTATTAAAATAAACAATCGTATCAGAACCTAAAACCAAACCTTTTTTCACAGGAAGTTTTGCTTTTTCTGCTTTTCCTAACGCATGAAGAATAACTAATTTCTCCGGAGAAACACCCTTCATAGGACGTTCTTTATATGTTGATGGAACTCTTTTATAACGAAGCCCCATCTTCTCTAACAACTCACCTCTTCGCGGAGATTGAGACGCTAGATAAATCAATGGGTTATTTCTCTTCATCCATCTGCTCCTTTTTCTTTTTCGACCCTGCAATTAGCATCATAACGCCTAAAGTAAAAAAAGAAAGAAAACTGATCATTGCCCAAACAAGACTTCTCTGAGAACCCGTAATAAACGCAAATAAAAAGAAAACAATAGCCGGCAACGTATAACTAACAAAATGCTTCATCCCCACCCCTTTAACTCCAAAAAAAGATCGTTACACAAGTAACGATACAACCCTAAATCCTATCCAAACACTCTCAGAACTGACAACGCCTTTATCCCACTCCACAAATAAAATTCCTAAAAATAACAATGCGTTTCGTTATTTAATTAATAACGAAACACTATAAACCCAAGAAACAATAGTTGCTCGATGCAACTCTTGTTTCAACCCCTAACACCCCACAAAAGTTATTAACTTAAAGGAAAATGGAATATTTCCGCCGCGAGTTGCGCAGCCCAAAGGGCGAGCATGTCTGAGCGCCGGAAACATTCCATTTTCCGACTCACCCCAATAACTCCCCCGCTACGTAGAACTCACCTTAGACCCACCACCCTCTCTAACCATATCAAACTTACTAGGACTCCACTCTCTTCTCAAAGGAACCCCCGCAAGATAAGGAAGAACAAAAATAGCAACAAGCGGCGCCATACAAGACCCTATAATCACACAAATCCCAAACCGTTGTGTCGGTGGAAAATTAGAAAGAGCAAAAATGCCAAAACCACTACTAATAATAATCATTGAAAATAAAATAGGTTTCCACAAACGAATTCTTGCCTGAACCCAAGCGTCCCAATACCCTTGACCTTCTTTCTTAATATACCGCCTCACAAAGATAAGGGTATGAATCATCGCATCCACCCCCATAGCTATAGCCAAATTAACCGAAGGAGTCGAAATAATTTCCAAAGGAATTTTAAAATAACCCATCAATCCAAGTAAAGTAAATGGAATTAAACAAAGACTAATAAACATAGCCCAAGTAACACGCATAGATCTGGATAAAGAAAGAGACATCAAAACAAAAAGCCCAATCAATAAAGCTAGTCCCATCTGAAGACTTGAAACAATTAACTCAGAAAGTTTTTTCTGGAGTAAATAAGCTCCGCCTAAAAACTCAGGGATAAATCCATTATCATTCACAATCTGATTAATTTGATTTACAACATTTTCCCGGGTATCTTGACGATTAGCCTCCTTCATCCTTAATATAAAAAAACCTTTTTTCCGATCTTTGGTTATAAAATATTTACCCACCTCATCGTATTTGGGCAAATCCATAAATTGCAACAAACGTTCCCAAGAAATCAACTTCGCGAAAGGAACTCTCCGTGCTTCCGCCATCATAATAGGAAGAGAAATAACCATTCCTACATCCGGGATCGTTTCCAAAGCCCGGTTCAAATCCCACATTTTCCTATAAGAAGACTCGGTATTTAATCTCACACCTTCTGGCGTATCTATCACTAAATTAACAGGACTACTTCCTCCATTGCTATCCACATACTCTATCCCTTCTCTAATTTCTCCTCCCTGCTTAAAATAAGAAATCAAGCTAGGATCCACATTAAGACGATGAATGCCTGAAAATGTCAGAATACATAAAATGATAATAAAGAAAACAGCAATACCATGCTGACGTGATAAAAAATGATGTCTATAATCTTTAATAGGCTTCTTAAGATGTTTCCCCTCACCATAAATATCGTGAATATGTAAAAACCAAGGGTAAAATAAATACGCAACAACAAAAGCAATACAAGTTCCAATAGCACCACAAACACCCAGGTTTCGAATAGGTTCCGCCTCGACAAACAAAAGGCTCACAAAACCAAGGAATGTCGTTAACATACTCCAAAAAGAAGCTGTAAAGGTAACTTTAACAGCCTCCCATGAGGCATTAGTAATGTCTCCCCCATATTTTACAGAGTATTTCCAGTTAAACGTTAAAAAGACAATATGCGATAACGTTAGAACGAAAACAATAGTAGAAAGGTTAGCTGTTAAAACCCCAATTTCAAACTTCATGAACTGATTCACAATCAAAGTAAGACAACTTGCATTTGCACAAGCAACAACAGTCCCCAAAACCACCCAAAAAGAACGAAATATAAGCACCACCACTAGCCCAAATACAATTGCAGAAGCAATGCTGAATTTCTTCAAATCATTCTCTAAGTTTCTGCGGATTAATTCATTAATATAAGGAATGCCAGAAATAAGGATCTCAAAACCGTGGGTTTCATATTTACCTTTCAAATACTCTAATTTGGGCACAATTTGATCTGGAGTCACCCCAAGCTTAAGAAAAATAAGGATATTAGAAGATTCTTTATTCGAAGAAAGTAGCACCCGTTTCCATAAAGGACTCTCAAGAATATCCGTCATATTCTTAGGCCCCTTGGTCATCGATTGGACAGACGCAACTTCCTCAAAGGTATCAATCTCATCCGTCAACAACTTCATTCTTTCCAGGTAATCAGAGTAAATACTGCCTCGAACACTAATTAATACTTGTTGAGGTTGAGGGAAGATCGAAGCAATCTTAGTATCAATTTGAAACTGGGGGTCATCTTCGGAAAAGAAAAAGTTCTCCTCTACCTTGGGCTTCAAATCAACATAATTAAACAAAGTAACCAAAGAAACACAAGTAACCCCTATAAAAACAAGGGGTAATATAAGAACCAAAAACTTCTTAAAACTATTCATTCAGCCTCTCAAAATAAGCACAATTACATTAAGTATTAATAAAATAACAAGTTATACAAATTATACCCTTTTATATGGAAAACAAAAAGAGCTGTTGTCATTCCGAAAAGAGTAACAGCGCATGTCCACCATCATGTTGGATGGAAAAAATATCGTAGAGATTAAACGAAAATACATAATAAGTCCCTCAGACAGGCCCGGGCCTCTTATTTTCGAAAAAAGGAGGCCCGGGCCTAAATGCATAAATGCACTAACTTATTACTTCCAATTCTTCTTAAATACCACCTCATCAAAACCCACCGTATGCTTCTTCCCATCACTGATAATAGGTCTTTTAACCAACTTCCCATTCTTAGCTAGTAATTGGACTAAATCAGCCTCTTTCATCGTTTTAATCTTATCCCTCATATTCATCTCTCGATACAGAACTCCTGACTTATTAAACAAATCCTTAATCCCATAAGTCCCTTCTTTTAATATAGTTACAAATAATTTCTTACTTGGAGGCCTAGACGTAATATCGATATCCTTATACTGAATCTTCTTCCCATCCAAGTATTTCTTAGCATTCCTACAAGTTCCACATTTATCATACCCATAAAACTCCATCATCCCAAACTCCCTTCTAGTTAAATGAAATAATTCAGAGACATTATACACACCACCCCAAAACAGGCCCGGGCCTGTTTTTTTCGAAATATTCAGGCCCGGGCCTAAATGAAGGAAAAGCAGACAACAATGTTGTCGTAATCCAATAAAATAACAATATTGTAACTATTGTAGATAAAATACAATTTTATTTATTTTGATAAATACATATAAATAAAACACTTACAAACATACAGGAAAATATTAAAAACATTGGCACACGCATTGCAATTAGAGCACCGTTGAATTTTACTAAATTGATAAAGAAAGGATCGAAATTATGGAAATTGGAGAATTAAAAATAGCATTAGATACCTTATGGGTTGTCTTTGCTGGAGTTCTAGTATTCTTCATGAATGCTGGGTTTGGTATGTTGGAAACAGGGTTTACTCGGAGTAAAAACTGCGCCAATATTCTATCAAAAAACTTCATCGTTTTTGCTGTTTCAAGTTTGGCTTTTTATACAATAGGTTGGGGCCTAATGTTTGGAGACGGAAACGGTCTATTCGGAACTCAAGGACTTATCGGTTTAAGTGGTTTAGATAATAGTCCTGCAACAGGAGATGAGTACTCAGGAGTTTACGGGTCCATTAACTGGAGCACGATTCCATTAGAAGCAAAGTTTTTCTTTCAACTCGTATTTGCAGGTACTGCAGCCACAATCGTATCTGGAGCCGTTGCAGAACGCGTTAAATACGTTTCATTTATTGTATTCTCATTCTTGCTTGTTTCTTTCATCTATCCTGTCGTAGGTCACTGGATCTGGGGCGGTGGTTGGTTAGCAAACTTAGGAATGTGGGATTTCGCAGGTTCAACCGTAGTTCACTCTGTTGGTGGTTGGGCTGCACTTGCTGGAGCACTTGTATTAGGACCTCGTTTTGGAAAATATATCAAAAATAAAATTAGTCCAATTCCTGGACACAGTCTACCTCTTGCAACCATTGGTTGTTTTATACTTTGGTTAGGTTGGTTCGGATTTAACCCAGGATCTACCATGGCAGCTGTACCAGGTGACATTGCTCACATCTTGTTAACCACAAATAGTGCTGCAATTGCAGGTATCCTAGGAGCAACAATCGTATCTTGGATTTTCCTTGGGAAACCAGACTTAGGAATGACACTTAACGGTTGCTTAGCAGGTCTTGTTGGAATTACAGCTCCTTGTGCTTTTGTTTCAATCCCTAGCGCACTTTTAATTGGTTTTATAGCAGGAATTATCGTTGTAGGTTCTGTCATCTTATTTGACCGAATTAAAGTAGACGATCCTGTAGGTGCTATTTCTGTTCATCTTGTTTGTGGTATCTTCGGAACCATTGCAGTCGGACTATTCGCGCAAGATAGCGTTGCTCCTGGAACAACAGGAAACGGTCTATTCTTTGGCGGAGGAACCACCTTACTTACAGCACAATTAATCGGCGTTGCTTCTGCTGGTGCTTTCGTATTCACACTTTCAATGATTATTTGGCTCTCTATCAAAGCAATTATGGGTGTTAGAGTTAGTCTTGCTGAAGAAATCGAAGGTTTGGATATTGGAGAACATGGAAATACAGCTTACCCAGAAATTGTTGCCAAAAACCAAGCTCATTCAGCATTAGGTTTAGGCAGAAGAAAAAGCATCACTGAAAAGGTTGGAGCATAAGCATTTGCTTTTCAAATAAAGGAGATTGAAGAATGAAAAAAATTGAAGCAATTGTCAGACCCGAAAAACTAGATGATGTCTGTCAAGCCTTACAAGACGCTGGATGTCCTGGAATTATGATCACAGAAATTGAAGGTCACGGACTTCAGAAAGGCATCAAACAAAAGTGGAGAGGTGAAGAGTTCACAGTGGACTATTTACCAAAAATAAAGATCGAAACAATCGTAGATGACGGAGAATTAGACGGTATCTGCGACACAATCACCAACGCCGCTTTTACAGGTGAAGTTGGAGACGGAAAGATCTTTATCTACGACGTTCAAGGTGCAATTCGCATCCGCACCAAGCAAAGCGGAATGGCAGCCATAAGTTAATATCCATTCCTAAATTCGATCCACCAGCCCCAGACGACATGTTCCCCATACATGAAATCTGGGGCTACCCCATCCAATTAATTTTCAATTAGAAGTCATTGCGAGCGAAGCGTGGCAATCTTTAGTTTTTTCTGAAAGTTTATTACGAAACGTTTGATAACTGAGAGGCGTCAAGATCCGAAGTTTTTGACTGCGAAGAGTTACTACTTATATCTTTAACACAAAATAAAATATCAGAAATCCAAGGCAATCTAAATGAAACATAAGACAACTCTACTATATTCCAAAGACGGCTAGGCCAAAGCTTAGAACCCAACCCAAAGCATCTATAACCTAGCTTCTTAAAAGTTTTAATTTTCCACCAAGACAAATGAGCCTCATGAGGATTAAATCCCGACTCATCCTCTACCCCACCTCTTAGATCTAATTTATTAGGCGTTGATAGCATCACTCTTTTTCTGGCGACTCGTTCCAGCTCACTTAAAAGCTTAAAACCATCCTCCTCAGGCATATGCTCTATAATTTCCATAGCAATAATCGTATCAAACGAATTATCTTTAAAAGGAAGTCTCATCGCATTAGATTGAGTCAATAAATTATAAATAGAATGTTTATTCAGACGTGCAAGATTGGGAGAGTACAAATCAACACCAGCCACAAAAGGCTCTCTCATAATGTCCCCATTTTCAGTGTTCCAAAAGTACTTCTTTGCCAAAAACCCCCATTTTCCGTACCCACACCCTACATCAAGCACAGAATCCCCTACTATCCTAGGGATAACCACATGATCTAAACTCAATGGACTTGTCGACATAACGACTCCTATAATTCGGTAAACAAAAATAACATTATAACTTATTAAGGAATACTGAATATAGATTATTTTTATACATATTTAATTGTATATTTTAATCTTATTTTAAGTAATTTAATATAATATTAAATTAATACTATATTTTATACAATTTTTAATTGTACTTGAATAACCTTTCTGTTGATGCTACCCTTTTGCTTAAGTTCATTTTAAGGAGAAATTTAAATGTATAGAAAAATTCATGAAGATCTCTTAGAGAAGAATCAATCTCAAAGAAAACTTAATATAGGATCTGCTGTTCGGCAATACATGAGAAACAAAAGAATCAGCATGAAAGATTTACTTAAAAAAACAAAAATAAATGAAAGCACAATTAAAAATATTCTTCACTATGGAGAAATGAATACGAGTCAGAAAAACTTCACAAAATTAGTAAAAGCATTAGGCGTGTCCGTTGACGAGTTCATTCTTACCGCGAGAGAAACCTCCGAATCCAATTTATATATTTTAAAAAATAACTCTGCCCCCATTTTTAAATATGATGGCTATGAAGTTGAGTCACACTCTCCTTCTCAGTTTTCACAAAAAGACTTCATCCTCTCTCTTATCAGAATAAACCCAAGAGCTTCTATTAACCACATAAAGTCTGAAGTAGGCATGGAACCTGTTTGCTGTTTTATAGTCAACGGACACCTTAATGTTAATTATAATGGAAAAACACAGCATGTTCACACAAATCAATCTTTTATTTTTGACCCAAATCATAAACACAGTTTTAGAAACCCTGCATCATCAGGAACTACAGATTTCTATATCTTGTTTAGATTAAACCCGAAATCAGAAGAAAAAGAACAAGAAGCAAAACCGACTTTAGATGAATTCTCAGTCTCAGATTTAATTCAACAAATTAGAAAAGAATTATCTCCGCACACCAATAAAGCTTTACCAACACCTTCCCTAGCAGCACTATCAGGGATAGATGCAAACGCTCTTAACCACCTTCAGTTTAGAGAAAATAAAGTAATCCCTTTTGACAAGCTTGAACTTCTTGCAAGCACAACAGAGAATACTTTTGAACAAATTATACAAAAGTCTCTAAACACTTATAAGGGTTTCTTCCATATATATACAGATGAAAATAAATTTAAAATTGATCTTTCATTAAGATATGGCACACAATTCACTAGCCATACTCAGCTGGGAACCTCAAACAAAAGTTTCACAATTGCAGACATCACACTCGACCCTTATCGAATAGGCTTTCCTAAAAAACAATGGCAATTCAAAGCCCCAGGCTTTATGGCTATTAAAGTAGAAAGAGGTATTGTTGGACTTCAATATGGAAAACAACCTTTAAAAAAATTGGAATGGGGAGATTCCGTCTATCTAAATACTGATGTAGGATTTACATTAGAAAACTTGATCCCTATTGAAAAAGCAAAAGAACTGGAAGAGTCTGCAGAACCAAAAGCGATGCTATTTAGTTCCCCCCCTCTTTTTTAAGCTACTTCTTTATTTCTCGTTCCAACGATCGAGCTAATTGATTTAGAGAATCCAAAGAGAATGGTTTTGATAAATACTTTCTCTCACCAGTCTCTTTCTTCAACCGATCTCTAAACTCCTGATGATCTTGAGCTGTCATTGCAACAATAACAACATCAGGGTTCAGTGCCTTAATCTCATTAATTAACCAAAAACCATTCTTGTCTACTAGAATAATATCGACAAGCACACACTCGGGTCTCATCTCATCATAGAGTCTCAACGCCTCTTTAGCAGAATTTGCTACATAACAATTAAAACCTCGTTTCTCAAAAACCTCACTCAACAATTCTGTAATCTCAACTTCATCATCAACCAAAAGGATATTTCCTCTACCAACTGTTTCAACTTCATAGGATTTATTCTCCAGTTGATTTAGTAGCAACTCAAAATCAGAAGAGGTAAATGGCTTTTCCAGAACCTTATTTAAGAGACCTTTTTGAATAAGCTGTTCAAGACCCTCCCCAAACTTACTTAAATTACCTGTCATAGCAATCACTGAAACTGTTGGGAATCGGCTATTAATATCGGCTAAAAAAGCCAAAGAATCCAACCTGGGCATATTTAGATCAACAAAAATATAACTTGGATCTCCCTTATCCAAAAGCAAAGGAATCTCTTTATAATTAACCACCTTAATGACATCAAAGTTGTTCATACCTAAAGTAGTATCTAACGAGTCTACCAAATTAACATCATCATCAATCACAACTGCTAATTTCTTTTTTCTTGCCATAATCTTCTCCTTTTAAAGCAACTCACATACTTTTTTATATATCTCATCTGGTTGAATCCCAGAAGGTTTTAGAGCATAATGAGAAATGCCAGCATCAAATGCTTCTTGCTTTAGATTCTGATCCACATATCCTGTCATTGCTATAATTTTAGCATCAGGATAGATTTCTCGACACTTTTTAATCACATCAATCCCCGTGGTTGATGTTGAAAGCCTTAAATCAAAAACATAAACATCAAACGAATATTTTGAAAATATTTCAATAGCACTTTCACCGGTTAACGCTGTTTCGACTTCAAACTCTCTTTCAAGTTTCTCTTTAATAAAATCACATATTTCTTCCTCATCATCCATAACGAGTATTCTTTTATTTCCCATCACTGTCCCCCAATGGTAGTGATATTCTGAATGTCACTCCTGGCTTATTTTCTTTTTTAATTTCAATTTTTCCACCATGAATATCTTCGATAATGTGCTTGCAGATAAAAAGCCCCTGCCCTTGCCCAGACAGATTAACATCAGCGATCACATATCCCTTAGTAGTAAATCCCTGCACCCAAATATCCTCTTCTATCTCCCTCTTAATCCCTGGCCCAATATCAGAGAATTCAATCTCAGCTTCTCCTTCGTTCTTAGGATTTTTTCTAGCATAAATAATTATCTTTTTCTTACGATAAGGCTTCATTGCCTCAATGGAATTTTTAATCATATTGGTAAATACCTGTATCAGTTGTTCAATGTTACCGTTAACCACCAAATTGGGCTCAATATGCTCTTCCACATTCAAGTTTAGAGCATCCTCTGTATCAAATGTAAGAAATCTTTTTGCCTCCAAACATTCCTTCCATAAGATCCTAAAATTCAGAGGCCCAATCTCCCCACTTTCTCCTTCTTCCAAATTAGTTAAAGTTCTAACAGCTACTTCAATTCGTTTTCCTGATCTATATATCCTTTCAGCCTTATCTTTTATTTTTTTCAAATTATCCAAAACTACATTCTGTTCTTCTAAGTCAGAATCTGTCATTAAGCTCTCTTTGTAATAAGATTCTAACTCTAAAACAGCTTCTTCGCTCAAGGTATTAGAACGAGCCAATAACCATGCTAGTGGATTATTGATTTCATGCCCCATCGCCTTTGCCATACCGTCTAAAACACCCCTCTTCTCAGCCAAAATTAACTCTGTTTGCATATCTTGAAGCATCCTATTCTTTGATTCTAATTCTTTATTACTATTTTCAATTTCTTCCCTTTTATTGACGGCTTGGTCATAAAGCCGAGCATTTTCTATAGCTATCTCTGACTGTTGAGCTAAAATAGAAAATACTTTTATTTCTTCTGCTTGGTATCGTTTTCCAGACTTTTTTTCCCCTAGAAAGAAGACGCCTCTCAATTTAGAGCCTTCTGCCTGTCCACGGCTTGTTTTAAAACTAGGAATAATAAGCATTATCTCATTCTCTTTCATAAATTTCTCTATGTCAGCAACTTCAGCATTGTAATTTATCTGGAGTAAATTCCTATAAGAAATATATGTTTGATATTTATTAATATATTCCAAAACATTACATTTTAAAACACCCCCAACAACTCCTCTGCTTGCTTCTAAAGTAAGTTCTCCACTCTTTTCATCGCGCACATAAATTTGAGCCGATTTAATTCTAGCCCATAGACATAATATAAGAACCAGAAGATTGGAAACCTCGGACAAACTCCTTACTTTAGATATTGCCTGTCCCGCTTTTTGAAGAAACTTTTTATGATTAAAGTCTTCCCTAAAAACAGTATTCTCTACCCCATAGGTAACACCCCGTTTAATTGGGTAATAAACCAACATCGCAAAAATAACTCCAAACCCCATAAATATATTACTATTTACTATGGCTTTATCTCCAAGAAGAGCCAACGTAAGTTCAGCAACAACAACCCCCATACCTATGATAATTAAAAACAGTAATACAAATATGAGCACTGATTTTATATATCTATTTAAATCTGTTATTTTATATTTCATATCTTTTCCCTAAGGGTAAACAAATAATAAAACAAGCCCCTTCATTTAAATCCTCATCCAAACTTATCTTTCCCTTGTGAATTGTTTCTACAATATGCCGACAAACATAAAGTCCTTGCCCTAACAACCCTGACTCCCCCACATCAACCTGTTTCGTTGTAAAATCTTTTTGCCATATTTGATGACGCAGCTCTACAGGAATTCCTTTTCCATTATCCAGAAATCTAATCTCCAAATATCCATTTTTATTATCTTCCTTAGCTGATACTGAAATTCTTTTATTCTTCTGTTCCCGCATAGCCTCATAAGAGTTTTTAATTAAATTATTAAAAACCTGAACCATGTTTCCCATATTTCCCATAACCATAGCATCAGAAGGAATAGTTGCACTAAATTGACAATTCCCCAATGTCTCATCGTACATAGAAAACCGACTCGTCTTTAATGATTCATTCCAAACACTACCAAATGAAATTGGCTCCAGCCCACCTTTACTACTTTTCATCAAATCTGTTAATATTTTTACAGCTAGCTCTATCTGGTTCCCCGATCGATCCATCCTCATACAAAGATCCTCAATCCCCCCTAATTTCTCTTTAAATACCCTTAAAGGCTCTTCTCTAAGCCCATTGGGGGAACTCGATAAAGAATTGCGTATTTCCCTTAAATCCTCTTGTAAAATACCACTTATTCGGGCCCGTGCGATAGCCAACGGGTTATTTATCTCATGCCCCATCGCTTTTGCCATATTCACCATAGTATTCGTTTTTTCAGCAATAATAATCTGAGCCTGTTTTTCCTTAATCTTAGAGTTAAATTCTTCAAGTTTAATATGATTTTTCTCAAGATCTTCAGTTTTCTCAAGCACTTCATCCAATAGCACCGCATTTTCAACTGCTACAGCCACACCATGAGACAACGTAAATAAAGTACTAACCTCATCAGCAGAGTAATCTTCATCTGACTTTTTCTTCCCTAATGCAATAATACTATTCAAAATAATCTTCCCACTTTCATCTACTCTCATGCAGGGTAATAAGAGATCTGCCTTAAGCTCCTCCATTAAGAGCATAATTTCGTGATAGTTATAATCTTCATAATGCTTTTTCTTATCTTCCTGAAAAACATCTCTAAATCTAATCGGCAATCTCCGTTCAAGAAAATATTTTATTACCGAATGAGAGTGAAACAACTCTAACTTAGAAAAAGCAGAACCTTTTCCTCGCACAGCCGAAACAACAAAAGATTGTTTTGTTTTACTTCGAAATAGAAATGTTGCATTATCAATTCGAGTGCCTAATGTAAAAACGGTGACAAGCTGACGGGATAAATCATTTAAATTCCGAACCCTTGAGATCAAATGACTCACATTTGAAAGCAACTGACCAAAATCATATTTTCTCTGGAACAAAAATCGATCCGTAACATGAACCAACAAATTTCTGACGGGTTCATAAATTACTAAAATTATCAAAATGCTTAATATGATAGGCATGCCCTTTACATTCTCAAAGGAATAAAATCTCACTATGTCAGCAAATTTAAATGAAGAAAACCAGATCAAGGTCACCGTGAGAAAAAAAATAGAAGTAAACACAAGTGTTTTTTTAATAAAAATAGCTATATTCATTAACTGATAACGAAGAATTGCATAAAAAATCAAAGCTAAAAACATTACTACAAACACGAATCCTATAGGATAAAAAGAATAGCCATAATTTACTAAAAAATCACTGCTAGATAAAAAGTAAAAGACCAATGCAATTAAAAGATAATAATTTTGATTTCTTAATCTACAATCTATTCTTTCACGAATAGTTTTAGTCGTGATTAAATATAAACATCTCAAAAACATAACAACAACATACACAATGAATAAAAGATGAAATATTCCACACTGAGGATACACACCCCACAATTGCTCATAATATCCTTTAATAAATCCCTTTGTTGTAATCAAGAGCAAAATAAACACTGCAGGTATAATTATTAGCTGTCTTGATATTACAATATCTAATCGGCTACCTGAATACTCTGAGAAGAACCTATAAAAATAGTAAGGAATTAAAATTATAAAAACATACCCTGCTTTTATAATATAAATTATTAAAATTGGATTATCTAGTGGAATCAATACTCCCCAAGTGAATTGCCAAAAAAAAGTTACGAAGCATATACAAGAAAAGTACTCTCCTATTTTATCTTTTCTATTAATTAGAACATAAATTCCAAGTCCTAAACTTATGAAGGAAGAAATTAAAGGAAGCAATGCATATATAGTGATTTTGTGAAAATTAGTATTTATAGCAATAAATAGCAAATACAAGAATAGAGAAAAAATTAATGAAAAAACAATAGTCCTTTTTAGGTAATAATTTACCCCAAGAGCTCTGTGCCTTACTATTACATAAGCCATAATAGCTACATAAAAGGATATAAGAATGTTGGAATAAGGGGGGAAATATATATCAAATGCTGGCAACCAATTACTGCCACCACCAATATATCCAATCAGAGTCGCAAAAAATATATATTTTATTTGAAGAGCTTTCTCTCCACTTTTTTTTATAACATAAATACAGAGCAAACTTAGACCTATTACAGCCTGCAAAGCCCAAAATACTATATACAAAAAAAATAATGGGTTTTCTTTTGCTGATGGCCAATATCCCCATCTAAAATAACTAACAACATCAAAAAGAATTAGTTTAAAATTAAGAATCAGAAAAATAAAACAAACAACATCATTAATAATTAAATATATTATATATTTATTTTTTTGTGAAGTTAAAGATATGACAAAATGCAAAAACATGGAATTGATTAAGATAATTCCACCTAACAAGATTTGATAAGACCTCATCCCATCAGAAACATTCTTAGCGATACCCCAATAAAAATACCCATAATTGTATAAAGCAATTGCAAAGCAAAATAAAACGAAAAATAAAATTTCAGGATTTGTTTTCTTAGCTTTCAATAAAACGAATAAAGCAATACCTAAAGTTAATACTAAATTAATAAGTCCTATCCAAGAAATTATAGTCACACTTTGCTCCCTATAGGTTCAGAATAACTTTAAACCATATCTTCCTTTGGATCAACACATAGGTATGCGATTAATTTTTACATGGGCATTATGTAAGTGGTAATTTATGAATTCATTGTAAAACCTATTGGTCGGGGTGAGAGGATTCGAACCTCCGACTTCTTGCTCCCAAAGCAAGCGCTCTAGCCAAGCTGAGCTACACCCCGATAATTATGAAGGGCGTGTATTTTAATAGATTAAGTAAGATATTGGAAGAAATTTTTATATTTATATTTTAAGCAACTTTATGGGGTAAAGCAGTCAATTCTTCTTCAACTAAAGGAAGTTTTATAACGAATTTTGTTCCCTTTCCAATTTCACTTATTACTACCATTACTCCCTTATGCACTGATTCAATAATATGTTTGCAAATATACAAGCCTTGTCCTTGACCAGATGTTCCTATCCCTTTTTTTGCATCTTGTTCCTTTGTAGAATAACCTTGTTGAAACACTTTTCTTTGAACCTCTTCCGTCATCCCAGGTCCATTATCAATAAATTCTATTCTTGCCATTCCCTGATTTTCCTTGTCTATATCTGCAACTAATTTAATTTCTCGGTTGGACTGTTGATCCATAGCTTCATAAGCATTTTTTATTAAATTAGTAAAAACTTGCATTAATTGTTCTAAATTACCATTAATTAATAAATTCGCCTTAATATCTTCCTCAAATTCACAAAAACTCAAGTTTTCATCATATGTTGAAAAACGAGTTGCTTGAACAGATTCTTTCCATAAAACTAAAAAATTTAACGGTGTCATCTCACCTTTTGACTCTTTTAAAATATTAGTCAAAGTCTGCACAGCGACTTTTATTCTTCTCGCAGATTTTTCTACCCTAGAAATGTAATCAAAAATCTTATCAAAGTTTTCCTCTTCTATTTTTTTCTCTTCAGGAGATAATAGTTGTAAATATGCTGGCATAATTTTCCCTATCTTTTTCCTTAACAAATCAACACGTCCTTCTACAGTACATAATGGATTGTAAACTTCATGCCCTATAGCTTTAGCCATTCCAACCATCGTTGCATTTTTTTCAGCAATAATTAAAGACGATTGAGTTTCTTGTAATCTCAAATTAGAGTTTTCTAATTCTTGATTAGTTTTTTCTAAAGCTATCGTACGATCAATTTTTTCATCAAACAAACGCGCATTCTCAATTGCTAATGCCGATTCTTGTGCAATTACTGAAATAACGGAAATTTCAGAATCTCGATATATTTCATCCGACTTCTTTTTCCCCAAAACTAGTAAGCCTTTTAAATCCGATTCATAATAACTTGCTATTATTAATTCTGCACCCATATATTCAAATTCATTTCTTATTAATTTCAGATCTTCTATTTTAATTTTTTTATTGTTAACATTCTTATCTAACATATCCATTATTTCATCATACTTTATATATGCAGTATTCTTGTACGATTTTAAATATCTCATTATTACAGAATCACACCTAATTTCTTCAACTTCAATAAAACGATTGTTGTTTTTTCTAACTTCTACTAAACTGAAACTCTCCCCACTCTCCTTAGGCATATAAATAGATACCGCGCTAATTCTAGCCCTCATTGTCAAAAAATGACTTATCAATTTAAGTTGATGCTTTAAACTATTAATTTTAGCCAACCCCATACTCGCATCTTTTAAAAGCTTGCTATAATCATATTTCTTTTGAAAAAGATACTTATCCGTAATATTAATCAAGATCTTTCTAGTTGGATCATACAAAACCATAGAAACTAATACGCAAATAATTAAAGTTAAATTAATATTAATTTCATAAAACTGCCCAATTAGATTTTGTGTTAAGATAAATATCAATGATATTACTCCTAAGACAACTGAAAACACCCCTGTAAATACTAATGACTTTTTAATAAATACTTCTATATCCATTGCTCTATATTTCAATATTGCATAAGTCATCATCCCCATATATATAGGAGCTAGCCCATTACCAAATGGAGGTATTTGTATGTTATACCAAAGAAAAAAGTTAGTAACTCCTCCAGCATAACCGATAATCATCCCTATTAAAACTAGCTTAATCTGATTCCTCCACCCTCCAGTACTTCTTTTTAAAACAACCCATAGAAGATAACATGCATAAACTGCATTAATAAGAAAAAACAAAAGAAAAAAATGAAACAGAATACTTGGTACTGGCCAATATAGAAAAATATTTCTTTTTTCTACGCCAACTATTAGGTATCCTAAAAAATTTAATATTAAAAATATAAATGAAAGGATATAAGAAAAGAGAAGATAAGATTCATGTTTCTTATGAAGCTTCACCCAAGAAACTACAAAATCTAAAAAAATTACGGGGATCATGATAGCGCCAGAAATTAAGATTTTGGCACAGAACAGTGATAAGGATGGGCTTTTGGAAATAAGCCAAAAAAAGTATCCAAAACTCCATATAGCAACCATAAAATTAAAAAAAGCATATTTTATGTTTACATAGTTTTTAGAGTTCTTAAATAAAACAAAAGACCCTAAAATTATACTTGTTAACGCATTTATTAATCCAGTAATAGCATAAAAAAACATATAACTCTCTTTTAATTAGAGTTGCTAGCTATAATATATTGCATTATACCTTGTTGCTCATAAGAAAATTTCAACTGCTTATTACTAAAACCTGCTTTTAGAAACAACTCTTTAAAGTTATCTGGTTGTCGATATATGAGCTCCCATAACCCCACTAAAATCATAAAATAAAAAGAAGGATTACTATACTTACTTTGCACATCAGCTATTATCAATACTCCATTAGGGCTCAAAAGTTTTTTCATATTTGCAATTAATCTAACTGCCACTTTATCTCCTAAATAATCAAATAGACCTGTTGAATAAATTAAATCAAATTTTTTACCAAACTCTTCTTCTATATTCTTTTTTAAAGCAAGCTTTACTGCATTTTTTTTAAAAAATTCTACATTTTTGTAAGGAAGTAACTTTTCTGAAAAACTCAAAGCATTTTGATCATTATCAATACAAGTAAAATTTGTATCCATAATCTTAAATGGAGACAACTGAAAAATCTCAAAAATCTCTCTACATGGACCACAAGCTAAATTTAAAACATCAGCTTTGTAATTACGTGCTAAAATAAAATCCAAAATGAATTTTCTAAAGTCATCTTTTCGATTTCTTACAGCTACAGAAATCGATGACATTTGCATATAATTATCAAATAAACGATCCACACCTTCAGTCGTAGGTGAGTTTTCATATATAAAATTAATCATTTGATAATCACCGGCATACCCATAAGGCTTATCTTGACTCCATTTAATATATTCACCCTTAGAAAATTCTTTCAAAAAATTATTTAAAAAGAATTCTCTAAATTTCTTATTATGACTCAGATTCCCTTTGGCTTCATTTTCTCTTTCAAAGATCATAATATCTCTAAATATCCCATTAATAGTTTGGCTAAAATCACTTTGATAAACACCCCATTCACTTGGGTTTATATTTAAACTATCTTTTAAATACTCCATCCTCTTTTTATATTGTTTGATTTTTCTCAGCAAAGGGGCTTGCGGTAAAACTAAATCATCAACATTCATACTATTCATTATCAACCTTTTAATATTTTAAATTATTACTAGCTATTAGAAATTGATTGTTGTTTTTCAAAAAAAGGAATATGGTCAAAGCGGTAGGTGAAATTTACAATAAAGTCATTAGTATAGCTCGTATATCGACCGTCAATATTAAGACCTGTCTTAGCGAAAACCTCTGAGTTCTGAATATTTCTACTAAAATGAAATAAACCAAGGTATGCGGTATCTAAACTCATATTTTCTGTGATATTCCACCTTAATCCTAATGACCAACCCATTCTATGAGAATCAACCAAAACATTATCTACATGCTCTTTAGGAGATGCTGCTGTGTAGTAAAGAGTTCCTGCCATTAAATCTAATTTATCATTAATTTTGTAATGACCTCCGAGGTGAAAGCTCCATGTGTTGTCATAATCCCTTGGTACTCTTCCTAAATTTTGTAGTACGACATTAGTTATTTCGAATGCGAAGTCTTGGTCTTTGAAAACATTCCACATTGTGTAACCCACGTCAAACTCTATTGCCCACTTATCCGATGGAACATAGGCATAACCAACTGTTATGTTTGGAGGTAAGGGCAAGTCTGATGTTGCTTGTGTCTTGAAGTCAGGGCCTGTTGGAAATAGATTTCCTAAAACAGGTGAAAATAAAAGTGGGTTTAAACCTTCTATGCGTACTTCCCCATCAATTTCAACAGTTGCTCTGCTTCTGTAATAAAAACCTATTCTGTGTTTTTCAGATGGTTTGTATAGAGCACCTAAAGTCCATCCTAATCCATAACCATCGGAATCAAGTCTTGCTACACCGTCAGGAGCATTATTTGGACCAATAATCCCTGCTAGAACATTGGAATTTGGAAAGTTGGATATCTGATCATATTTAAATGTTACGTAGTCTACAGCGGCACCTCCAATTGAAAGCTTATCGGAAAGCTTCAAGCCACCTGCCAATGTTATAGCAACCATTTTTAAGGCATTACGATGTCCTGTGTACCTCGAGAAGACATCTGTAGAATTGTATCTGTTTTGAAGTCCGAAGGGGGCTGTCATTCCTAAACCAAAACCTACCCTGTCATCTAAAATTTCACCTGGATTTGCTGTAAGGAAGAAGTTGGGAACAAATGCAAGCTGAGCACTGCTCTTCTCTCTTCGCCCTGTTCCCTTGCTCTGGAAATGCGTTAGAGTATTGATAGCAGCGCCACCCACGGATAATTGAACCCCTGGGAGGTCTGGAAGTCCAGCTGGGTTAAATACAACCGCATCTGGCTCATCTGGACGAGCAACAACTGCATTGGATTGAGCTATCGATCTTGCACTGTAAGTTGCATTCTCAAATCCTGAAGATCCTACCGCCCAACATTGGGACTGGAAAGCTACCAAAATAAGAACGATTAAAAGGCTGAGTTTAGTGTAAAGTCTAAGCATATATAGATTTTCGACATTTATAGCCTCTATTTGAAGGGTTATTTTGTAATTTTATGGTTAAAAATTCTATATATGGTGCTTAAATTTCCCTCTTCTTCTATATGTAGATAATCAGCTCTGAAATGGCTAACAATCTACTCTTTATAAGGTTTTATATAGATTTACAGGGCTTTAGGATATTAACCAAGAAACTTATCGAAGAAGGCATGTTTGATGAGGAAGAAATAGCCAATGAAGATGGAGTTGTGATAGAAAATTAAGAGAAATAAGAAACTGACATTTTTAATTCTTAGGCTGCTTGAGCAATGAGTTGAATTCTTTTTAGGGCTTGGGTGACGGCAGCTAATATTATGTCTTTTGAAATTGTTCCCAGGACTGTCCTGTTACTTGATCAGAAGCTTCAAAATATTTTACGCTGCTTCTTTTTTTGGTTTAATCACAATTTTTAAACCAACGGCTTCCAGTATAGAGTTTAAGGTAGATAGTTTAGGGTTTCCTTTTTTAGACATTGCTTTGTAGAGACTCTCTCTACCAAGGTTGGCTTTAGTGGCTACCTCTCTTACACTATGGGCTTTAGCAACATCCATAAGAGCTAAAAGAAACAACTCTTCTGGATCTCCCTCTTTATCCACCCAACAAGCCATTAGATATTGCGCTGCATAATTAGGGTCCTTCAATCTCTCTAATAGCCCCTCTTTATATGAAACACTTTTTACTCTTTTCATTTAAAATCCCTATATTCTTTCCAGTATTGTTGAGCTTTTTTTATATCTTTATTTTGCCCACTTTTAGTTCCACCACACAATAATAAAATTATTCTATTTTGTTCTTTTCCAAAATAAATTCGATATCCTGGACCATAGTAAATTTTCAATTCAAAAACCCCAGCTCCAACAGATCGACTGTTTCCGAGAGTCCCTCGTTCTACATTTGCAATCCGAGTATCAATTAAAACTTTAGCACACCTATCTCTTAATGATTCAAACCACTCACTAAATGGTCTTCTTCCCTCAATAGTTACATATTCTCTAATCTCATTCATTAATGGCTCACTACATTTGTATCCTAAAAGATACTATTTGTCAAATTTTAAATAATTAATATTATTATTGCAATATATTAATTTTAATAAGTGCCGTTACTGGTAGTGCCAGGCTATATGTATTTACAAAAATACATAAGCAAACTCAATGAAAATGAATAGCCTCGTTAGCCTAAATATTTATCGAAGAAGGCATGTTTTATTAGGAAGAAATAGCCTATGAATATGGAATTGTGGACCACATGAATCACTATGGATGGGACTAGAGAGTTGCTCTTTTCGTACACATAGGCCAAAACCATGCCTAATACAAATATGGGGAAAAAAGCAAATATGGAACCATGGATTGATGCGAAAAAGGCTGAGGATAAAACCATAGCCCATTTTGCTCCCCATTTTTTTCTGAATGCGGGATAGCAAAACCCTCTGAAGAAGATCTCCTCTACAATAGGCCCTATGGTGCATGCTAAAAAAACA
Source organism: Candidatus Omnitrophota bacterium (assembly GCA_029261035.1). Taxonomy (GTDB): domain Bacteria; phylum Omnitrophota; class Omnitrophia; order Omnitrophales; family JACROU01; genus JAJDCD01. Next base: position 265,064 of record JAJDCD010000008.1, read on the forward strand.
GAAAGATAAATAACCATTGGGTTTTTTTTATCTTCTTCTAAAAAGATCTCTACCAATTCATGAGGTGGCGGTTCGTAAGAAATCATTTCTGTAATAACAACTAACAAGGCTAAGACCATCGCAATAACAGGAAGTATGGCGGAGTAACTTAATAATCCTAACCCCAAGTCTTTAAATCCATATTTGAAGCGCAGTCCAAGGGATGAAAAGTTTGTTTGATATTCTTTATTCAGTAGATTCAAAATAAATAAAACGATAACAACATCAATGAAAATAGTTAAAAGTAAAGTCCATAAATTTTCCACCCCCTTGTTATCCAACAAACTATGAAAAGAGCTTAGCGCAGCTGAAAAAACAAGGGTAGAGAACAAAATGAATATAATACATTTAGCAATATCTCTAACGCTCCAGGGAATTTCTGTCCGAGGCAATCTTGCTTTAATTATTTCTTTTCCTTTAGCCCACTGGGAAATAATGTTTACATCAATAAAAGCTCCTAAAAATATCCCCCCAAAAATAAGTAATGGAATTAATATCATAAAGAAACTCTCTGTAAGAGTAGCCTCTTTAAAAAAATCGAGAATCAACTGAGTTTGGTCTTCTTGTTTTAGCTGGTCCTCTATTTGTTTCACTTGCTGTATTACTTCAGAAGGCTCTTCTACTTGATTAGGCGAAAGAAAGGAAAGTAAGAGAAAAGAACAGATAGCAAAACAGAACAAATACGAATAGGTCTTTTCTTCTTTAAAAAATTGATAAATTTCTGAGGTTGTATTTTTGAGGACACTTAGGATTTGATTGATCATCGTATGGTTTAGAACAAGACATCTTCCAACTGAATAGCAATATGCTCTGCTGCTATTTTTTGATTAAGATTACCTTCTAATGTTTCTCTAGAGGACATAAGGTCTTGTATTAATTGAGAAATAGAGTCTCTGCTTACCGCCCCAACACGTGCTGAAAATTGCTGTATTTCTTCTGGGTAGATTAAAGGAGGATTTTCTTTTTCTATTGTGCTCACTATGTAATCTCTTAAGAATTGAATAAACAACTCAACGATGGCTTTTAATTCTTCTCGGTTCTTAACTCCATACTCGTTTAAAAAACCCCATGCTCCTTGATCTAACCAATCGGAAAGCAAAAAACGGTTATGTTCCAACACGCCCTCTTCAGCAAATGCTAAAGCTTTTCCTAAATTACCTTCTGTAAATCGAGACAAAATATCTATATCTTCTTCTATCCCACGTTGTTCTAATACCTGATGAATTGTTTCACTGCTAAGAGGATTCAGCTGAACTTCAATCGAACGACTACGAATAGTATCTAAAAGTACATTTTTTTGGGATGAAAGCAAAATAATTTGGGAAAAATCAGGAGGCTCTTCCAGCGTCTTCAAAAGTGCATTCTGACTTTCCAAAGTCATCGCGTTCGCATTGTTAATAATAAATACTTTTGTTTTTGATTCAAAGGGTTTTAGAGAAATCCAATGGTTAAGGTCGCGAATGTCATCAATCTTCACTTTCTTTGTATCTTCTTCTACCCCATACCATTTAATGTCCGGGTGATTTCCCTGTTCTATTTTATGGCAAGAAGAGCACTCACACTCTTCAAAGAAAACGCCTTTTTCGCAACATATCGCTTTGGTTAGGAAGCGAGCGAATGTCTTTTTCCCCATTCCCTCTTCACCTGTGACTAACAAGCTGTGACTTAAATTATTGTTCTTTATAGAGTTCTCAATAAACTCAAGAACCTTTTCATTTCCATAAAATTTATCTAAAAGCATAATTTATTACTTTCTTGATTTCTTCTTGAACATTTTCTATAGATTGAGTTGTAGATATAACTCTAAATCGTTTTTTATTTTTTTTTGCTAGCTGCAAGAAACCTTTTCTAACTTTTTCGTGAAAAGCTTTGGGCTTTCTTTCCATCCGATCCGTCCCACCGGCCCTTTTAAGACCTGTAGATACAGGAACATCCAGAAGAAGTGTTAAGTTAGGAGTTAAACCATCTGTAGCAAAATCCCCCATAGTCTCAATTAGTTTCTGAGATAGCTTTCCCGCAAAGCCTTGGTAAACCCATGTCGAATCCTGAAAACGATCACAAAGAACAACTTTACCAGCTTTAAGCGCCGGTAGAATTTTCTTCTCCACCAAATCTCTTCTAGCGGCTAAAAATAAAAAAGTTTCCACCTCGCTCGATAAAGGTTCATTTTTATGAAGAAGAATTTTACGGATAGCATCTGCCGTTGGAGTTTTTCCGGGCTCTCTTAATACCAGAACTTTATAGCCCTTCTTTTTCAGCAACTTCTCAGCATAACGAATTTGAGTCGTTTTGCCGCTGCCTTCTGGGCCTTCAAAAGTTACTAATTTTCCTTTTTTTGATTTCATAATTTCCATTTCCTCTACTGTCTTTAATAGGCTTATAGCAAGTAATTAGATCCTTCACTACGTTCAGGATGACAGTCCGTTGTCTGGGATTGCCCCGACTCTTTGCTAGGTGTCTCGCAATGACATGTTAAACCTTTTTAATTCGGGTTCCTTGTTTCGTGTCTTCCAAAGCATAGCCTTTTGAAATAATGAGATCTCTTAACTCATCGGATCGTTCGTAATTCTTATTGTGTTTTGCTTCATCTCTTTGTGAAGCAATTTTTAGAATTTCTTCTGGGATCTCATCTTTATGAATTAAAGCTTCTAATCCTAAAATCTGATTAAAAGTTTCTTTAAACTTCAAAACTTCTTTTTTCTCTTCTTCTGTAAACTGCTGACTCTCCATAGAAGTATTCACTTCGTGCATTAAATCAAAAAAACAACCCAGAGCTCCTGATATATTTAAATCATCTTTTAAAAAATCTACGAATTGATTTTCTTTACTTTGAAATGAAGCTAATTTAACGGATTTCCCATCTAAGGTCTGACAATCTTCTACCCGAATCCAAAAGTCTTTTATTTTCTGCAAAATTCCTTGAGCTTCTTCTATCCCTTTCAGCGTAAAATTAACAGGATGCCGGTAATGATGTGAAATCAGCAAATATCGAATAGCTAGAGCATCATAACCTTTCTCCATCAAATCTCTAAGTGTATAAAAATTACCTTTCGACTTAGACATCTTCTCTCCATCAACCAATAAGAATTTACAATGCAGCCAATACTGAACGAATTTCTTTCCAGTTGCGGCTTCTGATTGAGCAATTTCATTTTCGTGGTGTGGGAAAATATTATCTTCTCCACCTGTATGAATATCAAAAGTTTCTCCTAGGTACTGCATTCCCATCACTGAGCATTCAATATGCCAGCCTGGACGACCTTCACCCCAAGGACTCACCCAAAAAGGCTCTCCTTCTTTTTTGGCTTTCCAAAGAGTAAAGTCACAGAGATCTTCTTTGTGGTACTCGTCCACATCCACTCTGGCGCCTGCGATATTTTCCTGAAGGTCTTTTTTAGACAATTTGCCATAATCCGGGAAAGAGGTTACACGATAGTAAACAGAACCCTCTTGCTCATAGGCATGGCCCTTTTCAATCAAAGTTTGAATCATTGCAATCATCCCATCAACATGTCTTGTCGCACGAGGATATTCTTCAGCTGTTTCAACAGCTAAGCTTTCGAGGTCTTTATGAAATGCTTCAATGTATTTTTCGGTATATTCGTCCAAAGATAGGTTGTTATTTACCGCTTCTCTTATCGTTTTATCATCCACATCCGTAATATTCATTACCTGTGTTACCGTGTAACCAGAAAGCTTAAGCGTTCTTCTTAAAAGGTCTTCAAAAACATAAGCTCTTAAGTTTCCGATATGTGCATAATCATAAACCGTAGGGCCACAAGTATACATTAAAGCTTTGCCTTTATTTATAGGCTTAAACTCTTCTTTTTTCTTTGTATACGTGTTGTATAGCTTTAACATTATTAAATTATCCTGCGATTTCAGATGCTTTTTTTAAACGATCAAGACAAAGGTCTTTTTTTAATAAAGGAAGTATGCGTTTCATTTCGGGACCATGAGATCGGTATGTAAGAGCTACTCTTAATGGTAGAAATAACTCTTTTCCTTTTTTAGAAACGGATTCTTTTAATTGTTGGTTTAAAACAGAGAAATCCATACTTTCCCCATCCGCCACAGACTCAACATAAGATTTAACAGCTTCTACAATTTGGCTAACGCCTTCTTGCTGTAAAACAAATTCATCCTGCATCGGAGCATTTGGATCATAAATAGTAAGCCGATCTACTAATTCTTCAAATCGAGTAATATTGTCTTTAAAAATAAGAAGAATACTTTTAATTTCATCCAACGGTAATAATTTTAATGATTCAGATAAACAATTTTGCTCTTTTAAATAGTCTAAAGCTTTTTGGACATAAACATCATCTTCCAACATCCGAATGTGTTCACCAGAAAGCCAATCCATTTTCTCAATATCAAAGATTGCTGAAGATTTGTTGACGCGCTTTACATCAAAAGCTTTTTCCAATTCTTCCATTGTGTAGATTTCTTTATCATCTCCAGCAGACCAACCCAAAAGCGCTAAATAATTATCTACTACTTCTGGTAGATAACCTAATTTACGATACTCTTCTAAAGACTTAGCCCCTTCTCTTTTGCTCAATACCTTTCCCCCCTTACCCATAATTAACGAAAGGTGTGCGTACTGTGGTGGTGTAAAACCCATCGCTTTCATCAATAAAATATGTTTAGGTGTGTTAGCTAAATGGTCTTCACCTCTTAGAACGTGAGTAATCCCCATAGAACCATCATCATAACAAACTGCTAAATGAAATGTAGGAGTTCCATCAGGACGGACAATAATAAAATCTCCAAACAAATTAAGATCGAATCGAACAGAACCACGAACCAAATCTTCGAATGTAAGTTCCGGTTCATCAATTTTAAAACGGATAGCTGCTTTATCCCCTTTTTCTAACCTTTGTTTAACGTCATCTTCACTTAGATTACGGCAACGATTATCATATCGAGGAGGCTGCCCATTCTTCTTACATTCTTCTTTCATCACATCCAAATCCTGTGGAGTACAAAAACAACGATACGCATGTCCTTGTTGTATTAATTGGTCAACAGCCTTTAAATGAAAATCAAGACGCTTAGATTGCTCATAAGGAGCTGAGGCACCACCCACATCAGGACCTTCATCCCAATGCAAACCTAACCAATTTAAGTCTTTTAGGATCTGATCAATATATTCTGTTTTCGAACGCTCTTTATCTGTATCCTCAATTCTCAAAACCAACTTACCCCCTTGGCTTTTAGCATAAAGATAATTAAACAACGCCGTACGAACATTTCCAATATGTAAATAACCTGTAGGTGAAGGTGCAAAACGAACTTTAACACTCATTTTTATTTATTTCCTTTCGTAACCACAACCATAGCATCACAAGCAACAGCTTCCCCATCACCAATCGGGCCTAATCCTTCGGCTGTTTTTGCTTTGATATTGATGTTCTCTTTTTCTAAATTGAGAAACTTTGATAATTTAGATTTAATTTTAGATTTATAGAGACCTAATTTCGGTCTTTCTAAATGGATCGTACAATCCAGCTGAGAAACAGCCCAACCTTGTTTTTTAGCCATATCTACAATCGAATTTAAAATCTTACTACTGGATATGTTTTTGTTTTTCTGATTTGTATCAGAAAAGTATTCGCCAATATCCCCTAAACCCAGAGAACCTAGAATAGCATCCGAAATAGCATGCAACAGAGCATCCCCATCCGAGTGACCCAAAGGTCCTTTTGAGAATTTCAATCTTTCTCCCCCAAGAATAAATGGGCGTCCCTGAATAAGACGGTGAATATCGTATCCCTGTCCGATTTTAATTTCTGCCACCTGAGAAACCATATTCTCTGCCAATTTCCAATCCTGCAAGGTTGTTATTTTAAAATTAAGGGAATCCATTTTAACCAATTCAACAGGTTTATCAATAGCTTCTAATAAACTACTTTCATCTGTGGCCTCAAAAGGGTGTTTTTTGTAGTGGTGATAGGCTTCCTTAAGCCATGTTTTTTTAGCTACTTGAGGTGTTTCGGCCTCCCAAAGAGCCGTTCTAGATACCGTTTTAATTCGTTTACCGGATATCTTTTGCTTAACAGTGGAAGCCATGGGTTTTGCGATAATGGCCGCCCCCATCTTTTTAGCTCTACGGATCACAGCTTCAATTGCTGTTTTTGTAATAAAGGGTCTTGCAGCATCATGAACCAATACCCAGGAGCTTTGAGGCTTTACTTTTTTTATACCTTGTAAAACAGAGTCCGCTCTTGTCTTTCCGCCTTCAACAACTTTGACGTTGATATTAGAGGCTCCTTCAGATCGAATCCATTTCTTAAACGATATGATTTTTTGTTTAGGAACAACAATAATAATTTCAGAAACTAGATTAGAATCTATCAAGGCTTGAACGGAATGCATCAAAAGAGGTTTTCCTGCCAAAGGCCAAAACCCTTTGGGTTGAGCATGTAAATTTTTTGAAGTTTTTTTCAGACGGCTTCCAGAGCCTCCCGCAACAACAATAGCACTAACGTTTTTCATGTTTATTCATTAAGGGTTTTGCAAATATCATTCGACCTGCCTGAGTTTGTAATACACTTAAAATTTCAATATCAATCGTCTTTCCCACTAGACCAGAACCTTCCTCAACAACAATCATGGTGCCATCTTCTAAATAGGAGACACCTTGGTCCGCTTCTTTCCCCTGTTTCACAACCTTAACAGTCATACGCTCACCAGAAATTGCGGCTGGCTTCAACGCATTAGCCAAATCATTTATATTTAACACATGAACTCCTTGAATTTCAGCTACTTTATTCAAGTTAAAATCATTCGTCCATATTTTCGCATTTAGCTCTTGTGCCATTTTTACTAATTTAGAATCAACCGTGGGTATCTCTGGATATTCCATATCTTGTATTTTTACATTAATTCGTGAAGAGGTTTTTATTTGGTTAAGGATGTCCAATCCGCGACGTCCTTTTGCTCTTTTTAAATCGTCTGCAGAATCCGCTATTTGCTGCAGTTCTTTTAAAACAAAACGCGGAACAACCATCGTCCCACTCACAAATTCTGTTTCTGCCATCCCCAAAATACGCCCATCAATAATAACACTCGTATCTAAAATAATAATTTCTTTTCCTGTATTTTTTGTATCTAAACGAACAAAAGGAATTAAAACCTGAAATTCTTCCTGACCCCTCAAAATTACAATTGCTCCTAAATAAGAAAATAGGATTGCTGAAAGGTAACTCAACTGCTGGACTGTTGTTTGACTTAAAGAAGACATATTAACAACACTAATAAAAAGACGGCTCAAAACAAGCCCTAAAACGATTCCCACAAAAATAGAAAGAATATTTCTGACTGTCGCCTTTTTGAAAAAAAGATCCAATAGAATAGCTAAAGCAGCTAAGGTAATCCCAATAACCAAACCCCAGACAGAAAAAGGCTCTATCCCAAAAGCAGAAAAACCCATATAGTAACTACCACCTATGCAGGATAGTAGAATAAGAACTCTTAAGACATGAATCATATTATTCCTTTTTAAATATTGAATACATTATAGTTATTATAACATTTCAAGGAGTTAAAAGCGTGTTTCTAGTTGAGATATAGACTTTTCTTGGCCTGGGTCAGAAACGTTGTCTAAAGTGTCAAAATTGGCCTTTTTCCCACTCCAAATTGAGAACACCCCGTCTTTAACTACTTCAACACCAGAAAGTATGTTTTTATTAGAAAAATCCACATCTCCCTGTATTTGAAATGTTCTTCCATCTTTACTCACATTAGAATCTTTCAACTTCAAATAGTGTCTGTTGCCGTAAAAATTTAAAATCAAATGATCATAACTTTGGTTATCAATATTTCCATTCTCAATACTGATATACCCAGAAACCTCAGGTTGCTTTGCCTCACCTCTGATCTTGACCTTCCCGTCCATCTCCCCAATCATTCCAGAAGGAAGTGCATGAAAGCCCAATGAAGTCATTTGATCTAAACTAACATCCTTACACTCCAAATCCAAATCAACATGTCCGGGGTCTTTAAATTTAATATCTCCTTTTAATGAATATAATTCTCCCCAAGTTATAGCAACATCACTTAATCCATCAATTGAAAATGTGAAATTTCCTTTAAAGTCTTTTAACGGCTCGTAATTGAATATAAAATAATCTGTGTTAACGGATGCATCCAAAGCAAAATCATTCAAATTCCATTCCTTTTTCTGTGGTTTAAATTTAATATGAGTTGAAGTAACAATATCAAAATCATAAATATTTAGATGATCCACTTTTAGATCTAACTGTATATCCATATCCTCAAGTGAGAATTGAGCATCATAACGTTGTTTTCCATAAACCAAGCCGATTTGGATTTGTTTTTCGGGAATCAGAACTCTCAGCTGAGCCGTCTTACCTTCACCCCAAGAATCTTGTATGAAAATTATTTCTTCTTCTGATTTAATTAAAGATCCACCTAATTCTATTTCTCTTTCTAATAAGTTTATATTGCCATCAAAACGATTTTTCTCAAAGTCTCCTTCAATATCCAATAGCTCAACTTTCGATTGCAATATCTTTAGCATAAAACTAGGGTTTTCTTTATTAAAACCCGTCAAATTCCCTCCTAATTGAACCGGAAATGAAAGCAAATTTATATCCATATTCTCAAACACGATATTGTCCTGTCTCAAACGAACCAAACCATTTAAATCACGCAGGACGTTTACCCCATCAACAGACTGCCTCACACCCTCTAGATTAAACTGCATATCTACATCTTCTAATTTGTGCCCCACATTGCCTTGTCCAGAGACCTTACCTTCCACACTGCCAAAAAAACTACCTTGAAACTTAACTTTAATCTGCCCATCTCCTTTTAGAGATATCTCAGCTTTAGCTATTCTCAAACCGGTATCCACTCCATTCACTTTAAATAATGAAAACGATGCATCTTTTAATTGAAGAGCAATAGGAACCGTAAATTTAGGGAGATTCCCCTGAAACAACTTCTGAAAGGAAAAATTTAAGAGTTGAAATTTAGGCTTTTCTAATAGAATTATGGAAGGTATATTAAAATCCTGTTTAATAATATTATTTAAATTAAAAGATAACTTAATTCTCTCAACCCCCTTTAAAGAAAGGTCGGAATCATCCTGAGGCCGAACAATTACATCTTTTAAAGACAAACGCGTATCAACATCAAAATCCACATCTCCAATATTCAGCTCTGTTTTAAGATAATAATTAAGACGTTTAGTGATCTGATTTTTTATTTCTTTGGAGTTAACCCATTGATTCACATAGAAGAACGCATAGATAGCTGCTATAAGAAAAAGAGATAAAAAAAAGAGAGGAATTAAGATTTTTTTCATGAATATATAAGAATTAAAAAAGGGACACTTTCCATCTGCTTAAAAGAAGCGTGTCCCTAAAGTAATCTAGGCTTTAACAAATACCAAAGCTTCTCCTTTGAGATCCGCTTTGATTTTGTCTCCAGCTTTAAAAGTTCCTAACAACAATTCTTCTGAAAGAACATTCTCAATATATTTTTGAATTGTTCTTTTAAGAGGTCGTGCTCCATAAACAGGATCGTAACCCTTATCAATCAAAAATTGAACGGCCTTCTTTGAAAAAGTAAGGTCTAACTCTTGTTCATTCAGACGTTTCACAACATCATTTAATTCTAAGTTAATGATTTGCTCAAGATTTTCCCTATTCAAAGGATGGAAGACAATCATATCATCCACACGATTCAAAAATTCTGGACGAAAGAAACGCTTCGCTTCATCAACAAGTTTTCCTTTAAGCTCTTCAAATTTCAAATCATCTCCTGCAGGCTTAAAACCCAGGTCTCCTTGTTTGTGAATGAGGCTAGCACCCACATTGGATGTCATAATCAAAATAACATTTCTAAAATCCACTTTACGTCCAAAGGAGTCCGTTAAATGCCCATCTTCCATTACTTGGAGTAGAATATTAAAAATATCAGGGTGTGCTTTTTCAATTTCATCTAGAAGCACAACACTATAGGGACGTCTTCTAATTTTCTCTGTTAACTGCCCTCCTTCTTCATAACCCACATACCCTGGAGGCGCTCCCACTAATCGAGATACATTAAACTTTTCTCCATATTCAGACATATCAATTTGAAGAACAGCTTCTCGATCACCAAACATAAAATCAGCCAACGCTCGCGCTAGCAATGTTTTCCCCACCCCTGTCGGACCCATAAAAATAAAGCTTCCTATAGGCTTTCTTGGGTTTTGAAGACCACTGCGAGACCTTCTCACTGCATGCGATATAGCTTTAATAGCTTCTTCTTGACCAATTACCATATTATGCAGCTCTTCTTCCATACGCAATAATCGTTGAGTCTCTTTTTCCTCTAGGCGCTGCAATGGAATTCCTGTCCATTTCGCAACCACAACAGCAATGTCTTCATCCGAAACAATAACTTCTGTATCCGATTTCGCTTCTTGCCATTGTTTTTTAACTCGATTAAATTCTTCTTTAGCTTTACGTTCCGAATCTCTAAGCTTAGCTGCCTTTTCGAAATCTTGATCTTTGATTGAAGACTCTTTTTCTAAGCGAAATTGTTCTATATCTGCCTCAAGCTTTTTTAGATCTTTTGGAAGAGTTGTTACAGATAAACGCGCTCTAGAACCCGCTTCGTCAATCAAATCAATAGCTTTGTCTGGTAAGAATCGTCCGGTAATATAACGGTCCGAAAGCTTCGCCGAAGCCGTCAATGCTTCATCCGTGATCTTCGCACGATGATGCGCTTCGTATTTATCTCTAAGCCCTTTCAAAATCTCAATTGTTTCGGTCACCGTAGGAGGCTCTACATTTATCGTTTGAAAACGACGAGCTAAAGCAGAATCCTTTTCGATATACTTACGATATTCATCCAATGTGGTTGCTCCGATACATTGGATTTCACCACGAGATAAAGCTGGTTTTAAAATATTAGAAGCATCAATTGCACCCTCAGCACCTCCAGCTCCTACCAAAGTATGTAACTCATCAATAAATATAATAATATTTTCATGTCTTCGAATCTCATCCATAACCGCTTTGATGCGTTCCTCAAACTGCCCTCGATATTTTGTTCCAGCGACCATAAGGGCCAGATCCAAAACAACAATTCGTTTATCCATTAATATTTCGGGAACATTTCCATTCACAATTCTTTGTGCTAAACCTTCGACGATAGCCGTTTTACCAACCCCTGCTTCACCTAACAAAACAGGATTGTTTTTCGTACGACGACTTAGAATTTGTGTTACTCGTTCAATTTCATCTTGTCGATTAACAACAGGGTCTAGCTTTCCATCACGAGCGTACTGAGATAAATCTCGACCAAAAGAATCTAATGCCGGTGTCTTTGTTTTCCCTTTAGCGACACCCCCAGAAGCAGCGCCACCACCTCCACCACCTCCGCCTTGAGGAGTAGAAGACCCTAACAGTTTAATTACTTCGGTTCTTACTTTATTAAGATCAAGACCTACATTCATTAAAACATGACTAGCAACACCCTCTCCCTCTTTAATTAAACCTAAAAGAAGATGTTCTGTTCCTATATAGTTATGCCCCAAGCGACGAGCTTCATCCATTGCTAACTCAATTACTTTTTTTGCTTTTGGCGTAAAAGGAATATCTCCAGACACAATAGTGCTAGGACCAAACTGAACTAATTTTTCCACTTCTAAACGGATTGTTTCAAGGGAAAGTCCCAAAGTTTGTAATACCGCAGCAGCAACACTTTCTCCTTCTTTAATCAAACCTAAAAGAATATGTTCTGTTCCAATATAATCATGATTAAATCGCTTAGCTTCTTCTTTTGCCAATATAATGACTTTGCGTGCTCTTTCTGTAAATCTATCAAACATGATGTATGCCTCCCAACTCGTACATAGCTATAATTTCATTTTTAAAGTCTGCTTTTATATATCGAATGAATCCCTCTTTGACTTTAAGGTTAAGCCTAAATTATAGGACTTATCCACAGGGGCAGCAAGGTATATATATCCTTTAAAACTGGCTATGAGGGTTATTGCTTATACAGCAATAAGTTAAACAATTTGAACTTTGGAAAGGGTTTCTCGAATAAGCGTGGCTCGTTCTATATCACGTTCGTCCGGATTAAGAGTTTTACCTTTTCTCTTTTGTAAGTGTGCAGGTTGAGCAAAGATTAGAAGTTCATTTAAATTTTTACGATTCAAACCTTTAATAACTTCAATATCCATTCCTAATCGAAGCATTGACAAAAGACCCGTAGCCTCTTTACTCGTCATAATGCGAGCTGATTTAAGCACACCTAAAGCTCTCCAAATTTGATCGAAAAATTTTTGCTGTTTCTTTTCCGATAATGTCTTTCTTGCTTCTCTCTCATTATCAATAATTTGTCTTATTACTTTTTCAAAGCCATCAATAATATCAATTTCACTTTGCCCTAAAGTAGATTGATTTGAAATCTGAAAAAAGTTACCACTTGCTTCTGTCCCCTCCCCATAAAGACCCCTAACAGCAAGGTTCAACTTTGAAAGAGCTTGAAGCACTTTATTGATTTGTTTCGTCATAACTAAACAAGGTAGATGAAGCATACACGACGCCCGCAACCCCGTCCCAACATTCGTAGGACACGCAGTGAGATAACCCAAAGTATTGTCAAAAGCAAAAGAAAGCTTCTTTTCTAATTGATTATCTACTTGATCTATAAGCTTCCAGCATTTCATTAAATCAAAACCTGATTGAATTACCTGAATTCTCAGATGATCTTCTTCTATAACCATAACACTAACGGATTCCGTCTTCGTAAAACAGAGCCCTACATTATCTTTGTTATTTGCGTGTTCCACACTCATCAAATGCCGCTCCACAAAAAACCGACGATCCATCTCGTTTAAATTTTGTGTCTCCACAAAAAAAGCATTTTTTAATTTAGTAGAGCTTTGAGCCGAAAGCTTCACTTCTTCAATAAGGGTCTTCCTTTCGTCTTTTGAAAGTTTCTGAGAGAAAGGATATCCTTCAAGATTCCTTGCTAAACGAACCCGGCTACTCATCACAATATCATGATCTGGCCCTGTGGCCTTTAACCATTCACAAGGAGAATCAATAAAACTTTTAAGATCCATTTTTCTTTTTAACTTTCTTTTTAGGTACTTCCAATTTTTTAATTAAATCTCTCACCTTCACAGCTTCCTCAAAGGCTTCTTTCTCTACTAGAATACGGAGTTGTTCTTGAAGTTTTCTTAATTCGATCTGCGGTTTTAGTTCTCCAGGTACTTTCTTAGGCCTTTTGCCTATATGCTTTGTAGATCGATGTATTCTTTTAACTAAAGAGTTCAAGGATGTTTTAAAAGAGACATAACAGTGAGGACAACCTAAACGACCCGATTTACTGAAATCTTCAAATGTACTGTTACATTGACTACACTTGGAGACTTCTGTGCTTAGTGAAGATTCAACAGTATCCTTATCCGCAATTCCGGCTAGAAGGTCACTAAAATTAAAATACTGTTTTATATCGGTACCCTTCTCGTAAGCACATTGCTCACAAAGATGTAACTCCATCATTTTTGAATTAACAATTTCTGTTAAATGTATAGTAGCATCTTCCGTACTACAGACTGAACATTTCACGGCTTCATCCTTTGTTTAATTGAAGAGAGTACAGAAGAGAGAGCACAGAAAATAGAAAAATCACTTCAAGACAAGAGAACTGTACTCTGTGCTCCGTTCTCCATTCTCTATACTCAATTGTAACAGATGGCAATGAGGCGCTTTGGTTACAATGAATATTTCACACCTTCTACTTTGGTTAGTTTTTTAAAAGCGGTTGTCAGTTTCGAAGTTATTTTTCCAGGCTTACCCAAACCGATAATACGATTATCAATTTTAACAACAGGCATCAACTCTGCTGCCGTTCCCGTTAAAAAGCATTCGTCGGCATTAAAAAGATCATGGCGTGTAAGGGCTCGTTCTTCATTAGGCAACCCAGCATCTCTCGCATTATCCAAAATCGCTTGTCTCGTAATCCCTTTTAAAGCTCCCATATGAGAGGGCGGTGTTAATAGTTGTCCGTCTTTAACAATAAATATATTAGCCCCAGTACACTCAGAAACATAACCTTGATGATTTAACATAATCGCATCCAAATATCCTGCGGTAGTTGCTTCAATTTTTGCCAAAATATTATTTAAATAATTGAGGGACTTAATGCTTGGATTAACTGCTTCTGGATGATTACGAACCGTTGGAACAGTAATAATCTCAATACCTTCTTTATAAAGTGTGTCAGGATACAAAACAATTTTATCTGTAATTACAAAAATGGTTGGTTTTTTGCATTTACGCGGATCTAAACCCAAATCTCCACTACCTCGGGTTACGACTAAACGGATATAGGCATCTTTAAGCTTATTTTTTTGCAATGTCTTAATAACAATATCTTGTAGTTGCTTCTTTGTGTATGGAATCTCAAGCATAAGTGTATGCGCCGATTCCCACAAACGATCCAAATGCTCTTCTAAACGAAAACAAAGATTATTATAAGATCGCATTCCTTCAAAAACACCATCCCCATAAAGAAGACCATGATCAAAGATAGATACTTTGGCATTTTCTTTATAAACATATTCCCCATCTAAAAAAACGATGTTTTTTTCTTTTTTTGTCTTTGTTTGTGTTTTACGTTTCACCTTACGACTCCTTTTGTAAATTCCCACTTGTTAATCGATAGACATTAGGCTTCGATTTAACAAAGCTTTCTTCATGAGTCACAATACAGAATGTAACACCTTCTTCTTGGTTAAGCGACTCAATTAGATCATATACTATTTTAGCATTTGTTTCATCTAAATTACCCGTAGGTTCATCACACAACACAACTTGTGGAGAATGAACCAAAGCTCGAGCAATAGTTGTTCTTTGCTGCTCTCCCCCAGATAATTGAGAGGGAAGATGCTGAATACGCTCCTTTAAACCCACTCGTTCAATCCATTCGATTGCCTTTTCTTCTGCATTACTTTCGTTAGAAATCATCAAAGGAAGCATAACATTTTCCAACAAAGTCAGCTCCGGCAATAAATGATAAAACTGAAAAACAAAACCTATATTTTTATTTCGAAAATGAGCTAACTGACTTTCATTCATACTCGACAAACTCTTGCCATCAAACAAAACATCCCCAGAAGTCGGCGTGTCTAAACCACCCAACAGATGAAGAAATGTTGACTTCCCCACACCCGAGTGTCCTAAAATATAATAAACCTCTCCTCGAGCAAGTCTAAAGTTAATTCCTTTAAAAACTTCAACCGTAGTGGCTGAGCTCCCATCATAAACTTTATGCAGTTTGTTTGTCTCTAAAACTAGCTCACTCATATCTAAATGCTTCCACAGGGTTTAATTTAGCGGCCTTATGCGCTGGGTAAATGCCCGCAAGTAACGAAACAACTAAAGCCGAAACAATAATTAACGTAACATCAGAAAAATTAATTTCTGCAGGAATTTTATTAAAATAGTAAATATCACTTGGAAACACTTCATAGCCCGTCAAACGTTCAACAACATCTGCCACTTTATTAATATTAAAGGCCACCAACAAACCTACAATGCCTCCTGAAATAACTCCTACAACCCCGACACAAACCCCCTGAAACAAAAATATACTGCGTATTCCGGAAGTTGTTGCTCCTAAAGCACGAAGTAATCCGATGTCTTTTGTTTTCTCCATCACAACCATAATCAATGTTGATATAATATTAAATGCGGCTACTAAAATAATAAGAAACAGCAATATCGACATTACTTTTTTCTCAACTTGTAAAGCAATGAAAAAATTTCGATTCAAATCCAACCAGCTTCTAATAATAAAAGCTCCTGGCAACTCTGAAATTAATTGTTTTTTAAACTCTTCGGCCTGGTCCACATCATTCATGCGTATGCCAATACCACTAACCGTACCTTTCATTTGAAACAAATCCTTAGCTTCTGGGATGCTTATTAAAACAATACTCGAGTCCAAGTCACTCATCCCCAACTCAAAAATTCCCGTTATTTCAAATGGAAGAGACTTTGCTTGTGTCGGTAATAACTGACCTTCATTTTCAATATGAGGAGATATTAAATAGACTTTAGACCCCACCCCCACGTTCAACGTATTTGCCAATTGCATTCCGATAACAGCGCCAGGAAGTTTCCCTCCTTTTGGACTATCAGAATCTCCTTTAAACTTAAAAGAACCAATTCTCATAAAATCCAAAAAGCCTTTTAAGTCATC
The DNA here is from genome assembly GCA_029261035.1 of Candidatus Omnitrophota bacterium. GTDB lineage: Bacteria > Omnitrophota > Omnitrophia > Omnitrophales > JACROU01 > JAJDCD01. The sequence goes on from JAJDCD010000008.1 coordinate 281,348, forward strand.
CCTCCTTTGATCTACCCCCTTCATAATGACGCCCGTAGCATTTACTTTAGAACGAATAATCCCTTGCCCTTGAATATAAGGAGCTGCGGTTTTTAAGTCTGGGTTTTTGATTTTACGAATTTGATCAACAATAGCATCAGGATCGCCCATACCACCTATCTGTTGAACGAGAATATGAGCATTAGCACCTACAATCTTTGCCTTAAGATCACGGTCAAAACCACTCATAACCGAAAGCACAACGATTAAAGCCATAACCCCCAAAGCTATTCCTAAAATAGAAATAAAAGAAAACACCGAAATAACCCCTGAGCTTCGGTGTTTTAAGAGATGTTTTGTTGCAATAAAACGAATATAAGCCAAAATGAATTCCTTTTTGGAATATTCTGAAATCAGAAGTCTGAAATCAGAAGCAAGATAAAAATCAATACTGTCATCCCCATACTCGCTTATTAACTCCATGGCAAAGTATTGGGTAAATTGTCATTCCCGAAATTTTTTGTCGGGAATCCATAATGCTTAAAAACATTGCTCTTTCTTTTGATAAAACATGGATCCCCGACTAATACATTCGGGGATAACAAGCTTTCTTCTGGATTCCCGCCTACGCGAGGATGACAAACTATTTAACTTCAGGTTCTTCTTCTATAGAAAGCTGAGTTCCATCTCCAGGCTTCATTTGAGGAAATAAAATAACGTCACGAATAGAGCTTTGGTTTGCTAATAACATGACTAGTCGATCAATACCAATCCCCAAACCACCCGCAGGAGGCATTCCATACTCTAATGCCAGTAGAAAATCCTCGTCTAAATGCTTGTGTTCACCAATCATTTCTTTTTGTTTCTCAAGGCGAAGTCTTTGCTCTTCCGGATCATTCAATTCCGAGAATGCATTAGCCAGCTCCATGTTTGCGACAAACAATTCGAATCGATCTGCCATATCATCAGAACCTTCTTTTTGTTTTGCCAAAGGAGAAATTGCCAAAGGAAAATCGACAACAAAAGTTGGGTCCACTAACTCAGGTTCGACAAACACATCAAAAACTTCATTCAAAACATCCGAATCATCAAAAGGCTCTTCTATCTTCAACTTTAACTTCTCAGCATTTTTCTTATAATCTTTTTCTGTATGCCAATCGATACCTGTTTTTTCTTTAAGCAAATCATAAAATCCAATTCGTTTCCAAGGTCTTGCAAAATTCAATTCCTTTTCTCCGAATTTTATTTTATCTGTTCCGTAAATTTTACTAATTTGTTCAGAAATCATTTCCTCAGTAATTTCAATCATATCGGTAAGATCTGCATAACTCTGATAAAGTTCCAACATCGTAAACTCAGGATTATGTTTAATGGAGATACCTTCATTTCTGAAATTCCGATTAATCTCGTAAACGCGTTCAAATCCCCCCACTAAAAGTCTCTTCAAATAAAGCTCCGGAGCCACTCTTAAATACAAATCTAAATGCAAAGCGTTATGGTGCGTTTGAAACGGTTCCGCTTTTGCCCCTCCAGGGATTTGCTGCATCATCGGTGTCTCAACTTCCATAAAAGATTTAGAATCCAAGAAAGATCGAAGGTCACGAATAATTTGGCTTCTCAACTGGAATGTCTTTCTAACATTTTCATTAGCAATCAAATCAACATAACGATGACGGTATCTAAACTCCACATCTTTAAGCCCATGCCACTTCTCTGGAAGAATTTGTCTAATTTTAGAAAGAATCTTAAAAGATTCTACCTTAACAGTTTTCTCCCCTTTTTTAGAGAGAAACAACGTTCCTTCAACGCCCAAAATATCTCCCAAATCTAAATGCTGAAACAAATCGTAAGCTTCTTCTCCTACAGCATCTAATTTTGCATAAATTTGAATTTTGGCATTCTGGTCTCTGATATCACCAAAACTACTTTTCCCATGACTTCTCTTAGCCATAAGCCTTCCAGCAATACGCACCTTCTTCTCTTCTTCAAAAGGCTCTAAGATACCTTCAACAGAATCAACAGGAAGAAAACGCTCCCCATATAAATTAGGATTCTTTTGCTTAATCAGCTTGATCTTTTCTTCTCTCTCTTTCAAAATCTCGTTTTGTACTTGCATGAGCCCACTCTCTTTAGGGTTAATTTCCAAACTAATGAATTATTATAAGGTGCTGAAGCACCCATAGCAAACTACCAATTATATAGGGGGCAAAAAGGGGTGTCAATGGGGACTGTAACTATTAGTATTTGAGATTACTCTGGATATCTATGTTCTAAACCTCGAAATGACCGAATTATACTGGTTCTACACCATACAATTGCTTTACACCAGAAGTCATCATATTAAATCGTTCTCGCTCTGTATCAAATTGTTTATTCTCAAAAGTCATCTTTTTGAACACATTCTCTAGATGAATCATTCTATCCGCACTGACGGGCCTCGATTGGTAATAATCGATCATGTAAGGTATCAGCATCTGATCTGCATAAATAATCTTATAAAGAACATCTACAAAACCTTGAGGATCATAGCCCGCTTTATTCATATATACTAAAGCTTTTTTATCAGCCAAAAGAACCAGGCTATCCACATTTTTCGAAGTCGTTAATTGGTTTAAAGTAGCCACCCCCACAAAAGCCAAAACACCGAAAGGCCCAAAAAAACCTCCGGCAACTCCCGTAACAACTTCCATCACTTCAAGGGACTTCTTTGCTCCAGAATATTTTGGATTTCGATATTGCAATTGAGCTACTTCATGGGCTAATACACCAGCAAGCTCTGTTTCGTTGTCTAATATATTGATAAACCCCGTCGTAATGTAAACATGCCCTCCCGGTGCTCCTGTGGCATAAATCTTATCACTCGCTAAAATAGTGCAATCATATGGAAGATTAGGACGAGAACTCACCTTAGAGATTTCCTCTGTAATATGATTCACATATTGATTCGCTCGTTCTTCAGTGAATAAAGAAAATGAAGAAAGGATTTGACGATGTATCTGCCGTCCAATCTCTATCTCTTTATAATCACTGTTGGATAACTTTTCATTATAGTTGTGATTAGAATCATTATGAGAAGTAGTACAGCTGGAAAGAAGAAACAGCACAAGAAAAGAAGAAGTTATTCGGTTAAATAATTGCATACTTAATCCATCCCCTTTTTCTTATTATGAATTATTGGCACTAGAGCCTGGCCCCACACCACAGGGGTGTAGGGCTCATACCTTTTTACATCTGTATGGCACGCCCGAAGGGATTTGAACCCCTAACCCTCGGTTCCGAAGACCGATGCTCTATCCAATTGAGCTACGGGCGCACGAGTAAAGAGATCTTACACTTTCTGCTTCAAATTCTCAATAGCAAGTGCAGCGGCACCTAAAGAACCTACACCTTTAGTAAATTGGGTTCGTACGACCTTACAGTTCTTTAAAGGTTCTTTCCACGCATGCTTCTTAGTGGATGCCAAAATTTCTTTCCAAATAAAATCAGCTGCTTTTTTAGGTGGTTGAAAAACACCTCCACCAAAAACGATCATTGCTGGATTAAGTAAATTAATGAGGCTTGCCACTCCAACCCCAAGAAACATCGCTTGTTCAGAAAAAATCTTCTTAGCATCTTTATTTCCTCGAACAAATGCCTGCTTCAATGTTTTAGAAGAAACACCCCCCTCTTTTTTTAACAACTTCGCCAATTGAGAGTTAGGATTTTCCTTTATAAATTTTTTTGCTTTTTTTGCAACGGCTGTCCCGCTCGCATACGCCTCAAAACAACCTTTCTTACCACAGTGACACAAATTCCCTCCAGGAACCAAAATCATATGGCCTATCTCACCAGCTCCAAAAGAATGTCCTGCGTAGATCTGTTCGTTCAAAATAATTCCACCACCGATGCCCGTACTCACCGTAATATAAATCAAACTTTTTACTTTTTTCCCAACACCAAAATGTTTTTCACATAAGGCCCCGACATTTGCATCATTTGCCAAATAAACCGGAACTTTAAATTTTTGTTTTAAAACTCGTACAATAGGAGTTCCTTTCCAACCGGGTAAATGAGGAGACCATGGCAGAACCCCTTTTTTTGAGTCAACAGGACCTGGCGATCCCACGCCTATTCCTTTTAAACTTTTCTTCTCTAATTTTTTATTTTTCAACAGCTCATCAATCGCTTCAGTCATTTTACTAAGAGAGGACAAAGATTCCTTTTTAGACAGCACTTCAAAATAAGCAGATGCCACAACTTTCCCTTGCATAGAAACAAGATCAATCGCAACCTTCGTTCCTCCGATATCAATCCCTATCACATACTGCTTCATTAGAATCCCTCAAATTAAAAATAAAATTGATTATACAAAAAAAAACCCCAAACATCACTGTTTAGGGTACGTTTAAACTGAAATAAGATAATTAAGTTGGTGGGAAGGAACGGAATCGAACCGCCGACACAGGGATTTTCAGTCCCTTGCTCTACCGACTGAGCTACCTTCCCAACCAAAAATGTCCATCCTAATACAAAACAAGCCTTCATACTAAAGAAATTTTTAAATTTCACAGCGAAGGAGGGTACCGACGCTTTAGGCTACGATGGTAGGGATACCAAGTGCCGAATCAATGCCATGGATGGCATGTTTTATTTCGGCCCTTCCCAACCAAAAACACAGCATTTTATGGATGAGTAGGTAGAAAGTCAATGGGAAACATATATTCTACGCTTTAGATTAATTTAATTTACAATGTTTTCCAGTGATTCCATAGGATTTTAAGATATTGAGGTATCGTGGTCGTAGGCACTTCTTTGGGTAAAGGAATTTCGGTAACATCACGAAGATTAATTTGAGGATAGGCATGATGAAAGTAGTGAGACCTGGAGTCATTATGATTAATCATATTCCAAATACGATTACTCCAGTGAGTGTTGGGCAAGCTTCGGGTCTTCAAAATTCTATTTTTTAAATTATCTTTTGGATGCAAAACTCCTAAATGTTCTATCCACTGATCCTGACGTGTGACAACGGCTCCCACCCATATAGATAAAACATACACAAAAATTGCAGGCACTCCTGCTCCTGGATATAAAAATTCTACCGAATAACAAACAACAAGCAACATCACAATTCGAATCACAACGCTCATAAACTGTTTCCAAAAAGAAAATTGAGGCGACTTAATAAAACGTGCCATAAAGTTAATCTCCCACGCTGCATTTCCAAAAAATAGTTCGAATAAAAATTGAGCTTTCCTTTTAAAAGAATTTTTAGAATAATCCTTACAAAAAAACTCCAAGTCTCCTTCTGTGTGCAAATGGCGGTGATGAGTCGTATGTGCAAAATTTATAATTTTAGGGTTTGAAAAAAGCATATTAGACACCATATTAAAAAAGAATCGATTTGGAACTATGGGAATATAGTTATGCCATAACTCATGTCGTAAATATCCTAGCCATGAAACTATAAAAGGAGGAAAAACAATAATAGCAGCTAATGCTGCTGAAATAGAATGAGTCCAAAGAACAGATACAGATAATAAGTAAAAAAACCAAAGGAAAATGGCGAGAAAAAGATCGGCAACGGAACTCAAAGAAGCGTTCCTAATAGAGTCCGCATGTAGCCGCACTTCTTTATCCATTTCAACATTCCCTGTTGAATTCAAATTGTAGGCACTATCCATGAGGCCATGGGTTCCGAACATCCAGATCACCACCTCTCAACGAAAAAATACCTTCATTTAGAATTATACCTGATTTACAGAAATTGGAAGGGGCATAGGACTAGTTCGATTAGGATTGTTGTTTAAAATGCTGGTATTTTAAAGGAATATTGAAGAATCTAATTTTTTCTGTTTTTGAAGACATTCCAAAAAAACGGATCAAAACTACCAGAAATAAAACAATCACCTCTGAAGCAAGTAAAAACCAAAAAGTAGAAAGGGTGTCCGCTTTTACCCCCTCCCAAACAAGTAAAAAGATAATACTAGGCCATAATATAAACATTAAAAAATAAGCCGCCTGATCAAGCCTCTGCTTGATACCAACATTTGCAGTCATATTTCTAAACGCCAATTTTATACGAGAAATCCAACTAAAAAGAATAGCTTTCACACCCAAAATTCCTCTTAACAACAAGCTAGGCTCTAAATTTTTCTTTTCAGCAACATATTCATAAAGAAGTTCTTTATTCCCTAATTCAAATAAATTGATTTTGGAATCTTCTTTTTTAACTGACTGAATAGCAATCGTCTTAGGAATCAAACTAATAACATGCTGATTTTGCATCCATTCATCCAATCGATAAACAGAGTCTCCCCTAAATAAGGTTTGTTGTAATCTGTTGGACTGAAAAAATGTCCAGAGAGGGTTACTCTTATCTGTTTTCACTAATCCATAAACGCATCCATTCTTATCTTTTTCTTTAAGCCATAAATAAGCTAAATGTGACAACGCATAATCATAAAGAATAGAGGTTTCGTGCATAAAGAGAACTAATGGATAACGAGCTAATTTTAGAAATAATTTTAAGAAATGTTCAGAATTTTCTTTTTGTGAATAAACAATCAAAATTCTTTTTTTTCCTTCAACTTCCAAAATCTCACAAGGTTCTTCCGTTTGAAGGTCTGAAAAATATAAAGGGGAACGATATCGTAACTTATATTCATCCAGGGCAATCGCATCTAAATCTTTTTGATCCAAATCTCTAAAAACAATTAATTCCCACTCATGGTAATCTATACGATCCATTTCCTTAACCCTAGAAACTAAATCAATTGTTTTTAGATCTAAAGAATTCAAATACAAAGATACTGGTGGCGCCAACGCACTTTCAGCTACTTTCTTCTTAGAAAACAATTCGTCCTCATCCCTCTTTTTCATTAACAAGAAAAATATTCGAATTAGAGAAACAGCACGCCACAAAATGCTCATCATCAACAATAGAATTATTCCCATAATAAAATTATGAATATGAGATGTTTTAAAAAAGTTGCCACGAACTTCACCCTCTCTCTTCAAAGGCCTGCCTCTTCCTGAATCACTTAAGCTGTTTACTTTTAAATCAGCCTTAGACGCAGGCGCACCTACAAGGTTTTCTGTTTCTTTCTTAAACTCTTCAAGGAAAACCTTTTCCTCTACGAGAGGACTTATAGTTTTTGTTGGAGTTTGTGCTGGTTGTGTCGAAGTTCTCACTCTTACAGAATTTTGAGAAGCACAAGAATAGAGTAGTAGCACTAAAAAAAGAGAAAGCCCTATGTTTAACATAATCTTAGAAAATGATTGTTTAATCATGATGTGCCCGATCTAAATCTTCAAAAATTGGAAAAACTAAATGATGATTCTCATCCAATATTTCACGAACGGCTCTTTTCCCTTCCAAGCCAAGCTCCATCAAGGTTTCTAAAGCTCTATAACGCACCCAAGGATGTAAATGCGTTACCAACTCTTTTATCTCAGGAGTAAAACGCTTCAACTTAAGACTTCCTATCATTTGTAACACACGAGCCAGTTCCGGCCAAGAAGCTGTTTTGAATTTCGCTTCAATGGCATTTTCAATAAATTTTTTACATTGAACTTCCACGCGAGACGAAGAAGTGTTTTTTTTAGGGGCCACCAACTTACCCCCGCTTTTCTCAGTGGAAGAAAGATCAATAATCGCTTTCATGGCTTTCATTCTTACTTCTAAAATAGGATCTTCAATTAAAGGTGTCACACAAAGTAAAAAGTCTTTTTGCTTAAGTTGTGACATTATTCCAAGCGCTAAGATCCTAATGTTCGATTCCGGGTTTTGAAGAGTTTCTTCTAAGGACAACACCCCCTCCTTCCCCAAACTCTGTAAATCGGGTTGTAGTTGAATTAAATCAAAAGCACCGTCTCCTCGAATGCTTTCAAGCACCAACTCAATACTAGTCTCATCTTTAAGTTGCAACAAAGCAAAAGCGCTCGCCCATCGCACTTTATCTGAAGAGTCTTTTAATAAAATTTTTAGCTGAGAAACTGCTTCAACATATTGAAAAGCAGCAAAAACAAGGCTTGCTCTGATACGTTTTTTATCATTATTTGATTTAAGATATTTAAAATTCTGTTCTGGATATCGTAGAGATTCCCACAAAAATTGAATTTTTTCTTTGATTGCTTTTGAATTTGAAAAATTAATTAGTCTTTCTAAAAGAAGATCCTCAACACACCTTTTTAAATAACGACTTTTTTGTTTTAACCATGGAAGCGATTTTTTTCTAGCGTTTGAATGTAAAAAATTATCTAAATCGTAAGCGTACTTCTTTTCAACTTTTTGATGATACATATATTTAAGTTGCGCAAAAAGATAAGACGTAGACATGAAAAAAAACAGAGTAATAACCAGTGAAGAAATTAGCAAAAACAAGAGTTGAGCAAATCCTAGAACAAATGTATCCATAAGCAATCTAGTCCGACCCTCCTCCTAACAGCTCATAAGCTTGGGACTTGCCTGTCCATTTTTTATAATCATCATAATCTATAAAAATAAGATCAGGTCTCTTATCTGCAATTCTTCCCGCCCATCGATAACGATCCTTGGACCTTGACGCAATATACTTGAAAGGCACTCCACATTCAGGACAATTTTTATGTTTTTCGTAAGACAAACCTAATGCTTTACAAGAAGAACAATCACCTGATGAGTCTCCAACAATTAACAATGAAGATTTAATTTCATCTAGAGGCAACGACTTCCAAACACGAATGCTAAATTTTTTCATAAACCCTCCTTATTCTACCTCATCATTTTACGGCCAAAAACTAAAACGAAAAGCGCCATCATAAAAGCTCCAATAAAAGCCTCCACCCCAGCAAATATTTTACTAATTCCAAGAGGTGTAATATCTCCATAGCCTAATGTCGTCAAAGTAACCACACTATAGTATATGCATAGCCCCAGATCTTTAATAGAATCTACTATAGGCTGATTCGGCTGATAACGTAATATTTCATTTCCATATTTAATCCCACACAGATAAAAAACAATTCCGTTAAAAATAACAAATAAAGCTGCGCTACTAATAACTCTAGCTGTTTTTTCACCATAACCACACAAAACATCTGTGATTTTAGAACTCAGGCGCTTATAAGAAAATAAAGGTTGCTGCTTTCTCCTCATAACCATTTCTCGATAAAATAGATCTGCAGCCTCGTCAAAAATACCTAGCTCTGTCAAACGAACTCTTAAAACACGATAGATCTCTTCTGCTTCTCTGTATTTTTCTTTCGCTTCTAATTTAAACCCTTTTCCATCCAAAGCTTTTGCTTCTTGCTCATTGGCTATAATTCCTTTTGAGCCATATTTAAGGCCTGCTAACTTAGCCCCTTCCAATTTAACTTCCAATAAATTAGCCCCTTGAAAATCTGCCTCTTTAATATTAGAAAATTTTAAATTAGCATTAAACAAATTAGATCCTTGGAAGTTAGCTTTGTATAAATGCGCATGCTCCAAATTGGCTCGCTCCAAATTACAGTTTTTCAAATTTGCTTCGACAAGACTTACTTCTTTAAGATCGGCTCGGGACAAATCAACCCCTTCTAAATTAGCTCCATCTAAAGGCTTCCCATTCTTAACCGCCATAATAACGTCTTCGCGAGTTAGCTTCTTCCCCAAACCTTTCATTCCCAGATCTTTACCCATATAAAACTCCTTTATATAAGAAGTATACCTGATACATCTTTGTGCTTAATATTATCGGTAAATTCCCTCCCTAAGTTAAATGAAGCCGTTGCAATCCCCTCTTTAGACTTACCCCTAAATACGCTATACTACCCTCTTAAACAAAGGATGTTTATGAAACCTAAATCTGTATTAATTACTGGGGCTTCTTCTGGAATTGGCAGAGAATTAGCCATTGAGTTTTATAAGAACAACCATAATGTTGTTTTATTTGCTCGTCGGAAAGAGAAACTAGAAATTCTGGCACAAGAACTTAAGGACATTCCCTCTAAAGCCTCTGTCGTTGTGATTGCTGGAGATGCCACACAAATAGAAGATATCAAACAAGCTCTAAAAGAAACAATCCACCAGTTAGGTCGAATTGATATTTTGATCAACAATGCTGGAGCAGGATTAAATTCATTTTTTGAGGATTTAGAAATAGAGGAAGCTAAAAAATTGATGGATCTTAATTTCTTTGGGCTCCTATCCTTCTCTCAGGAAGCACTCCCCTATATGAAAAAACAAGGCTGTGGTCAAATCGTTAATATTAGCTCTATAGCAGGAAAACGAGGTTTACCCTCAAGAAGTATCTATAGCGCATCAAAGTTCGCTGTAGAGGGTCTTACAGAAGGAATTAGGGTAGAATTAGAGCCTGAAAACATCCATTTCACCTTAGTCCGACCCACTTCCACACAAACGGAATTCTTCGATGTAGAGCCCAAAGGCAACAGCTACCTAGACCAAAGAGATCGAGCAAGGATGACCGCAAAACAAGTAGCTCAAATCGCCTATAAAGGGATCCTTAAAAAAAAGAAAGTGATAACCATAAGCTTCCACGGAAAGTTAGCTGTTGTGTTAAATACTCTTTTTCCAAACTTTACAGATTGGATTATCTCAAAAGTCTTTAGCCATTTAAAAAAAGTGACAGTCGCCAAAGGTGACAGCCACTTTTAGTGTGTTAAATTACTCTAGCAATTCTTCTCGAAACAAAGTTCCTCTGCCCAAAACACAATCAGGATCAAATGCTTTTTTAATTTGAATCATTTCTTTAATCGCTTCTTCCCCATACATCATCTCTAAATAAGGTACTTTAATTTTCCCAATACCGTGCTCCGCAGAAACAGTCCCTTTTAAATCAATCACTTTTTTCATCCATTTTTTATAAAGCTCTAACGCAACATCAAATTCCTTCTGGCTCTTAGGCATCAAATTCACATGCAAATGATTATTCCCGATATGACCAAAAGTAGCCGCCTGTAAACCAACTTCATTAATCGTCATTCGATAATAAAGCATCATCTCTTCTAAGGCTTCATCCGGCACAGCCATATCTGTCGCAATTTTTCTAAATCCTCTCCTAGACATTATTTCATTAATCACCACAGGGACCTCATGTCGAAAAGCTATCATCTCCTCATGTTTCTCTCGTGTTGTACCAACCCACGACTGATCTATTATCGCCCGGTATATTTCCATCAACTCAAACCAAGATTCCAACACACGATCTTCTGATCCATCGGTTATTTCTTCCTCAACAAACAAAGCTGAATTCGCTTGTTCAGGAATACGCTTAAATTTACCTCTTATAAAATCCAAAGAAAAGGAATCAAAGTATTCCAACGCTCTCGCATTCGTTTTACTTTTCGCTTCCCTTACACACTTCAAAACATCATCTTCATTTTCAAAAAAAATCATTAAACTGACAAATTTCTCAGGCAAAGGAATTAAATTAAGTTCAACTTCAGAGATAACTCCAAGAGTCCCCTCTGAGCCAATAATAAGATCGATTAAATCCATCTTATCAGTCACATAATAACCAGCTGCGTGTTTTATGGGGGGCATACAATAGCTTGGAATCTTAAAAGAAGAAGTTGTTTGATCTAATCGTTCTAAATAAATTTCGTCATTAGATGAAACTATATATTGCCCTCGCTTTAAGACTAAAACTTCTCCACTGCTCAGGACAAGTCTCAACGACTTCACGTGTGGACGCGTAGCTCCATACTTATAAGATCTGGCTCCAGAAGCATTCGTAGCAACAGTGCCTCCGATCCACGCACTTCTCTCCGTGGGGTCTGGTGTATAGAACAACCCCTTCGACTCCGCATAGTCTTGAAAATCTTTTAGGAGAACTCCTGGTTCTACAAACGCTGAGGTATCTGTTCCCCTTAATATAATCTCCGAATAGTTATTTAATTTTTCTAAGGTAAGAATAGCCCCCTTTTCAGGAACCGCCGCTCCAGTTAACCCTGTCAAAGCCCCTTGAATAGTTAAAGGCTCTTTCCTTGCCGAAGTTTCTTTTAATACCTGCGAAATTTGAGACTCACTATGAACAAAAAAGAGAGAATTGCCATCCCCTTTAAAATTGGATGCATCCAACAAATAATTTTGGAATATAGTTTTATCTTCTTTTTTTAGAATAGGAGGAAGTTGACTTTCATTCTTTTTTAATTTAGGAGCTTCTAAAGGAACTTGTATCTTCATTTTTTCTTCGTTTGCGTAGATGCCTTCATCAACCCCTCGGCTTGGGGGGGAAGAAAACCAGAATAGCCATGATGTCTTTCTGTTAATTCAAGAACCGTAAATGCTTTACCATCCTTAACGTCTGCTTTTGTGAAAATTTGTCTTAAATTGCTTCTTGGTTCCCCAACAATATCTCCAGCAAACTCGACTCCTTTCTTTTTTAGGTGCTCAATAGATCCATCAATATCATCAACTAATACAGCGATATGGTGAATAACATTATCACTAAACGCATCCACCCAACCAGGAATCACAGATGGTTTTCCACGCTCACCATCATAAGCTTGGTCAATAAACAAAGCAGGAAAACCAGGCTTTCTTAAAACACGAGCCCACCAATCGTCAAAACTAATCAACCCCTTCTCCCCAACCTCGTTATCCCACTCAAATCCCAAGGCGATAAATTCTTCGGAGCGTTTATAAACATCATGGGTTCTAAAGGTTAAATGATCCACTATAGGTCTCAGTCCAATCCCTAGACTATAAAGATGTTCAGAGATAATTTGAGCCGCTGAGTTATTTTGAATAAATTGCTCAACATACTTTGCAATAATCTCTTCAACATTATCTACAGAATGATAATTGTCACTCATATCCCACCTCAAATAATTAGTTTATTTCTTTGTTGCAAAATTTGACAACTTGAGTAAAATATCAGCCTCTTTACTCAATTGTAGATGAGATTTGAGTTTAGAGCAAATGTAGGGGGCGTAGCTCAACTGGTTAGAGTACCTGACTGTCGATCAGGATGTTGCGGGTTCGAGTCCCGTCGCTCCCGCCATATTTAGAACATAAAAAAGGCCATCCACATAGGATGGCTTTTTTTATGTCTAAATGGGAGCGACGGGACTCGAAAAGAACGACGCCAAATCTATCACGCTGAAATAAATAAAAATCTGACTCAATGTCAGGTTATTATTTATTTAAGACTTTACAAGGAGTGAATGGCCGACCTGGAGTAAGTGCTTACGACTAGTAAGTCACGAACGCAAGGCGCCGAGTCCCCGATTGTCGGATAACTTTTTTAAGGCTTAACGAGAAAGGAACAGCCGCCCTGAAGTAAGCTCTTACAACAAGCAAGTCACAAACCCAAAGCTCCTAGCCCCTCAATTATCAAATAAATTTTCTATCTCTATTCAAAATAAAACCTAAAGAATCCCATTCACCAACACATTAAAAACATGCGCTCCTGGAATATTACTTACTAATTGCAATGAAAGTATTTGATTCAAATTAACTCCTGCTGCAAAAACAATAGTTGGATCCAATATCCAATACTGCGTTCCTGCCAAAATGCCTGTTAATAAAATATTAACCCTATTTCCATTTACATCCGTTATTTCTAGACGAACTTCACTTAACGTAGATGAGTTAATCCCAAAAATGACTGACTTAGCAGAAAGGTTCGCCGTCTCTGTCACCCCTCCTGTTGCAGGGTCGTCAAAATTAAGTTCTGCCCCTCCAAAATCTCCAGAGTTTTGATTGTTCGTTGTCACACTAAATTCTCCTGAAGAAATTCTATTAACATTCGTTCCGGTAGCGGATCCTCCTGTTGTCCCTAATCGAGGGCTTGCCAAATTAAAAGGCCTATTCCTATTTGGGTCTGGAGGAAGTGCTATCACAGCTGTTTCAGGCGATAAGCCAGCAACTCTGATATTTATGTTATGAACTCCCGACTGCCCCGTAACAAATTGTAGACTAGCTATCTGATTTAGATCTACCCCGGATGAAAACACAACTTGAGGATCCAAAGTCCAATACTGGGTTGATCCAGATACATTTGTTAATAAAATAGTTACTTTATTTCCATTAACATCAGCTATCTCTAATCGCACCTCACTCAACGTTGGAGAATCAAGTCCAAACATTACAGATTGAGCTGAAAGGTTGGCCGTTTCTGTCACCCCTATTGTTGTCGGATCATCAAAGTTAAACTCTGCGCCTCCAAAATCACCCGTGTTTTGATTATTTGTTGTTACATTTACCTCGTCTAAGGAAGGTTGGTTTACTGTTGTTCCAACGGAAGACCCTCCAGTTGTTCCTATTCTCGGATTAGGTAAGGTGAAAAATCCAGTCTGAGAAGGATCTGGCGGAAGAGCTAAAACAGCTGTTTCAGGCGATAAGCCCCCTACCACAATGTTCATGGTATTTGTTCCTGGCTGGTCAGTCACAAATTGTAGATCTGTAATCTTATTTAGATCTACCCCAGATGAAAAAATAGCCTGTGGATTTAATTTCCAATACTGCGTTGTTGCAGTTACTCCTGTTAGTAAAATAGTTACTTTATTCCCACTCACATCAGAAAGTTCTAAACGAACCTCATTCAACGTTGGAGAATTGATTCCTAATATTACGTCTTGAGATGCCAAATTAGCAGATTCTGTAACTCCCATCGTTGTTGGGTTGTCAAAATTAAACTCTGCACCTCCATAATCTCCTGCATTTTGATTATTCGCACTAACAGTAACTTGATCCAGAGATATCTGAGTCACAACCGTTCCTACAGCAGAACCGCCCGTAGTTCCTACTCGAGGTCTAGGTAATGTAAACATAGACATAATCGCTGGGTCCGGAAGTAATGTATTCAGCATTGCTGGCTGCGCAAGATTTCCTAATTGGACAGCTACGCTACTAATTCCAATGCGATCATTAACCACGCTTATTCTTACAATATTCAAAAGATCTAAACCTAGACTAGCTAGTAAACTTGAAGAAATTGAATAAGTTTGAAGTGTGGTTGAAATATTCGTTAACAACAACTCAACTCTTTTCCCTGAACTGTCTTCAATTTGTAAAGACAATGGATTTACTCCAGCTGCTTGAGGAGAAGACAAACCTAGAACTAGACCGGCGCTTAAATCTGTAACTTCCACTGCTGTAGTAGCACCATTATCAATATTAGCTGTAAAACCATAATATTGACCTGGAAAATTATTAACACCACTCACTAAAGCACTACTCGAAGAAGTTACTGCTATAGTAGCCCCAGCAACTGAGCCTCCTGTTAGGGTAGGCTGTGCTTGAGTTAGCAAATTTGTAACTACTGCAGGTGTTGTATCAGGAGAAATTTGCGGAATAAATTTCAAGCCTCCTGTTTTAATTTCTATTGTGGCCGCACCCGTTTGATCCCCTATAATATGAATTGCTTTAACTTGACTTGGATCAAAACCTGCACGAATTAAATCGTTGGCTGATATTTTCCAAAACTGTTGCATTGGAGACATTTGGGTAAATGTAAATATTCTTTTAATATCATTCACATCTTGAAACTCAATATTAACTTGAGTTTGATTTGGAGATGAAAGGCCTAAAACTAGACCTCCCGATAAATCTTGAGTTTCCACAGGAAACGTCCCCAAATTATCAAAACTAAAAGTTGCACCTCCATAGCTACTTTGGAAAATGTTATTAAGAGTTAAAACAACATCTTGAGACGAAGTTTGGTTAATGGATGTTCCTGTCGCAGACCCTCCTGTTACAATTACTTCTGGAGCTCCTAATAAAGAAGTAACATCAGCAACGGACAAAGAAGCATCAGGAGCAATCTGAGAAATTGAACCAAATAACTTAAAGGTTAATTGATGTAATTTTAAATCGGCAGAGTTAATTCCCGTAACAGCTGGGTTGACAAGAACTCGAACTTGAGCCACATCCCTATAAATTGGGTTGCTTGGTATTTGGATGCTGCTTTTTTGTATTCCATTTCCTGCTGGAATCGTAATTGGGAATATCCCCAACACATTATTTTGAGCATCTACCAGTTCAATCTCAATTTCACCAGGAGTTGTTGTTGCTGTATATTGAATCTCTAAGGTCTCTCCTGCAGCATCATGAGTTTGATCTAAAACCCAAAAATGCCCTTCTCTATTTACTTGATTCGTATAGTTTATTTGCAATCCTGTAATATCAGTTGCTTGAAAAGGAAAAGTCCCTGTATTCCCTTCTGAAGCAAAATTATTTAATACGGTAAACGAACGATCAGGAATCGTAGGAGGTGATGGCAATGTATTCGTTTGTGGTGTTACAGGTATAATAAGTTGCTCATACAAAGAAGCATACGTATTCGTTAAATTACGATTTGCTAAAAATGTATCAAAATCATCCCCACCAGCATTTGATAAACCTAACACGACAGAAGATTGATCAATCGCATAAAAACTTCTACTGAATTCAGTCCCAGATCTTGCAGAGTCAATAAATCCATATTGCCCTTTAAAAACTCCTGATAACTGATTTCTAAAACTATCAAGCCAAGAAAGGACAAATGCGGGGTCAATAGCATAGGCAGAAGCCAACGCATATACAGAACCTATATCAAAAGTTAACGCATTAGGATCTAAAGAATGAAGTTCAGAAGCATCCGGAACCCCTTGTAACCCTAAGTATCCTCCCTCTGGTATCGAACTAGCTGATACAAAACCAGGGATGTTATTTCTGAAAGAAAAATCAGCTTGGGTATATAAGTAATTACGTAAAGCGGGTAAGATTTCTATAATGTTTTCTTCATTCGTTCTTAATAGAGGCCAAAACATTTGAAATGCTCCGCCATCAAAAGGAACAAAGTTTTCAATCGTATTTCCATTGCGATCCGTATAGTTACGAGTGGTAATAACTAGGTTATCCCATACAGATTGCTGTATCCCATAAAAGCTAACCACAAAAGCAACAGCAGCTCTAAACTCATCCCCCAAACGATCTACAAATGAGTTGAACTGTCCTGTATTTGTGTCATAGGCATTCTGAAACACATTAAATGTTGGATGAATAAAAAAGCTGAATCCAGGAGCCATATTACTCAAAAATAATTCAGACTGTGTTATAAGGTTATTAACAACAATTTGATCTTGAGCAGAAAAGGTTCCTCTTTCTAACCCACCAATAAATGCCGCTAGACTTTGAGCTAAGTTTGCATTATCTCCTAATCCATAATTTGTCGTAGATGCCGTTACTCCTCCAGGAGTTAAATTCATAAATGGTAAAAATCCATTAAAACCAATATTTGGGTCTGATTGCGCCTGCAATAAATGAGTCATCACTTGAGATGCCTCTGTTAATGCCTGCGAAGTACTTTGCGAAGCATTTAAAAGCTGACCATTTGCTGTATCTGACAAAATTTGTAAATAATACCCAATGGCCGTAGGCTGAGTAAACAAACTTTGGTTTCCACTGTCATCAATATTGTCATAAGGAAAATGACTGACAGGATCAATTCCGATACCTGATTGAAAAAAAGATAAATGGTCACTAATTATCTCTTGTCTAATCGCCTGGTTTTGAGCGGATAGTGTGGGTTGCTGAAAGCCTGTTGCTCTAACTCTTAAGACTCCAGTAGGGGATGTAACCACAGAAGAATTTACGATAAAATTGATAAAACGAACTTGTGTTAAATCAATAGCGTTACTACCAGAAAACACCGAAAGAGGAATACGATAAAACTGTTCTGCTGTAGTGATGCCACTCAAAACAACCCTTCCCACATTTCCTTGAATATCTTGAACTTCAATAATAACTTCATCCCCTGCCTGACCTCGAAGACCAAACACAAGATCACTCATAATCGCTTGTGTTTCAATATCTGTAGTAGTATTAGGATCATTGTCATCCGTTGTAAAATCATCAAAAGTAAACCCAGCTCCAGAGTAACTATTTGGAGATGTAACATCATACTGCAAATCTACACGCGTATTTGAAACAAGGGCAAAACTACTATCTACTGAAGATCCTCCCACAAGGAAAGCCTCAGGACTGTTAGGAAAAGAAGTTAAGTCATTTTCAGTTAAAAGAGGGTCCGGCTGAACAGAACTCGTAAAACTCAAACCACCTAAACGTAAGCCAATACTTCCAATCCTATTCGCTGTTGGATTAGAAACACCCGGCTCTGCCCCAAATCGATCTATCACAAAACTTAAATTTTGAATTTGGGACAAGTCTAAGCCCATTAACGTTGAGAGGTCTATACGAAAAAACTGTTCCGTAGAACTCAGAGGTCCCAAAGGAATAGAATCTTTATTCCCATTCTGATCCTCTACCACTATTTTAATTATAGCTCCCTGTGGTCCTGTTAAACCTAAGACAATCGGTGCTAAAGCTGAAAGGTTTTGAGTCTCAATTCCTGGTGTTCCAAAGTCATCATAATTAATCAATAGTGCCGCAAATGCATTGTTGTTCGAGCTAATATCATAATTCATAGTTACTTGAGACGAACTTTGTTGGTTTAAAGAACTTCCTGGTAAGTGATTACTCCCAATTAACACAGGATCCGGAAAATTAGGCAATGACCCAACATTACTTGACGACAGGTTAGGATCTGATAATTGCACCCCCGTTAAATCTAATTGGTTTGACTGAAGCACCAAAGCCCCTACGTAGTTAGCCGGTAATGCATTATTTCTATCTACAACAAAGTTGATTGCACGCACTTGAGTTAAATCGAAATTCGGCGCCACTTGATTCAGTTTAAGCTCGTAAAACTGCTGTGAACTTGTTACCCCATTCAAAATAAACACATCACGGACATTATTAATATCAATAAACTCAACTTTAACCTGAAAGGTATCCGATTGGATTCCAAACACTAGACTCGATAATCCAGTTAAAGACTGAGTCTCAATAGCTGAAGTTCCAAAGTCATCGTAGTTCACTGCAATACCACTAAAAGAATTTGCAGCTGATAAGTTGTAATTTAACGTAACACTTTGATTTAATTGGGACACAGAACTGCCTGCTCCTGCTCCCCCTATCAAACCAGGTTGCGGACTATTCGGTAACGGCGTTAGATTAGAACTGTTTAGAGCAGAATTTGGCAATAGAACTCCACCCGATCTAAAGAGCATCTGCTCTACGATCGATGCCTCGTTATACATATCCATCGAATGAATAAAACCATTTAAAGCACTTCTGGCCAACGCACTTTCAGCAGCTGTTCTTTCTTTAGCTTGCTTAATAACTTCCACAATACTCTTATAATCTGAAGGAACACCTCCATTTATAAGTCCTTGATGGTTATAACCATAAACTCCAGAAGGAGAAATAACATACTCCGTATTTTGCCCTGCTAATTGTACATCCATTCCGCTAGGCTGATCTACCGCATGATTTCTTGGATGTGTATGAATAATCAAGTCCGCTTCATTCAATAATGTATTCGCAGGTCCCAAAACTCTAATTTCGGATTCATTCCCACTGGAAAACATAACGATTTCCCCATGAATCACAGCAATACCAACTTCAAAGGGCAAATTCAATAAACTTAAAACATCTTCTTCTTCAACGTTTTCCAATACAACAGCTGAGGCATATTCAGGGCGAAAAAGGTCCAAAGCCTCTTCAACACTATATCTTTCTAACTCATAAGGAACACGAACCTCCTCTTCAACTTCTTCCACTTCAGATTCACGAATACTTTCTTCCCCTAACATAAAATCAGAAGTGGATGCAGTAACCTCTCTAACAAACAGAGCTTCGCTACGAAGACGTTCTTCTTCTTGCTTTTGATCATATTCTTCCAGACTAATAGTTCTTGCATGAGGACTCGTTTCCTCTTCTGCAAGCATAGTAAAATTTGCAATAACTTGTTGCGAGTATCCCGGTAAGGTTTGAAACAAAACTAGAAGGAATATTAAGCTAGATGAAATCCATTTTTGATATAATTTGTTTTCCATTATAGATCTCCTTTTTTAAAATCTAAGCTGAAGTCAGAACTCCTTGTACGTAGTTCTTCCATTCTTGAGCCCATTTTTGAATTTGCTCTGACAAGAAATTTGAAGCATAAGAATCTCTAGAATTTAAATTAATAGAAGCTTTTTGTTCTGGTGAAAGCTCACTAAAAGATAAAACGGCAATTCTTCCACTCAACACACGTACAAAGGCCAAATCAGAATCATAATTAACTTGTTTTTCAGACGTCAAATCATTATAGATTCGAACAGAGTCCCCATACCCAAGGCCTTCAATTCTCTCTGAAGCACCTAAAAACACGGTGTGATTCATCAGCCCAAGTAAACGGTTCGGCAACTTAATTCCATGCTGCATAATGCCTCTATAAACTTGATTCATAAGCTTATATTTCAAATATTTTTTCAGTTCTTTTTGACTGATATTCGTTAGGACAATCACATCAAAACGATCTCCAATCACTTTCTGAACCCCATCCATTTGTGATTGAATTCGATCAACCACGGATTGAACCTGAGTTACATCAGACCCCGTATAAATCAACCTGACAAATAATTCAGGATGAACTTTTAAGTTAGCAAGAATGCTTTGAATATCACTTTCAGATAAAGGAGTATCTTCAATAACTTCGATTTGCAAACCCACTCCCCATTTTAGATCTGTAAGTAAAGTTGAAGCTTTCTGTAACAGATTTACTTCTGTTTGAACATTCGATTCAAAATTGCCTGTATCTTCTTGTGATTGAGCGGAAGCTTTTAAATCAACCAGTTCTTCGATAAGAGTTCTCATAATAGCAATAGAAAATCCTTCAATTCTTTTTGAAAGACTTTCATAAGTAGGTAGAACAGAACCTAATGCAAGTGATGTGGATAAAACCAAAGATCTATTAAAAGAAGTCTTTTCAGAATTCAGCAAGGTTCCTAAACTGCGCGCAGTCACTCCACCAAGTTCCAATACAAGAGTTGACTGGTGCGGATTCGCGTCGCCCGTAACTTGTGTAGAAAGAAGTTCTACTTGAACAATCTTGTCTCGGTCTAGAGCCGCTAAAGGAGAGTTTGCTCCAGAAAATATACTGAGTCCTACATTCTGATTTTCAACTCCTTGGAACAAAAGGCTTTCTGCAATTGCTCCACTATTATCTGTAAAACGAATAATAAATTGTTGAGGCACATCCGTTGTTGTGCGAAGTAAATTTATATCTAACTGATCTCCTAAGACAAAAAATGTATTGGGTTGAGTCGGAGTTAAAATAAACCCGCTTTCAGTATTTGTGGAATCTGTTGCAAAATTTAATGTTAGCTGCTCTGGATTTTGAGCATTCTGAGTTAAACTCGTTCCGCTAGAAGAATTACCTGTCTTTGTGAAGTCTGCATTTTGAGTAGGGTCAATGTTTCCAAGAGCTGCAAAGCTAGTTGTACTTAGAGCTGGAAAAGAGGCTCCTATACTAGTTTCACTTGAAGCAGCAAAGCCTTGAATTTCAACAATAACTTCCCCTGTCATTGTCTGGTCATCAGAAAGAACCAAATTAAGCTCTAAAACTTGTGCTAAATCAAAACCTGTAGGAATAGTTGCTGGGTCCAATAGAATTTCAAAAACATGGTTATTAGCGGCTACCTGTTGAGCTAGAGTTTTGTATACTTCTCCTGCCCTATCTTTCAACTCAACTATAATACTAGAAGGAATACTCCCTGAAGCAAACTGAACATTCATACGAAATAAGCCATTCAAATTATTGAAATTCATAAAATCTTCAGGATCGGTAGGCTGAGGGGTGTCATTATTATTAGTCGTAATTTGCAAACCAGAAAATTCACCATTTTCTGTTTTAAATATTAGTTTAACTTTATTAGCCCCTATCCTCTGAACTGTTGTTCCAGGAACAGAGCCTCCTAATGTTTTAATTTCTGGAATTCTAGGGTTTGATGAGACAACTACAACAGAACTCAAACTTGTAGTCATCGCTGTTGGAACAGAATTTTGAGCTGTTATTCTTCTTAAAGAATTCACTCCTTGAAAAGTCACTCTCAGATCCCCCTCAAAACTGCCAGAAACAGATGTGTTCTGACTACTAATCAAACTAATCTCTAAAATACGAGTTAAGATCAAATTAACACTGGATAAAGGAACCCGTAAAGTCGCTTTAGAACCATCAAATTGAGTGATAGAAAAAGACTTGCTAAACGTAATTCCCATTTCATCAACAAACTGAACTTTAAATTCATTCGGTAAGTCCCCTGAAATTTTCTCAATATTGAATACTATTTCTGAAAAGGAAGAAATATCCATAAAGTCTTCGGCTGTTTTATTAGCAATCACTCCATTATCATCTTTATTATCTTTGGTAATAGTAACTCCACTATAATCAAAATTATTATTTGGATTTGTTGGCTGAGCAGTATGCTTATAGTGCCAAATAACACTATTCTGACTATCAAAAAAGACTGTCGTTTCTATGTTGCTGCCCCCCGTGACCTCTGCGAAGGATGTCCTTAATTGCCTAGGAAACAAAGTAGTACTGCTATCTACTACAGCCGGCTGAGACACGGCAATCTGCGGCAGACCAGCTGCAGTTCCAGAAGATCCAGAGTCACCTCCATGATGACAAGCAGAAAGAGCAAAACTAACTAATCCTAATAGCATAACCATCTTTAAAGACGAAAGAGTAAACTTAAACCGAGGCAGATAACCCTTCAGAGTTCCACCCAAACTTCGAGCCATCAAAACATCTTCTTTAACAGACTGCTGGTTTTCTAATGCACTATCTAATTCTAATAAATTCCCTACCGAAAACTGAACACCTGGTCTAAAGCTTTTCCAAGAAATCCTTAGTAGGGCCACTCCTTCAGAATCCAAAATAGGTAACACCTGAATCTCTTCACCCATAAATAAATCATTCTTTCTTAACTCTAATTGAAGAGTATGGGCTAACGATTGCAAATCTAATCTAGAGTCTGAATTTTTCACCAAATCAGTTATAGCTTCATGGATGCCCACTTTCACAAAAGCTTCCATCATCCATTTAACACGGTTGCGATCCCAAGCACCTAAGTCACTCTGATAGCCTTCTGCCATAAAAAGCTCCGGAACAATGTAAGACTCAACAGGCTTCCTACTCTCTTGAACACGCCCTAATAAAACTTCTTCATAAATTTCAGATAAATACTGATCCCCTTCAGTACCTGTTTGATAAACTTGAGGAGCTATACTGATAAATCCTAAACCCCTACGCTTCATCTCTTCTTGAATTCCTTTTGTATGATACCCTCCAGTTACAAATGCAATAGCTGACGTCTTATGTCTGTGACTTAAATGAACTAAATTATCAACAAATGATATTTCCCTCTGCTCTGCACCGTCATAAAACTCTAATGCTAATCGATATTGTTGAAGCAATGAAGATTTGGTTTCATTAAAATATTCAAAAAAATCAAGATCTAACCCCTCTACGGAAACCCCTAAAGAATCTATTATATTCTCCGATCTGCTTCTCACATGATCTAAATCAGAACGTGAAGCTTCTAAAAACAACACTCTTTTCAATAAATGAAACTCTCTTTCAGCATGGATAAGTTCTTCTTCGTCATTAGATTTAGCCATATTTCTTTCTAATCGGTATACCAACTGATCAAACTCATTAAAGAAAGCCGTTCCTTCAATCTCTTCCTTTAATATAAGATTTTTTAGAACCCTTAATATTGAGGGAAAAGAGTCCCAACCATTAGAACTTTTGACAACATAAGTATGTAATTGCTCAAACATCTCTCTCCAAGTTTTATAATGAGCACTTAATTTAGGATCTATTAAATTCATTGTTATTAATTCATGAATTAAAGCATTTAAGTTCAAAAGAGCATGCTTTTCATCCCTGAGTAATGCCCGCAAATTCTCTAACTCCTCAGAAAAAGTTTCAGCGCTATATTCCTCTGATTCATTTATAAGGAAATACATTCTATAAAGGTTGGGGTAATCTAGTTGAATTAAAGGATTTTCAAAATCAAGAGCAAGTCTTTCCTCTGCCTCTTTTAAAGTTTTCTTATAAAAGTAAGGCGCATTCATAGATTTTCTATTTTGAAATGTTTGATATAACTGGTCATACTTCAAAAGTTGAGGGTTATAGAAATTTGTTTTAAGCTTTGCTATTTTTAAATCTACTTGTTTCAATTCTTTCTTTACATCAACCTTTTCTTTAAGTGCTTTTCGAAACAACTTTATATTATCTTTATACCTATCCAAATCCTCTATCCCGCTTACATTGATCTCCGTAGAAGATCCACTCTGTTCTAAAACAAAAAGCTCGCCACCTGTAATAAGTCCTTTTTCTAATAAATAATTCGCAATTACTAAATTATTATTTTTATTTTCCGTGATCTTTAAGACATTCGGGTCTATTTTTTTATGTGCCCCTTCAAAAGCAAACGTGTTTATATTGTAAGTATCTTTTACGTATTTTAATAAATGAGAAATCTTTCTTTGAATTGGAGCATTTGTATGGGCATCTTGAATATGAATAAAAGTTGGGAGTTTCTGTGTTTCTTGTTTTGGTAATCGAAAATGTTGAATACTTCCAATATTTTCCGGAACAGAAAAACCTTTGAGCACTTTTATATTTTCGAAAGAATTAGCTTTAGGATTGATAGTAATGCTAGAAAAGTTAATTGGAGTTTGAGAGAAAACACTTGAAGAAATCATCATGATCACAACTAAAAGAGAAATAATTTTTATATTATTTTTATAACTCATATGATTACCCTTCACATATTAACTTTAATTTTATTAAACATTTTTTAATATATTAATAAAGATTGTTAAAAGTTAGCACATAGCTGAAAAATTGTCAAACTTAAAGTATTATTGAGATATATTGAGATATAAGGGTTTATTAAGAATATTTAGAGATATATAAGGATAATTACTTATAAATGGTCTAAAATGGTGTTTTATATAAAGAATTTATAGAATTAGCTTATAAGTGAATTACTTAAAATATCTAATTTTGAGAGATAATGAAGAAAATGGTGGGCGATGGAGGGATCGAACCCCCGACCTTCTGAATGTAAGTCAGACGCTCTAACCAGCTGAGCTAATCGCCCACAAGAGGGGTAATACTTACTACTGTTATAACCTTACAAAACTTCTTAGAACTTTCAAGTTCTTGTCCTTCACCTTCTGGTGGAGGGAGCTAATCGCCCTAATTCGTAGGATATTCGGTATTATTATATACTTCCGGTACTAATTATCAATTACTACTACTTGTCCTTCACCTTTGGTGGAGGAAGCTAATCGCCCACAAGAGGTGTAATACTTAAAGTGTATATAACCTTACAAAACTTCTTAGGACTTTCAACCACTTGTCCTTCGCCCTATGGCGGAGGGAGCTAATCGCCCACAAGAGGGGTAATACTTACTACTGTTATAACCTTACAAAACTTCTTAGGACTTTCAACTACTTGTCCTTCAGCCAAGCTGGAGGAAAGCAGTCGCCCACTAAGATATAATACTAATACAAAGATTTCTATCGAAATAGTTCTACGAGAATAGTTTTTCGAGAAAGTAGTATACTAAATTATATAAGAATGTAAAGGCTTAAGAACAAGAAATTAAGCTCTTTGTGTGACGAATGCAGTTACTTCTACATTGGGGCTATTCACTCTCTCAACATTAAGTAAAGCTAATGTTTGAGTACCTTCTTCAAAAAGTAATATATTATTTCCGGGAGCCAATTGAGTTCCTGCTGAACGAACAAACTCCTGAGCTATATTTACACTAATTAGTCTACTCGCAAGATCATCAAAAGCTGAACTTCCATTATTTTTAGCAATATATAAATCTGTGTTACTAGATGGTGAAGGGAATATACTGGGTGTTCCGGAAGCAAGAAAAGTTCCTGCAACTTCATTTGGAACTGAAGAAACTGGAGCAAATTTTAATTGTAGTGTAGCAAAATCAATAAAGATAGATCCTCCACCAGCAGAAAAGCTAAAGCTTTGACGAATACCAACATTATCACCCGGCTCATAACTCAACCTTATATCAAAAGGACCACTTTTAGTACCAAGCTTAGGATCAAAGACAAAAGAATTAAATACATCTAAAGTTCCATCACCAAATTTAGCTGTATTAGCAATTGCATAAGCACTATCTCCGGAATCCTGAATCAGTTCTATTCCAGTTGTTCCAAACCCTTGACTCGATCCACCATCTATATCTTCGTTATATTTAATTGAAGGATTAAAACCAATAGCATCATTTCCATAACTGCCTCTAATTCCAATTTGGCCGATAGGATTTTGCGATAACTCCAAACCATCTTCAGGCACATTCAAAAGAGCCCCTAGAGCTTTAGCAATATCAATTCTTCCTTTTGTTGATACCGCACTACTTGAACCTGAATCAATTCCTTGATTAGTATTCCCTTGATTGTTAATAGCATCATTTCCACTTCGACCGCTAATAGTAGGTGTATTTAAGTTTGTTCCTGGTTGATTAGGAATTGTTCTTGAATCAAGATCAATAGTTTTTCCATCAACACCCACACTTCCCTCTCCTCTTCTTACTCCATAACCTTCTAAAGCGTCTTCTGCGCCTTGTGTAATATCTGCATGAGCGGACTTAAATAACGAAAACCCTGTTTTGTTATTAGCAACAACAATTTGGCGTGGCTGAATTCTAAATGTTGCAGAAGAACCTGAAGAACGAGTAAGAATTATCTTCCCACTATCTCGATCCGTAATCTCTCGTGTCCACCTATATTGAACTGTAATCAAAAGAGGGTTCCCTCTTTGAACTTCAACGCTATCAATTCCATTTAAAACCAGGCGTATATTCTCAACCAAATTATGATCTTCACGTATACTCACAGCAAAGTCAGCTTTTCTAAAACCTCTATCATTGGAATAATCATCTGCAATGTATTTCATTACAGAACTATAATTACCTTTACTATACGAATCAAAAATTTTTCTTAGTGTTAAACTAGCAATTTGTTTTAACAGATTCTCATCAGCTAGTTTAACAAACTCTTCTTCTGAAATAACTGTTTTTGAAAACACGCTAGGATTAGGAACCACAGAACTAACAAAGAATACGCTAATCAAAACAAAAATTTTAAGTGGTGTAATTATTTTTTTCATTCTTTTCCCTTTTTATTAATTATGAATGAATTACGGTGTAACACCAAAAATGGCAGCTCCGGTCTGGTCATTCAGAGTTGCTTTACCATTTTCAACTTCAAAAATAAATTGCGTTTGTCCTTGCATCAAAATTGGGGCTGTTGCCATAACCATCTGAGGCATCCAAGAACGATCCCAATGAAAATTGATACTTACATTATTTCCTTCTGCTTCTATATCATCAATGAAGTATTCTATACGAATTACGTCAAATGTCTGAAAGTCATTCTCAACTCTATCTTTAAAATCCAGGTAGCCTCTATTAAAACGATTATTGATAAGATTGAAAAAAGTAAATAGACTTTCTCTTTCAAAAGCTCGGACTAAATCATCCAGAGCCTTCTTAGCCGCTTTAATATTCTCAGTTTCATTCGCTGTTACTGGATAATCAGTTTCCTTAGCGTTCGCATTATAATTCTCTGACGGCTTACTAGCAAAAGCAATGCTAATCGCACTCACCATCATTAAAAAAACAATTATTCTTATTTTATTCATAAGTGTCACTTCCTTACTTAGTACTTAAATTGTAGACGTACAGAACCCACATTTTCTTCAAAATCACTGATACTTCTTTGGAATTCTTGGTCATATTGTCTCCAAGAGACTACAAGCATCACATTGTCCAAGATGTCATATTCTGCGTTAATTCTCCATGACTGCCTATTCGTATCTGTATCCGCAAAAGAACTATCCACATAATTAATACCATAATTAAAATTAACACGAAGACGGTCGAAAAATTCAGCTCTCATCCCCCAAACAAAATCACGAAAAGTGCTTCTGTTTGGAATATCATCCAAACGATCATTTCTCATTGTCATATCAAAATAAGGAGCTAACCAAAACTGATCGAATTTCATGCGATGATCAAAACCAATTCGATATTCATGAACTGTTTGATCCGTAACACCTGCATCATCGGTTCTTTTTCTAATATCATAACCACCACGAAGATTAATCCCATAAATAAGTTGTTTAGAAACTTCAACCCCAGTCAAATGAGTATCTGTATCTGTTAATGAGTTCGAAGCTTTTACATGTCTGTAATCATAAAAAGGACGAATAACAAAGTCTGTCATATTAGAAAATGGTGTTATGTCTAAACTAAATCGAGGATTAAATGTACGCGTTGATGTGATGATGTCATCATCTAAATTATTACGAAGAGTTCTAAGGTTTGAGTTCAAAGTCCAATACTGATTAAAGATTTGTCTCCAACCAGCATAAAAAGCTTCTCTGTCACCCACAAACGAACCGGATGAAGCAATAAAATCTGGCTTCACACGATCATAATCAAAGCTGATGTACGATTGCCCCATTCGACTATCAAAATTGTAATCTGTTTTTAATGTAAAAGCTGTTCCGTGAAGATCCCCGGCAATCACCTGGTCATCATGATCTCCCGTAATGGATTTAGCCAACTCAAGTTCAATTCTTAAATCATCAATAGCCCTGATCTTAATATTACCACCAACAAGAAAGTTGTTTAAATCAGCCACACCCAGATCAAACTTTGTACTTCCACCACTATCAAAGGTATGAACCACCGTCTGACCTAAAGTAATATCATTAATCACATCTTTAATAAAAGGAGTTTCTGAAATCCAACTTTGAGGCACTTTTTGATCTACATGATAACCCCAAACATAACGCGTATTTCTGACCCGTTCCAAACTACGAAATTGACGCCCTGCGATTAAATTCAGATTTGTTCCTGCTCGCTTATTCCAGTCCGCTTTAAAATTAAAACCTTCAAAAGAACGATTTAAAGTGAGGTTCGTAAATTGTGTATAAAAATCACCAAAAGTTAATTGGTAATTTTTGTTATATAACTTTGAGGTTAACTGTAAAAGATGGACATCTTGACGTGTATCTACTTGTTGATCGTCGGTTTTACGAACACGTATGTCGGTGTCCCATCTCCAACCATTCTTCAATTTCTTTCGTGCATTTGCAATGAAGTCATTTGTTAAACTATAACCTTCATCTACAAAAGAAAGATTTTCATTCCCATCAATCTGAGAAAAACTTCCTGTCTCTATAATACTTCCTGAAATGCTTGTATCTAGGATTTCAATCTTCGCATAAGCAGGATTAAGAGAAAGAGCCAAAATAACCAAAAGTGCAATAAATGATTTTATTTTAAGTTGTTTTTTCATAGGCTTATCCTATTAGACTTCAACTTCTTGTTTTATTCTTAATAATTCTCTATTCACCAACTCTGCTTTACTGCTAAGAGATAAGTTTTCAGAATCTTCCCTGCCATCTAACAATTCAGAATCCGGTATCTTTGTTGGTTCAGGAACTTTCTTGCCCAAAACAACTCCTATAACTTGTTCCCCTGTGTCCACAAGCTTTTCATCTACAATATTACCGGCACGGTTCAAACTGGCTACGTTTCCTTTACCATTAAAAAAAGCCGCATCGGTTTGCACGGCAAAAGCTGTGCCTACAGATAAAACAACAATACATACAAATAAAGGTAATACTTTAAATAACTGTTTCATCATATTAATAAACCTTTACTCTAAATGAAGTTCCTCTAGCTCCAACAATTGCCGTAGGTGTTTTTACTTTAAATTGGGAACCAGAACGTGTTTTGGTATCAATAAGAATATTACCGATGGCTAAATCAAGAAGGGTTGACTCTACACCGCTTTTTTCATCAAGAGACAAATCGCTAATCCTTAACTCACTGTTGTTAGCAACTTTAATCATTGAGTTCTGCCCCACACTCTCAATAGACAAAATAGCGGTTGCATTTGCCGTTGTGCGAACAGCGTCGTTTTGATTTAAAACAACACCTTTACGGGCAACTTTCCAATCTGTTTTATTTGCTTGAAGATATTCGACGCGGCCATCTACATTAATCACTGTGGCTTGTCTTTGAACTTGTGCGTAGGAAAATGATGGGACTAAATTAACTAGTAAAAACGCGAGTGCTAAAAAGGATGAAACTTTAAGTAAAAATCCATTTTTTCTTAATGTCATAATTTTTGACTCCATTAAGTTTTGGTCATTATGTCCTGTAGAAAGAGTTTCGTCCACCAAATTATGAAACTTTAGTAAATAGTTTTGCGATTATAGGACGCTCTATTTATTGTCTTCAATACCTTCCTCACCCACACTCCCTTGTGGTTCTTTGGCTGCAAGAACTTTATTTCTACCTGTTTCTTTAGCCACATAAAGGGCATCATCCGCTCTTTTTATAAGTTCTGCTGTTGAAGCATCTCCTGCAATACAAGCAACACCCGCACTAATCATTACGGTATGAGAAGTATTTCCATCCTTTATTTTATGAAGCTCTGTATTCTTCCTCATACGCTCAGCAATAATCATCGCTTCGTCTATACCTGTTCCTGGAAGTAAGACAATAAACTCCTCCCCACCATAACGTCCTACGATATCTAACTCTCGAACACTCAAACGAAATGTCTTAGCAACCTCTCTAAGAACTAAATCTCCTGTTTGGTGACCATACGTATCGTTAAATCCCTTAAAGTGATCAATGTCTGTCATCACTACAGAGAATATCTTATCCGGTTTACTTTTTTGTTTTTTAAATTCTGCATCCAAGAATAGCTCGAAATGTCTTCGATTAAACAACCCTGTTAAACCATCCCTTGTTGCCAACTTCTCCAGACGTTTCTTCTCAACCGCTAAATGAATCTCTGAATAGAGAGTTGCAGAAATAAAATTAAGTAACACAGCTAATACTGGAGAAAGTATCGCAATCCAAACACCATAAAAAACTAATAGAACAAAACTCCCTAATAGATATAAAACAATCGTAGATAAAACCAGAACAATACTCGTTCCTGTCTTTTTCCTAAAGATTGCCATACTTGCAAATAACGACAAAACTAAAATAATAACAGCATTCCAAGCCTGACTTACAGGGTATATAAACTTTTGCGTCAAAAGATTTTGGATAATATTTGCATGAACCCCCACCCCTGGATAAACTGGCTGCAAAGGAATAATCTTAATATCTGAAAGCCCCAAAGCCGTTAGACCAATAATCGCAACCTTCCCCTTAAGCTCATTCAAATCAATCATAGGCTCTTCACCCATCTGTTTTTGCTTAAACGCTTGAATAATCTCAAGAAAAGAATAGTGTTTAAAGGTATTCTTCCAACGCCCAACCCAGTTAATCCAAATACGATAACGGTTATCAATTGGAATAATAATATTGCCCCTTTCTTCCATAGGAACTTCTATCCACTTCCCTTTCTTAATAATTAAATCCTCAAATAGGACCCCCCATTGATCCAAGCAAGCCTGAAACGAAATAGAAGGATATAATTGACCCCTTTTTTCAATTATTAAAGAAAATTGTCTGATAACTCCATCATCCCCAGACTCTATATTGATATGGCCCATTCCTTTAAGCCAATCCCTAAACTGTTTAACGGGTTGATACTGAGTAGCATAACGAATAACCCCATTTTCTTCAAAAGCCTCAAAAGCATAAGGAAGGTAGACTATCGGGTTTTGTTTTAGAGCGATCTCAAAAAGATTATCTTCTTCTGGAGGAGAGCTTTCCGTGAATAAAATATCGTAGACAACCTGCTTGACTTCAAGCTGGTTAAGAATAGAAACAATAGCAGCGTGATATTTTCGAGCCCATGGCCATCGACCAAAAGCCTTAATTCCATCCTCCGCCACTTCAATCAGAACAATTTGGGGATGTGATTGTTGCTCGGGTTTAATTTTTTGGAAGAAATCATACGAAAGAAGTTCTAGAGGTCTTAGAAGATGAAACAAAAATAATGAAAGAATCAAAAGACTACCAAGAAACCCAAATACTATTTTTATATCACCACTTCGAAATTTCAGTCCCATAAGGTCCTTCACAATGTCACCCTCGAACATTTTATCGAGGATCTAGATATTAAAGAAAACTGGATTCCCACTTTCACGAGAATGACAAAACTAGAGTTTAGCAACCACAGGTTTTTATATTTGAGTTCTTAAAAATTCAGAAAGCTCATTATAATTTTTAACTTCAACCGTTGGAACAATATTAAGGTTTTTTGATTTCTCATCATGCCGATCACGCCAATGCAAATAAATACTACTTAATCCAGAATCCACAGCACCTTTAATATCCGTATCAAGCCGATCACCTATCATAACGACTTCTTCTGGATTTAAATTAAGAGCATCTAAAGCAATCTTATATAATTTAGGGTCTGGTTTAGCTACTCCCATGTCCAAAGAAGTAATCACACGATGAAAATATTGAGAAAAATTTAGTTGTTCTAAAAGAGACTGAATATCAGCTTCTCTGGAATGAATGGTATTCGACAGAATGATAATAGGACATTTAGTAGAAAATTCAGACAAAAAAGCTTCTACGCCCTCCACGATTTCCAAATCCATATCGGACAGTTTTTTACCTTCTTCTTCTACAACAACAGTATCTCCGAAATCCATTAAAATTGCTTTTATCATTAAGCTTTCTTCCTCAACAAGGTGTCATTGCGAAGCTGCTGACATTTGGGCCGTGGCAATCTCTGACAATGGGGGCTTCCCAAGATACCTGAGATTGCCACGACTCTTTTATTCTGTGTCTCGCAATGACATTCAATAGAAATTATTAAATTCAACTCTTACGTTCCGTTTACTTTACTAAAAATAGATTGATAAAACTCCTGAAAACCTTGCTTCCATTTACCTGCTGAAAAATACGTAAATGCTAATTTCTGCCGAGTTTGCTTTGAATTTTTTAAAGCTAAAGCCTTTAAAAAATTCCTCTCTGCCTTATCTGCTTTTTTTAGTTTCAAATAAGCATCTCCCAGATTGACATATGCATCTACATTTTGAGGATCAATGTCAATTGAAACCAAATAACTTTTTTCAGCTAAAAAATATTTTTTTCCTGCCAAATACACATTTGCAAGTTCGTAATGTGCTAAATTAGCATTGGGATTAGCATGAATTAATTTGACCAGCAAATCCTCTGCCTTTAAATAGTCTTTTTGCAAACGCAACATCTTAGAAAGACCAACCACTGCTGTTTGATTATTCTGATCCCAATCGAGTATTTGCTTATAAATCTTTATCGCTCTCTCTGTATCTTCTTGCTCTTTAGCTATTTCAGCAATTTTGAAATACGCTTTTAATTGTTTCGGTTTCAAACGAATACATCGATCATATGCCAAAACAGCTTCTTCGGTCTTACCTAAATTTCTCAACGTGTTAGCGTATTGATAAAAATTCTCCGCAGACTTCGGGTTACTTTCTGTTGCTTTCAGAAATGCTTCTTCTGCTTTTTCTAAGAGCCCTTGTTCTAAATAAATAAATCCCATATCATGATATGCTAAATCAAAATCGCTCTTTTCTTCAACAATCTTCTGATAAGCCAACAACGCTTCTTCGTACTTCTTTTGATTTAAGAGTTCATAAGCCTTTTCATATTCCGACTGTACTTTAATCAGCTTATTAAGAGATTCAATTCCAGATAAAATTTCAGGCTGTGCAGGTCGTATTCGGTTTGCTTCCTTGTAATGAAACAATGCTCTTTTGTATTGTTCTAAATCAGAATAAATAATAGCTAAGTTTAAATGAGCTTCAAAAAAACGAGAGTTTAATTTCAAAGCTTTTTGATATGCGTTCACCGCTCGAATACTTTCTTGCAACAAGGAGTATGTCCGTGCTAAATCAAAATAATAAATAGGTTCATCCGACTTTAACTTAATAGCCTTTTTTAAACTCAATACGGCTTCGTGATAATTTGTAAGTCGATTCAACATAATACCAACCCTCCAATAAATACGAGAGTTATTAGGCTCCACTGAAATAGCTTTTTCGTAAAGCTGAATTGAGTTTTCAAACTGCCCCTGATCACTATAAATAGTTCCTAAGAACAAAAGCGACGGAACATCCTTGGGGTAACTTTGTATAAGAACATTAAAATACTCAATAGATTCTTCAATACGGCCCGACTTCTGAAGGATCCACCCTTTCAAATGTTTATACTCCATCTGATCTGGATTTAATTGAATAGCCTTTTCAATACTCTGTTCTGAAAGACTCCATTGATTCTGATTAAAATAATTTAATGAAATTTGATAATGCGCAACATCCACTTCTGGCATTTTATCTATAATACCCTGATATACCTTTGTTGATTCATCTATCTCGCCTTTATTCCTCAACTCTAATGCTTTGTCTAATTTAGACTCAATATGAATTAAATCTTTAAGGGAATTCATCACCTCTACCACCTCAGGGTGGTTTGGTTCTATCTCCAAAGCTTTTTCGTAATATCTCGTTGCATCGTTAAACAAATTAAGCTGTTCTGAAACAATTGCTAAATTCAAATACGCTTCATAAAAAACTGGATTCAAATCTAATGCTTTCAAATAAAGCTCTTTTGCTTTTTTAAATTGCTTCTGCAAAAAATACGTATACCCCAAATCAAAATAATAGAACGCTTCATTTGGATTCTTTTCAATAGCAATCTCAAAGTTTTTAATAGCTAAATCGTATTGACCAATTTTGTTTTGCACGATACCCACATTTCGATAGGACTCTGCTATCGAAGGATCAACCTCAATCGACTTTCCGAAGCTTTGAAGAGCATAATCCAGCTTACCTATTTGCACTTGCAAAACTCCATAGTTTAAATAAACATAAGGATTCACTGAACCTTGCTGCACAATTGCCTGGTATAAGGCTTCTGCTTTTTCCAAGTCCTGAGATCGGTGAGCTGCCAGAGCTTCTTCTAAGTCTTGATCTTGTTCTGTAATGGAATTTTGGTTCACTTCTTCTTGGGCTAAAACGATAGGACTGCTAAACACATACGCTATTACAAAAAGTAGGACAAAGAAGATTGAAGGATTAATTCGTCTCATGAAAAAACTTTTCTTTGTTGGTTAAACAGAAAGGAAAACTAATGTGTATGAGCAACAATTAGGTTAAAAATACCTGAAGGTTCGGGAAATACATGAAACTTCTTGTACCCATACTTAGACAACATTTTCTTTAACGTTTCTGGAGATCTATAATTTAAATAAAAATTCATCGTTTTATTTAAAAAACGTTCAATTCCATGCTTGGGCTCATTCGAGCTAATCAAAATAGAACTCGAACTTTGATTTCTAAATTGGCTGATATGACTGAATAATTTATCCACCGCCTCATCAGACATATATTCTACAAGACCGATCATTTTAGTTAAATGTGGAGCAATATCTAACTTGTCTTTAACTTCTGTAGCTTCTGATTGTATAAACTTAACATTTTCATTCAATCCAAATTCCACACTTTTTTTATTTCCGTAATCAATAGCTTCCTGACTTAAATCAAAAAGACGCGCTTGAATTCCTTTGATATTATCTTTCTCTTTATATATAGACTCCAAAATGTTATTACCCGAACCCGATCCAATAGCGACCATTTCCATAGTTTGATTTTTACCATAAACCTGGATGATGTGCTGTAACGTATTAACTACTAATTGCTGCCTATTCCTCAGCGCTTGTGGCCAAGAATTATATCGATTAATAATCTTATCCATCCAATTGCTATACTCAACATTATAATGGGTTAACATTGCTTCCCAACTGCCAGGTCCCTCATAAAGACTTTTTATAATGGAGCTTCGTGTGATAAACCAAAACGCCTTTAATATGGGACGTACCCCCACATAATTCGTGAAAGGATTGAAAATAAATTTCTTCAAAAATTTATCGATTGGATGCACTTTTTTAAGGTTTAAACCCCTATGATCAAAGTTAAAATCATCATAGCCAATTACAGACTCAGAAGCCTTAATCGTTGAAATGTTTTCTTGCTCTTCAGACATAAAATAGAACCCTCTCTCTCAATAGAAGACTAAATAGTATTATCGGTTTGAAACCTACTTCTTTTGAGGAATATTGCAATTTCCTAATTATAGCAGTGAAATGCTCGAATACAAGGTACGAGTTCACTAAAACCTTTTAGATAAAAGACTTAGAATTAAATTATTTTCAACAACCCCTTCTAGACCCGCTAGAAGCCCCTAAACTAAACTGCCACTTGGGGGACTCTTCTTCTTTTCTTAGCTCAGAAGCATCAATATCAATACGCTCAGGTTCCTCGTTCTGGATCTTTATGAAGATAGGCTTTGGCGATGGTTTAGATACAGTAGGCTTATTTACGCTTTTCTGAGGCTCTTGGGCATATAGATAAGGATTATTTAGGGATATCACCATGAATATCAATAACACAAATTTGCTCATAAACTAATAGTAACACACCCAACTAATCCTAACACTACAGATTAATTAACTCATAACTCATTTAAATATATATAGTTACATAATATTTAACCCTTAGCATCCTACTTCCCTTAAATAAGCTTATTCATCTAAGTTATTTCATAGTATGAGTTTAAAGATAAAAATCTTCAAAACTGGCATTTCCATTAAGAGCTGTTATATTTCTTTTAAGGTGAAAAAGATAAATCAATGATAAAAAGTATTTTTATTCCCGCAATTGTCTTATATTTAGCGATCCCAAAAATCGAGACTTCAGCTGTAAGCGTACCTCAAATTTCTCAGCTTCAAAAACAGCTCCTGGATCAAGGTCGTGTCCTAGTTGAAGAAGTAGCCACTCCACATAAAAGTGGACAGACTTTTAAGGCTATCACTCTGGTTGATGCCAGCGTTAATGATGTATATAAAATTTTAACTCAATTCAAAAACCACAAAGGTTTTATGCCTAATGTAGGTTCTTCAGATGTTATTGAAAAAAACAAAAAATCTGCACTCATCAATTACACTCTTAATTTACCTTTAAATCAAACAAAGCGTTACCGCATTCAAACCGAATTTAAGAAACACAAAGATGAAGCATTGATTCAATGGAAAAAATCGGAATGGCCCGAACTAACAGAGAAAGAAACAATTGCAGATACGGAAGGTTATTGGCTTATTAAAAATGATCCTCAATTTCAAAACAAAACGCTTTTAATCTACCAACTTTACGCAGATCCAGGACATGTACCGTCTGGATTTAAATGGATTGTAGATCGCGTTTCCAAACAATGCATTCCAGATACGGTCGCCGCAACAAGAGATTACATCCACAAAAAGTTTAATCGATAAGCAAAAGAAAATACAGATTTATGCAGCGCGGGAAATGAGGAGTTGAGATTCGTTCGCTTGAATTAATGCTAAAAGAGATTCTTTAACAACAGAAAAGAACCCGTCTACTTGTTTTAATCCATACTCCATCAAAAACAAATTCTTATCTTTAGCT
The DNA here is from genome assembly GCA_029261035.1 of Candidatus Omnitrophota bacterium. Taxonomy (GTDB): domain Bacteria; phylum Omnitrophota; class Omnitrophia; order Omnitrophales; family JACROU01; genus JAJDCD01. The sequence goes on from JAJDCD010000008.1 coordinate 318,608, forward strand.
TGAGTGTAAAGTAGAGCTACACCCAGAAGCCCATTGTCATCATTAGGATATCTAAACTTATTACCCCCTATTAAAGCAAAATCCTTGGAAGGATCTACGGTACGTGAAAGGTGTAAATTATGCTTCGCTTTACGAACTTCTTTAGATGCTTTCTGCTCGCTATGAGAAGTAAAGTAAATATTAGGAAGGTTAAGTAAAGGGTGTTTGTTGAACGGACTTGCATTTACGACTACCACCTGAAGTTGTTTTTTGTTTCTTAACGCATATTTAAATATTTCATCCAGTTGTTCTCGAGAGAAGTTTTTCAAATCTTCATAATTAATAAATAAATTTACTCGCTCTTTAAAAGAACTCAAAGTTGTAATATCCAACTTGCTTTGAATCGTTGGCACGACAGCCCCCAAACTCTTCGCATCCGAAAGCCTTCTTTCATTCGGGTGTAATAGTTCAGGAAAATGCTGGCCTAAGTATTTATACCTATCACTTAGTGGCGCATACCAAACCTTAAGACTTCCATCTTCTGTAGCTGTTGCCAGACGACTTCCATCAGGGCTAAACAAAACAGAAAGAACTGGGCTATCATGTACAAGGGGCTCGCCAAGTAAGCGCTGTGTTTTTTCTTTCCAAATACGGACAGTACCGTCATCGCTAGCTGTGGCTACCTTATCACTCTTAGGGCTTAAGACCGCCGCATTCACAGCTTGATCATGCCTCAGCTTCTTGCCAAAACGACTTGCTTTCTTTGTGTTTCTATATAACTGTCCATAATCGTTGCTCGCAACTAAAATACGGTTTCCATCAAAATTATAATCTACGTCAGCAACTGCATTTTTGTGTTTTATTTCTTCTCCCACCAGTTCTCCCGCAGCAATGTCCCACCGATGTATCGAGTAATCTTCAGTCACGGTAAGCATCTCTGATCCTGTTCTATTAAAACGAACTAAAACCACTTTCTTCTCGTGAATAAAAACTTTTTCCAATTTCTCCCCTGATTCTCTTTGCCAAAGATAAACATGTTTATTCGATTGACTAAGAGTTGCAACCAACTCCCCACCAGGGCTCATAACTGCAAAGCTAACTGTTCCAAGAAAAGTCTTAAGTTTCTTAATAATGGGCTCTCCCGTCTCTACATCTAAAATTTGAGCTGCCTTATCTTTGCCATAAGTAACTAGCTGTAAACCATCTGGGCTAAACCTTTCTCTTCCCCTATTACTAGAAGAAAGCAACCGTTTTACTCCTAACTTCTCTTCCCACAACGAAGGAGATCCCGTAGCAAGTTCTAATTTTCTTTCTCCATTTTCTCCTGTAACAATTTTTAATACCCCACCCGTTCCCTTGCTTGTTTTCTTAGAGATAGATGCTCGTAACCTTTCAGATCTAACCATCTTTCTCACAACATTACTTTCCACCAAAAGATGTGATCCCTGTGGATTGAACTCTATATTCGTAATTGATCCATCCAATTTCAAAAACTCTCCAACGGGACTTTGTTTTCTTTTATCAACATCCCAAACACGAACATTACCTTCATTGCCTCCTTCAACAATGTGGGTAGCATCTGGATAAAAAGCCATTTTTCCTCCACCCCCTGAGCCTGCTTCCATTAAAAACGAATCCTTAACGGGTTGAGACCAATCAAAAACACCTTCAGAATCTATTCTTTGATTAATAACTCGTAATACATTTGTTGTTGAAAGCATTTGTTCTAATACTTTTTTATTTTTTGCATAAATTGATTCAAATAGTATTTTCCTTATTCGTAGAAGGTCTTCTGGCCTAAGCTGGCTGACCCATTCCAACATTTCAGACTCACGAGAAAGACCTAATAGGACAAGTCGTTTTTGTTCTTTGAAATTAGGGTCCGAAAGAGAGAATGCCAAATCCCACGCTTCACTAAAATCCGGGTTATCTATAAAGGACTCTCCATCCCAAACATACTTACCCGTAGCAGAGTCTTCCTTTGGTTTAGATGGCACATCCCCTTGTTTATCACTGATAACCATCGTTCTGCCAGAGTCTTTAACTTTCCTAATCTCTACTCTCATAACCTCTACAACACGGGTTAAAAATTGTGTTGTATTGCTACCTTCATAGATATTTCTTAAATCAATATTCATTTCTGATAAAAATTCCAAAGTTATATCTCTGACACTCGGTTCAAGAGGGGCCATCATATCATCCATGCTTCCAAAAATTTGAGTGTTAATGAACAACTCTAGATCATTAGGGTGAACAGCTTTTGCTAACAAATCTTTTGCTAGTTTATGTTCTAACGTTTCTCCCTGACTTGATCCTAAAGATTGACCTTCATGTTCTTCTGCTACTCCTACAGCGTCCGAATGTTGCGTCAAAAACTCGGATAAAGGCTGCTTTGCTAAACGAACAGCTTTAATTTCTATAATTCTGTCTCCTCCTCCAAGCCAAGTAAGTGTGATATGAGTTAAAGGCTTTTCGGATGGAATTAATCCAACTTGCATTAACTTCCAATAATTATCTCTACCTAATTGAATATTAGCTGAAGCTAAACGAGTATCATAAGAACCTTCAGAATAATTCCATAATTCTAATAACCATAAACCACCATCTACTGTCGAAGGGTTTCTGAATTTGATATTTACAAAATTATAATCTGATAAATCTCTCGCCCATTCCAACTTCATCCTTGCTCTTGGATCTTCTTGAGAACCTCCTTTATTTTCATAAAAAAGAAGAGTCTCCCTCCCTGGCTTAGCCATTCTTGTGAAGAATTTAGATCCCATAGCCTCATCGTGGGTATAATCTAAAAGAATCGGGCCACCTTCTGGCAAGTCAACATAGAACCCTGGGTAATATTTAGAATCCGACGCTAAGCGAATAGATCTGTCTCCAGATTCTACTGAACCATAAGAAAAGACTGGCGTAGATGGTTCAGGTTTCATGGTTTGATGAATTGAACAAGACACAAGTGTGAGAACACCTCCTAAAGCTGCCAAACCAATGGCTCCCGAAAAAAGACGCTTTAAACCCTTTCCCAAACTCGCTGCATTAGATAATACAAAACCTTCTGGATAGGCATTAAATATAAAAGGGTCTCTTTCCTTAACATCTGCTGACGGAAACACGCCTACTTCTCTTTGCCTTTGCATTAACCGAAGTCTTTGTCTTTGAGCATCAACATCCCTTAAAGCAATCTCGAAAAAAGAATGTGGCCTGGAGGCTTCACTCATTGTCTTAACATCTTCAATGCCAACACTATCTTCAGACATAATCCTTTTATATTGAGCTTGATGACGAGAACTTATTTCAGAAATACGAGGAGAAACAACAACATAGGACACACCTTTATCTTTAAGAATTTGCTTAATCGCATTTGAATGGAACCCACCAAAAACAAGAATGGCCAAATTTTCTTGAGAAAAATCGACAAACTTTCCTATATGGTTTTTTATAGACTGATCTCTAGCATTAGCAATTTCATAAAAACGAATAGATTTTTCAATATTCGATTCCCATCTCTTAGAAAGTACAATAGACTTTTTTCCATAAGAAGAAATAAAATCAATGCATTCCCGCGTATTTAAAGAGGCAAGAGAATCTTTAACAACTTCATACTCCTCCTGAGTAATTTCTACCGCATTCAATCTTTCCAGAAGAGCAAATCCCTTATGATATCCCCAGAGCTTTAAATCCCTTTCACTATCTAAATATTGAGAAACAAGATCGTTCTCCATCAACTCAACTTCAGCAAACAAAGTCTTAGCATCTATTTTTTTCATCTGTTCTTGAGATCCTTTTACATCCACCTGCTCTAGTTCTCTTAGTAAAGCAATCGAAGGGTACCTTGAATCCAAATCTATGTTACTTAATAGCTTTTCGGTTCTTTTTAAATAGTCGAATAAATTCAATTCTTTCCTATCCAATTTTCCTCTAAGTTTCATCCATCGTTTAAGCTCATTCGGAAAGTATCTTTCTGTTAAAACTTTTATTTCTTTTTGAAGCTCACGCAGGTCGACCTTAACTTGTTGTTTAACAACAGAGGATTCTTTGTATGCCTTAATGTTTTCTAAATGCAGTTTTATTTTATCAACACCTATCAATTTAAAATCTTTTTTACGATTAATATGAGCATACTCCGCACCGCTAATCCGAAGTTGATCCATCAAGTCAAAAGATACTTTTTCTTTAACTTTAGGATCTTCTATGTCCCCAAAGAACTCATCACTAGGAACAGGTCCTTCATAACCTTCTTCAAAAACAGTTTGAATCCCATTTTCACTCACCATATATTGTATTATTTTTGATATGTTCTCTTGCGCTTCTAGAGAGTCGTGCGCATCTTGAATATAGATAATTGTTTTATCACTCTTTCCAACAAAAGACTCTTCCACAGAGCCCCATTCTTTGGGAATAGTAATCGAAGCCTCCGGATCCGCATACCCCGATGGAGCATATTGAAGAACCGTGAAAAACATGAATGAAATAGACAGAAAAATAGCGGTGGGCTTATAAAATAGATGAGGTTTTAACTTAATTTGAAACTTCATTGACGCTCTATTCTCCCAAAGACAATAAGGAGAAATATACCACATCTCCCCCCTGTTTCCAGTCATTAGAGGATGATTTAAGTAAACAATAACCCTAACTTTTGCGGGAGTAAGTGGTTATGAAAATAGAAGGTTTTTATAGATTTAAAGAATAAGGCGGGGTTAGTTATTTCTTGTCTTTATACGTCTTCTTGCCCTTCCATCGTTTATGCGTCCATAACCATTGTTCTGGGTGAGCAACTATCTGTTCTTCTAATCTGCGATTCAATTCTTGTGTCAAACTCTCAATCGATGCATCTTCATGATCCTTCAAGTATATTTCTGGATGACAATAAATCTCGTACCGGCCAGGAGCAACCCTAAAACAATAAGTAGGAATCAGAGCGCATCCCGTCTTTTTTGCTAGACGAGCCGGAAGAGAAATTGTTGATGCTTTCCGACCAAAAAAGTCAACCCAAAGCTCATCGTTCCCAGCCCATTGGTCCGTAGTAATCGCAATCATATGATTCTGTTTTAAGTGGGATAGTATTTCTTTTGCCGCTCCAACTTTAGGCGTGTTCTTAACACTCACTGATTTTCTTAAACCTAAAATCCATCGATCCACAAAGGGATTTCGGACAGACCTTCCTAACACGGTGCAATCGTATTTTTTTAAATGTGGTACAAAGGCAAGATATTCCCAAGGGCCCAGATGAGACATAATCAGAATTGCCCCCTTACCCTTCGCAAAAGCCTGATCAAAATGTTCAGTGCCTTCAAGACGGATGTTTTCTTTAGACACTTTCTCAAACTTAGTAATCCTAAAAAACTCCATAATAGAAACCGTAAGATGATAAAAGGATTGTAAAGCGATCTTCTTTTTCTCTGCAACAGATTTGGAGTCACCAAAAGCAATCGTAAGGTTATCCATAGCAACTTTACGTCTTCCAGGCATTACAAAATACATAACACCTCCAATTCTTCTGACAATCCAAGTAGAAACAGTAATGGGCAAAAGGTTCATCAACTCCGTTACGCTTCGTAAAAGAGCATACTCAAACATTCTCCACAAAATCTTTAATTTACTAAAAAACAAAATCGCCCCCTAAAAAAATAAAAGAACTGCTCTAAAAGGAAAGAAAGTTTGGCCCGCCAAACAAAGATGAGACATGCCAGTGCCTTAGCGCCTGCCTACCGTTAGGTAGGTAGTTTGGTGCCCGTGAACCAGACTAATCACTTCGCTAGCGCTTTGTAGTCGGTACAGGGCTACCAAATTAAGGAAAGAAAGTTCCTTAATTTGGTGGAGGCGGTTCTTTGCCCACCCTCTTTAAACTTGTCATGTCATAATGCACTAATTTTAACACATTAATCTGTACGAATAACTAACTTATTAATTTCAAATGTCTGATTCTAACTTTCCCTTTTGGAAATCGTTCTGCATTTTGATTTTCTATCACAAATGCAATATCAAAATTTTGATAAATGGGATCCGGGAAAGAAATGGATATTTTTTGCCATGCCGGCGTCACCTTAATGTGTTTTAAATATAAGTACTGTCCATTAGACTTTAATTCTAATTTTAATAATTTAGGAAAACCTTTATTAGAAAATCCTCTTATTTGAAAATCTAACTGCTTATAATTTGGCCCTTCCATTAAATTCGGAATAATATACACCCCCCCATAGCTGTAACGTCTATGAACATCGTAATAAATATCCAAGTAACTCGCAATATCCTTGGGAGTTATTATTTCGTAATTAAACAAAGCTCTTCCAGATTCTTGAAATACATCTACCTTTTTATGTTCCCTTAGCAGATCAATAGTAATCCCATTTGATGATTGAACTAGAGCTTCTTCTTTAACATCTTTTCTTATGCTCTGAAATGAAAGGTGGTCTTGTTCTTCCGCCAAGAATGTGGCTGCTTTTTGAGCCCAACCTTTTTGAGTTAAATAGTCCCAAAAATAATTACTGATCGTTTTTTGCCCATTCATAACACTCAATAGATTGGAAATAGCTAGTAACTCCATCCCTTTATCAAGGGCCAGTATATTTCGATTGATCTCCTTCGTTACAGGGTTAATTGAGTCAGAAAACCCATAATTAGGATTAAAAACATTGGAGTTCAGCTGCTGAATCTGTCTTAAATTCTGCACGCTTCCAGGTAGGTCATATTTCAATGCTAAAAACGTAGAATAGATAGTAACAAATTCACTGGGAAATTGATTATAGGCAATCTCAGGGACCCCAGCCATTTCATAACGATTTTTATTAGGCACTTCCCCATTAGAAAATCCCCAAATACCTTGTCTACTCAGTTTCTTCCCCCGATCTTTATGAATACGAATCATATTAATTGCATTAACTCTAAAAGCATTAGGAGCCTTCTCGTCTCCAGCAATAAATTCATCTGCAAGGAGTGTTTCATATAAACTCCCTCCCCAAGGGGCTACTACTTTGATCCTCTCATTTTCTTTTGTTTCGTATTCCCGAACCAATCTGCTTTGGTCTTTCCAAATTGCTTCGGAAAGATTTTCTTTCAATATAGCGTACAGCAGCACCATACGAGCTTCCGTATTAAGAATCAGGTAATCACTGTCTGAATAACGTTTTTCTCGAGTATCCCATCCTAAGTTCAGACGAAATTGATTATCTTTTTCCTGAAAGAAAAAAGTATAGTCTTTGTCACTCAAATAAGCTTCAATCTCTGAGGCAAATAGAGTTCCCGAATACATCTGTGATGTAATCGCCAAACAGATATCTAAAATTCCATTATCCAATGATGAAACAAATTGGGATAGCGTCACTTGAGGAATTTTTCCTTTTTTTCCCGAAACATAATACCAGTTGAAAAGAAATCCTCTATAAGTCTCCAGTTGCTTCAATTTAGAGAATAATACTATCCCTCTACTCAAAGCTTCTTTTTCAGTCAAAACCCCTCTTTGTTGAGCAAGAATCAAATGCAAAAACCCAAAACCAATATTAGTGGGAGAAGTCTTACTAGAATAATCATTATGATAATCGATCTTTATCCCATCCCCTACAATACGTCCAATGTCCACTGGAAATTCTGTTTCTGAATCAATGAGTGCGCTAAACCCATTAAATGTAGCCTTCTCAATCTTCTTTAAATAATCCAGCTGATCTTCACTTGCCATAAGAGGCTCACACACACCCATCAACAAATAACTTAAGAAAATAAAAGTAAAGTTTCTCATCAATTTTATTCCTCCAATCGTTGCAATAACGCCTTTTCCTGATTTAAGTTCACAAAACAAATTTGTTCTATACCTTCTAAATTCTCATCGACAAATATAAAGGTTGTTTTATGAACACGAAAGACCTTAGCCGCTTTCGTTTGAACATGTCCTTTTTCAATTAAATGAATCTCCTTATTTAACACCTCTAATCCAACTTCTTGAGAATAGTTTAACTCCCCATAAAGATTTTTTATGATTTGCCCCATAACATTTGCAGTATTCATAGATTTCCTCCTTAATAAATGTAAACGGTTACATTGTTAAATAAAAATTTTATCCGCTTTTTCCTATTACCAATTTAGGATCAAACTTGATTCTTTGTATAACTTTAACTGAGTTGTCCATTACCTCAATTAAGACTCTTACAGCCTTTTCCCCCATTTTTTCCAGAGGTTGTTCTATCGTTGTTACTTCACACCAATCCGCCTCTTTTAGTTGTGAGCCATCAAACCCTACAACAGCAATATCTTCTGGAACTTTTATTTTCAAATGCTTTAACGCTTTAATCACCCCTCTAGCAATATCATCATTTGCTCCAAAAAAAACATCAGGTTTTTTTTGTGTATTCCATTGAGACAGAACGCTGTGATAAGCAGCCTCTACTTCAAAACGACTAGAATTAATATTGAAGTTATTGTCTAATTTAAAATTCATTTTTTTTGCTAAGGTTTTAAAAAATTGATACCTCGCTTTTGCATCATAAGAAACATATTCTGGACCTCTAATCATCCCTATTTTATGATACCCTTTTTTCTTAAAATGTTTTAGCAGCTCTTCAACTCCATGCTTTTGATCAGCATAAACTATATGAGTATTTATTTTGTTATGATAATCATTTATTAAAACAGCTGGGATATGTGAAGAACCCCCAATATTCTGCACCACTTTAGGGAACAAATTCCAATTCAATAAAATGATTCCATCCACAAGGTACTGGTCAACTATACTTTTAAGCGTAATACCCTCTTGATCTTCATCTCGGATTAAAATCCATTTTAAGTCATAACTTGTTTCCTTAATCCCTTCAATAATCCCTGATATTAATCGCTGAAAATAAGGACTTAATACAATGTCAGAGGAAAAAGTTGTAACCATACCAATTGTTTCTGTTTTATTTTTCGAAAGTATACGAGCCGCCCTATTGGGGATGTAATTAAGGCTTTTAATTACAGCATTCACTTTTTTACGAGTTTCTTCCCGTACCAATTCTCTTTTTTCAGGGTCCAGACACCGAGAAACAGTGGCAACAGATACTCCTGCTTTTTTTGCAATCTCCCGAATTCCAAGCATTTTTACCTCCTTTAATGTAACCGGTTACAAATATAACAAACTAATAACAGTCTGTCAAATCTATTTCCTGCAATATCTAAGTGAAATTCATTACCGAATTGATACTAACTCAGGTCTCAACTAAGAGCAGATTTCAAAAGTACACTGTTTTTGTAATACAACAACTCTATTAGGTATTCATCCTGGTTTACTGCCAAGATGGTGGAGGCGGAGGGAATTGCACCCTCGTCCAAAGAAATTATTAAAAGAGGTCCTACATGCTTAGTTTTTTCTTTTAATTTAACCGCTTAAGCTCCGAAAAAACAGGATCAGAAGCAGCGATTCCCTTTAAAGTTTCGGAACAAAACCAGAGACCTGTTTTATTCCTATCCTGCTAAATTACATCTAAAAGCGCCCGCAGGCTGAAGCTAATAGATGTCGCTGAACCTAATTAGGCAGCGAGTGGTAGAGCAACAGGAGCAAAATTCACATTGTGAAGTTCTACTCTGTCACCCAGACTGATGTTCTTATCAGCATTTATGTTTTGTGAGGTGTTTTAAGAGGCCTCCCCACCACCTCTGCATGCACGCTCTTCCACTAACATTCTCTGTCGATGCTAGTCGCCCCCAAAATATTAGCGTAGAGCGTTTAGCGCATAGCGGATAGTTTCTATTTGCCAAAAGACAAATGACTTCTATACGCTCCACGCTACGCGCTATTCGCTAATATCACTTTTTCATAGATTGCTTCACACTTCGATCAATTTCTCGCTGAGCAATCTTCTTTTTTAGATCGTCACGCTTATCAAAGTGCTTTTTACCTTCGCAAACGGCTATTTCTAACTTAACCCATCCACGCTTAAAGTATAGCTTAATTGGGATACAAGTGAAACCTTTTCGTGTTACCTTTCCCATCAAACGTTCTATTTCTACTCTATTTAACAATAACTTACGTTCTCTTACAGGGTCTGGAATATCAAAAGAAATGTGAGAGTATGGATTAATATGCAAATTAATCACAAAGGCTTGAGATCCTTTAAAACGAACAAAGGAGTCACCTATGTTTACTCGGCCTTCACGAATGGACTTCACCTCACATCCAGCCAAGGAAATACCAGCCTCATACTTCTCTAAGACATGATAATCGTGAAGTGCTTTTCTATTCGTTAAAACAACGCTATGTTTCTTCTGATCTTTTTTATTCATTTACCTTCTCTCTATTCCTATGCCTGAGATTGCCGCGCTTCCTTTTTCAATGCTCGCAATGACAATTCCTTCCTTAGCTATTCGTTTTGTCTGAGATTTCCACGACCTCTCTGCTGATAGTCTAGCAATGACAATTTCTTCCTTAATCTATCTGGATCCCCGATCGAGTCGGGGATGACAGCGTTTTTATATTTCAAATAGGGTGGTGTATTCTACTATCTAATAGGATAAAATCAAAATATCTTATATTGAGTCCTTAACAAATAAAAAAGGACTGCCCAAATAGGACAGCCCTTTTTACATTTTATAAAATTGACTCCAAAAATCCTACACTATTCTGTTCCGTACTTCTTTTCCTTACCTAATTCACATCGTAAATTATCTACTTCTTCATGTAAATCAGCAACCTCATGCTTCCACTGTTCTGCATCTTTATCCAATTTTACAAACTTCTCAATACGCTCTTTATTTCCTTCTTGTTTTTCGTTCCGAGCTGAAATATCTCTGATAATCGCCACTCCACCCACCACTTTCCCAAATTGGTGTAATGGAGATGCATTTACCTCTACAATACGCGTGGTCCCATCTTTATTACGAATTCGAAACATGTTAAAAGTAGAATATTCCCCCTTAAGTACATTGTAGAATAGCTTAAATCCTTCCGCCAAATCATCTAAGCTCATAAACATTCTGAAGTGTCGTCCCATTACCTCATCTTTTTCATATCCACACATGTTAAGTGATGCTTTATTAGAAAATGTAATTCTACCAGCCAAATCGACGATAATAGCCCCGTCTCGCTGGTGTTCCAGGAAGTAGAAAAACTCCTTTTTCACATCTTCAAGTTCACGCATTTTCTTGCTCATAGCACGTTTCAGGTTTAAGTATTTGCTCTTCATTGGGTCATGTGAAGAAACCTGTTTATCTAGCTGTTTTTTAATGTCCATCTGCATCAACCCACTTTCATTGTAAATTTATAAAGTATGTAATTTATTTGTATATCTATGGATAATTATACCTGGCAATATAGGGGAATACAAATAGCCTCCTAAGTTATTGCTATCAAAAGACTTGCGTATTTTTTATGTAAGTTGTTTGTTTATATAGGGTTGGGACAATGGGATTAGGTCGTTTTTTCTTCTAATTAAGCTAAAAGCAGCCCAGTCTCATTACTTCGATCTAAGCTTGAGCCAACCTGATATTTTGGGGTAGACCTCATTATAGACATTTTTACCAATAACCAGGTCATCATGTCCATAATCTGTAGAGTAGCCTTCTAAAGTTGAAAATTCGAGATAAGTCTTATCTCTTGAAGCTAACTTTCGGTAACCATACCGAACGGTTTCAGGAGGGGTTAAATCATCATCCCTGCCCACTAGTAGTAATACGGGAAGAGTTACTTTATCTAGATTTTCAGTGTAGTTCATTTCACCATCTGCAGAAACAAAGTCTCCTTTTTTCAGCATTGCTCGAAACTGGCCCGCAACGCCCGGAGAAATATTTTCAACGACGTCATCATACAAACGTATAATAGTCTCTTCATCCATATTTTTATTTTTAAAGAATAAGTCTCCTAACGGATCTTTAAATATCCCTCGAAGTGGTACCAGAAATTGATATAAGTTTTTTTGGTTTACCAGTAAATTTAAATCAATGTAATAAGGATGCGTTTCCAGAAAAGAAAGCATCTTATTATGAGGACGCAAAAAGGTAAAAGGAGGTGAAATAGCTACAACATTTCTGATAACTTCTGGGTTTTCCGCTAATTCCAGAAACCCAAAAACAATAACACTACCCATTGAGTGCCCTACCCAGTTCACACTTTCAGCACCCGATACTTCTTGAACTTTTGAAATCAGAGCTGGAATATCTTTTTCTATATGGTCTTCTATATTCCAATCGAGCTTATCTGCGCTCATACTGACATTAGTAAAATCATTAAATCGCACACTCAAGATTTCTCTAAATGCAAACCAACCCGTCTTAGAACTTTTCCCAGAACCTCTTAACGAAACAGCCCAAACATCAAAACCTTGATCCGCAAGGTACTGAGCCAAACTCCGCTTATCATCGATAGCCCAGAAATTACTGTTGTAACCCATCCCGTGACACAGAATAATAGGCTCTTTATACTGAACATGCCCTTTTTGATAGTAACGTTGCAACTCCAAAGTCCAGTCGTCTTCTGTTTTTGCAAAATGAAGCTCCTGATACGTCTTAGGATGAACTTTCAACATTGCTAAAGTACTACACCCAGAAACTAATAGTGCGAAAATCACAATTAAATAAATAGAGCTCCATAAATTCTTTCTCATATTATTCTCTTCCTAAATATTCCCCAGTATCTGTATTAATTTTAACCTTTTCACCTTGATCAATAAAAATAGGCACCTGAACCTGATACCCTGTCTCCAACTTGGCAGGCTTCGTATTGTTAGAAACAGAATCTCCCTTTACCCACGGAGGAGACTCTACAACTTCTAAAATAACAGACTTAGGTAAATTAAGTTGAACAGGAGTTTCGTCATGAAATTTTACTTCCAACTCCATATTTTCAATTAAATAATTTTTTCCATCCCCCACCAATTCTTCCCCTAATGCATGTGTTTGATAATCTTGCATATCCATAAAGTGAAAACCCTCACCATCTTTATACAAAAACTGCATTCTTTTCCCTTCGAGAAAAGCAGTTTCAACATCTTCTGTGGAAGAAAATTTATTCGTAATTACCTTTCCACTTTTAAGCCCCTTCAGAGTTGCTTGTATAAAACCTCTTTTATTCCCAGGGGTTGCATGATGATGATCTGTAACGATATATATTTCCCCTTTATGAATAATTGCAGTACCTTTTCTTAAATTTGTTGCTTGCATTGTTTTCTCCCTTTATTCCTAGCGTTCAGTCTTTTTTTATCACAAAAGATAAGATGCGTCCTGTAGGCTCCCCATCTCTTCGGTACGAATAGAAGTAATCCGTATTACAAGAAGTGCATTCTTCCGCAATAAAACAATTTTCTTGAAAAACTCCTACGCTGAGAAGTTGATCCATAACCATTTGTTTTAGATCTAAAAAACTCGTTTCATTTCTGTCTTCAATATAAGAATCAAAATTATGATTCGTTTCCCTTTTAAATTCGTAGCAGCACGAATGAATAAATGGCCCCACAGCAATCTGCACGTTTCTTAAATTCCAACCATAACGTTTATCTACTGCAAGAAAAGTCCGGGCGATAATTCCAGCCTCCAAACCTTTCCATCCTGCATGAATCAAACCAATAACTCCTGAATCTTTATCCACAAAAGTAATGGGAACACAATCTGCAGTTTGGATTGAAAGAGCTACGTCTTTTAGATCCGTAAATACCGCATCGCTATCGCCATAAAAACCTTGATCTTCTTTAACTTCCACAACATGATTAGAATGCGTTTGGCCCAAAACAATAACTTGCTTGGGGTTTAATCCAACCTTCTCAAAAAAAAGACCCCTGTCCACAACTTCTTCTCTGAAATTTTTCTTTTTTGTAAATAGAGGAAAGGATTTAGTGCTTAGCCCAGCTACAACAGAGTTGTCTTTAAAATAATCATTTAACCAAAAGTCTTTTTCCCGTGCCCAAACACTCTGTGACTGAATCAAAGTTACGTTCTTTGAGTTGGGTTCCCTTGAACCCCTTCAAAAATATTTTCTTCCGTAATCAACGCAAGAGCTATATCGTTTAAGGGATCTTCATGAAAGCGTTTCCGAATCGCATTATCATTAAGATAATTATTAATTGCTACTAAAATCATAGCTTGATCCAAAGCTAAATATCGGTACGCCACAGTTCCTGTCTCTGGGTTTACAGCATCGTAGAAACCATATTCTCCGTAAATATCATACCGGTCGATCAATCGTCTTAAGTTTTCAGCCACAATTTCAGGAGCTATACCCGCGGCTAATACACTTGCATGAGGTGTAACTGCTCCAGCTTTATAACCCTTTAACCCTAATATCTTCACCCCATACTCTGAATAACCTCCTTCGGGAATAGCAGATGGACTCATCCCCCATACAGGATAATCTAATTCTTCAAGAGCATGATAAATTTGCCCTTCTACGTGGCGTTGTGCATTTATTCCTAAACTATCTGGAGAATATTGTTGCTCATCAATAATCAATTCTGGCATCAAGGCTTCAAAAGAAGATCCCCCCCAACTTGGAACATACTTCAGCTTGCGCCACTCATAGTAGCCTCCGTAAAAATTAACGCCCAACACTTCTTTTTGTTCTCTCTCAAAAGGTTCCATGGTTTGCCAAAAGAAATCTCGTGGAAATGTTCTAAACATATAGAACCAATGTTCTACAGGCACTTGCCCTAACCCAATAGCAATATAACTGCCCGCACGACTCTCATTAAAAAATGCCCCATAATGATAATCCACATACTGATTCATGTGACCATAATACCCATGAAACATCTGTCTTTCGACATCATCATAAAAGAAACCAAAATCATATTGATCTAAGTAATTTTGACAAACAGTACCCACTTCATCGGGAAATGCATTTTTGGCTACGATCAAACCTGCCGCAACCCATGCGCTATCCACAAAAGACACAAAGTAACTCGTCTTCTCTTTTGTCGTTGTATCGTAATAGTTATACGGAAATCCACTTTCATGATGCTCTAAGCTTTGCATCGACGTCACTGTATTTGTAATTCTTTCGACAGCGTCATCTCGAGTTATAAACTTAAGATCATAAGCAGATACAACAGCCATTAAATACATGCCGACATTCGTTACGTTCGTATAGTCCCCAATCCATCCCCCTTCACCAATAGGGGTTTCCTCACCCATTTGAATCGTATCCAACACAAGATGGCTTTCTTTATCAACAATCTCATCAAAGTAACGCCATGTATCTTTAGCTACTTCTCTAAAAAATGCTTTGTCTTCTTTTGGGAATTCTTTCTTCAACAACTTTTGCTCAGGAAAGCCTCCGAGTCTACCGGCTAAGAAACGAGCGAATTCAACCCCTTCAATCTTAGTCTCTGTCTTCTCTATCTTCCGTTCTGGACTAGATAATGGAGATGGACCGGGATCTCCCGTCTTTACGAACTTAATGTTATCTACAAAAATAGCGCCTTCTTTTACATCTACTCGACGATCTTCCATCACAATTACAAATTCATCTAATTTTTTAAACGCCATTGCGGGGTTTTGCCAAATCTCAGGATCAGCAAAGTCCATCAAACCCGTAAAATTATTCAAAGCAATACTGTAGGTTTGCCATTCGGAAGTAATACCCTCAATAACATAAATACCTGTCAGCTTTTCAACTCTTTCATCATTTTTAAATTTCTTAATTTCCAATTTCAAAACTGAAGGAAAGCCTTCTTCAACATCTCCCTTAATATCAATCTCAAGGTGATCAAACATAGAAACATCTAAATTTCTAAGTTTGGTCCAAAAACCATTTGATGATGGAAGTGGAGAGTCGACATCATAGGTAAGCTTTAATACATAGTTCAGTTTTTCGTTATTAATACCGGGGTCTGAAACAACTTCAGGAAAAGCATCTGCAGTATCATCATAAGGGTCCACATCCCAAGCGCCACTTTGCGCGTCCAAGTTATTCAACAGCTCTCCTGTTTCAAAATCATGAATCATCATATCTTCCACATATTCAGGAGCTTCAAGCATAGGAGACACTTCTTCTTGAGCAAGTAAAGGGGAAACAGAAAAAACAGAAACAAGAAAGACTAAAACTAGAATTAACGCTCTAAAATTATTTGGAAGTAATGACATAATCGCCTCATTATATAATAAGTTAAAAAGGGCTAAAGTAAGCGAACAGTATATCGAACATGGGGGTTTTTTTCAATAGGACGGAAAAAACTAAAGCCAGAGGTCTGAGGGCTGAAGTCAGAATAAAGTTTGTCATCCCCGAATGCTTCTGTCGGTGATCCAGGGTTGTTGCTTTTTATGCTAAAAGCCAACAGCTAATAGCTATAAACAAAAGGAAATTTATTTTTTCAGGTGTTTTGCTGTAGTTGGCCCAATAATCCCGTCCACAAAAAGGCCTTTTTTCTTTTGAAATGCATATATTGCAGAAATGGTTGTTGAGGTAAATTTTCCATCCACTTGCCCTGGATTAAATCCTTTTTTCTTCAATCTAGACTCAAAGGTTTTTCTAGAACTTAATTTCCAATTCTTATTATTCACAGCAATCGCTAATTTCTTTGAAGTTTCTTTTCCTATAATACCATCCGGTGTAAGTCCTTTTTTACTCTGAAATTGTTTAATCGCTTTGACAGTTGTCTTTGTAACACTTCCATCGGCTCGACCTGGGTTGTAACCTAAATTCTTTAAAGAAATTTCAAATATTTTACGTCTTCTTCTACTCCAGTTCTTTTCGTTCAGAGCTTCTTTTTTACCTTTTTTACCAATCGTAAGCCTAGAATAAAAATCCAACATTTTCTTCAAATCATTCCAAGGACTTAAGCTACCTAAAATAGAAACTAAAAAGTCACGCTTGTTATAAGAAATTCTTCCAACGAAACAATAAAGAGCCGCTCTAGTAAAACCTGTCTTTCCAATAATAGGCCTACTATCTCTCCACAACATTTTATTATGATTTTTTAAATAGTACCTTTTACCTGCCAAATTTTTTATATGCGTTGTTTTTGTCGCCATCGTTTTCATAATAAAAGGATATTTTTTCGCTTCTTTCATAATCAATGCCAAATCATAAGGAGTTGTGTACTGCCCTTTTCCAGGAAGCCCATGAGGGTTCACAAACCTAGTACTCTTTGCCCCAATCTGCCTCGCCTTCTGATTCATAAGCTTCGCAAAAGAACGTTCGGAACCACTAATGTGATGTGCTATCACAGTAGCCACATCATTGGATGATTTGATCAACAAGGCTCTAAGCAAATCCTTAACGTAAAACTTTTCGCCGGGTTTCAAATAAAGCTTGGTTGGAGATATATGAGAAGTGTTTACATTCACCTTTACCACTTTATTTAGATTCAGACGGTCCAAAACAACTAAGGCCGTCATTACTTTAGTCGTACTTGCAGGCTGTCTTTTGGTATTCCTATTTTTGGAATACATAATCTTCCTATTCCCAATATCATAAATAACAGCCGCACGTGCCGATAAAGGTGCTCCTAAACTATAACTTGCCTCAGCTGTCTGGGGAACATAGATTGAAACTGCAAAAATAATGAACGCTACAATGGACGAAAATACCTTATTCAACATCGAAAAACACCACCAATTCTATAGTTTTATTTTTAACATGTGATTAACTTTTAATTATACGGCAAAAGGGAGGAATTACTTAAGTAAATAGGTATTTTATTAGACTCTCTGGTCTTTGTAAATTAAAAGAGTGCTTAATTTGAAAAAATGAGTAAACTATCCGCATTATGAATAAACAAGAACCTCAAATTATTTTTGAAGATTCTCATCTAATTGTCCTCAACAAACCTTCTGGGTTACTCAGCCAGGGTGAAAAAACAGGAGACGATAATCTCGTGGACTGGCTAAGAACTTATTTAGGTAGAAATTACGTTGGGCTTATTCACCGACTCGACCGAAACACTTCAGGAATTATGGTTGTAGCCAAGCGCACAAAGGCTGCCAGCCGACTAACAAAAGCACTTCAAGACAGAGAGATTCAAAGAAACTATCTGGGTTGGGTTGTTGGAACCGTCAAAGAACCCCTTCGCTGGAATCATTTTTTAAGAAAAAACAAATCAAAAAATGAAGTTAAAATAGTTCCATCAACATACAAAGATGCCAAAAGAGCTGTTTTGAACCTAAAACCTATAAAAAGCTCTAAGTGGAATGGAATGGCTGTAACCCTTGCTGAATTTGAATTGGAAACTGGAAGATCTCATCAAATAAGAGTTCAAGCGGCGGCAGAAGGCCTCCCTCTTTTGGGAGATAATAAATACGGTAGAAGAGAAACTGTTTCCTTTGGACGCCCTGCGCTTCATGCTTACAAACTAACTTTCCCACATCCCATCACACAAAAAACAATGTCTTTCAAATGCGATCTACCAAAAGAGATGGATTTTTAGAGTTGGGGAAATGGACTTTTGTAACTATTACGCAGTAATTGTGACAAAAGTGCGTGTCCCCTAGGCAAAGGATGGGCTGTACCCATCAAGAAATTTCATCTTAAGTAACATACTTCAGGTATGAGAATTGCTCTTTTGCCTGAGATTGCCACGGTTCCTATATTGCACACCTCGCAATGACAAATTTTATGCCTTGTTAATGCAATAACAACAACTCTCACCCACTCGATAAGATGGAAGTTGCTGTTCTTTAGGCGTTAACGGATGTCGACACTGAAAGCACTCTATAACATCGGATTGTTCTAGATTGGGTTTTAAAGCAATGCGTCGATCAAAAACAAAACAGTCTCCATCATAATGATCTCCACCCACTTTTTCGAAATAATTTAAAATACCACCATCCAACTGATAAACATCTTTAAAGCCATTTTGAAGCATTAATGGAGAAGCTTTCTCACATCGAATACCTCCTGTACAAAAAGTAACAACCGTTTTTTCTTTCCAATCTTTTGGCACATCTTGAAGCTTATCTTCATAAGCCCTAAAATCTTCAATGTTAAGATGGGTCGCATTTTCAAAAGTTCCAATGTTGAACTCAAACTCATTCCGTGTATCCAATATCACCATATCCTTACCTTCATCGTACCACTGCTTCAATTGTTCAGGAGAAACTCTAGGGCCTGTAAACTCTGCAGGCTTAATGGAAGGATCATTAACTGGGATTAATTGATCTTTTGCTTTTACTAACATCTTCAAGAAGGGTTGGTAATCAGACCAACTGTCTTTAAAAAATAAATCATCTAGCCCAATTTTTTTTCTTAAAAAATCTTTGAAATTTTCGACATGATCTTCCGTTCCCGAAACCATCACATTCACCCCTTCTCGAGCAATCAAAATAGTTCCCATCAACTCAAGCTCAACACACTTACTTTTATACTCGCGTCGTACTTGCTCTACATCTCCTTCGATTTCGAAGAAGTAATAAAATGCGGTATTTAAAATTTTACTCATCTTACTTTTCGACTTCCTTTTTATAATAGTCTTTACCCAACTGAACCTTATCTCGTCCCTGAGACGTCCTCCATTGATTCATGTCTCTTAAAGAATAAACACAACCACAATACTGCTGTTGATAAAACTCTTCTTCTTTTGCGATCTCAATCATTCTTTGAGAGCCGGCATCTTTTCTCCAGTTATAATCCCAATAAGTAATTTCAGGGAACAAGGATGCCGCTTTAACACCTGCTGCTGTAACCTGTTTAAAATCTTTCCACCTCGAAATTCCCAAACAACTTGTAATCACTTTAAAGCCATTATGAAAAGCATATTCTGCTGTTTTTACAAAACGCATCTCAAAACACATAGAGCAACGCTCACCTCGCTCCTCGTCATTTTCATGTCCTTTTGTAATATCAAACCAACGATCTGTATCATAATCCGCATCCACAAAAGGGATTCCTAGATCCTCACAATACCTAATATTCTCTTCCTTTCGGAGCATATATTCCTTCTCAGGGTGGATATTAGGATTGTAAAAATACACTGATAATTCAACCCCAGACTTGTGCATATCCTCTATAACAGAGCCTGAACAGGGGGCACAGCACGAGTGGAGCAAAACCTTCTTTTCCTTGTGGGGTGGGGTAATATTGTCTCTTCGTTTCATGTCGCTATATTAGCATATTTTACCCCCGACTTAAATCTCCCCTCCCCCTAAAATAAATATTTGACAAATCGACCAAAATAAGGCATCCTTACCACCAGTAGTAATTAATTGATAAAAAAACCTATGAGCTTAATGCTTATGGGCGAACGAATTACAATCCCAACCCTAAAAAATCAATAGGGTTGATTATGTACCTGTCATCTATCCTCGTTAGTTGGAATTAGTTGGTCTGGTCATTGTTACTACTATTAATCAAAGGAGAACAAGCAACATGGAACAAGGAACAGTAAAGTGGTTTAACAATTCTAAAGGTTTTGGTTTTATTGCACGCGAATCAGGCGAAGATGTATTCGTACATCACACCGCGATTCAAGGCGAAGGTTATAAATCTTTGGATGAAGGCCAAAAAGTTGAGTTCGAAATAACTCAAGGACCTAAGGGCGACCAAGCAACTAACGTTGTTAAGTTGTAATTTAATTAGGTAATACCAAAAGGGCATTCACATTTGTGGGTGCCCTTTTTTTTATGCCAAAAACTTTCAACTGCTGTCATTCCCGAAATCTTTTATCGGGAATCCGTCAACAAAAGAACAAAAGTAAAAGGACTTCTGAAAGCTAAAAGCTATCGGCAAAGGACTAAAATGACCTCCGAAGAAAAATCTAAAATCAAAACCGAAATTGAAGAGAAAATCAAACTCACCAAAAATAAAATTATTAGTTTAAAAGAACAAACAAAACCTATTCCCCCAGACAGCGCCCTTGGCCGACTTACTCGAATGGATGCTATTCAACAAAAGAGTCTCAACGAAGAATCTCTAAGAAAAGCAGAGCAAGATCTTCATAATTCAGAGAACACTTTAAAATTAATCGATAATGAGCACTTCGGAATATGTGTTAAATGCAAACAGACAATCCCTATTGGAAGAATTCTTTTAGTCCCAGAATCTAAGTTGTGCGTACCCTGCGCTAATCAAAGGTAGTTAATGATTCGCTTTATGAAAAACATATTAGATACTTTAAAATTTATTCTTAAACACCCTTTGAACAAAAAAAATCCCTTAGGAGCTTTGTGGCGCTGGTTTCAATGGCAAGTCAAAAGCAGGCTCACAAAAAATCCGATCGCAGTTCCCTTTTTTAACAATTCACAACTTCTAGTCAATAGCGGAATGACAGGCGCTACAGGAAATATTTATTGCGGACTTCATGATTTCGAATCTATGGGCTTTTTAGTTCACCTTCTGAATAGGGATAATACCTTTGTTGATGTGGGGGCCAACGTAGGAAGCTACAGCATTCTCAGCGCAAGCTTAGGAGCTCAGAGCTACTCCTTTGAACCCATACTTAAAGCATACAATAGCCTCAAGGATAATATTAAGCTCAATAGCTATGATTCCATTGTCACCCCTTTCAACATGGCCGTATCAGACAATGACGGAATAGTGAAAATGTCCTGCGATCTAGACACCGTCAATAGAGTTTTCGAAAACAATAATGATGATTCTCTCAACACAGTCGAAGTTGAATCTAAAACCCTAGACTCTCTCTTCCCTAACTTAAATCCCATTGCGATCAAAATTGATGTGGAAGGGTTTGAGGATCAAGTAATCCAAGGTGGAAAAAACTTTTTTCAAAAAAACTCTTTATTAGCAGCTATCGTGGAGATCAACCAACAATCAACTCATCGATTAATGACTGAAATAGGTTTCTCCCCTTTTTCATATGACCCTTTCCATAGAAAGCTCAGCCCCATAAAATCTGTTGTAAAAGAAAACTTAAATGTCTTATACTTACGAGATCTTTCATCTATCGAGCAAAGGATTAACAGCTCTCCTAAATTTAAAATTCTAGGGCAAGTAATTTAAAATCATGACTAACCTATTAAAGAAATTTAAACAAAATATATGTCGATGGCATAACCAAGCAGAAATATGGTTTATGCAAAATATTCTTATCGCTCCTGAAGGTCATGCAAACGAAATTAAGTCTACTTTAAAAGAATATTCTAATGGAACTTCTAAATCAGATAACGGAAACGTTGTCTTCGACATAGGGGGAAGAAAAGGTGTTTGGTCGGAAGCCTGCAAAAATAATAATTTTAATTACGCCGTATTAGACATAACGAGTCCCGACCACTATTCAGAGCAACTTCCTCAAAACTTTATCCAGGCAGATGCTCACCAACTTCCTGTACAAAATAATTCCGTAAAAGGAATCCTCTGTTTTGAAATGTTAGAGCATTGCCGTTATCCAGCCAAAATCTTACAAGAGCTTTCAAGAGTATTAAAAGATGATGGTTTTTTAATTTTATCGACCCGACAATATTGGGCAACACACGGCTGCCCTCAGGACTACTTTCGCTATACCCAATTAGGCCTCATTGAGTTATTTAAAGAAGCTTCGTTTGACGTGGTAAAAACAGTCCCTTTAGGGGGGCCAATGAGCATAGTCGCATCAGTAATTAATGTAAATATCCCTTTTTTAAACAAACCTATTTTGAAACAATTATTCATTTATCCGTTGTGGTTGATCTGCACAGTTTTAGACAAAGTATTTTTTCTTCCATCCAAACTATTTAAAACCAACCCAGATACGACCGGGTGGATTGTCGTAGGACAAAAAAAACAGTAACTACTTATTTAGGTTTCAAATAAATTGAAAGGCTAAAAATGCTTCTCTTAAATAAATAGTAATTAACATACTCACTCCATCTTTTATAAATCTATTAAGGAGAAACATCATGTCAGAAAAAAATGTAACTGTCGTAGCAGAAATGAAGGCTAAACTAGGAAAAGAAGCTGAATTAAAAGAAAACTTAATTGGACTCCTCCACCCCACTCATCAAGAAGAGGGCTGTATCAATTATGATATGCATCAATCCGCTGAAGACTCTTCTACTTTTTTATTTTATGAGAACTGGACTTCTAAAGAAGCCTTAGATCAACATTTAGCTATGCCCCATCTAAAAGCCTTTTTCGCAAAAACACCCGATTTAATAGATGGCGAAGTTAAGATATCTTTGTGGGATAAAGTGTCCTACTAAAAAATAATTACAATAAAAGGAGATGGTATGACAAACAATACAATTATTGAAGGAGTTGATTACGGTCCTTTAGCCGCACTTATTGGAACCTGGGAAGGTAATAAAGGAATGGACCGTTCTCCCGAACCTGATGGAGAGGAAAAGAACCCCTATTTTGAGACTATTTTATTTGAAGCCATTGGAGATGTCACTAATGCCGAATCACAAACCTTAGCTGCAGTTCGTTACCATCAAGTTGTCAGCCGTCAGTCTGACCAAAAAGTTTTTCATAACGAAACGGGCTATTGGATGTGGGATTCCAACACAAACACCTTAATGCATTCCCTAACAATTCCACGCGGTGTCTGTGTACTTGCTGGAGGTATCTATAACGCTTCTAATACATCCCCTATTACGCTTGAAGTTAAAGCTAAATTAGGAGATGAGAACTGGGGTATTATTCAATCCCCATTCATGCTTAAAAATGCTCGGACCGTTTCTTTTGAACACAAAATTTCCATCGAAGGAGATACTCTTACCTACTCCGAATCCGTAGGCTTAGAAATTTATGGAAAAGACTTTGATCATACAGATACAAATACGCTAAATCGTTCTAATTAAGAACCTCCTAAAGGAGACTCTATGAAAAAACCTTCAATCATAAAAGGTATCCTCTCTGCTTTGCTCACTTTTATCTTTTGTTTAGTATTTATACCAGCAATCGTTGCTTTAATATTGCCATTAGCCCTATCTTGGATGGGTGAAGGTTATGTTTCTTTAGCATCGATCATTCTGATGGGAGTGGTTGTATTGATGATTCCATTTTCCTTTTGGGCCGCTTGGAAAAGGTACCGAACATTTAACCCACGAAACCCCTTAGAAAGCCTCTATAAAAATGGCCAACACTAATAAAATTGACTATATTGAGAGCCCCACGACAGACATTCAAAAAACTAAAAGTTTTTTCAAACAACTCTTTGGTTGGACTTTTCAAGATTTTGGACCTGATTATACAGCCTACGATGACGGCTATATGAAAGGTGGTTTTTATAAATCTGAAACAGTTGCTTCTATTGGAACTGGGAGTGTCTTAGTTGTTTTTTACAGTACTGAGCTAGAAACTTATAAGGAAAAAATTATTCATCTGGGTGGAAACATCACGAAAGATATTTTTTCTTTCCCAGGAGGACGGCGATTTCATTTTACTGAGCCTGGTGGAAGTGAATTCGCAATATGGTCCGATAAATAACTCCAAACAAAGGATTCCCAATGGAATGGACATCTGAGATTGATCAAGGGCTTGTGCGTAAAAAACAAGAAGACAGCATTCAACATTGGCCAAAGGAAAATCCCAAACTATTTATCCTTGGAGATGGGCTTGGAGGACTCTCTGACGGAGATATAGCAAGTTCTACTGCTGTTAAACATATTTATGAAACAGCAGAAAAACAAAATGGCTTTAAAACAGTAACAGGTCTTAAGAAAGCAGTTCAGCAATCCAACAACCGCCTCAAAGAGCAAAACTCATCTAGACCTTCAGAGTCTCATATGGCAACCACCTTAACCCTAGCTTATTTTCAAGACGAAACCATTCGTTTTGCCCACATCGGAGATAGCCGTATTTACCGAATTAGAAATAATAAAATAAAACAGCTTACCACCGACCATTCTTATGACAGGCACACATTAAGCCAAGCTATTGGCTTAGACAGCCATTTGGATATAGACGCTAAAAAGCTCAAAACAAACCCAGGAGACGTCTACCTTATATGCAGTGACGGACTTTACGGAATGGTTATGGATGAAACCATCATACAAGAGTATAATAAGAATATCGATATAAAGAAGTACTCAAAAGCTCTTTTAAAACATGCTCTTGAAAATGGAGGCGAAGATAATATCTCTTTATTCTTAATAAAAATTTAAACGATATTATTGATCTAAAGAACAACCATGAAAAAGAAGCCAAAAAAGCCAAAAAAAATAACAGAATTCAATCTTAAATCTGGAAAAATATTTGATAAAAATTATGAAATATTAGACCTTCTTGGAAAAGGCTGGGAAGGTGAAGTTTATCGCATTCAAGATTTAAACACAGGCATAGAAAGAGCTGCAAAACTCTTCTTCCCTCACCGCAACATTAAAAACAAAACATCTAACATTTATGCCGCAAAATTACACCGTCTTAGAGAATGCCCTGTCGTCATTCATTACCATCATCAAGAAATTATCCGAGTTTCTGGGCAACCGGTAACAGTTTTAGTATCCGAGTACGTTGAGGGAGAACTGCTCTCAAATTACTTGCTCAAACAACCCAGAAAACGCTTGAGCCCTTTCCAAGCACTCCATCTCCTTTTTGCCCTTGTTCTCGGAATTGAAAACATCCATCATCTAGGCGAATACCATGGAGACTTGCACACAGACAACGTCATCGTCCTAAGGCACGGCTTAAACTATCACCTTAAACTACTCGACTTCTTTCACTATGGCCGAGCAACCAAAGAAAATAAAAGTGACGACATCGTTTCTGCCATACAGATTTTCCACGAAGCTTTGGGTGGAGCTAAACAATATTCTAAACAACCCAAATACATCAAAGAAATATGTCTAGGATTAAAGCACAGTCTTATCAAAAAGAAGTTCAAAACTGCCAGCGACCTTCGAGTCCACCTAGAAAATCTCTCAATGTAATTCGCTTATCCACTAGCAGGAAAAAAGGTAGGTTTTTTTGAAGGGCTTAATCCCCTTTAACAAAGAAAAGCCAATCGGTATGATTTTCATTAACAAGCGTATTACGAAAGTTAATCTCTTCTACTCGAACTTCACCAAAAACATTCTTAAGCGCCTCGGCAAACGGAGAACTTTCAGCATAAGACCAGAGACCAAGAATTCCACCAGGAGCCAAATGCTCCTTAGCTCTCTTCAAACCCTCTTCTGTATAAAAAGCATCATTCCCCTCTTTAATATCTAGATGCTCTCCTGGGGAGTGATCAATATCAATTAAAATCAAATCGTATTGTCTTTCTGGCGAGGTAGAAAGCTGTTCATAAAAATCTCCCTGAATCACTTCTAAACGATTATCAGAATTAAGCTCATCCGACAGAGGCACAAGCCCATCTTTAAGCCAGCGGATCACCTGCGGTAAAAATTCAATGACTTGCAGTTGTTTAACACGTTTAGATTGCAACGCTGCACGAGCGGTATACCCCAACCCCAAACCACCCACAAGAACACTAAGATCATTCCCCTGATGCATCTGAAGCGCAATATCCGCCAAAGCACACTCAGAGTCTGTATTATAACTACTCATCAAAAACTCTTGATTCAAAGTTATCTCAGTAACAAATGTACCAGCTTGCCCCAAAAGCTCCCTACGCCTAAGACAAAGAACTCCAAGAGGTGTAGACTCATAAGCTAAAATTTCAAAAGAAGATGAATTCATAGCCCCATTATATACTAGACCTCTCATAAAAAACCCTAAATCTTAAAAATAACGACCCCTTGATTTTCAAACCGAAACGACTATAATGTGACCTCTTTTGGTGGTGGGCGTAGCTCAGTTGGTAGAGCCCCTGATTGTGGTTCAGGTTGTCGCGGGTTCAAGTCCCGTCGCTCACCCCATTTGATACCCTCGGACGAACCGGATCTATTAATCCGGTCGTCGGGTTAAATTCCCGCGGCGGTCTGCCTCTTCCTTGAGGTTGGCCGCCATTTTGGCTAAACTTTAAGCGCTTCGCATTATTCCCATAGCACTTGCCAATTTCTTCTAAAGTTTCAGCCCAAATTTTTGTCAGACTGGTGTCAATCGCTGGTTTACAAAATAAACCTACAGTAATTTCTCCCGTCCAACTTTTCCTATCATAAACTTTACAAACCGCGTATCTAATGAAGCCTGATAGTAAACTTTTCAACTTTTCCGGTTTATCTTCGCATGAATCAACAATCATCTCGAAAAGTTGAAGCGTTTGAATTTGTTCGCGAGCATTTCCTGCAAGCCTCGTCTCAGCCTTTAATTCCTGATCGAGTCTCCGTTCTTCCTGGTTGAGCTCGTCAATCTCTGTTTGCAATGCCCGGAGTCTATCTTTCACGGTCTCCACCCCACAAACCCCCTTATCTGCTAGCACCTCAACTAAATTTTGAATCTTCTGTTCCGTTTGAGGCTTTAGGGCACGTACGCGAATCAAATCTTCATCGAGATCTTTGATTCGGGAGTAACTGGCTTTATTAGCTTTGTTTATCACCTTTTCAATAATAGTGGGTCTCAACTTTAATCTTTTAAGAAATTCTATAACTGCTTGATCAATCGATTCAGCAGGCACATAAACACTTTCGCATTCTGCGCCGTCTGATTTGTCTGCCTTCGAGCACAAATAATAAGGGTAATAACGTTTAACTCTCGATCCACCTATACCCGGTTTTGGCACCATTGATGATTGACAGCTTGGACATCTTAAAAGACCTTGCAGCAGATACACATATTTCTTTGTTGCATCAAGAGTTTTTCTGCTGTGATTTGTTTTCGAATTGCTCTTGATAATGTTTTGAATCTTTTCGTATACCTTCAGGTCCCGAATAGGCTTCCAGTTCCCGACGTAACGCTTTCCCTCATAATCCTGGTGACCTGCATACCGAATATTTTGAAGGATTCTTAAAACTTGCGGTTTTGTATAGGATTTACCACGTGGGGTCTTGTATCCCAGCCTCCTGAGTTCGCGAGCTACTTTATTTGAGCTTTCATGTTGGATATAAAGTCTGTCTATTAAATTTATATGTTTCTTAAAATTATTATGAATTAGAAAAGTATGGTGACCATTCTTATCTCTTGTCATTTTATATCCAATGGGTGGTGAGCCAAGAGGACGTCCCTGCTGTACGTGTCTTACGTTAGTTTCTAAACTATACTGCGAAATGCGATCTGCTTGCCACTGCGCAAGATTGGCATGGTTACGCATAATCATTTGGCCATCAGGCGTTGATGTATCAATGTCTAAATCGAGACAAACTAATGCAACTCCGGACTCATTAAATTGTCCTGAAATCTGAATGTAATCTAGCAAGTTTCTGGCAATGCGATCCAGCTTTGTGACCACAACCACATCAATCAAGCCGCTCTTTGCAAGCAGAAGCGCTTGCCTTAACCCCTCGCGTCCAAATATGGTCGTCGCCGTTTTTCCTCGCCGTTCCCCCTTCTCATTCTCGTTTTCAACAAAGATCTCCGTCAGCATCCACTTCTGAGGAGTTAGCATGGTGGATTTCGCTTTTACCCAGTTAGCGAGAACATCCTTCTGATGATCTAAGGATTCGCCAATCTTTTTCGCCTGCTTGTCTGATGACACCCTTGTAATGCCAAAGACACGAATAGTGTCCTTTTCTTTAAAGCTGTCAATCGTTGTAACATTTTGCCATCTTCTTCGTCTCTTTCTCATGCTCACTCCATTTATTCATTTAGGTATCATATTATATACATAAATGGTATTTATCGCATTACTTTTTCCATACAATTTTCCGCCCATATTTCACTTAGCAAATCAATAATTTCTTCAATTCGCTCTTCATGATCCAGTAGGTTAAAGGGGTTCAGCGGATTATCTTGCAACGCCTTATATTCATTATTACCTGCTATGCGCACGACAAAACATCCCCTACGCATTTTTAGGGGCTTTCCCTTCAAACATTTTTGTGGGAAAGGCATTTTCTTCTCCCTCTTTTTTGATCTTGCGATATTAATCACCTCCAAAGGTTTGAATAGCAAGACAACAGCCTTCAGCCTCACTGTTTGTCAATGAGACTGAAAGCTGATATTTTTTTAAACAAAACTTATCTGATCAATATAAAGCGACCCTGCTTTTGGCCTCGAATTTACATCGTCAAAAACGATCACAAATTCATTCAGGCTAGTCCAGTCATTGATTCGCCTGAATTTTTCAAAAGGGATCGTGACTCTTTGCCATTCACTGGTAATTCCACTTACCACGTATGCGGACGGTCTCGCGCTCATGTCCTTCAATTCAATTTTTATTCGATTCGTAAACTCTTTTTCGGCATCACCCTTCACAAAAAAGCTAAGCGAGTTGAATCTGCTTGCATCCTCACCGTTTAGCTTCATCCAGAATCCGTTATATGCTGGATTCACAGAATCGACATCGTAATCCAATCTCACGGAATAGCCTGCCGAATCACCTAACGCATCATCCGGTTCAAAGGATAATTTCGTTCCTTGGGTATCATCATAAGGATCTTTATCCCAGGCTCCGAAATCACCTCCGATATTATTTGGTTTGTCTCCGGTATCAAAATCAGCTATCACGAGTTCGCTTTGTGCTGCGTTTACGACCGGACTAACCATCGCAAAAATCGCCATGACTAAAACAGCTGCGGTTTCTTTTTTCATTTGTAAGCACTCTCCTTTTTTTGATTTAAAATATTGAAACAATGGAACCGAGGGTTCCATACTTATGCTTCGCCATGATCTTTCTGAATTCCGGATCATTCACAAATTGCTTAAGCGCATCCTTCACAAGAAAGTCTGCGATGCGTTCCTTAGCTTCTGACTCCATAAAAGAATCAATCAACACCTCGTAGCCTCCTGACTTTTTCCCTTCATATTTAAGGACACCTTTTTCATTGATTACTCTGAGTTCGAGAACGAGTGCGGCTTTAACTGGCCGACTCAAGATATCCGGCGATGAAAGCTCAAGTCCTCTCACTCTCAAGATGACCTTTTCACTATCCTTGCTTGAAACAAGTTCGATAATACCTTGCTGATCTTCATTCCTTTCAACCTCAAGACCCGTTTTAAGACCGATGTAATGAACCAAATAACGTGTAACCATATCTCGAAGACTATTATCAGTTGGGATTATCTCCTGACTCTCTTTTACTTTTTCGGTCATAACTTGGGGCACCGTGGCTGCACAGCCAATAACCAATGAGAGGAGTAATATCGCAAGACTTGAGATCCTCATGCTTTATTACCCTCTTCCGTTCGTTGTCTAATTTGGTGCTGCATAAAAAGATCACGGCCACGCTGAAGCTCTCGCTTGAGATCATCAGGTTTTGGGAGTTTAAGCTGATATTTTGAGACAAATATTTTGTTACTCATGCCACCCGTGGCATACTTCACACATGCGCTACTTTTATTCGCGCACAATACAACGCCAATGGGATCGCTTTCTGCTTGTGGCATTAAATGATCTTTTGCCCAGTTCAAATAGAGATTCATTTGACCGGCGTAAGCGTGTGTAAATCGTCCGATTTTGAGGTCCAATATCACATAACAATTTAAAGGAATATGATAAAGGACGAGATCCATTCGATACTCATCTCCATCCAGATTAAAACGCTTCTGTCGCGATACGAATGTGAATCCGGCTCCGAGTTCCAAAAGAAATCGTTCAAGGTGATGTATCAAGGCATCTTCAAGATCAAGCTCTGAATACTCATCTTTAAGATTCAAAAACTCAAGAACGTAGGAATCTTTTATTTCATCTTCCGGCCGTACAATAATGGGATGTTCATTGGCTTTCTTTAAAACAAGATCTTTACGCTTTGACAGAGCTGTTCTCTCAAAAAGCGCCGCCTGAATTTCACGATCAAGTTGTCTTGCAGACCAATGGCTTCGCAGACACTCATTTTCATAGAATCTTCTTTTTACCGAATCATCCAACCTCATAAGCTGCCTGTAATGTGACCAAGAAAGGCTAAAGGATCTGATCACATCACCTAATGCGGGCGCTTTGGCCAATTCGCTACACACCGTGTAGCGTTTTTCGATGCCTTTGTAGGTGAGGTAAAACTGCCGTATGGCTCTTAGATGGGCCTCACCCCACCCTTTTCCAAGCTTATGTTTAAGGTCTCCCGACAAATGCTTGAGTAAAGCCTCCCCATAGCGAGCTCGATTCCTTCCTTTTTGCTCAAATTCCACGATCCTTCGGCCGGTCAACCAATAGGTAGCAACTAACGCAGCATTAACCTGCCTGACCACACTCTCTCGGCCCTCATGAATTAAGGCTGATATGCTGTTGAGCAACTGCCGATAATCGTCCATCCGCACTGCGTTATTTCCTGATGATTTGAGATGCCTCATGAAAGAGTGCCTCCCTTCACAACAGAAACTTCTTTCAAAAACAACACACCTTTTTTGGGCCTTGCGTGGATATCATCAATCACAATCTCAAATGTCTTTACCTCTGACCAATCCCGGATTCTTCTAAATTTCTGAAGAGGGACTTCAAATTCCTTCCATTCGCTTCTTACTCCTGACAATAAATAGGGCGCTTTACGATTATCTTTATCCGTAAATTGAAGTGCTATATTGCCAGTGAAGGGCGGATCGCTTTCAGCTCTCATCCAAAGATGAAGCGATTCATATTCTGATAAATCATGGCCCTCGATTTTAAGCCAGAAACCTCCCATTGCAGGAAGCGAAGAATCCACATCAAAGAGCACGTCTACTTCTGCGGCGTTCGCGCTAATCTCATGTCTTACGCTCTGCGCAGCATCGAGAATGTTATGCTCCCAGGTTCCCATCATGATCTCAGCATCAAGCCGAGTAAGATCGAGTAGATTCAGTTTTTCGTTCTCAGCATTCGCTTGCCCTTTAAATGACACGATACATATAAAAAGGAGCAATGCCCTAGAAAGAGTTCTTAAGCACATTCGCATGCCTCCTTGCCGAATCGAGAGATTCCTTGCTTCCGATATCAAACCACGCCCCGTCAAAGTCCACCGCATAAAGTGACTCTTTCTTACTGAGCCATGCAACAAAATCTCCGATCCTGTCAGGATTTAGTTTCTCAAGCTCAAGGTATTCATAAATCCTCATCCGGTACTTGCTTGGAAAATAATAAACACCAATGCACACATCCGTAGACTTCGGGTTCTCCGGCTTTTCTTCAAAGTCCGTAATGAGGTTATGATCATCTCGCATCACCACGCCACATAGCGATGCAACCGAAGGTTCTCCTACATCATAAATACCGACAAAGGCATTCTCAGGATCTCCGAGACACGGCAAGAGAAAATGGCTCAATGGAAAATCAAAGTAGTTATCTCCACAAAAAACAAAGAAATCATCACTCCCGCAGTATCCAGAGCGGAGTGCTAGATCGAGATCCCTCACGGCACCCAGTCTTTTCTCCGGCACAAACGCGTTATTTTCAACGATGTGAATGGGCTTCTGATAACATGAGTTCCTGCACCATTTATAGAAGTCCAGATAAAACTTCCCGCTAGTCACGATAATGATTTCATCCACGGCACTGACCACCTCTAGCTGTTCGATTAGAAAATCCAGAATCGTTTTATTTCCTAACTTAAGCAGTGCCTTTGGCGTATCCTCTGTAATCGGATAAAGTCTTGTTCCGAACCCTGCGGCGAGAATAATAGCTTTCATATAAATAAACTCCTTTTATTAAGAATTAATTTTGATAGAAGCGTGCATCCCGTACCTAAAGTTCCCCGGGATTCCATCAAGTTTCACTTCACAAGAAACCACATGCCGAATCTTAAAGACCTTCTCAACCTCTTGCGATGTGCGCGGCGCTAACCTCACAACCCGCCCTTTGTAAGTTTTTGAAGAAAACGCATGAAACCTTGCTTTTACTTTGCTACCCACTTTAATCTTTTGCACCTCTTCTTCCGGAATTAAGACTTCAACAAAGTAGGTATCTGGGTCTGCGATCTCAAGCACAAACTCACCTTTTTGGATGGGACTCCCTATCGTGTCTGATGGGTCAGTCAAAAGAACTCCATCAAAAGGCGCTTTAAGCTCAAGAGACTCCATTCCTTCTTTGATATAATCCAATTCCCTTTTCGCAGACTGAATTTTCTTCTCAAGAATCACAAATTCCTGAGTGGCTTGAATAAAATCAAATTCTTTCTTGCCCAATTCACTTTTTCCGGTCACACCATTCTCATAAAGCATCTTGGTTCGTTCACGAACCTTGTCCAAATACTTTAATTTTTCATTCACTATCACTTTTTCATCTTCTAATCTCCCAAGCTCTAATTCTGCTTGTGTGTGTTGCTTTAAAAGTTCGGGGTTTTCAAATCTCGCAATTAGCTCCCCTTTCGTTAAAACCGATCCCTTCTCACGCAGCAATTCTTTAAGCACTCCGGAGCTCGTAAGTCCAAGCCTCGCAAATTTATCTGCTTGGAGCACTCCATCGCCTTTAAAGTCTGCTCTTGGCCAGATAAGGAAAGAAACAACGGCTATCACTAAAATTAAAATCATCTTTCCTTTTTTGCCTTTAGCTTTCTTCTTTACCTCATGATTCTCTTCAAAAAGCTGCGGTTCATCTTTCGGAGAATCGTCCGTTGGTTCTTTATTAATTTCTGTCATTTTTATCTCTTCTCCTTTTATTTATTAAATCCAGTTTCTCAGTTCTTGCGGTACTGTCTTTGACGTTAGATAGACTGCCGGAATCGATAAGATCAGGCTCGTCAAAATCGGTGTTGCTTGCCAAATGAAGTAATGCACATTCGTCAAAATGAAAATTAACCCAAATACGCCAAAGGCTGTTCCTCCCCACATATACTTTGCTGTACTTGTTAAAGTGATCTTCGCAAAGGGATCTTTCAGCATTGGTTTCCAATTCAACTTCCTTAAAGGAATAGTCAAAATATCAATAGGCGCATAAACAAAATTATTAAGCGTAATAAGCGTTGATAGAAATAGTTCGTACAAATATTCTCTAAAGTCTCGCCAAGTTTTTAAAATTGTTACTTTGTGAAAAAACACGACACTAATACTAAAAATCAGAACCCATTTAAGAGTACTGTTCGTATAAAGTCCCATCCAAATCGAATCTATTTCAAAATGAATAAGCTCACCGGTAAATTCGGAGTGGCTTAAAATCCCAAGGATTACCCAATAAAAGAAAACAAGATCAGCGAGGTAAAGGTAGATCCCGTAGAAGGCGAGAAAGCGGGTTGCTGGCGTAATACCGCGCTCAAGAACAAGCGGCCATCCTTGAAGCGTACCCTGTGCCCAACGCTTTGTTCTGGCACGCGATTCAAGATAGTTTGCCGGAGCTTCATCATAGGCGTGAACATCTGGGCAAAAGACTACCCTGTAGCCTAGTTGTCTGAGCCTGACAGTATCCCAATTATCATGAGAGAGAAGACCTTTGGGGAGACGCACCTTTCGAAGCGCCTCTGTCCTCGCAAGATGATGATGGCCAAATGAAACTGTCTCTCCAAAAATTGCTTGAATTGCGATAAAGCTAAATTTTTGTGCAAAGTAGGCTCCTATTCTTTCAAAGCGAGAGTACCAAGTCGTTGCATGAGCAATTCGGATAATTGCTTGAAAAATAGCGACATCCTGATTTTTAGGATGCTCAGCTTTCCTCAGTAGCTTTAAGAGCGTCCCTTTAGGAACCATTCCATCCGCGTCACAAACGTAAATATACTTATACTCAGGATGTGAGTGGACAAACTCCCCGACATTTCCTTGTTTTCGTTCAACAGGGTTTTCACGTCTTCTATAAAACACTCTGCCCGGATGCAATCGTTCTAGCTTTGCAACAAGATTTTTTTCATATGAAATAAAATCCTCAGAAGAATCAGAGAGTAGCCAAAGATCTGTATCAGGTAATTTATTTCCTGAAAAAGAATAATGAATCCTTTCAGAAAGGCCATGCCCTTCATTACGAATAGGATAGACGAGTGCCATTTTAGGAATTCGTTTTACAAAAGTTTCTTTTAAAATGGGTCTTCTAATAAATAGGTGAGCAATACTTAGAAGAAAAAGATAAGCTACATTGAAAAATAGAAATTCAAACCCTACAATCCAAAGAACTCCAAAAATCCAGGTTTCACTTGTGAACACGATCCTTGATGCCACAAGCCCCATCGTAAAAAGAGAACCGATAAGAGCCGTCCCAAGAAAGAGCCGCGTTCTTTTAACGGGTGTAAGCCAATCGTTTAAATAAAATCTATTCTTCATAGTCGGTTTCCTCATAAAGAGAATATTCTTCGTCAAAAAGCGACCTAAAAGCGGTCTTTCTATCTAAACGCGCCATTAAAATCCTATAATCTGTAACAGCCATAAGTTGATTGATCTTCGCTTCCTCTAAAGCGATAAATGAATCAATTAGTTCACCAGCGCCACGCTCACCAGCAATAAGACGGGTCTTTTCGTTCTTATAAATCTCCCGTCTTTCACGCCGAAGCGTTTTTGCAAGACGAACCTTTTCACGCAGCGCCCTGCCATCATGAAATAGCTTCCTTATCTCTTTTTCATGTTCACGAACCTTTATTTCACCTTCCCACTTTGTTTCTTCCATTTCATGTTCCTTAGCTTGGATTTTGGAACCGAGTCTTCCAAAGTCCCAAATATTCCATTTCACTTCCGCGCCAACCATTGCCCTATTTGTGTCTACAAAAACATCATCGTTACGATTCCATCTCGCCGTAAGATTGATATGAGGAAATCGATCTGCCTGAAGCTCTCGCCTTTCAAACTTCTTCTCTTTCACCTTATAATCCCAAAGCCGGTAGATAGGATCGTTCTTACGCGCAGCTTCAAGGTAATATTCCGAGTTACTCTGAAGCTCTGCGTAGTCAGACAAGGGCTCAAGGCTAAGAGATTCTCCTTGAGCAATTCCAACTGTCTCAATCAACACATCTAAAAGATAATCATAAGATTCTTTGTGTTTCACAAGCGCATGCTTAGATCTTTGAAGTAAGGTTTCAACTCTAAACAGCTCATAAAGCGGAAGAATCTCTTTATCTATTAGCCGTTTCATACGTTCGTGCGCCGTTTGAAGCTCACGAACCTGTCCTTGAGCAATACGGGTAGATTCTTTTTCAAGTAGCACTTGTGCATAAAGAATCCGAATTCCAAGTTCTACATCAAGCTTGGCCGCTTCCAGCTCAGTTTCTTCTCCCCCAACCCGAGCCTTTTGCTTTCTTTTCCCCGCAATGATTTTCCCGCCTTTAAAAAGAGGCTGCTCAATACCCGCATCAAGGTAATTCACCGTTTTCTTCTCACCCGTGGACACAGCCCCAAAAAACTCGGCAGAAAGCTTTGGAAGGAACTCTGAAAGACTTCCTTTATAAAGAGCCTTTTCTTTACGAAGTCTTGCAAATGCCCGTTTCATCTCTGCCTGATTCTTAAGAGCTCTCGTAATAGCATCATTAAGAGTAATGAGAGATCCATATCCCATTAAACCAAGCTCCTCTGCGGCCTTCGCTTTCACCGGAGTCATTAAAAATATTAAGGCAAAGACAGATACGCCTAATATTCGTATGCCGGACTTTTTCTTTGTATGTGCAAGACTTGCTCTCATAAAAAAATCTTCTCCTTCCAAATAGACTGTTTTTCTAGAAACTTTCCTTCGAACCTTATCCCGCGAGTTTTTCTCCGAGTTTCTTAAACCCTTTCAAAAACTCTTCTGGTTTCTCCGGATAGGGAATTCCTCTTTTTTGCGGGAGCATAATGTCTTCCTTACGCCCCTTCTCAAAAAACCGCATATCACCGACCGTTTGACCATCAATTTCAACTACGGAAAATCGGAACTCTTCACCATCTCCTGTTGGAATCACATGAACGATCTCTTTTTGCACGATCTCTCTTTGCTTAAACACCCGCTTCGTTCTTTGTTCTGTTTTTGCCATTGTGATATTTCTCCTTTTTTAAATTTAAATTGCTTCAAGCAAAATCACTTGAATGGGAGTGTAGGACTCCACGGTAATGCTTTTCTCCACGCGTGCTTCTCTCAAATTCTGGCGTGCTTCATCATGAAGATTCTGTGAAACATTCAGCCTGAGCTGATCTTCCAAGCTATAGGGGTCACGCCCTCGTCCCCCAAGAAAAAGAGAACCTACTGAAAGCACAGACTCACCAATAGCTTTTAATACTTTCCTGTCCGTGTGCCGATCCACATCACCTTGTATTCCTGCGGCCCCGTCCTCAGAAAGAGCCAGAGCTCGCACACGAACCTCACGACCGTCCGGTAAGATTAAGAGATCAAAGCTGACATTAATCCGGTCTAAGGACTTCACAACATCTGCTTCTCCAAGAAATCGTGCCCCCTTCGGAATCACCACTTCATCTCCGTAACTGAAATCCTTGGGAAGAATTGCCTGAACCGGTGCTCGGACGTTAAAAGAAAATATACGGTCTGAAAGAAGCGCAGGAACCTTTGTTCCTGACGGCAACCCGAAACTGAACTCCTCTTTTGTCTCTCTGAGACGCATATTTTTCTCTTCCTCTGGTTTTGAAACAAA
This sequence comes from Candidatus Omnitrophota bacterium, assembly GCA_029261035.1. Taxonomy (GTDB): domain Bacteria; phylum Omnitrophota; class Omnitrophia; order Omnitrophales; family JACROU01; genus JAJDCD01. The sequence goes on from JAJDCD010000008.1 coordinate 355,826, forward strand.
AACTGCAATCTTTGTGTCATATTTTCTTTTTTTGCGTTCTGCTCGGATCTCATCGGATCTTCTCTTAACCTTTTTGGTAGACCGTGAAGATTTTTTAATCGCCTTTTCCATCGATTCTGCCGTCATTACAATCCTGCCTTCTTCAACCGGAGAAATTTTCATTTCTCCTTTTGTTTTTTTAGAACGCGGCGAAAAAACAGAGAACGAGAGAAACACAACGATTAATATGAAAACTACAAATAAAACAGGCCGCTTTTTAATTGCCTCTTTAAGGCTTTCTGCTTTTTCTCTTGGACCGTCTGGTGAATCAAAAAATTGTTTCTCTGGCGGTCCCTGTTTTTTCTTCTGAGCTTTCTTAAAAAAATCTTTAAACATAGTCGGCAGTCCACTCCTTAAAAGTTATTATTCAAACCACTTAAATCCCTTAATCTCAATATCTCGCTTTTTGCCCATCTCACTATCCTCAAGAATTCGAATAAATGGTTTTTGCTTCTTTCCAAGTACCCGGTAATCAAAAACAAGCACACCATACTCATAGGCATCCGGAGAGATTGTTTCAGGAAGCTCAAGTTCTGACGGAAGCTCAATAACACCCGTCTCTTTATTTCTCAAAAACTTCCTTTCATGACTCACAGCCCCAACTAAAACCTTCAGTACCTTGAATGGCGTTCTTGAGTAGTTAAGAACCGAAAATCGCAGATAGGCTTTATCTGCAACTTGAGAAAGGGACAAAAGATTTACCTGCACATCTTCCTCTGCCTCAGATTTACGAAGCTCTATCGTCTGAACGCCTGAGGCCACCTTCTCAAGTAATTTTTCCTCAGAAAGCTTTTCTGCCTGTTCATTAAGCTCTTCAGATCTCTCCTGATAAACCTCTTCAAGCTCGTCGGTCTTTTCTTTTACTCGCTCCTCGAAGGCATTCTTAACAAGAGCTTCATCTTCTTTGGGCAATCTAAAATCCAGTACAAAATCAGCAGTATCCGGCGGACCAACTGACACATCAAAAGCAAGACGATTAGATGCCGTTACAATCACAAGGTTTGAGCGAGCGTCCGTTTCATCTGTAATAGGCTTTACAAGAACCTGCCGCTCATAGACTTCAACCTTAAAAAGTTCCTGATCTCCAACAAAAACTTTTTGAGCGGGTTCAGGCAAATCAATCGTTGACACATAACCAAGCGCTGTTTGAAGACGAAAAGCAACCGTAGAACGCATCGTGACCTTGTAAATATTTTGTGTAGTACGTTTTAGTTTGTTAAATGTTTGGCGAATCTTGAGCGGGTCTGATTTCTTTTCAGTCTCTGAGAATACCCCTCGCTCAAGAGTCATAGGTTCGTTTCCATAGGCTATAAAAATTGGTCCTAAGGCTAAAACCGCACATATGAGAACGCTTGTAAGAATTAGTAAACGTGATCTTATTTTCATTTTTCTTCCTCCAATTTATTGAGTATGATTTCTTTATAATTCTCTACAAGAAGACCCGATGAGGAAGATCGCGTACGCCTTACCTTCTTTAAAACGAGTTCTGCTTTGAACAAACTTGACTCACGATAATCAGGATCGTTATAGTTAAAGAGGGTTCTCACTCCGACAAGTGAGACAAAAGCAAAATCGTCTGTCTCACGCTCCACTTTTTCCTCTTTAAATTCAATCCGGGCATAGAGGCCTGTTCCCTGAAACTTCACAAGAAAACCAGAATCTATGAGATCTCGATTCGCAATCTTCCGGTATCTGGATGTCATCCAGTTCCAGGCATACTTTGTCTCTGTAAGCGCATAAGAATTAAGCCCTCTGAATTTCTCTACGAAAAATGTTGAGAATTCAAGAATCTCCACTTCGCTCGGATCATTGTGGGACTTTATATTTTCAATCACTTCTGCTTTACCTACCTCATTAACCCGAATCACCAGAGGTGGACGTGACATCACCATTAAAAGTGCAGCAATCAAAATAAAATTGAGTCCTATTGACATAAGGTTTGTGCTTTTCAAAAATTCGTTAAAGACTTCGTAATCCGCAAATACCTCGTAATATTTCCTTTTCATGTTCTTTAGTTTTTCCTCAAATCTTGTTTTCATTTATAAGTTCCTCCTCCTGAAGTGGCGGATGATCCGGCCCGGCCCGCAGCTCCGGCAGCACCACCCGCAAAACGATTTCCAGAGGTCGCAGGACGAATTATGTAGCGTCCCGTAACAGCAGCGACCGTCCCTAACACAATTGAACCTAAACCACCTATGCTCGGCCCACCGACAAATTGGTTAGTCATGATCGGAACTAGAATGAAAAGCACGATAAAAACAATATTTGCAGTTAGAACTACCAAGAAGTTGGTGTCTTCGGCTGCATAAATTGCCGTAAGATTCATGACCGATATGACTTTCATGAGAATGGAAAGAAGAACCTTCCAAGCAGAGATTGCAACAAGACTACGTATCCACGCATCGAGCCCGCGAGAGCTGACTTTGTAAACCGCCATTCCTGCTACGATGGGTCCAATTAAATAGAGTGCTGAGAGAAGCGCAAATCTCAGAATAAAGTTTGCACCAAGCACCGCACCGGCGATTGCGTATGTGACATAGTTCATGACCGTTAGGGAAATTCGCTGATCAAATTTCCAAAAATATTTCCAGTCAAATGGAGCATCAAAGAAAGCTTTTGCAGTCTCGCGGAATTCTTCATGCGGAAGAATTGAATCCGCCAACAGATCCATACCGTAAACAATCATGATAAAAAAGCGGTCGTACATAATGAGAAGGCCTGCAATAAGCAATACCCTCAGAAAAAGTCCTGTGTAATCAGACTTCCCTTTCATTGCTTGTACGTTTTCGTGAAGTATTGCTACGATGAAAAAGAATGAGAATAAAACAAATGAAAGTCTCATAAGCAATGCGAAAGGTTGCTCAAAGAGGTTTGGAATTTGAAGAACATTAGTAAATAAGAATCCGTGATTAAATCCTGAAAACATTTAGAGAGCACCTCCCCCATAAAGCGTACTAAGACCTTCCGCAAAGTCAGAGGAATCCTCTAAAAACTTAACCTTTTCTCGTTCTATGCGTTTTTCTTCTCGCGTGACCTGTTCTATTTGAGTCGCTTGAAGTTCCAACATTTTCGCGAGAACTTCTTGATTCTGCTGTTCAAGAACCATAAGACGAGAGACACCCTGAACTTGTAACCTAGCCGCACCTTTTGGGCTTGCGTTCTTTGATTGACTCTGAATTAAGTCCGCAGCATCCCGTGTTTTTTGTCCTGACTCACGGATCTGCCCTGCCAAATGAAAGGCATCTACAACTTGAGATTCTTCAAACATGATGTAGGAACGGGCCTCAGTGTCCGGTATTGCGCCTGTCACTGACTCAAGCGCATTCCGGATGTCCTGAGGAGTACCCCCGCTACCTAACACTTCAATATTGGGTGTGATAAAACCAGCATCAAAAAAGAAATCTTTAAGGCTTCCTCCTTGATCCATGAGGCCTCTAATAGAATCACCAATTGTGGAATCAAATATTTCGTCTAGACCCGAATGAAAGCGAAATGTTTCTAGGGTTTGGGCTTTGAGTTCGCTAAGACGATCTACAGCAAGCCCAATTTCTTTGACCCACTTCGCTTGCATAAGAGTGTTTCTAAGCACATTAATCGCGGTGTTAATGGGGTCATTAAACGTATAAGCTTTTGAAGCGGGCGTCATTAAAACCATACATAAAGGAATGAGGATAAGAGCTTTCTTCAATTGCTTCATGCAGCTACCTCACTTTTATTCACGCCGTTTGGATATTTTTTTGCCAATCTTTCAAGCGCAGCCAAATTAGAGTCGCTGGGATATTCACTTCGGAGCCTTTTCTCCTCAGCTAGGTCCGTTGGATCTGTTGTAGCAATCCAGTATTCAAGAGGACTAGGCTCAAGCTTTGCAAGTACTGATCTTTGATCAAAAAGAATAAATATTTCCGAATAGCGTCCGGGCTTAACTTCCAATTCCCGTACTGCACGAACCTGATTTTCATTAAATCCAAAATCACCGAGCTCTTCATGCCCTTTCTTAAGGCGCAGGATATACTTCACATGCGCGTTATTAGCCATAACACCAGCAATTTCAGAACTGAGAAAGTCTTCTGGGTTTTGACTGATGGCAAGAACCGCTCCATTCATTTTTCGCATTGTTCTAAAGAACAGTTCTATAAGATCTACGCCTTGCGTTTTTTTGAGAAGATGCCAGCATTCATCAAGTACAAGAATCTTCTTGCGATTTACATTTTCAAACTTACGTCTTAAAGCAAACGGAATAATGAGCAGTAAGATTTCTTGAAGTTCTTCGTATTGACTGATCTTCCTAAGATCAAAGATGGCAAAACGTGAATCAAAATCAAATCGGGCGGGACGATTTAGAATCTTTGAGTACTCACCTTCACAAAAAAGGGTGAGCTCTTTCGCGAACTTATAAGCAAGCTGTCTGTCTTCGTCATCACCGGCACCATAACTTTGGAGGTATTTTTGAATGTCACCAAGAATAGGCGCTTCTTTTGGGGAAAGATTTTTATAAACATACCGAATAACACGTTCAAGAATGACTTTCTCGCTAGCAGCCCAAGCCCGTTCGGGATTGATCATCTTCTGGAGGAGTTCCTTCAGAAACTGAAGAAAAGTCGCATCGGCCTCCCCTTCAGTTGGGAATAGGACTTCTTTCGAAGGAAAGGGATTTAAAGCAAACTCTTCACTACACTCTACCTCAAGATAAGACCCCCCTAAGATGCCAGCAAGTTTCTTATAGGAACCTCCGAGATCAAGCACGATCACATCATGCTCAGACGCTTCACTTAAAAAGTGCATGAGAAGATGGTTCGTAAAAAAGGATTTTCCTGATCCCGTACTACCGAGCATGAGAGCATGTTTTGAAGCGAGCGAAGAATCAAAGAGATCCAATTTTAACGGTTCATTACGATAAGTTTTTAGAAGCAGCCCTATTTCCTGAGTCCCCGGCCAACTAGCTTGTACTGGAAGAAGATTTACCGCAGTTTCAGAACTCACAAGAAATGCGATTGGATTCTCTCCGCCTTGGAGTGGAAGAAGCGAAAGAAATAGCCGGTCATGATTCATATGATCAAGAATGGCTTGAGCACCATCCCCTAAATGTCGGAACCCACGCAAAACCTCACTCGCTTGACGAGCTGCGCTTTCTTTCTTTTTACTACGCGTCATTACAATCATCGAAGCATAGAAAAGCTTATCTGAACTCTCCGCTATTTCCGTCAAAAGAGCATCTGTATCATCTTCCTTTGCAAGCGCATCATGGTTCTTTGTCCTGGAATAATAACTTTCTGCTCGCGCAAGATTTCCGGTGCGCTTAAGTCCTGATTTTTCTTTATCCTGATCCGGAACTTCTAGTGTTAAAGAAAGGTAATAATCATCCCCAAGCCCACTCTCAAAACTTTTCATACTTTTCAGACTCGTTGTCTCAGGCATCTGAGAAAGATTGATCACGTTATGGAAATACTCACTTAGATAAAATGCGTCATAACCAGCGAAGGGATTACTTAAAAGAAGTTTCGAGCGAACGCTTGAGGGATCAAGCTGATCATTACGACTCGAAAACGCATATTTCTCAAATTCTGAATTTTTTGAATCCAAACTCGGATTCAAAAGCTCATGGCAATACCGCAGGACATCTTCATCATTAAGTTCTTTAATCCCTAACCCTAAGTCTTTTAAGGACTCTTTAATCTCCGTTGAAATTGAATGAAGCCTGTCTCTGAGTCTTTCAAATTCTTGCTTCTCTAGGCGGACTGCTTTTTTATTGAAAGCAATCGCCATATCTGGAACAAGAGAGTTTCTTGGTTTTTTACTCGATGGATGAATAACTACAAATAAATAGACTTCTCTTTTAAGAAAAGGTTGTTTCATATGAGTCTCGATCCTTGCTTCTGAAAATCGCTTACTTAACACGTGATCGCTCTGGATGGACTCACGGTATTGCTCAAGCAAGACTTCATCGCCCTTTTTCTGACGAACAACAAAATGAAGAGTAGTTTTTTCAGGAAGCGAATTAAGGAATCGCCGCATACGATGTTCAAAGTCAGAGATTTCAGATTCTTTCTCAAGCAAAAGATCCCTACCTTCCACAAGGAACCCTTTCCCCAAAGATCCTGATACTCCAACGATGGTTGAATCATCAACATCGTAGAGATCGATCTCTTTTAAAAAGGAAGGTTTATTTTCCCGTTGAATCAAATCTCTTGTTTTAGTAATGAAATTTTTTTTCATTCAAACACTTCCTCTTTTCTTTCTCGTTTAATCAGATATCGCTTTGGCCTCAAAAGGAACTTCACCAAAGAACTAGTCCAATGAGGCGGCTTTCCTCTTTTATAGGCTCGTAAAAATAAATAGACTCCTATCATGACAACTAGGTTCACCAAAAGATCTTTTGAAAATGTGAACACCAACCAAAACACAAAAAACAAAAAGAAGAGGTCAAAGAACTCCAAGCCAAAAAATTTATTTTTATGTTGAATCTTGTTATGTCCTTTAACTGTCTTCATATTCTGTCCTTTTAAAAATTTGTAAGTCTCTCCAAAATATCAAGAAGCGCTCTACTCAAAAGCATGATCGCTCCCCCGAGTGCCACTAGCCCAAATTTTTGAGCTGTCCTACTGTCTCCAAAAATAACCGCCGCGCCGGCCAAACAGATCCCAATAATAAAAAGCGGGCCTGCCACGGTATTAATCAGGAAGTCTCCGATCCCCGAAAGAAAATCTATGAGATCTGCTTCTGAGGTTGCCTCAGCAAATGCAAACCTTGCATTAAACAAAAGCATTCCGGTAAACATGAGTGCCTTATGAATCATTTTTTGTTTTTCTCGGTCTCTCACTTTTCTTTTACCTCCATTTATTCAAAAAAGATGAGGGGAAGCATGATCGAATTCCCTTAGTGCGGCTATTAAGCCTTGTATACCTTACTTGAGTGGAATGTCATGCTCCCCTCATATAGGGGCACGAAACACGATTTTTTGAATGAACTTTTAAGGGTGTTACTCTCTATACAAATTTCTTAACCCCTTCCCTAATAATTTGATGAACTCGAACTATCGAAACTCCAAGCTGCTCGGAAATTTGTTTGAGCGTTCGACCTTGCTTCCTCAGCTTAAGCACTTCTCTTTGTCTTTCTGTTAAAGGCCGTGATCCCTTTTTCTTTTTCCGGTATGAACGCTGTGAAGATTTCCGGTGGGTTTTGATCAGTTTCGCTTGTATTCGATCTCGCAAATGACAAAAATGAGATTGAGATATACCTAACCTCTTTTGAACAGTCTCATCCGAATACTTCATCTCATAGAAAAATGTGTAGCATGCTTGCTCCTGAGGACTCAGATTTGCTCTGAGAGCCAGAAGCCCCAGCTTTGTTCTTTGTGCATGTTCTTTCTCTTCAAGAACCTCCTCTTCTTCAATTCTCACAAGCTCATCGTAGGGACTCGGGGAACTTGCCAGCTTTCGTTTCACCTCAAGCTCAAAGATTGAAAGAGGGACTCCTGAATTTGAATTGTTCTCGATACGTTGAAAGTCAACACTCTTCACCGTACGTCCTGATTCAAACCATATAAGAGATTCTCTCTCATCCCTCTGGCTCTCCTTGATAAGTCTCTCAAGCGTTGCTCTTCTTTTTTGTTCTTTCATTTTGGTTCTCCTATTCCGCCGAACAGGGAGAACCCAACGCACACAAAAAAAGCGGCAATCCGAAAGGACTGCCGCTTTTAGGCTTAAAACAAAAAAATTAGCTTTTTAAAAAAAACAACTCATCTGGGCACAAAAAGGGCCTTGGTTACTTAGAAATACTTATCAACATATAAAGACTCCAAGATTAAAAACAGGAACTTGATTCTAGGGAAATGGAAAGGAAAGAATACTCCCGTGTGAGATCAGAACAAACACACTACGCCTGCAAGCGGAGATCCTCCGCATTGCCGCGTCCTTGCGTTGCTTAAAGGTACGCCCCACACGGCTTTGGGTCAAATCGAAATCCGAAGCACCTCATGAACTGCATGCTCTTGATTCCAATTCGCTCCGGATGAGTACAAAACTTTGTTTTGCTCATCCAAACCCGTCAAAGGTTTTGGATTTTTTAACGGGCTATAACAATGACGGCCCACCTGCTTCCAGGCGAGTTTGCCGCCGCAAAGATAAAGAACTTGAGTGCTCTTTATCCAAATTTCGAGTTGTCAAAATAACCGCAAATATATTTTTTTGCAAGTATTAATATTCGAATATCCTGATGCAGACCAATAACTTATAGCATTTTCTAGCCACTCCTAATTTAGATGATCTGATTTTGGGCAAAAAAAAAGACCTTTTTTAGAGAGGAAGGGAGTCTTAATTACAGACTCCCTTCCCTACTTCTAACGTCTCCTGAGAAACCTCTGCACGTCGCGAACAATTCCATTTAGAACAGACCAAGTTGATTTTACTTGTGTCTGCATAGTTGGCTTTGGACGTTCATACGGGTAGGTCACTGGACTTCTTTCAAAAGACTCTGGCAACTTCTTCTCTTGTAGTTGTGCAGGCTCTTCTACGCTAGTTTCAATCTGATCATTTTTGAAAATACCAGCTATTAACCGGCATCCACCACCAACGCCAAAGACGAGAAGACCAATAAAACCAAGTCGAAGCAGCCATCGAAACAACCACCGCATCAGATTACGCAACAGCTCACCGGTCCAAACGCCTGCACTTTTGATTTCCTTAACCACATATGTAATCATAATTTAACCTTCCTTTCTTTAATATTAATAATCCCAAGGCGAGAACTCCTTGAATTTCCAATCTCCACTTTCAAGCCATTTCTTCCGAGCTTTCTTTTCACGCTCAACTTCAAAAACTGCAAGGATGAAACACACAAAAATAACCATAAGAAAACAAAACAAGAACTGGCATAAGCGCTCCACCGCAATCACCCCCTTTTGAGATAAAAAAGCGAGACAGATTAAATACCCGTCCCGCTTTCAATCTCATCTCTACTTATTTGAATCCCTACGATCTAATTCAAACTCAACGCCGAATCCTAAGACCTTCTGACAAAGTATCCGGCCATCTGCCCAATGCTGGGTCTCGCCATCTGAAGAAATCCAAATTTCTTTCTTCAGAATATGTTTGGTAATAATCAAAAAGGCTGTCACAGCAATGTCATATGGCTTGTAAGCCGTTTTGCAAAAATTAAATTGCCATCCGTTTCCATTCTCTTGCGTTGGATGTGAGTCGAAGTAGCAACTGTGATCTTTAGGTACTACTCGCGGAAACCAACAGGTCTCATGACTACAATCTCCAGAGCAAGCTCTTTTATCAATTGTTGCTCCCGCATGCCAAGATCCAGATGCAACATCCTCAAGCCAAGGTTTCGCAACACCGTTCGCATTCTTTGACGGCCAAGCAATACCAAGTTCATGGGTTGAGGGATGTCCGCAATCCTCTAGGCCATTAAAAGAGATTAGAGTTTGACTTATCTCAGGCTCACCTTTACCATTTCCACCTGCAAGATTGACACCGAGCTGTTCGAAATGCGGCAGAAGCGCACGAAACTTCGAGCCAATTTCTTCATAACTCTTTACTTCAACTTCCTTGTTTTTTCTATACCAATAATGCGTATATCCCATAATCCATATCTCCTTTAAAAAAAATGCGGAACGCACCAAAGTACGTCCCGCATGAATTGTTGTATTTTGTATTGAATTTATTAAATCTACTTAACCGCTTTGAGAAATTACCACGTCGACGCGGTTCTCATTTTAGTCCTCACCTTCAAGCATAATTGTAATCACTGGTTCAGCATCATCCCCAGGTCCGCACTTCGCCCACATCTGAACTGGTTTTGGCTTTTTACTATCCGGCATCAGAAAAAGCGGAGCAAAGCGAATCACATTACCATTCGTCCTTCGTGCGTATTTTCTGAAAATCATGAGCATATCCCATGATCTGCCTTTTAAATCCTGACCTGGTGCATCAGTATTATTTAGAATGGCAAAGACACCCTGCGTTACAGCAAGTGGGAACCGAAAGCCCGCCTCTTTTGCCGTATCTGATAAATCAATTAATACTCCATCCTCAAGGGCTTCTTGCCTTGTATATCTAAAGACAATATCTGCATCATCAAATAAGTTACTCATTCCTTTATTCTCCTTTGTTGTAAAATTTAAGAACCTTATACTTATTCATTTAATTTTGTGCGGTTGTTCATAAACCTCAATACCGCCCCTTTTTCTTATCTTTGTATTTGGACCAATGCCACACAACGCTTGCGTGATTGACTACAGCACCAATCTTTTCTAAATGTTTACACCGCTCGGCTAACTCAAGCGCAGCTTTCTTACCTTCCTTTGAAAAAGCATATGCGAAGTCGTAAAGCTCTATCTGTTCGTCTTTCCAAAAAATGCTAGATTTGTAATCAATCGTTAAGTGTTTAATTTCATGGAAGTACGGCTTCTTGTATTCTTCAGCAACAACCTGTTCATGCAACTTACAGAATTCGTCATTTCCTCTATCATTCAGTAAGCCATTCACAGCATTTTCAACTAACCAAAAATGTCTTAAGCACAGGTCTTTTCCATCATCTGTTTTTCTTAAAATCTCTATCGCCATTTCACAAGCATTCATCGTTTAACACCTCCTTAATTTATTGAATTTCAAAATTCCTTCTTTTCAATCTACTCCCTCTCCTGTTTCTGAATATTTAAAAACCATGTAGTAAATCTCATCATCCGTAACACCTTTCGATTTTAGAAAACGAACGGCTTTTCCTTTTGACTTGAATTCCTTAACTTCTCCATGCTTGTCTAGTAAATATTCCAATCCATTTAGGGTTATTCCATTAATGTGACGTCCAACAATAACTGCCATGCCTTAGAACCTCCTCTTAAAAATGAAAAGGGACCACACAAAAAAATGGAGAGCAATTAAGCTCTCCTTGTGCAGTCCCTAAGTCTTTATTTGTAATCTAAATTGTGTTATTACATCATGCCTTCCGGTGGTAAATCCCTATCTATATCAAGCAGATAACCACATCGGCATTCTTCTGGATAACATAGTCCGCAGAAATCCTCTTCTTCAGAAAAGATTGTTTCCTCTCGCAGTTTCTTTCTTTTTTTGACTTCAGAAAACAATTCTTCTTTTTCTTCTGTGATTTTTGAAAAGTCTATGTCTGAGGGGCACCCTAAAAGGTTCAGCCTCAATTTGACATAACCGAATGCCCCACAAGGAAGCTTTGTTTTCTTTGTGGCTTCATAGGTTCCTTTATTCGAGAGTACGATACTATATTCATACACATTTCTCGCGTGAGCATCGTCTTCAGGCGAATGAAAAGCGTCCATATTATGATGGGAATGCACAATTCCGTTTCCGCCAAGTTCCTCTTCGAATTCACAATTAACTGAAGTGACTTGCTGTACCGGAATCTTAAACTCGTCTATCGTCCCGTCTTTTACCCAAAAAACTCCACCCCATTCCTTATCTCTCATTTGTTGAGAAAGAAAGAGCCACCGACTCCATATCTCCCAAGGAATATCTAGAGTTCCGCGGTTATCTTCATCAACGCACCAACCGCATTCACCATAGTTTTTCACTTCTATGTCCAGTAGATTGCTGTTCTTGTTATTTTGTAATTTCATTTTCTTCTTCCTCCATAGTTTGATTTTCTTTCCAGGCCTCAAGCGCAGACTCAAGACTAGAACCTTTGATATCACCAGATTTAATTTGCTCAATGGCATTATTAAATCCTTCCTCTTTACCTTCCTCTACACCTTCTGCTTTCGATTCGTCCCTTGCTTCGTCCATATCACCTTCCGAATACTGCATTGAACAATCGCCACAATATCCATAGTCGTCTGGAATATGTTCATGGATGTTGTCTAGGATGTTTTCCTCTCCGCTTTCAACACCCTCTGCCTGCCCTTTCTCTCTTGCATCATCCAAGATTTTGGGGCAAACATGAGAGCACCCCTGAGTATGCAGCTTCCCAATATCATCCATAATACAGACTTCTTTGTAGAGCTGTGAGGACACACCCGCTGCGGCCGCTAAGACCGCAGGAATTACCCAGGATGGCGTTACCGAATACCCACCCTCCTCTGTTACTTTGTTAAACGATAGAGGGAAAGCTTTTGAAACGTTGAGGATTGTTCCGTCATATCCTATCCTTTGATAAGGGATCTCATTCTTTTTGCAATAAGCACAAATGATCTGCTGGCTTTTCAAATTATCTGTGCAGCAAAAAACAACTCCCCGGAGAAGACTGCAATCACTCGGTTCTTCTATACGCGCTTCCTGCACCTCAATTCTTATAGGGTTCCTTATAGATCTGATGAAGTTGCTTACAACTTCTGTTTTCTTCATTCCAACATCACCCTGCGTTAAAGGAAGTCTATTAAGGTTGGAAGTCTCAAGCGTATCCGAGTCCACAAGCACAAGCTCTTTGACCCCCGACATAGCAAGAAAGATTGCGGTCCAAAACCCCGTCCCGCCACACCCAACAATCGAAACTACTTCAGGAATTTTAATGTCTGTGATTCTATTCTGCCGTTCATAAATCGCTTCTTGTATCATTTTAGGTTTTCTCCTTTTGTTTATTTTAAAGAAGCTTCTCTATCATCTCTTTTTCGAGAAGCTGGTTAACTTTTATTTCTGACGGGCTATCTTTATTTTCGAAGATTTCCTTAAGCTTTTTATTATCATCGGGTAAAAAAACTCCACCCAAAGACTCCATATTAATGATCTTGAATGCTTCTACTATTCGTGCCGTCTCTTGCTGCAACCCTTCAAAAGACTTTGGCTCACTACACTTAAGATCACCTGTGCATATAGGACGGATATGCTCCCCATCCATCCCAAGATAATGGAATCCTATGAGAGGCTCTGCCGTAAAATATCTGAACTTTGCAGAATTATCATAAACTCCATAAACCTTAAAAGGATCATGCGTTATCGGTTGCTTCAAGATGTAAGTTTTTCCGCGTGAATAGAGCCGGTCTATCCGAAGCTCTCCAACGTATCCTTCTATCAAAACATGCTCACCCTTTAGCGAAAGACAAACATCTCCACGAAAAGGTAGATTAAGTACATTTTTCCTAAGATCTTCAGCATATTTATCAATATATTCACGCCAAGAAGCATCCACAGCCATAACCGCTTCAGAACATTTCTCTGCCTCGCTTATCAGTTGGGTGTCAATCATCACCTCTTCACCTCCTAGAGTAAAAGGGAGGAAGGCAAAAACAACGATGCCTTCCTCCCAAGTTAGTTACTTGCTTCCTTTAACAGCCAGGTTTAACGTAACGTTTCACTTCAACCTTGTGCTGACCGAAGGTTTCCGGTAAGCCCGCCGTATCTTGAAGCTCCGCGCCATTCACTAAGATAGTGAATGAATCAATACCTTTCTCTTCAAGGATTCTTTTCAAAGATTCCTTCACAGGATCGGTCGCGTTTACTTCTACATTTTCACCAGCAATATTAATTGTTACTTTGTCGTTTTTAAATTCATTTAGATTCATTTTGTTATTCTCCTTTAGTTTTTTTAAATTTAATTTGATACTGCTTATTTGTACTGCATACTTTTTTTCTGATGGCACCTCCTTTTAAACGAAAAAAGAGAAGCGCGTAATATCGCTTCCCTTTTGATGTTTTGTTTTCTCTCACATAAACTAGTGCGTTTTACTTCACGACAACATTCCAACCGCGTCTCTCAAATCGCTTAATGAGATGCGCGTATCTTTGCTGATCCTCTTTTCGAATAATCAATCGCATCAGAATCACCTCCTTAAAAGAAATAAGAGAAGCAGCCCAAGCCACTTCCCTTTAGATTTAAAATCGGAAACAAATTAGTCTCCGTATTTCGAAACGACTTCTTTAGATTTTTGAAACTAAGACCGCTTCATCAAATGCTCTGGACTTAACATTTGCTCCATTTTCAAACCAAATGTTTTTAAGTCGATTCGTTGGATCTTTTTTGACATTCCTAATGGTGCTTATATGATCCACATACTCAGTCACAGCATTGTAAGCAGCCCATAAAGTCCCTCGAATACCAGGTCTATCATTACCGGCACCTTTCTCAAAAAGCTCGACCAGATTAACTTTCTTTTTCTTAAGCCTCGTCGATTCCTCTTCTTGAATAGTTGAATCGACTCCTAAAACTCTGTCAAAATAGGACTCAACTTGTGATGCACCCAGTGGCTTCCTGACAAAACCTTGGACCAACTCATCAAAACCTGAATAGAAATCTAGCGCTAATCCTAAAACGCGCCTCGCCTCTCCGACTCTCATGCGGATATTGCCTGAGTGACGAATCGAAACACTACTTTCCGTGTTCTTTAACGAACAATTCAGAGTGTTTTGGCAAACAACACGGATAGGCGTGAAATACACTTTTAAAGGAGATCTCCCGTTGTGTGTATTGGTAAGACATAAGTATTTTTCCACCACATCATCTCTAAAAACAATAGTGTTTTGTGGTAGCTTGGCGAGAAGCCAAATCTGTTCTCCTTTCCCAAGAGCCCCTGCGGTGTGATAAATTGCCTGCCCTTCGCCAACAAGTGCATCAAAGAAATCGAATGCTTCTTTATTCTGGATCACCGAGTACTTACGCCCGACGATTCCTAAAGGCTCTTTTGTGTCCTGTCTAACCGTTGCAAAAAACTTAGGGACTATCCGCTTATTTTCTGCTTCATCTACGGTGTAAACAGAACGTTTTTCGATTTCATAATCGAGTCCTGCTGCAACAATCGCTTCTTGGGCTGTCGCGGGATGATCCAATTCTGTTCCAATCCCATGCCAAGGTTTCTCTCCGTAATAAAACATTTTGTTTTCATTAATATTGTGCGCCATGATTGGCCTCCATTTTTTTTATTGTAAAAAGAAAGGAGAAGCGGTCTAACGACCACTTCTCCCTATGACGAGACTTTGTTTTATTCAAGCCTGTGAAACGTTTGAGCAATTCAACTTGTCATTATCCTCTTTTACTTCGATTCTTTTTACGGCCTTGCAAAGACGTTCAGCCGCCTTTCGTAATTCCTGCGCTTGGTCTACGGAGAAGGATACACCCTTCTTGGTAGGCAAAAGCGTATGTTCATTATGACTTTGAAACCAAAGCCTCAAATCTATAAAATACTTACCTTTGTATTTCCTGATTGATGCTTGAATCTCCTCTCCTTTACCTCTTGGAAAACTATAGATAAGACAACTATCTTCCGTCATTTTTTCTCCTTCTCGGTTATTTGATTGACCACAATAAATAAAAGGGAGGGGCAAATGCATCACCCCTCCCTTCAATTCGAGACAGCACCGTTAAGCAGCTACTGTTTCCGCTGCCATTTCAGGTAGCGGACTTAGAAGTGCTTCCACAATAGCGGGAACAGCAGAATCCAAGATTGAGATTCCACATTTCCCTTTACCTGTACGAAGCTCATCGGTTTCCTCTGCGGTGAAGAAGAATTGGACACGTACAGCTTGATTGTCCTTTCCTCTTGTTTTTTTGATTCCGTAAAAGTTCTTACCTGGAATCTCAACCATTTGAGAAGAACCTTGCGTAAACGGCTCCTTTCCTTCCTCAGGTTTTGGAAGTTCTGGAGCTGCTTTTGCCGCCATCATAAAAGCTGCAACTTGAGGGCAAGCGTCTTCTCGCAACTTAATCATGTCATCAGAAGCGACGAAACTCTTACCATCCTTGCTTTCAAAATAGCGTTGGACGATTCGATACTGAACTCCTTCCTTATCATCCTTCCAGAGTCGCACTCGATAAACATTCTTCTCTGAACG
This sequence comes from Candidatus Omnitrophota bacterium, assembly GCA_029261035.1. Taxonomy (GTDB): domain Bacteria; phylum Omnitrophota; class Omnitrophia; order Omnitrophales; family JACROU01; genus JAJDCD01. Next base: position 371,599 of record JAJDCD010000008.1, read on the forward strand.
AGGAACCTCTGCAATTACCTTATTTTGACTTTCGTTACTTTTGTTTTCTTTGTTTGTATTCATTGTTTTATTCTCCTTAGTTTTTTTAATTTAATTTGAATTACTTATCTGAACTGCTAGTTTTTTCTCTTGTTATCACCTCCTTAAAATAAAAAAGAGAAGCGGGCTAATAATTCCGGCTTCTCTAAACTGTTTTGAACTTTATTTAAAAGTAAAGTTCGGTGAATATTTCAGGTTGATCAAATATTTCATTTAATATCACCTCATCCATAAAATATCTCCTTTCGCAATAAAAAAGGGGAAGACTCCGAGTCAAAACGACTCAAAATCTTCCCCTTATGATTTAATTATATTCTTATGTATAAAGCTCGAACGGCTAAGTTACTTTGATTTCTTTCTCAAATTCTGAACCTCCTCTAATGTAGTCATTGCTTCATCATCATTGTCAAGAATTGGTGTTTTTCTAAATTGTTTTCGTGGGTTTTTTGGAACCGCTCTCTTTTGTTTTCTTTCAGACGAATCTTTTTTATTAAAAGGTTGGGTGTAACTTACATGACCAAAGAAATCTAGCTTTACATGGTCTGTATGAAACTCAGGCGTCTTCCAAATCACGGCTGCTTCACCACGTTTAAGTCCGCGAATAAGGTCCGGTTCAATTCTAAATGTTTGTCCTTCTCGCACTGATCCCTGCCCTGTAAATCCTTTCCCAAGCATATCCTCTTTTGTTTGATATGTATTGATCATTGTCTTGCGTGTTCCTGCTATTTTCACAAAACGTTCAATAGAGAACGGATCGTCCTGTCTTAAAATAATTTTTGTATTTGTATTTTCAAGACACTGCTGCTGAAATCCAGGGGCATTACGAAACTGAAGATCCCCAAGTGACTGTAAATACATTGCAATCGCAAATCGACTTGCCCGTCCCTTGCTCAAAAGTGTGACGAAATTGCTATCAAGAAAGTCAGTTGCATCGTCAATGTGAATTCCAAAGAAGTGACGTTTACGTGCTGGCAATTCAGCTTGAATATAACTTGATACAGACCTGATACTTTGAATGATCATTCGCCCCAAACGCCTACTTGAGTCAGTGTATTTTTGAAGATCAAGGCTGAAGTAAGCAATCGAGTTCCGCTCGTACAGAGTTTGTATATCAATATCGGGCACATCAACATCCATAAGATCTGAAAACTCACTTCGTGACATAAGATGAAGGTCTGCAATAAGCCCGCTCAAAAACCTGCGCGACTCCTTAAAATGATCCGCCATTTTCTCAAGATCATTTTTTATAACATAGTCTTTCGTTTCAGATTGAAGTCGTTGCAGTGCATTAAGATCAGTTAAATAACCATGAATTTCTCGGAACTTTGGAGCTCTGCCCGTCGACACAATCGCATTAAAAATCGTAAGAGCTGCTTGTTCACACATCTTTTTGTAAAACTCTTCGGTCCAAATCTGTGAGTTAATCAGCATCGAAGTAAGTTCAGTTGCATTTGCGCCTTCCGCTCTAAAAAACGGATTAAAGGTATTGGACTCTTTTACGTGATTTAGTGAGAAGTAGTAAAAATCATCCACGCGGCCCGTTTCTTCGACAATCCAGCGAAGCTTATCATAGAGTTCAAGATCACCTTTACCGTCAATGATAATCATGCCCTTCCCATGAGCAATGTCGTGAGCTACGGCTGGAAGCATGACTGACTCGCTTTTCCCACTTCCCGTGCTACCGACCACAAGCGTATGCATTTCCCTTTGATCATTCGTAAGATGAAGTGGCTTTCCAGTTTTTAAACTTTGTCCCAAATATGACTTGAAGTAATTTGACTCAAGTCGTGGATACCTCATTTTGTTTAAGCTGGGCTCTCTTTTCTGCCGCTCTTTTTTAAGATTCTCTGAGTCAGGATTAAGATGCACAACTGCAAAAAAGAAGGGTAAGCTAACAGCTAAATAAACTCCGTAATACACACTCAATTTAATCCAAATAGCTGTTTGGCCTTCAATTCTCATTGCCTCATCTAGCCAATCAAAAATCTGATGCATGCTCAAAAAAAACGCAGCCGCAACAAACACTGAAACCGCAATTAATAAATACTTAAGTGCGGGGCTCCCAGATCGATCTGCTAGATTTATTAACGCTCGCGAGAAGCTAAGTGGTATCCTCACGAATGTTCCACCCAATACTTTTAGAAAGAACGATTCCCGTGATTGTGAAGGCTTATTCATAAAATTTTCTTGAGTTTAAAGCTTGCCGCTTTATTCTCAAAGATTGCCCCCTCTCGCTCATTCATCAATTCCTTGTAAGTCGTCATCCAAACCTGCTTGATATCGTAATCAAGCGCGGTTACTAGCCAATCTTTAATCTCTCCTTTGATGATCACAAAAAGCAGTGGATAAAGCTGATGGGACCAATAGTAATTCATCATCCCCTGATACCGCTTTTTACTCTTTGAGAGATTATGATTTTCAAATTCAATCGCAGCTCGCTTATCTCCTCCAAAATGAATGATCCCATCCGGTCGCGGACCACTCCGGTGATTGCCGTATCTCAAAACCCGCTCACTCTCCCAATCATCAAGTCCAAGATCCCTAAAAAGAATCCTGAGATTGGTTACGTGCAAATCATGATCAATATGCCGATCAAAAGATTCTGTTGGCTCATAAAGGTCAAGCTTTGAATCTGTTCCTCTCTCTTTGAGAATCTCATATGATTTCTGTGTCACAAAATAGACATCAAGGCAAAGTCGCCCTGAATAGCCTTTTTCTAAATATCCAGCATTCACTAGTTTTTCTACTCGTTTGTAACAGGCTTTAGCATCCAGTGAGTTTTCTTTCCAAAAAGCTTCTCTGATCTGGCTGTATGCCAAGTAACGATGTTCATGTGCATACCGAAATAACTCAATATCTCGGTTTGTTAAAACAAGAGGACTCGCGTCCTCATCAAGCGATTTCGTTTCACTAATTTTTACTATTTCATCAACCACAAATAAACCTCCAAAAAGATTGATCGCAGACTTTTTGGGAGGCATTTCTCACAGCTAACCTTTGAGAGGAGAGCTTACGTGCTCTCCTCTCTCTGCCAGCTTCACCATCTAGCGACGGATTTGGCTTGCGAATCGGTTCGCACTGCTTAAAACAGTTTGAAGCGTTCGATTACTTTCACGGGCCATATCCACCTGATACCGTCTTTCTTCACGCATGGTATCAACCGTTTTCACAGGTCTCCCAACCACTTGAACGGGCCTAGTTTCTGTGATTTGGGTTTCTCGCCAGGGAATCGTAATTGGTCCATCACTTGCACTTTGGCTATCTTTCAAATTCTCATAAGCTAAAGCTGCACCTTGAACAATCACTCCCGCCGTAACAATTGCAACCGTTAAGACAAGTCCCCCGTAAATCCCTCGTTTAAGCAATCCTCCGAATTTACTTAAAATGCTTCTCACCAATATTCGCAATTGCTCACTTTTGCTGTAATGCTCTATCACTTTCACTTCCGTTACTGCTCGTAGACCTGAAAATTTGTTAATTCTCATAGGCATCTCTATTTCACTTGCTCTCATCGCTTTAATCTCCTTTTCACAAAGTTGGCTTTAGCGCCAGTTTTACCTCCCGAATTTAGGATCGGGTATTTGATTTTTTGATAGTTCTCTTCATATAGGGGCACGAAACCCCATTTTTTGAATGATTTTTTAAGGGTATTTCTCTATAGGATATTTTTTTAACCCTCTGTTCTTTTTAATCAATCTTACTCATCATTTATGACCCAACCTTTTTGCAATAGCACCTGGATACGCCATATTTAACCGTTCGACTACGGTCTCTTAAATAAAATAATGTCGAGAGAGCGTAGTCGAACGGTGGGTAGAGGCAGATTTTCCCAGGTGCGGGCAATCGCCAGATGAAATAATGGAATTAAGACAGAAAGTAAGATTTAGAAAGAAGGGATACGATTTGAGGAACTTAAAACTTCGTAAAATTCAAGTCCCTCATCAAGCGGCTGTTTTGTTTTGTGTGAGTATTTCTGGTGGGTGGGATTTTCCCCAGATGAATGCATTCTGGTACTTCCTACATCCACGGCACTTTTCTCTTGTCCCCTGAAAATCCTTCTCATAACGATCTCCGCAATTTTTACACTCGTAGACGAAGGTAAAAAGATGGGACTCCCCTTCAGCCTGGAAAGCTTTGTGCGGAAGGAGTTTCTGCTCACACCGTTGACACATGACCCACAGACCATCTGGGTCCACCGTATCTCCTGCTGCTTCAAAAAGCACCCGGTCACAACCTTTTGGACAGCGTACCTCTTTGTAGTTGCCCCGAAGGTCTTCACGCCTCAAGACCGGGACGCCTTTTTCATTCTTGCTCATTTTTTCGATCCTCCTTTTTCTTGGCATTTGTTTTGCAACTGCTCATAACAGACTTTATAAAGCTATATATATAAATAGATAAAAAAAAGCCCTGAAAACAAATCAATAAACGCTAAAACACCCTTGTTTAAAAGGTCGGTGCATTAGTAGCGGTAGTTAATTCATCACAGGGTTTTCTACTGGGAACGTGCATCGGCCCCAAAAAGCAAGGCCATACAGAACTAGTCCCAAAATTCTAATTTTTCCAATTTAAAGATCGCGCTTTGCTACTAAAATGTCTCCTGGCCTATGGGCCCGTTGTGCACAACTTTGGCTTTTTGCCTATATTTTTGTGCAATTAATTAAGCTGATTTACGTATTACTAATTCAGGATTAAACTTATGTCTAGCTACTCCTGAATGGCTAAATTTCCCCTCAGATATCTCAATTAAAAATTCACCTGCCTTATGGCCCATTTCCTTCAAGGGCTGCCTGATGGTAGTCAAAGGCGGATCGGTAAATTGACTTTCCGAATATCCATCAAAACCAATTACTGAGACTTCCTTGGGACATTTAATACCCTTTTCACTGAGGTACTCTAGGACTCCTTTGGCAAGTGTATCGTTAGAACAAATCACCGCATCTGGATTGTCGTTACCATTAAAAAGTTCAGAAGCTTTTTTATAGCCTTCTTCCACAACATAGCAAGCACTGTCCTTAATCCAGTTTTTCCTTATCTGAAAACCGCTTAATGCCATCGCTTTTTCAAAGCCTCTAAATTTGTCCCGCGAGTCGATTGATTCAATACTCGTTTGAAACTCGTCCCTTCCAATCCTGTTATGCATTGGTCCTTTCAAAAAGGCAATTTTCCGCTTACCTTTGTCAGATAAATAACCAACTGCCTTTGCCATACCTTCACCAACATCACAATAAGCAAAATGAGTACAGACCGACTTCTCAAAGTCATTGATTAAAATTATCGGAAAAGGTTTAGATACCGATTCTACAAGCTTGATTAAATTAGGGTGACTCCGCCACGTCAAAACAATAAGTCCGTCAATCAAATACTTTTGAAGAAACCGTCTGATATTTTGATACCCATCATCGCGAACTGGAATCAACCGAATCTCATAGTCTGAGTTCTCCATCGCTCCCATAATTCCAGAAAGCACGCCTCTGTGATACGGTGACTCGAATAAATCCGCTGAGTACGGCACAAGAACACCAAAGACACCTGTCTGATATTTACGCTTTTTTGCATTTCTTTTCTCAGGCGTAAATTCATGTCCCTCAACAACAGGGCGTATTTTTTCGCGAGTCTCAGTTCGTAGCCTGTCGCGCTCAACAGGATTAAAATAACGTGAAACAGAGGCCTTTGAAACACCTGCTTCTCTGGCAATGGATTCTTCGGTAATTTTCATTTCGTATAACATCCCCATTTTCCAAATTTGGAGTTTCTGAAACTCTGTGGAATTTCTGAAACTCTAAGTTTAACGTAACATATCCACACAAGAAATCAAGGGACGTCCGATAACTTTTTCGGGAATTTTCTATCAAGAAATAGTCTTATTAAAATCGGAGTTTATCACCTAAATTTGAACTACCTATTAAGAAGAAAGATAAACAAACGCAAAAGAAAGGCTATTTGGGAAGGGTGTTTTTTTTGTAAAAAAGTGGCTATTTTGGGTGAGAATTACGACATTTTTATGCTATGTTTATGAACTTTTTACTCGCTCTCCTCTTTAACTGGATCAAAAGAAACGGGTTCTTTGAAGCTTTCAAGCTCTTTATCTTCTTTCTTTTTTTCGATCTCAAACTCTTCAGGAAGAAGGTGTTTCCGGTTAGCGAATCCTCCGTGCCCTTTATAGTAATCGATCATTCCGTAATTGTCGGGGTCTCTATCGAGAAACCGAGAAGCAACTTGCCCCTTACAGAAATCATTAAGCACACGGTTCTGTAGATTTGTGTGAGTCATCCATATTTGGTTTGATCCTTCCATTCCGAAAAAACCAAGATTCTTCTTTCTAAGCTCTCTTAATGCTTCATAATGATCTTTACTCACTGGTTTCTCCCTCACAATTTGAACATCCCCACCGACCTCACTTCTAATCCGCATAATTTGGGGTGTGATTTGTTGAATAATATTAAAAAGAACATCGCAATCATAGGGCTTCTCAAGAAAGGCATCCGCGCCCACCTTAAGCCCCTCTCTCTCATTCGCTGTTGCCGACAAAGAAAGTATTGGTAAATACGCGGGTAGCTTCATCCGTCGTATTTGGGATATCGCTTCATGGCCTGTCATAACTGGCATACGCGTATCCATTAGAACAAGGTCATACTCCACTTCTTGGACCCGATCAACGGCTTCTTTTCCGTTTGAGACAACGTCCAAATCGTGTCCCCATATATCCATGAGCATATCCATGCTTTCAATGGTTGGACGCTCATCTTCTGCCAAAAGAACCTTCATTCGTCCCTCCAATTTATAAGCATACACCCCTACCTGTAGGGGTGTCAACCTTGAGGAGTTTAAATGATAATTTTCGAATGGCGAGCACATCGATGAAGAAATTAGCTAGAAGAATAAAAGAACTTCGTATAAAACGCGGCATGACTCAAGAAGAGGTTGCGGAAAAAGCGGGGATGAAATACAAGCATTATCAAGAGCTTGAAGAGCAAAAACCACCTCGCGATACGAAGTATTCAACCATCGAAAAAGTCGCCAGAAAAGGGCTGAACATATCGCTTAAGCAACTCTTCAATTTTTAGCACTTTTGGCGTCCTCTTCTTACTTTACGGTTCCACACACCTAATCCATTGCGCGTTTTGCTTACCGGTAAACCCATTGATTGAAAATTAGATCTTTATTCTCTTTAACCTAAGTGAATTTAAAATAACAGAAACAGAACTAAAGCTCATCGCGGCTCCGGCAATCATTGGATTGAGTAAGAGGCCGATAAAAGGGTACAAAATTCCCGCAGCAATTGGTACCCCAAGTGCGTTATAAATGAATGCAAAAAATAGGTTTTGGCGAATGTTCGACATCACCGCCCGGCTTAATTTTAGAGCCTTGACGATTCCATTTAAATCACCTTTTACCAAAGTAATCCCGGCACTCTCGATGGCAACATCCGTCCCTGTTCCCATGGCTACCCCGACTTCCGCCTGAGCTAAAGCAGGCGCATCATTAATTCCGTCACCGGCCATCAACACCAGCGCTCCTTCTTTTTTCAGCTCTTTCACAATTTGCTGTTTATCTTTCGGCTCCAGTCCTGCACGCACATCATCAATGTTAAGTTCCTTAGCAATCGCACGCGCCGTGTTTTCGTTATCACCGGTCAACATAATTACTTTCAACCCGAGATCATGGAGTTCCTGAATGGCGGTCGGTGTACTTTTCTTGATGGGATCTGAAATCCCCAGAATGCCCACCACTTTATTTTCTCTCGCAACCCAGACCACGGTCCGCGCTTCTTTCTGCATCGTCTCTGCTTTCTTTTTTAAATCCTCGGACAGATCTGTAAATCCCGCAATGAATTTTTGCTTCCCCAAAGAAATCTTTTTACCATCGAGTTCTCCCTTAACCCCTCCGCCGGTCACCGACTCAAATTGATCAACCTCCTTTAAATCAACTTTTTTTTCTTCGGCATAGTTCAACACGGCACGAGCCAAAGGATGTTCGCTTGATTTTTCAAGAGAACCCGCACTGACCAGTAATTCTTTTTCATCAACGCCCTCGGCCGTTTCAACGGATGTCACACTCGGTTTACCCTCAGTGAGAGTTCCCGTTTTATCCGTTAGTACGTGCGTAATCTTTTCGCACTTCTCAAGCGCCTCGGCGTTTTTAATCAATATCCCTGACCTAGCGCCGCGTCCCACACCGACCATAATAGACATTGGAGTTGCCAATCCTAAAGCGCAAGGACAGGCGATAATTAACACCGCAATAGCGTTCACGAAGGCATATGCAAGAGCAGGCTGTGGGCCCCAAAGAGCCCATATCCCAAAAGTTAATGCCGCGATCAAAATCACAACCGGCACAAAGATTCCTGCGACTTTATCGGCCAGGCCTTGAATCGGTGCCCGGCTTCGCTGCGCTTCTGAGACCATGTGTACAATCTGCGAGAGTAATGTTTCCGAACCCACCTTCTCCGTCTTCATCACAAAAGAACCCGTTTGATTGACGGTTGCCCCAATAACCTTGTCGCCTTCACCTTTCTCAACAGGCACAGGCTCTCCGGAAATCATAGATTCATCAATCGTGCTTTTTCCCTCGGTAATGGTCCCGTCCAGGGGAATCTTCTCTCCCGGGCGAACACGCAACAGGTCCCCCTTTTGCACCTCATCCACAGCAACTTCCTCTTCCTCGCCATCACGCAAACGATGAGCATTTTTGGCCGCAAGGCCGAGCAATACTTTGATCGCTTCCCCTGTCCGTGCGCGAGCTTTCGCTTCCAGATACTGCCCAAGAATCACCAGCACGGTGATCACAACTGCCGCTTCAAAGTAGAGCCCCAACATGCCATTCATTTTTAGTGAGTTAGGAAATATTTGAGGAAAAATAACAGCCGCAGCGCTATAAAAATATGCGGCTCCAACACCCATGGCAATCAAGGTGAACATATTCAAACTGCGATTCACGACCGACTGCCATGCGCGTTTAAAGAAAAATCCGCCCGCCCAGAAAATAACCGGTGCGCTTAAAAAGAGCTGTATCCATCCTGAAGCGTGATGAGAAATGAATTCAAATTTTAATGCAGGAATCATCTCTTCAGCAGCTAAAAAGACAACAGGAAGACCAAAAATCACACCTCCCCAAAACTTGCGTTTTAATTTCTTAGTTTCATTTTGTTCATGCTTGTCTTCTGCCTGGGCATTTTTAGCTTCCAAAGCCATGCCGCATTTCGGACAACTACCGGGATGGTCCTGCTCTACTTCCGAATGCATCGGGCAGGTGTAAACCGTTTTCTCCTTAGATGCCTCGGATTGCATGGGTTCTAATGCCATACCGCATTTAGGGCAATCGCCGGGCTTTTCTTCAGCAATTTCTGGATGCATCGGACATGTGTATTTCATTACCTATACTTCCTGATTATTTTTTTTGTGTATGCAAACAGAGAAGTAGTGGCCAAGCACCACACCTAAAAACCCAACGCCGATTAAACCCTCTACAGCCACAAGACCTTTGCCACTTATTGTCAACGGTGCTATATCCCCAAATCCAACTGTTGTGATGGTCATAACACTTAAGTAGAGACTATCCAAGAATATCGAATGAAGATGTTCAATATGTTGAGCCACGCCATAGCTTTGGCCCCACATTAACTTCATTCCAGTAAAAGATGGGGTGCTACTTTGCACTTGAAGGAGAGAAAACCAACTCGCAAAGATAGCAATCAAGGAAGCATACGCTTCTAAAATTCCTTTAAGCTGAAAATGTTGCTTGTGAAATAAAAGGTTACGCAGAATAACAAATACACCGACACCAGGGACGGCGCCGCCCAAGATTGCAAGACACAGCAACGTAAAGGGTTCAGGCCCTGAGTGCATTTGCCCTTCCACTTCATGCAGACCTACCGTCAGGTAAACCAACATCCCTATATAGGGCACTGCACATAGCAGTAAAGAGCTTCTTAATATTCCACTCATTTTTGGTAACGTTGATTTCATTAAATCCTTTCAAACAAGCATTATTTTCGGAACTCAATTACTCAATGCCAACGCCGTACTCATAAACCATTTGACCACCCAAATGACCCGTATAAGCAACTAAACCGACTGTAGCCAAAAGAACAATGAGAAACACAGCTCTAAAGTACTTAGCAAATTCGTTTTTGAGAAACCATAGAACTGGTAATGACATCAACGAAACCCACATTGTTCTTTGAGCCATCAAACTGTGCTTTGTCAATAAGGGATGATTCAAGTGAAGCCGCTCTGCCTCCCAAATACCGGTACGAACAACTAGCGGAGTTAACAATGCCGCAAACACATAAAGATAAATTGCCGATTGATGCAACGCCTTCTTTCGAAAGACAAGACTAAGCACATCAAATACTAAAGCCGTAAAAAAAAGCGCTATGGGAAAATGAACCATCTTTGGATGAATCGGTATCAAAAAATCAAACATCAGGCGACCTCCTTTCTTTTAATGATCTGAGTCGCCATGATCGTGATCACCATGGCCATCAACATCCGCGCTCACAGCGGCGACTTCCCCATGATCTGTTTTGCCTTTATGGGCTGAGTGATCATGACCAGCTGTAGATAGAAAATAACCATAGAGAAATAGACCCACAGCCATCACGAACGCAATACCTAACGATTTAAAATTCATTTGTGGCCTCCGAATTAATGATGATCGTGGTCCCCATGATCCCCACTCTTCTCAGCGCTTTCTTTTTTCTCAGACATATGGCCCATATCGTGACCTTCGTGAGCCGATTTAGCTGAAGCTTCCGCTTCTACGATCTTGATGTACTTCTCTGGGTTCTTCTCAAAGTCCTTCACACACATTTTGCAACATAAGTTGTATTCTTTTCCGTCATGTTGCACTTTGAAAGCGTCACCCATAGATCCAATTGATTCTCCACTTACAGGACAAACTTTATTGCCCACATTAACAACGCCTGCATCTGGATTTGCAAAAGCATGCTGAGACAGTCCTACACAAACAAAGCTCATCATAAGAATCGTCGATAGTATTATTCTTTTTTTCATTTTAATTCTCCTTAAAGTTTATTTTGTTACACCATTAACTAATGACATTTACAAGGCTCCCCACTGCACTTGCAGTTCTCAGGGCATTCTTGCTCAAGAGCCACTTTAGCTTGCTCCGCAGCTTCAATACTCGCCTTTAGAGTGCCTGCTAGAGCACTCAGCCCAACAACCTCACCGCCTAACTCACCGGCTGACGACTGAATTCTCTCAATCAATGCTACTTTGGCGCACTGATCGCACTTTGGTAGATCATTTAGCGTCGCTTCGAAACTTTCTGAAAGTCTCTCTACTTTCTTCAACGATCCACGAAGTTGTTCAAGCCCTAATCGCTTCCAAAGGTTTTCTCCGTCTTCATTCATAATTACCTCCTTTACGCCAAGCTACTTTGATCATCATGCGCTGCAAAACGCTCGTCTTTAATACCATGTTTGATCTTCCACTCCATCACCGCACAATAAAGAACGGGCACCACAAAAACAGTGACAAGCACAACAGACATTCCTCCAAAAGAAGGGATGGCCATAGGAACCATCACATCAGAACCTCTACCAGTAGAAGTCAGAACAGGAATGAGTGCAAGAATGGTCGTCGCCGTTGTCATTAAACATGGGCGAATTCTTCTTTCTGCTGCAACAAGCGTTGCTTCCCGAGCTTCTTGAATCGATGTAATTTCACGCTTGCTAAAAGTTTGATCAAGATACGTTCCTAAAATCACACCGTTGTCTGTAGCAATGCCAAAGAGTGCAAGAAAACCGACCCACACGGCAACACTAAGGTTGATAGGATGAATTTGAAAAAGATCACGCATGTAGGTACCAAACAGATAGAAATCAAAGAACCAAGGTTGCCCGTAAAGCCAAAGCATAAGGAAACCCCCAGCCCATGCGACGAGCACACCAGAGAAGACAAGAAGAGTTGTCATCACTGATTTAAATTGAAAGTAGAGAACCAGAAATATCGCAAACAAGGCTAGAGGCAGCACAATTACCATTCTCTTAGAACTTCTTACCTGGTTCTCGTAACTTCCGGCAAATGTGTAGCTCACCCCGGCAGGCAAATCAAATTCGCCACTCTCAATTTTTGATTTAAGGTAGGCTTGAGACTCTTCTACAACGTCTACTTCTGCTTTTCCCGGCTTCATGTCAAAAAGAACATAACTCGTTAAAAAGGTATCCTCACTTTTGATCACTTGAGGACCACGCAAATAATCAATCGTTGCAAGCTGTTTGATGGGAATCTGCGCCCCACTCGGAGATGCTACAAGAATATCTTCAAGGGACTCAATCGTATCTCTGAGTTCCCGCATGTACCGGACCCTGACAGGATAACGTTCTCGTCCTTCAACCGTTGTCGTAATTCTTTTGCCGCCAATCGCAATTTCAATCACATCTTGAACATCGCGAATGCGAATGCCATACCGTGCAATCGCTTCTCTATCAATATCAATCTCAAGATACGGTTTTCCGACAACGCGGTCCGCAAATACGGCGGCGGGTTCTACCGACGGAACTTCTTTTAAAAATTTTTCAATTTGAAGTCCAACCTTTTCGATCACCTCAAGCGTCGGGCCTTTAACCTTAACACCCATTGGTGCACGCATGCCACTTTGAAGCATGACAATACGAGCGGCAATTGGCTGTAGTTTTGGTGCCGATGTTGTTCCCAGAATCTCTGTCGCTTTCACAATCTCTTGCCAGATATCATCCGCACTCCGGATGTGATCTCGCCATTGCCGGTAGGGTCGGCCTCGTTTGGCTTCAATCAGATCGCCCATTTCAGTCCGTACAAATTCTTTTTTACGGCGGTCATATTTAAACCGTTTACGGTGTCCTTTTTCGTCAAGAATATACTCAGGTTTGTAATTAATCGTTGTTTCAATCATCGATATTGGTGCAGGATCGAGCGGACTCTCCACGCGACCTAGCTTCCCTACGACAGAATCAATTTCAGGAATTCCTCGAATCGACATATCCTGTTTCTGAAGCACATCAAGTGATTCCCCAATCGAAGCATGCGGCATGGTCGTAGGCATGAATAAAAATGACCCTTCATCAAGCGCAGGCATAAACTCTTTACCAAGACCGGGAAAGGTTTTTCCAACCCAGGAGACGGGAGGATTACTCCTTATAAAATTCGGAATGAGTCCAAAAACCTTGTCAAAGCCCAACCATATCGTGACACCCAAAACAATAACAACGAGCGGTGTGATTAAAAACTTTCTTTTGTTCCGAAGGCACCATCTGAGCATTGGCGTGTAATAGCTCTGAAAGAGATGAAAGAACCAAAGAAGACCACCGATCAGTAAAGCGACAAATGAAAAGTTCAGAATCATTCCTTTGTCTGGACCTAAAGGCAACCACTGTCGAGTCAGCGCCAAAGACACCGCAAGAACCGCTAACCAATTGAGCACCGTAGGAACTTTAGGCTTCCACTTTTCAGGTAAACGGTGTTCAAATGCACGAAGTGATCCAAAAACTATGATGACAAAGCCAACCCAAGCAGAAAACTTGAGCAGTAAAAAGAGACCTAAAGCAATGACGACAAAACCCATAAGCTGCTTCATTTTCACATTCGTTTTTCGCTTCTTAAACAACCAGTGAGCAGCAGGTGGAATAATCGTAAGCGCAACGATCACCGAGGCAATCAATGCAAAGCTCTTCGTGAAAGCTAGGGGTCTAAACAGCTTTCCTTCTGCGGCTTGCATCGTAAAGACAGGAAGAAAACTAATCACAGTAGTAGCGACTGCCGTAATCACAGCGCTCCCGACTTCGGTGGACGCACGAAAGATAACCTCCATCCGGTCTTCCTCAGGCTTCGCTTTTTCTAGATGCTTGAGAATGTTTTCTGTGATTACAATACCCATATCAACCATCGTGCCAATCGCAATTGCAATTCCCGATAGCGCAACAATGTTGGCATCTATACCGAAAAGCTTCATACCAATAAAGCACATCAAAACAGCGAGGGGCAGAAGCCCTGAAATTAAAAGCGAACTCGCAAGATGCATCACTGAAACAATCACCACAATAATCGTCACAAGGATTTCTTGTTCTAAAGCATCATTAAGCGTTCCTAAGGTTTCATGGATAAGACCGCTCCTGTCATAAAAAGGAACGACTGTAACTTGACTGAGAGTCCCATCTTCAAGCGTTTTCTTGGGAAGGCCGTCTTTAATTTCTTCGATTTTGGCTTTTACGTTCTTAATGGTTTCCAGTGGATTCTCACCATATCTGACGACAGCAACACCCCCGACCACTTCGCTTCCTTCTTTGTCGAGCGCTCCTCGACGAAGCGCCGGCCCCAAACTGACATTTGCCACGTCTTTGATAAAAATAGGCGTGTTGTTGTAGGTTTTAATCACGCTCATTTCGAGATCTTCTAATTTCTCAATAAATCCAAGACCGCGGATCATATACTCAACACGATTGACTTCTATCGTTCGTGCGCCAACATCAATGTTAGCCATCTTCACCGCATGAAAGACTTCTTGAAGTGAAACCCCATAAGCACGCATGGAATCCGGGTCAACATCGACTTGATACTCTTGAACAAATCCACCAATCGAAGCAACTTCACTCACACCTTTTGCTGAAAGAAGGGCATAACGGACATACCAATCCTGAATGGTTCTGAGTTCATGAGGGTCCCAACCCCCTGTCGGATTACCCTTTTTGTCCCGGCCTTCAAGCGTATACCAGAATATCTGTCCAAGAGCGGTCGCATCAGGGCCTAAGGCTGGTGAGACTCCTTCAGGGAGAGTTCCGGACGGAAGACTACTTAATTTTTCTAAAACGCGAGACCTTGACCAATAAAAATCAACCCCCTCTTCAAAAATAATATAGATGGATGAAAACCCAAAAAAACTATAACTACGAACCGTTCTTACACCGGGAACACCCAAAAGCGAAACTGTTAACGGATAAGAAATTTGATCTTCAACATCCTGGGGCGACCGCCCCATCCACTCGGTAAAGACAATCTGCTGGTTCTCACCAATGTCAGGAATAGCATCAGTCGGTACGGGATCACGCGGAAGCCCTCCCATGTTCCAATCAAAAGGCGCAACCAAAGCACCCCAAGTAATCATAAAAACAACAAAAAGAGCTACAACCAATTTGTTTTGTAAACAAAACCGAATGGTTGCAGCAATAGGACCTCGGGATTCTTTATCTGACTTAGTGGACATGTTCAGCGCCTCCACTTATTTCTTCTTTCATACTGGCATCACTCGTCATGCCATCTTGTGACAAAAATTTATCCTGGATGGTTCCACAATCCTGCATACGTTTTCCAAAGAAAGGATTCATAATACCTTCCACAGATTGAAGCCATACTGCCCCTTTACCATCCAATGCCATTGGGCAGAATGCTTTGTAATATTCTCCTGCACCCGCATGCCCATATGTCTTTTCTAAAAGAATAAATTCATTGCTTAAATCCTCTAAAACACCTTTTCTGAAATCCTCAATCGTTTTCGAGTCAAGGCCCAGAACAGTGCTGTTCTCAATTCTCCCGGCAAGATCCATCCAAGTCCCGTGCAGCTTATCTTTAAGCAAATCCATGTTCACACTGCCCAACGCTTGCTTAATCAGCAGAATGGATGCTTTAGCTTTCTCAAAATCATCTGTTGCAAGCGCATCTTGAAGTGCGAAGTGAGCGTCATAAAGAGGACTCAATTGCGCAAGAAATTCCTTCGGTGTCATCACATGTGTCATGGGAACTTCTTTTTCCTTACTTTTCTTTGAGTCGCCCCCACCCATTTTTGACATATCATGTCCACCGCCACCGACTCCACCGTCGGGGTTCATCATGCTCGGCTTCGCTTGTATTTGAAGAGCACTGTCAATTTTGAAATTACCATTCACGACAACTCGCTCGCCCACTGCCAAACCTGATTTCACAAGATAATGATCTCCAGCTCGTGGCCCCAAGACAATTTCTCGCCCTTCAAAAGTCGGTTTGGACGCATTCGGTTTGTGAACGTATACGACAGCCCGCTTTCCAGTTTTAAGAACTGCTGATGTTGGTACAACAAGAGGGGCTTCACTTTCATCTATGGTGACATATCCCATTTTTTCCGCGGTCACAAGTGGCATGCCACAAATTGGACAAGGGCCTGGCTCGTCACGAACAATTTCAGGATGCATCGGTCCAATCCATTTTCCTGCCAAATCTGGAGCCATCACACGTCCCATTCCAGCAACTTGAGCTCGAACAATTCCACGGACAAACATACCGGGTTTAAGCCGACCGTCTTTATTCTTAACATTAACACGCACTTTTACAGTACGCGTTGTTTGATCAAGAATAGGATCAATGAATGAAATTCTTCCGTGAAACTTTTCTCCGGCGTAAGCCTCTGCTTCAAACTCCACGTCTTGCCCGTACCTGAGCCATTCCAAATCTTTTTCGTATGCATCTAGTTTGATCCAAACTTCACTTAAATCGACAATAGAGTAAATTTTGGTTCCTGTTTGAACATAAGTACCTTCTTGAACTTCGCGACTAACGACAATTCCAGTCGCCGAGGCATAAATCGTCATGTGATCCTTGGCAACCTTTGTCTCTTCAAGTTCTTTAATCTGTTCATCCGTAACTCCGAGAAGTTTTAACTTCTCCCTTGCATTAATGATCGTATCCTCAGAAGTTGATTTAATAATATCAAGGTGGCTTTCCTTGACATTTTTGGCCCCTTGAATGGACTGCAAGTATTCTTCTTGTGCCGCTAAAAGTTCAGGGCTGTAGAGATACGCTAAATGGTCGCCCTTATTCACAGGCACACCTGTTTGATCAATATAGAGCCTGTCTATTCGTCCACCTGTCCACGCCGTGATATAAGCAATTTTTGTCTCGTCATATTCAACTTTTCCTACCATTCGGATATCCGTTGAAACCAACTTCCTCTCAACTTCAGCTGTTTCAATCTCTGCTAACTTCGCAGCTTCAGGCGAAATCACTAAACGCCTTGCGGACGGCATACCTTCACCGGCATCAGTCTTTAGCGGAATCAAATCCATGCCACAAATAGGACACTGACCTGGCGTTGGTAATTGAATTTGTGGATGCATTGCACAAGACCATACGGATGACTCCTCACCTGCTCCATGAAGATGCTCGGATGATCCATTCGAGGCAACTCTTGGTCCACGGATCATACTTGAAATCGTCCATCCCACCGCAAGAGCCACCACGATCAGAATAATAACCGCACGCCGATGGTTCTTAGAGCCAACCAATTCCTTGACCTGACCCTTGGTCTGCTTAAATCCTTTCGATAAAGTTTCCATTTTGTTTTCTCGTTTATTATCCATCGTTTTCTCCTCGCAGTGATTCACCGACCATCATTTCAAGCTCTGCTAAGCGTTGTTCGTAGTCACGAATAGCCTTGTAATAGGACAGTTGAAAATTAAGCAGCGTCCTTTCACTATCAATTAGATTTAAGAAATCAACTTTTCCACCTGAGTAAGCTTTTTCAGAAGCTTTCAAGGATTGTTCGGCTTTTGGAACAAGGGCATCGCGGTAAAGTTTAATCTGCCTCTCTGCATCTTGAATCTTGAAATAAATCATTTTTATCTTGGCAGATAAATCGTTCTCAAGTTGGTCATGCTGAGCCACGGCTGATTCTCTTAAAGCCTTGGCCTCATCAACTTGACTCTTTTGCTTGCCATACCAAAGCGGAACATTCACTTTAAACATTAAGGCGCTGGCATCTTGCCCATTATCGCTAACATTAAGCGGCCCTTTATCCACATTGATATAATCAAAGGCAACGGTGGTGTCTGGAAGATAGTCAAGACGAGCTAGCCACACTTTCTTTTTGGTTTCTTCAATACGTTGAGTCGCCTTTTCTAGATCTGGATTATTTTCGTAAAACTTTTCAAAAACAGATTCTTCTACCAGAGCTTTCACTTCATGATCAATTTCCTCAGGCCAGCCAATCGACATGTTGACATCACGATTTAAAACAGCGTTCAAACGAGCCATGATGGGTCTTCGATAATCATTGAGCGTTAAAAGATCATTCTCAAGTTTTCCAAGTTCAACCTGCGCCTTTAAAAGGTCTTGGTTACTCGCCATGCTCGATTTAAACTTTGATTGGGCAACGCCTTCAAAATGCTCCAATAGCTCCATATTCTTTTCTGTCACAAGGATGTTTTTATATAAAAACCAAAATTCAAAATAGGCGTCTTTTAACTCATAAAAATACTGAAGCTTCGCTTTTTGATAGCTCGCATACTTTTGTCTAGAAACAGCGGTGGAAGCCTTGCCTTGTGTATACAATTTCCCCGGGAAAGGAACTTTCTGACTAATCGAGAACATTTCTTTCTGAGGCCCAACGCGAGTTTCAACCTCATCAATAAAGAATTTAAATGAAAACTGTGGATCATCCCAGCTTGTGGACTGCTTAATATCGTGAACAGACGCTTTCCAATGATAAAAAGCACCTCTTAACGCTGCGTTCTGAAGGGCTCCATAGCGAAGAGCCTCGTTTAAGCTGATAGCCTCGCTAAGCTCATCAGTAATCGTTTCTTTGTAGGCCCTGTGCGTCGCCTTGAGCTCTTTTTTTTCTTCTCTAGAAACACCGGCTGTTACTGGTGAACTTGAAAAGAGTATCATCGCCATGCTAAGCAACCCTAAAATTGTTCCTGCTTGATATTTGTTTGTCACATTCTCCTCCAATAAAATTAATGCAAATCCAAATAGACCCGTTTTGTGTGGGACTATTCATTTCATTTAAGTTTAATTTTCTAGATTAAAAAGGACTGAACGGCGAGATAAATCGGTGTACCGTAAATGGACACACTCTGGGCGTGAACGTCTTGAAAACTCGAACTTACTACTGAAGATTTGGTAATTGAAACAACTCCGGTAGCGCCTGATGTAAAAACATCAAGACCTAAATCTGAGAGTTTATTTTGGGAAGGACCCGTCAGCATAACACTGGGTGGGATAGGTGCTTTACTTTCTAATTCGCACCCGGTACAACAAACATCATCTGCTTTTTTACTTTGGGATTCTTCCGAGCCATGGCAATCCATACCTTCAGAAGTATTGGTAGCTTTATGAACTGTGGTTTCTATCTGGCTTGCAAACGCACACCCACAGTCAAGGGCACCTACCGCTACCCAAGCGAACATAAAGATTAGAATTGAGCTAAGAATTTTATTTTTCATCGTCGGAATTTGTCCAATAAATCAAAAAGCTCGTTTAACTTCTCTTCCTTTTGCTTCTTAGATTTTCCCTCAAACGCTGTCTGTGCGCAAGTATTTAAATGATCTTTAAGAATATTCGCTTCAACTCTCTTAAGGGCGCCTATAATTGCACTTGTAGCATTTAGAATATCGACACAATAGCGTTCAGCCTCAATCATCTTCTGAACGCCTCGGACTTGGCCCTCGATACGCCTAAGAGACGTTAACTTATTCTTATGACATGTCCCTTTTTTCTTCATGCTAGAAGCATACCATACCCCCAATGGGTATGTCAAATCCATTCAAAAACAGAGGGATTGAAGCCAATCCTGCCTAATCTATTCCTTTTTTGCCTGCCGCCTTGAATTTGGTGTGAATCATATCACGGACTTTGCGAAACTCATTGATAACGTTCTCTGTAATTTCTTGGTCATGAGGTGGGTCAGGGAAACTCCAGTGGAGCTTTTTAGCTACCTTTAAGTAAACAGGGCATGATTCCTTAGCATTGTCACAAACGGTGATGACATAATCAAAAGCAATATCCTTAAACTCATCCAGATGTTGTGACTCATGACCAGAAATATCAATCCCAATTTCAGCCATAACTTTTATGGCGGTATCATTTACTTTTGAGGGCTTAGTCCCAGCACTGTAAACTTCGTATTTATCCGCCCCATAATGACGCAAGACTCCCTCAGCCATCTGAGAGCGGCAAGAGTTACCCGTGCATAAAATTAAGACTTTTTCTTTCACAACACACCTTCCTCACATTAACTTATTGACTAAAAGCAGGACTGCTCCCCAAATCGCCAGGTTTACTAAAAATATAATAATCCTTGCTCTTCTAATTGACTCTTTATCTGATGAAATTCCATTTTTAATAAAATAGGCATCTTTATTAAAACACGCTATTAGGGTGCCAAGCCCAAGAAAAGCAAAGCACATTGTTTGAATAATTACCTTAAAAGATTCCATACCTTATCAATCAAACCAATTTCTTGTTTTTTGACAAATTCTAACCAGCATAAGCATGACTGGAACTTCAATTAGCACTCCCACCACCGTAGCTAATGCTGCCCCAGACGACAACCCAAAAAGCATTGTTGCTGTCGCAATGGCTACCTCAAAATGGTTACTTGCTCCTATCATCGCTGAGGGTGCTGCATCTTCGTATTTAAGCCGCATTTTCTTTGCCACCCAGTAGGTAATCGCAAAGATAAGACAAGTTTGCACAAAAAGGGGTATGGCAATCCATAAAATCATGAGGGGCTGAGAGAGAATCACTTCCCCTTTAAAAGAAAAGAGAAGCACTAAGGTTAAAAGCAATGCCGTGATGGAAACTGGCGTAAGCACATGGAGAAATTTCTCATTAAACCAATCAAGCCCCTTATGACCCAGAATCCACATTCTTGAAAAGTATCCTGCCACAAGAGGCAATGCGACATAAATAGCAATCGACAATAAAAGGGCTTCCCATGGGACAGGCATCTGCCCTACACCAAGCAAGAAGCCACCTAAGACACCATATAAAAGCAACATAGTTAAGGAATTAATAGCAACCATGACCAAAGTATGGCCATCATTCCCCTTCGCAAGAAAACCCCACACAAGCACCATTGCTGTGCAGGGTGCAATACCCAACAAAATACAGCCCGCAAAAAAGCTCCTCCATAGCGGCACCTGCAACATCTTGACACCTTCGTTCATAACAACTGTACCTGCACCATGTATTGAGCCAATAGCCCAGTCTGCCCCAGGCGGTAGTTTGACAAAATCCACGGCTTCACTGCCGATAAACCCTTTGAATAAAACCCCTAAACATAGAAAAGCTATGCCATACATCGTAAACGGCTTGATTGCCCAATTCACAAATAGCGTTAACCCAACTGGCTTTGGAGATTTACCGGCTTTAACAACAGAAGCAAAATCGATTTTTACCATAATGGGATACATCATAAAGAATAAGCAAATTGCAATAGGGATGGAAACCACGGGAGCATCATTGACGTAAATGGAAAACCCATCCAGCGTCTTGGCTAAACCAGGTGCGAGCTTACCTATAAAAATACCTGCTGCGATGCAAACCAATACCCATAGAGTTAAATACTTCTCAAAAACCGACATGCTTCTATCTATCGTTTCACTCATTGACATATCCTTTTAATTACTGTTTTGTTGACCACTCTGAAACCAAGCATTTAAGACGCCTTCTCATGTGCTGCATCTCTTTAATCTTAGATTCGAATTCCGTTATCTTTTTAGTGAATACCTCCATAATGAGGTCGCAGCAAGGGTTCAATCCCTGCTTGCTACAGCCCATGATTGTCTTAATCTCTTCAAGAGTAAGGCCAAATGACTGGGCTTTTTTAATGAAAGTAATTTTTTCGACATCTTGCGGAGGATATAGCCTAAAGCCGCCTGTACTTCGACTGGGCTTTTGAATTAAACCGAGCTTTTCGTAGTAGCGAAGAGTATGAGAAGAGACGCCCGTTTTGTCTGCAATTTCACCAATTTGAAGAGATTTATTTTTTATCATGGCCTCATTTTACACCTTAGAGCTAACTCTAAGGTCAAATTAAAAAAGAAACCGCTCTATAAAGGAGCGGTTTCTTGCTTCGCTTAAATACAATCTATTTCTTAACTGCTTATGGGCAGCAAGCAAATACTTGAACCGCAGAAACAGTAACAAGCACTGCAACCATCATTAACCCAACGAAATATCTTTTCATAAGCCCCTCCTTTTTTAACAACACTTTGTTTTTTTATTCATCAGTTTGCTATTTTGAATGCCAAGCAAGCACTTACCATTCTCTCGAATAAGCAAACGCTTGTTAAAGCGCTTCATATCTTCCTTAAAAATCTTATCTTTTGACTTCGCAACAATCTTGCATAGGTCTTTACAAATTTGGTTTAAGCTATGCCAAGCGGAGTAGTAAACCCAACGACCTTCTTTTCTAGATTGCACTAACTTAGCCTCTTTAAGTATTTCGATATGCTTTGTTATGCTGTATTGTGGCATTTCCAAAGAATCAACAAACTCACAGCCACAGATTTCCTGCTTCGACACCACCAAGAGCCTAAGTATCCTGAATCGAACTGGCTCACTAATAATTCTGATATAGTCTAAATCGCTTTTCATACTTGCCTCTAAATGCAAGTATAGGCCATGATGCAACCCATGTCAAGCTGTGCACTACCTCAACGAAATTTATTACGTTAAGGTGATAACTATTATATTCCAGCATTGGCACAGATTAACAGCGTTGTCTTAATTGGAGTATGCGGAAGTAAAACCAGATAAAATAGATCTTATTTTACTCCAACTGCTCTTAATATCCCATCGCGCAACAATGAGTGTTATTCACAGGCCTCATATGTGGGCAATAACCATCGTGGTTCCACTTATCACGGTAATACTTGCTATCATCTTGGATTGCCGTGACTAGACTTGGATCATCAGAGGTCATCGTAACCTGCACACCGCTTTCGATCTTCTTGACCTCGGTTTTGACATCGCCTTTATCATAGTGCGCATAGACATTGTTCCAGGAGAAAACAGCCGCCAAGAACAACAGCGTTAACACAAAAATTGACTTTTTCATTACACACCCCTTTTTCTAGAGATTCTTGTTTTATTGCTTGTTAAGCTCTTGATGATGGCAACTATCGCCCAAACAACCAATACCCATATCGCTACTTGAAACAACATTCCCAATATGCCACCACAGTAGTAAGAATGCCCCAAAACCCATTCCAATTTCCACAAAACATCGCATTCACTTCACACCTCCATGTTTTTACCTTTCACTTATAAGGACGCAGGAAGCGCGAGAAAGTTACGCTAAAATTTGAGGGATTATTTCCAGCCGCAACAAGATGATTCATCCCAGGGCCAATACTTCTCCTGCTTCATCATCTTCTGCATCCATGCACCGCGAGATGAGCAGACTTCTATGGCTCTGTCAATATACGTCTTTTGCGCACCTGAAACCTGCGGCTGGATGGATTGGAGAGTGTCTTTCTGGAAGTCATTAAAGTGGACTACCTTAGAATAAAAGAGCGGTTGCTTTTCTTTGGGTAAATCCGAAATCCCATCCAAGGCCAACTTTGCTTCATCAAGCATATCCTTAATTAGGTTTTTATCAATCACTCCATTTTCCCTATAATTCGCCAAGAGTTCCTGCATTCTTCTTTCGGAAAAGGTCAGTCGAAGCTCTGTTTTTCCTTCAGAGTTAGCAGTCAGAATTAACGTAACCTTTTCTGTCATCAGTTTAAAGGGATATAAAATATCACCTGGCAATGCACTCGCAGAGGCAGTGCCGGTCGTCCAGGTTACCAACCCCACAATTAAAATCACCGCCATAACTCTCGCAAAAGCAAATCTTGGAATGATAAACCAGTCCAGATTAAATCTAGGTTTGAATACCTTTTGTTCAGATAAATGCTTCCCTATCTTAACCAAAGCATTGTAAGCAGCATTCGTGCTTGGCTCAGCCTTTGGCGCAGATTCAAGCTTAGAGACAATGGTCAAGAGGGACTTTAGTTCTTCGGCGTGTGCAGGGTATTTTGCAAGAACTTCATCAAAAGACACACCCCTCTTTAGGTCCTCAACACAAATATCGAGTATGGTTTCTAAATTTTCATCATTCATAAAATTACTCACTTTTTACAATTCCTCTTAAGGCAACGAGCGCCCTAAACTGCAAGGCCTTCACCGCCCCAATGCTTTTGCCCATAATCGAAGCGATTTTTTCATTGTCATAGCCTTCAATGAACTTAAATAGGATTACCTGCTGTTGTTCCTCACCCAATTCTCCAATGAAAGATTTTAACTCCTCTTGCGTGAAGGAATCGCCAGGCGCTTCCTTCTCCTGCGGTAGAGCTTCTAATATTTGCGTATCTACCGCATCCTCTTTTCTCACCGCCTTTCTCCTGTAATAATCGGTCAAGGCGTTCTTTGCTATCCTATAAAGCCACGCTTCAAAGTTGCCATGCTGACGTTTTATGGACTTTACCACCTTTTCAAACACCTCGCTTGACAGGTCTTCTGCATCTGCATTGGTCCGTGCGCGATAACAAAAAAAGCGATACATTTTCGGATAATAATATTCGAAGACTTCTGTTATCGCCTTCTGATCTAACTTCTTCGCCTTATCAACGATATCTTGCGAGAGCCCTTGCGATTTCAAATCATTCTCCACTTTACAAGACGCACCGGAAGAAGAATCGTTACGGTGATATTTTCTTCCAGAAACTGTATTAGACATGCTCTGTTTTTAAACGCCCTAGGAACAATCCACATACGCCAACAGTAATGACTGCAATACTCATAAACTGGGCCATGGTTAGACCTAAAGCAACGACGGGGTTAATCCGCCAGAATTCAATTATAAGTCTTTCGGTGCCTGCCAGAACGAGATATGTCCAGAAAACCGTTCCTGCGGGTAAATTTCTTCTTCCAACCTTAATCAAAATAAGACAAACTACAGACATAATGAACGTTTCATAAATTGGTGTTGGATGAACGGGTACTAGCGTAGGAACAGTTCCATTTGGAAATGCCATGGCCCAAGGCAAATCTGATGGTTTTCCATAATCACCATCACCTGAAAGAAGACAGCCGATACGCCCAATCGCGTAGCCTAAAGCCAGTGCGGGAGCTACAGCATCCGCTAATTGAAGCCACCGTAGCTTCTTTTTATTTACTATATAGGTGAATACAAAAATAGCCCCAATGAACCCTCCGTACCAGACTAACCCTCCGCCAGAAAATATTGAACTCCAGGGATCGTCTAAAAAATATTTGAAATTTAGGAGAATGTAGTAAACTTTAGCGCCCAATAAACCACCTAGCAGTATTCCGGTCGTTAAAGCGTCAGCCCTGATTTTCTTCTCTAGTCCTAACCTCTTCAATTCCAGCGCAATGAGCCAATTCCCACAGAAAAACGCTACAACAACCATCACTCCAAAACTATAAATGGTTAAAGGTCCAATACTAAAGAGTTCAGGATACATAAATTTACTTTCGTGTTAATCGCAGGCCATTGGCAACGGCTAGAAGTTCTGATGCTTCATGAATTAAAACAGCGATGGCAACCGTCATCAATCCTAAAAGGGCTGAGGGAATAAGAATCGCGAGAAGCGTTAATGAAAATACGATGTTTTGATGACTGACTCTTCTAGCTTTTTTGCCAAGTTCAATCGCATAAAGAACTTTTGTTAGATCATCCGCCATAAGAGCTGCGTCGGCCGCTTCAATCGCTGCATCCGTTCCTCCGGTCCCCATAGCAATTCCCACAGTCGCACTCGCTAAAGCAGGCGCATCATTGATTCCATCTCCCACCATTGCCACATACTTAAATTCTTTCTTCAATTCTTCAATCGCTTTGATCTTATCTTCTGGCTTCAGACCTGCTTTTATCTTTTCAATTCCAAGATTCTCTCCGATCACTTTGGCGGTAGCTTCATTGTCACCCGTGAGCATTACGATTTTAATTCCGTCTTTTTTAAGCTCTTTAATGACATTCTGAGATTCTTTCCTTACTTCATCTCGAATGGCGATAAGCCCTGCAATCGATTTTTTAGTTCCAACCATAATAACTGTATTGCCTTGCATTCTTAATTCATCAATCTGAGTAATCGATTCAATTTCGTGCCCTAATTCTCTGAAATACTCAGCTTTAGCAACATAAGTAGTCTCTCCATTAATATCTGCTTGGGCACCCGCACCAACCAGGGCATTAAAATTCGATGGCTCAGAAAGGTGGATCTCCATCTTTTCTGCTTTTCGCACAATTGCCTCAGCCAGCGGATGCTCTGAGTATTTCTCAACAGCATACGCAAGCTCTAGAACACGTTCCTTCTTTTCATTAATAGGAACAACAGACGTTACCTCAGGCTTTCCTTTTGTGAGCGTTCCCGTCTTATCAAAAGCAATCGCTTTAATTTTTCCAAGATTCTCAAGATGCATACCGCCTTTAATCAGGACACCCGCCTTTCCCGCACGTCCAATTCCTGCGGCAACAGCCACAGGCGTTGACATAATCAGAGCGCATGGAGCTGCGGCAACCAAAAGCACTACGGCTTTCGCCGCCCAGACAGAAATTGAAAGACCAAATAAAAGTGGAACGATAAAAAGTAAGAGTGCGCTAATTAGTACAATTGGCGAGTAGATCTTGCCGAATCGTTCGATAAATAGCTGTGTTTTGCCTTTCTGATCCTGAGCCTCTTCAACGAGATGAACAATCTTAGAAAGCGTGTTATCTTCAAATGTCGCCGTCACCCGAACCTCTAGCACACCTGTTTGGTTCATGGTGGCTGCAAAGACTTTCATCCCCTCTTTCTTTTCAACAGGAACTGACTCACCCGTCACGGGTGCTTCATTAACACTCGAACCCCCTTTTAAGATCTCTCCATCAGTGGGAATCGATTCACCCGGTCTCACAATAAATACGTCACCCACCTTCAACTCTCGAGAGGGTATCTTCACCTCTTCGTCATTTCTCAAAACAGTGGCTGTTTCCGGAGCAAGATCAAGCAACTTACGAATGGAGGCTCGAGTTTTAGCAAATGTATACTCTTCCAGTCCTTCAGCAGCTCCATAGAGGAATACCAAAAAAGCGGCCTCGTCCCACATTCCAAGAATGGCAGAACCAATGGCTGCCGCACTCATCAGCATTTCAATCCCAATCTCTCTTCTTTGAAATAAATCCTCGATACCTTCAAGAAACCAATGTTTACCTCCAATAATGATTGCAACAACATAGAACCCAATTTCAATCGATTCGGCAATCAATCCCGTATGTCTCAGAAGATAAGCCCCTATCGCAATACCACCCGCAATTAGGGCATTACGCATCACCGGATGTTGATACCAAGATCCTTCAAATTCCTTTTTACAGCATGAATCACTCATAAACATCCTCTTTTAAACGTTTTCATAATTCTTCGATATTCTCTCTTCCCACTTAAGCAATCTTTCATTCCCAGGCATGTGCCTAAGAGCACCCTTAAGGACTTTAAGAGCTTCCACACTTGAACCTTTTTCAACAAAAGTAACTGCAAGCCCAATATAGCCATCTACATAATCGGGCTTTGCGACAATAATCATCCTATATAATTGAATAGCTTTATTAAAGTGCTTAAGGTTGCGATGAGCTTCCGCCAAGAGAAAGTCTAAATTATTTTTTTCAGGAAAAAGGAATTTTAATACATCGAGTATTTTAAGTGCTTTATCATAATCTTCATTATCCATATAGGCTATGGATAGCTGAGACATAAAGTCAAGATCCCTCACACCCTTAAGAAACATATCTTCAAGAATCTTAATTGCAGCTTTTTTTTCATTATTTCTCAACTTCATGATGGCAAGGTTAAACCGCGCCACCCTATTTTCCATATCTTCTGAAGAAAGCGCCTCAAAGATTTCATAGGCTTCATCAGCATCTCCTTTTTTTGCATATAATTGCCCCAGCAACATCCGCGCTTCTTGATTCTCAGGCATGAGCTTAAGCGCAACCTCAAAATCGTTAATAGCCGATTCAAACTTCCCTATTCTTGCATAAGCCCTCCCACGGGCAAGCCAGGCGTGGACATCCACAGGGTCTACTTCAAGAGATGTATTAAGTTCGTTAATAGCTTCATTGTATTCTCCCACCTGATACAACATAAGCGCTGAAAAACAATGCAAGTGGGGCTCGTTTGATTCTATGGCAACGGCTCTCTGATAAAAATAATTCGCTTCCGAAGGCTGTTTAAGTATCCGGTATAAATGTCCTAAGGTAACTAGAGAATCCACATCCTCTGGGTTCTCCACAATCTTTTGGTTTAAACTAATAATCATCTTGTTCAAGCCACCTTCCTCATCATATCGAGGGATCATGAAAGCAATTTCGAATAGATCATCTAGCGTCTGGTGATATTGTTCAAAGCTAGCATAACTCGCGCCCGGATTATTCAATGCCACTTGTGCGCTTTTAGGCTCTGTGATTTGTTCATATCCAAACGCTAAACTGGCATTGCCACTAACTAAAACAAATAGGGTGAGGAACCCAGCAAAGCAGTGACTACTATTAGAAGATCTTGTTCTTTTCATTGTTAGAACCAAAGTCCTTTCATAACATAGTTATTTTTTCTAAATCCCGATTTAAAAAGATAACCCTAGAGAAGTTCCTACAACCTGCGCGTCATCCCAATCCGCCCCTCTTCGGTTACTTTTAATCATGTAATAGAGGCTAAAAGATACGTGTTTGTTTAATTTCGCTGCGACGCCCAACTGAACACGGTTTTGATTAAACGAGCCCTCATTCCACTGCCAAAATATTTCTTCTGAAACAAACGGGGACAACGTAATGCTTTTAACAGGAATCGGATAAGCTAATTTAATGCGATTACGATAACGCCATTCATCTGTACTACTACGGTCACGGTAGGCAATACGGTTACGGTCTGATATTTTTAAAGGACCAAGGCTGCCTTTTAGTGTTCCTTCCAATAACCACCGTCTTTCGTTCACATGATCCCCATTCCCGGCTTTTGATCGCTCGTATTTGAAAAAGGGGCCGATTTCAAAGTGCTCCGATGGATGCCATAAAAAACCTGGGCTTACATTCGCAACAGTTGATTTGGAAAAGTCATCCGTAATACGTTGCTCACCTGTCACTTTGAAACTAAAGTCTTCTGCGAGTTTTGCCTTTAACGAGTAGCTATGCCAGAACTGTCCGTCATCTGCGCCATAAGCTTCAGTATATAAACAGGTAGTAAACAGTAGCGCGCCTAATAGCATCAAACAAAACTTATTCATCATAATCACGTCACTCCGTAGTTATAGTTTTTAGCGTTAATCGTCATCATCGGCAAAAGATTCTTTTTCAAGCTCAGACTTAAGATAAAAGCTCCCTTGCGTTACGACGCTTTCGCTTTCATTAAGACCCATTATCACTTCAACTTCATCATGATGAGAATGTCCTAGACGGACTTCCCTCACTTCAATTCCATCCTCATTTATGGGAACAAAAACAATATTTTTTCCACTCACCATCTGGACAGCTGCTTTGGGGACGATAAGACCTTCACGCTCCGTCTGATGAATAAGTTCACCTGAAATGGACATGCCGAGTTTTAACAGGTAATCTGAGTTATCCACATCCACCCGAACTTTAATAGATTTGGATTCCTCGTCAATCTCAGGAGAGATAAAAACAACTTCTCCATGGAAAACATTGTTCGGATAAGCTATAGACGTCATCTCAATTGCCTGCCCGACACTAACGAAACTTAAATCTTTTTCATAAATATCAAACGTGGACCGAAGGGTGCTTACGTCGATCAGACTCACAAGAGCTTTAAGCCGATCCACTTTATCGCTTTCATCAACATGGATAGAGACAACCGTTCCTTGTGCAGGAGCAACAACCTCTCTCAGAACTCCATCTGATTGTTTTATCCCTAGCAAAGGAGTTCCTTCATCCACAATATCACCCAACTTAACATGGACCTTTGCAACAACGCCCTCATCCTCAACTGTCACGTGCAAATATCTATCTGTATCTTTTGCAATTTTTCCATATACTTTTAATCGTTCATCAAGTATTTTCTTTTGAGCTAGGACTACCTCTAACGCAATCATCCCGCGTGCTTCTGCATCGACTTCCAGCACTCCCCCAATCGCAGGCTCATTTTCTTCAGATGATTCTCTCTCTTCGGCAAAGCTCTGCATTGGCACACATAACATTCCAAAAATTATTAAAAACAAAACTATCGGGCTCTTTTTCATTATCCATCCCATGAATTTCTTTGAATGATTGATATTTATATTTATTTAGCATTAGAGTTTGATGTAAAAAGGCACAGATCGCCAACAAATACCCGTCTTTTAAATCAAGACATACGGGTAGTGTTGAAAATTAGACTAATGTAGGTGGATGGAAAATAGAGCGGACAAGGATAACAGCGTAAAACTCTTCTCTTACCGAAATAAATGACTCAGACTGCAAATGCATACTCGGTTGAATGGAACCGACCTCTGGTATCCAATTGCAACAGTTGACGTTACAAACTGAGTGACATGAGATCGGTTGAGAATCAAGTGCAATGTCATTACGCTCAACCGCATAGGCAAGAGTTGAACACGTCACTATTGCAATAAACGCCAAAAATGTGAGTATGTAATGAATCGTATTTTTTTTCATAAGTTCAGTCAAGAATAACATCTTTTAATTTTTTGTTCAATCGCAGAAGTTGCTATTACTCTGCATGATCTTGAAACAAACACAAATATAATCGTCAGGAGCTCCGTCGCCGAATTTTCATCCAATAATCGCCTTCTGCGTGCTTGATAGTAATATGCGCCTCACGGGCAAGCCAGCCTGCAGCCATAAGAATCAGATCCCTTGAACAATGGGTAACATCTATTAGTTCTGCAATCGGAAGCTCATCTTTATCATCCAATGCGCGCCAAATTTCCCCAGCAACAATGCCTATCTCGGTTATCATGGATATTTGATCTTCCGTTTTATATGGCTTCATTTCCTTGGCTCCCGGTCCTAATACTCATGGCAGTCTCAATTTTCGTAACAAATATTTTTCCGTCACCTCTTCTACCTGTATGCGCATGCTCTTTGATCGTTTTTACGATCTCATCGACCTCGTCATCTTCACATGCAATTTCTAACTTCACCTTCGGTGTAAATTCCACACAGTCCGCTTTTGCATCATGCGCGTACCCCTCATCTTTTTCTTTTCCAAATCCTTTGATTTCATTCACACTCATCCCTCGAATATGAATAGCGTGAAGTGCGTCTGTTACTTTTTGAAGCATAAAGGGCTGTATATAAGCTTTAATTTCTTTCATTTCAAATCTCCTTTTTAAAAATTGTTAAAATTCAATTCTTTCCTCTTTCACAAACCATCCGTAAAACGCGGGTATCGCAAAAAGCGTTAAAAATGTTGACGAGACAAGTCCACCAATCACAACTATAGCTAAAGGTCTTTGAACCTCAGAGCCCGTCCCCGTTGAAAAGACAAGCGGAAGAAGCCCCAAACCTGTCGTAATGGCGGTCATTAAAACAGGCCGTAACCTATCTTGTGCGGCTTGCGTGCAAGCCTTAATCATTTCCATACCTTCTAGCCGCAATTGTGTAATGCGTGAGACTAAGACGAGTCCATTCCCCACAGCAATTCCAAACAACGCAATAAAGCCAACCGAGGAAGGCACAGACAGGTTGAGTCCCGTGATAAACAATCCGATAAGGCCACCCACTAAGGCGAGGGGAATATTCAGCACAATTAAAAATGCTTTCGGGAGAGAATTAAATGTTGAGTATAAAAGCAATATAACGAGACCAATCGTTATCGGGACAACAACCGAGAGTCTTTTGTTTGCTTTCTGCTGCAACTCAAAATCTCCGCCCCACTCCATGAGATATCCCGTAGGGAAAGTGACATTTTTCTTGATGACTTTTTGGCCTTCTTCAACAAAACCACCAATGTCACGACCTCTCACGTTGACTTGAACCACGATAAATCGTTGGTTGTTCTCTCGCGTAATCTGACGAGGGCCAACAACCTCTGTGATATTAGCAACCTGGCCTAGAGGTACATGCGCACCGCTAGGTGTTGCTAACAAAAGGCCTTCTATGGCCTCCCTTGAAGATCTTGCTTCTTCTCGGTATCTCACGTAAATATCAAAGCGCTTAACGCCTTCAAACACCTGCCCGGCTTCTTCACCACCAACTGCTGCGCGAATGGTTTCTTGGACTTCCTGCATCGTTAATCCGTACTGTGCAATTCTGTTTGGATCAGGTGTAATCACAAGTTGAGGTGTTCCTGTAACTTGATCTGCCTGCACGTCTTGCGCCCCACGAATTTCTTTAACAGCTGTCACAACTTCATCTGCAAGTCGCTTCAACTCAGAGATATTATCCCCATAAATTTTTATTGCTAAATCAGCTCGAATTCCTTCAAGCATTTCATCAATCGTCATAGCAATAGGTTGCGTGAAACTCAAATTTACGCCAGGAAACTTCGACAACTTTTCACTCATGACCTGAAAAAGATCTTCTTGGTTCTTAGCGGTCTTCCACTCTTTTTTAGGTTTTAAGTTCACATACATTTCGGCACTATTAATAGGATCAGCATGAGCGCCAACTTCGCCTCTTCCAACACGGCTCACGACTCGCGTGACTTCAGGGAACTTAAGGAGTTGCTTCTCAAGTAAGAAAGCTGTTTCTTTTGATTCATTAAGAGAGATGGAAGGTGCCATCGTAGCTCTCACAACAAGTGTCCCTTCTTGCAATTCAGGTGTGAACTCTTTACCCAAAAAGGGAAAGACCACGACTCCTAAAGCTGCAATGATCAGCGTGATGCAAAGCGTCATTTTCCGGTGTCCGACAAAATGCTTTAGAGGGGCTGCATAAACACCCTGCAATTTGTCAATCATCTTCTCGCCGAATGATTTTTTTTGATGACCCTTCTGAGGTTGTTTCAAAATCATAGCGCTCAATGCCGGAACAAATGCAAGTGCATAGAGTAATGAACCAAACATCGCCATCATGATGGTGATCGCGAGTGGCCGAAACGTCTTCCCTTCAACTCCTTGCAATGAAAGAAGCGGAAGAAACACAATTACGACGATTAACACTGCAAACATAACCGGACGCCCCATCTCACGACAAGCGTCTGCGACTATTTTTATCTTTGAGTGTTTCTCAGCGCCCTCAGCGCTAAAATGACGATCACAATTTTCAATCATAACAATGGACGCATCAACCATCATGCCAATTGCAATGGCAAGTCCACCAAGTGACATTAAGTTGGCCGATATGTTGTAATATTTCATTAATATAAAAGTGAGAAGGACACTAAAAGCAATCGAACCCGCAACAATAAGCGAGCCTCTAACACCTCCGAGAAATAAGAACAAGACAAGAGCAACAAGAAATACGCCTTGAATAAGTGCGTTTGTTACCGTTTTGACACAGGCTTCAACCAAAGTTTTTTGGTCATAATAAGGAATGATTTTGACTCCCTCTGGCAAAGCCTCATTGATCTTCGCAAGTTTCTCTTCTACGCTCTTGATCACTGTAGAGGTATTGGTCCCAAATAATTTAATCACCATTCCAGCAACAACTTCCTCAGTTCCATTCAAAGTTTGAAGCCCACGCCGAATGGCTCCACCGATTTTGACATCAGCTACTTGCTTAAGGTAAATGCGGTTGTTGTCATTTAAGGCTTTGACGACTATGTTTTCGAGATACTCCGCGTTTTTAATGAGCCCGATGGAACGAATAACATATTCTTCTTCTCCCTTTTCAATAAACTGAGCACCTACATTCAGGTTGTTCGCTTTAATCGCCTCAATGATTTCATGAAGCGTTAAGTCGTAGGCTAGTAGCTTCTCAGGATGAATAATCACTTGATACTGCCGCTCGTCCCCACCAATCCCCAACACTTCGGTGACACCCGTGACGGTCTGCAAATTAAATTTAATCAGCCAGTCCTGGATCGTCCTCATTTCCTCGGGTGTTCGTGTTCCCGTTTCATCCTGGAGGTAATAAAACAAAATCAATCCTAAGCCTGTGGAGATAGGGCCAAGCTCAGGTTCTCCCATACCCTCGGGGATACTGTCGCGCGCCTCACCAATTCTTTCTGATACAAGCTGCCTTGCCCAATAGATATCCGTACCGTCTTTAAAGTAAATATTGACTACCGAAAGACCAAAATTTGAGACAGAGCGAATCTTCTCAACCGCTGGTAATCCGTTCATGGCGGTTTCAATCGGATAGGTCACCAACTGTTCAACTTCTTCCGGAGCAAGTCCTTCAGTTGTTGTGAACACTTGAACAAGCGAAGGTGTCACGTCTGGAAAAGCATCAATGGGAAGTTTGTCGTAGGAATATTTTCCAAAAACACATATCACAATAAATGCAATAACGATAAGAAGCCTATTTTTTAAAGAAAAATCTATAATTCGATCCGTCATACGTTATCTCCTTTTTCTCAAGTCTTTATGAATAAATTTAATGACCGTGGCCATCGCCAAACGATGCCTTCTCTCGCTCTGACTTGAGATTAAAACTCCCATGCACAACAACGTGTTCTCCTTCACTCAGGCCCGATTTGACTTCAACTGCGTCACCAACGGCATGCCCGAGCACAACCTCTCTGATTTCGATTTCATCCTTTTCTTGAGGAACAAAAACAACATTTTCGTTATTAACTAATTGGATCGCTGATTTCGGCACAATAAGACTTTCCCGATCTGTGTGATAAATCAGTGCCCCAGAAATCGACATCCCGAGTTTTAAGAGATGCTCCGAGTTATCCACATCCACGCGAACCTTAATGGATTTTGATTCGTCATCAATTTCAGGTGAAATGAAAACAACTTTTCCATGAAATAGAGTCTCGGGATAAGCAATAGACATCACTTCGACTTGCTGACCAATTTTTACAAATCTCAAGTCTCTCTCATAGATATCAATAGTGGCTCGCAAAGTATCCAGATTTACAATGCTCACCAGGGATTTTAAGCGGTCAACTTTATCGCCTTTCTTAACATAGATTGAAATGATTGTGCCATGCTCAGCTGACTTAATACTTTCAGTAACTCCATCTGGTTGCCTAATGGTTAAAAGATCAGACCCCTCGTCAACGATATCTCCCAGGGCAATATGAACGGTTTCAACAACTCCTCCATTTGCATAAGTAATATGTGAATACTGCTCCGTGTCCTTCGCAACTTTTCCATAGACTTTCAAACGGTCCCCGAAGGTTTTCTTTTGCACTTTGATTGTCTGAAGGCCAATCATCTCGCGTGCTTCTGCATCAAGCTCCATACTATTTTCTTCATGATGTTCACCTTCTTCTCCGTGATCATCATGCTTTTGCTCACTGACCTCCTCACGCTTCGAGTGATCGTGATCATGTTCCTCTTCTGCGAATCCAAGACCAGAAGCTGACAACATCACTAAAACTGAAAACAATAAAACCAAATAACGCTTATCCATTTTTTTCTCCTTCGCCTTGTCCCTCGTGAGGAATAGGGGTAGATTGAATAGCTCTTTCAAGCGCAGCCACTCTTGTCATGTAATTTCTTAAAGCCTCGAGGTAAGCAACTCTTGTTTGCTTAATCGTTTTCATACTGTCTAAGTAGGAGATGAATGTCATCTGACCCTCTTGATACTGCGTTGTAATTTGTCTTAATAGCTCGTTGGATTCCTCAAGCGTTTTTTGTTGAATCTGGACTTGCTTATCACCGAGCTCTGCTTCGAGAAACGCTGTATAGACATCAAGACCGACTTCATTTTTAAAAGCTTCCAACTTTATCTCTTGAATTTTCTTTTCAGCTTTCGCCTCTTTCACTTCACCGAGATTAAAACCCCAAAGCGGATAAGACGCCTCGATCAGGAGAGCTGTATCATTTTCGTATTCCACTGTTGTTCGCTCAACGCCAACCGCCATCTCAGGCAAAAACACTTTTAAAAGTGCTCGCCACAATCCTTTCTTCTTGGTACGAAGTTTAATCTCTTCCTGCTTCAAATCTGCACGTTGTAGGAGAGCATCTGCTTTAATCAATGCGTATTTATAATTCAACGCTTCATAACTTAACTCATCAGAAAGAACAAACGCCTCTTCAGCAACACGACCCAATGCTAGGTTGAATTCTCCTTGTGATACTTTCAGGTCTTTCTCTGCGATCAATAAGTTATTTTCAGCACTCGAGAGCTCGATACGCGCTCTTATAACATCGCTTTTAAGCCCCTTACCCGATTGATATCTTGTTTCAACTTTGGTAAAGAAATTCCTCGTCACATTCAAATTATCTTCAGCGACCTCCAAGGCCTGTTCTTGCGCAAGAATCGTAGAATAGAGCTCAATAATGTTTTCACGCACTTCAGCCCATGCAAGTTCAATATCTTTTTTAGCAATTCGAACTCCATCTTTCGCCATGCTTGCGCCTAAGAATCTGGTTCCCAAAGCATCAAGCGGCTGTTTAATTGAGAAAGAATCGACGGAGCCCTTCCTTGAGCCTTCTGATTTTTTAAGCCCACCAACCTCAAACCCAACTTCAGGATTTGGTAGAGCTTCGCTTTGAATCCATCTTCCTTTGGAAGCCTTCACTTCTTCACGGGCCACAATCATTCGGGGGTTATTCTGGTAAGCTAACCTTAAGGCTCCCTCCAATGAGACAGAGGACGCCCCAGCACTTTCAGCTCTTGCAATGAAAGCATTTGAACAAATACAGATAAATAGAAACAAATATATATTTAATTTTCTTGCCATGATAAATATCCAATAGTTTAAGAGGTTAAGGTTTTGGACAGACTACGAGCGTGAGCTCAGGCAAGAAGGAGAGGTGGGCGGAAAATCGATCCAAGAGGTGGATCGGGACTCTCTGAGAGAGAGTGGATAACAGATCCTAAAGATGGAAGCGATTGACCTACGTCCATTGACGTGGAACCGACATTCCAAAGATGATGAGAAGAACAGCAAATGAAATCACAGTGGGCACCACCCTCTTTAGCTACATCAGAAGAGTTGCAGCCATCCATCTGAGCTAAAGCAGGTTCAATAGCAACGCAATTGACAATCCCAAAAAGGGCGACCAAAGCAATAAGAGTGATGGGTAGTCGTTTCATTTTAATCATCATTCAGAAGTTTATCATTCAGATACAAGAGTGTCAATTAATTACCCTTGTCAATTACCCTGTTTCAAAGGGCATTTAACTGTGCCATAAGAGCAAAAGACACAACACTCACCTGGCGCCGTTTTTAAACATCACCCTATATTGCGTACAAGTATAAAAATACCGATTCATTGAGAGGCGCCAGCACCCTTTTATGCAACTTTGTTCACCATTCAATTAAGATTCAAAGGGTGAAAGGTCTCCGGGCTTTCTGAGCATTTTATTGACTTCATCTTGATGAAGCTCTTCAGCATAAATCATTTCGCGCGCATATTCTTCAAGCGTAATGGACTTTCCTTGAACCAATTCAAGAAGCTTATAGTAACTCTCTACGGATAACTTCTCATGCTCAAGGCTTTCCCTCAAAATATCTCCGATATCATGTTTTTCCGTTTCGAGGAGCTTCCCGATTTTAAGCGAGGGGTGTCCTCCCATCATCGTCGCTAATTCGCCCGCCTTATGCGCGTGCGCCAGTCCTTCACTTGCAACCCCTTTGAGCCAACTCACGATAGGAATGCGGTTGTATCCGTACACCATCAAAGAATAATGCGTGTATCGAACCACGCCCGCTAATTCAAGTTCCATGATTTCATTCAGGATTTCAATCGCTTTTTTCTTCTCTTCATTGTTCATATATTATCTGTCTCCCCTAGCTTATCGATAACAATCTTTTCAATATGGCATCAGGCAGCTTGAACCTTTAACTCGACAGCGTTACTTCTCTTTCGGAGAAAAAACGGCATAGCTGCAAGATACCCAAAATAAAAAAGCACCTCCGTTAACGAAGGGTTCCCATTATAACCGAAAAGAGCTTTAAGAAAAGAACCTAGGCCCTCCTTCTCATTAAGAATGTGGTTGATATTCCAGACAGGGTAAACAACCTGCGGGATAATCCCCACTTCCTCAAGTTCGTGAATCCCGTAAGCTAGCAACCCTGCTGAAACCAAAAGAAGGAAAAATCCTGTTGAGCTGAACAGTGCCCGCAAAGGAATTTTTTTTCCAAGAGAAAACAAAGCTACGGTCACGACTGCGGCCGCTGTGAATCCCGAAGCACCTCCCCAAAAAGAGACGGCGCCCGAACCTTGATTTGCAATCGCACTCAAAAACAAAACCGTTTCGGCTCCTTCCCGAAAAATAGCAAGAAATGGCAGTGCCATTAACGTCAATAATTCACCTTGCGTAACCGCCGCTTCTACTTTCATTTCAATTTCAGGGCGAATTCGCTTCGCCTGACGATCCATCCAAAAAATCATATAGGTTAAGACTCCGCAAGCCGCAAGAGAAATCACGCCTTCAATGATTTTTTCCACGGCGCCCTGAGCGGAACTGAGAATATTAAGAATAAGGAGGCCCGCAGCAATACTTGTAAGAACTCCTGCCAAACTACTCATGAGTATATGCGGGATATAACGCTTCTGTCCCAATCTAAAGAGGACTGTCAAAATAATTCCGAGAATCAAACCAGCTTCCAGAGATTCACGAAAAACAACTAAAAACGTAGCTAATATCGATCCTTCATTCATAATAATAATTATCCTTTTTCTATGGTTTATTGACGGCTTTCATTTTCGAGAACAAATCGAACCGGAATCTCAATCGTGCTCTTGACCGGCATTCCAGCAACATGAGCCGGCTTAAAATGCCAGTTTCTCACGGCACGCACCGCCGCTTGATCTAATATTTTTTGTCCGGAACTTATGCTAATTTTGACACTTTCAGCGCGACCTTCTGGAGACACGCGAACATTTAAGTGAACGGTGCCCTCCCATCCGCGAAGTCTGGCAAGATGCGGATATTGCGGAGCTTTATTTTTCTGGCCGTCAGGCACGGCTTTTGTCAAAGCCCCTTGAATAGGAGAACTTAACACCTGGGGCATAGGCTCTTCTTTTAGAGGTTTAGCTTCTTCAGTTTTCGGCTTCGGCTGGTCCTCGACAGATTCAATAACCTCCGGAGTCAAAACCGGGTTCTCCTTTTTAATATTCAAAACAGCTTCCTCTTTGACTTTTTCAGTCTTCGGAGGTGCCAGTTTTTCCTGAACCATAACGATCTCAACACTGTTAGGGGCACTCTTGACATTGTATTGCGGCGAAAGACTCCCCCAACCGTTTAAACCAAAAGTCAAGCCATGAAGGAGTAATGAACCCCCTAAAACTGGAATCAAAAAATTCTTTTCGTATGAAAATCGTACTTTCACTCCCAGACTCCTGAGTTATTCATCAGCCGCCTCATGCACGATATGAATCCGTGATGCCCCTGCAAGGCGAAGTTGATTCATCACACTGACAAAAACACTATAGGGCATGTCTTTATCCCCCTTCACATGAACAGCAGGTTCATCCGGCGTTTTCTGCATAAGATTTTTTAAACTTGATTGCAAATTATCAAGATTAACCTGATTTCCATTTAAGGACAATTCGCCATCTTTTGCAGCGCTAACCACGATAGCTTCAGGAATCGTTTTATCGATGGTTGCCATAGCTTGCGGTAATTTAAGCTCCATACTCGGTTTTAAAAACGACGAACTTAACATAAAGAAAATAAGCAAAAGAAAAATGACATCAATCAAGGGTGCCATATCAAGTCCGATGGCTGATTTCCTGGGGCGCATAAATTCCATCAGTGAACACCCTCTAGAACTTCTTCTTCAGGTTTGGCTGTTGGAGCGAGTTCTTCACCGCTTGTCCTTTTCTTGAAGAACTCATCAAGATCTGTGATAAACGTTTTCATCCGAAGACAAATATCATCAGCGAAGCTCTCAAAGACATGATGAAAGGCCATGCAGGGAATAGCTATCATCAAGCCGAAGACGGTCGTTAAAAGTGCTTCCCAAATACCACCGGCTAAATCCGATGGCTGGACACTTCCGCCTAAAAGCTCAATTTGATGAAAAGCACTGACCAGCCCCGTGACGGTACCGAGCAAACCGAGCAAAGGAGCAATATGGGTAATCGCAGAGAGTATTCTGAAATTCTTTTCAACTTTTTTAAGGGCCAGGGAACCGTCTCTTTTAATGAGATCCGCCCTCAATTCATCGCATGAGATATTTTTGAGATAACTGGCAACTAAACGCGGC
This sequence comes from Candidatus Omnitrophota bacterium, assembly GCA_029261035.1. Classification (GTDB taxonomy): domain Bacteria; phylum Omnitrophota; class Omnitrophia; order Omnitrophales; family JACROU01; genus JAJDCD01. Next base: position 411,605 of record JAJDCD010000008.1, read on the forward strand.
ACAGGATGGGCAATTTTACGGCAATGCTTTTGCGCTTCGGTTACCTCTCCCCGTCTCAGCATTCCAAAGAGCTTTTCCCTAAACCGTTTTTCTGAAAACCGGATCCTGAAAAAATAAAGCGATCTTTCAAAAATAACGGCCGCCCCGACCACCGAACAAAACAACAAAGGCCACATCACAAAACTACCGCGATTAAATATTTCGGTTAATGTTTGATCCCAAAGCATCATGATTGAACCACCTCACAGGCCAAGAAACGGAAACCTTGCGATTTTTCGATCCTTGGCATTATTATTTTAATAAATACATAACCAGCGTTCATTATCCCCAATTAACCTTCACACCCCACGTTGCCGTGAGAGGTCGTCCGGGACGAGGACCATGCGGATGCCGCGAGACAATGTATTCTTGGTCGGTAATATTATAAACATTCATTGTCAGTGTTGCCCAATCCGTGAGAGCGTACTCCGCCGCAAAATCAAAAACCAAATAGCTGTCTGTTTGTCCAAAACGTGCATCCCGCACTCCTGTGGTAGGATTGATTTGATCCGTCGTATTGCTGGCTGAAGTAAACGTTTGAGGGACAAAATTCCCATTTACGTAGACTCCGAATTTGCCGTATTCAAACCCTGTTCCGAAAGAAAGCAGATACTCTGGCACATAAGGGACTTCATTGCCTTCTCTTGCCCCTGAGAAAATGGATTCCTGATCTGCCGATGCGGATGAAGAATCAAACTTCGCATTCGTATAAGTAAACGAAAGATAACTCGGAAGATTAAAAGGTTTATCCATATGCTTTGCCGGATCATATTCGAGTAAAAACTCAATACCTTGAGAATTCACCTCACCGGCATTGACACTCATTCCGCTCCCGGCGCCGCCTATGCTGTCATCAACCAGCAAATCATCAAAATCCGTGTAAAACCAGACGATTTCAGAATGGAGTGCGCGTTCAGCATCATTCAGCCTTAATCCGACTTCGTAGGCATCGCTTGTCTCTTCCCGCAAGTTAGAAGCTCCTGTCGCAGCACTCGGACTCGGTACAGAAAAACCCCTATGCCAGCCAGCAAAACCAGAAACTTTATCTGTCAGACGGTAGTTGGCTGAAACTCCCGGAGCTAAGATGTCATAATTAACTTTTCCGGTGGCTCCCGTGGCTTTATTTTTGAACTCGGGCTGAATCCATTCCCAACGCAGGCCTCCAGCAAGGGTCAGCCGATCCCACGTCATTTGATCATTAATATAGAAAGCATGAGCTTCGGTGTGTTGCCGGTTAAAGCCACCGGACCCGGGTGCTCCAAGGGCTTCATCTATGATTCGGCCCTCTCCATCCTGCGTGTAAGTAATATCCCGCTGGTAACGCTCTACGCGGTCTTGATGATAGCGGTATCCAAAATCCATGCTGTGTTCTGTATCCATAATATCAAACTTAAAATTCAGAACATTATCAAGACCGGCACCGTAGTAGTAGCGCCGATTCTCACGAAAACGAAAACTCCCGGCTGCATCTCCTTTTAAAACCGCTAGGTGTGTTGGCGACTCTAACGCTTCGGAAATACTTAGTCGGTCTCCGGTCCCAGGAATTGAAGCGGCATCAATGCGGTCATTGACCTTCCTCCAATTACGATAAAAATAGTTGAAGTAACCGGTTGAAGTAATGTTCAATCTATCGGGAATCAACTCCGCATAGTAGCGCAGGTAGGAACGAACCTGATTGGATTCAATGCCATCAAAACGGGAAGCGGCATAGCGGCGGTAAGGATTGTTCCGGAAATCCTCCGTATTAAGCCCAATATATGTTTCATTAGCATCTCTGTAAGAGTTTCCTACTTTTAATTCAAGGCGCTGGTACATGTCCGTATCAGGCTCAAAAAAGAATTTCAACATAGTATCGTAAAGTTCATATCCTGTTGCATCCGGGTCTTTGATACCGGGTTTTTCATCGATGAACTTGAATCCATCCTGAAAACGCTGGTAGGATTCAGCAAGCCAGCCAAATTTTCCGATACCTGTTTCAACAGTATCTCCCACATAAATATGGGACCGCACTTCCGCGTCTTCACGAAAATCTGTACCGCTCGTAAGATTGACATACGCTTTCAAATCATCAGGGATGGGTGTCGAGAGATAATTAATGACCCCTCCCGTTGTATGCGGGCCATATTTGATCTGGCTCGACCCTTTCAGCACCTCGATACCACTCATACGTCCCGTGGTAGGAGAATAATAAGCCGAAGGATCAGAATAAGGTGCCGGAGCCGTCAGTACCCCATCTTCCATAATTGTGACCTTACCGCTACGTCCGGGATCAACACCTCTCAAACTGATGTTAGGAAATAAACCGTATCCATCCTCTTCCCGCACATAAACTCCGGGAACTTTGCGCACAACCCGATTGATATCATCGTAATTAAATTGATGGATATCTTCGGAATCCAGGTAAGCACCCGATCCACCCAAATTCACCACATTTTCCTTGGCACCAATCACCGTGACTCCTTGGTAACTTTTTTTTGATGTGTCTTTTTCATCTACTGCTGTTTCCTCGGCCCGAAGACCGGGCACGCAAAGAATCATCAACGACATCATCCCTACCCATACGCGAATCATTTTCATTTTTCTGCTCCTTCGTGTCATCATTTGAAGAATCCGGCCGCCCAAGGGAGGAAGGACGACCGGATTCATTCATAATATTCGCTGGGTACGAGATGAAGGATTTCATCTTTGCCTGGCTACAGTCTTATTTATTTAAAATCAATTTGCCTGCTTTTGTAATTTGCAAACGATAGTGTCGATCACTATGCCGGATATAAATTTCTCTTTCATCACCAAATAGATCATTTGAACAAAACACCCGGCAATTCTTGCTACCAGCATTTTGTTCAGAACGACATTCAATCATGTTTTCAACTGAGAGGAGACCTTTGTCTTTTTTCATATCAAATCCATGTGAGGACGAGCTTCCGGTCACTACGTGAACTCTTCCTTTAATTAAACTGTTTTTCTGCCGACATCAACCGGCGCATCGTCATAACCTGAAGACGTTGATGAAACCATCAAAAGGCAATCACCCTCCCAAATGAATTTTCTTCGGCGTCCGTCCATCACTCTTTAGGCTCCTTTTTGCCCACACTTGGGGCATTGCCCATAAAGGCGAAGCTCATGAAAACTGGATTTAAAACGATACTGCTCGTAAATTTTGTCTTGCAGGACTTCTATTTCTTGGTTTTTGAATTCAATTATTTTTCCGCAGTCGAGACAGATCAGATGATCGTGATGCCCTTTAGCACTCAGTTTTTCAAAGTATTCCCTCTTCCCCGGTCCCACGGACTTCTGCACAACTCCGGCCTCAAGCAAAAGCGGGAGTGTTCGGTATACCGTATCACGGGAAATACGTTCACCCCGCTTTTTGAATTTTTCATGGAGCTGGTCTGCATCAAAGTGACTTTCCGTACGCTGAACTTCCTCGTAAATCTTCCGGCGTTCATAGGTATATTTGAACCCTTTCTGGTCCAAATGCTTTTGAAACTCAATCATCGTGTTTGTGCTCACTTGGTACCACCTCATCAAATTCAGCTAGGCTTTGATTATCGGATAACGTCTTACTCAGATCTATAATGACTTAGATTGTATCCAATTAAGACATAATCTTAATACATTTAACTCTCCTGTCAAGCACTTTTTTACGCTGAATATACTAATAGAGTGAAAGAGGAAGGACTATCTACAAGTCTGAGGTTTGTTTTGACGGACATTTAACCGTTCCATAAGAGCAAAACGCACAGCAATCACCCTTCTTGGGCTTTAATTGAACTTGGCAATTGAAGCAGGTGTAAAAATACTGGCAGGCATTCGTTGGCATCGTTTCTTCTTTTTCAAAACAACACTCCGGACATTTGATTATCGACTTTAATATTATGGGCATCGTTTACAATTCGCTTTAAGCCTCAAATTAATGACAGATGTTCCGATTAATACAACTGCCCCGCTCATCATGAGAATTTGGTTCAACCAGATGTATCGTCCGACGTATATCGAAGCAGCACCTAAAATACCGGCTATCAAAATCCACCACTTCTTGTGCTTCGTCGCAGACCAACCTAGACTGATAACGGCCAAGAGCAAAAGTAAAACAAGTACCGACTGAAGAAATTTAACGTTCAAGGCAAATCCGAGACCTACTGAAGCAAGAAACGCCCCTAGTGCAGGAATGCATAAGGGACAAATAATCGCAAGTACCGAAGAAAATACTGAGGCGAACGGAGCCGTCCATTTAGTTTTCATAATTTCTCCTCTAATCGGCACTAAGCCGCTTCTCCTATACCAGCTTTCACCAAGGATTCTCGGTCCAATTTTCCTCGTTTGCAGCATTCAGCGATCTTCCCATCTACCACGACCACCGGGACAGAAGTAATCCCATATGCTTTTGTCTTTTCGATGCACTCTTTCGACTCGCAAGGCTCGGAGATATCGTAAACCGTAACCTCACAGTTCGAACACGCAAGCTCCTTAACCAAGCTCACCGTTTCTTTGCAGAGATAACATCCACTTGTAAACACCTCAACTTTTCTTTTTCCCATGACGCTTTTCTCCTTTTTTTAACTTTGCATTTCTTTCAATTTGAGGACACACCGTAAAACGTTGCTTTTTAGCAACCTCCATCGGAATCCAGGATTTCATGAGTGCCCGCAGACTTTTCTTCATAGCTTGAAGCTCTTTAATTTTTCCTTCCAGCTCATCAAGCTTTTTCGTTAGCACCTTGTTTACGTGCCCGCAACACTTCTCAAGTCCTCTTTCACTTTCTTGCATGATCCGCTTGATCTCGGCAAGAGACAGGCCAAAAGACTGAGCTTTCCGGATAAAGAGAATACAATCAATGGATTCCTGCGGATATTTACGAAATCCACCCTCTGAACGCAAAGGCCGCTTTAACAGACCCTCCTTTTCGTAATATCGAATTGTATCAATTGAAGCGCCTGCTTTTCTGGACACTTCCCCGATCTGTTTAAGCTCCATACTTTGAATCATTTTTACCTCCAATGACATAATACACTCTAGAGTATACTCCAGAGTCAAGCCCGATTTCTCCTTCTAAGTGCTGAAATAGATAAGATCTTTCTATCTTTTTTATCGAGGGAGTCTCATTATCATCATTTTGTTATTGGGCGTAAGAGCAGCCTCCAGGTAAGAGCAATAGGCTTGAAGAGCTGAGGAATCTACGGACAAATATACAAAAAATTATTTTAGAGGTTCTCTATAGTGATATTTATTATTCGGCGTGAAGGTTGGCAGATGGTAAGAGCTTTAGTGAAAATCATTCGCCTTAATAAGGCAACGGTGCATAGTAGCCATTCATTGAAAATTATTATTAACAATCCTTTTGACGTTTTAATTGGCAACTTTGAGATCAGTAAACGCCACCCGTTCTTCAACACCCTAATTTGAAGCGATCTTGTTCAAGTCTATACCTGCGAACAGCAACACACACTGTGAGTTATTCGTAAGACGCGTCATGGTTTGAGTCGCAGATTCGCCATATAACTCAGCTAGTTCTGTTATTGTATGAACAACATCTCTCGGTTCTGAATTTCGAGAGCCTATTTTAGCAAATGGAGCATCTGTTTCTGTCAGTATTCGGTCTTTTGGAATACTCTGAACCAGAGCACGCCCGCGATCATGTTTGAGCATCGCGGAGTTTACTGAAAAAAAGCAACCTGCATCAGCTGCGCGTCTTGCTTCTGAGAGCGATCCCGAAAACCAGTGCAGTATGCATAACACTTTAGCGGGATCGCTACGCTCCTCTATCATAGCAATCACGTCACGTGCTGCGCGTCGACTATGAATAGTCAAAACTCGTCCGCCGTTCCTTTGCGAAGCTTCAAGTACACGGGAAAACGCTTTTTTCTGCATTTCATAACTAGCGCTGTGCTGAGGACTACCGTCTAACCCGACTTCGCCAACAAGACGGCAATCGCCAATTAACTGCTCAAGCATCACTATCTCCGCATGCCTTTTACCGACAAGCTCCGGGTGTAAACCAACCGCTGCATGTACATATGGACTAGCTTTCATCCATGAATGATTCTGAGCCCAAGCTTTTGGCGTAGTCGTCACAGCAACAACAGCTATACGATCTCTTTCACATTGCTCTATAACAGCAACGGGATCGGCGTGCAAATCAACGTGACAATGAAAGTCAAAACCTACTATCCCCTTATTTGTGCTCACGGTATTTGTATCACCACGTCATCAACAATTTTTGCAACCTCAGCAATACCTCTTCTAAAAACGGCAGAGTATTCCAATATCTCCTCCGGCGAATAATCATCAAATGAGCCAGTTTTATGAATCAAAATGTCTGACAGTGCAGGCTTCCGCGAAAGTCGATGGCTCATCATTTGAAATGCTCTCACGTCTGTTGCTTCTTTCTGTTTCGCATTAAGCGCTCGAACAGTCAAATCAGGTATGGAATAATTTGTAGAATCCACCCCAAACGCTGCATGAATTGAAGCTCGACGAATCAAGCATGGCGTGCAGTAGCCGCAGTGCCCTGGCGGACGCCCTTTCCACCGACCTTTGGAAAAGGAGGAACAAGATATAGTGATGTCTGCATACTTTTTTAGAAAGGCCACATTTGTACACGCAGAAAGCATTTCACCTTTGGTTTTGAAGCGATAGGGATTCAAAAGTTTCGCTCCTAGCCCCAAGTTATCCAAAAGTTTTTGCCAGAGAGCCATATAAAAAGGATGCGTTGTACGCGTGCTCCATGCACCAAGTCTCAGTGGATCAAGTGGTACGTTTAAAGAGATTAGACCATTCTCTGGGACATAAAGTGGTGTGATGCCGCCGTCCATCGAACTCGCAGCTAAAACCGCCAGCGCAAAGAATATGAAAGATCGTCCTCTCGTTGTTGTCTCCGTACCTAGGCCAGTCATGTCATTTTTATCAAAGCTCACATTGGCTCGGACATGGTGAGAGTAAAAATCCCCATATTCTTCCTCTAATTTGTCGGCACAAATAACCTGACTCTTAGTACTTACATCACGGTAATGGCTAACGAAAACGGTTTTCTTACTAGCTGCAAGCAGGTCAATTGCTCCGACAAAGCTGTCGAGTCCCCCCGAAAAAAGACAGACGCTATCAAATGTAGTTTTCACAAGTTCTGGGGTTCTCTTGATCAGCGATTCCAGACCCTTCTGCCTGGGTCTAAAAAAAATCCGCCAGTGATCACCGGTCAGGAATTTCAACGTCCTCTCTATTAGTTTAACATTTGAGTCCCAGTCATCGGGTTTTGCAACTGGAATATACAGATCAATCTCGCGTGTCCAACTATCCTGAGAATCAGATACTCGTGAGATTTTGGTATCAGCAGCTGCGACTGTTGCTGCGAGAATAGCCAAATCAATCGCACTCTCCGGCGGGTACATCCCGCGCTGTGTGAGTTGGTCGAGCATCTGGCCAATGCCATGATTCAAGCGACGGTCATCATCGACAAAGTGAAGCACTGTAGTCAGTGAAGTTCTATCCTTCACTTTCACTTTTGTTTTGTCGGATGCATTAAGCCGCACCACGATGCTATGACGTTTCATCCTTCTCGATCTCCCAATTGCTGCAAAAGATCCCACGCTTCAAGGTAGGTCTTGTCAACGATCTCCCTGATGTCCTCATCGGACATATTGGATAGTTTTTCAAAATCACTCGTAAAAGAGTCACGCACAGTTCTTTGGATATAATCCCTAAACTGCCTATCGAATCCATCGATATCATCTAGTCCTTCGGAAAACCGGAATCCGTTTATACCGATTTCTTGATATAATCGTGACTCAATCGTATGCCCAAGAAAGCTAAGGAAAATCTCCTGGGTTGCTTCATGTGATAATGCATCAAAATCATCAATGCCAAACTGATCCAACTCGGCAATCGTTTCCAGCCATGCGTCTCGTGCGATAGCTTCGTCGACTGATCCACCATCACGACAAATAACCTCGGTAAAACCAATGAATACGTCTTGGATTTTTCGACCTGATAACTTTTGAAGGTTAAGACGTTGTAATGTCGCCTGTATGCCATCGCGTTGAATGCCTCGGAACACACCAAGTGCGTTACTCGCCGCTGAACGTGATGCACCCATGCGTCGTACTGCATTCCGGCTGCCGCCTGTCCCAGAACGAACATAATCACGTACAGCTCTTCTAAGTGATCGCACATTACTGCCGCCAGAACCAACGAACCGTGAAAAATTAGTCCGCGCACCTCTAAAACGTTCTGCCTGGGGAGGAGGTATTGCGGGAAACTCTTTTCCATTATCTTCAGAGTCTGGTTGCGCGGCGGGGTTACCATTGCCTCCAATGTCATCTTGCTGCTGCATCACAAGGGCGTCACTACACGGCAACAAACCAAGAGGTTCATTCTCTAGCCATGTTGGTACGAGAGGCGTCCCTGAACTAGAACCTGATGAAGTTCCTGATGTACCCATATATTAATAAGCCCCTTGATCCAGTGCTTTAAGCGCTGCTGGTGCACCTTGTTTTAACAAGGAGTTATCCTCTTGAGTTTCCCATCCTCGTATCACCGACTTCAATTCATCACGAGCCTTCGACTCCGTAATAGCCTCGTTCCAACCTTTCAATATCCAAAGCCCTACTTTTTTAGGATCAAGGCTGCCCAATAATTTCACAACTTCGCTTTGAAATTGATGGTGATGTTTAGCCACTATGGTGAGACCGTTTATACCGGGCGGTGGGTTGTTAAGACTACTCACACTAAGAACTCGCTCTCGCAATACACTAAAAATGGTATTCGCATCACCTTCAATCAATGCTTTAACCTCCGATTCCGCCGTTCTAACTTCTAACTGCGACCCACAAAGTCTTTTAATTAATGCCTCCAAAGCTCCCGACCCGCTCTCTCCACTAAGCATACGCTTGTCGCGCACTACGAATACATATGGTCGCAAATCTTCATTTCCGAGCTCGGGCTTAATTTGGAGCCAACGTTTTAGCCAATCACGTTCAAGCCATTTATCAGCACCCGCTTGTTGAATTTCTTTCTCTGATGTCATCACTTTCTTATCTCTACTTTTCTTCTTTTCATCCGATTGAGCCCCCTTACCATAACCTTCTAAGTAGACGACATCTCTAGCCTTCCCGCTATCAGAAGTCATAGCTTGTGCGGCAACGCGCTCATAAAAATCAGGTTGGAAACGTTCAGCGAGCATAAGCTTAGCTAACACAGGCTGATTAATTAGCCCCTCAAACCCTCTCGCTTTCGCAATCATTTGACGTACAATCAATGCGTTAAGAAAACGCTTTACCTGCCGCGGGTTTCCTTTCGTGCCCTCCGCAAGCATTGGGGCAATTTGTTGCGCCAAAACAAATGCTAAATCCAAGCCTTCCTTCTTCGCATTATCCACCTCTTGAACATCAGTTTGCGATAGGCTGGCTCCAAGCCAGGGTTTCTTCAAGCCCTCTTTCGCTTTCATCAGAAGCCTATTAAAACCATCATGATCTTCCCCAACTAGACTCTGTACCAACAAAAGAGTCACATAAGTGCGAGTTTCCTGAGCACCAAGCATCGGTATCGTGAACGGAATCTGGACAAGCTTTTCCAAATAATTTCGTGCATATGGTAAAGGCCCAGACGCAACTGGCAAATCTGGAAAATGCTGTCGTACTGCATATTCGATCATTGCCTCATCAGCAGCAATAATAAATGCTGTTTTGGGCACAAATAAAAATAACCGAATAGCTTCCAGTGTCTCAATTGCTGTTGTGGGAAGGCATCGATCGAGATCATCAATCAACACAACAAGTTGATCAACCTTTGCCTCCTGAAGCAACTCTTGAAAGTCTTTTCGAAACTCATGGATGGTATCCGGCAAATTCTCACCATCCTCAGACGGCTTTAGAAAGCCCGCTACTTCTTCGACACGCGCTGGGATCTCACTAGGATTGATACTTGCAGCATTTTGAGCCAGATCCTTCAGCGTACTGAGAGCAGTTCCAATTTGATCTGGAGAGGGTAAACCCGTGATAATATTAAAAGCCACGCCACTACCACGTTTGGCGACTTTCAGCCAATTCACGCGCTTAATCAGTTTATTGGCAAACTCTTTAACCTTACCTACCGTTGAACGCTGTCGACACAGCTCAGTAATCGTCGCTTCAATCAAAACAGTCTTCGCATCATCAAACCCTTCAAATGTCCAACCATTAAACCACAGCACGGCAACGTTTTTATCCGAGGACAAATCCTTCTCAATCATTTTGAGAATACTAGATTTGCCAGCTCCCCAATCACCATGGATACCAATCGTCAATGGACGACTACGATTATGTTTTAATGTTTCGATAATCGTTTGCGAAATAGCCTCACAATTAAGAAAATCAACTTCTGTCTCGTTGTCTGGAATTAGCATAGTGATCTCACTGCAAAAATAGTTCGTGTCATTAATTATTAGCCCAATTTATTTTCCTCATTATATACCACCCTCTAGTGTTCGGAAAATGATCATTTAAACAGGTTAGATTTATCGAGGTAAGAATCGTCCATCTTTTAGGGGCTATTTGGCATTTCAAGCTTGTCCAATATTTCACGAAATCTAGCTAGCTGTAACCTCTCATCACCCAGTTTTACAATTTCAAGTAATCGACGGAGATGAAAATGTTTGACAATTTGAGGAAAGGGATTTTTTGTGAGAACTTCACGTATCCCCTGAGGAAGATTTAGGATTCGCAGAAGCTTAGCGATATAGGACCAATCCTCCCCTGTCATCTCAGCTAATTGGCGGATACTTGAAGCACCTGTTGACTCCATCAATCGCTTGAAATATTCAGCTTTTTTTATGGGATTATTCTCAAGGCGCTTTTGAAAAATTCTGTGTTTTTGAAGATCTTTTTGGGTGGGAATCAAGCCGGTTTTAAGGCTATTTGGTCGGTCCTCAAGAACAAAAACTCTTTTACCTGACTTGTAAATGCTATAGAATGATTCAAAATAATCAAACGAACGGGAAATCGCTACTTGGGAAATTAGTTCGTCGAGCGTCCGAGTGGGGACCCCATATAAAAAAAGCCATCCAAAACGGATGGCTTTTTTTATGCCCATGGTGAGCGACGGGACTTGAAAAGAGGCCCGACCAGTTTATATAAGATGAAATAAAAATAGAGCTGACTCAATGTCAGGTCTCTTTTCATTGAATTCCTTAGGAGGGCCGAATGGCCGACCTGGAGTAAGTACTTACGACCAGTAAGTAACGAACGTAAGGCGCCAAGTCCCTCGACTGAGAAACCTTAGCAATTCCAAACCAATTCAACATTCAACAACTGACCCCCAAAATGCAAACTCAAATGTTGGATTGTGTTCATATCGTGTTGATGAACACTTAAGGAATTATGCTGCTCGTGCTATGGCTAAATCCGCTTCATGGGATTGAACTAGGGCTAATAAAGCTTCCCCTACCGCAGAGAAGAATCCATCTACTTTCCTTAATCCGTATTTCGTCAGGAAGGCTAATGGGTTCTCTGATTGAGTGTAGAGTAAAGCTACTCCTAAAAGCCCATTCTCTTCGTTTGGATATCTAAACTTATTGTCTCCGACTAATGTGAAGTCTTCTGCTGGATCAATGGTTCGAGATAAATGAAGATTATGTTGGGCTTTACGTATTCCCTTTGCAGCCTCTCTCGCATTTTGTGGAGTGAAGTGTATGTTTGGTAGATTAAGCAATGGTTGTTTATCATACGAACCTGCATTAGTAACCACCACTTGTAACTGCTTTGGATTCCTCGCTGCTAGTTTGAAGATTTCATCCAGTTGAGCACGAGAGAAGTTGTCTATGTCACGTCCGATGAAAACATTTATGGATTCTTTTAGGTTGTCTAGGACAGAAACATTTACAGAACCCAAACTCTTCGCATCGGCTTCATCTTCTGTTCCCAATGATGCCCCACTCACTCTCTCTGGAAACACTTCATTAGGGAATAAACCTTGTTCGTATTCTGTGAAAGCAGGATCAATGTTGGCGTACAAGACGCGAACGGTTCCGTCGTTGCCTACAGTCACAAACTTTTTTTGATCAGGAGTTATAACAACATCTTGAATTCCTCCACTATGTCCTTCTAGTCGTTGGCGCTCTTCTCCTGTCTGGATATCCCACATCCGTAGAGTTCCATCTCGATACCCTGTTACAATCTGTTGCCCATCAGGAGTGATGGTTAGAACATCATCAACAAATCCACCATCCTCTTCAATATCACGATGCCCTCTAAACATCAGAAGCCGTTCCCCTGTATTTATATCCCAAACTCGAACAATTCCATCTTCACTGCTGGTTACAACCTTCTTGCTATCCGGGGTAATCGTAATGACCGTTACACTATCTGCTTCTTGCATAGGATTTAGATCAAAACCAGGAATTCGTTGTTGGGTTTCTGTATCCCACACTTCTAAACGTCGGCCTTCATCCATAAAATTAAGGCTCGTCAAAGCCATTCGTTTGTTATCAGGGCTTAAAGCAACAAAGGCTGCAGACGGGATTGCTTCTGATTCAATCATATAAAGACTCTCTTGGGTTTTCCAATCCAAAACTTGCACTCTTGTTACCCATTCTCCTACGAGATCATTAGGAGCTGGTTCACTAATGACAAGATAACGTATAAACAAGCTCCCATCCCGACTAAAAGGTGTACTTCGATAAAATATCTCATGCGGTGTAGATGGTGATACTGTTAATGATTCAAAAGGTGTCCAAAACAAAGTGTTAATTCCTTGATTCTGGGATATTAAAACTTTATTTCCATCAGGAGTAAAATAAGCAGCATCAGCATCAGAAGCGGATGCTGTTCTTTTTCCCGTTAACATGTCCCAAATAGTAACCCTTTGATCTAACCCTATAGTCACAATTTGACTTCCATCTGGATGAATTGAAACTCTGTCTAGTGGACTTCCATAATTTGCTACTACCCGACTCCTTAACCTTTCTCCATCCCAACTGTAAAGACTATCTATCACCCTATTTAAGCTCGGCAAATCCTCTCTTTCGAGAACTGCTTTCACACCACCCGCTCTTCCCACTGCTGCTAATAATGCCTTTAAATCTTCCTCATCTTCATGCGCTCCATATTGCTTCAGTGCTGCTTTAACTTTGTCTCTATCTGTCCCCAAACTCTTTGCATCGACTTCATCTTCTTCTGTCACAACTCCACCTTGAGCTGTTGTCTCCCATCCTTCTTTCAACCGATCCAGCTGTGTCAAAACTCGTTCTAGGCCAATAGCATCAATGCTCTCTAAAACCTCTAAAACCTCTGGGGTGTGTTTGTGGGGAACGTAATATTCTTCTGTTGTACCATTAGTTAATTTAAATACTTTATCAAGTTTTCGATAAAACTCCTCTTTTGCATCCTCACTTAGCTCTTCATATTTTCTAAAAACATCATCAATCCTATCTAGCTGCTCTTTTACTCCTTGCTTAGAATCAATCCCTAAAGAAAGTATTATCGGAACAAAAAGAGATGCTTCTGCTTCTTCAAAAAATCTCATGCTCCAATTTCTTACAAACCTCTGATAGTCTTCATCATTATTTTCGGCTACCATCTCCAATGTAAGATCTAATTTCTCCCAAAAAGCTATAAAATGCCCTCCCCAATCCTCACCACCACCCCCCTCTAGAACAAGGTTTTCAATAAAGGCTATAAAAAAATTAAGATTAAAAGTAGAAGGAGCTAACACTCCAAATCTCACAGCCCTAGTTAAAGAAATAAGAGGATCGTAATGACTACCGCCAACCTGATTTACTCGACTAGCGTAATAAAAAAACATTGTTTCCATCATCTCTCCATCTATCACTCCTGCTTGAACAGCTTTCCCTAAACTTAGAAGAGGATCGAAATAAATATAAAATTCATGGTTAGCATCAGCATTTACAATACTACGGTCTAATAACTTACCTAACACTGAAGGGTCTGCTTCTCTATCTCTAACTGCTTCTATTAACCTTCTCAGAGATTCAAAATCTTCATCGCTCCCCCCCGTCGTGAAACCATGCGTAATTTTTAAAAAGCGCTCGACATCAAGTAAACTTTTGTCAGCACCACCCTCTTTAACTGCCTGGGCAACAATCACTAAAAAACCAGAGATCTTCTCTAAATATCTACCCTCCTCCCTCCACTTTACATAACTAGTATTCGTTTCTGATACAGCTTTTAACAACGCAACAACGTCTTCTGTGGTCTGACCCGTCACATCCTTCAATTCCATTAATAATTCAAATGCTTCAAAAGCATTTGCTGTTTCACTTAAAATCTGAAGTACTTCTTTCTGGCTAATATTATACGACTCGCTAATAAATTTCCTCATTTCACCTGCCACTGCATCCTTAAAGAAATCACCCAATTCTTCATTACGAAGTAATAGAGTTAATGATTGTATTATTTGCGCATTAGTACGGCCTGCCCTTATAAGTTTTTGTATATATTCAAAAATCAACGCAGTGTCTTTCCCAGACTTCATTTGTTTTTCCAAATCTACCAAATCCCTGTCTGTCCCCAAACTCTTAGCATCTGCGTAATCTGGCTGCTCAGCATCCCTACCTTCTAATAATGCTTCTTCGTAAATAGATTGTGGTCTTGCTGCATACAAAGGAGTGGCATATTCAAAGATATTAAAAAGTGTGAAGAAAATGGACAGTAAAATAGTAGTGTTTTTGTGGAATATAGGTAATCCTGGTTTAGACTGACACTTCATTTAGACAAAGTCCCCTTTGGGTAAAGGATACCATATTAAATTATATTGTAGAAATACCCAAAAATTACCCGCCGCGTGAGAGTCTGCCTAGTATACCCACTACCCCCGGGGTACCCCCGAAAGCAAGTTTGATAAGAATTGTAAGGTCTGAAATAAAAGGGCTTATTAGGTCTATTAGGAGGCTAAAACGGGTATGTTCATAGGGATACTTAAGGAAAATTGTTTTAAGCTACGTTGAGGAAATAGGTTCTAAGTTCATCTAGACAGTGACCCCATATAAAAAAAGCCATCCAAAACGGATGGCTATTTTTATGCCCATGGTAAGCGACGGGACTTGAAAAGAACGACGCCAAGTTTATCACGCTGAAATAAATAAGGAGCTGACTCAATGTCAGGTCTTTATTTATTGAAGTCATTACAAGGAGTGAATGGCCGACCTGGAGTAAGTACTTGCGACCAGCAAGTAACGAACGTAAGGCGCCAAGTCCTCGACTAGAGAAGCTTTAGCACTCTTAAATTACACCCAGCAAACTATTAAACTTCTAATTAAAAACTACGCCGCTCGTGCTATAGCTAAATCTGCTTCGTGGGATTGAACTAAGGCTAACAAAGCCTCCCCTACTGCTGAGAAGAATCCATCTACTTTTCTTAATCCATACTTCGTTAGGAAGGCAATCTGATTATCTGATTGAGTGTAGAGCAAAGCTACTCCTAAGAGGCCATTCTCTTCGTCTGGATATCTAAACTTGTTGTCTCCAACTAATGTGAAGTCATCTGAGGGATTTATTGTCTTGGACAGATGAAGGTTATGCTGAGCTTTCCGTATTCCTTTTGCTGCTTCTTTCGCACTCCGTGGGGTGAAGTGTATATTTGGCAGATTCAGTAATGGATGTTTATCATAGGATGGCGCATTAGTAACCACCACTTGTAACTGCTTTGGATTCCTTGCTGCTAGTTTGAAGATTTCATCTAGTTGAGCTTGTGAGAAATTATTGATGTCACCACCATGAACAAATATATTTGTGGATTGTTTTAATCTATCTAAGACAGAAACATCTACAGCTCCCAAACTCTGTGCATCTACTTCTTCTATTGGAACCTCTGATGCCCCTAAACTTGCCGCCACAATTACTTGGCCATCTGTCACACTTCCTTGCCAACGAGCAGTTCCATCATCAAAAACAACCTCTAAGTCTTTCCTTACCCCATCCCGAAGTTTTCCTGCATTATTTGGATCTTGAAATAACTCTTTTATTTCTTCTTCAGTTACAGACGTTCTTCTTAGAATTAAGCTTCTTAATTCCTTCAACTCTGACAATTCCACTAATTCACGAATATCCTCATTTCCTGTTAAATCAAGTACTTTTAATCCCTTTATCTGAACTAGTTGTGGAATAGCTAAATAACTTTCTAATTCTGCATCTTTAGCGATTAGCTCTTCTAATTTTGGAAGACGGGATAATCTACCATACTCTGTCATGTATTTATTTCCACTCAAATTAAGTTTCCTCAAACTTTTAATTTCTATAAGTTCATCCAGATTATCATTAGTGGCATCAAATGTAAGTGATATATTTAACTCTTCTAATTTTGAAAGTTTCGATAAACCTATAAAGGAGGGGCTATAAAAACCGAGATCTTCATCCATGTCCATGTCCACATCATCAATATAAAGATTCTCTGTCTGCATATAAAGCACTTCTTCTAAAGAGAGTTTTTTCAAACTTTTAATGTTCCCAATATCATCGATAGACGGCTTTCCAAGTGTAGAATTGTTTAAGTCTAAAGTTTCTAAACCTGGAATAGTAGATAGAGCTCCTAATTCAGTAAAGCTACTCAATTCTAAAGTGAGTTTTTTCAAGCCCTTATTTTCTGCTATTTGAGCAACAACTGTAGGATCACTTATATTTTCTCCTATCAACTCCTCCAATTGAATTGGTGCTAAAGAACCAATGTCAAATGTTGGGTTTCCCACATATAAAGTACCCTTTACACCAAATGTCTTTCCCTCTATTTCTATCTTATACATTGCTCCGGAAGTAAGTTCATCTACTTGATTCACCACCCTTTTTTCATGTTCTTCAAAAAAAGAAGTCGCAAAAGGAGAAATATCTTCGTTGCTCACAAATCTAATGAAAGCATCCTCAGCTTCAGCTCTATTATCATCAACACCAAAATATTTTGGATTTAAAAATGAGAGGACAGCTCCAACATTTTCTACAGTTAATCCCCTAGACTTAATGAATGCGAATCCATACATTAGCATATGACCAGTATCCCCAAAAGTTGCTTTGCTCTTCAACTCATATAGACTCGTGTCCATATTACCTAAACTCTGCGCATCTACACTTGCTCGAAGCCACTCTTCTTCATTCTGCGTTGGAGGCTCATCTTGAGACTCTCTTTCCCACTCTTCTTGCAATTGCTCCAGTTGTTTCAAAGCTTGATCCACACCTATATCGTCTGCTCTCCTTACTATTTCTAATACTTCCTCTTTTCTAAATTCCTTGTTTATTCCCGTAAAAAAGACTCCAACATCTTCTTTCATAATCTCTACTAGCTCCTTTAAGAACTCCACATCTAATACTTCCTCTTTCACTTCTCCTTCTTTTACCCTCATTCCCAAACCTCTTAAAGAGTGAAATACCAGTGGTGAAAACGGTCCAGTTTTTTCTGCTATTGCTATCAAAAGTTCAGCGTCCAGCACGTCTGACTTTGCTTCTCCTTCTCTCACTGCTTCACTCAATCTTCTTAAAGCTGAAAAGGTAGTTTCCGGATAAACGTCTTCGTCAATCTCGGTAATCACACCTAAGAGCTTTTCAGCTTCCACTAACAAAATTTCTTTTTCACTATTGCCAATATATTTCATCAACGTTTCTGTTGCAGTTTCCTCTTCTTTCAAAATCTTTACTAATGTTGGATAATCTCTTTCCAACTCTTCCCAACTTAGCTTTAATTGTTGAGGTAATTCTGATGCTTCATACTGTTCCTTTGCTCCCAAACTCTGAGCTTGTACTTCACCTTCTGTTTCCAACGATGCTTCACTCACTCTCTCTGGAAATACGGTATTAGGAAAAAGACCTTCTTCAAACTCTTCAAATTCCGGCTTAATATTGGCATACCAAATATGAGCTGTGGTTTTCCAAATACGTTCGTTCGAAGGACGACCTGGTTCAGAAGTATTTATATAACTCGTTGCAACAGCAATTCTTCCATCTTGACTAACTTCTAAAGAAGACTGATTATTTTCAATCTCCCAAATATGTCCTCTAATCATCCATTCAACACTTTCTCCTGTATTCAAAACAGCCTGTTCTTCTCCTGTTTCCACATCCCAAATCTGCACAGAATCAATATCAGCCCCATCAGCCCCATCATCCCCCATCATCAACACTTCTCTGCTATTCAAACTAGTAAACACCATATAATAACGATGCTCTTGGTTTCCAAAAGATATCTTCTCCCCCGTTTTCAAATCCAAAATCCAATGAGGACCATCTTCACTTACTCCGATTAATTGTTTACTATCCGCTGTTATAGCTACTGCACGAAGATTATCAAATGGCCCTAACATTCTAGATTCAGCTTTTTTTTCAACATCCCATATTCGCACCAATATTGGGTACCCATACTCTTGACCTTCTGGTCTATGGAGTGTCACAATCTTGCTTCCATCTGGACTAATTACAACTGTCGGATCAATAGTATTTTTAAGCCCTCTCACAACAACCTCTTCTTGCCCCGTGTTTATATTCCATACCCGCAGTGCATCATCTCCACTCAGAGTTACAAACTTGGTCCCATCTGGAGTAATGGCAACTGCCAATATGCCATTCTCATTATCTTTCACCACCAATTTTTCTATTCCAGTTTTCACATCCCATACCCGTGCTGTTCCATCCGAACTTGCCGTAACAATATCATTTCCATCCGAACTAATTGCGACCCCATTAACACGGCCTTCATGCCCTCTCAAAATCAGTTTCACATCTCCAGTTTCTATATCCCAAATATGCACATTATAATCACCTCCCGATGTTGCTACACGCATCCCATCTGGGGTTATTGCAAATCTATACAAAGAATCCGTTCTCGTTGGAATTGACAATTTTTTAGCTCTTAAATTCCCTCCAGACCATGTATAAAGTTCACTCACCACCTTTCTTAATGCAGGTAAGTTCTCTCTTTCCATTACTGCCTCAACACCGCCCGCTCTTCCCACTGCTGCTAATAATGCTTTTAAATCTTCTATGTCTTCATGAGCTCCATATTGCTTCAGTGCCGCTTTAACTTTGTCTCTGTCTGTCCCTAAACTCTTCGCGTCTGCGTAGTCTGGCTGCTGAGCATCACTAGCTTTTAATACTGCTTCTTCGTAAATAGATTGCGGTCTTGCTGCATAAAGAGGTGTGGCATATTCAAAGATATTAAAAAGCATGAAGGAAATGAACACAAAAATAGCGATGGTTTTGTGCAATATAGGTAATCCTGGCTTAGACTGACATCTCATATAGACAAAGTCCCCTTTGGGTAAAGGATACCATATTGAATTATATTATAGAAATGCCCAAAAATTCCCCGACACGTGAGAGTCTGCCTAGTATACCCACTACCCCGGGGTACCCCCGAAAGTAAGTTTGATAAGAATTGTAAGGTCTGAAATAAGAGTGCTTATTAGGCCTATTAGGAGGCTAAAACGGGTATGTTCAGAGGGATTTCTAAGGGATGTTATTTTAAGCTACGTTGAGGAAATAGGTTCGAAGTTCATCTAGACAGCGACCTTTTCCCAAGAAGATATTTTTCCTGCGATGAGCTTAAAATAGGGATGAGCCTTTGTGGCTCGCTTTATATCGAGAGTTTTCAAATAAGCTGGGTCTCGCACTTTTAATTTGTTCTTTAACCACTCTAATTCGTATTTTAATTGTCCTCTTGTAACTGTAATTTTTTGAGTCGTGCGTTTCTTACCCAATTTACCTTCATCAAAAGAATAGCCTCTTGATTTCGCTTCTAAATAAACACCGTACAAATAAGTCGCAATGGCTGCTTTGGGATTACAATGCTCCTTGAAACGTTCCAGCTGAGGATGGTTCTTATACCCTTTTGTTTTTCCTTGAAGTACCTTTTGAGCAAGCAATCCTTCTCGCCACAAAGCAACAAGCCCTTTTGCATCAAGGTAACTCGGGTGTAAGCTCCAAAGCCTCATGTTTGATTCTGTCTTTCAGAACGCTCAGCAATTTTCTTTAACATTCCGTTAAAAACATAACCGTGAAATGGAAGGACAAGATACCAATACAGAATGCCAAACAAACCAAGGGGATTAAAGCGAGCTATTTGCTGAATACGACATTCACCACCACTATTATCAACCCGAAACTCTAACATTGCTGTGCCAGGCAATTTCATTTCAGCAAACAGCAGTAACTTCTTATTCTTTTCTACCGCAACGACTCTCCAAAAATCCAATGCATCACCAGGAATTAAATTATCATCATCACGCCTACCTCGTCTTAAACCAACACCACCCACCATGCGGTCCAAGAAACCTCGAATAATCCATAATCCATTAGCATGATACCAACCGTGCTTACCACCAATCCCCTCTATCACCTTCCACGCTTTTTCTACATCTGAATGAGGCACGATTTCTCGCTTATCTTCAAAAACGGTTCCACCTGCCCAATCAGGGTCACCCTCATAAATTGATTCCATTGGTGGCATAGTCCCTGCATCTGTCCAATGACTTTTGATTTCATTGTCATCCAGCTTATTCAACGCACGGCGAATTGACTCACTCGGACTTAACACTTCTTGTTTAATTATTTTCTTAATATCATCATTTTGACAGACAACAGGATTCTTCAAACCTTCTGCAAGGGGTCGAGCAATCGAAGCAGGAACGGGTGTCACTAAATGAATCCAATAAGAACTAAGTCTCGGAGTTAATACAGGAACTGGGATAACTAAGCGTTTGGGAAGATTCGCTTCCACAGCGTAAAGTTCCATAAGACGTCGATAGGTTAAAACTTCTGAGCCGCCAATATCATAAGTTTTTCCATCCGTCTCACTATGTTTAAGACAGCAAACGAGATACTCTATGACATTGCGTATCGCAATCGGCTGACTTGGAGTTTCAAGCCATTTAGGCGTCACCATCAGCGGCAATCTATCAACAAGGTATCTTAGAATTTCAAATGAGGCACTGCCTGACCCGATAATCATGGCTGCACGAAAAATGGTGACAGGAACTTCACCCGAAGAAAGTATCTTTGCAACCTCGGCTCGGGATTTAAGATGCTTACTCAAATCAGGATTATCCTCACCTAGCCCGCCAAGATATACCATCCGCCCAACACCCTGCGACTGGGCAGCTTGCTTCATATTCTCAGCGGCATCTCTATCAGCTTGCTCAAAATCTTTCTGCCCAGGTAACATTGAGTGAACCAAATAATAAACGATTGAACACCCTACACAAGCTCGTTTCAAAGATTCAACATCAAAAACATCCCCCACATACAATTCCACATTCGGATGGTTAGCCCAGACACGACTCCGAAGCTTTTTCTCTGAACGGGTAAAAGCACGAACTTTATAGCCCTCTTCAAGAAGTTTAGGCACAAGCCTGCCGCCAATATAACCTGTCGCACCTGTAACCAAAATGAGCTTATCTGAATTGTTTTGTTGAGGCATAGGTAGGATTATAACAGGGAAAGAAGAATCTAGTTAGTTCTACGCAACTTTGAGGAAATAGGTTCGGAGTCTATCTAGACAGCGACCCAGCGAGGAATCGGCCACCCCATGAGATACATCCACAAAAGTAAAAACCCCGCCCCCCAACTAACCAAGTTTTAATTTCACACACCCTTCAGAGTACTTACGACTAGTAAGTAACGAACGCAAGGCGCCAAGTCCCTGATTAGAGAAACCTTAGCAATTCCAAACCAATTCAACAACTATCCCCTCACCCCTCCATAACCTCACAAACACAACAATCATGACAAGAATTACAAGTCACACACAAACTTTCTTCTTCAACTTTTTCCCCACATTTAGGGCAAGTTCCGAGTAACATAACCCACCTCCTTATTTAATTAAAGTATACCCCCTTCTTTAATTGTCAACAAATGACCCTAAATGCTAGAATAGTCTCCATAAACAAGGAGGCAGTAAATGAATAAAATTATTACGGGTGTGGTCGCAGGAATTATTGTGTTTGCATGGGGAATGGTTTCCTGGATGGTTCTTCCGTTACATAAGGATTCTATCGAAAAATTGAACGTACCCATCGCTTTAGAAGCGGTGAAACAGGCAGCTCCTGAAAGCGGTATGTATGCGTATCCTCACATGGATGCGTCCAAAGAAGAAATGAAAAACAAACCGCATGTCTTAGTCGTTACCAACTATGCGGAAAAGAGTTTACCGGTCTGTATGGGAATCGGCTTTTTGATTCAACTCTTAGGGGGGATCTTCTTAGCCTGCTTGGTCTCTAAATCGGGTCTCGAAAAATTTGGAGATCGAATGAAGTTGATATTGAAGGTCGTGATTTTTACAGGTATTGTGGGTTCACTGCCGAATTGGCATTATTGGGGATTTACGCCGATGTACACGGCACTGGAATTTGCTGATTTAATTATTGGCTGGGGTCTTGCTGGACTTTGGATTGCTAAGCGAGCTTAAGAGAAAGTAAAAGACACTGGATCCCCGCCTTCGCGGGGATGACAAACATTGGGACAGTCCCGTGGGACTGTCCCAAAATACCACCTAAGCGGCTTTCTTCTTTGGCTTATTCAACTCAATTCGAAAGTGAATACCTAAAGCTTTTAACAACATCATCACACTTCCCCACTCAGGATTTCCTTTTTTTGACAACATCTTGTATAGACTGACTCTATTTAATTTTGTCTTTCGAGAGAACTTGCTTAAACCACCTTGCGCTTCGATCACATTACGCAAAGCAAGAAGAAACAACTTTTCATCCCCTTCCTCTAAAGCTTCGTTTAAATAGGCTTTAGCCTCATGAAGGTCTTTCAGGTCTTGAATTAAATCTTCATGATAATCTTTAAATGGTTTCATTTTATACTCTCCTCTTAAAATCTTTCCAATACTCTTTAGCCTTTTCTATGTCTTTATTTTGTTGCTTTTTATCTCCTCCACATAAGAGGACAACAATCGTTTTTTTGTATTGAGCATAATAAATTCTATACCCTGCACCAAAAAACAACCTTAATTCACAAACCCCACTTCCAATAGATTTTACATCTCCAAAATGACCTAACTCTAAACGGTCAATTCGCGTTCGAATCCTGGACCTTATTCGAACGTCTTTAATGGATTTAAACCATTTTCTAAAAGGCACATCCCCATCTACTGCTTGGTATTGGAGTATTTGTACTTCATTCATATTGTAGCCTATAGTTTACAGTAGTGCAAATTCTTTAATATTATATTATTAATAATTTTTCAAATTAAATCTATAGACTGATGAATTAGAATTGAGGATTATTTGATGAATACAACAAATTGCTTCAAAACCAAAGACACTGGATCCCTCCGCCCAACAAACTGACGGGCAGTCGCAAATGCGTTCCGCGGGGATGACAAACATTGGGACAGTCCCATGGAACTGTCCCTTTTTTTACTTAAGCTGCTTTATTTTGGTTCAAAGACCATTCTGGAAATACAAGAACTGCTGGATGACATTGTAACGCACAAGCCAAAACCTTTGCTCTTTCTACACCCAGATTAATCCTATCGGTCTCGATACCAGAAATCGTTGACTGAGGAATCCCTGTAAGATGCGCAAGCTCATTTTAACTTAATTCTTGAAGTTCACGAATAATTCTCACAGATTCTCCAACAGATACTTTTACTCGTTTTTTAGCTAATTTGAAATCTTTCATTACTTTCTCCTATAGTCATGTAACTAAACTTATGCAACCAGTTTAATCTCCACTTCAACATTTAAAGCGGCTGCAATTTTATCTAACATAGCTACGGTAAAATTATAATTCCCTTCCTCAAGACGAGAAATATTTGATTGTTTAGTGCTAATTCTTTTAGCTAACTCTGATTGAGTTAAACCTGCTTTTTCACGGGCTCTAAAAATTTGGAAACCTAAATTAAGTTTCTGCTTTTCTTCTTCATATCCTTTTTTAAATTGAGGGTCTTTGATTTCTTTACTTAGATATTTTTTAAGACTGTGTTTATTCATTATGTTTACCCTATTTTATTTTTTGAAACGCTTAACAAAATCAGCCATTCGACTCAATGCTAAATTGATATCTGATTTCTTTAATTTCCAATCTTTTTTTCTAAAAGCATGAAGAAGTACTATTTTCTTTCAAAAGTAAAAAAATATAGGATTCTAATATTATTACTTGCCATACGAATCCTTAATTCATATAACTTACCTTCTACTTTATCAGCATAAGGTCTTTTAAAAGAAGCCCCTTTATCTTCTAATAACCCTACCCAAGCTAATACTTTTTGCCTAACTTTAATAGGTGTAGCCTCTATAAATTGTTCAACAGGAGCATTTCCCTTTTTATCATAATAAAATAAAACCTCATACATTGACCTTTTCCCCTTAATTATATATCATATATGATATATTTGCAGGTCAACCTTAATATTTGGTCATATTATACTATGTTTTTTACTTATATTTTATATTTATATTTCTCAATCAAAATGCTTAGATATTGTCACCAAAGCCTCTACTTCATTATCCGAATGTCTCCCTACGGGGAATTTCACTCCACAACCAACAGATAAATCATATTGAAAGTTTACACGACCCCCTGGCATAAATGATAACTGGCTCTTTCCCTCTTCTTCTCCATTAAGAGGTACAGTCCCCAAAACTTCAAAAATTGGGATAAAACTATGAATCATTTTTATATTCTCTAGTTCAAATGGATAACTAAACGAATGATTGTATTTTAAAAATGCTGGGTCTTGCCCTGAACCTAATTCCAAAGAGAATACATACTGCCCCTGTATCACAAGACCACCCACCTTCTTAAAAAGTAAAAATGAAGGTTCAAGCTCAACCCTTCCCTCACCTAATCCATAGTCTTCATTTCCTGTAGGAATACCAACACCAAACGATAAAGCAGAAACGAACTTGTTCTCCAAGTCCATCCATGGAATGTATTTTAACTCTACTTCGGTATCACCAAAACCAACCGTATTGGATTGGTCAAAAGCATCTACTTGAAGCAGAGAAGTTTCTATTCCAACACCCAATCTCTCAGAAAGCATCCACTCTAGTAATAAACTATAACTAGCTATATTTGCTACCCCTTCTTGCGTTGTCTCCCCCTCTTCATTAAGTGGTTGATCTTGCCTCTCAAAGTCACTGCGATTTTGATACCCAAAGTCAAAACGTAACTTGTTTTCTAAGAACGCGTGTTCAACCATTAAAGGATCGATATAAACCAACTCATGTTGTTCGTGTTCAATTTCCGCAAAACTATTTGGTAAAGAAAGTAATAAAAATAGACAAAATAATAATATGTTTTTCATATGACAAGTTCTCCTGAGTTTAAAATTAAAAAGAATAACTATCAGGAAAACAGAGGAGGAGCCCGACTGGAAAATAACTGGAAGCTAGGATTTTGGTAAAAAAAGAGGGTTGATTCATGAAAAGAACGGCTTTCGATCCGTAGTGCCTTCAAACAAAACGCAAACACAATAAGTAATGAAAAAACTGCCCCTACCTGACAAGCAAAACATGGATTCAATTCCTCATCAAAGGAATGCTCCAAATGAAATACAGCATGGAAAGCAAAGAAGGCAAAAGACAGAGCCAGAATAACTGCAAAAACTCTAAAATATGGGTTTTGTCTGAATTTGTTCATGGAGATAGTCTAGCAAAGTCGTCAAGGTATTAAAACGCTAAAAAAGATAGGTTTTGAGTCTATGGAGAGATCCGGGACCTAGAGTGAGTATTGGTGACTAATTGAAGAGCTTCCTATCACTTTAAATTTTTGAGCCCATAGAATCTTTAGCAATTCCTTCAGCTTCCTCTTGAATTCTTTGGCCTTCTCCTTGAATTCGACGATTATGGCTTTCTTCATACTCTCCAGCATCCTTAGGGTCCGCATTTCTTTTATTTCCTTCTTCAACACCTTTCATTCCAAAATTAAAAAGGTTTGTAATCGATTCTTTTATGGCCTCGTAATTCTTTTTAGCTTCAGCTGCTTTTGCTCGCGTCCAAGCAACTCCTGGAATACGATTAATCGTTTGTTCTTTCGAAGCTTCCTCCATCCAGGATTTAAAATCTTTTTGAGTTTGATCCCAACGTTCTTGCCAGTTCATTTCTTTTTTTGGCTTTTGATTTACACCTTCTTCATTAGATTCAATCACAGATGAAGCTTTCGATGAATTTAAATTTGGAGATGGAACAGGATTAACAATTAGCGTTTCATTTCTTTGGGCCTGAGTTTCATAAACCTTTTTCTCTTCTTCTTTCTGCGGAACCACCAACATTTCATATTGGGGCTGTGTATCCTGAACTTGCTCTTCTAACATTTCTTCTGTACTCTTCTCAGGTTCATTGTGTTGTTCCAGCTTTTCTTTAGACAACTCAAGCCAACTTTCGGCAAGCCAATTATCCGGATCAGCCTCTAGAGCTTCCTTAGCATAATAAATGGCTCGTTTGTAATCTTCTTTTTGATGTAAAGTAATCGCTAAATTTGTCAAATACTTTGAATTCTGGTTATCAAAAACCACTGCTTGGTTATAGAACCGTTCTGCCTGTTCATAATCAGGCATAAGATAAGCAGCCTCTCCCGCCAAATTATGATAAGAAGCGTTGTATGGATCCATCTCTATAACCTGCTTAGCAATATTTATGGCTTCAGAGTAATTTTTATTTTGACGGTAAAGAGTTGAGAGGTTTTCAAAAACAATAGGATCCTTAGACTCATAATAAATAGCCTCTTTATAAGCTTCGATAGCTTCACTATCCCGATCTAATTTTGAAAGCACGAAACCCAGTCTTGCATGGGCCTCATGGTCATTGTAGTTCCATTTGATTGCTCTCCTAAAAGCTGCTACAGCTTCTTCATATTTCTCTTCTCGCATAAATTTACTACCCTGATTATATGCCTTATCTCCCTGAACGACAGGATCACTCTCTTCATATATTCTTTTATCTTCGGCCATGCTTTCATTAAGAGTTTTCAATGCCTGGATTGCTTCTTTGTGATTTGGATCTTGATGAATAACCATCTCATAACGTTCCTTAACCTGTGACTTCCAAGACATTGTAAGGTACTCCACCCCTTGCCTATCCCACTCCAAGTGTTGGTTATCCATAGATCGAGCCCAAATATAGACTGCTTTAGGGCCATAAAATTCGGAAGCTTTTAACGATTTGTAGGCTTCTGTCTGAGCATTTTCCCAATCGCCCGCATCAAAATAATTTTTAGCTAACTTATAATGTTTTTTTGCTTCTTTTTTAGGGTTATAAACAGGCTGTGCAGGAGTTGACGAATTCCCATTCCCAAAACTGCCTCCCGAACCAGATGAAGAACTCGAACTGGCGCTACTCGAGTTAGGGTTCCATCCTTCCCAACCCCAAGTGCTTTGATAAGAAGAGGAACTAGATGAAGTGTCAAACTGAGATTTTTTTCCAAAATTTTCACGTGTGATGTAATCAGCCGTCGCCACAGACTGCCATAAAAAGAAAAAAATATAAAAACAGATAGGAGTAAGTTGTTTCATGCTCATATTTTTCCAGAACCTTTTTTAGTGATTTTGAATGCTCCCATAGTAACAGCACCTGACATTATCTAACTTCTACCGTTTTAGAAACGTCTCGATATGTTGTCCATAATGCTTAGCATAAAGAACTTTTGAATTGTAACCATTCCCTACAACGGCATTACCTTCAGCATCAAGAGAAATAAGTCCAAACTTTAGTTTCTTACTACGAGCAATTTTAAATAAACGTTCGACAGCAACATTTAGAGGGACTCCATCTTCTACACGAGCTACAATCTTTGCAGCTACAGCCTGATTGACAATGCTCTCACCTTTGCCTGTGCAAGATACGCCACAAACTTTCGAGGCGTATGTTCCAGCAACCGTAGCACTATCAGAAACTCGTCCTGGTGTTTCATAACCAACGCCACCTGTTGATGTGCCTGCACAGATACACCCTCTTGAATCAATGGCTACAACGCCCACGGTTCCTGTTTCTCCCTTAACTCTTTCTTCATGTTCCTTGATGCGATGAGGTGCTAGAGGACTGCAATATTCCATCTTCTGTCGTCTAGCATATTCTGTAGCGCCTCTCCCCCCCAGAACGGTGTGTCTTTTTCTCTGTAATGAATTCGCAACATCAATGGGATGACGAACATTACAAACATTAATCACCCCTGAAAATTTCTGAGAAACTGAATCCATAATAGCTGCAGACATTCGAACCCTTCCATCTTTTTGGAGTCTAGAGCCATAACCTGCATTAAACAATGGGTTGTCCTCTAGTAAGCGAACACCGTAAAGAACCGCTTCTCTAGCTCCTTTTTTAAGCAACTTAGAATAGGTCTCTTTGATTATTCCTTTAAGAGCTTTTTCATATTGTCTTTCGGTAAATTCAGGGCTTTCGACCAACCCTGCACCCCCGTGAATAATTAATTTTGGAATCATTATTATTTACTTCCCTTTAGTTATGTTGAAGAGTTATAATTCGCATCACTAAAATACTATATTTCAAAGGAATAATCATGCAAAAAATAAAAGCAGGTATTGCATTCCCCAGTGCGGCCTTCGGGCTCAGCCGCAAACAAGTTAAGTTTTTTAAGACCCTTCATAAAACTCCTGAGGTAGGCGATGTTGTTTATGGCGAAATAGTTCATATTGGTGAGCATTCGAACCTAGAAAACAAGTCTGCAAGAATCCACATGATTCATAACGGCTCAAAGGGAATCTTTGTA
The DNA here is from genome assembly GCA_029261035.1 of Candidatus Omnitrophota bacterium. Classification (GTDB taxonomy): domain Bacteria; phylum Omnitrophota; class Omnitrophia; order Omnitrophales; family JACROU01; genus JAJDCD01. The sequence goes on from JAJDCD010000008.1 coordinate 440,281, forward strand.
TTTGGGAATCGCTACGCTCCTGATTTTTATGAAGCTCGAATTCCTACAGAACCCGTAGTGGAAGTTGATCTACTCGCACGTTCAGGGATTATCGGCACGGTCCATTCAAAGAACACGCAAAGGAAAGATCCAACTCGAGTAAAAATTCTAGGGTATGTTCATGATGAACATGGGAATATCGTGAATACAAAAAATCACCCTGTCTTTACTCCAAAAAAAGAAGCTAAAAAATTTCCACGTGCCAAAATGATTCTCGTTTGCGGAACTGCAATGAACTCTGGAAAAAGTGTCGCTGCAGCTTCTTGCTGTTGGGCCCTTTCAAATTTGGGATACAGAGTTCGAGGAACAAAAGTTACGGGTACAGCAAGTCTCAAAGACATTCTCCATATGAACGACGCGGGAGCAGATCATTATGCGGATTTTACCTACTTAGGCTATCCTTCAACTTATTTGCTCGAAGAAGATGAAATGTTGAGCATTTATAATAAACTTGATTTGAAATATGCTAATAACCCAAAAAATTATTGGATTGTTGAATTTGCAGATGGGATTAACCAAAGAGAGACATCTATGTTGTTGAATCACCCAGAAGTAAGAAAAAGACTGCATAAGTTCATCTTTTGTTCTTATGACGCTTTTGGTGCTATTGGAGGACTTAGAATCCTAAAGGAAAAGTTCAATCTAACACCCGACGCAATCTCAGGAGTTTGCTCAAGCTCTCCCCTTCACTTAAAAGAACTTAATGAATTTACAGACATCCCTATTTTTAATAGCTTTGATGCAAATTTAAATCAAATGGAAAAGCTTCTAATTTAAACACACCATCTTTCATCTTGATAAATATTGTCTCCATCTAAAATCATCGCTTCTGTATCCACAAAAATATCGACATGAAACTTAGCTGTTTTATTGGTAAATTTAAAATTAGGCTTTTTGTAGACATTGTGCTTTGCACCTAGAGACAAATGAACTCCACACATGCGTTCATAGGTACCAATATCCGTAACAATACATTTCTTTGTGAAAGCACGGTTAAGACCAAATCCCAGTTCCCGAACCCAAACTTCTCCATCCTCTCGTTCACGAATACTGACAAGAACCTCGTCAAACTCCGGGGTTGAATCTATAGCTTCGGTGACCCTTCCCTCTTTAATTACAAGCGTAATAGGTTTCTTCGGGTTACTCACCTTAAAATGCATATCCCCAAAAGCAAAAATATTGACTCGTCCATTCACAGATTCTAACTCTTTAGACTCTGTAAAAACTTCACCTATAGGAAACTGACCTCCCACATTTCTCATACCTGTATAATCTCCTATATTTAACTTGGCAGGTTCAAAACCATCGCTGAATATAAGTTCTTCCCCTCCACTCTTCAATACCCCTAAGCTAGCCCTATCAATACGAGCTTGAAGGGCGTATCCAACACCTCGATAATACTTAGCGTCATACGCAAGAGCATCGATATAAACAAGCTGCTCATCTCCCTGAATTCTGAGAAGATGCGGATGCTCAATAACTTTAATCGATCGGTTAAATAGAGTTACACGAATACGAAATTTATCCAGTCTAAAACTGGTTGATTGGATCAGGACAACAAGGTCCGAGGGTTTAAGACTTTCAAAATCAGAAAGAATAGACTCTTGGGATACTTCATCAAAATTAACAAATTTTGCTTTAGGAAGACAGCGCTGGTATGCTTCTGTCAAGACTTGAGACAAAGCGCACTGCGTATCATAAATAACTAAAGCTTTTTGAGAATCTTCAGAATACTCAAAAGATACCGATAGAATATCGGATACATGTTTTTCTGCTAAATCAACTTTATCACTGGGTATCATATCATCCTTAGCGGGGTCATAAGTTACGACATTAAATTCAAAAGCACCTTTATCATCGCTTCTTTTTCAGATGGTTTACTAGCTGCAATCATAAGCGTTAAAGCAACCAACACATTATCATCAAGTAGTTTTGTTCCATCACGACGTATCAACATTTTATTTTTCTCTAAAAAGCAAATGAATAGGGCTGCGGCAATACGTTTTTTACCATCTATAAAGCTGTGCTTTTGGCAATAAAATAAAGAAGATGAGCAGCTTTATCTTGAATAGTAGGATAAAGATCTTTTTTTCCAAATGTTTGATAAATAGTTTGAAGGGAACTTTTAAAGCTTTTGTCTTTTTCCTGACCTACAAGATTAGAATCTTTAAACTTCTTCTTCATTGTTTCAATGATTTTCCGAGCCTTTTCATAAGTCAGCTCATAAATCGATCTTTTACTTCCCTTTGGTACACTTAATCGCTCGTGATCAAAGTCATCAAGAATATCAAGAGCTCGTGTATATTCAGAAATTACTTGAGCTATACCACGCACTTCTTGAGACACTCCTTCAACCTTTGCTACATTCCCAATAAGAGAAACTGATTTTTGAAGTTCCCTATCTTTTGTTTGAATTTGTTTGAGCATTTTATTATTGAGAGTGTAACCATCTACTAAATGCTTTTTGAGAACGTTTGTTGCCCAAATTCGGAATTGGGTTGCTTGAGTAGAGTTCACACGATACCCGATCGAAATAATTGCGTCTAAATTGTAATACCAGGTTTTATAGGTTTTACCGTCCGAAGCAGTATGTTCCATTTTGGAACTAACTGATAATTTTGATAACTCTTTTGATCTAAATATATTAGATAAGTGCTTCGTAATAGCTGGTCTCTGAGTACCAAACAACTCGGCAATTTGTGATTGCGTGAGCCACACCATCTCCTTTTCGAACCGAACCTTGAAACTCTTTTTATATAATACGACTTCCCCCTTAATTAACCCCTATTTTCTTATTCATAATTGCTCCTCTTATTAATTTAAAGATAATAAATATTATTTATTTTAATATTTTATATTAAAAATTAATAATTATCAAGAATAAGAACAGAGCTTAATAATGAGAGCCTTCGTGCCCTTCTCCTGCTTCTGTGTCTGTAACCGAAACTTGCATAGAACGAGAATCATCTAAATCGCCTGCACCAAGAGCTATAGAATCAGCAGAATCAAAAGCTCCCGAGGTCTTTTGGTCTTTAGCCTTTTCGTCTTCTTTCATTTTCTTTTGTTCTTCCTTGTAAACTTCACGGCCTAAGCGAGCCGCTTCTCTTTCTAATTTTTTGAGCTTTTCCAAGGATCGAGTCACATCATTCTTAGCTTTTTCAGCTGCTCTTTTAGCATCATTTGCTTTTTTTCGTGCTTCCTTAGCTTTTTCTTTTTTGTAATCACTACTTGAATCTTTAATTCGACCTTCTTTTTTAGCTGCTTTTCCATCAAGTTCTTTAGCTGTCTTATCTAACTCATCTGCTTGTTTAACCGCATCATCATGAGATTTTGTATGTTCATTTAATCGATCCACACCAACATCATAATCTGCTTCTTTTACAGTTCCCCCATCATCTACTTTCCCTTTAAATACTTTCGCGTCTCTCTTGCCTCTTAAATCTGTTTTCGCTTGCTTCGTTTTTGTATTTGCATCTTTCCTAGCTGCATTTGCTGTTTTCTTTAATCCATCTACATTGGTTTGTCTTTCGGTAATCTCCTTGGTGATTCTCCCTCTGGTTTTAGTCCCTTTAGCCCTATCTAATCTTCTTTTAGCAGAATTAAGGTTACTTTCAGCTCTCTTCAGTTTGCCTTCAGCTCTTTTAGCTGTTTTTTGAGCTTTATCAGCAGCCTTAGATGAAAGCCGACTCGTTTTAGAAGCTGCTTTATAAGCCGCATCGGCACTTGATTGAAGAGGTGTTAGTTCCGCCACAGCTGTATCATCTGCTTGAGATAAACCTAAACTACCTAAAATAAAAATAGCACTCACAAATAAATTCAAAAGAATATATTTTTTCATGAACTAGATCTCCCTTGTTGAATTACATTACGAACATATTTAGCTAAAATATCAATCTCTATATTTACTCTATTTCCATTTTTCAACCGCCCTAAATTAGTCATCTCTAAAGTATGAGGAATAAGAGCAACACAAAAACTAGACTTAGACATGGATTGAACTGTAAGACTAATGCCATTAATGGTAATCGAAGCTCTAGGAATAAGATCTTTCAGAAGTTTTTTTGGTAACTCAAAATGAAATTCATAGTTTTTCCCTTTTTTAACTTTACGAACTAGCTTAGCAACCCCATCCACATGCCCTTGGACATAATGGCCACCCATTCTTCCATTCAATTTCATTGCTCGTTCAAAATTAACAGCATCTCCCACCTTCAAAGATCCTAGAGAAGTAACTTTCATGGTTGCTTCAACAATATCTACATCAATAAACCCTTTACCAAAACCAACCACGGTAAGACAAACACCATTCGTAGAGATACTATCTCCAAGCTTAAGTCCTTTTTGAATAGAATTTACTGCAAAACGGCAGCACAAAATATCCCCAGACTTCTTTTTGGATTTTAGCTGCCCTGTCGTTTCAATAATTCCTGTGAACATGGTTTTCCTTTGTTTACTGGATCCCCGATCTAGTCGGGGATGACAAACTTTACAAATAGGCTTCGATGAGGGTGTCTTGGCCGACTTTATAGTGTTTTATATTATTCAGTTTGATAGCTTGTTTGGATGATGAAAGCCCTAAGCCTTCTACAGATGTCTTGGTGTTTCTGCCTCCTAAAAAATAAGGGGCTATAAAAAAGTTAATTTTATCCACACACTTTTCATTTAAAAGAGAGGCTGATAATTCCCCACCCCCTTCAACCAGTAGAGAAGCTATACCAAATTCATGCAAGGTTTTTAATACTTGTTTCAAGTTGAGGTGTCCTTGTTTTTCAGTTACGGTAAACACATCTACTTTTCTAAGTTTAGAATAACTCTCTATTTTTTTCTTAGAATGTTTGTTCGAAGTAAAAATAAAATTAATAGAATTGGTATCAAATACCTTTAAATTCTTTTTCAGACTTAAAGTTCGATCTAATATAACTCGAGTTGGATTATGAATAAAATGAGACTCTATCAAATAAGGGGTTAACTTAGGGTTATCGATACGAACCGTATCTGAACCTACAAGCACAGCATCACAGTCTTTTCTTAATTGATGAGACCAAACTTTTGCTTCCTGAGACGAAATGTTTTCTCTATTATTTCTTGACCCTGTTATTTTACCATCCATACTTTGAGCCATCTTCAACAAGACAAAGGGGCGTTTCTTTAACTGCGATATCACAAAAGATTCGTTTTGTTTTTCCACCATCTCACTCAGAACACCACTTTCAACTTTAATTTTTTTTCTAGAAAGAATTCTCCGAGCTTTGTTTTTATGTGCTGGGTTTGGATCCGTCATACCATAAATAACTTTTTTAATTCCTGATCTGATTATTTGTTCTGTGCATGGAGGAGTCTTACCTTCTGTAGAACAGGGCTCTAAGCTAATATAAAGAGTCGCTCCCTTAGCACGCTTACCTGCTTTTTTTAAAGCCATTGCCTCAGCATGGGCTCCGCCATAAAAAGCATGATAACCACTAGCCACAAGCTTCTTGTTCTTCACAACGCAAGCCCCGACTAAAGGATTGGGAGAAACAAAACCTCTTCCTTTTTCAGCCAACTCAATACATTTAGACATCCAATATAAATGTTCTTTATTCATGTTATTGTTTGTTTTTGGGTAGGGACTCCGCATGTGAAATTTTGTCTAAAATACCATTCACAAATTTACCAGAATCTTCTTGGGAGAATTTTTTAGCTAAATTAACAGCCTCATTAATTGTTACTTTGACAGGAATATCCTCGCAATAAATGAGTTCAAATGTAGCCATACGTAAAATATTACGGTCAATAATTGCCATACGTGCAGGGTTCCAATTCTGAGCATAAGATTGAACCATTGCATCGATATCCGTTAAATGCTCTAACGTTCCAAGAACTAATTGTGTTGCAAACTCTTTAGAATCATCTTCTGTATTATTCTGCTGCCAAAAGGATTCCAAGACTTCTTCTGCAACATCCTCTTTCAAAATGATTTGATAAAGAACCTGAACTGCATACTCTCTGGATTGAGTTCGTTTTCGCTGCATAATTAAACCTTGGATTTCTTTCTGTTTCGTGAAGTGCTTTTAATATTTTGCTGAATTTCAAACATTTTTAATAAAGTCTCTGCTGCTTCTTCCCCTTTATTACCCAACTTACCACCTGCTCGATTAAGAGCCTGCTTTTCTGTATCTGTTGTTAATACACCAAAAGCTATTGGAACCCCTGTGGCTAATTGTAAATCCATAATGCCGTTTGTAACTCCCTGACAAATAAAATCATAATGATCTGTCTCACCCCGAATAACGGCACCTAAAGCAATAACTCCATCCGCTTTCTTGTTTTTGATAAGCTCACTTGCCGCAAATGGGATCTCAAAGGCTCCCGGCACCTTCACAATACTTATATTCTTCTGGGGTGTACCTGAATACATCAAAAAACTAATCGCACCATCACAAAGTTTTGATGTGACTTCTTCATTAAATTCAGAAACTACAATCCCAATTTTAGTCATTTTTAATATTAAAAGTTGGTCCGTGACAGTCACATTCATCGGTCTTTAAATTCCGGGTGACAGCCACCACTAGTTCAACCTTTACTCCTTTTAGAGGATTATCTTATTTACAACTACAATAAATTCTCTGTTCTACTTTCTTGATCTAACAAAGATACTCTTTCAACAACTTCTAAGCCATGACCTTCTAGCCCTATAATTTTTCTTGGGTTATTTGTAACCAATTTTATTTTTTTAACACCTAAATTTCTTAAAATTTCAGCACCCATTCCATATTCGCGTAAATCGCTGTTAATACCCAATTTTTGATTCGCTTCTTCAGCATCTAATCCTTGGTTTTGAAGATCGTAGGATTTTACTTTATTTGCCAAACTTAAGTCACGTCCTTCTGGCCTAAGGTAAAGCAAAACACCTCTTTCTTCTTTTTCAATCATATGAACTGCTGGGTGCAACAAATCTTTGTGTCCAGGTTTTAAGGACCCAAGAACATCTTTAACAAAGCATTCTGCGTGGACACGAACCAAAATAGGATCATCCGTTACTTCTCCTTTAATCATAGCAACATGATCATTCCCGTCCACTAAGGAACGAAATACTTTCAGCTGCCACTTTCCATTCTGAGTCGAAAATTCCGATTCGGCTACTTGATTCACTAACCGATCAAACTTTCTACGGTACTCAATTAAAGATTTAATCGTTCCAATTTTAAGTTGATGCTCTTTTGCAAAATTCATTAACTCAGGTGTGCGCATCATGGTTCCATCAGAATCCATGATTTCACAAATTACGGATGTTGGGGAAAAACCTGCCAATCGAGAAAGATCCACTCCTGCTTCAGTATGTCCTGCTCGAGTTAAAACACCCCCATTTTTTGCTTTTAATGGAAATACATGTCCTGGAGAAACAATATCGCGGTAATCTCTTTTTAAGTCTGCCAAGACCTCTATGGTATGTGCGCGATCATAAGCAGAAATACCTGTAGTAACGCCAATTTTGGCATCTACAGACAAAGTAAATGCAGTTCGATAGACATCATCTGAATTACCGTCTACCATATCTCTAAGACCTAATGCCATAGATCTCTCTTCTGCCATAGGAACACAAATCAACCCTTTTCCATACTGAGCCATGAAGTTAACTTTTTCTGGGGTAACACACTCTGCTGCAAAAATGAGATCCCCTTCGTTTTCACGAGACTCATCATCCGTCATGATTACCATTTTACCTTGACGAACATCTTCAATAATATCTTCTATAGAATCAAACTTGATAGACATAGCTATTCCTCTGTTTATAAGTATTTAGCCAAGGATTGTAGCAGAAAAACACATCTCAGACGACAGAAATAAACCCAGATTTATCCCACAGAAACTAGTTAGATTCATATAGAAAGCTGCCTCTTGGCTCAAAGAAGGCTTGTACCTAGTGTGCCAGGTCTTTAGCCCTGACACACATTGACACATGAGTACTCCTATACTCCTACTAATTTAAGTCTAAAAAGGGGCTTAATCAGTCTTTTTCCTCTTTTTCTAACTGCTCTATAAGGTATTTCATATCCTCTGGCACCTCGGAATCAAAGCTGAGACGTTCTTTAGTATGGGGATGTTTGAAGGTGAGAGACTTAGAGTGAAGCGCCTGTCTGCTAATATGTTTACTCTGTATTCCATACAAAGAATCCCCTAATACAGGGTGCCCTAAATGCGCCATATGAACTCGAATTTGATGAGTTCTTCCTGTCTTAAGCTTAACTTCCAAGAGAGTTGATTTTTTATACCGACGTATCACTTTAAAAAATGTATGTGCGGATTTTCCACCCGTAGGTTTAATGATTACTTTTTTGCGATTTAAAAACGCCCGCCCAATGGGCTCCTGACACTCCCCTTCATCTCGTTGTACGATACCTTTAACAACAACCCAATAAGTTCTTCCTACCGTTCTATTTTGAATCTGGAGAGAAAGTGCCGCATGTGTCGTTTCATTTTTAGCCACCATCATTAACCCAGAAGTATCTTTATCTAACCGATGCACAATTCCAGGACGAACCCCCTCATTCAACTCCGTCAACTGTTTCCCTACATGGTAAAGCAAAGCATTAACGAGCGTATGCTCCATATTCCCATTCGCAGGATGAACAACCATACCCTGAGGCTTATTCAGAACAATTAAATCTTTATCCTCAAACACAATATTCAGAGGAATCTCCTCTGGTTCTGCGAAAAAGTCTGATTCCGTCACCAAATCCACATGAATTTTATCACCTAATTTCACAACAGTATGAGGTTTACAAGATGCTCCATTTAATTTAATTTGTCCATTAAAAATATATTTCTTAAGCTGACTACGAGAAAGCTCATTCACCAACTGTAGAGCAAGATAAGTATCAATGCGTTTACCCGCATCTAAAGATTCAACTTCATAAAATTGATTTATTTTCATTTAATTTTAATCCCTACTTTGTCATTACGAGGTATTTGATATTTAGCCGAAGTAATCTCAGAAAAAGAGAATATTATCCCAAACCTTAGATTGACACGATTCCTTGGTAGACTATCTCGCAATGACTTCCTTTGTTTTTTTAAAAAACGCAAAATACAAAACTGCTGTTCCTAAAATTAGGAAGCTACAAATAATCTGTGCAATAGTCATACCAAAAAATATTCGCATGTTATCCCCACGAAAAATCTCCAAAACAAAACGTCCCAAAGGATAAAGTAAAAAATAAAGTAAAGTAACTTCTCCTTTAAAAGCGCTTCTTTTATAACGGCAAGCTAAAAGTAAAAATAAACATAAATTGAATACAGACGAATAAATTTGAGTTGGGTGCACTAACTCTTTAAATAAAGGAAACTGAACAGCCCAACTTCCATAAAATGCAGTTCCCCAACAACAGCCATTCAAAAAGCATCCAATGCGACCAAAGCTTTGAGCTAACGCTAAAGCAGGGAAATAAAGGTCTGATAAATCAAGCAAAGAAACTTTTTTTACACGGCAAAAAATAAGGAGTCCCAAAAAACCCGATAGGATTCCACCATAAACAACTAAGCCACCCTCCCAGAAATAAAAAATCTCTTTAGGGTAACTTTGATAATAAGCCCAATTTTGTATTACAAAAAACATTCGGGCCCCAACGACCCCTAGCAAAGTTAATAAAAGAATCAAATCGATGATCTGGTTCTTTTTCATACCTGCAACGGGTTCTTGACGACTTAAATAAAAAAGGGATGAGAGAATCCCTAAAGCAAATAAAAGACCATAAGAATAAATCGTTATTGGACCAAATGAAAATAATACAGGATGCATGAATTGTTCCTTTGTCTATTAACGAAGAGCGGGTAGCGTTTAGGAAAAGATTCCTCTGTCATAGATCCTTCCCACCCAATCCTCCTAATAAGCTAGCGGACCCGCCGTTTTTCGTGGCGGGCAAGACGGCGGGCAGGCACTTCGTTCAGGATGACAATGTATTTCTGTCTTCAGACCTCTGCCCTCCTACTTCATTTCTTTTGTTTCAGTAATGCAAAGCTGAGAATAATGACACCTACTGTAATAAAACTATCTGCTAAATTAAAAACAGGCCACACTCTAAAGTCTATAAAATCAACAACAGCACCTCTAAAAAAACGATCCGTTAAATTCCCGAAAGCTCCGCCAATAATAAAACTAATTCCAAGCTGAAAAATAAGCGGTTCGTTTCTAATTTTATAAGCTAGATAGATAAGCATTGAAATTCCAATCAGAATCACTCCAACCAAAATCCATGAGCCCCCTCTAAACAAACCAAAAGCAATGCCCGTGTTATATATAAAGGTGAAATTGAATAGATTCGGAATAATTTCGATGGATTGCAATTCGTCCATATGGAGAACGATAAAGTATTTAGATACTTGATCAACAATGTAGACAAAGGTGACTACAACAGGAAGAAACCAACTTAAAGAAGCTTGAGAAATAAGAGATGAATTCATGAACTAATTACGCTCTTTTTTCTCCTCTTCCTCTTGGCAAGAGATGCAGTATGTGGCATAAGGTACTGCCATAAGACGTTTCATAGAAATTTCTTTACCACAAGGTTCACAGGTACCATAAGTACCTTCTTCTATGCTTTCAATAGCGTCTTGAATTTTATTAAGTAATTGCTGTTCCGTTGAGGCTAGATCTAGGCTGAATTCACGATCAAAATTATCTGTAGCAACATCAGCCATATGAAAGGTATATCCAGACAAATCTCCCGATGCGTCTTTTTGACTTAAATTTAGATGATCTTTAGCTATATGATCAATACCATCAGAAATAACTTTTCTTTGAGCAATCAATAACTCTTTAATTTTATCGAAATTTCTCTCTTTTTTCTTGGCCATGATCAAGTCCCCACTTTCATTCCACTAAGGCTGCCCTGTTAATTAAGTATACCCCAAAACTCTAAAAAGCGCTAAATTATAGCGCCACACAGTATAAATGCAAGAACAAAAGCTTAATCTCACAGTAAAACGTGTGACTCAAACCTAATTACGTTATTTGGAACATAAAAGTTATGTACCGAGTGTACCAGGTCTATAGACTTGGCACACACAAGATTTATAATTTAACTCTTACTTTCTCTGTTTCATTTTGCTTAAAATTTCACGTGTCTGAACTTTGTATCCCTCAACTCCGTCTTGCAAATAAGTATAATCCTTATAACTTCCGTCTTCAGCCTTCTCCTTCTCTAAACCTCTCAACTTACCTTCGACGGCTACAATCGTCTGAAACAAATAAATAAACCGAGCTACTTGTCTCACATTTCTTTCTGGAAGCAACAGGGTGTAATTTAAAATGCCTCTTTCGGTAGCATCCGCTGCAACTCCTTGCAGTGAAGCCTGCTGAACTGTCGATAGATTCAAACCTTCCATCGAAACAATTTCTTTCCCTGAAATACCGCTCCCCTTTGGAATCACAGGATTGCGAGACTCTTCAGTTGTCTTAGTTCCAACAAACAAAACAAGATCACGCTCAGCACCGGTTCCCTCTACAGCACCATTCCATATCGAATGCATTTTCTCCGATCCAACGATCGATAAAAAGTCGAGTCCTTGTCCAAATTTCTGCACCGACTCCGAGTAAAGCTGTTGTGCTATATCACCCACTTGTTTCATAAGTGGATCATACACAATCATGATCAACAAAGACTTCCCTTTTTCTTTTTCTGCTATCACATGATTCATTGCCGCTTGAAATGCTATGTTGTTTTCATCTTCAATAGGCAATTCCAACGTATCTCGAATCACATCTTTAATACCATTCATAACATCGTCAATACGGCTTTTAGGGGATTCTCCTAAATTACTATTTGCTGTCACTGCTAAAGCTAAAAGACCCACTGGAGAAAAAGCAGAAAAACGTCCTCCCGTACCATCTGGAACAGGAAGCATCGCGTAAAATTCATCTGATTCTTTCTCTGAACCATATGTTTTTTGATTCAATTGAAACAAAACACTCTTTTCATTCAAACCCGTCGTAGCTACAAAAAATTGGCCCGTTTTATAATACTCCGAACCATCTTCAAGAAGGATTGGCTTTACTCCTGTTTTTTTAAGCTCCTCTGCTAAAACACTTCTCGTAATCAAAAATGCAGCCAAAGTTTCTTGTGTCGCTCCTGATTTCGAAACCACATTAAATTTAGTTTTTAAAAGAAGTCCACGATCACGAAGACTTGTTAAAAGATCGATCACTTTTTCAGGACTAAAATCATTTCCTATAAAATATATTTCAGGAGCCCCTCCTCTTTTTTCTTTAGAGAGGTTATTATGCTGACTATTAATCGTACTAGAAACTAACGCTTGTGTTGGTAAATCAGAACCCCCAATGCCAATATTCACCCAAACTTCTACCCCATCTGCTCTAACTTTATCTGCTGTTTCAATAATAGATTGGATGATAGGGTTATTGGAAACAATGCTTCCATCTGGATCTAAAGCGTTGTCATAAATAACACTTTCATCCAACTCCACATCTACCCACGGAAGAGTCCAACCTCGTAACACTTTTTTTAAATGAATTCTACCTGCAGCATCCCCTGCACCTTGAAGCTCTTTCTTAAACTGTTCCTGGATTTGTTTTGCTTGGTCGATGAATTTTTGCTTGTCCTCTAAGACAAACTTAGAAGGAGTGCTTTCTGTATATAAATTGTCTTGTATTAAATCAATGGACTGAGAATTAGAAGTAGAAAGTGCCAATGGATTATCTCCTATATATAATTGTGAAAATCATTTGAGGCAGGTATTTTACCCATTCTCAAGGTTCGGTCAACCCTTTAGAACCCCTCTCAGGGGCCAGGCCCCAAAAGGGCCTGCCCCCTGAGAGGGTGGTGAGCCCTTTAAAAAAGGAAAATGCCAGGGTTTTGCCCCTGGCATTAAAAAAAACAGTGATTACTGTGAGAGGAAGCCTATGTGGGCTGCCCGGCTCGCACGTAGGCAATCCTCTCACTCATTTGAGTCCACCGCGAAGATGGAGTCAACCACTGTTTTAAATTATTCAAACGTCCAACCTGCATTACCTCCTAAATTAGATACATTACTACCTGCCGTAATAGCATTGCCTACATTCTGACTTTCCGACACTTTCAGATTTGATGTTGTCGTTGCTCCCTGAACATCTAATTCCCAAGCAACTCCTCCAAAGTTAGAAATAAGTGACAACGTATTACCTACTCCACCCTGAAAAGTAAGCGCTCCCAAAATCGTCTGCCTGGATCCTCCGCCAAACCTTAATGTATCCGCTGTTATAGTAGTTTTAGTAAAATTAAAGAAAGTTGTCGTTCCTAGAATTTTTTGACCTTGACCATCTAGAACAACGGTTCCAGAATTATGAGTAAAGGTTCCGCCCGTGCGAACAAAGTCTCCTGCTACATTCAACTGGCCTGAAGGTGCTGTGAAAGTTCCTCCAGACTGCGTAAAACCTCCGTCTATATCAAGAGAACCAGCAGCTCCTGAAAATACCCCTGCAATCAATTCAAAGTCAGAAGAGAATGTTGTGGTTCCAGAACTTGGGCCAACAAGGGTTACGTTAGCCGCATTAAGAACAACTTTTGGTAATGTTCCTCCAGATGCTAAATTTATCACTCTGGTTCCTGTACCAATAATATTAATTGTGACACTTCCACCATCAAAATTACTGTTATGTGTTAGCCCCCCAGACAATTCAATCACCGACCGTCCTACAAAACCATCCAACAAAGATAAGTTACCTAGAACAATCACTTTGTTAGAGCCCGACAATCCCAAATTAATTCCTACGCTCTGAGCAATAATTAAGTTATTAAACGTAATATCATTATCTGCAACAATACTGGCTACCGCTCCATCAAAGTTAACAGTACCGTTATTAGCATCAAAGACCACACCTGTAATAAAAGTGAGTTTACCTTCTAAAAATAAAGTTCCTGAAGGAGCTGTGAAGGTTCCTGAATTCAAACTCATGTCACCATCCACATCTAAATTACCATCTCCCCCTACAAATAAACCATCATCTAAATTAAAGTTTCCAACTACCGTAGTGGTTCCAGATGTTGGACCATTTACAGTAACATTAGCAGCATTTATTGTAATGTTTGGTAGTTTTCCTCCACCCGTTGTTAAATCAATGCTTCTTGTTGCCGTACCTGTAACTGTAATATTTCCAACATTTGTAGAATCAGCTCCATCAAAGCCTGTTCCCAAACTAATAGTATCTTTAACATCTACAATTCCATCCCCGCCCAATTCTCCATCTGTAAGAGTCAACGTTCCATCGACTTGCAACGTATCTCCAGAACTAATATCTAAAGTCTTTCCATCCGTTTTATTCAAAGTTAAATTGTTGAGCGTCAACAACGTTTGAACATCTACTGTTGAGTTTTCTCCATCAAAAGCAAGTGTTCCACTATTATGATTAAAGACCCCGCCAGAAACAGTAAATCCATTTTCAACAGACAGGGTACTTGAAGTAGATGTAAATGTTCCTCCACTTAAACTAAAGAAAGAGTTCACATCTAGAGCTCCACTTCCACCATTAAACGTTCCCCCACTTTGAACAAAACCTTGATCATCAAACGTCAGGTTAACAGTTCCTTGGTCTACTTCACCAGCTTGTAAGTCAAAGAACTCTTCAAACGTAACCGTACCTGCTCCTGCAGTTGCTAAGGTTACATTGGCTGCATTTAATACAACGTGAGGTAAATTTCCTCCACCATTCAAAGTGATTGTTCTTGTAGCTGCTCCTGTAATTTCTATTAAACCGCTACCACCATCAGCTCCAGTATTTAAAGTCATCCCATTAGTGACATTAATCGTTCCGCCACTGTCTGTAATTCGACCATTACTAAATACAAAGGTTCCATTAACGTTCAGAGTATCTCCGTTTGCTACCGTAAATGATTTTTGATCTACTTTATCAATTGTTAAATTATTAAATGTTTCTGAAGTAGGAACATCGGCTGTACTATTTCCTGGAGATCTAAATACAACAGTACCTCCATTAGGGTCAAAGGTTCCACCTGTTCGCGTGTAATTGGTTCCAATGTATAAATTTCCTGTTGGCGCTGTTAAGGTTCCACTACTAACCAATATATCAAAACTGGTAGAAACATCGCCTCCTTGTCCGGTTAACGTTCCTCCGTTAATCGTCAATCCATTATTAAAAGTTTGAAGTTGAGTACTTGCTAAGTAGTTCCCTCCACTCAATGTACTTCTAAGCAGAACAAAGAACTGATTTCCATTTGCGTCAAACGTTCCATTGGTCAAATCAAACGTTCCAAGTAAATTCTTTTTACCATCTAAGTTAAAAGTATCTAAAGCATCGATAGGGCTAATCAGTAAATGTTTAAAATCAATTGTTCCAAAATCATGAATCGTATAGTTGTCTGCTAAAGTGTCTCCATCACCTACATAAAGGAATGTTCCAGAGTTCCTATCTTGAGTTAATCCTGTAATAGTTTCATCTCCAACGAGACGAACTGTCCCGTCATTAGAGAATGTTGCTCCTGTCATCGTCCAATCTTGCCCATTAAGATCTAACACACCTGCATTGAGGTTGAAAGCGGTGGTAACTGTTAACGTATTACTGGTTAATTGCAAAGTCGCAGCACCTGAATGTGTAATAGTAGCAAAGCTACTGCTTCCACTATTGAATGTCTGAGTCCCTGTAGTTTGATTAAAAATCAAAGTAGAAGTTCCTGCATTAAACGTGCCTGAATTTGCAAAGTTACCTGCAACCGTCAGCGTATTGGAGATAGCATTAAAGACAGCTGAGGATTGAATAACTAAGTTACCACCACTTCCTTGAGTCGTTACATCGCCTCCTGGTGCATAAGTCTTACCTGAACTTACAATAACTTGAATTCCTGTATTAACAGTTAAGTCGCCACCAGAAACAGAATATGGAATATCTGTATCACTCAAAGCTCCCTTAGCTGTATTTAAACTTGCATTTGTAATTGGGCCAGCACTAGCATTATGCAAGGTTAATGTACTGCCTAAGATACTAAATCCCGTAATATCTGTATCTGCATCTAAACTAATGGTAGAAAAGGCTCCATCAACAGCATTATCATTAATATAAACTAGAACATCATCATTTGCAGTTGCTGTTGTTGCTAAACTAAAAGCCCCTGTTACACCGTCTGTAGTCGTTGAACCTTCAACAACTCCATTAATAACAAAAGTGATTGTCGCACTCGTTAATGGAGTAACACCCGCATCACTATAAGCAATACCACTGATAGTAACGCCAAACCAAAGTATTGTATTTCCTGAATCCACACTATTAGCAGGTAGAATTGCAGGTCCTGTTAAATTAACACCATCTTTAACATCCACCAAACTAATCGTTCTTGTTCCCTGAGGATCAACATTCCATTGATTTCCATCTGAAGAGCTTCTCAACAATAAACGGTTAGAAGCATCAAAGCCTTGCAACGTAGTAGTCCCTATAATTGTTTGTGTTGTTCCAACCCCAATAGTAAGAGTTCTATCTCCTTCAGCTTGAACTCCTGTAACAGTCTTAGTCAAATTATTAAATGTACTTGACCCAAGAATTTGTTGTCCCAAACCATCAAGAACAACCGTTCCGCTATTATGGGTGAATGTTCCAGAATTTGAGTAGTCACCAGCAATAGTAAAGGAGCTTGTAGCTGGGGCCGTAAATGAAGCCCCTACATTAATTGTAAAGTTTCCATTAACATCAATTACTGTATCTGATGAATTCAGAACAACTGCACCTGAATTCAATGTGTAATTATTTAATGTAATTGTATTACTTGGAGAATATTGGCCTGTGCCAATTGTTAAGTTAAATGGATCAACACCACCAACGATTTGAGAAAGAGTTGTTGTTCCTGTTCCTGAAATTAATGTTAATGTTTCAGCAACTCCACCAGCTGTTCCATTAACAATTCCAGAAATTGAAATATTTCCAGCTACACCAGAACCTGTATTGAGGGTAACACTCAAACCTTCTCCGATAACAACACTATCGCTAATAGTAATATCTTCTCCACTAGTGACAATATCTGCATTTAAGGTTGTTGTGGCTCCAGGACCATCAAGAGTTACTGAACCATTACCTGTTATTTGTCCATTAACAGTAATGCTTCCAGCACCTGCGGGAGAACGAATTGTAACATCATCATCAAAAGTTACAGCGTTAACCGTAACAGCTGCTGTTCCATCACTTCTACCAATTGTAATAGAACTAAAACCATCCGCTATTGCAGCAATATCTGCTACAGAAACATCTAACGTTCCAGCACCACCAGCAACACCAATGGTTGTTGCTGCTGTAGAAGGTTGTAAGACAAGTGTTCCTGTTCCAGAAACAGAATCAGCACCACCCGTAAAATCAACTCCATCAGCTGTAAGGGTTAATCCATTAGCTCCTACCGCTACTGTACTACTAAAGGTAACCGCATTAACTCCTGAAGTTATAATAGCATCACTATTTAATGTCACACCTCCAGCAAATAAAAATTTTGTTAAGGCATTCAGTGTTCCAGAAGGTCCA
This sequence comes from Candidatus Omnitrophota bacterium, assembly GCA_029261035.1. Lineage (GTDB taxonomy): Bacteria > Omnitrophota > Omnitrophia > Omnitrophales > JACROU01 > JAJDCD01. The sequence continues at coordinate 457,808 of JAJDCD010000008.1, forward strand.
ATATTTAATATCACTGGATTAGTTAAACCTAACGCTACTGTATTATCGGTTATGTTATGTGTTGAAGAACCTGTAACCGTAATAGATGCTGTTCCTCCTTCATAAGCAGCCCCAACAATCATTGTTCCCTGCGCTTCAATCGTTCCTGGACCATTGGCTATTCCTGTATTTAATAATAATTCATTGGTTACAATAATATTATCTCCTACAGAAATATCTATCATATCTCCAGCACCTTTATCAAACTCTAAGTCATACAAAGTTAGGGTTCCAGGGACATCAAAAATAGAATCTCCACCAATAAAATCATCAAAATCTACTTGCCCTAAGTTAGCTAAGAAAGTTCCTGCCGTCATTATAAAATCACCATTAAGCTGTAATTCTCCACCATTTAAATCAAAGCTTCCGCCATTTAAATTAAAATCATCTAAGACTTCTAACAAACTACCATTAGCATCTAAAGTTCCATCATTCATAATAAGGTCACTTTGGAATAAGACCCAACCCCCATTAGAATCAAAAGAGCCGCCATTCTGTGTATAGTTATTATTTATTTCTATTCGAGTAGCCGTAGCTGCAGATTGGAAGAAGAAAGTTCCAGAGGTAAGTGTTAACGCTCCATTTAAATTAAAGTACTGTGATGCTCCAGTGGTAATTGCATTAACTGTCCCCGCACCTACATTGATAACCAAATCTCCATCAAAAGATTCTCCTTCATCAAAGGTGAAAGAATGTGTTGTTGCTCCGGTCACTGTTAAATCAGCACTTCCACCATCAAAGCCAGAGGTAACCAAAACATCCCCTTGCGCTTCCATCGCTCCAGGACCATCAACAGCACCAGAACCTAATTCTAATAAATTTGCAGATATCAATGTATCACCAGCTGAAATTGTTATTGTAAAACCATCGTTTGCGTCTAATTCTAAATTATAAAATGTTTCTGTTGTTGCTACATCAATAGCTAAATTAGAAGCTCCACCAATATCAACGTTACTGGTATCAGGATTAAAAGTAGCAAGCGGACCAATTGTAAAGCTATTACCTTCAATAAATATTTCATTCGTACCGGCATTCAAAGTTCCTCCTGTTTGAGAAAAAGGACCTCTCACTTCTAGGTTAGAACTAAAACCATTATACGTACCACCTGTCATGCTAAATGTATCAATAATAAGTGTTTGCGTTCCATCACTATTAAACGTACCATTATTAATCGTTAAATCATCCGATTCAAATTCTCCGGCTCCTCCACCTAAATCTATCTGACCATTATTTAAAGTAACCAAACCAAAATTTAAATAGAACCCTGCATTAACATCAATAACACCACCACTCATAGTTAATCCTAATGACGTGTTAACTTCTCCTCCATTAACATCAAGAGTTCCTCCTGTGATCACGGCAGCTCCTGTGTGAATAATATCACCACCATTAACATCAAAGGTTCCACCATTAATCGTCCACGTTCCAGCAATATCAAAATTATCTCCACTAGGTCCTGTTTGGAAGAAAACTGTTCCTGAATCTAATGTAAAATCACCACTAAAATCAAACCCTAGATCAGCGCCTGTTCCTACCATATTGAGTGTTCCAGCACCAATATCAACAATGAAATCATTTGAAATAGCTCTAGAGTTACTAACCGTAAATGTATGAACACTTGCTCCTGAAATAGTTACTAGAGCATTTCCTCCATCATAAGAATCCGAAACAGAAAGGTCTCCCGTAACCGTTAAACCTCCTGGCCCATCGAACCCACCATCATCCAAGTTTAGAGTTCCATTCACTCTCATGGTGTTATTGAGTTCTATAGATGTTAATTCATCATCATCAACAGGATTTAACGTTACATCGTTAAAATCTTGCGTAACAACTATGGAGCTATTTTCATCATTGAAGAAAATGTCAGGAGAGCTTGCAGACGAAGGAAAAAAGTTTACTAAACCAGTTAATGCATTAAAGGTTGCTGTAGAGTTCTTTCTAAAATGATAACGCGCAATAAGCGTTCCATCCGCATTAAATGTTCCGCCAAATAATTTAAAGTCATCCTTAACATCAATCGTTCCACCATTTAAGTTTGTAATACCACCATTACTGATATAGTCATCATCGGTTGTGATACTACCTCCAACACCTACAGTAACTGTTCCAGAATCAATGATAAAGTCCTCATCTCCTCCGGTTACTGTAACCGTTCCTCCATTAACATTAAAGGTAGCTCCATCCACTTGAATAAACCAATCACTATCTAGGGTAGTCCCCGCAAGATCCCAGGTTCCTCCATCAAGACGCATTTCATCATCAACATTAATAACTGTTCCTGTTCCTCCATTAATATTTCCTGATGTAGAATCAAAATCATCTCCTACAGTAACAGTCGCATTGGTTCCTGTATTAAACGTTCCTCCACTAATCAAAATATCTTCTGTCGTGGTCAAATCTCCACCATTTAAATTAAAAATTCCACCGCTAATTTCAACAGAAATATCCGTCCCTGGAGCATTCTGAGCATCTAAAAGTCCTCCACCCCCAGAGTAGGTTCCTCCTGTTTGGTTATACACTTGAAGTTCAATGTTGTTAGCTCCTGGATTTAAGGTACCACTGATAAGATTTAATTGATCTAATGGAGTTGTTGCTCCTACATTGCCACTTAAATTAATATTTCCTGAAGTACCAGCTCGAAGCGATAAATCTTCTGTATAAGCTGTTGTTCCATCTATCGTTCCTTCAAATATAATATTTGCACCACTTGCAGAAGCTCCTCCATTTGTTGTGTCTAGAAGCACATCTGCTCCAAGGACTACTGCATCGCTAAAAGTAATTATGTTTCCAACGGTTACCACATCAGCGTTCAATGTTGTTGTTGCTCCTGGACCATCTAAAGTAATAGATGCATTATCAGCACCTGTTATCTGACCATTAACCACAATAGATCCACCTGATTGTGGAGATTGGATTGTAACAGGATCATTAAACGTAACCGCATTTACTGTAATCGCTCCTGTTCCATCACTACGACCCATTGTAATACCACTAAAGCCGTTAGCTAAAGCTGCAACATCTACAGTTGAAAGAGCCAAAGTTCCTGCTGCTCCAGCAATCCCAATCGATGTACCTGAAGCTGCTGGTTGTAAGAGTAAAGTTCCAGTACCAGAAACTGTTCCAGCTCCTCCAGTAAAATCAATGCCATTTGCCGTAATTGTTAACGCATTGGATCCAAGTGTAAGGTTATCAGCAAAGGTAAGAGAATTAGTTCCAGCATTAAATGCTGTTGGATTACTATTCGTCACTGTTCCATCAAATTGAACATTATCATTAAATGTAATTGAACTAGCTACACCTGTGAAGTTAACATTATTAAAATTAGAACTATTTACCGTAATATTAATTGGATCTGCGTCGCTAAACACAAATGTTCCTGAAGAACTAAAAGCTCCTCCAGTTGCATCAAAAATGTCTCCAGCAACAGTTAACTGATTTGCTGCCATATTCAATGTTCCATTAATATCAAGATCTTCTGTACTGACAGTTCCTCCTGGAGTAAAAGTCTTTCCTGAACTAATAATTAAGTTTATTCCAGAATTTAGAGATAAATCCCCTCCACTCACAGAATAAATAATATCGGTGTCTACCTGAGCTCCTTTAGCGGTGTTTAACAATACATTAGTTACAGGCCCTGCATTTTCGTGTGTTAAGGTTAAGCTATTAGCTGTGATAGAAAGACCTGTAATACTCGTTGCTCCAGAAGCAATCGTAAGCACATTTCCTAATGTGGTTCCATTATCATCAATATAGATTAATATATTATTTCCGTTTGAAATAGAAACACCTGCAAATGTAAAGGCTCCTGAACCACCTGCCGTAGTAGTTGTTCCTTCATTTGAACCATCAATAATCAAAACTAACGTCGTGCCATCAACAACACCTGTGGCAACACCTGAAATATCAGCTCCAAACCAAAGCACATTATTTCCTGAATCAGTACTATTTGCTGGAGAAATAGAAGGGGATGATAAATTGACACTATCTTTAACATCCACAAAACTAACTGCTCTCGTTCCCTGAGGATCGATACTCCATTGGTTTCCATCACTACTACTTCTTAATGACAATAATTGACCACTAGCTCCTTGAAACGTCAATGTTCCTGTTACCGTAACTGTTCTTCCAACTGTAAATGTTAAAGTATCTGCAGTTGCAACGGTTTTAGATAAATCATTAAACGTAGTTCCAGCCACTGCTACAGAAATTGTTTGTGATGTTCCTACTAAATTAACTATTCCTGTTCCAGCATTAAACGTTCCTCCACTGTGTAAAAAGTCTCCAGACAAGTTCAATGTGGATGAATCCATATTAACCACACCACCTTGAATATCCCAATCTCCGGCTTCTGTGATAGTTCCGCTTCCAGCATTAAACGTTCCACTAGTGAAAGTGGTTGTGTTGGCTGTCATGGCAAGATCACCACCCGCTGTAAACGTTCCTCCATTTTGAATGTAAGATGCTGTAGTTAGCGTATTTGCTGATGATGTTGCAACACCTGCTGCTATAGTTAGTGTTCCAGCTATGGTATGTTGATCAAAATCAAATTGGTCATTGCTGTCAGTTGGATTAATAGTGATATTAAAGTAATCCGTAGCTCCGATTTCATGTATTGAATACGTATCAGCTAAAGAATCTCCATCTCCAACATACTCCCATATACCAGAGTTAACATCATTTCCATTAGGTAACGCAATTGTTGTTTCAGACCCAATAAGTCTTAGTGTTCCACTATTAGAGAAATCTCCAGCACCGGATAAAATTAGATTTTGGCCATTAAGAGCTAAGACTCCCAAAGTTATTGTTAAATCTCTTCCGCTTGCTAATGAAATAGCTCCCGTGGGTGTCAGTTGATTTCCTGATTTGTCTACTTCTAAGTTCGCTGAAAAAGTTCCAGAAGTAATTGTATAGGTTTGAGCTGCTGCACCAGAAAACTCAAGTGTCAAATTAGCACTTCCTAAGGTGATAGCACCCGAACCTGTAGGTCCTAATTCAAAATCGCCATCCACTGTTATTTTTCTTGCAGATGCATCTGCGACAACAGAACCTGTAATAGCTCCACTAGCTGTTCTTACAATTAAGTTTCCAGCTACCGTCATATCACCTGTTAAAGTATGCGTTCCATTAGAACTGATATTAAAGGTGACATCATTGAATGTTGCTCCATCAGCATCAATTGAATGAGTACCTCCGTTAAAGACCATTGTTCCACCATTATGATTAAACGTAGCGCCTGCTCCTATATTTGAGAACTGAACCAGCCCTGAAACAGTCGTTGTTCCAGTTGAAGCATTAAACACTCCCCCTGAGAATGCGAAAGTAGATGCTCCGATATTCATCGCACCACTTCCCCCATTAAAGGTTCCTCCGCTTTGGTTATAAAGCACGGGTGAAAAATCAAAGCCGTTCAAATTGAAAATTCCATTGGAAACAGCAAAAGTAAAACTAGTCGTTATAAAGTTCGATGCTAAATCAACCGTCTCGTTTGCATCATTTAAGCTCATTCGTGCTGCAAAAGTTCCACTGCCTTGCGTAATTGTATGCGTTGTGTCTCCAGTAAATTTAAGGTTAAAATTGGTACCACTTAAAGTAATCGCACCTGAACCTGCAGGTCCCATTTCAAAATTTCCTTGAATGCTGACTATACGAGTTGTTCCATCGGCAGTCACTGTTCCATTGACACCACCAGCAGATGTTCTAAAAAGTATATTCCCTCCAACCGTCATACTTCCTGCCAGTGTAATAACATGGCCGTTAACACTACCATTAAAGGTGACATCATTAAAGGTAGCGCCCCCTGGATTAACCGTACTTGTTCCTCCCGTAAATACAAAGGTTCCTCCATTATGATTAAACGTGGCTCCTGCTCCGATGTTAGAGAATGTAGTTGCTCCTACAACGCTGGTTGTTCCTGATGGGGCAGTAAACGTTCCTCCAGAAAGGGTCCATGATCCTGGAACTGTCATATTTCCACTACCCCCATTAAACACACCACCCGTTTGATTGTAAATTGCAGGATTAAAATCAAAACCATTGGCATTAAAGGTTCCATTAGAAATCGTGACTGTAAAACTATTGGTGGTAAAATTAGTAGCAAGATTAATGACTTCGTTGGCATTATTAATACTTAATCGACCTAAGAAGGTTCCACTGGTTTGCGTGATGGTGTGAGTCGTATCTCCTTCAAAGTTCATTTGAAGGTTATTGTCTCCAATGGTGATTGGTCCTGAACCCACAGGTCCTAATTCAAAGTTTCCTTCCATTCTAAGGAAACGGTTCGTGCTATCCGCATTAACCGTTCCTGTAATTCCACCACTAGCGGTTCTAACAATTAAGTTACCACCAACTCTCATATCTCCTGTCAGTGTATGAACAGCACCGTTAGTCGTAATATTAAACGTTACATCATTAAACGTAGCTCCTCCTGGATTAATGTTATGCGTCGTTCCATCAAAAATAAAGGTTCCTCCATTGGCATCAAATGTGGCACCCGCACCGATGTTGGACATGGCTACGGTGGAAGCAACATTTGTTGTTCCGCTTGTAGCCGTATAATCTCCTCCTGATAGAGTAAAGCTAAAATTAAAATCATGCGTTCCACTACCACCATTAAATGTTCCATTACTAAGAGTAACAGCTCCTCCAACAGTCATGTTTGAAGCTCCAGCATTCAATGTTCCACCACTTTGATTGTAAATGGCTGGATTAAAATCGAAACCATTGGTATTTAAAATTCCGTTTGAAACACTAAAGGTGAAGCTGATGCCTGTAAAGTTAGAAGCAAGATTAACGGTTTCGTTAGCATCATTAATGTTCATGCGGCCGCTAAATGTGCCGCTAGTTTGTGTGATCGTGTGGGTGGTATCTCCAATAAATTTAAAGTTTAAGTTGGTGTTACCAACGGTGATTGCTCCGCTTCCAACAGGACCCATCTCAAAATTTCCTTCAATAGAAATAATACGACTGGAACCATCGGCAATAACAGATCCGTTGACTCCACCTGAGGATGTTCTGAAGAGCAAATCACCTTCAACCGTCATACTTCCAGCTACAGTAATGACATGACCATTAACACTACCATTAAAGGTTACATCATCAAACGTCGCTCCACCTGGATTAACTGTATGTGTTCCACCATCGAAAACTACGGTTCCACTATTATGTGTAAAGGTAGCACTTCCACCAATATTTGAGAAAGTGGTTGTTCCGGCGATGCTCGTAGTACCGCTGGTTGCCGTATAGTTTCCTCCGGAGAATGTGAAGCTGTTATTGTAATCATGGGTACCACTTCCGCCGTTAAAGGTTCCACTAGCCTGACTGTAAACGCCATCTAAAATCAAATTATGGGTGCTCATATTTACGGTACCTCTAACATCTAAGTTGCCTCCAGTCACATTTCCACCCGGCGTAAAAATGTGACTGGTAGGAACCAAGAGTGTTTTACCACTCACAACTGTTAAATTAGTTGTCGTTGCTATAGCTGTTGAATAAATTGCTGCAATATCAGAATCTCCATTATTATCTGCTGTATCCAAATTAACATTGGTTATAGCAGCCCCCGCTTCTTCACGAATAGTTAAATGATTTTGGAATAAACTAATATCAGACAAAGCTCCCGAAGTAGAATCAATATCTGCAATGGTAATAGTTACTGCTTTTTGTGTTTCTCCATCAATATAAAGGGAAATTACATCTCCACTTGAGAAAGTAGCTCCTGTAATGGTAAAAGCACCCGAAGCACTCGTTTCAGCTGTACCTGAAGCTGCTGCACCCTCTACAGATAAGGATACGGTCATGACATCAATTCCATTTAAAGCATCTGGATCATCATAGACAAAACCTGAAATATCTCCTGAAAATATCCAATTCGTGTTATTCCCCCCAGTGACACTTCCAGTTCCAACAGCATTTATAGCTGTCGCATTCACATTATTACTATCCGTTACATTCAAGTTAGAGATTGTTCTTGTTCCTTGTGGGTCAATTTCCCATTGGGTGGCTGGTGAGCTACTAACAAGAGACAATCGATCTCCTGTTCCAAATCCTTGTGCTGTCCATGTTCCGGCTACAATCACTCTTCTTCCAGCCGTAAACGTTAAGGTGTCTGTAGCAGATAATTC
>JAJDCD010000009.1 GCA_029261035.1 Candidatus Omnitrophota bacterium
GAAGTCTTCAAGTCTCTAGTACATTTAATCAAAGTGGCGGAACCATTGATAGTATTACCTTTGATGGAGGAGGAGCTAGTTTAACGCAAAGTGCAGGAACAATAACAGATCTTACCTTTGCCCATTCTACTGGGGATAAAAGTATTCTTTCAGACTTTACTGTCCTAGGAGATCTTACGGTTTCTAATACGGGGGGAAGCAGCGATGTTTTTGGCACTGGAGTATTAAGAACAATTACAGTAGGTGGAAACTTTTTACAAAATGGAACTCGCCCTTTTGGTGACAACGAACTTAAATTAACTTTTGATGGGGACACAACTCATACGATTACTCAGACATCTGGAACCTTTGCAGCACATTTAGATTTATTAGATGCTGGAGAAACTGTAAATTTATTGACTGATTTAACGGTTACGAATCAAAGTTTTGCAATTACCTCTGCTTCAACCTTTGATGTGAGTACCCATACCTTAGATGTTCTAACTTATATTCAAACCGATGGAAGTATGGTTGTGGGTACTGGAAATGTTTTAGTTGAAAGCACATTTAATCAAAGTGGTGGAACCATTGACAAGATTACTTTTGATGCAGGAGGAGCTACTTTAACCCAAAGTGCTGGAACGATTACGGATCTTATCTTTACACATTCGAGTTCTGATAAACTTCTTCTTACAGATTTTACGGTATTAGGAGATCTTACCGCTTCTAATACAGGAAGTAGCTCAGATATTTTTGGTAATGGAGCTTTAAGAACCATTATGTTAGAAGGTGATTTCTTACAAAATGGAACGCGTCCTTTTGGTAATAGTTTATTGACGCTATCTTTTACGGGTGCCGGAAGTCAAACGTTTAGTGTGAATACACCTGTTAATTTTAATGCTAATTTTGATGTGAATAAAACAGGTGGAGAAGTTACCTTTATTTCTGACTTTAATATAGAAGCAGGACAGTCACTATCTCTTACCCAAGGTTCCTTAGCACTGAATGGAAGAGTATTGACAATGACAGGTGGAACTTTTAGTAATGATGGAACGGTTCGTCTCATTGGAACAGAAACTTTTGTTGACCTTACTCAAGATCAGAACAGCGGAACTTTTCTTTATGAAGGAAGTGATACAGGGTCCACAAGAACACTAGATGGAACAGGAATAGCAGGAATAAATAAATATTTTAACCTTACGATTGATGATACAAACGGAACCTTAGACACATTCGAATTAGATGGAATTACCATTGGTGGAACAACGACTATAGAGAATGGGCAAGTTACCACAGCTGCTGGAACCGTAACCTCAAATGCATTGACTGTTAATGGAGGCATGATGACCTTGGGAGGCGATTTAACATTAACAGGAAATACCACGACGTTTACATCTGGAACATTTAATGCAGGCAGTGGAACCATTACAGAAGCTGGAGATTGGGACATTCAGGGTGGTGTGGTTAATATGGATTCATCCACATTAGATTTATCCGGTGATTTTCTGCATAGTGGTGGAACCTTTAATGCAGGAACCGGAACAGTTAATTTGCTAGGAACGTTGCAAACAGTTTCTGCTATAGGAACAAATACCACTTTTAATAATTTAAGTAATATTGAATTAACTGCAGCAGACACATTAACCTTTACAGCAGGAAGAAGAGTGATTGTTTCGGGAACATGGACGGCTCAAGGATTTAACACAGGTAATAAATTATCATTGCGTAGCAGTACACCTACAACACAATGGGAAATTGATCCGCAAGGAACAAGAACAATTTCTAGTTTAGATGTCCAAGATAGTAATAATGTTAATGTTACTGTTATTGCTCCAGGAGCTGGAAGTAGAGATTCTGGAAATAATACGAATTGGTTTTTCACGGATAATGTTACAGGAAATGTATTTAGTGACCAAGGTGTTACATCGATTGGAGCAGGAATTCAAGTAGGTGTTTCTATTAATGGAGGAGCTATTTCAACAACCACCACGAATGCCGCTGGTTTTTATGGAGTCGATGGATTGACTTTAGTCGCTGATGATGTTGTTACCATATTTTTAGATACTACTGGATCAGAAGCGGGTGTTACGGTAACACTTTCTGATAATACAGGCCTTACTGGAATAGATGTTTATGAGGATCATTTAATTATTCGTCATGAAAATGCAGGGCCTGTTTCTGTAGCTACATTAAACACCGCAAATAATTCTGGTGATGCGGATATAGATGCTATCTATACCATTAGTAGTTTAGATATGGCTGCTGGAACAACACTGTTTATTAATTCAGGATCGACTTTTACTCCAGGAGATACAGTAAATGCAGTTAATGTTGTTAATCAAGGTACGATTGATATAGGAGTTAATGCATTAAATGCAACAGGAACATACACTCAAACTGCTGGAGCTCTAACAGCAACCAACGGCTCTTTAAATATTGATGGAGATGTCACTATTAGTGCTGGAACAGTTGATTTACCATCAGGAACAGCTTCTTTTGCGGAAAATTTTACGATTACAAATATTGGTTCTGGAACAATCGTTAATCATAATGCGGGAACAGTGGTCTTTGATTTTGGGGGAGTCCAAACAACTGTAGTTGAGATAGAAAATGCTATCTTGAACAATGTGACATTTTCTCAAAATGGTGGCTCCATTAAATTAGATAAATCATTCACAATTAGTGGAAATCAGTTAAAAGATGGAGGGGCTACTGTTGATACGGATGCTGTAGGAATTACAATTACTCTTTTAGGTAACCATAGTCAGACAGCAGGTGGTAATTATGGAAGTGGTCAACTAACCTTAAGTATTGCTGGAGGTGTAACACAAACTTTTAGTAGAACAGCTGGTAATTTTAGACCTAACCTTCTTATTACTAATAATAGTACCTTTCAATTACAAAATGGAATGGATATGTTAGCCACAAGAACATTAACAATTAATTCTGGCAGCACTTTAGATTTAGACGGTAATGGTTGGACCATGACAGGAGTAGTTTTTACTAATAATGGAACGGTAAGACTTCAAGGGGGAGAATTAGTTACAGGGTTAACTCAAGATACGGGTTCTGGCACTTGGGAATATGTGGGTAATGGAGATGCCTCATCACAAACCTTTCAAGTTAAAGATTTTGGTGGAATCGATTACTTTAACTTGACCATAAACTCTACAGATGTAGGAGATATTTTTGAGCTTAATGACGCTATGGTTGTTGATGGTGATTTTCTTATTCAAGAAGGTGGTTTCACTCAACTTAGTGTGCTCACTCCACTAACTCTGAATGGAGCAAATGCATTTACATTAGATGGAGGAAGTTATACTCAGAATAGTGGTCTGCTAACAGTTAATGGAAATATGGTAATCAACGCTGGAACCTTTACTGGATCAAATACGGGTATTTCCATTGATATTAATGCAAATGGTCCAGCAGGCGGAGATTTTGATCAAAACGGTGGGGTGTTTACATCAACAAACGGAGTGATGAATGTTGAAGGAGATTGGGATCGAGCAGGCGGAGGAACTTTTAATCATGGTAGTGGTTCTGTTATTTTAGATGGGTTAGGACAACAGATTCTTGGATCAACAACCTTTCTTAATCTTTCAAAATCAGTGTCAGGAGCTCAAGCTGTTGCAGACAGAACTCTCACCTTTGGTGTGGGAACCACACAGACTATTTTAGGAACCACAACCTTGCTAGGGTTTGACGTTTCGAATAACTTATTGTTGAGAAGTTCTTCAGATGGAAATCAATGGAGCATTGATCCACAAGGAGCTCGCTCGATTAGTAGAGTCGATGTTAAAGATAGTATTAATTTAAGCGCTCCTCCAATCTTACCTCCAAACAGTGTTGATTCTGGAAATAACGTTCTTTGGTTTGGAATAAATATTTCAGGTCAAGCACTAGGCATTGCTGATGGAGAAGATATTATATTAGTTAGAGGCGGTGTTGTTGTAGACACAGTTCAAACAACGAATGGCGATGGGTCTTATAGTTTTCTGGGTGTTACTGTAGCTGCTGATGATGGCATCTTAGTTTATATCAATGATTTTACTACAAAGGGAAATACGTTCACCATAACGTTGGATGATGCTTCAGATATCACAGGTTTAGATATTACAGCAAATAGTTTAACCACCACTCATGAATCTCTTGGCCCTGTAACGAATGCACTATTATCTTCTACCAAAGGAGCTTTGGTAGATGCTGATATTCTTTATTCTGTAACAGGTTCAGATTTAGCTTTATCTGCAGGCGTTAATTTAGCTGTTGCTAGCGGAAAAGTATTTACTCCAGCTGGAACTGTTGCTGTTGAAGATCTGGATGTTAATGGAACATTGAATATGGGTGCTAATCAGCTAACCGTTGCTGGTGATGTATTTGATGCCACAGGAGGTTCTTTTACAACTTCAGGAACTTTTGTTTTTAGTGATGCAGGTCCTGTGACTATTACAACTAATGGCTCTAATTTCAACACAGTTAATCTTACAGGGGCTGCTGCTTCATACACCTTTACGGACAATGTTGATTTTGATGGAGACGTAACTTTAAGTCAGGCAACAGAACTTAATGCTGGTACTAACTCTTTAATATTCAATGCTGGCCTTGATCTGAATGGAAATAATTTAACACTTACTTCTGATGATATTGATTTTCTTGGTGGTGCTAACACTGTAGTTGGGGCAGGGGAATTGACGTTGCAAACAGGAACATCCGGTGATGACGTAGGTATTAGTGGTGGTGCAGGAACATTGCAGATTGACAGCACTGATTTAGCAGCGCTTGCTAGTTCTTTAACTCTTGTAAAATTTGCTACAACAGGTTTGGGTAGTATCGAATTAAACACTGCTACGTTTAATTCTGCTGCTGAATTTGATCGACCAACAACTATTAATGGAGATGTTAGTGCAGCAAGTCTAAGTTTTAATAGTTTTATTGCTTTGACTACGGATGTGACTCTGACTTCAACTGTAGGTCAAATATTTATATCCTCAGATATTGATGCGGATAGTAATCGAATAGATTTGGATGGAACGGGTGGAGTGGACATTAATGATATTAATAGTGGGGATGTGGTGGATGTAACAGGAGCATTCTTTACGGGTGCTGAATATGATTTAGATACCTTAACTGTCAATGTGACTGGTTTAGTTCAATATGATCAATTAGAAGCTGGAGGCGATGTTGATATTACAGCAGGAAGTTTAGAAAACAATCAGACAGAGGCAGATTCCTTTACAGTAGTAACCACAGGTACACAAGATCATTTCTTTAATGATATTTCTAATGACATTGATTTAACAGGAACTGACATTACGTTGGATGATGAAATGATTGCAGGTGGAAATATTACGATTGACTCTACAACACTCACTGCCAATAGCGATATTACCGGAACAGATATTGATATTACCAGTTCTGGAACACAAGAATATAACGGAGCTATTAATGGTGGAGGCACATTAACATTTACAGGCGGAGAAATTGACTTATTGGGTGGGGCAGATTCTGTAACGGGAACAACTGTTGCCTTAGAACCAGCAACCGTAGGACAAGCTATTGTAATTGGAGGAGTCGCTGACTCTGGAGCTCCATTAGATATTACACTAACAGATATTGCAGCTCTTGCTGACGGGTTTACTTCAATAGCTATTGGGCGGACGGATGGAAGTGGAGCTGTTACAGTCAATGCTGTGACTTTTAATGATCCTGTTACGATTCAATCCCCACAAGCAGGTGGACAAATTACTGTTAATGGACAAGTGACAGGTTTAGGTAATGCGTCCATTACCTTTGATGGCCCTGGGGCTACTACTTCCTTAAATGCAAATGTTGTTACAGCAGGAAATGTTATTGATTTTAATGATGCCGTTAAGTTAGGTGCTGTAAATATTTTGTTGGACACAACAAATGGTGGAGCTGTTCCAGCAGGAGCTAATATTATATTCCAAGGCACAGTGAATGGAACAACGGCGGCTACAGAATCTCTTAATTTAAGAGCTGGAACTGGTGGAAATATTAACTTTAGTGCAGTGGTTGGTGATTCTATTACTTTAGATACCATTACCTTAACGAGTGGAACATTGAACCAAGGTGCTAATGCAATTAATGCAGATGGGTTCTCACAATTGGGTGGTGCTTATCAAGGGGGTGCAGCAGATACAACATATACAGATGCATTTAGTGTTTCTGGTGGTACTTTTAATGCGCCATCAGCAAACTTAATTGTTGAAGGTGATTTTACTATTTCAGGAACAGGAGTATTTAACCCTAATGGTGGAACAGTTACCTTAGATGGAAATACGGATTCTTCGATTGATGTTCTTACTACAGAAACCTTTAATAATTTAGTTTTCTCCAAAACATTTCTTCCAACAAGTGAAACAGTGACTATTTCCGCTGGAGATACGTTAATTGTCACGGGTAAAGTTACCTACGAATCAGGAATAGTTGATGGCCCTGGTGCAGTAGAGGCACAGGGTGATGTGGATATGTTGTTTGAAATGGATGGTGGAACAGCTGCTCTTACGATTACAGGAGCTACTATCCATACGTTAACCAATGTTGGTGGATCCTCTTTTGATGGTGTTGTCACTATTAATGTAGGAACAGGAACAGTTAATACAGTTACAACAGCAGGAGTAGGGGATGAAGAGTTAGACTTGGATGGAGATTTTATAATTCAAACAGGAACTTTTGTTGCTCCAGATGATACAGCAAGATTTGGAGGGGATTTTACGGTTGCAGCAGGAGCAACTTTTAATGCAAATGGTGGTTTTGTTGAGTTTAATGGTGGTTTATTAGCAACTCCTTCTACTTATACGATTGATTTTAATGGACAAACAGTTACTTTTGCTGATTTAGAGTTTGATAAGAGTACAGATGAAACACTTCAAATAGCTGCGGGTAGTACGATTTTAGTTACGGGAACCGTTGATTTTCATGATGAAGTAGTTAATGGTCCTGGAACAATTACTGCAACAGGAGATGTGGAGATTGACAGTTCTGATTTTAAAGGAGGAGATGCTGCATTAACGATTTCAGGTGGAGGGGCGCACACGATTACGCTTGAAAATGGATTGGGAAGTGGTGGTGATCCAACGTCAACTCGCGGTGTTTATTTTGGTCTATTAACCATTGATGTTGGAGTTGGAGGAACTGTGACTACCGTTGATGAGGCTCTTGGAGATAATTTTAGACACGGTGGGGATTTAATTATTAACTCGGGAACTTTTACAGCTCCAGTGGATGCAGATTCGGTGGATGACAGTTACTTCCAAGTCGATGGTGATTTTACATTGAATGCAGGGGCAACTTTTGTTGGTGCAGAGAATTGGTCTCAATTTCAAGGAAACTTTACGATTAATGGTGGAACCTTTACTGTTCCAGCAGATGAATGGGTTGCTTTTTCAATGAAAAATGCTGAAAACAATACCGTGGATGTTTCAGCTATAGGTACATTAAATCTAGAATACCTTTGGTTTCAAAATGAGTCAGGAGCCACAACGACTATATCTAATGGTTCAACATTACGTGCAAATGAAGATTTGTATTATGAAGGAGGTCCTGTAGATGCTCTTGGAACAGGTCTCGTTGAAGCAATTAAAAATGTAACCATTGTTGATGGTTTTGAAGGTGGAGACGCTCCTTTAACTATTCTTCCTGATCCAACCAGTAATCAGCATATTATTGATTTTGAAGAAGGAGATTCATTTGATGGAGTATTTACAGTTTCTGTAGATGCCAATGAAACAGTGATTGGAAGAACTTCTTCAGCAACTCCAGGTAATCGTTTCTTGAATTTTAATGATGATTTTATATTAAATGACGGTACGTTTATCTATGAAAGCGGGCCAACATCTTCTGGTGATGGTGGTTCTTTCGAAGTAGAGGGAGATTTTACAATCAATGGAGGAACACTCGATGCTAATGGAGGGGTTGTTGATGCATTAGGTACATCTGGTGCTGATGTTTCTCTTGAGGTAACAGGAGGTGTTTTCAATCTAAATGGCGGAGATTTGACTACTGCAGATGATATCTTGGTTTCCGGAGGAACATTTAATTCTGGTACTAATGCAACGATTACTGTTGGGGATGATTTTGACTCCACAGCAGGTAATGTCAATGGAGGTACCGGAACAGTTATTAATGTAAATGATGAGATGCGTCTTGATGGAGGAACGTGGGATCTTGCAGGAACCACTTTAGATAGTGATTTCTTTATTCAAGTAGATGGAGCTACATTTAATGTTAACGGAGGAACCGTTACAGTAACCGGGGGAGATGAAGACTTTATTATTGATTCAGGTACAGTAACTGTTGGAGCAGGAGGTAGTATTACCGTTGATGATGATTATATTAGTAATGGTGGTATTACTAATTTAAATGGTGGTACGATTGATGTTCTCGATGACTTCAAACTATTTGGCGGAACCTTTAATGCAGATGGAACACTTATTGCTCGATATCATTTCCGAATGAATTCTACAGCAACCTTTAATGCATTAACAGGTTTAGTCAACTTTTTCCCTGCATCTGGAAGTTCTCCAGATATTATCTTTAATGAGGATAATACATCTCTTGTTGTTACAGTAGATTTTAACGATGTAACATTAGATCCTGTGGATGATGATGAATTAACATCTATAGAACTCAATAACACTATGAGAGTTAATGGGACGCTTAACTTAGCAGATGGTGGTTTTGATGGTCCTGGATCTTTGATAGCTACAGAAAATATTGTGGTAAGTGATTCTTATGATGGTGGAAATGCTGTTATCACTATTTCAGGAGCTACAACGCATACATTTACGGTTACTGACGGAAGAAGCATTAGTAATGATATTGTGATTGATGTAGGAGTAGGAACAGTGAATTATATTGGGACAGGTACTGATTTAGGAGCTGATTTTAATGGGGACTTTACTTTAGAGTCAGGAACTTTCTTCTTTCAAACAGGACCTAGTGGAGATAATTTTGATATTGCAGGCATCTGGACTATTAATGACGGGACTTTTGATGTGAATGGTGGTGACATTATTCACACCGGCGCTGCAGTGATTACAGGAGGAACTCTAGACCTTGGTGGCGGAGAGGTTAATACAGATCTTGGGTTAACAATGAGTGGAGGATTAATTGATATTGATGCTGGATTCTACTTAAACTTTGGTTTAGTTACTTTGAACAATGGTCAAATTGACTTGGGTGGTGGAGCTGGTGAATTTGAATCTGATGATTTAACTATTAATGGAGGAGTATTTAATAGTGATGGTACTCAAACACTTGTTATTGATACCTTTAGTATGACAGGTGGAACTTATAACGGAGTTAGTTCTGCATTAGAAGTTAGAGGTCCTTTTTCATTAACGGGTGGTACATTAAACGCAGGAACAGATGAAATATTTGTTGAAGGTTCTACTTTTACTATTGGTCCTTTAGCCACATTTAATGAAGATACCAGTAATGTAGACCTTCAAAGTTCAGGTAATATGGTTGTTGATGTGGCAATAACTGAAACATTTTATAATTTAGAATTAGATGTAAGTGATGGTTTTACGATAACTATTTCAGCAGGAGACACCCTAATTGCTACTAACCTTTTAGAGCTAGGTGATGGAGCTGTTGATGGTCCAGGAGTTATGGAAGCTCAAGGAAATGTTTTGCTTACCTCTGGGTTTGATGGAGGAGATGCAAACTTAACTATTACAGGAGCTACTACTCATAACTTTACAATTGATGAAGGTCAATCTTTTGATGGTGATTTAGTTATTAACATAGGAGCAGGTACATTTAATGCGATTACTACGGGAACAACAGAGTTTTTTGATTTAAATGGTTCTTTAACACTTATCTCAGGAAATTTTGTTTTTCAATCTGCTGCTACAGCAACACGTTTAGAAGTTAATGATGATGCTACGATCAATGGTGGAAGTTTTGATTCTAATGGTGGTTGGGTTTTATTCCAAAGTGACTTAATTATGAATGGTGGAAATTTTGATGCTAATGGTAGTTTAGTTGAACTTTTAGATGATATTGATTTAGATGGAGGAACCTTTGATTTGGATGGTGGTGAACTCCAAATTATGGATGACTTTAGAATGACTCTTGGAACATTTTTAGCTAATTTAGGCCAAGTTGACTTTGATGATTTTAATAATGAGGATTCCATCATTGATGTTCCAGGAACAGTAACTTTTTATGATGTAGAGTTTGATAAAGGTGCTGGTTTTACCCTCACTGTTTCAGCCGGAGATAATATTGTTATTACCAATAGCGCTAATTTCAGAACAGGATCTGTAGATGGCCCAGGAACTATAGAACTTCAAGGGGATATGACAATCCAAGCTACTTATGAAGGTGGAACAGCACCATTAGAAATTTCTGGAAACACATCTCATAATTATACAGATAACCTTGGTACTGGCTATGCAGGCGCATTGACCTTAGATATTGGTCCAATAGGTTCAATTGTTTCTAGTACTAACTTTGTTGTACCCAACACTTTAACCTTAGCTAGTGCGGCAACTATTAATGCCGGAGTCAACACAGTTTCCTTTGGTAGTACAGTAAATACGATCAATGCTGCTTTTGTTATAGAAGCAGATGAAATTAATTTTGCAGGTGGAGCTGATTCTGTTTCTGGAATAGGAACGATTACCTTAAGACCATCATCAGCAAGTACTTCTATTGGGATTGGTGGGGGAGCCGGCATCTTAGATCTTTCTGTTGCAGATATTGGTGCGATTGCAGATGGATATATTTCTATAACGATTGGTAGAACGAATGGAACAGGAGCAATTACTATTAATGCAATTACCTTTAATGACCCTGTAACAATCCAAACTCCACAGGCGGGTGGAAGTATTGTTGTGAATGGACAAATTACGGGTTCTGGAAATGCAGCTATTTCTTTAGATGGCCCTAGTGCGACAACGACGTTGAATGCAGACATTATTACTTCAGGTACGGATATTACGATTAGTGATAGTGTTGTGATTGGTGATGGAGCCAACGTGACTATTAGTACAGGTGTTGGACTTCCAGGAGATATCTCCATTTCTGGAACAATTAATCCAACTTTGGGAGGAGGAGCTGAAGCACTTACTTTGATAGCAGGAACTTCAACCATTACTCTTGCTCAAGAGGTCGGTAATTTAGAACCTCTAGGTACTCTTACTATTGGAGAAGGTCAGTATGCTCCAACAAGTACGATTGATGTTCTTAACTACACCTTAACTTCAGGTGCTTTGGTCACTAATCCTTCGGACACGTCAATTGATGTGGGTGGAGAGTTTACCATTAATAGTGGTGCGTCATTTACAGCCCCTGCAACCAGTTCATTTACTGTTGCTGGTAATTGGAGTAATGCAGGAATCTTTATTTCTAATAATGGAACAGTAACGTTTGATGGTGTCAGTGCTCAGACATTAGATTCTGGAGGAACTGGAAATGATAATGATTTTCAAAATTTGATTGTTTCAGGATCAACAGTTCAGTTAATTTCAAATGCTGTAGAAATTGATGGAACACTAACAATACAAGGCTCTAAGTTATTTGAATTAAATGGTCAGAATATGACTTTAAATATTTTAGATAGTCTTGGAACGTTACAACTTTTAGGTTCTGAAACTGTAAGCATAGCTACTACGGATACTAACTCAGGGCTTGTGAAATATATTGCTGCTTCAGGAACTATAAATATTCCAAGTAACTTATCTAATTATTTTAATATTGAATTTGATTCTGATGCTTCTGGAGATGGAACAGCAACCTTTAATTTACCATCTACAGCTTTGATTGTTAATGGAGTAATGACGATTACAGATGGGGATGTGGTTCAGAATGCTGCTGAAGCTGCAGATATTACAATTAATAACACTGGAGCAGTAGCTAATGCTTTAACAGTACTTTTCGGAGCTAGCTATTTGAATAACTTAGCAGGTGCTTCTGCTGATTTAACTTTGGGTGGAAATGTTAGTAATGGTGGAACGATAACCTTTGATGGTCAAGGTGGTTCTGGAGATACGGATACAATTTTAATTCGCTCTACGAGTGCGACTCAAAGAAATTGGCAAGGTTCTGGGGCTTTTAATATTTTAGATGTAGATGCAGCAAATCAAACAGCTGTTGGAGGAAGCCCTGCAAATATTTTTGCTTTTAGTAGTACAGATAGTGGAAGTAATGTTAATTGGCTTTTTGGTTCAGCTTCAGCTTCAGAAATTATTGTTACTTCTACTATAGATACAAATTCAAGAGATGCTGTTATTAGTTTACGTGAGGCGTTATTACTAGCCAATGGAACGCTTTCAAGAGGAACATTAACTCTTAACGAACAACTTAATGTTGGTGTCACCGTAGGTGCTGCTAATGCCGATTCTATAGGCTTCAATATTCTTGGTGGTGGTGTTCAAACAATTACACCAACATCTCTCCTTCCTAATATCAGCGATTCAGCTTCAACAACTATTGATGGTTATACGCAACCCGGCGCTAGTGTAAATACAAATGCAACAGGCGCAATAAATGCAGTTCTTACTATTCAAATTGATGGCTCTTCAGTAGCGTTAGGGCATGGTTTGAGTTTAAATAGTAATAATAATGTTATCAAAGGGCTTTCTATTATTAGCACGGGTTCTAATGGTATAACCTCAAGTATTGGAACATCAGGAAACATTATCCAAGGTAACTTTATTGGTTTGAATGCAGCAGGTGGAGCAGCGGGAAATGCTAATAGCGGTATTGTTGTTCAAGGAAGTAATTACATCATTGGAACTAATGGTGATGGAGTTGATGATTCAGCGGAAAGAAATGTGATCTCAAGTAATTCGCATCAAGGAATTACATTACAAGTAGGGGATGGAAATGTTGTTGCTGGTAATTTAATTGGAACAGATCTTACGGGGACATTAGACAGAGGAAATGGACATCGAGGTATTTTGGTTATAACTGATTCAGATAACAATAGAATAGGAACGAATGGAGATGGGGTAAGTGATGTTATCGAAAGAAATATAGTTTCTGGTAATGATTTAGGAGGGGTTGGTCTTGACATCAATTCAGATAACAATACAGTCGCTGGAAATTATATTGGAACCAATTCTGCGGGCACTGCTGCAATTCGTAATGATAATCATGGAATATTTGTTATTAATAATGCAGATAATAATATTATTGGAACGAATGGAGATGGAGTTGGAGATGCGAGCGAAGGAAATCTAATTTCAGGAAATGAAGATGGTGGTGTTTTTATTCAAGACTCAAATAATAATGTGGTTGCTGGAAACCTAATAGGAACTAATGCTACTGGAACAGCTGCTGTAGGGAATGGAGATGTTGTAGGGCATGCTTTTACGGCAGCTGCAGTAACGATTACTGCAAGTGCAGGTTCTTCTAGCAATAATCGAATTGGAACCAATGGAGATGGCGTCAGTGATGCTCTAGAGCGTAATATTATTTCTGGAAATGGAGCTACAGGTATTGAGGTCTCTGATTCGGATTCTTTAGCTTTATCTGTAGGAAATATCATTGCCGGAAATTATATAGGAACGGATATTACGGGCCTTCTTCCAATACCTAATTATTGGGAAGGTATTGATTTATACACCTTTATTAAAGATACGGTTGTTGGGTTTGATGGTGTTGGGGATCCTACAGTTGAACGTAATGTGATTTCAGGGAATGGTTGGGCTGGAATTTATACGGGACACTGGGATACCCCAGGCTATGTTCAAAATATTATGATCAAGAGTAATTATATTGGTGTGGGTTCTGATGGAACTACAGCAATTCCAAATGGAGGAAATCCAGGAGGTGATGGAGGCGGCGGTGGAATTTTCTTCTCAGATGATTCTTTTGGAAATCTTGTGGGAGGTGCTACAACAACCGAAGGAAATATCATAGCAAATAACGTAGGCCCAGGAGTTACGGTTCTTGCCGGAGATGCGGGTGGAGGAACTGTTTACAATGATACGGATAGAAACAAGATTACACATAACAGTATATTTGATAATACTGGCTTAGCTATTGATCTTAGTATTGATCAGAATAATTATTTGGGTGATGGGGTGACATTAAATGATTTAGGGGATGTGGATTCTGGATTTAATCCTAATGAAGGAATGAATTTCCCAAGAGTTTTGTCTGTTCAAGCAGATGGAGTAAATATTACGATTACGGGTCGTTTAGATACAATTAGTGCTTCCACTTCTACTGTAGAAGTTTACTTAACCAATGGATCTTTAAATGCTTCAGGTCACGGAGATCTTAAAACATTCTTAGGTGTTGCCACACCAAATAACGATAATCCAGGAGAGTGGAGTTTGGTAGTTGCCAATAGTGAACTAAATCCTGTGATTGCTACGATTGCTATTGATGTCAATGGCAATACCAGTGAACCTTCTATATATAGACAAAAGGTTGAAACAATTACTTGGGATGGAAGTGTTTCAACCGCATGGAATATAAATGATATTGCTGCTGATTTTAATTGGCAAACAGCAGATGGGCGAGAACTCGCTCCTTCCTTGGGAGATAGTGTAGTTATTCCTAACGTGACGAATGACCCTGTATTGGGTGCTTCAGCAACGGTAAACAATTTAACCATTCAAACCAGTGCACAGTTAACGCTTTTAGGTAATGATTTGACTGTTACAACGACATTTTCAAATGATGGAACCGTAACGCTTAGAGGAACAGAAACAGTTTCATTAACTCCAGATATTAACTCAGGAACATTTAATTATGCGGGAGATGGTGTTGGGGGATTGACAAACTTTGCTTTGATCGGTTTCGGAGCAACGGATTATTTCAATCTGATGTTTTCCAACACAGAAATGAGTGAAGTATTTACAGCATCACAGAATATTACTGTGGCTGGAACAACAACATTCAGCAACTCTGTCACGGTTTCTGCAGGAGCAAACAGCTTAGTATTTAATGGAAGTGTTTCTTCTGGGGTAAACAATCTTACCCTTGCAGCTGATGGCATTGATTTTCTTGGAGGAGCAAACTCAGTAGTAGGTTCTGGACAATTAACATTATCATCAGGAACTTCAGGAGAGGATGTTGGAATTAATGGTGGAGTGGGGACTTTACAGATTGATAGTACCGATTTAGCTGCTCTTTCTAATACATTAACATTATTAGTCTTTGATACAACAGGTTTGGGCAGTATCGAACTTAACACGACAACATTCAATACTTCCGTACAGTTCAATCGACCAACAACTGTTAATGGAGATGTTAGTGCGCCAAGTATGTCATTTAATAGTTTTATAGAACTGACTACAGATCTGACATTAACCAGTACAGTAGGTCAGATATTTATCTCAGGAGATATAGATGCTGATGGAAATAGAATAGACTTAGATGGAACCGGTGGTGTGAATATTAATGACATTAATAGTGGAGATGTTGTGGATGTGACGGCAGCTTTCTTCACAGGTGCCGAGTATGATTTAGACATATTGACTGTAGATGTTACCGGTTTAGTACAGTATGACCAATTAGAAGCGAGTGGTTTAGTAGATATTCAAGCAGGAAGTTTGGAAAATAATCAAACAGAATCAGAATCTTTTACAGTAGTAACCACAGGAACTCAAGATCATCAGTTCACAGATGTAGTGAATGATATTGATTTAACAGGAACAGTAATAATATTGGATGATGAAATGATAGCTGGAGGAAATCTAACAATTGATTCTACAACGTTAACAGCAAATAGTGATGTAACAGGAACAGATATAGATGTGACGAGTACTGGATTACAAGAGTATAACGGTGATATTAATGGCGGTGGAGACTTAACATTTACCGGTGGAGAAATTGACTTTTTGGGTGGTACTAGTACGGTTACAGGCAACACAATAATTTTAGAACCAGCAACAACTTCACAGGCTGTGGTTGTTGCTGGTGTTGCTGATAGTGGAACTCCATTAGATATAACCTTAACGGATTTAGCAGCCATGGGCGTATTTAATTCGATTACTATTGGTCGAAGTGATGGTGATGGCGCTGTTACTGTAAATGCCGTAACGTTTAATGATCCTGTCACTTTTGTTACCGGAACGGGTTCCGTTATTATTAATGGACAGATAACTGGCAGTGCGGGTGTTCCGGTGACGATTAATGCTATTAGTGGTTCTGTTACTCAGAATGCTGCAATCGTGACGACGAACGGTGCTATCTCAATTACTCAAGGAGCTGGTGATTTTATAGTAGGTGAAATTGATGCAGGAACCTCAACTTTGTCACTTACTGCTTCAAACGGAAGTATTTTGGATGATGGCAATAACATCACACAAATTAGAGGGGGTACCGTTAATCTTACGGCAAGTGGTGCTATTGGTGTGATTGATGATTTAACGGATATTGATTTAGATATTGAGGATGGCGGAACTTTAAATGTTTCTGCAGGGACTTTGATTGCGATTCGAGATAAGAACGTCGGGCCTAAAACATTAATTGTTGGAACTGTTTCTATCGGGGCTAATGCGACTGTGATGATTCATTCTGCTTCTAGTCTTACGACAACATCAGCGATAACAACAACGGGTAGCGGTAACCTATTCTTACTGGCTGATGCACATCAATTTGCAACTTTTGACGGTGAAGGAGTTTTGACTTTAGGAGGTGCTGTAAATGCGGGTTCGGATCTTAGTTTGAGATCTGCCGGAAACATTATCCTTTCTTTAATTACGTTCAGCTTTACGAATGATTTCTTTGCTCTCTCAACAAACGGAAATGTAACCGTGGATGTGGCCGGCATTAATGCTGGAGATGATCTCTTGTTCAGTGCAGCTAATCAAGTGAATGTGACTGAGAGTTTAATAGCGGCCGGAGATATTACTCTTAATGGCTTTGGTTCTACCGGAAATTTAAGCATCGCACAAGGAGTTATCTTAGATGCCGGATTTGACATCGATCTAACAGCAACTACCGGAGATATTTTGATTGATGATATTCGAGCTGGAGATGATGTGACTATTACGGCTTCTGGTGGAAGGATTGAGGAAGTCGTTGCCGATATAGGAGTGGATATTCAGTCTTTAGATAACATGACTTTGGATGGTGAGAATGGTATCGGTACTTTATCGGCTTTAGAAATCAGCGTGGGAGACAATTTGACAGCCAATGCTAATACGACCGGAGATATTCAGCTGATCGATACAAGTATTGATGGGTTGGGGAACTTTGATGCGACAACTGCCAATGGAACCATTAATGTCATTGTGGATGAAGATCTTTGGGTGGGTACAGTTACTGCTCAGGGAGCGGGCAGTGATGTTATTTTAGAATCTAGATTTGATGATATCTATCTTGGAACGATTAATGCTCAAGATGATGTGTTTTTAACCGCTGCTGCAGAAATTGAAGCTGGAGGTGGCGGCCCTCCACCTCCTGCAAATCCGCATATTACTGGAGATGAAGTATTTCTTGTCGCGACGGATGGCATTGGAAAAGCACCGGGGGATATCGTGCTTACTGACATCAATGAGCTTTCTGCAACCAATACCAACATTAACTCATTTATTCGTATTGAGGAAGAAGATGGATTGACCATTGTATCTATAATCACCGGTAATGAACAGACTATTGAAATCGATGTGAATGCTGGAGACTTAACAGTACAGTCTATCAATGGAGGTGGGGTGGAAACGGATGTTGATTTAAATGTGGATGCAGGTAGCGTTTTTGATGATGGAAATAACAGCACGGTTATTTTAGGAGGAGGAATTGATATAACGAGTAACGGCTCAATTGGACAGAATGGAAATGAATTGGATACCGATGCCGGCGGTTTAACCCTTTCTACAGCTACTGGAGGGATTTTTATTCGGGATGCGGGTGATGTGGATGTATCTGTTAATTCTGTAGGTGGAAATGAAAATGTGGACATTGAAGCCCAGGGCAACCTTCAGCTTTTCACACCAATCACAACAACCGGAACTGGAGATATTTTATTGATAGCGGATAGTGATGGGAATGGAATCGGTAATTTTAGTACCATAGCAGCCCTTAATGCCGCTAGAGATTTAACGATTCAATCAGCAGGCAATCTGACACTTTCAGGTCTAACTCTTACCTTTGGAAGAAATCTCTCTCTTACTTCAACAGCAGGACAAGTCGATGTGGATCAGGTGGTCAATGGAACGGGTGATGTTACGTTAGATGGGTTTACAGATGTTACGATTGGTGCAGAATTAACAACTACCGGAAATGTTTCTATTACTACTGGAAATACGGTCACATTAAGTGCAAATATTTTAACGGATGGGGGCAATATTATATCGAACGGAAATGTTGTTCTTACTACCAATATCTTATTAGATACGGAGCAAGGAAATGATTCTGATGCTGGTGATATTGATTTAGATCAAGCTACTGTATCAGCAAATGCTGCTGGTTATGATTTAACTTTAGATGCAGGAACTAGTGGTGGTGCCGGTGGAGAAATTAGATTATCTACGTTTAATAATATGGGTGGTGGTGAATATATTAATGACCTTACCTTGGATACAATTGGTTCTACAACCACAGCAGCAGTTGTTGTTAATGGAGATATTTCATTAGATGATGATGGGTTGGGTGACGCTGCTAGCTTTGTAGTCACTGGTGGTGGTAAATTAGCAGTGGCAGGAGATACAGTGATTACAACACAGGTAGGAAATACGGCAGGGGCTACGGGTGGTGTGATTGATCTTTCTTTTGAAGGTGTATACGCTATTGGATTAGGACAAGACTTAAGTTTGATTGCATCTAACAC
The DNA here is from genome assembly GCA_029261035.1 of Candidatus Omnitrophota bacterium. GTDB lineage: Bacteria > Omnitrophota > Omnitrophia > Omnitrophales > JACROU01 > JAJDCD01. The sequence continues at coordinate 18,743 of JAJDCD010000009.1, forward strand.
AGGAGTAGGCTCAACGGGTGGAGATGTCACAACAAGTTTTGTTAGTAATAATGCAGGTGCTAATGATTACTTAAATAGTTTAACGATTGATACCCGAGGTCCAGATGCGGCTAATGATGGAATTATTGGTGTTCGATCTAACATAGCTTTGGACGGTGGAGATATAACTTTCTCTGGAAAAGTTAGATTACAATTAAGTATAGAATTAGATACAGAACGTGGAAATACGCCAGGTCAAACTGCTGGTAATATTGATTTATCTCAAGTGTCTAATTTATTTAGTCAAGGACCCGATAATACGTTAGCTCTTAGAGCAGATAATACGGCTGCTGGTGGTGTTGGTGGAAATATTCTTATTGGTGTTATTTCTGATAATGGTGGTGCTAATGATGTTCCGGCACAGTTAGACGTGACAACGGAAGGTGATGCAGGAAACCACGGAATTATTTCTTTCCATGGAGATATTCTGGTGGATGGAGCTGTTAACTTTACAGGTATTTATGAATTAAGAAACAGTGTCACAATTGATAATGAAAAAGGAAATGACAATTCATTTGTTATGACTTTTGCAAATACAGGCACCTTATCAGCCGATGTTGCAGGTCATGACTTGGTTCTTCTAACAACCACGAATGCGGCTTCGGGTGGAAATATAACCTTACCTGTCTTTGATAATGCGGGTGGCGCCTACGTCAATGACGTCACTGTCAATACTACGGCAACAACCACTGCTGGAACAATTAACTTTACTGGAGATATTAGTCTAGATACTTTTGTAGCAGATTCTTCTAGTTTTATTGTTGTTGGGGGAGGCGATGTTGTTGTTGGCGCAAACTCAGTAAGCATTACAACAGAACAAGGGGATTCCCCTGGAATTGTTTCTGGAAGTATTGATTTGGGTGGTGGAAATATTTTTGCGAATGGGGCTGGGTTCTCATTATCTCTTGATGCTGGAAATTCAGGGGCTGGATCAACGGGTGGAAATATAATAGGAGTTGGATTGATTGATGATAATGTGGGTGGAAATAATTTTATTAATAATTTAACGTTTGATACTGCTGGTGCTATGAATGGAACAACAACTATCTCTAATGATATAGAAGTAACCGGAACAGTTACATTTATTGGCGCTGTTCTTTTATCTTCAACGGTTTCTGTTACAGGAAATGTTAGCGTTAATGCTTCTTTAAATCTAAACACAAATGAACTTGATCTTATTGGAGATAGTATTAATTTCTTGGGTGGCGCTAATTCTGTTACGGGTCCAGGGCAATTATTGATACAAACTCAAACAAATGGTGATGACATAGGTATTGCTGGCGGAACTGGAACTTTACAAATTGATGCAACAGATTTAGCGGCTTTAGCTAGTTCTTTGACCTTGGTTGAGTTTGATACGACAGGATTAGGTTCTATTGATGCTAATGGTTTTACTGTAAATGCACCTATTCAATTGAACAGACCAACAACTGTCAATGGAGATATAACAGCACCAAGTATGTCCTTTAACAGTTTTATAGCACTGACTACAGATGTAACTTTAACTAGTACGGTAGGTCAGATATTTATCTCAGGAGATATTGATGCTGATGGAAATAGAATAGATTTAGATGGAACAGGTG
>JAJDCD010000010.1 GCA_029261035.1 Candidatus Omnitrophota bacterium
CCTTCGGACTTTCTCCGCCATCCGGTTGAGGAAGTGTTTTTGGCTTTATTTGGCCCTTAGACAAAGCAATAAGACCATTCACATTTCCCATCCTTTGACTCTTTCCAACTTCTAATTCTTTAAAGGCTAATTCTATCTTTCTCTTCGCCCTCTCCTTTTCTCTCTCATACTCTTTCCCATTCCAATAAAGCCTTCCTGTTCCTTTCACTCCTCCTTCTTGGCGATACCTAAAGATGAGCTCCCATTCCGCCTCTCTTATTCTTCTGATCTCTAACTCTACTTCTTTTAAATTCGTTCCAGCTCCAAAACTCATCGACTTCGGATTTTCGCCTCCATCCGGTTGGGGGAGACTTTTCTTCTTAATTCGGCCATAATGCAAATAAATAAGACTACTCACATTTCCTATACTTCGACTCTCCCCAACTTTTAACTCTTCAAACGCTTTTGCGATTTTCATCATTTGAGTTTGTTTATTCATTTGGATTCCCAAACTAAACCCTTCTGCTTCGACTGATGTGTTCATTCCGAGAGTTACCAAATCAAGAGTTTGGTAGAGTTGAGGCATGGTTAGCTGTCCAGAACGCAATGCTAAAAGAATAGCGTCAATACCCCAGGAAAGTGGGTTTGTCGCTTGAACTAAGTTTGGAGTTAATACGGTATAAAGTCCCAACCTAAGTTGAGTCGTTGCTAGAACGGGGGGTTCTTTAAGTAAACTCAGCTCTGTTTTTACTTTTTCCATTTGTTGACTGTAATTTGATTGAGGATCTAATTTAAATTGAGGGCTAATGCGAATGACTTCAAAATTCTTTTTTAGAAACCCTTCTTTTAAACCTTCTGTGTGAAAACCGCCTACATGAATCGCTACTGTCTTTAATCGATTTTCTTTAATGGCTTTAACGGAATTTTTAAACAAATAAGGTTCTCGTTTTAATGCTAATTCGTAATAACGATAGTGGAGATTAAGATCTGCGCTCCATTGATTCATCAACAAGGTTAGTTCTTTTAAGTCAGAAGGCATATCTTTGTACGAAACAGAAGTAATATTCTCTTGTTTTTTAAAATCATGCCGGGTTAATTTAAGTTGGAATAATTTTTTAAGATAAGAAAGTCTTTCGCCTATTTTTAAAACAGCTTGCTCTTCAGTGGTTTGTGCTAATAAAATTTTAATTTGTCTGATATAACTTTGAAGATCTATAAAAAGCTGAGGAGTCCAATCTGGAATTTTTACAAACAGCTCATCTCTTATTTCCTTTTGATTATCTTGAAGAGTTTGTTGGTTTTGCCTTAAATAATGATAAAGTTTCTGGAAATAAAATGGAGCTTCTAATAACCCCGTCTGATATTGATTCCTCCACTCTCCCAACATCTTTTGTTCATTAGGAACAATTTTGATGTTACTGAGATACTTATTAAGTATTTGAATTTGATTTTCATACTGCTTTTTTCTCTCTATTGAAAGGTTAGAAATATGAAATAGCGCTTCTAGGTTTTTAGGTAAAGAAACTTGATCTTTAAATTCTGAGAGTTTTATTAGCTCTTTCAAGAAGTTCTTTTGGGTTTGAATATGTTCTTCTATAACCAACACTCTCTTTAAGTCTTCTGAAATATATTGATCTTGAAGAAACCTGAACTGTTCTTCCAGTTGAGCGTATTCCAAATTTAAAGTAACTTGTTGTTCTTGAATTTGAAAGTAGGTTTTGAGGTTTTCTTTATACAAAGATTCTTTTTCGATTCCCTGGTATTGAACTTCTACAGGGCTATGAATAGCTGCAACATCAATCCCTGAAAGTTCTCCCTTTTGCAACAGGTCATCCAGTAATTTTTCTCGATACTTTTTATTTGGGTACGACGAAAAAAACAGTGTTTCGAACTCTTCAGAACTCCCCTCTGAACCAACCCACTCAACATCCTTATGACGTTCTAAATAATCCAGAATCTCTACAATTTTTTTCTGTGCAGAAAAGTAACCATGAGCATCTTCTACAATATAGACAGTCCCAATAGGGTTAGAAACTGAGAACGTTTCTGTTTTACCTAAACTATCAGGGATTACAATAGAACCAGAGGGTGTTGAAATTGGAATATTTGCATACAAAGGTTCAGAAGGCAGTAAACTAGAACAGAAGAGAAATAAGGTTATTAGTGAGATGATTTTTCTTATCATAATAATCTCTATATTAGTTATTTTATAAAGTGTTTAGTTTTATATAATTTTAACATCTCTTCTAGGTAATTACAAATAACGAAATAGGTTTTAAGTGATTGATATCATTAGACTTAAATAAAATAATGGAGATAGACCTTTTATCGGCCCTTCCCACCCAACAAGATGGCAGACAAGCGCAATGACAATTTAAGTGCGGGATGACAAGGTTTTAAAAGTGCCAGGCCCAAGGGCCTGGCACAAAAACACGCTTCACCCTTCACCTATCGGCAGGAAGGCAAAATAACGATTTTTTAATTAACTAGTGTTTAACACATGGACCCCATATCAAGTACGGGGTGACAAGACTTTAAAGTGCCTGGCCCAAAAGGGCCTGGCACAAAAGAATACTTCACGACTACTAAGGATAATTAAGCGGATCCCGCTAGGTACATGGGGCCGGATGGGGCTTGGAGGCCGCTGGTGGGTTCTAAGGTTACTGCAAAGGTATCGATAATCATGTCGCTTGGTACATTCTCAACGTTAACGTAAGCCATTCCATCTTTGTCTACCGTAAAACTACCTACAGGAACGGGTGCATTTTCTCCGGCAATAGCCCACAGTTCATAAATTTCTGTTCCTTCTACTTCAGGTAAACCTGTAGACATCATCATTCCTTGCTTCATACCAGGGTGCCAATACACTTGAGCTTTTGCATCAACCCCTTCCATGAGAACATCCATAGAAACTTTCTTTACTCCAGGACTTGAAAGCACTTTCATCATATTATTTTTCTCAGCCCAACCAGATTTCATCTCTTCTTCCATTTTCTGCATTTTTATTTTTTGGGCGTCCATATCTTTTAAGGATTGTTGTAACGTTAGCAACTCGCTCTTACTTGCTTCTCTAAACTGTTTTAATTGCGCTTCAAATTCAGACTTAACTTCCTGATTTGCGCTTTTAGCTTGTTGTAATTCATCTTGAAGAGTAACAACTTGTTGTTTTGCTTCTTTTAACTGCATTCCAACATCATTTAGCTTTTGCTCATTGTTTTGGTTTAAAATAAAAACAGCACCTGCCGCTAATGCAAGAACACCAAAGCCAAGACCAAAAACCCAGCCTAAAGAAGGTTTAGGAGGTGCAATCTCGAAAGCCCCTTGAGGAGCTACATTCGGATGAGCTTCAATCTGAGCCATCACTTTGGTCTCCAAACCAACAGGCGGAGCTATTAAAGATAACGATTGAGGCAGAACAGACAAACTCTCCCTTACCTCTTGAATGCGCTCTTTGCAAAGATTATCCCCTGCTGCCAAATGAACTTCGAAATCTTTCAGTTCTTGGCCATCCAAGGCATCTATCGCATAAAGCTCAGCTAATTCTAACCATTTTTCTTGATCCATCAATTCGTCTCCGACTCTTTTGTCGTCAATACGCCTCTTAGTTTTTTTAAGGCGGATCTTACTCGGGTCTTAACCGTCCCTAATGGGATACCCAGCTTCTCTGAAATCTCTGTTTGTGTATAGCCATCAAAATAGGCCAACTCCACAACTTCTTTTTGTTCTGCATTCAGCTCTGTTAAAGCTCCTGACACCGTCAACTTCGCTAAACTTTTACTCGCAACACTCGACTCACTTGCTTCCGTAGCCGTTTTTACATGATCTTCAACTTTTTGAACACCTTTATCCGCTCTGCGCTTAGAACGAACCTTATCAATCGCTCGACTCCGTGTTATGGTTATCAACCAAGCTTCTGGATTTCCCCGTTCTTTGGAATACCGAGAGGCCTGACGCCACACCTGCATGAAGACCTCTTGAAGCAAATCTTCAGAGTCAGAGGGCGACTGCAAAATACGCATAGCAAAGGTATAAGCCAAAGAAGCATGTTTTTGATAAAACTGACGGAATGCTTCCCTACTGCCATTTGCCATCTCTTTAATTAATGCAATCGAATCATGTTCCAATATGTTTTCCTTTAAATCTACGTCACAACTACCAAATAGGTTTTAACTCTATTGGTTTAAATAAGTTAGGTTTTATTAAATCCAAATCTTAAGTCTATTCGTAATAACTATATTAGCAAGATCCAGTTTGCCAACAAAGCCCGGGGCGACTCCTCCAGATCCACTCCGTCCCGGGCGTCCCTTTTGGAACACCCTCAACGGTTATGAACTCTGCCAAATAACTTTTCCTACAAAAAAAGGACCCAAAGAATCTATATATTTTGCTGTCTGTTCTGTCTTTCGCATATCTTGAACCAAACGAGAGAGTGGGTATAATTCTTTTCCTAAAATACCTAAAACAAACTCATTATCGTTTTTATCTAATCCATAACAAGCCAAACGAATATCACTTGCAAACCCAGCTTCTCCAAAAGAGCGACCAATCATCGCATGCTCGAACAAGATTTTTCCTTGATCTTTTTTTTCTAAAAGCTCAAACTCAGGCTTTCTTCTAATGGGGTACCAAACAGCCCATGGGGTTTCTGGATTAAGAGCATATCGTTTTGCTTTCTCCAACATCCAATCCTCCAACTCCACCTCTCGGCCTGAAGAATAGGTACGTCCAATCATTGTGTATTCCGGCTTATGCTCTAGCTGTGAAAAAGGTTCGCTTAAATATAAGTCTCTGATTTTCTCAGCAAACTCACTTGGGTCCTCTACAATAAAAAGAACTCCTACACCTTTAGGGTTGTTAATATCTTGATATAGAACGCTGTCCAAACCCGTTTGTTTTAATTGATTAACAAGAGAGTCTGTATCTCCAGCTCCCGAAAATACTTGTAGTTGACAGTAAACTCTCCTATCTAAAACTTGGCCTTCAGCCCCTTTTTCTTGGAGATCTGGTTTTTCGATTTGAACTTGATGGTGAGACATTTTTTATATCCTTTGTCTTAGATCCTTCGACTACGCTCAGGATGACAAGCTTATAAAATAAGTGAAATAGAAGATGTATTTTCTCAGAATTTCGAGGAAAGTAAAGGGAAGAAATCCCTATCTACCGTCATTGCGAGGCAAACGACCTTAGGGCCGCGGCAATCTCAGATGAAAGACTTCCCTCTGCTTGAGATTACCACGACTCAATATGTCAGCGCCTCGTAATGACACAAAAAGACACTGGATTACCGCCTTCGAGGGGGTAACGCAAAAAAGGGACAGTCCCATGGGACTGTCCCCTGCACTTCACAGACATAAAAAAGGCCCGGGTCCATTGGACCCGGGCCTATAAATAAATTTAATACCTTACCACTCGAGAGTTCCACCTACTTGATATTCGGTAACTCGGGTTTCAAAGAAATTCTTTTCTTTTCTAAGGTCAATAATTTCACTCATCCATGGAAAAGGATTATCAGAACCGTATTGCTTTGGTAAGTTTAGTTTCTCCAAACGTCGATCTGCAATATGTTGAATGTATTCACGAATCATATCGGAGTTCAATCCCAACACACCACTTGGCAAACAATCTTTTGCATAAGCACACTCGAGTTCTACAGCTTCCTTAATCATATCAACGATTTCTTTCTGAAATTCTTCCGTCCAAATATCTTTATTTTCTTCGATGATTGCTTTAACCATATCCAACCCGAAATTCATATGCATACTTTCATCTCTAAGAATATATTGAATTTGTTCACAAGCACCCACTAAACGATTTGTTCTGTTAAAAGAAAGAAGCATCACAAAGCCGCTGTAAAAGAAAATTCCTTCCATGATTGCATAATAACCAATTAAGTTATTTAACAATTTTTTCTTACCCTCTGTGGATCTAGATTCGAAACCATCCCGAGTAATATCCTCTGTTAGTTTCATCTCAAATTCATCTTTGTCATAAATAGATTTTACTTCTCGGTACATGTTGAAAATCTCTCCATCATCAAGAGAAAGAGATTCAATAATATATTGATAAGAGTGAATGTGAATTGCTTCTTCAAATGCCTGTCTAAACAAATATTGGCGACACTCTGGGTTATCAACAAATTTAAAAATCGCAAGAACTACATTATTTGCAACAATAGTATCTGCTGTTGAAAAGAATCCTAGATTTCTTTTAATGACACGGCGCTCATCATCCGTAAACCCTTTAGGGTCTTTCCATTGTTCGATATCTTTTTGCATTGAAACTTCTTGAGGCATCCAGTGATTCGCACAAGCATCCAAATAATACTCCCAAGCCCACTTATATTTAATTGGAACAAGCTGGTTTACATCAACAATTTTATCATTGTTAATGATTTTCTTTTCGTCTACAGATACTTTATCCGATGTCTTTCTGATGCTTTCCGTCATAATCTTCACCTCTATGAAAAAATTTAAATTTTAAAATCAAAAGTAAAAAACTCAATTTGCCTGAGATTGCTTCGGCCCATTTATTAGAACACCTCGCAATGACAGGTTTTTTGTTGCTTTAAACTTTAAATTATGGTTTTTAGCTTTTACTTTTTACTTTCAAATCTCTCTACTGACAAGCTTCGCACTCGTCTCCGTTATCAATGCGGCATTGTTCAGCTGCTGCATCTTGAGACTCTTCCTCTTCTTCTTTTTTACGCCCTAACGGATCGCCATATTTATTTGCATCCAAGGTGCTTTTTTCAATACGTGTTGCCCCCAAAGATCGAAGGTAATAAGTAGTCTTCAAACCTCTCTCCCACGCAAACATATACATATCATTAATTCGCTTACCACTTGGCTTTTCTACAAATAAATTCAAAGACTGCCCCATATCAATCCATTTTTGGCGCCGACTTGCAGAGTCAATCAACCATTCATAGTCAATTTCAAATGCAGTGGCATATTTATTCTTAAGATCTTGAGGAATTCGATCTATTTCCTGAACGCTTCCATCAAAATATTTAAAGTCGTTCATCATTTCTTCATCCCAAAGATCCAAGTCTTTAAGATCTTGAATCAAAAACTCGTTCACAATCGTAAACTCTCCGGACAAATTACTTTTAACGTAGATATTTTTGTAAACAGGTTCAATTGTTGGGAACACTCCAATAATATTCGAAATCGTTGCCGTTGGAGCAATGGCCATTGTATTACTATTACGAATACCGTATTTCTTAAGCTCTTCCCGAACCTGAGTCCAATCCATTTTAGAAGATCGGTCCACATCCACATACCCACCCCTTTCTTCTTCTAAAAGATCTAAGGTATCAATAGGCAACAAACCTCTGTCCCACTTAGACCCTTTATAAGTAGAGTAAGCCCCTTTTTCTTTAGCTAGCTGGACAGATCCTAAAATAGCGTAGTAAGAAACAGCTTCCATACTTTCGTCTGCAAACTCAACACACTCTTTTGAAGCAAAGCTAATATTCTTAGCATAAAGAGCATCCTGATAACCCATCACACCCAAACCAACGGGACGATGTTTTAAGTTAGAGTTTTTAGCCTCGATTGTAGGATAGTAATTAATATCAATCACATTATCCAACATCCTCATCGCTGTAAAAACCGTCTTCTTCAGAAGCTTGTGATTAATGCCTTCACTGGTAGTATGCGCATGTAAATTCACAGACCCCAAATTACACACCGCTGTTTCATCTTTAGATGTATTCAATAAAATTTCGGTACAAAGGTTAGAACTATGAACCACACCCACGTGGTCTTGAGGGGAGCGAATATTCGAAGGATCCTTCCATGTAATCCACGGATGGCCTGTTTCAAAAATCATTGTCAGCATTTTTCTCCACAACTGAACTGCTGGGATTACTTTGAAGTTCTTAATATTTCCTTCTTTTGCCATCTTTTCATACTCTGCATAGCGCGCTTCAAATGCTTTTCCATAAAGATGATGAAGATCAGGAGTTTCTTGCGGAGTAAACAAGGTCCATTCCTGATTTTCTTTAACTCGTTTCATAAATAAGTCAGGAATCCAATTAGCCGTATTCATATCATGCGTACGACGACGATCATCTCCCGTATTTTTTCTTAACTCTAGAAACTCCTCAATGTCCATATGCCATGTTTCGAGATAAGCACACATGGCACCTTTTCTTTTGCCGCCCTGATTTACAGCAACCGCCGTATCATTAGCCACTTTTAAAAAAGGAATAATACCTTGGCTCTTCCCGTTCGTGCCCTTAATACGAGAACCCATAGCTCTCACATTGGTCCAGTCATTCCCTAACCCACCACTCCACTTAGACATCATGGCATCATCTTGAATACATTTAAAAATGTGATGCAAGTCATCTTCAATGGTTGTGAGATAACAAGAAGAAAGTTGAGAATGGTTTGTTCCTGAATTAAATAAGGTAGGTGTAGAAGAGACAAATCGGAAACTCGAAAGCAAATCGTAGAATTCGACCGCACGTTCATTCTTTTGATCGCCTTCTTGCTTAGCAAGCCCCATGGCAACACGCATCCAGAAAACCTGCGGCAATTCCAAGCGACGTTCTTCCCAATGAATAAAGTAGCGATCATATAAAGTCTGAAGGCCTAAATATTTAAATGAAAAATCTCTTTTTGCTTCGATCTTGCTACTTAAAAAGTCTAAATCAAACTCCAACAAATCGGGACTCAACAACTCTAATTCAACCCCTCTTCGAATATACTTAGGAAAGTAATTCGCATACTCAACCGTCATCTGATCAAAGCCTGTTTCATCTCCCAAAGCTTCCCAATAAAGCTTCAACAAAAGCAAACGCGAAGCAACATAGCTGTAATTAGGCTCTTTTTCAATTAAAGTCCGGGTTGCCATGATATTAGAAAAACTCATTTGATCGGGAGTGATACCATCATAATAATTCTTTAACGACTCTTTTAAAATACGTTCTGGAGACACATTATCAAATCCTTCACAGCAAGTCTGAAGGATAAAACGTAAATGGTCCACATTCAGTTCTTTAGTGGTCCCATCACTATACTTAACATTTAGAACATTAGGAAGTTCAAACAACAAATCTTCAGAATCACTTTGAAGACGCGCTTTACGCCTTTCCTCACGATAAACCACATATCTTTTAGCAACGTTGTAATGCCCCGAAGACATCAATGTCTTCTCAACAATATCTTGTATTTCTTCAATGTTAATTTCTTTTCCGTTTGGCCATAGGTTCTTAACTTCAGAGATCACCTTATCGGACAACTGCTTTGCCTCTTCCAGCTTTTCTTCTGTTAGAACACCACCCTCAATAGCTTGAAATGCTTTAGCAATAGCAAAAGTAATTTTCTCTGGCTTAAACGAAACAGACTTACCATCTCTCTTAACAGTTTTGTAAAGCTCAAACAGCGCTCTTTCTTCAGTATGCTGACGTCTATAGTTAGCATAAGTTTCAGCAACATCTTTAAATCCATTTTCATAAAGTTGGCGCACAACTTCATCTTGGATGTCTTCTACTTCTAAAGTGTCTTGGGTTAAAGCTTTCTGATTTATAACAGTAAAAACTTTAGCTGTCAGCATCTTCGTATCATTAATCCACTCTCTAGCAAGCTCTACTTCCCTAGGAAGTCCTTGAACTTGTTTAAAAGCATTTCCAATCGCATTTTCAATACGGGCCATATTAAAAACTACAAGTTGCCCATTTCTTTTTTGTACGTGTATTTGTGTTCCCTTAGCTTTCTCAGCTTCCTGCGCCATATTTCCTCCTAATAATAATTTCGAATTGTAATTTCAACCAAAGACAACAATCCCGTAAGGGTTTTATCAACTTTATAAAATAGTATAATTAGTTAATTGTTTTTGTGTGGAGTTTAAAAAACGTGAAAAGAAAAATAATTGTGAAGAACACTCTCTATTTTTCATAATAAACCCAATAAGTTTTATTTTTCAAAAATTCACGAAACAACTTCCCCTTATTCTCTCTCCTCCAAAAACCCAAGAGAAAAAGGGCCTCGATGACCTACTTCCAAAACTATCTCTAGACGGCAGAACGACCCTCTTAAAACAGCTTTGGGGTGAGTAACTTATGCGACGGAACTAAAAGCTATAAACAACTTACTATTACCAATATCTCAGTAGATGTCGTACTTGGCAAGCAACACTCATACTTAAGAATAAATAAGCCCTAAAACACCTCGTAAACAGCCTAAAAAACTACTATTTAACTCCTGTTTGGGGCTTTCGCATAAAACACAACCCGTAGACCATCAGAAAACAACAACGTCTATATCTTGTGCATTCTATCTAATATATCGGTCAAATGTAAAGACTAAATTACAAAAAAATTGAATTTTTTTTATGACAAAAATGTTATCGCGTGGAAACGCCTGATAAACCAGAAAAACTAAAGAAAATAAATATTTAAGAAAAATAAATATTTAATATTCTTCTTTCAAGTGTCGATAATTATACAGTTAATTTTATCATTAGAAAGAGTTATTTTCGTTTTATTGAGAATAAAAAATAATTCTTTTTAAGAATTGACTTTTCCATTTTTTCAAACAAAGTTTTACGACAATTCTTCAATGGCCTTCAGCAACTTTTTCGGGTCTTCATCTTTAAGAATAAACTTTTCTGCGGTGTGCGCAAACACCGAACCCTCGTATCGTTGAAACCCAGTATAAATAATAATTTTTATATCCATCGACATACTTCGAATCGTATCAAAAACCTCTGTCCCATCTTTTTGCGGCATCATCAAATCTAAAATTACAATGTTAGGTGTGCTCTCTTTCAGATAAGCAATAAGTTCATATCCATTACTAACGGTATCTACTTGATAATCACTTTCAGTTAAAATATCTTTTAACGTTTGGCAAATCCCTGGATTATCGTCCGCAATAACAATACGCACTTTTTGCCTTAAATCTTTTGGCAAAACTAATATGAAATGATTATCATCATTCTCTCCCATTTCACAAAAAACTTGTCCATGATGCATTTCAAAAATGTACTTCGTCAAAGAAAGATCTTTATAAATAGACTCCCCTTCTTTGTCCTTAAAATTTTCTGTCTGATTAAAAATAAAAGTAACGATTTCTTCAGGAATTCCAGGGCCTGTATTTTGGATATGTAAATGGATTTCATGTTCTGTTTCTTGCAAAAAAATACTTACTTCCTCTTTATAATGCATATGTTGAAGCAAATGTTCAAAAATGTTTCTGACCGCTATTTCAAGACGTTCCCGGTCCCCCCAAATTAAGCTCATTTCGGAAGGGCACTTTTGATGAATCTGAATTTGCTTCTCCAAAAAAGACTGTCTCATGGAATCAACTACATTGTTTAGAGAAGACAAAACATGACATTTTTCTCTTCTTAAATGATAAAAAGGGAACATCCGCTATCCTCACCTCAAAGGTAATTCAATGATTACCTCTGTTCCTTTCCCTAATTTACTCTCTATATCAATAGTACCACCATGTGCCTCAATTAAAAGCTTTACCGCAGCAAGACCAAAACCGGCCCCTCGAGCCTTAGTGGTAAATAAAGGCTCGAAAATTCGCTCCTTAATCTCACCTTTAATTCCAGGGCCATTATCTTCAAATACCACATGTACAAAATTTTTAAAAGATTGAAGACGAATGCAAATTTCCCCTTTTTCATCCATCGCTTGAATAGCATTCAATATGATATTAATAAAAACACGCATCAACTGAATCTCATCCGCCTTCACCTTTGGGACAGGTTCTTCAATTTGTGTACTAACCTTAATACCCTCTGGAATTTTTAACTTACCTATACTTGAAAAAATTATTTCCTTTAAATCTGTTTCCGAAAACTCCGGTCTTTTTGTTTTTGCAAATGTCATAATATTTTCAATAATTCGATCCGTTTCCTGAATCCTCTGATCCAATATTTCCAGATGTTTATTTACCTTCTCATTCCCTTTATCCACCTTCATACTCAGAAAGAATACGGCATTACGCATCACGCCCAGCTCATTCCTAAATTCATGACTAATCACGCCTGCCAATTTTCCTATCGTTGCGAACTTCTCTTGTTGAATCAACTGAGTTTGGGTGGATCTTAAGTCTAAATGGGCTTGCCTTAGCTCTGAGAGCGCTTCTAAGAGCCTTTTTTCATTCCGAACGAGCTCTTCATTACTTTCCTTCAACTGCTTCTGAGAAAGCCTTCTTTGCGTCACATCTCGCAACGAACCTGCCATACGAATAAACACACCTTTTTTATCATAAACAGCTTGCCCTCTAGCCTGGAACCAGCGATATTCTCCCGGTTTAGTTAGAATTCGATACTCAATATCATAAGGCTCCTTTTGATCAATATGACTTTTCAACGAATTCATCACCTTCTTCTGATCCTCAGGGTGAACTTTAGAAAACCAAGACTCCAATACATTAGGAAACTCCTCCTCCGAATAACCAAGCAGCTCTCGGAAACGAGAAGAGTACCAAATATATGTTTTAGGTGAGTACCACGGAAATTCTGGAGAAACATGGCCGTCCCACAACCCATCATGAGACCCTTTCGCAGCAAACTCAAAACGGCTCATACTCTCTTTCAGAGCCTCTTCCACCCTCCTTCGTTTTGCAATATCAATAGTTAGCAAAATAGGAGTAAAAATAGCCAGCACCGTTAAAATGAAAATAAGAAAAGAAGTTTTATATTTAGAAACAGCAATCTCGGAATCTAAACGTTTTTTTATTTTTTCTTGAAAGCTATTAATGGGTTTCAAGAGAAAATCTTTTTCATAAGCATATTGCCCTGAACCTGAAATTAAATTACGAGACAACTCTCTCTTTTCTTCATCGGTCAACTGTGCATCTAACGCGGATAAAGGGTTTTTTAATAAATCAGGCTGCGTCATTTCCATCTTAATACCACGAGTATATGCGATCAAACTCATAGCTCTGCGCTCAACATCAACGATTTGATCTGATCTCTTTTTTACTAACTGGATTAACTCCAATTCTTCTAGAGTTACATCTTCTTTCTCCATTTTTTGAACAATTTTTTCTCTTATTTTTTCTTTATTGATTAGATACCAATACTGATCTAACGCTTTTTCATCTTGATACTCAATATAAGCTTTAGCCAAACCGGATAACTTATTAACAGACATTAGTAATTGATTACAGTTCTCCACCAATCGTACTTTTCTTTGATTCGCTAACATTTCGTTATTTACAGACATATCCATAAGAAAAACACTTAACCCCAACGCCAAGGATATCAAGACGTAAATAAAAGCCGACTCTACCCAAGGGGCCTTTCCCTCACGGTGGATCCATTGCGTTTCTCTTTCCATTAACTGAACTGTCGAGAGCTTAGATTCTCTCAAAACCAAAGTAATCAGCCCTAAGGAAAAAACAATAAACCCTGTTGCAGTTTGTAAAACAGAAAATTCTATTTGTTTTAAACTTAAGATAGACTGAACTAGAGAAGCCCATCCCAAAGGAGCATTAAAGAAATCAAAAAATTGATAAATATTTAAAGCCATAATCACAGACGTGAAAAAAACAATACAAATTCTCATAATAATAAATCGTTTAGCTTGAATAAGAATACTCAAAGTAATTCCCAATAAGAAAAGTGAAACGGGTACTTGGATGGGCACATCTTTCATCTGAAAAATAGTGCTAAATATATTGATTTGGAATAAATTAGAATAAACACCAAAACGAAAGTAAAAGTAAAAAAATACAAGTCCGTATAAGCCTAAAAAAATAACAAGCATATTTAAAAAATATACTATTTTCTTACTATTGTAATTTGTCAGAATAAGAGAGGAACCTAAAAGAATAAAACCTATAGCCGTAAACAACCTCATAGGGAGAAACACGCCCTGCTCTTTGGACCACCCCAATGAATAAAACACAAACCCCAAAACACCAATTAGGCCTAAAAGAAGCGTAAAATAGCCGC
This sequence comes from Candidatus Omnitrophota bacterium, assembly GCA_029261035.1. Taxonomy (GTDB): domain Bacteria; phylum Omnitrophota; class Omnitrophia; order Omnitrophales; family JACROU01; genus JAJDCD01. Next base: position 13,906 of record JAJDCD010000010.1, read on the forward strand.
AAAACAAAGACAAACGGGACTTCTGAACAACCATAGATTTCTCCCAAGTCATTGAAATTAAATAAAATACGTCAATTTAATTGTACCTGGTGAATTTGGGAAAAACAAATAGCACGCAAGGGCCTATTTACCTTCTTGCGAATGCAAAATCAAAGAGGAAAAAGTCAAAATATGAGGTCAATCCCAAATACTTGTGATTGCACAACAATTTATAATTTTAAATTTTTATATATTCAGACTTGTTTAGCTAGAAGATAGCCAAGAATAACGAAGGAAATACATAGAACCAACTGAAGGAAAATATTAAGTAACGCTGTACTCATCTGATCGGAGCGCATCAGTGCTAAAGTTTCATAACTAAAAGCAGAAAAAGTCGTAAAACCCCCAAGCAAACCAACAAAAAGAAAACAACGTAACTGAAGCGTAAATAACTGACGAACTTCTAAAACTTCTCCAATAAATCCAATTAAAAAACAACCTAGAGCATTAACAATCAAAGTTCCAATAGGAAACCCAGGCTTATCCAAAACCGTATGAACCCAGCCTCCCAATAAATAACGAGACACAGCACCAATAAATCCACCTACACCTACCAACAAAACATTCGACACTTTAGTCTCCTTTGTAGGTGACTGCCACTTTAGTGACTGTCACTATATCTCAAGCTCATCAGCCATTAGCTTTTAGCTTAAAACTTCCTAATATCAAAAATATCCAGCCGAGAATAAACATCATTCCACCCACCGGCGTAATCATTCCAAACTTTGTAATACCAGTTGCAACCAACAAATAGAGACTGCCCGAAAATAAAAGAACACCCCCTGAAAAACAACCTGCCGAAATCATCACAAGCTTTGAGCTTAATTTAAATGAAATCAAAACGACAAGCAACAAAGCCAATGTGTGATAAAACTGATATCGGACCCCCACTTCAAAGACACTAAGCATATCCGATGAAAGTCGATTTTTCAAGGCGTGCCCCCCAAAAGCGCCCAACACAACTCCAAAAAAACCATAAACCGCCGCCAAACTCAAAAAAAATCTCTGCATAAGAACTCCTAACCAATTTATCTGAAACAACTTAAAAACAAAACCCTCTAAAGAGGCCCGGGCCTCTTTTTTTCGAAAAAAACAGGCCCGGGCCTGTTTGATGGACTTGGGTGGTATTATACTGCAATCATGGATATAACCCAACGCTCTTTAGAGCCTGAACTTATGGATATTGAAACTCGCAGTGATGAGGAGACATTTGAAGCTTATCGTTTCCTTACTCGTGTTAACCGCTATTTATTTGCAAGCCGAGTCATTTTCCATCACCTCAAACAATGGTCCAAACAATGGCCTAAAGATAAAACCATTCGAATCTTGGATATTGCCTCAGGTGCTTGCGATATACCTAAAGAAATTATTCGATGGGCTAAAAAGAAAAATTTTAAAGTTGAGTTAATCGCTCTTGATTTGAGTCAACAGGCATTAAGCTTTGGTCAACAAACCTATAAAGAATACCCTGAAATAAAATTTATTCAGGCTAATTGTTTTCAAATCCCAATTAAAAAAGTGGATTATGTAATTTCTTCTGCTTTTTTTCATCATCTAGATAATCAAAGTATTATTCAGGCTCTTAAACATTTTAATACAATTGCTCAAAAAGGCCTTATTATCAGTGATCTCCAACGGAGCAAAAGAGCCTATTGCTGGATTCGCTTATTCTCCTTATTAACAAAAAATGAACTCGTTCGATACGATGGTCCTCTTTCGGTTTTAAAAGCTTTAAAATTAGAAGAAGCCAAAGACCTCGTTACACAATCTTCTTTAGATTATCTTCACGTAAGAACTCATTTTGGACATCGACTTTCTTTGGCAGGAGTAAAAAAGGAGTAAAAAAGGAGTAAAAAAGGGACAGTCCCCTTTGGGGACAGTCCCTTTTTGCGTTATGCTTCTAGTAGTTGTTCTTTGGCTTGCTTAAACAAGAATTCTTTTTTGCTTTTAGAATAACCGACCTGAATCTGAGAGCCTTCCGTAATTTCACCTTTTAGCAATTTCAAAGCTAACACATCTTGAATTTGTTTTTGAATTAATCGCCTTAAAGGACGGGCTCCATAATCAGAGTCAAAACCAATTTCAGACAATGCCTTTTTAGCTTCAGTACTCACTTCAATTTCGATATTCTTATCACGAAGCTTGGAAGCAATATCCTTCAACTGCAAATCAACAATTTGAACCATATTTTCCTGAGTTAATTTATTAAAACAAATAACTTCATCCAAACGGTTGATCAACTCAGGTCTAAAAAACTTCTTCAACTCTTCTTGAACCCGAAGATCCATCTCTTCTTTCTTTAACGATTCCTCCTGAAACAAATGGCTGCCAATATTCGAGGTCATAATAACAACTGTATTTTTAAAACTGACCACATGACCTTGACCATCTGTCAATCGTCCATCTTCTAGAATCTGAAGCAAGATATGAGATACATCTGGATGTGCTTTTTCAATCTCATCGAGCAAAATTACAGCATAGGGACGCCTTCGAATCCTCTCCGTTAACTGACCTCCCTCCTCATAACCTACGTATCCTGGAGGAGCTCCCATCAATCGACTCACAGAATGTTTCTCCATATACTCCGACATATCAATACGCACAAGCGCATCTTCATCATCAAAGAGAAATCCCGCTAGCTTCTTAGCTAAATACGTTTTCCCAACACCCGTGGATCCTAGAAAAATGAATGATCCCATAGGACGATTTTGATCTGAAAGACCCGAACGAGATCTGCGAACTGCATTCGAAATCATTTCTACAGCTTGATTTTGCCCAACAATATCTTCTGTGAGACGATCTTCCATATGAACCAGCTTTTCCACCTCACCTTCGGCTAAACGATTAACGGGAATTCCTGTCCATTTAGAAACAATCTCTGCAATATCCGATTCATCCACTTCTTCTTTCAACATCTTTTCCTTTACCTGAACCTTCTTCAACTCTTTTTCTTTATCTTTGAGCTCCGCGTCTAATTCCAGAAGTCTTCCATATTTAATTTCTGCAACTTTATCCCAATTAGACACCCTTTCAAATTGCGCTTCTTGAAATTTTGCTTCTTCCATCTTCTCCTTTATCTGAGTCATTTGATCAATAATATCTTTCTCATTCTTCCAATGAATTTTTCTCTCCTTTAATTTTTCTTTTATCTCAGAAAGCTCCTGCTCCAACTTGCCTAATTTTTCTTTAGAAGAATCACTTTTTTCTCGTTTCAAAGCTTGTCGTTCAATTTCAAACTGCATCACCTTACGTTCTAATTCATCAATTTCAGTTGGTAAACTATCCATTTCAATTCTCAGCTTTGCTGCAGCTTCATCAATTAAATCAATCGCTTTATCCGGCAAAAAACGTTCTGCAATATAACGCTGAGAGAGAGTAGCCGCAGCAATCAGTGCTTCATCGTTAATTTTTATGCCGTGATACAATTCATAGCGTTCTTTCAGACCTCTAAGAATGGCAATCGTATCCTCTGTGCTGGGTTCTCCAATAAAAATTTGCTGAAAACGCCGCTCCAACGCTTTGTCTTTCTCAACATATTTTCGATATTCATCCAATGTTGTAGCTCCAATACATCGTAATTGGCCTCGAGCTAACGCAGGCTTCAACAAATTAGAGGCATCCACAGCACCTTCAGCCGCTCCAGCTCCAACTAAAGTGTGAAGCTCATCAATAAACAAAACAATTTGACCATCTTTAGATTCTATTTCTTTGAGCACTGCTTTTAAGCGCTCTTCAAACTCCCCTCTAAATTTAGCCCCTGCTAAAAGCGAACCTAAATCAAGCCCAATAATTTTTTTGTCCTTCAATGTTTGAGGAACATCCCCGCTAACAATACGCTGAGCCAACCCTTCAGCAATTGCCGTTTTTCCTGTCCCCGGATCTCCGATAAGAACAGGATTGTTTTTGGTACGGCGAGACAATACCTGAATGGCTCGACGAATTTCATCATCCCGTCCAATAACAGGGTCTAGCTTTCCTTCAGCCGCTAATTGGGTTAAATCTCTACCATATTTCTCTAGGGCTTTATATTTTTGTTCTGGATTTTGATCGGTTACGTTATTCATCCCTCTGACCTCCTGTAAAATAGAATTTAATTTTTCTTTTGTAATTCCGAACTGCAATAAAATTTGCTTCACTTTCTGCTGTTGTGTTTGTGCAATTGATAACAATAAGTGTTCTACACTAATATATTCATCCCCTAATTGTTGCGCTTCTTTAAAAGAAAGATCTAGAAGCTGTTTTAAATCATTGGATAAATACTCTTGCCCTTCAACTCCTTTAATTTTGGGTTTAGATTTAATTAAGTTATTCAATTCTACTTCTAAGGCTGCAACATCCACAGAAATATGCTGCATCATTTCACGAACAATGCTTTCTTCAACAGAAAGAAGCCCTAAAAATAAGTGCTCCACATCTACTTCTTGATGCTGTTCTTTTTTTGCTAACTGAACAGCAAACTCCAACGCTTCCTGAGATTTTAAGGTTAATTTCTCAAATGAGAACATAGTGACACCTCCATAACATACAAAACTACCTATATACCTACATATATGATGCCAATATTGATTTAAGATTCAATATATGTAAGTTATTTAATTATAATGATTTATGATATTTTTTAAAAAAGGAGAAATGATCGGTGTGTATCAAATTGTCTCAGTTGGTGCCGTTTAGATCCATGTATTTTGTATTTTGGGACAGTCCCCTTTGGGGACAGTCCCGGGTATACCGGGTATATATAAAAAAAGGGCTACCTGTTTTAAGGGTAGCCCTTGAACCCCAAAGAGAAGCTGGGGTTTAGTCCAATAAGGTGACCCAACCTTACTGGACATCTGAATAAGTTAAAATTTGAAAGTAAAAATTAAAAAATAGGGTGCAAGTTCAAATATTTGAACTTGCTCATTAATTTTGACTTTTTCCTTTTAACTTTTAAACCTTTCTTATGCGGCTTGTGCGACCTGTCTTGCTGCTAGTTCTTGTGATAACAGCTTATCAAGTAACTGTCGTACAGAAGCAACGTTGAAGAAGAACCGGTCTTCTTCACGGGCTAATCCGCGAGATACAAGCTCGTTAGCTACCGCTTCACCATAGCGTGCAATTTCACGGCCTGTTCGGAGAACCACAGGTTTAACCCAATCATAGCGGTCCAGAGCCTGTTTATCGTAAACCACGTGGTAAACTCCTTTAGCACCTGTTACTCGATCACTTAAGTCGGTTTCTTCATTTGAAACAACTGTCATTGCTTTATTTGTATATTCTGGTTGTTGTCTCAAGTCGGTCACAATTCGGTTCAAGCTTAAACCTTGATCTGTGATCAAGATTACTTGCCCTCTAACACTCTCTGGAATAGAGATAGCTACATCTTCAGGAACATTAGCTATAACGAGTTGATGATTCTGGGTTCCAGAGAAGTAATTGATAAAGGCATCATCTTCATCTGGTGTTCCAATAAATGGCAAGTAAACTCCTGTGTTCCAATCTACAACCTGAACCGAAGGTGCTGGGGAAGCTCCAGAACCTACAATCATTTTATCCAAAGCTTCATTAAATCCAGTCGAAACGAGATCTGCCGCTGCTCGAACATCGCCCAACTGTGTTTGTAATTGTGTTAAAGCAAACTGCCCTTTTAAACCTTGTATAGAATCTAAAGCAGACAACAATGCACTTTGTTGAGAATCTGTCAAAGGAGCTTTTGCTACAGGAACACCTAAACTCTCAGCTGTAATTTCTGGAACAATTTTTTCTTTAACAGGTTTTTCACCTAAAGAAGATCCATAAATATCTTTTTCTTTAAGCGTATACAATTGAGCTATGCGTAGTTTATCTGCCTTTGAAACTAAATTATAACGTTTTCTTGGTAAACCAAAACGTTGAACTGATTCACTTCTACCTGTCTTCTCAAAAACTTTTTTCAAGTATCCCGATTTGTCTCTTTTAGTAAAATCAGAATCCGTCCATTTTTTGACATCAATTCTTCTTTTACTGATTTGAAAAACCGAAAGAATCACTGAGCCAGCACCGAACACAACATAACCCAAGACAGGAATCAACGTTAATGTTGGCATAATTAAACTAACAGCTGCCAGGATAAGGCTGAACGAGCCTAATCCAAATAAAAGATGATACCCGTATTGCGTCATAAAGGCTTGCTGGCCTTGTCTGCGAGAGATTTCACCAAGCAATTGGATCAAATCATCGTTATAATGAACTCCTTCAAAATTTCGAAGGTACGTAATATAAAGAAGTGTTTGTTCTCTATCATTCAATGCAAAATTATTCTTACTTCCATAATTGACAATACGTTGAACAACTTCATCTCTCATACCTGAAGTCCAAGCCCCTCTTTCCTCTTCCTGTTGTCTTAACCAGTACATAAATTCTTTCATAGCACCTTGATAACGCGCTTCTTCGTAAGATTCCCCTCTTCCAAACGAAGCCATAAACCAAGCAATTAAAGGTCCAAAAATAAAGGAGTAAAGAATAATACCCCCAATAAAAATAAAGAGTGGGTCAATCAAACCAAGCATAACACCTGAAGCTATGATTAAACCAATATAAAGAACATTAATCAGCTTCGCTTCACCCACTTCAAATTTATACGCATCCATCGGACTCAAACCTTTTTCCAACTGTTCTGCAACAGTCGCACTGGTAATCCACTTAAAGCCGATACCATAAAATGCTGCATGAATCGTTTCTTTAACAAAGTCAATTGAGATACGAATATTAATCAAAAGAATCGAAGTTGAAACAAACGTTTGGAATATAGAGTCCTTCACAATTTGTTTTAAATCTCGCCCTAACTTAAACGTATTAAAGAAAAACAAGGCTCCCAATATCCACAAAAGATACGGTTTTACAAATTGAGAAAATAAATCCATCATCACCACGAGGGATTCTGCCGATTGATACTGAGATAAAAATGTATTAAATTCTGTCACCCAAACATTAAGAAAATTAATACTTTGAGAAGGGAGCGCTACATAAAAGACAAACAAAGCTCCTAAACCATAAAAAAGGTAGGATTTAAAACGATTAACATAATAATCTGGGTCTCCTAAACCTCTAAAGGTAAATTTTTCTACAATTTCATGTCTCCACCAAGTAACCCTATCGTGCTGCCCTAATCTATGTCCTATATGATACTCATTCCCTTCGTTGTCTGTAGCATAAAGACTAGACCAATTCAAAGGAACCCACCCCCACAACCCTTTACTTGGATGAACAATACTCACAGGCATCTGAGAAGACATCCCTTCCCAAATACGTGCCATTGCAGGTTTAATAATTTGAGGCACTGCGATCATACCGGCCATAATACTTCCAAAAAGCACATACCCAATATAACGCGCTTTAGCAATCAACAAACCTGGAATATTGGCAAACACCAAACCAAAAATCAGCCAGAGACCAAAGATTGATTCTCCCAAGAATCCATATAAAATGGTAGATAATTGAGGTGCAATTCCTCGAGGCAAATCACTCGGTTTTGCCAATCGTTCCCAAGCATCTTTAAATGTAAAAAGTCGAGGTTCTGCACGGAAAATACGGCCTAAATGTAGGGCATGACTCATACGCCACAAAGTACCAACAAAACGATGCTCCTCAATTAATTGTGCTAAGTCACCTGTATCCCAACGAACCTTACGAGGCAATGCAAAGAAATAACTATGCGGCAAAATCTCTAAAATAATATCTTTAAAATTAAACAGATCTATGCCTAAAATATGCATTAAGAAAGAAACATCTCCCAATTCTTCTTTTGTGAACCACTCTGACTCTGGTTTCGGTTCCCAAACAGCTCCATCATTTTGACGAGACCATAAATCTACATCTACCGGCTTCACCACACCTCGGTTAATAAAATCATTCTCTATTGCTCTTTCTTTTAAGATTTTACGCGCTTTAGAACCATCTACTTGAGCTTCACGGAATAAACGAAATGCCATTGGAATCATGTAGTACTTACGAATATATTCTCTCAACTGTGGGTTTCTCATATAATCAACCCAACGTTTTCTCCAAAAAATACGTCCTCCCCCACGGAAACCTTCTTGAATATCATGACTAATAAAGTGTGCTGGAACCAACTCTTTAAAAATTACTTCTCCCATATAAAAAGGTGTGAAGACCATTTTTCCAAATGCAGGTGCTTTTGGTTCTTTTGGCGTACTTTGAATCCCTGTTTGAACCAATAACAAATGCCCTAATTGCCTCAATGCTTTCGATTCAAAACGAGAGTGGGTTGAAGTATGCGAATCTTCTTCTAATGGAGACGATTGATTATCATATGAAATTTGAGGCTGATGTACAGAAACTATATGTTTTGCCTTCATAGCAGCTATTGCATGCGCATAAACTTCTTTAGCTGCTCCAAACGTATAAGGATTCTTATTATCCCCTTGTAATTTAAATTCTATTTTATGATCAGGTTCAATAGGTGTTCCGTATTGATCTTTAATTCGCTCACCATTAAAATTAAAGTAATCCAAGTCTGGCATTTCATATTCACTCTCTTCGCCCTTAACTTTATCTAAAGTTTGAATGTCATCTGAGGAGATCAATTCTTTTTTCACAATACGAATTTGGCCCTGATCATCTACTTCAATCGTATCAAACTGAATATTTCCATCATTATCAATATGAAGCCGAGGATCATTTAAAACATCTTTTGAATTTAACATCCACCCTTCTTCATATTGACTTCCATCCCAATAGTAAATCTTACGAAGCGTTGATTCTCCTCGTTCATTTTCAAAAGGTTTGACATCAATGTCTTTTTTCAATAGATAACTTTTTTCACGGCCTGTTTTTCCAATATGCAATCCGGCAACATCCGCAAAAACACCTGTTCTGACAAGTTCCGCTTCTTCCTCAGTGATATCCCCACTTTTTAACATTTCATCAATAAAGCTTGGGTCTTTAAAACCAAAATAACGATCAAATGGATTTCTTCGTTTATTCACTCCTGTAAAATAACCTCTCACAACACGTTGAACTTTGATTCCATCGAGAGTATCTGTTGCTGTCACCCACTGATCATTTTCATCGATTAAAATCTGGCCATGCTCTGAAGTGGTACTCGCATTCATGGAGAAGTCCGTCAATGTTCTTGCTAGAATAGGAACATCTGGGTCTTTTTGAGTCAATTGAAAATCAGGGATTATCTTTTCTTTTCCACCCTGATCTTTTTTGAGTGTTCTAAAATCACTCACCTTTTCTAAGGTGACTATCTGATCAGGATCCGATATTAATTCAGCACCCTCATAAGATAAAGCTCCTGTCACCTCACCAACGGTATAACCGTCTCGACTATAAACCAACAATGCTTCACGGTAATCATCCGTCACCGCAACATGACTTGTTTGATTTTGAGCAAGTATATAATTACCATCACTCGTTGCATAATCTATGGAGTCTCTAGCCACATCCTCTTTGCTCTTCAAACCTTCATAGTCCACATCTAACTCAATAACAACTCCATCTTTGTCAAAAGTTAACTTACCGTTATTAACTTCAAAACCATCTTTTTGGTGAACCAAAATGCCCGAAACCAAATTGCCCCCTTCCATATAATAAACATTTTGATAAAACTGCTCTCCACGATCACCTTGAAGTTGGGTTACATCCACAGGACCTTTAATTAAGTAACTGTTTGCATTTGCATTGTAGTGAACCTCAGTAGCATGTTCTTCCATAGCTGCTTTTGCAATCGCATCCGCACCTTTAATCAAATATCCTTTTTGTTTTTTGAAGACATTGGCCTCTCGCTCAATTTCATCCACAACAACAGCGGTACCTTGTTCTGCAGCTTTTAATCGGGCAGCATTCTGAATATCTTGTTTATTGGCAATGCGAACCCCTCGAATTGGGTCTGCTTCGATATTTTCTCTAATCGTAAAAGTTCCGTCCATTTCACGCTTAATCGCACCTTGGTTACTGGCAAGACCATGAACTTTTAATATAACTGTTTGTCCAGGCTGTATTTCATCTAAGGTAATATTTCTACTCACCCTTCTTTTTTTGGATCCTTTTTTGCTCAACCTTGAGAAAAACCCTTCTTGAGAGAGAAAAGAATATTTTCCATATTCTAAAGCTTCTCCGAAAAGTTGAATCCTTCCATAATCACTATCGATTAAATCTCCTTCAACCAAAATCTGTTTTCCATCTTTTGTTGCCATGTCTCCACGAGAAATATCAATTTCAGGCTCTTCATAGAGAACCGCTCTTTTTTCTTTTTTCAAAGCCTTTCCATGTTTCTTTAGTGGCTGTTCCATAACCACAAAAGTTTTAGCACGTTTTACTGATTTTTTTGTTTGCCTGTTATTTTCTGTTACAGTAGCAGATCTACGAGTTAAAACACCAAAGCCAGGACGACTCATAGAAAAAACAGATTCTTCAGATTTTGCACGATAAAGAATCTCTTTCTTATTCAACTTATATTTTTTTCTAGGAATAACAACGCTACCTGTTGCGTCTAGTAAATTTCCTTTTTCATCTAAGTAATACACTTTTTTTACAACTTCATTTGTATTTGGATCTAATCGTTTTAAGATCACTTCCTGCTCAAAAACAAGGTCTGCTGTTAATGGCATTCTTCGGCCTTGATTATCATAAACAACTTCGTCTTTACGCGTTCTGAGCGTACCATCATCATTCCACCATACCCATTGATCTTTTCTTAATATTGGCTTAGAGCTCGATGGTTTTGAACCTGGCTCATAAACATCTCCCTTAAACACAGGGTATCTTCTTTCAATCATTTGACCTGGGTTTTTAGGATCTTCTGCCATACCCACAATAAAACGTTCCGTTTTAACTTGCTGAACATCCCACTCTTGCTTACTATTATCTGGACGTGTGATTTCTAGCGCATTTTGCTGTTCAATATAAAAACCTTCATCGTAAGCACCAAAAAGAGCCGCATCAATATCTCGATTATCTGTTTTAATTCGTTTATCTTCTCCATAAGCCGTATAGGTTCTTGGATGCGTAACACCATATTCTAAAAATTCAAATGCGTTCTGTAACTGCCCCCATTTCACACCAAATTTTTCCAAGTGTTCTTGAACATAAATAATACGATCAGCACCAAAACGATCTCTCAATCGCTTAATTTCTTTAATTTCTGCTTTAAGAACATTTGGCTTACTCGTTCTAGAAACAAGCAATAGTTTTAAATGATCATTCGGATCCAGGTCTTCATGATCAATTACTTTTCTATCTTTTGTTTTAGGATCATAAACCTTATAAAAAGCAAGCTGAGCTAATTTAGAAACTTTATCTACAGGAACATAAGGTTGAAACAGAATGTGAAGGTCTGAAATCAAGTCCTCTCTTGCTAAAGTTAAAGCTTCATCTGCTTCTTCTTGAATCTCTTCTATTTGAGCTTGCATATCTTCTAACGAAATAATCCTATCTTCAAATCTTGATTTGGTTTCTGTCACTTTCCTTCTTTTATCAGAATCGATTGTTTGTCTTCTTTTGACTAACTCCAACTTCGCTGCTTCTACGTTTTTTTGCAATTGGCGCACAATATCTTCTTGCACTGCATCATCCATGTTAATAAATCGATCTTTAACGTCAGGAATCAAACTATCTACATAATCAATCCAAAAGGCTCTTGTCTTCTCATCGTAAGTACGCAGGTTCACTGTGTTCAAGAAACTGGTTTTACTGTGAACCATCGCACTTTGCGCTTCTGATGGAGATTGCATCAAAATAGGAGTTGCCATTGCAGCGCTCCATCTCATTGATGCTCTATTGCTCTTCAACGCATACTCATCATAATCCAGTTTTTGTTTGCGATAAAAAATATTCATCAGAGTAAACATCATAATCTGTCTAAAAGGACGGTTAATATAGACATAGAAAAAGGAAGTCGCCCAAACAATCATTCCAGCAGACCAATTCGCATCCATACCCACAATCATATAAAAGTAAGCAGGAGCTGTTAAAAGAATATTATCCAAAAGATTTGAGAATGTGGTTACAACATCTCTTTTGGCTTCAAAATATGCTATCTCTTTCGTTTCTGTAAAATAAGCCGTTGGAATCCAAGGAATATATCGAATAACAGCAACAACAAACTTTAAAGCACTGAATGCCAAGAACCCAGCAACAAAGGAGGCAAAAATGGCATAGCCCCAGAAATTAAAAGCGGTCATGTTAACCACAGCAGCAAGCATCGGTTCTAGGTGAAACAAAGTATATAAACCACCCATCAAAGGAACAATAACAAGTGGACTGAGCCAAACCAAGAAACTCTTAACATTTCCAATTTTTATGGATTTTGAAGTTGGTTCTCTTTCAGGGATTTGAGGAAGATCTTCTTCAGCCACATCACCGTGAGGTAAAGACTGACCCACACCCAAACTAGCACCTTCCGTCAAATCCTTTTGAGTTTGAGCAACAAGTTCCGGACGTCCCAAACTAGAACCACTCCCTGTCTCAGGACCACCGGCACTCCCACTAGTTGCAGTCGACCCTGTATCATCTTTTTTCTTTTTCGTACCAAAAATTAGAAGGCTAAATAAAGCCCAAAGAGCTGCAAAAGCACCTAAAATCATTCCCAATCCGCTCCAGAAGTTTTCTTTAATCCAACTTCTCCACTCGTCGGCTCGCGTTTCTCCTTGATCTACTGTTGGTAAACGCTTTTTAATTTCTTCCAATCCTCTTTCAGCGGCTAATTGGTCAATTTTTTCTTTTACCTGTGTTCGAATTGCTCCGTCCAAAGCATCTCTTAAGTACTCTGGAGAATAACCCATAATTTCTCTTAAGTTTATTTTCTGATTCAAGTCTACTTGCGCTTCGTCTAGAAGAATCAACAACATTTGGTCATCTAATTTACCCTTTGTTGGTGTCACCTCTTCCTGAATCCGCTGAGCTCTATCGACTAATAAAATAAAGTTCACCACATCCAAATTACGTTTTTGAATTTGATCTAAAATCTGCCCTGCAGCTCGCTGCCTAGCAAGTATGATCGTTTCACCATCTTGAACCTGAACAAGCGTAGACATAGTTAAACCTTCTAAACGACTTGTTATAATACGAATATCTCTTTCTCTATTCATATCCAAGACAGGAAGCTCAACTGGAGCTGTAATACTTGTTTTCAAAACCAAACCTAATCGACTGAGCAAGAATTCATTCACTTTAGATTTATTACTTCCACTCAATGTAATCCCGAGGCCGCCGTTGCTTGTAGACGCTTCCATCACTTCGTTCACATTCTTAAGCAAACTAACCAAAATAGCAATATCCCCTGTTTGAACTTCTGCCTGCGTTCGAGATTTATCTACTTCAAGACCCGTTTCCAATAATCGATAAACCACATGATCTAAAGCATTGGTTACAACAGGGATTTGACCTTGTTGAATCGCTTGATTTAAGAAAATTTTAGCACGCTCTTCCAAAGCCTCTTCTCGAGCTTCGGCTGTTCTACCAGGAACCGGCCCTAAATCTTTTAGGATTTCTTTTACGTATTCTTTTAAAACAAAGAAACTGCGAAACTGTTCCAAAGTCCAGCCATCATTGTCTTTTTGAGTCACATAAAAAGCAATTTGTCCCTTTTCTTTCTCTGTTAAATCACTCAATGTTCTAGGAGTCTGGCCATCAGGTACATTTCGATTTACAATTTCAAGGTAGATATTTCCAATTTGAATTCGATCAATATAAGAAATATTAATCGCATCTCTAGGGGTAAAACCATTGGTCAATACTTGAGAGTATAAAAACCCTAATACCTTACTACCAATTTCCGCTTCTGCTTGACCCAGGTCCAACTGCTCACGAATAGTGTCAATCTCTGCTTTTCTCTCAACTGAAGTTCCTGCTGCTGCATATTCTGTATTTAATTCTCCATTTAAGTTGATCAACTCTGCTCGAATGTTAGCTTCGATTTGAGTTTGAAGCACACGGCTATCTCTTTCATTTTGCTCTTTAATTTTATACTCCGTTAACCGTTCTAAACGATTTGCTTTTTCTTGATCTCTCAGTTCTTTACTCTCTCTCAATGCTTTTCGGTAATTTTCAGCATTCTGCTCGTGCGCTGCTTCCGCTCTACCCATACCCGTTCTGTCTCTTAAAATTCGGGCCTCAATGCGATCCAAAGACCTCTGTAACTGAGCAGAATCAATACTGCCGTCTCGTTCAAACATTTGTCGTGCTAAAAAGAATTCTAAAGTGCGTCGAATACCGCCCACTTCTTCAATAATCGTTTCTTGTTCTCTACGCACTTGCATATTGTAGTAAGCATGATCTCCACGCTCTTCAACCAAATTTGAATCTGTCACTTTCTTTGCATACTCAAATAAGTAATGTTGATAGTATTCTGCACGAGTAACAGGGGTATCACTTCCAGGAATAACAAAGTACTCTGATTTATCTAGAGCACCCCCAAAAGTATTAAATTCTGTTGTTAATTTTCTATAAATCACACCATAGAGATTTACAGTGTCATTAATATCTCTTAAGGTAATATCTCCTTTAAGACGAGATTCAAAATTTCCACTCATCTGAAAATCTTGAACACCTTTTTGCCAATAAAACTCAGACCAACGAGACCAGTCCCCTTCATAGAAATCATTAATCTGTCCTCCAATTTGAGCAAAATCCAAAAAGTAAACACGGCTACTATTGGCCCGTAAATTTCTGTTGGTTAATTCTTGAATCTTACGCACCGCATTAAAGTAAACTTGAATTTTCTTTCGAACATAGTCTCTCTTGATATTTAATTCTTGCTGATAGCGTTGATTTTCATCTCCGGTATCGATTCCAACAGCTCTTTCGATGATATTGGCTCTATGCCTAAAAAAGTCTCTTTCAAAATCAATCACTAAACCGGAGGTAGCACCGTCTGTCAATCTTGGAATATCCAGTTCTCTGACATTGCCAAAACCCTCAACTTGAAGCAATTGCTGAACCACATCTCCTTCAAGACGTTTTATTTGTGCTTCCATTTCCATATAGAACGCCACTTGATCTCGTGTGAAACGACTACGCTCAATGGCTAACGCTCTCGCATCCGTAAGCGCCGGCGTTGTTTCTGTAGACTCAATCGCTGGCAACCCTTGAAACGCCCTATTTTTATTGATCTCTTCTAAAATAGATTGTTTTAATGCAGCAACGGCTGTAGGGTTATTGTCATAACGCTTCATATATTCATCTGCTAAATCTCTAATACGGTCACTGTTGACCATACGATATCTCAAGAACCCAAGCTTACCATCATCTAAACGCTCTCCACGATACAAAGACATATGAAGCACTTGAAAATAACCATCTAAAGCTAACCGTTCCATAAAGTCCGTAAAAGCAACCTCCCCGCGATCATACTGAGCAAGTCGACGAGCTCTTTCTTCAGGAGAAATATTCAAACCGTCCAACTGATTTACGTAAAGCGTTCTTCGTTCTTGTTTTGCCGTTTCTGATAAATCCATCCCCATCATAAACCGTTGACCAAAGTAAGTAGCTCGACTGTCATCCATTGGATTTTGAGTTTCTCTCAATATACCAATCATAATACGTTCTTTTTGTATCGCTTCATTCAAAGCAAATAAATGGGATCTAAACTCTAAACTACGTCCTTCGGATTCAATCGTTTCTAAGATAATGTTACGCATTGTCTCTACGGATCGCAAACGAGCTTCTCTATCCGTTATTTCTGCACCCATTCGTCTAGTCACTGCTTGATTCATATTATCGATACGCCCCAAGAAACGTTCTAAGGTTACTAATTTTAAACGTCGTCCAATTTGACCTTGACCAAAAATAACACTCGTAAGCGCTTGTTTTACCTGAGCTCCCAATTGAACAAACTCCGTTGCTTGAAGGCGCAGCGCTGCTAATTGCTGAGTCTCCACATCCGTACGAGCAGCCCCTTTACGATCTAAGCGAACAATTTCTCTAATAAAAGCTGTTCTTACTGCTTTAACTTCATCGGAATCCAAAAATGCTGTAATTGCAGCTTTGGTTGCGGTCTCTTTTTGAGTTGCATTCAAACGATCATTATGATCAATCACAGCAAGACTTCTAAGTAAATGATCTTTCTTTAAATTTAATAGACGAATAGGCTGTCTCATAGCTCTATCGGAAGTAAATTGAATCTCTAGAGGTTGAGATAATCGTATTGCTGCTTGTATGGGTTGAAATGCTTTATCTTGCCCTTCGAAATCTAAGTTTCTAAAACCCATCAACGTTTCATGGAAACGGCTTTCGGTAATTCCAAAACTACGCTGTAAACGATCATACTGCTCAATATGAGATTCTTTTAATTGTGCAATATTTCTAAATGTGGTTCTGATATTACGAGGCAAATCTACTTCCACCATCTGAGTTAAACGGTTCTCAGCATCCGTAATTTCTGCTGTCAAACGTGCAATCACAGCTTGGTCTGTATTTGGCTTATCATTTTCAGCTTTCATTTCACGTTTTTTCACTTCAACCAATAAAGCCTGATCGCGAATCGTTCTCAAGAAATCACGAATCCAAGATGCTGCTTCTCCTTGCGCCACATCCAGAAAACGCCATTCTTCCACTGCAATACGAGAAACAAGGTGACGTGTCCTCATTAACCGATTCACTTCTTCTTTAGCCGCATTGTAATCTGAAAAACTAATACCATCTTTAGTATAT
Source organism: Candidatus Omnitrophota bacterium (assembly GCA_029261035.1). GTDB lineage: Bacteria > Omnitrophota > Omnitrophia > Omnitrophales > JACROU01 > JAJDCD01. The sequence continues at coordinate 30,580 of JAJDCD010000010.1, forward strand.
AACTGAGAAACTTTACCCAAAATGTCTCTCATACGATAATCTCGAGCAAATGTTGTTGCATGTCCTTCAAAGTATCTGTTTAAAACATCTTGTGGTAATTGCAACCCTAACTGCGTTAATGTTTGATTAATGATCACTCGTTTCGCATCTCGATCTCGATCTAATTCACGACGGAAATCTTGAGTATCCGTATCCACTTTTACATATTGATTCATTAAATCATTATCTGTGATATAAAGTGCCATTCGGATATAATTTTCTAAGTCGCTCAATTGAACTTTTCCATCACTTACTTCTTTCATCATACCAAAAGCAAGAGAATCAACAATAGAGCTTCGGTATTCCAAATTAAATGCGCGACGATAATCATCCATAACCGTATCCACATTAATCATACCTTCAGCCCCCAACTGTCTTAAATCCCTTTCTAACGAAAGTCTCTTTACAGGGCCTGCAAAATTATTCCACTCATTGTCTCGAGCAGCAATAAGAGCAGTAGCAACCGCAGCACCTTCAGCATCAAAAGCTCGATTAATACTTTGTTTCACTTGGAAAAACCGCGTAACTGCCGCGCCAAGTTTAGAAACATCTGTCGTTAATTTACCATCGTCCTGAGCTTGAAGGAAAGCTCGGGTGAGACTTGAGATGGCACTTTCATAAAAAATCTTTCCGTATTCTGTAGAAAGTTTTGTATTTAAAGCTGAACTCATCTGAGTTAAATCCCTTAACCATGCATTTCTTTGCGCAAGTGTAATCGAACCTTCCCGATGGAGTTGAATCAAACGTCTTTGTTTAAATAAATTAAGTTCATTGTTAAAACGAGCTTGATTGTCCAGAATATAACGATCCATTGGAATGTTAGCTTTAAAATGCCTTAAGATAGCCATTCTCATTTGAAGATGTCGTCTAAAATCAGTTCTCAACTGTTCCGGATCAGAACTACGAACACTCGACTCTAAGAAATCTTCAGAAATACTTACGATACGACCCCAGACATCTTCTTCTTGCAACGGACGATACACTTCTGTTCTACCATCCACAACACGAGTGGCTCTCGTTAACGTTCCTCCTTGAGGAATAACCCCTAATAATATAAAGTACTGCTCTAATTCTCCTTTTACATTACCGGTGTAACTATCATCAATAAGAAAACGGATTTGCTCTGCTCTGTGTCTGGATTTGACTAACCCAGCAACAATACGGTCAAAAGTGTATGAGGTTAAGAATCCACTATGATTCGGATTTCCAATATAATCAAAAGTGAATGTAGCATCATTAGGGTCTGCTAGATTACGTAAACGGAATAACCTTTCAGCATCTGCTTTATTGTTTCCCAAAGCTCTAAGAATATGATTTTGCACATTTTTATCTGTAATATTGTTTCGTTTCATAAACTCGTGCCAGTTAATCAATATTCCTAAATCAGAAGGGTTCAACACATCTAATGGATCAGCAGCAGTTCGTCCCAAAAGGTTCTGAACCTCTACTTTAATATCCATTACAGCCCTAAACCGAGCTTGTAATGAAGATGCAATTTTATCTCCAAAACTATTCGTCGATCTAAAATTCGTTGTCCTAAAAGTTTCTATTTCTCGATTGACAGCTGCCAGCTGAGTATCATACGTCGTTCTATCAATGGCTTTAGTACGATAGTTCGCTTCAATGGTTACTTTTCGATCTTGCAATACTTTCAACCGGGTACTTAAAGTATTAAATTGATCTACCATTTCTTCATTTTCAATTGCATACAATACCCAATAACTCAACGAACCATAACGTAAACCATTTTTAATACTTGCTGACAATGTTCTGATTCTCTGATTAACATCTCCCAACTCAACTCTAAGACGATCTCTTTCGGTTGCATCGGAATCACTGGCTAAAGCTGCAATCTGAGCTTCAAGCATCTTTTTCATCTCAACATAGGTTTGCAGCTCAACAGAACCTGAATACTCTACTAAGTCTTGAGTGCTAATTCGGAAATCATTGTAAAATCGATTAAACTCAAATTGAGGATCTAACACTCGATTCATGGTATGGATTAAATTAGAAAATGCAGCAAAGTCATTCGTTTGACCCGCTGTTACAGTCAAATTCGTATTTCTTCTTAAAAATAACCAAGCTGTTAAATTACCTCTACTCTGGTTATCTCCAATCATTTGCATCGCATTTTCACTACTCACACGAGTCAAAACACTAATATCATCTCTAATCAAATAACGTTCTCTTTGTAGTTCATCTGGACTTAAAGAGGCATATGACAATGAAGAGAAAGAGCTATTCAATCGAGGTATCCATGTATTTAAGAAGTATCGATATGTTCTCATTCGTTCCGTTCTTTCTGTTTCATCTGCAGGGTCTTGAGATGGAACTCCCGCAAAGAGATGGCGAATGTAAGGACGATCTGTTGTTATATTTGCGCGGACGGATGTTAAGATTTCTTCTAAGATTCTTGTTTTTTCTGCTTGGTCTGTAATTCCCTGGCGAATCACTCTGTCGTGATAGGCACGATAAGCTTGGTTACCAAAGTAATCCAAAAGACCTAATTTTCTAAAATCCACTTTTTTATCATTAGCCGTATTCACTGCCTTTTCACTCAAACGGTTTCTTTGAGCATACTGACTCAAACTAGCCCAATCTCTTTCCCAAGAAAATCCCCAAGATCCACGACCTGAAACAGCTTGGTCTTGTACAATTTCATTCACTTGTGGAGCCAAAGCAATCATCATCTGAAGCTTCACATCCGTTTGCTCTCCTCTAGGAATATTATGTCTCATAGAGTAGGTATCTAACATCACAACCCAATCTTGCAAATTAAAAACATCGCTGGAATTAAAAGCAGTAATTCCAAATGCAGCTCTGTTTAATTCTGCTGCACGTGTTTCTAACATCGTTTTATGAGAAGTAAGTGTTTGCAAACTTGGAGTTAGCTCAAAGTGAACCGCTTGATATTCTGACTTTGGCTGTCTTCTTGCCAAAGGCCCTGCGGCCTGTGTATTCAACGCAGTTTCTTGCTCGGTAGAAATTACTGCAGGTCGAGCTGAACGCAATAGCTGATTAACCCTCTCAACAGCATCTTCTTTTTCCTTTTGCCACTCTGCTTGTTTATTTGGTTCCTTTGGCTGAAGTTCTTTTGTTAATTCTAATTTTAAACGCTCTAAAGATGCCAATACAGGATCCGACAACCTCAAAGAAGCTAACTCTGCTACAGGAATATTTAATTCCCTTAATTGATCTTCTGTCATTTGAGCTTCTTTAATCAGATCTATAAGAACAAGACCTTCGATTAAACGAGATCTCTCAGAGTCCACAAAACCTAAATGTTGTAATACGCTTTTTAGCTGCCCCAACAAGTCCATCATTCTTTGAGCGCGTCTCAATTTAGTATTAATTGTTTCATACTGAGACTGAACTTCTCTTAATTGTTCTCGGTTGGTACTTTGTTCGACTTGTAATGCTCGTTGCCTTGTTTGTTTTACCCTTTTCTCTTGTAAGGCTGCTTGTAACGCTGCTCTGTTTCGTTCCAGCTCAGCGCGCACTTCTTCAACTTCTCTAGGCGCCCCTGCTGGCAACGTCAAAACCTGAACTCCAGGTCTTCCTGGAGCTGGTAATTGTGACGTTCTTGCAGGCTGTGATGTTGGTTGAGTTGTTGGTCTAGATGCTGGACGACTTGCAGGTGCAGCAGGTCGAGTAATAGACGAAAACCAACGTGTTATATCGTCATTTTCATAACCCCAATGTTTCAAATGAAGAATGAGTCGTTGTTTCGAAGCAGCGTAGTCAATCAAGGCATTTCCTCGACGAGTACGTGCATTCAACCACTCTTCTCTTCTTTGGTTAACCGGAGTAAAGGACTCTCCGCTAATAAAACGCTGCCTTGCACTTTGATAAGCTGTTTGAGTTCTTGATACATCAAATACCGCATTTGCTGCTGTTCTAAAAGTTCTATTGTAATCCAGTAACAGTTCTTCCATTTTATAAACAACTTCAATCATTCTTGCTTTCTGAGTTTCGCTCAATCGAGATGCTTGGATACGCGCAATAATCACACGAGCATCGTCTTGTCCACCCGCATAAATATTCTGTCTTATTTCAGCAAAAGCATTTGGAAGATAACTGACAAGAAGCCCCACTCTTACTTCAGGTAAAATCCTTTCCCATTCCGCTTGATCTAATTGAAGCTGACCAATTTCCGCTGTTTTCTGCATTACTTCAAGAAGAGGGTCGTTGAGTTGAACGCCTAAATTCCCCTGATTAACAACATAAACATGACTGCGATCCATACGCGCCATATAACCTCGGTCCGTAGTTGTCTGATCATATCGAGATTGAGCTTGGATATCATCATAATCCGGATGTTCTGTTTCTGTTGGCATAACAACTCTTCCACCGGTATGCCCCAGAACAATAAGAAAACGTGCTTTTGCCGCTTCTAAGTTTCTTCTTGCCCGATCTCGAGCCAATTCTTTGATACGCAATACGGTTAAGGTCCCGCTCGATCCTCTTTGAGCTTCTGTGTGTCCTTGCGCATCCTTAATTCCGCCACGGCGATTGGCTAACTCATTATCACTTCTAATTTCATCATAGGCCAACTTAGCGTCTTGATAAGTTAAATTAGCACGACGTAATTCTTGATACGCTTGAGCAATTCGAAGTTGAAGATTAAACCCTGCTCTTCTAATCTGAGGGCCTCTAGCAATATCGGCTCTAATTTTTGCAATGTCTGCATCATTTCTCATTAACGATCTTAAAAATTCATAGGATAACTCTAACCCAACATCGCCTTGCAACGGATCTCTTCCATCTCCAAATCTCTGAGAACGATCAAATAAAGATAAAATATTTTCTTGAGATGTTTTTTGAACAAAGCTACCGTCATTGGTTAAATTCTGGAACTCTAAAGGCATAAAGTCATTATTAAAAAACTGCCAACCTGCAATCAGTCGTGCTCTAAAGCCTCTCCAACCATAATTGCCACTTTCGATACCCGAGATACTCTCTGCAGCATTCGCTCGAATCAATGCTTCTTGAAAACGTGCATCTTCTAAACCACCTGCTTGCTGAGGGTCTACTGCCTGCCTCATTACACCCGCAACATAAGCTTCTGTAATATTAATTGTAGGACCATAATAAAGAATCTTTTCCGCCATAAAATCTGCGATTATACCCGCATTTGCTTCTGGTAAATTAAATTCTGATTGAAGGATTGATTTAAACTCATTACGAGTTTTACTGAGCAATTCGGACCTATTACTAATATTTGCAATTAACCGTTGGTAACGGTTTCCGATCAAAACAGGCTGAACCACTGTTCCAATCACATTTCTCCGAACATCCACATTTTGAGATAAGTAGTTCATAAGAATCAGTTTAATTTGAGGGTAATCATTTTGACGATTTAGCTCAGGAAGATAGTAGTCCACCAGATGAACAGGATTCGTTCTTCCTGGCATTTTAAGCTGCACACCTTCTGTTTCCTCCAACTGCATTTCTCGTTGGTTAATCAATGATGCTAAATAAAGGTTATTAACCGCCGTACCAAAAACTTCTTTAATCTTTACATCCAATTCTCTCATTCGTTGATCCAACATGGTCGTTCCTGCTGTCAAAGAAGCTAAATCTTGAATTGTTTTTTGAAGGTCTGATCGAGAAGCAACCAAAGTAGCACCCGCAGAATCAACCTGGTCCTTTGCATTATCTACTCTGACACGCGCAAGCATTCTCTGACTATGAAGCCCTCGAAGATGCTCTTTTAACTGAAGCTCTGCTGTTTGAAGCGCGAGGCGCGTTCTAGCACGAGCAATTGCAACTTTACCATTCGTATCTAAATAAGGAGTCAGGTCAAATCCTGCAAAAAGGCCCACAGAAGTTCCTAAAATAAACCCATCAATTCCAATACGCTGTCCTGCAAGTTGATCGAGCACTCGAACCGTATTCACATGAGCCACACGGTAGCGAGTTTCTGCATTAGGAGTTAAAAATGGACGCAACGACTGCCACTCACGATCAGCCTGAGCAGGTGTCATCCCTTCCACAGAAGCTAATGAAGAGTAAGAAATACTTAATTGATCTCGAGGCCCTAAACCAAGAGAGGACTTATAATTCTGTTTCGCACCTTGACGCTGAGCACGTGCAAGCTGCAACCGATCTCTAGATTGAGCAATCCCTAAATTAGCTTCAGCAATACGAGAAATCGTAGAAGACAATGCCCCTCTCATAAGAGACTCTAACTGCGCTTTAATATCATTATGTTTTTGCGCATTAATTCCTTGAGCTTGAAGAGTGGCTGTATAACGTGATTTGACAAGCCTAACCGCTTCATCCAAACTTGTAAATTCAATTTGACCTAAAAGGTCTCTTAAACCATTGACTAAGTTGGTTTCTATTTCATCTGAAGGAACACCTAAACTAACACGATTATTTTGAAGGTACGTTCTAAACTGAACTAACATATCAGAACGTAACTGTGTTGAAAGAGTCGAAATAATTTGAGTTCTCTGATTAACCACATTTGTATAACGTGTGACTAAATCATTTGTTCCTCTTAATTCTAAATGAGCTCGGTTTGCAGACAAAGTTAATCGGTTACGAATCGCATCTCTCTCTGCTTGTAATTCTTTATATCGAGCAATCAAGAGTTTGACATTCCCCATATAAGAACGTCCCTCTTCGGTATCCAGCGCTTTCAAGGTAATACCTGCTCCACCCACAAGAACACGTCGTCTTTGGCCTGCAGCTACATTCCCATCATAATCTTGCCCCACAGCTCCTTCAACACCTGGAGCAGTTACAGAGCGTAAACGTGCATCTCCCCAATCCAAAGTCACAACATCCCAGATCCAATCACCCAAACTATAATGAACTTCCTCCACATTTTCTAATTGTGCAATCAAAGGTTCACTGAGCATATCCTTATCTCGACGGATACGTTCAATTTCTTGGTTGATGCCAATAATATACTCTGCTTCCAAAGAGCTTTGTTGCCAATAAGAGTCATCAACAAAATCTCTCAACTTTTCTTTTTCATCTGAGGTCATTGGTAACGCATTAATAATTGTATTCACACGAGCTTTATATAAATCAACCGCATCAGACATAACTGTGTTACGGAAATTAATGATACTTCCGCGTTCTCTGGTTTTTTCATTCACATAACTTTCAATAGCATCTTTCTGAGCATCAGATAAACCACTAACACCATTAACTCTAGCTCTTACAAGAGCAACCAGTTCGGTTCTAAAAACTTCTTTTGTTTTTGTATCCTCATCAAACCCGCTAATCGCAGAACGAACCGCTGTCATAATTTCTGTTCTCTTCGCTTCATTAATTGGAGTATATTGGCTTAGATGGTAATTAACCGAATCGATAAAATGTTTTACATCGTCATCATCCACACCATCCTCAAAATCAAGTATATCTCCTACTTCCGCAACACTCACCTCTTCCGCTGCAGTAGCAAATTGAGCCATCACTGCATCAATTCTTAAATTACCCATCATATACGTTCTAAAATTAGGACCCGGAGTAGCAATAACACCGGATTGAGACAAAAACGTAGGGAAATAAATTTCCAATTCTGCCGTTGCTTGGTTTAATTTAATATTCCTTTGAGCCAAACCTTGCAGATAAGCTTTAAACCCTCTTTTAACTGTTTCTACTTGTCTATCATTCAACATCACGGCTAAAACAACACCTTCTCTTGTTGTTACACTTCTCATAAGGCTCGCTCTATTTTCATCGACCCACTTTGAGAAAGTATCATTCACTGGACCCACATGAGATTGATTAAATGTGATCCGTGTTGCTGGAGGTAAAAATCGCCCAATCTCTGTTCTTAAATGAGAAGCTTCTTTAGCAGAATAAGCACGTCTAATTCTCCAATCAAAAGCCTTTACATGCAGATTGACTTGATTCTCTTTTGTTTCTTGGGTAAAAACACGGCGCCCTTCTGAGTCAATTGAATATTGTCTTTCCGTTACTCTTTCTGTAATTTCATAGTCCTTATCTGTTAATGCTTCTTTAAGGGTGTTTAATTTATTTTGAATTTGTTCTCGGATTTCATCTAGCTCATCTTCTAACGGTCCATCTCCAATCACATCTTCATGGTCATCCAACGCATCATTTAACCCTTCTAAATATTGTTTTGCTGTATGACCTGCTTGACGAGAGTAACCTGCTATTTGTGCTAATCTTGTAATACGTTGATGGTTTCTAACTAAACGATCCCGGGCTGCTTCTTCAAATTTATTGACAATACTTTCAGAAAAATTACTACGGCTAATTTTATCGCCATCACTGTCAAAAACAGGTTCCCGACGAATAATACGAAGTAGATCTTCTTGAATATTTCCATGCAAAGTACGGTTAATACCTAAATGCGTCAGTACTCGAGATAATTGAGCTCTTAAAGTTGCTTCATCCAAATCAGTGCTGTACATAATATCCAGTTGGTTACGACCTCGAAGCAAAGCTTTCTTTTGATTGAAAAACGTTTGTTCTCTTTCGACCAAAGTTTCTAATCGATCTGAAGTCAAAGCCCCAGCCTGAGACAATTGTTGTTGAAGCTGTGTTTTTAAGGCCAACATTTGAAGATCATTTGCTTTCATTTCAGGATGTTCTTCAATTCGATCTCGAAGGTCTGATGCCAAACCACGAGACGTCATATTCACCGAAGGAATACGGTTCATTCGTTCAATAAAGTTCTGCAAACGAACAATCTGATCTTCAACCACTGTATCCCCACCTTCGGTCTGAACTTTACGAGTTACTTGCGTCACGTAGCGGAAAAGAATGGCTGATTGATCTCGAAGTGTTTTTTCGGTTTGATTTTCTTGTCTCAATGCTTCTTGATATTCTCTAAAAGCGGTCTGCAATTGATCATAAGAAACAATCCCTGCAGGATCTTGATAACGAGCCGTTCTCTGGTCTAATAATTCTTTAGCTCTTGCTTTCGTATTTCGAATACGGAGCAATGCTTGCATGGCTTGTTGCACTCTTAACTGGGTCGCTGCAAATTCGGATTGCTGAGCATTTAAGTTTCGAATTAACTGAGAATTTTGATGAGCCATTTGTGCCGCAAAGGTAATTTCATTAATTGGGTTATCTCCAAATAGACCTGCTATTTGATTCCAACCTTCTTCAAAGCTAACAAAAGGTGAAAGGGATACACCTGACAAACCTGCTTGAATACGAAGACGCGCTAATAAACGCAACCGTGTAGAAGCACGTTGATAATCCTGATTTAAATGTTGAAGTTCCGTTGTTTGCCATTGAACTAATTGATCTAAAGTAACTCCATCCGCATCTAATTCAAAACGATACTGTCTTAACATTTCAGTTAAAAACTCTCTAGCTTTTGCCACAGGCAAACCAGAATTCGTTAACAATACCACAGGGCTCATATTTAAAATTGGACCACCTGTTCTTGTAATAGCCCCTGCCCTAAATTCATTGGCTAACCGAATTTCTTGACTTGGAAGAACTCCCATCATTTCCTTGATTTGAGATCGAACTTCCACAAGTTGATAGTTATGCACCAAGTTTCTTTGATTCACAAGTCGGCGTAAATCAGACTCTGATCGAGCCAAAACTTCTGCACTTTCAACATTGCGACGAACACGATCTCTCTGAGTTTCAACCTGCTCTTCTTTTTCTCTAATTAATTCTGTTAACTGATCATATCTACTCTTATATTGTGTGTATTGAGAAACTAAACGAAGAACCGTAATAGCTGTATCTAGAGCATCAATCGCTCCATACGTTTGTTCTAGCTCTATACGTGTTCTCGTAATTTTTTCCACAACTTCTTGTCTTGGATCCCAGAAGTAATAAGTGACGTCCATTCCAACACCCACACCTCGCCTTAAGTCTGCACCCAAAAATAAATCAACACGAGGGAGGCCTGTAGCTGCATCAATAATACCTCTCTGTCTTTGGATTTCGACAGCAGCTCTTCTAACCTGATTTCTCCAACGAGTTCCCTTAAGAATGTCTTCTGCTTTTAAATTATTAAAGTCAATCCCACTATGTTCGATTAATCGCCCTTGATGTGTAAAGTTAGCAGGAACAGAGTTAATACCACCAAAAACCATACGAGCAATATTTTCGCTACGTCCTACAGCAACGGTCGCTGGACGACTGCTTGGAGTAGGAGCAGGATCTTCTGGGCTCACCCGCCCTTCCCCTGCAGCAAGGAGTATATTTCTAACACCTCTTGGCAAGGTCGCTGGTAAGGTTGTTGCACCCCAAGTACGACGATCTCCTAAGCTCACTCTTCTACTAGTTCTTCTAGGAGTAGGTTGTTGAGCTTCTTCTCCCGTGCCAAAAACTTCTCTTGCTTCTTGCAAGAAAATATCATTCATGATGTTATAAATTTCAAACTGACGATTAATTTGTTCTAATGTTCGTGATGGCGCTTCAAGAATGTCTACACCCGCTGCACGCCCTCTTTCAACTTCACTTTCTTGCATCTGAGTTTGAAATCGAACAGCACGATCTTCCGCAACACCTGTTTGAGGAGAATGACCATCTAAAACGCGGCCACTCGCATGTCTCATATGTAAATAAAGATAAGCTTCATTGGCTTTACCAAATCCATTTGGAGACAACGTTCTTTCATTCAAAATCAAAGATGGCATCAATCCTTCAAACAAACTTCCACCCCATGAAGGAACATAATGAATTGTGCGGTTTTCACCATTAACACGAATTGTTCTCTGGTAAAGTCCATTTTGTGGTGTTTGAGCTTGACCCGTCGTAGCAGGTTGTGTTCTTGGTGTATTTGTCCAAACATCTGCGGGAACCCCTCGACCCATTGCAACAATCAAATGAGGTCTAATTTCAGTATAAATCAAACCATAATGTGTTGGATTACCAAACTGGTCTGCTAATGGAGCATAATTACGTGTTGTTGCGTTGTAATCTAAACCGGTATACATCTGCTTTCGAGTTGCATCATAAAGTTGTGTGAAATTCATTGCCTCATACAGTCTATTAGCAGAACCTTGAATTCGAGTGTCCGTTGCAAAAGCCTGTTTTACAACAATCAAACCAGAAGCCAACCAACCATTGTCTACCGTAGAAATTTTACGATCTGAGGTTTGTCCATTAGCAACTGTAATACCATCATGAAACAATCCATTCACTTTATTCATTGCTGTAAGTGTACGAAGCACTTTATTAACTCTAGACTTCGCTTCTGCTTCTGTAATAATTCCTAGTTCTTTGGCAGAAACAATACTCATCAAATACAAACCAATATTCGTTGGTTTTGTATACGAAGCTCGAGTAGTTCCATCACTCGCCAAAGAATCTGCAGGCAATCCTGTTGTAGGATCCACAACCGCTTCGAAAAATGCCCACGTTCTTGTTGCAATCTCTCTCAATAACGTTTGATCCGCTGGGGTCAATGTTTGATTTGTATTTAAACCCTGTGGCGTACTTAATCCAGAAAATGTGGTGTTCATCAAACGTAAGTGAGGCTGAATCGATGCATCCGTTTGAAAATGGTTTTGAACTGCACCATTTCTAACCGCATTCGCAATCGAGATCATAATCATACCTTGATCTAAACTCAACATCGTTTGGTCGACAGAACCTGTTTCTAAATGGACCGCATCATAAAACCCTTTAGGACCATAAACAAGAGATTGATCTCTTGCGTCCTTTAAAGCAGCTAATCGTCTAATGTTGGCCATGGCTTCTTGAGGCGCTGTTGACAAAGCTAAGAAAGTGGCGTGTGGCGTTATCACAGGCTGGTCACTGGTATAACCTCCTGAAGGCTGTGATCCTAGAGGAGCACCAAATTCAGAATAACGTCCTGAAGTACGTGGATCGCGAGAAACTGAAAGTCCCCAAGCAGTAAAGTCCCCTGGTAGCTTGTTTGGCGCAGCCACATTCGCACCCGTTCTATAAACTTCAACTAAACGTGTAGCTCTTCTTTGAATATCCGTAATGTTAGGGTTCGGAACCAATCCACGATATAGAGCAACAATATCTGAAACTTTCTTTGTGTCCACATCAGTGCTTGCAAGTATGGTACGAACTCTTCTAATCGTATCCAAACTTTGTACCTGAGTTGGAGACCAAAAGTTGTTCTGAGAAGCGACTCGAACCACCCCCTGAATAGATGTTGTCAAATCAGGGTAAATAGCTGTGATAACTTCGTTCAGTTTTTGATTACTAATTTCATCACCACTCGTACCGGCGGCAGTAACTGCTTTTGCTCGAAAAGCAACTCTAATAGCATCTGCACCTGAAACTTCAGAAGGAATTAAACCCACTAGAGCATTGACTAAAGTTGCACTATCCTTCTTATGAAAATTTAAATAATTTCTAAGAGATGTTCTCATAGCCGCATTCAATGGTGCTCCGGCATGAATTTGACGCGCAAGCAAACGTCTCATATCTTCTAAATTAGCTCTTTTATATTCATATAATGTCCACTGAAGAGCTAAATTAGTCCTCCACTCATCATTACCCCATAAATAATTAAATAACGCTCCTGAATTACCACCCATCGCACGCATTGCAGAAGGCATTCCTCTATAGTAAATTTCAACGAATTTCTGTACGAAAGCTTGATTTTCACTTAAAGCAATCAATTGGTCTTTTACATTTTGAGACAATGTTGCTCTATTGCGTCTAATATATTCTTCAACCGCTTCAATCAACTTACGTCTTAATTGAGCAACAGTTCTTTCTTGTCCTCTTCGATTTAACTCGCCTTGATGTCTGTCTAGATTATCTGTCAGACGACCTAACTCGACTAATTCACGATTAACCGTCGTTAAATCTCCTTCAATTCGCGTAGCGCCTACCTGTAAACCGCTAATCTCTCCTCCTTTTTCTCGAGACAATTGGTCTAAAGAACCTCTCATAGAATCCAAACCGCCCTCCCCTTGCGCTGTGGTAATAGACTCTACTAATAAAGAAATAATCTCACGCTGTACTTCTGGGCTACGTCCTTCTAAAGTACGAAGGATTCTTTCTATATCTGCTTGAGTCAACGGAGTTTCTGGAGAAGCCGTATTTACTGCTGCTTGGAAAGTGCGGGCTCTCTGCTGGATTTCTGCACGTTGATCCACTTGATATTTTTGATTTAGATACTCCCCACCAAAAACCATTCCAAAAACCAAAGTAAGAATCAGTATGATTTTACCGAAGCTCTTCATGCCTTTGGCTTTATTAATGGAAAGCATAAAACTGATAGAATCCCAAACCCTATAAAAACTCCAAAGAGCAAAAGAACCTATTCTTCCGATACCGCTAATTGGTTTACCAATGGCTAAAAGTAGACCTCCTACGACAGAACCCACAATCAGAGGAACTGAAGAAGGTAAAACACTTGCAGAAGAACCTAAAGCTTGCATCACAGTGCCTACCGCTAACGTTTCAGGGAAAAGTGCTGCAGCACTGAGCAAACCAAAACCTATAATCAAAGCACCCGCAACAATTCGAACTCCCGTAACAGGTTTCTTAAACATCCAATTCGTCCACTTCGTTGCTGCCACTTTGCTTTGAACATACATCGAAGCTTCGTAGTACACAGAATTTGTTTTAGCAAGCAAAGGAATCATCATACTAACAGAAGGCTTAATCACAAAAACAATCAATGCCGTTGCCCCATAAACAGCACCCATCACAAAAAAGACACTAGGCAAGAATCCCGTAGGGACAGTAATTCCTACAATAGGAATAACCCATGAAGGAGTTGCTCCTGTTATAACTGCAGTAGCAGCGGTAGCAACCCGAAGCATCGCACCAAAAAAGAGACTCGCTAAAAGAGGAGCAAAAATAAGGTTAGGAGTACGTTCAAACATTCCCAAGATAGAGCGCAACGGCCTCAGAGAAGCTCCTCTTTCTAAAGAGGCTTTAACTTCAACTTCTAGTTGCAGAACGTCCACTTTATTTTTAGCTACAAGATCAATGCCGCGAGGATCTCTACTACCTGAGTAAGAAGAGGCCACTTCATTTTGTAGTCTTTTCACTTTATCAAAAGCAGCAATCAATTCTGCTCGAATGGCTTTTTGTTCTTCATGTCTATGCTCATGAATAGCTGTTGCTGTTCGGTTGTATTTTTGCAAATGATATCGAGTAGTATTAATTGCTTCACTCAATTGATATTGAGTAAGTTGTAAGAGTTCTTCTTTGACAGAGGCTAAATCAGCTTCATAAGCTACAACTTCCGTATTTACTTCCTGATAATAATCATCAACTTTCACCTTTAGAGTGCCTGTTCTAGAACTAAAAGCTCCTAGTCGAGCTTCTGCATTTAAAATTTGCTCTTCAAAAGGGTAGTCTACATAATCTCTTTTTACTGGAGGACCTCTAGCACTCAGCTCCGTAGATATTTCTTGAACACTGACCAGATGTTCTTTAACAACTGCAATACGATTTCTAAATCGTTTCATTTTGTTCTCATACTCAACAACGGCATGGTTTTGTTTAAGACGATCTTCTTCAAGCTGTCTTTTGTCGCTTGCCATACCCGCTCTTAAACCAGAATAGTCAAATTCCGCTACGTTAAGAGTAGATAGCCTTTCCGTTTTCGTACCTATTGTTTCTTCAAGGTTCTCGTGACGCCCTCTCATAATACCTGTGTATTCATTCAACACAGAATCTTCCAACAAACTATAAAAACCCAGCAATGCCTGTTTCGCATATTCTGTCTCTGCTTCTGCCCCTGTTTTTATTTGATTAATACGTGCTATATCGGAATCACTAATTTCTAGGTTATTGTCTTCTTTTTGCTGCCTCAAACGCTCCGCTGTCACATAAATCGTATCCCAATATTCCCTTAAGTCTCCCTGCACTATTTTGAGCAAATTCACCAAAGCGTTCGCTCGAACAAGAGCATCATCTTCACGATTAACAATTTCTCGCACCGTCTCAACCCAACGATCTAAATGTAATGCCTTCATATTTTTCAAAGCCGTATCTGCTGCTGCAATCATCGCCGCCACTTGAGGCTCTGTTAAGGGTTGACCTGGATCCACAGGGATCATTGGTGGCGCCGCTGCTTCAGGAAGCATAGGTAATTCATCTGACTCTTCACCCATTTGTTTCTTAGCACGATTCATCGCAAAGAAAGCCCATTCATAATACCCTTTGGCATCTTCCATTGCTCTCTCAGCTTCTTCTTTTTCCAAATTGGCTTGATCCCATTGCTGAAGAATCTCTTCTATTACCAAAGAATCTTCTGCTTTGCTATCAACATTCAGAAGAGCCGTATTAAGCTCCTCAAATTTTCGCTCAACACCGACAAAAGCTCGTGCAAGGTCATTAGAATCTTGACTTAAACCTTCTAATCTTGTTTTATAACTTGCTTCATTCCCATCAAAATCGGTTTCTTCATCCAAATCTTTAACAAAATCCTGAACTTTCTTTTCAAACGTTTCAACACGAGAACGAAATGTAGAAGTTTCTTTCAAAGAGGCTTCATCTTTCCTCAAAGCATCCAAATCGGATTGAACTGTATTTATTTCGTTCTCCAACGCCTCGAGCTTCCCATTATAATCTGCAATAAACGCATTTAACTCATTAATACGCTTATTGGTTGCTTCCATAAATTCTCTAATCTGCGTTTCTAATTGTCTTAAATTTAACTGCTCTTCAGAACCATTAACTGTTACTGTTATCGTACTACTCTTTGTAGCTAATATTACTTTTTGAATAAGCTCAATACTTTTAGCAGCTCTCGTTAAAGGTTCTTTAGAAGTAAATGCTAATGTTTTTACTCTAGCAACCCACTGTTTCGCTCTAAGAACACTATCTTGATCCTTTACTTCGTTAAAATCAAACAGTTCATCAAATTCGTAATCCTTAGCATTAGGCAGACCAAAAGCACTTCCCAACTCTTCTTTAGCTTGTAAAAATGCCTCATCAACCGCTTCTCGATCCTCTTCAAATTGACTTGGAACATTCTCTAACAAAATTGAAAACTGTTCTTGTTGCATCTTTTCAATTTGAGCAATTTGCTGTCTCTTCTCATTAATAAAATGTTTTATCTGTAATTCAAACTCAAAGTAGCTTCCAGTGTAATCTGATTCTTTTAAATACATCGTATTTGCAAACTTCTCTATTAGCTTTACAAGCCTTTTAAACATAACTTTGTAATCAGCATCACCCGACTCCACTAACGTATTATCTTTAAATCCTAACAAAAGTTGCCCGGGCTTCGTAGAACTCGTTTTGAATACTTTTTCAAGCTCTTCCACATTTTCGCCTAATAAGCTTTCTGCCTGAGCCAAGACTTCTAAAATCTGTTTAGGGTCAGAGTTAGCATCAATTTCCAAAGCAAATAAATCCCCCAAAATATCCAAAAGTACCGTAAGAGACTTTGCTTTGCTTTCAACGACATCTTCTATCGTTGCACGATATAAATCCACATCTTGATCATCAATATCAGAATATTTCTCTGAAACTTCTCGTTGCTCGATCTGCGCATCAATCAGTCCTAATACAAGCTCCACCTTCAACAGCTTTAACTTTTGAAAATCCAAAACCAACATTCTTATATCTACATTCGGAAAATTATCAATAATCTGCGTTATTAACACTTTTTCAATTTCATCTACAACAGTTTCTCCTGCTCTCATCTGTAATCCAGTCAGGTCCTTTATCTCTGTTAAACGACTTGCATCTAAAACAATTTCTTGTCTTAATGCTTCTAAAGCATCCACATCCAACGAATCCGTTTTCAGAGCCTGCGTCGCTCTATCAACCCACTCTTCAAGCAAATGCATTCTCTGTTTAATAACATCCATACCCACTTCTTTTTCTTTTTCCGCATTTAAAGTCACTATGAGTTTCGTTTTGATCTCTTCACCTTGAGGTGTTAGCAGTTTTTCGAAGAATTCTTTTCTTGCACGGTCAAACAAAGCCTTACGTA
This sequence comes from Candidatus Omnitrophota bacterium, assembly GCA_029261035.1. Classification (GTDB taxonomy): domain Bacteria; phylum Omnitrophota; class Omnitrophia; order Omnitrophales; family JACROU01; genus JAJDCD01. Next base: position 47,471 of record JAJDCD010000010.1, read on the forward strand.
TGCCCTGGTGCAAATCAGAAAACTCAAATTTCAACGCTTCAATTCTAGAATCTAACAATTGGGCAATATCATCTAATTGACTCTGAACTCCTGTGTCTGAAATCAGTTTTTCTTTACTCTCATTTTCTAATTTTTCTTTTAGCTCTCTAAATTTCTGTCTCAACTCTTCTTGAAGCGCTCTTAATTTTTCGTTTGCCGCTTTAACTCTTCCTTTTCTCCAATTCAATGCTTCTTGTTTTTGGTCTAAGCGTGCCTGAATAGTTTTTTGAAGCGAAACCAAACTGTCATAATGCAAGCTCGCCATACCATCCCTCTGCTCCGCATCTTCACCAACAGTATAAAATTCTCTTAACTCTGAATAATAAGTTACATTTTCGTCTAGTTCCGTTCCATCTAAACCTTCTGCAACTAACGTTTGCCGAACAATAGATTCAACCCAAGCATCTACATCGTCAGGAATCTTGGTTTCCACTTCTTGCTGTGTTTTGATAACATCCAAAACTTCTTGTTTCTGAAAGTTAGGCTCAAAACCAACAACCTGTGATTCATAAGCCTTAAGACGAGAACCATAATTAACTCTTTCTGCTAATAAAGCCGTCTTAACTCTCTGAACACGTGCTTGGTGAGCCCCTAGAATACCTTGCACTTCTGCCATTTTCTCTATTAAATCATTAATAGCCTGCTCAGAACCCTGAACTCTACCTTCATATTCTATTCTTGCTTCAGCTAAATCAAGATCGGGATCTAAAGTTTGAATCAACTCAAATTTTTTCTCTAAAGACTTCAACACTTCTTCGGTCTCTCTTAGACCTGTAAGTAACTTTCTTGATTCCTTTAATTCTTTCTCCAACAGCTCTAAATCACCATCCACTAGCATAAACTCCAAATTTGATAACATCAAAACAGACTCTCTGTCTATTTCAATGTGTAATTGCTCTGCTAACTGCAATAAGCCTTGTTTTTGTTGTAATGCCAATTCTTTTGGATTTTGTTCTAATAACTCCAAAATGCGCTTCAACTCGTTAAGATATCCTTCTAATAACCCTTCAGATACTGTGTCTATTTTTTGGTTCAATAGATCTAAGGCTTTTCCCTTACCATCAGAAACAGCCGTTTTAGCTTGATCTGCAACATCTGTTAGATCAAGCCTAATTCTTCCAAGAATTCCTATCTCTTCATCTGCACCCTCTTTAACAACCAACATCTCAGCATCCGCTAATGCCAGAGTCTTAACCTTAATGCTTTGAATTTTATCTTGAGCTACCGCTTGACTCGCAGCCCCTTCCATCGCTTTTTGTAAGAATGTATTTTTAGCTTCTTCTAATTCAGAATCATCCACACTTGGATCACCCTCTTCCAAAGCTTTTTTAGTTCTAAGAATGATGAGCAACCTTTCAGAGAACCAAGGTTCGTAATCACTAGGCATCCCCATAGAACCCTCAAACTCATCTTCAAATTCAACAACAGAGCCTTCCACAATCTCACCAAAAGATCGAAGAGCTTTATCTCTCTGATCCTCAATTTGATTTTCTATAGGCAGTTTCTTCTTAACCTCATCTAATTTGCGGTTAAGATCCTCAAAACTTGATTGTATATACTCTTGCATCACTTTTACAGTAGTACTGACGCCTGTTCCATTCATATATTTTAATTTTGGCTCAATGCTCCTAATACTACTTAACTGCTCAAAAGAACTTGCTCTAATTACCAATAACTGCGCATCTAGTTCTTGTATCATAGATAAAAGATCGGTGGACCCCACATCTAAGCTTTCAATCTTGCCTTCCTGCTCTGTAAAAGCTTGGTCCACAACAGACTTTAAATAAAGTAAATACTCTGCTTTTACCATTTGCATTTCCCTACTCTTCTGTTTAAAAGTTGCTTCTAGTTGTTCTCTAGCTCTTGTCACAACAGAACTTTTTGAATCTAATTTTTTATCTTTAACTAAAGCATTAAAAGTTTGCCCCATAAATGTTCTAGCTTTACTCATGATAGCGATCAAACTCTGATCTGCTTCTTTGCTATATTCTTCAAAGGTAAGTAACGTTCCAATGCTCTTTGCTCCAACACGTCCCAATTTTCTCCTCAAAGAATCTGCTTTCTGATCTGCTTCTCTTTCAAATTCTTGAAGAAAGTTTTGGATCTCATTTTCAAAAGCCCTTTCATTCGCTGCTTCTAATATTCCTGCCAAATCTTTATTTCTTGTTTGAGTCCACAACACTCTTAGTTTTGATACTAAATCCTGCGCTCTGTCCAAAAGATCTCCAAAGGCTTCATCCCCAATGCGTGTTTCATCCATATTCCATTGCTGTATAGTCCTCTTGCTTGGATCTCTAGGAACAAAAAAGTTAGCTGTCTGCACAAACTCAGCAGAAGACGCTATATTTCTAAAATTTGACCCAACGGTCTGACCCCTAAGAGGAATATCACGAAGCAACTCTTCTCGATCGTTGTAATAAGGCTCTACTTCCTCCACATTTAAATCTTGAGGCCTCTTTGCCGTAAGCTCTTCTAACTCTCTTAACCTTTCTTCAAATTGAGCAACCTGAGAATCTTTATAAGCAATAGCGCCTTTCATATCAGCTATCACTTTCTGTCGAGCAAATCGATCTATATCTTCCAAATCCGGCTGTGGGTCACCCTCTAAAATGGACAGAGCTCTTTCAACCTCAGCTGCTTGACTTACTAATTTTTCTTTAAGAGCTGTATATTCATTAGAAACATCCTCATTAATTTGAGGAAGAGTGGATGTATCTACACTAGAAACCTCTAAGTCGTCGGAACGCCCCCAACCTTCAGAAATAAACGTTTTAATAGAAACAGGAGTTAAACTTGGAGCTTCATTACCCAAAGCCAATAATGCTGCACTCAAACGACCTTGAAGTTTAAGGTAGTAGGTCTTTTCCTTTTCTTCTAGATCCAATTCCAAAGCTTCAATCCTTGCATCAAGAGCTGCCAGTCGAGGTTGATTGTCTTCTTTTAACTGATTTAACTGCTCTTTTTGCTCACGCTTTTCATCCGCAGACAAACCTTCACCATTAAGATAATCGAGGATTTCTTTTTTAGAAGCCGAGAGTTTCTCTTTCGCTTGTTTAACCACTTCAATTACTTCTGCTTGCCCTTCCAAACCCTCAAGGATTCCAGCATCCAAAGCAATAAATTGATTTAATCTCTCTTCTTTCCACGCAGCTGGATATAAACCAGAAAGCATTCGAGCAATCTTAACAAGCTTTTCTCTAACAGATGTTGCACTGGATAAAACGTCTCTATTATTTCGACTTAGAGAAGAAACTATGTCTGAGTTTGTAGCAACGTCTTCAAATTCATCCGGAAGCTGGATAGGTAAGCGATTCTCAAAAACATCTCCCAATACACTTTCTTGTTCTTGTAGCAACTGACGTGTTTTCATCAAAACTTCTAAAGATATCTTGTCAATTCCATCTAAGGATTTTTCTAAAGGATCTATCTTTTGAAAAACGCTTCCATTGATACGTTTAATATCTCTGCTTTCTTTGCGAATAAACACTCTAGCTTCTCCAGCCAATTTTTCTAGATCAATTCCAGAAAAAGCTCGAGACAATCTACGACTAAGTCCTTTTAGCTTTAATGGCTCAAAATCTTTATCCTGACTCCACTCTTCGTTAATTTCGTCAACTACCTTGCTATGCCTAGCTTCTAATTCCGTATTCGCTCTACCAATCTCTTCTTTTACAAGGTCAAATAAATTAGCATCATAAACACCCAATGAACTAATATCAATTTTAGGAGATCCTGGAAGCTTTAGATCTGTAACGTATTTTACTGTAAAGTCAAACTTAGCCTTTTTATCCCTAATATCATCAAGCTGAACTGAATAAGTCTCTCGTTTCAAATCTAGCTGAGCCATCATTAACTGCTGTTGAGTTCGAATTAATTGACGCACAAAATCAAGCTTTAATTGAGAAACACTCACACCACCGATTTCGGCTGATTCGTAATCTTCTTTGCTTCCCAACAAATTCAAAACACCATCTAACTTTTGTTCAAAGGCAGTCCAAAGCTGTCCTGCAGATTCAATTCGTGATCTTTGTTGATCAATATCTTCTGTTGTGCTTTGAGTCCCCAGCTGTGTTGTCATCAAACCATCCACACTTGCCATTTCGGATTGAATCAAATCAAAAGCATGAGTGACTTGAACTTCAATAAATGTTTTTTGGAAATTATCAACGGCTTTTTCAATCATCGCTGGGACAGCAGCACGAATCGCAGCTAACGTTTGCGTTTTCTCGTCCCCATCCTGCATACCTGTTTCTATTGGTGCAATAATAGAATTATTAATAATGGTTTCGATTTCACTTCTTTTTTGCTCAACTAAACTTATCTGAACCTGATCTAATTTTTCTATTTTTTCAATAGAAATAGTCCCCAAACTCTTTGCATCAGTCACACCGTCTTCAAGGGCGCCCTTAACAGCTTTTGCAATTCTTTCCGCATCCCCTTCAGCAGATTTTTCCAAAGCCCCTGTTAAACCCGCTAACAAACTTTGAAGGTCCATCGCTGGCGCTGATTGCGCTGATTGCGTCGATTTATCTCCGACATCAGAACCCAAAACTTCATCCACCGCAGCTGTGGCAACCTGCTCATCGGTAGTTGCCGCTGTTGCCAATTCAATGGCAGTGTCTAGCTCTAATATTTTGGAATTCAATATATCTGCTTTGCTTGAAATTTCTGCAGCCGCAGAAGAAGAGACCAACTCTAACGCCTCTTTTACAACTGGGTTATCATCTTCTTGAATACGTTGGATACCCGTCTTTGCTTCTTCCACATCAAAAGGCCTGTAATCATTATTAAGTTCATCCGCAGCTTGTTTCTGCAGATCTACATCTGTCTCAATCAAAGCTTGATCTGCTTTATCAATAAAACCCTGTAGCTTTTCTAACATTTCTTTTTGAAGTTCTTTAATTGCAGCCGTCTTTTCTTCTATCGTCAGCTTCGCTTTATTTCGATCTTCAATAGTAGAATCCAAAGAACCCAAAACTCCATCCAGGCGATCCATACTCTCTTTTACTTCTGAAATAGCCGTATCAGCCACCGGAGATAAAGCTGCTTTTACATCTGCATCAGGATCATCTGCTAAATCTCGAACTGCTGCTTTGTAAGCTTCCATTTCTTCTGTAATTTCTGCAGAGCCTTGACGAACCTCCCCTTGCTGCACTTGTTGCTCATCTAAGTCTGTTTCTGTAAGCGCTGATTCAACCCGATCAATTAACGTATCGATTTTCGCAATCATTTGTCTTTGAAGCTCAGCGATTTGACGCGTTTTTTCTTGAATAGTTGCTTGCTGCTCTTCTTTCTTCTTCACTTCTTCATTTGCTTTATTAGAAGTTTCAATTAATTGAGCAATTTGATCCATAGATTCGCCGTAATGATTAAAATGCTGGGTCAAACGTTCATTTGCAGTATCAATATAAGATGCTACTTCTATCTTATCTACATTCTCCGCACGATTTTGTTGTTCAAATGGCAGCTGCGCCTCAACCGCTTGACGACCTTCCGCCAATTCTTGGTGAGTCTTTATAATTGTTGCTTTCTTCTCTTCACTTTCTGACAATCCGTTTTTAATCACTACTTCAAAAAATAGCTTTGAATAATCTGACGATTTTAAATGAATTTGTTGAAGTATTTTTGCCTCTTCAGAAATTAATTCCTTAATAAGAGTCAAATTGTTAAAACCTTCTCTCCAAGAAACCAGCTTTTCTTTTAATTCCGGGATATCTTTGTCCTTTGATACTCTTTCTACTGCTTGCAAAGAACCCGTCACATTCAACTTCAAACTTAACAAACTTATCCCACGCTCTTTGACCAATTCAACTAATCGCTCTCCAACATAAGCATAAGCAGCACTATCTCTGCCTTGTTGTTCCGCTTGATCATAGGTGTTATTAACCGCTTCTTGTAACTGTTCTATAGCTTCTGCGTAAGTAGTGTATGCCGCTTCTGCATTTTTATATTCCTCTAACTGTTTCAAATCTTCGCTAACAGCATCCAAACCTAAATCTGATGCCAAATCCGCCACTCCCGTTTGAGCATCGTCAAAAGACGCTCTCTTTTCAGTAATCAAATCATTTAAACGTGTTTGTTCTGCAGCCAACTTATCTTGAACTTCTTGTTCATTTTCAACACGTTCTAACTCAGGGGTTTTTGCTGATTCCAAAAGCCCTTCAACACTTCCTTCTAATTGCTCTAATCTTTCTAAAACATTTTTCACTTCTGTTTTTGCTTGTTCTAAGCCTTTTTCTGTCTTTTTGCTTAAAGCAATACGAATAAGTCCAGAAGCCTCGGAAACAGCATCGTTAATTTCTTTTTCCAAAGCATGGGTACGCTCTCCAATTTTTCGAACAAGCGTATCAACATCATTTAGAAAAGCTACTTCGCTTTCATTGAGCTGTTCAATAATAGAAGCGTAGAACTCACTTGCCTCTGTCAAACGTGAAGCAAACTCCCTTTCAACCTCATTTTTTCTTTCGAGAACAGACGTATATTCTGATGGGTTTTCTTTAATTGTTTCGAAAGATGAATCAATAACAGCTAAATCAATAGGAGCAACTCGACCCCGCACTTCAGAATGAGTTTTTTGAGCCTCTTCCAATAAAGCCCTGGCTTCAGCATACCCTTCTCGTGTTCCCAACTCGATTTGCTCTACCGCTTGGTTTCTAACACGATCTGTAGCAGAAACCAGAATTTCAACCTGTTCCGCTCTAAAAGATTCTAACGCTTCCAAAGCTTTTTCACTTAACTGCTGCTGCTTCTCCGTCGCCACTTCCGCACTACCAAGAACATCTTCTAACTGATCAACTCTAGATTGAGTCTCTTCAGCACGGTATTCCAAAGAATCATTAACATCCCCTAAAATAGCGTTAATACGTTCATTGTCTTCTGGTGCATCATCCGACAGTTCCACTCGCTCTAATTTTAACTTATTATTAATTCGCACTATATCAGCAAATTGCTTACCTGCTTTTGTTAACTCCTTAGCTTCAATTTCTGCGAAGGTGTCATCAATCAAGACATCCAATTCATCCCACTCGGATTCAATACGTTCTCTTTGAGATCGAATTTCGGTAAAATAATATTCTTCAACACCCACACCTTTATCTTTTAAGAGCTTTCTAAGGTTTCTCATCGCTTCAATAACTTCTAATCTTCTCTCTACATAGCCTGTATTCAATTCTTGTTCTGCAACATCATATTCTTCGGCCAAATAAAGTTTATAATCCTTCTCTACCCCAACTCGGTCGGGTATCGGACCTTCCTCTCCTTCAACCAATCCTATTTCTTTTTCTAGCTCAAACAAATCAGAGCTAATGGACTTCCATACACTTTCTTGCTGAGTCGCTTCTAAATCTTCTTTTGCTTCTCGAATAGAACGTTCGATTCGATTCAGAAACTCCAGTAACTGATCCCGTTTAGCTACATGTTTAACTGCATACGCATCTTTGATCTTAGTTTTAACGGCAGTTGCTTCAGGATAAAATTCCGCAAGAGCTATAGAAACTTCTCCAAGAGCTGCCGTAATACCTTCATTACCATTTAAAATTCTCTCAACATCTGCTTCTTTATTATATTTACGCACTAACTCTTCAAACTCAGGTGCCAATAAAACACGATGAGGAATTCTTCCGGAAGCCGCTCTTTTTTCAATTTGACCCACACGCACCATCGATTGATGCCATGCATTGTAACTTGGGAATTTTTTCCTCTGTTTTGCAAGACCCAACTCATGAACTCGAGTCTTTTCTTCCCGAATCTCTTCAGCCAAACCACGAAAACGCTTAACAATTCCATCTCTTTGTTCAATGTAAGGAACTAAACCTTCTTTAAGAATTTCGAGCCAACCTTTTAACTCTTCGAACTGCTGCGTCACCGCTTGACGTCTTAATTCTGTTTGAGAAATGCGCTCTCCCACTTGTGACTGAACTTCAAGAATACCACTTGTAACTTGATCTAGAAGCTCTCCTTCAGGCAATTCATTACGAGCACCTCGCAATAAAGTCAAAATACCTCTATACTCTCCTTCACCTACCAAAGCAGGAACATCTGTTACTGGATGAAAACGATAACCCGCAACGGTATACAAACGGCCCCGCGGTCCTCTCTCAATCTCCAACGTTTTTTTATTTGTTTGCTCGTCCTTACTCCATACATTTTTGGAACGTCGCTCATCTTCTAACTGCACTTCTACCGCCTTCAACGTAGCTTCTAATCGTTCCACATCTTGCAAACCTTCTAACTCTTGCAAAGACTGTTCCACACCTTCAAACACACCCTCGCTTTGAGCTGCTGCATTTGCAGTCTCGAGCTCAATTGCTTTAACACCCAAAGCATATATCTCTGGGATTTCTTGATCTAAGATCTGAAGACCTTCTTGCCTCATGGCTAATAACTTTTCACTGTATTCCGCAATCAAAGAACGCAACTCTTCATTTTGTTCTAAAATTCTACGATCATACACCTTGGTATCTTCAGCTTTGCTTTTAAATAGGTCTGCTGTAATTCCTTCCCTTGAAACTCGAGAAGATTCCGATAACTTTTTAAGTTGTGTTGTAGGGTCTGATACAAAGGCATGCATTAAATCTTTAGCATAACGTCTTTTGTCATTCAAAGCATCCATATATCTTTCATAACTTGAATAGGTGCTTGGAGAATTAAAAAACTGGTGAGAATTTCCTCGAGTTAACTGTTCTTGCCTTGCCCCTTCAACGATACCAGGGGTTTCTATAGGTGTTTTTTGAGGCAATGTTTCCCGAGCTTGCTTTAATCTTTTTTCGTAAATTGCTTTTTGCTCGTCAAAAAGTTCTTTTGCTTTTCTTTTAGAATCTTCTACCTCTTCATAAACAGAATCTCGTTTTTTCTGAACTGCTGAACGAGCTTCTTGTAAGCTTTTCTTTAAATCAACCATAGGTTCTGACAATACTTCAAGAAAACTGAGAACACTTTCTACGAAAGAGTCCGAAATCACAACTGGAGGAGAACGTTCTGAAGCGGACTCAACAATCCCTTCAAGTCTCTCAATTAACCCTGGTATCACATCGGTAGAAACTTCATCCGCATTACGAATAGCTGCAGCCAACTCACTTAAAATGCCGTCCAACTGCTGCACACTTTGTGTCTCTAAAGCTTCTTTTCGAGAAAGATCTATCCCTTGCTCGGTTTCATTTATATTAAGTACAATATTCTTCTGATCTTGATGAATTCGATCAATTTGATCTAAAAACAACATAAGCTCTTCTGCTTTTTTTAATGCCGGCTGATACTCTTCTTTTATAAGCTCATCAATTCCCTGAATCGCACCACTCAAAGCGTCTTCAAATTTACGATCAACCACACCGTTAATAGCTTGAATTGTTTGCAACTTTCCTTCAGCCTTAGCTTGATCCCCCTTATATTCAAAATCCAAAATATCTTTTGCACGGGTCCAATTCTTACGAGCTTCCTCTAAATCTTCTATAGAACTCACTTCTAAAATACTTGTCATTAAACGGGTCGCTTCCCCAATTTTTTTCCTAGCTTCAAAAACAGCGTCATTTCCTTCTTGAGCCAATCTCTCTACCTCTACTTCTCGCACCTGTCTTTCTATAAGCATTTGATTAAAATCAGCCATTCGGTCCAAAAGATTCTTGAAACGGCCTTGAACTGCAAACGCCCCTTCAACCATCTCACGCACTTCACTAATCACATCTCCATAGCTATCTAACTCTGACTGGGTCACATTTTGTCTAATTTGGATTAAATTTTCTTCAACTTCTCGGGAAGAAACTAACATTTGTTCTTTTAGCTGAATATGTTGAAGTCTTGCAGCGCTTAAACTAAGTTGAGGATTTTGAATCATTCTCTCAAGATCCCCAACAACAATTTCAAAATGAGAAGGTTCTTCATCTTCTTCCAAATCTTGCTTAGGATCTAATTTTTCTTCAGCAATTGCAGCAATACGACTAACATAAACTTCAATACTTCCTTTAATTTCAGCAACATGTTGTTTTCTTGTGATTAAGGTCAACTTATCATCAATCGCGTCATCTAAAAGATCTACTTCCTGTTTTAACTCTTTAATTGCATTATATTTACTCTGTAAATCCAACTTCAATACTTGAGCGGTATCTAATTTCTCTGTTTCTGCTTCGAATGCTGCCAAAATTCCTTCTAATAAACGAAAACGTTCATTCGCTTCCTTAAAATGGCTTCTTAGCTCTTTAATATCCTCTGTTTGCTTAGCTTCATCACTAATTGCTCTCGCTTCTTCTGTTAATGCGCGCGCTTCTACAACTTTAGCTTCTAAACGCTCAACAATTTCTGCTTGATCCTTACCCTCTGTTTTATTAATAGCAATCGCACTCATAAGTTCCTTATACACAGTGCTACTTTTCTCGGATAAAGAAGTTAACGTTTTTTGCAATTCAGCAATACGATCTTGATCTACACCATCAATCAAACCCGCAGCATCCAAAATAATGTCTAATTCGTTCATTTCTATCGTTACAATACTTAAATCTCTTTTTGCATCCGTCTCAATTGCATCCAAAGATGGAATATCTTTTTTTCGTTTTGCTCGACTCAACATCCGTTCTAACTCATCAATTTGAAGCTCCAAACGGCCTTGATGCGTTTCAAAATTAGCCTCCAAGGCTTCTAATCCTAAATTTTTCTTTTCTTCCAAGACTTTACGTCTTGCTTTAACTTGACCTTCCATCTCTTTAAAAGCTTGGTCTATACTTTCAACCTTTTTTTCCAGCCCTTCAATCTTGGTTGACATTAACGCTCTTACTTGTTCAACATCATCCCCTGCTTCATCTCTAAAGTTTTCAGGAATACTATCACTATCTGTCAACCTCTCCGCAATCTCTCGTAAATCATCTAATTCTGCACGAACACCTTCTAACTCTTCTTGTTTCTCAATCAAGACTTCTTCCATTTCTTTCAAACGCCCCAAAGAACGGGCTTGAGCAATTGCCTCTCCAATACCTTGAACTTGACCCTCCAACTCTGCTAAAACCAAATTCAAATCTCCAAACATTGAATCTAAAGCTGCTGAACGCTCAGCAACAAAGAGACGAGCCTCCTCTTTTTTTCTAGCTTGCTCAACTTTATCTGCTGCTTCAGTAATTGTTTCTTGCAATGATGGGATGCGACCTTTCTGAACCCGATAAGCTTCCATCACTTCTTCTACAGCCGAAACAACCTCTCCTTTTGCTGTCTTAAAAGCAGAAATAACGTCATTCAAAATAGGCTCAAGTTGATCTGAAGGAATTGTCTTTATAACTGAAATCTGTTGAGTGTATTTATCTTCTGTGTAATTCGCATCTACACTTTCCAACCCCTCTCTTAAAGGCGCTACTGTAGCATCATTAAAGTTTATTGCAATTTCAAGGCGCGATGCTTGCGCGGCTAAATCATCCGTCTGAGTTACAGCATCCAACTTTTCTTTCAGAACGTTCGTTTTAACATCAAGTTCTTTAGAAGCTGCAACAATTCCCTCTTGCTTAAGTTCTAAATCTAAAATTACTTTGGAGCGCAACAAACCTAATCCCGTTTTAATAATATTTCCTTTAAGCTCTTGAATCTGCTTTCCTAAGCCCCGCAATTTTTCAATTACAGAAACAAATTCAGAACTTTCTGTAATTTGAGTTGATAAAGAAGGGTCTGCAGACAAAGCTTTTTCAAAAAGCTTTTTCTCTTGTACATTTTTATCCAAACGAACAAAGCTGTCATAAGCAACCCGCAAATAGCCTAAACGATCTTTAGGCTTAATATTGTTCTCACTCACAATATCTAAAGCTTGAGTCACAGCTTTATAACTTGCATTCATTTCTTTTAAAATGCTTCCTATCTCACTCGATGCCTTATTTACTTTTTCTACTTCATCAGATATTCTTTCCGCAAGAAAGTCTGCATCTAACTCTTCTATTACTTTATTCACATCTGAATTTCTACTATCAATCTCACCCATTGCTGCTACTGCTCCAGCTTTTAAATCAGAAACTTCCGTACGAAACCCCATGAAAAGAGCGTCAATTTGATCTCTGGCTAAGTCTATTGCTTCAGGATAAGAAGCCCCCGCTTCACTCCACTTAAGATCAACCTGATCCACACCGGCCAAAACACCGTTTGCCAAATCTAAAAAGTCATCCAGTTCTGTTTTAGCCTTTTTCCTCGTTTCTAAATCGTTATTCGCATCCTCAACTTCTATCAACCGGCCTTCAATAGGGGTCAAATGTGCATTTTCAAAATCAAACAAGCTAATAAAAGGTTCTCTTTTCTTCAAACTCGTAATCTGTTCTTGAGCCTCTTGAACCAAAACATCTTTTTTAGCTAACTGAATACTTCTTTGAACATCTTCAACCTCTTGATATTTTACTTGAATCAACGCTTCTACTTCATCGCGAGCTTCAGCAATTAACCTATTAATCGGCTCTTCTATTTGAGCAACAACATCATTAGCCGCAACCGTTGTTGATAACACAGTAATTTCATATGCAATCTGATCTAAATCCAATTCTCTTAGCTCTGTTTCTAGCGCTTCTAAAGCTCCAATTGCTTGCTGAATTGAAGGCTCATTAGCTGCAACAACTACATCTGTAACTACAATACCTTCAAGTTGAGTGATCATCTCTGCTTTTTGAGCAGCAATCGCTTCTTTTGCCAAATCTAGTTGAGCATCAACAACCCTTTGAGTTTCTTTTTGTTTTCTTTCTTCGGTTTCTATTTGTCTTAAAAGATCTCCATGTTGTTCCGCCAATTTTAATTGTGTGAATTTTCCGGCAAGCTTTGCTTGAGCTTTTAAATTTATATCTGCGGGTTCAGTGTCTAACAAAATAGAATCAAACTTAGGGTCTAAAACTAAACCGGTTCCAATATAACCTTGAACAGGTTGAAATTGAGTTGTTGTCAAACTATCAAAAGACTCTCTTACAATCCCAATATCCGCTCCACCCAGAAGCTCCTGCTCCAAACGGTTCATTGTCTGACTAAGAGTATCTAATACAGTAAGTTGAGTTGCTAAGGTTGAAGACACCGCTTCTTCGAATTCACGCATCAGCGAATCTGAATCCTGAATTTCAGGTATTTCATTTTCATCCAATAGAGCCCCATTTAAATCCACATAGTACCGCACCAAATCTCCAGCAACCTCCTCTTCCAACACTCTAAGAGCCCCTAAAATTGCAGAACCAGCAACAACACTCTCTTCATCATAAACCCAAGCATCTCTAGATTTAGGCTCTAAAACATCCATCAGAGCACCCACAGCGGCCACCTCTCCTGATTCTCCAATTTGTATTGCTGTATCTCGAGCCGCCTCCCAATACTCTGCACCCCATTGAACTTCCAACTGATCAATTAATTGCGCCGTTTCATCCGAAAGAACTTCTTCAGGTTCTTGCGTTGCAGCATCTCGCTCTCTTTCCAAACGCTTTTTAGAGGCTTCCGTTGCCGCTCTCACAGTGCCGAGTTTTACCATATTCGCTCTTAACAAATCTTTCGCGGTATCCAAATCACCTTCCCAACGAACCAGCTTTTTCAATTCTCCAACACCTATATCCACAGCGTCATCAACAACCATCTCAATAGCAGTGTCAATACCCATATTAGGCTCATAAGAAATCTGACCTAATGTAGGAATTAAATTATTTTTAGCTAATCTACCTGCCTCCACTACAACATCGTATCGCTTTGCTCTTTGAGTTATCTCATCATCTTGAGCTTGAGCTAGTTTTCCTAAATCAACCATACGTCTTGTGGCTTGACCCAACATAAAATTATAAACTTTAGAAACAAGCCCTTCGAGATTAAAATCCCCTTGATTCTCCTGTTTCATTTGTCTCGTTATAGCCTGAAGAGCCTCTTCGTCAATCTGGTACTTCCCTCTTACCACGTACGTTCTAGCTTCGACAATCATTGCGTTAGCCTTACTTAACGATTCGTCAGTAGCCCTTTCAATTTGTGTGTCAATGAGATCTAAATCCAAACGATTAAAAGCACTCACCCCATCCAATTCAGGACGTTCTCCAATAGGTCCCTCCCAAGCAAATTGCGCATCAAACTCTTCTCTCAATTTTCGAATCCATGTCAGAGCATTTCGGGCAACTTTTAATTTTTGCATTCTCTTTTCAAATTCGGCTTGAACGGCTTTTTGAACGCCAGGATTATTCTCAACAATACCTTCGTAAGAAGTAAAAAATGTTTCCGCCTCTTCCATTAACGCTTCAGCCCGAACCAAAGATTCCATATCAGAAATTAATTCTTCCTCATAAGGAATCTCTTTATGTAATGCAAAACCCTCTTTAATTTCTCTAATTAGTTTCGCAAGATCTTTGCCCGAATCCTTCAAATCTTTTACTTCTTTTACTTTTTGTTCAATCCTTTCAATACCTTCATCCAATTTACTACTAGCTCGATATTGGGCCAAACTGCGATTGGCCGCACCCACTAACTCTTGGTAGGTATTTGCTAGCTCAGATCCATCGGCCACTTGCAAAGGAATTAATTGATCCATATCCATTTTAATTGCAGAAAGTTCAATACTCGCCTCATAATCATCTTTTTCTCCAGAAAGCATTGCTTGATAAACCTCTCGAGAACGCTCAATAATTGCGTCAATGTTGTTTTCTATTTTTTCTAGCTGAACTTGCAAGAAGTCCTTCACCGTTCCCTTAAGAATTCCCTCAATCACCAATCTTTGATTTTGTATCTCATTAAAACGAGGCTCTATATTTAATTTTGATTTAATTTTATTATGATATGTAACAATGTCACGAGCACCACTTTCGCCACTTTTTGATTTAGCAAGAACAGCAATAAGCATTTCACCCGCTTTTTTGGAACTAGGAGCATCATCGGTTAACCAATCATCATTACCGCCACCACCAGCAACCAAATCATACAACTCTCCTGTAGCCGCTTCGTATTGGTTCACCCCTATTTCTAATGCAATATTATAAACGTCGTCCCATTTTTTTTGCTCCCAAGACTCCTTCAACGCCTCTGTTAAAGCAACACCCTCTCGATCCACCAAACCTCGACCATAGCGAACGGCCATAGCCGCTAATGGCTGATCTGCTTTCAGCTTCAGCGTTGTAAGCAAAAGAATAAGTTGCTCTTTTTCTTCGCTCAATTTTTTTCTCTGCTCCGCTTCTCGTCGCGCTCGCTCTTCTTGAGCTCTTTGAGCCGCTACTTGCTCCGCCATTTTTTTTGCAATACCTTTTCGCTTCGTAGCTTCTGCTAGTTCAGCACCCTCTTTTTGTCGCGCTTTTTCTTCCACAATAGCTTCTGGAATTGGAATGGTTAATGTGCGAGTTACACCAATAGAAGAGGTCACTTCTTCTTTCCATTCGATATTACCCATAACTTGACGCATTTTCATCGTACTCATTCCCAAACCACCTGATTTGTGGCGGTTAATTAACTGTAGGAAAATATCTTTTTCTCGAGCTGCCATTTTCTGCCTCTGCACATCTTGAGGAATTGGCAATTGCAACGCATCAATTTTGTCTGCATACGTAAATTGAGAACTTGGCTCAAACAGTCGAATGACCACTTGATTATCCTGAAGCTCCACAGCAACTCTTACATCTTGGTCTGCTGAAAAAGGAAGCTTTCTTTTTTCGTAAAAAGTTTTGGTTAACGTATTTTCAATATAATTCTGAACCAACTCCATAAGATCGGTGAGCAAATTCTCTTGAAACTCCGCAAGCTCCGTCGTCAAATCTTCTTGAATAGAAACATCGGATGCCTGAACCACCGCTTGAAGGGATGCATAAGCAACATCTAACACTTTACGCTCAAGAACTCCCGGTTCTCCTCCATCCCCTTTAGCAATCGCTTTCATTGCTGAATTATAAATTTCACGTACCGTATGGTGATGCTGTTCTGGTTCTAATCCAGAATAATCGGAGGCCGCTATATTTGATTTCCCTGTACGCGCATAAAAATTCACTCTTTTATCTTTAGCAATACTAGGCACCGAAGAAGCAATACCTACAGCGATTGGGAATTCGTCTAAAGGATACGCTTCATCTCGAGCAATTCTCAACTTAGCTTCTGCATTTGTATAAACACCAATAAAACTTGTTATCTCTGCACCAATGCTTTTTCGTAATTCAGAAATCTCTCTCTTTTGATCCACAAACAACTGCCCGTAAGATTTTTCATCAAATAGTTGTTTTGCTGCTTCAGGAACACTAAGACTTCGTGTCATAGCCGCTAAGTTTTTACGCGCTCTCAATAAGCCATCCCAAAGAATTTCTAATGTGGCAATTTTTTCTGATAAATCCGTTTCCTTCATCGTTTCTTTTAAAGTCGTTTTTGCAGACGCAACAACTTCACGAACTTCTTTTGTTAATTTTCTCTTAATAATATTCGCACGAACCATAATTACATTCTGAGGAATGGTCTTAGCAGCCGCTTGATAAATCACTTCTAACTCTCTAACACGATTATTATGAGCACGTATATCCTCAGCAAAAACAGCTTCAAAGGCTTCTATTTGTTCTACAACTTTTGGATGTTGCGCAAAGGATGCTAAGTCTTGTGGAATGCTTATTTGATCAGAAATTCTAAGTTTTACTAATTCTTCCCTTTCCACTTTTGCTTCCTTAAAATCTTGAATGTTTTCTTGAACTTGCTCCAAAGCTAAATTATCTTCAGTTAAACGAACCACACTATCTTCAAAGCGAACCAACAAATCTTGACTTGTTATTTTACTTAAACGTTCTGCAGTTCTATTAGCTTCGGTTTTAATATGTTCTAACAACCTTTGAACTTCAGGAGAAATCGGAGCTTTTGGAACCTGAGGAGGTGTTGCAGGTTTCAGGGTTAATTGTTTAATGCGAGCATCTGTTTTTTCTTGAATTTGAGGCAAAAGATCTTTTGTTACCATCTTTGCTAAAGATAAAGAGTATTGAGAAAATCCAGAAATAATTTTACGAGCATGAGTTTCAGCAGCTTGTTGCGTTAGCTTATCATTTGCAGATCTTAACTTATCCTTCAAAGTACTAAGAGCGCCTACCTGAACTCGATAATTCTTATTATCTTTAGAAGTTAAACGATCCAATTCTTGCGAAAACTGCGCAAGCCCATCTCTAAGCCCTTCGACCTTCGAAGCATCTAATGAAGCTAAGTACTGATCAAACATTTGAAGGAATAGTACTGCAATTCTTTTTTGCCAAGCGGCCTTCTTCTCGTTATCTTCTCTTTTAGCTTTCAGAGAAAATTCACCCGTCCAACTCGCTTCGTGAACAAGCTGATTAAATATATGAGCTGCAACTCTTGTTAAAGCCTCATTAACTATCTCTTTCTGATTATCACCCAAACTAGCCGCCATCGCCAAAACTTCTTCTTGCATTGGGCCATCAAACATCTGTTCCCAAACCAACAAGGAAGCAGCAACTCCAATAGCAAAATTTTCTGAATCCATTTCTTCCATCTGATCTTTAAAGGCTGGGTTTAAAGCAACCAAACGTTGAAGCGCGTTTACAGAGAGTCTTAACTGATTATCTTTACCTGTAAAAAACGTTTCATAATTCATAAAACGTTGATATATATCGCGAGAGAAGAGCGAGGTCTCTTTTCTTCCTAAATCAGAATTACGACGCACCGCTGTTCTCAAACTACCCAACGAAGGCGCCCCTGCCAAAGCAATTAAAATATTAGCTCCTTCTTGATAAACATCTAATGGAGCTTCTGGCTGTAAAGCCTGCCAATCTTCTAACAAACCTGCTTCCGCTAATAAATAGTCGCTGCTCAAAACGTTAACCGGACCTAAAGCACGACGGAAAACAGGGGCGCTTGCAGCTTTAATTTCGCGCACACCAAAAATCTCTTCGTACTGAGGTTCTGTGACAAGGTAGGTTCGAACATAAACTTCTTTTTTCCCTTGCTGTGTAATTAAATCTAATCCCATTTCTTCTGCATAACGAAATCCATTCAAACCTGCTTCTCGACGTAAACGTGGAGAGAAAGGTTTATCACTCACAACATATATTAGGCGTTTATTACCACGGCGATCGGAAGCAATCTTCACTACTTGCTCGGAAGGCGTTGGATTTAAACGAATCACCTTTGAAGAAGGTGTTACTAAGTCCCCATTCATTTCTAAAATAGAAGCGTTCACCGCTTGGACTCCAGCTTCAGAAACTCCTGTATCTGATAGCTGCACTTTTAAACCTTTATCCCAATCACTCACTACTTCCCCCAAGCCTTGAGCTGTGGTGCCATCAAACACACTTAGACTCATCATCAAAGACAGTGCATAAGCCACAAAAGAAAGAGAGCCTTCTACTTCGCCTTGATTCAACGTTGGAACACGACTTTGAGCTGCTAACTGATAACGAGGGTCATCAATCGATTTTGGACGAGGAATATTGCGAGCCTCTAATAAAAATTGATCCATCGGTGTAGGACTTTGCATTAAAGATTCTTGATACAGTTTTTCTTCTTTACGATCATCAATACTTGATGCAATACGAGGCACAATCGTCATATAAGAAATCTCAGAGTCTTCTAACTTTTTTTCAAGACCCGAAGTATGAAAACCACCCGTTACAACCACAGAAATTGGGCTGTCGGATCGATTCATTTCTGAAAGCATATTTTGGAATAGAGCTTCGTCTCGATCTAGAGCTGCTTCATAAAATGTTTCGATCTGGCTCAAATGACCATCAATCTCATAAACTTCTTTTGGGAATTTTGAGTTATGGTTACTCAAAAGATATTGGTGTCTCTCAATAAAACCAAGGAATTGCTCAATCTGAAATTCATTACGGTGTTGATAAAAATAAAGAACATCCTTACGTGTTAATGCAAAATCAAAGAAGTTTTTCAAAATCTCGAGATGGCGAAAAGAAAGGTCTAACTCTCTTTCCGTTTGGTTCTGAAAAGTCTTTTCTTTCACATCTGTAGCTAACTGCTCAATCTCATCAAAAATAGAAACGTCAATTTGATCTCGGTAAATCGTATAATCTAAATAACTCAGAACATTTTGATGCTCTTCTCCAACAAGACCCAACTGAGTCATTACAGATTTTAAGTAAGAAAAGAAAACACTTTGCCTTGCTTTCTCTAAACGATACATTGCGGAGTAAGTCACAAAACGACTTAAATCTTGCGCCGGAAGCATATCTTTGATCTTTAGAATTAAAGGCTCAACTTGTTTTTCAGCAAGCTCAAAATTAATCGTACGTCCTAGTTCTAATAATTTTAAGAAAGAATTCAGATGAGTATAAGCACCTAAATCAACCTGTTTTTCTTCAGCTACTTCCATTAAGTAGTAAGCATAGGATTTCAGATCTTCATTTCTATTAAAACGCTCTTCTTCTTCTGAGATCTTCAGAAGCTCATCCGAATACAATTTATTGCGTAAGGCTTTTAAGTGCACCTCAATACGGCTTAAAAAATCCTGATCTCTCTCTTTGAACTGAAGAGCATCTAAAAATGCCTTTCGGTTCAGCTCGTAAAGCTCTGGATTTTCTATACCATAAAGTGTTAATGGGAGGTCTTCAGAAATAGCAATATATTCTGGGCCTGTAATCTTCGCCTTTTGAAGCATAGGCTCCGCAACGGCTTTTCTTACGTCTTGATTTGGATATGCAGAAAGAAGGTCAGTTAAAACACGTCCCGTAGAACCTTCAACGTTAATCAGATCTACTTGATGGGAGCGATATAAATATTTAATAATATTTGCGATATTTTTTTGCGCCTGATAATTAGCATGAGCATCTTGAATATGGATAACAACTTTATCCGAAGTTCCTTGATGAACTTTTCTGACTTGACCCATGTCTTTAGAAAAAGAAATATTAGAAAGTACCTGCGAAGGAGAAAAGGAGTCCTGCATTCCAGAAGCGCCAGGTTGAGAAGCGTGAAACACTTGAGCTAAAACATTCTCACTACCTACCCAAGAAACAGTGGTTACTATAAAGGTAAAAGCAATGACAGAACAAATCGTCTTGATTGTTTTTTTATATTTTTGAATTATATACATAAACTAGGTCGACCTTACCTCGTTAATTTTATTTTTTGCTGCTTAAGAAAATTTAAGTATTGTTCGATAATATTAAGTTCTATCGAGTTATTTCCAAAAAAACACTTCCTTTTAAACAATTACGTTTAAAAACAAATAAATTTTTCTAAATACGCCCTTTTCATTTAATCTTTTAAAAAAGTTTTTCTTAATTCATGCAACTCTTTCGAAAACAAAATGAAAATTTATACTACATTCTTTTTTGTAAAACAACAGTCGGCAATACTTACTTATTTCTCTTAAAGGAATTATAACATACTTTTTTTAACTTTGTAAAAACTGGAGTAAATATATCGGAATTTCTAGCAATACCTTTAATATCCCTTAAAAATAAGCCAAATAAGCTAAATTATTGTGGATAAATAACTTACATCCACCTCCTTGTGGATAAATCAACTCAAATAACCCTAACCTATTTCCCTATATAAACTTAAAGCACCCCCATTCGGGCACGGGCCCTATTTAGGCCCGGGCCTAAATAGGGCTGTAATCAATAAACTTTTGAAATTAAAAGAGTTAAAAAATCCCACCTTCCAACCCGGAAACCCTCAAACAGGCCCGGGCCTAAAAAACGTGTCACAATGATACATTTAGTTATTTGAGATAAGCTTATTTTGAGGTGCTTTTGGGACAGTCCCTTAGACTGTCCCTTTAGACTATGCTGCGATTTGGACGGCTTGTTTGGCTCTGAGGCGCTCTAGGAGGTATTCTGCTAGAGCTACGATTGAGTTGTAATCCATGACGACATATCCTTCTGAGACTTGCATATCGACTGGGTATTGCTGTGCGAAGCTCTTGATGGAGCTCAACCCCCCATTACGAGAGACGAAACGACCTGCTTCGAGCATGAATTTGTGAACTAATTGTCTATTAGCTTGGCTCATACGAGGCTCATTCTCACCGTTATATAAGAGTGTAACAACCTTTGGTGATATCTCCTCTTTACTGACATAGATAATATTAGATGGTTTAGCTCCATCCTCTACCAAACCAGCAACGGTCTGAGTCACATCTTTCTCAGATTCTAACTGAACGGCGGCTCTTAACGTTTCTGCTTGAGGTTCGAACAATTGTCCCAACTCGGTATTGGCAAACTGCGCCATTGCTTGTTCTTTAACTTCAGGAGAAACATGAAGAATATGAACCGTGTCGGTATCTGGAGAAATTCGATCTAGAAGAACCCCAATGTCAGTTACCGAACTAGCATAGTCCGAATCGACCACAACCACGCCTTGAATATCCAATCCTGGTATTTGTCTTGCGTTAACCGCATCTACGCTTCTGCCAGTTTCAATATTTTTCATTTCATTTAAGAGTGCTGCCAGAGAAGCAAGATTCAACGTTTCTAATTGAGTTTGAGCTTGGTTATAAGCAATCCACGGAGATTGAACATGGCCACCCAAACGTTGAATCGATCGTTGAAGATCAGCAACATTTTCTGCAACTAAACCACGAACCGCAAAGAGTGCTGAAGCATTTTCAAAATTATTCGCAGGAATCTCTTCTGCCAATTCTTTAACGACTTCTTTTTCTCTATTGCTAAAGATTGGATCTAATCCACTTGCTCGACGACGAATATCAATTGCTTTCATCACTCGATATTGAGATTGATACGCAAACGATTCATCCAAAGCAATTTGGCGGAACACATCTAAGTTTTGAGAAAGCTCCTTAAATGAAACGTTATCGATATTATCAATATGAGTTGCTTCATGAACTAAGGTTGCAACCAATTCTGCAAAAGCACGGTCGCGGGCTACACCTTCTAGGTCTCTAATTTGTTGAATACGTGTTTCACTCACAACAATCGTTCGATCTGAAAGTCGTGCATAAGCCACAATACCTCCTTGGAACAAACTGTCATCCAAAGGATTGCCAACAACAATACGATTTACTTTCTCAATTGCTGTTTTAAAGCGGCTATCTAACTGAATCCCTAATCCCAAAGCTTCCCCTAAAACCTCCAAGTATTCTGGAACCACTTGAAGACGGTCTGCTTGAGCTGCACCTAAGCTTTGCGCAGAAACCATAGAGATAGAATCTAATAAAGAGGACTCTTTAGATTCAAATAGGACTTGTTGTCCTAAGCTATCCGCTTCTGCTTCATACTCTTCTGCTTGTCCTCTATAAATAGAAGCCTGAGCATCCCATTCGGTTCGTTCTATTTCATCTTCTGCAAATTCATCTCGAAGGCGTTCATATGTTTCTGCTAGAACTGTATAAATTTTAGAACGCAACACGTCGATTTCATCATCCTGAAATCCAGGAATAAAATCTAAAGCTGCTTCGATAAGCTTGCTAGCCTCTTCATAATCTTCAACACCTTCAACGATTGTTTCTTTTTGATTTTGAGCAACCAAAGCAGCTGCTCCTGACTGTATTTGTTTAGCCGCATCCACATACCACGCAACTACGGTATTCACATCTGGTTTTTTAACTTCTTTGAGCCAAAATTTCAAACCTTCTTCAAATCGATTTTGAGCCGATTGAATTTCGTCAACAGCATCTTCCCAATCTCCATTTTTAGCATGCATATTCGCATCCGTTATATGCTGTACCATTGCATCCGCAGTCTGTGTGGCCATATTCACAATTTCTTCAACAGCTTCCGGTGTCACCTCTTCATTCACCCACTGAGCTTTAGTAAAACCTACCTGTGCTGCTTGTGTCATTTTTTGAATTTGCTCTTCATTACCACCCGCTCTTTCTAACATCAATGTCTTTACTGTTTCATTTCTGGCAATATCGACAAAGTAGCGGGACAATGCTGGTGGCAAGACTCCTTTTCTATCAAAATGGATCGCTTGTTCGTAATCAGCATCTACCCTCTTAGCAATCTCTTTTGTTTTTGTCGCAGTGATAGACAATTCAATTCTGGCTAAATACATCTCTTTAATCGAATCTGCCAATTCTGATTGGTTCAATTCTGGGTCTAACTCCTGAGCCTCTTCCAAAACTTCCATATGTTTGTTTAATTCCTCAAGAGAAACATTATCCGATTGGATCATTTGGTTAAAACTATTCACAGCTGTTTGTGCTAATTCCAGTGCCACAAACTGATCTAAAGAACCAGGAAGAGCTTCTTTAGAATCAAATGCTTTAGCTTGACTGTAATAATCTTGAGCTTGTTTCTCAATCCTATTTCTTTTCATCATACGAATTCGATTCGTTTGATTTTTTTGATTTCTAGCTTTCATCGCCAAAGCACTAAACCAATCACGAATAAATGCTGAGGACTCTCCTTCACTTAAGTTAGAATTAATTTTTGTAGCCTCTTCGATTTGTTCATTAATTCCGTCAACAATAGAACCCTCTGAGCCAGCAATCAAATCTCGTATACTCATTTGATCTACTTGCATATCAATAAATTGATCTGCCATTGCTCCCAATTGGGCAAATCTAGGATCACTCTTCATCTTATCTTTCTCAGGCTGCCTTAATTTTTGATCCAATTTCTGAATCATAGTATCAGCAAACGATGGGTCAATTGTTTGGATACGACTGTAAGCATCTTGTGCTAAAGTTTCGTTTCCTTGTTTAGAAGCCATTCGAGCTAAAGTTAAGTTCACTTGAACCCATTCTGTTTGAATATCTTCTTTTTGAGATTCATCCAAACGAACCGCTTCTTCAAATAAGCTGTGCGCTTTTTGATAAGTCTCAATTGATTCATTCTGTTTCTTTTTCTGAGACTGTAATTCTTGCGCTGTAAGCACGAGAGCTCTAGCTTCTTCAATATTTCTCAATGCAATTAAAGCTTCCATGGTTTCAGGCACCTGCACACGATTCGCAGCTTCCGCTTGTTGCTTCCAATCATTAAACAAGTCTCTCGCTGCAGCTTCATCTACTTGGTATTGCTGTTTAATTTGATCTTCTAATCGTTGAAGATTACGTTTTGTTTCCAAACGGGCTTCTAAAAGCTCTGGAGAGAAATCTTGTCCCGGCCATCCAGCTACCGTAACGGTATCCCGAACCAAATCAGCAATCACCGTAAAACCAAAACGATCAAAAATATCTCGAACTGCTTTTTGGTCTTCATCCGTGCGAAGCGCTTTTGCAATTAAGCTTTCACCCTTGGTTACAACCGACGGATCATTATCAATTGTGTTTTGACTGACATAAGCCAACAACTCTTCCACAACCTGTTTTTCGGTGTAGCCGGACTGGATCAATTGCTTCTTCGCTTCCTCATATCCATTCAACTCTTTCACTAACTCATCAATTTCAGTTCTTTCTTCTTCCGTTAAATTTGTAAAGTAATGCGCATGATTCAATTCGTGAACAATATTTTTACGAGCCATCTTTAATTTATTCATCATGCCCTTGTTCTCATTTACGTTCATCTCATCACTCAATGCATCTGAGAATGAAATAAATCCATAACCATCATTCGCAGCAAAAAGATCCATTACCATTTTTGAACCATCGATAATTTTTTCAGCTACAATTTCTTTTGCTTTTTGAATCGATTGATCATAAGTTAAAGACGTATCTTTAACACGTTCAATAGTCGCAATTTTTTGAAGCATTTCTTTCAGCTTAGCATCCTTATCTTCATTCAATCGAGAGGCTAATTCTTGAATGGTTACATTAGATGCTAAATCACGATAGCCGAAACGTCCTTCATCTCCATCGAGCTCTCTCTTGTTCACAAAGAATCCTAGAGCCGCTTCCACACCAAATTCCCATTGGTCGCCTATATATAACTGTGTATAGACCAATTTTTCATACATTTCTGGTTGAGCTTCTCTATCGATACGAACAGAACTCTTCAAGAAATTACCTAAGCTTTGTTTGAGGCCTCCTGTAAATAAAGAATCCCCTGTACTGCCTGCTTCTTGCATTTCTGCAAGGTAGAACAACTGAGCTCGACGCAATACTTTAGCTTGAACATTTCCTTGAGCATCACTTACGAAATAATAATAATCTCCACCTTTCGCAATGCGTTCTCTCCAAAAACTAGGTTCCTCTTCCGTTGCCGCTGTTTTAGCTTCAAAGAAATCTTTTTCTTGTTGTGTTAATTCAGAAAGATTCACTTCCTGAATTCCTCCGAGAGAACCTCTTAATTCCGTCATTACGAGCATACGATGAATATCCGCTTCATTCACTGTTTCTTTAAACTGCTCTACCAACTCAGCCTCATCCAATATCTCTCCAGGCTTCCGCGTCGCTTGCTGTTGTATATAAGCTTCTCTTCTTTGTTGCGTACGCGCTTCGCTGGCCAATACGTTAATAGAATTAGCCGTTTTTTCATTAAATTGAGTTCGGTATCGATTAAAAGATTGAACTATGGTTACCACTTCATCCAATATCTCATCTCGTAACGTTCTTGGTTTGGACTGAATTCGGTTAATCAATTGTCCGAGCCAATCAAAACCTCTAAGAGAGTTCACCGCAGCTTCAATTAAGTCATCACTTCTTTCCAAATCAAGACCTAGTTCATTCGCTTTTGCACGAACCAATTTTACATTCACATCAAAAGCCGCTGGGTTTTCTTCGATCACAACCGCAGCATTTTCTGCGTCTTTAAGAATCTGCAACTTCTCTTGCTTCTCTTCAACACCTTCTAATGCAGCCATAATCTCAAAGAGTCTCAACTGTCTTGATGTTGCTTCTCCACGACGAATTTTTTCTCTAATTTCTTGAGAAGTTTCTATAAATTCATCGTTGTTGATCAAGCGAATTAAATTTCCAAGTTCTGCTGCTGTAATTGGATTTTCTCGAACTCGACTTTGAAGCAGCTGATCAAAAATAGCCGTCTTAGCGCTCATCAAACTACTCGCCCGATCCACAAAATGGAATTGGTAATATTCTTCATCCAAAAGTTTATTGATAAGTTTATGGACTGAATTCATATCCATGTCCCCACCAAAATTTCTTTTATTCACAATTTCAAAGGCAATAGCACCGGCATTGTTACGAGCCACCCCTTGTTTTCCAGCTTTAGAACGAGTGTAATGGGCAAAGGTTTCTTTCCAGTCAATCCACTCATCCTTACCCATTGCTTTGAGTTTCAGTTTAAGATTTCGAATGTAAGTTTTATCAAACCCAAAACCCAACAAGACACGGTTGCGTTTCACAAACTGAATAGCCGTATCCAATATTTGATAATCTGTGGATTTAATTTCTTGAATCAGTGTTTTTACTTCATCTGTTGCTCCCGAAAGAAAACGTCGATCATAAGCAGCTTTTAAATTTTGAATCTGGCTCTGAAGCACCGCCTTTTTAGCAGCATCTGCTTCTGATTGTAAACGCGCTTCTTTTTTCAAGATCGTCATCCAATCTAAAATCATCGCTTCTTCTAGGGTATCGTTTTCTGCGATACGTTTTCCAACAACGACACGATCCGAATCCTTAGCATCTTTTTCTAACTTGCCTAATGCATCAAATAACGTTAAATCTTGTCCTGGTCGAGAGTGACCCAAAACTTCTTCCGCAATATCCCCTTCCATTGAAGAAACGAGTACTTCGTTTACAAAATCTTCTCCAAATGCTTTTTTGAGATAAGCCAAACGTTCTAAGTAGTGAGAAAACACACGAACCTTTCTCTTACGTCCTTCTCCGGTAATACTACTCGTATCCCGACCTTCCCCTACCTTCGTGGCTACTAAGAGCAATTCGAATTGAGAAACAATTCCTTTTCTCTCTAAGACATCTAAGAAGTTTTCATTAATCTCTTTGTCATAATCCGCATCCTTAAGCTGTAACAACGAGTTTAATCCATCCATCACATCCGTAATACGACTGGATTCAAATTGAGAACGATATTGTCTTAAACCTTGAAAGGCATATCCTTCATTAAAAGCTAAAAGAATAGCTTCTTGAATTTTTATTAAATTCATCTTATCTTTCTTGCTAAGATCTCCAGATGCTTTTCTAACTTGCTGCTTTTCACCATCAACCTCAATTTCTTTCATCAATAATTCTGTTAATGCCTTACGCATACTTCGTTCATCTCTAACAGAAATATTTAAGTTAATCGCTTTTGCGTTTGCTTCTTCCGTATACTGAGTATTAATACGACGATATTTATCCCAAATAAATTTAAGGTCAGGATCTCCCAATAATACCTGTTGATTATGCTTTCCTTTTTCGGAACCATCAAAAGCAAAGATTAAGTTGTCATCTGTACTGCTCGTGGCTTGTAATTTTGACTGCAATTTCCCACCTGTTAATTCACGTGTTAAAGCTAATTCCTTATCCAATATAGCTAAATACTTCGGATCTAAATCAATGGCATCATCAAAAAAGATACGCGCTTGTTTTAAATCAAATTCTGCAGAATCCGGAACCGCACGGTACTTACCAAGGTAAAGCAATCCTTGCAATGCTTTAAGTTGAGCCATGAAGGTTCGATTTAAACCCTTAAGTTCTTTCTCTGTTTCTAAAAGCTTAATCGCTGTAACCAAACGCTGCGTTGCTTTCTCGTAAGTTAAATACGCTTCTTTCCTTAAATTTAGAGACTCTTCTTCGTTGTCCGTTAACTCAGCAGAGTCTAATAAATATTCTGCTTTTGCTTTCATGACGTCGACACGGCGTTTCATTTCTAAAACTCCGGCTGTCAAACGTTCTTGTTTGAGATCTCGACCCCTCACAAGAGCTTCTTGATGAAGCTGCTGAAGAATATTGTTTAGTGTCACACTCTCTCCAGAAACAAGCTCAATACCCACACGGTTAGCCATCTGAGTAAAAACGCTATAATCGTTTAACAAAATAGCGTCCATCACGTCAAGAAAACGTACTTGAGTCTGAAGTCCAAAAACCTGGATCAAAGCTTCAATTTCTTTATAACGTTGGTATAGTTTTTCTTTCTCTTCTTTTCGTGTTTCATCTAAATTAAATAAATCATTAATTTTCCGAACTCGTTCACTCTCACGCGGACTGAGATCAGAAGATTTCGAGCCCGAAAGATTTAACACTGCTGTAATCAATCCATCAACCGTATCTAAGAAGTTTTCTTCCATCATACCCTGAACCTTAGACACCGTTGCATCAACATCATTCGATAGCTGATCTAACACAATCGCTTGATTAATTTTCAATTCTTTATACTCAGTAGCCCCCTCAAGTTCTAATCCTTGCATCCATTCTTCAAAACTTTCAAGACGATTTAACTGTTCTTGATCAAGTCGTGAATCAATCAATCCATATATGTTGATATTTAAAGCATCCAAGTCAAAACCCTGATTATTGAGTCGTTTTTTCATTTCTTCTACAAAACGGATACTCAACAATTGATGTTTTGGATACTTTTTAGCAAAGTATGTTTCTAAGTATTTATCTAAGGTATGTTCTTGTTCTCTAACACCCATTTGCTTTAACTTCGCTTTATACTCTTCATTAATCCACTTATGCAGTTGGAATACAGCAGCACTGCGTTGATCTACACGAGCTAAAGTTCGAATAAAACTATTCTTAGCCTGATCTTTTTTGTTTTTATTCTTCACTGCTGTGACATAAGCAGGGAGTTCTAACTCTATTTTCTTCTGAGTCGTGTCAATACGAGATCGCCCCTCATCCTGTAACGTTAATATAATTTCTTTTGTTCTTAGATTAGCCACATCCACACCATAACCACTCTGAGGCGTACCAGAAACCAGAGTAACCAGATATTCCAAACCATCAATCGTTACTTTTTCGCCATCTTTTATTTTATTCCCTTCAAACGTAAGGTCACCCTCAGCATTAATATCAAACTCCACAGTTTCTTTGACAGGGTTTGGTGTGTTTACTTCCACTTTTCTCTTTTCATTCACAACGACGTCTGTAGCTGTAACTACTTCTGTCTTTAAGAGAACGTTTCCTGTTTCCTTATCCAATTCAAATCTCATTTTCTGACCGGCAATGGTGACATCCGTACCTTCAGCAAGACGACGAGCCATATAAGTCATAGGATTAATCAAGGTCGTCGCTCCACTTAACACAGCTCCAAGACCTGCTCCAAAACGAGTAGTGTTCTTCCACTTTTTCCATATTTGTTTTGCTGATGCCGTAGCTTCACCAATCACAGAACCTTCTCTTAAACCAAAGATGGCAGGGCGATACAAATACCCACCCTCTTTTTTGTCTTGTTTCACTGTAATTTTAGGTGTTTTATCTGCTTTTTCTGTAGAACGTCTAGCGGCAATCAATAATTTCGCATGCAGC
This sequence comes from Candidatus Omnitrophota bacterium, assembly GCA_029261035.1. GTDB lineage: Bacteria > Omnitrophota > Omnitrophia > Omnitrophales > JACROU01 > JAJDCD01. The sequence continues at coordinate 76,665 of JAJDCD010000010.1, forward strand.
TCATTTAGCGCTTTTTGATTTGGTTTTCCTTGAAGATAAGCAGCAACCGCATCCATCAAGGCAATACGTGTTGGAGCATCTTCAATTTTTTGTAAGGATGACTTCAAGGTTCTGAGCACTTCATTTTCGCTCACAACACCTAAACGATAGATAAAAGAAGCGGAGTCACTTCGAGTCAGCGATTTATCAAAAACGGTATCCTCCGTCCAAGATTCTAGATAAGCAAACGAAATTGGAATGAACGAAAGCATACGGTTTACTATCAATCGAGGCCATTTTGTCAAACTCTTCCATAGAGAGCTATCCCCTTCGGCCATTCTCCAAAGAGCTTCTAAACGACCTTCTGCATTTTGAGTTTGTAATTCATACTCACGAAGCAAATTATTTCTCTTCAAATAAGTATGGAATTGTTGCCAACCAGCCAATACCTTCAGCTTTGCTGTACCAGAAACAAGTCCTGCATCCAAAGTTTCTTTAAAACGTTTACGATCATCCGAAGTGGGTACTGCTTGCAACAACAAACTACTTAAAGCTAAGTTGTATCTATTTTTCTCACCACTCGAAAGTGCAGGTGCATTCAAACGAATATTATCAATCACTCCGTCTACATCTTTAAACTTAAGACGAGTAGGATCATTCCACCATTGTTTTGCTTTTAAGAGAGGCGACGCTAAGAGTTGGCTTATTTTCTTTGTTCCTCGATTAAAACGTGTAAGCACAACGCTTTCTTCTTGGTAGTCTCTAAATTGTTTTGTTAATTTTTGACGACCCGGTTTTTTCCATATATTTGGTACAACGTTAAAACCAAAGCTTAATATCCAACGAGCGGGCGTTAAAATAAAAGCCCCTGTTTTCCAAACCCCATTCACTATTTTCTGGCCCATAAAACGAAGTAAACGCTTTTCTTCTCGAGCTTGCCGTAGAGCATCCACAGCATTTCTCGCTAATTTGCTCAATACATGCCAAGTGCTGTACGGAATAAAACTTGCTGTTAAAATAAATCCCTTAGCACCCCATCTCCAAATACGGTCTTCAATAATATCGCCAAAAGAATCTCTTCCCAAACGAGGTATCTTTGCATACTTCGATTCTAGATTGAGATAATCATTTAATTTTTGATTCCAAGCAGTTAATCCAAGAGTTTCTCCCCACACTTCCTTAAAACTCTGCCAATCGGTAATACGGCCTTTAGTTTTTAGTTTCAATAATTGTCGATCTAACTTATCGATTTTATCTTTATTGTTCATGGCTTGATAACGAGCTTTTTCTAATGCATCAAAGGCATTAAATTTTCTTTCAAGAAGAGCTCTTGTTTCTGTTTGGTACACAGGCATATTCTGATACAACGCTCTTGCGATTTGAGCGTTGGAGTCTTCATGATGAAGTGCAAAGTTAATTTCTGCAGAATTTAAACGAACCTTAAGGTCGTCCACATTCAATTGATTTACAGCACGCAATGATTCTCCAACGGTAATAAGCTTAGCTAAAATCTTAAGGTCATCCCCTTCTTTCTTTTCATCCATATCCTGAGTAGAAATAATCCCACTTGAAATGAGCGCAAAGACAAGTTGAACAACATCTTGATCATCTGGAGCACCAGGAGCACCCTGATATTGATAATCAGAACCAGCGGATTGAAGTAATAAGTTCAAGGCTTCTTGAACCTCTTGACTGTGAGCATCTTTCTTATCAAAGACACGACGCACTTCTTTTATAAGCTCAACGACACGCACACCATCTTGAACGAGGTCTGCTTTGTCCAAACCACGGTTATAATCTACAAGACCTAAGTTTCTTAACTCGGTATCGATCGTGGCCTTAGCTTCTTGAGTAAAACCATCCTTCGCATTTAACTGATCCAATGTTTGCTGCATTTGCGCACGAGCTTCTGGGTTTGCTCCCATCAAGGAAACTTCCGGAAGGTCATTCATCTCTGTGCGTTGATTTGCCAATTCTATTACTTCAGAAACTTTTCTAGCCTGTGTTGTTCCTCGTTCTGAAGCAGCAACCATTTCTTCATCTCTTTCAGAAGCAAAACGAATCTTGCCATCGACATCAGCAGCAACTTCTGTTCCTACTAAAATTAATGTTTCATCGGAAGTCCAAATTACTTTACTGCGAAGAGACACTTCTAATAAATCCCCTAAAAGACCCCTGTCTTTTAAATAGTCGACATCATTGATCACCAATGAATTTTGCTGAAGAAGTAAATCCTTCAACTCCATCGCTTCTCGATGCGTTAATTCCGCTTCAGGCATACGAAGATATTGTAGTGTTTCTATTTCTGAAGGTTTAAAATGACTTTTTAATCTGTAGAGCGCATCCTGCAATCTCTGATTTTCGTATTGAACAACTCGTCCTTCTCGAGTTAAAACAGTTTCGACATCAAAGGTCGTGGTCTTTGGTTTTCCATAAATATCCGTGTCGTTTGCATAATAAGTGTGTATTCGCCCTTCGCTGATATAGTCGGTATAAGAGCCCTTTGCATTACGATATCGCTTACGGTCACTTCGTAAATCAACAGGCTTGTTTTCAATATCATCCAATTCTGTTTTAATTTGTTGCTGAACTCTATCTGGAAGTTCATTGAATTCCGTACTGTTTACAATTTGCTTCAGCTGACGAACTACTTTACTGACGGCCCCTCTAAGCTCATCAATACCACTCTGAACTCCTGGCAATCGAGTATCTGTGTTTAATTGATGCTTGTTGTCATAATCTTTTTGGATGTTACCCAAAATTTCTAACGCACGTTCCATATTCTGTTCCGTTGCTACATCGTTCTCTGCTCTTGCTTTTTCAAGAGTCGTTCTAAGGGTACTGCGGATATCTTCAAAGAAGGTTTTAAATTTATCATCAATATCATCCACAAAGGTTCTAAGGGTGGCTTCTTTCGATTTAAAGAGCTCATTGTCTTTTAAGGTTCGAATGAGATCTGCTTTTTCAATGTCTGCTCTCGAATTTGGATCCAAATAAACAATATTGAGTTCATGAAAAACTGGGGAGGTCCCTTGGAAATCAAAAGTAAACATGGCATCTCTCTCGGGTAATGGAAGACCTTGTTTCTTCGCTTCCTCAATAGCTCGTTTCTGAGCTACATCTTTCTGCAATTCCTCCATCACTTTTTCCATGGTAATCAGACCGTCAGAAAACATACGTGCATAAATTGGATTTCGAGTATAAACAAAGTTGCTGCCCGCTTTAATTTTACCGTCTTTCAACCAGCCTTTAAAATTAACACGGACACCTCGGTCACGACGCAATAATTGAACCGCTTCGTAATTACGAGTGTGTGCATCAAATAAAGCAAAGGTCGACATATTTCCGCTGAATTTTACGTCTACACCACGAGTCGCTCCCAAGTTGAAGAAGAAAGCGACACGATCATTCTCTGTGACTTCTTGTTCTTCAGAAATATCTGCAAGCAAGTTCTTCACATTCAACGCATTGTCTTCATCGGTTGCCGGTTGAAATTTAATTGATTTTTCTTCAACCAAGATTTCATTGGTAGCAACATTACGAACCACATTCCCAAACTCATCTTTTTTAACAGAAATTAAACGCCAAGTCGTTTCTTGATCTTTTAGGATAATAAAGTCCATACGCGCGTCTTCATCTTCTGTTTTAAGAAGTTTATCGATAAGTCCGCGAACTCTTTCAGCTTCGGAACCCACATCCCCTACAATCTGACGTTCATCCACGTTGGACATAGCATCTAAAATAACAAGGTGCCTATTACTTCCTTCAGTCATCTTAGAATTAATAGCATTCAATACTTGAGGAATATCATTCGCCGTTGTCAAACGATGTTGCTGAACATTAATATAAGCATCATCCCCTACAACCGTTTCCTGAACATCAATTCCGTAAGTAGAGTAAAGAGCCTTGGTCAAATAACTTAAAGTTCCACTAAAACCACTGACGTCCGAACCTCCATCGAGCCAAAGATTAATCGTTGCGGTACGAGAAGAACGAACCGTCTCGCTGGATACTTTCACTTTCTTCAGTTGATCATTAATTCCATCTTCATCCCGTAACATTTCTTCAATTCGGGTTAATCCTGCCTGAGCACCCATATAACGCAAGAACACCAATTGCGTATGCGCCGCTAAGTAAGGATCGCTTTGTTGCAAACGAGGAGCTATTGCATAATTGGCGAATACTTTAATTTCTGGAATTTCAACTTCAAAGAAATCAATCAAACTTAAAAATTCAGGATTTAAGAATGTTTGATATTCCGGATCTCCTTGAATTTGACTCAATACATAAGGATTCACTTGATCTAAGGAAGCTTCTCCACTTGCAATCTGAGCTCTCTGCTGCGGCGTTAAGTTAAGAGCCAAACGTCTTAAACTCTCCTTACCCATCTCACCCAAGCCTTTAAGAACAGCATCTGCTTTTTGAGCTTTTTTCTTTTCTGCGTCCGTTGCATCTTCGGCCAAGTCTCTAACTCGAATATCGAAATAACGACCCACATCTCGACCTTCAAATTGTTTTAATGCCATAGCACGACCTACCAAAGAAGCTCTTATCTGCTGGATATGCTCTGGTAAATCATCCACCTTAGAATCTTCCTCGGTTAGCATCTTAAGATCCACTTTCAAGCCTTGTTCTTTTGCGATATCTTGAATCTTACGCACAAGATCTCGGTCACCCATTTCATCCTTAGATTCATCACGAAGTTTATCTAAATCAAATCGAGCTCCAACAATCACTCCCTGACGATTTTGTTTTACATAATCTTCCCAAGTCATATCTTTTAATTTTCGATCCTGAACTTCTTCGTTAAAATCCCAAACCTGAAGGGTTAACAATCTTCTTTCTGCTTGCAACCGTTCTATTCCGCTTAAATCACGGATCTTCTTTTTCGTTTTAACAAAAGTATCTTTTCCCTCATCAGAAAGAGTCTTTGAAAAAACTTCTACTTCTAACTCTCCAATCGCAAGATCAATCAAGCCTGATCTCATTTGATGATCCACACGAAGAGCTTCATCTCCAGAACCTCCAGAAGACTGCACCCCTGTTTCAAACAAAGAGGTATCCGATTCGTCTAAAACTATACGGTTATTTTTATAAATAATGTCCCTAAGTTTCTGGATATTAGCTCTCTGAGATTCTTCTTTTTCTTTTCTATCTACAAAGTCTTTCTCAGTTTCTCCAGAATTTCTTTTAATAGCCCCTTCTCTCAAGCCCAAGAAGTCGGCCGCTTTACCTTCAGCTAAGATCACATGAGCATTTCTTAGTTTGCTTAGAATCTCCTCTGCCTTTTTTGGATCTGCTTGACGGACTTCATTTAAAACGTCTTCTGTGAAAATTTCTTGGCGAATACCTAAGGCAGAGTACATTCTTTGTAAATCTGGGTCATCTCGAGTTGCTGTAAATAACACAGGGTTAGGCAACACAAAGATAAACTTGTAATCTTCCGTACGCCCTAAAATATTTAAGATTTCAGCATTCCCTCTAATCCGCGCATGCATCACAGACGCCATATTAAAAATTGTGGTTGTTTTACCAGCACCCGCAGGAGCTCGGTAAAATGTTTTATCTCGGAATACCATGTTGGCAACCGCTACAGGGTGATTCACTCCCAAACGATAAGTTGGATAAATTTTTCCAGGAACAAAGAAAGGACTATTTTGTGTAAACTCATCCATAACTTGATTATAGAAATCAGCGAGTTTCTGTGATTCTTCTTTTTGCTTCCCTGTCAGACCTTCTTTCGCTTTAGCAAAAGCTCGAAGCCCATTCCATCCTTCAGGAGCTTGTTCCCAGTAAAGATCAAAAAGAAGCTGATCGGCTCCTTGTTCTTGAATCTTGGTACCCACCACCGTGTTACGGAGTTCAAATTTCTGGAAAGAAAGAATATTGGCATCGTAAACTCGTTCCATCTGCTTTTGCGCATCCAATACTCGTTTTGCCAAAGCACTGATTTTTAAAATACTGTCTTCAATTTGAATCATTGCTTTTCGATATTCTAAATTCATAATCTTGGCGTCTGAGAATCGTGCTTGAGCTTTTTGTACCATATCTCGAATATTTTGAAGCACTTTCAAAGAAGCTTCAGCATCTTTTAAAATTTGTTCATGCTCTTTATAATTCCTGAGAGCCTGCCCTAATTTTCTCTCACCCTGGTTTCTAGATGCAATCGCCTGATCCCCGTCTTGTGTTTCGGAAAGTTCAATCAACTGAATACCTTCCTCCGTTAATTGATCGAATTGCTGTGCTTGTTTTGCAGCTTGGTCTCTAAACCCAAGAACATTGTCTTCCTGAGATCCTTCAAACTTCTTTTGGATTTCAGATAATGTACGAAGTGCATTTTCAATTTTAACTTTATCTGGGAAATCTGTCTGCAAAGACCATTGCAGTTTTCTTAACTGTTTACGAGAAAAGTTTAATTGCTGCAGATTTAACTTCAACTCCCGTTGCAATCTTTGGATTTGTTCTTGTTGTGCCGCGGTAGGTTTTTCTATTGCTTGAAGTTCAACAACCACTTCAAACAAGGTTTTTCTTTGCTTTTTCAACAACTCAATAGCAAGCCTTGCTTTACTTACAGATTTAAGTTCACTCGCAGGAGGTGCTGTTTCAAAGCGAATCGTTAATTCTTTTTCTCTACGATTTGTTTCCGCAATTTTAGATTCTAATACAGCCTCCCGAGCCATAAGTGCTTTAACTTGTTCTTGATTTTCAGAATCTTGCTGCTGATTCAATTTTATTCGAACCTGCTTTAATTCTGTTCTTAAATCATTCAATTGCGTCTGAACTTGAACACGTTCTTTTTGAACGCCTTTTCTAGATTTCATAGCCGCTGTAGCATCCACTTGTTGCGTGTTCCAAGTATCTTGATTTAGGAGTCGTCCATCTCTATCTCTCCACTCTATAACCAACAAAGAATCCCGACTTTCACCGATACGGCTTACCTGTATACGCGAACGGTTAAGCCCTGCTTCCACATCCATCACAACAGGAAACGCTGCTGTTTTAGTGACAGAAAGCAATTGATTTTGACTGTTATAACCCTCAAGCGTGGTTTGATTGAGAAGCAAGAATCGATTCATTAATTCGCCCAATCGATTTTGAGCAATGATGTGCGCTTGATTATCTCTACGCTCTCCTAAAGTACTTAAAGTCGTAGTCGTTGTTTCATCCGCATCCATAACACTATCAATCTGCAATTGATCTAGATCATTGAGCTCTGTAATTAAATTATTGTAAGCATCACGAACTTCAAATTGACCTTCTCGAGCAACAATTTCAAGAAGAGCCTTACCTTGACCTTCTTGATCTTTAGCCATTGATTCTGCAGAACCTTGCTTGAAGACCTTGATATTGGCTACTTCCATTTTAAGATCTCTCATTCTAAAAGCAACTTCTGTTTCTAGCCCTTGAGAAGTCAATAAACGAGCAACATAATTATCTCCATCCAAACGTGTTGTCAAACCAACGACATCTCCACCGAATTGAAGCATAGAGTCATCCCAACTACCCAACGTCGTTTTTTCTGCCCCACGGCTCAATTTTAATTTAAATGGATGATCGGCTCCTTTTATCAAAATTTCGTCTTGAGTAAATTGCTCCAATAAATCCATGCTATTGGTATTAAATAGAACTGGAGATCCAGAAGCTTCTATCGTCATTACAGTAGGTTGATTCGTTGCATTAAACGAACGTCCTTCTTGAGCTCGAACAGAGCGTCCTTGAGTGCGTGCAATAAATCGAAGGAATTGAGAAAAATCCATATTAGACTTACCACTAATTGAAGCAAGCGTATCCCCATCGAGTTTAAGCATAGCATCCGCCAACTCCACCCTCTCTTCTTGATCCATTTCTTGAGCATCCAATCGGGCAAAGAAAGCCTCAACTTGTTTTTGAGAATCCACATTTGCACCCCGAATCATTCGAAGTTTGGCTTGAATTAAAGCTGCTTCCGTTTCAGTAACCTCTTGCTCTGGAGTCATAACTTTTAACTCTCTGAGCTCTGTCTCTTTGATCGCTTGATCTTTCTTGGCATTTTGTCTTAGGATTGCCAAATGAATAGTGCTTTGGATATCATCAAATGCACTCTGCAAGAAGAAGTCACTTTCTTTTAAAAAGATAACGTCCGTGTTATAAGAACTAAGCTGTGCATCGTTATAGCCTCGATCTGGAATAATAAAAAGAGATAGCGGAGATTGCATATCTTCACGCACATCCACATGAATACGATTTAAAATCTTTTCGATGGCATCATAAGAAACAATCGAATTCTCACTATGATAGTGAATTATCACACGCGTAGGCTCCAATGTAACTACAGATCCAATTTGAAGAGAAAGATTAGCTAGTGCAATCTCTTCTATATTTCCTCTCATAATATCCTCTAAGAGTTGAAGCGCTGCTTCATCCGCACCTGCTTTAAAGAGTTCCGTAATCAGATCCAAAACTACAAAACTTCCAGCATCATTCCGTGTTGTTGAAATTCGAGACGCCATTTCTTTGATAAGACCTTCACTTACCTCTTCACCACGACCCACCAAAAATTCTCCTGCCAAAGCTTCATTAACCACGGTTAACACTTCACCGAAAATTCGGTCTATTCTTGCTTGATACCCTTCGCTTTCTGTAAGAAAGTTTTTGTAGAATTCTACATCCGTTAAAGATTTTAAGAGTTGCAAACTCGTATTTTGAATCGTTTGAGACAAATTAAAGTAAGGACTTTCCTTAAAACGTTCTTTTAATAAAGCTCCTCCATTTTCCAAGAAAGCAGCCTTTGATTTTAACAAAGACAACTGACCTTCTATAGAAAGCTGTCTTGTCGCAGAGATTGGCAGCACAGGAAAAAATTGATTATTAAACTGAGGTCCCACGGCACCCGCATTAAAAGCTGCAAAAAGAAGCGCTGGATTAATCGCCTGGCTTTGATTTACTAATTGTATAAATTGAAGTAAATTTTTAAACGCATCTGGAGAATCTGTTTTAGAGCGATTAATCAGCTCCAAACCTTCTGCTAAACTGATTTCTGTTTGGAATACATTTAAATTTGCGTCATGTGTGAGCAAAACAAATTTATCTCCAATTAATATTAATTCAAAAAGTACTTTTCCATCATTTATAATTTGATTTCGCTGCATATTAAGTGCATTCATAAATGTCGCTACATCCGTTGCACTTACAGGCTCTGCATTAGGATGGTTATGAACGCGAAGCTGTACTTTGTCGGATGTTAAGAAATTTAATAAATCTTGTGACACTTGAATCTCTCCTGGCTGTCCCGTGGAGTAAAGAACAAATTTATCCCCCACAACCATCAACAACACTTCAAAATTCAAACTTTGAATGACCGCGAGTTCTTGCATCGTAAACTGGTCCACATCCAAAACAAAAGCCATTGGTTTCTGAGCGCCTTGAGCATTAAAGATCAGTTGGCTAATCGCAGAGCTAAATCCCACTTCATTCAAAGCCGTATTAAAACTGTCTGCCACAATATCCTTCATCATACGCAACTCAGGCTTCGTCAACGTGGTATCTTGGTCCATCGTACTCATAATCGTGTTATAACTTTTCATCAACTCAAGTGGGTTGCTGGACTTCGATTGATCCAAACTACCAATAATAGCTCCATCGGCAACACGAACAAATTCCATTTTGCTGGAAACAATCTTTTGAGCTGTATCTTTAATCACAACACGACGAATTAAATACTTCCCTGCATAAATAGGTGTGATCGAAGTGCTGAATTGAGCTTGTGTTTGATTTGTTTGCGTTACCTGTTGAGAGATTAAATTATTAACCACAGCTAACTGATCATTTAAAGTGATCTGAGCTATTAATGCTTGGCTTAACTGAGCGGAGGTGGCTCCTAAATCTACCAGCTGATTTACAATTTGATCCACTGCCGTTAAATCATTTCTAATTTGATCTCGAATCGCATTTAAATCATCATTAATTGAGAAAGTAGCATTGGTATTTACCGTTGGTAGAGACTGTATTAATTGATTAATTTGAGCCAAGGTAATTGGATCTTGAGTCAAAATTGTTCCCGCTAAATTTTGACTAATTTGACTATTAATTAAACTGATTTGATTCACTAGGTTTGCTTTAGTATCTAACGCATTCTGCATTTGAGATGGCGTTGCTCCCAAATCAGATAAAGATGTAATAACACCGTTAACCTGATTGAGCATGGATTGCAAGGCATCTCTATAAGTACTCAAAACACTCGTGCTCATCGTTGCTATATCTGGTAAATTAGAAACTTGAGGCACTTGATTCTGAAGAGCTACGATCTGCTGTTGAAGAGCCTGATCTTGAAGAGCCTCTTGAACTTTATCAGTAGCAATTTGATTTACTGCATTCATCAAACTCGTTAATTGCGTCTGTACATCCAATGCCGGTTGAAGCAATGTGCCTTGTGCCCCTAAATCAGAAAGATCATCAATAATTTGAGCTACTTGATCCAATAATTGTTGAATTTCGTCTCTCTTCTGATTAATTTCAGATTGAGATGACTGCGTTGTTACAGTAACCGATGGTAACGCATTGGTATCCGGAAGCTGATTCAGTAAGCTTTGTATTTGAATTAGGTTAGCCACAGCATTGGCTTGATTTTGAATCAATTGATTTACTTGCTGAATCAAATTCTCTACCGCCCCTTTGGATTGAAGCGCATTTGCTAACTGATCTTGAGTTGCCCCAAGCCCAATTAAGGTTTGAATATGATTATCCATTTGCCCTAACACAGCTCTTAAATCATCTCTTTCTTGCTGTAGATCCTGCAAAGAACTATTTTGGTTTACCGTCAACGCAGGCACTGCTGGCAAGTTTGCTTGTTCTTGAGCAATACGGTCTTGAAGAGAGATGGCTTGTGTTTCGAGAACAAACACACCATTTTGAATTTTTAACTCAAAGTTCTCAACATTATTTCCTTGGCTCAAAACGTCCTGAAGCACATCCACTAATGAATCAAGCACTAAAGAACTTGTTAAAGCACCATTGCGGACCATTGCAATTTGAGTTTGAAACTGATTAATAAATGTTTGAAGCGCAGCTGTCTTCAAGTAAGGCTTTTCTCCAAAGGTTTCATTAATCAATATACGGAGCACTTCAGCCAAAACACTCACTTGTCCATCAATCGTAATTTGAGCTAAGAACGCATTCGAAAGCACCCCAGTCGTATTATTGTCATTTAATACCAATCGATCCGTACGCGCAATTTCGTTTAACAATGCTTCTAATTGAGATGCGTCCAACGTTCTTAGGTAATCTGCTTTATCTGTAAGGGTTGCTAGAGCATCAAATTCCTGAAGCTTATCTGCAAGTGTGATTCCTTCTGCAAAGATAAAATGAGTTGCAACACCACTTGGATTATAGAAATTTAATGTTTCTGGTGTATTCACAGCATAACTACCATCCGCATTCATCATAAAGGTATAAGACTCACCATTAACATTTGTAATACGTGCAATCAAACGGTTGTTTCGCGTGCTGACCTGAATTAATCCAGGAATCTCAGCAACATCGGATAACGTAAGTTCTGTTCCACCCAAACGAACAACTACATTCCCTTGTTGATCTAATTTTTCTAATTCAATCGTAGCTTGATCGTTTCCAAATAACTGGTAGGTTCTTGTATTGCCTACATTTTGAATAGAGTATCCCTGACCTGCTAAAATATTTTGCCCAATTAATTCAGAAGGTAATGTTTGGGATAAACGAATTACAGACGCTAAACTTTGAACCCCATCCGATGTTTTAAAAGTCACTTGAACTTCTCGACCAGAGAGAACCGTAATGTGATCAATCACACCGGTCACACTTTGAACTCCCTGCTTCCCTAACACTTCTAATAAAGCGCTTTTCAATTCTGGAGTTGCTTTACTTAAAATATCCATATTGCCACGAGAGCTATTAGATAAGGAGTTAAAGAAAATAGACCTTTCTTTCCGACCTTCAAAACCCCTCTTGGTGCTCATGCTATCCAAAGCTTCTTCAATCAAGTTGATTCCTTCACCCACTTGAGATTGCCCTGCAAGAACTAAAAATTCAGAAAAGTCACTTCGTAGAAAACCAGCATCTTCCAACTCCGTTATAAAATCTCCCAACGATACATTGCTGGCTAAAGACTCAATAACTGATCTAATATTTGAAGTACTTCCTAATATAGATGTAGGAATATTATCCGTCACATAAGAAAGCTCTGGAAAATCAATTCGAACTTGCTGCAACAAAGCCAAGTTCGTCACTAATGTTTGAGCGGTAAAACCAGGTTGCACGAGATCACTAGGGTTCACAGAAAGCAAAATATCTCTGGTTACATCCCCTGCATTGGTGTTTTGAATGGCTGTTTCTAACGTCATGAGATCTGCCACAAGATCTAAGTAATCATCCTCTGAAACTAGAGCGTTCACCACATTACGATCCAGTTGACCTACTTCCAAACGGTCCAAAATAGCTCGAGCCATTGTTGTGTATTGGCTTAATCCTTCAGCATTAATATCATAACCCAAAATTTCCAACAGCCCTTCTGGACCCGCAATATTCGCTCTATATTTTTCAACAAAACGGGTTTGAGTTAATTCATTACGCGTTTTAAGACTGTCGTCCAACACAACCCCTGAAGACTCCACCTGAATGCCTGTCAGTAAAAGAACCACATTCTGCATTGTTTGATCTAAAGAACTTAAAATATCTTGAACAGCAACATCATCCAAGCTTAGCTGTTTTGTTAATGAAAGATTTCTTAGACCCCGCACAACAGGTTCTATCGTTTGTAACTGAGTATGAGTTATAAGATCAGAAGCTTCTGCACCCAATTTATCTTTAACTTCATTCAATAAATTACGCTCACGACTTAAAGCCTCTTCCCCATCAAAAAGTAGATCCACAGAGCGCATCACTTCTACCAGGGTCATATCTGGGAATTGAGCTCTTAATGCTTGAGTCACCGCCTCAAAATCTTTGATTCTAAATTCTCCAAACGGAACTCCTTCCAATCCTAAAGAATACTGATTAACCGCATTTGCAATTGCCTGAGCACGATCTCTTGCTTCCGCAGAGGTAAAGGTAATTTCAGAGCTCGCATCGGCAATCAATCGGGTTAGGGCTCCTGGAATAGCTAGCTCTCCTAAACGTTGAATACTCAAGTTCTGAGTATTAATACCCAAAGCATCAATCGAAGCTTGAGCCTCCCCTAAACTTTGTATGAAATTCGTACTGGTGTTGGCAAATTTCACTAAAAAGAGTACGTGTTTTAAATTTTCAACAGAACTAGAACCAAAATGATTCTGAGCAATCTGCGCAAATTCAGAATAACTTGGAACTTCCGTTCTTCCTTCTTGGTTCATCAGCGCTTTTAATTCATTCGCTGCCGCTTGTAATTGAGTCACAAAGGTGATTTGAGAACTTTGAGCATTTGCAGCTGTTAGATCTGTTAATTTTTGATCTACAAGCACGCTCATATCATCAAGAAAACGCTTAAGACCAACAAATTCCTTCGTATCCACATCTTGAATTTGAAACAAGTCTGACAAGTCTAAAATATTGGCAATGGCAGAATCCGTAAGAGCAACAAGATCCATTGCTTGAGGCTTAATCACATCTTGTCTTTCGATGTTAATGAGACTCAACAAACGCTGTAAGTCTGCTTGTTCTAAATCGAGTTCTCCACGAGCTGCTTGAGCACGAACTTCATTCAAATCCCGATCTTTATTAATAAAAGCAATCTCTTTGAGTTTTTGGACTGTTACACTGCGTCCCGCACTTTCTATTCGATCCAATTCCGTCCATTGAAGCAACGCACGAATAACGGTATCAATAACCCCATCTGCCTGATGAATGGACAGTAATGTTAATAATGCTGTTGGCTTGCCTGTTTCTGTTAATGCTGATTGTATAAAAGATGCAATCGATTGATCTAAAGCTGGGTTTGCCGCTTTACTAAAACGTGTTACTAAGCCAACAACTTGTTTGAGTAATGTTGGATTGTTAATTTCCAGAATCAAAGTAGAAGCCAACCCTTGATCTGACAATTGATTGACTGCAGCAATACCGAGTTCTTTTCCTGTTTCATAAGCAATAACCGCATCTTCAAAAGAACGCATTTGAGCTACGTTTTGCGCATTCAAGAAAACCTGAAGTGCAAAACCATCCGAAATCAAATCATTGATATACTCAATGGTTGTATTAATACCCACAACACCCGAAGCATCTAATTGAATCAAACTTTCCAGGAGTTGAAGCTCGGCCAAATTATTTACACTTGAAATAACACTACCCGAAACCCCTTGGTTAGCAAGTGCATTCATACGAGTTACCGCATCCGTTTGATCAACACCATTCAATTGAGAAATCATACTTTCTAAACGTCTCAAATTCTCGATTCGAGAAACAGACGAAAGTAAATCGGAATTCAATCCACGATTAACCAAAGCCTGTCTTAAGGCAACCACTTCAGAAACTTCGGCGAGTGTGTTTAAATTAGAAACAAATTCTGGTGAAAAACCAAAAATATCTCTAAGCTGATTCACCCCTGAGGTCAGCGTTTGAATGTCTTGCAAATTATCTAATTGCAGAATGAGCTGCGTCGCAACTCCCTTTTCTGCTAACTCATTCAAATCAGATGAAGAAGCTGTTAAATCAATTAAGCCTTGAACTTTGTTTACTTCTGCTAAGTTATTTAAATCAAAGATCAAAGTTGAATTTAAATTCTGAACAACTAAATTATTCATCGATTGAATAAATGCTTGAGTATCATCCGCATTCTGAATTTTTATCTGTAAATTAAAGATTTGAGAACGCTGACTCATGTCTGCTAATAATTTAAGAGAAACACCTTTCTCGATTAAATCATTGATATTAAGAACAAGTTCAATCGCATCTCCAAAGTCTTTTTTCGTTCTTTCAATAACGGAATTAATACGTTGTAAATCATCAACACTATTAACCCCTCTCAAAATCGTTGCTAACACGCCTTCATTTCCTAAGTCATTAATTAAAGCAATAATCTCCGCTTGTGTAAAACCTGGCGTTTGAGTCAATTGAGTAATTGTTGTTGTAATTTCTGACAATTCAGAGATCTCACGAACACTCAAAAGAACCGTTGGAGCAATATTTAGATTTTGAATACTATTCAATGCTGCAAGAACATCTGCCAATTGAGTACTGCTAAATATTTGTTCAATTAAATCTGAAGAGATGCCCACAGCGGTAATCTGATCAATTTGTGCTTTAAGCTGAGGTAACGTAGAAGCGTCATAAGAAACGAGCAGATCCCCTCGAGCACCTGCAAAAGAAAGGTCATTGATCATATCAATAATATTGGTAACCTGAGATGAGTCTGCTCCATTAATAATGGATTCTATGTGATCAATCTCAAGCAATGTATCACTCAAGGCAATCGTGTCTACATTAACCCCTTGACCGACTAAACGACTAATCTGATCGACTGTATCGGTCAGTACCGTTCCCGTCAAACCGCCAATTAAAGAAGCTAAACTGAGAATGGAATTCGCTCGACTCAGTTGACGAATAACCGCTTCAGAGAGTCCTTGAACACGCAATGCATCAAGCACAGTGACTTGATTAGCCACATTTGTCAGAGTAGTAGGATCTTTCACATCTGCCAACACCCTAAGGATAGAACCGGTATCTTGAAGCGCATTTAACAAAGTACTAATTGCTGTCACAGAATCAAGTCCAGGAATTTGAACCTGCGCATTTCCACTTTGCTGAACCATGCGAATCACATTCAGTAACGCCCCAAAGTTTTGTTCTGCATCCAAGCGTGTAACCAAAGCAGCTAACGCATCATTAACGGATGGAGACAGCTGAAGCTGAGAGGCCAACCCTAACGATTGAGAAACATCAATAATCGTAAGTAGCTTTTGTATATCCAGTACTTTCTCTGCAGAAGTAAACTGTGTCGTCACTACTGCCTCTAAACCATTTAATTGCGTCTGATCCAGAGATGGAAAACCCATACCTAAAGCTTGCGCCACTTCAATTAACGATCGGACATACTCTAAATCTTGAGTATCTACGGCTCGAATAAATTCGGTGTTAAATTTAACATCAGAACCTTGAGGAATAAAAGCAATATCCAAATTAGTCTGACGAGCAATCTTAACCAAATCAAATGCCTTGAAGAAATCTTCTTGATTGATTGCTTCAAACAGTTGGTCTGTTAATTCTAGTTGGGCTTGCGCAGGAAGAGCCGGTAAATTCATTCCTGAAATATTAGCAATCTGAATCAAACGTTCTAGAGTCTTAAAGTTTCCCTGTTGAGCTGCCTGAATCACATCGCTCTTGAAACGGATTTGCGTATTATTCGTTGGTTCAAAATTAGACAATGGCGGCAAAGTAATCCCTGCAAAACGAGCTTGAAGCATAATAAGAGAAGCTTGAGTAAAGTCAGATTGCTTCAACGCATCTCTTACTTGTTGAGTTACAGGAGCCTGAGCTGGATCTGTAAAATTGACAAAATCATTATTTACATTTTGAAGCACTTGAATAAAGGCAGTTTGATAATTAGCATCCCCTACTTCAATGCCGGCATTAGACAATATATATAGCGTCGTTGCATGCATCAACTGTTCTAGTTGTCCTTGAAGGTTATTCAGAGATCCGGAATCGGCAACAAAAAATCGATCTTTCTCAAAATTAAGGGTTGGCAGCTCATTCCCATAACCATTAAAAGAAATGTTCAAGGCTTGTAACTGATTGAAAAACTGACTCAAACTATCTTGAGTAATACCAGAAGCAACATCTCTTTGATTAATAATATCGAGCACACTGGCTAACTCAGGGCTTACTGCTGTTAAATCAATGCCGGATAAATCACTCTGATTACTAATCAAGGTATCCACGTCGTCTTGATTCAACGCAAAAACCAAATTAGTAAAATTAGGAACTTCAGCTCCAGAAAGAATGTTGCTTGCTAATGTATTTGTAGCATCTTTAAAGTTACGCACCACTTCCGTCATCTGCGTTGTTCCACGAACACCCGCTCCACTGGCTTGCGTGTTAGATATTCTTTGAATTGAAGCGTTGTCTAAAGCAGAAGTACGTCCGACATACTCTGGAACATCTACTTTCTTTCTTAAGGTGTTATTTACGATATTGACCACTTCAGCAACAGAAGTTGCAGAAGCATAGGTTCCAAAAGAATTAATACCTGCTTCAGGAAGCACTGCATTTCCTTCTAATAATTTTACTGTAGGTTCTTTAGCGGACTTCACACTTTCAAGAAAAGCCGTGAACTCTGCTGGAATTTGAATACCGCTATACTGCTCTGTCGCTGCTAAACGCTGTAAATCAGCAACTAAATTATTAATCTTTGTATTCGCTGATTTAGCTGTTTGATTCAACTTGACCTCAGCTGTTGCTCTAAAATCTCCTTTAAATAAATGTTTTTCAAACTCTGCTGCACGACTCAATTCAAACTTTAACGCATCGACCATATCAAAGAAGGTGTTACCCTTACCGGATGTTGTGCCACTTGCTCCTCTTTGTAGCGCAGACAACTGATCCGCTCGAACAATTTCTAAAGCACGATTCACAAGAGTCACTGGTAAGTCTTGAAAGGCTTGTGAGGCAGTTTCAAAATTATTCCATTGATTACGCGCTTGATCATTACGTAGCAATAATTCTGTGAACTCTGCTTCATATTGCAACCGTGTATTTCCATCAATAAATTCACGGCTAAAAGAGTCGCCAATATGAACGTTCGTTTGTCTATTGTAAAGCTTCGTTCCTTCAGGAAGGCCAACACGATCGGTACGTTTAACCCATTTTCCATTCACATTGTCATAAATAGCACGGGAACGTCCTACGGCTTGACGGTAAGTATCAAAACCAGTTTGACCACTTTTGGTGCTACCGAGAACAATGACTTGCTGAACATGTTCCGGAGTAATCAAGTCTGTCCCGGTTGTTGCTGATCTTTCCAGCAAAATGACTCTGTTTTTCTGAGTTCCAAATTCTTTGATAAAACGTTGTAAGCCTTGCGATGTGGTGCTATATCCGTTTCGCGATAAAACCTGACGAACCCCCGCATTGTCGATACTTCGTAAATCAACACGAGATTCACCCAACCGATATATTGGATTATTTCCGTTAGCATCAATAATTAAAATTTCCTGCCCATTATGTTGCCGAACGACTTCACTTTTAAAAGAAGATGCTTCAAATTTGTGAGAGATAAATTCATACATTACGGTATCTGCTTCGACCCCTTGTTGACGAGCCGCCTGATCCACCCGGCTTTTCGTTTGTTCAACGACATTCACCACGTCTTTAGCTCCTTCACGGAAAAGATCATATTTTTCTCCGCCAAAGATTTCTCGTGCTTTACCAGAAGGAAGCTCTACAAGTTTCGCTCCAAAACTACGCGCTAAAATATTAATACTTCCCGTAAAGGTTGCGGAATAAGCTGAGATTTGGCCGCCACTCCGCTGAATGGCATCAATCAGCATTTTAGGGGTATAAGAAATGCTGTTCGAAGAAACATTAAAATGTTGAAATTCAAAATTTAAGTTTTGTCCCGTTCGATGCGCAACGCGTGCCTGATCCACAAATTCATAAGTAAATTTTTGGATCACACTGCTCAAATCCTGTCTTACTTGAGCATTCCCTGCTTTATTGGTTGGCTTTACAACATTTAATGTCGTTTCCCCTATCGCTGTAGGTACGCGAGAATAATCACGACCTTCAACCGCTGACAATGCTTCTGCAAAACCTTCTGCGATAGAAAAAATGCGGGATGCACTCTCATTTGTGAACTTACCATTCACATCCAAGCTTTTAGCCGCTTGTTCTAAAGCATTCCAGTTTTCAAAATTAAAGTTTCCATTCGCATCACGCCCACCCACTTCTTGAGCGATCTTATCTCGAGCACGAACCACTGAATCTGTTTTTAAGAATTCCGCATCGCGTAAAACGCCCCCTTCTTCAACAGCCTTTAAATTACTACGGTTAATTCCACCTTGACTGTCTACAAAATCAAGAACGCCTTCTTGACGAAAAATTTCCCCAATTTGACTAACTTCATTTCCATAACGCCCCAAAACTTCCGTGGATAAAGTCCCTGTACCTTCTGTTAACCCAACTAACTCTGCCCAAGTATGCGCTTCATCAATAACAAACTTGCTTCGCGTTAGTTTTTGGAATAAAGCTCTGGCAAGCGCATTATTAGGATTCTTAATGGTTTCTAAACCTAATGCTTGAATCTGTTCAGGAGTTGTAAAAACAGCATCCCCTCTTTCTAACCCATTCAATAATTCCCTTCCAGCAGCAGAATCGTTTCTAATTTTGTCCCATTCAAAAATACGCACCTGTTTTTGAACACCGGTGTTTTGAAAAGTTTGTTCGATCGCACTTTCGAGCGGCAGCTCCGCATCTTTTAAGGCTGCTCTTAAGTCACCCATATTCTTGAATACACCCACAGAAGCTCGGTTGCCAAACATCAATTCTGCTGCTAGCTCTCCTGGGATTAAAGCAAAACTCTTACCAATACCTGTACCCGCTTGGAAAGCCGTATAGAAACTCGACTCCGAACGTGCTTTTAGAATAGAAAGTAATTGTCCTTCGTTATAAGAATTGCCTCCTCGTTCAAACGTATTAATCAATTCTTGAAGCGCAGGACCTACTTCTGCAACAACTTCTTTTCCGCTAACCGTCTCAACACGCCCCCAGTTTTGTTGGGTTAAATCAGTAAAACGCTGACGTAGGTTGCTGAGCTCTTGAGTCTTTACAGAATCCAATCCTCCTTCTGTTTTTAGACTCTCAGCATCCAACTGTCGAATCTGCTCTACAACACGTGTGATCTCTTGAATTTGAGTTCCAACCTGTTGGTAGTCCACTTTTTGAAGTTGTCTAAACTCTCCTTCAAGTCGAATTTTATTCCCATTCGTATCAAAACTATCAGAGAAACGAGAGAAACGCGTATTGATTTCTCGGATCGTATGTAAATTACTTTCATAATTCTTAATAAATTCTGGAAGCTTCTCCCCAACAAAGCTCAACTGTTCTGTTGCTGGAGCTCCTTTAGCATCTAAGGTTTTATATATTTCCCCTAAGAAATTAACATCCGTAAGCAACTGATCCAAACGTCCATTTTCAAACGCATCTGCTAAACGTTCTTTAGCTGCACTGGAAAGGGATTCAAAAACTTCCCCACCGGCTTTGTTGTAAGTTTCGAACGCTCCTTTTCCATCTAATCCCTTAACCTTATCTAAAAGTAACGTACGATAATTGGAGTCCAACGCCCAACGCCCAAATTGCTGAACCCCTTTAAGCATGGACTTCCCTTCATTAAAAAGAGGAATCGCATTTCCTAAAGGCTCAAACGCACTTCTCTTGGGTGCGTTAAAATCCAACTTATCAAAGCCGCCCTCATTTTGGAAACGACGGAAGGCTTCTACATTTAAGTCATACCCTTCCACCTTACCATCAGCCCCTCTTATTTCACGGAGGAGTCCTTTAACAATTTGATTCATTTCAAACCCAAAATCAAAACTACGAAGTGTATCCACAATCGAACGTTTCCAACGTCCAAGACGAAGACTCCCTAAGAAGCCTGGCTCAGACACAACGCCATCTTTCAAAAACTGCCCCTCTTCATTAAGAGATCGAAGCAGTTCTCCAGAAGTTTCAATCAATCCATTCTTTGTTCCTTTTCCACCACGAATCAAATCAACTAAATTAAACCCTGTTTTGGTTAACCCTCTGAGTAAACCAAAATCCAAAAAGGCCGCTTTTCCAAACAAGTGGAACAATGGCAAAATAGGTTTCACAAAGAGATTTGCCGCATAAGCTCCAGCTGTAACTGTATTTTTAAACAAAGAACTTCCTCCAAAGCGAGGAAAGCTTGCCGCAAATGTTCCTTCTTTTAAAATATTTAGGATTTGTCCTGGAGCCTGGAAACCGACATAAATACCAATACCGGTACCAATGGTTTCACCAATTTTTTGAGCTTCAAAATGAAACCCTTTCAGTCCGCTCTTAATTAACGTTTCTCTATGCTGCAACATACGCTCATTTGGATTGCGAGACAGCTGCGTAAAGCCATAACTGAGCAAACCTAGTGTCGCAATGATATTCTCTCCAAAACTTAGATCTTCTCCATTCAACATATCTTCAGCCAAAGTTGTAAATAGTGCTGACAATGTTCCTTGATCTTGACCAAAAAGAGGGTCGAGTAAATGAAGAAAGAAATCTCTAAAACCGATCAGCGTATCTGCCAGTCCTTGTCTAAAATCAACCAACATTCCTGCAGGAAGTGCTGCTAACTGAGGAAGACCTAACAACGCATGAGATACTCCATTGGCAACACCTGTAAGTAGATTAATTGTTCCACTAGCCGCGTTAAGGCCTGTGGAAAGAACCTTATCTGCTCCTCCCAAAATCGTTGATAGAACTCCTTCTGATTTTAAGAAAGAATTAATAGCTCCTTTAGCATCCGTGTCATAACCAAAAAAATCAGCTATACCATCAATAGATCCTCCCAGAACAGAAGCAAAAAAACCAGTGCCTTTATCCGTATCAAAATCCCTGGTAATCGCTGAAATCTTTGTTTTCGCAAAAAGATCGGCATAGGATGCTTGCATGGTTTGAAATGCTTTGTTATACCAATAGTTATCTGCTTGACCAAAACCATCAACACCATCCCCATTAATCAATCCCTTCGGCCCATAATAAAGCACACGGGATAGAAAAGAGTAAATACCACTTCCCAAAGTATCTAAACTTCCTAACACAGAACGTCCAAATGCTAGCAAGGAGTCCCCTACCCCTGTTGCTGTATATCCCAGAAAGTTCCAAGCATCTGCCAGAATATTATCGGAGTTCCAATATAAGTTTTCTGTAAAGAAATCGGTTGCTACATTCTTCGTAGAATTTCTTAACGAAATTTGGCCTGTATTAATGTTGTAATACTCTTGTCCGCCTACATACCAAGCAGAACCATCAATCACATAGCGACCTTGAGCATCTCGAGTTACATTACGATCTTTATTTTTTCCTGCGACAAACTGAATGCGGTCAACGGCAGGTAAACCATCTGGATCTATAGAGAAATGACGAATGGATTCGTGATCATAAACACGCGCTAAAACATCTCCGTTAAAAGCTCGTGCTACACCACGATCTAAATCAATTTCAATTCGGAGCCCGTCAATAATTTGATTACTAGTCAACTCTTCCCCTGTAGCAACATTAATCGTATGCTTAATAATTTCACCCGACTGCGTATCAAAGGATTCAAAGGTTTTATGTAATAACTTATTATTTGCATCAAAAATATGACGCTCTTTAACTCCGCTTGCATTTACAACAGAATTCGCTCTTCGAGTTAAACGCCATAATGTTTCTGTCGATTGCGCCTTCGGATTATATTGAAATGTTTCTGACATTCTTCCATTCGAGTCATAAAAAATAAACTCGCCGCCAGAAATTCCACGAGCCGTTTGGGTTAAGGTTCGGGTATGAACCAGGTTCACATCCCCCCCACTCAATAAATGGATGTTGTCATAATTAATCGTACTTGGATCCAAAGCGCTGATGTCTAAGTATTGAACACTGCTTGCACTCATATCAAAAGATCCATCTGCATTTACACCTTCAGAAACAATGACCTGAATTATTTTTTGATTGGCTCCAACGGTAATATCCCCTCGAGGACCTGCAAAATAACGTTTCTCTAACGTTAGACTTGGATTTTGTTGTCCCTGCGCATTCGTGGTCATCTCAAAGTTATAACTAACTGAACGAACTAAGCTCCCAACATTTCCTTCGGTTGTGAAGTTCGCATTTTGACCTACTTCATAAGTAAAAACAGAGAGACGAATATGGTTTTCGATACCAAATCGAGATTGCGCTTTTCCAATAATCAAAAGTCCTTTCTCTCCTACTTCACGAGCTACATGCTCAAAATCCGCTTGTCTAAAATTAGCCAAACCTTCAAGTTGCAAAATATAAGGATTGCGGTCATTGGTGACTCCCGCAGTATTTCGATTTACATTTAAACTCACATAGGTTTTTTCCCCACTCCGAGTGGTTATTTGTCTTTGAAGGGTTAACAACCCACGAGGAATGTTGTTGCTATCTAAAGTAGCGTCGTAAGTTCCCGCTGCCGTACTTCTAAAAATCTGAATGTCACCACCCGTTGCTGCCGCAGGATTAATACGAATATAATCAATCTTTTGATTTCCCGCTGCATCCAGCTGCCCTGAATTGATGGCT
Organism: Candidatus Omnitrophota bacterium; assembly: GCA_029261035.1. Classification (GTDB taxonomy): domain Bacteria; phylum Omnitrophota; class Omnitrophia; order Omnitrophales; family JACROU01; genus JAJDCD01. The sequence goes on from JAJDCD010000010.1 coordinate 99,876, forward strand.
CTAAGTTGAAAATCTACTTTTCCATCAACCGCATAAACGATTGTATCTGTAATCGTCTTTCCTGTTGTCGCATCCACTTGAGGAACAGAAATAAACACATTTCTCATAGTTCCATTAACCACTTGTTGTTGTATTTGACCTAACTGATTTCCAATAGTTCCATTTAAGTTGCCTTTATAAACCTTTCCATCTGAAGTGATTACTTGGTAGGTTGTTTGAGTTGTCAGGTTTGCCCCAGTACCTGTTGTTGTTTCTATCTGTTTAATCGTATAACCTTGCTGCGTCATCAATCCGTTCGAGTCTCGAACTGGAGCTACTTGAATATCTCCATTGGCTAAAACAATATAATCTCTATTTGCTTCTATTTTTCCAGTTTCAAAACTATAAAGAGCTCCCTGCCCCGTTTGTCCTACATAACTTGCAAAAATATTAGGAATAATCAGACCCCCAAAAGAAAGAAAGGTGTTTGCAGAAGAAATTTTTCCATATTCATCTGTCTTAAAAATACTTCCGTTAGCAAAACGTGTCTGAAAACTTACTTCTCCTGTTTGAGCATTTCTAATCCTCTGAATAACAGCGCCTTCTTTTACTACGTTGCCATTCTTATCCGTGACGGCAAATATTTGACGTGCGCTTCCATCAGCCGAGATAAAAGATTGTCTTTCTTCTCCACCAAAAGAAACTTTTTCAACTGTTCCTGCAAAGTTGCGCGCTGCGTCAAAGTCCCCTGAGACACTCGAACGGTATACTTTTATTGTTTTAGGATCAATTTGTTCTCTAGTGGTAAAAACCGTTTCCCCTGTCTTTAAGTCAAATGTTTCTTCTTGAACAATTGTTCTTCCATCCGATGTTGTAAACTGAACTCTTTCGGACACACCTCTAAGAAGATCTTCACCTGAAATTTCTAAAGATAAAGCCTGAACTCTTTGCCCATTGTAAATAATACTCGTAACTGTTGCTTGAAGATCACCTAGATTACCATTCGCATCTGACTCATAAATCTTATTGCCTTGAATTGCACGATAAGTTGTATTCCCATTCGAATCTGTCCCAGTAGAGCGCACCACATACTGAACCGCTCCTTCGTCATTCAAAACTAACCGAAGTTCTTCACTGCGAAATTGGTTTTTATTTTGTATTAAAATATCTGTATCTTGACCATCGACAATACGAGAAATCAGCGTGGAATCCACAACCGTATTCCCACTGCTGTCCGTTAATACATTTCCATTTCCATCGGTTCTAAAAGTACGCAATCCGGTCGTTTTTTTCAACGCATCCTGTTTATCTGTCGTATCTGCTGCAGGATCCACAAAGGTGTAAAATCGATTTCCCTGATCATCTTTTCTCACTTGCAACACTACATTCTGATATTGCTGCCCTCCAATGGTTAGAGTCCTTCTTAAACCAATAAACTCTCCAATTTTTCTATTATCTGCGTCATAGGCATAAATCGATTTTCCAAGACCGTCCTCTATTTCAATTTGAAGCTTAAGTTGCCCTGTATTCACATCTCGTGAACCTCGTGCTTCATAATCCAACTCTCCATTCGCTTTCAAGAATTGGACAACAACTGCATTAGAGTCTTCTCCTTCAAACTTTGAATATTCAATTTGACGAATACGTCCTGACTCTTTCTTCGTAATGGTATAAACATTACTTCTGACAATGGCATTCCCATTAGCATCTTGCCCTTTGTAGACACTTTCCTGAACATTCGTAATATTTCCAGATTCGACAGTCACTCTGCGAGTGGCATCCCCATTTTTTAAATTTTTATTCGACTTGGATTCAAACACCGTTGTGCGGACACCGTCTTCAACAGAAACCACTTGTTTAAAACGACTCGAATCTGTAGTAATTTGACCTTCTACAAGTTGCCCCCCAACAAGCAAGGTTCCGCCTGCATAAGTAATCGTTGTACTAAACCCTCTCTTCTGAGAAGAATCTACTAAGAAACGTTTGCTAAGCAAGTTTCCTTTTGCGTCAAAAAGCGAGGTGTTTCCTAACACGTCTGTTTTTTTGGTTGCCAGAGACTTTCCTAAGTCGCTGTAGTAAAGGGTGGTCGTTGTACCAAAAGGACCAATAAGTCCTCGGTCATTTCTATCTCGATTACGTGTTGAACGAAAACGAGTGGTTAATAAATTGTCTTTTTCCCTTTTATTTCTTTTATCTATACTAAAATTAAAAGAACCTGAATCTTCTTTTTTCTTGATATTAAACCGTTCTTCTAAAATCTGATCTCGTTCTCTTGATCTCTTACCTGTAACACGATCAATCACCGTGTAAACACGATCAACGAAACGAGACAAAACGGTACCCTCTTGATCTCTTGTGAATTCTGTAGAGGTTCCATTTGCCTCAACCACTTTGGAAGGAAGTTGCTTGAGCTGATCTAAAAGACTGTTGTATTCCACAACACGTCCTTGTCTTGTAAGTAAATTGTGCATTTCTTCTGCTTGCTGCCATAACGCATCATCAGGATTGGAATTCTGTTTCGCATTGTCATAAATACCCGAAGCGGTAGCGACATCCAAAATAAATCGGTGAACTGCTTCAAAAGGAATATCAAAATTTTCATCCGGAAAAGCTCCACCCGCATATTGATTTGCCTTCGACCAACGCTCCCATTCAGCATAAATATAACTATTCTCTGCTTGAATAGTCGAATTCTGATTTGTCACTTGCGTATTTACGAGACGGGAATTATTAAAAGATAGTGACCAGTTCTGAACGTTCGTTTTTCGATTTTTCTCTAAGTTTTCATTAAGAACTCTCACACCATCAATTAGTCCGTTATCAAGGCGTTTGGTATGCCTAACATTAACAATATTATTGTAGTAATTGTCGTAAGAACGATATACAGGAACATCCACATCCGTCAGATTTCCAGCATCATCGGCTTCTTTCACTGAAATACATTTAATTCCTGGAAACGCTGTTTCCACACAAGACTTATCTCCCGTCTGAGGATCATATTGAGCCCGACCTCCAATCATTGGTTCAATATACCGTGCCAATTCAGCTAGACCCCATGCTTCATATTTCATGAAACGATCTTTTTGATTAATAGAAGTCGCAGATTCATAAAACAAGGTTTCAATATTACTAATTTCACCTGTTGGATAAGCTGAAGCATCGACCGTTTGCTTCTCTATTTGATTCCCATTCGCATCTCTCGTCCACTCACGCACATAAAATTGAGTCACATTATCTTGTTGATTCCAGTGTTGTGTGAATTGAGGATAAGATTGAAATTTTCCGTAATGATGACGATGAGAAAACTGAATCTTTCCATCGGCTGGATAAAGCGTTGGCACGATATAAGCGCCTAAACCCGCAACAGAGTTAATATAAGCTGTTGCCTGAGGCTGCCAAGTTGCCTGCGCGGCATTAAGGTGTGTCGTATAAGAAGTCACATAGGCTACAGCCGCATCTTTTACTTTTTGAATAGCCCCTTTATTAGTTCCATCTCCAATAAAATGTTTAACAACTTTATCAACTTCACTTCTCTCTTTCGTATACATATCGGTATACACATTTTTCATCTCGTTGATATGTGTTGTATAACCATTATTAATTAAGTCTGTTCTAGAAGCTTCATCAATATTTTTCTTTTGAGTGAAAAGAGCCTCTAAACCTGCATTAAAATCCTCTTCAGCACCTTCTCTTCCATCTTTATAATCTTGAACAGCCGTATCGAATTCCAACTTTGCACTTTCTTGCTCGACACGTAAGGCATCCTTTGCTGCATTAATATTATTCACATAAGTTTGATGTGCTGATGACCATAGAGAAGACGCATTAGCCATTTCAGAATCATGGGTTTGCTTTGCCGCTGTAATCGAACTTTGATACGTTGTCATTGATTGGGACAGTTGAGCCATTAACGCACTCGAATCTTGATTACCAATATAAGCAATAACCGCTAAACGTAAATTGTTTAAGTAGCCATCTTTTGCTGATTTCACCGATTGCTTATACGTATCCGTAGATTGAGTCCATGCATTACGTACGTTGGTTTCTGCAGCATCAAGAGCCACTAAAGCAGAGCCTTTAATTTGATTCTGTTCAAGCGCTGAAGGCGTTTGTCCTCCTGCTTGAATTTGCCGTGCCAAATCAGCATCTCCAGCAATTTGATAGAAATCTTGAACAGCTGAATCGCTCGCATTTTGAAAAACGTTGAAAGCCGATTCATAAGGAGCTTCCAAACCAGCTAAATCATTTTCGTATTGTTGCAGCAATTGTGTAATTTCATCATCTTCTTCAAAATTAGCGGTCGAATGACGGTTGAGGAAATCACCAAAAACCGCATTCTGCCAGGTTTGCTTAGAATCATCTGCTGCTTGTGGAGTAAAAGCCCAAAAAGCAAGTTGAGGGCCTTCATCCGCATAAATTTCTCTCCACGATCTTTCATCTCGTTGATCCGCTGGAAGCCCTGGGTTTATAATTTGATTGAACTGTTCTCTATTTTGGGCCGACAATTTTGCACTATTAATAATGGAATCAACGCCTCCTCCAGAACGTTCTGTGCCATTGGCTCCAAGTGCATTGTAAATAATCTCAAAATACATTGAGGAGTTGGCATTCTCAATCCCTGTTTTTCCTAAAGTAGTCGCGCGTGCTGTTCCTTCAGGTGTGGTTCCGGTTCGGAACACATTCCATGCATTCTGAGAATTTCCATCCGCAAAAATACCTGCTTCATAAAAAGAAGTTAAATAAGTCTGAAGCGCTGCGTCCATATTAGTCTCAAATGAATTAGCAACGGTGTTAAAACTAGTTTCAAAACCAGCATTTAAAGCACTCAACTGAGCGGCTCCTGAAGCATTCCCCCAAGCATCTAAACCATAAATATTTTGAGGCCCATAATCAAAACGTGCATTTAAATAATTATTACCTGTAACCTGATTGTAATTATTGTTCGCATCATAAAAGCCATAATTTGTAGTCGGCTCACGAAACATAGATTGCATTGTAAGATCAATTGCATTTGGATCCATTTGATAGAAAGGAGGTCCATCTTGACTATTCCAAACACTATTAAACATATCCATATTCCATTCATGAAGCGTGGTTAAAAATTGATACTCACTGAGCCTTTGATTACTCGTGTAATTGTTAAGAAAGAAATCAAGTCGGCCTGCATTCCCTTCAAGAACCCCTCTAAATTCATCGGAAGCACGATCCAGTTGTTGTGTATACCTAAGGTATTCGCCTAATATTGCTGGACCTTCTATATCTGTCAGCTGATTTTGAGGAAAAGAGTCTCCCCAGTAAAAATCTCCTCTTAAACGAAAAGGCTCTCCTAAATCACTCACCCAACTTTCTACATTCTCTTGGGTTTGTCTCATATAATCCGTTACAGAATCATTAACAGCTCTTTTGTACCCCGCCATAGCTGTATTTAACTTTTCATCAGCACCACCAATAACAGCTTCACGTAAATTAATTAAGTTCTCAACATCATCTGCATAAGTTTTTAATGTTTGAGACCATCCGCTTTCTAAAGCTTGTAAATTATTTTGATAAGTGGCATTTGCTTGAATAATTGCAGCATCTCGTGCTTGGTCTGCTGCAAGACGTGCTGTTTGATTTTGTTGACGCGCTCCTTCAGGATTAAAAGTCACCACAGCTGCTTCCACCCCTGTTTTAAAAGCAAGTAAATCAGCCGTTAATTGAGTTACATTTTGAGTACTTGAAGTCAACGTGCGATTTTGAATGCTGTCGTACTGATCTAAATAAAGTTGAATGCGATTGTCTATATAAACTTGTCGGTTTGTTGAGTACCCCGTAATGGTTGTCACATCATCTCCCATAGCAATGAGAAGAGACTCAATCTGATCGTAATAAAGACTCAAGGAAACCTGCATTGTTTGATCCGCCGCTTGAACAGAAAGTGCGTAACCATTTTCCGCTTGCACAAGCGCCTGTTCTCGAGTTTGCTCTTCTTGAGATTTTGAATTTAGATAGGTTTCTCTGGCAATATTTAAAGCATCTTCAAGAGCAAGACGTTGTGATGTATAGGCCGTTCCTGCATTCGTTCTTTCATTGGTCATTATATTTAAAGCTTCTTGCAATAATTTGGCAGCAGAATCTGTATTCTTACTCGAATCATTAGGAAAGTCAGGGTTAGGAAATTCTGCATTTGGATTTCGGATATCATTCCATTCATCATCCAAGATACCTGTAAATGTATCGTATCGCGCACCGATTTCGGCAATATGAGGATCTCCCATTTGCGCTAAGGCAATACTCCAACCCGCTAAGGCTTCTTCAAATAAATTATCCGTGTAAAAATCCACATCCGACATCGTACTGCTTGGATCTGAAAGAAGCGCATAAGCACTAGGATCAAATGGTGTTGTGCTATGAACCGCATCAATCGCTTTTTGCATTTCTGTAAAAAGATCCGTGATTCTGTCATCAAAATCAGTGTCTCTAGAACTATTAAACAAATAGGTGTCTGTCATCATTTGCAGTTGATTGATCGACTCTAAAATAGTTTCATCAAAATTATCCCACACATTATCAATCATTGTTTGAGCCGCTGTTTCATACTGATCTTGATACTGATTTTGCAAAACCAATTGATCCAAAGCATAATCTTTCCCTGCATTTCTTAAACTAACACTTGGCGCAGAGGTTCCGTTAAAAATATTTTCTGCTTGGTTCTTGGCTTGAGTTGCTTTTGGGTCCGGAATAAAATCATAAGGATTAACTGCAAATCCTCCAGACATATTTCTAGGGCGGGTATATGCATTCTCAGCATTATCTCTCACATGTTCCGCAAGAGCTACTAAACTGGACCACGCAATCGATTTGTCCAAGTTTCCAGCAGAAATATATCCATTCAATCGAGCAATAAAATCATTAATGGTAATTGGGCCAGAATCGTCCCAACCCACAATGTCTTGACTAGGCTTAAAGCTAGATGGGTAAATTTCATATTGAGTTTGTCTACCTACAATCCACGTAAAGCCCAGGTAGTCTCCATCATTATTGTAAATGGGGTTATAAATAAAATCAGTATCAAAAGTAATATTTCCAATCGATGTAAGCGAAGAAGACAAACTATTGTAGAGTAAATCTAAATTTTGTTTGTACTCTGCTTCATTCGCAACAGTTGCATTTTCATAATTATTTACGAAATTAGTAAACTGCTGAAGATTAGTAGCGTAATCTGTTGCAAACGTATTATCCTGAATAAATTGAATGTCCGCTTCTTTGACCTTCTCTTGATCCGCTGCGGTTAAGTCATCCGTATAAAAGGAAGAATCGCTTGCAAGTGGGTTATTAGCAATCAGTTGCTCCGCAAACTCCTCTGACGCTTTCTTGAAAAGTTGCGCAATATCAAATCGGGATTCATAAACTGCCTTAGCATATTCATACTCTTCACGCGACTGAATAAAGAAACGTAAATCCTCTTCATTACGAGTCGTTGCCGTTAAATAACGCGTTTTATCTTGAGTGTACTTATCTCTTGCTAAAGTCAATTGAGTTTCTGCATCATTGAGCTTTGCCAAGATACCACCCGTCTGATTTGGATCGGCCCCTTGATAAAGCGCATTCATATAATCTTTCCAAGCCAATGCTACTTGGTTATTTCTATTTCTCGCCGCTTGAAGTTCGGCATCTGTTAAACTGGAATCCTCAGAAACAAAGTAATAAAGATCGAACCACTGATTAGCCGCATAAGGATCATAATCAGAAAAAGTCGGACGTATTGGATCTCCATTCGCATCTACCTGAGGAAAACTTCCTGGAAATACATCTACAGGTTTGTACTCTCTAGAGGTTTGAGCAATATTCATCCAAATTCCAAACCGATCAAGCTCCTTATTGATTTCTCCTTTATACTCTCCTGTATTTGTATTTAATTCCCAATCAAATACTTTTTTAGCTAACGCTTGTTTTTTTAATGCCCCTACAATCGCAGATAGAAAAGTGCTCTTAGATTCTTGAGACATCACTAAAGGTGGAACCGTGGTCTGAGCAAAAAAGGCCTGAATTTGTGTGATTTCGTCCGTCACTTTGGTTAACTCATTTCCTGTCAACCAATCGGGAATATAATTAGAAGGATCTCCTCCACCCGCAAGTACACCATAGTAAGCCTGAATACGAGTCATAATATCTTCCGTAGAAATACCGTCCAAAGAATTTACAAATGCTGTAGGAGGATAACTCAATATATCTCCCTGTGCCGGAGTTGTTGTGATCGCTCCCGTCAAAGAAATTGCATATCGAGGTAAGTTGTTAATGTCTGAAACATCAAAGTCTTCCAAGATCCACTTCGTTGGGTCTAAGACATCAATATTGTCGATAACGGCGGAATCGTAAAGAGCGTACTCTGCAGATTCTCTTGTGATGAGTTTAAATGTTCCGTCAGGAAAAATTGCTTTAACCGCAATTGGGTTTAGATCCCCTGTCTTAAAGTACCAAATCTCTCCTAATTGCCCATTTGGATTCGTCCAAACTTTTCTCTTATTCGGATTAATCGTTTGTCCCGCAATATCAAACTGAATGTTATCCGAAGCAGGAACATTTTCTTCAATAAAGCTCCACCCTTGTTTTCTAAGTGCAGAAGCTCGGCCTTGAAAACCTAACCGTTCTCCATTGGGGCCAAAGAAAAATTCATTTTCTTGGTCTCGTTGAATCGTAAGAACAATATTTCCATCCGCATCGGTTTCATATTCATAATCCACAACACGAGGAGACTGAGCTCCCGTCTGCGATGTAATTTGAGAAGGCCTTTCATTCTCATCATAAGTAATATTTGTAACCGATTGAGTTCCATTCACTACGGCAGTATCCACACTACTAATCAATTTTCCATCCGCATCTTTCACATAAGTAAGTGTATGTTGTTCCGTACCAATCACATTTCCTTGAGCATCTAACTCTTCTGTTGTGTAATAAGTTAAATCTCCATCAATATCATATTCCCAATGTCCTCGCATACGAATTGGAGGTTGGCTTTGATCAAACTGATTTCGATCAACCAGAATTTCACCATCCACGATGGTTTTAACCAATGCTCCTGTATTTGGATCATATTCATAGGTATAATCTGAAGCAGTACCGTCATTACGTTCTGCTAGCACCAATCTTCCAGCAGAATCAAAATAAGATTTATCCCCTACCGTACTATCCTCCGGATCATTAAAGTCATCCCGAGTAATTTCAGCAACACTTAGGGTAACTTCTCCATTAATATCCCGAATATAAGTCCAAGTCGTATCAATACCCAAGCTGTTCGTATCCACCAACAACTCATTGTCCGTATTGAATTGCGCAAAACTGACATTACCCACTTGAGCTGGATTGTCTGAAGCTACGATTGTGGTCATTCTTCCTGTCGCATTTCCTAACCCATCGAAGAAATATTTGTATTCAAATCGATTGCCTCTATCATCACTAAATGCCGTTAAGTCGCTATTTCCATCAAACTCACGAATAATGACTCTACCGTCAGGACGTGTCTCTGTTGATTTTTTAATAAGTCCATTCGTATACTTTTCGTAAACAAATTGACTACTTCCTTGAAAGCCAGGTTGTGTAAAATCTTGGAACGAAGTGACATCTCCTGCATTGACATCAAAAGTACGACGCACACTTGGTGTTCCTGATACCACAATACCATTAGCTCCTTGAGATTGAGACGTTCGCATCCAACCTGTTGCGGAAAACAAAGCTGTGTCAACAGTGTTCACCGCTTGTTGCATTTCGTCTACAAGAGCTTGTGCCGAATCCAACTCTACTTGAGACACCCCTGAAGTTAAATTAATATCCGCCATAATATCTTTGGCTTTTTGTAAATTTTGTTGAAGACGGGTTAACTTTAGAGACGCCAAGAAATACTGTTCTCTATTAATCTCATCTTGAGATATAACAAGAAGCACATTAGAAGCATCTCGATAACCCATTAATTCTTGTGTTAACTCCTGAGTCGTTGGCTGTGTTAGAGCTCCTGAAAGAGCCAGCACGTTATCTTCTACACTGATAATTTGAGAAAGAATATTAGTCACAACAAGATCAGCAGCATCTATCACAGATTGATCTGCGGCTAAATTTTTAAGTCCCAAAGAAGCAATCTCCGCATTATCCAACGCGGCTTCTAATTGGCTGAGCAATTTTTTAGCTTCCCTTTTGTCTTGGTTTTGAATCTCTGTGTTAATAGATACAACTAATGCAGTTGCATCCTGAGAAGCGGTTGTAGACAAAGATGCAAGCTGGGTTTCGGTTGCGGCATCTGCAGCTTGGAGCCCATCAATAATAGGTTGAGCTTGAAGAAGTGTTAAATTAATTTGATTCACAACTGCTTGAGCCGCATCTTTTTGAGCTTGTGTTGCATAGGTGTTTACCTGAAGATTAGCCAAAGAAGTTTGCGCATTAGTTTTCAGCACTTGCAAATTGTTATAAGCACTCAGAACTTTATTTATTTCTCCCGACTGAATTCCGTCATTTAAAGCTTGGGTTACATTAGCTGTTGTAACGACATACTCGTTCGAAGCTGTATTTCTTCCTTGAGTATCTTTTTCGTAAGTAAATAAAATTAAAGAAGCGATTCCATTTATAGGGCTGAGGTTAGAGACTAGAATCACATCCCCATTACCGCTAGGATCAAATTCTGTAGTGGTCACATTTCCATTTTTATCTACTTCTGTAATTCGGAAGTTGTAACCTCGATTATCTTTATCATAAGTAAACGAGCTTACACCCCCATCCACATCGGTACGACGAATTAAATCATTTTGAGAGTTATACAGTAAAGCAGACTGATCTCCATTTGGAGCTGTCTCAATAACTTCGAGCCCCCCATCTGCAAGAGGGGTATAACTGAACAGTGTCGCAGCAGATGTTCCCTCCTGAACATTAACCAAAGTTCGAGATAATAAAAATCCTGTGACAGGATCTAAAACTTCGACAATTTGGTTTCCTAAATCATCCGTTCTAACAGAACCTACAACATCCCCGTTAACATCTCGAGTGGTTGTAATATTCGATGTTTGAGACGAGCCTTGAGATGTATTCTCGGAAACAATTGAAAGGTTGTCTTGTGTATCTGGATCGACATTACGGATAGTTCTATTACCAAAACTATCTGTTTCTATAATTTGAGTAATCTGATTATCATCATTTTTTTGATATTCAAACGTAGTTTCACTTGCTGACCCTTGAAGAACATTCTCAATACGAACCTTTAATGTAAGGCCGCTATCTAAATCAATTTCCCGAACACTTCGATTCCCATCTGGTTGTGTTTCGTAAACAATCTGCACATTTCGATCTAAATCAAAATAATATTCAAAAGTGCTCACACGACCAAAGCTATCCATAAAACGCTGAACCTGGCCATCTTGATCAAACTGAGTATTTAAAATCAATTGATCCGCATTGTTTTCGAAGCTAAACTCATTATCCCCTTCTAAATTCTTTAAATACTCGAACGTACGCGTCTGACCGAAACGATCTGTCGTTTGGGTGACATTCCCATCCACATCTGTAATCGTAATGGATTCAACAGCGGCAGTTCCAATATCTGCCTGTGTTACAAACCCATTCACATCTGTCTGGAAATTAAATCCTGTTGCTTGATTTTGAGATCGCGTTGTAGTGGTCTGTTCATTTCCACCTTGAGCATTCTTTACATAATCAAAAAAGGTAATAGATCCATCTGTAACACCTTGAATCACTCGGACATTTCCTTCAGAATCATAAAAATAGTCGTTCCGAAGCGTTGAAGTTACATTGCCTTGAGTATCTTTCGTAAATGGAATAGTGACATAGTCCACCACATCTCTAAACTCATCCTCAAATTTCATGCGTTTATAATATGTTTTAACACCCGTAGATAAATTCTCTGTCAAAGCTAAACGAGAGAAGCCTTGAGAATCATCATAGGTATAATTAATACGCACGCCATTCCCATCAATTACGTGATCCACGATATCCTGGCCAAAAGAATCTTCGCGATAAAAAATAGTAGATCCATCACTATTTTCAATACGTTGCAATCGGTCTTCAGAATCATAACGATAATTAGATATCGCAGCCACATTATTGTTAGAATCAAAATTCGTTACTCGAGCCACTCTTTCCTCACCTTCATCGCCCGTATACTGCGTAATGCTGACCTGTCCTCTATTATTCACTAAGATATAATCTAGATCTGCATCAGGATCATCTCCGTCCAAATCAAGAGAAAGATCATCTCCCGCTTCATCCCCATAGTGATACGTTGTTGTTCCAATCACATCTGGATTCGAGTCCGCATCGGGTCCATCTGGAGCAAAGTTCGTAATCGAGTTAATTCGCTCATCTCCACGAATACCTTCGTAATCTACAAGGGTGTAAACAAAGCTCGAAGAACCTCGAGTAATAGTCGTAAAATCCAAAGCACCATTATCATAATTAAAGGTGGTTGTACTTCTTACTTCCGGAGGACCTGCAGGTTCATAATCAATAGCTTGCGAAGGTTGTCCATCCTCATTAAAAGTGGTTAAGTTCCGTAGCTTATCTTTAAATGCTTGAACACTGTTTAAATTAGAATGCGTATTCGTGTTAAACACAGGAAGTTGAAGTCCTATTGAGTTTCCATCTTGATCCAAGACAGAAAAAGTTCTCGTTTCAAGAACATCCCCATCGGTGTCTGTAGTTATTTCTTGAATACTACTAATTTCCCCATCCTTATTAATCGTAATCGTTCCTTCAGGACTGCCGTTAGCGTCAAAAAAAGTTCGGCTTGTTTGTCTTCCTTGAAAACCAGCGACACTTGCCAAGTTATTTTGAGTATTACCATTAAAAGCTGGAAGCTGATTCCCTGATTGGTTAGGATCTTGATCTGCAATATCAAAATTATCACTTTGTTCAATATTTCCATCGGCATCCAAAATAAAAGCGGTTAAGCTGCTAATATTGTTATCCGTATCAATTCCTATACTTCCCTCAGGATTTCCATCAGAATCAAAAAATGTTCTTCCAGTTTGACGTCCTCTTAAAGAATCCACACTCGCCAATGTCATATGAGTCACAGCGTCAAATACTGGCAATTGGTCTCCTGGCTGAGCGGCATCTTGGTCCGCGATTTCAAAACTATCACTACTTTCGATATCTCCTTCTGGAGTTAAATTAAACAAAGTCAATCCAGAGATATTGCCATCCGTATCAATCGCAACACTTACTTCAGGGTTTCCATCGGCATTAAAAATAGTACGTCCTCGTTGCCTACCCTGAAATCCTGTTACAGCTGCAATCGTATTATGATTAGCGGCATCAAACAAAGGAAGCTGAGTTCCTGCTTGATTTACATCTTGATCCGCAATTTCAAAACTGTCACTCAATTGAATGTTGCCATCCCCATCTAAAGTAAAAAGCGTCAAAGAGCTAATGTTGCCACTTTCGTCAATAGCAACACTTCCAAGAGGATTGCCGTCGGCATTAAAGAAAGTACGACTGGTTGGATTACCTTGAAAAGCAATAACGCTCGCAAAGTCTGTTTGAGTTGATGCATTAAAAACTGGAAGTTGCGTTCCTGCTTGATTTACATCTTGATCTTGAATATCAAAAGAGTCACTTAATTGAATGTCGCCGTCGGCATTCAAAGTAAATACGGTAAGACTGCTAATCTCACCATTATCATTAATGTTAATACTGCCTTCAGGATTTCCATCGGCATTGAAATAGGTTCGGCTATTTTGATTTCCTTGAAAAGCCGCAACGTTAGCTAAACCCACATGAGTCGTTGCATCAAAGAGTGGCAACTGCGTCCCAAGTTGATTTGGATCCTGATCCAAGATGTCATAATTATCTGTAATCTGAACAGTTCCTTCCGCATCCGTCGTAAACAACGTTAAACTGCTAATTTCCCCATCCGAATTAATGGCAATACTTGCTTCAGGATTTCCATCGGCATCGAAGAAGGTTCGGCTTTCTCTCTTGTCTTTGAGCGCGTCCACGCTCAATAATGTGATATGCGTTAAACTATTGAAATCTAAAAGAGGTTCCTTCATAGAATAAGCATCTACGTACTCAATGTCGCCGTCGGGATTTGTAGAAAATAAACTAAAAGCACTAATTTTTCCATTTTCATCAATAGTAATACTGCCTTCAGGATTTCCATCGGCATCAAAGTAAGTTCTGTTTTCTAAACGATCTTTTAAAGAGTCTATACTCACGAAAGAAGAATGTGTGTTTTCATTAAAATCCGTTAATGGCTCTGTAACAGAGTAAGCATCCACAAAAAGAATGTCTCCATCTGCATTTGTCGTAAACTCACTAATCGCACTGATTTTTCCATCTTCATCAATGGCGGCACTGCCTTCAGGATTTCCGTCTGCATCGAAAAAGGTTCGAGTCTCTCTTCGGTCTGTGAGTCCCGTAACCGTCGTTAATGCTGTATGAATACCAGCGTCAAAATCCGTCAAAGGTTCTGTAACAGAATAAGCGTCAATGTATAAAACATTTCCATTAGCATCTGTTGTAAATAAACTCACACCACTAATTTTTCCATCCTTATTAATGGTAGTACTCCCTTCAGGATTTCCGTCCACGTCAAAGAAGGTTCGAGTCTCTCTTCGATCTTTCAAACCATTCACACTTGCTGAAGAATTATGAACATTGGCATCAAAAGCCGTTAAAGGCTCTGCTGCTGAATAAGCGTCTACATAAAGAATGTCGCCATTAGAATTTGTTGTAAACTCGCTAATTCCACTAATGTTTCCATCTGTATCAATAGTGATGCTTCCTTCAGGGTTTCCATCGACATCAAAGAATGTTCGGTTTGTTTGGAGATCTTTTAAGCCTGTGACACTCGTCAAACTATTATGTGTTAAATCTACAAAGTCCGTCATTGGCTCTGTTGTAGAGAAAGCATCCACAAGAACAACATTGCCATCGTTGTCGGTAGCAAATTCACTGATCTGAGAAATTTTTCCATCTTCATCAATCGTGATACTTCCTGATGGATTTCCATCTACATCAAAGAATGTTCGGCTTTCTCTGTTTCCCTTTAAAGCATCAACACTCGCTGAAGAATTATGAACATTGGCGTTATAATCCGTAAGAGGCTCAAGCGCTGCAAAACCATCGACAAAAAGAATATTCCCGTCTCCATCAGTGGTAAATTCACTGATCGCACTAATTTTTCCATTCTCATCAATGGTGATACTTCCAACAGGGTTTCCATCACTGTCAAAAAAGGTTCGGCCTTCCTGTTGCCCCTTTAAGCCCGTAACGCTCGCCAAACTGCTATGAGTCGTTTCATTAAAATCAATTAAAGGTTCGGTTGCTGAAAAATTATCCACAAAGAGAATGTTTCCATCACTATCCGTAGCAAATTCACTAATCGCACTAATTTTTCCATTCTCATCAATGGTAATACTTCCAACAGGGTTTCCATCGGAATCAAAAAAAGTTCTCCCTTCAACAGCCCCCTTCAACACAGCAACACTTGCTGAAGAAACATGAACAGCTCCATCAAAATCCGTAAGAGGTTCAACCGCAGCATAATTATCTAAGAATAAAACAGTTCCATCATTGTCAGTTGTAAACTCACTAACACCACTAATCTTTCCATCTTCATCGATCGTAACACTGCCCTCAGGGTTTCCTTGCAAATTAAAGAAAGTTCGGCTTTCCAATCGATCTTTCAGAGCATTCACACTCGCAATGGAAGTATGTGTTCCGCTGACAAAGTCTTGAAAAGGTTCAAGTGCTGAAAAACCATCAACATAAAGAACGTTTCCATCACTATCTGTAGTGAACTCACTGATATTCGTTATCTTGCCATTTTTATCAATTGAAATACTGCCAGAAGGATTTCCGTCACTATCAAAAAAGGTTCGATTTTCTTGAGCATCTTTCAATGCGGTAACACTGGCTAAATCGGTATGCACAAGTGTGTCGAAATCCACAAAAGGTTCTGTTGCTGAAAAACTATCCACATACGAAATATTACCGTCGCTGTCGACCGTAAATTCACTAACGTTTGTAATCTTACCGCTTGCATCGATGACAATACTTCCAGAAGGGTTGCCGTCCCCATCAAAAAATGTTCGGCTTTCTTGTCGGTCTTTTAAACTTGTTACTGCCGACAATGCATTATGCACATTGGCATCAAAATCGGTTAAAGGTTCTGTTACTGAAAAGCTATCCACATAAAGAACATTTCCGTCACTATCCGTAGCAAACTCACTCACACCACTCATCTTGCCATTCTCATCAATAGAGACACTTCCGACTGGGTTGCCGTCACTATTAAAGAATGTTCTCGTTTCTCTATCCCCCTTCAAACCAGCCACATTTGCTAATGAATTATGTAGATTGGCATCAAAAGTCGTTAAGGGCTCAACAGCTTGAAATCCATCGACAAAAAGAATGTTTCCATCACTATCTGTAGTAAATTCACTAAGACCACTGATCTCACCGTTCTCGTCAATCGTGATACTTCCTGATGGGTTGCCGTCCGCATCAAAAAAGGTTCGGCTTTCTTGTCGGTCTTTTAAAAGTGTTACTGCAGATAAAGCATTGTGAACATTAGAGTCAAAATCCGTTAAAGGTTCAATAACAGAGAAGCTATCCACTAAGAGCACATCCCCATCACTATCCGTAGTAAATTCGCTCACACTACTGATTTTTCCATTCTCATCAACTGCAATACTACCTACCGGGTTACCGTCAGCGTCGAAAAAGGTTCTACTTGTTTGAGCCTCTTTTAAAGCCATAACACTATTTAAATCGGTATGAACGGCAGAATCAAATGCAATTAAAGGTTCCATCACTGAGAAACTATCAACGTAAAGAACATTCCCATCGGCATCCGTCATAAATTCACTGATACCGCTGATGTTTCCATCTTCATTAATAGAAATACTTCCTTGAGGATTTCCATCGGCATCCAAAAAGGTTCTACTACTGAGTTTATCTTTCAAAGGAGCTACACTTGGAGCACTGGCATGAACCGCCGCATTAAAAGAAGTAAGTGGAGTCGTTGCTGAAAAACTATCTACGGATAGAACACTTCCATTAGCGTCTGTGGTAAAGTCGCTAATAGATGAAATGTTTCCGTTTTCATCTATTCCGATACTGGATTGAGGATTTCCATCGACATCTAAAAAAGTTCTGCTTGTTTGAGCATCTTTCAGAGCTGCTACACTTGCTGCATCTGTATGAATACTTCCATCAAAAGTAGGCAACGGTTCCGTCACAGAATAAGCATCGACATAAAGAATATTTCCATCGACATCCGTTGTAAATTCGCTAATACCACTGATCTTTCCATTCTCATCAACGGCAACACTGGCGGTTGGATTTCCATCACTATCCAGAAAGGTACGAGAGGTTTGCTTATCTTTTAAAGGTGTAATACTTGCTAAGCTTGTATGAATGCTTGCATCGAAATCGGTTAAAGGTTCGATTACTGAAAAACTATCCACATACAATAAATTTCCTTGCGCATCGATTGCAAATTCACTCACACCACTCATCTTGCCGCTTTCGTTAATTGTAACGCTCGCTGCCGGATTTCCATCGGCATCTAAAATCGTTCGGGTCGTTTGACGATCTTTAAGAGCATCTACACTTGTTAAACTTTTATGAACACTAGAATCAAAATCTTGAAGGGGTTCCGTTACGGAAAAACCATCAACATAAAGTACATTTCCGTCGGCATCCGTTGTAAACTCATTAATTCCAACTATTTTCCCTGCAGCATTCACAGAGATATTACCTGTTGGATTTCCGTTAAGATCCAAAAAGGTTCTTCCGGATAGCTGATCTTTAAAAACGTTTATACTCGCTAAATCCATATGTACGGCTGCATCAAATGCAGGCAACGGTTCTGTCACAGCGTAGGTTTCTACATAGAGAATATTTCCATCGGCATCCGTTGCAAATTCACTGATTCCACTTATCTTCCCATTATCATCAATGGTAATACTTCCTGTTGGGTTACCATCGGCATCTAAATAGGTTCGTGTCGTCTGACGATCCTTCAAGACGTTGACATTAAGCATGCTCGTATGCACTGCTACGTCAAAAACCTGCAAGGGCTCTGTCACTGAGAAACCATCAACAAAAAGAACATTTCCATCGGCATCCGTCGTAAATTCACTTAACCCATCCACTTCTCCATTCTCATTAATGGAAATGCTGCCAACGGGGTTTCCTTCCACATCCAAAAAAGTCCTGGAGGTTTGACGATCTTTTAAATTAGTTACACTGGCTAAGTTTGTATGAATATTCGTATCAAACACAGGCAATGGCTCTGTTACAGAAAAACTATCAATGTAAATTATGTTTCCATTTGCATCGGTTGCAAATTCACTGATCGCATTAATGCTTCCATTTTCATCTATCGAAATACTTCCAACAGGATTTCCTTGCGCATCCAATAGGGTACGGCTGGTTAATTTATCCTTAAGTGCATTAACGCTAGCAACAGACTTATGAATATTGGAGTCGAAATCGGTTAGAGGTTCGATTACTGAAAAACTATCCACATAAAGCACATTTCCGTCTGCGTCCGTTGTAAACTCACTAATTCCCACAATTTGTCCTTGAGAATTTACAGAGATACTTCCTGATGGATTTCCGCTGCTGTCTAAAAAGGTTCTACTAATCAAATCTTCTTTAAACGCTTGAACACTATTTAAATCGATATGAACAACGCCGTCAAATAGTGGGAGTGGCTCTACAACAGAATAGGTTTGAATATAAAGAATATTTCCATTTGGATCTGTTTCGAATTCACTAATGCCGCTAATCTTCCCGTTTTCGTCAATTGTGATACTTCCGACAGGATTTCCATCCACATCTAAAATCGTTCGGGTCGTTTGTTTATCTTTTAAGCCATTCACACTGGCTAAGTTACCATGAACAGCACTATCAAAATCTACTAACGGTTCCGTTACAGAATAGGAATCAATATAAAGAATATTTCCGTCGGCATCTGTCGCAAACTCACTAATTCCATTAATTTTTCCATTCTCGTCTATTGTGATGCTCCCTTCTGGATTTCCATCCACATCCAAAAAGGTTCGGCTGGTAAAACGATCCTTGAGAGGGGCTATATTGGTAACCGAATTATGTGTGTTCGCATTAAAGTCAGGCAAGGGCTCCATCACAGAAAAAGAATCTACACTCAATACATTCCCATTGGCATCTGTCGTAAATTCGCTGATCGCACTAATTTTTCCGTTTTCATCTATCGAAATACTCAGTTCTGGATTTCCATCCGCATCTAAAAGAGTTCTACTTGTTAACTGATCTTTTAGAGCATTCACACTCGCTAAATCTTTATGAATCGAAGAATCAAAAGCGGTTAAAGGTTCGGTTACTGAAAAACTATCCACACTTAAAACATTGCCGTTTGCATCTACAGCAAACTCACTAATCCCTACAATTTCTCCTTGAGAATTTACTGATATACTTCCTGCAGGGTTTCCGTTCACATCCAAAAAGGTTCTGCTAGATAAATTTGATTTAAACGGAGCCACACTTGCTGAAGATGTATGGGTTAACGCATTAAAAGCAGGCGCCGGCTCTTGAACAGAGTAAGCTTCAATATAAAGAATATTTCCATTCGGATCTGTTTCAAATTCATTGATGGCAACTATATTTCCATTTTCATCAATCGTAATACTTCCCTCTGGATTTCCATTACTATCTAGGTATGTACGCGTTGTCATACGATCTTTAAGAGCTGAAACACTGTTTAAAGAGGTGTGTGTATTTGTATCAAAATTTTGTAGCGGTTGTGTTACAGAAAAACTATCGATAAATGTAATATTCCCATTCACATCCGTAGTGAACTCACTGATTGCGCTGATTTTTCCATTTTCATCCACTGCAATGCTTCCAATAGGATTTCCACTCGCATCAAATAAAGTGCGGGCTGTCATCGACCCTTTTAGACCAGAAACACTTGTTAAGCTAGTGTGTACAGAAGAATCGAAATCGGTTAGAGGTTCTGTTGCTTCAAAGTTATCAACGTAGACAACATTCCCATTCGCATCCACAGCAAATTCGTTGATCGCAACAATCTTCCCATTCGCATCTAAACTAATACTTCCTTCCGGATTTCCGTTTACATCCAACAAAGTACGGTTGGTTAAACTATTTTGAAGAGAGGCTACGCTTGCGAGTGAAATGTGAATATTTGAATCAAAAGCTTGAAGCGGCTCCGTAACAGAGAAGCTATCAACACTTAATATATTACCGTCCACATCCGTTTGAAATTGGTTAATCCCTACAATATTACCGCTCGCATCTAAATTAATACTGCCAACTGGATTTCCCTCAACATTCAAAAGTGTGCGGCTGGTAAGTTGATCTTTCAAACCCAAAACGCTGGCTAAATCGGTATGGGTCGTTGCGTCAAAATCTTGAAAAGGTTGTATCAAAGAAAAAGAATCCACTTGGGTTACATTGCCATTAGCATCCGTAGAAAATTGACTTAATCCTTCAATTTTTCCATTGGAGCTAATACTAACACTTCCTTGAGGATTTCCATCCACATCCAAATAAGTTCGACTCGTTAAGTTCCCTTTCAAACCTGAAACACTCGCCAAATCGGTATGCACCGCAGCATCAAACGCAGGGACAGGTGTTTGAACTTCATAATTATCTACACTAGAAATATTACCATTAGCATCTAAGTTAAACTCACTGATTCCAGAAATGTTTCCAGCCACATCAATCGAGATACTCCCCGTTGGGTTTCCATCCGCATTTAGAAAAGTTCTGCTTGTAAGTCGGTCTTTTAATGGATTTACGTCTGCTGAGGTTTGATGAATAGCTGCATCAAAGTCAACCAATGGAAGAAGAACGGAATAACTATCCACTGTAACCACATTTCCATTGGAATCAACAGTGAAATCACTGATTGATTCTATCTTTCCATTAGAATCAATAGAAATACTCGATACAGGATTTCCATCCGCATTCAAGAAAGTGCGACTACTCAAACCTGTAGTCAAAGGAAGAACGCTAGCAAAATCCGCATGTATAGCTGCGTCATAACTTGTGAGAGGATCACTCATATCATAACTATCCACATTGATTACATTGCCGTTCGCATCTAAGCTAAACTGACTTACTGAGCTGACCTTACCATTAACATTAATAGAGATATTCCCTACAGGATTTCCATCGGCATTTAAGTAGGTGCGTGTTGTTAAATTATTTTTCAAAGCACTGACGCTAGAAATATTGATGTGCACTATAGAATTAAAATCTTGAAGAGGCTCTTGCATACTAAAACCATTAACACTAATCACATCTCCGTTAGCATTAAGAATAAACTCACTGATTCCAGATATTTTTCCATTAGAATCAATTGTGATGCTGCCCGTTGGGTTCCCATCCACATCTAAAAAGGTTCTGGATACAATGTCCGATTTTAAAGCAGAAACACTGGCTTGCGTTGTATGTACCGCGCTATCAAAAGCCGTTAATGGGTCGACCATAGAAAAGCTATCAACACTGATTACATTTCCATTCACATCAACCACAAATTCACTCACAGCACTAATATTATTGCTCGAATCAACCGTAATACTTCCCAATGGATTGCCGTTAACATCTAAAAAGGTTCTGGAGATCTGACGATCTTTCAATGCCGTAACACTCGTTAGATTTAATTGAGTGGCTGTATCAAAATCACTGAGTGGCTCCAACAGCGAAAAACCATCTACAGTAATAACATTACCGTTAGCATCTGTCATAAACTCACTAATCGCACTCACCTTACCATTCGAATCGATTGTAATACTTCCTTCTGGATTGCCATCCACATCCAAAAAGGTGCGCGTCTCTTGTGAACCTTTAAATGCATTCACACTCGCTAAATCAGAGTGTACATTCACATCAAAATCAGGAAGAGGTTCTGTCACTGAGAAAGAATCTACAGCAATAATATCCCCATTCACATTAAGAACAAATTCGCTGATACTGCTGATTTTTCCATTCGAATCAATCGTAATACTACCAACAGGATTGCCGTTAGCATCGAGTAAAGTACGAGAAGTTCTATTCAGCTTTAACGCATCTACACTGGTTAGAGAATTATGAACCGTTGAATCAAAGCTTTGCAGCGGCTCAACCATAGAAAAGCTATCAACACTCACTACATTTCCATTGGCATCCAATGCAAATTCGCTCACACCACTAATTGCCCCACCCGCATTGAGCGTTAGACTTCCAACAGGATTCCCATCCGCATCTAACAATGTGCGGTTCGTTAGTCGATCTTTAATTCCATTCACACTTGCAAAAGTCGTATGAACTCCTGCATCAAACGAAGTTAAAGGAGACACAACAGAAAAACTATCGACACTGATAATATTTCCATTTCCATCAAGAACAAACTGACTAATACTTGTGATCTCTCCATTAGAATTGATTGAAATACTCCCTTCAGGATTTCCGTCGGCATTCAAGAAAGTGCGAGAAGTAATTTGATTTTTAAAAGAAGTAACACTTGCAGCGTCCACATGAACCGCTCCATCAAAAGTAGGTAGAGGCTCGGTAACAGAATAGGCATCCACACTTAATATATTGCCACTGGCATCTAAATTAAATTCACTGATGCCACTAATCTTTCCGCTAACATTCAAATTCAAACTCATGACAGGGTTTCCATCCGCATTTAAGAAGGTGCGTCCTGTAAGACGATCTTTAAGCGAATTCACACTTGCCAAATCCACATGAACGTTAGTGTCAAAATCAGGAAGAGGCTCAGTCACTGAAAAGCTATCGACACTCACAATATTGCCATCCACATCCAAGTTAAATTGGCTTAAATCACTGAGCTTTCCATTTTCATCAATCGTAATCGAAGCTTCTGGGCTCCCCCCTGCTCCAAGAAATGTTCGTGTGTTCAAACGATCAATCAATGGATTCACACTTGCTTCGGTGTTATGAACTAAAGGATCAAAATCCGTCAAAGGCTCCTTAACCAAAAAGCTATCAACACTGCCAATACTGCCGCTGGCATCTAAGTTAAATCGAGTCACGTTACTGATCTTCCCATCCACATTAATGGTAATACTGGCCGCAGGATTTCCATCCACATCTAAAAGTGTCCGACTCGTTAATCGATCTTTAAACCCATTCACACTATTCAAATCTTGATGTAATGCGGAGTCAAAATCAGGAAGAGGTTCTACAATAGAAAATGCATCCACAGCAACAATGTTTCCTTGAGGATCCAATACAAATTCCGAGATTGCCGTAATTTTTCCATTGGTGCCAATCGTAATACTTCCTTGAGGATTACCATTCGTATCTAATAAGGTTCGACTCGTAAACTGATCTTTCAATCCATTCACGCTGGCAAGACTAACATGAATAACTGAATCAAAATCCGTTAAAGGCTCTAGTACAGAGAAACTATCGACACTCACAATGTTGCCACTCGCATCAATAAAAAATTCGCTGATACCACTAATCTTGCCGCTCGCATCAATCGTAATACTGCCTACTGGGTTTCCATCACTATCTAAAAGAGTTCTAGAGGTTAAGTTTTGTTTTAAAGAAATGACACTTGCTAAATTCGTATGAATAACAGAGTCGAAATCGCTGAGAGGTTCCACAAGTGAGAAAGAATCAACATAAAGAATATTGCCTTCCGCGTCTAAACCAAACTCTGAAATACCTGTAATCTTTCCGTTCGAGTCCATACTAAAACTGCCCACAGCATCCCCGTCGGCATTAAATACGGTCCGTGTGCTCAAACGATCTTTCAATGGATTTACAGAGCTAAGGCTTGCATGAACCGCTCCGTCAAAATCGCTGAAAGGCTCAGTTAAATCAAAACTATCTACATATAGAATCGTTCCATCTGCATCCACAGCAAATTCGCTTAACCCAGAAATTTTTCCATCCACATCAATTGTAATGCTACCTGCCGGATTTCCATCCGCATCAAAAAAAGTGCGACTATTCTGTCGTTCTTTAAGAGGGTCGACACTAGCAACATCTACATGAATGACCCCATCAAAAGATTGAAGAGGCTCTGTCACTGAGAAGCTGTCCACATAAAGAATCGTTCCATCCGCATCCACAGCAAATTCACTAATGGCCGTTATTTCACCACTAGTATTCAAGTTAATACTTCCTGCTGGATTTTGGTCCACATCCAAAAAGGTACGTGTTAATTGCCTTTCTTTTAAAGACTGAATACTTGCTTTAGACGTATGAATAGATCCATCAAAATTTGTGAGAGGTTCTATAACTGAAAAACCATCCACAAGAATAATATTTCCATCCACATCCAAACCAAATTCACTCACAGCATCAATTTTTCCATCCACATTAATAGTGACACTCGCGCTTGGATTTCCATCCACATCCAAATAAGTCCTGCTAGTTAAACGATCCTTTTGAGATGTAACGCTCGCAATACTTGTATGAAGCGCAGCATCAAAATCAATTAATGGCTCTACAACTGAAAAGCTATCGACAAAAATAACATTACCATTGGCATCGGTACCAAATTCGCTGATTCCAGAAATCTTTCCATCATCATTGATAGTAATACTACCCAATGGATTACCATTCAAATCTAAAATAGTTCGGTTTGTGATCTTATTTTTAAGAGATTGAACATTCGCCAAAGTGTTATGCGTTGTTGCGTTATAAGCAACAGGAGGTTCTGTTGTTGAAAAAGAGTCAACATAAAGAATATTCCCTTGGCTGTCTGTCCTAAATTCGCTCACTGTAGCAATGTTACCGTCTTTGTTAATACTGATACTTCCCTCTGGATTTCCGTCTACATCAAGAAAGGTAACCGTTGTTTGTCTTTCTTTTATAGCGTCTACACTTGTCAAGTCCGTATGAACCGCTGAATCAAAGTTAGGAAGAGGTTCCTTAACTGAGAAAGAATTCACAACTAAGATATTTCCTTGGGCATCAATTTCAAACTCATTCACTCCAGAGATGTTTCCATTATCATCAATAGCAAGACTGCCAATAGGGTTTCCGTCCGCATTAAAAAAAGTTCTTCCTGTCTGACTATCTTTTAAGTTATTGATTGCAGCAACAGTGCTATGTGTTACAGAATCGTAATCAGGCAATGGCTCTTGAACGGTAAAGGAATCAACGTAAAGAATACTGCCGTCTGTATCGGTTGCAATATCATTAATGGCAGAAATCTTTCCATTCTCATCAATGCTGATATTTGCAACTGGATTTCCATTTGCATTCAAAAAGGTTCTAGTCGTTTGTCTGTCTTTAAGACCATTAACAGATGCTGAATTCGTATGTATTGCAGGATCAAAAGTTTGAAGGGGTTGCGCTGTAATGAAAGCATCCACAGAAGTTACATTCCCTTGTGCATCTGTGGTGAATTCATTAATGTCCGTAATTTCACCATTGGCATTAATGGTAATACTTCCTGTTGGGTTACTGTTCGCATCCAAAAAAGTTCTCTGGGTCAGACGGTTTTTTAAAGGGGCCACATTTGCTAATTGGTTATGTACCGCAGGATCAAAATCAACTAAAGGTTCATTCACCGAATAAGCATCAACAGCGATTGGATTTCCATTAGAATCTAATGTGAATTCACTCACTCCCGCAATCTTTCCGTCCGCATTCACATTAAGACTTCCTGCAGGATTTCCATTGCTATCCAAAAAGGTAAAAGATTGGATCTGGTCTTTTAGAGAAGCAACATTCGCTAAACTACTATGAACAGTTCCATCAAAATCAGGGGCTGGTTGATTTACAGAAAAAGATTGGACAAAAAGCACGTTTCCTTGTGCGTCCGTGGTAAATTCACTAATCGAAGAAATTTTTCCATTTTCATCGATAGAGATGTTCCCCACTGGGTTTCCATCTGAATTTAAAAAGGTTCGAGTCGATTGTCTTTGTTTTTGTGAAGCGACACTTGCTAGGCTCACATGAACTTGAACATCAAAATCTTGAAGAGGTTCATTAAGAACAAAGGCGTCAATGGAAATAATGTCTCCATCCACATTAAGGTTAAACTCATTAATACCTGTTATTTTTCCATTTGCATCCACAGAAATATTGCCAACAGCGTTTCCATCGGCATTTAAAAAAGTTCTGCCATTAAAACTATCTTTAAAGACAGAGACACTTGCACGATCGGTATGAACAGCTGCATCAAAAGTAGGAAGAGGTGTTGTTACTGTAAAAGTGTCGACACTGACAATGTTCCCTTGTGCATCCGTCATAAATTCGCTGATACTTGCAATTTTTCCATCGACATCCACACTGACACTTCCCGTTGGATTTCCATCCACGTCTAAAAAAGTTCTACTCGTTAATCTGTTTTTCAAAGGATCCAAAGCAGCACTATCTTTATGAATAGCCGCATCAAAATCAACCAAAGGCTCGTTTACCGAGTAGGAGTCCACTGCCGTAACACTCCCTTGTGCGTCGGTGGTAAACTCACTAATTCCTGTTATCTTTCCATCCGCATTCACTGTAATACTTGCACTTGCATTTCCATTACTATCCAGCAAAGTACGTGTTGTAATTTGATTTTTAAATGCACTGACACTTGCAAGGTCTGTATGAGTAGCGCTATCAAAATCAGGATTTGGTTCTATAGTGGAAAAAGACTGAACAAAAAGAATATTACCTTGTGGATCCGTAGTAAATTCACTGACACCACTAATCTTTCCGCTCGCATCAATGGCAATACTTCCCACAGGGTTTCCATCTAAATTTAAAAATGTACGTGTTGTTTGTCTCTCTTTAAGAGAAGTTACGCTTGCAACGGTTGTGAAAAGTGCCGCATCAAAATCGGATAAGGGTTCTGTTACCGAAAAAGCATCCACATAAGTAATACTTCCTGAAGCATCGATACCAAACTCATTAATCCCGCTCACCTTTCCATTTTCATCAATGCTCAAACTTCCCACAGGGTCTCCATCGGCGTTCAAGAAGGTTCGAGAAGTTCTTTTATCCTTAAGAGGCGTTAAGCTAGCAAGGTCTCCATGAATAGCTGCATCAAAGGCCGTTAGCGGAGTTTGTACCGAAAATGAATCCACACTGATAATATTTCCTTGTGCATCCGTCGTGAATTCACTAATCGCAGAAATATCGCCATTCTCATCAATAGTGATGCTTGCGATTGGATCCCCATCACTATCAAGCAATGTACGTGTCGTTAATCTATCTTTGAACGCCGAAACTGAAGACAAACTCTTGTGTAAGTTTGCATCAAAATCCGTTAAAGGTTCCGTTGCAGAAAAACTATCAACAGCAGTAATATTTCCTTGAGCATCTGTTTGAAATTCGGTAATCCCAGTAATTTTTCCAGCGGTGTTAACCGTTAAGCTTCCTACAGGGTTTCCATCAGAATCAAGAAACGTTCTTCCGGTTCGTTGATCTTTAAGAGCATCTACATTCGCAAGACTATTATGTGCCGCTGAATCAAAATCAGGTAATGGCTCTTGAACAGTAAAGCTTTCGACGAATAAAATAGTCCCGTCGGAGTCTGTTTCAAATTCAGAAATAGAAGCAAGTTTGCCGTTCTCATCAACCGTAATACTTCCCGAAGGGTTCCCTTCGCTATCCAAAAAGGTTCGAGAGGTCTGACGGTCTTTCAAGGGATTTAAACTAGCTAAACTTCCATACGTATTAGCATTAAAATCTTGAAGAGGTTCGGTAACAGAAAATGAATCTACATATAAAATATCTCCTTGAGCATCTGTAGTAAATTCACTAACCCCACTCACTTTTCCGTTCTCATCAATGGAAGCACTGCCTGTTGGATTTCCGTTGACATCAATATAGGTTCTAGAAGTTTGACGATCTTTAAATACAGAAACACTTGCCATAGAAGTAAAAGTTAACCCATTGAATACAGGCGATGGTTGAGTGACCGTAAAAGAATCAATAGAGGTTATATCTCCATTTGCGTCTCGATTAAATTCAGTGATATCACTTATATTTCCACTCCCATCAATAGCAAGACTGCCTAAAGGATTTCCATCTGTGTCTAAAAATGTTCGCGTGGTTAATTGCTGAGTCAAACCCAAGGCAACACCAAAATCTTGAAATGTTACTGCATCAAAATCTTGAAGAGGCTCGATCATTAAATAATTATCTACTAATATAATGTTGCCATCTGCATCTGTTTGAAATTGACTAACGCCACTCACCTTACCCGAAGCATTAATGGTAATGTTTCCAATAGGGTTTCCATTCGGATCTAAATAAGTGCGATTTGTTTGACGATCCCGCAGCGTCGTACTGCTAGCCAATGTAGGGTAAAGAGCTCCGTCAAAAGTAGGTGCGGGTTGCGTTAATGAAAAAGCATCAATATTCACAACATTGCCATTCGCGTCTGTTGTAAATTCATTAATTCCAGAAACTAATCCATTGGTATCGATAGCCACGTTACCAATAGGGTTTCCATTGCTATCTAAATAAGTCCGAGTCGTCAGCCTATCTTTAAGAGGTGATAAACTAGCCAAATCCTTATGAACGGCTGAATCAAAATTAGGTTCAGGACTCACAATAGAATAAACATCAATCGCTGTGATATTGCCATTGACGTCTGTTACAAACTCATTTATTCCACTCACTTTTCCATTGGCACCGACCGAAACATTAGCAATAGCTGTTCCGTTCACGTCCAATAAAGTCCGATTAAAAGAACTGTCTTTGAATCCTACTACGCTTGCAGGCGCTGTATGAATTCCAGCATCAAACAATGGGAGCTGTCTTCCCAATTGATTCACATCTTGATCTACAATCGCAAAGTTATCTACAGCAATAACATTCCCATTCGCATCTATCACAAACTCCGTAATACCTGAAATACGATCCGTCACATCAATAGAAATACTAGAAATCGCATTCCCTTGAGCGTTGACAAAGGTACGATTACTTAAAGTTCCTTGAAAAGATCCAATGCTCGCTAACGTCGTATGAACAGCTGGATCAAAATTAGGTAATTGGACTCCCGGTTGATTTAAATCTTGATCCAAAACAGTGTAAACATCAATGGCAACCGTATTCCCATTGGCATCCGTCACAAACTGATTGATTCCAGCAATTTTTCCATTTCCATCCACAGACAAAGTGGCAACGGCATTTCCACTTCCGTCCAACAAAGTACGCGTCGTTACATTCCCTTGCACAATTCCAAAACTAGCCAAGTCAGTAAATGTTGTTGGATCATATTGAGGTAAATCTAATTGAGGCGTTGAAGGATCTTGGTCTACAATAGAAAGATTATCGACTGAAACCACATTTCCATTGGCATCGGTTCCAAATCGAGAAGCCCCACTAATTTCTCCATTTTCATTAATGGTAAAACTAGCAGCCGCCGTTCCATCTGGATTAAAAAAAGTAAAGCCTTGAGGTTTGTCATTAGACACACTGTTAGGATCGTCAACATCCCCCACCACTTCAAAAACTTGTGTCGATGTCAAAATACCATCTGCATCATAAGCATAGTTGGTTACTTCATCAGGAATTACATCTTGAGGATCCGTACTTGTTGGATCATCTTTAAAAGTTACAATTTGTTTAATTCGATCATCCCGAAGTAAACCTTCTTCATAAATAATTTCTAATTGCTTAATCCCACTAGTATCTTCTTGAACAACTTTCTGCAAATAACCTGCAGCATCATAGGTATATCGATTCACAGAGCCATCGTTAAATTCAATACGGTCAATCACAGGGGTTCCAAATTGAGGTAATTGGGTATAGAAAATGGTATTTTCTAAATTTCCGCTACCCTTCACCGTTGGATCTTGAACCCCTCGCACATCAAAAATGCTTAAAGATTGTAATTGGTTATTTCCATCATAGTTATATTCTGAACGATTAATAACCTCTGTACCCGCTTCGTCATAAGCTAAAATAAAATCAATGCCAGCTGAGTTTGGTAAATAAAAGCTTTCCGAAGACAAAACTTCTGTTCCATCATCCAAGATTCGAAACTCTTGAATCTTATCAAGCGTGTCTGTATTTCCATCCGCATCATAAACATAAACATTTTTTGTTTTATTATCTCCACTGATTGAGAAGTCAATCACAGGATTTCCTAAAGCGTCTCTAACAAGAGCCCCATTTACATCTTGTTGATAGAAAATCTTTTCTATAATTCTAAAACCTGGAGTTGTATCTGTTTGACGAAAAATTGCAAACAATTCTCCTGAAGTCGCATCATATTGATAAACATCCACACGTCCTTTAAGGTCCGTGATGGTATCAATGACTTCTTCGGACGCATTCTGCGGATCTGATTTGTATCGAATCACGCGTCCATCATTAAAATAAATGACTGTTTGCCCATTAATTTGAGCTACTTGCTGAACCAAACCGTCGGTATTGGTAAATAAAAATGGTTTTCCATCGGCATCATAATTAATAATCGTTCCAGTCCCTAACACGAGTCTCTTTTGTCCATTCACATAGATTGTTTTACTTGCTAGAGGAACAAAGCTAAGAGGATTTGGGTTAACCTCTTCGACATCGATGGTCTCTCCGGTATCTGGATCTATGATAAAATTGAATTCACGAATAACTTGCCCATTTGCATCGACAATTCTTTTTGTCAGGCCATTTTCCAAAATTGTAGTTAGACCCGATGTATTGGTAAAAGCAATTAAATCTGAGGCTTCATTGTAAACACGAACTTCCCCATTGTTGGAACGGACTTCTGTTTGAAGGACTTCATCATTTGCATTGAGAAGCTGAATTTGAGAAGAGTTATTAACCGTATCTTCAAATGTAATCTGAGTCTGAGCATTAACCCCTTGTCCTAAATACTCATAACTTGTTAAGGATATTTGATCTCCATTTTGGTTTAGAGATTGAATCGTTTTAATGGCGCCATCCGCAAAATAATCATAAACAGCACTACTTCCATCCGCTTGAAGAAAAGAGAGAATTTGATTATCTGCATTTAAAACTTGTTGCGTGCCATCAAAGTTAAAAATCGTAGTGGTTAACAAATCTCCATTAGCATCAAACCCATAATCGAAATTTGTTTCTTGTCCACTGGCAGATGTAAAAGTTGAAACCAAACCTTTCCCTGGACCCTCCGTGATGTATTGACGAATGTTTCCTTCAGCATCAATCGTCAATTCCAAATCGCCGGCATCATTATATTGAATGGTTGTCGCATCTGTTGGCAAAGTGATTTCGCCCGGACGAGAAACTTCTAGTAAGTTTCCGAATTGACCAAAACGACGAATATCAAGAATAGCTCCTGTAGCTTCATTGGTTCGCGTGATCTCAAAGGATCCATCTATAGCATAAGAGTAGTCACTTAAAACTCTTTCCCCTTGATCATTAAGTTCCCATGTTTGAAGAACACGATCATCGCGAAAATCTTCAAGTCCTGTATCCAGTTTTTGGTCTGAGCCTAAATCTATTTTTCGATAAGCCGTCGTCTGACCCTCTATTTCAATTGTGATGTTAACCTGATTATTTCCATCATCATAATTAAAGGATTGAACCACAGTTCGCCCTTGATCATCTTGGCCATAAATTCTTGTAACGATCCCTTGATTATCACGAACAAAACCCTCTTGTAACAAGGTGGTAGGTTGTTGCGTTGAATCTTTAGTATAAATTTGATAGGTGTCTACGTCACCCGCTTGAGAAGCTCGTTTAATAATAGTAACCTGGTTCGCATTGTCATCATATTGATAATCACGCGATATCAAATTCCCTTCTTCCAATGTCGTCAATTGAACAATACGATCTGAATTCGACGGATCTGTAGTAATAGCTGTTCCATTGGAGTAAGAACTAGTGACACTCCCATCGGCATTTTGAATAATCGTAGGAGTTTCTCCTTCAGGGATATCAATAACAGGCCCTTGATCCATAAAATCTTGGCCTGCTGAAGTAGTTCCAGGAGTATCCCCTTCATCTGGAGGGGCTTCACCAGCTGGGGTTTCAGGAACAGGGGGTTGAGTCGGATCATCCGGAACATTTTGCTGAAAACGAATGTCCAATAAATCACCCTGATCCATATGAGAACTATTTAAGGATACTCCCGGGTTTAATGGTGCTACAGAAAATGAAAATGCAAGTTGGATATCTACGGATGTCAGCACGAAGACAGACACCACCACACTTGCAATCACTTTATTAATTTTTCGAATAAGGTTATTGTTTGGCGTAAACATGGTTAAATCACCCCCCTTAAAATTACGCTAGAAATATTTTTGATAGAAAAATGAATGTCCATTTTGGGCATCTCCCAAACGGATTGAAGAGAAAAAAAGAGAAAAATTGAATGAATCATACATCTGATATAAGTATAACTGATGGAAAATAAACTGGATTGTGTCAAAAAAGAAAAAGAATGACTGGCGTCATTCCATGAGGTAGGTCGAACAATAGAAGAAAACAAATTAGAAGTTTCAACTATTGGCCCAGCCCGAACTTCAACCTCACTTAATTGCGGCAAAGCATAAAAGGTCCGGTCTTTATCTAAAGAGAGCGATTCCTTTTCAGCCTTCAATGTTTCTAATAAAGATTTTTTCATTTCTATAAAATTGCTGGTTGCAGAAATAACGGCAAATAATAAATTTTGAACCCAACGAATCGGCTGAGGAAGTAAATAACCTATAGAACTTACAGAGTAAACCCACTGCTTAACCGTATTTCCTTCAGCATCATACTCAGCAGCATACTCTGGTTGAGACAAACCTTTTTCTGAAGAATAAAAAGTTGATTCATAAACAGAAGAGTCCAAACGAATTCCCTTACGTGTATCTATCTGCATTAAGTCCCCATTAGGATTTAATGTGTAATCATCACGAAATTGCAATTCACGATGCTTGTAGCTTAAAGTATAACGAATTTGTTCTTCGTTGAATTTTCCTTTTAAAAAAGTGCTCTTGTTATCTGAATTATTCTCGGTATCCACACGCTTCAAAATACCGTTGGAATCATAATGAAATACTTCCTGCAAAATTTGTTTTCCAGACTTCCCATCGAAGTGTTGTGAAGAAGAAGGTTTTCCATCGTTGAAAAAAGTTTTTTCTATCAAAGGTGCTTGTTGAGTATTCAGCCCATCATAAGTCTCAGATCGCAACAAATTCCCATTCTGAGAATAATGAAATAAAGTAACTTGAGGAGACTGTTTTTGATCATAGTCTATTTGAAAAAGAGCTTTTTCACTTCCCACATTTCCTTCATAAAAAATTCTCTTAAATATAAACCCATTTTCAGAATTATCTTTTTGGTAAGCCATTTCTTCAATTGCGCCTTCTTCACCATAAACTAGATTGATTACTGCTCTAAGAATCCCTTTATTACTGTACTTTAAGACTTTAACAGGTTGATCATTGTGATAATGCGTCAACTCCAACCTTACCCCATCCGCGCTCTTCTTCTCAGACTGCATCAACGATTGCGTTCTAGGATTGTAGTGATTCACAAGAACAGATCCGTCTAAGTTAGAAACGTAAACCTCTGCAGAATAGTTTTCTTGGGTATCTAAGTTCTCATTAAATGTTTTTGACATTTTAGGCGACTGCGTTTGCCCTTCAGATTCCAACACCTGAAATGTAATCTTCTGATTCTTAAAGTCTTTAACAATAACCGTTGTTTGGCGAGACTCCCCTGATCCGTAATGGTTAAATGTGGCTGTCTCTAACAACTCTCCCGACATCGTATTATAAATATGATACGAAGCAAGCTCTCCATTTTCCAAATAAGCATAACTTCTTTTAACTCCTTGAGGATTTAAAAGACTAATCAACTGCTGTTCTTGATTGTATATTGAGGTGACACCCAAACCATCAGTAATAATGGTTGTTTCAACATTTCCATCTTTATCAAAAGTATAATTATAAAGAGTTAAATCGCCAACCCCATCTGAAGTATAACGAATGCGCCCTGCCATATCTTTCTCAGTATAAAACCCAGTGACGATGCCAAAAGAATCTACTAGCTCTGTTACATTCCCTTGAGCATCAAATTTAATTTTTGAATCGGTTGCATTTGTAGAAATAGTTTCGGAAGAAAGTTCTACTGGATTTAAAGTTTCATTTAGAATGAGAGGTGAAGACAAAGAAATGACCGGAGCAGGTTGCAATGCCGCTGGAATAAATGCATAACCTACAGAAACTTGCCCCAAAAATAAAGTGAAAGCAACAAATGTTGCGAGACTTCTTTTTGAAAACAAACCGCAGTTGAGAAATGACTTTTTTGTTTTTATATTCATATATTTTCAAATGAACACTTTATTAAGAGTCTATTAAAACTCTTTAATTAATAGTAGAAATATACTCGTGAGACCCTTGTTTGTCAAACACTTATTCTACGTTAAATATACCATATTTAGATGGCTTTATTTTTAATATATCTATAAACTATTATAAATAAACGACTTACATGAATTATATCAGAATTTGAGTAAAAGAGTTCAAAAAATGGTTTTTTTTCTTCAAAAATTTGTCAAATTGAACTTTGTTAAGCTATAATTGAAGTGCATAAAATAAATAGATTTATAAGCTTATAAAAATATGTTTAAAAAACTAGCACAAAAAATCCATATTGGAGTTGCACTCTGCTTAGTGGTCTGCCTGAGCATCCCACCAGAGCTATATGCAATCGCCCCGGAATTAGCCTCACAAAACAGCTCTGCCCGGCAAGCAATTATCAACGAGCTTTCCCAAGGATCTCAACAAACTCCTGTAGGCTGGCTACACGAAGCGGGTATCATCCCTGACCATGACACTATTGCTGCTCACTTATTAGCTCAAGCCTTATTAGAAACAGACACACAAAGAAGAGCTCAACAGCTTCAAAACATCGAGAGAAGTACTCTGAATAGACTGGTTACCCGACTAGGCATTGATACCACTGCAAGCTCTGCAATCATAGCAGCACTAGAACAACTCGAATTAGACCAACCCGATTCAATGGTAAACACAATGGAGATGCTATTCGATGCAAAAGAAGGAGTTTTAAATCAGCCCGAAGTCATTGCCGCCGCCTCATTAGGAGATGAAACCAACGATGTACAGCTAGAAAGAATTCTTGCTCAAAAAATAAAATTAGAAAAATATCAACACGGTCTCGAAAACTTAAAAAGAAGCCTAGAACAAATTCTTCAAGGCAAGAATCTAAAACAACGCTTTAGTCTTCGAACAACTCCTTGGAACACTTTCTTAAACCAACTCAGCAGTCTCAATTTTGACTTAAATCAAGGTAAACACGTAAGTCCTCTAGTAGAAATCACGACAACCGCTTCTCTAGCAAAAGCCATAGCAGATGTTTATATCGACACAGCTTCACAACAAAGAAGAGATGAGGAACAAATAAAAGCAGAGGCCAATCACGATAGAATAAAAGAATCACTAAAACAAATAGATGATTTCCTCAAAAAAAGCTCTGAATCCATTAGCGCCCTAAACCTTTCTGCCTGGAAAGTAGGATTTGCTTGGCCTATGATTAAAAGCTATCTTCTCCTTCGAAGAGCCAAATCTTATTTCCAAAGAAATCCAAACGCAAGAAAAGTCCTTTTCATAGGCTCTATGTTTGGACTAGCTCTTACCGTACTAACAATAGCTGTTGTCAGTGTAAAAGACGTTCGAACAGAAATTCAAAAAAGAGAAGAAAACAAAAGCACCCTTGAATCGATTCCAAAGATTACAGACTACATCAATCAGGTTCGGACTCGCTTTGGTTTACCTCCAATAAGTCCTGAAGAATCAGATGCCCTTAAAAGCAGAATTCAATTAGAGCGTAATGGATTTGCTTTGATCGATGCAGAAAGAAGTGCTTTACTTGAAAGCTATTTTAAGAATACCGTCTCTGACAAAACTTTTTTTGGGGAAGAATCCTTACCATTCCAAAACATTTCTTCTTTACAACTTTACAGCTCTAGAATTACTCCTGAAACTCAAAATGCTCCATACGCTCCTTTTTTACAAGGGCAAAGAAAAATAAAGTTTAAAGGCTCCAGCGGACAAGAAAGAGAATTGCTCGGTTATATTGTTCGAGGTCTTATAGAAATGCGCTACCGTTTAGGCTTGCCTCGTTTTACTCTAAGAGAATTTGAAGAAACTTACAATCATATTGATAGAAATAAAATACCTCCTATTCGCTATCGAGATTTTCTATTCAACCTTTCTACTCAAGAAGGGCTCGATCCTAAAAAAGATCTTCTTCCACCCATTCAAGCTCGCTCTTTAGGTACGGAAGAAGAACAAAGCTTCAATGAACTAATCACTGCTTATGAACTGCTAGACAACACAACAAGATCCTTCTTCCGAATTAAAAAATTTAATTTCAATGAGATTTTAAGTTATATCAAACAGTTAAAAGCACAACCTCGAATCCCTTTCACTGGCAGAATCTTAAGCTATGTGTATGTTCCAAAAGCAACAAGCGAAGAATTGAAAACTACCTTTTGGGGAAGACGTCTTAACTCTATTTATGAGCCCCCAAAGAAAAAACTACGCGTCTCTTTCTGGGGAGTCCATGACTCCTGGGAAAGAGCCGTTCAAAAAACAGAAAATTTTGTAGAGCCTCTTTCTCAAATCGCAATTCAGGAACCTTTAGCCAGCCTTACCACCTTTGATCCAATGATGACGGCTATCCAAGAACTATTTCGATTTCAAATCGAAGAATCTATTATTGCGGATAAGTCGCTCGTTAAATCGGCACGTATGTTATTAGAACGTTTTGAATTTAGTCCAGAACAAAAAGAAAAATTTAATTTTCTTCTTTCAGGAATCCCTATTCCGGATGGTAGCCTCATAAAAGATATTAAATTTTCAGCAAGTCAGAATAACGCTATCAAAGAATTTTTAGAAACTGTTGGCTTAAGTAAATATAAAGGCGCAGAAGAAAAAGAGAAAGTTCTTAAACAAAGAAAAGTCTTGGCCATTGCTTTATCACAAGAAGATGACGAACCTATCATTGTAAAAAAACCTATTTTCATGTCTCAAATACAAGCAAATACAGAGGCTTTAGAAAAAGCCGAAAAAGCTATCAAAGAATTTATAACAGAAGCAAAAGCAAAGAAAAAAGAAATTCAAGCTGCAATTTTCAAGAGCCATAAATTAGCTAATCTTAAAAGCGCCCTGTATGGAAGAAGAAGTATTGTTTATCGATTTTTCAGCCAATTAAAAAGTGAATTTGCTCAAGGTGGAATTCTGAAAAAAGGAGGTATGATCACTCTTATTGGTGTTCCTATTTTATTTGTTGTTTTCGGGTTCACTTCTGCATTTATAGCAAAACGCAACAAAGACCAACAAGCTCTAGAGTTTCGATTAGAAAGAGAAAAAACACAAAGAGAAGTTCAAGCCTATCTCGGACAGCTTCAAACGTATTATGGTAGTAACAATATGAGCAACAAAGATCGAGAAGCTGCCTATCAAAAATTTCTCAATGACAATAGCTCGGCTCCATTCCGCCAAGCAGAAGTAAATTCTATTTTAAATGGATATTTTTCTAATCAAATACCGGACAGCAGCTTCTTTGGAAGCAGTCCCCTATCTCCTCAAGCAACACCTTCACTCAATCTTAGAGGGGAAAATGTCAATCCCTATTCAGCCCCTTTATTACAAGCCTTAATCCAAAGAAGAGACCTTTCTTATACGGATAGTTCTGGAAGAACACATCGACTTAAAGGACACATCACCAATTTTATTTTAAGACTCTGGAACAAACATTCTCCTCAACGCAGATTAAGTTTCCCTGAGTTTCAAGACATTCATGAAAAAGTAAGAACCGGTCAGTGGAAAATGTTTGAGTTAGATCAAAGAATTCGTCAGCAAGCACAAGGGAATAGTTTAGGAGACAGCTCCTCAGCCAATTCATTAGGAAGTAGAGATTTCTTTGTTAATACGGCTTTTGCCGCTATCGGAATCGCTGCGAACCATAGAAAGCTAGGGTCTTCATTAGAAAAGCAAGAAGAT
Organism: Candidatus Omnitrophota bacterium; assembly: GCA_029261035.1. GTDB lineage: Bacteria > Omnitrophota > Omnitrophia > Omnitrophales > JACROU01 > JAJDCD01. Next base: position 137,759 of record JAJDCD010000010.1, read on the forward strand.
CTCTATAAAAATGCAACTGGAAGATTAAACTCTGCTAGCAAAGAAGAACGCGCCGAAATTCAAGACGCTTTGGCTTGGGCACTGGCTCAAAACAGTCTCGTTCGCCCTACTCCCGACACAACGGTTCACGACATTTTACCTTTAGAAACACTCATCGAACCATCAGCACTTCAAAAAGCAAACGAAATTAAACTCACTGAAGTAGTACGAATTTTAGGAGCTCTTCCAAAAACAACGGTACTTCACATTGTTTCAGAAAAAGATTCTCTAATCAACTTACTGACACCAAACTCTCCTCTTTCAGAACAATTAAAATCAGACATAAGAGGACAACTATCGCGGGCCAACATTAGTGAAAAAACAGGGCCTTTTGCTTCAAACTCCAATCGCATTCTCCAACGCCTAAAACGCAAAGGAGCTTTGGTTGCCCATGATAAAGCAACCTTGCAAAACCAAGTCTTTGACACCAACATCTTAGCCCTTTTCGACATCAAACAATTCGGTTACCTAGAAGGCTTAAGCACAGCCATCCTCAACATACTAGGCCGCCTAGCAACAGAAAGAGATCCTTCAGCCTACCTCTCTCAACTAGCAGAATATGGCATCCGAAAAGAAGGCCTACTCATCCTAGTAGACCTAGAACAATTCCTAAACCAAATCGTCGCCGACTTCAAAGCAAAACGCAAAGTCGCCATAGCAGCATAAAGTGATAATCACCACCAATCGATTCTGAGGAGTTTCTTACGAAGAATCAAAACAAATGCGCGAAGCACATCTTCCAATTAACAAAAATTGGCTCGATGTCAATTTTTGTTAAGCGCCCCCACACAAAAAAGATATTGCATCAACTAAGGAGGAGGAGTGGTTATTTCCCGAGGCGAGTTCACAAAAGTGACAGTCACCAAGGTTTGCGGAACGCAACCTGGTGACAGTCACTTTTGTGCTGTCTGAGCAGCGGGAAATAACCACTCCGACGACTGAAAAACTATCCCATATCTAAACTAATCAATTTTCTTCCGACTTTTATAATTATCATTAACCGAATGCCAATACCCAATTTTCTTCTCACCCATATGCCAACAAAAACAAACCAAAAACTTATCCCGAACAGCAAAAAAATCAACATACCCCTGCTCAATATCTTTCACAATACACCCTTTTTCATTCACCTCAAGAATCTGATCCTCAAAAGAAAGGATCAACGACTCTAACTCTGCAGATTTCTCTACATACTCTTTTGACTCTGAAGACTCATCGTCTTTCACTTTCTCCCCACTCAAAAGATCCAAAACTAAAAGCTCATCATGATGCTTTTGCATCAATTTTCTTTTTTCAATTAAATCTAAGATAAGCGGCTCTAATTCGGGAATCAAAGCATTCGCTTCTTCTAATGTAAAAATTCTAGGATTCATACGGCACCCTTATCGGTTATGAGTCTGTTCTTCTCTCAAGCAAGGGATTAGCCCCCCTCCTTTAGAAATTTTGAGTGAATTTTCATCACTCAAACGTGCTAATCCTGGAGAATACTTCCCATTAAATGTAAACGGATTTATACTCACTTTCTTGAGCACAAATTCAATTCTTTCATTCATTAAAATAGGAACACTTTGCTGAGGTGCCCGTAACATCTCCTGCATCACCCAATTATTCTTTAACGCTCGATCAATCGTTTTATTCCAAACGTCTTCTACGGCATCCGCTCCAATCACAACATCTTTTATCTCTGAGTCCTTAGACGGCTTCAAAACCAACGTCTCTCGTTCGTCTTTTAAAAAATCAATTAAATAAACATTTTTCGAACCATAAAAACGCTCTGCATCATACATTTTACGCGTCCAAGGAATTCTTTCTAGCTTCAATTTATTTTCCTCTTCTGTAAAAAAAGAATCATATTTAGGATTCGTCAACAAAGACAAAACCCGATTATTTGCTACAAGACAAGTCCTTAAAGGGTTAACCACGCACACCGCTTGAGTTTTATACGCTTTCAAAAAATCTTTAACCTCATCCTGCCTCTCAATAAGTTCATAAGCAATACTTCTACGATAAATTAAATCTATTTGAAAATCATCATAGAAAAGCTTCCCTTGCTTCAGCTTTAAATCTCTAGGGTCTACAACGCATGTTGGATACCCCTGTTCTTCAAAAAAAGCTTTTAACACTTCAAACTCTGATTTTGTCTTAACAGTCCTCCAATCCATAATGGCAATTCTAGGATGCTTAGATCCACCCCCTTTAAATTGGCCATAAGCTTTTAAGAGCGCCTCCAATAGTTTCTTTGCTCTTAACTCTCTTCTAAAATGAAATTCTTCAAAGTACTCTGCTAAATGAGGCGTTTTGAATAAAATATTTTCCAACAAATCTGCATAGCCCATTCCTGCAGGCGCATCCGTATTCATTTCAATAAATTTAAGATTGGAACCTTCACAAAAACAATCATAGCGTGCTATTTGAATTTGCGTCTCATACCCAGGGTCTATAGCAATAATTTTTTCAGCATCTTTGGAGGGGCAAAGCAATTCCTTAACTTCTTTGTTTTGAAAATAAACATGAATCACTTTTTCTAAAACTTGATTCATCAATTCAATATTTTCTTTTAAAAATTTTTCTTGTTTTGCTGAAAGGAAATAAGGTTTGAAGAAGGTAGGTATGGCAAAGCGTCCGTATTTAAATGAACTCTGATGGACTTTTTCTTCAAAATTAATCAAGGCTTTAACCATATCTGTGCCTTGATTTATTAAAAAACGGTCATAGGCTGCTTCCGCGCTATGTCCTAATGCATGAATTGTTGAGGGCCGGTTCATTATGATCACCACCCATCGGTCTAGTTGCCCTAATTCAAGTTTATACTACTTACCGCTATGAACTAAAACGCTCTTTAGGGTTTCCCCTATCGTCGCAGAACTTTTGGAAACACGCACTCCTGCTTTTTCAAGACGTGCAATTTTATCTTCTGCTTTTCCACTTCCTCCAGAAATGATAGCACCCGCGTGTCCCATTCTTTTTCCAGGAGGAGCTGTAACGCCTGCAATAAAAGCGACAACCGGTTTATTAAATTCTTTCTCAATATATTCTGCCGCTTGCTCTTCTGCGGTTCCTCCAATTTCTCCAATAACAATAACAGCATCTGTTTCCGAATCTTCTTTAAACAACTTTAAGCAATCAATAAAACTCATTCCATGAACAGGATCACCGCCAATACCAATACAAGTAGATTGTCCTAGACCCAATTCACTCACTTGCCAAACTGCTTCATAAGTCAAAGTACCACTTCGAGATATAATACCAATTCTGCCCTTTTTGTGGATGTATCCTGGCATGATTCCAATCTTACACTCCTCTGGAGTAATTATACCTGGGCAATTGGGCCCAATCAAATAGACGTCTGGATAAGCCTTTAGAAACTGCTTTACGGCAACCATATCTAGAGGAGGAATTCCCTCTGTAATCGTAACAATTAACTTAATACCAGCCTTAGTAGCTTCAATCATAGCGTCCTTACAAAATGCAGCTGGAACGTAAATCACCGTCGCATTTGCTCCTGTTTGATCTACGGCTTCTTGAACTGTATTAAAGACAGGAACCCCTTCAGCTTCTTGCCCTCCTTTTCCTGGAGTCACACCCCCTACGAGCTGAGTTCCATACTCTAACATTTGTTTTGCATGAAATCTTCCTGCGGATCCCGTAATTCCCTGCACAATTAACTTTGTATCTTTATTCACTAAAATAGACACGAGAACTTCCTTTCGATAATCGATTTCTAAATTTGAAATTTTAAAGTAAAAGCTAAAAACCATAATTGAAAAGTCAAAAGCATCTCCAAAATCTTCAAACTGTCATTACGAGGCATTTGACAATTGAGCCGCGGCAATCTCAGGAAAAGGAAATTCATTTATCTAAGATTGCCGCAACTCATTTATCGATGTCTCGCAATGATAGTCTTTCAAAATTCTTTAATTTTGATCTATGGTTTTTACTTTTTATTTTTTACTCTTTAATGGACGCAACGACCTTCTCCGATGCATCTTTTAAATCTTCTGCAGCAATAATAGAAATATTAGAACTCTTTAAAAGCTCTTTTCCTTTATCTACATTAGTCCCTTCCAGACGAACGACTAAAGGAACTTTCATATCCACTTCTTTCAAGGCTTCCAAGATTCCCTCTGCAATGACATCACACTTCATAATCCCACCAAAGATATTAACTAAGACTGCCTTGACTTGTGGGTCTTTTAAAATAATTTTAAATGCAACTGCAACTTTTTCAGCAGTCGCACCTCCTCCTACATCTAAAAAGTTAGCAGGTTCTCCTCCTGCAAGCTTAATCAAATCCATCGTCGCCATTGCTAAGCCAGCACCATTAACCATACACCCAATATTTCCGTCTAAACCCACATAAGACAAATCATATTTTTGAGCTTCTAGTTCTCTAGGATCTTCTTCGCTTTCATCTCTTAATTCTAAAATCTCTTTATGACGAAAAAGACCATTGTCATCAAAATTAATTTTCGCATCTAAAAGAAGGAGCTTATTTTCCGGATTTACAATCAAAGGGTTTACCTCGACCAAAGAACAATCTTTTTCAACAAAAAACTTTGAAAGTTTAAAGATAATATCTGTTAATTGACTCCCCAATTCTTCCGATAGCCCTTGGGAAGAGATAAGATCTGAAGCTTGTTGCTTTGTCGGACCTTCTGTTGGATCAAAATGAAGATTAATAATTTTTTCAGGTGATGTTCTAGCTAATTCTTCAATTTCCACACCGCCACTTGTTGAAAAAATAATACACGGAAGACCCTTTTCTCGATCTAATGTAATTCCGAGATACCACTCTTGTTCTATGTCAGCAAGTTTTGCAATCAAAAGTTTTTTTACGACGGTTGCTTGTCCTGATGTTTGATAAGTGGAGAGTTCTTTTCCTAAAATGCTTTCCACAGCTGTTTTTAACTCTTCTTCAGAACTTACCAACTTTACCCCACCCCCCTTACCTCTTCCACCTGCAAGAATCTGCGCTTTTACTACCAGGCTAAAAGTGCCTAAAGTCTTTGCTGCTTCAAGAGCCTGCTCTAAAGATTCCACAGCAACTCCTTCTTGAACAGGAAGGCCTTCTTGACCCAAAATTTCCTTTGCTTGATACTCATGAATTTTCATTTTATTTCTCCATATCTATGAATTAAATGTTCTGAATTTTCCTTGGCGATGCGCTTCTGCAAGAGCCGCGTATTTCTCTGCCCAATAACGGTTTCGAGCTAACTCTTCCGAGGTAAGCATTCGAACCTTTCTTGCAGGCCGTCCAACATAAACAGCTCCAGGCTCCAACTCTTTACCTTCTGTAATTAAACTTCCAGCACCAATAATCGTGCCTTTTCCAATATGAGCTCGATTCATAACGACAGTACCCATACCCACAAGAACATCATCTTCGACGGTACATGCATGCAAAATAACTCGATGCCCTACGGTAACATAATTTCCAACCACACAGGCTGTTTCGTTTTCAACATGGCAAACAGACAAATCTTGAATATTAGAATACTTTCCAACAACAATTTTATTGATATCCGCTCTAAGAACGCTTCCGGGCCATATACTAGAATTTTCCCCAAGCTGTACTCGTCCTGAAACCACAGCGGATGGTGCTACATATGCTAATGGATGTACTTGGGGTTCGAAAACTTGCTCTGAATTTTGTTCGGGCCAAAACGTCATTATTTACTCTTTCAAAAATCCGAAAAGTTCTTTTGTGATATCTCGATTCATTTCTGCGATAGATTGTGTGAGAGGAATATTTTGAGGGCATACCTGAACACAATTTTGAGCATTACCACAATCTTGAGCTCCTCCAGAAACCATCAAAGATCGGGTTCTCTCTGAAGCATTTCTTTTTCCCGTAGGATGCGCATTAAATAAAACTGCTTGGCTGATAGCTGCAGGACCAATAAATGCAGATTGAGGGTTATATTGAGGGCATGCTTCTAAACAACATCCACAAGTCATACACTTAGATAATTCATAGCGATACTGAGCTTCTTTAGGAGACATACGAGGCCCTGGGCCTAAATCATAAGTCCCATCAACAGGCACCCAAGCTTTTACCTTCTTTAAGCTTTCAAACATAGAAGACCGGTTCACAACCAAATCACGAACCAAAGGAAATTTACTCATTGGCTCAATGCGAAGGGGATGCTCTAACTTATCTACCAACGCGGTACAGCTTTGACGCACTCTTCCATTAATCACCATCGTACAAGCGCCACACACTTCTTCCAAACAATTCTGCTCCCAACAAACTGGAGTCGTCTTCATTCCTTCTTTCGTTTGAGGTTTTTTCCTAATCTCCATCAAACAGCTAATCACATTCATTCCTGGCCGATATTTCAAGCTAAACGTTTCCCAGCGAGCAGGACTGTTAGGCCCTTCTTGACGTTTTATTTTAATTTCAATATCTTCACGCTTAATCGTCTGGTTCACTTTATTCCTTTGTCTATTAGCGTTTAGCGTAGAGCGTAGAGCGGATAGAATCACCCACTCACCTTACCTTCTCCCGATCGGGGAGAGAAAAAAACAAAGGCTCACTCTTCACTAAATACGCGTAGCGTATTTAGTACTTTCTCTCTTTAGGTTTAACCAAAGAGGTGTCTACTTCTTCATAAGTAATCACAGGCCCTTCAGGCGTATAAGAAGCAAGGGTCGTTTTTAAAAAATTCTTATCATCTCTTTTTGGAAACTCGGGTTTATAATGAGACCCTCTGCTTTCATTTCTTAACAAAGCTCCTTTGACAATAGCCTGCGCTATCGAGATCATATTTCCCAGTTGACGCGTAAATTGAAGAGGCTGATTCATCCACTCCGAAACATCGCTGACATTAACTTGTTTATAACGCTCTTGTAGCTCTTTTAATTTTTGTTCTGTTTTTTCTAAATCTTTATTATTCCTAACAACCGTAACATTCTTAGTCATCCAATCTGCCATTTCTTCCCAAATCACATATGGATTTTCTTTACCTCTTAATGTAAGTAGTCTTTCATTCGCATCCTGCTCTTTCTTAACTTGTTGTCCTGCCAACTTAGAAACCTCAGCATCCACATCGCCCTCAAGGCCACTCAAGTATTCTCCAGCTGTCTTAGCAGAAACTTCACCTCCATAAAAACAAGATAAAAGAGAATTCGCTCCCAATCGATTCGCTCCATGATATTGATAATCACATTCCCCAGCAGCTAAAAGCCCTTGCACATTCGTCATGTGATTCTGGTCAATATAAATCCCCCCCATCGAATAATGAACCGAAGGGAAAATTTTCATCGGAACTTTTGTTGGATCTTCCCCAACAAATTTTTCATAAATATGCAAGATTCCACCTAAACGCTCCATGAGAAAATCGTGCGGTAAATGAGAGACATCTAAATAAACCTGATCCTCTCCATCAATCCCCAAATTCATTTCTCGGCAAACTTTAAAAATAGCTCGTGTCGCAATATCTCGAGGAACCAAATTTCCATAATCGGGATACATCTCTTCTAAAAAGTACCAGCGCTCTCCATTTTTATAGGTCCAAACACGTCCCCCATCCCCTCTTGCAGATTCGGACATCAACCTATTTTTATCTTTACCAGGAATGGCTGTTGGATGCACCTGAATAAACTCTCCGTTAGCATAATGAACACCTTGTTGATATACAGCCCCTGCAGCACTACCCGTACAAGCAACAGAGTTCGTGCTACGACCATAAATAAGTCCACAACCCCCCGTAGCAAGAATCACTGCCCCTGATTTGAATGCCTGGACTTCCATATTATTCAAGTTCATTGCTACTATGCCGCGACACACTTGTTTGTCATCCATGATTGTGGATAAAAATTCCCAACCTTCAAATTTTCGAACCTTTCCTTCAACTTCAAATCGACGAACTTGTTCGTCCAATGCATAAAGTAACTGCTGTCCTGTTGTCGCTCCAGAAAAAGCGGTTCGATGAAATTTAGTTCCTCCAAAACGACGAAAATCTAAAAGCCCTTCTGGAGTTCTGTTAAATGGAACGCCCATCCGATCCAGCATATCAATATAATGAGGTGCTTTCTCACACATTCCTTTAACCAAAGCCTGGTTGGCTAAATAATCTCCACCATAAAGTGTTTCTTCAAAATGAATTTGAGGAGAATCCCCTTCACCCTTTGTATTGACCGCTGCATTCATTCCACCTTGAGCACAAGCAGAATGAGAACGCTTTACCGGTACAATAGAAAATAAATCTACGTGATAACCGGCCTCCGCCAGCTTGATCACAGCCATTAAACCTGCAAGGCCTCCGCCAACAACAATTACTTTTTTCTTCAAACTAACTTCTGCCATTTTCTCTAATTCCTTTTTTAACCTCTAACAACAATAATTGATTGTAACGCCATAGCAAACAAAGCAAAACCAATCACACTAAAAATAATTCCTGAAATTCGCTGTGATTTTTTCCCAATTGTAATTCCCCATGTAATACAGAATAACCAAAGCCCATTCGCAAAATGAAACATGGTTGCAACGAGACCCACAACATAAAACGAAAAAATCCATGGAACTCTCATAGACCTTCTCACCGCTTCGTAATTAACTTCAAAATGAAATACTTCACTCGCAATTCGGAAATCCCAAATATGATATGCGATAAAAGCAAGAGCAATAAGCCCAGAAACACGCTGAAGAAAATAAAACCAGTTTTTAGCATAACCATAGCTCTTCAAATTTAAAGAGCTGGTATAGCAAATATAAATCCCATAGACTGCGTGCAAAAAGATAGGTAGTCCAATAAAGGTAATCTCGATAGGAATTAAGTAAGGAAGACTGCGAAGCAGATTAATAACACCATTGTAAGCTTCAGGACCTTTAAGGATAAATGCGTTAGCAATCATATGCTCTACAAGAAAAATAGAGACTGGAAACACCCCTAAAAGAGAGTGTATGCGTCGTAAGTAAAAATGTTTAACATCTATTTTTTCTGCAACAGATTCAGACATGAGGTCCTTTGTCTATTAGCGGATAGCGTTTAGCGTAGAGCGGATAGGAAAACACTATTCCTTTGTCATAAAAATACAAGAAAATGTCATTGCGAGGTGTCATTCAAGGAGCCGTGGCAATCTCGGATGATGATTGTCACCATTACCCCTGAGATTGCCGCAGCTCTTTTGTCACACACTTCGCAATGACAAGCACTTCTTAAGCGAGAACAGCTATGAGTTCTTTTACATGCGATGCTGAAGTTTGAAGAGCTTCTAATGAGTTCGGCTCCAACTTCAACTCAATCACTTCTTTCACGCCTGAACGATCCAACCGTACAGGAACACCACAATACAAATCTTTAATACCATAAGCATCTTTGACCAAAGCACAACAAGGAAGAATTCGACCGGAGTCATTTAAAATAGCTTCGACCATGGCAACAGCAGAAGCGGAAGGAGCATAATAAGCACTTCCTGTTTTTAAATAATTAACAATCTCAATACCACCGTTACGAGTACGATCATTTATTTCTTCTATTTTTTCTGCTGGTAATAATTGAGTAATTGGAATTCCATTCACAGTAGAGTATTCTGGCACAGGCACCATTGAATCCCCATGCCCACCGAGCACCATAGCACAAACATCTTTAGGAGATACCCCAAGTTCCATCGCAATAAAAGAAGCATAACGTGAGGAATCCAAAACACCCGCCATTCCCACGACACGAGAAGCCTCAAAACCAGAACGTTGCCATGCAATATACGTCATCACATCCAGTGGATTACTAACCACAACAAGAATGCTCTTCGGAGAAGTCTTTACTACTTCAGAAACAACTCCACCCACAATATCCGCATTCTTCTTTAATAAATCGTCACGACTCATTCCTGGCTTTCTCGCTAAACCTGCTGTAATCACCACAATATCGGAATCTTTAGTAAGCGCATAATCATTCGACCCTACGATCTTAGCATCAAAACCTTCAATGGGAGCAGACTCCATCATATCCAAAGCTTTTCCTTGAGGAACTCCATCAACAATATCCACTAGAACAACATCTGCTAAATCTTTTTCGACAATACGTTGAGCTGCTGTAGCGCCTACAAAGCCAGCGCCCACAACTGTAACTTTAGGTCTTTTACCTGTAATTTCTGGAAATGTTTTAATCACAATATATCCTTTACCTAATTAAAAGCTAAAAAGTCAAAAGTAAAAAACATAATTCAAAGCTCAAATCCAAATACTTATTTGGTCTTTAAATTTTTTAATTTTAAACTATAGCTTTTACTTTTTACTTTTAAATCTTTACTTCTTCAACCTTCTTGAACTTTTCTGGCAATGGCTTCTGCCATTTCTTGTGTTCCTACAATTGTTGGGTCATTACGATCCTCTTTAAGATCGTAAGTCACTTCTTTTCCTTCACGAATAATATCTGCAACTGCTTTTTCTAAACGCGCCGCAGCTTCTGCTTCACCCATATATTCCAACATCAATTTTCCTGAAAGAATCAAAGCCGTTGGATTTACTTTATTTAAACCTTTATATTTTGGAGCAGAACCATGAGTTGCTTCAAAAATAGCGCCAAACTCTCCAATATTACCTCCAGGAGCAACTCCCAAACCACCCACCAAACCAGCGCAAAGATCCGAAAGGATATCTCCATAAAGATTAGGAAGTACAAGAACATCATATTCTTCAGGTTTCTGAACGAGTTGCATACACATGTTGTCTACAATACGTTCTTCAAATTCGATATCGTTATAATCTTTAGCAACTTGCTCTGCAACTTCCAAGAAAAGACCATCTGAAAATTTCATAATGTTTGCTTTATGAACCGCAGTCACCTTCTTACGCTTCATTTTTCGAGCTGTTTCAAAAGCAAATCGAACAATTCGTTCTGATCCGGAAACTGTAATGGGTTTAATACTAATGCCCGCGTCAGCTCCAATCTTTTTCCCATCATAGAGTGCTGCTATTTCATCAATCAGCTTAAGAGCTTCTTTGGTTCCCTTTTGGAACTCAATCCCTGCATATAAATCCTCGGTATTTTCACGCACAATCACTAAATCAATATCATCATACCGACTGCTAACACCCTCATACGTTTTACAAGGACGAAGACAAGCGTATAAATCAAACTCTTTTCTCAACGCAACATTCACAGAGCGAAAACCTTTTCCTACAGGAGTTGTAATAGGTGCTTTAATCGCTAGCTTATTTTTCCTAATAGACGCTAATGTTTTCTCAGGAAGTGGCGTTCCCTCTGTTTCCATCACATCCACACCTGCTTCTTGTATATCCCAATTAATTTTAACGCCTGTTGCATCTAAACACTTTTTAGTGGCTTCTGCCAATTCTGGCCCTGTACCATCCCCAGTAATCAATGTAATATCATATGTTTTGTCCGACATCTTAAGTCTCCTAATTCTATAAATTTAAAAGTTTAAAGTGAAAATTCAAAAGCATAATTCAAAATTTAAATACTCTTGTTGAAAAACCTATTTCTTTACTCTATAGATTCATCTAAAATAGTGAATTCAATCTTAAGTAAGCAGTCTATAAAGCTATTCACACAGATCAAGACCTTTGATCTTATCAAAAGGAGAGTCCCCTTTCAATGGTTTCTTCACAAAAAACCCTTTTAAATCAATGCAAAAAAACCATGGTGCAAGCCCTAAAATCCTCCGGGAAAATACTAAAGAAGAACCTAACCGTAAAAAAGCACATTAAGGACAAGGGAAACGCTGGAATCGATATCGTGACTCAAGTGGATCTTAAGTCAGAGAAGAACATTATCGGACTCATTTCAAAGGCATTTCCTAACCACGCCATTCTAGCAGAGGAATCCAAAGCACAAGACGGAGATGATTATAAATGGATCATAGATCCCCTGGACGGCACTCTTAATTATTCCCATGGATTCCCTAACACAACCGTATCTATTGCTCTAGAGCATAAAGGAAAGATCCTTATGGGAGGCGTTTACGACCCATTCAGAGACGAGCTATTCTTTGCCCAAAAAGGAAATGGCTCTTTTCTAAATGGCAAAAAAATTCACGTATCTTCCACCCCCAAACTCAACCGCTCTCTTCTCTGCACAGGATTTCCCTACGACTTAAGGGTAGGCAACAACGCAAACAAATATCTGAAAATATTTAAGAAATTCCTACTCTCATCTCAAGCAGTCCGAAGATGCGGATCCGCAGCAATGGATCTAAGTTACCTCGCCTGCGGACGCTTCGATGGTTTCTGGGAGCTCAAACTAAAACCGTGGGACACCGCAGCAGCAGTCCTCATCGTCCAAGAAGCCGGCGGAAAAGTCACAACCTACAGCGGCAAACCTTTTTCCATTTACCAAAACGAACTCCTAGCCTCAAACGGAAAAATCCACACAGAAATGAAAAAACACGTCCGCCCTTAACCTCGACGCCCGATGCGAATCCTCCAAACTTTTTGGAGGATCCTAAATCCACTTTCACCCTTCATTTTGCAAATAACGCTTTTATCCCAATCAAACGTAAAATCGCCAACAACAAACAAGCGTTTCGTTATGAATAACATAATGAAACACCCTAAACCAAGAAAGCCAGAGCTGCTCGATGCAGCTCTGGCTTTCAACCCTCTAACACCCACCACCGTGGTTAACTTAAAGGAAAATGGAAAGGTCCCGCCGCGAGTTCACAAAAATCGCTTCACAATTTTTGTGCTGTCTGAGCGCCGGGACCTTTTCATTTTCCAACAACCAAAAAATATATTCCTACTCCACTTCCACCTTAACCACCTTCCGAAAAACCCCCTCAACCCCCAGCCGAATATCATCCAAAACCGTATAAATACAAGGAATAATAACCAACGTCAACCCCGTAGCAAAAAACAATCCCCACCCAATCGCAAGCGCCATAGGCTTAATAAAAGGATCCGACCCCCCAATACCGTAAGCCACAGGAGTCAAACCCAACACCGTTGTAACCGAAGTCAAAATCACAGGCCGTATTCTCAAACGCCCTGCCTCAAAAATCGCACTGGCTCGCGACCAATTCGCTTTCCGACGTTTATTAATAAAATCCACAAGCACAATCGAATCATTCACCACCACACCACTCAAACCAATCAATCCCAAAAGGGCCATGAAACTTAAAGGCTGTCCATGAAGATAAAAAGCAAAAATAACCCCCAAAATCCCAAAAGGAATAGCAACCATAACGACAAGCGGTTGAATAACCGAATTAAACATACATGCCAAAATAATATAAATAAGAAATAAAGCCATCAACATCGCTTTAAAAAAGTTACCCAAGGCTTCTGACGTTTCTTCTTGCTCTCCTCCAAAACTAACAGCCACGTCTTGGTGTTGCAGCTCTATTTCTTTTTCATAAAATCGATCCATAATCGTTTTAATTTGAAGCGGAGTGATAACTTCTTCATCCACATTAGCTGTTACCTGAATCATCCGTTTACGATCAAAACGTTTAATTGCATGAATCCCAGGAACCTCCTCCATCCTAGCCACTTTCTTCAGTGCAATCAGCTTACCATTTTCATTAGGAACAAAAAATCGATCAAAACTATCTTTGGAACGTCGTTGTTTTTCAGGGTAACGCACAATCACATCAATCTCTTCATCTGTTTTTTGAATGGTTGTAGCCACACCTCCATCAATTGCATTACGAATAGTAAAAGCAATGTCACGCACAGACAAAAAGTTCTTTTTTGCTTCCTCCGCGTTCACAATCACTCTAATTTCATTTTTCCCAACATCAAAGTCATCTCGAATGTCATAAACGCCTTTCATGGTAGAAAGTTGTGCTTTAAATTTTTCAGCAACTTCCTCCAAAACGTCAAACTGGTCTCCTCTCAAACGAATATTAACAGGCTTGCCCACAGGAGGTCCGGCTCTCACTTTTTCGAAAGTAATTTCTTCAAAAATCCCTTTGGACGCTTCTTCTCGCCCCTCTTTCTTTATGATGAGCGGCTCAAATTTTTCACGGAACTCCTCAATAATCATATCCGCAGTACGTGTACGATCTTTCTCAGGAGTTAAATAAATCCATATCTGGCCAATATGAGTTCCTCGGTTGGCATAGGGGTCTGAAGGTTCATCCTGTGTCAATCCAACCTGGGTAATAAAATTGTCTAGCTCTCCCTTAGGTAGCTGGGATACAATTTTTTCAAGAGAAGCAAAGCGCCTTTCGTTCTCCTCCAAAGAAGTCCCAATAGGTGCTTTAACTCGAATAAAAAATTGTTCAATCAATCCTTGAGGAAACAAAATAAATCTCATTTGAGTTTGAAATAGAATAATTCCTGCAATAAAAATCATCACAACAAGACTCAGAGCTTTATATCGATGATGCACAACCCAACGTAGTAACATTAGATAAAATATTCTAAAATTTTGAAAACCCTTTTCAAACCAACCTTTTGACTTCGCTTTTCGATCATGAGTTTTAGATTTACGCGCGAAATCGGCTAAATGGCTGGGTAATACAAATATCGCTTCTAACAAAGAGGAGGATAGAGCGGCTATCACGACTAAGGGGATTTCAAAACAAAATTTTCCCATCATTCCTGTCATAAAAAAAATCGGCGTAAAAGCAGCAATCGTCGTTAGCACCGTACACAAAACAGGAGTCGCGACCTCACTCGCTCCACGAATAGCCGCTTCCTTTGGAGAGTAACCTTGCTGAACATACCGATACACATTCTCTGCAATGACAATAGAATCATCCACGATAATCCCCATCACCATAATAAGGGTAAACATGGTAATCAAATTAATACTCAAACCCAAACCACTCATCGCCAAAAAAGTAAATCCAACAGCAAGAGGAATACCCACTGCCGTAACACCCGCTACAGATCTGCTTAAGAAAAATAAAAGAGAAATAAGAACCAATACGATACCAATAGCTCCATTATTCACAAGCACATTCAAACGACGCTTTACGTAATAAGAAAGATCATCAAAATAAGAAATCTCAATACCTTCAGGCGCAACCTTTTGAAACTCTTCCGATTGTATTTTTACTTTATTCACAACATCGATAATATCAGCTGATTCTTTTTTAATCACCGTAAGCGTAATTGTTTTTTTACCTCGGGTCTTTTCTATCAAATTATCATCTTCAAAGGTGTCTCGAATTTCAGCAACATCCTCCACTCGAATCCAATTACCAACATCATTCGCACGAATAATCACTTTATTAATTTCTTCAGGAGTTTCAAACTCACCCACAGTCCGAACCAGAAACTCTCCTTCTGTACTTGTGTCTAGATTACCTCCTGGCAAATTTAAATTTCGTGTTTTTAAAGCAGAAATAACCTCCTCTAAAGACAGACGATATTCATCCACAAGCTGAGGATTCACCTCCACCCAGATCTCACGATCTCTCCATCCAATTCGAGACACCTTTGCAACGTCCGGAATATCGAGTAAGCGTGTTTCAAGCCCCTTCGCTATTTTTTGTAATTCCTTCTCTTCAAAATCTCCTGAAACAGAAACATTAATCACTGGGAAATTTTTAGATTCCAGTTCTGTGACAATGGGGTCATCCTCTAAATCATCCGGCAGATCTTTAACACGGTCCACCGCTCTTTGAATATCATTTACTACTTTCCACTTATCTTTTTTGTCTGGATCTAATTTAATAACAAGAAGAGAAATGTTTTCGGTCGAAACAGAGGTAAGTTCATCAATTCCATCAATCTCTTTAACTTCATCCTCGATTTTAATGGAAATCAATTTTTCAATTTCTTGAGCAGGCGCTCCAAAGTAATCCGTACGGACCGTTACTAAATCATAGGATATATTAGGAAATGCTTCACGAGACATATTCGCTAAGGCAAACAAACCGGCCACAATCAAAAACACAGACAGCAAGTTCACAAACAAAGAGTTGTTTACTGAGAATGTAATCAGGCGTTTCATCATAACTTTTTCCTTTGTCGGCCAAAATTTAATAACGGGTCAAATTGTCATCCTTGAGCGTAGCGAAGGATCTATGAGAAAGGAGTTTTCTTTAAAAACCAGAGATTCTTCGTCGTTACACTCCTCAGAATGACACCCCAACTGGCTTCCCGACCAAGTAGGGAATGACAAATTATCTGACCTCGGCATTCTGTTCCTTATGACTATATCTCCACTACCAAATCAAGTTGTTCTAGTAATTTATTTTGTGTCCGAAGCACTTTGTCTTTAGCTTTTTCATATTCAATAAAAGCTTCTATCTTATCTGTTTTAGCATCTAATAAGTCGTCTTGATAATCAATCATCACTTTACTTGAAGAGCGGCCAACTTTAAATTGTTTCGATTCTTCCTTTAATTTTTCTCTCTGTAATTCTTCAATTTTTATAGCCTGTTTAAATTTTTGCTGTGATACTTGCAGTTCTTTATAAACATTTTCTATTTCTAATATAATTTCCTGAATCAAACGCTCCAATTCTAACTTAGCCTGCTTCAGCTCAAACTTCGCTTTTTCAGTACCAGCTCTTGCTTCTCTATTTTCCAACGGATAATCAAGGTCAAAGCCAATGAAATAACGAGGGTGATTAAATCCAAAAATTTCCCCTTCCGTTGGCTTTAAGTTCTCATCAAATGCATTTGTTTGAACTGTGGCAAAAACATCCAGTTGAGGCAGTTTTCTCATCTTATTTACTTTTACATTCAAACCCTTGCTTTCAATTTCAATGAGCTTCTGCTTATAATCTCTTCTAGATTCAATGATGTTCTTCATAACTTCCGCCAAAGACACGTTCACTTCACGAAACTTAAGATCTTCACTTGGAATCACATCTTCTTCATAGGAAAGTAACAATTTCAAATCATTCATCGAAACTTGAGATGCCAGCTGCGCATCAAGTATATTCTGAATACGATCTCTTAAATTAGCTTCCGAAGCATAAAAATCCGGAAGTTCTGACAAGCCTGTATCTAATTGTTTTTTGACAATATCATAAAATTTTTCAGCAATCGTATAAGCTTCTTTCCTAGCAGCCAATAGACGTAATTCCTTAACATAAGTCCAATAAGCTTCTCTAGTTTCAAAAACAATTTGTTCTATATTGTCTATCACCTCTTCTTTGAATCCTCTCACATCCAAGCGCACTTGCTGAATCTCTGATCGATCGATAATTCCAAAAGCATTTCTAAGAAGAGGCTGCCTCACTTCAACTCCAGCATGCGCTTCATAATTAGGGTTTAATGCCGCAAAAGCAGAGTCCGTAGAATTTCTCTGACTTTCATGAAACACATCTACCTCCAAACCGACAGCCGTCTTTTTTGATAAACGCGCACTCACACGACTTGTTATTGTTTTTTCTCCCAAAATAATTGTAGGTTGCTGTTCTTTTTCCCAGTCATAGGTAGCTTCTGCAGTCAGTTGAGTATCGTAACGAGCCTTCTCTTTCATAATATCCGTTTTTCGCGCAGAATAATCTAGTTTCGTTACTTGAATATCAAGGCTTTTAAGCAACGCCATTCGAGCCACATCATTAGCTGTAACCTTGTCCGCTTCTAAAGGAGGAAACTGCTCATTAAGCATTGCAGGCTTCTCAATCCCTTCCGCAAAAAGAAAACATGTCTGACTCGCAAACAATACTAAAAGAAAAATAGTGAAAAATGGATTTCTCATTGTCTTATCCTTTATTACTAAAAAATTGATTCAAATAAGTGTCTAAAGATACATTGATAGCTTCATAAAATTTCTTTATGGTTTTAACTTCACCACCAGAAAAGGCTCCCAATTGCTTGGCAATACGACCCACGGTCATCTTGCGAATGTAACTGACAACAGACTTCCCCGACTCTGTTACCTGAATAAAGTAAACGCGACGATCTTTAGAGTCTTTAACACGTTTTATTAATTTTTGCTTTTCTAAACGGTCTACAAGGTTCGTAATTGAGGAGGATGCTAAATAAAGCTTCTCTGCAATCTCATTCATTCTCAGAGAGCCTTCATCAACAATAAGAATCAACAGCGAAAACTGAGGAATAGTTAGATTTTTTTCTGTTAAAATTTTTGAGTAGAAACGAGAAAATTTACCCTGAATACTTCTTAAAATACTTTCCAACTCTTTTCGATCGGCCATTGAACAACCCCTATAATTACTTTGAATATCAAATAGTTTGAACTTCGAAGTAATTATAATACTTTTCCCCATTTTTGTCAAAATGACAGCGTCTCTGGACAAAAAAAAGGCCCGAATCGAATAGATTCGGGCCTAAGAATAAATTATTATAAAAAAGTTTACTTCTTTTTCTTCTTATCGTTCTCTTCAGGTAATTGAACCACATAATCACGAAGCGCAATAATTTGCTTCATAGCATCCCCTTCTAAAATATCCGGTAGCGGAGACTGAAGATCTGGAAAATAACCCGGCATACCTGTTCCTGGCATTAATGCGTCTGGATTCTTCAACCAATCAACAATCCACTCATGTCGGAGTCGATCACGAGATAACAATAAGTTTGGTGCTAATTCACTGGCGGATACTTCTCCACTACTTCCTACCATTCCCTCTGTGACTGCGTGACATTGGATACAACGCAATTGATCAAACAATAAAGCTCCTGCAGCCAAAGACTCTTCTGTTGGTTGCGCTTTAGTTTCAGAGAATGTCTCTTCAACACCATCTTCAGCTCTAAAATGTTTGATAATCACATCAATCTCTTCATCTGTAAATCCAAAGGTAGGCATACGTGTTTTAAGCCATGGACGTATCTCAGAAGGCGCTTTTAAGAACTCATGGAACCAATCCCCTTGGACACGAGCTCCTTGACCTACAATACTTGGAGGTGCCATTACTGAATCATCTACATATTTTCCAATATCTCCACCAACCCCTGTATCTACTTCATGACAGCCCGCACAGTTCATATCGCGAATCAGTCGTTTTCCATCTTCAACGAGCCTCTCTTGTTCATCTAATAATTTTAAACGATTCATTGGCACATGATTCACTTTAAGCCCTGATAAGTATGTTACAAGCGAATTTCTTTGATCCTCTGTTAAATTAAATTGAGGCATCCTCAGCTTTTCTTTTCTTGTCTTCTCTTTGCCTTGATCAAAAATACGAGGCTGTTTGATTTTAGTTTGATAAAACGATTGATGCGTATGCGGCACGTCCACAAAACCAAAGTCAAATTGCTCCATAGGCTTACTCGACTCATGCGTCAACTCAACACCAATTCGAGTCGCATCTTCAAAACCTGAAATATCATGACAAGCATAACAACCATAGAAATTAGTCAGCTTCTCTCCCAAATAAACCACCTTTTCATCTTGAGACATGGAAGCTAACTTTTCATTCACTTGTTTATCTGTCAAACCTTCTCTTAGGTCTTCTCTAACCATTTCTTCCAGAGCATCTTGGTTTAGTTCAGGCTCTGCAAGTTCTTCAAAGGGTTCATTTTTAAGTGTTACTAAGAAAGCCGCTACATCCAAAGCCTCTTGATCTGTGAGTCGGAGGCTAGGCATGCTGGTCTCTGGATTATAATGCTTTGGATTCTTTAACCAATCTACCAACCAAGGAACATTTACCTTACTACCAATCTGAGAAAGGTTCGGAGCAAAATCACTGACCTTATCTTCACCGACAGAGTGACAACCCAAACAACCTATTTCTTTAACAAGCTTTTGTCCTTGTTCTGCATCTCCCTCACCTGTAATTTCTTCTGGAACAAACTCTTCAGATTGATCAAACAAATAAGTCACAATAGCATGCACTTGTGTATCTTCAACTTCTTCTGAGGCTGCATTCGATAACCCAAAGAAACTTGGCATTTTAGTATCTGGTCTAAAACTTTTTGGATCTTTCAACCATTTCGCAGTCCAACCCGGATCCACCTTTCCTCTAATTCTCTTCAAGGAAGGTCCTGCTTTTCGAATTTCTTCTTCAGGTAAACCTTTTACTTCATGACAACCAACACAACCCATCTCTTCAAACAATTGACGTCCTTCATTCAACTCAACAGCTTCTGGAATCACTAGTTGTTGATCATGGCATTGCAAACAAGAGGATTCTACATACTTTAAAGGCAACATTGGCTCTGCCCAATGCTTTAAAGGATGCCAATCGTATTTCTCTTCCCATTCATGAGCTTGCTCATTTGAGTTTGCAGCATGACCCGCGTGATAAAAATCAATCGCTTGCCCATTTCCACTATGACAAGAGGTGCAACCGAATGTTTCCATTGCATGAGGTGAGCTCGAAGAAACGTAAAGATCTAAGTTTGGATGTGTTGTAAACGGTTGAGGAGCATCTTCAAAACCTTTAAGATCAATTCCTAAATGACAAGTGGTACAACGATCAATTTTAGGAACCTGAACAAAACTTAAGTCATCATAAAGGTCTTCCATCACTAATTGACGGATTCTTAATGTTGGGGCAATAAAGTCAAACATAGGACTATTTCTAAAAGCATTAAAAAGGCTGGGCTTTAAATTCTTAATCTTATCCTTAACACGCTTCTCTTCACTTCTCATCAAGGCTAGACTTTCCACTAACTCCGATTTATTTTCTAGAATGGAGTTAATTTCATTCTCAAGAGTTGTCCTCTGAAAAATAAGTTCGCCCTTAATACTCTTATTTTCGCCAACAAGAATTTTCCAGCGATTTAGCTCTTCTTTAAGAAGAGCTAATTTACTTTCTTGAGAGACTTCAACCTGAACAAGATGTTCATCAGAATGGGCTCTCTGTTCTTCAAATTGATATTTAATCGCCTCCAGCTCCGCTTGTTGACTCTTAAGGTCCGTATCTAATAACAAAATCTCTTTATCTAACTGCTTCAGCTGTTTTTCTTTTTCTTTCAAAACTGTTTTTTGTTCTTTCAGAGATTCTTCTTCTTCTTTTAATTTTTTTTCTATACGAGCCATTTTTTTCTGGCGCGTTTTTTTCGTTAACTCCTCTAACTCCCCTTTTGTTTGCTCAACCTGCATTTTGTTAAAAGAACGCTGATACTTTTTCCACTCACGAGAGTAGTCATCCACAATAACACACAGAACCACTAAGAATAGAATCACACTAGCGATTCCAAAGATCACTGAAAGCTTTGCTGTATTGTATAAAAATTCGTTTTTTTTATCGGCCATTTTAATTCACTAACTATTAGATGTTGAAAAAATATTCTGGAATAGCAACGATGTATTTAATGTTAAACAACCATCTTAAATACATTTTGATGGGAAGCGCTACCGTAGTTAACAATAACATCATCAAGAAACCATAACGAATGGCTCCCATTTCCATAAAAAACTTTTTAAATAACGTTTTGGCTAAAACAATTGGAATCAAACCAAAATAAACAAAAACCAAAATAATTCCAAAAATTTCACGTGTAAACCAAAACCGAGGCATGGCTGTTTGGAACCATTTAATAAAAATAATTTCAGATAAGTTAATATTCACCGAAGGAACCACTTTATGAACATCCCAAACCTCATAGGGTCCAAAGAAGTTCCAGTTAGGCCCTCTCAGAAAGGTGCCTATCACAATCAAAAAAATCCAAAGCACCAAAAATCCAAAAAGAAATGAAACAATCGCGAACTTTCTTTCTTTAAAAGTGTAATATCCATTTCCTTTTTTGTTCTTATCTAAATAAGGAATCGCCATCAAACCCACAATAATTAAAACAGGCAATACAACACCCGCAATCCAAGGGTCAAAGTAAACAAGCATCTCTTGAAGTCCTAAGAAATACCAAGGGGCCTTTGAAGGATTAGGTGAAATTGTAGGATTCGCAGGTTCTTCTAGAGGAGCCTGAAGCGCTAAAGCCCAAATCAAAAGAACAATCGTCGCCAAAATCATACATAAAAATTCAGTGTAAACAAGGTTGGGCCAAACAAAAAGTTTTTCGTTGGCTTCCGACTTTTCGAACGTAGGCTCTCCTTTTTCGGTACGGATATCATTATCCACACCTTTACGCAAAGAAAACCATGTAAAGAAAATAATTAAAAACAACATCCCAACAATCGGAACATTATCGGGTAGGGTTACAATTTTTCTGAAATGATCATCTGTAAGACTCACTAGAAAGAATGTCGTAAACAATCCTAGAAAAGTTAAAAATACAGGGGTCTTAGTAAAAAAACGCACATAGTGCATTACTACAAAAAAACCGATGATCGTAGCTGTAATAAACAGCTGAGGTGAAGAAATTGTATCTATAAAATTTTTTAATGCGTCCATCTGCTTCCTTTGTCTTTCGCGAAGGTTTATACGGGAGTTGAAATCCCACCGTCTTTACGAATTCTCCAAAAGTGAACAGCCATTAAAACTGCTGCAGCCAATGGAATAGCGACACAATGTAATATATAAAATCGAAGTAAAGTAGCAGCGCCCACAAATCGACCGCCTAATAATGCAAAACGCACATCGTCTCCAGAGTGAACCAAGCTCACTCCAGCAATATTTAAGAAAGAGGCTCCAGGTCCTTCATGCCCCAAGAATGGCGTTGCTCTCGCCATATTAGATCCAACAGTAATAGCCCAAATAGCCAATTGGTCCCAAGGCAATAAGTACCCCGTAAAACTTAAAAGAAGGGTCAGAACTAATAAAATAACACCAATATTCCAATTAAACTCGCGTGGCGGTTTATAAGAACCTGTCATAAAAACACGAAACATATGAAGCCAAACAGCAATAACCATCGCATGAGCACCCCAACGATGAATTTCTCTCATAATACCTAAAGGAACATGATCCCTTAAAGCCATAATATCGCTAAACGCATACTCTGCTGTTGGACGATAATAAAACATCAACAAAACACCTGTAATCACTTCCACAAGAAAAATAAAAAAAGCCAAGCCACCCATACACCAGGTATAGCTGATTCGGATTCCCGACTTACGTGCGGTAACGGGATGAAGATGGAGGAAAACATTCGACAAAATTACAAGCGAACGATTTCTCTTATCCGTAGGCTTTCCATGACGAAAAATAGATTTCCAAATTTGAGATTGTCTAAAATTTTCCCACAAAGATTTTTTCGGTGCTGTTGCCATATTAAACCTTCAGAATGGATTGAGGATCTTTCCATTCCCCTTTCTCTTGTTGATATATTTTTCCTTTATCTACTAGAACTTGTCCATCATCAGCCAAACTAATACGGTACCGTTCTAACGGTCTTGGGGCTGGACCTTCAAAGTTAATACCCGTTTTATAAAAACCACTCCCATGACAAGGACACTTAAACTTTTCTTCTCCTGGCAACCAAGTAGGAGTACACCCTAAATGAGTGCATACCGTAGACAATGCATAAATACCTTCTGGTGAACGAACCATCCACACACCAAATTTATTTTTGAAACGCTCATCAACTTGTCCGATTTGAAACTCAGATGGAATACCTGCTTTAAAGGTCATTGGCGGTTCAAATAAAACATTGGGAAAGAAAAAACGTAAAACTGAAGTTAAAAAACCGGCCATTGCTGCAGAAAAACCAATCCAACCAATTGCAAACCATGAAATAAATTTTCTTCTAGATACTCCAGGTTGTTGGGGTGGAGATGTTTTTTGAGCAGCCGAACTCACGGCAGGCTTAGCTGCAGGAGCTGGAGTTACAGGCTTGGTTTCCTCAGACGGTTTAGGTTGAGATTCGGAAGCAGGTTGTTTTTGCTCCTCTGGTTTTTCTGGTTGTTTTTCGTCAGTCATAAACTCGATCCAAGGTTAAGTACGGAACTCAATATAAGGGTCAAATGCCCATTAAAAAAACGTCTATTTTATTCGAACTGCTTGATTTCTCAAGAGAAAAATTACAGTAGGGGCTACAAACCCTATTATATCGTTAAACTTTATTAAAATTCATGGGTTAATACCAGAATTGCGGCCTGCCTTACCTTCAAACTAGGGTCTTTTTCGGATAAGGTTTCAATCTGAGTTTGAAGCTCTGTCACTCTAAGATTCGCTACTCCCTGAAGAGCACTCAGAATAATAACCTCTTTTTCATTGTCATTTAACTTTGGGAAAGTATCTAAATAAGCTCGATCTAACAATCTTTCTAAAATAAAAACACCGCTACCATCCTTTAATTGCGATAATGAAAGAGCTGCATTCCAAGCAACATCAGGTTCTGTATCTCCCAACAAAGGTTTCAAATCTGAGACAACCGAAGTGTCCCTAAAAGTCCCCATAGCAAATGCCGCAATTTTTCTTACGGGAGCGCGAGAATCTTTCAACAAGGGAAGAACTGAATCTTTAGCCCGAGGGTCTTCCAAAACAGATAAGGCCCAGACACTATAAATCACCGTATCTTCTTCAGCATCACTCAAACTCTCAATCAACACGGGCACCGACTCCGACTGCTTTAAATAACCTAATGCCAGCGCTAAATAATTTCTTACTCGAAGATCGTATCGAGCACGATTTTTAAACATCGGAATAATTTCTCGGGTGAGTTCTTTTTGTAACTGAGGGTCTGCTTTATCTTCAGTTACTAAAAGCCCTGCCATACTATAAGCCGCTTGCCATTTCTTATTATCACTTCCCGTTTTAATTTCGACTAAATAGTCTTGAACTGTTTTCGTTTTGAATGTAATAAACCCAAAAGCGTAAAACATCCCTACAGAAATGGTGACAATTAACAATGGAATTAAAAAAAGACGCATTACCGAGTTATAAGGTGAGTCTTGTTGTTCATCAACTTGATTTTGTTCTTCGCTCATACTTCTTTCCTTTATTTAAAAAATAACTGGATTGAAATAACTAATAAAAATACGGAAAATACTTTCTGTAAAACATAAGAGGGCAAAGCGACATTCATCCGAACCCCAATAAAACTACCCAAAACACAAAAAACAGCAACAACGGCTGCGATTTTCCAGTTCACCTGTCCTGAATTCGCGTGGTTGAGCGCTCCAAATAAAGCCGTAGGGATAATCACTGCCAAAGAAGTTCCTGTAGCCACATGAATATCCATCTTCAACAAATATAAAAACAAAGGAACTAAAACAGTTCCTCCCCCAACTCCAAACAAACCACTTAAAATCCCTGCCAACAAACCTATCCCTAAGATCAAGCCCCAATTCATAAACACTCCATTGGTTTTTAAGTTCGTTCGTCTAACTCCTGATTTACAAGCAGATCAACAATCTGAATTTTAGGATGTGTACGAGGGACATGATTATAGCTTACTTTTTCTAACTGTTGTTCCACCTGCTTCACTTTTAGATACATTTGCTTCATCTTGGGATCTTTAACTCGATATTGACCTAAAAGTTGTTTGATCACTAATTCACTATCGCAAAAAGCATCCACTTCTTTCGCTTCTGCCTGCACCGCAAGTTCTAACGCCTTAAGCACGCCATTATACTCAGCAACGTTATTCGTCGTCTCCCCTAAGTATGCACGGTACTCCGTAAGAATCGCTCCTTTAGCATCGACTAAGATAACACCATAGGCCGCCGGCCCTGGATTACCACGAGCCCCACCATCGGAATAAACAGAAATCGCACTCATTCCATACTCTCTTATCGTTTTAAGTCTATTAATTGATCTTGAAGTCAATAATAATAAAGGAAGCCCTTGAAAGGTCAAGGGATAAGTTCATAAATAAAAAAAGAGGCACACCTTACAACATAAAAGGTATGCCTCTTGTCTTGATAGGGCTTTTCAGTTAAAAACGATTAAACGCTCCCTCTCGGGTCATTATGCGTTTTTGCCCTTTTAAATGACTCTCTATTTTGCATGGATATATCGGATTACGAATACAATAGTTGCCAATACAAACAAAGGCAAATAAACAGAAAGCTTATCCATGTACCATAATCCAATAGTAATCCCCAAAAAGAGTCCTGTCAGAAGATGATAATCATACTTCATGTTCTCACCCCCCCATCCAAAATTTAGTAGAGCTGATCCTTCAGCCCCTCTTATTTAGCTGTTATATATCTAATCAATAGGACAACAGCTCCTATAATAAACAAGGGTAAATAAGGTGTTAACTGAGCTCCATACCACAGAGCTACCACCACCCCTAGGAACATGCCCATAATTAGGCTGTGGTCTAAATGCATATCGCTCACCCCCTATTCTTTACTTTTCTTTCCTACACAAAAAGATTAGCACTATATTGACACATTGTCAAAATAGCATAACTTTATAGGATTATATTCGTTTAAAATTGACATATAGTCATGTTTCTAGTTATACTTAGTTTAGAAGTGAAAAAACAGTGAAGTATCTGTAAGCCATTTATTTAAAAAGAGTTATATCTTATTT
Organism: Candidatus Omnitrophota bacterium; assembly: GCA_029261035.1. GTDB lineage: Bacteria > Omnitrophota > Omnitrophia > Omnitrophales > JACROU01 > JAJDCD01. The sequence goes on from JAJDCD010000010.1 coordinate 163,957, forward strand.
AGAAGAGAGAGAAATAATGAATATTGGAAAACAAATCAGAGCAATTCGGCAGAAGAAGAGAATGACTCAAAAAAAACTAGCAGAACTCATTGGAAGAGAAGGCAGTTTTGTGAGTCATATTGAAAGAAACTCCCGGAATGTCTCTGTCAGACTCCTCAGCCAAATTGCACAAGCTCTAGAAACGGCCCCTATGGAATTTTTCATTACTGGAAAAGATGATTATGAGAAAAGTATAGAAAAGATGAGCACGCTCAATGAAGAAAGCCTACATAAACTAAATGATTATATCGACTTTCTTCATCTCACTCAAAATAAAGAGAATTAATTTGAAGCTGAGTGACAGTCACATTGCTCTGCGTTTCACGCAGGCATTTGACAGTCACTTTAAAGTTGAGTGAAAAAAGGGTGACTGTCACTTTACGTGACTGTCACCCTTTTTTACCTTCTTCTTAGCCAACGCTTGCTCAATCACGTCAATTTCTTTTTGAAGAAAAACGATGCGTTCTCTCAGCTCTTCAACAGGATCTGGTAAATCACAATGATCTAGAGGCTCTACTTTATTTCCATCACGACGCACAACTTCACCAGGCACTCCAACGACGGTGCAACTTTCTGGCACGGGATGAATCACAACAGAACCAGCACCTACTTTAGAGTGACTCCCAACAGTAATATTTCCCAAAACTTTAGCCCCAGCACCCACAACAACATTATCTCCTAATGTAGGATGCCGTTTCCCGCGATCTTTTCCAGTTCCACCTAAAGTAACTCCTTGATACAAGGTCACATCATTTCCAATCTCAGCCGTTTCCCCGATCACAACACCCATTCCATGATCGATAAAAAACCCGCTGCCAATCTTTGCTCCAGGATGAATCTCAACACCCGTTAAGAAACGAGCCATCTGAGAAATTAAACGTGGAATCACAGGAATCTTAATCACGTGAAGTAAGTGTGCCAATCGGTAATAAAGAATCGCGTGAAAACCCGAATTAGACAAAATTGCTTCAAGCCATCCGAACAGAGTCTTAGCCGCAGGGTCACGATCAAATATTGCTTTGTAATCTCTAAAAATTGCTTTCATAAATAAACACCTAAACCTCTATTTAAAATTTAATAAAAAAGGGAATCTATTATGGCTCTAGCACGAGAAATGTCAAGAAATAGAAAAGGCCTGAGCTCTAGAGCTCAGGCCTGAAACCATCTAATCTTCCGTACTGTATCTTACGCCGAAATAAGAATGCGAAGCTGTGCATGTATCTCAGTAACCCATCGAGCCACCATATCATTCAAGAAACTATCCCGCATATGGAATATAGAATCAATTTGATCGAGCTTGTCTGGATGCGGATTCGTAATCGGTGTTGCTAAGAAATCAAGCCCAATATCAATAGCGGCAATTCTAGCAACCAAACGATTCTCATCTCGAACAGAGTCGAGACTGTTCCCTCGGATTACTTGATCTGAAGAAATCTTTCGAACCCCTTTAACAAAAACACCTTCTAAGTCAACCGATGGCGCAACAACAACAACTTGTCCTTTAGGAAAACGTGCTGTTTGCATCGTAACAAAAAACTCAAGAGCTTCCGCAACTGTTTTACGACCCACTTTTTGAAAAGTGATAAATTTATTTTTTACTTCTGGATCCACTTTTAAGTTCTTAAGAACACTAAGAACTCTATCTTTTGTGCTATTATTTGGCACCAAGAAAGCAATATTCTTTTTGTTTGGGCCTCTTAATGCGAGCGCAACAGGAATTAAAGTTTCTTCTAACACCTTCTCTGAAACATCTCCCAAAGGAAGTACAAGTTGTCCAGGTAAGCTACTGGTACTTTTATTAAAAATTCGAAGAGCTGCTGCTTTTGCATCTAATGTAACTGGCGAAATTTCAATACTTGTTGGATCTAACAAAGCAGTTCCTGAAATAGTAACAGACGTTGTGATCGAATCGCCCAAGCTACTTGCGACAGCTAAATTTGTTTTCTTAGCAAACAAACTAACCAAACCCTGAATTTGTCTTTTAGCACTAGAATCCTCTATCTCAACCTCTTGTATGGCATCTAAATGATATTGCGTAAATTTTGTAGGCGCTTTTGCCAACAAACTTCTAAGAGAAGTTAATAGATGTCGTAAATGTCCCACACTTCTAAAATTTTGCAATTCTGTAACAAGTCCATCTACTTTTGCTACTGTAATCTCTTCCGGAGCTAAAGTCTGCCTTGCAGAAGACCCTCTCTCTTTTTTATGACGATGATCTCTAAGATGATCATTTCTCCGTCCTAAGCTATCGGCAGTAACCTCTTCTAAAATTTTTGCTACAGCTGATTTAGCTTGAGGAGTTACAAAAACTTGATTTACACCTAGGCTAGAAGCAGATAAAGGTTTCGCTGAAATAGGTGTAATATCTTCCTCTCCCACAAACATGGTAAAAAATCCGGAGTTTCTTAAACTTTCTTTTGCACCTGCCAACAACCTGTTTTCTCCACTTTCAATAAGTGGAATTCCTGCCTCTAACATTTGCTTTTTATTACGAGCAAGCAACATATTTCTTGCATCCATAATCACAGGAACTTCAACTCTACGACCACCAATCACAACACTTTTAATAGGTTCCATTATTTGATGCGCTTCCACTAAATCTAAATTTTTTATTTCGTCCCAGTCCGTCATGAGCGCTATCAAGTTGCTTCCCTTAATTGCTTGTTTCATCGTTTTCGCAACTTCCACCTTATCGTCAAACTTAACAGTAATTAAACGTTTCCATCCCTTTTTAACAATTCCTTCAATTTCTCTTTGGGTTAAATTTAAACTTACTGTATCAACATCCGCATCATATTTATCTTCACCCCTACTACCAGACAAAACTTGATTCCGTACTTGTCGCAACAACCCTGATATATCTTTATCTAAAATACTCATATCTTCTTTTAAAATCTGGTACGTAAAATCAAATACAAAGTTTTGTTGTGCTTCTTCTAAAGGATCATGAAAAGAAACCGTTGCTCCCAAATCCAATAACTCTCGGATCACAACCATCGAACGCGTTTCACGAACATCGTCTGTATTCGCTTTAAATGCAAGTCCTAAAACACCAATACGAACACCCTCTAATGGGAGATCTGTATTTTCTGCTACATCTCCTATCGAAGCTAATGTGCTTTTGATTTTACCCACAACAACCATAGGTGCTCGTCCGTTTGTTGAAATCGCTTTCTCAGCAATTTTAAAATCAACTCCACTTTCTTTAGCACGATAAAGAGCTTCAGCGGTATCTTTAGGAAAACAAGAGCCTCCATACCCTGCTCCAGCAGCCAAAAATGCTGCATTAGGGTTACGAACATCATTTTTCATGATACGAACTACTTCTTGATAAGAAGCTCCAACTTCTTCACTCAGCCAAGCAAGTGCATTTGCAAAAGAGATACTGATAGCCAACCAAACATTGGCCGAATATTTAATCATAGGCGAACTTTTACGGTCTGTCACAACTACAGGATGCTTGTGCCGTGCCTGCAAAGGAGCCCATAACTCTTGTAATTTTTTTGATGCGAATTCTGATTCCACACCAAATACATTTCTGTCTGGATTTAAAACATCGTGAACCGCACTCCCTTCTCTTAAGAACTCGGGATTACTTGCGATATCAAAATGGCTCCCTTCTTTAAGATCCATTTCAACTAGAACTTCTTTCATTTTATCGAACGCAATTGGAGGTACTGTTGACTTCACAACAATAACTTTCCTTCTAGGAGTTCTTCTGTCACTACTCCTTAGATTACTTTTAATACCCCAACCAGCAGTTCTTGTTGCTGAAAGTAAATAAGCTAAATTAGCTTCCCCTTTATTAGGTCCTTCTTTAATTTCTGGAGTTCCAACTGCAATATAAATAATATTAGCATCATGAATCGCTGCTTCAGCACCACTGCTATAGAACTCCGACTCTTCCAATGGAGAATGTTGAAAGTGAAGTCGCCCATCATCACGATTCTTTTTTACCAATTCTTCTAATCCAGGCTCCCAAATAGGCAGCCTTACTTCGGGTTGATTAAGCCCTTCAATCTTATTTCTATCGATATCCAGAGTCGTAACATCATGACCCAAATCAGACAAAACAGTTCCTGTAATTAATCCCACATAACCCGTTCCGACCATAACCACTTTTTTTCTATCTACAGCTGCAGGATCGTCAAATTTTATAACCTTGTCCATATTGGCTCTATCTTTAACCTTTTTAAAACTAGGACCAACAGAAGGACGGCCTAAGCTAAGGTAGTTAATCCCTACATCTGCTACTTCCGTAAGAGAAACTTCCTGAGTTCCATCAGATTGGCGACCAAAAATATTACGCCCATCAAAAAGAGGCTTTAGTTTCAAAACTCTCTTCATCTTTTGTAACCCAATATTGCGAATCACATCATGATCCGCTGCAATCACCACTGCATTACTTTTTCGGATAGCCTCTTCTGGAGAGTCTACAAACTCAAAAAAGTTTACGTTTAATCGACTTCTAATAATTTTATCCAACGATGTATCTTCTCTAGCTTCCGTAACCCATTTCATAAACTCTTCTTGAACGTCAGGGTCATAGATATAAATTTTCTTAATTCCTTTAGCCGCTAACCACAACACTAAATCTTTAGCAGGGGAAGCTAGCAAACGCGCTCCATTTCCTTTAAAAGCAACTCCTAATAACGCCATCTTAATATCTGAAACTCTTTTTCCACTTATGGTCGACATATTTTGATCGATCATAGATTTAAACCAATCAATTTGCGCATTATTAGAATCGCGCACCTCTGTAACACCATGAAATGCGAGTTGAGGTGGTAAAACATCATTTTCCCCAGCCCTTTCATTTCGCTTAAATAACTCATCAAATTCCGAGGCCGCTCTTTCTAGAAAAGCTCTTAACTTTCCCCCAAAAGCAAAAGAAGGACTAATATTATGCAACCCCACACGCCTATCCAAACCAGCACCAAACGCAACCATTCCCATATCTCCTTTTAACTTACGTACAACTTGTGCAATCGTATTAAAAGAAGCAAGCTTGGTACCCAAATAAGAGAGAATTCCCAAGTAGCCCAACTCCGCACTCGCAGAGTCCGTCACAACAAACATTTTTTCATCTAAGCCTTTCGGAAAAAGAAGCGCTTTCAAACTTTCCTTTGTGTTTTCTTGAGCTTGTTTCAAATTTCTAAATTTATCTGCATCATCTTCATCTACAATCGATTCCACCTTAGGAAATCCTAAAATCAACTGCTGACTATTCATATCCTCGATTTGAGATCCTTTACGCAACAACTCTGGAGCGTACACAACCGTAAAATTATCATCCTCTCCACTAACATCATAAATCGTCTGCATAATATTTTCTGTTCGTCCTGTAGGCATATGGCTTCGAACAATAAATGTTTTATGACTTCGATCTCCCAAAGCTCTGAGCCTCTTTAACGCTTCACCAAATCCTCTACTACGCTGATTGACAACTTTCTCAAATCGATCCGCATCTTTGTCTAAGAAAAGACCCGCATCAATCATAATGACATTATGTTCCTCTAAAACCATAATCTGTGCAATTTGATATTTCAACTCTTTAAGCTTTGCACCCGATCCTTGTAAAACAGATGAATAAAAAAGATCCTCTTTTATACTAATTAATGTTGGAGTCACTTCTCCACTATGTCCAAAGAGCACTTTTTCTTGAATAAAATCTTTTATCCAAGTCAAATGCTTCTCAATCTGGATCATTCTTTGCGTAAGAACCTCGTCTACAGTCTGTTCTCCTAAGTCCAATTGCTGCAAACCTACTTTGTCATCTAATTTCTGTAGTTCTTTAACTTTTATTTTTTCTACATTCAATTTCAACCTTAACCAATCCGAAACATCATCAATATTTATTTCTGTAATATCCGCATCTTTCTTTCCTTGTAAAATAACCTCAGATCTTCCTGGTTCATGGTTCTTTGAATTTGCAGAATCCAAATTTCTCTGCGTATCATACCAATCAATCGAGATCTGACGCCCTGCATCTGTTGCTCTTTTAAGCAACACAGCACTCGTCGTTACACCCACATCACCAACACCCCAAAAAGCAATTTTTTCTATTGGGGTTATTTCAGTAACCACCTGATCAGCACCCAAAGATGCCGCCGTAGAAACGGAAACATCCACCCAAAGACTAGACTGATTTGGGCCTAAAAATTGAACACGCAACTTATCGCCCTCTTGAGCCGTAACTTTTGCTGACGTTAAAGACGATAAAGCTGTGCCATCAAAAGCTCGTCTTCGAAGAAGAGAGTTTGCTCGTCTTTCTAAGCCGCGTTGATAAGCTTTAGAATCTAATTGATAAGCAGAAGATACAGGTTCTGTAACCAAAGATCGAATTAACATGTGCCCTAAAGTTTCCGGAGCATCCAAAGAGTTCCTTGTTAATCGTGCTGCGATTGAAATTTTATTTAATTCTGATTTAATAAATGCATCTGAATTAATTTGATCTTTTCCTAAAATTAAATTTAAATATTCATGCGCTTGCTCAGACAACTCTGCTTTTGGACGAATAGATAAGAAGGAAACATCTTCTTCTGTAAGTTTTTGCTGAATTCCACCACCATGAAAACCACCAGTAATAAGAACCGCCTTTGATTTACGTTCTTGCTTCAAGAAAGAAAGAGACTTTTGAATCATCGCACCTTCTCGCTCGCGAGCCACTTCATAAAAACGAAGCGCACGATCGAAAAACGAATCCTCCAATTGAGACAAGAGAGAAACTCTATTTTCCATCTCTCTTTGAATCGTTTGGATCTTTTCCGTTAGTAAAGAAGGCTTCCAGTCAGAAGCTAAAGATTGAATTTTTTGAGCTTCATCACGACTTAATTCGAGCTTAAATAATTTTTCATAAAGATTAATAGTTTCATCTGCTTTGAAAATTTGTTTTTCCAACCGTGTTTCAAGAAGAGCTTCAGCAATGCTATTTTCCAAAGCACTTTTCTCCTGAAACAAATCAGACCCTACTAATTCTTTTTGATAAATAAGTTGACGAACCAAGGAGGGTAATACCTTACTGCGATCTAATGAAAACTCATATTCTTCTGCAGCACTCCAAAGAAGCTCAAAATAACCTCTTGGATCTTGAAACAAAAGTAAATCACTTTGAGAGCTTGCATTCAATGAAGGAACTCCCTGTCTTAAGGAACTCCAATTTTCTGACAAAATCTTTTTAAACGGATTACTTTCTGGGATTTTAGTTAAAAGAAGATGTTGAATGTATAACCATTCTTGAGCCCAAACCTTAAGATCAATATCCTTACTTTCTCTTTCAAGGGTAAATAGCTTACGAATATTCTTTAAATCAAGAGGCGAGGCTACATATTTCTGTTCCAGTTCATTTAAATGTCTTAAATAATTTAATAAGTGCAGTTTTCCATTTTCAAACTCGCTCTTTTTCTGATCCCATACCCGTAAATCACCTAAATAAACTTTATCTTTTGCTTTTTGAATCTGGGTTTTCCACTGACCCACTGCCTTGAGCGCCTGTGGAGAGAATTTGTAAATTTCACGAAAAAGCTTTAAATTTTCTTTGTATAACTCAGGGTTCTCCACCCCTAACACTTTAACTTTTGATTGTTTCTCAATAGCAAAAACTTCAGCCGCTGAAAATTGTCCTTTTTTCATCCAACGATGAGCAGCACTTACATTCATTTTCGCATCAGGGAATAAGTTAAAAAGACTAGAATCAATAGAACTATCGGCCCCTTCAACAAAAACAACGTCAACACCTTCTGTTCGATAAAGGTAATCTAAAATTTGTTTAATTCTATTTTGCGTTCCTAAATGAGCATGCGCATCTTCCAAATGATAAATTTTCATTCTTTCTTGCTTTGTTTGATAAGCATCAACAACAAAGCCTAATTCATTTGGGAAACCAAAAGAAGAAGACATGGACTGTTGTGTAACTGAAGGGGTGCTTACAAACACCTCGGCCCAAGCAGGATTAACTCCTGAAAAAATCATAAAAAATGCCAATGCTAAGGAAAGCATTTTCATAATCATCTTCTTTTTTAAAGTTTTTAATCTTCTTCGCATAAGTTTTTCTTCTTTCATCAAAATTTTTTGTCCCGTAAATATTCCACAGCATTCTCAGTTTGTCAAACTAAGGAAGATAAGTTTCTAATATTTCTATCTGAACGATAAAAATAAGGCATAGATTCTTATCAAAAGGAACGAAAATAGTACCATATGTTTATATAGAGTACAAGTAAAGACCCGTAAAACAGAGGCGAAATCAACTTAAACCCTTATTTTTAAGGAATTAACGTCAATTTTAAGGGTTTTTTAACAGAATTTAAAAAAACATTAAACACTAAAGCGAAAAAACATGATATCACCATCTTTTACTTGGTATTCTTTGCCTTCCAGACGCATAAGCCCCTTCTCTTTAATGCCTTTTTCAGAGCCTAGTTCGTTTAATGCGGTGTAGTCAAATACCTCAGCCCGAATGAAACCTCTCTCGAAGTCCGTGTGAATTTCTCCAGCGGCCTGAGGCGCTGTCACAAGGTTTTGTACGGTCCAAGCTCGAACCTCTTGCTTTCCTGCAGTAAAAAAGGTGATTAACCCTAAAAGACTGTAACCCGTGCGAATAAGCTGGTTCAGACCGGACTCTTCAAGGCCCATATCTTTCAAAAACTCCACCTTCTCATCTTCTTCCAACTCAGCAAGCTCAGCTTCCACTTTTCCAGACACCACAACCACCTGGGAATTCTCTTTTTCCGCCAACTCTCTTACTTGCTGAACCAAAGGCCCACCTTCCGGTAAATCATTTTCATTAACGTTACAGCAGTACAAAACAGGCTTGGATGTTAAGAGCTGAAGGTCTAATAACACTTTTTTTTCATCCTCAGACAAACCTTGTTTTCTAACAGGAGTTCCATCTTCAAGACTTTCTTTCACTTTAACGCAAACTTCTTGCTGCGCTTTAGCATCCTTGTCTCCAGTCCGTACTAGTTTTTCATTTCTTTCTACACGCTTAGTCACCGTATCTATGTCTTTAAGACATAGTTCTGTATCAATAACCTCGATATCCCCGACAGGATCCACCTTGCCTGCAACATGCACAATATCATCATCTTCAAAGCAACGCACCACATGAAGAACAGCATCTACCTCTTTAATGTTTCCTAAAAACTGATTTCCTAAACCTTCTCCTCTACTCGCTCCTGCAACTAAGCCTGCAATATCAACAAACTGCATCGAAGTAGGCGTTATTTTATCGGGTTGGTATATTTCAACTAAACGATCCAATCGCTTATCCGGGACAGAAACAATTCCTACGTTCGGTTCTATGGTACAAAAAGGATAATTCGAAGCGCCTGCTCCTGCTTTAGTCAACGAGTTAAAAACAGTCGATTTTCCTACGTTCGGTAATCCTACAATTCCACATTTAAATCCCACAGAAATCTCCTTATCAAAATTTAAAAATAAAAAGTATAAAGTAAAAACTATGGACACATCCAAATATTTGGATGTGTTTATTTTTAAATTTTAAATTATGGTTTTTAATTTTTACTTTAAAATTTTGAATCTCTCACACATTAAATCTAAAGTGAACAACATCCCCATCTTGAATTTCGTAATCTTTTCCTTCTACTTTAAAACAACCGTTTTCCCTAGCTTTTTGAAGAGATCCCGAATCAATTAAATCCTGACACTTTACAACCTCTACCCGAATGAAGCCTCTTTCCATATCGGAGTGCACATGCCCCGCAGCCTGAGGAGCCTTCGTTTCTTTAGGAACGGTCCAAGCCCGAACTTCACCATGGTCATGGGTAAAGAAAGTAACCTTATCCAAAAGTTCATAACCCATATGCACCACTTTAGCAGGCCCTGATTTTTCAAGTAAAAACTCTTCTATAATTTCTTCCTTTTTCTCCGCATCTTCCATTCGGGACATCTCTTCTTCAAGAATGCCACATAGATATACAATTCGAGACATATCCTCCTCAGAAAAAGCATTTAACTCTTTTTCCCACTTCCCTCCGCCCGGCAAATCATCTTGGCTTACATTAACGCAATATAAATAAGGTTTGATTGTAAATAACTGAATATCTTTTAAGGAGTGTACTTGTTCATGCGTAAGATCCAAATGTCGAATCGGATGACCACTTTCCAAAGCATCTTTTAATCCATGCAACAAATCAAAAAGATCTTCATCAAATTTTCCTGAAGCTTTCTTTGCTTCGAGCTTGGCAATGCGTCGCCCAACGGTTTCACTGTCTTTATGAATCAGTTCATTATTTACGATCCGAATATCGCGCATGGGATCAATGGAACCTAAAAAGTGAACGGCATCTTCACTGTCAAAAATTCGAACTACATGAAGTAATACATCTACATCTCTAAGGTGAGAAAGAAATTGGTTCCCCATTCCCTCTCCTTTAGAAGCTCCTTCTACCAAACCCGCCACATCCAAAAATTCCAAATGGGCCCGAACTACGTGTTTCGGATCAATAATCTTAACGATTTTTTCCAGCCGCTCATCCGGGACAGGAACAACCCCTTTTTTAGGTTGAATCGTAGAAAAAGGAGCAATTGAGATTTCCTCTTTTCCATTAGCTAAAGTATTAAAAATCGTGGTCTTACCTACATTAGGCAACCCCACAATTCCACAACGAAAACCCATCGAATCTCCTCGTTAAATTCTATATAAATCGAATACGGAACATAAACAGCCACACAGTTTATCAAGAACGCTGATATTTCTCAATAGGTCATCCTTTGGATATAAAATATTCATTTTATATATATTTTTATTGACATTAATAAAATTTAAATTACACTATCTAAAAATCACCCTTTAAGGAGAAAACAATGAAAACCTGTTCGATTTTATTCTTTATACTTATTTTACTACTTACAATCGTGAGCGCTCCAACAGAAGCTCTTTCGCAAACACGTTCATGGAAAAGCATTTCGAGCTCTATTCCTGAAAATCAATTCCGTTCCATTTATCTTGTAAATACTCATCCGGAAATCATTTTTCTTATTTCCTCACAGCATATTTACAAAACAGAAAGTCATGGAAAAGAATGGAAGCATATTTTTGACTTACCTCTTTCTCCAGATATAAAAATCAACCAACTCCTCTCTTCTCCCTATGACTCAAATAGGATTTACATTACAACATCAGAAGGACTTTATATTAGCAAAGACTTAGGAACTCGATTTAAACTCAGCTTCACTTCTCTAAACGAAAAAGAAAAAAATTGTTTCGCAATCGCTTTTGATCCAAACAAAAAAAATACGATTTATCTAGGCACTGAAGCCGGACTCTTTACATCTGAAAATCTTGGTGAAGATTGGAAAAAAAATAATCTCTCCTTAACAAATGAATTGATAAAAAAAATAATCCCTTTAAATAATGGGATCGCCTCATTCATAATCATGACCGACAAGGGGCTCTATCATTACAATCAACAAAATGAAAGTTTTAAAACTCTATTTAAATCAAATAGCTTTTCAAGAGAAGAAGCCGTTGACGAAGAAATTTTTCTCTCTAACCTTATAGAAGATGTCGCACTGATTGATAAGAATATCCTGCTAGCAACACGACAAGGCTTACTGATCAGCAATGATGAAGGATTAACATGGTCGTCCTTTCCTTCTTTTGGACTACAATCTCAAGAAATAAAAGCGATTGTTTCCGTTACCCCGGATCTCATCTTTGCTTCTACCTCATCGGGTGTTTATCAATACACTAATCAAAAAAAACGTTGGGAGCTTTTAAATTTAGGACTTCACGAAAACGAAACTACAGACCTTGTTTATCACCCGCTAGACAATGGATCTTTATTTACAGTGACTCCAACAGGTGCTTTTACCTTGTCTCATATGAACCCTGTTTACAGTCCTGAAATTCGAATCCAATCGCCCTTTAACATGCAGCAAAATAAACTTAACGAATACTTACAAAAAGAACCCAGCATTCAAAACATTCAAGAAGCTTCTGTCCTCTATAGTGATCTAAGTGATCAAAAAATAAAACGCTGGCATCAACAGTCCCGTTTGAAACACTTACTTCCAACGCTATCCGGAGGAATTGATCAAAATGCCTCTAAGAATGTAAATCTAGATCGAGGGAGCACAAATCAACCAGATGTCTTTATTTTGGGGCCAGATGAAAAATCTTGGGGGTGGGACATTAATGTGAGTTGGGACTTATCTGATTTCATATGGAGCTCGAGCCAGACCTCGATTGATTCCCGTAGTAAACTTATGGTCGATCTTAGAAATGAAATTTTAACAAACTTAACTCGAATTTATTTTGAGCGCAGAAGATTAATTGCAGATTTCTTTCTAAAAGAAACACAAAACCCTATTGAATTATCCCTTAAATTAGAAGAACTCACAGCACTTATCGATGCTTACACAGGGGGCTACTTAAGCAACCATCTCGCAGAAAAAAAGATTACCCCTCCGTGGAAAGAGTAAAAAAGGCTCCTAATCGTATTCATCTTGAGGCTTTATCCTTTTTGTTCTCTGTGTCTTTGTAGGCGAAGTTGACCACAGGCGGCATCAATATCAGCTCCGGAACTGATGCGTAATGTATTTCTAATTTTTTTCTTATCTAAAATCTCTCTAAATCTTCGCATAACTGCTAAGGAAGACCTTTCGAATGAAGCATCTGGAATTGGATTATAAGCAATTAGATTTACTTTTGCGCCTACATCATTAGCCATTTTAGAAAGCTCGACGGCATCTTCAGGCCGATCATTAATTCCTTTCAATAAAGTGTATTCAAACGTGTATTCTCTTCCATAGCGTCCTTTTTCATTACGAAGCACGTCCATCAACTCCGTTAAATCATACTTTCTATTAATAGGAACAATTTCCCGTCTCACATCATCAAAAGGAGAATGAACAGAAATAGATAACCGTATTTGGCGTAATTTTTCTTGAGAAAATTTTTTAATTGCAGGAACCAAGCCAACTGTTGAAACAGTTATCTTTCTAGCTCCAATATGAAAACCCCAATCCGAATTAAAAATTTCAATCGACTTCATTACTGCATCAAAGTTTTCCAAAGGCTCACCCATCCCCATATAGACAATGTTATCAACTCTTTCTCCCGTAATTTGTTTCAATAAAAATAGCTGGCTAACAATCTCAGTAGCTTTTAAGTTACGAATAAACCCCTCTTTCGAACTCGCACAAAAAGAACAGTTCATTTTACAGCCCAACTGAGACGAGACACAAATCGTATGTCTTCCGTTTTTTCGAATAAGCACTGTTTCTAAAAAATAACCATCTTTAGATCGGAATAAACATTTGATTGAATCATCCGAAGAAAACTTCGATTCCACAAATTCGATATTCGATATCGTAGTTCCCTCTTCTAATTTTTGTTTGAATGATTTTGGGAAGTTCTTAACTTCATCCCAAGAAGAGATGTTTTGATGATAAAGCCAGTTAGCAAGTTGCTTACCTCGATAAGCTGGCTCATCAAAAGATAAGGCTAACTCTTGTAGCTCTTTCTGAGTTAGCCCTAAAAGACATTTTTTTGTATTTTGAAGATTGGCTTCGATCATTTTAAATACTAATTTAAAAAACCTTTCTTACTAAAATTTTCTTTCATGCTCCGTAACAGGCAGAGGATCTACTTCCCCCTTCAAACTCCCTTTAATGGGTTTGTCTCCGGTCCCCAACTGATCAAACCAACTACCCATACGATCAAAAGTAGAATAAAAGAACTCTGAAACACTTTTTGTAATTCCAAGAAACTTATTCTCTTCCTTCTGCTCTACTTTGATAGCATCCTTTGCAGCTTCAGGAACCACTTTAAGACCAGAAACAACTGATTTACTTAAATTACTAGGAACATCTTTAATCATTTTTTCTGTATTGTCTGTTCTCGGCTCATATTGAGTATCCGCAAAACCAATTTGCGGAACAGCCATTATGATGAGTATCAAAACAAGTTTTGCAATCAACGGTCTATTAAACTTCATAACTCCCCCTTAACATTAATGTTTTAAAACAACTTTCAATAAAACAAATCCACCAATCAGTAGTAAAACAAACAAGATGGTAAAAAGACCAAAATACTTCTGTATCCATACTTTCACGGTAGGCCCAAACAAACGCAACAACAAAGCTACAATAAAAAATCGAGCCCCACGACTTGTAATCGAGGCTAATAAAAAAACTGAAAAATCAACTGTACACACACCCGCAGCTATCGTGAAAATTTTATACGGTATCGGAGTAAAGCCAGCTGTAAAAATAGCCCAAAAGTTATACTCTCTAAACAAATCACGAACTCTTTCAAATACATCTTGATGAAAAACATAGGCAAAGAAGAAATCGTCCACCAGCACCCACATTTGCCATCCAATCAAATAACCAAGCATACCCCCTAAAACAGACCCTGCTAAACAAATTAAGGCGTCCGTCCACCATTGTTTAGGGCAGATTAAAATAAGAGCCATAAGTAAAATGTCCGGAGGGACAGGAAAAACAGAGGCTTCAATAAAAGCCACAAAGAAAAGTGCCCAGCGAGAGTAAGGAGATTCTGAAAAATGCAGAACCCACCCTTTTAATTGTTGAAACAAAAACGCCTCCTTTTTTAAAGATTATATCAGAAACCCGAGAAGAGAGTTGGTAGAATCTTATGAAGATATATTTAAACACTCTCGAATAGAATCAATAAGCTCCGATGTATCGAAAGGCTTATAAAACACTTTTTGAACGCCTAACTCTTGGCATTGCTCTGCCACATTCGTTGTATACTTACTTAAAGCCGTAATAATAAAAATAGGCAGCGCTTTGGTTTTATCATTATCCCTTAGTTTTTTTGTCACTTTATACCCATTTAATCTTGGCATTTTAATATCCATCAACACCAGATCCGGAGTTTCCCGCTCCACTTGCTCCAAAGCTTCTATTCCATCTAAAGCTGTAACCACAATAAAATTATTAATCTCCAACCTTAGCTTAAGCAACTCCACAATATCAATTTCGTCATCTACAATTAATATTTTAACATTCTCCATGATGCCACCTTCTTCTCTTAGGGTTGAAACTGAGACAAAGCTTCTTGCTCAATTCCTAAAAACTGTAATAACTTTTCTTTTGTCTCACCTTGCTTCAAATAGACTGCCTTAACAATATGATACCTTAAATCAAACTCTTTGTGACCAAGAAAGAAACTAGAGTTTTTAAGGGTTGTGTCCACCTTCTTAACTTCTTCGTCGATATTTTTCTGATATGCATTCTTTAATATGAGTACAAAACCTTTTTCCGAATCCGCTACAACATGAGAATCTTTTTGAGTAGCCCCTACCACAAGCTCCATAAATTGGTCAAATAATTCTTTCACCTGTTTATGCTTTGCATCCATTTTCAAAAAGCCAAAACCTAATATTTTATAAAGAATAAAAGAAACATCCTTGTCCTGAATTTCGGCGTTTTCAACCATTGTCTGAAACACATCTTCAATATATTTTTCTGTCGAAAAAATAGGCAAAGTAAAAGTAAACTTGCTACCTCTCCCCAATTCACTTTCAGCCCAAACCTTACCTCCATGATGCTGAACAATTTCCTGACAAATAGGCAGACCCAAACCCGTTCCGTGATACCCCGGACCAACCTCTCTTCCAATCTGATGAAACTTATTAAAGATATCTCCAATTTCTTCTTTGGCCATACCTTTTCCTGTGTCCACAACAGAAACATGAACACTATCTTCATTAGGAACTTGAAAAGCTCCTACAGCAATCATTCCATCTTCCGCAGTAAATTTGATTGCATTCCCAATCAGATTAAACAAAACTTGCGAAACCCGGTATTCATCTGCATACACGCGAGGCAAGTTCTTTCCAAAAGATGTTTCAATACGTATTTTTCTTTTTAACGCCATCGTCTGCATCGAATCTACGGTTTCTTTGATAATCTGAGACAAATCCACAGCTTTCCTTTGCAACTCAAGCTTCCCCACTTCAAGCTGAGATAAATCTAGAATGTCATGAATCAAACCGCTCAATCTATTTACATTTTTTTGAACAATCTCCATAAATTTATCTTGTTTTTTGTTAAGAGATCCCAAAGCCTTCTCCTGAACCAAAGAAACCCCTTCGCGAATTGAAGTCAAAGGGGTTCTGATTTCATGACTCACAGTTGAAATAAATTCTGATTTCATTTGATCCAATTGCTGTAGGTTAATATTTGCTTTTTCAAGCTCCGCAGCTGTTTTAAGTAACTCTTCTTGTTTTCTTAATAATTTTTTATTCAGAGTCTCTAACTCATCTTTTCTGTGCTCAAGTTCTTTTCCCTGAAGCCTTAAACGTTTATTCACTTCTTCTATATTATGCATCAAACGAAACAAAGATTCTTTCGTTTGTTCTAATTCATCATTTTTTGATTGTAGTTCTTTGCGCCTATCTTCAGATAGCTCTAATAACCGCCTCATCTCTTTTGATTGTTTTTCCATCATTTGGTTCGAGGATTGTAAGTCTTTCCTCTTTTGATTAAGTCTAAAAATAATCAAACTTAAAAACAGAGCCCCAATAGCGTAAAGAGTTAGCATGCTAACCATATGAGCTATAAGGTGAGGAAGTTGATCATTTGGAGTTAGACTACTAAAAAAAGATTCTTTCATAGAAAACTTTCCGCTCACCTCCAACAAAACCAACGAGAGAAAAATAAGAACATCCATGATGGCAACAATCACGCCACGAACGGGCGAAAGAAAGATAATAAGTTCTGATATGGTTAAAAAATAAAGCCAATGAGCAGGACTAACAATACCTCCAGAAAAATAAATCACTAGAGATTCTGCGAGTGTTACAAAACAAACATAAAACCAGAGCAAGGGTTTAATGGCTTGCTTGTCTTTCCAAAGATAAGCAAGAAACAAAATGGCAAGAGTAATCCCAACAGAGAAACCACCTAAAGATGAGAACTGGAAAACAGGAAAATAAAATCCAAGCTCCCATAAACCCCATCCCCCTAGCAGACAAACAGGAACCAACGCCAAAGTGGTATAGCATAGTATACGGGTTGCATGAAAGTAGTCATACAAACTCACTTTTTCCTTAGCATCCATAATTTTAGTCAACTTAAGCCTTACTTTCATTGCTCTTCCTCGCATTTAATACCCCACTGTATTAAAAACAATTCGAGCTCCCCTTCAAATAACACCTAACTGGTTCTTATTATTAAGTTTACCTCCTAAATGCCAATAGCACAAATCGCTGCAAATAAGGATAGATTGATTGTAAGTCTATATTTTGTAGTAAGTTATAACTAGATTTAAAAGAAGAAAATCAGAAAAAAACATTCAAACAAGATCCGTTTCTTTGAAAATGCCCAGAGGAAATCTATTTTAGATTCGTTTGAAATGTTTCTCAAAATCATGCAGGGTGAGCTTAAGCAACACAGGACGACCATGAGGACAAGTAAATGGAGACTGAGTCTTATTTAGAAGTTCAACTAACGATTCCATTTCCTCAATAACCATTCGATCCTTAGCTTTGACGGAGCGGCTTTTACAGGCAATCAATGCAGAAACCTCTTCTTGCTTCTCTTTAAGAGGGTCTGAGTGACTTAACATTTGAGAACGCTCAAGGTAACCTCGCAAAACATCCTCAACAGCTGCCTCCTTGATAAAAGCAGGTATCGACTGAATCGCATAAGTCCGATCGCCAAAAGGTTCAATAGAAAATCCAACTTGATTTAAAAAAGGTAATACATGTTTAAAATGCGCT
The DNA here is from genome assembly GCA_029261035.1 of Candidatus Omnitrophota bacterium. Taxonomy (GTDB): domain Bacteria; phylum Omnitrophota; class Omnitrophia; order Omnitrophales; family JACROU01; genus JAJDCD01. The sequence goes on from JAJDCD010000010.1 coordinate 181,713, forward strand.
TCTTCATTAACCTTTAAATTAAACGTAATGGGCATAAGCAAACCTTGAGTTTCAACCTTACTCTTTTCTAATGAAGAAAGAACGCTCTCATACTGAACGCGCTCGTGTGCGGCATGCTGATCAATCACAACAAGCCCACCTTCGTATTCGCCCACAATAAAACTAGAATGAATATGCCCCAACACACGAACTCCTCCTAGCTGCAACTGATCTTGATTGCTATTCGCGTCTCTAAAATCTGTTTGTTTTTCAAAGGACTGTTCTTGAAGATCTAGGCCCTGAATTGTTTCCTTGCCCAAAAGATTGGTTAGACCTTCTCGCACCTCATAAGAAGAAGCGTTATCCTTCATAAATTCTTGTTCATATTTATTAGTAGAAACAATTCTTTTATCTTCTGTTACTCTCATCTGCGGATACAAATCCTCTCCCAACAATTGTTCTCGAATAATCTGTATCATTAAATTTTGAATCGCTTTTTCATTCGAGAGCTTCACTTCCCGTTTGGTTGGATGGACATTCACATCTACTTGCTTAGGATCAACATCAATAAAAATAATGCCCACAGGAAATTTCCCATCCATTACAAGCCCATGAAAAGCACGGCTTAAAGCAAAGCTTAGAGAAACACTTTTTATTGGTCTCTTATTAATAAAGAAGATTTGATCCCGTCTATGCACCTGCGCCAATTCTGGTTTTCCGACAAGCCCTTCCATCGTAACCCCTGATAGTTCCCCTGAAAAATCAATTAAGCGTTCTTCGTAACCCGCATCATAAAGAGTTTTCACTCGATCTCGAAGCGATTGAGATTTTTTAACATCAATAATCGTTTTCTTTTCATCTGAAAATAAAAATTTAATCTCTGGGTATGCCAAAGCTAACAAGGTTAAAGCCTCTGTAATCCGAGACAGCTCTGTTCGCTCTGTTTTAACAAATTTTCTTCGTGCAGGAGTATTAAAAAATAAATCTTTAACTTCAATAATAGTTCCTTCTCGAATCCCCTTTTCTGATTCTTGAACAATTTTCCCACCTTCAATCGAAAGTTCAAATCCTACAGACTCTCCTTGCACTCTTGTGGCTAAACGAAATTTAGAAACAGCAGAAATACTAGGAAGAGCTTCTCCTCTAAACCCAAATGTATCAATACTAAAAATATCTTCAACAGATTCTATCTTGCTCGTCGCATGCCGAATCAAACTGAGCTTAGCATCTTCTGGGCTCATTCCACATCCATTGTCTGCGACCCGAATAAAAGTTAAACCTCCATGTTTTACAGAAACCTCAATCTCTGTCGCTCCAGCATCAATCGAATTCTCAACCAACTCTTTAACAACGGAGGCAGGCCGTTCAACAACCTCACCCGCCGCAATTTTATTAGCCACATCCTCTGGAAGCACCCGAATAATTCTCGATAATGTTTTCAATGTAAATCTCCTTTGTAAAATTAAAATAGAAGTAGAAGATGGGGACATAGACTTTTGTAACCATTGCGCAGCAATTGTGACAAAAGTGTGTGTCCCCTAGGCAAAAGGTAGGCTGTACCCATTAAAACACTCTACCTAAAGTAATATACTTGCAAAACTTCCTTATATAGCATGATAGTGACAGTCACTACTCAGCAAAAAGAGGCAACTCTTCCCCTTGCTCTTTCTTCATCTTTCGAACCTTGGGTCTCTGTTTCGCACCCTTTGATGAATCATCGTCCTTTTCTAACTCTTCTAATATTTCATGCGCTCTAGAAATCACTTCTTCCGGCAAGCCGGCAAGTTTTGCTACATGAATCCCATAACTCTTATCGGTTCCGCCCCGTACAATTTTTCTCAAGAAAGAAATTCCATTTTCTCCTTCATGAACAGTTACATTATAATTTTTAACTCCAGGAAACAAATCCTCGAGTTGAGTTAATTCATGATAATGCGTAGCAAATAAAGCTCTAGGTCGTGGCCCACCTTCCTTAGCTAGGTATTCACAAACACTCCAAGCGATACTAACACCATCATAGGTTGAGGTGCCTCTCCCAATTTCATCCATCACAATAAGACTTCGAGAAGTTGCGTTATTCAATATGTTTGCCGTCTCAATCATCTCAACCATAAACGTACTTTCTCCTCGAGTCAAAAAGTCGGAAGCTCCAATTCGTGTAAAAATACGATCGCAAATTCCAAGCTGTGCTTTTTTAGCTGGAACAAAACAGCCTACCTGTGCCAATAGTGAAATAAGAGCTACTTGACGAATATAAGTCGACTTACCCGCCATATTAGGCCCGGTAATTAAAATCAGTTGAAAATCTTCTCCGTTAAGTAAAATGTCATTTTCCACAAACTCTCCACTGGGAAGAACCATTTCCACCACAGGATGACGCCCCGCATCTACTTGAATCGATGTTTCTTCTGACATCTCAGGGCGAACATAATCTCTTCTGACAGCAACTTCCGAAAAAGCACTGACCACATCTACAAAAGCAATAGCTTCAGCCGATTGCTGCAATGCATCAATTTGCTCTCGGACCTGATTGCGAAAAGTTTCAAAAATTTCATATTCTTTCGCATTCGCCTTATCGGTTGCATTAAGAACTTTTTCTTCATACTCTTTCAATTCAGGAACGATAAAACGCTCTGCATTAACTAATGTTTGCTTACGGATATACTCTGGCGGCACAGCATCTAAATTAGTTTTTCTTATTTCTATATAATAACCAAACACCCTGTTGTACCTGATTTTTAACGATTTAATCCCCGTTCTCTCAATCTCTCTTTTTTGAAGTTCTGCAATATAGTCTTTTCCATGTTCTGAAATATTTCTTAGTTCATCCAGCTCGGAGTTATATCCAACCTGAATCAAGCCGCCTTCTTTAATCGTAATTGGAGGTTGTTCTACAAATGCTTTTTCTAGAGAATCTACTAAGCTTAGAAAATCATTTAACGAGCCGTTCACTTTTTGAAAAACAGAAAATTCCGTTTTCTTCAGCATCTCCTTCAAAGCAGGAATTTTAGATAACGATACTTTTAACGCAACCAAATCTCTCGCATTGCCTAGATCACAGTTCAAACGTGCCACAATACGCTCGATGTCTCTAATTTCAGACAAACCTTCTCTCAATTGGTCTCGAACAGCCGTTGAATCAACCAATTCTTGAACACAACCCAAACGTTGATTAATTTTTTCTAAATTCAATAGAGGCCGTTTCAACCATAAACGAAGCATACGTCCTCCCATAGGAGTTAAAGTCTCATCCACGGAGCTCAATAGCGTAGGCGCCTTTTTATCCCCTGTCATCGACTTGACGATCTCTAAGTTTCTTTGAGTCATTGAATCTAGAACCATATACTCTTCAGAAGAATATGCAGAAGGTTTCTTAACATGTTCTAAACTTTTATGAAGGTGGTCTTGTAAGTAATAAAGAATTCCCCCAACAGCAATCGTTGCTAAAGAAAAGTCTTTAAGCCCCATCCCTTCAATCGAAGCCACTTGAAATACGCTCTGAATTCGATCTTTAGAGCGATCTAAATCAAAAATTCGATCTTCATAATGATTGTTCGAACAATTAAATTCTGTTTGTAAAAATTGAAATAATTCAGACTCAAACGAAATGCTTTCTGGCAAAATACTTTCGACGGGCTGTATACGCATCAATTCGCTTTTTAAATTAGATAAGCTATCTACCTCGGTAACTTTAAACTCCCCTGTCCCTAAATCTAAAAAAGCAACTCCATAAGAACCCTCTTTGTCGGGGAAACATGAAACTAAATATTTGTTAGAGACAACTTCTCCTTCAGACTCTTCAACGTAAGTCCCTTGACTAATAATTCGAGTCACTTCTCGCTTAACCAACCCCTTCGACGCTCGAGGGTCTCCGACTTGCTCACAAATAGCCACCTTCAGTCCTGCTTCAATTAATTTGGCGATATAGCCTTTTCCAGCATGAAAAGGAACTCCGCACATAGGAATTCTTCCTTGCTCCCCTCCCTCACGCCCTGTTAAGGTAATATTTAAAATTCGAGAAGCAAGCGCTGCATCTTCAAAAAACATTTCATAGAAATCCCCTAGTCGAAAAAATAGAATCGTATTGGAAGGTAAAGCCTTTTTAATATCCAAATACTGCTGCATCATGGGGGTGAGTTTCACGAATAATCTCCTTCTTTGGTAGGTACAGACCGGTTATTATGCTGACACCCTAAAAGAGTGTCAAGGGTTAATGCGTATAGAGAGATAACCCTCACCCCAACCCTCACCCTATCAGGGAGAGGGAGCTCCGCTGCCTTCTGGCTTCTGACTTCCGTTATATGCTATAATTCTGCTCATTACTGAGTAAACACAAGGGAAAAGCTCATGTCTGATAATAAAATTCATTCTTCAGCAATCGTCAATTCAAAGGCTATTTTGGGGAAAAACAATGAAATTGGCCCCAATGTAACGATAGAAGAAGGCGTTAAAATGGGTGATAATAATAAGGTTCTACAAGGAGCCTTTATTGCTCAAGGGACAACTCTTGGGGATGAAAATCAAATTCATATGAATGCCGTAGTTGGACATGAACCTCAAGATCTAGCTTTTTCTGGAACTCCAAGTTTTACCCAAATCGGAAACCATAATGTTATTCGTGAATTTGTAACCATTCACAGAGGGACCAAAGAAGGTTCTGCTACGGTTATCGGAAATCACAACTTTTTTATGGCCTATTCCCACATCGCTCACAACTGCCGCGTTCATAATCACGTCGTTCTTGTAAACAATGCTTCCTTAACAGGCCATTGTGAAATAGAAGATTATGCTTTCCTTTCAGGCTTTGTAGGCCTTCATCAGTTTACTAAAATAGGCGCTTATGTCATTGTCTCAGCTCTTTCAGCTGTAAACAAAGATGTTCCTCCATTTATGTTGTCCGGAGGAAGACCTGCTGTCATCCAAGGAATTAATGTCATTGGACTTAGACGTGGAGGATTTGATGCTACAGTCCGAAGTGAAATTAAAAAAGCATACAAAGTTCTCTACCGTTCAGAAAACAATGTTTCACAAGCCTTAGAAATTTTGGAAAAAGATTTTGAAACTGAGGAAGTAAAACGAATTGTAGAATTTATAAAGTCTTCAGACCGAGGAATCTGTTCGGGGCAAGGAGACGAAAAAGAAACTCTCCTAAGCAAAAAGGGCTAGGTCTTTTTGCTCGTGAGGCATGAAGCGTATTTCGTGGAAATTCTACCCGAAAAAAACATCCTTCAAACACCTGTCATTGCGAGGTGTAAACAAAAAGAGCCGTGGCAATCTCAGGTTTAAAGAATTATCTCTGTCTGAGATTGCCACGGCTCTTTTGCTCTTGCCTCGCAATGACAATTTTATCTCTTTCCTACAATCAAAATAGAATTTTTTCCGCCGAAACCAAAAGAATTTTTCATAATCGTTTTAATCTCTGCAGGACGAGATTTATTAGGCACGTAATCCAGATCACAGTCAGGGTCCGGAACTTCATAATTAATCGTTGGCGGCAAAATTTGTTTTTCCATCGCTAGCAACGTTGCTGCCAATTCCACACTTCCAGCTGCTCCAATCAAATGACCCACCATAGATTTCGTAGAACTCACTGGGGTGTGATAAGCTTCTTCTCCAAACACTTTTCGAATGACAGCTGTTTCTGTTTTATCATTCAAAGGGGTCGATGTTCCATGCGCATTAATATAGTCAATATCCTTTGGAGTCACTTCCGCTTCTTCTAACGCCATCTCCATCGCACGAGCCGCTTGCTCTAATGAAGGGTCTGGCGCTGTCATATGATGCGCGTCACAAGTCATCCCATGACCTAACACTTCCGCATAAATATGTGCCCCTCTAGCTTTTGCATGTTCATATTCTTCTAAGACAAACATAGCGGATCCTTCTCCTAAAACAAATCCATCTCGGTCCATATTAAAAGGACGCGATGCTTTAGTCGGATCATCATTGCGGGTGGACATAGCGCGAGCAACACAAAAAGAAGCAAAAATAGGCGAGTACATTGTTGCCTCACTTCCCCCTGTCAAAATAACATCTTGGTGATTCAACTCAATAGCCTCAACCGCAGCGCCTAAAGCATCCGAAGCAGAAGAACAAGCTGTAGACAAAGCGTAACTCGGACCTTTGAGCCCCAAGAACATAGAAACTTGGCTTGCACAAGCATCTGGAAAAGAAGCTAAAGCAGTAAAAGGACTAATTCTCATAGGACCTGAATCGATAAAAACATCATGTTGTTCTAGTATATAACCAATGCCACACATCGAAGTCCCAATAACAACTCCAGCCCTCTCAGGGGGCACTTGGGATAAATCAATTTTAGAATCTTCAACGGCCATAGAGGAAGTCGCAATAGCAAAATGAGCAGTTCGATCCATACGTCGAACCAAACGCTTATGAAGATATTTCTCGGGGTCAAAATCTCTTACTTGTCCTGCCATCTGTGTTGGAAAGGGAGTTCTGTCAAAACGATCAATCGTTGTAACGCCCGATTTTCCACTTTCTATAGCATCCCAAAATACATCTTTCCCAATTCCATTAGCTGCAATAACACCTAATCCTGTAATAACAACCCGTCGTTTTTTTGACATAGTTTCCTTTGCCCACTGCAATCTCAGTTAATTTAGTTAGATTCAAATCGAATCACTTCATTTGGAACCACTGCGTTAAGGACCTAGTGTGTCGGGTCTTTAGACCTGGCACACATTACAAGCTTTACTTCCATACCTTTTTTGGCGGGCTTAATTGAATTACCTTAACTAATATCGAGGGACTGTTGAATCCACCTGAAGAGACCATTCATCAATGCCACCTTCAAGGTTTTTAAGATGTTCAAAACCCTGTTCACTCAAAAATTGCACAGCTCTCATACTTCTACCACCATGATGACAATGAACAACAATCTCTTTATTTTTATATTGTTCTAATTCTGAAAAACGGGTGGATACTTCCCCTAGAGGAATTAAAATAGACCCCGGAATTTTTGCTATTTCATATTCATGAGTTTCACGAACATCCACCAAAACAAAATCTTCTTTTTCTTCAATTTTTTTCTTTAATTGAGCTACATCAAGTACACCATAATTTATATTTTCTTCTTCGTTCACAGAAGCATCTCCTTGTTGTGGAATACCACAAAACTCTTGGTAATCAATCAATTCAGTAATTGTAGGTTTGTCGCCACATATGGGGCACTCAGGATCTTTTTTTAGTTTTAGTTCTCGAAACTTCATCGCAAGCGCATCATAAACAAGCAATCGACCCACAAGAGAGGTCCCTTGTCCCACAATCAACTTAACCGCTTCGGTTGCTTGAATCAACCCAATCGTTCCAGGGAGAATTCCCAACACACCACCTTCAGCGCAACTAGGAACCATGCCTGGCGGTGGAGGTTCTGGATATAAGCAACGATAACAAGGGCCTTCATCTGCTTTAAAAACGGTCGCCTGTCCATCAAAACGAAAAATAGAACCATAAATATTTGTTTTGTTTAACAACACGCAAGTATCATTAACCAAATAACGGGTTGGGAAATTATCCGTGCCATCAATCACAATATCAAAATCTTTGATGATTTCCATCGCATTTTCAGAAGTGATTTGAGTTTTAAATTTTATAATATTTGTATCTGGATTCATGGCTTTAATTCTTTTCTCAGCAGAATCCAATTTCAAATTGCCAATCTCATCATTCGTATGAAGTATTTGTCTTTGTAAGTTACTTAAATCAACCACATCAAAATCAACAATACCTAATGTTCCAACCCCTGCTGCTGCTAAATAAATTCCCAAGGGTGAGCCCAACCCTCCAGCCCCAATTAAAAGCACTTTTGCTTTTAATAATTTTTTCTGGCCTTCCAATCCAACCTCAGGAAGAATTAAGTGGCGACTATAACGTTGATATTGTTCTTGTGTCAATTCACTCATTTCATCTCTATCTTTCTGAATATAAATTTGTCTTATAAACACAAAAAACCCGTCGGAAACGGGTTTTTTGCACATTTAAATCAATCTTTATCTGATAAAACTAAAAACTACGCGCCATCATTACCAATGGCTTCAACAGGACACTCAGAAAGTGCTTGTTCGCATTGTTCTTCTTCTTCAGGAGATTCTGCTTGTTTCTTAACAAAAGAATAACCATTATCACTTCGATCAAAATTCTCTGGAGCAGTTTGACGACACAAGTCACAGTCAATACACTGAGCATCGACATAAAACTTACCCGCTACCGTCTCTTCTACTTTATTTTCTTTATCTGCCATTTTTATTAACTCCTTAATACTGTGTTGAACTTAATTTACTCATTTATTATCCTTGATTATACGGCTTTTGACAAGAGTTCTTTAGCACTAAAAGCCAAGTTATACCCTCCCCTCCTATTGATCATAGGTAATCCACTTATCTACTTTCCCATCATAATCAACGTCCTTCTCAGCGCTCACTATTTTTTCTCCGCTGACCTTCGCCCACTCATCCACAGAACCATCATAATTAGTATCTGCTTCAATACGCACCAAAGTCCCCCGATCAAAGTATTCCCAGCGATCCGGTTTTCCATCCTTGTTTTTATCACTAGCCACATTGCTAACTGTCGGAGCTGCTATCGTATCTCCAATTGTAGCCTGAATTTGATTTTTCTTACTTTCTCTTTTTTTCGCAAATGCATCAGAGGTAACTCCAATAGAAAAACAAAGAATTAGGATATATATATAGTATCTCATCATACTTTTCTCCTTTAAATTGTTAGGCTTACTTTTTATTTCTTTTTCTCAAAAAAGCCTTGTTTAAAGATATCGTTTGTTTCGTACAATTCCTGAAGCTCCTTAAATATTTCTATTGAGACCGGGTTGTTCTCAGAAGCTAAAAGATTCATCGCTACCTGTTCGGACGTTTTTGCTCCTGGAATAACTACAGAAACTGGTTTCTGTCTTAGAACAAACCCTAAACTAAAAGGGATTGGCTCCGTTTTTAATTTTTCATATCTAGTCTTTAAAACTTCTACCTTTTTAAGAATTAACTCGATTTTTTCTTTAGACCAACGCCTCCGATGATCATTTTTTGGAAACTCCACTTCTTTCGTATATTTACCTGTCAGCATTCCACACTCTAAAGGCTCTCTGGCAATAACCCCTATTTTCTTTTCTTCTGCAAAAGATAAAAAATTCTCTCCAACTCTCTGATCAACTAAGTTGTATATACATTGGACGGTATCCATCACACCCGTATTCACCCAAGCTTCCCCTTGCCATGGAACAAAAATAGAGACACCAATAAAACGGATTTTTCCCTCTTTCTGAGCTAATAGTAATTGGGATAATAGGGCTTCAAAATTCTCCAACAAAGAATCAGGTGGGTTATGAAGTTGATAAACATCGATATAGTCAGTATTCAAACGCTTCAAACTAGAATGGATTGCTTCCTTAATATAACTAGGGTCATAATTCGAGCGAACGGCTCCTTGAGTAAAGTCCCAACCTCCCTTAGTCGCAAGAACAACTTGGCCTCGCTTCCCTTTAAGCGCTGTCCCAACAAGCTCTTCGCTTTTACCAAAACCATAAATGTCTGCTGTATCAATAAAATTGACGCCCTGATCCAGAGCAAAGGAAAGTGCTTTCAAAGACTCGGAATCTGAAGTGGCACCGTAGCTATTCCCACTAATGCCCCATGATCCGAAACCAATTTCCGAAACGTTAAGCTGAGTTCTTCCTAAAATTCTATATTTCATGAGTAGAGGTGCGAAACAACCTTAGACTTGTTTATTCTTGTTTCGTTAACTGTCGTAGAGCATTGAGCAAAGATTCAATATCTTTTTCAGAATTAAAAAAACCTGGGCTAACACGAATGGTTCCTGTAGGAAACGTTCCCAAAAACTCATGGCACAAAGGGGCGCAATGAATTCCAGAACGAAGTGCTAAATTAAAAGATTGATCCAAAATAATTCCAACATCTGCAGGATCTAAACCTTCAAGAACAAAAGAAAGAGTTGCTGTGCTCTGCTTTACAGAATCTAGCCCAAACGTTTTAACCCCTTTAATGGACTTAAGACCTTCCCTCAGTTGTTTCATTAATTTAAATTCATGATCTCGAATAACATCAATTCCCGTGTCATAAACAAACTTCAAACCTTCCGCTAAGCCAACAATACCAACGGTATTAGGCGTTCCTCCTTCTAAAACAAAGGGAAAGTCTTCAGGGTGAGTCGGGTTTTCGGAGCCCATCCCCGTTCCCCCTTCACGCCATGGAGTAATCTCTTCAACTCGCTTACCCACATAAAGGCCTCCTGTGCCCGTAGGCCCCAACAAAGATTTATGTCCTGGAAAAGCGAGTAAATCGATAAAATCTGTTTCAACATCAATAGGAAAAACACCAATTGTTTGAGCTCCATCAACTAGAAAAAGAGCTCCTCGTTCACGAACAATTTTTCCGATTTCACAAATAGGCTGTAAGGTTCCGGTAACATTAGAAGCATGGGTTAAAGCAACCAGTCGAGTTTTATGTGTAAAAGCCTTTCCAATATCCTCTGGATTAATCACACAGTCCTTATTAGGTTTTACTTTTGTCAATGTAATCACACCATCTTCTTCAAGGCTATGAAGCGGTCTCAAAACAGAATTATGCTCCAATACAGACGTGATAACATGGTCTCCTTTTTTTAGAATTCCCTTCATACCCATATTCAATGCATCCGTACAATTTAAAGCAAAAGCAATACGTGAGGCATCTTGAGCTCCGATAAATTTCGCAATTAACGCACGCGCGCTTTCCACAGAAGCTTCTGCCTCAACAGACATACGATGTCCCGATCTTCCAGGATTAGCTGCTTCTTCTCTTAAAAACTTTTCCATACGCTCATACACGCGCGCAGGTTTTGGAAATGATGTTGCTGCATTATCTAAATAGGTAACACTCATGATTCTTCCTTTTTTAATAGTGTTTAGCGTAGAGCGTTTAACCCTCACCCCAGCCCTCTCCCTGTTAGGTAGAGGAAAACCCTTGGTCATTAAACACTGATATATTTTGAGTAGATCGATTTAGCTCGGGAAATATCATTTGTTCCCTTAATAATCGCTCTTCCATCTAAAAATAAAGTTAATTCGTAATCTTTTCCCGATTCATTAAAGTCACACTTTAACAAAAAAGCATTCGATGTAACTTTTCCAATGTGCTCTAATTTTTCTGCAATAATTTTAAAATCAATTTTCAATTGATCATCCCGACTGATTTGAACCGCATTACGGCCACACAATGTGCTGGTCCGCATTCCTTTGTCACCAGACAAGTATTCAAATTTCTCTTTTTGACATACGGGGCATTCCGGATCAATTTCTTGTTTCGTTCCAAAAACCTGAGAGCGTTTTTCCCACACATTATAGCTATAAAGCCCTTCCGTGGTCTGCTCTATTTGCCCAGATAAAATTTTAATCGCTTCCATCGATTGTAACGAAGAAACAATATTTACAATAGGCGACAAAATTCCTGCCGTATCACAAGTAGGCGTTAATTCAGGTGGTGGGGCTGACTGAAAATAACAAGAAAGACACGGGGTCTTCTTAGGGATCACAACCATAGTTAAACCTTGATCCCCCACACAACCTCCATAAATCCATGGGATATTATGTTTTACACAAGCTTCATTAATCGTATACCGAACATCAAAATTATCTGTTCCGTCTAAAACCAAGTCGCGGCCTTTAACCAAATTTTCAATGTTAGAATAATTAGCATCTGCAACAATGGCTTCTATATTTGCTTGGCTATTTATTTTCTCCAGCTTCTGCTTTGCAGCAATAGCTTTGGGTAAATTATTTTCAACATCTTCCTCATTAAAAAGTACCTGGCGTTGAAGATTATTTAATTCCACAAAATCACGATCAACAATCGTTAAGTTTTCTACACCACAACGAACCAAAGTATTAGCAATCACAGTTCCCAGAGCTCCGCAACCAATCAAAGTAACTTTACTCGACGAAATCTTTCGCTGCCTCTCTTCTCCAATTTTAGGAAAAAGATACTGACGTTGGTATCGGGAAATATCTTTACTCAATTTCTTGTCCTCTTACAGCAGAGGTCAAAAGATGCGACTCTTCTGACTTCTGAAAAGAATATACGGTATCCCTTTGAATGGGCACTTTTCCAATTTTCTCTATTCGTTGTTCAAACGCATCCACGCTCACATATTCCCCATGAGTTCCACCCGCATTACGCGTAATAGTTTCAGAATAAAGCGTTCCTCCCACATCATTCGCACCACATTGTAAAGACTGAATTGCAAAGTCCAGTCCCATCTTCACCCAACTAGTCTGAATGTTTCGAATTGTATTCTGAAAATAAATTCTAGAAACAGCAAGCATTCTCAGCTGTAAACTCGATCGATCTTGCTCGATGCCTTTACGTTCTAAAACACGTCCTAAAGGCGCATTGTCTGGCATAAAAAGAAGCGGGATAAACTCTGTAATCATTCCGGTCTCTTTCTGCAAGTCTCTTATCCTATTTAAATGCCTCACCCAATGCTTGGGTTCCTCAATATGGCCAAATAAAATGGTGCTTGTCGAATGAAGCCCTAATTCATGGCCACATTTAATAATCTCGATCCAAGTATCACTATTAATTTTCGTAGGGCACACTTTTGCTCTGATTTCATCATCTAAAATTTCCGCCGCCGTTCCACACATGGAATCCATTCCAGATTGAATAGAGTCTGCTATAACCTCTCGATAACTTTTTCCTGTCTTCTCAGAATAATAAGCAATTTCTTCTGGAGAAAAAGCATGACAATGAATTTCACGGTCATAATCTTTAACTGCCCTCAGCAAGGATAATGCTTTTTCCAAAGGAACCCGATCTGTAAGTCCGCCTTGATAGGTAATCTCAGTAATACCTTTACCCCGTACCTTCTCTACAATTCCTTCTTCCGATAAAACAAAAGCGTCTTCCTCATTCCCGTTTCGTCTAAAAGCACAAAAAGTACAATGCAACTCACACACATTAGTAAAATTGATATTCATATTATGAACAAAGCTAACCACATTCCCATTTTGCTCTTCATTAATATAGTTCGCTAAATCAAAAACATCCTGAAGCAGTTCCTTATCTTCAATTTCAAAAAGATAAAGAGCTTCCTCATTTGTGATGTCTTGATGATTTAAAACTTTACGTTTAATTTCCGGGAACATCATTTTTCCTTATTTAACAAAATAACATTTTTTCGTCATTGCGAGGCGTTCAACAAAAAGAGTCGCGGCAATCTCAGGAAGAAGAGAAAATCTTATTTAGTCCGAGATTGCTTCGGCTCGTTCTACTTAAGGCCTCGCAATGACGAACTCTAACAAATGGAGAACATTTTTTCTAACGCGGCAATGGAATCTTTTTTAACTTCATCTTTAACAAATACTTCATTCACATTACCCAAATGATCTAAAGTGAAAAGTAAATTCTTTAGATTAATCTTAAACATATTAGGGCACAAAGAACGATCTAGTTCGATAATCTTCTTATCTGGATTTCGAATAGCGGTATTTCTTACATGGTTAATTTCCGTGCCAATAATAATGGTGGCTCCCGGCTCGGCCTGAGCTACAAAATCATTAATAAACTTGGTGCTTCCTGCATAATCCGCTTCACGAACTACAGGCTCTGGACACTCAGGATGAACAACGATCGAAGCCTCTGGATAACGTTGTCTCATATCTTGAACCATTTTTGGAGTAAAGTGCGTATGCACATGGCAAAAACCTTTCCATAACAAAACAGTGGAATCTTTAATTTTCTCTACAGACAGACCTCCGTTTTCTTGGTATGGATCAAAAATATTTAATTTCTCTCGAGGCACACCTAACTTCAAAGCAGTGTTATGAGCTAAATGTTGATCGGGCATAAAAAAGATTTTCTTACCTTGATTGAAATAATGAGTAAAGACCTTGTCACAGTTAGAAGAAGTAACCGTGGTCCCCCCATATTTTCCGCAGAGTGCTTTAATTAAAACGGTAGAATTAATATAAGCAACCGGAACAATATTTTCTTCACCCACAATCTTAGACACTTCTTCCCATGCTGTTTCCGCTTGATCAATTTCCGCAAAATCAGACAACGGGCATCCTGCTAAATGATTGGGTAAATATACTTTTTGATTCTCACTTGCCAACACTCGACTTGTTTGAGCCATAAAATGAACACCGCAAAATACAATATGTTTCGCATCCTTATTCTCTTTACCCTTTTGGGCCATAGCAAGAGAATCTCCTGTAAAATCAGCCAACTCCGTAATCTCATAACGCTGATAGTTATGAGCTAGAATGAGCAGATCTTTTCCAAGCTCTTTTTTATGCGCTTTAATTCGCTCAATAGCTTCTTCATCGGTTAAGTTTTGAATATCTTCATTTACAAGAGTAACCACAATTTCCTCCTACACGGGAATGAAGGTGACTGTCACTTAAAGTGACTGTCACCGAGCTAAACTTCATCACAACTTCACAAGTGACAGTCACTTTGCTCTGCTTCTGCAGGCAAGTGACAGTCACTAATCTATTTTTCTACTGCTTCCAATTCTTTCTTCTTTAAACTTTCGTTATACGCTTGTACTTCTTGCGTAATTTTCATCGAACAAAACTTAGGTCCACACATCGAACAAAACTCTGCATTTTTAAATACTTCTTGTGGCAAAGTTTCATCATGCATTCTACGTGCTGTTTCTGGATCCATAGACAATTCAAACTGTTTGTTCCAATCAAAATTAAAACGCGCTCGACTTAACTCATCATCTCGGTCTCTAGCACCTGGACGATGACGCGCAATATCCGAAGCATGTGCCGCAATTTTATAAGCAATAACACCTTGTCGCACATCGTCTGCTTCTGGTAAACCTAAATGTTCTTTAGGCGTTACATAGCAAAGCATAGCGGCTCCGGATGTCCCTGCCATTGTAGCTCCAATAGCGGAAGTAATATGATCATAACCAGGAGCACAATCTGTAACCAAAGGCCCTAAAACATAAAAAGGAGCTTCGTTACATACCTTCATCTGTCGTTTTACATTCATTTCAATTTGATCGAAAGGAACGTGGCCTGGGCCTTCAACCATCACCTGAACATCATACTCCCAAGCACGTCTTGTTAAGTCACCCAAGGTATCCAACTCTGCGAACTGCGCCTTATCACTCGCATCCGCCAAACATCCTGGACGCAAACTATCTCCCAAACTAAAAGACACATCATACTTTTGAAAGATTTCACAGATTTTGTCGTAATGCGTATACAACGGATTTTGTTTATGATGATGCAACATCCATTGAGCCATCAAAGAACCCCCACGACTCACAATCCCAGTAATACGCCCTTCTGTTAATGGCAAATGTTCTAATAAAATTCCAGCATGGATAGTCATATAATCCACACCTTGTTTTGCTTGCCACTCAATCATATCTATCAAATCATCAGAGGTAAGATCTCTCACTTCTTTAACTTGTTGAATCGCTTGATACATCGGAACCGTTCCAATGGGAACAGGGCTTGCT
Organism: Candidatus Omnitrophota bacterium; assembly: GCA_029261035.1. Classification (GTDB taxonomy): domain Bacteria; phylum Omnitrophota; class Omnitrophia; order Omnitrophales; family JACROU01; genus JAJDCD01. The sequence continues at coordinate 197,199 of JAJDCD010000010.1, forward strand.
TGAATAATCTTTTCTCGAATTTCATTAATGTTTCCGCCCGTAGAAAGATCCATCACGGTATCCGAACCTAAATGAACCGCTGTATGTAATTTCTCTAACTCAGAATCTACATTCGAAGTAATAGCAGAGTTTCCAATATTTGCATTGATCTTACAATTCAGAGCCACACCAATCCCCATAGGCTCTAAATTTTCATGCTTAATGTTTGCAGGAATAATGGCGCGTCCGCGAGCAACTTCATCACGAATTAGTTCAGGTTCTAACTGTTCTCTTTTGGCAACATAAGTCATTTCTTCCGTAATCATACCTTTGCGCGCATAATGCATTTGTGTTCGAATCTTATCGTTGTTTCTTTTAGCAACCCAATCCGTTCTTAACATATAGACTCCTCATCTAAATAGATATAGATACACTTTTCGTGTGAATAGAACCAAGTATTTTATCATAAGCCCCTCTAAGGGTCCAATGAAAGCCTGTTAACGTCTTATAATGTTCTTTTTTAATGCCTCTCACTCAAGAAAGCTAAGAATGTTAGGTGTTTTTGATTATTTCTCGGAGAACAGAGGTTGCATAGCAACCTTTGGGGAGCTCAAAAGATAACTGAACCCCTTTCAAGATAGGCTCCACTTCTATTTCTTTAATAGGAAACCGGTAAGCACGGCGGGTACCAGACAACTCAATTTTAGGAAAAGGAGATTTAAATATTTCTGGAGATATTTCTTCTTCATCTAAAACCTGTTTTTCTAAATCCAATTCAAAACCTTTTGCCATTTTCATTTTTGGGCCAAACACAGGTCCGGACGGAGATATTTCAAAAGCATGACACCGTTCTTTTTCAACTTCAACTTCTTCGACATCAAACAACGCACGATTCGCAACTTTTTCGGCCACATCGCCTTCAAATAATTGACTTATCGTTTCAAGCCGTTTCTCCAAACAGCGATTAAAAATATAGGATTGATAAGACGACATATAAAAATATTTCATTTTTCGTGGCAAATTAACAATAACTTTTTCAGCATTTTGATCTGTTTTAATCCAATCGTACAATAATCTTCTTTCCATCTTAAAAAAATGCGGCCATTGGCTTAAAGAGGGCTCCCACTTACCTTCATCAAAAAGTTTTCTTGCCTCAAAACTGACATCCTCTGGAGCGTTATTTTCTGAAGCTCCTAAAATAATCCGAATCGCTTCTTCGTATTTTTCTTGAAGTAATGCTTTCCCGATTAAATGGTTATCCCCATAACGCCCGAAACGCTGCTCCCCAAAATAATTGGGAACACCTTGCTTTTCTAAAACCTTTAAAATATTTTGAATCGGCTCCACACTAGATGCCGCAATGTCTCTTAAAACAATCTGAAAACGATTTCCTCGAAGATGGCCTATTCTTAATTTGTTTTTATGCAACGAAACCTGAAGAAACTTCAATTTGGGATGCTCACATTGTTTAAACTGTTCTTCAGTAACGAGCCTCAAAGAAAACCACTGTCGGGAAATCGCTTTTGCATCCTTTAAACCCGCATACCCAATCTCTCGTTCTTTAATTTTTAAACTCTCACAAAAAAAACGAACAACCTCATAAGTTGTGATATTTTGCTTCTCCACCAAAACATAAAGATGCTCACCTTCTCCTTCTGGCAAATAAGAAGGGATTTCTTCCACAATAAAATCTGAGGCTTCTGATTTAAATGTTGCTGGAATACCCGGAATAGAAGATGTCAAATAAGGAAGGTTGTTCATAGGGTCACTGGATCATGGCTTTCAGTCTATAGCTGTTAGCAAAATCCTTTTCTCTCCGTCATTGCGAGACAATTGAAAATTAAGTCGTGGCAATGACAAAACCATCTAACTTTCGGAAATTTCTAAAAAGAGGGTTGTTGCTAATATTAGATTAACGCCTCGATTCACATTGTTGGGTGTCTTTTTCATTAATACCTGAATATCTCTACACAACTTTTTGTTTAATTCTTGAATTTTTTTATCGTTCTCTTCACACAAAATCGTATTCACATCTACCTGATTAATAAAGGCCTCTGATTTAAGTTTAAAATTTTCCAAAATTAGATTAGAAAACACAGGCAAATCTTCATACGCCTTCAATTGAGGCTCTTCGTTAATATTAAAACTGAGCTGAGCTAATTGTTTCAACTTTCGATTAACAAGAAAATACTTCTGAAGCTCTTCAACACCTTCAAGGTAAGGCTCCGATATCACTTTAAATTCTTGTTTCAGATTGAGAACCGTTACCTCACTGTGTTCGATCAGCTTAATTGCTTCATCCGCATAAGGAAAATGTCTCTGAAAGAGTGCCTCTTCGACTTTCTGAAAAGCCTGAACAGTTAGATTGTATAAGGATAAAAATTCGCTCTTAAATTGTGTTTGATTTTGAGACATAATAAACTCGGAAATAAATTAAACGGAGAAGGACTCTCCGCAGCCACAGGTTCCGGAAGCATTTGGATTGATAAATCTAAACCCGCGATTATTCAGTCCGTCCATAAAATCCAAAGTAATTCCTTTTAAATAAAGATAACTTTTTGGGTCACAAAAAACCTTAACGCCATTAACTTCAAATTCATTATCATTCTCTTTTTTTGCGTCAAAGTCCATATCATAGGAAAGACCCGAGCAACCGCCCCCCTTAACCAAAAGACGGAGTCCTAGCTCATCTTTTCCTTCTTTTTCCAACAATCTTTTTACTTCTTCCGCAGCTTGCGGTGTTACTTGAATCATTTTAATCTTCCCCCTATATTCAATACTAACCCCATCATACAGACCCAGTCAAGCCTATAGGCTAGATCTCTTCAAATTCCTCTGTCAGAATTTCATCCTAAAGAAAAACAGATCCTTCGCTTCGCTCAGAATGACAACCTTCTAGAGTCATTGCAAGGTAAAAGCAAAAGGAGCCGTGGCAATCTCAGATGCTTGAAATCACTCCTTTTTCCCGAGATTGCCGCGGCTCACTTTTTAGACACCTCGCAATGACATTATTTTGCTTGTCATCCTGAGTGAAGCGAAGGATCTCTGAAAAAAGATTGTTTTAGCCTTTTCAGCTTTTCGTCATCAATCGTAGTTTATGAACAACCTCTATCACTTTATTTGAGGCATATTCTATTTCTTCACGCGTATTGCTTCTCCCAATCCCAAAACGAATAGCGGCATTCGCAACATCCGTGCTTAACCCAATCTCTTTAAGCACATAGGAAGGCTCTAACTTTTCAGAATCACAAGCGGAGCCGGACGACGCCCCTACTTCTTGGTTCAAACCTAGAAGCACAGCATCGCTCTCTGTATGTTCAAAACTCATATTTAAATTACCGGGCAACCGATGTTCTAAAGATCCATTCACTCTAATTTCGTCTAAATTTTTCTCAAATTTCTCTAGCAGATCATTTCTAAGCTCCGTTATTCGTTTTATATCCTCTTCCAAATTTTCTTTTGCAATCTCACACGCTTTTCCGAAACCCACAATCCCAGGGACATTCATCGTACCTGAGCGAACACCCTCTTCTTGTCCTCCTCCATGCATTTGAGCGACCAAATGAACTTTTGGATCGTAGGACCGAACCCATAAAGCTCCCACTCCTTTAGGGCCATACATTTTATGTGCAGAAAAAGACATAAGATCCACATTTAATTTTTGTACATCAACGGAAATTTTACCCAAGGCTTGTGCCGCATCCGAATGCAACAGAACCCCTCGTTTTTTTGCGATCTTCCCCACCTCTTCCAATGGCTGAACCACGCCAATTTCATTATTCGCCAGCATCACAGAAATTAAAATGGTTTTATCCATAATTAAAGAATTTAATTCTTCAACATCAATCAAGCCCTCGGAATTAACTCCAAGATAAGAAACTTCAAAACCTTTTTTCTCCAAATGTTTAAGAGGATCCAAAACAGACTTATGCTCTGTCGTTACAGAAATAATATGATTTCCTTTAGAAGCATATTGCTCGCACACCCCTTTCAAAGCCAAATTATTCGCCTCGGTAGCACCGCTTGTAAACACAACTTCCCCCGGCTTTCCTCCAATAAGCTTTGCCAACTGCTCGCGTGCTTGCCAGACCAATTCACCCGCTTTAATCCCCCAAGGGTGCATAGAGCTCGCCGCATTTCCAAAGCTCTCCCCAAAACAAGGTAGCATCGCCTCAACCACTCGAGGATCTACCGGAGTCGTCGCATGATGATCTAAATAGATAGGTAATTTCATGGCATTCCTTTATCTATTAGCGAATAGCGTAGAGCGTTTAGCGTATAGGAGTAAAACCCTCTCCTTATCAGGGAGAGGGGAAATTGAATTTGAATTACTATACGCTCCACGCTAAATGCTCTACGCTATTATTACGCCATACTCGCAATCAAGTTCACAACTTTTTGTTTCAACAAAGCATTCTTCAAGAAACGTTCAATGAAACGCTCTGTCACTCGATAACGATCATTTTCAAAAACAACATAGCCTTGTTTCAATAAGGCTTCAGGATCCTGCAACAGCTTCATCGCTAAAGCAAGACTCACAAAATCCGTATAGAGCTGTTCTTCTTCAGACGCAGCTCTCTCGCCTATCGTCATCGGCCTGTTTCGATGGATCTCCAGCTCCCTTAAAACAGAATCAATCACTCCATCGTCATCCATCCAAACCACTTCATCCCTAGATTCTAAACCACTATCCTTTTTTATCCAATTCAAACTTCTTCTTCCCTGCTCATCAAACTCTACGGTTTTACCCGAAAGCAACGAATCTAAAAATTCATCGGGTTGCATCTTAACGTTTGGTAACGAAACAAAATAACCATGTTTTCTCATTTGAGCTTCTGTAAGAGAACCTTTTCGAATCATCTCCATCGCTAAACGGCTCATCGTTTCCTTATAAGCCTTATTATCATAATAGATCACAACCGTCTTTCCCTGAGCAATTTGCTGCAACACTGCATCAGGACTCATTTCTCCAGAAATCACAACCGCAAAGTTCGCGACTCCAAGGACATCAAACAACTCCTTCAAAGCAGGCTCATCCTGAATTAATGTATTCATACGTTGTTGCATGGATTCCCATTCAGAAAATAAAATATCATAAATTTGCTGATAAATCGTTGGGAAATAAACACGCAAATCCAAACTAATCATTCGACCTGCAGCATCCGTCATAATCAATATAGACTCAACTGAATTCTGATATTCCACATCTAAGACAGCACCCAAACTCTCCGCTTCGGCCTTATCCAACCATTCTTCTTCTAGTTCACCTTTAAGCAATGTGTCTGACAATCGATCTTTTCTTAACGCTTCAGCATACTGAACCAGCTGACCTTGTACTGTATCTAATTTTAAAACCTCTATTTTTTCTATAATTTCCAGAATCTCAGGTGTTTTTTCCAAGCGAATAAAATCCAGTTCTCTTTTTTCGTTGTGACCTAAATTAATTAAATTAAAGGTAACTGTCTGCCTAAAACGCATTCTGTATTCTTGAGAAATAGAATGAATGGCCTTTTCCGCTCTATCCATATAACCCCTTTTACCCTCTCGACTCAAACTCTGCGGTAAAGCCAAGTACAGAGCAATCAAAATAAAAGCACTCTGGGATTCTTCACTTTCTTCTGAGAGGCTTAAAACATCTTCCACAAATGCTTCATCAATCGATTTATCTGAAGCAGCATAAGCCTCTAACGTATTTAAAAAAGACATTAAAACTCCCGAGGCATTTTTGGACTGAGCTATATCTATAAGAAATTGAAGGTTTAAAAACTCCTGATAAATGGGATTCTTAAAAGCCAATTCAACAAACATCTTCCAAGATCCAAAAGTAACATGCTCGGGAGGAACATTTTTAAGAGCCAGAAGTTTTTTTATTTTCTCTATATCTTCTTCAGAAAGGGCTCCAAAATATTCATCAACCCTTTTCAAGTTAAGAAAACTTTTATATGCATTTTGAGAACGAGAATAAAATTGAAATAACAAATCAAGCCATTTTGCACAATCTGCCTTTTTGATGGAGTCCGTACGTTTCACTGATTCAAGAATTTGATACACTTTTTCAGAATTATCTTGGGATAATATTGTTTTCCAGCTTGGATCAAGCTCTTCCCAAGGGCCCAATGCATGCTCTAAGTTCTTTTCATATTGTCCCAAGCTCTGAGCCTTAACTCGATCGAGCCATTCTCCTTCGAGCTTTTCTTCTCCCTTTGGTTGCTGGGTCTTTTCTTCCTTTTTCCAAATCTGATCCAGATTATATAATTGTTCTTGAACAGATTTTGGGTCCGAGATAGATAACCTTTCTAATACTTCTAAAAGTTCATCTCCTTTCTGATGTTTGATTACAAAAGCCTCATGAACCATAGCTTCTCTCTCAGGCCCTATATGGATGATTTCACTTAACACTGAGGATAAATCTTTCTTTTGGTCGAGTTCTATATCGCTTATAGTCATAAATATTTTTTTAAGCCTTTCGAACACTTGACCCCTCTCAAACACTGTTAAATCATTGGGGAAACTTAACAGAAGGATAAAAAATATATTTCTTTCTACAGATATCATTTTCTGCAATTCATGTAATTGACTTAATAACAAGGTATCAATAATACCTCCCCCATCAGCATAAGTCTCTAATTGATCAAAATATATTCCCGCATCCGTATCTGTATTATTTCTCTGAGAAATCATATAAGTAATTAAATCCCAATCTAATAATTCTTGATACTCTCTGTGTTTTTTTGTAAGTATTAAAAATGCTGTCCATGCGTTGATATAATAAATAAACCCATCTCCCTGAAGACTAAACTGATTAAAAAGTTGCTGCATTAACTGTAAAATATTTGTATTTAAAGAGTTCGTTGGGTCTGTATATACATGGAATGCAAATCTTTTCCATACCCCAGGAACTTCTTCCAAATCCAGACGCTGAGCCCTTGCCGTCAAAGACTGAAAAAAATCAAGCCAATCAACCAAATCTTCTGTCGTCTTAATGACTTGCTTGTCAACAAACAGGCTAAACACATCAATTAAATCAGCATAAGAAGAAATTACTTCCTGAGACTGGTCCGACAATAACTCAAAAGGAATCAGCTGAGAGAGATTAGACTCTTCATACTGCTCCTGTGCATTTCCCAAACTCTGCGCCACAGAAAGATCTAACCATTCCGTTTCTGTATTATTAGGCTCTATTATTTGCTCAGAGCTCATGTACTCATCAATCCATTCGTCTATTATTCTGTTAACAGTTTTTGTTATTTCCTCTATAGGCAACACGTCAAGTCGTTCTAAAATTTCCAGAAGCTCTAAACCTTGCCGCTTGTCAATAAACAAACGTGCATATCTTTTAGATAGTCTGTTAAGAGCTCTATACAGTTCCTGATTTAGTCCCGTAAGATCACTGATAGAGTTAAAAATAGTTTCTATTCTATTAATATGATTTTGGTCTGTATTTGGAATGGCTAATGCTATTAGTATTGCTAGAGATTGAGAGCGCTGATCCCCATAGAAAATATAGTTTTGGCCGAATTTTTGAACGATACGTATAAAACGGTTTAAGATATCAGGAAAAATCACCGGATTTATTAAATAAAATTCTCTAAGACGCTTTTTCCACTTATGGTAATCTAGACTAGAATTAACAAACCCTTTATCTGTTAAAATTTGAATGAATTTTATAATGTCTGGGTGTTGATTCAACATTTCACGGTCTGAACTCTTAAAGTTATTGAACGGCATTCTACCTTCAAAAAATTCAACCGCAGAGCCTGGATAAAGGTCCTCTGCAGACTTTTCTCCTAAACTCTTTGCTTCTACTTGTTGTTGTCTTGCTCTATACCCCTTTCGCCTTAACTCACGCACTCTCCGTTGAAATCTTTTAAATGCGTGCTCTCCATGATAATCAACAAATTCTTTCTCATATTTGTATAGTCTTGAGAGGAAGTCGGATTGAGCTTCTCCAAGCAAAATTTGGGTTTCATAATCATCATTCTCATTTGCCGCCCTCATAATTTTTTTTGAGACATTTATCATAGAATGAGGCCATCTTCGATCCATATTTTCTATCATCACTCGTGCTGGAATATTTTTAAGGTAATAAATAAAAAGAGGGGCTAACTCACGGTAGCCTAACCCTCTAGAAATACCATACAATTCATCAAAATCTAAACTGAAGGCGCTTGTTTGAGCTACTTTTTCGTAGAACTCTTCTATGTCGCCTCTTTTTTCAATTTGCCGAAGAACTATGATAAATTTTCTTGCGTTGTAGGCAATCAACTTCTTTTCTCTCTCCCATAAATTAAAAAAGGGCATTTTATATTTATCGTAGTCTAATTGAATCAAGGTTGAGAGAACATTGAATTGAATCATATCCACTTTATACAGTGTCTTTTTAAAAGGGTTCTGATACATATACTCTAAAGCTACTTTATTTTTTTCATTAATGGCTCTTCTGTACAAAGTATCAAAAAGCTCCTGAATTGGAACTCCCTCTTCCATCGCCTGCATTACAAGAGGTAAAAGCTTCTCTGTTTGCTTTCCTTTTTCAGCCACATCCGTCCACTCCAAAATAACATCATGTATTTCATTGTATCTCTCGATAGCTTTCGGAGTTCCTGTGTAAACGACTGGATTAACAGCGAAACGTTTTGGAAATAACTTCAAATCCATAACTGCTTCGTAAGCATATTTTTCAGGATTAAGTTTAGACAAATATTTTAAGGTTTTAGCTCTCTTTCGATACCAGTAAACATGATTCGCAGGACCCGCCATCATCATAGCGTACCAATTATTCACCGTTTTGTTATAAGCCACTTCAGGAGAGGCAAAGCCAAAGAAAAGATAATAAAGAAGAGGGGCTATTAGTACCAATGCTAAGAAGCTCTTTTTCCACCAAGACATTTTCTGAGGAGGCGCTCTTTCAGCATTGATTAAACCGTCATCCCCTTCAGCATATTCATCTCCAGCATCTACATCCCCCAAACTAAACCCTTCTGCTTCCGGATCAAATTGATACACTTCCTGTTCTGTGTCTTTCGTGTAGGGTTCGTAAACGTTTGTGTTGGGGTTCCATTGAATGCGTGCAGGCTCCGATCTAAATTCCTCTTCTCCTTCTTTTTGGTATTTAAACTCTAATACCCATTTTCCGGTTTCATTGTGAAGGGTCAGTTCTACCTTTTTTAGATTAGTCACAGCTCCAAAAGCGAGCACCTTCTTCATTCGCTCTCCATTCGGTTGGGGGAAACTTTTCCGTAATTGTCCTTTAGACATCTGAACCAACTCTTCAACCCCTCCGACTTTTCGACTCTCTCCTTCTCTTAACTCATCAAAGGCTTCTTCTATTTTTCTTTCTAGCCTTTGCTTTTCGGTCTCATACTTCTTTCCATTCCAATAGACTCTTGCGATTCCTTCTTCTTTGCTCTCAGACTCATACATAAACTCTAATTCCCATTCTCCTTCCCCCATCCTTCTAATCTCTAACTCTACCTTTTTTAGATTAGTCACAGCTCCAAAAGCGAGCATCTTCCTAATCCGTTCTCCATTCGGTTGGGGGAAGCTTTGCAGTAATTGTCCTTGAGACATCTTAACCAACTCTTCAACCCCTCCGACTTTTCGACTCTCTCCTTCTCTTAACTCGCCAAATGCTTTTTCTATTTTTCTTTGTAACCTTTGCTTTTCCGTCTCATATTTTCTGCCATCCCAATACAGTCTTGCAATTCCTTCTTCTTTGCTCTCAGACTCATACGTAAACTCTAACTCCCATTCTTCTTCTCCTATCCTTCCAATCTCTAAATTTACCTTTTTTAGATTATACCCAGCTCCAAATGCGAGCAACTTCTTCATTTGCTCTCCATTCGGTTGAGGAAAACTTTTCTGTAATTGGCCTAGAAACATCTGAACCAAGACTTCAACCCCTCCCATCTTTCGACTCTCTCCTTCTCTTAACTCATCAAAGGCTTCTTCTAATTTTCTTTGTAGCCTTTGCTTTTCTGTCTCATATTTTCTGCCATCCCAATACAGTCTTGCAATTCCTTCTTCTTTGCTCTCAGACTCATACGTAAACTCTAACTCCCATTCTCCTTCCCCTATCCTTCCAATCTCTAACTCTACCTTTTTTAGATTCATCCCAGCTCCAAAAGAGAATGCCTTCTTCATTCGCTCTCCATTCGGTTGAGGAAAACTTTTCTGTAATTGGCCGCTAGACATCTTAACCAACTCTTCAACCCCTCCGACTTTTCGACTCTCTCCTTCTCTTAACTCGCCAAATGCTTTTTCTATTTTTCTTTGTAACCTTTGCTTTTCCGTCTCATATTTTCTGCCATCCCAATAC